>NZ_CP176503.1:6070000-7650000 GCF_046267975.1 Streptomyces flavusporus | reverse complement strand
GAACCTCCGGTCTGTCCTCTTGAAACCGAGGAACGCGGGCATCCAGACCTACTCCCAGTGGGTCGAGAAGCCGGACGGGAGGCGCGTGCGGGTGACCGAGGAGACCGGCCCAGGCAACTGGGAGCCGATCGTCTCCGAGGGAATGTTCCGAGCTCTGGCGCGCTACCTGAGCGACCCTGAGCGCAAGACCGGCGGCGGAGGGAAGCGCAAGGCTCTGTTGTCCGGCGTGGTCCGCTGCTCAAAGTGTCAGGCCGTCGTGACACAGGGATGGAGCAAGAAGAACGCGGCAGGCGAGCGGTACCGGATCTACACCTGTTCAGGCGGCCGGTGCATCACATGCCCGGCAGACCCCCTTGACTCCTTCGTGGTCCGAAATGTCATCACCAGGGCCGAGGAGTGGAACCAGGCTCCGGCCACGGATGCCGCAGACGAGGAGCGCGAGGCCGAGCTGCTGGCCGAGGAGGTAGCCACATCCGAGAGGCGTACCGCCCTAGCGGAGATGTTCGCCGTAGGGGACATCGACGCATCGACCATGCGCGCAGGCATCGGCAGGTGTGATGCCGACCTGGCGAAGGTCCGGACCGAGCTGGCAGACCTGGCAGCAAAGCGGGTGCGGGTGGATCTGGGGGACGTCGAGTACCTGTGGGAGGAGCTGGACTACGAGGACCCCGACCGGATCGACTACGTGCGGACGGTCGTCATGCAGGTCTGCGAACTCGTCGAGCTGATGCCGAGAGGTCGAGGAGTCCGAGAGTTCAAGCCGGACCACTGCCAGATCACCTTCCGGAACCCGTGAGCGGTGCGTGACGGTCGGCTGAGTGGACGGTAGCCAACGACAGGGGCGCCCTACGGGGCGCCCTTCGGCGTCTTCATGCAACAACGCGCATACCCGCCTCCGTTCATGGACGGCCAGGGATGGCCTGTTTCTATGGGGGTGTTTGCGCCCCGATAGAAACACCTTGTCCCTACCGTCGGCCCGTCCGGAGCCCGTCCCGGGCTGCCGGGACCGCCTCGGCCTCGCGGTGCAGCGGGTCAACGCCGGATCGGTCGGGGACTACTCCAAGGTGTCCGACATGAACGTGACCCTGCCGGCTCACCTGCGTGACGCGCACGGGGACGAACAGTGATGTGCGTGTCTGTAAGCACCTGTTTTGGCTCCAGTGCACGGAGCTGTTTTGGCTCCAGCGACAGGCTGGAGGGAGCGTGCATTGGTGCGATTCACGCCCCTGTAGCAAGGTGATTTGGCCCCACTTCGATCGGGTGGTTCCGCTGGCCGGGGTGGGGGGCGTTGACGCCTCAGTGCTGGATCAGGCCGCCGACCGGGACAGGAGCGACGTGGCCCGTTGCCGGAAGGTCCTGTGCCAGGGTGAGACCGATGTCAACCAGCGATGACCGGCGCAGGCCAGCGACGTCGGAGATCGCAGTCCAGACCGACTCGGCGATTTCGCCGTTCGGCTCAGGCCGGAGCTGGCCGCCGGTGATACGGACCCGGTAGAAGATGCCGACATTCTGGTGCTCGACTCCCGCACGAGCGACGGCCGCAGGGATCACCCGTGAGTCCACTCCCAGCAGGCGATCCACCACCGCGTCGCAGCCGGTCTCCTCGGCGACCTCCCGGATCACCGCATCGAACGGATCCTCCCCCTGCTCGACCCTCCCGCCCGGAAGAGTCCAGTTACTCCCGCCCTCCGGTGGTACGTGACGGGCGAGCAGCACCCGCCCGTCCTCGATGCACACGGCGTACGCCGCCAGCCGGAAACTCATCCCCGCACCTCCCGCTGGACCCTATCCAACGTCCAAGATCTGCGCATCGCTACGCGGGGTGGAGCCAGATCAACTTCTTACGCCCTGGAGCCACTTCTGTTCCGTGCGGTGGAGCCCAAAGAGGTGCTTACAAACAGATGTGCGCCATGCTGCGGTAGTCCAGCACCGAATCACGCAGCACCCGGATACGGAAGTGACCTTCGAGGCGGAGTGTCTGGCCTATGGCTGCGGGTGGACGGCGACGCCGTCACCGGACGGCGCAGGTGTCGACGTGGAGTGCATGAGCCACACCGGTCGGACGGGGCACGGCAGCTTCCGGCGTATCTGTACGTCGTTCGCTTTGGTCGTGCGGGACGAGTGACCAGGACACCTGGCGTGCCGAGTGACGGCGAGCGTGACAGGTCTTGGTGCGTCGGAAGGGGAGCGGTCGAGCGACACGCGCCCCCGTGTTGACCCCTGTCGACTTCCCCCTGACCGATAGGGATCGACATCGCCCGAACCCATGTACGCACCCATGGGAGCGCTCAGCGGTTCGTGATGTGACTGCCGGGCTGGCCAGAGCGGAAAGCACAGCGGCCCCGGTCTACAAGAAGTCATCTCACTTGAGGGTTTCATGCTGTGGGACGCGATGAGGATCATGCCGGGCCTGCTCGGCCCACCGGACCGCATATGGCATCGCCAGTCCCGCAAGCACGAAGACACCACCCAGCGCCAGCCAGCCGGGGACGCCCCAGGTGAGGCAGAACAGGGCCAGGACCGACGGCGCCAGGGAGCTCACCAGGCCCGTGCCGGTGGCGTGCAGGCCGGAGTACTGGCCCTGAGCCTGGGCGGGCGCGAGTCCGAAGCTCAGCTCGAGCGAGGCCGCCGTGTGCCAGAGCTCACCGATCGTGTGCACGACGACACCGGCGCCGATCAGCACAGCGGCGAGCCACCCGGGCATACCCGCAGCGGCCGCGATCGCCGCCATGCCGAGCAGGAACGCCACGCCGGAACGGACCGCGACCCGCCCCGCCGAGGCGTTGTCGACGACACCCCGGCTCGCCCGCACCTGGAACGCCACCACCATCAGCGTGTTGACCACCGCGCATGCCCCGATGAGCCACTGGGGTGCTTTGCTATGGCCGACAATCCACAGCGGCAGCGCGAACACCAGAACGTGTCCCTGAAATGAGAGGACCGCGTCGAGCACGGTCACCACCATGTACGGACGGTCCTTCAGCACGGCCCACCGGCCAGCAGGGGGCGCCTCCGATGCAGATGTGGGCTCCAGTTCGCGCACAGGCGGCAGGTGCGGCAGTCGGGTCACGACGGCCGCGCAGAGAAGGAAGCTCAGGGCGTTGGCCAGTACTAGTGCTGCTCCGCAGAAGTTCGTGGAGGGGTCAGGCCGCTTCCTTGAGTGGGGTGCCGTCGTAGGTCCAGCGGAAGGGACGAGCGTGGTCGTTCCGCTGGATCGTCCAGGTGTCCATCTTCTCGATCAGGTCGTTTCGGCTGGTGAAGTCGCCGTGTCGTAGGACGGCGCGGGTCAGCGCGGAGAAGACGAGTTCGTCGGGTAGGACCGCTGCATTGCTGCAGCGGTCCCCCCTCAGAACCGGCCGTGCCCGCTTTCCAGGCAACCGGCTCAAGCAAGCCCCTTGGGCTCGCGGGCGAACAGAAGTGCTGGTCACCGGCCGGGGCCAGTGGCCAGCCGACGCCGGCAGTGGGTGTGTATCAGGCGTGAGGCGGCGGGTTTGTCCGGCTTGCCGTTGCCCGCTTCGGCGGTGACCGCGTGTTTGCGGATCGCGATGCGGGTGACCTTGAGCCACTGCTCCCACTGGTCGGGAGTTTGCGGCTCGTGGTCGGCGTGCAGCAGCAGCCCTCCGCAGAGCGGACATCGGCCGTCTTGCATCTGCAACAGATGCAAGGTGCCCTTGCCCAGCGGGAGTTTGCCGCGGCGGCACCGCTTGGCCCAGAAGTCGGCCAGGGCGGGATCGTCGGTTGACGCCCTCCCTGGCACCATCCGGTGCCGGACGATCGGCGTCCAGGCGAACTTGTAGAGGTAGAAACCGCTGGTGCGGTCCCCGAATACCCATGTGTCCTGCCTGAACGGGTTGAACATGGCGAAGTACCGGGCAGTCACCCAGCGCATCGGCTTGTTCGGGTGGGAGAACTTGGCCCACTTGTAGACCAGTCTCCACACGTAGGCGTCCAGCGAGTTGAACGCCCGCTTGGACACCCCGATCCGGTAGTAGGCAGCCCAGCCCTTGATGATCGGGTTGAGCTTGGCGATCACCGCGTCGGCGTTGGCCCCTCGCAGGGCCAGCACCTCGGCGGCAAGCCGTTCCCGGATCCGCCGCAAGGCCGCGTTGCTCGGTTTGGTCAGCAGCTTGCTGCGGTAGCGTCGGATGTTGAACCCCAGGAAGTCGCAGCCCTCATCGAGGTGGACAATGCGCGTCTTGTCCTCGTTGAAGGCCAGGCCCCGGGGCGCGAGCCACACAGTCAGCCGCGCCTTGACCTGCTCGGCCTGTTCCCGAGAATGACACAGGGCGAGAAGGTCGTCGGCGTAGACGACCAGAACCGGAGAATCGCGCGCCAGAATCGTGGCATCACTGCCGAGATTCTGGTAGCGGACTCCAGCAGCCTTTCCCATGCCGTGCAAGGCGATGTTCAACAACGCGGGACTGATCACCCCGCCCTGGGGAGTTCCCTCCACCGTGGGGGTGAACCAACCTTTCTCGACCACACCCGCCTTCAGCCATCCGGCGATCATTCCCCTCCCGGGAAAGGAGCCCAATGACGCGAGCAGGTGATCGTGGTCGATTCGGTCGAATGCCGCTTTCAAGTCCGCGTCGAGCACCCACAAGCGTTTGGCGTTCTTGCCGCTCGCCGTCGTGTGGATGGCAACGATCGCGTCATGACAGCCACGGCCTGGACGGAAACCGTAGACCTTCGGTTCCAGCCGTGCCTCCCACTCGGGCTCCAGTGCATTCAGCGTCAGAGCTTGAAGGCATCTGTCGGCGATCACAGGAATTCCAAGTGGGCGCTGCTTCCCATTCGCCTTGGCTATATACACCCGCTTGACGGGCTTGGGCTTCCACGGGGCCGCGCCATGCTGGACCCAGTCGGCCAACTCGGCCTTTCCCTGGGGCAGCAGGACGACTTTCCCGTCGATGCCCGCCGTCTTGCGGCCAGCGTTGACTTCCGTGACCCGCCGCACACTCGCGAGTGTGTTGGCGCGGGAGCGGAGCATCAACTTCTGCAGATTCCTGACCTTGGCCAGGTCTCCTGCCTGCGATGCCGTGAAGATGCGTTGCCGCAGACGCCGTACGTCGTCCTCGACGGTCCGCCAGTCGATCGACGGCCAGTCGGTGATCTCGTCCTCCGGTCCGTTCGCCATGCCGGCTGCGGTCGCAGCGGCTTGCGCCGCCCCAGCCACGTGTGTCGTCACGGCGTCCAACTTGCCCTTCGGTTCAGGTGTCTTTGGTCATCGTTTCTTCACGGGCTCACCAGACCCACGTCAGCGCCCTTTCAGGCCGGGACATCGGCCCCTATCCGGCCAGTTATGCGGGGACCACCGACGGAGGTGTCAGCGCATGGTTCCCGGTTTCCTGTTGCCTTTCGGCGACCGGCATTCGCTTGCTGGGTCTTCCTGCGCCCGCTGGAGAGTTGGGCCTTCCTTGCGGTTGGCTTACCAGGTCAGAATTGCATTGCCTGGACTCCATCGGGGTTGTCACGTTCCGCATGAGAGAGATGCTGCCGGTGAGGGGGCCCTCTGCACCCCGGGGACGGCGGTGCACTCCCGACTGGCCAGATTTCCCCAGTCGGCGCCTGCCGATTTCCAGCGGCCAGTCCCTATCTCTCGCTGAAACGACCCATCGGCGAGAGTGCTCATGACGAGGCATCATCAAGGGTTTCATTCGCATTCACCCGTCCGGCATTTCCCAGCCTGTAACCCCCGGATGGAACGAGGATCCTTGGGCATTTCCCCAGGCTTCGCACCCCGCGATTACTCACGACGCACGCTGAGGCGGGAACGAGCCCTGTGCACTGGCTCGGGAGCTACACCTTCGACATCAGTCGATCCTCCTTCGGTGAGTCCGCTCTTCTCAAGCGGCTTTCGTGTCGCACGACCTGGTTGATCCACGAGGAGCCGGTCGGGGTGAAGTGCATGTGAAAGCGTGGGTGCTTGGACAGCCACGTCCTGATCGCGGGCGTTTTGTGGGTGCCGTAGTTGTCGCAGATCAGATGGACCTGGAGATGTGCGGGCACCTCCTTGTCGATCCTGATCAGGAACTTCTTGAACTCCGCCGCCCGGTGCCGGCGGTGCAGGGAGCTGATGACCTCGCCGGTGGCGACGTCGAACGCGGCGAACAGGGTGGTCAGGCCGTTGCGGACGTAGTCGTGGGTGCGCCGCTCGGGCATGCCCGGCATTATCGGCAGCACCGGCTGAGACCGGTCCAGGGCCTGGGTGAGTCGGCGGCGGGAGTTTCACCCGCCGCCGCTCTCAGAACCGTGCGTAAGCCTCTCGGCTTACACGGCTCCCATCGTCCAGTCGTTCGCGGTCACGGCTTGACGAACTTCCAGTGGGCGAAGAGTCCGGGGAACCGCCTGGCGTGACGGCTCAGGGCTTCACGCGCTCTGGCTCGTTTCCGTTTGAACCGCTTGTACTTGCGGACGAGCCACCGCACCAGGTAGTCGTTGATGCGGTTGAGGCTGGGGTACAACGCGGACGGATGGAAGCGCCCGAAGTAGTTGATCCAGCCCCGCACGACCGGGTTGATCTCCCGGGCGAGCTGCTCCAGGGTCGTCTCACTTCGCAAGTGCAGCCGCCAGCGGCGGATCTGCACCCGGATCTGCTTGGCGGCCTCGTCGCTGACGGCCGGGTTGAAGCCGAAGAAGAAGTCTCCGCGCTTCGTCCGGAGTTTCCGTACGCGAAACCCGTACCCCAGGAACACGAACGAGGTGTGCTCGGCCAAGCCACGCCTGTTCCTGTCCCTGCAATACACGATGCGGGTCTTCTGGGGATGCAGTTGCAGCCCCCCGCAGTCGGCCAGCCGCCCGGCGATGGCCTCACGCATCTGATGCGCCTGGACCTCGTTGCGACAGTGGACCACCACGTCATCGCAATAGCGCTCGAACTGGACGCCAGGGTGCTCCCGGGCCATCCAGGCGTCGAACGCGTAGTGCATGAACAGGTTGGACAACACGGGTGAGACCGCCGAGCCCTGCGGGCTGCCGCGGTCCCGGGCTTGCAGGCTGCCGTCCGGCCGCTGGAGCGGGGCCTTGAGCCACCGCTCCACATACAGCAGGACCCACCGCTGGTCGGTGTGGTGCGCGACCGCCTTGAGGACGAGATCATGATCGAGGTTGTCGAAGAAGCCCCGGATGTCCAGATCGATCACCCAGTCCGTCTTCCAGCACCGCTCCCGGCACACCGCGACCGCATCCAGCGCACTGCGGCGGGGCCGGTAGCCGTAGGAGTCCGGGTGGAACACAGGTTCCACCAGCGGCTCCAGCACCATGGCCACCACCGTCTGCGCGATTCTGTCCGCAACCGTGGGCACACCGAGGATCCTGACCCCGCGTCCTCCCGGCTTGTCGATCTCCACCATCCGCACCGGCGGCGGGAAGTAGCAGCCCGACGACATGCGATTCCACAGCTTGTAGAGGTTGCCCCGCAGGTCAGCCTCGAACTGCTCGATCGACTCGCCGTCGACGCCCGCCGCTCCCTTGTTGGCCTTGACCCTCAAGTACGCCTCGAACACCAGGTGTTTCGAGATCCCGAACGACTTTGGTCCGCTCGTCCGGCTCATCCCGGGCACTCCGGTTGACCGCCAAACAGACCCGGACGACCCGTCCCCTTCGCTCCACCCGCATTACCGGGCTTCACCACTACTACGAGACGGTCCGCCCCCGTGCCCCGCTTCGGTACTCGGCCCCTCGCGGTCTTGTCCGCTTGGAGCACTCCCTCTCGCCGCCGGCCCACCGGGCCGACCGCAGTATCGGGGCGACAGGTTCCCACGTTCCGTGCAAGAGCCCGGGCCAGGCTCGCGCCGCCTCCATGCCGGACGCCATCCGGGCAGTCGGCAGGCTCCCCCCGGACTTGTCCCGGAGCCCAAATCATGCCCCGGTTTCGACGCCATTGAAGAAAGTTACGACACGTCGTCAGCGGTTCGCTCACGCTCGCCTTCCTGACCCACACCTGACGCGATCACTGCCGCGCCTTTTGCCGCAGCGCTCACCACGATCGGCACTTAACCGACGCAGCCTGCGGTGGTTTGGAGCCTCCCCCTGCAGGGCGACCCCGGAGGACCTATCTCCATCTCCTGCACAGCACCGCTTCCAGAAGCTGCTACATCAATGCCTCCTTCAGCGTTCGTGGCACACGATCTGGGACTTCTCGTCCACCGAGAGGACCACCGCGCCCTCGGGCGGGTTGAAGTACAGCCCGACGACGTCGTAGACCTTCTCCACGAACAGCGGGTCCGTCGACAGCTTGAACGTGTCGGTCAGGTGCGGCTTGAGCTGGAACTTCCGCCAGATCCGGCCGACCGTGGACTTCGACAGGCCGCTGTGCTCCGCCATCGACTTCCGCGACCAGTGGGTGGCGTTCTTCGGGATCTCCTCCAGCGTGGCGACCACGACCGCCTCCACCTGGTCAACGCTGATGGTGGGCGGCCGGCCCGGCCGGGGCTCGTCGACGAGGCCGTCCAGCCGCTCGGCCAGGAACCGGCGCCGCCACTTGCGGACGATATCGGCGGCCACCCGCAACTCGCGGGCGACCGCGACGATCGGCGGGATCTCCGGGCCTGCGCACGCCAGCACGATCCGCGCCCGCAGGGCAAGCGCCTGGGCCGACGACGCCCGCCGCGACCACCGCTCCAACACCGCCCTCTCGTCATCAGACAGCAGCAACGGTTCCAGCTTCGGGCCCCGACGAGGAACTGACGCACCAGCAGCAGAAGTCACGCAACAACTAACGATCAACTACTGGCGCAGGACACTAGTAGGGCTTTGTTAGGTACCCCGATTGATCATCGTCAGGTAGATTGTGATGTTCTGTCAGGTGTGACACCTGAGGAGATGGAGACGGTCCGCCCGCGCCTGGAGGCGTTCGCGGCGGAGATGCTCGGTTCGCTGGCGCGTCGGGACCAGCGGGCCAAGGGCGAGCTGTATCTGCGCGGGCTGATGCTGGACGGCAAGCGCAAGTCCATGCAGCCGATGGCCGAGCGCCTGGGCGTGGACCACCAGCAGCTGCAGCAGTTCGTCTCATCGTCCACCTGGGACTACTCCAAGGTCCGTGAGCGGCTGGCCCGTTGGGCTGCCGCGCACATTTCTCCCGAGGCGTACGCGATCGATGATGTCGGCTTCCCCAAGGACGGCTACGACTCACCGGGGGTGGCGCGGATGTACTGCGGCGCCCTGGGTAAGCGCGGCAACTGCCAGGTCGGCGTCAGTGTGAACCTGGTCAGTGACCGTGCGTCATCGGCTGTCGACTGGCGCCTGTTCCTGCCCGAGAGCTGGGACGACACCAAGTACGGCGAGGACGCGCTGATGGCCGAGGCGATCCGGCGCCGCCGCGCCAAGGCGGGAATCCCGGACACCGAGCGGCACCGGGAGAAGTGGCGCCTGGCGCTGGACATGCTCGACGAGGTGCGCGACAACTGGGAGTTGCCCGACCTTCCGGTCGCCGCCGACGCCGGATACGGCGACGCCACCGGCTTTCGCGAGGGCCTGACCGAGCGCGGCCTGACCTACGCGGTCGCGGTCAAAGCCACCACGACCGCGCACCCCGGCAATGCCACACCCCAACGCCCGCCGTACTCCGGGCAGGGCCGCCCTCCCGTGTCCGCCTACCCCCAACCGCACACCACCCTGCGCGCCCTGGCCCTGGCCGTCGGCCGAGCGGCCACCCGCACCGTCACCTGGCGCCAGGGCAGCAAGGCCACCAGACGCAACCCGAACGCCGAGATGCGCTCGCAGTTCCTGGCCCTGCGGGTCCGACCGGCCAACCGCACCATCCGCCGCGCCGCCGACGGCTCCCTGCCCGACTGCTGGCTGCTCGTCGAGTGGCCACCCGACTCCGCCGAGCCAACCGACTACTGGCTCTCGACGCTTCCCGCCGACACCCCACTGCGCGAACTGGTACGAATCGCCAAGATCCGATGGCGAGTTGAGCACGACTACCGCGAGCTCAAGGACGGTCTGGGCCTGGACCACTTCGAGGGCCGCAACTACCTCGGCTGGCACCGCCACGTCACCCTCGCGTCCCTCGCCCAGGCCTTCTGCACCATGCTCAGGCTCGACCCAAAAGCCCCTGCGCCGGCCTGACCCTCTACGCGGTCCTCCGCGAACTCCAGGCCCTCCTGGCCACCTGGACCGGCGCCTGCTCGATATGCGGCCAACCCGCACCAGCACCCGAACCCCACCACAGGACCTAACAAAGCCCTACTAGTGCTGCTCCGCAGAAGTTCGTGGAGGGGTCAGGCCGCCGGGCTGTCGAGGTAGAGGCCGCAGGCGCAGTCCAGGCATTCCTCGGGGCTGCCGACGGGGAGGCCGCTGGGTAGCACGTTGTCCTGGTAGCCGCCTCGGCTGGCGAGGTAGAGAGCGAAGCCCCAGGAGTGCAGGACGCCCGCGAAGCGCAGGCGGCACAGCGGCAGCTGTTCGCCGTCCTTCAACTCGCCGTCCACATAGGCGAATCCGGCTCGAAAGCGGACTCGGACCCGGGCGAGCTGCGGCCAGCGCTCGCTGGCGCGGGCGTTCAGCCGCTGGCGCAGGTGGTGCTGCATGGACTCGGGTGGGTTCTTCGGCACAGCCCCATCCTGCCGCCCCGACCGGCGCCTGCGCCATGATCACTGCTCATGGCGGAGGGCTCGGGGCGGTGTGCGGCGGCGGCCGTGGTGGTGGACGAGGAGGTGCGCGGCGTGCTGGAGCGGATCGTGTCCTCGACGAAAGCGCAGGTGCGGCAGGTGCTTCGGGCCAGGATCGTGCTGGCGGCAGCCGACGGAGTGGGCAACGCGGCGATCGCACGTCGGCTGGCGGTGAGCGTGCACACGGTCCGCAAGTGGCGCGGGCGGTTCGCCGGGCTGGGTTTGGCGGGACTCAAGGACGCCGCTCGCTCGGGCCGACCGCGCCGCTACGACGACCTGGTGCGCGTCGCGGTGGTCGCCGCGGCCACCAGCGCCCCGCCCGTCCCCGCCGCGACCTGGACCCACGTGTCCATCGCCGCTCAGGTCGCGGGCACGGTGTTCGCACCGATCTCCGCCTCCCAGGTCGGCCGGATCCTGGCCGACCTGGACCTCAAGCCGCACAAGGTGCGCGGCTGGCTCACACGCCGCGACACCCCCGACTTCTGGGAGCGGGTCAAGGACATTTGCGAGCTGTACCGCAACCCGCCGACCGGGGCGATCGTGCTGTCCATCGACGAGAAGACCGCGATCCAAGCCCGCGAGCGCCGCTACCCCTCACAGCACGTCCGACCAGGCCGAGCGGCCCGGCACGAGTTCGAGTACCGACGCCACGGCACCGCCTCGATCGTCGCCGCGCTGGAGGTCACCACCGGACAGACCCTGATCGAGACCATAGAACGCAACAACGCCGCAACCTTCACCGCCTTCCTGGACCGCCTCGACCGGCTCCTGCCACGCGACAAGGAAATCCACGTGGTTCTCGACAACGGCTCCTCCCGCACCGCGAAGCACACCAAAGAGTGGCTCGCGGCCCACCAACGCTGGCACATCCACTGGACCCCACCCCACGCCTCCTGGCTCAACCAGGTCGTGCGACACGAAAGCCGCTTGAGAAGAGCGGACTCACCGAAGGAGGATCGACTGATGTCGAAGGTGTAGCTCCCGAGCCAGTGCACAGGGCTCGTTCCCGCCTCAGCGTGCGTCGTGAGTAATCGCGGGGTGCGAAGCCTGGGGAAATGCCCAAGGATCCTCGTTCCATCCGGGGGTTACAGGCTGGGAAATGCCGGACGGGTGAATGCGAATGAACCCTTGATGATGCCTCGTCATGAGCACTCTCGCCGATGGGTCGTTTCAGCGAGAGATAGGGACTGGCCGCTGGAAATCGGCAGGCGCCGACTGGGGAAATCTGGCCAGTCGGGAGTGCACCGCCGTCCCCGGGGTGCAGAGGGCCCCCTCACCGGCAGCATCTCTCTCATGCGGAACGTGACAACCCCGATGGAGTCCAGGCAATGCAATTCTGACCTGGTAAGCCAACCGCAAGGAAGGCCCAACTCTCCAGCGGGCGCAGGAAGACCCAGCAAGCGAATGCCGGTCGCCGAAAGGCAACAGGAAACCGGGAACCATGCGCTGACACCTCCGTCGGTGGTCCCCGCATAACTGGCCGGATAGGGGCCGATGTCCCGGCCTGAAAGGGCGCTGACGTGGGTCTGGTGAGCCCGTGAAGAAACGATGACCAAAGACACCTGAACCGAAGGGCAAGTTGGACGCCGTGACGACACACGTGGCTGGGGCGGCGCAAGCCGCTGCGACCGCAGCCGGCATGGCGAACGGACCGGAGGACGAGATCACCGACTGGCCGTCGATCGACTGGCGGACCGTCGAGGACGACGTACGGCGTCTGCGGCAACGCATCTTCACGGCATCGCAGGCAGGAGACCTGGCCAAGGTCAGGAATCTGCAGAAGTTGATGCTCCGCTCCCGCGCCAACACACTCGCGAGTGTGCGGCGGGTCACGGAAGTCAACGCTGGCCGCAAGACGGCGGGCATCGACGGGAAAGTCGTCCTGCTGCCCCAGGGAAAGGCCGAGTTGGCCGACTGGGTCCAGCATGGCGCGGCCCCGTGGAAGCCCAAGCCCGTCAAGCGGGTGTATATAGCCAAGGCGAATGGGAAGCAGCGCCCACTTGGAATTCCTGTGATCGCCGACAGATGCCTTCAAGCTCTGACGCTGAATGCACTGGAGCCCGAGTGGGAGGCACGGCTGGAACCGAAGGTCTACGGTTTCCGTCCAGGCCGTGGCTGTCATGACGCGATCGTTGCCATCCACACGACGGCGAGCGGCAAGAACGCCAAACGCTTGTGGGTGCTCGACGCGGACTTGAAAGCGGCATTCGACCGAATCGACCACGATCACCTGCTCGCGTCATTGGGCTCCTTTCCCGGGAGGGGAATGATCGCCGGATGGCTGAAGGCGGGTGTGGTCGAGAAAGGTTGGTTCACCCCCACGGTGGAGGGAACTCCCCAGGGCGGGGTGATCAGTCCCGCGTTGTTGAACATCGCCTTGCACGGCATGGGAAAGGCTGCTGGAGTCCGCTACCAGAATCTCGGCAGTGATGCCACGATTCTGGCGCGCGATTCTCCGGTTCTGGTCGTCTACGCCGACGACCTTCTCGCCCTGTGTCATTCTCGGGAACAGGCCGAGCAGGTCAAGGCGCGGCTGACTGTGTGGCTCGCGCCCCGGGGCCTGGCCTTCAACGAGGACAAGACGCGCATTGTCCACCTCGATGAGGGCTGCGACTTCCTGGGGTTCAACATCCGACGCTACCGCAGCAAGCTGCTGACCAAACCGAGCAACGCGGCCTTGCGGCGGATCCGGGAACGGCTTGCCGCCGAGGTGCTGGCCCTGCGAGGGGCCAACGCCGACGCGGTGATCGCCAAGCTCAACCCGATCATCAAGGGCTGGGCTGCCTACTACCGGATCGGGGTGTCCAAGCGGGCGTTCAACTCGCTGGACGCCTACGTGTGGAGACTGGTCTACAAGTGGGCCAAGTTCTCCCACCCGAACAAGCCGATGCGCTGGGTGACTGCCCGGTACTTCGCCATGTTCAACCCGTTCAGGCAGGACACATGGGTATTCGGGGACCGCACCAGCGGTTTCTACCTCTACAAGTTCGCCTGGACGCCGATCGTCCGGCACCGGATGGTGCCAGGGAGGGCGTCAACCGACGATCCCGCCCTGGCCGACTTCTGGGCCAAGCGGTGCCGCCGCGGCAAACTCCCGCTGGGCAAGGGCACCTTGCATCTGTTGCAGATGCAAGACGGCCGATGTCCGCTCTGCGGAGGGCTGCTGCTGCACGCCGACCACGAGCCGCAAACTCCCGACCAGTGGGAGCAGTGGCTCAAGGTCACCCGCATCGCGATCCGCAAACACGCGGTCACCGCCGAAGCGGGCAACGGCAAGCCGGACAAACCCGCCGCCTCACGCCTGATACACACCCACTGCCGGCGTCGGCTGGCCACTGGCCCCGGCCGGTGACCAGCACTTCTGTTCGCCCGCGAGCCCAAGGGGCTTGCTTGAGCCGGTTGCCTGGAAAGCGGGCACGGCCGGTTCTGAGGGGGGACCGCTGCAGCAATGCAGCGGTCCTACCCGACGAGCGGTGGTTCGGCTTCCTGGCCGACCAGAAGATCCGCCGCGGCGCGCACAAGAACGTCCAGGCCCTGGAAGCCGACATCCGCGCCTGGGTCAAGGAGTGGAACGAGGACCCCAAGCCGTTCATCTGGACCAAAACGGCCGAGGAAATCCTCGACTCCCTCGCCCGCTTCTGCCGACGGATCTCCGGCGCAGGACACTAGCGGGGAATCATACAAAACGGGGAGGACCCCCATCAGGGGCCCTCCTGGTTGGTGCCGGTTCGGCTCAGTCTTCGCTGTACACGGTGACCGTGACCCTGGCGGTGCGGAAGAACTCACCAAGGGGGTCATCCCCCACCCTTCCGACCCGAGTCGGCGCACGTCGACAGTCACCGGACCGGCCGGGAACGCGTCACGCGCCACGCTCGCGAGCGATCACGCACCTTCGGGCCCAACTTCCGCGCCGACTCACCGGCGAGCCGCGAGCGAGGCGCACAACGGCTCAGGCTCCAGAGGGCGGCTTGGCTCTCGAGCTCAGTCGGTACACCGAGACCGTTGGATCACCAGCGAGGTAGAAACGGTGCTGCCAGTCGTGGGCTCTGCTCACGCCCACCCGAGGACCGACCCGGATGAGTTCGGCGGGTACTGGCTCGCCCTCGGACAGCGTGACCGAGGCGCCTGTGAGTAGATCTGTGCCGTTGTGCTCTGCCGTGATGCCGAGCGCCTGGCAGAAGTTCCCCGGGCCGCGCGCAAGGCGTGGGCCCTCGACCTTCGCCCCTCGCCGCTTGCGTGCCAGGTCTTCCCCTTCGATGACCCTGCCTGCCCGGATGAGGACGGCTGAGGCGATGCCGTCTGTCCCGGTGACGATGTTCGCGCACCAGTGGAGACCGTGAGACCGGTAGACGTACAGGTGTCCTGCGGGCCCGAACATGACGGCGTTGCGGGGCGTCCTGCCTCGGTAGGCGTGGGAGGCTGGGTCGGCCGCACCGGAGTACGCCTCGGTCTCCGTGATGGTGATGCTCACGGTTCCCTCGGGGGTCTCGTGGGTGAGGATGGCACCGAGCAGCTCGGGGGCGACTTCTTCAGCGAGACGAGCGAGATTCACAGCGTTCATGCTGACCGACTTGACATGCCGTAGGTGAAGTAGACGTACACATGGCCGGGCGGACCGAACATCACGTCGTTGCGGGCCGTGCGGCCGCGATAGGCGTGAGAGCCGGGGTCGTTCGGGCCGTCGTAGGCCTCGACCTCCGTCAGGCGCAGGGTGATCGGACCGTCCGGGGTCGTCCGCACGAGGAAGCGGCCGAGGAGGTCGGGGGCCACGTCCAGTACGGGCCGGTCGAAGAACCTCCGGGGCAGGGGCGTACGGTCGGGGGTCGCGATCATGCCGTCCGAGGGTAGTGCAGACGGCTGGGTGCAGCAGGGTGGTCAGGGGACGTTCGCCTTGCCGGAGTGGGGCGCGGAACCGGTCGCGGCCGGATCGCGTTTGTAGTGATCAGAGACGTTAGTGAACGAGGGAGAGACATGGCGTTCAAGAAGCTGCTCGCGAGTCTGGGGGCCGGTGGCGCTTCGGTCGAGACGGTGCTGACCGAGGTCAACGTGGTTCCGGGCGGTGTCGTCCAGGGTGAGGTGCGGATCCAGGGCGGGTCCGTCAGTCAGCAGATCGAGGCGCTGTCGGTCGGTCTGCAGGCCAAGGTCGAGGTCGAGGGTCAGGACACCGAGTACAAGCAGGACATCGAGTTCACGAAGGTACGGCTGGGCGGTGCCTTCGAGCTGCAGGCGAACGCCGTGCACGCGGTGCCGTTCGGGCTGGACATCCCCTGGGAGACGCCGATCACGATGATCGACGGTCAGCCGCTGCGTGGCATGCACATCGGTGTGACGACCGAGCTGGAGATCGCGCGTGCGGTGGACTCCGGTGACCTGGACCCGATCAACGTGCATCCGCTGCCGGCGCAGAAGGCGATTCTCGACGCCTTCATCCAGCTGGGCTTCCGTTTCAAGAACGCGGACGTGGAGCGCGGACACATCCGGGGTACGCGCCAGAAGCTGCCGTTCTACCAGGAGATCGAGTTCCTTCCGCCGCAGCAGTACCGCGGGCTGAACCAGGTGGAGTTGAGCTTCGTGGCCGACGAGCAGGCCATGGACGTCGTGCTCGAGATGGACAAGAAGCCGGGGCTGTTCAGCGAGGGCAGCGACACCTTCCGGTCGTTCCAGGTGGGGTTGCACGACTACCAGGGCACCGACTGGGTGGCGTATCTCAACCAGTGGCTGTCCGAGGTCGGCAGCAAGCGCAACTGGTTCTAGGCTCGGAGCCCACTGAACCATCCGATCAGGAGGTACCGAGGTGACCGAGCTCAAGAGGCGGCCGCTCCCCCACGACTTCCATCCGCCCGTGCCGTCGTTCACGGTCACGAGTGAGGACGTCGAGGAAGGCGCGACGCTCAAGGACGCTCAGGTCTACGCGGCCGGCAACACGTCACCGCACCTGCGGTGGGAGGGCTTCCCGCCCGAGACCAAAAGTTTCGCCGTGACCTGCTACGACCCGGACGCCCCGACGGGGAGCGGCTTCTGGCACTGGGTCGTGTTCGACATCCCGGTGTCGGTGACGGAGCTGCCGGCGGGTGCGGGCAGCGGGAAGTTCGAGGGGTTGCCGAAGGGTGCCGTACAGGCGCGCAACGACTACGGCACGAAGGACTTCGGCGGTGCCGCGCCGCCGCCCGGGGACGGGCCGCACCGGTATGTGTTCACGGTGTACGCCGTGGACCAGGAGAAGCTCGGTGCGGACGCGGACGCCAGCCCGGCCTTCGTGGGTTTCAACCTGCGATTCCACACGCTGGCGCGCGCCCAGCTGATCGGTGAGTACGAGGTGCCCGCCACACCCTGACGTTCACCGAACGTTTGCCCGCCTCTGGTCTTGGACGTGATCAGAGGCGGGCATTTTTGTTGCCGGGGGTCACGGGACACCCCTGTGGAGCAGCAGATATTGCGTTGTCCATCTCGGCGTGCACGGCCAGAGTTGATCCCAGCCCGCCATGGGGTGGGCCGGTGCACACGGGAGGTGGGCTGGTTATGCGGGACACGCTGGTTCTGAACGCGAGCTTCGAGCCGCTGTCGACGGTGACGTTGAACCGAGCCGTCGTTCTGGTGCTTCAGGACAAGGCCGTCGTCGAGCAGGCCCACCCCGAACTGCGTATGCGCGGAGCCGCGGTCGACATACCGGCGCCCCGGGTGATCAGGTTGTGCAGGTATGTACGGGTGCCGTTCCGAAGACAAGCGCCGTGGTCGAGGCGGGGTGTCCTGGTGCGGGACCGGCACAGGTGCGCGTACTGCGGGCGGCGGGCGACGACCGTGGACCACGTGGTGCCGCGGTCGCAGGGTGGTCAGGACACTTGGCTGAATACGGTCGCCTCGTGCGCGGAGGACAACCACCGGAAGGCGAATCGGACGCCGGAGGAGGCGGGGATGCCGTTGCTGCGGGAGCCGTTTGAGCCGACGCCGACGGATGCGATGTTGCTGGCGCTGGCCAACGATGACTTTGAGGCGCTGCCGGATTGGTTGGCGCAGTCGGCTGCTGCCTAGACCGTAGGGCTGCGGGTTTTGTTGACCTGCGGGCCGTATGTGTTGATCGCGCAGTCCCCGCGCCCCTGAGGGGGGTGTGGGGAACTGCGCGTTGTAAGGCGGCCGTCAGTCGATGCTGGGCTTCTCTCGGCGTTCGGGGGCTGTGCCGCTGTTGCCCGAGGAGCCCGAACCTCCTGCGTTCGGGGCGAAGTTGCCCATGGCGCCGGAGAGGCCCTTGAGGGCGTCACCGATTTCGCTGGGGACGATCCAGAGCTTGTTGGCGTCGCCCTCGGCGATTTTCGGGAGCATCTGGAGGTACTGGTAGGAGAGCAGCTTCTGGTCGGGGTCGCCGGCGTGGATCGCCTCGAAGACCGTACGGACGGCCTGGGCCTCGCCCTCGGCGCGCAGTGCGGCGGCCTTGGCCTCACCCTCGGCGCGCAGGATCTGGGACTGCTTCTCACCCTCGGCGCGCAGGATTTCGGACTGCCGGACACCTTCGGCCTGGAGGATAGCGGCGCGCTTGTCACGGTCGGCTCGCATCTGCTTCTCCATCGAGTCCTGGATGGAGGTGGGCGGTTCGATCGCCTTGAGCTCGACGCGGTTGACGCGGATGCCCCACTTGCCGGTGGCCTCGTCGAGGACGCCCCGCAGGGCCGCGTTGATCTCCTCGCGTGAGGTGAGGGTGCGTTCCAGGTCCATGCCGCCGATGATGTTGCGCAGCGTGGTGACGGTGAGCTGCTCGATCGCCTGGATGTAGCTGGCGACTTCGTAGGTGGCGGCGCGGGCGTCGGTGACCTGGTAGTAGATGACGGTGTCGATGTTGACCACCAGGTTGTCCTGGGTGATCACCGGCTGCGGCGGGAACGGGACGACCTGTTCGCGCAGATCGATGCGGTTGCGGATGGTGTCGATGAACGGGACGACGATGTTGAGGCCCGCGTTCAGCGTCCGCGTGTAGCGGCCGAAGCGCTCCACGATGGCGGCGCTGGCCTGCGGGATGACTTGGATCGTCTTGATCAGGGCGATGAAGACCAACACCACCAGAATGATCAGGACGATGATGACCGGTTCCATCGTCGTTCCCCGTACCCTTCTTCCGCCTCGGCGCTTTCGGCAGTTCTTATGGCGCAGATCTTATGGCTGTTGAAGATCTTGCTGGTCGAGTCTGACAGACCGTCGCGCAGCTCGTGCGGTGTTCGGTCACCTTGCGTCGCGCGAGGTCACATGACGATCGCCGTGGCACCCTCGATGTCCACGACGTCCACTTCCTGGCCTGCCTCGAAGGTGCGGCCGGCGTCGAGGGAGCGTGCCGACCAGACCTCACCGGCCAGCTTGATGCGTCCGCCCGAGCCGTCGACGCGCTCCAGCACGACGGCCTGTCGGCCTTTCAACGCCTCTACGCCGGTGGCGAGTTGGGGGCGTTGTGCGCGGTGCCGGTTGGCGATGGGCCGTACCACCGCGATGAGGGCCGTCGAGACGACGGCGAAGACCACGACTTGGAAGACGGCGTCACCGCCGAAGATGCCGGCGGTCACCGAGGCCGCGATGGCGCCCACCGCGAGCATGCCCAGTTCGGGCATCGCGGTGATCACGAGTCCTAGGCCGAGCCCCGCCGCTCCGATCAGCCACCACAGCCACGCGTCGATTTCCACACGGTCATGGTAGGACCGCGGAACGTGCGCGGACAGGGCGCGATCAGGTTGGGAGGTGCTTCTTACCCGTCTCTTTGCGGGTACTTCACCGGCTCAGGACAGCGGGAGGCCCTGGGCGGTCCAGCGGTCGCCGACCTGCTCGACGACGAGCGGGAGGCCGAAGCAGAGGGAGAGGTTGCGGGAGGTGAGCTCGAGCTCGATCGGGCCGGCGGCGAGAACCTTGCCCTGGCGGATCATGAGGACGTGGGTGAAGCCGGGGGCGATCTCCTCGACGTGGTGGGTGACCATGAGCATCGAGGGGGCGATCGGGTCGCGGGCGAGGCGGCCGAGACGGCGTACGAGGTCCTCGCGACCGCCGAGGTCGAGGCCGGCGGCGGGCTCGTCGAGGAGGAGCAGCTCGGGGTCGGTCATCAGGGCGCGGGCGATGAGGGTGCGCTTGCGTTCGCCCTCGGAGAGGGTGCCGAACTTGCGGTCCAGGAAGTCGGACATGCCGAAGCGGTCCAGGAACGCGCGGGCGCGCTGCTCGTCGATCTCGTCGTAGTCCTCGTGCCAGTGGGCCGTCATGCCGTACGCGGCCGTCAGCACGGTCTCCAGGACGGTCTGGCGCTTGGGGAGCTTGTCCGCCATGGCGATGCCGGCCATGCCGATGCGGGGGCGCAGTTCGAAGACGTCGGTGCCGGGGGTGCCGAGAGTTTCGCCGAGGATGGTGGCGGTGCCCTTGCTGGGGTAGAGGTAGCTCGAGGCGACGTTGAGGAGGGTGGTCTTGCCGGCGCCGTTGGGGCCGAGGATGACCCAGCGCTCGCCCTCCTTCACCGACCAGGAGACCTGGTCCACCAGAGCCCGGCCCTCGCGGACCACGGATACGTCCTGAAGCTCCAGAACATCGCTCATGAGCGCGTTGTCTCCCCTTGCAGTGTGGCCGGTCTCGGCTGTCGCGTACGCCTGTGGCTCGGTCCGCCGCGCCGGTGGGCGCAGCCCTCAAGGAAATCTACGCCACCGGTCGGCCAGTCCATTCCATCGGTCCGGTACTTAGGGTGGAGGCATGCTTTCGGAACCGCGCTCTGGACGCCTTGCCGCTTGGGGAAATGCCCTTCTTGCCGGACTTGTGTCGCCGGACGACGCCGTGCTCGCCATCGTCGGGGACGATGCCGTGCACCGGGTGGAGGGGCTGCCGGGTGAGTCGGCGCCGGTCGGGCTCACGCTTGCGCTGGGGCGGCTGCGGGCGCTCGGGGTGACCGGGCTGCGGGTGGCGCTGCCGGCGCCGGGGCATCCGCTGGGGCTGAGCGGGCCGCCGGAGTTCAATGCGCGGGCGCTGGACGCCGAGGAGGCGGTGATCTGCCACGGCGGTGCGCTCGGGCTGGTGCCGGAGGTGTACGAGGCCGGGCCCGACGGTGATGTTCATGTCGAGGTCGTGTGGCATGTGCTGCCGGTGCGGGAGGCGCCGCCGGCCGATGTGCCGTCGCTCGGGGAGGCGGAGCGAGAGCTGGCGGAGGCGCTGCGGGAGGCGACCGAGGTGCTGACGCGGCTGGACGTGGCCGGGTCGGGGCCGGTGGCGGAGGCGGCGATCGATGCGTATCGGGCGCGGGCCGAGCGGGGGCGGGAAGTGTTGGCGCCGGGGTATCCGGGGCGGGCCGTGCGGGTGCTGGAGCTTGCGCAGCGGGTGGGGATGCTGATCTCGGTGGCGTACGAGAACGGGCATGGGGGTGCGGTGAGTGCGTCTGAGATGGCGGCGCGGTCTCAGGCGTTGCGGCCGGTGGAGCGGGTGGCTCGGCGGGCGCAGGTCGCGGCGTACAACTCCGTTGTGGAGGAGCGGGAGCGGGGCGTGAGGTGAGGGTCGGTTGCTGTGGTGACCGGTGTTGGTGCGGGGCGGGGGTGGGTGCGCGGCCCGGCGCTGACGGGGTGCCGCCCGCGCCCACCCGTGCCGCCCATGGGGGTCCCCCAGGCCCTTAAGGCACTGGGGGAGGCACGACTGCCCGCGGCTCGACGCGGCAAAACTGACCGGCCTCCCGGAGGGAACCCGGGAGGCCGGAGGTCACTGCGGCTTTGCCGTGGACGTCAGCGGTTGACGCCCAGGTTGCCGAAGGCCGGGTTCAGCACGCCGATGACGTTCACGCTGTTGCCGACCGCGTTCACCGGGACGTGCACCGGGGCCTGGACGACGTTGCCCGAGAGGACACCCGGCGAGCCCACGGCCTTGCCGTCGGCCGTTGCGCCGTCGGTGGCGGAAGCCATCCCGGCACCGGCGGCCATGAGACCCCCGGCCACCATCGTCACGGCCGCTGCCTTCTTCAGGTTCTTCACTTCTGAGCCCTTCTGATGCGATCGCCGCGGCCAGTCGCCGCAGCACGCACTGAAGAACGGCGGAGATCGAGGAAGGATGCGCCATTCGGGGGACATTCCCACGACGGTATGAATCTCAGCCCGGAGCGGAACCCTCCATATTGCCGGACAGGCGTACTGATCAGCCGGTCACCCCATGGCGTACGGCCCACAGTGCCGCCTGGGTGCGGTCCGCCAGGTCGAGCTTCATCAGGATGTTCGAGACATGGGTCTTCACCGTCTTCTCGGACAGCACCAGCGCGCGGGCGATCTCGCGGTTGGAACGGCCGTCGGCTATCAGGCCGAGCACCTCGCGTTCCCGCTCGGTGAGCGAACCCGCCCTGCCCGGTCCGGAGTTGGCCCCCTCGTGGGACAGCAGGGCACCTGCCACCTCGGGCTGGAGCAGGACGTGCCCCGCGTGCACCGAGCGGATGGCGCCGGCCAGCGCGTCGGGATCGACGTCCTTGTACACATAACCGGCGGCACCCGCGCGCAGGGCCGGGACCACCGTGCGCTGCTCGGTGAAGCTCGTGACGATCAGCACGCGCGCGGGATTGTCCAGCTCGCGGAGCCTGCGCAGCGCCTCGACGCCGTCCATGCCGGGCATCTTGACATCCATGAGGACGATGTCGGGCTTGAGCTCCTCGGCGCGGGCGACGCCTCCGGCGCCGTCGGAGGCCTCGCCCACCACCTCGATGTCGTCCTGCACCTCGAGAAAGGTGCGCAGGCCCCGGCGGACCACCTGGTGGTCGTCGACGAGCAGCACCTTGATCGCTTCAGCCACCGGGGACCTCCATCTCGATGGTGGTGCCCTTTCCGGGCGCCGATTCCACAGTGAGCGTGCCGCCGACCCCGCTCGCCCGGTCCCGCATGGAGACCAGACCGAGGTGGCGTCCCGCCCGGCGCACCGCGCGGGGTTCAAAGCCGCTGCCGTCGTCCGTGACCCGCAGGACGGCACCGCTGCCGCGCCTCTCCAGGGTCACGTCGACCCGGTCGGCCCCGGAGTGCCGCAGGGCGTTGTGCAGGGCCTCCTGGGCGACCCGCAGCATGGCCTCCTCCTGGGCGGCGGGCAGGGCGCGCACTCCTCGGCCGGTGAAGGTCACGTGCGCGGTGTGGGCGCGGTCGAGGACCTGGATCTGGGTGCGGAGAGTGGCGACGAGGCCGTCCTCGTCGAGGGCCGCGGGGCGCAGTTCGACGACGGCGGCGCGCAGTTCGTCGGCGGCCTCGGCGGCGAGTGCGGCCACCTGCTGCAGTTCGCCCTTGGCGCGGGCCGGGTCGCGGTCGACGAGGGCCGCGGCGGCCTGTGCCGTCAGGCGCAGGGAGAACAGTTTCTGGCTGACCGCGTCGTGCAGTTCGTGGGCGAGGCGGGAGCGCTCCTCGGCGATGGTCAGCTCGCGGCTGCGTTCGTAGAGGCGGGCGTTGGTCAGGGCGATCGCGGCGTGCTGGGCGAGGATGGCCAGCAGTTCCTCGTCGTCCGCGGTGAATCCGCAGCCGCCTTGCGGCTTGGAGCAGTTCTTGTTGGCCAGGAACAGTGCGCCGATGACCTCGTCGCCGTCTCGGATGGGCAGGCCCAGGAAGTCGGACAGCTCGGGATGGGCCGAGGGCCAGCCCTCGAAGCGCGGATCGGTGCGGACGTCGCCGAGGCGCTGTGGCTTCGCGTCGTGGAGCATCGCGGCGAGGATGCCGTGCTGGCGCGGGAGGGGGCCGATGGCCCGCCACTGGTCGTCACTGATCCCGTCGACCACGAACTGCGCGAACCCGCCGTGGTCGTCCGGGACGCCGAGCGCGGCGTACTGCGCGTCGAGCAGCTCGCGGGCCGAGGCGACGATCGTCTTGAGGACGTCGCGCACCTCGAGGTGCCTGCTCATGGCCAGCAGCGCGGAGCTCACCGCGGCGAGGCCGGACCGGGGGCCGTGACTCATGTCCTCACGGTACCGGCGGGCTGTGACACCACGGATCGGACCGGTGACGGCAGCCGCCTGGGCCGGTGGGCCTAGGACTGGCCTAGGACCAAGGTTGTGGCCGGGTGGATTAGGTCGAAGGGCCCCGACCGATTGCGGCCTGCGGCCGAGGCGGGGCGGGCGGCCCGGTTCCTACGTTGAGGGCACGCCGATCGAGCGGCGTCGAGGACGAGGGGACGGGTGTCATGCCGGTAGCGATCATCACGGGGGCCTCGAAGGGGCTGGGACGGGCGCTCGCCGAGGCGCTGGCCGGGCGCGGCTGGGATCTGGTGCTGGACGCCCGTGGGGCCGAGGCGCTGCGGGAGACGGCGGCGGCGCTCGCGGAGTACGGAACCCGGGTGGAGACCCTGCCCGGCGATGTCACGGACGCCCGGCACCGGGCCGCGCTGGTCGCGGCGGCCTCGAAGCTGGGCGGCGTCGATCTGCTGGTGAGCAACGCGAGCGCGCTGGGCGCCGAGCCGCTCGTACGGCTGCGGGAGCCGCCGCTGGACGGGCTGCGGCGGGCGCTGGAGGTAAACCTGGTGGCCGCGCTCGGTCTGGTGCAGGAGGCGCTGCCGCTGCTGAAGGCGGCCGAGGCGGGGGCGGTGATCGCGGTCAGCTCGGACGCGGCCGCCGAGCCGTACGAGACGTGGGGCGGCTACGGGGCGTCCAAGGCGGCTCTGGACCATCTCGCAGCGGTGCTGGCCGTGGAGGAGCCGGGGCTGCGGGTCTGGGCGGTCGACCCCGGTGACATGGCCACGGACCTGTACGCGGCGGCTGTACCGGACGACGGTGATCCGCGGCCGGAGCCCGCCGGTGTGGTGCCGGCGTTCCTGCGGCTGCTGGACGAGCGGCCGGTGAGCGGCCGCTACGGTGCGCCGGCGCTGCTGGAGGGGGATCGATGACGCCGGCCGTCCAGGTGCCGGAGGAGTTGTCCGCGCGGGTGCCGGTGGAGCAGCGGGGGCCGGGGTTGGACCGGGACGCCGTACGGCTGCTGGTGTCGCGGGGCGCGGAGGTGTCGCATCACGCGTTCGTAAAGCTGCCGCGGCTGCTGCGGGCGGGGGATCTGCTGGTCGTCAACACATCGCCGACCCTGGCCGCCGCGGTGGACGGGCGGATCGGGCACGCGCGCGTGGTGGTGCATTTCTCGACGCGCGGGGACGACGGGCGGTGGGCGGTCGAGCTGCGGGATCCGGATGGGCAGGGCACCACGCGCGCGCGTGCGGGCTGCCCTGCGGGGACAGAGGTGCGGCTGCCCGGGGGCGTGCTGCTGGTAGTGGAGGAGCCGCTCAGTGCACGGGGCGAGCGGCTGTGGTGGGCGCGGCCGTCCGGGGCGGGGGTCCTTGGGATGCTGCGGGAGCACGGGCGGCCGATTCGTTACTCCTACACGGAGCGGGACCAGCCGTTGTCCGTCTACCAGACGGTGTTCGCGCTGCCGTCGGCCGACGGGGTGGGCAGTGCGGAGATGCCGAGTGCGGCGCGGCCCTTCACGGTGCGGATGGTGACGGAGCTGGTGAGCCGAGGTGTGCAGTTCGCGCCTGTGACGCTGCACACAGGGGTGGCGTCGGCAGAGGCACACGAGCCGCCGTATCCCGAGCGTTTCGCCGTGTCGGGGGCGTCGGCTCGGCTGATCAATGCGGTCAAGGCCGATCAAAGAAGGCGCGAAGCGCTTCCTTGGAAGGATGGTGGCGGGAGACGGGCGGGCGGCAGGGTGGTCGCCGTCGGGACGACGGCCGTGCGGGCCGTGGAGTCGGCGGCCGGAGCCGACGGGGTCGTACACGCGCGTGAAGGGTGGACGGATCTCGTCGTCACCCCGGAGCACGGGGTGCGGGTGGTGGACGGGCTGCTGACGGGGCTGCACGAGCCGGAGGCCTCGCATCTGCTGATGCTGGAGGCGGTCGCGGAACGGGCGGCGATCGACCGCGGGTACGAGGAGGCCCTGCGCGGACGCTACCTGTGGCACGAGTTCGGGGACGTGCATCTCCTGCTTCCGGCGGAAGGTGCTCACGCAGAGCATTGCTCAAGCAACTGTTGGTGAAACTGTTGCGCGGTCCATGTGAGCCCGCGCATAGGGCGCAGATCACGTACGAAGGCGCATAGGAGATAAACCCCCTCATGCCGAGCGGGACAGATGGCCCAATCTGTCCCGTTTTGTCATTTCCGCGTCTATTACCCGGGGTAGTACGTCACACCTTTGCCTGGGAATTTTGCGGCCGCTAACAATGGCTGCCGTCGCTCAGCGCCGTGGGTTTCGGCCCGCGGCGTTCGTGCGGGAAGAGCCGATTCCCCCGCTGGACGTAGAGCGACCTCCGCGCTACTCGAAGAGGTCCATCAGCCATGCCCAAGAACACCAAGCTTCGCGAGCGTGCTCGCGCGCTGACCAAGAACCACAAGATCGCCCTCGCCGGTGTCGCCACGCTCGGCGCCGTCAGCCTCGCGTTCTCGGCGGTTCCCTCGGGCGGACAGACGACCACGATCGACGCCGCCTCCGCGGCCCCGGTGACCTACAGCTCCGAGCGGGTCAAGGACGTCATGGCCAGCGTCACCGACCAGCTGGCGACTGCCAGCCTGAAGGTGGAGGCGATCGAGGCGAAGAAGAAGGCCGCCGCCGAAGCCGCCGCCAAGAAGAAGGCGGCCGCCGCCCAGGCCGCAGCCGCGAAGAAGGCCGCCGCCGAGCGGAAGGCCGCCGCCTCGAAGAAGGCCGCCGCCGCGAAGAAGGCCGCCGCCGCGAAGAAGGCCGCCGCCGAGCGGAAGGCGGAGCTGGTGCGTCAGGCGAAGGAGGCCGCGAGCCGGTCCGCGCAGCGCGTCCAGGTCCAGCAGGTCGCCGCGAAGGCGACCTACGCCAACAACCTCGACGGCTGGATCCGGCAGTCGCTGGACATCATGAAGAGCAAGGGCATCCCGGGCTCCTACAACGGTCTGCACCGCAACATCATGCGGGAGTCCTCGGGCAACCCGAACGCCATCAACAACTGGGACATCAACGCCGTCAACGGCGTCCCGTCCAAGGGCCTGCTCCAGGTGATCCCGCCGACCTTCAAGGCGTACCACGTCCCCGGCACGTCCTGGAACATCTACGACCCGGTCGCCAACATCACCGCCGCCGCCAACTACGCGGCCGACAAGTACGGCTCGATCGACAACGTCTTCGGCGCGTACTGACGAAACTGCGCGGACCGAGGCCGGCGCGGACCTCCGGTCGCGTACGCCGAAGGGCGGCACCCCTCCTGACCGGGTGCCGCCCTTCGGCGTCCTACGAACCCTTGAACGCGCCTACTTGCGCATGACCTCGGGCTCGTGGCGGCGCAGGAAGCGGGCCACGAAGAAGCCGCAGATCACCCCGAGGGCGAGCAGGGCGGCCATGTCCATGCCCCAGGTGCCGACGGAGTGCTCCCACAGCGGGTCGTTGTCGGCGCCCTCCTCGGGCGGGCTGATCTTGTTGAAGTCCAGCGTGGCACCCGCGGCGGCGACCGCCCAGCGGGACGGCATCAGGTACGAGAACTGGTTGACGCCGACCGTGCCGTTCAGGGCGAACAGGCAGCCCGTGAAGACGACCTGGATGATCGCGAACATGACCAGCAGCGGCATGGTCTTCTCGGCCGTCTTCACCAGCGACGAGATGATCAGACCGAACATCATCGAGGTGAAGCCCAGCGCCATGATCGGCAGGGAGAGCTCGACGAGCGTGAGCCCGCCGAGGACCAGGCCCTCCTCCGGGAGCTCCCGGCTGGAGAAGCCGATGACGCCGACCAGCAGGCCCTGCAGCACGGTGATCATGCCCAGCACGAACACCTTGGACATGAGGTACGCGGACCGGGACAGACCGGTCGCGCGCTCCCGCTCGTAGATCACCCGTTCCTTGATCAGCTCGCGGACGGAGTTGGCGGCGCCGGCGAAGCAGGCGCCGACCGCGAGGATCAGCAGGACCGTGGTGGCCGTCCCGTTCGGGATGATGCGCCCGGTCTGCGGGTTGGCCGGGTTGGGCAGCAGGCCGTTGTCCGGGTCGATGAGCAGGCTCACCGCGCCGAGCACGGCCGGCAGGATCAGCATCAGCGCCAGGAAGCCGCGGTCGGAGGCGATCACCGAGACGTAGCGGCGCACCAGGGTGACGAACTGGGACATCCAGCCCTGTGGCTTCGGCGGTTTCATCGCCTGCATCGGCGGCATCTGTACGGACTGTGCGGCGACGGCGTCGATGTCCGCGGCGTACATCTGGTAGTGCTGCGAGCCCTTCCAGCGGCCCGCCCAGTCGTAGTCGCGGTAGTTCTCGAAGGCGGAGAAGACGTCGGCCCAGGTGTCGTAGCCGAAGAAGTTCAGCGCCTCCTCGGGCGGGCCGAAGTAGGCGACCGAGCCGCCGGGGGCCATCACGAGAAGCTTGTCGCACAGTGCCAGTTCGGCCACGGAGTGGGTGACGACGAGGACCGTACGCCCGTCGTCGGCGAGGCCGCGCAGCAGCTGCATGACATCGCGGTCCATGCCCGGGTCGAGGCCGGACGTCGGCTCGTCGAGGAAGATCAGCGACGGCTTGGTGAGCAGCTCCAGGGCGACCGAGACACGCTTGCGCTGGCCGCCGGACAGGGACGTGACCTTCTTGTCCTTGTGGATGTCGAGCTTCAGCTCGCGCAGCACCTCGTCGATCCGGGCCTCGCGCTCCTGTGCCGTCGTGTCGGCGGGGAAGCGCAGTTTGGCCGCGTACTTGAGGGCCTTCTTGACGGTCAGCTCCTTGTGCAGGATGTCGTCCTGCGGAACCAGACCGATGCGCTGGCGCAGCTCGGCGAACTGCTTGTAGAGGTTCCGGTTGTCGTACAGGACCTCGCCCTGGTTGGCGGGCCGGTAGCCGGTGAGCGCCTTGAGCAGGGTCGACTTGCCGGAGCCGGACGGGCCGATCACCGCGATCAGCGACTTCTCCGGGACGCCGAAGGAGACGTCCTTGAGGATCTGCTTGCCGCCGTCGACCGTGACGGTCAAATGGCGGGCGGAGAAGCTGACTTCACCGGTGTCGACGAACTCCTCGAGCCGGTCGCCGACGATACGGAACGTCGAGTGGCCGACGCCCACGATGTCGGTCGGGCCGAGCAGTTGGGATCCGCCCTTGGGGATCGGCTGGCCGTTGACGTACGTGCCGTTGTGCGAGCCCAGGTCACGGATCTCCATGCGACCGTCGGGCGTCGAGTGGAACTCCGCGTGGTTGCGGGAGACCTGGAGGTCGGAGACGACCAGGTCGTTCTCCAGGGCGCGGCCGATGCGCATGACGCGGCCCAGCGCGAACTGGTGGAACGTGGTCGGGCTGCGGTCGCCGTAGACCGGCGGCGCCCCCGCGCCACCACCGGGGCCCTGCTGGTGCGGAACCTTCGCGACGGGCTGCTGAGGCTGCGGCTGCTGCCAGCCGGCCTGCGAGGCCTGCTGCTGCGGCGCCTGCTGGGACCAGCCGGGATTCGCGCCCTGAGCCGCGTACGGCTGCTGCTGGGGCTGTGCCTGCGGTGCGACAGCCGCCGCGCCGCCGGACAGGTTCAGCTGCGGCCCGTCGGTCGCGTTGCCCAGATTGACGGACGAGCCGGGGCCGATCTCCATCTGGTGGATCCGCTGCCCCTGCACGAAAGTGCCGTTGGTGCTGCCATGGTCTTCGATGACCCAACTGCGGCCGTTGAAGCTGACCGTGGCGTGCCGCCAGGAGACCCTGGCGTCGTCGAACACGATGTCTCCCTGCGGATCGCGTCCGAGTGTGTATGCCCTGGACGCGTCGAGCGTCCAGGTTCGTCCATTGGTTTGCAGTACGAGTTCCGGCACTCCATGCCCCACTGAGTTGTCCCCCGAATTACCCCCATCACAGGGAGTCTAGGGATGTCGAACATCGGGGGGAACTATTTCAGGAGCGGCCCCCTGACCGAAAGCCGGGCCTTGTGAAGACCGCGTACGGGCGCAACGACTCGTCCCGTTGACGGGGTTGAAACCGGCCCGGAGAGTGGTAATCCCACGCGAGGGGGACATGCGCGGTGGCGACACCGTGCCGCGGATCGGGGGGTCTGCCATGAGCGTCGAGAACGCCGAGAGCGCGGAGTACGGCAGGAGGCTGCCGTGGGTCGACATCCTGCTGTCCGCGATCGCCTCCGTGAGCTGGGCGTTGATCGGGATGGCGGGCACGGCGGCACTCGGGCTGCATCTGCTGGAGGCGGACTCGGCCGGTTCGCTGGGGCCGATGACCGCGGCGGTCGTGGCGCTCGGGGCGGGGGGTTCGGTCACGCCGTCGGGCGATGTGTCCGCGTTCGGACTGGAAGGCGCCGAGGCCACGACGGCCCTCGAGATCACGCCGCTGGGTGTGAGCCTGGTCGGCGCGCTCCTTTTGTCCTGGTTCTTCTTACGGTCCCTGCGTACGGCGGGAGTTGTGGTCGCACCGGCCGAACTCCTCGCGCGCGCGGGCGCGGTGGTCGCTCTGTTCGTGGCGACGCTGGGCGGGCTGGCCTGGGCGGGGCACGACGTCATCACGATCGACGGCGGCTCCCTGGGCCTGGACGAGCTGCCCGGCGGCTCGGGCTCCGGCGGCATCGAGATCCCCGGGCTCGGGGACGTCGGGGACATCGGCGGGCTGCTGCCCGACCGGGTCGGCGACCTCATCGACGCGGAGGCGGCGGTCGGGTTCACCGTGGACACCGCGCCCACGCTGCTGGGCGGCCTGGGCTGGTCGGCCGGGGTCCTGCTGATCGCCCTGCTGGCCTCGCGCCGCACTCCTCTGCCGCGCGGCTGGGAGGCCGTGCACCGGGTCGTACGGCCGGCCGTGTCGGCGCTGGTCACGGCGGTGCTGGTGGCCGTGGCGGCAGGGCTCGCGGCGGCGGCCTACGCGGCGATCGGCGACGACCATCCGAAGCGGATCGCGGGGGCCGCGCTGCTCGGCGCGCCGAACGGCGTCTGGCTGGGGATTCCCCTCGGGCTGTTCGTGCCGTGGGACGGAGAGGCCTCGGGGGCGCTGACCCGCTTTCTGCCGGATCCGCTGGACGACCTGCTCGTCGACTCCGACCAGCCGGTCACGCTGGGGCGGCTGGCCGAGCTGGACGGGCGGGTGTGGCTGCTCGGTGTGGCGGCGGCGTTGATGATGCTGCTGGCGGGCGTGTTGCAGGGGGTGCGGACGCCGGTACGTGATCAGGGCGCCCTCGGCTTCGCCGGGCGGTGTGCGCTGCGGCTGGGGGTCGTGACCGCGCTGGCGCTGCCGCTGCTCGGCCTGCTGACGGAGGTGTCCCTGGACGCCTCGCTGTCCGTGCTGGGGTTCGATGCGTTCGGGGCGGGGGTCGAACTGCAGGGGCACCTCGGGATGGCGCTGCTGCTCGGCGCACTGTGGGGCGCGGGTGCGGGTGCCGTCGGCGCGCTGCTGGCGTACGCGACCGGGGCCGCGGGGCGGCAGGCGGCGCCGTTGGCACGCGGTGACGGGGCGCGGGGGGCGCCCGTTCATGCGGGGTCGTCGGGGCCGTATGCGCCCAGTACGCCGTACCGGCTGCCGAACCCTGACACCAATCCCTATCTGCGGGTGCCGGAGGAGCTGCGGGAGCGCGAGGACGTACGGCCCTCCCAAGGGGCTCCGCGGGGCGACGACGTGTACGGCGCTCCCACCGTCGCCCGGCCCTTCGATCCGCCTCCACGGCGTCCGGGGCCGCCGTCGTCCGGGTCGCCCGGGAAGCGACCGCCGGAGGGGCCACCGCATCCGCCGCCCGGCCCTCCGCCACCGGGGCGACCCAAGGGCCCGCGGTGAGCCGCAGGCCGGCGGAGACCGGGGCGGGTGGCTCGGTCGTGGCCGACTCGTCGGGCGCGCGCCACCGGAGCGACATCCAGGGTTATCCACTGTTCCGTGTCCGCCAAGCGGACCTCAGGGGCGACAGGCACGGGGTGCCGGTTACGGTGGGAACACCATGAGCGCTTCGCAGACCTCTGACGTCCCGACTCTCCTTGTCAAGATCTTCGGCAAGGACAGGCCGGGCATCACGGCCGGACTCTTCGACACCCTCGCCGCCTACTCCGTCGACGTGGTCGACATCGAGCAGGTCGTCACGCGCGGCCGGATCGTGCTGTGCGCGCTCGTGACCGAGCCGCCCCGCGGACTCGAGGGCGATCTGCGGGCCACCGTCCACAGCTGGGCGGATTCCATGAAGTTGCAGGCGGAGATCATCTCCGGCCTCGGCGACAACCGGCCGCGCGGCCTGGGCCGGTCGCTGGTGACGGTGCTGGGGCATCCGCTCACCGCGGAGGCGACGGCCGCGATCGCCGGCCGGATCACCAGGACCGGCGGCAACATCGACCGTATCTTCCGGCTCGCCAAGTACCCCGTGACAGCAGTCGAGTTCGCGGTGTCCGGCGTGGAGACCGAGCCGCTGCGCACCGCCCTGGTCACGGACGCGGCGGCGCTCGGCGTGGACGTGGCGGTCGTCGCGGCGGGCCTGCACCGGCGCGCTCAGCGCCTGGTCGTGATGGACGTGGACTCCACGCTCATCCAGGACGAGGTGATCGAGCTCTTCGCCGCGCACGCCGGCTGCGAGGCCGAGGTCGCCGAGGTGACGGCGGCCGCGATGCGCGGGGAGCTGGACTTCGAGCAGTCGCTGCACGCGCGCGTGGCGCTGCTCAAGGGGCTGGACGCGTCGGTGGTGGACAAGGTGCGCAGCGAGGTGCGGCTGACGCCGGGCGCGCGCACGCTGATCCGGACGCTGAAGCGGCTCGGGTACCAAGTGGGCGTTGTCTCGGGCGGGTTCACCCAGGTCACCGATGACCTCAAGGAGCGGCTGGGGCTCGACTTCGCGCAGGCCAACACGCTGGAGATCGTCGACGGCAGGCTGACCGGCCGGGTCACCGGCGAGATCGTGGACCGGGCGGGCAAGGCGCGGCTGCTGCGCCGGTTCGCCGCGGAGGCAGGCGTACCGCTGGCGCAGACCGTGGCGATCGGCGACGGTGCCAACGACCTGGACATGCTGAACGCTGCGGGGCTCGGGGTCGCCTTCAATGCCAAGCCGGTGGTGCGCGAGGCGGCGCACACGGCGGTGAACGTGCCGTTCCTGGACACGGTCCTGTATCTGCTGGGCGTGACCCGCGAAGAGGTGGAGGCGGCGGACATGCACGACGAGGACTGAGCCGACCTCGGCTGCCGTAGGGAAGGGCCCCGGCACTGCGAGCGTGCCGGGGCCCTTCACCTGGACGGGATCACTCGGACGGCGCCCAGTAGTCGAGCAGGGTGGCCGCGCCCGGTTCCAGGGTCTTCCAGGAGCCGGTGAAGGTCAGCACGGCGAAGGCGGCGGCGGGGAAGCCGCGGCGGCTCATCCGCTCCCGGGCGTCCTCGTCGGCGGAGCCCGCCAGGACCTCGGCGAGGCCCTGCACGCCGGGGTTGTGGCCGATCAGGAGAACGCTCTGCGCGTCGTCGGGGGTTTCGTTGAGCACGGCGATCAGCTCGCCGGGCGAGGCCTCGTAGATCCGCTCCTCGTAGACGGTTTTCGGCCGCTGCGAGAACTCGTGGACGGCGAGCTTCCAGGTTTCGCGGGTCCGGATCGCGGTGGAGCAGAGGGCCAGGTCGAAGGGGATACCGGAGTCGGCCAGCTTGCGTCCGGCGACGGCGGCGTCCTTGCGGCCCCGCTCGGCGAGCGGTCGCTCGTGGTCGTTCACCTGTGGCCAGTCGGCTTTCGCATGCCGGAAGAGGACAATCCTGCGGGGTTCTGCGACGCTCATGAGATCCAGCTTCGCATGAAACAGGCCATGGGGCGCAGGGAGTTGACGGGCGGCTTCGCCTGTGCTCAGCGGGTCATCAGCTGGTGTGCACGCTCGACGAGGTGGGTGATGGCGGGCTCGCCGGTCGCCGCGTGGGCGTCGGAGGGGTTCAGCATCAGGCCCAGCAGCGCGACGAAGGCGACTATGGGCAGGGCGAGGGCCCACCAGGGCAGCCGGAAGTCGACGCGGCCCGTGGTCGCCGGGTGGGGCCGGGTGTGCGTGCGGGCCGACATGATGCCTCCGTGGGTCCGTCCTCGATGGGTCGTGGTCCGCGTCGCGCGGCCACAGTTCGAAGCTACGGAAACAAGAGCCGCCAACCCATCCGGTGATCCACCCACTTGACCCTGACCCTCACCCCCTAAGGGATGGTGGGGCCAGCCCCACCATCCCTTAGGGGGTGAGGGCCGAGGGGTGTCACGGGGCGGCGATCGACGCCACGATGGCGATGATCACGAAGATGGCGAAGAACGAGCCGAAGACGAGCAGCATCTTCTTCTGGCCGTTCTGGGGGTTCGGATCGAGCACTGGCATGCGGCAAGTCTCCCACCCCGCGCCCGTGCCTCCTCCGCCGGGGTCAGCGGGCCGCCTCCGCCTCCACCGTACGGTTGCGGCCCGCGAGGACCCCCACCGCCATCTGGGGGATCATCAGGCCGGCCATGAGGGCGATGGGCAGCCCCCAGCCGCCGCTGTGCTGGTAGAGCACGCCCACCAGGAGCGGCCCCGGGATGGAGATCAGATAGCCGGTGCTCTGCGCGAAGCCCGACAGCTGGGCGACGCCCGCGCCCGTCCTGGCGCGCATTCCGACCATGGTGAGGGCCAGCGGGAAGGCGCAGTTGGACACGCCGAGCAGCAGGGCCCAGGCCCAGGCGCCGCCGGCCGGCGCGAAGTACAGGCCGGCGTAACCGGCGAGTCCGCAGGCGCCCAGCGCGAGCACGATCGGCCCCTGCTGGGGCAGTCGCGTGGCGAGCCGGGGGATGACGAAGGCCAGCGGCACGCCCATCACCATGGTGACGGCGAGGAGCAGCCCGGCCGTGCCCGCGGCGACGCCCGCGTCGCGGAAGATCTGGGCCATCCAGCCCATGGTGATGTAGGCGGCGGTGGCCTGGAGCCCGAAGAAGACGGCGAGGGCCCAGGCGGTACGGCTCCGGGTGATCCGCAGCGCGGGAGCGTCCTCGCGCGCGTGCTCCTGCCGGTCGGCCGCCTCTCCGGCGGACGTCGCCCTCCGGTCCCGTACGAGGGCAATCCACGGGAGTACGGCCGCCGCGGCCGGAACGGCCCAGAGTGCGAGCCCGGACTGCCAACTGCCGCCCAGCACCTCGGTCATGGGCACGGTCACCGCGGCCGCGGCCGAGGTGCCGAGGGCGAGCGCCATCGAGTACAGGCCGGTCATCGAGCCGACCCGGTCCGGGAACCAGCGCTTGACGATGACCGGCATCAGCACGTTGCTGACCGCGATGCCCATGAGAGCGAGGGCGCTGGCGGCCAGGAAACCGGCCGTGCCGCCCGTGTACGGCCGGACGATCAGGCCCGCGGTGATGGCCGCCATGCCGGCGCAGACCACGGCGCCGGGGCCGAAGCGGCGGGCCAGCCGCGGTGCCATGACGCCGAAGACGGCGAAGCAGAGCGGCGGTACCGAGGTGAGCAGGCCGGCCACGCTGCCGCTCATGCCGAGCCCGTCGCGTACCTCTTCGAGGAGCGCGCCGAGGCTGGTGATGGCGGGGCGGAGGTTCAGCGCGGAGAGGACGATGCCGAGGACGACCAGGCGCATGGTCCACGCGCGCGCGGGGGACCTCTCCCCCACTGTCGCCGGCGGGCTGGTTGCCGGACCGCTTACGTCCGGGTGCGTCCTGGTCCGGGTTTCCTCGCTCGCTGCCATAGGCCCATCATAGAATCATGGGATGATTGGCTGTCCATCCCTCTGCGGTCCGCTGCCGCCCGTTCCGTGCGAAGGTGTGCCATGCCCCTGAGCCACCCCCGCCGTTCGGCACTGTCCGAGCAGGTCATCGCCGAGCTGCGCAACCAGATCGCCTCGGGCGAGTGGCCGGTCGGCTCCCGCATCCCGACGGAGCCCGAACTGGTCGAGCAGCTCGGCGTCGCCCGCAACACGGTCCGCGAGGCCGTCCGGGCGCTGGCGCACAACGGCCTGCTGGACATCCGCCAGGGCTCCGGCACATACGTCGTGGCGACCAGCGAGCTGGCGGGCGTGATGCACCGCCGTTTCGCGGGCGCAGATCCGCGGCACATCGCCGAGCTGCGTTCCACGCTGGAGTCGGCCGCCGCGAAGTTCGCCGCCGAGCGGCGCACCGAGAAGGACCTCAAGCAGCTCGACGCGCTGCTGCGGCGGCGCGAGGAGGCCTGGGAGTCGGGTGACACGGAGGCGTTCGTGGCAGCGGACGCCACCTTCCACCTGGCGGTGGTGGCCGCCTCCCACAACGACGTCATGACCGCGATGTACGCGGACCTGGGCGAGGTGCTGCGGGACTGGCTGCGCGAGGACGTCGGCGAGAAGCTGACGCCGGAGACGTACATGGACCACACACGGCTCCTGGACGCCATCCGCGCGGGCGACGCCGAGACGGCGGCGACCGAGGCCGCGGGCTACCCGTTCCAGTGCCGTCCGGGCCGGCTCAGCTCCCCCGGTTCTGGTGACTGACCCACACCGAGGCGACTTCCTTCCAGCAGCGGCCGGTGAGCCGCACGGTCATCGCGGGCCCGGCGTCGACAGGGGCGCTGTCGGTGTCGATGTCCCACCAACGGTCGCATTCGATGTGCAGTTGGACGCGATCGGTGTCCACGTAGGGATTGTGGCAGTGGGCCACCACACGGGAGCCCTGGATGCTCGTCCGGCACTCGGCGCCGAAGGGCGCAGCCGTCGGTTCGTCGGCCGGCACGCGCGCGTGGGGCATCGCGTCGTACGGAAGAAGCAGGAGGACAGCTACGGCGACGGTCACTGAGGCCAGGCTGCGGTACAGGCGCACAAGGGGACCTCCTCGGCCGTGCTGGGGAGGGACGCGTGGTGAACGCGAACTCCAGCGTGCCCGGTTGTGGCCCGCCCCCGCCCGGCCGGATAGGCCGAACGGGGGACACGCGAAGGGCCCGCACCCGGCGGGATGCGAGCCCTTGATCAGCGGTGATCAGGCGCCGATGGCATGCAGGCCGCCGTCCACGTGGATGATCTCGCCGGTGGTCTTCGGGAACCAGTCGCTCAGCAGGGCGACGATGCCGCGGCCGGCCGGCTCCGGGTCCTGCAGGTCCCACTCCAGCGGGGAACGGGTGTCCCACACGGAGGCCAGGTCGCTGAAGCCCGGGATGGACTTGGCGGCCATCGAGCCGAGCGGACCCGCCGAGATGAGGTTGCAGCGGATGTTCTGCTTGCCCAGGTCGCGGGCGATGTAACGGCTGGTGGCCTCCAGGGCAGCCTTGGCCGGGCCCATCCAGTCGTACTGCGGCCAGGCGAACTGCGCGTCGAAGGTGAGGCCGACGACCGAGCCGCCGTTCTGCATCAACGGCAGGCAGGCCATGGTGAGCGACTTCAGGGAGTACGCCGAGACGTGCATGGCCGTGGCGACGGACTCGAACGGCGTGTTGAGGAAGTTGCCGCCGAGCGCGTCCTGCGGGGCGAAGCCGATGGAGTGCACGACGCCGTCGAGGCCGCCGAGCTCCTCGCCTACGATGTCCGCCAGCCGGCCCAGGTGCTCGTCGTTCGTCACGTCGAGCTCGATGACCTTGGTGGGCTTCGGGAGCTTCTTGGCGATGCGCTCGGTCAGCGTGGGCCGCGGGAACGCGGTCAGGATGATCTCGGCACCCTGCTCCTGGGCCAGCTTGGCGGCGTGGAAGGCGATGGAGGACTCCGTCAGCACACCGGTGATCAGGACGCGCTTGCCCTCGAGAATTCCGCTCATGGTGATCAGTGACCCATTCCCAGTCCGCCGTCAACAGGGATGACGGCTCCAGTGATGTACGAGGCGTCGTCCGAGGCGAGGAACCGCACCGTCGCGGCGATCTCCTCCGGCTGCGCGTACCGGCCGAGGGGGACCTGCGACACGATGTTCGCGCGCTGCTCGTCGGTGAGCACCTTGGTCATGTCGGTGTCGACGAAGCCGGGCGCGACGACGTTGAAGGTGATGTTGCGCGAGCCCAGCTCACGGGCGAGGGAACGCGCGAAGCCGACCAGGGCGGCCTTGGAGGCGGCGTAGTTCGCCTGGCCGGGGCCGCCGTACAGACCGACGACCGAGGAGATCAGGACCACGCGGCCCCTCTTGGCGCGCAGCATGCCCCGGTTGGCACGCTTGACGACGCGGAAGGTGCCGGTGAGGTTGGTGTCGATGACCGAGGTGAAGTCCTCCTCGGACATGCGCATCAGGAGCTGGTCCTTGGTGATGCCGGCGTTGGCGATCAGCACCTCGACGGGGCCGTGCTCGGCCTCGATCTCCTTGTAGGCCTGCTCCACCTGCTCAGGGTCGGTGATGTCGCACTTGACGGCAAGGCAGCCCAATTCGGTGAGGGCGGCCGGCGGCTCCCCCGAACGGTACGTGATCGCAACCTTGTCGCCGGCGTCGGCGAAAGCGCGGGCGATGGCGAGGCCGATGCCCCGGTTGCCTCCGGTGACGAGAACCGAGCGGCTCAACGGATCACCCTTTCGATAGCGGTCTGATGCCCCCGCCCGAACACCTGGATGACAGGCGGCTTCACCAAAAACCTATCGTTCGGGCAGCGGTCCGTGACATTCGGGCGCCGACAGTGGCGCAGGGGACTCGCTGTTGGATCCCTACAGAAAGCTGCGTACGCCGGACGCAAACGTGTGGCCCGCGCCCCCGCCGACGCGACATGATCGGAGCAACCACCGGTCACACCAACAGGAAGAGACCCAGGTGCCACATACCATCGACGAAGCCTTCACGGCGCTTCCGCTACGCGCCCTGGCCGACGCCGCGCTGGCACGCGCGCGTGCGCTGGGTGCGGAGCACGCCGACTTCCGGCTGGAACGGGTGCGCAGTGCGTCCTGGCGGCTCAGGGACGGCAAGCCGTCCGGGTCGTCGGACACCACCGATCTGGGGTACGCGGTGCGGGTCGTGCACGGCGGGACGTGGGGGTTCGCGTCCGGTGTGGACCTGACCATGGACGCCGCCGCCAAGGTGGCGAGTCAGGCGGTGGCGATGGCCAAGCTGTCCGCCCAGGTGATCAAGGCGGCCGGGTCGGACGAGCGGGTGGAGCTCGCCGACGAGCCCGTGCATGCCGAGAAGACGTGGATCTCTTCGTACGAGATCGATCCGTTCACCGTGCCCGACGAGGAGAAGTCCGGGCTGCTGACCGAGTGGAGCATGCGGCTGCTCGCCGCCGACGGCGTGGACCACGTCGACGCCTCGCTGCTCACCGTGCACGAGAACAAGTTCTACGCCGACACGGCCGGCACCGTGACCACGCAGCAGCGCGTGCGGCTGCACCCGCAGCTGACCGCCGTGTCGGTCGACGAGTCGAGCGGCGAGTTCGACTCCATGCGCACCATCGCGCCGCCCGTCGGGCGCGGCTGGGAGTACCTCAGGGGCACCGGCTGGGGCTGGGACGCCGAGCTCGAGCAGCTTCCCGAGCTGCTCGCCGAGAAGATGCGGGCGCCGAGCGTCGAGCCGGGCCTGTACGACCTGGTCGTCGACCCGTCCAACCTGTGGCTGACCATCCACGAGTCCATCGGGCACGCCACGGAACTGGACCGGGCGCTCGGCTACGAGGCCGCCTACGCCGGCACCTCCTTCGCCACCTTCGACAAGCTCGGCAAGCTGCGCTACGGCTCGGAGCTGATGAACGTCACCGGTGACCGCACCGCCGAGCACGGCCTTGCGACCGTCGGGTACGACGACGAGGGTGTCGAGGCTCAGTCCTGGGACCTGGTGCGGGACGGGACGCTGGTCGGCTACCAACTGGACCGGCGCATCGCGCGGCTGACCGGGTTCGAGCGGTCCAACGGGTGCGCCTTCGCCGACGCCCCCTCCCACGTCCCGGTACAGCGCATGGCCAACGTGTCGTTGCAGCCGGATCCCGCCGGGATGTCGACGGAGGATCTCATCGGCGGGGTCGAGCGCGGCATCTACGTCGTCGGGGACCGGTCCTGGTCCATCGACATGCAGCGCTACAACTTCCAGTTCACCGGGCAGCGCTTCTTCCGGATCGAGAACGGGCGGCTCGCCGGACAGCTGCGGGATGTGGCGTACCAGGCCACGACCACCGACTTCTGGGGCTCCATGGCGGCCGTCGGCGGTCCCCAGACGTATGTCCTGGGCGGCGCCTTCAACTGCGGCAAGGCCCAGCCCGGCCAGGTCGCCGCCGTGTCGCACGGCTGCCCGTCCGCCCTCTTCAGGGGCGTCAGCATTCTGAACACGACGCAGGAGGCCGGTCGATGAACGCCCCCACGAACAAGCCGCACGAGATCGTCGAGCGGGCCCTGGAGCTGTCCCGGGCCGACGGCTGTGTCGTGATCGCCGACGAGCAGTCGACCGCCAATCTGCGCTGGGCGGGCAACGCGCTGACCACCAACGGCGTCACGCGCGGGCGCGCGCTCACCGTGATCGCGACCGTCGACGGCAAGGAGGGCAAGGCGTCCGGGGTGGTGTCGCGGTCCGCGGTGACCGTGGACGAGCTGGAGCCGCTGGTGCGGGCCGCGGAGGCCGCCGCGCGGGGCGCCGGGCCGGCCGAGGACGCGCAGCCGCTGGTCACGGGTGTGCCTCAGTCACCGGACTTCACGGATGCGCCCGCCGAGACCTCGTCCGCCGTCTTCGCCGACTTCGCGCCGGCGCTGGGTGAGTCGTTCGCACGCGCGCGTGCCGGCGGACGCGAGCTGTACGGCTTCGCCAACCACGAGCTGACCTCCACCTACCTCGGTACGTCGGCGGGGCTGCGGCTGCGCCACGACCAGCCCAACGGGACGCTGGAGCTGAACGCCAAGTCGCCGGACCGTACGCGCTCGGCGTGGGCGGGCCGGTCGACCCGGGACTTCAAGGACGTCGACCCGGCCGCGCTCGACGCCGAACTGGCCGTACGCCTCGGCTGGGCCGAGCGGCGTATCGAGCTGCCCGCCGGGCGGTACGAGACGCTGTTGCCGCCGACCGCGGTCGCGGACCTGCTGATCTACCAGATGTGGTCGGCGTCGGGCCGGGACGCGGCCGAGGGCCGGACGGTGTTCTCCAAGCCCGGCGGCGGCACGCGCGTCGGCGAGAAGCTGAGCGAGCTGCCGCTGACCCTGCGCAGCGACCCGAACGAGCCCGGCCTGGAGGCGCTGCCCTTCGTGCTCGCGCACTCCTCCAGCAGCGACTCGTCGGCGTTCGACAACGGGCTGCCGCTGACCCCCACGGAGTGGATGGGCCAGGGCGAGCTGAAGCATCTGATCACCAGCAGGCACACCGCCGGGACGACCGGGCTGCCGCTGGCGCCGGGGATCGACAACCTGATCCTGGAGAACGGGGGCGAGGGCCGCTCCCTGGAGGAGATGGTCGCGAGCACCGAGCGCGGACTGCTGCTGACCTGCCTCTGGTACATCCGCGAGGTCGACCCGGCGACGCTGCTGCTGACCGGCCTGACCCGGGACGGGGTGTACCTCGTGGAGAACGGCGAGGTCGCCGGCGAGGTGAACAACTTCAGGTTCAACGAGTCACCGGTCGGCCTGCTCGGCCGGGCCACGGAGGCGGGGCGGACCGAGAAGACGCTGCCGCGGGAGTGGAGCGACTGGTTCACCCGGGCTGCCATGCCTGCGCTGCGGGTGCCCGATTTCAATATGAGCTCTGTCAGTCGAGGCGTATAACCTCGTATGCGGCGGTCACCCGACTGCCCGAAGATCATCCAAGGAGACACGAGAACCGTGACGGACATCGTCGACGAGCTCAAGTGGCGGGGGCTGTTCGCCCTCTCCACCGACGAGGAAGCACTGCGCAAGGCGCTCGCGGACGGTCCCGTCACGTTCTATTGCGGCTTCGACCCGACCGCGCCGTCGCTGCATGTGGGGCATCTGGTGCAGGTGCTCACCATGCGGCGGCTCCAGCAGGCCGGTCTGCGGCCGCTGGCGCTGGTGGGCGGCGCCACGGGCCTCATCGGCGACCCGCGCCCCACGGCGGAGCGCACGCTGAACGATCCGGAGACGGTCGCCGGCTGGGTCGAGAAGCTGCGTGGCCAGATCCAGCCGTTCCTGTCCTTCGAGGGCGAGAACGCGGCCGTCATGGTCAACAACCTCGACTGGACGCAGAACCTGTCCGCGATCGAGTTCCTGCGCGACATCGGCAAGCACTTCCGCGTCAACAAGATGCTGACCAAGGACTCCGTCGCCCGTCGCCTGGAGTCCTCCGAGGGCATCAGCTACACCGAGTTCAGCTACCAGATCCTGCAGGGAATGGACTTCCTCCAGCTGTACCGGAGGTACGGCTGCACGCTCCAGCAGGGCGGCAGCGACCAGTGGGGCAACCTCACGGCCGGCCTCGACCTGATCCACCGGCTGGAGCCGCACGCCAACGTGCACGCCCTGGCGACGCCGCTGATGACGAAGGCGGACGGCACCAAGTTCGGCAAGACCGAGGGCGGCGCCGTCTGGCTCGACCCGGAGCTGACGACGCCGTACGCGTTCTACCAGTTCTGGCTGAACGTGGACGACCGGGACATCTCCACGTACATGCGGATCCTGTCGTTCAGGTCCCCTGCGGAGCTGGAGGAGCTGGAGAAGCAGACGGAGGAGCGTCCGCAGGCCCGGGCCGCGCAGCGCGCGCTCGCCGAGGAGCTGACGACGTTGGTGCACGGTGCCGACCAGACGGCCGCCGTGATCGCCGCGTCCAAGGCACTCTTCGGCCAGGGCGAACTGACCGGGCTGGACGCCAAGACGCTGGCCGCGGCCCTGTCCGAGGTGCCGCACATCCAGGTCGCCGAGCTGACTCCCGCCGTGGACCTGTTCGCCGGGGTGGGCCTGGCGCCCAGCAAGTCCGCGGCGCGCCGCACGGTCAAGGAGGGCGGCGCCTACGTGAACAACGTGAAGGTCGACTCCGAGGACGCGATCCCCGCCAAGGAGGACCTGTTGCACGGCCGCTGGCTGGTGCTGCGCCGGGGCAAGAAGAACCTGGCGGCGGTCGAGGTCACGGGCGCCTGAGCGGCCCCCTGCGCCGTAGGTCTGTCAGGCCCGCCGTTTGCCGCCCCTCAGCTGCATGTACGCCATGTCGCCGAGGAAGACGATGATGACTGCGGCGACGAGCTGGAAGATATGGCGGCTCCAGTCGATGCCGGGCGTCTCGCCGACACCGAAACCCCGGGCGATGGCGTTGCCGGCGATGGCGCCGAGCATGCCAAGGATGGTGGTCAGCCAGAGAGGGATGTGCTGTTTACCGGGAATGACCGCCTTGGCGATCAGACCCAGCACGAATCCCACGATGATCGCCCACAACCAGCCCATGACTGCCTCCTCGTACGGCTCGACGTGAGCATTACACCCAGTTTCGGCCGGTCCGCCGTACGGCGCATGTCGGGGGGACCGTACGCGCTCCTGCGGATGCCGTTCGCGCAGGCAGGGCGGGTACCCGGTCTCGTAGGCGGCGCAGGCGCGGCGTAACGTGGAGGCTGTCCGGCCCCGGTTCCCGACCGGTGCGGAGCTGGGACGGGCCAGGGAGAGGTCCGATGCGGACGGATGGTGGAATGTGATGCGGAAGCATGGTGACGGCGGTAACGCCCAGGTGTTCCGGATCACCGGAGCCCGGCAGGGCCTCCAGGAGGACGTCCGCGGCCGGCAGCGCCGGTACGTCATCTCGATGTCGGTCCGTACGGTCTCGGTGATCCTGGCCGCCACGCTCTGGAACGTGGAACGGCACGTCGCGATCGTGGCGTTGGTGCTCGGCGCGGTGCTGCCCTATATCGCGGTGGTGATCGCCAACGCCGGGCGGGAGAACGCGCCGTCACTGCCGTCGACGTTCGTGGCCGTGCAGCCCCGGCCGATGCTCGCGCCGCCGCGTGACGAGGACGACGGGTTCACGGAACCCGTCACGGAACCCGCCCCTGAATCCGTCCCTGAAGACGTCGTGGGCGATCCGGCGCGCGGACGGCCCGAATAGGGTCTGCGCCAAGCTCAGTAAAGCTCAGATCAATCATGTTGTTCCAGTGCACGGCAAGCGGTTACCCGTGACATACTTCGTACGCGCTCCGCATCCCCCGTCGGAGCGACGGACCGACGCCGGGCAGCTCCCCCCGTGGCTGCTCGGCGTCGCCTTTTCTGCGCAGTGGTGAGACGAACCTGTGAGTGACGAGACCCCGATCTGTTCCGCCAAGGGCTGCCGTGCGGCTGCCGTATGGGTGTTGGCCTGGAACAACCCGAAGATTCATACGCCGGAGCGGCGGAAGACGTGGCTCGCGTGCGAGGAGCATCGGGAGCATCTTTCGCAGTTTCTCGGGGTTCGGGGTTTTTTGAAGGACGTCGTCAAGTTCGAGGACTGGGAAGCGCCCCCGGGCGCGTAAGGCCCAAGGCCTCAGCCGCCGATGGCCGACATCGGCCGGTCCGGCTGGACGAAGGTCGGGTCGTCCAGGCCCGCGCCCGCCTTCTTGCCCCACATCGCCAGGCGCCAGATGCGGGCGATCTCCTCGTCGGGGGCGCCGGAGCGCAGGGCGGCGCGCAGGTCCGTCTCCTCGCGGGCGAACAGGCAGGTGCGTACCTGGCCGTCGGCCGTCAGGCGGGTGCGGTCGCAGGCCGCGCAGAACGGGCGGGTGACGGAGGCGATGACGCCGACGCGGTGCGGGCCGCCGTTCACCAGCCAGCGTTCGGCCGGGGCCGAGCCGCGCTTCTCGGAGCCCTCCTCGGTCAGCTCGAAGCGGGTCCGCAGCGAGGCCAGGATGTCGCCCGCGGTGATCATGCCGTCGCGCTTCCAGCCGTGCTGGGCGTCCAGCGGCATCTGCTCGATGAAGCGCAGCTCGTAGTCGTGCTCCACCGCCCAGGCGAGCAGGTCCGGGGCTTCGTCCTCGTTCAGCCCCGGCATCAGGACCGAGTTCACCTTCACCGGGGTCAGGCCCGCCTCACGGGCGGCGCGCAGGCCCTCGATGACGTCCCTGTGGCGGTCCCGTCGGGTGAGGGTCTTGAAGACCTCGGGGCGGAGGGTGTCGAGGGAGACGTTCACCCGGTCCAGGCCCGCCGCCTTCAGGGCGGCCGCGGTGCGCCTGAGGCCGATGCCGTTGGTGGTGAGGGACATCTGGGGGCGAGGGTCCAGGGCCGCGACGCGCTCGACGATGCCGACCAGGCCGGGGCGCAGCAGCGGCTCCCCGCCGGTGAAGCGGACCTCCTCGATGCCCAGGGAGGTGACCGCGATGTCGATCAGGCGGACGATCTCGTCGTCCGTGAGCAGGTCGGGCTTGGCCAGCCACTGCAGGCCCTCCTCGGGCATGCAGTACGTGCAGCGCAGGTTGCACCGGTCGGTCAGCGAGACCCTCAGGTCGGTGGCCACCCGGCCGTAGGTGTCGATGAGCACGTGGCCCCTCCCTCGCAGCGGATCACACACAGCGGAGCACATTGTCCGACACCTGTGAGCCTACGCGACGGCAGTGACAACCACAGCGGCCTGATCACACAGGTACGGCGCGGCCGCGTCGTAGGGACCTCCACAGAGGCCTACGACGCGGCCGCGTACCGGGGTGGGATCAGTGGGCGCCGGTGCCGGTCAGGGACCGTACCTCCAGCTCGGCGTACTTGCCGGTGTCGGGCTCCTCCTTGGACAGGACCGTTCCGAGCCAGCCCATCAGGAAGCCGAACGGGATGGAGATGATGCCCGGGTTCTTCAGCGGGAACCAGGCGAAGTCGACGTCGGGGAACATCGCCTTGGGGTCGCCGGAGACGACGGGCGAGAACAGCACCAGGCCGACGGCCACGATCAGGCCGCCGTAGATCGACCACAGGGCACCCTGGGTGGTGAACCGCTTCCAGAACAGGCTGTAGAGGATGGTCGGCAGGTTGGCGGACGCGGCGACCGCGAAGGCCAGGGCGACCAGGCCGGCCACGTTGAGGTCACGGGCGAGGGCGCCGAGGGCGATGGAGACGATGCCGATGAAGACGGTCGCCCAGCGGGCCGCCTTCATCTCCTCCTTCTCGGTGGCCTTCCCCTTGCGGATGACGTTGGCGTAGATGTCGTGCGCGAAGGAGGACGACGAGGCCAGGGTGAGGCCGGCGACCACGGCGAGGATCGTCGCGAAGGCCACCGCCGAGATCGTGGCCAGCAGGATCGCGCCCCAGGCCGAGTCGACGCCGCCCAGGTGCAGGGCGAGCAGCGGGGCGGCCGTGTTGCCGGACGGGTTGGAGGCGATGATCTCGTCCTGGGAGATCAGCGCGGCGGCGCCGAAGCCGAGCGCGATGGTCATCAGGTAGAAGCCGCCGATGATGCCGATCGCCCAGTTCACGGACTTACGGGCGGCCTTGGCGTTGGGCACCGTGTAGAAGCGGATCAGGATGTGCGGCAGACCGGCGGTGCCGAGCACCAGGGCGATGCCCAGGGAGATGAAGTCCAGCTTGGTGGTGCCGGTCGCGCCGTACTGGAGGCCGGGCTCCAGGAAGGCGGCGCCCTTGCCGCTGTTCTCGGCGGCGGTGCCGAGCAGGTCGGAGATGTTGAAGTTGAACTTCAGCAGCACCAGGAACGTAATGAGGATCGTGCCGCCGATCAGCAGCACGGCCTTCACCATCTGCACCCAGGTGGTGCCCTTCATACCGCCGATGGAGACATACACGATCATCAGGACGCCGACGAGGGCGACGATGAGGATCTTGCCGAAGTCCGAGGTGATGCCGAGGAGCAGCGAGACGAGGACGCCCGCGCCCGCCATCTGGGCCAGCAGATAGAAGATCGACACGACGATCGTGGACGTACCGGCCGCCGTGCGGACCGGGCGCTGGCGCATGCGGTACGCGAGCACGTCGCCCATGGTGTAGCGGCCGGAGTTCCTGAGCGGCTCGGCCACCAGGAGCAGGGCGACCAGCCAGGCGACCAGGAAGCCGATGGAGTACAGGAAGCCGTCGTATCCGAAGAGGGCGATCGCGCCCGCGATACCGAGGAACGAGGCGGCCGACATGTAGTCGCCGGAGACCGCGAGGCCGTTCTGGAAGGCGCTGAACTGGCGCCCGCCCGCGTAGAAGTCGGCCGCGTCCTTGGTCTGGCGGCCCGCCCAGACGGTGATGCCGAGCGTCGCCAGGACGAACAGCGCGAACAGGGTGATGATCAGCGGCCGGTGCTCGCTGGCCTCGTTCGCGGCGAGGAAAGTCTGCTGTACGGGGCTCATGCGCCGCCCTCCATCCGGGACTTGATGGCCTCGGCCTTGGGGTCGAGCTTCGCGGCGGCGTGCCGCGAGTACCACCAGGCGATGAGGAACGTGGTGACGAACTGTGCGACGCCGAAGACGAAGGCGATGTTGATGTTGCCGAACAGCTTGGTGCCCATGAAGTCGCCCGCGTAGTTCGACAGCAGGACGTACAGCAGGTACCAGGCGATGAAGGCGACGGTCAGGGGGAAGGCGAAGGAGCGGTAGGAGCGGCGCAGTTCACCGAACTCCGCACTCTCCTGCACCTCGACGAACTCCTCGGTCGAGGGGAGTCGGTGTTCTGACTTCGAGGGGGGCGGTGCGTCGGTTGCCACGGAGTCTCCTCGCCTTGCGGATGCGATGATGAGGGTAGTGATGTGGATCACGTGAACCGGGCGGCGATGTTAGTGCCCTTCGGGCGTGATCCAAAAGGGGGCTCGATCGTGCTCGCGCTCCCTGTTCAACTCACGGCGGCACGCGCGGTCCGGTTCAACCTGTCCGACTTCTTTCGAAAATCGGTACGTCAGGAACACGAAGTCATCGTCGGAAGCCATTGCTGGCCAGCGAGTTCGGGAGATAGCTTCGGCCTGCACACCCGTCATGCACCTGCCCGAGCACCACCTGTGCCTCGGGCCGGTTTCGTTTCCGGATGATGTGGAGACCCCATGGCTCATCTGCGTTCCAGACGTCGGCTGGCGCTCGCCGTGCCCGTCGTGCTGTCGCTGACCGCCTCGATCGGCTTCCTGCCGGCGGCCGCCTCGGCCGCCCCGCGCGTGGAGTCCGGCGCGCAGACGGCGGACGCACCCAACCTGGCGTATGTCGTCAACACCAAGACGGACCGGCGCACGATCGCGTCGGTGGAGAAGGCGATCGCCGCGGCCGGCGGCACCGTCGTGACGACGTACGACAAGATCGGCGTGATAGTCGTCCACTCGGCGAACCCGGACTTCGGCGCGCAGATACGCACGGTCCGCGGGGTGCAGTCGGCCGGTGCCACGCGCACCGCCCCGCTGGTCGCGGCGGGCACGACGGACGAGGGCGCGGCCGACTACCTGACGGACGGGGAGGCCGCCAAGACCGAGGCCGCTGCCACGCCCGGAAGCGAGCCCCTCGAGGCCGACCAGTGGGACCTGCGCGCGATAGGCGCCGACCAGGCCGCACAGATCAACCCGGGCAGCAGCAAGGTCACCGTCGCCGTCATCGACACCGGCGTCGACGACACCCACCCGGACCTCGCCCCGAACTTCTCCGCGAGCCAGTCCGCCAACTGCGTCGGCGGTGTCGCGGACACCAGCGAGGGCGCCTGGCGGCCGTACACCGCGGAGGACTACCACGGCACGCATGTCGCCGGTGAGATAGCCGCGGCCCGCAACGGCGTCGGTGTGGCCGGCGTGGCGCCCGGTGTGAAGGTGGCCGGCATCAAGGTGAGCGACCCGCACAACGGTCTCTTCTACCCGGAGAGCGTCGTGTGCGCGTTCGTGTTCGCCGCCGACCACGGCGTCGAGATCACGAACAACAGCTACTACGTGGACCCGTGGCTGTACAACTGCATGGACGACCCCGACCAGAAGGCGATCGTCGACGCGGTCAACCGGGCCCAGCTGTACGCCCAGAAGAAGGGAACCCTGCACCTGGCGTCCGCGGGCAACTCCAACCACGACCTGGACTCCGACGCCATCGTCGACGACTCCAGCCCCGACGACTCCACCCCGGTCGAGCGCACCATCGACCCGCACGAGTGCTTCGACGTGCCGACGCAGCTCCCGGGGATCGTCACCGTCAGCGCGACGGGTGTGCAGAACCTCAAGTCGTACTACTCCTCGTACGGCAAGGGCGTCGTCGACATCGCGGCGCCGGGCGGCGACCGGCTCTACCAGATCCCGGACACCCCGTCGAAGAACGGCCGCATCCTGTCCACGATGCCGAACAACCAGTACGCCTTCCTGCAGGGCACCTCGATGGCCTCGCCGCACGCCGCGGGCGTCGCCGCGCTGCTGAAGTCCGAGCACCCGTGGGCGGGCCCGGCGCAGCTCCAGGCCCTGCTCAAGGCGCAGGCCGACAACCCGGGCTGCCCCGAGTCGTACGACCAGGACGGCAACGGCACGCAGGACGCGGTGTGCGAGGGCGGCGACCGCGTCAACGGTTTCTACGGCTTCGGCATCGTCAATGCGCTGCGTGCGGTGAAGTAGGCCGCCGTCAGGCTTGCGGCGCGGCCGGTCCGGCCGCGCCGCTCGGACGTCCCGCACGGTCCGTCGTACCGCGAACGAACTGGAGACATCCTCACCATGACAGTGCCTCACCCACGCCACCGCCGCGCCCTGGTGATCCCCGTCGGGATGGCCATGGCGACGGCTGTCGCATTCCTGCCGAACGCCACGGCGTCCGCGGCTCAGCCCGCGCCGACGGCGTCCGCCGACGCGACCTCGTTCAGCTACGTCGTCAACGTCCGCCCCGGGCACGGTCCTTCGGGACATGTGAAGAAGGCGATCGCCGACGCCGGCGGCACGATCGTGATGTCGTACGACCGGATCGGCGTGATCGTCGTGCACTCGTCGAACGCCGACTTCGCCAGGACGATCCGCACGGTGCGCGGGGTGGAGTCGGCCGGTGCCACCCGGACCGCCCCGCTGCCCACGCAGTCCACCACCGACGTGGGGACGCCGAAGGTGCTCAGTGCGCAGGAGGTCGCCGACGCCGAGGCCGCCGAGGGACAGGACCCGCTCCAGGGCCTGCAGTGGGACCTGCCGGCCATCAAGGCGGACAAGGCGCACGAGAAGTCGCTCGGCAGCAGCAAGGTGACCGTCGCCGTGATCGACACCGGCGTCGACGACACGCACCCCGACATCGCCCCGAACTTCGACCGCGAGGCCTCCGTCAACTGCGTGACGGGCAAGCCGGACACCACCGACGGCGCCTGGCGGCCCGGCGCGACGGAGAGCCCGCACGGCACGCACGTGGCCGGGGAGATCGCGGCGGCCAAGAACGGCGTCGGCATGACGGGCGTCGCGCCGGGGGTGAAGGTGTCCGGCATCAAGGTGTCCACCACGGCCGGCTACTTCTACACGGAGGCCGTCGTCTGCGGCTTCGTGTGGGCGGCCGAACACGGCGTCGACGTGACGAACAACAGCTATTACACCGACCCCTGGTACTTCAACTGCAAGAACGATCCCGACCAGAAGGCGCTGGTGGAGGCCATCACCCGGGCCTCGGAGTATGCGGAGAAGAAGGGCGCGGTCAACGTCGCCGCGGCCGGCAACGAGAACTACGACCTCGCGGCCGACGAGATCACCGACCCGGTGTCCCCGAACGACTCCACGCCCACGGAGCGGGTGATCGACCCGTCCGAGTGCTACGACATACCGACCCAGCTGCCGGGCATCGTGACGGTGGCGGCGACCGGTGCGAAGGGCCTGAAGTCGTCCTTCTCCAACCACGGTCTGGGCGTCGTCGACATCGCCGCTCCCGGCGGCGACTCCACGGCGTACCAGAAGCCGGAGCCGCCCGCGACCAGCGGCCTGATCCTGGGCACGCTGCCCGGCGGCAAGTGGGGCTACATGGCCGGTACGTCGATGGCCTCGCCGCATGTCGCGGGCGTGGCCGCCCTGATCAAGTCGACCCACCCGCACGCCACTCCGGGCCTGGTGAAGGCCCTGCTGTACGCCGAGGCGGACGCCACCTCGTGCACGGACCCTTACGACATCAACGGCGACGGCAAGGTCGACGCGGTGTGCGAGGGCCCGAAGAACTACAACGGCTTCTACGGCTGGGGCACGGCGGACGCACTGGACGCGGTGACCAGGTAGGGCTTTTGTGCAGGTGATCCGGGCCGGGCGGGTATCCGTCCGGCCCGGACGCGGCGGCCGACCACCGCAGCCCGTGGCCGCTGGTGAAGCTCTCGAGGTGACGTTGATACGACCCACTCCCGGGGTGGCCGACGCCGACGGGCCGATACGAAGACCCGGTGTCGGCCGGGCGGTCGCCGTGCTCGTCCTGGTGGTGCTCGGCGCGCTGATGCCCGTGCTGGGACCGTCCGCCGCTCTGCACGGCACCGGCGAGGCGGCGGCTCCCGGCGTCGGGGGTGTCGGGCTGCTGCGTGCGGTGCTGTTCGCGGCGCTGTGTGTGCCGGTGGGCGAGCTGTTCGTGAACCGGCTGGGCCGCTCCCTGCCCAGCGCGCCGGACGGGCGGCCGCGCAGTTGGGCGCCGTATGCGGCCTGCGCCGGCTTCGTCGCGGCGCTGGGGCTCGCGTCGGTCGTGGCGACCGGCAACCTCGTGCCGACGAGCCTCGCCCAGATCGACGTCGGCGGCCTCTACGCGTCCCGGGACGGCAGACTCGCGCTGCTGGAGGTCAACGCGTTCGTGGTGGCGGGCCTGTGCGCACTGACGCGCCGGCCGGGGACGCAGGTGTGGCCGCTGGCCGCGGTGGCCGTCGCGGAGGCGCTGCGCGCACATCCCCCGACCGAGCACAGCCCACTCGTCGGCTCCGGTCTGACGCTCGTTCACCTCACCTGCGCCGCATTGTGGATGGGCGGGTTGCTGCACGTGCTGCGGGCGCTTCGCCTGTGGGGTGCCGCTCAGACGGGTGCCGCCCTGCTGGGGCGGTACGCGCGCGTGGCGGCCGTTCTGCTGGCCGTGATCACCGCGACCGGCATCTGGAGCACCCTGCGCCGGATGCCGCCGGACACAGTGCTGGAGCAGTTGACGGCCACGGCGTACGGGCGCGTGCTGCTTGCCAAGGTGCTCCTCGTGGCCGTGGTCGCGCTGCTCGCCCTGTGGGCCAGGATCCGGCTGCGCCGGGCGGCCGACCCGCTGACCGCCTGCTTCCCCGCGCGCATGGAGGTCGTCGGGCTCGGGGTGGCGGTCGCGGTGTCGGGCCTGCTGACGGCGCTGCCGCTGCCGATCCGTTGGTGAAGGGTCACGCCGCCTCGCGCAACGGCATCGTCGGGGCACGTCGGTCCGTGCCGAGGGTGCCCCGGGTCAGCAGGAACTGTGCGGCGATGTACGTGGCCATGATCCAGAAGCCCGGCCTCGGTGGTTGCGGCCAGTCGGCGACGCCGGTCGCGATGAGCGTGTCGGAGAGCATGAAGAGCGCCCCGCCGAGACCGGCGGCCATGCCGAGCCGGATCAGGGCGCCGAACGCCATGGCCGTGAGCAGGGCGCTGTAGGCGGCGACGGGGAGGCGGAGGTCGGCGGGCAGGTCCGACCAGAGCAGGGCGACGGTGCCGGTGAGGGCAATGACGTAGCCGACGGCGAACAGACCGGCACGCGCGCGTGGAACGGCGTTCCGACCGTGCGCCCTGAAGAGGGCGAGGTAGCAGACGTGGCCCACGGCGAAGGAGGCCATCCCGGCGAGGAAGGCGGGCTCGGCGTCCGACAGGAGCAGCGTGTCACCGCCCCAGCCGAACAGCAGGGCGACGACGAGCAGCCGGGGCGCGCCGTGCAGGGCGGCCCAGGCGGCCAGCAAGGGCATCAGGAGGGGCTTGGCCACGGTGTGGCCGGGGCCGAAGCCGACCGCGAGGGACACGAGGTCGGTGACGACGGCCAGGGCGAAGGCGGCGAGCAGGACGCGGGGTGTTCTCACGCGGCCGCGGTCTCCTCGGCCGGTTCCGGCGTCGGCGCGGGCGCGGGCTGCCAGCCCGGCCCGCGGAACACCCGCCCGGCGCGCTCGCGCCAACCGGCTGCCGCCTTCATGTCCTTGGCGATGGCGACGTACTCGTGGGTGGCGACCTTCAGCGGGTTGTAGGTGTCGATGTTCTTGGTCAGCCCGTACACGGGCCGCTCGGTCTCGGCGACGAACGAACCGAAGAGGCGGTCCCAGACGATGAGGATCCCGCCGAAGTTGCGGTCCAGATAGCCGCCCTGGGAGGCGTGGTGCACCCGGTGGTGGCTCGGCGTGTTGAAGACGAACTCGAACCAGCGGGGCATCTTGTCGATCCGCTCGGTGTGGATCCAGAACTGGTAGACGAGGTTCGCGGAGGAGCAGAAGGCCAGCGCGGCCGGGTGCACGCCGAGGGCGATGAGGGGAACGTAGAAGGGCCAGACGGTCAGGGAGGTCCAGGGCTGGCGCAATGCGGTGGTGAGGTTGAACTTACGGCTGGAGTGATGGACGACGTGGCAGGCCCACAGGATGCGGATGACGTGGTGGCCGCGGTGGGACCAGTAGTAGAAGAAGTCCTGGGCGAGCAGCATCAGCGGGACGGTCCACCACAGCACGGGCACGCGCAGCGGCGTGAGTTCGTGGATCGCCGTGTAGATCGCGACGATCGGGATCTTCCAGAGGAAGTCGAAGACGAGACTGCCCAGCCCCATGGTGACGCTGGTGGCGGCGTCCTTCGCCTCGTAGCCCGCCGCGTCCTCGTCGGGATGGAGACGGACGCTGATCATCTCGATCACGGTGAGCAGCACGAAGGCGGGTATCGACCAGACCACGACATCGGGGAGGTTCGGCATGGCTGCACCGTAGGACTGCGGGTCGGCCACGGCTAGACGTTGTTACCGACAAGTATTACCGGGGGTACGCGCTTACTTGTTGGTGATCTCCACCAATGGCGTACGCGCGCGTGCGCCCGTATCCGGTACGGCCTCCCGGACAGGCGGACGGGCGTACCTGACGGACAGCGATGTCAGTCCCGGCCCGTATTCTCAGTGACCATGCTCGAAGACCGCATGACCGCAACGTCCTCCCCCACAGCGTGGCCGGCCGCCTATCCCCACGGATACGCGGTCGTCGACGTGGAGACCACGGGCCTGGCCCGGGACGACCGGATCATCTCCGCGGCCGTCTACCGGCTGGACGGACGCGGCGAGGTCGAGGACCACTGGTACACGCTGGTCAATCCGGAGCGGGACCCCGGGCCCGTGTGGATCCATGGTCTGACGAGCGAGGTGCTCGAAGGGGCACCGCTCTTCCAGGACATCGCCGAGGAGTTCGCGACCCGGCTGGAGGGCCGGGTGCTCGTCGCGCACAACGCCGTGTTCGACTGGCAGATGATCGCCCGGGAGTACGCGCGTGCGAAGAGCGAGGCCCCGGTGCGTCAACGGCTGTGCACCATTGCCCTGTCCAAGGTGCTGGAACTGCCGCTGCCCAACCACAAGCTCGAGTCGCTGGCCGCGCACTTCGGTGTCGTCCAGCAGCGGGCGCACCACGCACTGGACGACGCGCGCGTGCTGGCCGAGGCGTTCCGGCCGAGCCTGAGAGCCGCGGCCGAGAGCGGCGTACGGCTGCCGCTGCACGAGTGCCGGCCGCTGACCGAGTGGTGGGAGCCGCCCGCGCCCCGCCTCGGACAACAGGCGACGGGCGGGTACGGCGGCTACCGGCCGGGCAGTTGGCGGCCCTCCCGCAAAAGACCCGCCTGCCCGTATCCCAACCCGGGTCGGTACGAAGAGGGCAAACGCCTCAAGCAGGGCATGCGGGTCGCCTTCTCGGGGGACACGTCGGTCGAGCGCGAGCTGCTGGAGGACCGTGCGACCGAGGCCGGGCTGCATGTCTCCACGAGCCTGTCCCGGCTGACCAGCCTGCTCGTCACGAACGACCCGGAATCGGGCACGTCGAAGGTCGTCAAGGCCCGACAGTACGGCACGCCGGTGGTCGACGAGGCGGCGTTCGGACAGCTCCTCGGGGACGTGGAACCGGCGTCGGAGCCGTGAACCCGGCAGGCAGCCGTACGGACGGGTGATTGCCGGGCGACTCGCCCGGCGTCCGCTCGCCCGTGCCGCGGAGACGGCTCACCCTGTGGCGCATGGCGACATGTGAAGTTTGCGGCAATAACTACGGAATGACCTTCGAGGTGCACGCACAGGGCGCAGTGCATGTCTTCGACTGCTTCTCCTGTGCGATCCACCGCATGGCACCCATCTGCGAGCACTGCCGAGTCCAGATCATCGGCCAGGGCGTCGAGGCCGAGGGCCACTGGTACTGCGGCGCCCACTGCGCCCGCGCAGAGGGGAAGGTGGGGATCATCGACAAGGTCTGAGACGGTCCAAGCCCCGCCCGAGCCCCACCCAATCCCCCTGCGGCACACCCCAGCGACAGCACCCCGCAGCCCGAGATGTACGGTCGTGGGGTGTACCGCTTCCTGTTGTCCCGGCAGTGGGTGATCCTCACCCTTGTCGCCCTCGCGCTCATCCCCACAATGATCGAGCTGGGCTTCTGGCAGCTTCACCGGCACGAGAACAGGGTCGCGCTGAACAACGTGATCGCCGACTCACTGGCGGCCGAGCCGGTTCCGGCCGAATCGCTGACCTCGCCCGGCGCCGAGGTCGAGGACGCGGACCTGTACCGCCGGGTCACCGCGAAGGGCCGCTTCGACACCGCGCACGAGGTGGTCGTACGCCGCCGGACCAACGCGGACGACGAGGTCGGCTTCCACGTCCTGACGCCCTTCGTCCTCGACGACGGCAAGGTCCTCCTGGTGAACCGGGGCTGGATCCCCGCGGACGGCCCCAGCCAGACGGCGTTCCCGAAGATCCCCGCACCGGCGGAGGGTGAGATCACCGTCACCGGACGGCTGATGCCCGACCAGACGACCGCCGAGAGCGGCATCAAGGACGTCAGTGGGCTGCCGGACCGCCAGGTCATGCTGATCAGCAGTGAGCAGGCGGCCGAGCGTCTCGGCAAGCAGGTCCTCGGCGGCTACATCGAACTGACCTCGCCCGAACCCAAGGGCGACACGCCCGAGCTGATCCCGGCTCCGGACCACGACAGCATCGGCAACCACATGGCCTACGCCATCCAGTGGTGGCTGTTCTCCGCGGGCGTCCCGGTCGGCTGGGTCATCCTCGCCCGCCGCGAGGTCCGGGACCGCGCGGAGGCGGCGAAGCAGGAGCAGACGGAGGCGGAGCCGGCGACGGTGTAACCCCGTCACCCGCCCGGCTCTTGCCCGGATTGCCCCCACGGCCCCCCGGGAACCCGGAATCCGTGTACCCGCCCACCGAGAACCGAGCCGAGAGCAAAGCCGAGAACGGCGCCGGTATCGGCGCCGTGAACCGCATCGAGGACTACGCCATCGTCGGCGACGAACAGACCGCCGCCCTGATCGGCAAGAACGGCTCCGTCGACTGGCTCTGCCTTCCCCGCTTCGACTCGGCCGCCTGCTTCGCCAAGTTGCTCGGCGACCAGGAGAACGGCCACTGGCGGATCGCCCCCAAGGGCGCCGAGGGCCACTGCACCCGCCGCGCCTACCGCCCCGGAACACTGGTCCTCGACACCGAGTGGGACACCCCGGAGGGATCGGTCCGGGTCACCGATCTGATGCCGCAGCGGGACCGCGCACCCGACCTCGTACGCGTCGTGGAGGGCCGCAGCGGCCGGGTGACCGTACGCAGCACGCTCCGTCTGCGCTTCGACCACGGCTCGATCGTGCCGTGGGTGCGCAGGACCGACGGCCACCGGGTGGCCGTCGCGGGCCCGGACTCGGTGTGGCTGCGCAGCGAACCCGCCGTGCGCACCTGGGGCGAGGACTTCGGCACGCACTCGGAGTTCACGGTCGAGAAGGGCGAGAAGGTCGCGTTCGTCCTCACCTGGCACCCGTCCCACGAGCCGCGCCCGCCCCTCGTCAACCCGTACCAGGCACTGCGCAGCAGCGTCACCGACTGGCGGGCGTGGGCGGCCCGCTGCCGTTACCACGGCCCCCACAGGGACACAGTCGTCCGGTCGCTGATCACCCTCAAGGCCCTCACCTACGCGCCGACCGGCGGCATCGTCGCCGCGCCCACCACCTCTCTTCCCGAGGAGATCGGCGGTGTGCGCAACTGGGACTACCGCTACTGCTGGCTGCGCGACTCCACCCTCACCCTGGGCGCGCTGCTGTCGGCGGGCTACCAGGAGGAGGCGGAGGCCTGGCGCAACTGGCTGCTGCGGGCGGTCGCGGGCGGCCCGGCGGACCTGCAGATCATGTACGGGCTGGCGGGTGAACGGCGGCTTCCGGAGTACGAGCTGCCCTGGCTGACCGGTTTCGCCGGTTCCGCACCGGTGCGGATCGGCAACGACGCCGTACGGCAGTTGCAGCTGGACGTGTACGGCGAGGTCATGGACTCCCTGTCGCTGGCCCGGCTTTCGGGCCTGTCCGTCAAGCCGCACGTGTGGCGCCTGCAGTGTGCCCTGATGGAGTTCCTGCGTACGGCGTGGCGGCAGCCGGACGAAGGGCTGTGGGAGGTGCGCGGCGGCCGACGCCAGTTCGTGCACTCGAAGGTGATGGTGTGGGTGGCCGCCGACCGCGCGGTGCGCACGCTGGAACGGCATCCGGAGCTCAAGGGTGACCTGGCGGGCTGGCGGGAGATGCGCGAGGAGGTGCACCGCGAGGTGTGCGAGCGGGGGTACGACCCCGAGCGGAACACCTTCACGCAGTACTACGGTTCGCGCGAGCTGGACGCCGCCCTGCTGCTCATCCCGCGCGTCGGCTTCCTGCCGCCGGACGACCCGCGCGTGAAGGGAACCATCGACGCGGTGCGCGAGGAGCTGTGCCACCAGGGCTTCCTGCGCCGCTACAGCACCGACGGGACAGTCGTCGACGGGCTGCCCGGCAGTGAGGGCACCTTCCTGGTGTGCTCGTTCTGGCTCGCGGACGCACTGCACATGACGGGTCGTACGGACGAGGCCCGCGAGCTGTTCGAACGACTGGTGGGGATGGCGAACGACGTGGGGCTGCTGGCCGAGGAGTACGACCCCGTGACCGGCCGCCAGCTCGGCAACTTCCCGCAGGCGTTCAGCCATATCGGCCTGGTGAACACGGCCCTCGTCCTCTACGGGGCGGACGGGGCAGGATAGGGGCCATGGATCTTGGACTGAAGGACCGGGTGTACGTCGTCACCGGGGCCACTCGCGGGCTGGGCAACGCCTCCGCGCGCGAGCTCGTGGCCGACGGGGCGAAGGTGGTCATCACCGGGCGGGACGAGAAGCGGGTCACCGACGCGGCGGCGGAGCTGGGGCCGAACGCGTACGGGGTGGCCGTGGACAACGGCGATCCGCAGGCGGCGGCCCGCCTGATCGGTGCCGCGCGTGAGCGGTTCGGCGGCTTCGACGGCATCCTCGTCAGCGTCGGCGGGCCGCCCGCCGGGTTCGTCGCCGACAACACCGACGAGCAGTGGCAGTCGGCGTTCGAGTCGGTGTTCCTGGGTGCGGTGCGGCTCGCCCGCGCGGCGGCGGCGGAGCTCGAAGCCGGGGGCGTCATCGGGTTTGTGCTGTCCGGCTCGGTGTACGAGCCGATTCCGGGGCTGACCATCTCCAACGGGCTGCGGCCGGGGCTGGCGGGCTTTGCCAAGTCGCTCTCGGACGAGCTGGGGCCGCGGGGTATCCGCGTCGTCGGGGTGCTTCCCGGTCGTATCGACACGGATCGCGTGCGTGAGCTGGACTCCTTGTCCGCGGATCCGGAGGCGACGCGTGCGGCTGCCGAGTCGCGTATTCCGCTGCGGCGGTACGGGACGCCGGAGGAGTTCGGGCGTACGGCCGCGTTCTTGCTGTCGCCGGCTGCGTCCTATCTGACGGGCGTCATGGTGCCGGTGGACGGCGGAGCGCGGCACGGCTTCTGAGAGGCACGTCAACTGACCCTTTCCGCACGGTGCTTGACACCCCTCAGGCGGACCTCGGCCGGCAACGACGCCAGGCCCGCCGAATCGCGGGCGTGGGCCAGGGCCTGGGCCGTGAGGCGGTGCAGTGCATCCCCGGGGTCCACGTGCGGCTCCACCAGGAGCCGTACCCGAGCCTCCGGCGCGCGGCGTCGCCCCGTGAGCTGGACATGGGCGCGGGCGACGCCGTCCAGGGCGTCCGCCTCGCCGGTGAGTACGCCTTCCAGGGCCCGCCCGCGCAGCAGGGCGCCCTCGCCGTCGCCGGTGTCGACGAGCACCTCGGAGAGCCGACGCCGGCGCAGCACCGCGACCAGCCACCACAGGGCGAGCAGGACGAGGACGGCCAGCGCGGCGAGGACGGCCGGCCACCACCAGCCGGCGTCGCGCCAGCGGACCCGCTCGGCGTCGCCGAGCAGCACGTCGTTCCTGCCGTGATGGATCCACCAGGACGGGGGGTCGACGCCCAGCCCGACGGCGAGCACCGCCCCGCCCAGCACGACCAGCACCAGCCCGATGATCGCGAGCAGCACCCGGTTGACGGTCCTGAGCACCGCGCTCACCCCTTCCGGCCGGGCCGCCGGACGTGCACCGTCAGCGCGGGCCGCCGGGACAGGCCCAGCCCCCTGATCGTGTCGGCGAGCACGCTGTCCAGGTCGGCGCGTACCTCGTCCAGTTCACGGAAGTGCGAGACCGCCCGTACGTCGGCCCGCCTGCGGCGCATCCGGACCCGTACCGACTGCACACCGGACACCTCCATGGCCCGGTCGCGCAGCACGGTCGCGGCGGCGTCGCGGTGCAGTCCGGCGCGTACGTCGGCATGGGTGCGCCGCATCGGCAGGACGGCTCGCAGTCCGGGCGTCGTGGCCAGCACGATCAGCCAGAGGCCGAGGGCGGCGGCGACGCCGGCGCCGACGAGGACCCAGGTGTCGTCGAGGGGGCGTTCGGCGAGTTGGCGGGCGAGTTCCCGGCGCCAGTGCATGGGCGGCCGGTCGGCGCGGACGGCGGCGATGTCGTAGAGGAAGGTGCCCGCGACGACGAGGAGCAGCAGCGCGACGATGCCCGCGGGGATACGGCGGGCCGACCAGAAACGGTGGTCTCCGCCGTTGTCCGCGTCGGCGGCCGGCAGCGGTTCGTAGGCAGCCGACGAGGCGGACTGGCCGAGTTCGGGCTCGGCCGGCTCCTTCTCGATGACCGGCAGTTGCTGTGTGGTGCCGTCGGAGCCCTGGGACTCGCTCATCGCGTCCTCCCCTGCGCCGCGCCGTGCGCCGCTGCCAGATGCAGCCGCTCCACCTGGACGGCGACCTCCGGAACGTCCATTCCCACCAACGCGCCTACCCGTTCGACGACCCGGCGACGCACCTGCCCGCAGCGGGAGCCGATGTCGCTGGGGTAGTCGAGTTCGAGGTGGATGCGGACCCGGGCGGCGTCGTGGTGCACGACGACCGTGGCGTGCGGGCGGGCCGCCTCGGGCGGCAGCGTGCCGAGCGCCTCGCGGGCCGCCTGCGCGGCGATCTTCGCGACCACGCGGTCGGCGATCCAGGTCGCCCCGCGCTCGCCCGGAGGTACGACGGTGACCGGTCTGCGAGGTTCGGCGGCCCCACTGCTCACGGGCGTCACCGCCGGCGTTCGCCACGCGAACGGAAGAAGTCGCCGACCTCCAGGTCCCCCTCCAGGAACCGGCCGACGACGAACCCGACGGCCCCCAGGGCCGCCACCAGCAGGAAGGCACTGAATCCGCCGAAGTATCCGGCGAAGCCCAGGGCCATTCCGGCGATCATGCCGACCAAGGCCATACTCATCGTGCGCTCCTCAGCTTGTCAGCGGCGCGTCAGCCATATGGGTGTTCCGGTCGCTGGGGCGTCACTGGATCCGGGGTTCCCTCTCCTCCTCTTCTTCTTCTTCCTCCGGAAGCTTGACGTCACTCACCGCGATGTTGACCTCGACCACCTCGAGGCCGGTCATCCGCTCCACGGCCGAGACCACGTTCTCCCGCACGACCCGCGCGACGTCGCCGATCGACACGCCGTAGTCGACGACGATCTCCAGATCGATCGCGGTCTGCACCTCTCCGACCTCGGCCTTCACCCCGCGCGTCACGGACTTCGCCTGGCCGGGCACCCGCTCGCGTACGGCCCCGAAGGTGCGGCTCAGTCCGCTGCCCATCGCATGCACGCCGAGGACGTCGCGGGCGGCGAGTCCGGCGATCTTCTCGACGACCCCGTCGGCGATGGTGGTCCTCCCCCGGGTCTCTGGATCGCCGCCGCCACGCCTGGTGGGCTTGCGGGTCTGCACCGGGGGCTGGGTTTCGCTTTCGGGGGCCTGTGTCCGGTTCATATCGGTCATGGCCGTGCGTCCCTTTCGGTCGTCGTCCCCTTCGACCACGGTAAGCGCGGTTACTCGGGTGCGCGCCAGGAATGCGGCAGGCTGGAGCAATGACAGCGGACGGATGGACGCGGGCGGTACGGCAGCAACTGGGGCTCGGCAGACTTCTGCCGCTGGGCGGCCCGCGCGACGGCGCGTGGATCACGGAACGGGCGGCGGAGGCGGTGCTCCGGAGCGCGGCGGGCGCATTGCCCGGCGTGCGCCTGGGTGCGGTCCGGATCACTCTGGCCGATCCGGAGGGCGCCCAGGAGCCCGCCGTACCGCCACCGCCGAGCGCCCTGCCGCCCGGCCCTCTGCGTGTGACCGCCGACTTCGCGGCGACGGCCGCCGAACCGCTGCCGACGGCGGCCTCCCGGCTGCGTACGTCCCTGGCGGCGGCCTCGTCGCAGCGGCTCGGGCTGACGGTGGCGGAGGTCGACCTGCGGGTGACCGCCCTGCTGGACCAGGAGGCGGAACCCGACGCCGTACAACCCCCTCAGCCGCCGCAGGCGCGGGAGTCGACGGACGCCGAGGAAGCCCTGGTGGCCGACGCCGCCCTCGCCGTCCGGGGCGTGAGCCGTCTGACCGGGGCGCTGGGCGGTGTGGGCCGGGCGGTGCACCTCGAGGAGGAGCCGGGCGACCGCGCGCTCCCGCGCCGCCATGTGCGGATCGAACTGGCGGTACGCGCGGACCACCGGGCCGTGGACGTCGCCCGGGAGGTCCGCGCGAAAGTGGGCGAGGCGCTGCCGGATCACCCCACGGTGGCGGTACTGATCACGGCAGTCGGCTGACCGTCCTACTCGCCGATGCCCGCCAGGTCCCGCAACCGGCGTGCCTGAGCGGCGCGTTCGGCGACCCGCTGCTCCTCGTACGTACGCTCTCTCGCACCCCGCAGCAGGGCCTTGGTCTCGATGACCGCGTCCCGCGGCGCGGCAAGGAGCGCCGCCGTCAGGTCCCGTACGGCGCCGTCGAGTTCGGCCGGCGGCACGGCGACGTTCGCCAGCCCCGTACTCACGGCCTCCTCGGCCTGTACGAAGCGCCCGGTCGCACAGATTTCGAGCGCGCGGGCATAGCCGACGAGCCCGACCAGCGGATGGGTGCCGGTCAGGTCCGGCACCAGTCCCAGGCTGGTCTCGCGCATGGCGAACTGCACGTCGTCCGCGACGACGCGCAGGTCACAGGCGAGGGCGAGTTGGAAGCCCGCGCCGATGGCATGCCCCTGCACCGCGGCGATGGACACGATGTCGCTGCGCCGCCACCAGGTGAACGCCTCCTGGTACTCGGCGATGGTCGCGTCCAGCTCGGCGTCACCGCCGCGCGCGAGATCGATGAAGGACGGCTCGCCCTCGAAGCCCTCGGGCGTGAACGCCTGCCGGTCGAGCCCGGCCGAGAAGGACTTGCCCTCGGCGCGCAGCACAACCACGCGGACGGAGCCCGGCAGCAACCGGCCCGCCTCGGCCAGCGCCCGCCACAGAGCGGGGCTCTGCGCGTTGCGCTTGGCCGGATTGGTCAGCGTCACCGTGGCGATGGCGTCGTCGACGGTGAGCCGTACGCCGTCCTTGTCGAGTACCGGGTCGAGCGAAGCCATGGGGCGCCTCCGATGGGTGCGGTCATCGTGAGTGCCGTACGACGGCACTCATAAGTGACTGCACAGTAACCACCCAGCCGATCACCTGACCGACCGGGTGGCCACCATCGAAGTCGAGGGGCCTCGCCCGGGGGTCAGGCCGAAGCGGCCTTCTTGCCCCGTGTCGCCCCGCCACGCCCACGGAGCGTGACGCCCGACTCGCTGAGCATCCGGTGTACGAAGCCATACGAGCGGCCGGTTTCCTCGGCCAGCGCCCGAATGCTCGCACCGGAGTCGTACTTCTTCTTCAGGTCTGCCGCGAGCTTGTCGCGCGCGGCGCCGGTCACCCGGCTGCCCTTCTTCAGAGTCTCGGCCACCCGTGCCTCCTCATGGGAAGTGCGCTCTGGTCCCCTCATGATCACCCCTCCGGGGCTTCATGGCCACCCATTCGGCAAGGTCCGTGGGTGAGGGATTTGACGACAGGAGCACATCCCCACAAGCGGAATCTGCACTTCCACCAGGTGATGTGCATACAGCCGAACGGGTTGTTCCGTGAATCACCAGGTCAGGAACGGGGCACGGTCGACCCCTTGTCGACAAAGGGACCGGCCGCGAAACCGGTGTAGGACACACTGGGGTACGAGGAGATCTCACACAGATGATGGATCACCGATGGGCCGAATGATCCATACGCGTGGATCACGCATTCGATCAAACGGCACTGACCGCTCCCGCCGGCTCAGGCGAGTGCGACCAGATCGGCGTAGTCGGCGCCCCACAGGTCCTCGACGCCGTCCGGCAGCAGGATGATCCGCTCCGGCTGGAGCGCCTCGACGGCGCCCTCGTCGTGGGTGACGAGGACGACGGCGCCCTTGTAGGTGCGCAGCGCGCCGAGGATCTCCTCGCGGCTGGCCGGGTCGAGGTTGTTCGTCGGCTCGTCGAGGAGAAGGACGTTGGCCGACGACACCACGAGGGTGGCGAGGGCGAGGCGGGTCTTCTCGCCGCCGGAGAGGACCCCGGCCGGCTTGTCGACGTCGTCGCCGGAGAACAGGAACGAGCCGAGCACCTTGCGGACCGCGACCAGATCCATGTCGGGCGCGGCCGAGCGCATGTTCTCCAGCACCGTGCGGTCGGGGTCGAGCGTCTCGTGCTCCTGGGCGTAGTAGCCCAGCTTGAGGCCGTGGCCCTCGATCACCGCGCCGGTGTCGGGCTTCTCGACCCCGGCCAGCAGGCGCAGCAGGGTGGTCTTGCCGGCGCCGTTGAGGCCGAGGATGACCACGCGGGAGCCCTTGTCGATGGCCAGGTCGACGTCGGTGAAGATCTCCAGCGAGCCGTACGACTTGGACAGGCCCTCGGCGGTCAGCGGGGTCTTGCCGCAGGGCGCGGGCTCGGGGAAGCGCAGCTTGGCGACCTTGTCCGACTGGCGGACCTCCTCGAGGCCGGACAGCAGCTTCTCCGCGCGGCGGGCCATGTTCTGCGCGGCGACCGTCTTGGTGGCCTTGGCGCGCATCTTGTCGGCCTGCGCGTTGAGTGCGGCGGCCTTCTTCTCCGCGTTGGCCCGCTCCCGCTTGCGGCGCTTCTCATCGGCCTCGCGCTGCTGCTGGTAGAGCTTCCAGCCCATGTTGTAGATGTCGATCTGGGCGCGGTTGGCATCCAGGTAGAACACCTTGTTGACGACCGTCTCGACCAGGTCGACGTCGTGGGAGATCACGATGAAGCCGCCGCGGTACGTCTTGAGGTAGTCCCGCAGCCAGATGATCGAGTCGGCGTCGAGGTGGTTGGTGGGCTCGTCGAGCAGCAGCGTGTCCGCGTCGGAGAACAGGATCCGGGCCAGCTCGATACGGCGGCGCTGACCGCCGGAGAGCGTGTGCAGCGGCTGGCCGAGCACCCGGTCGGGCAGGTTGAGCGCGGCGGCGATGGTGGCGGCCTCCGCCTCGGCGGCGTACCCGCCCTTGGTGAGGAACTCCGTCTCCTGCCGCTCGTACTGCCGGAGCGCCTTCTCGCGGGTGGCGCCCGTGCCACCCGCGATGCGCTGCTCGTTCTCGCGCATCTTGCGGATCAGTACGTCCAGGCCGCGGGCGGAGAGGATGCGGTCGCGGGCGAGGATGTCGAGGTCGCCGGTGCGGGGATCCTGCGGGAGGTAGCCGACCTCACCGGAGCGGGTGACGGCGCCGGCGGCGGGGATGCCCTCGCCGGCCAGGACCTTGGTGAGGGTGGTCTTGCCGGCGCCGTTGCGGCCGACCAGGCCGATGCGGTCGCCCTTGGCGACACGGAAGGTTGCGGATTCGATGAGGACGCGGGCACCGGCGCGCAGCTCGATACCGGAGGCGGAGATCACGGACAGACTCCAGGGCGGGTTGTGAGGCGGGACAGGCGGCTGAGGGACTTCCCGCCGTCTAATGCACGAGGAGAATGGCCATGGACCCAGTCTAACGGGCCACTGCAACCAGTTTTTGCGGGTTCAGATGTTCAGGCCCGCGGCCGAGGACCTCGTTGCCCAGGGGCCTGCGGTGCGGGGCGATCCGGCCCAGGTCGTCGACGGCGACGAGCTGCGCGGTCCACGCGTCCCGGGCGCAGGGCTGGGCGATCAGCAGGGCTCCGCCGCGGCGCAGCGCACGTTCGGGCGCGAACCAGCATCCCTTGCGGGCGGGCAGCACCCAGCGCAGGTCTCCGTCGGCGGTGCGGTACGCGGCGACGCGGCGCGGGGTGAGAACGGCGAGGATGCCACGGCCGAGGGGGCGCAGCACGCCGGTGCCGCCGTGGCCCGCGAGCCAGTCGGCGGATGCGGGCAGGGCGCGGTGCCAGCGCACGGACCTGCCGTCGGTGGCGGTGACGAAGCCGTCGTCCCAGAGCGTGATCGCCTCCCCGCGCGCGGGGAGCACGGTGAGCGGCCGCCGGCCGTCACGGGCGTGACGCCAGCGGACCTCGCCGGTCGTCGGGTCGTACGCCTCGACGGTCCCCTCATGGGTGCGCAGTTCCGTCGGGTGCTGCACGCGCGCGTGGACGGTGAGGCGGTCTCCGTAGGGGGCGGGGCGCGCCTGGTGGGCGGCGAGGAGGAGGGCCGCGAGGAGGAGGGCGGCCGCGGCGGCCACAAGGCGGCGGAGGGTGCGCAGCGGGGCCCTCGAGACCGGGGCGTGGGGGCTCGTCCGCGTCACTTCGACCGGCAGAACGATCACCACGCCCCCTTCGTCCGGAGCCCACTGCTCGCCGCTTCCCACGCGGACAGGCGCAGAGCGTAGCCACGCGCGGGCCGGGGCGCGGGGTGCGCCGTCGGGACACGACGCGGGGGCGGGGGCGGGTCCCCCGTTCGGACGCCCGCCCGGCGCCGGCTTCCTCTCGGTCGGGGGGGCGTTGTCAGTGGCGGGTGCAAGACTGAGCAACAGGCAGCATTTCCGGCTTGTTTCCGGGATTTCCGGACTGGGGTTCCTGGCATTTCGGGCAGCGATACACAAGGGAGTGATCGGCGTGGCAGGCACCGGCGGTGGGCGTCCGAGCATCTTTCCGACGCTGCTGTACTCGGACGCGAAGGCGGCGATCCGGCAGCTGACGGAGGCCTTCGGCTTCACGGAACTGTCCGTGTACGAGAGCGAGGACGGCACGGTGATGCATGCCGAGCTGGTCCAGGGCAACGGCGCGGTGATGCTCGGTTCGAAGGGCCGCGGCGGCCGCTTCGACGAGGCGATGAAGGGCGCGGGCCCGACGGGGGTGTACGTCGTCGTGGACGACGTCGACGCACACCACCAGCGGGCCGTGGACCACGGCGCGGAGATCCTGATGCCCCCGACGGACCAGGACTACGGCTCGCGGGACTACATGGCCGTGGACCTCGAGGGCAACATCTGGAGCTTCGGGACGTACGGCCCTCAGATAGAAGCCTGAGCCGGATCAGCTGCCCCCGGTGTGCACCTGGAAGGCCGCGCGGCGCACGGCCTTGGCCAGGGCGGGGTCGGGGTGGGCCGCGGCGAGCGCGACCAGGACCTGGACGGTGCGGGGATGGCCGACCGCGCGCACCTCGTCGAGCAGCGCGGGCACCGTCGGCTGCACGGCGGACTCCAGATGCCGGACGAGCAGGGGCGCCTCACCGTGGTCGGCGACGGCGGCCGCCGTGTCGACCCACAGCCAGGTGGCCTCCTCCCGGGTGAGCACCTCGTGGGCGTCCTCCGGGTCGGCTCCGTCGTGTTCGGCGAGCCACAGCAGGGCGTACGGCCGCAGGGTCGGCTCGCCGAGCGCGGTGCGTACGTCGGGCTCGGCGGGGGCGCCGACGACGCGCAGTGCCTCGAAGGCGAGGCCGCGCAGCAGGGCGTCCTCGCCGCGGGCGGCGTCGAGTAGTTCGGTGACGGCGCTGCCGACGGGGCGGGCGGCGAGCCAGGCGCGGTACTCGGCGCGGGCCGCGTTCGGGCGCAGCTGGGCGCAGCCGCGGAGCATGTCCTCGGCGGCCGCCTCGATGTTCCCGGCGGGGCTCTGCGCGGCGACGCAGATCTGCTCCAGCTTGACCCAGACCGCCCAGCTGCCCAGCGGGGTGAGGGTGGCCTGGCCGTCGCCGTAGGTGAGTGCGCCGACGGAGGCGAGGGCGTGCAGGGCCCAGTCGAGGAGAGGGGCCAGTTCGGCGTCGTGCCCGGGTGGCTGCTCGGGATGCGCCGGACCGGCGTCGGTGGGGGGCGCGGGGGCCGGGATGCGCGTGGGTTCACGTGGCGGGCCGTAGGGGACTTCGCAGCGCTCGGTGCGCAGTTCCCTGACGCGTTGTGCCAGCAGGTCGAGGAGCTGCTCGACCGGGACCGGTCCGGCGGACAGCTGGAGGAAGGAGAGCACCTGAGGCATGGCCGAGACGACCTCGGCGACGGCGGCGGGCTGGTGGTCGGCGGGCTCCGGATGGGCGAGCGACCAGGCGTCGAACAGGGCGACCCAGCCGCGCAGAACGGCGGTGTCGTCACGGTCCCAGGCCCGCAGCCGCCAGCCGGGGCGGGCGCTGTCGCCGTGCACCTCGACGAGGCCGGCGAGGCGGGCGGTGTCCCAGTCGGCGCGGACCTGGGCCGGCGTCAGACCCAGCTCACCGGCCGCCCGTTCGGCGGTCGTGTCGGCCAGGGAGGCCTTGCCGCCGGAGGTCGCGTTGCCCCTGCCGGGGCCGAGTGCGGTGTCGGCCCAGCGGGCGACGCGGGCCGCGCCGGCCAGCCTGGAACGTGCCATTCCAGCCAGCTCCGAGGGGGCAGGTGTGCCCTCCGGCGGGCGGGGCGCGGGGCGGCGCGAGCGCCGCTGGTTCATCGCTCGGGGGGCGGCGGCCAGGGGTCGCGGGCGGACGAGTCGAAGCCTGGAGTCGCGCGGGATACGGGACGTCACGGGTGCAGTCTTCCGGTTGACGGTCCGAAAACCCAAACGGAATGTCACGGGCGGCAACGGGACTGGCCAACGCAAGGCTCTTCCGGCGGCTGTGGGCCGAGATCCGGACAGTGGTACGGCGTTAAACGGAACCGGCGCGGCCGGGACTCACATCAGCGGTGTCAGGAAGCGGCGCAGGGCTTCCTCGTATGCCGACGGGTCGGCGTTCCACAGGGCGCTGTGCGGGGCCTGCCGGACGGTGTGGAGGGCGACCAGGTCGGGGCGGCGTTCGGCCAGTCGGCGGGAGTGGGCCCAGGGGGCCACCGTGTCGTCGGGGCCGTGGAAGATCAGGGTCGGGATCTTGAGCCGTTCGGGGTGGGCGGCCTCGTCGATGCGGTCGCCGTACAGACCGATGCGGCCCTGGGCGGCGCGCACGGCCAGCGGCAGCAGGGGTGCGGGCGTCCGCCGGGCCGCGGCCAGGGCGCGCAGCGTCGCCTCCCAGTTGAGGACCGGGGAGTCGAGCACGAGGCCGCGGATGCGGTCGCGGTCGGCGGAGTGTGCGGCGGCGCGCAGGGCCATGGTGGCGCCGGTCGACCAGCCGTACAGCACGACCCGCTCGGCGCCGTACCGCACGGCGTAGCGGATCGCCGCGTCCAGGTCGCGCCACTCGGTCTCGCCGAGATGGTTCAGGCCGTCGGGCGGGCGGGGTGCGCCGAGGTCGCCGCGGTAGGCGAGGTCGAGCACGGGGAAGCGGAGGCCGTGCAGGAACTCCATGACGTTCATGGGGTGTTCCCTCGTCGTGCCCAGACCGTGCACGGTGATCACCCAGATGTCCCTGGCGGCAGGCACGAACCAGGCGGGCAGGACGCCGAGTTCACCGAGCACGTCGACGTCGGTGTGGTCGAGACCGAGGGCGGCGCCGGGGTCGCCGATGTGCAGGTTGGGAGTGAGCCACACCTTGTCGCCCGGCTCCAGACTGCCGTGCGTGACGCGCTCCAGGCGGCGGACGACGGCGTCGGCGGGGTGCGGGACGCTGTCCAGGACGGGGCCGACGACCGCGTGGGATCCGTCGCCGGAGAGGCCGTAGGTGCCGGGGCGCTGGGAGGCCAGGGCGCGGGTGAGGGTGACGCGGCCCGCGGCCGTGCCGTGCACGGTGAGCCGGGGTTCGGTGGGCAGGGGCCGGCCCGGCGGCGCCTTCAGTGCGGCGCCGCTGGCGAACCGGCCGGCGGCCACGGCGGCGGCGCCGGCCGCGGTCATCGCGGTGACGGCGGCGGCCGCCGCTTTGACAGTGCGCACGGATCCAGTGTCCTGGCGGACGTCGGCGGGGGCCAGTGGGAGGGTGGCTCGAGGTGATGCGGCTTGGGGTGTTGAGGGGGTGCGGGTGGGGGCGGGATCGCTCACCGGCGCGTGCGGGGTGCCGCTGCGCCTTCGTCACCCCCGCTGCCCGTACCCCTGCAACCGCTCCCCCGCCGTCCTCAGCTGGTCGTCGGACAGGAGGGTCGGGGTCAGGCCGGGGACCGAGGAGGCGGTCAGCCAGAGGTGGCACATCCACTCCAGCTGGGCGGTGCGGTCGTAGGCCTGGTCGAGGGTGGCGCCGTAGGTGAGGGTGCCGTGGTTCTGGAGGAGGCAGCCGGAGCGGTCGGCGAGGGCGTGCAGCATGTTCTCGGCCAACTCCTCGGTGCCGTACGTCGCATAGGGGGCAACCCGGACGGGCCCGCCGAGCGCGCCGGCCATGTAGTGGATCGCGGGGAGCTCGCGGACGAGCGTCGAGACGGCGGTGGCGTGCACGGCGTGGGTGTGGACGACAGCTCGGGCGTCGGTGGTGCGGTACACGGCGAGATGCATGGGCAGTTCGCTCGTCGGGACGAGCGTGCCGCGCACCTGCCGTCCGTCGAGGTCGACGGCGGTCAGGTCGTCCGGCGTCAGCCGGTCGTAGGGGACGCCCGACGGTGTGACCAGGACCGTGTCCCGGACGCGCACGGACACATTGCCGGACGTACCGACGACCAGTCCGTCGGCCACGGTCCGGCGAGCCGTCGCCACGAGCGCCTGCCAGGCCCGGAACTCCTCGTCCCGCACACCGCTCATCCGCTGCTCCCCCACTTCCTGTGCGCCCTCCCGGCCGCCCCGGACGTCCCGCTGGTCCCGCCGCTTTTCCGCCATGTCGTGATCCTGCCAGGGAGGCCGTCGGGCGGTTGCCGCGTCGGGGCACTGTAGGGCGGAAGCGGCACGTCCGGAAGGGTGCATATCAGCACAGATCCCCCTTCACCCCTACTTGGCCGGAGATCGATGAGCATTCAACGATCTTCCCGTACTCTCTGGGGGGATTTGTCATGCACGTTGCCATTCCGGGGGGAAACATGGCCCGTGACCGCAAACCGTTCCGCCATCGCAGCCGCCTCGTCGCGGCGTCGGTGGCGGCCCTCGCGATCGGGGGGACCGCACTGGCCGAGATTCCGGCCAGTGCGGCGAGCAAGCCGAAGGGGCACGACGTCTCGTCCCATCAGAAGAACGTCAACTGGCAGAGCGCGAAGTCGAAGGGCGCCCGGTTCGTCTACGTCAAGGCGACCGAGTCCACCACGTACCGCAACCCGTACTTCAGCCAGCAGTACAACGGCGCGCGGAACGCAGGCCTGATACGCGGTGCGTACCACTTCGCACTGCCGAACAAGTCGTCGGGCAAGGCCCAGGCGGCGCACTTCGTCCGCAACGGCGGCGCCTGGCGCGGGGACGGCTGGACGCTGCCCCCCGCGCTCGACATCGAGTACAACCCGTACGACAAGAAGCACAAGTGCTACGGCCTGAGCAAGACGAAGATGGTCAGCTGGATCAAGGCCTTCAGCGACGAGGTGAAGCGGCTCACCGGCCGCCGCCCCGTGATCTACACCACCACCCACTGGTGGAACACCTGCACGGGCAGCAGTCGCGCCTTCGCTGGCAATCACGCACTGTGGATAGCGCGCTACGACTCCGCGAGCGCGGGAACACTCCCGGCCGGGTGGTCGTTCTGGACGCTCTGGCAGTACGACAACAGTGGCAGCCTGCCGGGTGACCAGAATCTCTTCAACGGCTCGACGACCCAGTTGAGGAAGTTCGCAAAGGGCTCGTAACCGGGCACCACGGGGCCGTCGATCCCTGACCGGACGGCGGCCCCCACCTTGAGACACCAGGGAGCCCCCCTCAGTTCACCTTTCGTTCACTTGGGTTACGTACGTTCGTCCAGCCAATGACCTCGAACGATTGCCTGGGTAAATGGAAGGCATCTCGCTGATCCTCGCGATTGTGGTGGTAACCGCACTCGCGTTCGATTTCACGAACGGTTTCCACGACACCGCGAACGCGATGGCAACCACCATCTCCACCGGTGCCCTCAGACCCAAGGTCGCGGTGGCCATGTCCGCCGTCCTCAACCTGGTCGGCGCCTTCCTCTCGGTGGAAGTCGCCAACACGATCTCCAAGGGGCTGGTCGACGAGAGCGGCATACGTCCCGAGGTCATCTTCGCCGCACTCGTCGGCGCGATCCTGTGGAACCTGGCGACCTGGCTCGTAGGCCTCCCGTCGTCCTCCTCGCACGCCCTCATGGGCGGTCTGATCGGCGCCACCGTCGCCTCGGCCGGCGTGGGCGCCGTGCACGGCGATGTCCTCGTCACCAAGGTGCTGATACCGGCGGTCGCCGCCCCGCTGGTCGCGGGCATCGCGGCCATGCTCGCCACCCGGCTGACGTACACGCTCGGCAGGAAGGCCGACGGCAAGGCCGCCGCGAAGGGTTACCGCGCCGGCCAGATCGCCTCCGCCGGCCTCGTCTCCCTCGCCCACGGCACCAACGACGCGCAGAAGACCATGGGCATCATCACCCTCGCCCTGGTCGCGGGCGGCTCCCTCGCCCCCGACTCCGACCCGCCGATGTGGGTCATCCTCTCGGCGGGCCTGGCCATCGCGCTCGGCACCTACCTCGGCGGCTGGCGCATCATCCGCACCATGGGCAAGGGCCTGACCGACCTCCAGCCGCAGCAGGGCTTCGCCGCGCAGACCAGCGCCGCGACGGTCATCCTGGCCTCCTCCCACCTGGGCTTCTCGCTGTCCACCACGCACTCGGTCTCCGGTGCGGTGATGGGTGCGGGTCTCGGCCGCAAGGGTGGGGTCGTGCGCTGGTCCACCGCCACCCGCATGTTCGTCGCCTGGGGCCTGACCCTGCCGGCCGCCGCGCTGGTCGCTGCCGTCGCGGAGTGGGTGACCGGCTTCGGCTCGTGGGGCACCGCGCTCGTCGCCGTCTTCCTGGTCGCCTCCAGCGCCGCGATCTGGAAGCTCTCCCGGCGCGAGGTCGTCGACCACACGAACGTCAACGACACGGCGGAGGAACCGGCCGATGTCGTGACGACCGCGATGGCCGCCGTGGCCACTCCCCCGCCCGGCGCGGCCGAGGGCCTGACGGCCACGATCCCCGCGCAGCCCACATCCGCGGACCAGGCGCCTTCCCGGGCCGCCGTCTGACCCCCCAGGTACGAAGGAAGCAGAAGCAGCATGAAGATCGACTGGGCGGCCCTCGGCTCCGTCTTCGGCGTCAGCCTCGTGGCCACCGTGGCCCTCGTGGGCCTGTTCACCCTCGGCATCGCGGGCCTGTCCCGCCGGGAGCGCGCGGCGGCGCAGGGCGACTCGGCCGCGCTCGCCGTCGCGGGGGCGTACGCCGCCTTCGCGGCATGTGCGGCGGCGGTGGCGTACGGGATCTATCTGATCGTGGCCTGAGCCCGACTTGACCGACGCGCCGGGCGGTACGGGAAATCCCGTACCGCCCGGCGCGTCGGTGTGTGGGCCTCAGCACACTCCAGCACCGCAGGTCACAGGCAAGTTGACGCCCCTTCCGGCCCCGTGGTGGACTTCCGGGGCCATGTACGGCGGCAGGAGAGGAAGCCCGGTGTGAATCCGGCGCGGTCCCGCCACTGTGACCGGGGAAGGAACTCCCCGGGAGCCAGGAACTCTCACCGCCGGTCTCGTCGAACCAGGGCGTGGACACCCTGAGTGAGGACATATCGCGATGCTCGGCTGCCGTTCGAGGTTGAGGTTCAGTACCCGGGTTCTGCCCGACCCCGCGATCGGCTGAGCCGATGCGTGCCGATCGCGTCTTCGCGTACGGCGCCGCTCTCGGTCTCCTCGGCGATCTCCTCCTCGGTGATCCGCGCCGGGGGCATCCGGTCGCCGCGTTCGGGCGGGCCGCCGGTGGGGTCGAGCGGGTGCTGTGGCGGGATCACCGCGGGTGGGGTGCGCTGCATGCCGTCGTGTGTGCGGGCTCGGCGGTGGCGCTCGGGACCGCGGCCTCGCGTCTCGTACGGTCGTCTCCCGCCGCCTCCGTGGCCCTCACCGGCGTCGCCACCTGGGCGGTCGTGGGCGGGACGTCGCTGGCTCGCGAGGCCCGGGCCATCGGCCGTGCCCTGCAGGCCGGTGATGTGGAGGGTGCGCGGGCGCGGCTGCCGCATCTGTGCGGGCGGGATCCGCAGGCGCTCGACGCGGACGGGATCGCCCGGGCGGTCGTGGAGTCGGTGGCCGAGAACACCTCCGACGCGGTCGTCGGGGCGCTGGTGTGGGGGGCCGTCGGCGGGGTGCCGGGGCTGCTCGGGTTCCGGGCCGTGAACACCCTCGACGCCATGGTCGGGCACAGGTCGCCCAAGTACCTGCGGTACGGGTGGGCTTCCGCACGCCTCGACGACCTCGCCGGGTGGCCGGGCGCCCGGCTGACCGCCGTACTCGCCGCGGTGGCCGGTCCCGATCCGCGGGGAGCCGTGCGGGCCTGGCGCGCGGACGCCGACCGGCATCCGAGCCCCAACGCCGGGCCGGTGGAGGCCTCGTTCGCGGGGGCGCTCGGGGTACGGCTGGGCGGGACCCTGTCCTACGGGGGCCGGGTCGAGCGCCGGCCCGTGCTCAACGCGTCGGCGGGGCGCGCCGTCCGGGTCACCGACGTGGAGCGGGCGGTACGGCTGTCCCGGCGCGTCGGACTGCTCGCACTCGGCGTCTGTGTCGCCGGGCGGCTGCTGACAAGGGGGCGTATGTCATGAGTGGTGGGGGTCTGCTGGTCGCCGGCACCACCTCCGACGCCGGCAAGAGCGTCGTCACCGCCGGGATCTGCCGGTGGCTGGTGCGCCAAGGCGTGAAGGTGGCGCCCTTCAAGGCGCAGAACATGTCGCTGAACTCGTTCGTCACGCGCGAGGGTGCCGAGATCGGGCGGGCGCAGGCCATGCAGGCGCAGGCGTGCCGCGTGGAGCCGACCGCGCTGATGAATCCCGTGCTGCTCAAGCCGGGCAGTGACCGCAGCAGTCAGGTCGTCCTCATGGGCAGGCCCGTGGGCGAGATGAGTGCGCGCGGCTACCACGGCGGGCGGCAGGAGCGGCTGCTCGGGACGGTGCTGGAGTGCCTCGCCGAGTTGCGGGGCACGTATGACGCGGTGATCTGTGAGGGGGCGGGCAGTCCCGCCGAGATCAATCTGCGCCGGACCGACATCGTGAACATGGGGATCGCCCGGAACGCGCGACTGCCCGTGCTCGTCGTCGGCGACATCGACCGCGGGGGCGTCTTCGCCTCGTTCTTCGGCACGGTCGCGCTGCTCTCGCGCGAGGACCAGGAGTTGGTCGCCGGCTTCCTCGTCAACAAGTTCCGCGGCGATGTGTCGCTGCTCGAGCCGGGGCTGGAGATGCTCCACGGGCTCACCGGGCGACGTACGTACGGTGTCCTGCCGTACCGGCACGGCCTCGGTATCGATGAGGAGGACGGGATGGGGGTCCCCCCGCTCGAGCGAAGCCGAGAGTGGGGGAGGGTGTCGCTGCGGGGTTCCGTCCGGGAGTCCGAGGTGTCCTCCCCCGTCGGCGAGGACATCCTCCGGGTCGCCGTCTGCGCCGTCCCGTTGATGTCCAACTTCACGGACGTGGACGCACTGGCGGCCGAACCGGGGGTCGTGGTGCGGTTCGTGGACCGGGCGGAGGAACTCGCGGACGCGGACCTCGTCGTGGTGCCCGGCACCCGGGGGACGGTCCGGGCCCTGGAGTGGCTGCGGGAGCGCGGCCTCGCGGACGCCCTCGCCCGCAGGGCCGTGGAAGGACGGCCCGTCCTCGGAATCTGCGGCGGTTTCCAGATCCTCGGTGAGCACATCGAGGACGAGGTCGAGTCGCGCGTGGGCCATGTGGACGGGCTCGGACTGCTGCCCGTGCGCGTGCGGTTCGCACGGGAGAAGACCCTCACCCGGCCCGTCGGCGAGGCGCTCGGCGAGCCCGTCGAGGGATACGAGATCCACCACGGGGTCGCCGACGTCGTAGGCGGAGAGCCCTTCCTGGACGGCTGCCGGGTCGGGCAGATCTGGGGCACGCACTGGCACGGCTCGCTGGAGTCGGACGGTTTCCGGCGGGCGTTCCTGCGCGAGGTGGCCGCCGCCGCGGGCCGCCGTTTCGTGCCGGCGCCCGACACCTCGTTCGCCGCGCTGCGCGAGGAGCAACTCGACCGGCTGGGCGACCTGATCGAACAGCACGCGGACACGGACGCGCTGTGGCGGCTCATCGAGTCGGGCGCGCCGCAAGGACTGCCTTTCATTCCACCGGGAGCGCCCACATGAGCACTGTGTTGTTGTTGTCGACCGCCGACACCGATCTGCTGGCGGCGCGTGCCTCCGAAGCCGCCTACCGGATCGGCAACCCGACCCGGGTGGATGTCCGGGAGGAGCTGCCGGGGCTGGTCGAGGGCGCCGACATCGCCGTCGTACGACTGCTGGGTGGCAAGCGCGCCTGGGAGGAGGGCCTGGCCGCGCTGAAGGCGTCCGGGATCCCGACCGTCCTGCTCGGCGGTGAGGCCGTGCCGGACGCCGAGCTGATGGCCGAGTCGTCGGTGCCGGCCGGTGTCGTGGCTCAGGCGCTGCGCTACCTCGTCGAGGGCGGGCCCGCCAACCTGACCGAGCTGGCGCGGTTCCTGTCCGACACCGTTCTGCTCACGGGTGAGGGCTTCGTCGAGCCGCAGAAGATGCCGGAGTACGGGGTTCATGGCTCGCGCGCGGTCCTGGACGGCCGTCCGACCGTCGGTGTGCTCTTCTACCGGGCCCACGAACTGAGCGGCAACACCGCTTTCGTGGACACGCTGTGCGAGGCGATCGAGGCGAAGGGGGCCAACGCCCTTCCGGTGTACTGCGGTTCGCTGCGCGGCGCGGACGCCGGGTTGTACGAGCTGCTCGGCCGGGCCGACGCCCTGGTCGCCACCGTCCTCGCCGCCGGCGGTACGCATGCCTCCCAGGCGTCGGCGGGGGGCGACGAGGAGGCGTGGGACATCGGGGCGCTGGCCGATCTCAACGTCCCTGTGCTGCAAGGACTTTGCCTGACGTCGTCCAGGAGTGCCTGGGAGGAGTCGGATGCCGCCCTGTCCCCCATGGACGCGGCGATGCAGGTGGCGATCCCGGAGTTCGACGGGCGGCTGATCACCGTGCCGTTCTCCTTCAAGGAGCAGGGGCCGGACGACGTGCCGGTGTACGTCGCCGACCCGGAGCGGGCGGCGCGGGTCGCGGGTGTCGCCGTACGGCATGCGCAGTTGAAGCACAAGGCCAACGCGGACAAGAAGCTCGCGCTCGTCTTCACCGCGTATCCGACCAAGCACTCGCGCGTGGGGAACGCGGTCGGCCTGGACACGCCCGCATCCGCCGTACGAGTCCTGGACGCCCTCAAGGCTGCCGGCTACCGCCTCACCGAATACCCGGACAACGGCGACGAGCTGATCCACCGGCTCATCGAGGCAGGCGGCCATGACGTCGAGTGGCTGACCGAGGATCAGCTGGCCGCCGCGCCCGCGCGCGTGCCGCTCGCCGACTACCGGGCGTGGTTCGACAAGCTCGACCCGGAGCTCAGGGACGGGATGCTGGAGGCGTGGGGCGAGCCGCCGGGTTCGCTGTACGTCGACGGGGACGACATCGTCCTCGCCTCGCTCCGGTTCGGGAACGTCGTCGTCATGATCCAGCCGCCGCGCGGCTTCGGCGAGAACCCGATCGCGATCTACCACGACCCGGACATGCCGCCGTCCCACCACTACATGGCGGCCTACCGCTGGCTGGAGAACACCTTCCAGGCCGACGCGATCGTGCACATGGGCAAGCACGGCACGATGGAGTGGCTGCCGGGCAAGGGGCTCGGGCTCAGCGGCAGGTGCGCGCCGGACGCGGTCCTCGGGGATCTGCCGTTGATCTACCCGTTCATCGTCAACGACCCCGGCGAGGGCACCCAGGCCAAGCGCCGCGGCCACGCCACCGTCGTCGACCACCTCGTGCCGCCGATGGCGCGCGCCGACACGTACGGCGACCTGGCCAAGCTGGAGCAGCTGCTCGACGAGTACGCGCTCGTCTCCGACCTGGACCCGGCCAAGGCCCCGGCCGTACGCGCCCAGATCTGGACGCTGGTCAAGGCGGCCGAGCTGCACCACGACCTGCATGTCGACGAGCAGCCGGACGACGAAGAGTTCGACGAGTTCGTCATGCACATCGACGGCTATCTGTGCGAGATCAAGGACGTGCAGATCCGGGACGGACTGCACATCCTCGGCGGCGGCCCGGTCGGTGAGCCGCGGGTGAACCTCGTGCTGGCCGTGCTGCGCGCCTCGCAGGTGTGGGGCGGGCAGGCGAACGCGCTGCCGGGGCTGCGGGCCTCGCTCGCGCTCCACTTCGGCCTGGTCGAGAAGGAGTTGCTCGCCGAGCCGGGGGCTCCGGTGAAGGTGCCGGTCGAACTGACGGATCTGGTGGAGGGGCCGTCCCGTACGGCCGCCGACGCGATCGACCTGCTGGAGCAGCTGTGCCGGCGGATCGCGGAGGGGATGGAGTCCCGCGGCTGGGCGGCTTCCGAGAGCACCGCTCTCGTACGGGAGGTGCTCGGCACCGAACTCCCGGACGCCGTCTCGGTGCTGGAGTTCGCCTGTACCGAGGTCGTCCCCCGGCTCGCCCGTACCACCGACGAGATCGGTCACATCCTCAAGGCCCTCGACGGCGGTTACGTCCCGGCGGGCCCGTCGGGCTCCCCCACCCGCGGGCTCGTCAACGTCCTGCCGACCGGCCGCAACTTCTACTCCGTCGACCCCAAGGCCATTCCCTCCAGGCTCAGCTGGGAGGTCGGCCAGTCGCTCGCCGACTCGCTCGTGCAGCGGTATCTGCAGGACACCGGCGAGTACCCGAAGTCCGTCGGCCTGACGGTGTGGGGCACGTCCGCGATGCGCACCCAGGGCGACGACATCGCCGAGATCCTCGCGCTGCTGGGCTGCCGCCCGGTGTGGGACGACGCGTCGAGGCGCGTCACCGGCTTCGAGATCGTCCCGCTCGCCGAACTCGGCCGCCCCCGCATCGACGTCACGGTCCGCATCTCCGGCTTCTTCCGGGACGCGTTCCCGCATGTCGTCGGGCTCATCGACGACGCGGTACGGGCGGTGGCCGAGCTGGACGAGCCCGCCGACCGGAACTACGTCCGCGCCCACGCCGACGAGGACACCGCCGAGCACGGTGACCGGCGGCGCGCGACCGCCCGTGTCTTCGGGTCGAAGCCGGGGGCCTATGGGGCGGGGTTGCTCCCCCTCATCGACGCCCGCAACTGGCGATCCGACGCCGACCTCGCCGAGGTGTACGCGGTGTGGGGCGGCTACGCCTACGGGCGCGGGCTCGACGGGCGGGCGGCGCGCGGGGACATGGAGACGGCGTTCAGGCGGATCGCGGTGGCGGCGAAGAACGTCGACACGCGTGAGCACGACCTCGTCGACGCCGACGACTACTTCCAGTACCACGGCGGCATGGTCGCCATGGTCCGGCACCTGACGGGCGCGAGCCCCGAGGCGTACGTCGGCGACTCCGCCACCCCCGACCAGGTGAAGACACGCACCCTGGGCGAGGAGACCCACCGCGTCTTCCGGGCCCGGGTGGTCAACCCGCGCTGGATGGCGGCGATGCGGCGGCACGGCTACAAGGGCGCCTTCGAGATGGCGGCGACCGTCGACTACCTCTTCGGCTACGACGCCACCGCCGGGGTCGTCGACGACTGGATGTACGAGAAGCTCAGCGCCGAGTACGTCTTCGACCCGGAGAACCGGGACTTCATGAAGAAGTCCAACCCGTGGGCGCTGCGCGGCATCACCGAGCGGCTGCTGGAGGCCGCCGACCGTGGGCTGTGGGCCGAGCCGGACGCGGACACCCTGGAGCGGCTGCGCGCCACCTACCTGGAACTCGAAGGCGACCTGGAGGGCGAGGACAAGTGACCACCCCGTTTCCGTTCACGGCCGTCGTCGGCCAGGACGATCTGCGGCTCGCACTGCTGCTGAACGCCGTGTCCCCGGCGGTCGGCGGCGTGCTCGTGCGCGGCGAGAAGGGCACCGCCAAGTCGACGGCGGTGCGCGCGCTGTCGGCGCTGCTGCCTCAGGTGCCCGTGGTCGCCGGGTGCCGTTTCTCCTGCGACCCCGCGGCTGCCGACCCGTCGTGCCCGGACGGGCCGCACGAGTCCGGGCCGGGCGTGTCGCGGCCGGCGCGCATGGTCGAACTGCCCGTCGGCGCCTCCGAGGACCGGCTGGTCGGCGCCCTGGACATCGAGCGGGCGCTCGCCGAGGGCGTGAAGGCCTTCGAGCCCGGCCTGCTCGCCGACGCACACCGCGGGATCCTGTACGTCGACGAGGTCAACCTGCTCCACGACCACCTCGTCGACCTGCTGCTGGACGCGGCGGCGATGGGTGCGTCGTACGTCGAGCGCGAGGGTGTCTCCGTACGGCATGCCGCACGGTTCCTGCTCGTCGGCACCATGAACCCCGAAGAGGGCGAGCTGCGGCCGCAGTTGCTCGACCGGTTCGGGCTGACCGTCGAGGTCGCGGCCTCACGGGAGCCGGACCAGCGAGTGGAGGTCGTCAGGCGGCGGCTCGCCTACGACGACGATCCGGCCGGTTTCGCCGCCCGATGGGCGGACGAGGAGGCCGCCGTACGGACACGGATCGTGGCCGCGCGTGAGCTGCTGCCCTCCGTGCGGCTCGGCGACGGGGCGCTGCGGCAGATCGCGGCGACCTGTGCCGCCTTCGAGGTGGACGGCATGCGGGCCGACATCGTGATGGCGCGGACCGCTACCGCGCTGGCGGCGTGGGCCGGGCGGACCGATGTGCTCGCGGAGGACGTGCGGCAGGCGGCGCTGCTCGCGCTGCCGCACCGGCGCAGGCGAAATCCCTTCGATGCGCCGGGGCTCGACGAGGACAAGCTCGACGAGACGCTGGAGGAGTTCTCCGGCGACGACGACTCCGATCCCGATGACAGCGGGCCGGGCGGGGGCGGCGGCGGGCAGCCGGCTCCGGACGCCGGTCCGCAGGGCGGTGACACGGGCGCCCGGCCGGAGTCCGGTGAGGGCGGCGGGCCGTCGGGCGGTGGCGAGCAGTCCGCCGTACGGGCCGCCGAACCGTTCCGTACCAAGGTGCTGAGTGTGCCCGGGATCGGCGAAGGGGCCGCCGGGCGGCGCTCGCGGGCGCGGACCGAGCACGGGCGGACCACGGGGGCCCGACGACCGCGCGGGGCGCTCACCAAGCTGCATCTGGCGGCGACGGTGCAGGCCGCGGCGCCGTATCAGCGGGCGCGGGGGCGGTCCGGGCCGGGGCTCGTGGTGCGCCGGGACGATCTGCGGCAGGCGACGCGGGAGGGGCGTGAGGGGAACCTCGTGCTGTTCGTGGTCGACGCCTCCGGGTCGATGGCGGCGCGGCAGCGGATGGGCGCCGTGAAGGGGGCCGTGCTGTCGCTGCTCCTCGATGCCTACCAGCGGCGGGACAAGGTGGGGCTGGTGACCTTCCGGGGGTCGGCGGCCGACCTCGCGCTGCCGCCGACCTCGTCGGTGGACGCGGCGGCGGCCCGGCTCGAGTCGCTGCCGACGGGTGGGCGTACGCCGCTCGCGGCCGGGTTGCTCAAGGCGCACGAGGTGCTGCGGGTGGAGCGGCTGCGGGATCCGGCGCGGCGGGCCCTCGTCGTGGTGGTGACCGACGGGCGGGCGACCGGTGGCCCCGAACCGCTGGCGTTGGCGTCGCGTGCGGCCGGGCTGTTCGCGGCCGAGCAGGTCGCGTCGGTCGTCGTGGACTGCGAGTCGGGGCCCGTGCGGCTGGGGCTCGCCGGGCGGCTCGCGGGTGAGCTGGGCGGTACGGCGGTGACGCTGGACGAGCTGCGGGCGGACTCGATCGCCGGACTGGTCAGGGAAGTTCAGGGCAACAGGAGGGCCGCGTAATGCCGCAGGGACAGCCGAGTGTCGTACCGGACGACGGGCTGACGACTCGTCAGCGGCGGAACCGGCCGCTCGTCGTCGTGCACACGGGCGTGGGGAAGGGCAAGTCCACCGCCGCTTTCGGGCTGGCGCTGCGCGCCTGGAACCAGGGGTGGCCGATCGGGGTGTTCCAGTTCGTGAAGTCGGCCAAGTGGAAGGTCGGCGAGGAGCGGGCGCTGCGGGTGCTCGGGGACTCCGGGGAAGGCGGGTCCGTCGCCTGGCACAAGATGGGCGAGGGCTGGTCGTGGGTGCAGCGCGACGACCAGATGGACAACGAGGAGAAGGCCCGGGAGGGCTGGGAGCAGGTCAAGCGGGACCTGGCCGCCGAGACGTACCGGCTGTACGTGCTGGACGAGTTCGCGTATCCGATGCACTGGGGCTGGGTCGACACCGACGAGGTCGTGTCCGTGCTGCGGGACCGGCCGGGCACCCAGCATGTCGTCATCACCGGGCGGAACGCGCCCGAGAAGCTGGTCGACATCGCCGACCTCGTCACCGACATGTCCAAGGTCAAGCACCCCATGGACGTCGGGCAGAAGGGGCAGAGGGGCATCGAGTGGTGACTTCTGTGCCCCGGTTGGTCATCGCCGCGCCGTCTTCCGGCAGCGGCAAGACCACCGTCGCCACGGGGTTGATGGCCGCGTTCGCCGCGCGGGGGCTCGCCGTGTCCCCGCACAAGGTGGGGCCGGACTACATCGACCCCGGGTATCACGCGCTCGCGACCGGGCGGGTGGGGCGGAATCTCGACGCGTATCTGTGCGGGCCGGAGTTGATCGGCCCGTTGTTCCTGCATGGGGCGCGTGGGTGTGACGTCGCCGTCGTGGAGGGGGTGATGGGGTTGTACGACGGGGCCGCGGGGGAGGGTGAACTGGCGTCCACCGCTCATGTGGCGAAGCTGTTGCGAGCGCCGGTGGTGCTCGTGGTCGACGCCTCGTCGCAGTCCCGGTCCGTCGCGGCGCTGGTGCACGGGTTCGCTTCCTGGGATCCGGAGGTGCGGGTCGGGGGTGTGATTCTGAACAAGGTCGGCTCCGATCGGCACGAGCTGCTGCTGCGGGAGGCGTTGGAGTCGGCCGGGGTGCCGGTGCTCGGCGTGCTGCGGCGGGCCGCTCAGGTGGACACGCCGTCGCGGCATCTGGGGCTGGTGCCGGTCGCCGAGCGGCGGGGGGCGGCCGTGGAGGCGGTGGCCGCCATGGCCGCGCAGGTGACGGCCGGGTGTGATCTGGAGGCTTTGGTCGGGCTGGCGCGGAGTGCGGGTGCGTTGTCGGGTGCGGGTTGGGATGCGGCTGAGGCCTTGGGTTCCTCGCCCCCGCCGCCCCTTCCCGTTCCCGACCCTGGGGGCTCCGCCCCCAGACCCCCCTTTCGGCCCGAAGGGCCTCGTCCTCAAACTCCCCCAGACGGGCTGGTTGTTGCTGTCGCCGGTGGGGAGGCCTTCACGTTTTCCTATGCCGAGCACAGTGAGCTGCTGGCCGCTGCCGGGGCAGAAGTCGTCCCGTTTGATCCGCTTCGCGATGAGGAACTGCCCGAAGATACACGCGGGTTGGTCATCGGGGGTGGGTTTCCCGAGGTGTACGCCTCCGAGTTGTCCGCCAACGAGCCGCTCCGTAAAGCCATCGGTGAGCTTGCGCTCGCGGGCGCGCCTGTTGCTGCCGAGTGTGCCGGGCTGCTGTATCTGTGCCGGGAGTTGGACGGACTGCCCATGTGCGGCGTGCTCGATGCGGAGGCGCGGATGTCGGAGCGGCTCACGCTCGGCTACCGGGACGCCGTGGCCGTCAGTGACAGCGTGCTCGCCGGGGCCGGGACACGGATGCGTGGGCACGAGTTTCATCGGACCGTGGTCGAGCCCGGGTCCGGTACCGCCCCTGCCTGGGGCATGCGGGCGCCCGAGCGGCGCGTCGAAGGCTTCGTACAGCGCGGTGTGCACGCGAGTTATCTGCACACGCACTGGGCGTCCGCGCCCGGTGCGGCCCGTCGGTTCGTGGAGAGGTGCCGGACGTCATGAGCAGCAGGCTGATCGGAGTCGGGGTCGGTCCCGGCGACCCGGAGCTGGTGACCGTCAAGGGCGTCAACGCGCTGCGCGCCGCCGACGTGGTCGTCGTCCCGGTCATAGACACCGGTGAGCGCGGGCGCGCCGAGGCGACCGTGCTGCACTACGTGCCCGAGGAGAAGGTGCTGCGGGTGGTGTTCGCGCTGAACGAGCGGAGCGACCGGGCGCGGCGCGAGGCCGCCTGGGACGCGGCGGGTGAGCGGGTCGCCGGGTTGCTCACCCGGCATGCCTCCGTGGCCTTCGCGACGATCGGTGACCCGAACGTGTACTCCACGTTCACCTATCTCGCGCAGACCATCGCCGAGCTGGTCCCGGGGACCGTCGTCGAGACCGTGCCCGGCATCACCGCCATGCAGGACCTCGCGGCGCGGTCGGGTGCCGTGCTGACGGAGGGGACCGAGCCGCTGACGCTGGTGCCGGTGACCGCCGGGGCCGCCGTGCTCAAGGAGGCGCTGAACGGGCCCGGGACCGTCGTCGCCTACAAGTTCGGGCGGCAGGCGGCCGAGGTCGCGGAGGCGTTGCGGGAGAGCGGCCGGCTCGACGGGGCGGTGTGGGGGTCGGCGCTGGGGCTGCCGGAGGAGTCCGTCCGGCCGGCCGGCGAGCTGGACGGGACTGCGCTGCCGTATCTCTCGACGCTCATCGCGCCCGCGCGGCGCGACGGCGGGCGGGGCGGCAAGTTGTGAAGCTCGAGGGCTCACTCCGCGATGCCCACCACCAGCCAGATGAACGCCGCCCCCGCGACCGTGCACAGCAGCGTGGAGCGGGCGGGGTGTTCGTGGTGGGCCTCGGGCAGGATCTCGGCCGCGGCGAGGTAGAGCAGTGCGCCGCCGAAGAAGCCGAGGTAGGCGCCGAGCAGCGGCTCCGGGATGGCGAAGAGCAGGGTCGAGGCCGCGCCGGCGACCGGGGCGGCCGCGGCGGCGAACAGTATCGTCAGCGCCCTGCGGCGGGTGTTTCCGTACAGGCGGGTGAGCGTGTACGTGTTGAAGCCGTCCGCGAAGTCGTGGGCGATCACCGCGAGCGCCACGGCCACGCCCATGCCGCCGCCGACCTGGAAGGCGGCGCCGATCGCCACGCCGTCCATCGCGCTGTGCCCGATCAGCGCGGCCGCCGCCGTCAGGCCCACCTCCGGGGTACGGTCGGCGCGGCGGGCGGCGAGCAGGCGTTGCACCAGATGGGCCAGCAGGAAGCCGGCCACGAAGAGGAGCAGCGCGGCCGGTACCCCGTAGAGCTCGGTGTCCGCCGCCGCCAGTGCCTCCGGCAGCACGTCCAGGCCGACGACGCCCAGCATCAGGCCGCCGGCCAGGCCCAGCACCAGGTGCCGGCGGTCGGTGACGCGCAGGGCCGTCCAGCCGCCCGCCAGCGTCATCAGGAACGCGCCGAGCGCGACGAAGACAGCCATGCGCCCTTGCTATCGGATCGACGGGTGTGTGCGCACTCCCCTCGCGCGAGGGGACCCCGATGGCGTCACCAGCCGCAGTACTCGTAGGACTTGTAGGAGAGGACCGATTTCCCATGGCCGATGCCCCCACCGGCAAGGTGACCTTCGTCGGTGCCGGCCCCGGCGCCGCCGATCTGCTGACATTCCGTGCCGCGCGCGCCATCGCCGAGGCCGATGTCGTGATCTGGGCGGCGAGCCTGGTGCAGGCGGAGGTCCTCGAGCACGCCCGCGAGGGCGCGGAGATCCTCGACTCGGCGACGATGTCGCTGGAGGACGTGGTCGCCGTGTACGAGCGCGCGCACGCCGAGGGTCTGCGGGTGGCCCGCATCCACTCCGGCGACCCGGCGCTGTGGGGCGGCACGCAGGAGCAGCTCGACCGGTGCGCCGAGGTCGGCATCGCGACCGAGGTCGTGCCCGGTGTGTCGTCGTTCTCGGCGGTGGCCGCGCTCGCGCAGCGGGAGCTGACCATCCCGGAGGTGGCGCAGTCGGTCGTCCTCACCCGGCTCGGCGGCGGCAAGACGCCGATGCCGCCCGGGGAGGAGGTACGCGAGTTCGCCAAGCACGGCACGACCATGGCGGTCTTCCTGTCGGCGGCCCGCAGCGGGCAGCTGGTGCGGGAGCTGCTGGAGGGCGGCTATCCCACGACCACCCCGGTCGTCGTCGCCTACCAGGCGACGTGGCCGGAGGAGCTGGTCGTGAAGTGCACGATCGGCACGCTGGAGGAGACGGTCAAGGAGCACAAGCTCTGGAAGCACACCCTGTTCCTGGTCGGTCCGGCCCTCGACGCGCACGGCACCCGCTCGCACCTGTACCACCCGGGGCACTTCCACGGGTACCGCAAGGCCGACCCGGAGGCCCGCAAGGCGCTGCGCGCGCGGGGTGCCCGGACATGATCAGCGTGGTCGGCACGGGTACCGGGGCGCCCGTGCCGGAGGAGTGGCTGGCCGGGGCCGAGCTGGTGGTCGGCGGGCGGCGGCACCTGGACGCGGGACGGCTGCCGGAGGGGGCCGAGCGGATCGTGCTCGGGCCGCTGGCGCCCGCGCTGGACGCCATCGGGGAGTACGTCGCGAAGGACCGGCCCGTCGCCGTGCTGGCCTCCGGCGACCCCGGGTTCCTGGGGATCGTGCGGACGCTGGCCGAGCGGTTCGGGTCCGAGCGGCTGCGGGTGCACGCCGGGGTGTCGTCGGTGGCCGCCGCGTTCGCGCGGGTCGGGCTGCCGTGGGACGACGCGGTGGTGGTCAGCGCGCACGGGCGCGCGCCCCGTACGGCCGTCAACGTGTGCCGGGCGCACCCCAAGGTGGCGGTGCTGACCGGGCCGGGCGCCGGACCGGCCGAGCTTGGGGCTGCGCTGCGGCACACCGGGCGGGTGCTCGTCGTCGCGTCCGCGCTGGGCGATCCGGTGCGGGAGCGCGTGGAGCGGGTGACGCCCGCCGAGGCGGCGGACCGGGACTGGGGCACGGCGGTCAGCGTCGTGCTGTCCCTCGACCCCGAGCGGGCCCTGGGTCCGGTGCGCACAGTGGCCGGTCCGCCGCCGGGGCCCGCCGGATGGGCCCTGGAGGAGGCCGCGTTCGCGCACCGCGACTCGATGATCACCAAGTTCGAGGTGCGGGCGCTGGCGCTGGCCCGGCTGGGTCCCCGCCTCGGCGACCTGGTGTGGGACGTGGGCGCGGGCTCCGGCTCGGTGGCCGTGGAGTGCGCGCGGCTCGGCGCGGCGGCCGCCGCCGTGGAGAAGGCGGCGGACGGGGTGGAGCGGATCCGCGCCAACGCCGCCGCGCACGGCGTGGACGTGCACGTGGTGCACGGGTCGGCGCCGGACGCGCTGGCGGACCTCGCCGACGACCCCGACGCGGTGTTCGTCGGCGGCGGGGGGCGCGAACTGCCCGCCGTCGTCACCGCGTGCGCCCGGCGCGCCCGGCGCACCGTGGTCGTCGCCGTGGCCGCGCTGGACCGGGTGCCGGCCGCGCGCGAGGCGCTGACGAGCGCCGGGTTCTCCTGCGACGGGGTGCTGTTGCAGTCGTCCCGGCTCGCGCCGCTGCCGGGGGACGTGACCCGGCTCGCGGCGACCAACCCCGTATTTCTGCTGTGGGGCGTGCGGCGTCCCGCCTGTTCTGAAGGAGTTACCCAGTGATCGGCCTCATTTCCGCCACCGCGGCGGGGGCGGCGGCGCGGGACCGGCTGGCCGCGGCGTGGCCGGACCGTACGCGTGTGTACGACGGACCTGCGGGGGACGCCGTGCGGCGGGCGTTCGCCGAGTGCGGGCAGTTGGTGTGCTTCCTGGCGACCGGGGCGGTCGTCCGGCTGGTCGCGCCGCTGCTGGGCGACAAGACGTCCGACCCGGGCGTGGTCTGCGTCGACGAGGGCGGGCGGTACGCCGTGTCGCTGGTCGGCGGGCACGGCGGCGGCGCCAACGAGCTGGCCCGCGAGGTGGGTTCGGTGCTCGGTGCCGAGCCGGTGGTGACGACGGCGACCGACGCCGTCGGGATCGCGGGCCTGGACACGCTCGGGCTGCCGGTGGAGGGCGATGTCGCCGCCGTGTCGCGGGCGCTCCTCGACGGGGAGCCGGTGGCGCTGCGGGCGGAGGTGGCGTGGCCGCTGCCGCCGCTGCCGGTTGCCGAGGACGGGCCGTACGCGATCCGGGTGACGGACCGTTCGGTGGAGCCCGCCGCGCGGGAGGTCGTGCTGCGTCCGCCGACGCTGGTGGTGGGCGTCGGCGCGTCCAAGGGGGCGCCCGTGGCGGAAGTGCTTGACGTGATCGAGGGCGCTCTGCGGGACGCGGAGCTGTCGGTGGCGAGCGTCGCCGAGCTGGCCACCGTGGACGCCAAGGCGGAGGAGCCCGGCATCGTCGAGGCCGCCGCCCGGCTGGGGGTGCCGCTGGTGACGTACGGCGCGGAGGAGCTGGCCCGTGTCGAGGTCCCCAACCCGTCCGACGCGCCGCTCGCCGCGGTGGGCACGCCGTCGGTGGCGGAGGCGGCCGCGCTGGTCGGCGGGGGCGAACTGCTCGTACCGAAGCGGAAGTCGGCGGGCCGGCCCGCCATGGCGACCTGTGCCGTCGTACGGCGGCCAGGGCGCGGCCGGCTCGCGGTGGTCGGGCTCGGGCCGGGCGCCCGGGACCTGCTGACCCCGCGCGCCAAGGCGGAGCTGGAGCGGGCGTCGGTGCTGGTCGGGCTCGACCAGTACGTCGGTCAGATCCGCGATCTGCTGCGGCCCGGCACCCGGATCCTGGAGTCCGGTCTTGGCGCGGAGGAGAAGCGGGCGCGCACGGCGGTCGCCGAGGCCCGCAAGGGGCAGGCGGTGGCGCTGATCGGCAGCGGGGACGCGGGCGTGTACGCCATGGCCTCCCCCGCGCTCGCCGAGGCGTCCGACGACATCGACGTGGTCGGCGTGCCGGGCGTGACGGCGGCGCTGGCGGCCGGGGCGATCCTCGGGGCGCCGCTCGGCCACGACCACGTCTCGATCAGTCTGTCCGATCTGCACACGCCGTGGGAGGTCATCGAGCGGCGGGTGCGGGCTGCGGCCGAGGCGGACATCGTCGTGACGTTCTACAACCCGCGCAGCCGGGGCCGCGACTGGCAGCTGCCGAAGGCGCTCGGCATCCTCGCCGAGCACCGGGAGCCGACGACGCCGGTCGGTGTCGTACGCAACGCGTCGCGGGCGGACGAGTCGAGCCGGCTGACCACGCTGGGCGCGCTGGACCCGGCGACGGTCGACATGATGACGGTCGTGACGGTGGGCAACACAGCGACCCGCGAGATCGCAGGCCGCATGGTGACGCCGCGCGGCTACCGCTGGCAGGCATCACAGGAGGGTGCCCAGTGAACCGTGTGGTCCATCCCATCGAGCAGGAGTCCTTCCGGCGGCTGCGCGCCCGTCTGGACACCTCGCACTTCCCGCCGCTGACCCGGGCGGTGGTGGAGCGGGTCATCCACTCCGCCGCCGACCTCGACTACGCGACCGACCTCGTCATGGACGAGGCCGCGTTGGAGACGGCGTACGCCGCGCTGCACGCCGGCGCGCCCGTCGTCGTGGACGTCGAGATGGTCGCCGCCGGCATCACCCGCCGGGAGACCGTCTGCCAGCTGAAGGACGCGAAGGCCGGTCCCGGGCTGACCCGTTCCGCGCACGCCATGCGGCTGGCGTACGAGCAGGTCGGGCCCGGCGCGCTGTGGGTGATCGGCTGTGCGCCGACCGCCCTGGAGGAGCTGCTGACGCTGGACGCCGATCCGGCGCTCGTCATCGGCCTGCCCGTCGGTTTCGTCGGGGCGGCCGAGTCCAAGGCCGCGTTGCGCGAGAGCGGGCTGCCCGCCGTGAGCAACGTGTCCGAGAAGGGCGGGTCGGCGGTCGCCGCCGCCGCGCTCAACGCCCTGCTGTACCACCGTTCCTAAAGACTGAACGGGAGTGAGTCCTGTTGCCAGAGCTCATGCTCAGCCGCGTGCCCCGAACGGTTGTGGGCACACTGGTCCCCCGCTTTCGCTCCGCATCCAGCGCCGACGGATCGTGTCCGCGGTCCGGGAATGCGGGGGCGGGCTTCCTCACGCCCCGGGACACTCGATGCGGCCTGGACGGTCCGATGCCCCACAGCATCACTCTGGTGCTGTGGGGGCGGTGCCGTCCGTCGCCGGATCGGGTACCCCAGGGCGCGCCTTCCGATCGCCACGGCGGCGGTGTCGTGGCGGGTGGTCTTGCGTGTCTCCGTGGTCAGGGGGTGCTTCCAGTGCTGGGCGCCCCAGCGGGACGTGTAGGCCGGATCGACGGCCACGACAGTGATGCCGAGCTCCGCGGCCATGGACACCAGTCTGCTACGCAGCTTTGCAGTGGGCAGACCGGAGACCAGTCGGCGGAACCGCTTTTGCCGCCCGTGCTTCTCGCGGGTGTTGTCCGCGGTGAAGTCCAGGTTCTCGATCGCGATGGACAGGCCGTGGCGCTTGGCCCAGTGCAACAGGCGGATGAGGGCATGCCGCACCTGGGCGTCGCGATGCGGTGCCTCGCCGGTCAGGTCGTAGTCGAACCTGCGAGGTTCGCCGACCGGGTTGCCGTGGGCGTCCAGGCGCCAGGCGGCGAGATGGTCGGCGTTGGTGTCCACGCCGATCAGCCCGGCAGTCCTGGCAGCCTCCAACGTCACGATCCTCACCGACGGGGTCTGCCAGGAAGCCGTCAGGTACCAGCGGTCAAGACCCACGTCGTAGTGAATGCGGTAAGCCACGGCGCGGTTCACGGTGATGCGGTCAATCCACTGCTCGCCCCGGTGCCGGAAGCCGACCCGGCAGGCAAGCACGTACCGGCCGTTGGGCGCATTCGCCAGGGCGGCCAGCTGCGCCGGAAGCTTGATGGTCACCTCACCATCCGGGGTGACACGGATCGTCTCGTTCCCGAACCGCCTCCCCGACTCGCCGTCCGCCTGAAGGAATCGGCGCTCGGCCTGCCACTGGCGCCGCCACTGTTCCTCGGTCAACTGGGCGGCTTCCAGATGGTGCCGCGTGCGCAGCAGCTTCTTGCCGCCGTGTGCCACCCGCACGCGTCCGGCCTCGTAATCGGCCCGTTCCTGCTTCAGCCGGTCCTCCAGCAGGTGCAGGCGCCGGGATTTGGTAAACCACTCCGCCTGGGAGCGATAACCGCCAGGCAAACCCTGGGAGCCCTTGGCTCCGATCGGCAGCGACAGCCGACGCCTGACCATGTCGACACCTGCCTGCAGCATCTGGATGCGGGCCAGCTGGCTGCGCCTGGCCAATGCCCATTGGTCGTGCGTCGCTTTGGTAATGCTCCCTGCCCAGCGGGAAGAGGACTCCTCGGTCAATACCCGCTTGCGCCGCGCCCACTGGTCATTGTCATGGTCGAGTCCGGCCGCGCAGCGGTCCTTCAGGTCCCGGGAGGCCAGGGAGCCGAGCAGGTCACCGACCAGGCACAGGGCCTTCTCGTCCTGCCCGGACAGGCCCTTGAGGCCGGCACGGATCGTAACCCCGGACGGGCCGGGCACCACGAACGGCGCCGCCACCTCGCGCAGCCCACCCATGTCCCATCCCCCGCAGGATCCCGAAAATGCCGTCACCACACCCCAACGAGCCCTTCCCGCAGAGGTCACGCATTCGACACAAGAACTCTCGTTCCCTCCAAGGCCCGCGCACCGTCGTCGACGGGCTCACCTACGCACACCAGAACACGCCCGAGACCTGTCAGCCGACGGCAGATCATGCCCACTCCGAAGGAGACCCTGTGACCACCCCGCCGCCCGCCCTGCTCATCGCCGGTCACGGCACCCGGGACGACGCCGGGGCCGAGGCGTTCCGCGACTTCGTACGGGAGCTGGGCCGCCGCCACCCCGACCTGCCCGTCGCGGGCGGCTTCATCGAGCTGTCCCCGCCCCCGCTGGGCGATGCCGTGACCGAACTGGTGGAGCGCGGTGTACGGCGGTTCGCCGCCGTTCCGCTGATGCTGGTGTCCGCCGGCCACGCCAAGGGGGACATCCCGGCGGCGCTGGCCCGCGAGAAGGAACGGCACCCGGGGATCTCGTACTCCTACGGGCGTCCGCTGGGCCCGCACCCGGCGCTGCTGAGCGTCCTGGAGCGGCGGCTGGACGAGGCGCTGGGGACCTCGGGGCGCAGCCCGCGGGACCGGGCCGACGTGACCGTGCTGCTGGTCGGCCGGGGGTCGACGGACCCGGACGCGAACGCCGAGGTGCACAAGGCGGCGCGGCTGCTGTGGGAGGGGCGCGGGTACGCCGGGGTCGAGACGGCGTTCGTGTCGCTGGCGGCGCCGGACGTGCCGAGCGGGCTGGACCGGTGTGTGCGGCTGGGGGCGAGGCGGATCGTCGTGCTGCCGTACTTCCTGTTCACCGGCATCCTGCCGGACCGGGTGCAGATGCAGACGGAGGGCTGGGCGGCCGCGCACCCGGAGGTCGAGGTGCGCTCGGCGGATGTCATCGGGCCGGAGCCGGAGCTGCTGGACCTGGTGATGGAGCGGTACGAGGAGGCGGTGCAGGGGGATCTGCGGATGAACTGCGACTCGTGCGTGTACCGGATCGCGCTGCCCGGCTTCGAGGACAAGGTGGGGCTGCCGCAGCAGCCGCACTACCACCCCGACGACGACGGTCACCACCATCACGGCCACCACCACGGCGGGCACGCCCACTCCCATGCGCACTGAGGGCGACGGGCACGACCTGCGGCACCACGGGGACGCCGAGGTCCGGGACGACGGACGGTCACTGGTCGACCTGGCGGTCAACGTGCGCGCCGGCACACCGCCCACCTGGCTGCGGGAGGTGATCGCCGGGTCGCTCGGCGGGCTGGCGGCCTACCCGGACGGGCGCTCCGCACGGGCTGCGGTGGCGGCCCGGCACGCGGTCTCACCGGACCGGGTGCTACTGACGGCGGGCGCGGCGGAGGCCTTCGTGCTGCTCGCTCGGGCCCTGAAGGTCCGCCGACCGGTCGTCGTGCACCCGCAGTTCACGGAGCCGGAGGCGGCGCTGCGGGACGCGGGTCACACCGTCGACCGGGTGCTGCTGCGCGAGGAGGACGGCTTCCGGCTGGGTCCGGGGGCGGTGCCCGAGGACGCCGACCTGGTCGTGATCGGCAACCCGACCAACCCGACGTCGGTGCTGCACCCGGCCGGCGCCATCGCCCGACTGGCCCGTCCCGGGCGGACGTTGGTGGTCGACGAGGCGTTCATGGACGCCGTGCCGGGTGAGCGGGAGGCGCTGGCCGGGCGGACGGATGTTCCCGGGCTCGTAGTCCTGCGCAGCCTGACGAAGACCTGGGGGCTGGCCGGGCTGCGCATCGGATACGTGCTGGCGTCCCCGGAGACCATCGCCGCCCTCGAACGCGCCCAGCCGCTGTGGCCCGTGTCCACGCCGGCGCTGGCCGCCGCAGAGGCGTGCGTGGGACCGCAGGCCCTGGCGGAGGCGGCACACGCCGCGCACCGCATCGCCGCGGACCGGGCCCACCTCGTGGCGGGGCTCTCCGGGCTCTCCGGACTGCAGGTCGTGGAGCCCGCCGAGGGGCCCTTCGTCCTCGTACGGCTGCCGCGGGCCGCCGTCGTACGCCGGCACCTGCGCGATCTCGGGTACGCGGTGCGGCGCGGGGACACCTTCCCCGGGCTGGGCGAGGAGTGGCTGCGGCTGGCGGTCCGGGACCGGGCGACGGTCAGCTCGTTCCTCCGGGCGCTGGAGCAGGCGGTGACATTGGCGCATCGCTGAGGCCAGGACTCTGCTACCCCCGGCTGACCAATGGACGGTTCGCCGAGCCCGTACCAGCCGAGGATCAGAAGGGCACCCCCGCCCGCTTGGCGAGTCGGGCCAGCCTCGGGTTGCTACGGCGGTGAAGTGAGGTCAGCACGCGCATCAGTTCCTGACTTGTGGGGTGTACCCGGGCCATCTCGGGCGCGATGTCCCACGCTTCTTCGAGAGACTCCAGGGCGGAGTCCCGGTCGCCGAGAGCCAGGTGCGACCGGCCGAGGTTCATGTACAGGGGGCCGACCCTCGTCGCGGGCAGCGTCAGCCCGCTCCGGATGAGGTCGTCGGCGGTGTCCAGCGCCGTGCGGTGCCGTTCCATGTCGGACGAGGTCGAGATCACGTGCATGGCCGTGTTCTCCGGTCCGAAGTGGATGCCGTGCTCGTCGATGTCCTCGGGGAACTCGTCGGCCGTCCGCCATGCTGCCTCGATATGACGGGCGGCGGCAGCCTTGTCCTTGATCCGTCCGGCCAGGGTCAGCCCGCGCAGGTGCAGGATGCCCAGGCCGAACGCCCGGTCACGCCCGCTCAGCGTCGACTCTGCCTGGCCGATCGCCCGATCGACGATGGCCAGCCCGCCGTCGAAGTCACCGGAGTTGAGGAACGCCCCGGCCTCGTCCCTTGCTGCCGTGACAGCGGAGATCGGGCGCCCTCGCTCGGCGGCCACCCGCTGCTTCATGATGGCCAGTTCAGCGAGGTGCATCCAGCGGTGCCGGGCAGCCAGCCAGTAAACCACGCTGTAGACGTCGGCAACGCGGGTCCAGGCGTCGGGCGACTGAGTGGCGTGTGCGTAGTTCGTCGTCTTCGTCAGGACGTCCGGCAGCTTCCGCAGCACAGCCGACAGCTCGGTCCTGTAGCGGTGCTCGTTCAGCTCGGCCAGCTCGCGCGGCAGGTCCTCAGGGTGCGGCGGAGACGCGTCCGGGATGTCGAACCGTCGGATGGCGTAGTTCAACGCGGTCAGGCTGTTCTCGTCCGTACGGGCGACCGGTGCCGTGCCGAGCAACTCGTCCAGGGTCAGCCCCATCGCGTGGGCGAGTGAGGCGGCGATGCCCTGGGTCAGTGCACGGTCGCCCACCTCGATCTTGCTGAGGAGCGAGACCGAAATGCCCGCCCGCCGGGCGAGAGCCACCTGGCTCAGGCCGCGCTTCTTGCGGCAGACAGCAACGTTCGTACCGGGTCCGGGAATCCTGGTCGCGCTCATAGTGTGCGTCTTCCCCACTCGACTTCCGTTACGTCCCATGCTCTCACCCCCACCCCTCGTGTGCCCGGCGGCTGTGCAAGAGCTGTGCAAGTTCGGTTCGCCCGGCGGAAGTTCTCTTGAGTGACCGACGTATGCGCAGGTGGGACGAGGAGTCATGAACAAGACGGAGAAGCCACCGACGATGCTGAGCCACGGCTCGCTTCCCTACCCGAGAGGCACGCTCGTCGAAGACACGGCCTCGGGACTCACGGGAGAACTCCAAGGCGTCATCGAGGAACGGCTGAAGGAGACCGGGCGGGTCATCAACCGACAGGCGTTCGTGCGGCCGAGAGGGGACGGGATCGAGTGGGACGCCCCTTTGAAGCGCATCCGGCGCGTCGAGAACGATTAAGCGTTCCGACCAAGCTCGCGGCCCTGATCACCCCTGGCGACGTGATCGGCTACGAAGGGGAATGGCGCACGGTCAAGGCGGCGCAGACCGACCGCGGGCCGATGGGCGGGGTGGCCGTGGTGGTCACCTGGGTTGAGGGCGGCACTGCCCGATTCCCGGCAGGTGATGAACTGCTGTTGGGCGAGCCGCAGCCACCCTCACTCCCGGCGTAGACGCGTCCTGGCTCTCCCCGGACACAGAGGCGTCACCGGTGTCTCGCCGCGCGAAGCCCCGGAAAAGTCGGCGGATTCCACGGGTCGTTGCAACACGTGGTCGGTTGATCATGACGCGAGGCGGTTTATGTAGACGCTCGGCTGGGGTTTCCCAGCCGAGCGTTTCGCGTGGGCGGCTGTTGAGTTCGGCGGCGACGGCGGCCAGGTGTTGGGGGCCGTGGGTGAACAGGTCAGTGCCTTTGGGATGTACTGCCGCGACAGGAGGGCTAGGTGTTCTGTCCAGGGATGTTGTGGACGGGTGATACAGGTCTCGGCTGAGGGATCTTGAAATGGGTGAGGGCCTTCTGGCTCGGTGTGGATTGCGACATCTACGCCGTACGACAGAAAGGCCCTCGTGCCCCACCGTAATGCACCCCTGACCGAGACCGGCCGCCTGCGTCTGGCCCGCTGCGTGGTCGACGACGGATGGCCTCTGCGGCGGGCCGCCGAACGTTTTCAGGTCTCGCCGACCACGGCCCAGCGGTGGGCCAATCGCTACCGGCAATACGGTGAGGCGGGCATGGCCGACCGTTCCAGCCGTCCGAACCGCAGCCCGCGGCGGACCCCGGCCCGCACCGAGCGGCGCATCGTCAAGGTCCGTGTGCTGCGGCGTTGGGGACCGGCCCGCATCGCACACATGCTGCACCTGAACCCGGCCACCGTGCACCGCGTCCTTGCCCGCTACGGCCTGGCCCGCCTCACCCACCTGGACCGGGCCACCGGCCGCGTCATACGCCGCTACGAACGCGACAAGCCCGGCGAACTGGTCCACGTGGACATCAAGAAGCTCGGCAACATCCCCGACGGCGGCGGACACAAGGTCCTGGGCCGGCAAGCAGGCCGCAAGACCCGTTCGAACGCCGGCTACAGCTACCTGCACACCGCCGTCGACGACCACTCCCGCCTGGCCTACAGCGAGATCCACTCGGACGAGAAGAAGGAGACCGCCACCGGCTTCTGGACCCGGGCCCACGCTTTCTTCGCCCAGGCCGGGATCACCGTCGAGCGGGTGCTGACCGACAACGGTTCCTGCTACCGCTCACGCGACTGGCGCGACCTGCTGGCGGCAGCAGGGCTCGCCCACAAGCGCACCCGGCCCTACCGGCCCCAGACCAACGGCAAGGTCGAACGCTTCAACCGCACCCTGCTGGACGAATGGGCCTACGCCCGCCCCTACCGCAGCGAACAGGAACGACGCGACGCCTTCCCACGCTGGCTGCACACCTACAATCACCACCGCGGACACACCGCGCTCAAGGGCCAACCACCCGCCAGCCGCGTCCCCAACCTCACGGGTCAGTACAACTAGGGCGGTCAGCGCGGTCTTCTCGGCGCTCTGCGGCGCCTGCACCTCGTTGAGGGAGACGGCGAGCGGGACGTTCACGGTCTTGTTGAGCAGGGACACATCGAGCCCGGTGCCCAGGACGACGGCGCTCGCGCGCCCCTGCTCGTCGGTAGCGTGCGCGGAACCCGCGCCGGCCAGCGCCGCGGGACCGGCGGCGAGGACGGCGGCAGCCGCCACGGCGGCCGAACGGCGGGCAGATCTGCGGAAGTTGACGCTGTTCAAGGGTGAGACTCCCGTGAGAGGCGAGCTTGGGACCCGGCGAGAATTAAGCGCCGAGAGTGAACCGTCAGCCACCAGAGGTGACTTCACCCCAACGTGTGGTTTTCGTGTGCTGTTTCGAATCTCCGCGCCGACAGGCGGCGGGGCACGAGCGCTCCTATGGTGGTGGTACAGGGCCTTGCGGCCCAGGTCGCGGGCCTCTCCTGATGTGCCTGGAGTCAGCCCATGACGCGCTCGTACAGACGCCTGCGCAGGGGGGCCGTCACCGCCGCGGCGGTGTGCATACTCGTGGTGCCGCTCGGGGGCGGAACCGCCTTCGGTGCGCCGTCGCTCGCGCCCACCACCGCCACCGGCATGGAACAGCCGTCACCCTCACCCTCGCCCACGGACGACTTCCGCGCGCTCACCCCCGAGGTGAAACAGCAAGTCGACGAGGCCGTCCAGCGGGTCATGCGCGAGGCGAACGTGCCCGGGGTGACCGTGGGGCTGTGGACGCCGGACAAGGGGAATCACGTGAGGTCGTTCGGTGTCGCCGACAAGGACAGCGGCCGGAGGATGTCGCCGGATCTGTACATGCGTATCGGCAGCGAGACCGAGACCTTCACCGTGACGGCGCTGCTGAAGCTGGTCGACGACGGCAAGGTCGAACTGGACGACACGATCGGCGAGTACGTCGACGGTGTGCCGGGCGGGGACCGGATCACCCTGCGCCAGCTGGCCGGGATGCGCAGCGGGCTCTTCAACTACACCGAGGACCCGGACTTCTTCAAGGCGCTGACGTCCGATCCTCAGCGGTCCTTCACGCCGCAGCAGCTGCTCGACTACGCGTTCAAGCACCCCGTGCTGTTCCAGCCGGGCGAGAAGTTCTCCTACTGCAACACCAACCTCATCCTGCTCGGCCTGGTCGTCGAGGAGGTCGGCGGACAGCCGGTCGGCGAGTACATCGAGGAGCACATTCTCGAACCGGCCGGCATGGACCGCACCCTGTTCCCGACCGACGCGGCGTTCCCGAGTCCGCACGCGCAGGGATACACGAACCAGACCGCGGACGGAAAGGTCGCCAACAGCACCGACTGGAACCCCTCCTGGGGCTGGGCGGCCGGCGCGATGATCTCCACGCTGGAGGATCTGCGGACCTGGGCCCCCACCGTGGCGACCGGCGTCCTGCCGGACGGCGACACCCTGATCAGCCCCGCCACCCAGGAGCAGCGGCTCGACACGCCGCGCACCGGCATCCCGGGCGCCGGGTACGGCCTCGGCATCTTCAACGTCGACGGCTGGATCGGACACAACGGCTCGCTGCCGGGCTACGAGTCCCTGACCATCTACCTGCCGTCGGCCCGGGCCACCATCGTCGTACTGCTGAACACCGACATCGACCACGACGACACGGAGCCCAGCACACTCCTGGGCGATGCGATCACGAAGATCGTCAGTCCGCAGCACGTCTTCAACCTGCCCGCGCAGCCCGCGGCTCGCTGACCGCCCTACCCGACGACCCGCCCATTCAGCACGACCCGCCGAGGCGCCGCCAGGACGCGTACGTCCGCTCGCGGGTCGGACGCGTACACCACCAGGTCCGCCGCCGCCCCCTCCTCCAGGCCGGGGCGGCCGAGCCACTTGTGGGCCGCCCAGGTCGTCGCCGAGAGCGCCTCGACCGGTGGGATACCGGCCGTGACCAGTTCCGCGACCTCGGCCGCCACCAGGCCGTGGGGCAGGGTGCCGCCCGCGTCCGTGCCGACGAAGACCGGGATGCCGGCGTCGTAGGCGGAGCGGACCGTGTCGTAGCGGCGTTCGTGGAGGCGGCGCATATGGGCCGACCAGCGGGGGAACCTGGACTCGCCTCCGTCGGCCAGCTTCGGGAAGGTCCCGATGTTGACCAGGGTCGGGACGATCGCCACGCCTCGCGAGGCGAAGAGGGGGATCAGGTCCTCCGTCAGGCCCGTCGCGTGCTCGATGCAGTCGATGCCCGACTCGACCAGGTCCCGCAGGGAGTCCTCGGCGAAGCAGTGGGCGGTCACGCGGGCGCCCAGGCGGTGGGCCTCCGCTATGGCCGCCTCGACCGCCTCGCGCGGCCAGCAGGCCGACAGGTCGCCCACCTCGCGGTCGATCCAGTCACCGACCAGCTTCACCCAGCCGTCGCCGCGCCGGGCCTCCTGGGCGACGTAGGCGACCAGGTCGTCCGGTTCGATCTCGTGCGCGTAGCCGCGGATGTAGCGGCGGGTGCGGGCGATGTGCCGGCCGGCCCGGATGATCTTCGGCAGGTCCTCGCGGTCGTCGATCCAGCGGGTGTCGGAGGGTGAGCCGGCGTCGCGGATCAGCAGGGTGCCCGCGTCGCGGTCGGTCAGCGCCTGCTTCTCCGCGATGTCGTCGTCGACGGGGCCGTGCGCGCCGAGGCCGACATGGCAGTGGGCGTCGACGAGGCCGGGCAGGGCCCAGCCCTCGACGGTACGGATGTCGCGGGCGCCGACGGGACGGTCGTAGGAGATCCGGCCGTCGACGACCCACAGCTCGTCCCGGACGTCGTAGGGTCCGACGAGCACCCGTCCCTTCACCCGCAGCACAGCGCCATTCCTCATGAGCTGCACTGTAGTCAGGCAGGCCCTACTCGCTCTTCCCGCCCACCTGGTCCGAGGTCTCCTCCTCCACGTCCGCCATCGCCGGGTCGAGGAGACGGGAGAGGAAGTGGCGGGTGCGTTCGTGGCGGGGGTGGGCGATGACCTGGTCGGGGGTGCCGTCCTCGACGATCACGCCGCCGTCCATGAAGACGACCCGGTCGGCGACCTCGCGGGCGAAGGTCATCTCGTGGGTGACGACCATCATCGTCATGCCCTCGTTCGCGAGCATGCGCATGACGGCCAGGACGTCCCCCACCAGCTCCGGGTCGAGCGCCGAGGTCGGCTCGTCGAACAGCATCACCTCGGGGCCCATCGCCAGCGCGCGGGCGATGGCGACGCGCTGCTGCTGGCCGCCGGAGAGGGAGGAGGGGTAGGCGGTCGCCTTCTCCGACAGGCCCACACGCTCGAGGTTCTCGGCGGCGACCCGGGCAGCCTCCGCCTTGCCCCGCCCGAGCACCCGGCGCTGCGGCAGCGCGAGGTTCTCGGTCACCGTGAGGTGCGGGAAGAGGTTGAACTGCTGGAAGACCATGCCGATCCGGCGGCGTACCGCGTCGATGTCGACATCGGGGTCGGTGACCTCCGTACCGCCGACGAAGACCTGGCCCTTGGTCGGCTCCTCCAGGAGGTTCACACAGCGCAGCAGCGTCGACTTGCCGGAGCCGGACGGGCCGATGACACAGACGACCTCGCCCTGGCCGATCTCCAGGTCGATGCCGCGCAGCACCTCGTTGTCGCCGAAGGATTTGTGCAGCTCGCGGATCTCGATTTCCGGACGGCTCATTTCACGGCCTCCTGGGCCTTCGCCTCCATACGGCGTACGACGAAGCCGAGCGGGATCGTGACCAACAGGTAGCACAGGCCGGCGACCAGGATCGGCGTGGAGTTGGCGGTCTGGCTGGCGAGGTCGCGGCCGAACTTGGACAGCTCCCGCTCCTCCAGGGTGACACCGAGGAACAGCACCAGCGAGGAGTCCTTGAAGAGCAGGACGAGTTCGTTGGTGAGGGGCGGCAGGATGATCCGGAAGGCCTGCGGGAGGATGATCGAGACCATGGCGCGGGCGGGCGAGAAGCCCAGGGAACGGGCCGCCTCCATCTGCCCCTTGGGCACCGCCTGGATGCCCGCACGGAACGTCTCCGCCATGTACGCGGCGGCCACCAGGCCGAGCGCGAGGGCGACCTTGCCGTACGTTCCGCCGGGGATCTCGGTGCCGGGGAAGGCCAGCGGGACGGCCACGCCGATGAAGATGAAGATCAGCAGGGCGGGCAGGCCGCGGAAGATCTCGATGTAGATACCGGCGATCCAGCGGTACGGGCCCACGGAGGACAGCCGCATGAGGGCCAGGACCATGCCGAGCACCAGGCCGACCAGGAAGCCGGACAGCGTGTACAGCACGGTGTTCTTCAGCGCCAGCGTGATGACGTCCGGGAACATCTGCTCGGCGATGTCCTGCTGGGCGAACTGGTTCTGCAGCCGGTCCCAGTCGGCCCCGACCGCGAGGGCGACCAGGGCGCCGACGAAGACGACGTACTGCACACCGCGGGACACCCGGCGCTTCTGGCGCCGCGTCAACCCCCTCTTTCGGGGCTGGACTTCGGTCTTCGCGGCGTCGGTCATGAGGCGGCGGGCGAGGCGGCGGCCGCACCTGTTGCCGTAGAAGCGGCGTATGGGCCGATCCACTGCTCGTACAGCTTCTTGTACGTGCCGTCGGCCTTGGCGTCCGCAAGGGCCTTGTTGACGGCCTTGAGCAGCGGCTCGTTGCCCTTTTTCACCGTGAAGCCGTACTGCTCGCCGGTGTTGATCTGCTCGGCGACCTCGAAGGCGTCGGCGTTGGCCTGGTCCTTGAGCCAGCCCTGGACGACCGGGTAGTCGATGACGACGGCCTCGACCTGGCCGGTGCGCAGGCCGTTGAGGACGGCGTCGGAGGACTCGAAGGAGACCGGGTCGAGGCCCTGGCTCTTGGCGTAGTCCTCGCCGGTGGTCTGCGCCTGGGCGCCGACCTTCTTGCCCTTGAGGTCGGCGAAGGAGCCGATGCCGCTCTTCTTGTCGGCCAGCACGGCCTGGGTGGCCTCGAAGTACGGGTCCGAGAAGTCGACGTTCTTCTTGCGCTCCTCGGTGATGGTCATGCCGGCGGCGGCGAGGTCGCACTGGCCGGCGTTGAGGGACCCGCCGGTCTTGAAGTTCTCGAAGGGCTGGTCGACGATCTGCTGCTGCACACCCAGGTCCTCGGCGACCAGGTCGATCAGCGAGACGTCGAAGCCCTGCACCTTGCCGTCGATCTCCGACTGGAAGGGCGGGTACGGCAGGTGGGTGCAGGTGGTGAGCTGGCCGGCCTTGACCAGTTCGACCCCGCCGGCGGCGGTCTTGGTGCCGCTGCCGCCGTCGTCCGAGGCGCAGCCGGCCACGAGCAGCAGCCCGGCCGTCGCGGTGGTGGCGGCCAGAATGCGGGCCCGACGCCCGAGGACCGTGTTCACGGGGACCTCCTGTGAGGGAACTGAGAGTTCCGATTATAAGGAGAACTTTGAACCACTCAAACCAAACCCATGGCCACGAGGCCGTCCGGCCTGAGAAGTCTCCGGTAACAGGGGTGTGCGGCCCGCCGGTTACCCTCGACAGCGTCGACCCCGTGAGTGAAGAGAGCACCGCCGTGACCCACCCCCTCCTGGACCTGGCCCCGCTGACCGCAGCGCACTTCGCCGCCATCGAGGACCGGGTGGCCCGGCTGCTCGACACCCGCCAGGACGTGGTGATCATGCAGGGGGAGGCGCTGCTGCCGCTGGAGGGCGCGATCCGCGCCACGGCCGGTCCCGGGACGACGGCACTGAACGTGATCACCGGACCGTACGGGCAGACCTTCGGGAACTGGCTGCGGGACTGCGGGGCGACCGTGATCGATCTCGCGGTGCCCTTCCACACGGCGGTCACGGCCGAGCAGATCCGGGCGGCCTTCGCCGAGCACCCGGAGATCGACTTCGTGTCCCTGGTGCATGCGGAGGCGGCGACCGGCAACACCAACCCGGTCGCGGAGATCGGCGAGGTGGTGCGGGAGCACGGGGCGTTGTTCTACCTGGACGCCGTCGCCTCCATCGGGGCCGAGCCGGTGCTGCCGGACGCGTGGGGCGTGGACCTGTGCGTCATCGGGGCGCAGAAGGCGATGGGCGGTCCCGCCGGGGTGTCGGCGGTGTCGGTGAGCGAGCGCGCCTGGGCCCGTATGACGGCGAACCCGAACGCCCCGCGCCGCTCCTACCTCTCCCTGCTGGACTGGAAGGAGCGCTGGATCGACGCCGGCCGGACGTCCCTGCTGCACGCGCCGGCCCAGCTGGAGATGCTGGCCCTCCAGGCGTGCGTCGAGCGGATCGAGGCGGAGGGACCGCAGGCGGTGATGGCCCGGCACGCGGCCGCCGCGGCGGCGACCCGGGCGGGGGCGCTCGCGCTGGGCGGTGGCCTGGAGCCGTACGTGTACGAGGCCGCGGAGGCGGCGCCGGTCGCGACCACCCTGCGGTCCCCCTCCGGCGTCGTGGCGTCGGAACTGGTGGCCAGGGCCCTGGAGAGCGACCCTGCGCTGCCGCTGGCCGCGGGCGGGGGCGCGCTGGCCAAGGAGATGATCCGCGTCAACCACTACGGTTCCGACGCGACGCCGGGCGCCGTCCGGGCGAGCCTGGCCGCCCTGGGCGCGGCCCTCTCCGAGAAGGGTCCGACGGTGGACCTCGACGCGGCGCGGCGGGCTGCCGAGGCCGCCTGGCAGTAACCGTCGGGCACTCTCTTCACGGTTGATTTTCCGGGATTCCTTTTCCGCAATTTCAATCACTTAATCGGGAGCAGCTTCCCGTATTCTTCTGCCCGCTTTCCCCGACCCTAAACGCAAAGATTTCGCGAACACCAAGCGGCGTAATTCGGGCAGATCTCCTGAGGGTTACATGGTTGTGACGCGTTCCACATCGCGCCCGTTTTATGCATTATGCGGCCTACAAATCCGGGCATTTCGCCGCACCTTCGCGCGGCTGCACGCGCACGCGTGATAACACAGGACGCGCCGACGCGTAAGCCCCTCCGGCCATGCAATTTCGAATTTCGCTCGGTAAATTCAATTCGCATGACTGCCGCACAAGCAGACCTGCACATCGACCGTCCGGCGGTTACGGACGGGGCCGCTGTCTGGCGGCTCGCCAAGGAATCCGGAACCCTCGACCTGAACTCCTCGTACAGCTATCTGCTGTGGTGCCGGGACTTCGCCGCCACCTCGGCGGTGGCGCGGGCGGACGACGGGGCGGCCGTCGGCTTCATCACCGGGTACCTGCGGCCGGACCGTCCGGGGACCCTGCTGGTGTGGCAGGTGGCCGTCGACGCCGCGTACCGCGGACGCGGGCTGGCGGCGCGGCTGCTCGACGGACTGACCGCCCGGGTCGCCGCCGAGCAGGGACTGACCTCCGTCGAGACCACCATCACGCCGGGCAACACCCCCTCCGAGCGGCTGTTCACCTCGTACGCCGCCCGGCACGGCGCCCGCGTCGAGCGTGCGGTGCTGTTCGACACGGGTCTGTTCCCGGACGGCCCGCACGACCCCGAAGTCCTGTACTGCATCGGCCCGTTGACCCACCTCTCGCAGTGACCCGTCGCAATTGACCGTTGCAACCGACCGTCGTATGACCGTCGCAATGAGGAGCGATTCTCCGTGACCATCACCCAGCCCGACCTCAGCGTCTTCGAAACCCTGGAGTCCGAGGTGCGCAGCTACTGCCGCGGCTGGCCCACCGTCTTCGACCGGGCGCGCGGCAGCCGCATGTACGACGAGGACGGCCACGAGTACCTCGACTTCTTCGCCGGAGCCGGCTCGCTCAACTACGGGCACAACAACCCCGTGCTCAAACGGGCCCTGCTCGACTATCTGGACCGGGACGGCGTCACCCACGGTCTCGACATGTCGACCACGGCCAAACGCGCCTTCCTGCAGACCTTCCAGGACCTGGTGCTGCGGCCGCGCGACCTGCCGTACAAGGTCATGTTCCCGGGCCCGACCGGCACCAACGCCGTGGAGTCCGCGCTGAAACTGGCGCGCAAGGTCAAGGGGCGCGAGGCCATCGTGTCCTTCACCAACGCCTTCCACGGGATGTCCCTCGGCGCCCTCGCCGTGACCGGCAACGCCTTCAAGCGGGCCGGGGCCGGTATCCCGCTGGTGCACGGCACGCCGATGCCCTTCGACCACTACCTCGACGGCAAGGTCGAGGACTTCCTGTGGTTCGAGCGGCTCCTCGAGGACCAGGGCTCCGGGCTCAACCAGCCCGCCGCCGTGATCGTCGAGACCGTGCAGGGCGAGGGCGGCATCAACGTGGCCCGGCCCGAGTGGCTGCGCTCGCTCGCCGAACTGTGCCGGCGCCGCGACATGCTGCTGATCGTCGACGACATCCAGATGGGCTGCGGGCGCACCGGCGCGTTCTTCTCCTTCGAGGAGGCCGGGATCGTGCCCGACATCGTCACCGTGTCGAAGTCCATCAGCGGCTACGGACTGCCGATGTCGCTGTGCCTGTTCAAGCCGGAGCTGGACGTGTGGGAGCCGGGCGAGCACAACGGCACCTTCCGCGGCAACAACCCCGCGTTCGTCACGGCCACCGCCGCGCTGGAGACGTACTGGACCGACGGCTCGGCCATGGAGAAGCAGACCCGCGCGCGCGGCGAGCAGGTCGAGCAGGCGCTGATCGCCATCACCGAGGAGAACCTCGCCGACGTCAAGGAGTACCGGGGCCGCGGGCTGGTGTGGGGCATGGAGTTCCACGACAAGGGCCGGGCCGAGCGCGTCGCCCGCCGCGCCTTCGAACTCGGGCTGCTGATCGAGACGTCCGGCCCCGAGAGCGAGGTCGTCAAGCTGCTGCCCGCCCTCACCGTCACCCCCGAGGAGCTGGACGAGGGCCTGCGCGTCCTCGCCCGTGCCGTACGCGAAACCGTCTGAGAAAAGGAGCTGTTCAGCACCGTGATCGTCCGTTCGTTCAAGGACATCGAAGGCACCGACCGGCATGTGAAGGCCGCGTCCGGCACCTGGGAGAGCAAACGCATCGTCCTCGCCAAGGAGAAGGTCGGCTTCTCGCTGCACGAGACGATCCTGTACGCGGGGACGGAGACGTCGATGTGGTACGCCAACCACATCGAGGCCGTGGTCTGTGTGCAGGGCGAGGCCGAACTGACCGACCACGAGACCGACCGGACGTACACGATCACGCCCGGGACGATGTACCTCCTCGACGGCCACGAGCGGCACACGCTGCGCGTCAAGGAGGACTTCCGCTGTATCTGCGTCTTCAACCCGCCCGTGACCGGACGGGAGGACCACGACGAGAACGGCGTATACCCCCTGCTCACCGAACCCGAGGAGGTGTGACATCCCCATGACGACCAGCACTGTCACGGATCTCTACCCCAGCCGCGGCACCACCGAGGTGTCCGTCCCCCGCAAGGACCCCGTCGTCTGGAGCGCGCCCGGCACCCCCGGGCCGATCGACGTCGCCGGTCTCCAGTCCTACGAGCGGGACGGCTTCCTCGCCATCGAGGAACTCATCACCGACGACGAGGTCGCCGTCTACCGGGAGGAATTGAACCGGCTGGTGGCGGACCCGGCGATCCGGGCCGACGAGCGGTCGATCGTCGAGCCGAAGTCGCAGGAGATCCGGTCCGTCTTCGAAGTGCACAAGATCAGCGAGGTGTTCGCCGCGCTGGTGCGCGACGAGCGGGTCGTCGGGCGGGCCCGGCAGATCCTCGGCTCGGACGTGTACGTCCACCAGTCGCGGATCAACGTCAAGCCGGGCTTCGGGGCCAGTGGCTTCTACTGGCACTCGGACTTCGAGACCTGGCACGCCGAGGACGGTCTGTCGAACATGCGGACGGTGTCCGTCTCGATCGCGCTGACCGAGAACCACGACACCAACGGCGGGCTCATGATCATGCCCGGCTCGCACAAGACCTTCCTCGGGTGTGCGGGGGCCACGCCGAAGGACAACTACAAGAAGTCGCTGCAGATGCAGGACGCGGGCACGCCCTCGCACGAGGCGCTGACCGCGATGGCCTCGCAGTACGGCATCAAGTTGTTCACGGGCAAGGCCGGTTCGGCGACCTGGTTCGACTGCAACTGCATGCACGGGTCGGGCGACAACATCACGCCGTTCCCGCGCAGCAACGTGTTCATCGTGTTCAACAGCGTGGAGAACGCGGCGGTGGAGCCGTTCGCGGCGCCGGTGCGGCGGCCGGAGTTCATAGGAGCGAGGGATTTCACGCCGGTGAAGTGACGTAGTCGGACGTGTCGAGTCGGGGTCCCTTTCCTGAGGGGCCCCGACTCGTCAGTGGTTCATGCGGACAGCACGTCCAGCAGGCGGTCGACGTCGGCCGGCGTGTTGTACAGGTGGAAGGCGGCGCGCAGGTTGCCCGCGCGGTCGGAGACCTCGACTCCGGCGCGGCTCAGGTCGGGCTGGCGGTGGCCGAGGCCCGGCACGGAGACGATCGCCGAGCCGGGCGCCGGGACGGGTTCGTGGCCGAGCGTCGCCAGGCCCGCGCGGAAGCGGTCGGCGAGCGACAGGTCATGCGCGTGTACGGCGGCCACGCCGAGTTCCTCGACCAGGGCCAGGGAGTGCCGGGCGCCGGTGTAGGCGAGGAGGGCGGGGCTCTCGTCGAACCGGCGGGCGGAGTGGGCGAGTTCCTTGACCGGGCCGTAGGTGCTGTCCCAGGGGTGTTCGCCGGCCGCCCAGCCCGCGAAGACGGGAGTGAGTCCGCCGAGGTCCTCCGGTACGACGAGGAAGGCCACGCCGCGCGGGCAGACGACCCACTTGTAGGCGACGGAGGAGACGTAGTCGAAGTCGTCCGCGGCGAGCGGCAGCCAGCCGACGGCCTGGGACATGTCGATGAAGGTGCGCGCCCCGTGCGCGCGGGCCGCCTCGCGGATCGCCGGCAGGTCGGCGATCCGGCCGTCCGCCGACTGCACGGCGCTCACGGCGACGAGCGCGGTGTCCGGGCGGACCGATTCGGCGAGCCGCTCCAGGGGCACGCTGCGCACCTTCAGGTCCCGGCGGACGTGGAAGGGGTTCACGAGGGAGCTGAAGTCGGCCTCGGCGGTGAGCACCTCGGCGCCCTCGGGCAGCGCGGCGGCGATCAGCCCGCTGTGCACGGCGACGGAGGCCCCGGCCGCGACCCGGCTCGCCGGCACCCCGACGATCCGGGCGAAGGCGGCCCGGCAGGCCTCCACGTCGGCGAACATGTCCTGCGGCACGCCTTCGGCCAGGGACAGTGCGGCGGCGTGCAGCGCCGCCACCGTGCGGGCCGGCAGCAGGCCGGTGCTCGCGGTGTTGAGGTAGGTGTTCTTCGGGGCGAACTCGGCGCGGACGAGGCTCTCGAAGGTCTCCATGGGTCCACTCTGCGGTCCCGGGAAGCCCACGTCCATTGCGTATTTCTACGTGGTTTCCCCAAGGACCGCTTATGGACCGGCCCTCACCTGCGGCTTCAGTGCTGCGGCACCGCGCACCCGTCCGGACCGCACGCCTCGGCGCCCGCGTCGTCGATCAGCTTCAGCGGCGACCGCTCGCCCCACGCCTGCGTGAGTGCCTGGCCGAACACCTCGGCGGGCTGTGCGCCGGAGACGCCGTACTTCCGGTCGAGGACGAAGAACGGCACCCCGGTGGCACCGAGCTGCGCGGCCTCCCGCTCGTCGGCCCGGACCTCGTCGGCGTAGGCACCCGGATCGGCGAGCACCTTGCGAACGTCGGCCTCGTCGAGCCCGGCGGCGACGCCGATCTCCACCAGCCGCTCGTCGTCGTTGAAGACGGACCGCTCCTCGGCGAAGTTCGCCTCGTACATCAGCTGGACGAGCTCGCCCTGCCGGCCGTGCTCCTTGGCGAAGTGCAGCAGCCGGTGCATGTCGAAGGTGCTGCCGTGGTCCCGGCCGCGCGTCCGGTACGCCAGCCCCTCGGCGGCGGCCTGTGCCCCCAGGTTGTCCTCGCCGGCCTGCGCCTGGGCCTCGCTCATGCCGTACTTCTTGGCGAGCATCGTCAGCACGGGCTGTACGTCGTCCTTGGCCCGCCCGGGGTCCAGCTCGAACGACCGGTGCACGACCTCGACCTCGTCGCGGTGCGGGAACTCCGCCAGCGCCTTCTCGAAGCGGGCCTTGCCCACGTAGCACCAGGGGCACCCATGAACCACGGGAACCAGACCGTCTCTGACCTGCGAAAACGCGGAATCTAGGCATTCCACTCGCTCACAGGGACCCGAGACGGATGACCCCACGGCGAATGGACACCGATGGAGCGGGAAGACCTGCCCAACCTGCGTGCACTGGGCTTCGAAGACGACGAACTCATGGCGCTGGGACTCTGGGAAGTGGTGACAGGCAGCCCGGCTGACTTGGCAGAGATGTACGTCAGGCGAAGCAAGAAGAAGGACACCCTTAGCTCACTGCGGGAACAGGTGCGCCGTATGTGCTGGCACGCCAGCCAAGAGGGCAAGCGAATCCGGCACGTCTGGTTTGAGCAGAAGAGCGCAAGCAAGGCGTACGTCCGGCGCGAAGAGTTCGAGAACGCCACAGCCGCAATCGCTGACGCTGGACTGTCCAAGACACTCTATGTCTTCAAGACCAGCCGCCTTTCCCGCCGTGGCATGGGTCAGGTTGGCCTCTTGCTGGACAAGTTCGAAGAGCGACAGGCGCGCATTTACGTCGTTGCCGAGAACATCGATTCCACGCGAAGCCGCATGGTGCTGGCCATTCTCAGCGAGCAAGCGCGAGACCAGGCGTCAGACATCAGCGAATTCACGAAGAACGGTATCAACGGCAACAAGGCTGACGGACGCTGGACAGGCGGAGTAACCCCCTTTGGCCTCTACTCGCCCAAGGGTTCCGGCAAGCTAGCGCACCAGCCCACGGAATACCCCGTTGCGCGCCGCATCGCTGAGTACCTGCTAGACCGTAAGACGCCTAACTGGATCACAGAGAAGCTGAACAGCGAGGGAATCCCTACCCGCCACGGAAAGAAGTGGTCCGGTCCCGGCATCATCAGCCTTGCCCATTCCGTCGCATGGGCCGGACTGGTGGTAAAGCGGGAAAAGATGCTGGATCAACACGGCAACGACACTGGCAAGTACCACCGTGGTGGAAGCCCCTTGCTGGACAAGAAGGGAAACCCAATCTCGTGTGGTCAGGGTGTCGTGACCTTCGCAGAGCACGTAAAGATCAACGCCATTCTGGCTGAGCGCGCACAGCCGGGTACCAGCATTGGCGACCGGACACGCGGTAAGCGGGAAATCGTCGCCCTTCTTTCCGGCACGCTTCTCTGCGGACTCTGCAATGGCCCCATGGCCAACGGTGGAGTCAATTACCGGTGCTACGCCCGACAGACGGAAGGACCATCTTCTTGCAAGGGTGTCTCTACTGAGCGCACCCGCGTTGATTCGGCCGTAGAGATCATGTGGCTTAACCACGTTCTCAGGCTGGCCCCGGACTCCCCCACCATTCAGGCCATTGCCCGTGACTGGCTGTCCTACCAGGACCCTGAGCGCGACGCACGCAAGGCTCACGTCAACGCTGCTCTGGAATCAGCAGTAGGCCGGGAAATGAAGCTGGAAAAAGAGTTCTTCGTCTTGGGCCGGATGGACGAAGACAAGTACGACCGGCTTCGGGAACAGGTGGCCGCTCAGATTGCGGAGCTGAAAGCCGAAGCGGCGGAACTGTCCGAGGAAGCTGACCTGACGCCCTTGATGGACCCGGAGTCGCTCGCCGCCCTTTGGCAGGGTGCCGGGATTGGCGGACAGCGCGCGCTACTCAAGGCAGCCGCAAAGGGAATCACGCTGCTTCCCTCGAAGTTCCGGGGTGACCGTACGCCGATCCTTGACCGGCTGATTCCCGAATGGCGGGACGACAGGGGAAACCAGGCGGAAGACGCCGCATGGGACAGGTGGGAAGCGCGCCGCACTCAAGCGGCAGTCTGATTCAGCGAGAAGCAATGGCGCAGGCCCTGCCGGATCTTGGCGGATGAGACAGGGCCTGCGCTCCCCAGAAAGGGAGACAGCATTATGTCACGTGCGGAATGGGAAGCGGCGCAGGAAGCCGAAGAGGCAGCGTTCTACCGCGAGTGCGAGTGGAAGCGCATAGAGCGCACGCTCAACGGCCTGTACGCCCGCCAGTTGGTTGAAGGTGGTTCGGTCCTCCTCCGTCAGCGCATCAAGCGCCTAGAGTCTCTGTTGGCTGCCCTGCAAGGACATCCCGGGGCGTTGGCGGGATAGCACGCGAGAGAAGCCCTGAGCGCCCATCTGAGCGCCTTCTAGCCCCATTTAGTCCCAGTGGCCGGATGGGGTTTTCTCATGTCTTCACAGAGCCACCTAGAGCAATATGACGGATCGTCAGATCTGGGCTGGCATTCGACCCCCTAGACCCAGGGTGAGAGCGCGACGCGGAGGAGAGACCACATGAGCGCTGACAAGTTTTGGGCACACATCATGTCTTGGGCCGAAGAGGAAACCCACAGAGGCCGCTTGGTGCGCGCCTTTCGGGACAACCTTGGAGACAGCACGGAGCTACAGGCTCAGCGTATCGGTCTTCTGTCCGTCTATATGGAGCGAGAAGCGCAGAGCCGTAAAGGTCTCGCGCTGGTCTGAGGGTTAAGCCGTCCGGTTACGTGACCGGGCGGCTTTTCCTTGGCCTCATTTCGTCTCGTTTCGTCGCACCGCCTAGGAGTTGCGTCCAATTCCGTCGCAGGCTCCTAACCATTTCGTCCCCATTCCGTCTCGCCGGATAGGGGTTCCGTCTCATTACGTCCCTAGGAAGTACACATGACCACCGACCTTATGACTGCACTGCGTAGCGCCGAATCGCTCGCATGGGGTGCCATGACGAAGCCTGACAGCGATAAGGCCACGGCCGTGCACCAGGCCATTGCGGCAGCACTCCGACTCGCTGAGGCTCAGGCGGCTGGTCCCCGCTGTGAAGCGCCTACCTGTGACAACTCCATTGAGTACAGCGGGACAGGGCGTTACCGGCGCTTCTGCTCTGACCGTTGCCGGAAGGCTGCCCACAGGGCTAGTCGGCAGGGCTAGACAGCGCGAAGGGTTCGACAGCTAACTACTCTCTGTTAGTTGTTCCTAATCCAATATGTAATGTTCTCACTCCTCTAAACAACTCCCATATACCTAGCAACAAATGGGAGACCCGTAACCCTGCATTCGAGATAAGGAACACCCCATGACTGAGCGACGGTACGACTGCATGGGCTGTGGTGCTGACCTCCCGGAAGGTGCCCGCTCTGACCGGCTGTACTGCTCTGCCCGCTGCCGCATGAACGCGTACAGGGCTGCCAGAGCGCCGAAGACTGCCGAGAGGACCTGTGAGCTGTGCGGAGCCCCCTTCCGGCCGCTGAGGGGCAAACAGCGGGTCTGTGCCATGCCTGAGCAGACCAGCGCCACATGCCGGGACATGCAGGCTGAGCGGGAAAGGCAGCGAACGGCGGCCAGGCTTGCGCTGGACGAAGAGCGCTGGGAGAAGGCTTGCGAGCACTGCGGGGAAAACACGGGTTGGGAAGGTGCTGGCCGACCACGCCGGTTCTGCTCTTCCCGCTGTAAGACCGCTTTTTATCGGGCGGCCAAGAAAGCGTAACGGTCGGATAACGAATACCGGCAGCCGGCTCGAACCTGCGGATTTCCGCCTTCTCGCGCTTTCGACTCCATAGAACCAGTTAGGGGCAGCGTTAAGCGTGCTCCACTGTCCGGGTAGGCGGCAAACATTTCCCCGGGCACCCCACAAAGACCAGCCCCCGGCTAGCAACGGGTCTCTTCACTGCGGGAATTGCCGCCTACACAGTGAGAGACCGCGCTAGCCGGGGGCTTTTCCATGCCCGGAGGGAACCAATGGAACCGATAGACACCAGGCAGGCGCTTCACATTCTGGAAGGCCACGCGATCGTTCCCAGAGACGAGCATTCACGCGCTGAGCTGTTCGCGGCGCTGGCCGTGCTCCGCATTCTTGCTCTGGGTGGTGACCATGTCGAATCTGACTGAGGCTGACCGGGCGTACGTTGACAAGTTCGTGCGCATTGTCGGTGAAGCTCTCGAAGAGTGCCCGAATGCTGACTCAAGCACACAGTTCCTTTTCGATGCCTGCAAGGAAGTCAGCGGCCCCAGCTTCATTCCGCTGGGCACCTCTGACCGTCTGCTATGCGCCACAGGCTATAAGCGCACTGACCGGCGTTACGGCAAGCGCTACATAGGACTTCGCCCCAAAAACCCGGTGTTTCATGACCGGGTCTGGTACCGGCACTGACCACCTCCGGAAATCCGTAGGTGCCAACTCCCCTCGAAAGGAACCGCCCCAATGACTGAAACCCCGTGGTACATGGGAACCACTGACACTACTTCGACGGACAAGGGAAGCCCGGAGCGCAACCGTCAGCACGTCGAATCGATTGCAGCGGGGGCAAGTGAAGAAGCTGACGCCGTGGCCGCTCATCTGCGGAGCGCTGAGGCGAATGGTGTTGTCATCACCCCCGGTCAGCGAATGGCCATGGGCTACGCGGCCAACGCTCGCAAGGCTGCCACTCAGCTAGACGCCAACTAATTTCCGGAGGGACAACACACATGACTGAGAACGCCCTTGAGAAGGCGCGCAAAGCTGCTGAGAAGGCCGCTGCCGCTCTCGCTGACGCTGAGGCCGCTGAGGATGCCCGACTGGCTCAGATTGCCGCTGAGCGTGCTGAGCGTGCCCGTGACTATGACCGGGACCTTCTCTCTCGATGGACTCAGATTGCCGCTGACGCGCGTGACTCTGAGGGTACCGGGGCTTTCGAATACGACCCCAATACAATGGGATTCCTTGAGGGGCTCATTCGTTTCGCTGCGGCTCGTGAAAAGCGCCGTATCGTGGTGCAGGCGGCTCAGAACGCCGAGTCCACTCTAGAGATTCCGGTTTCGCAGCGTACGGTTCCTGTGGGGGATCGCTTCTATTCGGTGGACGTTGCCGCTGAGCTGACCAGGATTGTTGAGGGTGAGGCCAGCCGCCGGGTTGCCGAGTTCTCGGAAGCCTTTGATGCGAAGCGCCAGGAGTACATCAATGGCGAATGACGCACTAGACCCCGGGCCTGGTGGTTCGTATCCCTGGTTTCCCCGGCTTCCGGATGGGTCGCCCGCCTGGTCCGATCGCTGCCCGGCAGATTATCGGGGCACGCGAATGCCACGGGGCCGGACCACGATTGTGCGGGATGGCCAGCGACTCGTCATTGACCAGACTCCGCGCGACGCCTACGGCAACCCGATCAATCCGCCGGTAATCCCATGAGGGGAGAAAGCCCGTTCTGCGAGCTATGCCCCCGGACGGCTAATACACCAGAGACCCCGGCTGATGTGGTGGCGTTCTACCCGCTGACCCGTGCCCAGCTAATCGCCCGGGGTGTTCCCCGGCCTGATTCTCAGGGATACCGAAAGTCGCTCTGCCTAGCGTGTTACCGGACGTTCAAAGCCAACACCTAGTAGGGCTTTGTTAGGTACCCCGATTGATCATCGTCAGGTAGATTGTGATGTTCTGTCAGGTGTGACACCTGAGGAGATGGAGACGGTCCGCCCGCGCCTGGAGGCGTTCGCGGCGGAGATGCTCGGTTCGCTGGCGCGTCGGGACCAGCGGGCCAAGGGCGAGCTGTATCTGCGCGGGCTGATGCTGGACGGCAAGCGCAAGTCCATGCAGCCGATGGCCGAGCGCCTGGGCGTGGACCACCAGCAGCTGCAGCAGTTCGTCTCATCGTCCACCTGGGACTACTCCAAGGTCCGTGAGCGGCTGGCCCGTTGGGCTGCCGCGCACATTTCTCCCGAGGCGTACGCGATCGATGATGTCGGCTTCCCCAAGGACGGCTACGACTCACCGGGGGTGGCGCGGATGTACTGCGGCGCCCTGGGTAAGCGCGGCAACTGCCAGGTCGGCGTCAGTGTGAACCTGGTCAGTGACCGTGCGTCATCGGCTGTCGACTGGCGCCTGTTCCTGCCCGAGAGCTGGGACGACACCAAGTACGGCGAGGACGCGCTGATGGCCGAGGCGATCCGGCGCCGCCGCGCCAAGGCGGGAATCCCGGACACCGAGCGGCACCGGGAGAAGTGGCGCCTGGCGCTGGACATGCTCGACGAGGTGCGCGACAACTGGGAGTTGCCCGACCTTCCGGTCGCCGCCGACGCCGGATACGGCGACGCCACCGGCTTTCGCGAGGGCCTGACCGAGCGCGGCCTGACCTACGCGGTCGCGGTCAAAGCCACCACGACCGCGCACCCCGGCAATGCCACACCCCAACGCCCGCCGTACTCCGGGCAGGGCCGCCCTCCCGTGTCCGCCTACCCCCAACCGCACACCACCCTGCGCGCCCTGGCCCTGGCCGTCGGCCGAGCGGCCACCCGCACCGTCACCTGGCGCCAGGGCAGCAAGGCCACCAGACGCAACCCGAACGCCGAGATGCGCTCGCAGTTCCTGGCCCTGCGGGTCCGACCGGCCAACCGCACCATCCGCCGCGCCGCCGACGGCTCCCTGCCCGACTGCTGGCTGCTCGTCGAGTGGCCACCCGACTCCGCCGAGCCAACCGACTACTGGCTCTCGACGCTTCCCGCCGACACCCCACTGCGCGAACTGGTACGAATCGCCAAGATCCGATGGCGAGTTGAGCACGACTACCGCGAGCTCAAGGACGGTCTGGGCCTGGACCACTTCGAGGGCCGCAACTACCTCGGCTGGCACCGCCACGTCACCCTCGCGTCCCTCGCCCAGGCCTTCTGCACCATGCTCAGGCTCGACCCAAAAGCCCCTGCGCCGGCCTGACCCTCTACGCGGTCCTCCGCGAACTCCAGGCCCTCCTGGCCACCTGGACCGGCGCCTGCTCGATATGCGGCCAACCCGCACCAGCACCCGAACCCCACCACAGGACCTAACAAAGCCCTACTAGGCGCATGGGCCGTGTCACTGGATTTCAGCGGCACGGCCCTTCGCTGTTGCTACCAGGCACCCCGAGCCGGCCAGAATCGACCCATTTCCTGACCTGCGCCTTTGTTGCGCTGCTACTTCGCTGGCGTGTGTGCTGGCGTGAAGGGAGTTCCCATGTTGGCCGACCACTGCGCGCCCTCACATGCTGAGTCGCTGGCCCAATCCCTGAGATATGCGCTCGCTTATTCCGACGAATTGAGCGCCATGCTCGCTGACGGCAACGCCGATTCGGAACGGGCAGCGCAACTAGTGCAAGCGCTACGCAACTTGCTGTGTGCTGCGGAGGATGAGCTAGACGCTATGGACGACACACAACAGGTAATCGATGCTGTGGCGGAGATACAGGGGCTCAGTGATGCCGACCTATTCCACGTGATTACCGATGCCCCCACCTCCGGAAATCCGTAGGTGCCTACCTTCAAAGTGCTGATATGCCAAGGAAGCCTAGAACGCCGTGCAGTCAGCCGGGGTGCAGTGAGCTGACCAATGGTGGTCCCTGCCCTGAGCACAAGGCACAGCGCGAAGAGCAGAGAGGCAACGCGAGTAAGCGCGGTTATGACGTTGGCTGGCAGCGCAAGCGCAAGGCTTATCTGTACGCGAATCCATGGTGTGTGCTGTGTGGTCGGCAAGCGACGGTCGCCGACCACTCGCCATTGAGTCGGAAGCAATTGAAGGCAAGGGGTGAGCCGAACCCTGATGCACCTAAGCATCTTCGACCACTGTGCAAGTCGTGCCATGACAGCGAGACCGCGAAGAACCAGCCTGGTGGTTGGGCAGCCGAGAATGCGAAGCCTAAGCCTCAGCCGCCCAAGCCTGATGACGTTCCGCCGTTCTGAGCGCTACGCCCTGCCTACCCCCGGGGAGGGACCCCCTCCGCCCTCAGAGATTGACCGGCAGGGAGGGAAAAAGCTAGCGCCGCAGCTTGGGCCGTTTGCGCGGAAGGAATGACCCCCATTTGATGCCCTGGTCACCCCCGTGAAGCCCCGTACCCGCTGCCTTCCTGGTGGCCAGTGCGGGGCTTTCTGCATTTTCGAGCACCTTCGATCCTCAGCCGCTTTGGCTCCGATCACGCGCGCCTATTCGCCGCTCGGAAGTGCCTTCAATCCCTGGTATGCCTCTCGCAGGTCCGACGCTTCCGGAAGCTGTCGACGCTCAACGGCCTTGACGACTTCCAGCGCACGCCAGTGATTCGAAGGGACGATGCGGCCGGACAGTATCGCCCGCTGTGCTGCGTTACATGCTTCGTCCAGCCGGTCACCCCCGAGCAACGCCAGCGCCAAATCAATGTTCGCTGAAGCCACTCGACGCGGCCATTTCTCCACGTCATCAGCGGGTGCGAGTCTGGCGATTACCTGGCGGGCGTAGTCCTCCGCTGCGGGATCTCCGACCCATGCAAGCGTCGTCGCTGTATAGGCCAGCGCCTTACCCGGATCGTATTGGTAGTGATGTTCAGTGCCCTTGCGCGGGACCATCCCGGCCGACATTCGCTGAACTCGGTCTATGGCTGCGTATGTTTCGGGCCCCTCTCCGAGTCGCGCTCTCGCCCGCCCCTCTTGCGCTGTCGCCTGGATTGCAGCCGAGGTTCCGGCCGGTGCCAATTCCTGCGCGATCAGCGAGAGTTCCAGCGCGCGGGCGTAGTCGCCATTCGTGAGCACTCGCCAAGCGTCCGTCTCGTAACACCACGCCTCAATTTCGCGGTGCTCTGCGTGCTGCGCGAGGGTGGCTGCCGTCTGCAACCGGGCCGTAGCGGCGTGCTCTTGGTTCAGGTCGATGTGCAGCGTGGCTCCCAAGAGTTGGAACCAGCCTCCGACCACGTAAAGGCGGCGCTGTTCCGCTAGCGTCATACGCGCGTCCATGAGGTGAGCTACATAAGCGGAATGCTTGCGTACTCTTTCGAGCAATTCTTGCGGGGGAGACGCTGGGTATTTCATAGCCAGTTCATCGAACACATGTTCGAGGCGATTCAATGTCTCCTTTCCCACGTCGCTAGCTGACACCCGCCGGGCCAATTCGAGTGCGTCGAACTCATCGTCGCTGTCCGGGGCTGCGACAGCGAGCCAACCGGTACGAGACTGCGGCGGGGCGTATGCGTCGGGAATTAGCAGCGCGTCAAGTTCCCTCGCTGTGATCGACAACGCCTTTGCGATCTTCGGACGCTGCCAGGGTTGGGGGTCGTTCTTTCCACTCTCCCAGCGTTGGACCGTTGAGCGATCAGCGCCGACCGCTTCCGCGAATTCCTCTTGATTGAACCCGCACGCTTTCCGGCGCTCCGCCAACCTCCGCCGCCTGCTGGTCATCGGGCCGGTCTCCTCTCGGAACGCGTCTTCCCTGGTCAGCGTAGCCAGTGCGGCCATGGTGCGGCAGGGCTGCGGCCTTTCTGCTGTGGTGCGCGGCCCCTCGCCACGTTTCTCTAGGCCAACGCGCAGCAACGGACATGACGGATCAAGCGGGATGGTGACCATGGCGACCACGACGCAGACCACACAGGAGAAGCCCGTAGAACTCCCCTTGAGGCTCGACGACGGCCCGCAACCGGTACCGGGGTGCGCGCACTGCGACAACATCGCCATGGACCGGGACCGGGCGCACGCGAACGGGAACGGTAGCGCCGTGAGTGACTGCAACGTCCGCTTGCGGCGGCACCTCAAGGACAAGCACTCGTGAGCGCCCCTGTGAAGCCACAGCAGCGCCGTACGCGGCCTCTCCCGCCTCCGAAGCTAGTCAGGCCTCATAGATGACCCCAACGGGCCGTACGCGGGCTTTCCTGAGGGCTGGTGGACGCAGTACGGCGGAGCGCTGGACGTGGTCTCGGGTGTGGTCCATCTGCCCGGCCCGACACACCCCCCGAACTCCCGTCACTCGGCGGACTGCCCCAACTGCGTGCCGCTGAAGGGGAGTTCGTGAGGCACGTACGCCGGTTCGGATGGTCCGCGTTCGTCTTTATCGTCGCCGCACTGTCCACGGCGGTTATCACGATGGCCGCTACCGGCCGTCTCTGAACTCCCGTCCCCCTCGCGGTGCCGCACAGCTCCCCCCGTGCTGATTGCAGAGGCCCCCGAGGGGGACGGGGCAAGATCCCGCCCCGGTGGTGGAAACCCTGGACAGGTCGAGCGGCCGGGGCGGGACCGTAGAAGCGTGGGCGTGACCCGCACCCCACGGCATAGGTTGAGCCAGCATCGCAAGCGCGTCCAACGCTTGCCCTATCGAAAGGGTGCGTATGAAGCGAATCATTGCCCGAATGTGGAAGCTCATTCGCGGCCCACTGCAATGGCGCGTCCTATGGTTCGCCCACGCCAAATTCATGATCGGCGTGACGGGTGTGGTGCGTAATGAGGCGGGGGAAGTCCTGCTTCTTAAGCACCGCATGTGGCCCGCTGACCGGCCATGGGGACTTCCTACCGGCTACGCAATCAAGAGCGAGGAATTCCCGAAGACCATCGTTCGAGAGGTCCGGGAAGAAACCGGTCTTGACGTCGTTCCCGGGCGACTGGTTCAGGTGACCAGCGGCTACAAGCTCCGCGTGGAGATCGCCTACGAAGCTCTCTGCGTAGGTGGAACTCTCAAGCTCGACAGCTTCGAGATTCTGGAGGCGAAATGGTTCAGCCCGGACGCGCTCCCGGAGGGGATGCAAGAGAGTCACATTCAGCTCATCAAGTCGGGCGCACCGACTTAACGGAACTCGCGCCGAACGAGTCCATCAGCGGTGCTAAGGCATTGGCGGCGCTGGCGGCCATGCGTGCCGACACGTCACCGCTCACGGGAAAGCACCCCGACCACGTGTTCCGGCCCCTCTCGGACATTCTCGGCCGGTGGGCGGCAGACGGAATCAACACCACGCCTTTCCATGCTGGCGTCGAAATCGCCACCCACCGGTACGCCGGGTATGGGCTGGCGAAGATGCTGCCGCTTGAGCGCGTATTGGTCGGCTGCGAATCTTCGCGTGCCGGTGCCTTCGGAGGATTCCACCACCCGGACCAGGGATACCGGCACCTTCAGATGGTGGCCGTCATCACCATGTACGGGCCCATGGAACGGCGGAATCCCGAGCGCCCCACGCTGGCACTTCTCGACCTGCTTCGCGCGTACGCCCATGACTGCCTTCACTACGGATCGCGTCGGCGGTACGTGGAGGTGGCAGGTGTGCCCGTCCGGACTCAGTACGGAATCAACTACCGCCGCATTAGCGGACAGTCCTACTCGGCTGCCGACCAGCGCGGAAGCCAGCACACCCGAAATCTCGGAATCGTCATGGAAGGCGCGTGCGACAAAGAGGCGCGCGCCATCACCCGGCAGACGGCAGAACGGTTCGGCGTGACGGAACCCTCAGACGTTCTCGGCGCACTCGCATACCGGGACGTGACGGGGACGCTGACGGAGGAGGACGCCGGGCGCGCGGCGGGTGTGCCGGGGAGCGAAGAGCAGACGCAATACGCGGCGGCCCTCAGCGGCTATGAGAAGGGCGTAAATCGCCGGTACACGCACTTCCTTGATGAGTTCGCCCCTGGGGAAGAGAGCGAGTGCCACATGCGCCTTCTCATGGCCATCATCAGCGGTGACGTGACGGCGCTCGGGACGTGGCTGGACGAACGGCACGGCCCCGGCACCTTCACGGGCCTGTTCCGCACGCCGGGGTACTTCGACCCCAGCTTGACCGCTTAGACGGTCCTCAAGCGGCCCCGTTCGTCAGCTTCCTCCGAGGCAGGCGGGCGGGGCTTCGTGCTGACTGGCCATAGACCCTGGTCAGGGCTTCGCGGTAACCTATGGTTCCCGTGGTTCAAGGGCAGGCGATGTCGCTCCAGATCTCGACGCGCATAGGTTCTCGCTCTCTCAGGCTCGTACCGGGTACGGAGACTCCCTCCGCCGGTGCGTGAACGTTCAAGCGACCGGTTTCATTCCCGTACGCCGGCTCAGCTGCCGTCCCGCAGATCCCGCGGCCAGCTCGGCCGGAACTCGATGTGGTCGTACGTCACCACGCATCCCTCCCCCAGCGGCGACTGGGTCATGAAGCCGACCAGGGCCGCTCCCGTCTCCTTCTCGCCGCCCAGCGTGAACAGCCGCACGAAGGTCCAGTGCTCGCCGTCGCGGGAGGCGTGGAAGGCGAAGGAGCGACCGGTGCGGCTCACCCGGAGCCACACCGACGACCCCTCCACCGTGAAGGAGTTGGCGTCGTCGGAGTGCCCCCGGGTGACCACCGTGCACACGGTCGGCACAGCCGGCGAGTACTCCAGACACAACTTGGCCCACGCCCGCTCCCCGACATGGACGTAGAGCACCCCGGCGTCGAAGGCCGCGTTGAAGCCGACGGTGACCCGGGCGATCAGCTGGAAGTCCCCCTCGGGCGCCCCGAGCAGCCGAGGCGCGTCGGAGGCGGGGTCGAGCGCCTCACCGGTGGGCGACACGAACCGGTCCTGCCGGGCCCCGGCCCATCCGGTGAGGACGCCGTCCTCATAGGACCAGTGCCCGTCGGGGCCGTATGTGCGGAGGGGGAAAGGGAGTTCGGGAAGCTCGACATCCATTGAGTGATTGTCCCAGGTTCAGGTGGACGTCCTCAGGGGCGCGGGGCTGCATCGATATGCGGCTCCGCCGCGTGGGCGCGAGAAACCACAGACAACCCGCAGCCCGCACTCCACCGCACCTACGGCGCAACCGCTACCTCTCCAGACGTCCGTTGAACCGCCGAGGCAAACCCAGAGGATTCTCGTCCCGCAGCTCCGCAGGAAGCAGCGCCTCCGGCGCCCCCTGGTACACCACCGGCCGCAACCACCGCTCGATCGCCGTCCCACCCACGGACGTCGACGTGGACGTCGTCGCCGGGTACGGCCCCCCGTGATGCTGCGCGGGCGCAACCGCCACCCCCGTCGGCCACCCGTTCACCAGCACACGCCCCGCAAGCGGCGTCAGCTCCGCGAGCAGTTCGGGTCCACGCCCCTCCCCCGCGGCCTCCTCCGCCGAGAGGTGGACCGTCGCCGTGAGATTCCCCGGCAGCCGCGAAAGAACGGCCTTGGCCTCGTCCTCGTCCTCGTAGCGGGCGACGACCGTCACCGGCCCGAAGCACTCCTCGAGGAGCAGGTCGTACTCCCCCTCCTGCGTGAGCTTCTCCGCCGGAACCGTGAGGAAACCCGCGCTCACCGTGTGCTCGCCGCCCGCACCCGGCGTCACGGGCGACTCCACGTCGGGGAGTTCCGCACGCTCCGCGACACCGGCGACGAAGTTGTCCCGCATACGGTGGTCGAGCAGCACGCCCGCCTCGGTGTCGCTGACCGCCTCCGTCAGCGACTTCACCAGCCGGTCCCCGGCCGCACCCTGCGGCGCCAGCACGAGCCCCGGCTTCACGCAGAACTGTCCGACGCCCAGCGTCATGGAGCCGGCGAGCCCGCCGCCGATCTGCTCGGCGCGCTCCGCTGCCGCGGCCTCGGTGACGAGCACCGGGTTCAGGGAGCCCAGCTCGCCGTGGAACGGGATCGGCACCGGACGCGCGGCGGCGGCGTCGAACAGGGCCCGGCCCCCTCGTACGGAACCGGTGAAGCCCGCCGCGGCGACCAGCGGGTGCTTGATCAGCTCGATGCCCGCCTCGAAGCCGTGGACGAGGCCCACGACCCCCTCGGGGATGCCGTGCTCCGCGGCGGCCCGGCGCAGCACGGCCGCGACCAGCTCGGACAGCGCGGGGTGGTCGGGGTGGGCCTTGACGACCACCGGGCAGCCCGCGGCGAGCGCGCTCGCGGTGTCACCGCCGGCGACGGAGAAGGCGAAGGGGAAGTTGGAGGCGGAGTAGACGGCGACGACACCGAGCGGGACCTTGTAGCGGCGCAGGTCCGGGACGGGCGGGGTGGCGGTGTCGTCGGGGTGGTTGATGACAACGTCGAGGAAGGCGCCCTCGTCGACGATGTCGGCGAAGGCCCGCAACTGGTAGCAGGTGCGGGCGAGCTCTCCGGTCAGCCGGACCGGGCCGAGCGCGGTCTCGGCGTCGGCGGCCTCGACGAGCTGGTCCTTGGCATCCTGGAGCCGGTCGGCGGCGGTGCGCAGGAAGGCCGCCCGGACCGTGCGGTCGGCGAGGTCGCCGCGGACGGCGTGGGCGGCGCGGACGGTGGCGTCCACCTCCCGGGCTGTGGCCTCCACCGCAACCTGTTCACGCTGCTTCCCGGTTCGGGGGTCGACACTCCAGACTGGTGCTGCTGCCACCGCGGGTCCCTCCACACATGTATTGCCGCAGTTCTGGGTCATCCACCAGGGTCGTTCGATATACTGAACACTGTCTCTGATGGTGAATATGCTGTTGGAGACTATTTCCCGTCGAACGAAGGGGTCAAGGGCGATGTCGGCAGGCGAGACGGGGGGCGGGGCGCAGGTCAAGTCCGCGGTACGGACGGTTGAGCTGCTCGAATACTTCGCCGGACGTCCAGGTATGCACTCGCTCGCGGCGGTCCAGGAGGCCGTGGGCTATCCCAAGTCGAGCCTGTACATGCTGTTGCGCACGCTCGTCGACCTCGGCTGGGTGGAGACCGACGCGACGGGCACGCGGTACGGGATCGGCGTACGGGCGCTGCTGGTGGGGACGTCGTACATCGACGGCGACGAGGTGGTCGCGGTGGCCCGGCCGACGCTGGACCGGCTGTCGGACGACACGACGGAGACGATCCACCTGGCGCGCCTGGACGGGACGAACGTCGTCTACCTGGCCACCCGGCAGTCGCAGCACTACCTGCGCCCCTTCACCCGCGTCGGCCGCCGCCTCCCCGCGCACTCCACCTCCCTCGGCAAGGCGCTGCTGAGCACGTACACGGACGAGCAGGTCCGCAAGATGCTGCCGGAGACCCTCCCCGCCCTCACCGAGAACACCATCACCGACCGGGAGAAGCTGATCGAGGAGCTGCACCAGGTACGGGAGCAGGGGTACGCCGTGGACCGCGAGGAGAACACGCTGGGCCTGCGCTGCTTCGGCGTGGCGATTCCCTACCGCACGCCGGCCCGGGACGCGATCAGCTGCTCGATCCCGGTGGCCCGCCTCACCCCGGCGCACGAGCAGATGGTGAAGGACGCCCTGTTCGACGCGCGGGACCGGCTGACCCTGGCCACTCGCAGGCTCTGACTCCTTTTGTGGCTCACCAATCGGATTAGCGGTCCGTAGCAATCCTGTGGCAGACTGTTACGTGCACGCCCGGCGCCCAGGCGACGTCGGGCACCCTCCTCGACCCCATAGCTGTGCAGGCTGGGCCGACCAGCGTCCGGAGGGACGTGCCACGCGGGCTGACGGTCCTCCGTCAGCACCAGGGCACGAAGACGATTGGCTTACATCCCTGAGCAACACGGGGGATCCCTAAGCCAGTCAGAGACGCTCTGACTCCATGGATATGGAACCGTAGTGGGGCGAGGCATTGCCACGGCCCTGCGCGGACTCCTCGCCGAGGTCCCCGAACGCCCGCTGTACGCACGGGCGGCGGCGGACAACGAGGGCTCGCTGCGGGTGCTCACGAAGTGCGGCTTCCAGGTCAGGGCCCGGGCCCGGGGGTTCGCGCACGCGCGCGGCGAGGAGATCGACGAGCTGGTCCTGGCGTTGGAGGGCTGAGCGGGCCTCCCCCATGCGGCGGAGACGGATCACCGTCGCGCAGGAGGTGGGCCCCTGCCGTCGCGCGGGAGCGTGGACGCATGACGCAGACACTCGCTCCTACTCCGGTGATACCAACCGTCGGCCTCAGCCGGCCCCGTCGGCTGCTGCGCGCCGTCGCCATCATCGCCTGCGTGCCGTATCTCGCGCTCAAGGTCGCCTGGATCGCGGGGAGTCACATCGGAATCCCGGACGGCAGCTCGCTGCTGGAGCATCGGGGCACCATGGCCGTCGCCAACGCGGTCACCGTGCTCATGGACGGTGCCGTCATCGTGCTCGTGCTGGTGCTGACCCGGCCGTGGGGGCTGCGGGTGCCCGCGTGGCTGCCGGCCTTCCCCGCGTGGGTGGCCACCGGGCTGCTCGCGCCGATCATGGCCGGGTTTCCCGTCCAGCTGATCGTCGGCGCGCTCGGCGGAAGCACGGACACCACGGACGACCGCGGGGGGCCGTTCCTCGACGCCTGGGTCTTCGGGGTCGTCTACACCGGGTTCATCGTGCAGGGACTCACCCTCGGCGCGCTGTTCGTGCTGTACGCCCGTGACCGCTGGGGCCGGCTGTGGGAGGGGCGGGTCTGGGAGCTTCCGGTCGGGGCCATCGGGGCGGCGCAGCGGGCAGTGGCCGTCGCGGCCGCCGTGCTCGCCCTGCTGCCCCTGACCGCCCATGTCCTGTGGGCGTCCGGCGGCACGGCCGGGCTCAGCGGGCCCCGGATCGCCGACCGGACCAGTGACTTCTACGTCCTGGAGGTCATGTACGCCGTGTTCCTCGCCATGGCCGTCACCGGCGGCGTCCTCCTCGCCTTCCGGCGCGGCCGGGCCCTGCCCGTCAAGCTCCCCCTCGCCCTCGCCTGGACCGGCTCCGCGGCCATGGTCTGCTGGGCGGGCTGGCTGTCGCTGGCGCCCCTCACCGACGTGGCCGACAGCCCGACGCCGCTGATGAACCTCGCCTACGCCGGCGAGATGATCGTCGGCACCCTCGTCGCCTGCCTCGGCGTCCACTTCCTCGCGGAGCGCGCGGCGAGCCGGAAACGTCGTACGGCGTGACCGAGTTCGCCCGGTTCCTGTTCGGTCGGCGAGCGCGTCGCCGATGGCTCCATCTGATCATCGGCGGCGCGCTCGCCATGCCGTACGTCTTCGTCGGTCAGCTCGTCGTCGGGCCGGCCACCGACTCCAGGTATGTCTTCAACGACCTGCCCCTCCAACTCCTCTCCTTCGCCGTCGGGTTGCCCCTCGCCGCGGTCACCGCCGTGCTGTTCCCGCTGACCCGGCCGCTGGAGGCCGGTGCCCTGCGGTGGCTGTGCGGGGTCGACGGGGACCGGCTCGCCGACGGGCCGGCCCGGACACGCGTCGCGAAGGGGCGTACGGCGGCCTGGTTCACGCTGCACCTCGGGTTCGGCGGGATCATCTCCGGGATGTCGCTGGCGGTGCCGCCGTTCGCCGCGTTCCTCGTCGCCCTGCCCGTCATCGCCCGTTCGCCGCGTTCCTCGTCGCCCTGCCCGTCATCGCCCGTTCGCCGCGTTCCTCGTCGCCCTGCCCGTCATCGCCCTCGTGAACCGCGACTGGCTCGACTTGCCCTCCGCCCTCGACCACACCTGGGTGTTCACGCTCGGGCCGGTCGCGGGCGTGGCGATCCTCATCGCGCTCGCGGCGTGCGCGGCCGGCTCCGGGGCCCTCCTCGCCCGCTGGGCGCCCGCGTTGCTCGGGCCCACGCCCGAGGACCGGCTCGCGGCAGCCGAGGCGCGCGCCGCCGACCTCGCCGTGCGCAACCGGCTCGCGCGCGAGCTGCACGACTCCGTGGGCCATGCCCTCAGCGCCGTCACCCTCCAGGCGAGCGCGGCCCGCCGGGTCCTGGACACCGATCCGGAGTTCGTCCGCGAGGCCCTCGCCGCGATCGAGGACACGACCCGGCGCACGGTCGGCGAACTCGACTCCGTGCTGGGCGTGTTGAGAGACGGCGACGCTCCCGGCACGGCCCCGGCGCCCACCCTCGCCGCCGACCTCGACGGCCTCCTGCGCCGCACCCGCGCGAGTGGGCTGCGAGTGCGGGCCACGCTCACGGCCGACCCCGACGCCCTGCCGCCCGTCCTCTCCCGCGAGGCCTACCGCATCGTGCAGGAGGGGCTGAGCAACGCCCTCAAGCACGCCGGTGACGGGGTGACCGTGCGGCTGCGGACCGCAGTGGCCGACGGGCACCTGGAGATCACCGTGGAGAATCCCGTCGCTTGCGTCCCCGAGTGCCGCCCCGGCGGCGGCCACGGCCTGAAAGGCATCGCCGACCGGGCGCGGCTGCTGGGCGGGACGACTCAGGCCGGCGCCGCACAGGGGACGTGGCGGCTGCACGTACGACTGCCCATGAAGGGATCCGCATGACGATCCGGATCGTCCTCGCCGACGACGAACGCATGGTCCGCACCGCCCTGCGCGCCATCCTCTCCGCCGAGCCGGACTTCGAGGTGGTCGGCGAGGCGGCCACCGGGGCCGAGGCCGTGACGGTCGTACGGGACCGCAGACCCGACGTCGTCCTCATGGACGTACGCATGCCCGAGATCGACGGCATCCGGGCCACCGAGCAGATCCTCGCCATGCTCCCCGACCCGCCCCGCATCGTCGTCGTCACGACCTTCGAGAACGACTCCTACGTGTACGACGCCCTGCGCGCCGGAGCCGCCGGGTTCCTGCTGAAGCGGGCGGAGGCCGACGCGCTCGTCCAGGCCGTACGGCTGGTCGCGCGCACCGACACCCTGCTGTTCCCGTCGGCGGTCCGCAGCCTCGCGGCCGAGCACGCGCGCGCGTACCCCGCGCCGCCGCCCTGGGTGGCGAGGCTCACGTGCCGCGAGAGCGAGGTGCTGCGGCTGATGGCGCAGGGTCTGACCAACGCGGAGATCGCACGGCGGATGGACGTCGGTCCGGCCACCGTGAAGTCGCACGTGGCGGCGGTCCTGGCGAAGACCGGCACCCGGGACCGCACGCAGGCGGTGATCGCCGCTTACGAGGCGGGCTTCATGAACGCTCGATGAGAAAACGGGGCGCAAGGGAACGACTGCCCCCATCCCGATCGTCGTCTCGAGTGGGATGAACAAGACGATCAGGCGGGCGTCCGTCTTCGCGCTGCTGCTCGTGTTCGCTCTGCTGGTCAGGGCGACCTGGGTGCAGTTCTACGAAGGCCAGGCCCTCGCGGACGACAAGGAAAACCGGCGGAACACGATCGCGCTGTACAGCGAGCCGCTCGGCAACATCGTCGTGGGCGGCGAGGCGGTCACCGGCTCGGCGCGGACGAAGAGCGGCGACCTCGCGTACAAGCGGACGTACACGGACGGCGCGCTGTACGCGGCCGTCACCGGGTACAGCTCGCAGGCGTTCGGAGCCACCCAGCTCGAGGGCATCTACCAGGACCTGCTCGACGGCACCGACAACCGCCTCAAGAGCGTGCTGGACACCGTCACCAACAAGCGGTCCGACCCGGGCAACGTGATCACGACGATCGACCCGGATGTGCAGAAGGCGGCGTACGACGCGCTCGGCGACAAGAAGGGCGCGGCCGTCGCGATCGACCCCACGACCGGGAAGATCCTGGCGGTCGTCTCCACTCCGTCGTACGACCCGTCGCGGATCACCACGGGCGACTCGGACGCCTGGGAGCAGCTGACCAAGGACGCCGACAAGCCGATGACGAACCGGGCGCTGCGCCGGCCGCTGCCGCCGGGTTCGACGTTCAAGCTGGTCGTCGCGGCGGCCGCGCTGGAGGACGGCCTGTACTCGTCGGTGGACGAGAAGACGGACAGCCCGGACCCGTATCCGCTGCCGCAGTCGAGCGACGAGCTGACGAACGAGAACCCGTCCGCCCCGTGTGAGGACGCCTCGATCCGGGTGGCTCTTCAGTACTCGTGCAACAACGTCTTCGGGAGCATGGCCGTCGACCTGGGCCAGGACAAGGTCAGGGCGATGGCCGAGAAGTTCGGCTTCAACGACGACGAGCAGGACGTGCCGGTGCGGGCGTACGAGAGCGTGTACCCGAAGGACATGGACGAGGCGCAGACCGCGCTGTCCGGCATCGGCCAGTTCGACGTGACCGCGACGCCGCTGCAGATGGCCATGGTGTCGGCGGCCATTGCCAACGGCGGCAAGCTGGTCTCGCCGCACATGGTGTCGCAGATCACCGACGGCGGCGGGGACGTCCTGGAGAACTACGACGACAACGCCGGGACCAAGGAGATCGTCAGCTCCGACACCGCCGAGCAGCTCCAGTCGGCGATGCAGACGGTGGTCGAGGACGGCACGGGGACGAACGCGCAGATCGCGGGCGCGACGGTGGGCGGCAAGACCGGCACGGCCCAGCGCGGCGAGAACAACAGCAAGACGCCGTACGCCTGGTTCACGTCCTACGGGAAGGCCGACGGCGAGGAGGTCGCCGTGGCGGTGGTCGTCGAGCAGTCGGACGCGGCGCGTTCGGAGGTCAGCGGCAACGGGCTGGCCGCCCCCGTGGCCAAGAAGGTGATGGAGGCGGCGCTCAACGGCTAGGGCTACTTGACTCCCAGGATCTGCTCGATCGGGTCGATCGCGAAGTACACCAGGAACAGCACCGAGGTCCCCCACAGCAGCCAGTGGACCTCCTTCGCCTTGCCCAGCACCGTCTTGATCAGGACGTAGGCGACGAAGCCCGCACCGATGCCGTTGGTGATGGAGTACGTGAAGGGCATCACCGCGATGGTGAGGAACGCCGGAATGGCGATCTCGTACCTGTCCCAGTCGATCTGCTTGACCTGGGTCATCATCAGGAAGCCGACGGCGACCAGGGCCGGGGCGGCCGCCTGGAGCGGGACGATGGTGAGCAGCGGGGTGAAGAACAGGGCGAGGGCGAACAGGCCGCCGGTGACCAGGTTGGAGAAGCCGGTGCGCGAGCCCTCGCCGACGCCGGCCGCCGACTCGATGTAGGAGGTCGCCGAGGACGACGATGCGGCGCCGCCCGCGACGGCCGCGGCGCCGTCGATCAGCAGGACGCGGCCGAGGTTCGGGACCTTGCCGTCCTTGTCCAGCAGCCCGGCCTCCGTGCTGATGCCGACGACCGTGCCCATGGTGTCGAAGAAGTCGGACAGGATCAGCGTGAAGACCAGCAGGACGACGGTGATGACGCCGACGCCGGGCTCGCTGAACGCGCCGAACAGGCTGAAGTCGCCGATCAGTCCGAAGTCGGGGGTGTCCACGACCTGGTCGGGCAGCTCGGGCGTGGTCAGGCCCCAGGTCTTGATGTCGGCGATCGAGTTGATGACGATCGCGACGACGGTCATGGTGACGATGCTGATGAGGATGGCGCCCTTGACCTTGTGGGCGAGCAGTCCGATGGTCAGCAGCACACCGAGGCAGAAGACAAGAATCGGCCACCCGGTGAGCGTGCCGGAGCCGCCGAGCTGAACCGGCACCGTGGTGTTCGCGGCGTCCGGGATGCGGCTGACGAAGCCGGCGTCGACAAAGCCGATGAACGCGATGAACAAGCCGATGCCGACGCTGATCGCCTGCTTGAGCGCCTGCGGGATGGCGTGCATGACGGCCTCACGCAGCCCGGTGACGACAAGTACGCAGATCAGCAGGCCTTCGAGGACGATCAGGCCCATCGCGTCGTCCCAGCTCATCAGCGGGGCGATCTGGAAGGCGACGACCGCGTTGAGGCCGAGTCCGGCGGCCAGGGCGAGGGGCAGATTGCCGCCGATGCCCATGATGACGGTCATGACCGCGGCCACCAGGGCGGTGGCGGTGGTGAGTTGAACCGCGTCGAGCTGCTCCCCGTACTTGTCCCTGGCACTGCCCAGGATGATCGGATTCAGGACAAGGATGTAGTAGGGCTTTGTTAGGTCCTGTGGTGGGGTTCGGGTGCTGGTGCGGGTTGGCCGCATATCGAGCAGGCGCCGGTCCAGGTGGCCAGGAGGGCCTGGAGTTCGCGGAGGACCGCGTAGAGGGTCAGGCCGGCGCAGGGGCTTTTGGGTCGAGCCTGAGCATGGTGCAGAAGGCCTGGGCGAGGGACGCGAGGGTGACGTGGCGGTGCCAGCCGAGGTAGTTGCGGCCCTCGAAGTGGTCCAGGCCCAGACCGTCCTTGAGCTCGCGGTAGTCGTGCTCAACTCGCCATCGGATCTTGGCGATTCGTACCAGTTCGCGCAGTGGGGTGTCGGCGGGAAGCGTCGAGAGCCAGTAGTCGGTTGGCTCGGCGGAGTCGGGTGGCCACTCGACGAGCAGCCAGCAGTCGGGCAGGGAGCCGTCGGCGGCGCGGCGGATGGTGCGGTTGGCCGGTCGGACCCGCAGGGCCAGGAACTGCGAGCGCATCTCGGCGTTCGGGTTGCGTCTGGTGGCCTTGCTGCCCTGGCGCCAGGTGACGGTGCGGGTGGCCGCTCGGCCGACGGCCAGGGCCAGGGCGCGCAGGGTGGTGTGCGGTTGGGGGTAGGCGGACACGGGAGGGCGGCCCTGCCCGGAGTACGGCGGGCGTTGGGGTGTGGCATTGCCGGGGTGCGCGGTCGTGGTGGCTTTGACCGCGACCGCGTAGGTCAGGCCGCGCTCGGTCAGGCCCTCGCGAAAGCCGGTGGCGTCGCCGTATCCGGCGTCGGCGGCGACCGGAAGGTCGGGCAACTCCCAGTTGTCGCGCACCTCGTCGAGCATGTCCAGCGCCAGGCGCCACTTCTCCCGGTGCCGCTCGGTGTCCGGGATTCCCGCCTTGGCGCGGCGGCGCCGGATCGCCTCGGCCATCAGCGCGTCCTCGCCGTACTTGGTGTCGTCCCAGCTCTCGGGCAGGAACAGGCGCCAGTCGACAGCCGATGACGCACGGTCACTGACCAGGTTCACACTGACGCCGACCTGGCAGTTGCCGCGCTTACCCAGGGCGCCGCAGTACATCCGCGCCACCCCCGGTGAGTCGTAGCCGTCCTTGGGGAAGCCGACATCATCGATCGCGTACGCCTCGGGAGAAATGTGCGCGGCAGCCCAACGGGCCAGCCGCTCACGGACCTTGGAGTAGTCCCAGGTGGACGATGAGACGAACTGCTGCAGCTGCTGGTGGTCCACGCCCAGGCGCTCGGCCATCGGCTGCATGGACTTGCGCTTGCCGTCCAGCATCAGCCCGCGCAGATACAGCTCGCCCTTGGCCCGCTGGTCCCGACGCGCCAGCGAACCGAGCATCTCCGCCGCGAACGCCTCCAGGCGCGGGCGGACCGTCTCCATCTCCTCAGGTGTCACACCTGACAGAACATCACAATCTACCTGACGATGATCAATCGGGGTACCTAACAAAGCCCTAGTAGGCCATGGTGAAGAACGTGGCGAAGCCGCCGCGTATCTCCCGGCCGAAGGTGGACCCCCGCTCGGATATCTTGAAGAACCCGTCGATGCTGTTCGCCGCCGGTGGCGGGGCACTTGGCCGGTCGGTCACCTTCTGCGTTTCGGACATGGCGGACACTCCTTGGCGCCTGAATGATCTGTGTGCGGATGCTGGCTGGATTGTTCCCTCGTTGAACCTGTTTCAGGTTTTCTCCGTGTTACGGAATCGGGTTCGGCCTGCCACACGGCGTTCGAAGCCCCGTACGAATCACATGAGTATCGCTGGTACAGTTCCGGACCTCATCCCGGCGTACGGCAGTTCGATGCCGGGCCAACGCTTCGAGGAGAGACCGCCCGTGGGGACAGTCGTCGACGACGCCGCCTCCGTGGAGTTCCAAGCCTTCTTCGAGCGCCATTACGCCGAACTGGCCCGCCTGGCCCATCTGCTGACGGGTGAGGCGGACGCCGCCGACGATCTCGCGGCGGATGCGCTGCTGGCACTGTGGCACCGCTGGGACCGGGTACGCGCGGCCGACCATCCGGTGGCGTACGCGCGCGGAGTGGTCGCCAATCTCGCCCGCACCCGCATCCGCAGCGCGGTGCGCGAGCGTCGCCGGATCGCCCTGTTCTGGTCCCAGCGCGAGGAGAAGACCGAGAACCCGGACATAGCGGGCTCGGTGGATGTACAGGCGGCGCTGCGTCGGCTGCCGTTCCGCAAGCGGGCCTGTGTGGTGCTGCGGCACGCCTTCGACCTGTCGGAGAAGGACACCGCCCTCGCCCTGGGTGTGTCGGTGGGTACGGTGAAGAGCCAGACCTCGAAGGGAATGGCCGAGCTGCAACGATTGCTCGGCCCACAACAAGCTCCGCAGAAGGTGCGCGCGGCGATGGCGCGCACCGGTGAGGCCGGAGGAAGGGACCGATGACGATGCAGCGGGACGTGCACGGCGAGCTGCGCGCCCGGCTGCACGAGGCGGCCGAGGCGCACGAGCCCGACCGCGCGCGCATCCTGGCCCGGATCGAGCGCGGTATGACCGAGGAGGTCCGCGGCGGCAGCGGCCACCGGGCGACCCTCCCGCCGGCGTTCGGCTGGCTGCGGGTCGCGGGTGCGACGGCCGCGGTCGCGGGTGTGCTCGCGGTCGGCGGGTACGCGGTCGCGTCCGCGGTGAAGGAGGAGGCTCCCCCGCAGCGGAAGGTCGCCGTGTCGGCGACGCCCACGCCGTCGCCGGAGGCGACGAGCCGCCCGCCCGCGTTCCCGGTGGACCCGGAGCCCAGCAGCCCGGTGGAGTCCCGGGAGGAGCCCAGCTCGCCCCCGGCGCAGTCGCCGTCCGCCTCGGCGTCCGCACCGGCACAGCTGCCCGCCGGCGCCGGCGTCGAGGACGGTCCGCTGTGGTCGGACGGCTCGGTGGACCCGCACAGCAACGACTTCTGGGCGCAGAGCAACATCACCGTCAAGACCAGCGAACAACTGACCGAGCTGACCGTGCAGTTGAGGATCGCGCAGACCGGCGGGGTCTCCTCGACCGGCGCCTGGCGGTCGCTGCCCGAGGACGACTTCACGCTGACGGTCGGCGAGCAGGACGGCTTCCTGGTGTACACCTGGGTGCTCAAGGAGGGCCGTACGGTCCCGGAGGGCGAGTGGGTGTTCGCCGGGCAGTACGACCACGAGCGCGGCGGCCGGGACGCCAAGGACGACGGCTATGCGGCGACCGCGCGGGCGGGCTCCGAAGAGCTGTCCGTGGCGGGCGACTTCGCCGCCCAGGACGACGACGACTCGTCCGAGGGCGACTCGTAAAAAATTTCTGGAGACACGGCAACCCATTCCTCACCGGTGACGACCACAAGGCGCAAGAGTCACCACCCACTTGAGGAATCGGTACATGACTGCACCAGCAGAACAGCGCGTGAGGCACCGCCGCCGGGTCACCAGGCGGCGGGCCGTGATCGGTTCCGTGGCCGCGCTCGGCATCACCGGAGCGGCGTTCGCCACCACGTCGCTGCTGTCCACCGCCGGCGCCGCGTCCAACTGGCCGACCGCCAAGGGCAACAAGGCGGTGAGCAGCACCATCTCGGTGTCGGGCGCGTACGACGGCGGCTACCAGCGTTTCTACGGCAGCGGCGAACTGGGCGGCAACGGCCAGGAGGAGGGCCAGGACCCGATCTTCCAGCTGAAGGACGGCGCGGTCCTGAAGAACGTCATCCTGGGCTCCCCCGCCGCCGACGGCATCCACTGCCAGGGCAGCTGCACGCTGCAGAACGTGTGGTGGGAGGACGTCGGCGAGGACGCCGCCACGTTCAAGGGCAAGTCGGCGTCGTCCGTCTACACCGTGCACGGCGGCGGTGCGAAGAGCGCCAGCGACAAGGTCTTCCAGTTCAACGGCGCGGGCAAGCTGGTCGTGACGAAGTTCCAGGTGTCGGACTTCGGCAAGCTGGTACGCACCTGCGGCAACTGCTCGACGCAGTACAAGAACCGCTCGATCATCATCAACGACGTCGATGTGACGGCGCCGGGCAAGTCGATCGTCGGCATCAACTCCAATTTCGGCGACACGGCCGCCCTGCGCAAGGTGCGCATCCACGGCGACAGCAGCAAGAAGATGAAGGTGTGCACCCGCTTCCAGGGCAACAACACCGGTGCGGAGCCCAAGGAGCTCGGCAGCGGCCCGGACGGCACGCACTGCCGCTACACGGCCTCCGACGTCACCTACAAGTGAGTCGCTGAGAGCTGCCGGCCCGAGCCCCGTTACCTTTTTCGTGGCCCCGCAATGGGGCGCCTGGCCCCCGGGTCCGGTATGGCTGTGTGCCCCCTGTCGTACGGATGACCTGGGGGGTGTTGCCGCCGGGCTTCGGGGCACCGCTTGACCGCTGATGAGGGGCCTGACGACCGCCTGGTCCGGCGCAATGCCGGGCCGCTTCACGGGCGGCATGTCTGCGTAACGTGGTTGCCGGCGTGTGGTGCCGCAGGGACGGCCGGGAGCTGAGGAGACGAGTGGCGAGGGGCACGCGCACATGGTCGACACGACCGCGATAGATCTCTTCCTCGGCCTGGACCTGGGCAAGGAGTTCCACCACGCCCACGGCCGGACCGCGGACGGCAGAACCGTGCACGACAAGCGGCTGCCCAACACCGAGCCGAGACTGCTGGAGCTGTTCACCAAGCTGGTGGCGAAGTTCGGCACCGTTCTGGTGATCGTGGACCAGGTCGCCAACATCGGCGCGCTGCCGTTGACGGTGGCCCGCGCGGCCGGCTGCCGGGTGGCCTACCTGCCCGGGCTGTCGATGCGGCGGGCCGCCGATCTGCACCCGGGCGAGGCCAAGACCGACGCCCGCGACGCGTTCGTGATCGCCGAGACCGCCCGCACCATGCCGCACACACTGCGCGCGGTGGACCGCGACGACGAGGTGCTGGCCGAGCTGACCATGCTCACCGGCTACGACAACGACCTGGCCGGCGAGGTCAACCGCGCCACCAACCGGCTGCGCGGCCTGCTCTCCCAGATCCACCCCTCTCTCGAGCGTGTGCTCGGCCCGCGCCTGGCCTACCCCTATGTCCAGGCCCTCCTTCAGCGCCACGGCTCCCCGGCGAGACTGAGGAAACTGGGCCGGGCCCGCTGCGAGGCCCTGCTCAAGGTGCACGGTTCGCGCAAGGCCCACCACCTGACCGCAGAGATCTTCGACGCGCTCGCCGAGCAGACCCTGGTCGTTCCGGGCACCGAGGCCAGCGCGCTGATCGTGCCAGGACTTGCCGCCCAGCTCGCCGCCGCCCACACCCAGCGCCGCCAGGCCGAGCAGGAGATCGCCGCCCTGCTGGAGGCCCTCCCTCTTTTCCACCTCTTGACGTCCCTGCCCGGCCTGGGCGTCAGGACCACGGCGGCCGTGATCGTCGCGATCGGTGACGGCACCGGCTTCCCCACCGCCGGGCACCTCGCCTCCTATGCCGGACTCGCGCCCGCCACGAAGTCCTCGGGCACCTCCATCCGCGGCGAGCACGCACCCCACCGCGGCAACCGGCTCCTCAAACGCGCCCTGTTCCAGGCCGCGTTCGCCGCGATCGGCTGCAAAGCCGACCTGTCCTCCCGGATCTACTACGACCGGCAACGCGCACGCGGCAAGACCCACACCCAGGCGATCCTCCGCCTGGCCCGCCAGCGCGTGAACGTCATCCACGCGATGATCCGCACCGGGGCCCTCTACGAAGCACGCACCCCGGGCGACGTCGACCTCGCCGCCTGACGACTCCACCGCCCTACCCTCCAGGCCCCATCACGCCCGCGTACCGGCACGGCCAATCCGGCCCTGCCGGCCACCGGGCTGCCCATCAGCCACCCGATCCGCCGGGAACACCCCGATCCGCGGGACGTTCCCGAAAACCACGATCAACCCCTACAAGCCGACCCCACCGGGGTTGACGAAACAGATAGGGGCACCCCCCTCGGGCCGGCATGTCGGACCGAGCCCCCCTCGTCCGGCGCATGGAAAGCCCCCGCCGGTGACGACCGGCGGGGGCGTTCCCTTGTGTTTCCCCGGCTACTTCATCGTCGCGCCGATGCTCGTGGATCCGGTGGCCAGGAAGGTGGTCGACGGCAGCGAGCCGTCCGCACCGCGGGCGCCGTACGCGCTGGTCGCGTCCGTGGTGGCGAACGCCGGTGTGGCGACACCCGCGTCCCAGTTGTTGGCCGCCGAGACGGTGGCACCGCCGAGCTTCGCCTTCGCGTGGCCGTTGCCGACGGCGAGGTTGCGTGCGAGACGCGCCTTGCCGGTGGCGAAGTAGAAGCCGTCCTCGGTGTTGGCGTAGGCGGTGTTGCGGTACAGCACGATGGCGCCGGTGTTGGAGTTCTCGGTGAAGCCGTGCAGGGTGTTGTCCCAGGCGGCGTTGTTCTGCACCTTGTGGGCGACGGAGGCTCCGCCGCCGCCCAGCTTGAAGCCGTTGCCGTTGCCCTCGAAGGCGGAGTCGGACCAGCGGTTCTTGCCGTTGCCGAAGGCCCAGGAGTTCTTGATGGTGACCGGCGAGGAGAACTGCCACAGGTCGAGGCCGTCGTCGGAGTTGTTGTAGAGGCGGGCGCCGTCGAGGACGTTGCCGGTGCCGGAGCCGAACTTGACGGCGATGCCGTCGGCGTTCTGGCCGTGTCCGGCCGGGTCGTAGTTGCCGTGACTGTCCAGGTTCTGCACGAGGTTGTTCACGGTGCCGTCGCCGCGCAGGGTGAAGCCGGAGTCGCCGTTGTTCGCGGTGACGAGGTTGCGGAAGATGCCGCCGGTGGAGGAGGTGACGACGAAGCCCTGGGCCGGGGAGTTCTGGAAGGTGAGGTTCTCGACGGTCCAGTAGCTGCCGTAGACCCCGGCGAGCCAGGAGCCGTCGGGCAGCTTGGAGCCGTCGATCTTCACCTTCTCGCTGCCGTACGCCTTCAGTGCGATCCGGCTGGAACTCGTCCTGCTGGCCGTGGACTTGAGGGTGGCGGTGGGGGTGTACGTGCCGCCGCGCACCTGGACGGTCGTACCGGCGACGGCGTTCCTGACGGCCGACTCCAGTTCGGGGGTGGTGGAGACGGTGACCGTCGTCGAGGCGGCCTGGGCGCCGCCGTCGGACAGGCCGAGGTAGACGCCGCCCGCCCCCGCGGCGACAGCCACTGCCGCGGCGATCGAGAGGGTGCGCGTCCTGCGGTGGCGTCCGGTGCTCTGACGCACTGGGGCGTTCCTTTCCTAGTAGGGCTTTGTTAGGTACCCCGATTGATCATCGTCAGGTAGATTGTGATGTTCTGTCAGGTGTGACACCTGAGGAGATGGAGACGGTCCGCCCGCGCCTGGAGGCGTTCGCGGCGGAGATGCTCGGTTCGCTGGCGCGTCGGGACCAGCGGGCCAAGGGCGAGCTGTATCTGCGCGGGCTGATGCTGGACGGCAAGCGCAAGTCCATGCAGCCGATGGCCGAGCGCCTGGGCGTGGACCACCAGCAGCTGCAGCAGTTCGTCTCATCGTCCACCTGGGACTACTCCAAGGTCCGTGAGCGGCTGGCCCGTTGGGCTGCCGCGCACATTTCTCCCGAGGCGTACGCGATCGATGATGTCGGCTTCCCCAAGGACGGCTACGACTCACCGGGGGTGGCGCGGATGTACTGCGGCGCCCTGGGTAAGCGCGGCAACTGCCAGGTCGGCGTCAGTGTGAACCTGGTCAGTGACCGTGCGTCATCGGCTGTCGACTGGCGCCTGTTCCTGCCCGAGAGCTGGGACGACACCAAGTACGGCGAGGACGCGCTGATGGCCGAGGCGATCCGGCGCCGCCGCGCCAAGGCGGGAATCCCGGACACCGAGCGGCACCGGGAGAAGTGGCGCCTGGCGCTGGACATGCTCGACGAGGTGCGCGACAACTGGGAGTTGCCCGACCTTCCGGTCGCCGCCGACGCCGGATACGGCGACGCCACCGGCTTTCGCGAGGGCCTGACCGAGCGCGGCCTGACCTACGCGGTCGCGGTCAAAGCCACCACGACCGCGCACCCCGGCAATGCCACACCCCAACGCCCGCCGTACTCCGGGCAGGGCCGCCCTCCCGTGTCCGCCTACCCCCAACCGCACACCACCCTGCGCGCCCTGGCCCTGGCCGTCGGCCGAGCGGCCACCCGCACCGTCACCTGGCGCCAGGGCAGCAAGGCCACCAGACGCAACCCGAACGCCGAGATGCGCTCGCAGTTCCTGGCCCTGCGGGTCCGACCGGCCAACCGCACCATCCGCCGCGCCGCCGACGGCTCCCTGCCCGACTGCTGGCTGCTCGTCGAGTGGCCACCCGACTCCGCCGAGCCAACCGACTACTGGCTCTCGACGCTTCCCGCCGACACCCCACTGCGCGAACTGGTACGAATCGCCAAGATCCGATGGCGAGTTGAGCACGACTACCGCGAGCTCAAGGACGGTCTGGGCCTGGACCACTTCGAGGGCCGCAACTACCTCGGCTGGCACCGCCACGTCACCCTCGCGCCCCTCGCCCAGGCCTTCTGCACCATGCTCAGGCTCGACCCAAAAGCCCCTGCGCCGGCCTGACCCTCTACGCGGTCCTCCGCGAACTCCAGGCCCTCCTGGCCACCTGGACCGGCGCCTGCTCGATATGCGGCCAACCCGCACCAGCACCCGAACCCCACCACAGGACCTAACAAAGCCCTACTAGGGGGATGGAGCGAAACGGGCCGGAGGGGCCGCCCCGGCCCGTTTCTGAGATCCGGTCGTCGCAGTGGCCGGAAAGGTTGCCGGGCCGCGCGAAAAGGACCGAAACTTTCGGTTCCCTCCCGCCCCGGCAGCACCGATTGACGCACCGTCCTCGGCAGATGACACTCCGAAGGCACGTCACCCAACAAAAATCCCCACACTCACACAGGATGTGCCATGCGCCGCCCCACCGTCCGCACGTTCCTCCCGCTTCCCTTCCTCGCCCTCCTCTTCACCCTGTTGACCGCCCCGCCGGGCAGCACGCAACCAGGAGCACCACCTGTGAAGGACACCCAGTACGCCGGTTATCTCTTCGCCTACTTCACCGGCGAGGGCACCGCCGACGGTGAACAGATCCGCTACGCCCTCAGCCGCGGCAACGACCCGCTGCACTGGCGGGAGCTGAACGCGGGCAAGCCGGTCCTGACCTCCACCATCGGCGAGAAGGGCCTGCGCGACCCGTTCGTGATCCGCTCCCCCAAGGGCGACAAGTTCTACATGATCGCGACCGACCTGCGCATGTACCGCAACTCCAGCGGCAGTTGGGACCACGTGCAGCGGCACGGCAGCAAGTCCATCATGGTGTGGGAGTCCACCGACCTGGTGCACTGGACCGACCAGCGCCTGGTGAAGGTGTCCCCCGACAACGCGGGCAACACCTGGGCGCCGGAGGCCTACTGGGACGAGACGCTCGGCGAGTACGTCGTCTTCTGGGCGTCGAAGCTGTACGCCGACGACGATCCGGACCACACCGGCTCGACGTACAACAAGATGCTGTACGCGACGACGAAGGACTTCCGCACCTTCAGCGAGCCGAAGGTGTGGAACGATCCCGGCTACTCGGTCATCGACTCGACGGTCGTCGAGCACAAGGGGACGTACTACCGCTACACCAAGGACGAACGGGACCCGAGCTCGTCCAGCCCCTGCTCGAAGTTCATCACCGCGGAGAAGTCGACGACGCTCACCTCGACGACGTACGACTTCGTCGCCGACTGCATCGGCAACGGCTCGATGGACCGCGGCGAGGGGCCGACGATCTTCAAGTCCAACACCGAGGAGAAGTGGTACCTGTTCGTCGACGAGTACGGCGGCCGCGGCTACATCCCCTTCGAGACCACCGACCTCGACTCGGGGCAGTGGACGCCCTCGCAGAACTACCAGCTGCCGGCAAGTCCCCGGCACGGCACGGTGATTCCGGTGACGCAGGCGGAGTACGACCGGCTGCTGGCGGCGTATCCCGCGAGCCCCACCTCGGTCGTGGACGCGACGGTGAAGGACCAGAAGGGGTACGGGATCGTCACCGAGAGCGCCTCGAAGGTCGTGCTCCCGATGCAGCCGGACGCCGACCTGACCCGCCTCGCCCCGAAGCTCTGGGTCGGTGAGGGCGCCACGGTCAGCCCGCGCTCCGGCACCCGGCGCGACTTCCGCAAGCCGCAGACGTACACGGTGACGGCCGCGGACGGAACCAAGCGCACCTGGACGGTCGAGGCCGTGCGGACCCGCAGCCCGATCCTGCCCGGTCTGTACGCCGACCCGGACATCCGCTACATGGACGGCCGCTACTGGATCTATCCGACCACGGACGGCTTCCGCGGCTGGAGCGGCACACAGTTCAAGGCCTTCTCGTCCAAGGACCTGGTCCACTGGAAGGACCACGGTGTGATCCTGGACCTGGGACCGGACGTGAGCTGGGCCGACAAGTACGCCTGGGCCCCGGCGATCGCCGAACGCGACGGCAAGTACTACTTCTACTTCTGCGCCGAGCAACAGATCGGCGTGGCGGTGGCCGACTCCCCGGCCGGCCCCTTCAAGGACGCGCTGGGCAAGCCCCTGGTCGCCAAGGGCGGGGCCTGGAGCGGCCAGATGATCGACCCGGCGGTGTTCACGGACGACGACGGGACGTCGTACCTCTACTGGGGCAACGGCCGCGGATACGTGGTACCGCTGAACGACGACATGGTGTCGTTCGACCCGGCCCAGGTGAAGGACATCACCCCGGCGAACTTCCGTGAGGGTGCCTTCGTGGTGAAGCGTCAGGGCACCTACTACTACATGTGGTCCGAGGACGACACCCGCAGCGAGAACTACCACGTCGCCTACGCCACCGGCCCGACTCCGCTCGGCCCGTGGACCAAGCGGGGCACCATCCTGCAGAAGCGCCCCGAATACGGCATCCTCGGCACCGGCCACCACTCGGTGGTGAACGCCCCCGGCACCGACGACTGGTACATCGTCTACCACCGCTTCGCCCTGAACGGCCCCGGCAGGCCGGGCGGGGACGGCACCCACCGGGAGACCACCGTCGACCGCCTCGAGTTCGCGGCCGACGGGACGATCGAGCCGGTGGTGCCGACCCTGGGATCGATCAGGCCCGTGCGGGACTGACCGCCGGACCGGGTTGCTGCTGAGGGCCTGGTTCCAGGACGGCGTCGAGCCAGCGGAGGACCTCGTCCTGCATGCGGTCGACGAAGACGTGACCGAGATCCGGCCAGGTCCTCAGCAGCAACGCCTCCTCGGCATGGCAGGAGCGCCAGACGGCCCGCAGTCTGTCGTACGCCACGCGGACGCCGGCGGCGGGAAACAGCGGATCCAGTGCGCCGTTGAAGAAGAGCATCGGCCTGGGGGCGGCGATGCTCGCCACGTCGGGGATGTCGAGATGCCGGGCGAGCCCGGGGTGCAGCATGTAGTACGCCGACTGCCCGCGCAGCGTGTTGTTGCCGGGCACCATCATTTCCTTCAGGCCGGTCATCCAGCAGACGCAGGCCGCGGCCGCGATGTCGTCCGTGAGCGCGGCAGTCTGCCAGGCCCGGTAGGCGCCCATGGAGAAGCCGAGCGCCGCGACGCGATGCGGGTCGACGCGGTCCAGGCCGGCCAGGAATCCGGCGGCGCGGACGTCCTCGCGGGCCATGAGCCCGGCGAGGGAGGAGCCGAGGTTGTAGAGGTTGGCGGCCAGCGCCTGCTGTTGGTCGTAGGCGAGGGGGCCTCGATCGCCCCAGCCGAGGGCGTCCACGGCGAACACGACATAGCCGCGCCGGGCGAGTTCGTCGCCGATGAACCGCCCGCTGAAGTGCCGGTCGGCCCAGGCCTGCGCGGCGGCCTCCCGGGTGTCGTCGTACCAGGGCCGGACGAGTTTCTCCTTGCCGATGTCGAACCTGGCGCCGTGGTCGTGCAGAAGCAGCACGGCGGGGAAGGGGCCGGTGCCGTGCGGGGTGAGCAGGGCGCCGCGGACGCGCTCGTAGCCGGTGAGGGAGAGGGTCACCAGCTCCCGGGTGAAGCCGTCGCCTTGGGAGCGGGGGTCGAATGCGGGCGCGTACGGGATCGCGTCCTGGCGTCCCACGCCGAGCAGTTCCTCGACCTTGGCCCGGGCGGCGCGTCGCCAAGCGCGGAAGTCGCGGATCGGGGACCGTCCCCAGGCCAGCGGGAAGGTCAGTTCGTCCTTCAGCGCGGCGTGGAAGTCGGGCAGCGGCCCATCCACCACGGCCGCCCGGCGTCCCGCCGGCTCATGGCCGCTCATACGCCCTCCCCGCGCCGGCATGGTGGACGACGTACCGCTCGACCGCCGACTCCGACGGCAACGACCGGTAGTCGTAGACGGCGGCAGGGTCCCAGCCCACATCGGTCGTGAGGCCGAGACCGGTCGCCACCGCGTTCAGGTGGGCGGGGCCGCCGTTGAACCAGGAGCCGGTGTCGTGGAAGCGGTCGCCTCCGTAGTCCGCGACGGCGAGGGTGGGGGCGCCCTGCCGGTAACGGAAGACATTGCGCTCGGAGAAGATCGCGGACTCCACGCCGACGCCGAGCGCGTACAGGGTGTCGGCAGCCCGGCCCCGGTAGACGTTGTTGAGGACGTGCACCTGCCCGAAGCGGACGCGCGGGGCGCGCTGCGTGATGTCGGTGAAGAGGTTCCGGAGGAACGTCACCTTCAGGTGCCCCCGGTCGCGGTCGCCGCGCCCGTCGCCGGACCCGATGAGGATCGCCTTGTCGTGATCCTCGAAGCGGCTGTCGGAGACGGTGATGAAGTCGGAGCCGTCCTCGATGTCCAGCAGCCCGTCGTGCCGTTGGACGTGCTCGCCGTGGAAGCCGAGGGGTGCCTCGCGGTCGGGGAAGCGGCCGTCGGTGAAGGTGCAGTGGTCGATCCAGATGTGCTTGCCGGTGATCACGGTCATGGCGTCGAAGCGGGCGTTCCAGCTGCCCCGCGTGCCGTCGCCCGGTGACCAGGTGGTGAAGTGGTCGACGGGCGCTTCGAGGTGCAGGTTCCGCACGACGATGTTCGTGCCGGTGTTGACCGTCAGGAAGACCCCGAGGAGCCGGGCGTCGTCGCCGGCGCCGACGAGCGTGGTGTTGCTCGGCACGGTCAGCTGGGTGAGTCGGCGGCGGGAGTTTCACCCGCCGCCGCTCTCAGAACCGTGCGTAAGCCTCTCGGCTTACACGGCTCCCATCGTCCAGTCGTTCGCGGTCACGGCTTGACGAACTTCCAGTGGGCGAAGAGTCCGGGGAACCGCCTGGCGTGACGGCTCAGGGCTTCACGCGCTCTGGCTCGTTTCCGTTTGAACCGCTTGTACTTGCGGACGAGCCACCGCACCAGGTAGTCGTTGATGCGGTTGAGGCTGGGGTACAACGCGGACGGATGGAAGCGCCCGAAGTAGTTGATCCAGCCCCGCACGACCGGGTTGATCTCCCGGGCGAGCTGCTCCAGGGTCGTCTCACTTCGCAAGTGCAGCCGCCAGCGGCGGATCTGCACCCGGATCTGCTTGGCGGCCTCGTCGCTGACGGCCGGGTTGAAGCCGAAGAAGAAGTCTCCGCGCTTCGTCCGGAGTTTCCGTACGCGAAACCCGTACCCCAGGAACACGAACGAGGTGTGCTCGGCCAAGCCACGCCTGTTCCTGTCCCTGCAATACACGATGCGGGTCTTCTGGGGATGCAGTTGCAGCCCCCCGCAGTCGGCCAGCCGCCCGGCGATGGCCTCACGCATCTGATGCGCCTGGACCTCGTTGCGACAGTGGACCACCACGTCATCGCAATAGCGCTCGAACTGGACGCCAGGGTGCTCCCGGGCCATCCAGGCGTCGAACGCGTAGTGCATGAACAGGTTGGACAACACGGGTGAGACCGCCGAGCCCTGCGGGCTGCCGCGGTCCCGGGCTTGCAGGCTGCCGTCCGGCCGCTGGAGCGGGGCCTTGAGCCACCGCTCCACATACAGCAGGACCCACCGCTGGTCGGTGTGGTGCGCGACCGCCTTGAGGACGAGATCATGATCGAGGTTGTCGAAGAAGCCCCGGATGTCCAGATCGATCACCCAGTCCGTCTTCCAGCACCGCTCCCGGCACACCGCGACCGCATCCAGCGCACTGCGGCGGGGCCGGTAGCCGTAGGAGTCCGGGTGGAACACAGGTTCCACCAGCGGCTCCAGCACCATGGCCACCACCGTCTGCGCGATTCTGTCCGCAACCGTGGGCACACCGAGGATCCTGACCCCGCGTCCTCCCGGCTTGTCGATCTCCACCATCCGCACCGGCGGCGGGAAGTAGCAGCCCGACGACATGCGATTCCACAGCTTGTAGAGGTTGCCCCGCAGGTCAGCCTCGAACTGCTCGATCGACTCGCCGTCGACGCCCGCCGCTCCCTTGTTGGCCTTGACCCTCAAGTACGCCTCGAACACCAGGTGTTTCGAGATCCCGAACGACTTTGGTCCGCTCGTCCGGCTCATCCCGGGCACTCCGGTTGACCGCCAAACAGACCCGGACGACCCGTCCCCTTCGCTCCACCCGCATTACCGGGCTTCACCACTACTACGAGACGGTCCGCCCCCGTGCCCCGCTTCGGTACTCGGCCCCTCGCGGTCTTGTCCGCTTGGAGCACTCCCTCTCGCCGCCGGCCCACCGGGCCGACCGCAGTATCGGGGCGACAGGTTCCCACGTTCCGTGCAAGAGCCCGGGCCAGGCTCGCGCCGCCTCCATGCCGGACGCCATCCGGGCAGTCGGCAGGCTCCCCCCGGACTTGTCCCGGAGCCCAAATCATGCCCCGGTTTCGACGCCATTGAAGAAAGTTACGACACGTCGTCAGCGGTTCGCTCACGCTCGCCTTCCTGACCCACACCTGACGCGATCACTGCCGCGCCTTTTGCCGCAGCGCTCACCACGATCGGCACTTAACCGACGCAGCCTGCGGTGGTTTGGAGCCTCCCCCTGCAGGGCGACCCCGGAGGACCTATCTCCATCTCCTGCACAGCACCGCTTCCAGAAGCTGCTACATCAATGCCTCCTTCAGCGTTCGTGGCACACGATCTGCGCCTTCTCCCTCGCCGACCCCGTCCGGCGGAGCTGACGCTGCTGCTTGCAGTAGTCGTGGCGTGTGTCGGACCACTCCGCGCCGTCCTCACCGAAGCAGGACATGTACCGGGCGAGGTCGTAGCCGGGCGCGTAGTCCTGCTCGCCGAGCAGCGAACCGTCGGCCGCCTCATGCCCGTTGATGTCGCCGACGACCCGGATCACCTTGGGTACGGTGGGGTCGCCATGGTTGGCCAGGGCGCGCAGCCAGTCGTTGGCGAGGGTCAGGTCACGGACGGTCAGTCCGGGTGCGGCCGAGGTGAAGGTGGCGGAGCCCGCTGTGCCGTAGGTGCCCGAACCGTCGGGCTTCTGGGTGCCGTTGGCGTTGTCGTAGACGATGACGGCGTCGCGCGGGTCACGGGTGGCGCCGCGCAACGTCAACTCTCCCTTGCCTGCCGGGACTTTCACCACCTCCTGATACGTCCCCGGGTGCACGACGATCGTCCAGCCGGGCCCGTCCACCGCGTCCACGGCCGCCTGAACGGAGTCGCCGGATCGGACGTGCAGCACCCGGCGGGCGGCGGCGATGGCGGGCGTGGCACCGACGGCGACCAGTCCCCCGGCGATCCCGGTGATTCCCGTGAGGAGGGTGCGCCTGCGCATCTCAGCGGCCCTCCTTCCATGGCGTCCAGTCGCCGAGGTATGTCTCTCGGGTAGCCGACTCGGCCTGCTCCGAGGTGAGTTGGGGACGGTTCTCGGGAACGGTGACGACCGCGCCGGGGCCGGTGTTGCGGTACTCGGCGAAGCGCTGGTTCTGCCACGGGAAGGCGTCCGACATGTTGGCGTAGGGCGCGACCGCGTCGATGCCGGGGCCCAGCCAGGTCTCCCGGACGGTGAGCGACGGGTGGGCGGTGCGGTCGGAGCTGGGCACCCAGGGGCGGGCCAGCTTGTAGTAGGTGTCCGGGGCTTCGCTGGTGATACGGCTGCGTACCACCAGATGACCCCGTGGGTTGGCGCCCGCCGTGGAGGGCGCGAAGACGAAGCCGTACGGGGCTCCCCCGAGGTCCGTCCGGTTGAGCGTGCGGAAGTGGCAGTGCTCGTACACGGCCGTGGCCCGCCCGAAGACGAAGTCGACGTCGCCCTCGGCGTAGCAGTGCGAGAAGTACTGGCGGGCGAAGACGCCGAGGGCCATGGAGTCGGCGTACAGGGTGTCCTGGTGGCCGAGGAACCGGCAGTGGTGGAAGGCGGACCGGTCGCCCTGCACCTTGATGGCGACGGCCTGGGTGCCGCTGATGTCGGGGTGGTCGGCACGCAGCCAGTCGTTGGCGAAGGTGATGTGGCGGGCGGTGAAGCCGTCGGCCTGGACGAGGGTGGTGGCGGATCCGGTGGTGCCGTAGGTGCCGCCGCCGGGCTTGGGGGTGCCGGCGGCGTTGTCGTAGACGATGACGACGTCGCGCGGGTCCCCACTGGCCCCGAGCCAGGTCATCTCCGTACGGGTCACGTCGACGGCGACCGTCTCCCGGTACGTCCCCGGCGCGATGACCAGCGTCCAGTCGCTGCCTCCCCCAGTGCTGAACGCCTGGGAGGTACCCCCAGCTGCGGTCACGGCGACCTGGACGGAGGTGAAGTCACCCTGGCCGGAGGGGTCGACGTACAGGGTCTGCGGGGTCAGGCGGTCGGCCGGTGAACCGTACCGGCCGAAGGGACACGGCCGGGCTCCGGCGGCTCGCGCGGGGGCCGATGCGAGGGCGAGCGTGGCGCCGGCACCGGCGCTCGCCAGCAGGAAACCTCTTCTGGACAGGGGCGGTCGGCGAAGGAGGGGCGAAGGCATGCGGGTGCTCCTACGATGTGCGGCTCGTGCATCAAGGGAGTGGGACAGCGGGCCGGGCTCGCGAGCCCCGGCCTTCTCGGCTCGCTCAGGCAGGCGTCAGCACACGCGGCCTGCACCCGCACGGCTGCCGACGATCCCCGGGACCGCCCTGGGGTGGTCGACCTTCGTCCGCAGGGTCGGCTTCCACCCGGCGCCCGACTGGAGGGTCTCCTCGGGGATCTCCGCGTTGTGGACGGCGATCAGGTCGGTCAGCTTGCCGTTGACGTAGTTGTTCTCGGCGGTGAGCGGGGATTCGTTCCACTTCTTGAGGACCTTGCCGACCTTGGCGCCGGCCGGCAGCGAGATCGCGTTGTCACTGGCGTGGAGCTGCGAGGAGATGCCGACACCGAAGATGTAGTAATCGTCCTTCTGCTCCTCGTTCACCACGTAGTGGTTGTTGTAGACGTCGACCTGTCCGAACCGCACGCGCGGAGAGCGCTGGAGGATCCCCTCGAAGCGGTTGTGGTGCATGGTGACCTTGAGCTTGCCGGAGTCGAGACTGGCGGTGCTGTCGCTGTTCCCGATCAGCATGTTCTTGTCGTGGTCCTGGAAGCGGTTCCAGGACACGGTCACGTAGTTGGAGCCGCGCACGATGTCCGTCAGCCCGTCGTGCTGCTGGAAGACCTTGCCGAAGTAGACCGGCCGCTCGCTGTCGGGGTAACGCCCGTCGGTGAACGTGTTGTGGTCGATCCACACGTGATCGGTGCCGTAGACGACCACCGCGTCGTACTCGGAGTTCCAGTTGCCGGTCTTGTTGTCGTCGGTCGGGTCCCACTTCGGGAAGCAGTCCAGAGGGGCCTCGATGGTGAGGTTGCGCAGGATGACGTTCGAGACGCCCTTGATCTGAAGGCTGCCGCCGAGGATGCCGGAGTTCTTGCCGACGCCGACGATGGTGGTGTTGCTGGGAACGTTGGCCTTGATCTCCGAGTCCTGGTTGGCGGCGGACGCGGCCCGCGCCTCCTCCTGCGGACCGCTGGCGGGCCTGTCGTTGCCCCAGACCGCCGGGTCGTAGTCCTTGAGGTACTGCTGGAGGTCGTAACCCCCGGTTGCGAAGGCCTCACAGCCCTGGGAGACGGCGTCGATCATGCCCTTGACCCTGATGATCTTGGGCGCGCTGCCGCCATCGGCGAGCGCCTGCTTGAACTCCGCCCAGGTGGTGACGGTGTGGACGTGCTCGGCATCGGCGGCCGAACCACCAGTCGTCCCCGCCCCTTCCGAACCCCAGCCGTCGCCCGCGGCGAGGACCTCACGACCGAGATCACGGGACCCGGCCTGAGCTCCGGTCCCGGTGACACCGAGGACGAGCGCGGTGCAGCCGATCAGAACGGCAGTTCTAGTGGCATGCCCATGCCATCTGCGTGTGTTCATTGTGCGGCTCTCTTCTCTGCAATCGAGGGGTGTGGTTACGCGGCGGCCTGCGGCCAGGTGATCCAGGGCTCCGGGATCTCCTCGTCGAGCCGGCGCACGTCCTGCGGGCCGAGCACACGCGCACGCAGCAGCTCCCGCGCCACGAGACGCGCCACGGCGATGGCGCCCGGCGGATTGAAGTGCGTGTTGTCCTGCTCGGTGGCGGTCCAGTTGAAGTACGCCTTCGTGCCCTCCACCCCGAGCTGCTGCCACAACACGAGCGACAGCGCCTGGATGTCGAGCAACGCCACGCGCTCCTCCTGGGCGAGCGCACGCATCGCCGCCGGATAGTCGCCGTGGGTCGGCACGGCGTTGCCGCTCGCGTCGAACCGGCGCCGCTCAACGGCGGTGGCAAGCACCGGCCGCGCACCACGCGCCCGGGCGCCGTCGACGTACAGGCGCAGATAGTCCTGGTACGTCGACCAGGGCTCGGTGTACCGAGTGGGGTCGGCGACCTTCTCGTCGTTGTGCGCGAACTGGATCAGCAGGAAATCGCCGGGCCGAATGGCGCCGAGGATGACATCGAGCCGCCCTTCATCGACAAAACTCTTCGAACTGCGCCCGTTGACCGCGTGATTCAAAACGGGCCGGTCCTTGTGCAGAAAGAAGGGAAGAGCCATTCCCCACCCGGTCTCGGGCGCGGCGTCGGCGTATTTCTGAGCGGCGGTGGAGTCACCAGCGATGTAGAGAGTTCGGGTGCGACGGTGGCCGGTTGCGTGTGCGGGCCCGGCAGCGGCCACCGAGACCGGCACAGCGGCAAGGGCAGCGGCGGCAACCTGTCTACGCGTGAGTGACACGACAGTTCCTTTCAAGAAAGGGGAGGCCTAACGCCCTCAGGGGCGCGGGGAACTGCGCGACCAGCCAGGGACGGCCCGCAGCCCGAAGACCACGGACCGCCCCACAATGAACCCGGCTTTTAACCGTTCTGCTGCTTCCACTCGGCCTGCGCCTCATTCAGCTGCTCGGCCAACGTGTCCAGAAACTCCTTCGCACTCATGTCCCCCAGCAGCACCTTCTGGAAGTTCGGCTCATTGTCCGCCTTGGAAATCGTGTTCCAGTCCGGCAGGTAGTACGGCAACTGCACGATGGTCGTAGACCCATCACTCAGCGCCTCCGCCGCCAACCTCGTCGGCTCCGCCTCGGAAATCCACGCGTCCTTCGCCGCATCGGTGTGCGCCGGCACCTGACCCGCAGACTCGTTGAACTTCGAGTTCGCCTCGGGCGATGTCGCGAACTCGATGAACTTCCACGCGGCTTCCTTGTTCTTGGAGCTCTTGAACACGCCGAGCCCGTCCACCGGGTTGGACACCTGCACCCGCTTGCCGCCGGGCCCGATCGGCTGCGGAATGCCCCGGAACTTGTCCGTGCCGAACGCCTTCACGTGGTCCTGGTACGAGCCCAGGTTGTGGTTCAGCATGCCGATGGTGCCGGAGTCCCACTGCGCGACCATCTTGGTGAAGTCGTTGTTGAGGTCGGCGGCCGGGGTGACCTTCTTGTAGAGGGCCGCGTACTTCTCCAGCGCCGCCACGTTCTTCGCGTCGTTGACCGTGGTCTTCTCACCGCTCGCGTCCCAGAAGGACGTGATCCCGGACTGCCCGTACATGGCGTCCAGCGCCTGGGCGATCGACCCCGCCCCGCCCCGGATGGTGTACCCGAACTCGTTCTTGCCCGTGTCGGTGAGTTCCTCGGCGGCCTTGTAGAAGGCGTCCCAGGTGGTGGGGTCCTCCAGTCCCGCCTTCTTGAACAGGTCGGTGCGGTAGTACAGGACACCGTTGTTCGCGGAGGTCGGGATCGAGTACAGCGCGTCGTCGCCACCGCCGGCCGCCTTCAGCGACTCGACCATGTCCTCGTTGAGCTTGCCGTTCAGCGACGACTTGGCGAGCCGCTCGTCCAGCGGCTCCAGCGCGCCCTGCGCGGCGAAGCCGGCGAGCATGGCCGCGCCGACGCCGCCGACGTCCGGCAGGCCGCCGCCCTGGATGGCGGTGTCGACCTTGGACTGGTACTCGGTGGAAGCGATCCCGACGTACTCGACCTTGATGTCCGGGTTCGCCTTCTCGAAGTCGGCGATGATCTCCTTCCAGATGTCGGTGCGGACACCGCCATTGTTGTCCCAGAAGACGATCTTGCCCTTGCCGCTGCCCTCGCCGCCCTTGTCGCCGGCCGCACCGCTGCCGTCGTCGCCGCAGGCGGTGACGGTCAGCGCGAGCACGGCGCCCAGGGCGACGGCGGCCGGCATACGACGCCTGCCGGTGCTGCTTCTGCGATTGCTGATCTTCATTGGTCGGCTCTCTTCTTCTGGATCCAACTTCAGATGTGAAGGTGTGTGGGGGTCAGTGGTGATCGGCGGGGCCGTGCAGCCCGGTGCCGATCTGCTTCTGCGGTCCTGCGAAGCGCTTGACCAGCGCCGGGACGGCTGAGGCCGGGTCCAGCCGGTAGTCGTAGAAGGCACGCGGGTCGAAGGCCGCGCCCCACTCGTCGTGCCGCCCGGCCGTGCCCTTGAGGATCGACCCGCGCTGCACCAGCTCGGCCGTGCCGTCGGCCTGGTAGGGGTGCTGGACGTTCTCGTAGTAGGAGTTCTCGATGACCATGCGGGTCCGGCCGCGCGACCAGTTCCCGTACGTCCACACGGGGTCGCCCGGATCCGCCTGCGCGGTCAGGTGGTTGTTGTAGAGGTGCGCGTAGGCGGCGTTGTCGACGGAGGGGTTGCGCTGCTTGGTGTTGGCGAACAGGTTGTGGTCGATCGTGATCTGCGTCCTGACGTCGGTCGTCCAACCGAGCCCGAACGTCTTGTTGTTGTTCTCGAACCGGTTGTAGGAGACGGTCACGTACTCGCTGTTCTTGCGGACGTCGAGCTGCCCGTCGCAGATGTTCGAGAAGCGGTTGTGGTCGACCCACACATGGTGGACGGTGTCCATCTGGATGCCGTCGAAGTCGGTGTCCTTGCAGTCCCAGTCGCCCTCGATCGCCGAGTCGCGGATCGTCAGGTTGCGGATGATCACGTTGTGGGTGCCGGGGCTGAGATGGAACTCGCCCTGCACCAGCTCACCACTCGTCCCGACGCCGACGATCGTCTTGTCCGAGGCGACCTCGATGCTCGCGCCGAACGGCTGCGCGGTGATCGTGCCCTTGACGCGGATGACGTACGCCTCGGGCGCCGCCGCGTACCGCTCCAGCGAGGCCTGGTCGGTGACGGTGACGACCTTGCCGCCCGCACCGCCGGTCGTGCCGCCGGCCAGGGAGGCGAAGCCGTGGGGGCGGTCGGTGAAGCGGTCGGCCGTCGCCGGGGCGGTCGGGGCGGCGTCCGCCTCGACAGCGCCCAGTCCCAGCGCGGCGACCAGACCCATGACGGCGGCCAGGGCTCTGCCCGCTCCTGGCAAGCGCTTGCTCCGGAAGTGCGTCATTGCGGCTCCCAACAGGCGTGCGGTGACTTCACATGGCGGTGATGCGGAAGTGCGTGAACATGCCCGCGCCGGCATGCCCCGGCCCGTCCTCGGGCGCGAGGGCGAACAGGCCGAGCAGGGCGCCGACCCACCGCCAGGGGGTGGCGGCGAAGACCTGCCCGGAGGGACGCGGGCCGTCGCCGACGTCGTAGAAGAAGCGGCAGCGCGCCCCGGATCCGATCTCGATCCGCAGGAACGCCCGCCCGTCCGGCGCCGACCGCGGATGGTCGGCGTCCCTTTCCCGCTCCGCCACCCCCTCCGCGAACCGGTGCACGAGGTGGACGGTCCCGTCGGCCGCCCGCTGCAACCCGATCCAGCGATACGCGTCCCCGAGCACCGCGAGCCCGGCCCGTGCCCCCGGTTCCTCGCTGTCGAGCCGTAGCTCCACCTCGACGACGGCCGGCCTTCCGGGCAGCCGCTGGGTGAGGATGCTCGGCAGTCTGCGCAGGTCGTGCGCGTCGGCCGAGCGGACGCAGGTCAGCCGTAGCCCGTCGCCGGAGTGCTGGGTGGCCCAGCCGTCGCGGGGGTTGGCCGTCCACTGCCACTGGCGGCCGTACCGCCCGCCGGGGAAGTCGTCGTCGGTGGCGGGCGCGGCCGGCGGCTGCGGCGGCAGATCGGGGCGTTCGTGCACGGCGACAGGTGCGCCGTCGTCCCCCAGCACCGGCCAGCCGTCGGCCCCCCAGCGCATCGGCTGGAGGTGTACCACCCGGCCGTAGGCGCCGCGCTGCTGGAAGTGCACGAACCAGTCCTCGCCGGACGGGGTGCGCACCCAGCCGCCCTGGTGCGGTCCGTTGACGTCGGTGTCCTTCTGCTCGAGGACGACCTTCTCCTCGTACGGCCCGAAGAAGCCGCGTGAGCGGAAGGCGCCCTGCCAGCCGGTCTCCACTCCCCCGGCGGGCGCCAGGATCCAGAACCAGCCGTCGTACCGGTAGAGCTTGGGCCCCTCGAGGGTGAACCAGCCGGGGATGCGGTCGGCGTCGACGATCACCTTGCCCTCGTCGAGGAGGGAGGTCGCGTCGGGGTGCATACGGTGGCCGGTGAGACGGTTCTTGATCCCGGAGCGGGACCTGGCCCAGGCGTGCACGAGGTAGGCCTCGCCCGTTTCGTCGTCCCACAGGGGGCAGGGGTCGATCAGGCCCTTGCCCGCCTTCAGGAGGTGCGGGCGGGTCCAGGGGCCGCGTATCTCCGGGGCGTTGATCTGGTAGATGCCCTGGTCGGGGTCGCCCCAGAAGATCCAGAAGCGGTCGTCGTGATGGCGCAGGGACGGTGCCCAGACGCCGCAGTCGTGCCGGGGCGTGGCGAACGCGTCCGCCGGTTCCAGGCGGCCCAGGGCGTGTCCGACCAGCGTCCAGTTGACCAGGTCGCGGGAGTGCAGCAGGGGAAGGCCGGGGACGCGGCCGAAGCTGGAGGCGGTGAGGTAGAAGTCGTCGCCGACGCGGATGACGTCCGGGTCGGACCAGTCGGCGTCGAGGATCGGGTTGCGGTAGGTGCGGTCCGTCTGCTGCGCGGTCACTGGGTCACCGCCTTCCGGGCCAGGGCCGCGGCCTCGTCCCGGCCGAGCCGGCCGTCGGCGACAACGGTGACGATCCGGCGGACGACGGTGTCGCCATGGGGGCACCTCCCACGCCTTTCGGGCAGTGGGGGAGGGATCGGCAGCCGCTCGTCGTACGCGAGCGAGGAGCCGACGCCGGGGTATTCGGCGGTGCGGACGAACCAGGGGTCCCGGCGGGTGGTGTCTGTGGCGCCGGCGAAGACCAGCGTCCAGCCAGTGCCAACCAGGGCCAGCCAGTCGGCGCGGGTGCCGTGCACCTGCTCCTCGCCCTCGCCGCCCGGAGTGAAGACGTCCGGCACCGAGGCCTCCTTGCGGGCGCGCCAGAAGAAGCCGCCGTAGGCCGCTCCGGGGCGCCCGTTGGTGGCGGGACTGCCGATCGACAGCGGGCCGGAGGTGATGTTGGTGAGGGCGAAGGTGAAGTCCAACGCCCAGGCGGTATCGGTGAGTTCGGTCGCGGCGACCGTACGGCGCTCGCGCAGCACCTCGGCTCCCGCGGCCACCCAGCGCAGTTCCTCGACGAATCCGTCGGGATCGCGGAGCTGGAAGGCGACGTGCCGCTGAGCGCCGTGGTTGTCGAGCTCGGTCGGGCCCCGGTCGCGGACATAGGTGCGCCCGCCCCAGAAGTTGTGCCCCTCGACGTCGGGAACGGCGACACCGACGCCGAGGTGGTGCAGGTGGTCGGCGGGGCTCAGCTCGGTGACCGCCGTGCCGGCCAGGGTGGTGACGGGGTGCAGGTACGGGCGCGGGGAAAGCCGGTCCGGGAGTTCGGGCCGGGTGACGTACCGGCCGACCGGGCGGCCCGCGACGCGCAGGACCGGCGAGTCGTGGGTCGTCATCGGGTGCTCACCTCCTTACGGTCGTTCCGCGGCGCGTTCCCGAGCGCCCACGGAGCGCCCAGCTCTGAGTAGAGGGCGAGGGTGTCGGCGGCGGCCGCGACGAGTCCGTCGACACCGGGCACCACCCGCCGCTGCTCGCCGGGCAGGAGATGCCAGGCGGAGTCGGGCAGCGGGGCCGGGTCCGGGGCCTGCCGGATCGCCTCCACGACCCGCATGAAAGCGCCCGTCGTGTCCGGCGGGACCAGCAGGTCGGCGCCGGTGGTGAGGTGCTCGACCAGGTTCTCCAGGAGGTCCGTGCGGCCGTACTCGAACTCCTCCGGGCCGTGGTCCGCCCGCTGGAGCAGGACGCGGTCCTGCTTGTACCAGAAGGTGATCCGGCCCCCGCTGCCGTGCACCAGCACGTACGGCTCGTCGGGCCGCTCGGCGCACAGGGTGGCGGCAACGGTGACCGGGCGGCCCTCGGTGGTGGTGACGCGGACGCAGGAGGTGTCGTCGGCCTCGATGGCGTTGGCCCGCCACAGTTCGGTCTCGATGGCGGTGACGTCCTCGGCGCGGGTGGCGCCGCTGAGGGCGAGCGCGGTGGCCACGGCGTGCGCGAGCGGGTTGGTCAGCGCCCCGTCGATCACGTCGACGCCGTTCAGCCGGCGCCGGCCCGCCCACGGTGCCCGCCGGTAGTAGGCCTCGTCGCGCGCCCAGGCGCCGGCCCCGCCGACCCCGGCCACCTCGCCGATCGCACCGTCGGCGATCAGCTCCCGGATCGCGGGCACGGCGTGCGAGCCCAGCGACTGGAAGCCGATCTGACAGGCGACGCCCGCCTCGGCGACCCCGTCGGCCATCCGGCGGAACTCGGCGTACGACGGCGCCGGCGGCTTCTCCAGCAGGAGGTGGACACCTCTGCGCGCGGCCGTCAGCGCAAGGTCGGTGTGCGTGGGGATCGGCGTGCAGACGACGGCGGCACGGGCGCCGGTGGAGTCGAGCAGCGCGCCGAAGTCGGCGGACTGCGCCGGGAGTTCGCCGCCGAACTCCTCCTCGGTGAGCGGGGTCGGCTCACAGATGCCCGCCAGTCGTACGAGACCCCGCTCCTGGAGCCGGCGGATGTTCTGCACGTGCCAGCGGCCGTGCCCTCGGGCGCCCGCGAGTACCACGGGCAGTGGTGTGGTCATGGGATCCTCCCCGCGCCCGCTCCGCGTGCCACCTCTCCGGCGATCCGGATGATCCTCCGACGCACCCTCATCACCCCTTCACCGCCCCCGCGCTGAACCCGGTGATCAGCCACTTCTGGATGAAGGCGAACACGAGCACCACCGGGACGGCGGCGATGATGCCGCCCGCCGCGAGGGCGCCCAGGTCGACGCTGTCCGCGCTCATCAGGGTGTTCAGGCCGACCGGGATGGTCTGCTTCTGCTGGTTGTTGAGGAACATCAGGGCGAACAGGAAGTGGTTCCAGGAGTGCACGAAGGCGAAGGAACCGACCGCGATCAGCCCGGGGCGCAGCAGCGGCAGTACGACGACCCGGAAGGCGGTCATGCGGTTGCAGCCGTCGACCCAGGCCGCCTCCTCCAGGGAGTACGGCACGTTCTTGATGAAGTTGCTGATGAGGATCATCGACAACGGCAGCTGGAAGACCGTCTCGGCGAGGATGACGCTGCCGAGCGAGTTGATCATCTGCAGTTCGGCGAAGATCTCGAACAGCGGGACCAGCAGCAGCGCGCCCGGCACGAACTGGGAGCAGAGCAGGGCGAGCATGAAGGCCCGCTTGATGCGGAAGTCGAACCGGGCGAGCGCGTAACCGCCCGCCAGGGCGACGACGGTCGTCAGGAAGAGGGTGGCGAGGCCGACGAGCACGCTGTTCTGGAAGTAGGTACCGAAGCTTCGCTCCGTCCAGACCTTCTCGAAGTGGTCGAAGGTCATCGGCCAGGGGACCAGGGAGGTCGAGCCGGCCGGGCGCAGGGCGAAGAGCAGGATCCAGTAGAAGGGGATGAGGGTGAAGACCAGGTAGATCGACAGCGGCAGATAGATCTGCCAGCGAGGGGCCTCGTCCCAGGCGCGGCGCTTCTTCGCCGGACGCTGCGGCTCGCGCACCGTGCGCCGGGGCGCGGGCGCGGGCGCGACCATGGTGGCCTCCTTGGTGGTGCTCACTTGTCCTCACCTCCGAACTTGCTCAGCCGCAGATAGACGATCGAGCAGAAGAGCAGGATCACGAACGCGACCGTGGTCAGGGCCGACGCGTAGCCGAAGTTGTGGGCGTCGACGCTGGTGTTGGCGATGTACAGCGGGAGTGTCGTGGTCTCACCGGCCGGTCCGCCGCCGGTGAGGGTGTACAGCAGGTCGACGTTGTTGAACTCCCACACCGCGCGCAGCAGCGTCGACAGGACGATGGCGTCCTTCAGATGCGGCAGGGTGATGTGCCAGAACTGCTTGAGCCGGCTCGCCCCGTCGACCTCGGCGGCCTCGTACAGATCCTTCGAGACGGACTGGAGGTCGGCGAGGATGAGGATCGCGAAGAACGGCACGCCGCGCCACAGGTCGGCGACGATCGCCGCAGGGAACACGGTGGAGGTGTCCGACAGCCAGCTGGTGCCGTAGGAGCCGATGCCCATGTCGGCGAGGTAACGGGTGATGCCGGTCTGGGAGTTGTAGAGCAGCACCCAGATCGCGGAGGTCAGCACGCCGGAGACGGCCCACGGGGAGAAGACCATCGCCCGGCCGAGGGCCCGGCCCACGAACGTCTGGTTGACGATGAGAGCCAGCGCAAGACCGAACAGCAGCTGGAGTCCGACCTCGACGACGACCCACTTGGCGCTGAAGATCAGCGTGTCCCAGAAGAGCGGGTCCTCGGTGAAGGCGTGGACGAAGTTGTCGAAACCCGCGAAGCCGTTCCGCCATGGCTTGGTGGGGTTGTAGTCCTGCAGGCTGTAGTAGAAGACGCTGAGCACCGGGTAGGCGATGAAGCCCAGCATCAGCAGGGCCGCCGGGGCGATCAGCAGATACGGCAGTCTGCGCGGCGTGGCGGAGGCACGGCGCCGCCTCGGTGGCGCGGGCGGTTTCGCCACGGCTGCGGCTTGGGCCATGACTGTTCTCCGTTCTCGTACGTCGTGCGTGCGTCGTGCGGGAAGCGCTTTCTCCCTGTGCAGGGGTGTGCGCTGTCGTGCTGGGGTTCAGCCCGCGTACGGGTCCGCGACCTTGCCCGGGCGGGCCAGGAACTCGAAGTCGCAGCCGGTGTCGGCCTGGGTGATCTGTTCGTTGTAGAGCGCGCCGTAGCCGCGCTCGTACCGTGCGGGCGGCGGCGTCCACTCGGCCCTGCGGCGCTCCAACTCCTCGTCGTCCACGGCGAGGTGGAGTGTGCGTGCCTCGACGTCCAGGGTGATCAGGTCTCCGGTCCGGACGAGCGCCAGCGGTCCGCCGATGTACGACTCGGGCGCCACGTGCAGCACACACGCGCCGTAACTCGTTCCGCTCATCCGGGCGTCGGAGATCCGCACCATGTCCCGTACGCCCTGCTTCAGCAGGTGGTCGGGGAGCGGCAGCATGCCGTACTCGGGCATGCCCGGGCCGCCCTTGGGCCCGGCGCCCCGCAGCACCAGCACACTGTCGGCGGTGATGTTCAGCGACGGGTCGTTGATGGTCCGTTGCATCGTCCTGTAGTCGTCGAAGACGACCGCGGGGCCGGTGTGCTTGAGCAGATGCGGGTCGGCGGCGATGTGCTTGATGACGGCGCCGTCCGGGCAGAGGTTGCCGCGCAGGACAGCGACCCCGCCCTCGCTCGCGACCGGGTTGTCGCGCGGGCGGATGACGTCGTCGTTGTGCACCTGGGCGCCGGCGATCTGCTCGCGCATCGTGTCGTACGACACCGTCGGCCGGTCCAGGTGGAGCAGGTCCGGGATCCGGGACAGGAACCCGGGCAGGCCGCCGGCGAAGTGGAAGTCCTCCATGAGGTACGTCTGTCCGCCCGGCCGTACGTTGGCCAGCACCGGGACGGTGCGGGCGATCCGGTCGAAGTCGTCCAGCGTGAGCCGGACCCCGGCCCGGCCGGCCATGGCGATGAGGTGGATGACGGCGTTGGTGGAGCCGCCGAGGCCGAGGACGGTCGTCACCGCGTCCTCGAAGGCCTCCCGGGTGAGGATCTCGCTCAACTTCCGGTCGCGGTGGACCAGTTCGACGGCGATCAGGCCGGCCTTGGCGGCCATCCGGTCGTGCCCGGAGTCGACGGCCGGGATGCTGGACGCGCCCGGCACGGTCACGCCGAGCGCCTCGGCGGCGGCGGTCAGTGTGGACGCCGTACCCATCGTCATGCAGTGACCGGGCGAGCGTGCCAGGCCGCTTTCCAGTTCCTGCATCTCGCAGTCGCCGATGAGGCCGGCACGCTTGTCGTCCCAGTACTTCCACATGTCGGTGCCGGAGCCGAGCACCTCGTTGCGCCAGTGGCCCGGCAGCATGGGCCCGGCGGGCACGAAGACCGTCGGCAGGTCGGCACTGGCCGCCCCCATGAGCAGCGCGGGCGTCGACTTGTCGCAGCCGCCCATCAGCACGGCGCCGTCCACGGGGTACGACCGCAGCAGCTCCTCGGTCTCCATCGCGAGCAGGTTGCGGTAGAGCATCGGGGTCGGCTTCTGGAAGGTCTCGCTGAGCGTGGAGACCGGGAACTCCAGCGGGAAGCCGCCCGCCTGCCACACGCCCCGCTTCACGGCCTGGGCGCGGTCGCGCAGATGGACGTGGCAGGGGTTGATGTCGGACCAGGTGTTGAGGATCGCGATGACGGGCTTGCCCAGGTGTTCCTCGGGCAGGTAGCCGAGCTGGCGGGTGCGGGCCCGGTGACTGAAGGAGCGCAGTCCGTCGGTCCCGTACCACTGATGACTTCTGAGCTCCTCGGGGCGCTTGATGTCGGTCATATGGACCATCCGGCGGCGATGGCGGCGACCTCGGCGCGCTCGCTCTCGGGCAGCGGCCTGCTGGGCGGACGGACCTCGCGGCGGCACAGCTCGAGCGAGGCGAGGGCCTCCTTGACGACCGTGACGTTGTTGGCGGAGCCGTTGGCGGCGCGCAGCTCCTCGAAGCGGCGGATCTGCTCCCAGACCTTCATGGCGGCCGGGTAGTCGCCGGATCGAAGCGCTTCGATCATGTTCAGCGAAACGGACGGGGCGACGTTCACGAGTCCCGAGGTGAAGCCGGTGGCGCCCGCGGAGAAGTACGAGGGGGCGTACGGCTCGGCGAGGCCGGCCACCCACACGAACCGCTCCAGACCGGCGTCGCGGGCGAAGGCGGCGAACCGGGCGGCGTCCGGGACGGCGTACTTGACGCCGATCACGTTCGGGCAGGCGTCGGCGAGCTCGGCGAGCCGGGCGCCGGTGAGCTGGCCGTTGCGGATGTACGGGACGACGCCCAGCTCGGGCACGGCCTCGGCGATGGCCCGGTGGTAGTCGACCCAGCCGCTCTGCGAGACGTACGGGTGGACGGGCTGGTGGACCATCACCATCTGGGCGCCGAGTTCCAGGGCATGCCGGGCGGAGGCGACGGCGGTCGGCACGTCGTGGCCGACGCCGACCAGGATCACGGCGCGGTCGCCGGCCTCGTCGATGGTCAGCTCGGTGACCAGCTGCCGTTCCTGCGGGGTGAGGGCGTAGAACTCGCCGGTGTTCCCGTTCGGGGTGAGGGTCCTGATCCCACCGTCGAGCAGACGACGCAGCAGGGCCCGGTGGGCGTCCTGGTCGACGGATCCGTCCTCGGCGAACGGGGTCACCGGGATCGCCACCACGTCGGCCAGGGCCGCCCGCTGGGTCTCGAACGTCGTTGTCATTCCTGACCGTCCTCTCCCTGGGCCTCGGTCCCCGCGTCCGGGAAGGCCCGCTCGACGAACGACGCGATGTGCGCGTGGAGGGCGCGCGCGGCGCCGTCGGCGTCTCCGTCCAGAGCGAGCCGCAGGATCTCGCGGTGCTCTTGGGCCTCCCGGTCCCAGGAGGGGTCGGCGGCCCAGGCCACGGCGGAGACAAGGGCCGCCTGGTCGCGGACCTCGTCCAGCATCCGACCGAGCAGCGGGTTGCCGCACGGCACGTACAGGGCGCGGTGGAACTCCCGGTTGGCCAGCGAGCGTTCGGCGGTGTCCGTGGCGCCGTCGGCCCTGGCCAGCGCCGACCGTGCGGCGTCCAGGGAGGCCCCGCGCCGTACGGAGCGCCGCAGTGCCTCCGGCTCGAGCAGCAGCCGGACGTCGTAGACCTCGCGCGCCATGTCCGCGTCCACCATGCGCACGGTGACGCCCTTGTACTGGCTCATCACCACCAGTCCGGTCCCGGCCAGGGTCTTGAGCGCCTCGCGCACCGGGGTCTTCGACACCCCGAACTGTGCGGCGAGTTCGGTCTCCACCAGGGCCTGACCAGGCGTCAACTGCCCGGTGAGAATGCGGCGTTTGATCTCCTCCAGCACGTACTGCGTGCGGGAGGGGATCGGCGTGGGCACAGAGGTCATGCGCGCCTCTCGGATCTCGCGTATGGGATCTCGCGTATCGCGTCTCATATATGACGTACGAAGTACGACGCGTTGAAGGTAGGAGCGGCCCTGTGTTTCGTCAATGCTTCTGACAAAGGAAGTCGGTGTTGCCGTCAGGCGCGCCGGAGGTCGTCCTCGCGTGCGGTGGCGGTGGGCCCGCCGAACGCCGCCGCGGCACGGGCGGTCGCCGATTCGGGGGTGAGGGTGGGTCCGACATGCGTGACGAGCAGCTCCCCGGCGCCTGCCGCGCGGGCGGTCACGCCGGCGTCCTCGGGAGTCAGATGGACCTGTTCGCCTTCGCGATGCGCGTCGATGTCGGCCTCGCACAGGAACAGGTCGGCGTCCCGGGCGAGTTCGGTGAGGGCGGCGCAGGGTCCGCTGTCCCCGGAGTACGCCAGGACACTGCCCCCGCACTCGGCACGCAGCCCGTACGCCTCGGTGTCATGGACGACGGCCCGGGGGGTCAGGAACAGCTCGCCGTGCCGGGCCGTATGGCCGTCGTACAGCGGCCGGAAGTCGAGAATGCCGCGCAGGAACGCCACGTCCGGCCGGCCGAAGAACCCCGCGAGGCGCCCAGGGCAGTCCTCCGGGGCGTACACCGGAATGGGCACCGGCGGGGTGAGACCGCCGAAGGCGAACGCGTAGACCGCGGACAGGAGATCGGCGCTGTGGTCGGCATGCAGATGGGAAATCCAGATCGCCGTCAGCCGTGCGGGATCGGTGTGCCGCTGCAATTCCGCGAAGGTTCCGGGCCCGGCGTCCACCCACACCTAGACGCCTGAGCCGCGCAGCAGATACCCGGAACATGGACGATCCGGCTGCGGGTGCGGGGAGGCGGTGCCGAGGATGGTGAGGGTGAGGGGCATGGGGGCAGCGTACGAGACGCTTTGCCCTGAACCCGCCCAGGACGATCTCAGGGATATCGGCCGATATCAGTCGCCGAAGAGATCCTGCGCGCGCGTGACCTCCCAGGCGCGGTCCACCAAAGTGCTGAGCTCCTCGGAGTCACGGCAGGACAGCACACGCTCACGCACACCGTCCGGAACCTCCAGTCCACGCCGCTCCAGCACCATGAGTACCGTCTGCGCACGCTCCTCCTCGCGGCCCTCCTCACGGCCCTCCTCGCGGCCCTCCTCACGGACCTGCTGGGCTGCTGCGGAACGGTAGAAGACCTTCATGGTGCTCATCAGTTGTCTCCAGATCTCGACGGCTTCGGAGCCCGTGAGGCCGGCCTCCACGTACTCGGCGTAGACCCCCGCTTCGTCGGGGTCCATGTCATTGAGTTCCTGGGCCAGTGCGGTCAGTATGCCAGCGTTCGCCGGCCGGCGACCATGAACCAGGCTGGACAGCACCCACAGGGCGATGTCGCCGCGCGCCTCGTCCGCGCTGCTGATCAGCGGCACGCTGGTCGGACCGAGGACGTGCGGCTGGGCGATGAGCGACGGCCGCTCCGGGAAGCCCGAGGCGATCGGCTGTGCGGCCCACCGCTCGGTCACCGGTTCGTCGGTGAGTACGATCAGCACGGCGTCGGCGTCGTACCGCTCACCGAGGTAGGCCAGGTAGTACGGCCACGAACGACGCTTGTCCGGGTCGGGTTTCCCCTGGGATTCCAAGGCCACGACGTAGCGCGTCTTCTCCGTGTCCAGCTGGAACAGGGCGTCGACCCGTCTCTCCACCGGCAACAGCTCGGTAGTGACGGTGTCGAGCGGTGTGATCTCCAGGACCGGTCCGATGGACAGACCGAGCAAGCGCTGCATCGAGGTGACGAGCAGCTTGGTGTCCTGCTGGAACACCTGGTGCAGGGATTCGTGGTGCGCACTGACGGGCATGCCGCGGACGGTATCGATCTCCGCGGGGCCGAGGGCGGCCGAATGCGTGTGCATAATCCGATCGAGTGATCACCGGTGCCGCCGCGGGCGCTACGGCGTCCACGCCGGGTCCCGGCCGCTCAGGCCGATCGCACGGTCGAGGAGGGGCGCGTCCTCCGGGACAGGGACGACCGGGCCGAAGATGCCGCCGCCCCGGCTCGGGTCGTCGGCAGCCGCGAGGAGCATGCCGTACGACAGCTGCAGCGCGGCCGGGTCGGGGTCGTACTCCTGGCCGGTCGAGCGGGCCAGGTCCCAGCCGTGGATCACCAGCTCGTCCACCGCGACGGCACCGGCCTCCGCGCCGGACAGCGGCACGCCGCCCGCGCGGGTCTCGCCGGTCCAGGCGGCCGGGTCGCGCCATGCCTCGGCCAGTTCCGCCAGGGTCTTGGGCAGCTCCTCGCGCCAGCCGGGGCCGATGTCCGGCAGGGCGGCCTCCGGGCTGGTGTCGGTGGTGGGGCCCAGTTCCTTGCGGCCGGCGTCGCGGAAGGCGATGGAGAGGCCGAGCAGGTGGCCCAGCAGGTTGCGCACTGCGTAGTCCGGGCACGGCGTTCCGTCCGCGAGCTGATCGTCGGTGACGCCCTCCGCCAGGCGTGCGATGACGCGGGTCTGCGGTCCGAGGTCGAGAGTCGGGTGGTCGGTCATCGGTGCTCCTTACACATCAGGGTCCTTGAGGGTGGACCGGCCGCGGCCCCGGAACTCATCGGCCGCCGACCCCACACCGCCCTGTCTAAGGCACCTGCCCGATCCCTCACCCCCGGCCTTAGAACCACGATGACCGGGCATGACGACCACCACCTGGGCACTCCCACGCGTCCTGCGCGACCGCAACGCGGGCCTCTGTCTCGCCGGAGTCGTCGTCTCCGGCTTCGGCACGTCGGCGCTGTGGCTGGCATCCGGCGTCTGGGTCAAGGACCTCACCGGATCCGACGGACTGGCCGCGCTGTGCATGCTCGCGATGTGGGCGCCCACCCTGGCCGGCCCGTCCCTCGGCACACTCGCCGACCGCACCCGCCGCAAACCGCTGCTGATCGGCGCGAACCTCCTTCTGGCCGCCCTCCTGCTCACCCTCTTCACCGTCGACTCCCCCGGCCGCCTCTGGATCCTCTTCGCGGTCCTGTTCGTCTACGGTGCCGCAGGCGTCGTCCACGACGCCGCCGAGTCGGCCCTCGTCGCGCGCGCTGTCTCCCCGTCACTGCTCGGCGACTTCAACGGACTGCGCATGACCGCCACCGAGGGCATGAAACTCCTCGCCCCACTGGCCGGCGCGGGCGTCTACGCGGCGTACGGCGGCGCGAGCGTCGCCCTGCTCGACGCGGTGACGTTCGTGGTCGCGACCGGCCTGTACGCCTGCCTCCAGGTCCGCGAGAGCCGGCCCGAGCCGCCGCGCGGCGGCTGGCGGGCGCAGACCACCGAGGGCGCCCGCCGCCTGTGGACGCACCCCCGGCTGCGACCGCTCGTCCTGGCCGGCGGCACCACCATGCTCTTCGCCGGGCTCAGCGGGGCGATGGTCTACGCCGTCATCGACGGCCTCGGGCACGCGCCCGCATACGCCGGTGTGCTGTACGCCGTCCAGGGCGCCGGTTCCGTGGCGATCGGGCTGCTCTCCGGCCCCGCACTGCGCCGCCTCGGCGAGCGGCGGTTCGCCGCGTACGGCATCGCCCTGAGGGCCGCCGCGGCGGGCCTGCGGGCGATCCCGTCCGACCCGGTGGCCCTGGTGTGCAGCGCGGCGATCGGCGCGGGCCTGCCCTGCGTCCTGATCGCCGCGCTCACCGCTGTACAGCGCGAGACACCGGACGCGCTGCTCGGCCGTACGGTCGCCACGGCCAACACGCTCGTCTTCACGCCGAACGTCATCGGGCTGGCCGTGGGGGCGGCACTCGTCGAACTCCTCGACGTACGGCTGCTGTTGGCCGTACTGGGCTCGGCGTGGCTGGTGGCGGCCGTACCGCTGCTTCAGAACCCGGCCAGCGCCTCCCGTACCGCCGCCAAGTCGCCGTCCGACGCCAGCCCCGCGTGATAGAGCCGGATTTCGGTGGCTCCCAGCTCACGCGCGCGTGCCGCGTCCGCCGCCAGGGTGCCGGGGCTGCCGCCCATCCCGGAGACCACGCCGAAGTTGGCGGCGATGACGGCGTCGTCGCGGCGCTGCTCGGCAAAGGGCGTCAGCAGACCGGGACCGCCCGCGCACGGCACGACCACCCCGTCCGCGACGGACAGGATGTGCGCGGGATCGACGCCCGGGTTGGCGCCGCAGTGGTACGTCACGGGGTCGGCATGCAGCAGCACCTGGAAGCCGTCGGGAGCGGCTTCACGAACCGCGCGGACCGCCGCCTCCTGGAGCGTGCGGGCGGTTTCGTCGCGCCACGCGCGCGTGGCGGCCGCCTTCGACTCGCCGAGCAGCTTCTCGACCCCGGCCCAGCCCTCGTCGGCGACCGCGCCCTGCCACAGCGGCTCGAGGGCGACGCGTACGGCGGCCGCCAGCTCGTCGGCGTCCAGTCCCTGGGTGTCGTAGCCCTCGCGGCAGGTGGGACAGAAGCAGAGCGACATCAGGTACTGCCCGGCATCCCCGAGCGGCACCCCGGCGGTCTTGTCGTGGGCGTGCAGATGCGCCAGCCCGTACCAGCCGAGGGACTCCAGCTCCGTGCCGCGCGCGCCGGGGCGCACGGCGGCCTCCGCGGCCAGATCCACGAGGTACGCGCGCGTGGCGGGCTGGGCGATGCACGGCGCCCAGGGATAGCGGTCGCCGTAGGCGTTGACGACCGAGGTGTCCGGATGCTCGGCGCCCAGGCGGGAGTTGTGTGCGAGGACCACCCAGGTGTGCACCTGAAGGCCTGCGCCCGCGAGTTGCTCCGCCGCTTCCCCGTAGGCGTCGCCGGGCGCCCAGTCGCCGGCCGGGTACGGGCGCAGGGTCCGGCCCGCCCAGCGGGCGTCCGGGGGGTAGAGCACGGCGGCGTGCTCGGCGGTGACGATGCGGTGGCGCGGGTGACGCGGGGTCAGGGCGCGGGTGGAGTGGTAGGCGGCGGCGAGCGTCACCTGCTCCATGCCGAGGGCGGCGATCCGTGCCGGTGCCTCGGGGTCCCCGTTGACGTCCCAGGGGTAGACGAACGCCGACGTCTTCACACGTCCTCCTTGAGCAGCGCGTACCCACGCTCGATCACCTGAGCGAGCTGCTTGACATGATCCTCGCTCGGCTCGTGCAGCGGGGGCCGTACCTCCCCCACGTCCAGCCCGCGCAGCCGTACGCCAGCCTTCACGAGGGAGACGGCGTAGCCGCGGCCCTGGGCGCGCAGTTCGACGAACGGCCGGTAGAAGCCGTCGAGCAGACGGCGCACGGTGGCGTCGTCGCCGGACTCGAGCGCCTGGTGGAAGGCGAGGGCGATCTCCGGGGCGAAGCAGAACACGGCGGAGGAGTAGAGCATGACGCCGATGGCGCGGTAGGCGAGCTGGGTCTGTTCGGCGGTCGGCAGACCGTTGAAATAGAGGAAGTCGCCGGGGACTTCGGTGCGTACGGCGCTGACGATCCGCTGCATGAGGTCCAGGTCGCCGAGGCCGTCCTTGAGCCCGATGACACCGTCCGTGCGGGCCAGTTCGGCGACGGCGTCCGGGGTGAACACGGCGTTGTCGCGCTGGTAGACGATGACGGGGAGCGCGGTCGCCGCGGCGATCTCCTTGTAGTGCCGCAGCAGCCCCTCCTGCCCGGCGACGACGAGATACGGCGGCATGGCGAGCAGCCCGTCCGCGCCGGCCGCCTCGGCGAGCCTCGCGTAGCGCACGGCGAGCGCGGTGCCGTACCCGGCGCCCGCGACGACCGGCACGCGGCCCGCCGCCTCCTCGACGGCCGCCCGCACACACGCCTCGTACTCCTCGGGCGTGAGCGCATGGAACTCCCCGGTGCCGCAGCACGCGAAGACGGCGGCCGCCCCGGCCTCCACCCCGCGGCGGACGTGGGCGCGGTAGGCGTCGAGGTCGACGGAGCCGTCGGGGCCGTAGGCGGTGACCGGGAAGAACAGCGGCCCGCTGGGGACGCTGAGGCGGGCGGCGAGCGGGGCTGACGTCACGGGCACTCCAAGGTCCACGATCCAAGGTCCATATTCATGTTCCGCGTCCACACTCCTGAACATGCTCACGCTATGGCCGGCCCCCAGGAGGGGTCAAGCGCGCCAACCCCCAACACACCAGCGGATTCTCCTCCTTCGCGGCACACTTGACGCACGACGACCCGCTCCTTAGCGTGTCCACGCATGTGAATGCGGTATATGAATGCGGCCGTTCGATTCAAGGAGACCCGAGGATGCCCGCTCCCCGCACCGTTCTGCTCACCGGCGCCGCCGGCGGCCTCGGCACCCTGATGCGGGACCTGCTCCCCGACCACGGCTACGCACTGCGCCTGCTCGACCTGCGCCCCGTCGAGGGCGCACCGGACGCCATCACCGCGGACCTCGCCGACAGGGCGGCCCTGCGCGAGGCCGTACGAGGCGTCGACGCGATCATCCACCTCGCGGGCATCTCCCTGGAAGCCCCCTTCGAGAAGATCCTCAAGGCGAACATCGAGGGCACCTACAACCTGTACGAGGCCGCCCGCGAGGAGGGCATCCGGCGCATCGTCTTCGCCTCCTCCAACCACGCGGTGGGCTGCACCCCGCGCCCCCAGGGCGACACACCTCTTGATCCAAGCGTGCTCATCCCGGTCGACACCCCGCGCCGCCCGGACACCTTCTACGGCCTGTCCAAGTCCTTCGGTGAGGATCTCGCGCAGTTCTACTGGGACAAGCACGGCATGGAGACCGTCTCCGTGCGCATCGGCTCCTGCTTCCCGGAGCCGACCAGCGTGCGCATGCTGTCGGTCTGGATGAGCCCCGCCGACGGCGCCCGTCTCTTCCACGCGGCCCTGACCGCGGAGAACGTCGGCCACACCGTCGTCTACGGCTCCTCCGCCAACACCCGCCTGTGGTGGGACCTGTCCACCGCGCGGGCGCTCGGCTACGAACCGCAGGACGACTCCGAGCCGTACGCCGAGAAGCTCATCGCCGAACAGGGCGAGCTCGACCCGGACAACCCGGCCCACGCCTGCCTGGGCGGCCACTTCGTGAACGACCCGCCGGTCTGGCCGTACTGATCTCGATACCGACTACGAACTGACCGAAAGCCGACGGCGGGCGGGCACCGAACGGGCCCGCCCGCCGTCGCGTTCGGGCACGCACCCCGCCCGATCTCACACCCCGCCCCGCAACGTCGCAGGTCCGAGGCGGGCACACATCGCGTCGAACGGGCACACACGGGCAGCATCGGGCCCGCATCAGACCTGGTCAGTGCCGCACACCCGCTGTAGAACTTCTCCCAAGGGCCGCACCGGGCCCGAACGGGCAGCGCAGCACCACCGAAGGCAGGTGTCGGCCATGAGCACGAGTTCGGCGGAGGAACGCCAGCGGGAGATCGTGCGGGTCGCGCGCGCCGCAGGGTCGGTCGACGTCACCGCGCTCGCCGACCTGCTGGGCGTGGCCAAGGAGACCGTCCGGCGGGATCTGCGCGCCCTGGAGGACCACGGTCTGGTCCGCCGTACGCACGGCGGCGCCTACCCCGTGGAGAGCGCCGGCTTCGAGACGACCCTCGCCTTCCGCGCCACCAGTCACGTGCCCGAGAAGCGCCGGATCGCGGCCGCCGCGGCCGATCTGCTCGGGGACGCCGAGACGGTCTTCGTCGACGAGGGCTTCACCCCGCAGCTCATCGCCGAGGCACTCCCCAGGGACCGGCCGCTGACCGTGGTCACCGCGTCCCTGCCGGTCGCGGGCGCACTCGCCGAGGCGGAGGGCTTCTCGGTGCTGCTGCTCGGCGGCCGAGTCCGCTCCGGCACGCTGGCCACCGTCGACCACTGGACGACGAAGATGCTCGCCGGCTTCGTCGTCGACCTCGCCTACATCGGCGCCAACGGCATCTCCCGGGAGCACGGCCTGACCACCCCCGACCCCGCGGTCAGCGAGGTCAAGGCGCAGGCGGTGCGGGCCGCGCGGCGCACGGTCTTCGCGGGTGTGCACACCAAGTTCGGGGCGGTCAGCTTCTGCCGGTTCGCGGAGGTCGGCGCGCTGGAGGCGATCGTCACGAGCACGCTGCTGCCGACGGCCGAAGCACACCGCTACTCACTGCTCGGACCCCAGGTCATCCGCGTCTGAAAATCCAACTCACCCCCTGTAGGGCACCTCCTCACCCAACAGTGCCCTTTATCTCCCTATATGTTCAGGAGCGATCCATGCGAACCCAGAGCCGACGGAGGCCGCGAGCCACGCTCGCCGCGGCCGCCGCAGGGACGCTGCTCGCCCCACTGCTCTCCGGCTGCTGGGTCGGGGCGGGCGGGGCAGGATCGGGCGGCAACTCGATCAACGTCCTGATGGTCAACAACCCCCAGATGGTCGAGCTGCAGAAGCTCACCGCCGCCCACTTCACCAAGGACACCGGCATCAAGGTGAACTTCACCGTGCTGCCGGAGAACGACGTCCGCGACAAGATCAGCCAGGACTTCGCCAACCAGGCCGGCCAGTACGACGTCGCCACCCTCTCCAACTACGAGATACCGATCTACGCCCGCAACGGCTGGCTGCACGAGATGGACTCCTACGTCGCCGAGGACCCGGCGTACGACGAACAGGACGTCCTGAGGCCCATGCGCGAGTCCCTCACCGGCGACGACGGCAAGCTCTACGGCCAGCCCTTCTACGGCGAGTCCTCCTTCCTGATGTACCGCAAGGACGTGCTCGAGAAGGAGGGCCTCACGATGCCCGCGCACCCCACCTGGACGCAGATCGCCGACCTCGCCGCCCAGGTGGACGGCTCCGAGCCCGGCATGAAAGGCATCTGCCTGCGCGGACTGCCCGGCTGGGGCGAGGTCATGGCCCCCCTGACGACCGTCGTGAACACCTTCGGCGGCACCTGGTTCGACGAGAACTGGAAGGCCCGACTCGACTCCCCAGAGTGGCAAAAGGCGACGAAGTTCTATGTCGACCTGGTCCGTGAGCACGGCGAGTCCGGCGCCGCCCAGTCCGGGTTCGCCGAGTGCCTCAACAACATGACCCAGGGCAAGGTCGCCATGTGGTACGACGCCACCTCCGCGGCCGGTTCCCTGGAGTCCGCCGACTCCCCGGTCAAGGGCAAAGTCGGCTACGCCCCGGCCCCCGTCGAGAAGACCGAGTCCTCCGGCTGGCTCTACACCTGGGCCTGGGGCATCCAGGACGCCTCCCGCAACGCCGACAAGGCATGGCAGTTCGTGTCCTGGGCGTCCAGCAAGGAGTACGAGCAGCTGGTCGGCGACGAGATCGGCTGGTCGAACGTACCCGCCGGCAAGCGCGCGTCGACGTACGACAACCCCGACTACCGCGCAGAGGCCGCCGCCTTCCAGGAGATGACCAAGGAGGCCATCGAGGGCGCCCGCCCGGGCGACCCCGGTGTGCAGCCGCGTCCCGCGCCCGGCATCCAGTTCGTCGGCATTCCCGAGTTCACCGACCTCGGCACCAAGGTCTCCCAGGAGATCAGCGCGGCCATCGCCGGACGCCAGTCCGTCGACGAGGCCCTGAAGAAGTCCCAGCAGCTCGCCGAGCGCATCTCCGAGGAGTACGAGGGACGATGACCGCCACCACCACGGCCCCCGTGGCCGCCCCGTCCGTCCGTACGGACAAGCGCGAGCCCTCGGCCCGGCTGCGCGCCTGGGCCACCCGCGCCCCCCTCCTCCCCGCCCTGATCTTCATGATCGTCATAACCCAGCTGTCGTTCGTGGCCACGCTGGTGATCTCCTTCTTCGACTGGAACTCCCTCTACCCCGACGCCCGCCACTTCACCGGCGTGGACAACTACCGCCAGGTGCTCACCGACACCGACCTGCGCAACTCGGTCTGGACCACGATCCTGCTGACGGTGACGGTGGTCCTGGTCAGCCTGGTCCTCGGCCTGGTCCTGGCACTGCTGCTGGACCGCAGGTTCAAGGGCCGGGGCGTCGTCCGCACCCTGCTGATCGCGCCCTTCCTGGTCGTCCCCGTGGCGGCGGCGCTGCTCTGGAAGCACGTCCTCTACAACCCCGAGTACGGTCTGCTGAACGGCTTGCTGCACTACGTCGGCGGCCCCCAACCGGACTGGATCTCGGGCACCCCGCTGCTCGCGGTCGAGACATCCCTGGTCTGGCAGTGGACCCCGTTCATGATGCTGATCATCCTGGCCGGCCTGCAGAGCCGCGACCCCCAGCAGATCGAGGCCGCGAAGGTCGACGGCGCGAGCGACTGGCAGATCTTCCGCCACCTCACCCTCCCGCATCTGCGCCGCTACCTCGAACTCGGCGCCCTGCTCGGCTCGATCTACATCGTCCAGAACTTCGACGCGGTCTTCACCATCACATCCGGCGGCCTGGGCACCGCCAACCTCCCCTACACCGTCTACCAGAGCTTCTACCAGGCCCACGAGAACGGCCTCGCCTCCGCCGCGGGCGTCCTGGTCGTCATCGGCTCGATCATCATCGCGACCTTCGCACTGCGCGTGGTGTCGTCCCTGTTCCGCGAGGAGGTGAACCGCGGATGAGCGGCATCGCCGTACAAGTCCGCCGTATCCGCCGTAAGGGCGTCGGCCTGGGCCTGGTGGCCTGGCTGGCCGGCATCGTCTTCTTCCTGCCCGTCGCGTGGATGGCCCTGACGTCCTTCCACTCCGAAAAGGACGCGGCGACCAACCCGCCGTCCTTCGGGGCCGCCCTCACCCTGGACGGCTACCGCGAGTTCTTCGGCACGGGCGGCGGCGCGAGCCCATGGCCGTCCCTGATCAACTCGACGGTGGCATCGGTGAGTTCGACCCTCCTGGTCCTGCTTCTGGCGCTCCCGGCGGCCTACGCCCTGTCGATCCGGCGGGTGCGCAAATGGACCGACGTCCTGTTCTTCTTCCTGTCGACGAAGATGCTGCCGGTGGTGGCGGGCCTGCTGCCGATCTACCTCTTCGCCAAGAACGCGGGAATGCTGGACAACATCTGGCTCCTGGTCATCCTCTACACCTCCATGAACCTGCCGATCGCGGTGTGGATGATGCAGTCGTTCCTGGCCGAGGTCCCGGTGGCGGTGATCGAGGCGGCACGGGTGGACGGCGCCCGCCTCCCCACGGTCCTGACCCGCGTGATCGCCCCCATGGCCCTCCCCGGCATCGCCGCCACCGCCCTGATCTGCTTCATCTTCAGCTGGAACGAGTTGCTGTTCGCGAGGGTGCTGACAGGCGTCGTAGCCGAAACAGCCCCCGTCTTCCTGACCGGCTTCATCACCAGCCAGGGCCTGTTCCTGGCCAAGGTGTGCGCCGCGTCGCTCGTCATCTCCCTGCCGGTGCTCGCCGCGGGGTTCGCCGCCCAGGACAAGCTGGTCCAGGGCCTGTCGTTGGGAGCCGTGAAATGAAGGCCGCCGTCATCGAGTCCGTGGGCAAGGCCGTCGTCGCCGAGGTCCCGGACCCGACGCCGGGCCCGCGCGAGGTCGTCGTCGAGGTCGCCGCGTGCGGCTTGTGCGGCACGGACCTGCACATCCTCCAGGGCGAGTTCGCACCCAAGCTCCCCATCGTGCCGGGGCACGAGTTCGCAGGCGAGGTGGTCGGGGTCGGCACCCAGGTCACGGAACTGTCGGTGGGCGACCAGGTGGCGGTGGACCCGTCCCTGTACTGCTACGAGTGCCGATACTGCCGCACCGGCCACAACAACCTCTGCGAGCGCTGGGCAGCGATCGGCGTGACGACGGCGGGAGGCGCGGCGCAGTACGCGGTGGCGCCGGTGGCGAACTGCGTGAAGCTCCCAGAGCACATCCGCACGCAGGACGCGGCACTGGTGGAGCCCTTGTCGTGCGCGGTCCGGGGCTACGACGTTCTTCAGTCCCGCCTGGGCGCCCACGTCCTGATCTACGGCTCCGGAACGATGGGCCTGATGATGCTGGAACTGGCGAAGCGGACGGGCGCGGCGAGCGTCGACGTGGTCGACGTCAACCCGACCCGCCTGGAGACGGCCCGCCGCCTCGGCGTCTCGGCGTCTGCCGCGAACGCCGATGAACTGGACCGCCCGCAGGGCTGGGACGTCGTGGTCGACGCGACGGGGAACGCGGCGGCGATCCAGGACGGGCTGGACCGGGTGGCGAAGGCGGGGACGTTCCTGCAGTTCGGCGTCGCGGACTACGCGACCCGGGTGACGATCGATCCGTACCGCATTTACAACCAGGAGATCACGATCACCGGCTCGATGGCCGTCCTGCACAGCTTCGAACGAGCGGCGGAGCTCTTCGCGACGGGCGTCCTCGACCCCGAGGTCTTCATCAGCGACCGCCTGCCGCTGACCAGCTATCCGCATGCCCTGGAGCAGTTCGCGTCGGGCGTCGGCAGGAAGATCGTGGTTGTGCCGTAGGGCCGTCTTCCAAGCGAGGGCCGGAGCAAACAGTCCGTCCGGCGTTTGAGGACGAGGCCGTCCAGGCCGATGGGGGTCCAGGGGGCAGAGCCCCCTGGCGGGGTCGAGGGGGCGGAGCCCCTGGGGGCTCCCCCCGCTTCCACCAATTGGCCCCGGGTAAGGGAACGGTAAAACGCCCTCGCTCGTTCACCGGGCATGACAGCTATGACCCCCGGCTCGAACATCCCTCTCTCCACCGCGCGCGTGACGGTGGACGTCGCCGCCCCGGTGCGGCTCGACGTATCGGGCCTGCTGCTCACCGCCGACGGCAAGGTGCGCTCCGACGACGACTTCATCTTCTACAACCAGCCGGCCGGCCCGGGCGTGACGTACCGCTCGGGCGGCGGCACGGCCCCCGACGCGATCACCGTCGACACCACCGCCGTCCCCCCGGGTATCGAGAAGATCGTCGTCACGGCGAGTCCGGACGCCGCGGGCCAGACCTTCCAGGGCATCGAACCCACGGCCACGATCCGCAACGCGGACGACAACAGCGTCCTGGCCACCTTCACGCCCCCGCAGCTCGGCGCCGAGACGGCACTGGTGATCGTGGAGATCTACCTGCGCAACGGTGCCTGGAAGGCCCGCGCGGTCGGCCAGGGCTACGCCAACGGTCTGGCCGGCATCGCCACCGACTTCGGCGTCACCGTGGAGGAACCTGCCCCGGCCCCCGTCGCCCCGCCCCAGCCGGTCACCCCGCCGCCCGCCACGATGCAGCCCCCGGTGACCCCGCCGGCCCCGCCCATGTCCACTCCCCCGGCCCCGGCAGCGCCCCCCGCTCCGGCCGCTCCCGCCCCCGGCGCCGGGAAGATCAACCTCGACAAGGGCCGGGTCAGCCTCCAGAAGAACCAGACCGTCTCCCTGGTCAAGGGTGGCCGCCCGCTGCTCTCCCAGGTCAAGATGGGCCTCGGCTGGGAGCCGGCCTACCGCGGCAAGGACATCGACCTGGACGCCTCGGTCATCGCGTACGGCCCGCAGCGCAACCACATCGACAGCTGCTACTTCGGCAAGCTCCAGATCGTGGGCGGCGCGATCCGCCACTCCGGCGACAACCTCACCGGCGAGGGCGGCGGCGACGACGAGGTGATCACCGTCGACCTCGGCCGCCTCCCGCAGGAGGTCACCGGCCTGGTCTTCACCGTGAACTCCTTCTCCGGCCAGAAGTTCACCGAGGTCGCCAAGGCCTACTGCCGCCTCATGGACGCCGCCACCGGCGAGGAACTCGTCCGCTTCGACCTCACCAACGCCGAGCCCCAGACCGGCGTCCTCATGGCGAAGCTCATCCGCCAGTACTCCGGCGAGTGGGACATGACAGCCATGGGCGACTTCGTCAAGGCCCGCACGGTCCGCAACATGGTCAAGCCGGCGGCCCAGGCGCTGTAGGAAACATGCGTGCACTGCAACCGGCAGCAGCCGCGAGAGTCCTGGGACCCGTCCCGCCGGAGTCCTTCCGGGACCTCCGGCGGGACGGGCGTTCGGGGGCGCGACCCTGACCCTGCGGTCTGGGGCCCCTGTCACACCGGGGCAGGGCAGCCGCTCAGCAGCTGCGGCGGCGCATCTTGTTGTCGCAGCGCGTGTGGATACGGCCCGGCTGGGCAGCACCGCCAGAGGCGCTGAGGTGGTCGTACGGCACCGATTCGTCACCGCCCTCGATCACCGCGTCGCAGGCCAGACACATCACCACACCCGTGAGGGCGTCATAGTGGTCGCACAGTGCCACGACGGAACGCGCCAGCCGCTTGACGCGATCGACCTCGCCGGCCAGACCGGGCCGCTCGGTTTCGTTCAGCCGCCTGCGAGCCTCTTCGACTCCGGCCAGGGCGACCTTCGCGGGAACGTCGTCCCCCGGCAGATTCCCGGTGAGCTGTTCGATGTCCCGGATCAGCTGCCCCACATTGGCGCGGAAGGCATCGCTGAAGCGCTTGACGGTCCCGTGCCGCGGCAGCAAGGGCTGGTCGAGGAACCAGGTCGCCGCAGCGCGCATCGTGGCGGGGGCCTGCGTGGGTGCTTCGGTGTCGTCGTGGGTGGCGTTCACCGGGCAACACCTGCCGCGCGGTGGATGGGGCAGGCACAGTGCGCCAGCTGGGTGTGCAACGGCTCCAGCGCGGGCTCGTACTCGTGCGGCACGACCACCGTGGTACGCGGCGACGAAACCACGCCGTCCTTGCTGATCGTGTAGACCTCGATCGTGAGCTTGGCACCCTGTGGGCGCTTCACGGGCGGGGCGGTACCGTTCGTCATGTCGACGCTCCTTCACAGCGTTGGCCAGCCCCGGGGCCGTTCGCGCGGCTGCCGGGGCACATCGTGCGACGACGGTTGAGTGCGAGGTCGCGCGGGCGGCCGCCACTCGGAACGATCCGACAGTGCGTCATCTCGCTGCCTCCCCCTCGTCGTTGCCGGGTGTGAGAACAGCGTGACGCCGTGCGAAGTGCGGAACGCTCACAGTTTGGTGAGCGTTGTGAGCGCGCTCTACAGGCCGATCCAGGACGCCATGTGATTGAGCGTGTCAGGGGTCCGCCGCGACAGGTGGACCAGCCCGGTGATCGTCTCGCGGGCTGCCGGGTGGTACCGGGTCTGTTCTGGTGCGAGGCGACGCGCCTCGACGAGCGACTTCAGCGCAGCCTCGGTGTGTCCGGTTTCCATCTCGGAGCGTGCCTGGTCGATCAGGAAGTGGGCGCGGCGGGACGTGGCCAACTGGGACGGCAGCTTCATCTTCCGGGCCTGCTTGAGCGCGTCGTCGTACTGGCGCCCCTCGACTGCGGCGGACATCTTGTGCAGGGCTACGTTCGCAGGGCCGAAGCTGAGCCAGTGCACGTCCGAGGCGTCCCCGATGCGCTTCGCAATCTTGTGGGCCTCCGAGATGTGACACTTGACGCCTGTGTCGTCATCGGCGCGCGCGGCGATGACGGAACCTCCAAGGTGCAACTGTCCCGTGACGGCGAGGGCTTCGCGGGTCTCATCGGCCTGCCCGATCACGTTGTGCCCGGAGGCGATGAGGCGCTGCCCGATCCGGTACTCACCCTCACGGAAGTAGACCAGCGCGCGCATGTACTGGCGTACGGCGGCCAGACAGGGATCTGAGGCGCGCTGTGCCGCCCAGTCCATGCGGTCCAAGGCGACCGCAGACAGGTCGTAGTAGCCGAGCTTGACACTGATGTCATGGGCAGTGCGATAGGTGGAGGCGAGCGCCTGCCACAGCTCGGTGGATGGCGTCGACCACGCGGCGTGGGTGAGGTCGGCGATGAGTCCTGGCAGTTCGCGGGCGGCGTTGCGTAGGTGTGTCGCCCTTACCTCGGCGCACATCCGGTCCGCTCCGTCGATGAGCTGGTCGGCTGGCCGCACGGTCAGATCGGGGTTGGGGCCGAGGTCGTACAGGTCGAGGGACTCGCGGATGGGCCGCACCAGTTCGGCGAGCCGGTCGTGCTGCAATTCGGTCACGTACGGCTGCCCCGTGAGCACGGTGACGTCGACCTTGAGCGCCCGGGCGACAGCTGCCACGAAGTCGGCCGTTGCCGGGCGGGCACCGCATTCAACCTGGTTGAGCAGGCTGTACGAGTAGGGCAGCCGGTCGGCGAGCTCCCGCTGGGTGAGCCTGGCCAGTCTGCGCTGTTCCTTGATACGCGCACCCGCGTGGTTTTCGTCCGGTGTGGGCATGCTGGTCTCCGTTCTGAGCAGCCACTTGGAACAGTACGCGCGCCCGGTCGCGTGGGTGCACCTTCCGCCCCGACTCCCAGCTGGGCGGGGCGGTTGCTTGTGATCGGATGGGCGCATGACGACAACTTCCCGCGTGCTCTACCTGTTCGGCTCGGCCGCCCCACCCGTCTTCGACGTCGCCATGGTGATCCAGGATGCCCAGGACCGCGGCTGGGACGTCTGCCTGGGCCTTACCCCGACCGCAGCCCACTGGCTGAGCTCACAGCTGTCCGAGCTGGAGCGCCTGACCGGCCACCCTGTGCGCAGCGAGTACAAGATGCCGGGAGAGCCGGACGTGTGGCCGAAGGCCGATGTCATCGCGGTCGCGCCGGCCACTTTCAACACGATCAATGCTTGGGCGCTCGGCATCACGCGGGAATTCGTGATCGGTGTCGTCGCGGAGGGCATCGGAAAGAACATCCCGACAGTGACCATGCCGTGCGTCAACGCCGTGTACGTGCAGCACCGCCAGTTCGAGCGCAGCATCGCCGAGCTGCGTGAGATGGGCGTACGCGTGCTGTACGGCGAGGGCGGATTCGTGCCGAACCAGCCGGGCCAGGGCAAGCCGAAAGAGTACCCATGGCACCTGGTCCTTGACGCAGCCCGGCAGATGGCCAGCAGCTGACCGTCGGCTGCCATCCGCGGAGTCGCCGGGTCGGCGCCACGGGCTCTCAGACCAGCTCGCCAACGGGACTTCATCCTTGGCGGTGCGCTCAGCCAGATCGGCACGTGCGCCGTCGAGGCTTCCGTATGCGCCGATCCATGACGGGAACTGGCGACGGGCCATCGCTGCATCGCCCCACCAGCCGTGCATCAGCGCTCACCCCCTGGCGGTCCAGACAGAGGTGATGCGCTGCGGAGCGGCAGCAGTCCACCCACCGATACCCGCGATCGTGTAACTCGTCGACGCGCATGGACAGTTGACGGCTGTGTCCTGTCGCAGTGCATCTGGCAGGTGGCAGTCCGCTGACCTGCCGGGTTGCCAGGTGGTTGGAGAACGCCGACGCTCGGCGTTCTCCAACCACCTGGCCTTCGCGGAAGTCGCGTTCGCGATCGAGGCAGAAGCGCCAGTAGAGGGATCGAGGTGGTCGAGGAGGGCAGCGGCGTCCCCTATGTAGCCGTCGCGTGAGAAGTCCGCAGGACGCTCGGAACGGCCGTGGCCTCTCTGATCGAGAGCGATCACCCGCCAGTCCGGAGCGAGTTCACGTGCCAGGCCGGTGAAAGTCCGGGCCTCTCCGAAGTGGCCGTGCAAAGCGAGAAGAGGCTGACCGTGACCGCCGTAGTCGAGATAGGAGAAGTGCCGACTGTCGATGCTCATGGTGTGCCGGGTTGGTTCCTCCATGTCGCTCACTTTGACAGGTGGTGCCGACATCCGAGGATTCGGACGCCTGCTGTCACGTCTCGTTGGTGACGTCCAACCATGGCGCTTGGTCGTCCAGACCGAGGTGGCGTGCGGCCTCGCTGCGGAAGTGCTCGTTGTCACGCCAGTGCGGTGAAGCGAGCATTCCCGTGAGAGTGACCGCTTCGGGGTAGGTGACCAGCTCGATTCTCGCGGCGGAGGGGCGGTAGGGGTCTCCATAGGGATCTTCCCCCAAGTGTCTGAAGGCGGTCGCGCCAGCGTGGTTGGAGAACTGGACGGTCGAGTTCGTGGAACCAGCGTCGGGTGTGGCCCTGGGCGTCGAGGCAGTTCAGGACCGTGGAGTAGGTCGAGCGTCCGCCCGCATGGGCTTGACCTGCATCATCCCGTCACTCCTCGTAAACGAGGCACTCTCCGCACGTCACCGAGGGCGGAACGACGACAGCGACGGAAACCTCGCCCGACCCCGGCCGCACCGAAGTGCGGGCCGGGTCCGGTCGGTCAGGCGGCCCAGGGCCAGTCAGCGTCCCGAGCCGCCGCCTCCAGCAGCGGCACCATGCGGAACGCCGCGTCCGAGAGCCCCCCGAACACATGCCGGTTCCCCGTCCCGGACGGGCCGTGACCCGCCCGGTACCCGGCCAGGTTCCAGGTGTAGACCGGTACGTCGGCCGGGACCTGCTCGGTCGGGTCGCCGTAGTGGCTGTGGGCATACTGCTCGTCGGTGACGATCAGCACCCGGTCGTGCTTCTTGTAGTGCCGGCGCACCGCCTCGGTGGTGTTCGTGCCGCCCAGGTCGCCGAAGCGCTCCAGGACCTTGAGCACCGACTCGCCCTTATGGAACCGCAGCCGGTTGCTGCTCGTGCCGAACTCGACGAGATCCGCGTCCGCCGCCCGCAGCGCGAGCGCCGTGCCGAAGATCGCCGCCGCGTCGGCCCGGTTGAGCTCCGAGCGGTCCGACAGCCGCGAGTAGAACATCGAACCCGAGCGGTCCACGAGCACCAGCGTCCGGCCGGGCAGCGCGGGCACGCCCGCCAGCGAGTGGCCGAGCGCCTGCTCCAGCGGGTACGACCAGCGCAGCGACGGCGCGTGCTGGTATGCGGCGAGGTACCGGAAGGGGAACTGCCGCGAGCGCGCCACCTCCGCCGGGTCGCTGATCTTCGCCGCGACCTCTGCGGCCACCTCGTCCGAGACACCGGCCTCGTCGAAATTCCTCAGGTTGCGAACGAGCGCCATCGAACCCATGGACGGAATCACCGCCTCCCAGGCCGCCTTGTCCATCGGCCCCTGCAGCCAGCCCGCCAGTGCCTCCCAGGTCATCCGGGCCGCCGCGAGCCGCTCGGCGCCGCCGGGTGCCGTGACGACCGCACGTCGCTCCTCGACCGGCAGCGCCATCAGCTCACGGTGGGCCACCAGCGTCCGGTTCGACGCGGGCGGCACGGCCGTGTCCGGGTTGTGCCGGCGGTCCAGGGCGTACTGGAACAGCTCGCCCTGCCACGGCTTGTCCGGGTCCGGTGCCGCGTGCACGAGGTTGAGGATGTCGCCGAAGCGGTAGCCCTTGGACGCGGTGTCGTACTTCAGCAGCGCCTTGCCGCTGTAGAGGCGCCGTACGGCGTCGGCGATGCCGCGCTTCACCGGCTTCGGGACGTTACGGCCGTACAGCGCGGTCCAGTACGCGAGCAGCTCGCCGGGCTCGTCGGGACGCTGGAGCACGGAGTCGACGACCTGACGGTTCGTCGGACCGTCGGTCGCGTCGGCCTCCAGCCGCGCCTTCACGTACTCGGCGGCGCCCACGACCGCCGCCGTACGCAGGTTGCCCTCGCCGCGCAGCCAGCCGAGCAGGCCGGCCGTCCACTCCGGGTCGGTGACGGCGAGCTCGCGCACGAGCGTGGCGAACCGGTCGTCGCGGGCGGCGCCGGTCTCGTAGAAGGTCTGCTGAGAGACGAAGTTGGAGACCGCCAGCAGGAAAAGCTCGGAGTGCGCGTCGCGCTCGCGGCCGAGGCCGCCCTCGTACGTACGGAGTACCCGTCCCGTCGAGGTGACGCGCGAAGTGGGCCGTGCCTTCGCGGCCTTCGTGTTGAATCGCGCCATGGTGAATTCCCCCGAATTCATGAGAGGTTTCGGAGGGAGGCGCAGCAGAAGGAGGATGCCCGAGATCAGGAGTCGGCGACGGACTTAGCCTGGTGCTCTGCCGAATTGAGCTACACCGACCCGAAGTCGATGACGGGATTCGAACCCGCAGCCGCCAGATCCAATGAAGTAACCGTTGCCTGCGCACCGGGCACCCACCATGAGCTGCGCCTCCCGAGATCAAGTCGGCGGCGGCGTCGGATTCTTTGGAAGAGAAGTAGCCGCTGCCATCGCACCGGGAGGTGCGTTACCGCACCGGATGGTGCGGAACGTGCATGAAGTTGTGGTGTCCATTGAGGGTGGAAGCAGGTCCTGCCTTCGCACCTGGACGGGAATGACTCTAAGCGAGCGGGAGTTGGAGATGCCAAGGATTTTTCGCGGGGTTCTTGCAGGCCGCAACCTGACGGTGCCTCCCAGGCGTCGCACTGATCGTCGCTGTCATCGTGAGTGCCGTACGACAGGCTCGAGGAGGAGGCCGCTCCATGGTGCGTCTCGCGGGGTACCGGCTCGTCACGCAACTCGGCGAGGGCGGGATGGGCCGGGCCCATCTCGCGCGCTCCGCCTCCGGACGGCTGGTCGTGGTCAAGACGGTGCATCCGCACCTGGCCGCGGAGCCGGGCTTCAGAGAGCGGCTGCGCCGCGAGTCGGCCGCGGCGCGGGCCGTCGAGGGACCGTTCACCGCGGCGGTGCTGGACGCCGATCCCGATGCCCGGCGGCCCTGGCTTGCAGTCGAGTACTGCGCCGGTCCCTCGCTCTCCGAGGCGGTCGCAGCACTGGGCCCGCTCGGCCCCGGCGATCTCGCGGCGCTCGGCGCGGCGCTCGCGGAGGCCCTGGCCGCCATCCATGGGGCGGGACTCGTGCACCGCGACCTCAAGCCCGCGAACGTCGTCGTGACCGGCGACGGGCCCAAGGTCATCGACTTCGGCATCGCCAAGGTGATGGATCCTGCGGCGGGCGAGGAGACGCTGACGGCCACCGATGAACTCATCGGCTCACCCGGCTTCATGGCACCGGAGCAGATGTCCCAGGACATCGAACCCGGCCCGGCCGCCGATGTGTTCGCGCTCGGCGCGCTGCTCGCACTCGCCTCGACGGGACGCAATCCGCACGGCTCGGGCACCGCGCCCCAGGTGCTCTACCGGACGCTGCACGAGGAGCCCGACCTGCTGGGCGTGCCGGACGCGGAGTGGGACGCGTTCCTCATGCGCTGCCTCGCCAAGTCCCCGGACGACCGCCCGACGGTCCCCGAGACCCTGGCCTGGTGTGCCACGCGGGCGGCCGCGCCTCCGTGGTGGGAACGCCTGGCGTTCACATCCGTGCTCCGGGGCCACGAGGACGAGATCGCGGAGCGGGTGGCAGCGGCCGAGGAGGAGGAGGAGGGGGAGGCGGCGGAGGAAACCGTCGTCGAGGACTCCCCTCCCCCGGTGCCCACCCGCGGCGACGACCTCGGCCGCCTGTCACGCCGACGCCTGCTCACCTGGACCGGCGCCGCACTGGCCACTGCGGCCACAGCCACCACGGCAGCGTTCCTCCTGGACGAGAACGACACCGACGGCAAGGGCTCCGCCGCTGCGTCGCCCCGTCCATGGAAGAAGGGCACCTCCGTGTGGACGAGAGAGGTGGGCGCCCTGGAGTACGGGGGTTCCCTGACCCGCCACGGAGAAGCCCTCTACGTACAGGTGGACGGGACCGTCACCTGCCTCGCCCCCGTCACCAACACACTGCGCTGGCGCTTCGAGGACGCCTCCGCCCTGGTCCCGCGCGGCGACACGGTGTACGTCCTGCGCCACGGGGACGCCTTCACCCCTTCGTTCTCCACCCGGATCGCCGCATTGGACGCGGCCACAGGCGAGATCCGCTGGGAGACCGAGCCGATCCTCCACAACCCGTACCGTCGGGCCGCGTCGCGCCGGACGGACAGCGAGACCGACGGCGAGACGGACGGTGAGATGGACGGCGAACATGCGTCGTTCATCGTCTCGGAGCGGACCGTCTGCCTGGTCACCTACGCCTCGTACGACACGATCCAGGCCCGTCGCGCCGCGCAGGGCCGGCGGTGGCGGGCCTACGGCTACGACATCACACGCGGCGATGCTCTCTGGTTCCGGGCAGGTACCCCGGCCGAGGTGATCGCGATGCACTCGGCGGGCGGGCGTTTCGCTCTCGCCCTCAACTCCACATCCATGACGGGCGATTCACCACCCACCGGCCCACTCATGGTCCTGAGCGAACGCAAGGGAACGGTCGAGTCGCGCGTCAGCGGCGGCGCGGCCCGCCCCGAGGCCCACCGCGGCGCCGCGGGAACGCGCTACTACGCAACCCAGAAGGCCGTGCAGTGCGTGGACCTGGCGAGCGGTCATGTGCGCTGGTCGAAACCGCCTGGGCAGGCCGGGGTCACCGCTGCCGCCGCGCACGGCCTCGTCCATGCCGCGACGAGCGAGGGCGTCGGCGCGCTCGACGCGGTGACCGGCAGCAAGCGCTGGTGGCGCGACGACGTGCGGGGCCTCGCCGGCGCGGAGGAACCGCCGCTGCGGGACGGCGGCCTGCTGTACGTGGCCGGGCCGGACCCGGACCGGGCGACCGGCACGTCGGGGGACTGGCCGGTGTGGGGCGTGCACGCGCTGCACGCGGCGACGGGTGAGCTGGCCTGGGCGGTCCCGGCGGACGGCCTGAGCGGCGAGGTGATCGCGGCTGCGGGCGGCGGTCTCCTGCATCTGTCCACCGGCAGGACCCTGCAGACGTTCCGCGGGCCGGGGGCGGCATGAGGGGGGCGATGAGCGACGCGCTGGTCCCCGGCGACCCCGAACGGCTCGGCAGGTACGAGCTGATCGGGCGGCTCGGTTCCGGGGGCATGGGGCAGGTCTATTTGGGGCGCAGTCCGGGCGGGCGGCTCGTCGCGGTGAAGACCGTGCACGAACACCTCGCTGCCGACCCGCACTTCAGGGAGCGGTTCCGGCGTGAGGCGGCGGCCGCGCGGTCGGTCACCGGGGTGTACACGGCACCCGTCGTGGACGCGGATCCGGACTCGCCGATGCCGTGGCTGGCGACCGCCTATCTGCCCGGCGTCACCCTGCGCCAGGCGGTCGTGGCGGCCGGACCGCTCGGCCCCGGCGCCGTACGTGCGCTCGGCGGCGCGCTCGCCGAGGCGTTGCGGAGCATTCATGCGGCGGGGCTCGTGCACCGTGACCTCAAGCCGTCCAATCTACTGGTGACCGGGGACGGTCCGCGGGTCATCGACTTCGGGATCGCCCGGCTGGTCAGCGCCCACGCGCTCACGGAGACCGGGGACATCATCGGTACGCCGGGCTACATGGCGCCCGAGCAGATCACCGGGGACATGCAGGTCACGGCAGCGGCCGATGTCTTCGCGCTGGGTGCGGTGCTGGCGTACGCGGCGTCCGGGCGAGGCCCGTTCGGCGGCGGTGGCGCGGCCGCGCTGCTCTACCGTGTCGTGCACGACGAGCCGGACCTCATCGAGGTTCCGGAAGCGGGCGGGCTGCGGGAGCTGATCGCGGAGTGTCTGCACAAGTCCCCCGAGCGGCGACCCGGTCCGGTGGAGGTGCTGCGCCGCACGGCGGACCGCAACCCGCCCCTGTGGTGGCGTGCGGAGCCACTGCGCTCGCTGGTCTCGGGCGTCGCGGACGCGGTGCCCGAGCCGGGACCGACGGTGGTCGTGCCGACGGCCGTCGACGAGTCGGCGCGGGACGCGGCGCGGCGGGCGGTCCGGCGCCGCGAGCTCACCCGGCGCGGTCTGCTGCTGGGCGGGGGCGGCGGCCTGGTCGCGCTGCTGGCCTATGCGGTGGGCCGTACGTCCGGGCCGGCGGGTGAACGGTCAACCGGACCGGCCTGGGAGTTGAAGAAGGGCTCCACCGGGCCAGGAGCCCTGCGTTGGACCCTCTCGGCCGGGTCGGGCACGCTCGACGCGATGCTGGTGACCGCGGGCGGGATCCTGCTGCACGGCACCGAGGACAGCGTCAGCACCGACGGCACGGTCCAGTTCCGTACGACGGCGGGCGGCGCCAGGCGCTGGGCTGTCGACTCCCTCGCCGAAGCCCCGACGGCCTGGGGCGTGGTGGACGGTGTGCTGACCGCGGGCGATCTGGGTCTCAAGGCCCTCGACCTGACAACGGGCAAGCGCAGAACACCGGTTGAGAAGGGACTGCTGACCCCTCTCTGGTTCACGGTGTCCGGCTCCACCCTCGTCACCCTGTCCCAGGACGGGAGCGGCGAGAACCTGTTGCGCGGGACCTCTCTCAAGACCGGGCAGCGACTGTGGCAACGCAAGGAGGACGACGAGTGGCCCCGTCCCGCAGTCGCGGGCGATGCACTGCTGTTCACGGACGGATACGACGAACAGGAGTGCGTCTTCGCGGACGACGGGACGGTGCGGTGGCGCTACTCGGGTGTGGGGAAGGGCGACCAGGTGGCGGCCGTCGGCGCTCTGCCGCCCGATCGGTTCGCCGTCCTCACCACCGGCAGAGTCCTGCATCTCGTCGACGTACGTGACGGCCGCCGGATCAGCGCACGAGAGCTGGAGGTTCCGGTGGCTCCGGGGGCCACGGCCTTCGCCCGCGCGGACAACACCGGGCTGCTGCTGTCCGGAGAACGGCTGTACGGTCTGGATCCCGACGCCGGCACGGTGCGCTGGAGCCGTCCCGCTCTCGGCCTGGACGCCTGCTGGGCGCCACGCCCCGGCGGCGACCGCTCCCCCGTCCTCGCCGGCGGGCATCTGCTGCACTGGGCCGCGGACGGCCGCACCCTGGAAGCCCTGGATCCCGCCACCGGCCGGCAGCGGTGGCGGCGGGAGCTCGGCGACGGCCCCGCACAGTGCCCGCCCGCCGTCGCGGGCAGCACGGTCTACGCCGCGGCGGGACGGAAGTGCACCGCGCTGCGCCTCTCGGACGGGGTGCCGCTGCGCGACGACTGGACGCTGGACGGCACGATCACCGGCCTCGCGGCCGATGCGAGCGGCTGGTACGCCCGCATCGGCCGTGGGTCGGTCGTCGCGGTCAACGGGATCGCTGCCGCTTCCAGGGACCGGTGATCGCGACCAGGATCCCCGGGTCCTGGATGTTGGCGAACAGCGTCCGGCCGTCGGGCGAGAAAGTGACGCCGGCGAACTCGCTGTACTCCGGCTCCTCTTCGGTGCCGACGTTCAGGTCGTTGCGGGCGATGGGGTACGTACGGCCGCTGTCCGTCGCGCCGAAGAGGTGCGAGACGCCCTCGCCGTCCTCGGCGAGGATCAGGCCGCCGTACGGGGAGACGGTGATGTTGTCGGGGCCGTCGAAGGCGCCGTCCTTGGCCGGGTCGGGGTTCACTCCGAGCAGGACCTTCAACGTCAGCGTGCGGCGCTTGGGGTCGTAGAACCAGACCTGCCCGTCGTGCTGCACCGGGCTCTCCTCGCGGGCGTACGAGGAGACGATGTACGCGCCGCCGTCGCCCCACCACATGCCCTCGAGCTTGCGGGCGCGGGTGATCTCACCGTCGGCGAACTGCTTGCGCACGGCCACGGTCCTGGCGTCGCGGTCCGGTACGTCGACCCAGTCCACTCCGTACACCGTGCCGACCTTCGTGGCGCGCGAGAGGTCGTCGACGAACTTGCCGCCGGAGTTGTAGCACTTGGGCGCCTGCAGGACGCCGGCGTCGTCGGCGAGGGTGCGGAACTTGCCGCGGCCGTGCTCGAAGCCCTTGGGCGGGGTCCAGCGGTAGAAGAGGCCGTTGGGCTCGTCGTCGTCCTCGGTGAGGTAGGCGTGGCCGCGCTTGGGGTCGATGACCACGGCCTCGTGGTCGTAACGGCCGAAGAACTTCAGCGGCTCGGGGTCGCGGTTGGCACGCCGGTCGCGGGGGTCGACCTCGAAGACGTAGCCGTGGTCCTTGGTCATGCCGTTGGTGCCGGCCCGGTCGGAGTTCTCCTCGCAGGTGAGCCAGGTGCCCCACGGGGTGCTGCCGCCGGCGCAGTTGGTGGAGGTGCCGGCGATGCCCACCCATTCGGCGACCTGTCCGTCGGGGCGGACCTCGACGACCGTGCAGCCGCCGGAGGCGGCGGGGTCGTAGACGAGACCCTCGGTGAGCGGGACCGGGTACTTCCAGTTGGCGCGCGGACCCTTCAGCTCGTGGTTGTTGACGAGGAGGGTGGTGCCGCGCGGGCCGTCGAAGGTGGCCGTGCCGTCGTGGTTGGAGGGGGTGAACTCGCCCGACTCCAGCTTGGTCTTCCCGCTGTAGGTGATGATGCGGTACTTGAAACCGGCGGGCAGCGCGAGGATGCCCTTCGGGTCGGGGATCAGGGGGCCGTAGCCGACCCCGCCGGACGCGTCCGCCGACTCCTCCCCCGCGCTGTCGGTGTCGTAGGACGCAAGGGCGCCCGGAGCGGTGGCGAGGGCGCCGACGCTGCCCGCCAGCGCGACACCGGCGCCGGTGATCGCGGATTTTCTGGCGAAGTCCCTGCGGGTGAGCGACATGGTGTCTCCTGTGACGGTGGGAATGCCGTGGAGGGTGGCGTACGGACCTCGGTCGGCGCCACGGTTTCGCCCAGTTCTGAACGCGAGTTGAACACCGGGCTACTCCCCCGGGCTCGCTTCCGTGAATCCGTACGCCCCGTCACAGGGTGTGGCAGCCGTCAGCCGCCCTGCTGGGAGCGTGCCTTGAACGCGGCCTTCCGGGCCTGCTTCGCGATCTTCTTGTCGGGGTGGATGCGCCCCATCGCCTCCAGGACGTCCGCGGTGGCCGGGTGGTCGACCCGCCAGGCCGCCGTGAAGAAGCCGCTGTGCTGCTGTGCGAGGCCCTCGACGAGGGCGCGGAGTTCCTCGGAGTTGCCCTCGGCGGCGAGCTGGGCGGCGAGGGTGTCCACGGTGAGCCAGAAGACCATCGCCTCGGACGGGGGCGGTACGTCCGTGAAGCCGTGCTCGGTCAGCCAGACCCGGGCGAGGCCGCCCAGTTCGGCATCGTCGAGGACCTCCCGCAGGGCGGGTTCGGCGTCGGTGCCGATCAGGGAGAGGGCCTGCTGGCAGCGCAGCCGGCGCAGGGGGGCACCGGAGTCGTTGCCGCGCGCTGCGAACAGCAACTCGCGTGCGGCGGCAAGGGGTTCACGGCGGGCCAGCCACTGTTCGGTCTCGGCCTGTGCGGCGCGCGGCCCGAAGCGGGCCGTTCCGTCGAAGAGGGCGTCGGCGCCCTTGTCGGCCAGGTCACCGACGGCGGGCGCCTCGAAACCGGCTTCCAGCAGCCGCGCCCGCAGCCCGTACAGGCCGAGCGGGGTGAGCCGGACCATGCCGTAGCGGGTGACGTCGGTGTCGTCGAGGGCGGCCGGTTCCCCGGCAGCGTCCTCGGTGTCCGCCATCAGCGCGTCGTCGACCGGCTGGTACTCGACCAGCCCCACCGGCTCCAGCACCCGGAACTGGTCGTCCAGCCGCATCATCGCGTCGGACACCTGCTCCAGCATGGCGTTCGTGGGCTCCGCCAGGTCGCCGGGGACGATCATCGACGCGGCGAGCGCGGGCAGCGGCACGGGCGCCGGCCCCGACCCGTCCTCGCTGACGGACAGCAGGTAGAGGTTGCCGAGCACCCCGTCGAGGAACTCGGCTTCCGCCTCCGGGTCCCAGTCCAGCGAGGAGAAGTCGACCCGGCCGCCCTCGTCCATGGCATCGACCAGATCGTCGAGGTCGGGCACACTCGCGTCGGCGAGCACTGTCTCCAGGGCGGCCAGCCACACGCCGAGCACGTCGTGCGGCGAACCGCCGGTGAGCAGGGCCAGCTCCGCGCCCGCCGCGACCGTACCGGCCGCCTCGTCGACGACCTCGACGAGCCCGGTGTCCACGGCCACCCGCCAGGCCTCGCTCGCCAGCGCCGCGGCGTCGTCCCCGCTCAGCCCGAGCGCCTCGGCCGCGGCCGGCAGCTGCTTGTCGACCAGCCCGCCCCCGGCGTCCACGCGGGTGTCCGGCCCGGCCCAGCGGGCGAGCCGCGCGGCCCGGGACAGCAGCGGGGTGGACAGCGCGTCGCGCGCCAGCTCCGCTTCGGAGGTCGGCCGGACCGGCGGCAGGGGGGCGCTGTCAGACATCGGGAGGTTCTCCTAGGGCGACATACGACTCAGCCGCTCAGCCTAGACGGATTTCCACCGATGCCGCCCGGTTCATCTCCTCGTCAGGCTCCGTACATGGCCGAAACCTTGACAACTGGCCCGGCCAGGCTGGAAATTGACGCGCGTAGAAACCGGAGGACAACTGTTCACTCCGTTCACTGTTTCTACGTACGTCGCCATGTTTGCGCATGCTCCACCTCGTCCCAGCGCCCACATATGTCCCCGGGGGGATCCCGTTGCCGAGCAAGTCTTCCGCGCGCCTTGCCGCGCTCACCGTCGCCGCCGTCTGCTCCGCGGCGTCCGTCGTCGTCCTCACCTCGCCCGCGCACGCGGACACCGTGCGCATCCGTGACATCCAGGGCAGCACCCGAATATCCCCGTACGCCGGTCAGCAGGTCACGGACGTGGCCGGAATCGTCACCGGTGTGCGGACCTACGGGTCGTCGAGAGGCTTCTGGATCCAGGACCCGACCCCGGACGACGACGCGGCCACCAGCGAGGGCGTCTTCGTCTTCACCGGCTCGACCCCGAAGGTCGCCGTCGGCGACTCGGTGACGGTCTCGGGCACGGTCTCGGAGTACGTCCCCGGCGGCACCTCCTCCGGCAACCAGGCCCTCACGGAGATCACCCGGCCGACGGTGACGGTCGTTTCCGGCGGCAACGCCGTCCCGGCGCCGACGGTCGTCGACGCCCGCTCCGTACCCAGCCGGTACAGCCCGGCCGGCGACACCGCCGCGAACGGTTCGATCAACGGCCTCACCCTGCGGCCGACGCAGTACGCCCTGGACTTCTACGAGTCCCTGGAGGGCATGAACGTCCAGGTCGCCGACACCCGTGTGGTCGGCGCCACCGACCCGTACACCGAGCTGTGGGTCACGGTGAAGCCGCGGGAGAACGCCAGCCGCCACGGGGGCACCGTCTACGGCTCGTACACCTCGCAGAACACCGGCCGCCTCCAGATCCAGTCGCTCGGCAAGGCCGCCGACTTCCCGGACGCGAACGTCGGCGACACCCTCACCGGCACCACGACCGGTCCGCTGGACTACAACCAGTTCGGCGGCTACACGCTTGTCGCCAACGAGATCGGCGCGCTGAAGCAGGGCGGCCTGGAGCGCGAGACGACCCGCAAGCAGCGGCGCGGCGAGCTTGCGGTGGCGACCTACAACGTCGAGAACCTGGACCCGACGGACGCCACGTTCGAGGAGCACGCCGCCGCGATCGTGAACAACCTCCAGTCGCCCGACATCGTGTCCCTGGAGGAGATCCAGGACAACAACGGCGCGAAGAACGACGGCACGGTCGCCGCCGACCAGACGATGACCAAGCTGATCGACGCGATCGTCGCGGCGGGCGGCCCGGCCTACGAGTGGCGCTCCGTCGACCCGGTCAACCTCGCCGACGGCGGCGAGCCGGGCGGCAACATCCGCCAGGTGTTCCTGTTCAACCCGGAGCGGGTGTCCTTCACCGACCGTGCGGGCGGTGACGCGACAACCGCCGTCGGTGTCACCAAGGTGCGCGGCAAGGCGCAGCTGACCGCCTCGCCGGGCCGGATCGACCCGGCGAACTCGGCGTGGGCGAACAGCCGCAAGCCGCTGGTCGGCGAGTTCGTCTTCCGCGGCGAGACGGTGTTCGTGATCGCCAACCACTTCAACTCCAAGGGCGGCGACCAGAGTCTGACCGCGCAGTACCAGCCGCCGACGCGCAGCTCGGAGACCCAGCGGCACCTCCAGGCGACCGCGGTGAACGCGTTCGTCAAGGAGATCCTGGACACGCAGAAGAACGCGGACGTCGTCACGCTCGGCGACATCAACGACTTCGAGTTCTCCGGCACCACCGAGATCCTCGAGGGTGACGGCGAGCTGTGGTCGGCGGTCAAGTCGCTGCCCAGGAGCGAGCGTTACTCGTATGTCTACCAGGGCAACAGCCAGGTCCTGGACCAGATCCTGATCAGCCCGTCGATCCGGCGCGACTGCGACTTCGAGTACGACAGCGTGCACATCAACGCCGAGTTCCACGACCAGATCAGCGACCACGACCCGCAGGTACTGCGCTTCCGCCCGTAGTCCAGGGTGCTCAGGGCTGGCTGAAGACGCCCTTCAGCCAGTCCTGCCAGGCGGCTTCGTCCGCCTTGGCGTCGGCGTCCGGCGCGAAGTCGTGGACGCTGATGCCCACCACATAACCCCAGTGGTTGCGCCCGAAGAAGCGGATCAGGGCGTCGTCGGTACGCAGCCCGATGAAGTAGGGGTTGCGGTAGTCGACAACCGCGTCCAGGGTCTTTCCGCCGGGTCCCTGGGCGCTCACCCTGGCTCCCTCGGCCGTGTCGTCCGACAGCCCGAGGGCCCTGCCGACGGTGGCGAGGGCATCGGGGGCGCCGGACGCCTCGGGCCCGTCGAAGGTGGTGAAGGCGACGGGGCGGCCGCCGAAGTGCGTCAGGTACTGGCGCAGGGTGTGCAGATAGAAGTCGGTGTGCTTGCTCGCGCCGTCGTACTGGTTGTCCCAGTCGTCGACGAAGATGCCGCTGTGCACGTACCGCACCCAGGCGCGCCGGCCTTCGTCGCGCGGTTCGACCGTGTAGTCGAGCTGGTTGACGGTCTGCTCGGAGATGCCCTCGACGTCCTCGACCCGGTTGGTGTAGCGGTGCGGCGGGTCCCAGGCGAGGATCGTGGACCCGAAGGGCCCCCTGCCGCCCTCGCGCGGCTCGGGCGGCTCCATCGGCCACAGCCAGCCGCCGGTTCCTTCCGTGACGGCCTCCCACACCTGCTTCGGCGTGGCGTCGACCTCGAACTCGCGGGCGATCTCGAATTCCTTGGACATGGTGGGCTCCTGGGTTCTCAACTCTCGTGGGTCTCGGGCTTGACCGTGGGATGGACGGCCACGACGATCCGGTGGTCCCGGCCGCCCTCGGCGTCTGGGGCGTCGTACTTGCGGATCAGCGCGCTGACCCCGGCGGTCAGCTCCTCGACGAACGCGGCCCGGTCGGCGGCCGAGGCGAACCGCACCTCGCCGTCCAGCGCATAGGTCGCGAGCCGCTTGCGGGCCTTCGCCGCGCCGGTGATCAGCGTGCCGACGTCCCGCACGAGCCGGGCGCCGACCGCGAGCAGCCAGCGCGCGGACAGCTGGTCCCGGAAGCGGTCCGGGTCCGGCTGTACGGCGGCCAGGGCGAGCGGCGAGATGACGTACGACGCGGCGGTCGCCCGCATCAGCCGCTCGGTGACGTTGCCCTTGCGGCGCTCCCCCGCCAGCTCGACCAGGCCGTGCCGCTCCAGGGCCTTCAGGTGGTAGTTCACCTTCTGCCTCGGCAGCCCGACCTTGCCGGCCAGCATGGCGGCCGACGCGGGGCCGGCCGCCAGCTCGGCGAGCAGCCGGGCCCTTATGGGGTCCAGGGAGACGGCTGCGGCCTCGGCGTCCTCGATGACGGTCACGTCCAGCATGAGCCCACCGTCTCACCGAAAACTTTTTTTGTCCAGACGGTCTGAGTTTTCGGATGAAGGGGACCTCAGTCGGGTACGAGGCCGAGGCCGAAGTCGTACCGGTTGGCAGTGCTGCTCTTCAGACCCGGCCAGGTCTGCACCCGCTCCCACTGCGCCGACGCCGAGCCCACGCCGTCGCCCGGCGCGGCGAGGGCATCGATGTGCGCCTGGGCGCTCTCCCACTCGGCGTAATTGAGGACCCTGGTGCCGTCGGTACTCACGTGGAAGTGGGCGGACATGCCTCCCGGGTGCGGGTTCGGCTCGCTCTCCAGGGCCTCGAAGACGGCGTCGACCCAGGCACGCTGCCGGTCGGGGGCGGGCCCCTCGAACTCGATGTCGACGATCACGATGCAGCGCGGCACACTCGCCGCCCGGTCCTCCCGGGTGCCGCTGCGGTAGTGGCGGTACCGGCCGAGGCCCAGCCGCTCGATACCGGGCACCGCGGTGTCGATCTCGTCCACGCGCTCCTGCCGGTGGGTCTTCGCGAAGGCCTCGTAAGCCTGCTCGCTCGCCCACTGCGAGTAGTGCAGCAGCGTCGTGCCGTCATGCCCGGTGTAGACGTAGTAGCCCAGCAGGTCGGGGGCGGGCCAGGGGCGCCTCTCCCAGGTGCGCGCGATGGCCTCGACGGTCTGCCGTTGCCGCTCGGGCGTCCCCACCTGCCAGGTACTGAAGAAGAGGGCGCCGGCGTCGGGGCGGGTGAGGTCGGGATGGACGTCGGTACGGCGGGTCATGTCGGTCTCCGTCGAAGGGCTGGTCGGTTTGTGTGCCGACCAGCCTTCAACCTCGACCAAGCTTCAGGTCAAGGGACGTTTTGGGCGCGCGCCCCTACCAGCCCTCTCGCCGTCGCCGCAGTACCACCGCCGCGACGACCACCGCGACGGCCGCCCCGGCGACGAGCAGGGGCCGCGGATGCCGGAGCCCCGCCTGCACGACCGTGCGCACGGGCTGCGGCGCACGGCGCTCGACGGCGTGACCGGCCCGCGTCGCCCGTCCCTGAACCACGCTGCCGGCCTCCGCCGCCTTGCCCTGCACGGCGTGGCCGACGTGCGCCGCCTTCCCCTGCACCGCATGCCCCGCGTGACTCGCCCTGCTCTGGGCCGCATGCCCCGCCTGGCTCAGCTTCCCCTGGACCGCATGCCCGGCCTGACTCGCCTTGCCCTGCACCGCGTGGCCCGCCTGGGCGGCGGTGCTGCGCAGCTGGACGGTCATCGCGCCCGCCTTGTCCCTCAGGTCGGCGGCCCGGGTCATCGCCCGGCCCTTCACGTCCGCCTTGGCCGCCAGCTCCTCGATGGTGTCGCCGAGCTGACTGCGGGTGTGCTCGATCTGCCGGCGCAGCTCGTCGGGCCCCTTGGCGCCGCCGGTGCCGCGCGTCCTCCTGTGTGTCATCGATGTGCCCTTTCCCTGATCTCCTCGACATCGGCCCTGACGCTGCCGAGAGTCACCTCGGGGGTGGGGGGTACCGCGCGGCGCAGCTGGGCGCGGCCGGTCACGGCCAGCACACCGGCGAGTGCGAAGAGCACCGCCGTGACGATGAGCGCCGCGGCCCAGACGGGCAGCGTCAGCGAGAGCGCGGCGGTGGCCGTGGCGGCGAGGGCGAGCAGTCCCGCGTAGGCGAGGGCGCCCGCGGCCCCCAGGAGGCCGCCACCGCGGCCCGCGCGCCGGCCCTTCTCGGCCAGTTCCTCCTTGGCGAGGCCTACTTCCTGCCGTACGAGGCGGGAAAGCTGTTCGGTTGCCTGGCCGACGAGTTCGCCCACCGAGTGGTGCTCGTCGCGCACGGGCTTGACGTCCGGGATCCCGGTCACGGTGTTCCGCCTCCTCTCGGTTTCGGAACCTCCGGGTACCCAGGCCGACCCGCGCTACCCGTTCCCCGCCCCGCCGCTGCCGTGCTCGCCGAGCCGTGCCAACTGGGTCTGGAACCAGTCGAGCCGGGCCTGCAACAGGGTGGCCTCCACGACGAGTTCGGGCATGCCGAGCCCGTCGGACGCGTCAAGGCCGGCCGGGACCGCCCTGCCGCCGCCGGTGGCCACCACGCGCAGCCCGTCCCCGGCCAGCCGGGCGAATCCGGCCAGGGACACGGACGTGCGGCCGCGCAGGCAGCCGGCACAGGAGGGCGTGAGGGCGTGCCAGCCGGGCCTGCCCCGGCCGGCGTCGACCAGCGCCACCGCGGTCGCACCGCAGACGCAGGGGCCGACGGTCGCCGTGCGCACCCGTTGACGGGCGTAGTGGAAACCGCGTTCGAAACGGATGTAGCGGCCGAGCACCAGGACCTCGAGCAGGACGGCCGCCCGGTGCTCGGCGGTGCACAGCAGCCCTTCGGCCACCGAGCGGTCGTGCACACATTGACATCCTCCCCCTCTTAAGAGAGGGGGATTCCAACCCAGGTGGGTTGAGGTTCACGGACGCTCGAACGGCTGGTGGCCGCTGTCGTCCCTCCGGCACAGGCCAAGCGCCTGGGGCGGGGAATCCCGCCCTGTCCTGCCTCGACGTTGGTTGCTGCGTTCGTGTCTGCGTTGCAGGTGAAGCCGCACAATGCGCAGACGAACTCGGCTTGGCTCTTGCGCGAGTTCTTCTCGATCCATCCACAGGCGCTGCATTGCAGACTGGTGTAGGGGGCGGGTACATCTTCGACCCGGCCCGGTGCTTTGTGTTCGGTGCGCCGGCGCAGCAGGCCCCAGCCCTGTGCGAGGATCGCCCGGTTGAGTCCGGCCTTCTGCCGTACGTGCTTTCCCGGCTCGGTCATGGTGCCCTTGGCCGAGCGGGTCATGTTCCTGATGTTCAGCTTCTCGAACCGCACCAGGTCATACGACCCAGCAAGCATCGTTGAGGTCTTCTCGCACCAGTCCTTGCGCCGGTTCGCCTCGCGGGCCTTCAGCTTGGCGACCTTCGCGTGTTCGGCGGTCTTGCGGTCGCTGCCCTTTGGGGCGCGGGCTGCACGCCGCTGGCGCTTGCGGATCTGTGCCCGTTCCTTGACCGTGAGCTGGGGGCAGTTCAGCATCCGGCCGTCCGACAGGGCGGCGGTGATGGTCACTCCCCGGTCGATGCCGATGACCGCGCCCGTGCCCGGGGGCGCGATCGGTTCGGGGATCACGGCGAATGCGACGTGCCACTGGTTGTTGCGCCAGGTGACCCGGAACGTCTTCGCGTCGGGAAGCTCGGGGCGGGTGAGGCGGAAGCGCACCCATCCGCAGCCGGGCACCTTGACCTGAGCCCACTTGCGGTTGAGCTTCTGCACCACGACCGAGCGGCCCATGACCTGCCTGCCGGTCTTCGGGCTGAGCCTCGGCGTGCCGTCCGGCTCGTACTCGGGAATGCGGTCGGTGCCGATGACGCGGAAGCCCTCGTGCTTGTACCTCTTGCGCCAGGTCGCTCACCGAATCCGGACGTGAAGATCGCGTTCTTGGCCTTCGCGAAGTCCTTGAGTGCCTGCTGCTGCACATCTGCGTTCCCCGCACCGAGCCAGGTGTTCTCGCGGCGGGCCTCGGTGAGCTGGCGACACTGTTCGGCGAACCCGGGCGGGTTCTTCATGCCGGGCTTGCGGTGCTTGTGCTGCTCCACGGCCAGGTTCCATACGTACCGGGCGTGCTCGCAGTGCTGGAGCATGACCTGCTCCTGCTGCGGCGTCGGGTACATACGGAAGCGTGACATGCCGTCACAGTAGCGGCACAATGACGGCATGCTCAAGTTCACGCTCCGCATCCCCGAAGACCTCCACGCCCGGCTGACCACCCAGGCGGAGATCGACCGGCGGTCCCTCAACTCAGAGATACTGCACCTGCTTGAGGTCGCACTCACCACCGTGGGTGGAGACGACGAATCGCCCTGACGGCGATCCGTCCGTTCCTGCTCCGCTACGCGGGAGCTCGCATCCACCTCGCCCCTGAAGGGCCGGGCACCCTGCGAGAAAGAACATAGAGCCCCGGAGGGGGAGCCCGACACACCGCAGCAGCACTTATCAATACCTCGTAGAAGAATTAAGTGGAGCTGTACGGTCGTGCTGCCGACACTACTCCCATGACGAACCCCACCACTCCCGCCGCCCCGCCCTTCGGCCGCATGCTCTGCGCGATGATCACGCCCTTCACCGAGTCGGGTGCGCTCGACCTCGACGGCGCGGGGCGGCTCGCCGAGCGGCTGGTGGCGCAGGGCTGTGACGGTCTGGTGCTCAACGGCACGACGGGTGAGTCGCCGACCACCTCGGACGCGGAGAAGTCGGCGCTCGTGCGGGCGGTCCGGGAGGCGGTCGGGGACCGCGCGTCGGTCGTCGCGGGGGTGGGGACGTCCGACACCCGGCACACGATCGAACTCGCCCTTCAGGCCGAGAAGGCGGGCGCGGACGGGGTGCTGGTGGTCACGCCGTACTACAGCCGGCCGCCGCAGGACGCGGTCGAGGCGCATTTCCGCGAGGTGGCGGACGCGTCCGGGCTGCCGGTCGTCCTGTACGACATCCCGGGCCGCACCGGCACCCGTATCGAACCGGAAACGCTGATCCGGCTCGCCGAGCACCCCCGCATCGTGGCGGTCAAGGACTGCTCGTACGACTTCCTCGGCACCCAGAAGGTGCTGTCCCACACGGACCTGGCGTACTACGCCGGCTGCGACGAGCACAACCTCGCCCTGTACGCGGTGGGCGCGGCCGGCTGCATCAGTACGGTGGCGAATGTGACGCCCCGTCACATCCGTGCCGTGCTGGACGCGTTCGACGCCGGTGACACGGCGGGCGCGGCCCGCCGCCAGCAGCGGGCCACCCCGCTCATCGAGGCGATGATGTCCGCGGGCCTGCCCGGCACGGTCACCGCCAAGGCCCTCCTCACCGCACTGGACCTGCCCGCCGGCCCGGTCCGCCCGCCCCTGCGCCCCGCGGGCCGCGAGGCGAGGGACGGTCTGCTGGCGGCGTACGAGCAGCTGGCCACTTACGAGGATCGGTAGGGCCCCGGGCCTCGGTGCTCGCGGTGGGACGGATCAGCTCTGGCCGTTCTCCACGGTGCGCTCGTCACCGACCAGCCGGAAGTGCTCCAGCACGTCCTCCATCGGGTCGTCGACCTGGCCCGTGTTGATCAGGCCGATCCGCGGGCCGTTGTGCGAGGCCGTGTTGGTCTCGTCCGCGTGCGCGGCACCCGCCGGGAGCCAGCACATCGTCGCCGCGGCGACCACCCCGGTCAGTCGGCGCACCGCGATCCTCGCCCGCTCGTTCGTCATTGCTCGTCCTCGTCTCAGTGGTTCTGCATCTGATCGGACCCTGCGTCCACCCGTTCATCTGCAGAAGCCGCCCCGAGGACACGGACGGTAATCCTTTTAAGCGATCGTCCCGAGCGAGGGCGTGACCTCAGTTGTGGCTGTGCAGCACCTCGTTCAGACCGCCCCACTCGGCGTTGTTCGGGCGGGCCTCGACCGTGCCGGTGACGGAGTTGCGGCGGAAGAGGATGTTGGAGGCGCCGGACAGCTCACGGGCCTTGACGATCTGGCCGTCGGGCAGGGTGACGCGGGTGCCGGCGGTGAGGTAGAGGCCCGCCTCGACCACGCAGTCGTCACCGAGCGCGATGCCGACACCGGCCTCGGCTCCGACCAGGGAGCGCTCACCGATGGCCACACGTTCCTTGCCGCCGCCGGACAGCATGCCCATGGTGGAGGCGCCGCCGCCGATGTCGGAGCCGTCGCCGACGACGACGCCCTGCGAGATACGGCCCTCGACCATCGACGTGCCGAGGGTGCCGGCGTTGAAGTTGACGAAGCCCTCGTGCATGACGGTGGTGCCGGCGGCGAGGTGGGCGCCGAGACGGACGCGGTCGGCGTCGGCGATGCGGACGCCGGCGGGGGCCACGTAGTCGGTCATGCGCGGGAACTTGTCGACACCGAAGACGCTCAGATGCAGGCCACGGGCGCGCGCGGCGAGACGGACGGTCTCCAGGGCGTCGACGGCGACCGGGCCGAGCGAGGTCCAGGCGACATTGGCGAGGAGGCCGAAGATGCCGTCCAGGCTCTGCTCGTTCGGCCTGACCAGGCGGTGCGAGAGCAGGTGCAGGCGCAGGTAGGCGTCGTGGGTGTCGAGCGGCTTGTCGTCCAGCGAGGAGATGACCGTACGGACCGCCACGACCTCCACGCCGCGCACATCGTCCCTGCCGAGGGCGGCCACGCCGTGCTCGCCGAGCAGCTCGGCGGTGCGCGCCTCGTCGAGGCGCTCGGATCCGGCGGGGCCGGGCTCGGCGGTGAGCTCGGGCGCGGGGAACCAGGTGTCGAGGACGGTGCCGTCGGCGGCGATCGTGGCAAGGCCGGCGGCCACGGCGCCGGTGGTGCGAGGAGCAGTAGTGTCGGTCATGAGGGCAACCTAACCGGCCGGGGCCCACCGATGCGAACCCACGCCGGGGCGTCTCAGGTGCCGGGCGCGTCGGGGGGCGGCGCACCGCTCCCACGGCCGGGGATCATGCGGACCGGCACCTCCCGGGCGTACTCCTCGTCGTACGGCACGTCGGTCTGGAAAACGCTTGCGGAATCGGCTGCTCCGCGGTCGCCGTGTCCACTAGTGTTTCACCGCTCAAGTACCGGACCGTCACGGCCGCGACCGTCGCCACGAGCGCCGCTGGAGGAACCGCGCATGCCAGAAAGCACGTCTCGGCGCCCGCAGAACCAACCGTGGGAGAACAACTGGACCTCGGACACCTCCCGGGTGCCCGGCACCCGGCGGCTCTGGCTGGCAGGTGCCCTCGCCTTGGCCACGATCGTCGCGTGCGTGACCGCGATATCCGTCATGCGGACGCAGCCTGACGAGAAGTCACCCCTGAGTCAGTCCCCTGCGGCCGACGAGGCATCCATACCCGGGCTGATCTCCTTCGCCACTCCCTCGGCGAGCGCCACCACCACCCCGCCCGGCGGGAAGAGCGCCCTGCCGTCCGCACAGCCCACCCGGACGACACCCCACCGCCCCACCCCCACCGTCACCGCGTCCAAGTCCCCCGCGCCGCACACCACTTCACCGGCCCCGAAGCCGCCGTCGACCACCTGGCGCTCCCTGCGCTCGGTCAACTACCCGGACCACTACTGGCGGGTGAGCCACGGACAGGTCACGCTCGAGGCGATCACCTCGTCCTCGGACCGCAGGGACGCGACCTTCAAGCTGGTGCAGGGCCTGGCCGCCCCCTCCTGCCACTCCTTCGTCACCGCCGACGGCAGCTACCTGCGCCACCGCGACTTCGAGCTGCGCGCCGACCGCCACGACGGCTCCCGCCTCTTCCAGCAGGACGCCACGTTCTGCCCCCGCTCCACCGGCCACTCCGGCGTGATCATGCTGGAGTCCGTCAACTATCCGGGCCGCTTTCTGCGCCACCAGAACTTCCGCCTGCGCCTGGACGAGTACCGGCACGGCGACCGGAACTTCTCCGCCGACTCGGCGTTCCGCCTGGTGGACGGCCTGAGCTGAGGCCGGGCACGACAGTGGCCCCCGGCGCTGCCGCCGGGGGCCACTGAAACAGCCGGGGAAAAACAGGCTCAGACGTTGAAGCCCAGAGCCCGCAGCTGCTCCCGCCCATCGTCCGTGATCTTGTCCGGGCCCCACGGCGGCATCCAGACCCAGTTGATACGGAGCTCGCTGACAAGGCCGTCGGTCGCCGACTTCGCCTGGTCCTCGATGACGTCGGTCAGCGGGCAGGCCGCGGACGTCAGCGTCATGTCGACGGTGGCGATGTTCGCGTCGTCGACGTGGATGCCGTAGATCAGGCCGAGGTTGACGACGTCGATGCCCAGCTCGGGGTCGACGACGTCCATCAGGGCCTCACGGAGCTCTTCCTCCGAGGCCGGCTTCATCTCAACGGTCTCGCTCATGCGGTCTTCGCCTCCTCCGCGAAGGCCTGGGCCGTCGCGTCCTTCCACGCCATCCAGCTGAGCAGCGCGCACTTCACTCGGGCGGGGTACTTCGAGACTCCGGCGAACGCGACCGCGTCCTCCAGGATCTCCTCCATCGCGTCGTCCGGCTCGATGCGGCCCTTGGACTGCATCAGCTCCAGGAACACGCCCTGGATCTTCTGTGCCTCGGCCAGCTCCTTGCCGACGAGCAGCTCGTTCAGCACGGAGGCCGAGGCCTGGCTGATCGAGCAGCCCTGACCCTCGTAGCTGATGTCCTCGATCCGCTCCCCGTCGTACTTGACGCGCAGCGTGATCTCGTCGCCGCAGGTCGGGTTGACGTGGTGCACCTCGGCGTCGCCATCACGCAGACCGCGCCCGTGCGGGTGCTTGTAGTGGTCCAGGATGACGTCCTGGTACATCGAATCCAACTTCACTGGCAGCAGCCCCTCAGCCGAAGAAGTTCCGTACGTGCTCCAGGCCGTCCACCAGAGCGTCGATCTCGGCCGGCGTGGAGTACAGATAGAACGACGCTCGCGTGGTCGCAGGAATTCCGTACCGCAGGCAGACCGGGCGGGCGCAGTGGTGGCCGACCCGGACCGCGATGCCCTGCTCGTCGAGGACCTGGCCCACGTCGTGGGGGTGTATGTCGCCGAGCGTGAAGGAGATCGCGGCGCCCCGGTCCTCGGCCGTCATCGGGCCGATGATCCTGAGGTCGGGGACCTCGAGCAAGCGCTTCACCGCGTACTCGGTGAGCGCGTGCTCGTGCGCGGCGATGTTCTCCATGCCGATGGAGTTCAGGTAGTCGATGGCCGCGCCCAGACCGACCGCCTGCGCGATCGGCGGGGTGCCCGCCTCGAACTTGTGCGGCGCCGGGGCGTACGTCGAGGAGTGCATCGAGACGGTCTCGATCATCTCGCCGCCACCGAGGAACGGAGGCAGGTCCTCCAGCAGCTCCTGGCGGCCCCAGAGGACACCGATGCCGGTCGGGCCGCACATCTTGTGGCCGGTGAAGGCCACGAAGTCGGCCTGCAGGGCCTGCACGTCCAGGGGCATGTGCGGGGCGGCCTGCGAGGCGTCGACGCAGACCAGCGCACCGACCTCCTGCGCGCGGCGCACGATGGCCTCGACCGGGTTGACCGTGCCCAGGATGTTGGAGACCAGCACAAAGGAGACGATCTTCGTCTTCTCCGTGATGATCTCTTCGATGTTGGAGAGGTCGAGCCGGCCGTCGTCCGTGAGGCCGAACCACTTCAGCTTCGCGCCGGTGCGCTGCGACAGCAGCTGCCACGGAACGATGTTGGAGTGGTGCTCCATCTCCGTGATGACGATCTCGGTCTCGTGGTCCACGCGGTAGGGCTCGTCGGCCCAGCCCAGCATGTTGGCCACGAGGTTGAGCGACTCGGAGGCGTTCTTGGTGAAGATCACCTCGTCGCGGCTCGGCGCGTTGATAAAGGCGGCGACCTTGTCGCGGGCGCCCTCGTACTCCGCCGTGGCCTCCTCGGCGAGGACGTGCACGCCGCGGTGGACGTTGGCGTTGTACCGCTCGTAGTACGCGTTGAGCACGTCGAGCACCTGGCGCGGCTTCTGCGAGGTCGCCGCGTTGTCCAGGTACACGAGCTTCTTACCGTCGTGGACCAGGCGGTCCAGGATCGGGAAGTCCTTGCGGATGGCCTCGGTGTCGAGGAGGCCGGGGAGCCCTTGGCGGGTTGAGGTCACGCGGATACGCCACCCTTCGTGTACGCCTCGTAGCCCTCGTTCTCCAGCTTGTCGGCGAGCTCGGCGCCACCGGACTCCACGATCCGCCCGGCCGAGAAGACGTGGACGTAGTCGGGCTTGATGTAGCGGAGGATCCGCGTGTAGTGCGTGATCAGCATGGTGCCGACCTCGCCGGTCTCGCGGACGCGGTTGACGCCCTCGGAGACGATGCGCAGGGCGTCGACGTCGAGGCCGGAGTCGGTCTCGTCGAGGATGGCGACCTTCGGCTTGAGCAGCTCCAGCTGGAGGATCTCGTGGCGCTTCTTCTCACCGCCGGAGAAGCCCTCATTGACGTTGCGCTCGGCGAAGGAGGGGTCGATGTTGAGGCGCTCCATGGCCTCCTTGACCTCCTTGACCCAGGTGCGCAGCTTGGGGGCCTCGCCGCGGATGGCGGTGGCGGAGGAGCGCAGGAAGTTGGAGACCGAGACGCCGGGGACCTCGACCGGGTACTGCATGGCGAGGAACAAGCCGACGCGGGCGCGCTCGTCGACGGACATCGCGAGGACGTCCTCGCCGTCGAGGGTGACGGTGCCGCTGGTGATCGTGTACTTCGGGTGACCCGCGAGGGAGTAGGCGAGGGTCGACTTGCCCGAGCCGTTGGGGCCCATGATGGCGTGCGTCTCGCCCTGCTTCACGGTCAGGTCGACGCCCTTGAGGATCTCCTTGGTGGAGTTGTCAGCCTCGACGGTGACGTGCAGGTCTCGGATTTCAAGCGTTGCCATGGGTGCCTCAGGACTCCTGGGTGAGGGAGACGAGTACGTCGTCCCCTTCGATCTTTACGGGGTATACGGGGACGGGGCGCGTCGCGGGTAGGCCGGACGGCTTGCCGGTGCGGAGGTCGAAGCTGGAACCATGCAGCCAGCACTCGATCTGGCAGTCCTCCACCTCGCCCTCGGAGAGGGAGACGTTCGCGTGCGAGCAGATGTCGTAGATCGCGAACACCTCACCCTCGGTACGGACGACCGAGACCGGCGTGCCTTCGAGTTCTACCCGTTTCGGGGTGTCCTCCTCCAGCTCGCTCAGTCCGCAGACGCGTACGAACCTCGACGGGTCAGTCATCCGACCGCCGCCTCCAGCTCTTCCTCGATCTTCGCGATGAGGCGCTCCTCGATGTCGGCGACACCGATCTGCTGGACCAGCTCGGCAAAGAAGCCGCGGACGACGAGGCGGCGGGCCTCGTGCTCCGGGATGCCGCGGGCCATCAGGTAGAAGAGCTGCTCGTCGTCGAAGCGGCCGGTGGCGCTCGCGTGGCCGGCGCCGACGATCTCGCCGGTCTCGATCTCCAGGTTCGGCACGGAGTCGACGCGGGCGCCGTCGGTCAGAACCAGGTTGCGGTTCATCTCGTAGGTGTCCGTGCCCTCGGCCTTGGCCTCGATGAGGACGTCGCCGATCCACACCGCGTGCGCGTCGTCGCCCTGGAGCGCGCCCTTGTAGGCGACGTTGGACTTGCAGTGCGGGGTGTTGTGGTCGACCAGGAGGCGGTGCTCCTGGTGCTGGCCCTTGTCGGTGAAGTACAGGCCGAACAGCTCGGCCTCGCCGCCGGTGCCCGCGTACTGCACGCGCGGGTGGAGACGGACGAGGTCGCCGCCGAAGGTGACGACCACGGACTTGAAGCTCGCGTCCCGGCCCACCAGCGCGTTGTGCTGGCCGACGTGCACGGCCTTCTCGTCCCAGTCCTGGATGGAGACGACGGTCAGCTTGGCGCCGTCGCCCAGGATGTAGTCGACGTTGGCGGCGAGCACGGCGTCACCGGTGTGGTCGATGACGACGACGGCCTCGGCGAAGTTGCCCAGCTCGACGACCTGGTGGCCGTAGGCGACCCCGCCCTCGCCGTGCACGGCGATGCGGATCGGGGTCTCGAGCACCATCTCCTTGGGGACGGTCACGACCGAGGCCTTCTCGAAGGCCGAGTACGCCTGGGCGGCGACGCGGTCCACGGGGGTGCCCGCCTTGCCGAGCCGGGCGTCGTCGCGCCCGACCGTCTCGACGGTGACGCCCTCGGGGGCCTCGACCGCTGCCTTCACACCGGTTCCGTTGGCCACCGCGGTGCCGTCGTGCAGCCCGCGCAGCCGCTCCAGCGGCGTGAACCGCCACTCCTCCTCGCGGCCGTGCGGAACTGGGAAGTCCGCCACGTCGAAGGACGGGGGCGCACTCATGCGCGTGGCGACGGTCGACTCGGCGGCCACCGCGATGGATCCGGCGGTGGTGGACCCCACCGGGATGTTCTGAGCCTCAGCCATGGCTGTCGTGTTGCTCTCTTCCTACGTCAATGAGTCTTCAGGCTGCTGTCGGAGCGGGGGCCAGGTCAGCCGACCGCGCCCTCCATCTGCAGCTCGATCAGCCGGTTGAGCTCCAGCGCGTACTCCATGGGCAGCTCCTTGGCGATCGGCTCGACGAAGCCGCGCACGATCATCGCCATCGCCTCGAACTCGGAGAGACCGCGGCTCATCAGGTAGAAGAGCTGGTCCTCGGAGACCTTGGAGACGGTCGCCTCGTGGCCCATGGACACGTCGTCCTCGCGGACGTCGACGTACGGGTAGGTGTCGGAACGCGAGATCGTGTCGACCAGCAGCGCGTCACAGAGCACGTTGGACTTCGAGCCCGCGGCGCCCTCGCCGATCTCGACCAGGCCGCGGTACGAGGTACGGCCGCCGCCGCGCGCCACCGACTTGGAGACGATGTTGGACGAGGTGTTCGGCGCCATGTGGACCATCTTGGAACCGGCGTCCTGGTGCTGGCCCTCGCCCGCGAAGGCGATGGACAGGGTCTCGCCCTTGGCGTGCTCGCCCATCAGGTAGACGGCCGGGTACTTCATGGTGACCTTGGAGCCGATGTTGCCGTCGATCCACTCCATGGTCGCGCCCTCGTACGCCACGGCGCGCTTGGTGACCAGGTTGTAGACGTTGTTCGACCAGTTCTGGATGGTCGTGTAGCGGCAGCGGGCGTTCTTCTTGACGATGATCTCGACGACCGCGGAGTGCAGCGAGTCCGACTTGTAGATCGGGGCGGTGCAGCCCTCGACGTAGTGCACGTAGGCGCCCTCGTCGACGATGATCAGCGTCCGCTCGAACTGGCCCATGTTCTCCGTGTTGATCCGGAAGTAGGCCTGGAGCGGGATCTCCACGTGCACGCCCGGCGGGACGTAGATGAACGAGCCACCGGACCACACGGCCGAGTTCAGCGAGGCGAACTTGTTGTCGCCGACCGGGATGACGGTCCCGAAGTACTCCTTGAAGAGCTCCGGGTGCTCCTTCAGCGCCGTGTCGGTGTCGAGGAAGATGACGCCCTGCTCCTCCAGGTCCTCGCGGATCTGGTGGTAGACGACCTCGGACTCGTACTGGGCGGCGACACCCGCGACGAGGCGCTGCTTCTCCGCCTCCGGGATGCCGAGCTTGTCGTACGTGTTCTTGATGTCCTCGGGCAGATCCTCCCAGGACTCCGCCTGCTTCTCCGTGGAGCGCACGAAGTACTTGATGTTGTCGAAGTCGATGCCCGACAGGTCCGAGCCCCACGTCGGCATGGGCTTCTTCTCGAAAAGCCGCAGGCCCTTGAGACGGAGCTTGGTCATCCACTCCGGCTCGGACTTCTTCGCGGAGATGTCCCGGACGACGTCCTCGTTCAGGCCGCGCTTGGCAGAGGCACCGGCCTCGTCGGAGTCGGCCCAGCCGAATTCGTAGTTGCCCAGGCCCTCGAGCTCAGGGTGAGCAGTCTCCGTGGGGAGAGTCATGCGGGGTTCCTCCCGGCCGTGCTTGCAGATGCGTTCTGGGTGGTGGAAGTTTTCGGGGTCTTCGGAATGAAGGTGGTGCAGACACCGTCGCCGTGCGCGATGGTGGCCAGCCGCTGTACGTGAGTACCGAGCAACTCGGCGAAAAATTCCGTCTCGGCCTCGCACAGCTGCGGAAACTGCTCGGCGGCATGGGCGACCGGGCAGTGGTGCTGGCACAACTGCTCGCCGGTGGGGGCGCTGCGCGCCGTAGCAGCGTACCCGTCCACGCTCAGGGCCTTGGCCAGCGCTTCCGTCCGCTCCTCGGGGGCGGCCGCCTCGACCGCCTTGCGGTACGCGCCTGCCTGGGCGGCGATCCGGGCGCGGGCGAAGGCGGCGACCGCCTCGCTGCCGCCCTCCCGCTCGGCGATCCAGCGCAGCGCGTCGACGGCCAGCTTGTCGTACGACTGGTCGAAGGCGTCCCGGCCGCAGTCGGTCAGGGCGAACACCTTGGCAGGCCGGCCGCGCGTCCGCGCTCCGTAGACCCGCTGCTCGCGCGCCTCGACGACATCGTCGGTGACCAGCGCGTCCAGATGCCGCCGTACGGCCGCATGGGTGAGTCCGAGCCGTCCGGCGAGTTCGGCGACGGTCGACGGGCCGTGGTCCAGGATGGACCGCGCGACCCGGTTGCGCGTCGAGCGCTCCCCGGTCGCGAGCTCCTCCTGAGGGGCCCCCGTGGGGGTCACCCGAGCCTCGCCGACGTTTTTCACAACGCCATTGTTGCGTAATTCCTCAGAGCGTGACAAGCGGCGTCCGGACCGGCGGCTGGTGCGCTGCGTCACTTAGGCATACCTAAGATGACCTGGGGAAACGATCTTTGATCAATCATTCTGACTGGTCGGAGGCCTGTTCATGGCCCGTCGTGAGAACGGCCGGTTTCCGCCACCCGCCCGTCTGGGGGACCGGGCCCCTACCTAGACTCTGGACCCATGCGAAGTGAGCCCGTGCTCCAGGTCCAGGCCTTGGTGAAGCGGTACGGCAACAAGACCGCGGTGAACGGCCTCGACCTGGTGGCCGGGGCGGGCGTCACCGCCGTTCTCGGACCCAACGGCGCCGGCAAGACGACCACCGTCGAGATGTGCGAGGGGTACCGCAGGCCGGACTCCGGCACCGTGCGCGTCCTGGGCCTCGACCCGGTGCGGCAGACCCGCGAGCTGCACCCGCGGATCGGCGTGATGCTCCAGTCCGGCGGCGTCTACTCCGGCGCCCGCGCGGACGAGATGCTCCGCCACGTGGCCCGGTTGCACGCGCACCCGCTGGATGTGGACGCGCTGATCGAACGCCTCGGCCTCGGCAGCTGCGGCCGGACCTCCTACCGTCGCCTCTCCGGCGGCCAGCAGCAGCGGCTCGCGCTGGCGATGGCCGTGGTCGGGCGCCCGGAACTGGTGTTCCTGGACGAGCCGACCGCGGGCCTCGACCCGCAGGCCCGCCGCGCCACCTGGGATCTCGTACGGGACCTGAAGGAGGACGGCGTCTCCGTGATCCTCACGACCCACTACATGGACGAGGCCGAGCAGCTCGCGGACGACGTCGCGATCATCGACGGGGGCAGGGTCATCGCCCAGGGCTCCCCCGAGGAGCTGTGCCGCGGGGGCGCCGAGAACACCCTGCGCTTCACCGGCCGCCCCGGCCTCGACGTCGGCTCGCTGCTCAAGGCGCTCCCCGCGGACTGTGCGGCCGCCGAGCTGACGCCGGGCTCGTACCGGGTGGCCGGCAAGGTCGATCCGCAGCTGCTGGCGACGGTGACGTCGTGGTGTGCACAGCACGGAGTGATGCCGGACCGGATCTCGGTGGAACGGCACACCCTGGAGGACGTTTTTCTCGAGCTGACCGGCAAGGAGCTGCGCTCGTGACGATCACGGCCGACAAGGGCACGTACGCGCCGAAGCCCGGCGCCGCCCCGCTCTCCCGCATGATCACCGCGCAGGCGGCGCTGGAGACGAGGATGCTGCTGCGCAACGGCGAGCAGCTGCTGCTGACGGTGATCATCCCGACGCTGCTGCTCGTCCTGTTCAGTGCCGTCGACATCGTCGACACCGGTGCCGGCGAGGCCGTCGACTTCGTCGCACCCGGCATCCTCGCGCTCGCCGTGATGTCGACGGCGTTCACGGGCCAGGCCATCGCGACGGGCTTCGAACGCCGCTACGGCGTGCTCAAGCGACTCGCCTCCTCGCCGCTGCCGCGCTGGGGACTGATGACGGCGAAGACGGCGTCGGTCCTGGTCACCGAGGTCCTCCAGGTGCTCCTGGTGACGGTGATCGCCTTCGCGCTGGGCTGGTCGCCGCACGGCAACCCCCTTGCCGTGCTCCTCCTGCTGATCGTCGGCACGGCGGCCTTCTCGGGCCTCGGCCTGCTGATGGCCGGAACCCTGAAGGCGGAGGCCACGCTGGCCGCCGCGAACCTGGTCTTCCTGCTGCTGCTCGTCGGCGGCGGGGTGATCGTCCCGCTGGACAAGTTCCCGGACGCCGCGCAGAGCGTGCTGGGCCTGCTGCCCATCTCGGCGCTGTCGGACGGCCTGCGGGACGTCCTCCAGCACGGGGCCGGGATGCCCTGGGGCGATCTCGGGATCCTCGCCGCATGGGCGGTCGTGGGCCTGGCGGCGGCGGGGAAGTTCTTCCGCTGGGAGTGAGGGACGAGCTCCCCGGGACCCTCGTGAAAGCATGCACAAGCCCCCGCCTACGATGGTCGGCGTGCCAAACGTGACCCGCGCCGACGCCGCAGCCGCCGTGCGCAACCCCCTCGCTTTCATCGCCGCACGCTGGACCCCGACACCCCGGACGGTTCAGCGGGCGGCCCTCGCCGCGCTCGTCATGTCGGTGGTCATCGTGGTCACCGGCGGCGCGGTACGGCTGACCGGCTCGGGCCTCGGCTGCCCGACCTGGCCCAAGTGCACCGCCGACTCCCTGACCGCCACCCGGGAGATGGGCCTGCACGGCGTCATCGAGTTCGGCAACCGCCTGCTCGCCTACGTGCTGTGCGCCGCGGTCGGCTGGGCGATCATCGCCGCGCGCTCCGAAAAGCCCCGTCGGCGCAGCCTCATCCGGCTGGGCTGGGCGCAGTTCTGGCTCGTCATGGGCAACGCGGTGCTCGGCGGCATCGTCGTGCTCGTGGGCCTCAACCCGTACACGGTCGCGGCCCACTTCCTCCTGTCCTCGGTCCTGATCGCCGTCGCCACGGTGATGTGGCGGCGCACCCAGGAGGGTGATGAGGCGCCGCGTCCGCTGGTCGGCAAGGTCGTGCAGCAACTGGTGTGGGTCCTGGTCGGCGTCACCGCCGCGCTGATCGCGGTCGGCACGGTGGTCACCGGCACGGGTCCGCACGCGGGCGACTCCAGCGAGGTGCCGCGCATGGACCTGCCGATGGGCATGACCTGGGAGGACGTCAGCAAGGTGCACGCCGTCCTGGCCTGGATCGTGGTGACGCTGACCTTCGCCCTGTGGTTCGTCCTCAAGTCGGCCGACGCCCCCAAGAGTCCGCTGAACCGCACACGTGACCTGTTCCTGATCCTGCTCGCCCAGGGCGCCATCGGCTACGTCCAGTACTTCACGGACCTCCCCGAGGTGCTGGTCGGCGCGCACATGTTCGGCTCGTGCCTGGTGTGGATCGGCGCGGTGCTCGTGCTGCTGTCGCTGCGTGAACGCGGGCCGCTCGCCCAGGCCGACGACGTTTCGGCCCCGACTCAGGCGTACGCCGCCACCAGCGCGTCGATGGCCGGCCCCAGGTAGCTCCTGGTCAGCTCGCCCCGCCGGGCCGTCCACTGCTCGGCGGGCGGGGCGGGATCCCCGTAGCGCCGCCGACGGATGTCCTCGACCACCTCGACGGGCGCCCCGAGAGCGGGCAGCACCTCCAGGGCCTCCCGCTTGGAGATCAGACGGCCCTCCCGCAGGGTGACGCTCGCGCGGGCGAAGGTCGTCAGGCCCACGTCCACCCAGGCGTCCTGCGTCCACGGCCGCGCCTTGCGCACCACCGGCCGCCAGAACTCCCGCTGGTCGCGGACGACGAAGTCGTTGAGCTCCCGGTCCGACACAGGCGGCAGCAGGCCCGCCGGCGGCGCCCCGTGCAGAACCCGGCCGAAAGCGTGCAGTTCGCGGCGGGTGACGGGGGTGACCGGCCGGCGCATCAACCGGCGGTGGGCCCAGGTCAGATGCGGTCGCCTGGAGTCTTCGAGAGTTCCGGGGGCGAGATAGCTGCAGTGCAGCTTGGCGGCGAGCGGCTCGGCGCGCAGTCGGTTGTGCAGCACCGCCACCCGCCACACGGCGCTCGGCGTCAACGGCCCCGGCACCACCGCGATCAGGTCGAGGTCACTGCGGCCCTCCTGGTAGTCGCCACCGGCGAGCGAGCCGTGCGCCCAGACGGCGACGGGGGCGAGAGCCCCGAGCTCGGTGAGAAAACGGTCGAGTAACGCAGCGGTCGGCATGCGCCCAGTGTGTACACCTCACTCCAGCTCGTACACCCTGCGCGCGTTGCCCGCCGCGATCAGCCCGGCGACCCGCTGTGCGTCCTCCAGCGACCAGGCGCCCTCGGCCACCCAGCTTCCCAGCACCCGTCCCAGGGCCTCCCGGAACAGGCGCGCTCCCACCACGTGCAGCTCGGGCAGCCCCTGGGCGCCGCTGGAGAAGAGGATCTTGCCGAAGGGGGCCAGCTCCAGGATCTCGGCGAGGACGGTCGCGGCCCGGGCGCCGGTGCGGACCAGGGCCGCGCCCGAGTCGGCGTAGACATGTGGGAAGACGCCGGCGAGGTGGGCGGCGTGGCGGTGGTACGGGTAGCCGTGCAGCAGGACCAGGTCGGTGCCCAGGCCCGCCGTCGCCCGCACGAAGTCGGTGAGCAGCACCGGATCCGTACGGTCGATGCGCAGTCCCGGCTCACCGAGCCCCGCATGCAGTTGGAGGGGCCGGCCGGAGGCGACCGCGATCCACAGCAGGTGCCGTAGCAGCACCGGGTCGCTCAGCTCCCCGCCGACCCGGCGTGCGGCCAGCCAGCGGCCCGCCGCGCCCCGTACCTCGCCCGGCCCCGGCGGCTCGGGCGCGAGCGCGAGGCCGTGCCGCACGCCCGCCACGGACGTGAAGGCGACGGCGTTCGCGGCGGCCCCGTGCACCGACTCGGCGAGGTTGGCGAGGAACGACTCGACGGTGCCGGAGGTGTCGGCGACCTGCTCGGCCAGCAGCTCCAGGCGGACGATCTCACGCGCCTCGGCGGTCGAGGCGGAGGCCATCTCGGCGGGGCCGGTGAGGTCGCCGGGCAGTCCGGTGTCGACCAGATACGTGGTGATTCCGCTGCCGCGCAGCAGACGCCGGACCGCATCCGGTACGCCGAGTTCGCGACGCCGGGCGAGATAGCGGGCGGGCGGGCAGTGCGGCTCCAGGCCGAGCAGCGGGGGGCACCATCTCCGTACGGCGAAGCCGGTCTGGGTGTCGAAGAGGGTGGTGCCGGGGGCGGGTGGGCCCTCGGTGCGGGACAGCTGGGCCTCGAAGGTGCCGAGGCCCAGCTCTGTTGTCAGGACGCCGTGGCAGTACTGGTCCACCAGGGACGGCGTTTCGATCATCCGGGCTCCCCGTGGCTCGTGCGGTTACGAGTCCTAACGGGTGAACCGGGGGTGAGGTGTTGCTTTTCGGGGGTGCGGCTTGTTCTTCGGCTGCGGGCCGTCTCTGGCTTGTCGCGCCCACGCGGCGGAGCCGCATATGTCACAGCCCCGCGCCCCTTAGGTACGTTGGTCAGCCGCCGATCTGGATGCCGGCCATCCTCTTCCACTCGTACCGGCCCGTCTTCACCTTCGCCGCGAACTCGCCGTCGAAAGCCTCGTGGACGGTGATGCCGGACTTCTGCACCGCCTGCTCCGCGATCGCGTACGTCGGCGCCACCAGGTCGCCCCAGCCGCCGTCCTCCCCCACCAGGACGATCCGGGCGCCGCGGTCGCCGATGTACGCGACCTGGCCCTCGGCGCCGCCGTGGGCCTTGGCGAAGGCGTTGATCTGCTTGGCGAGGCGGGCCACCTTGCGCTCGGCCTTCGCGTCAACCTGCTGCGTGTCTCCCATGGCCAGAATGCTACCGACGAGTAGATCAAACGGCGACGGGTGGGGTGCGTGGCCTTGACCACGCACCCCACCCGTCAACGAGTGCTATCGCAGGAAGGGATCCACCGCCACCGCCACGAACAGCAGCGACACATATGTGATGGACCAGTGGAACAGGCGCATCTCCTTGAGCTTGGCGCCCGTGACCTCGGCTTGGGCGCGCGCCTGCAGCGCGTGGGCCTCCCACAGCCACCAGCCGCCCGTCACCAGGGCCACCACCGTGTAGAACCAGCCGGTGTAGCCGAGCGGCTGCAGGAGCAGGGACGCACCGACCATCACCCAGCTGTAGAGGACGATCTGCCGGGCGACCACCTTGTTCGAGACGACGACCGGAAGCATCGGCACGCCCACGCGCGCGTAGTCGTCCTTCACCTTCATCGACAGCGGCCAGTAGTGCGGCGGCGTCCAGAAGAAGATGACGAGGAAGAGGATGGCGGCGGCGTACGACAGGGAGTTCGTGACCGACGACCAGCCGATGAGGACGGGCATGCAGCCCGCGATGCCGCCCCACACGATGTTCTGCGACGTACGCCGCTTCAGGATCATCGTGTAGACGACGACGTAGAACAGCAGGGCGCCCAGCGACAGCCACGCGGACAACCAGTTGACGAGCAGTCCGAACCAGAGCGTGGAGACGACGGCGAGGGTGATGCCGAAGACGAGGCCCTCTCGCGGGGAGACCATGCCGGTGACCAACGGCCGCTGCGAGGTGCGGTCCATGAGCGCGTCGATGTCACGGTCGATGTACATGTTCAGCGCGTTGGCGCCACCCGCGGACAGATAGCCGCCGATGCAGGTCGCGAGTACCAGCCAGAGGTCCGGCACACCCTGCTCGGCAAGGAACATCACCGGGACCGTGGTGATGAGCAGAAGCTCGATGATCCGCGGCTTGGTCAGCGCCACGAACGCCTTCACACGGGCCCCGAACGGCCGGTGGGTCGGGCTCGTCCCGGTTACTCCCGCAGGACGGGATTCAACGGCCGTCACGCACACCCCTGACAGAGACATCCCAGCAAGCCTCCCCGTGTGAAGTCCCGGTAAAGGCTCGCGCGTACCACGCCACTGTAGACGTTGCCCATACCGCGGCCTTCGCGGGGGTGGGTCGTGTTGGGCGGCGTGCTCAGGGGTGCATGTCGGGGGCCGATTGAGCAGTCGGATGAGCGGCTCCGTATTCATTTGCCGAATGTGGAATGGCCCGGTCGGGGGGCGGATCCCCGTGACTCCCGGAAGTCTGGAATGACGCGAGAAAACGCACGTTCTTACGGGGGTAGGCTCGACAACGGCCGGTGGGCGCGACGTACACCGGCAGCCGGTGTACGTCCAGGTCACCGGCCTTCGACATGTGGAGAGGAGCCCTGACCCAGGGTGAGCACCAAGCCGACCACCACAGACCTCGAGTGGACCGAGCTGGACCAGCGGGCCGTCGACACCGCCCGTGTCCTGGCCGCCGATGCCGTACAGAAGGTCGGCAACGGCCATCCGGGTACGGCGATGAGCCTCGCACCGGCCGCTTACACCCTCTTCCAGAAGGTGATGCGGCACGACCCGGCGGACGCCGACTGGGTTGCGCGGGACCGTTTCGTGCTGTCCGCCGGTCACTCGTCCCTGACCCTCTACACCCAGCTGTACCTGGCCGGCTTCGGTCTGGAGCTGAACGATCTGAAGGCCTTCAGGACGTGGGGGTCGAAGACCCCGGGCCACCCCGAGTACGGCCACACCGTGGGCGTCGAGACCACCACCGGCCCGCTCGGCCAGGGTGTCGCCAACGCGGTGGGCATGGCGATGGCCGCCCGCTACGAGCGCGGTCTGTTCGACCCGGACACCCCGCAGGGGGCATCCCCGTTCGACCACTTCATCTACTGCATCGCCGGTGACGGCTGCCTCCAGGAGGGCATCTCCGCCGAGGCCTCCTCCCTCGCGGGCCACCAGAAGCTCGGCAACCTGATCCTGCTGTGGGACGACAACCACATCTCGATCGAGGGTGACACGGAGACCGCGGTCTCCGAGGACACCGTCAAGCGGTACGAGGCCTACGGCTGGCACGTCCAGCGCGTCGCGCCGAAGCCGGACGGCGACCTCGACCCGCACGCGATCTACAACGCGATCGAGGAGGCCAAGAAGGTCACGGACCGGCCGTCCTTCATCGCGATGCGCTCGATCATCGCCTGGCCCGCCCCGAACGCGCAGAACACCGAAGCCGCCCACGGCTCGGCGCTCGGCGACGAGGAGGTCGCGGCCACCAAGCGCGTCCTCGGCTTCGACCCGGAGCAGTCCTTCGAGGTGTCCGACGAGGTCCTCGGCCACACCCGCAAGGCCGTCGACCGCGGGCGTCAGGCCAAGGCCGAGTGGGAGAAGTCCTTCCAGGAGTGGCGCAACAACAATCCCGAGCGCGCCGCCGAGTTCGACCGCATCAGCAAGGGCGAGCTGCCCACCGGCTGGGAGGAGAAGCTCCCGGTCTTCGAGCCGGGCAAGGGCGTCGCCACGCGTGCCGCGTCCGGCAAGGTGCTGCAGGCGCTCGGTCCGGTCATCCCCGAGCTGTGGGGCGGCTCCGCCGACCTGGCCGGCTCGAACAACACGACGATCGACAAGACGTCGTCGTTCCTCCCGGCGGACAACCCGCTGCCGGAGGCCGACCCGTACGGCCGTACCGTCCACTTCGGCATCCGCGAGCACTCGATGGCCGCCGAGATGAACGGCATCGCGCTGCACGGCCACACCCGTATCTACGGCGGCACGTTCCTCGTGTTCTCCGACTACATGCGCAACGCCGTGCGCCTGTCCGCGCTGATGCACCTGCCGGTGACGTACGTGTGGACGCACGACTCCATCGGGCTCGGCGAGGACGGTCCGACCCACCAGCCGGTCGAGCACCTCGCCTCGCTGCGTGCGATCCCGGGTCTGAACGTGGTCCGCCCGGCGGACGCCAACGAGACGGCGATCGCCTGGCGCGAGATCCTCAGGCGCTACACCAAGGAGTTCGGCAAGGGCGCCCCGCACGGCCTCGCGCTCACCCGCCAGGGCGTGCCGACGTACGAGCCGAACGACGATGCGGCGAAGGGCGGTTACGTCCTGTTCGAGGCGGAGGGCGGCAAGCCCGAGGTCGTCCTGATCGCGACCGGTTCCGAGGTGCACGTCGCCGTCGAGGCGCGCGAGCAGCTCCAGGCCGACGGCGTGCCCACGCGGGTGGTGTCCATGCCGTCCGTGGAGTGGTTCGAGGAGCAGGACCAGGGGTACCGGGACAGCGTCCTGCCGCCGTCCGTGAAGGCCCGTGTCGCGGTCGAGGCCGGTATCGGTCTCACCTGGCACAAGTACGTCGGGGACGCCGGTCGCATCGTTTCCCTGGAGCACTTCGGTGCGTCGGCCGACGGCAAGGTCCTTTTCCGCGAGTTCGGCTTCACCGCCGAGAACGTGGCCGCCGCCGCCCGGGAATCGATCGCCGCCACCCAGCGCTGACGCTCATATACGACACGTAGGAGATGCAATTTCCATGACAGACGCACTGAAGCGCCTCTCCGATGAAGGCGTCGCGATCTGGCTGGACGACCTGTCGCGCAAGCGGATCACGTCCGGCAACCTCGCCGAGCTGATCGACCAGCAGCACGTCGTGGGCGTCACCACCAACCCGACCATCTTCCAGAAGGCGATCAGCAGCGGCGACGGCTACGAGCAGCAGCTCGCGGACCTCGCCGCCCGCAAGGTCACCGTCGACGAAGCCGTCCGCATGATCACCACGGCGGACGTCCGGGACGCCGCCGACATCCTGCACCCGGTGTTCGAGGCGACCGGCGGCAAGGACGGCCGGGTGTCGATCGAGGTCGACCCGCGTCTCGCCCACAACACCAAGGCGACGATCGCCGAGGCCAGGCAGCTGGCCTGGCTGGTGGACCGGCCGAACACCCTGATCAAGATCCCGGCCACCAAGGCGGGCCTGCCGGCGATCACCGAGACGATCGGCAACGGCATCAGCGTCAACGTCACGCTGATCTTCTCGCTGGAGCGCTACCGCGAGGTCATGGACGCCTACCTCGCCGGCCTGGAGAAGGCCAAGGAGAAGGGCCTGGATCTCTCCCTGATCCACTCGGTGGCGTCCTTCTTCGTGTCCCGCGTGGACACCGAGATCGACAAGCGGATCGACGCGCTCGGCACGCCCGAGGCCAAGGCGCTGCGCGGCAAGGCCGCCGTCGCCAACGCGCGGCTCGCCTACCAGGCGTACGAGGAGGTCTTCGGCTCGGACCGCTGGAGCGCGCTGGAGCGCGCGGGCGCGAACAAGCAGCGTCCGCTGTGGGCGTCGACCGGTGTGAAGGACAAGGCGTACAAGGACACCATGTACGTCGACGACCTGGTCGCGCCGAACACCGTGAACACCATGCCGGAGGCCACCCTGCTGGCCACCGAGGACCACGGTGAGATCACCGGCAACACCGTCGTCGGTACCTACGAGCAGGCCCGTGCCGATCTGGACGCGGTCGAGCGGCTCGGAATCAAGTACGACGACGTCGTCCAGCTGCTGGAGGACGAGGGCGTCGAGAAGTTCGAGGCGTCCTGGAACGACCTGCTGGCGTCGACCGAGGCCGAACTCAAGCGCCTCGCCCCTTCGGAGGGCTGAAACCTTGTCGAGCAGCAACCCGCTGCGTGACCCCGCAGACCGACGGCTCCCGCGTATCGCGGGGCCGTCGGGCCTGGTCATTTTCGGTGTCACGGGCGATTTGTCACGAAAGAAGCTGATGCCCGCGGTGTACGACCTCGCCAACCGGGGTCTGCTGCCGCCGGGCTTCTCGCTGGTCGGGTTCGCCCGCCGCGAGTGGCAGAACGAGGACTTCGCGCAGGAGGTCCACGACGCCGTCAAGGAGCACGCCCGGACGCCGTTCCGCGAGGAGGTCTGGCAGCAGCTCATCCAGGGCATGCGCTTCGTCCAGGGCACCTTCGACGACGACGACGCCTTCGACCGGCTGCGCGGCACGATCGAGGAGCTGGACAAGGCGCAGGGCACGGGCGGCAACTTCGCCTTCTATCTGTCGGTGCCGCCGCGGTCCTTCCCGGTGGTCATCCAGCAGCTGAAGAAGCACGGTCTCGCCGACCAGCGGGGCGGCTCCTGGCGGCGCGCGGTCATCGAGAAGCCCTTCGGCCACGACCTGAAGTCGGCCGAGGAGCTCAACAAGGTCGTGCACGAGGTCTTCGCCCCGGACCAGGTCTTCCGCATCGACCACTACCTGGGCAAGGAGACCGTCCAGAACATCCTGGCGCTGCGCTTCGCCAACACGATGTTCGAGCCGATCTGGAACCGTTCCTTCGTCGACCATGTGCAGATCACGATGGCCGAGGACATCGGCATCGGCGGCCGGGCCGGCTACTACGACGGCATCGGCGCCGCCCGTGACGTCATCCAGAACCACCTGCTGCAGCTGATGGCGCTGACCGCGATGGAGGAGCCCGCCTCCTTCGACGCGGACGCGCTGGCAGCGGAGAAGACCAAGGTGCTCGGCGCCGTACGGCTGCCGAAGGACCTGGGCCGCGACACCGTCCGCGGTCAGTACGCGGCCGGCTGGCAGGGCGGCGAGAAGGTCATCGGCTATCTCGACGAGGACGGCATCGACGCCCAGTCGAAGACCGACACCTATGCCGCGATCAAGCTGGAGATCGACAACCGCCGCTGGGCGGGCGTCCCCTTCTATCTGCGCACCGGCAAGCGCCTCGGCCGCCGCGTGACGGAGATCGCGGTCGTCTTCCAGCGCGCCCCGCACTCCCCCTTCGACACGACGGCCACCGAGGAGCTGGGCCAGAACGCGATCGTCATCCGCGTCCAGCCCGACGAGGGCGTCACCGTCCGCTTCGGCTCCAAGGTGCCCGGCACCTCCATGGAGATCCGGGACGTCTCCATGGACTTCGCGTACGGCGAGTCCTTCACGGAGTCCAGCCCGGAGGCGTACGAGCGGCTCATCCTGGACGTCCTGCTCGGCGACTCGAACCTCTTCCCGCGCACCGAGGAGGTCGAACTGTCCTGGAAGATCCTCGACCCGATCGAGGAGTACTGGGACGGCAACGGCAAGCCCGCGCAGTACCCTGCGGGAACGTGGGGTCCCGTCGAGGCGGACGACATGCTCGAACGAGACGGACGGAGCTGGCGCCGGCCATGAAGATAGACCTCACCGACACCACCGCCAGCAAGATCAACAAGGCGCTCGTGCAGGGCCGCCGCGCCATCGGCACACCCGCCGTCGGCATGGTCCTCACCCTGGTCATCGTCACCGACGAGGAGAACGCCTACGACGCCCTGAAGGCCGCGAACGACGCCTCGCACGAGCACCCCTCGCGCACCCTCGTCGTCATCAGGCGCGTCTCGCGCTCGCCGCGCGACCGCACGAAGTCCCGCCTGGACGCCGAGGTCCGGGTGGGCGCCGACGCGGGCACCGGCGAGACGGTCGTGCTGCGGCTGTACGGCGACGTGGCCGACCACGCCCAGTCGGTCGTCCTGCCGCTGCTGCTGCCCGACGCCCCCGTGGTCGTCTGGTGGCCGGTGAACGCGCCCCTCGACCCGGCGCAGGACCCCCTCGGTGCGCTGGCCCAGCGCCGGGTCACCGACTCGTACGCGGCCGAGCAGCCGGTACGGGACCTGGCCGCCCGGGCCAAGACCTACACCCCCGGTGACACGGACCTGTCGTGGACCCGCATCACGCCCTGGCGCTCGATGCTGGCCGCCGCCTTGGACCAGGTGGACTGCGAGGTCAAGGGCGTCGAGGTGGAGGGCGAGGAGTTCAACCCGAGCTGTGAGCTGCTGGCGATGTGGCTCGCGGACCGGCTGGACGTCCCCGTCAAGCGCTCGCTGTCCTCCGGCCCCGGTCTCACGGCGGTCCGCATGGACACCGACTGCGGTGCGATCATGCTCGACCGCGCGGACGGCTCCCTGGCGACCCTGTCCATCCAGGGGCAGCCGGACCGTGCGGTGGCACTCAAGCGCCGGGAGACGGCCGAGCTGATCGCGGAGGAGCTGCGGCGGCTGGACCCGGACGACACCTACGCGTCGGCGCTGCGGTACGGCGTGGACCGGCTGAACCCGTCGAACGGCAAGGCCGCGGAGGCGGGGCCGCCGGCCAAAGGAGAAGCAGTCGCGGTCCCGGCTCCCGTCGAGACGGCTGCGAAAGCTCCCGCGAAGGACGCGGCGGCGCCGGCACCGGTGAGGAAGGCGGCGGCGAAGTGAACACTCCCCAACTCGTGGTCCACCACGACAAGGAGCTGATGGCGCAGGCCGCAGCGGCCCGGCTGATCACGAAGATCGTGGACGCCCAGGCCTCGCGCGGCAGTGCGTCCGTCGTGCTGACCGGCGGCCGCAACGGCAACGGCCTGCTGGCCGCGCTGGCCGCCGCGCCCGCCCGGGACGCTATCGACTGGGGCCGCCTGGACCTCTGGTGGGGCGACGAGCGCTTCCTTCCCGAGGGCGACCCCGACCGCAATGTCACCCAGGCCCGCGAGGCACTCCTCGACTCCGTCCCGCTGGACCCGAAGCGCGTGCACGCCATGCCCGCGTCGGACGGCCCGTACGGCTCGGACGTGGACGCCGCCGCAGCCGCCTACGCCGAGGAACTGGCCCGCGCGGCAGGCCCCGAGAACCACGGCGCCGTCCCCACCTTCGACGTCCTGATGCTGGGCGTCGGCCCGGACACCCACGTGGCCTCGCTGTTCCCCGAACTCCCCGCCGTACGGGAGACGGACCGCACGGTCGTCGGCGTCCACGGCGCCCCCAAGCCGCCGCCGACCCGGGTCACCCTCACGCTGCCCGCCATCCGCGCGGCCCGCGAGGTCTGGCTCCTGGCCGCCGGCGAGGACAAGGCGGGCGCCGCGGCGATCGCCCTCTCGGGCGCCGGCGAGATCCAGGCCCCGGCCGCCGGCGCGTACGGCCGTGCCCGCACCCTCTGGCTGCTGGACTCGGCGGCGGCATCCCAGCTGCCGAGGTCGCTGTATCCGCCGGCGTCACCGTGAAGGTCGGGGCGGCACGGGGCTGTGGCCCCTGCCGCCCCTACTTCTACTTCACCGATCCCGCCATCACCCCCTGCACAAAGTGCCGCTGGAAGGCGAAGAACACCGCCACCGGCACGATCAGTGACACGAAGGCGCCCGGCGCCAGTACGTCGATGTTGCTGCCGAACTGCCGGATCTGTGACTGGAGTTCAACGGTCAGCGGCTGCGAGGAGCTGTCCGCGAACAGCAGGGCCACCAGCATGTCGTTCCAGACCCACAGGAACTGGAAGATGGCCAGGCTGGCGATGGCGGGCCGGCCCACCGGCAGGATGAGGCGGGTGAAGATGCGCCACTCGCTGCCGCCGTCCATGCGTGCCGCCTCCAGCATCTCCTTCGGTATCTCGGCGAAGTAGTTGCGCAGCAGGAACACCGCGAACGGCAGACCGTAGGCCACGTGGAAGAGCACCACACCCGGGATCGTGCCGAACAGTCCCAGCTGGCCGAAGAGTTTGGCCACCGGCAGCAGGCCGATCTGCACCGGCACCACCAGCAGCGCGACCACCAGCAGGAAGAGCGGCTCGCGGCCGGGGAAGTCCAGCCAGGCGAAGGCGTATCCCGCGAGTGCCGCGATGACGACGACCAGCGCCGTGGCCGGGACCGAGATCAGTACCGTGTTCCAGAACGCCTGTGTGATCCCGGCACTCTCCAGCAGCGCGGAGTAGTTGTCGAAGGACAGCTGGCCGGGGCTGGTGAACACCGTCCACCAGCCGCCCTTCGCCGTGTCCTCGGCGGACCGCAGCGACGACAGGAACAGCCCGGCCAGCGGGGTGAGCCAGATCAGGCCCACCACCACGAGGAAGGCCTGGACCAGGCTGTTGCCCAGGCCCCGTCGGACGGCGTTCATCGCTGACTCCTTCGGAAACGGTGGATGTTGAAGACCATCGCGGGGATCACCAGGAGCAGGAGCAGCACACCGAGCGCACTGCCGAGCCCCTGATCGTTGCCCCCGCCGAAGGACACCAGCCACATCTGCGTCGCCAGGACGGTCGCGTCCTCCTGCACCGGGCCGGGCGCGATGATGTAGACGAGGTCGAAGACCTTCATCACGTTGATCACGAGGGTCACGAACACCACGGTCAGCACCGGCGCGAGCAGCGGCACAGTGATCTTCCGGAAGATCTGCCACTCGTTGGCGCCGTCCATCCGCGCCGCCTCCAGCGCGTCCCGGGGCAGCGTCGACAGCCCCGCACCGATCAGCACCATCGCGAAGCCGGTCCAGATCCACAGATACGCGCCGATGATCGCGGGCGTCACCAGCGCCGGCCCGAGCCAGGAGACGCCCTCGTACGGCGGGGCGAAGTTCGAGGCGGGCAGCCGCACCGTGTACGAGCCCGCCTCCAGCCCCTCGAAGCGGAAGGAGCCGTCGGACGCGGTGGTCGTCGTGCCGACCGTCGTGCCGTCGCGCACCGCTTCGACCGTCATCTCCGGCAGCCCGCTCTCCCGCCGGTCGACCCTGCCCTGCTCCCCTCCGCCGCCGGGCGTGAAGTCCAGGTACACGACTCCGCGCAGCTCACCGGGGGCGGCCTTGCGTTCGGCCGCCGCGTACGCGGGCCCGGCACCGCCGGGCAGGTCGTCGGGCAGCACACCGACCAGGCCGAGCGCCACCGTGTCCCCCGGCGACACGCCCGCGGTCGTCCGGTACGCCCCGCCCGCCTCCTTGGTCATGCCCTGGCCGTCACGCGCCCGGGCCGTCGGATAGGACGACGTGCCCTGGAAGGCGTCGTGGACGCCGACCACAGCGGCGTTCAGGACACCCTTGTCCGGATCCTCGTCGTAGGCGAGCCGGAAGATGATGCCCGCGGCGAGGAAGGACACCGCCATCGGCATGAACAGCAGCAGCTTGAACGCCGTCGCCCAGCGGACCTTCTCCACCAGGACGGCCAGGATCAGCCCCAGCCCGGTCAGCAGCGTCGGCGCCACCACGACCCAGATCGCCGTGTTGCGTACGGCCTTGAGCGTCGCCGGGTCGCGGAACATCTCGGTGTAGTTGTCACCGCCGACGAACTGTGTCCCGGAGGCGTCGAAGAAGCTGCGGCCGATGGAGAACAGCACGGGGTACACGACCAGGGCGCCCAGCAGGAGCAGCGCGGGGAAGACGAACAGCAGGGCGACGATCCGCCCCCGACGCCGCGGGCGCCGGCCGCTTCCGGCACCGGCGGCGGCCGGGGGGCTCGCCTCTTTCACGAGCGTTGCGGTCATGGCGTCAGTTCCCGTACGCCTTGGCCGCCGCGTCCTCCAGCTCGGCGGCGGTGCTCTTCGGGTCCGAGGGGTCGCGCAGGAAGTCCTGCAGGATCTTCCACTCGCCCGCGCCCTTGGTGCCGCCGAAGGCCGCCGGCGCCTGGTCGGACATGTCGAAGCGGACCGAGTCGCCCGCACCGACCAGGGACTCGGCGGTGGCCCGGGTGACGTCGTCGCCGTAGGAGGCGAGGTCGAGCTTCTTGTTCGGGGAGAGGAAGCCGCCCGCCTCGGCCCACACGGCCGCGGCCTCGGGGGTCGCGAGGTACTCCAGGAGCTTCATGCCGGCCTCGGCGTTCTTGCCGTCCTTCAGGACGACGGCCGCGTCGCCGCCGCTGACGACCGGCGCGGCGTTGCCGTCGACCGCGGGGAACGGGAAGAAGTTCGCGTCCTCGCCGATGCTCTTGCCGAACTGGTCCTTGGCGACCCCGGCGACGAAGTCGCCCTCGTAGACCAGGCCCGCCTCGGGCTTCGGCCCGAACACCTTCTCCACCGAGCCCGGGAAGTCTGTGTTGAGGGCTCCCTTCTGCCCGCCCGCCACCAGCTGCTTGTCCTTGAACAGCTTGCCGAGCGTGGTGAGCGCCTCGACCACGGTCGGGTCGGTCCACTTCAGCTCGTGCGCGGCAAGGGCGTCGTACTTCTCGGGTCCCGCCTGGGAGAGGTAGATGTTCTCGAACCAGTCGGTGAGCGTCCAGCCGTCCTGCCCGGCGACCGAGAAGGCGGCGAGCCCGGAGTCGGAGACGGTCTGCCCGGCCTCCAGCATCTCCTCGTACGTCTTCGGCGGCTCGACCCCGGCCTGGGCGAGGGCGTCGGGGCTGTACCAGACGGTCGACTTGTGGGCGGCCTTGAAGTACAGGCCGTACAGCGTGCCGTCGACGCTGCCGTACGTCTTCCAGACACCGGCGTAGTTGGCGTCCACGGACTGCTGGGCTGTCTTGGACAGCGGCTTGAGCCAGTCCTCCTTCGCGAACTGCTGGAGCACGCCGACCTGCGGGACCATCACGACGTCGGGGGCGTTGCCGCCCTCGATCTTGCTGCCGACGACGGTGGAGACGTTGTCCCCGGTGGACACGAACTGGGTCTTGGCCCCGGTCTTCTCGCTGAAGGCGTCGAGCACCTTCTGGAAGTTCTCCTGTTCGCTGCCGGACCAGACGCCGGCCACGGTGACCGTCTGGCCGCTGAGCGCCTTGTCGCCGCCGCCGGCCGTGACCGGGCCGCCGCCGCAGGCGGTCGCGCCGAGCGCCAGGACGAGGGCGGTGCAGCTGGTGAGCAGGGTGGTACGTCGTCGCATCATCGTTGATGTCCCTTTCGGATCTTCGGGAGTTGACGGGGAGGTTGACGGGGGCTCAGCTGTCGCTGATCCACCAGGCCGCCGTCGAGCCGGGCAGCACCCCGGCCGGGCAGGGGCCGCTGGACAGCAGCGGGGTGCCGGAGACCGGCGCGGGCGTGGGGGCGGTGCCGAAGTTGACGGCGCAGACCAGGTCGTCGCCGCGGACGAAGGCCAGGACACCGGGCGGGGTGTCCAGCCAGCGCAGCGAGCCCTCGCCCAACTGGGGCAGTGAGGCGCGCAGTTGGAGGCCATCGCGGTACAGGTGCCAGAAGGAGCGGGTGTCGGCGAGGGCGCGGTCGGTGGCGTGCTCGGCGAACCACTCCGGCTGCGGCAGCCACGGCTTGGCGCCCTCGACCCCGGAGGTGAAGCCGAACGGCGAGGCCTGTCCCGACCACGGCAGCGGCACCCGGCAGCCGTCGCGGATCCGGGCCCGGCTGCCGGTGCGGCGGAAGATCGGGTCGGTGAGCACGTCGTCGGGCAGATCGACGACCTCGGGCAGGCCCAGCTCCTCGCCCTGGTAGATGTACGCGGCTCCGGGCAGCGCCAGCATGAGCAGCGCGGCGGCGCGGGCGCGGGCGGCGCCGAGTCCGCTGCCCTCGGTTGCGGGTTCGCCGTAGCGGGTGACGGTGCGGACCTGGTCGTGGTTGTTGAGGACCCAGGTGACCGTCGAGCCCGTGCCGGCTATGTCCTGCATGGCCTCGGAGACGACCTTGCGGAAGGCGTCGGCGTCCCAGGGGGCGCTGAGCAGGTCGAAGAAGAAGGCCTGGTGGAGCTCGTCGGCGCGGACGTACTGGGCGTGCTCGCGGGCGGTGGGCACGGACACCTCGCCGACCAGCAGGCGCTCGCGGCCGTCGCGGGCGGTGTAGTCCTCGCATATCGCGCGCCAGTGCCGCCACACCTCGTGCACCTCGGGCTGGTTCCAGGCCAGCGGGTTGACCGAGTCGCGAGTGCGGGCGTCGGCCTCGGGGTCCGGGGAGTCGGGCAGCTCCGGGTGCTTGAAGAGCCCGGCGGCGACGTCGATACGGAAGCCGTCGACGCCCCGGTCCAGCCAGAAGCGCAGGATCCTCTCGAACTCGGCGGGGACCTCGGGGTCGCGCCAGTTCCAGTCCGGCTGCTCGGGCGTGAACATGTGCAGGTACCACTGGCCGGGCCGCCCGTCCGCCTCCGTCACCCGGCTCCAGGCCGGTCCGCCGAACATGGCGTGCCAGTTGTTGGGCGGCTCCGAGCCGTCGGGACCACGGCCGTCGGCGAAGTGGAAGCGGGCGCGGGCCGCGCTGCCCGGCCCGGCGGCGAGCGCCTCGCGGAACCAGGGGTGCTCGCTGGAGCAGTGGTTGGGCACGATGTCCAGCAGCACCTTGATGCCGAGCCGCCGGGCGGCCGTCACCAGCAGGTCGAACTCGGCGAGGTCGCCGAAGGTCGGGTCGACGTCGCAATAGTCGGCCACGTCGTAGCCGTGGTCGTGCTGTGGCGAGGGATAGAAGGGGCTGAGCCAGATCCCGTCGACGCCGAGCTTCTTCAGGTACGGCAGCCCGGCCCGGACGCCGGCGAGATCGCCGATGCCGTCGCCGGTGCTGTCCAGGAAGCTGCGGACGTACACCTGGTAGATCACTGCGTCGCGCCACCAGTGGCGGGCTTCTGTGCGGTGGAGACTCACCCCGTTGACCTGTCTGTGCGAGCTGACGGTTATGCATGCATGTTAAGTAGACGTGTCGCGAGGGTGTCAACGAACGGGCGGGAAGCTACTGGGAGGTTGGGCGATGAAATCCCGACTTATCCGGGCATTGAGAGCACAGATGAGACGTTGGCGTTACCTAACATGTAACTAGCGGGGGACTCGCGAAGGACTAGCGGCGAGAGATGGCGGCCAGCTCCCGCGCCAGCCGCCGCACCGCCGCCTCGGGCGTCTGCCGCCCGGTCATCGCGTCGTGCACGACCGCCTGCACCGCCAGGCTGACCTGGTCGTAGTGCGGGCTCTTGGGGCGCGGCTCGGCCGTGAGCACGCTCTCGCGCAGGGTCGGCAGGTACGGGAACTCCCTGACGAGCTCGGGATCCTCGTAGAGGTCGGCCCGTACGGGCGGCAGTGCGCCGCGCGTGAGGACCTGACGCTGGACGCGCTCGCTGGTGAGATACACGATCAGGCGCGCGGCCGTGTCGGGGTGCCGGGCGTGTGCGGTGACGGCCAGATTGGAGCCGCCGAGGACACTCGTCCCCGGCCCGTCCGGCCCCGGCAGCGGTACGGCGCCGATCTTCCCGGCGACCTTCGAGCCCTTGGCGGAGGCACCGACGTACGCGTACGCGTACGGCCAGTTGCGCAGGAAGAGCAGCCGGCCGTCCTGGAAGGCCTGCTTGGACTCCTCCTCCTTGTACGTCAGCGCCGCTTTCGGTATCCAGCCCTCGCGCACCCCACGCGCGAGGAATCCGATGCCCTCGCGGGCCGCCGCCGAGTCCACGGTGACGCGCGCGCCCTCGTCGAGGATCGTGCCGCCCGCCGAGTAGACGGCCTCGGCCGCGTTGACGGTGAGGCCCTCGTACGGCAGGAACTGGCCGGCGTAGCCGTCGAGTCCGTACTTCGGGGCGATGGTCCTCGCGACCCGCTCCAACTCGGCCCAGGTGCGCGGCGGAGGGACGCCCTCCTTCGCGAGGACGTCCTTGCGGTACAGCAGCAGCCCGGCGTTGGTGACGTACGGGACCGCGTAGAGCTGTCCGTCGTAGGTCGCCGTGTCGACGACCGGCGGCAGGAAGGTCCCGAGCCCGAAGCGGTCGCGCGGAAGGGGCCGTATCCAGCCCGCCCCGGCGAACTCCGACGTCCAGTTGACGTCGATGTTGAGGACGTCGAACCGGCTGCGGTCGCCGCCGCGCAGATCCGTGACCATTTGCGCGTGCGTCTCGTCGGCCGAGTCGGGCAACTCGACGAGAGTTACCTTCTCGTCAGGGTGGGTGCGGTTCCAGCCCTGGAGGAGGGGGCCGAGATAGTTGGTGAGATCTCCGGCGGTGGCGAGTGTGAGCGGGCCGCGGCCGCCTCCGGTGTCTTCCTGCGCCCGGGCGCCGGAGGCGACGTAACCGGTCAGGACCACGAGCAGAACGAGAAGGCCCCTACCGGCGGCGCGCATCCACCGCATAGGTTCCTCCCTGTACACCGGCCACGGGCACCTTCGCCCGGGGTCAGAGGCCATGTATACCTGTTAGGTATGGGCGATACTAGGGTCTGGAGCACATTGACGAGACAGGAGGACTGCACGCGTGCGCCTGCCCCTCCTGGCCCTCCTCGCCCGTGGCCCGGCCCACGGCTACGAGCTCAAGCAAGACCTTGAGCAACTGCTGGGCTCCGCGTACCCTCAGCCGAACGTCGGCCAGATCTACGTCACCCTCGGCCGCCTCGAGAAGCAGGGACTGATCGAGGGCGAGGACGTCGAGCAGTCCAGCCGGCCCAACAAGAAGGTCTACCACCTCACCGACGCCGGGCGTGAGGCGCTGCGCGCCTGGTTCGAGGAGCCCGAGGACGAGCCGCGGGTGCGGGACGAGTTCTTCATGAAACTGGCGCTCGCTCCGCAGACCGGTCTCGCCGACCAGATCGCCCTCATCAACAAGCAGCGGCGCCAGTATCTGAACACCATGCGTCAACTGTCGAAGCTGGCCGCCGCCGAGGACCGGGACAACCGCATCGCCCATCTGTTGATCGAGGGCGCGATGCTGCATCTGCAGGCCGACCTCGACTGGCTGGAGCGGTGCCAGGAAGAGCTGGAGGAGCTTCAGTGAGCGACGGTTCCGCTCCCGTGCTGCGCGCCGAGGGCCTGGTCAGGACGCACTACGGCCAGGGCGCGCCCGCGCCTGCCGTGCGCGGGGTCGACCTGAGCGTGCGGCGGGGCGAGTTCGTGGCGATCACCGGCCCGTCCGGTGCCGGCAAGTCGACGCTGCTGCATCTGCTCGGCGGGCTCCAGCGGCCGGACGCGGGAAGCATCTGGCTGGACGGTGAGTGCACCGACGCGTACAGCGAGGCGCGCTGGGCGGTGGAGCGCCGGAAGCGGATCGGGATCGTCTTCCAGTTCTTCAATCTGGTGTCGAACCTGTCCGTCGCCGACAACGTCGAGCTGCCCGCTCTCCTCGCCGGGGTGCCGCCGAAGCGGGCGCGCGCCGAGCGGGAGCAGCTGCTGGCCGAGCTGGGGCTCGCGGGCAAGGAGCGCAGCATGCCGGGCGAGCTGTCCGGCGGCGAGCAGCAGCGGGTCGCGCTCGCCCGGGCCCTGGTCAACCATCCGCCCCTGCTGCTCGCCGACGAACCCGCGGGCAGCCTGGACAGCAAGGGCACCCGTGAGGTGATGCGGCTGCTGTCCCGCTTCCACCAGCGCGGCCAGACGATCCTGCTCGTCACGCATGACGCGCGGCTGGCGAGCGCGGCGGACCGGGTGATCAGCTTCTTCGACGGGCGGATCGCCGACGACGCGGAACTGGACGGCGGCCCGCCCCCGCGCCGCTCCGGGATATCGGGTGTGCTGGAGCTCAGGGACTGACATGCGGGCCTACAACCATTGCGCTGACTTTGGGCCGAGGGGCTGACGCCCGTGCGAGCCACCCTGCGCTGGGCACACTCCGATCTGCGCACGCATCGCGGCGAGGCGCTGTTCCTCGTCCTCGCCACGGCGGGCATCGTCGTGGCGCTGCTGCTGGCCACCGCCCTCTTCGGCTACGCCACCAACCCCTGGCAGCGGGTCTTCACCCAGGCCCGCGGCGCCCACGTCTGGCTGCACACCGACGCCTCCGCCGACACCCGGAAGCTGACCGCGCTGGACGGCGTCGAGTCCGTCGCCGGTCCCCATCCGACCGCCTCCGCCACCGTCGCCTCCCGGGGGACCCGCGCCTCCGTGGAACTGCGCGGCACCGCGGAGCTGCCCTCCGTCGGCCGCCCACTGCTCACCTCCGGCCACTGGCTGGACCCCGCCACCCCCGACGGCGTGGTCCTGGAGAGCGGTCTCGCCCGCGCCCTGCTGGCCCAGCCCGGCGACCCGCTCACCCTGCCCGGCACCGCGCAGAAGCTGACCGTCGTGGGCATCGCCGACAGCGCCGAGCCCCGTTACCGGCCGGGTGAACAGCCCGGCCTGGTCTGGGCGCTGCCGTCCGCGGTGCCCGACCCGGGCGGACAGGTCATCGGCGTGCGCCTGACGGACCCGGACGACACGGACTACGCCGTCCAGCGCGCCGTGACCCTGCTGGGCGCCGGGGCGATCGGCGAGGTCTCCACCTGGCAGCAGGCGCGCGCCGAGGCGCAGGGCGACAACCGGCTGCTCGGCCAGGTGCTGGGCCTGTTCGGTCTTGGCGCGCTGATCGCCGCCGGACTCGCCGTGCACGGGGCGATCGGCACCCGCATCCGCGGCCATCTGCGGGACATCTCCGTACTGAAGGCGATCGGCTTCACGCCCGGCCAGGTCGTCCGGGTCTTTCTGCTCCAGCATCTGGCGTACGCCCTGCTGGGCGCCATGACCGCCGCCGCGCTCACCGAGGCGCTGGGCAGGCGGATCCCGGGGCGGTTCGGAGACGCGGTCGGCGTGTGGCAGGGGCTGCCCGGGCACACGGCCGCCCTCATCGTGGTGCCGGTGGGCGCGGTGCTGTTCATCGGCGCGACCACCGGACTCGCCGCATGGCGGGCGGGACGGGTGCCGCCGGTGCCCGTGCCCCGGCCCGCGGCGCCCCTCGGCGGCCGGCTGTCGGGCGTGGCCCGGCGCGCACTGGGCGTACGGGTGCCGCCCGCGCTGGTCCTCGGCTGGCACAAGGCGTTCACCCGTTGGCCCCGGTCCCTGGGCACGGTCGCCCGGCTCGCGCTGCCGCTGCTGCTGATCGTGGTGGCGATGAGCGCATGGACCACCATCGACCGCTTCCACAGCAGCCCCGAGCGGATCGGCCTCCCCGCCGCGCTGACCGTCCGAGCCGACGCGGGCCTGAACGACCGGGACGCCCGCGCCCTGCTGGAACGCGACCCGCAGGTCGCCGCCGCCTACCCGGGCGTCGAAGTGGCCGCCCTGGTACCGGGCCAGACGGCGACCATCGCCCTGCGCGGCCTCGGCACCCGAGCGGACCCCTATCCGTACACGCTGGCCGAGGGCCGTCCCGCGCGCGGGCCCGACGAGGCCGTGGCCGGGCAGGGGCTGCTCGACCTGCTGGACGTACGGGTCGGGGACTGGGTGCGGATGACCGTCGGTGACCAGCCGCAGGTCCTGCACATCGTGGGCCGCAGCATCGAGCCGGAGAACGCCGGCCGGGTCGTCTCCACCTCCCTGGACACCCTCCGCGAGAACGACCCCGGCCTCAGCCCGACCCTCCACCAGCTCCGCCTGACCGCCGGCGCCGACCCGCACGAGGTCGCCGACCGACTCGCCACGGCCGGACGCGGCCACCTCGACGTGCACACCGTGACGAACCCGGCCGACGGGCTGTCCCCGCTGCGCGGAGTCGTCCTCGGGCTGATCGCCGTGCTCGCCCTGATCGGGCTCATCGAGCTGCTGACCGCGATCGGCGGCACGGTCCGCGAGGGCGAGCGGGACCTGCTGGCCCTGAAGGCGATCGGCCTGTCCCCACGCCAGATCACCGCGATCACGGTCACGGCCACCGGCTGTACGGCACTGGCGGCCCTGCTCACCGCCCTGGCCCTCGGGCTGCCGCTGGCGCACTGGCTGATCGACGCCCAGGGCAGATCCAGCGGCCTCGGCGCCGGCATCGCCCAGGGCCCCTCCCCCGCCCTCCTGCTGCTCCTCGGGGCGTCCGCCGTACTCGGCGCGACCGCCCTCGCCGCCCTCCCGGCCGCCCGAGCGGCCCGGCGCCGCCTCGCGGACACGCTCAGCGCGGTGGCCTGAGCGCGACTCCCGGTGTGGTCACCCGGAGACCGCGGTGACGCGCCGGTAGCTGCTGCCGTCGCGCTCGCGCACGAGCAGACCGTTCTCCACGCAGTAGCGGCGCAGCGCGGACGTGTCGTCGTGGACGGTGCGGAACGCCTCGTTGACCTCGCGCTCGGTATAGCTGCGCTCGGCCGCGAAGAGTGTTTCCGTCAGATGCTCGAGCAGTTCACGGCGTACGACCGGACGGACCGGGATCGACGTCAGCCGCCCGTGGGCGAAGAACCCGGTCAGACGCCGGGGCACGCCGGCCGCCGCCGGTTCGGCGGGGCGTGCGCGGCGGAAGACCGACGCGTCGGCCGTCAGGGAGCCGTCGGGACGGCGTTCCACGAGCCCGGCCGAGATCAGGCGCCCCAGGTGTTTGCGCACGGTGGGAGCGTCCTCCTCGCGTGGCGGCAGGGCCTGCAGCACGATGCGGGCGTACAGCTTCAGCCGTTCCGGGTCGGCGAGCGCGGCCAGGAGCTGGTCCATGGGGTTCCTTCCGGCAGGTGACGGAGCCGGAGCAGTGTCACCCGCCGGCCGGTGGCCGCGCATCCGAATAACGTCCGCGCGGCCACCCGGCGCCGACTCAACGCCCGCGCAGCTCCCGGTACTTGGCGACCAGCGTCGTGGTGGACGCGTCCAGGCCGGCCACCTCGGCGCCCTCGGTGAGGGCGGGCTCGACGCGCTTGGCGAGGACCTTGCCGAGCTCGACGCCCCACTGGTCGAAGGAGTCGATGTCCCAGACCGCGCCCTGGACGAACACCTTGTGCTCGTACAGAGCGACCAACTGGCCGAGCACCGACGGCGTGAGCTCACGCGCGAGGATCGTGGTCGTCGGGTGGTCACCCTTGAACGTCTTGTGCGCCACCAGCTCCTCCGGCACACCCTCGGCACGCACTTCGTCCGGCGTCTTGCCGAAGGCCAGTGCCTGCGTCTGGGCGAAGAAGTTGGCCATCAGCAGGTCGTGCTGGGCCTTCAGCTCGTCGCTGAGCTCGGCGACCGGCTCGGCGAACCCGATGAAGTCCGCCGGGATCAGCTTCGTGCCCTGGTGGATGAGCTGGTAGTAGGCGTGCTGCCCGTTGGTGCCGGGCGTGCCCCAGACGACGGGTCCGGTCTGCCAGTCCACCTCGCGTCCGTCCCGGCCGACGTACTTGCCGTTGGACTCCATGTCGAGCTGCTGGAGGTAGGCGGTGAACCTGGACAGGTAGTGGCTGTAGGGCAGCACGGCGTGCGACTGGGCGCCCAGGAAGTTGCCGTACCAGATGCCCAGCAGGCCCAGCAGCAGCGGCACGTTGGACTCGGCGGGAGCGGTGCGGAAGTGCTCGTCGACCAGGTGGAAGCCGTCGAGCATCTCCCGGAAGCGGTCCGGCCCGATGGCGATCATCAGCGACAGGCCGATCGCGGAGTCGTACGAGTAGCGGCCTCCGACCCAGTCCCAGAACTCGAACATGTTGGCCGTGTCGATGCCGAACTCCGCGACCTTCTCGGCATTCGTCGACAGAGCGACGAAGTGCTTGGCTACGGCGGCCGTTCCCCCACTCTCGGCTTCGCTCGAGCGGGAGGTGCCCCCATCGAGCGCGTCCAGCAGCCACTTCCGCGCGGACGTGGCGTTGGTGACCGTCTCGATGGTGGTGAAGGTCTTGGAGGCGATGATGAACAGCGTCTCGGCCGGGTCCAGGTCGCGCGTCGCCTCGTGCAGGTCGGCGCCGTCGACGTTGGAGACGAAGCGGACCGTCAGATCGCGGTCGGTGAAGGCGCGCAGCACCTCGTACGCCATCGCCGGGCCCAGGTCGGAGCCGCCGATGCCGACGTTGACGACGTTGCGGATCCGCCGGCCGGTGTGCCCGGTCCACTCCCCCGAACGGACCCGCTCGGCGAAGTCGGCCATCTTGTCGAGAACGGCGTGCACGGCCGGCACGACGTTCTCCCCGTCGACCTCGATGACCGCCTCGCGCGGCGCCCGCAGCGCGGTGTGCAGGACGGCGCGGTTCTCGGTCGTGTTGATCTTCTCGCCGCGGAACATGGCGTCCCGCAGGCCGAAGACGTCCCTCGCGGCGGCCAGCTCGCGCAGCAGCCGCAGGGTCTCGTCGGTGACGAGGTGCTTGGAGTAGTCGACGTACAGGTCCCCGACCTGCAGCGTGTAGCCGGAGCCGCGTCCGGGGTCCGCCGCGAACAGATCCCGCAGATGGGTGTCCGCGAACTCCTCACGGTGCTTGGCCAGAGCGGTCCACTCGGGCGTCTGATTGAGCCTGGTACGGCCGTCTGCGTTCATGGTCCCAACCTAATTGATCAGTGGGAGACGTGAGCTGTCGTCGCGTCGTCGTGCCGTGCAACAACAGATACGTTCACCTTGACCACAGGTGTCAGCACCACAGGTGTCAGCCGTCGGGCCGGGCACGGCTCGGTGCCCGGCCGGAGCTCAATTCCTAGATTTCGCCCCGCAGTTTGGCGAGCGCCTCGGCGAGGATCGCCTCGCCGTCCGCGTCGCTGCGCCGCTCCCGTACATACGCCAGGTGCGTCTTGTACGGCTCGGTGCGCGGCGGGGCCGGTGGGTTGTCCCGGTCCTGTCCGGCCGGGAACCCGCAGCGCGGGCAGTCCCAGGTGTCGGGAACCTGTGCGTCGCTGGCGAAGCTCGGCTGTGTTTCGTGCCCGTTGGAGCACCAGAAGGAGACGCGCAGACGGGGCGCGGACTCGCCGCGCTCGGCCTCGCCCATCGGCCCCGCCCCGACCCGGCTTCCTCGGATCGCGTTGCCACTTGCCACGGTCGTAACTCCCTGCGTGATGGTGCCGCAAAGCGAGTCGGCGTTTCGCTTCGCTGCGAGCGCCTCAGTCTACGTAAGGCCCAACGCGCGTCCAGTGATTGGAGTTACCGACCCCATATCAAGACGCAAGCCCCATGATAGGCCGCGCTCAGGGGCGCGTACCCAACATGGGGCGTTACGTGCGGAATGTGTGTGCCGGTCAGTTGTTGACCTTCATCAGGATGCCCAGCACGACGATGCACGCGAACCACAGCAGACCGACCACCACGGTGATGCGGTCCAGGTTGCGCTCGGCGACCGAGGAGCCGCCGACGGACGACTGCATGCCGCCACCGAACATGTCGGAGAGGCCGCCGCCCTTCCCCTTGTGCATCAGCACCAGCAGCATCAGCAGCAGGCTGAAGACGATCAGGGCGATCGAGAACCCCATAACCACGGCTGGACCAACTTCCTCGGATCTGGATCGACGACGGGGTCCAGCATGCACTGCTGGACCCCGCAAGGGTACGACGTATCGCCGCTACCGCATACTCACTGGTCGACTCACTGGTCGACTCACTGGTCGACTCGCTGGTCGCGGAAGCGGACGATCTTGACGAACTCGTCCGCGTCCAGCGAGGCGCCGCCGACCAGCGCGCCGTCGATGTCGGCCTTGGCCATGATCTCGGCGACGTTGCCGGACTTCACGGAGCCGCCGTACTGGATGCGGACCTTGTCGGCGACGTCCTGGGAGTACAGCTCGGCGAGCTTGCCGCGGATCGCCGCGCAGACCTCCTGGGCGTCGTCGGCGCCGCAGACCTTGCCGGTGCCGATGGCCCAGACGGGCTCGTAGGCGATCACGATGGACTCGGCCTGCTCGGCCGCCACGCCCTTCAGACCGCCCTCGACCTGGGCGAGCGTGTGCGTGACGTGGTTGCCCGCGTCACGGACCTCCAGCTCCTCGCCGACGCACATGATCGGGGTCAGGCCGTGCTTGAAGGCGGCCTTGACCTTGGCGTTGACGATCTCGTCGGTCTCGGCGTGGTACTGGCGGCGCTCGGAGTGGCCGACCGCCACGTAGGTGCACTTCAGCTTGGCCAGCATCGCGCCGGAGATCTCGCCGGTGTACGCGCCGGAGTCGTGCGCCGAGAGGTCCTGGGCACCGTACTTGATCTTCAGCTTGTCGCCGTCGACCAGGGTCTGCACGGAGCGCAGGTCGGTGAAGGGCGGCAGGACGGCGACCTCGACGGCCTCGTAGTCCTTGTCGGCCAGGGCGAAGGCGAGCTTCTGGACGTGGGCGATGGCCTCGAGGTGGTTGAGGTTCATCTTCCAGTTGCCCGCCATCAGGGGCGTACGGGTGGTCATTGAGGGTCAGTCCTCCAGTGCGGCGAGGCCGGGGAGCGTCTTGCCCTCGAGGTATTCGAGGGAGGCGCCGCCACCGGTCGAGATGTGGCCGAATGCGTTCTCCTCGAAGCCCAGGATGCGCACAGCCGCGGCGGAGTCGCCGCCGCCGACCACGGTGAAGCCCGGGGAGCCGATGAGGGCCTGGGCGACCGCCTTGGTGCCCTCGGCGTAGTCGGGGTGCTCGAAGACGCCCATGGGGCCGTTCCAGAAGACGGTGGCGGCGTCGGCGAGCTTCGAGGCGTACAGCTTGCGGGTCTGCGGACCGATGTCCAGACCCTCCTGGTCCGCCGGGATGGCGTCCGCGGCGACGGTGGTGGGGTTCGCGGGGGCCTTGGTCTTCAGGTCCGGGAACTCGGGAGCGACCAGGACGTCGACCGGCAGGACCAGCTCGACGCCGGTCTTCTCGGCGCGCTCGATGTACTCGGTGACGGCCGGGATCTGGTCCTCCTGGAGGAGGGAGATGCCGACCTCGTAGCCCTTGGCCTTGAGGAAGGTGTAGGCCATGCCGCCGCCGATGAGGAGGCGGTCGGCCTTGCTGAGCAGCTGGTCGATGACGGCGAGCTTGTCGGAGACCTTGGCGCCGCCGAGGGCGACGACGTACGGCCGCTGGACGTCCTCGGTGAGTTTCTTCAGGACGCCGACCTCGGTGGCGATGAGGTGGCCGGCGTAGTGCGGCAGCCGGGCCGGGAGGTCGTACACGGAGGCGTGCTTGCGGTGCACGGCGCCGAAACCGTCACCGACGTACACGTCGGCGAGGGCGGCGAGCCGGTCGGCGAAGGCGGCGCGCTCGGCGTCGTCCTTGGCCGTCTCGCCGGCGTTGAAGCGCAGGTTCTCGATCACCGCGACCTGGCCGTTCGCCAGTCCGGCGACGGTGGCCTGCGCGGCCTCGCCGACCGTGTCGGTGGCGAACTGCACCTCGGCACCGAGGAGTTCACCGAGGCGCCGGGCGGCGGGCAGCAGCGAGAAGGCGGGGTCCGGGGCACCCTTGGGGCGGCCGAGGTGCGAGGCGACGACCACCTTGGCACCGGCGTCCGCGAGGGCCTTGACGGTGGGCAGTACGGCGCGGATGCGGCCGTCGTCGGTGATGACACCGTCGGCCAGCGGCACGTTCAGGTCGGCACGGACGAAGACCCGCTTGCCGTCCACACCTTCCGAGAGAAGTTCGTCGATCGTCTTCATGAGGGGACTCCTGAGAGGGCTGGTCGATCAGTACGTGCGGCAGGGCTCGGACAACGCGGTGTGCGCTGACCGAGCCCTGCTCTCACATCGAGGTGCCTGCTCCGGTGATCAGAGCTGGTTGCCGACGAAGACCGTGAGGTCGACGAGGCGGTTGGAGTAGCCCCACTCGTTGTCGTACCAGCCGATGACCTTCACGTTCTTGCCCTCCTGGACCATGGTCAGGGAGGAGTCGAAGGTGCAGGACGCCGGGGCGTTGACGATGTCCGAGGAGACGATCGGGTCCTCGGTGTACTCGAGGAGGCCCTTGAGCTCGCCCTCGGCGGCCTTCTGGAAGGCGGCGTTGACCTCTTCCTTGGTGACCTCGCGGCCGAGCTCGACGACCAGGTCGGTGACGGAGCCGGTCGGGACCGGGACGCGCATGGCCATGCCGTCCAGCTTGCCCTTGAGCTGCGGCAGGACCAGGGCGGTGGCCTTGGCGGCACCGGTGGTGGTCGGGATGATGTTCTCGGCGGCGGCACGGGCGCGGCGCAGGTCCTTGTGCGGGAAGTCCAGGATGCGCTGGTCGTTCGTGTACGCGTGGACGGTCGTCATCAGACCCTTGACGATGCCGAAGTTCTCGTCGAGGACCTTGGCCATCGGCGCCACACAGTTGGTGGTGCAGGAGGCGTTGGAGATGACGTGGTGGTTTGCCGGGTCGTACTTGTCGTGGTTGACGCCCATCACGATGGTGATGTCCTCGTCCTTGGCCGGGGCCGAGATGAGGACCTTCTTCGCACCGCCCGCGATGTGCTTCGCGGCGTCTTCCTTCTTGGTGAAGATGCCGGTCGACTCGATGACGATGTCGACGCCCAGCTCGCCCCACGGGATGTCGGCGGGGTTGCGCTCGGACAGCACCTTGATGGTGTAGCCGCCGACGGTGATCGTGTCGGCGGTGTGCGTGACCTCCTGCTTGAGGCGGCCCAGGATGGTGTCGTACTTCAGCAGGTGAGCGGTGGTCGCGGTGTCACCCAGGTCGTTGACAGCCACGATCTCGATGTCTGCACCCTGCTCCAGCAGCGCGCGGAAGTAGTTACGACCGATGCGGCCAAAGCCGTTGATGCCTACGCGGATCGTCACGAACCGATCTCCTCGTTGGTACGCCGGTGTCTTGACGCCGGCGAGCTGTATGGGATGTCCCCGACCGGATCCGACCCTACCTCCCCGAGGCCTCCGGGGTGACATCGAGATGGCCCATACACGGCACTGCGGTCCGTACCCGCCAGTAGGGGTACGGACCGCCCGGGCCGCGAGAGCCGATCACCCTGAATGACTACGCGGAGTCGGCGGTCGTTGACCGTCGTCGACCTTCGGAAACTCAGTCGTCGAGTGCTGCGAGTGCCTCCCCGATCAGGGCTCTGCGGTCGGCCGCCGCGGTGACGTGCTCCAGGCCGAAGCCCAGCAGCACGGTGTCGTCCGTGGTGACCGCTCCGTATGTCTTGAACAGTTCGCCGGACAGCCCCCAGTCCTTGACCACCGCGGGGCTGCCCGAGGGCGGTCCCGGGGTGCTCCAGGCGCCGAGCGACGTCTCGAAGCCTTCCGTCTGGCCCGCCGTACCGCCGATGACCACGGAGGCGTTGTCGGCGAGGACGCCGTGGCCGCCGGAGCCGGGGTCGGTGATGTAGGAGAGCGAGACCTCGACCGTCTTCCCGGCGTAGGCGGAGAGGTCGAACTCGACCTGCTGCCAGCCGTCCGAGGCGCCGGTGAAGCTGTTCCAGGAACCGCTCGTCCCGGTGGGCGTGCAGCCGCCCTCGCCCGGGGTCAGATACCGCTTCAGGGCTGGGTGTGCCTGAATGAAGTAACCGGCCTCGCACTCGGTGGGCACGGTGGTGCCGGTGGCGCCGCCCTTCTCCGGGAGGGTGGTCCAGTCGTCCGCCCCGGCGGTGTGCGCCTCCAGGACGGCGTGGTCGTAGCCCTGCTCGGTGTCCCACAGGAGCCGGGTGCGCAGGGTCGGGGCGTCGGCCGCGCTGACGGAGGTGAGGTCGATGGTCCGGGTCAGACGGTTCCAGGCGTAGTCGGAGTGCGTGACGGCCGCCATGGAGGCGCCTTCGTACGGGCCGTAGGGGTTGACCGTCCCCGGGTACTGGCCCGCGCCCGCGCTCTCGAACTGCGGGAACGTCTCCATGGGCAGGGTGTCCGAGGTGACGCCGAAGGATCCGGCCGCGTTCAGCGGGTTGCCGGGCGCGTCGCCGAGGGTTCCCGTGACGCCCGCCAGCCTGCCGGTGCCGGTGAACGCCGTGGCGTCCGGCAGGGACGTACGGCTGTAGGCGCCCAGGTAGTACTGGCTGAAGTCGTTCGACAAGGTGCCTCCGCCGAGGTCGACCGAGCCGCCGGCCGTCTCGCCCGCCTCGATCAGCCTGCCGCCCTCGTTGAGGTGGGCACGCAGTTCGAGCTGGGTGGCGACGCCGGGCCGGACCGCGCCGGTGTGGTGGACGACGGTGTCGAAGTGCTTCAGGACGCCCAGCGCGTCCGGGGCGCCCTGGGTGGCGACGTCCCAGACGAGCGCCTTCCTGCCGTTGGCCTTCAGGGCGTCCACGTACATCTGTGCCTGGGTCGTGGGCGCCCCCTCCTCGGCGACGACGAGCGTGTCCGCGCGCGGCCGTTCGGCCACCGTGTACGTGAAGTGCTCGCTCTCGGTGCGCTTGCCGCTCTTCGTCCTGCCGGTGAACCAGACCTCGACCCTGTCCCCGGGATCGCCGTCATCAACCCCGGCCCGGTACTCGTCGAAGTGGAGGTTGTCCTCACCGCCGAACGTCTCACCGCCCTTCCACGGCCGGAGCGCCACGTCCTGCGTACGGCCGCCGTTGACGCGGTACCTGAGCTCCTTGGCCCGCACGGACCTGCGTGCGACGACGGAGACCTCCTGGTCGGCGCCGCGCGCGTACGACGTCGTGAAGGCCGCCGGTGTGAAGTCGGGGGCGTCGATGCCGACCGACGACTTCGGCCGGTCCGGCCGGGCCGCAGACTCGGCGACCGAGAGCGCGAACGGGATGTTCTTCTCGAACTCCTGCTGGATCAGCTTCTCGTCGTCCGGGAAGGTGAAGATCGACGCGCAGTCCGCGGGCTTCCAGGCGTCGTCCGGGTCGACGTTCGAGGCCGTCTGACAGGTCGACATCTCCGGTGTGAACATCGCGGTGCCGTTGATGTTGGCCGCGTGACCGTCCGCCTCGCCGTTGGTGGTGTAGAGCTCGGAGGAGAGCTGCGGGTGGTAGCCCTGGATCGCGGAGTTCTCCGGCGTACCGGCGAGGGCCTTGTAGAGCACGTCGTCCGGGGTCGGCGTGGCCACCTGCCAGCCGACCCCGTAGAGGAGGAGTTCGGCGGCGGAGTGGTAGTTGATGCCGTACTCGAAGCCGATACGCCGCTCGAAGGCGTCGAGCGCCTTGGTCTCGGGTTCGGAGTTCGGGCCGGGGCCTCGGTAGGTCTGGCTGGTGGGGTACGGGGACGAACCCTCGTCGTCATAGCCCCACTTGTAGGCGAAGTTGCGGTTGAGGTCGACGCCGTCGCCGATCGTGTACGCGCCGTCGCTGTTGTTGTCGCGCATGTTCTTGCGCCACTGGCGGTCGCCTTCGGGGGCGTGGGTCCAGTCGTAGCCGTCGGGGTTGGCGACGAGGACGAACCACAGCTCGGTCGTGTCGACGATCTTCTTGATCCGCTTGTCCGTGGCGTAGTTGTCCAGGTAGTGGTGCATCAGCCGCCGGGTCATCTCCGGGGTGATCCACTCGCGCGCGTGCTGGGTGGACATGTACAGGGTGGAGGGCTTGGCTCCGTCCTTGGTCCGCTTCGCGTTCCTGGTGAGCTTGAGGGCAAGGATGTCCTGGCCCTGGACCGTCTTGCCGATGGAGACGACCTTGGTGAGGGACGGGTGCTCCTGGCCGGTGCGGAGGATCTCCTCCTTGAGGCCGCCCGCTCCGCTGTACGGCCGGTAGACGCCGTCCCCGGCGGCGGCCACACGCGCGCGTGCCTGCGCCGAGAGCGTGTGCTCCTTGAGGTCGACGCCCTGCTTTTCGAGTTTCCTGGCCTGCTTGTCGGTGAGGTAGACCTCGACGGTGGCGGTGCCCTTGTCGGGAGCCTGTTCGCCGAGTTCGTGAGCGTCCTGACCGGTTGCGAGCAGCAGGGGGATCTGCTGCTTGGTGACTTCGGCCCGGTAGACCTTGACCTCCTCCGTGTCGGGACTCGATGAACTTGTGGAACTGGTGCCCTGTGCCTGGGCGAAGGGTGCGATGCTCGCTCCACCGATCAGGAGCGCGCCGACAGCGAGGATCGATCTCGCTCTGTGTCTCATTTACCCCCCTGGTACTGGATCGCCCCAGTGGCGAATAGCTGCCAGGCTCATGACACTTCATGATCGAGTCAAGGGCGCCTCCGACACGCACACACGCCGGTGCCGACCACCCAAGTGGGCGTCGGCACCGGCGTGCTGATCGCTCGTCAGGTCATCCCGCGAGGTTGTCCGCCAGCTCCTCGGTGAGGTTGGCCTCCGTGCTCGGGATACCGAGGTCGGCGGCCCGCTTGTCGGCCATGGCCAGCAGGCGGCGGATACGGCCCGCGACGGCGTCCTTGGTCAGTGGCGGGTCGGCGAGGGCGCCCAGCTCCTCCAGGGAGGCCTGCTTGTGCTCCATGCGGAGCCGGCCGGCGGCGGCGAGGTGCTCGGGGACGTCGTCGCCGAGGATCTCCAGGGCGCGCTGGACGCGGGCGCCGGCGGCGACGGCCGCGCGGGCGGAGCGGCGCAGGTTGGCGTCGTCGAAGTTGGCGAGGCGGTTCGCCGTGGCGCGGACCTCGCGGCGCATCCGGCGCTCCTCCCAGGCGAGCACCGACTCGTGGGCGCCGAGGCGGGTGAGGAGGGCGCCGATGGCGTCGCCGTCCCGGACGACGACCCGGTCCACGCCGCGCACCTCGCGGGCCTTCGCGGCGATGGACAGCCGGCGGGCGGCGCCGACAAGCGCGAGCGCGGCCTCGGGGCCGGGGCAGGTCACCTCCAGGGAGGAGGAGCGGCCGGGCTCGGTGAGCGAACCGTGCGCCAGGAAGGCGCCCCGCCAGGCCGCCTCGGCGTCACAGGTGGCCCCCGAGACCACCTGCGGTGGCAGACCGCGGATCGGGCGGCCCCGGCCGTCCACGAGGCCGGTCTGCCGGGCCAGCTGGTCGCCGCCCGCGACGACGCGCACGACGTAGCGCGAACCGCGCCGCAGCCCGCCCGGCGCCATCACGATCAGCTCCGAGCTGTGCCCGAAGATCTCCAGGACGTCCCGCTTGAGGCGGCGGGCCGCCATCGCGGTGTCCAGCTCCGCCTCGATCACGATGCGCCCGCTGACCAGGTGGAGGCCGCCGGCGAACCGCAGAATGGCGGAGACCTCCGCCTTCCTGCAGCAGGTCCGGGTGACGGGGAGCCGGGAGATCTCGTCCTTCACCGCTGCCGTCATCGCCATGGGCCGATCCTTCCATGCATCCGAAAAATACGGTCGTACGCGGCGGCCAGCAGCTCCGGATCGTGCCGCGGAGTTCCGTCCCTCCGGGCCACCGGCGCCAGCTCGACCGCGGCCCCGAAACGCCGGGCGGCGTCGGTCAGCGAGTCGCGGTCGGGCACGGCGGCCTCGTCGGCCAGCACCACGTCCAGGGCGAGTTTAGGGGCGTGTCGCCCCAAAACCTCCAAATGACGCTGCGGGGAGAAGCCCTCGGTTTCTCCGGGCTGCGGGGCGAGGTTCAGCGAGAGTACCCGGCGTGCCTTCGTCTCCAGGAGTGCGTCCAGCAGTTCGGGCACGAGCAGGTGCGGGATGACCGAGGAGAACCAGGAGCCGGGGCCGAGCACCACCCAGTCCGCGTCCAGGACCGCCTCGACGGCCTCGGGTACGGCGGGCGGGTCGTTCGGCACGAGGTGCACGGACTGCACCTCGCCGGGGGTGAGCGCCACGGTCGCCTGGCCGCGGACCGTCTCGATCTCCTCCGGCCGGTCCGGGTCGTGCCCCTTGACCAGGGCCTGGAGCTCCAGGGGCACGGCGGACATGGGCAGCACCCGCCCCTGCGCGCCCAGCAGCTTGCCGACCAGGTCGAGCGCCTGGACGTGGTCGCCGAGCTGCTCCCACAGGGCGACGATCAGCAGGTTGCCCACCGCGTGTTCGTGCAGTTCGCCCTGGGACTGGAAGCGGTGCTGGATGACCCGGGCCCAGGTCTGGCCCCACTCGTCGTCCCCGCACAGCGCGGCCAGCGCCTTGCGCAGGTCGCCGGGCGGCAGCACGCCCAGCTCGTCGCGCAGTCGGCCGCTGGAGCCGCCGTCGTCGGCCACGGTGACGACGGCGGTGAGGTCGCCGGTGATCCGGCGCAGCGCGGCGAGCGAGGCGGACAGGCCCATGCCGCCGCCGAGGGCGACCACCTTGGGCTGGGCGCCCCGGCGGCGCGCCCGGCCACCCCGGGGCTCGGCGAGCCGGCCGCCGCGCCCTTCCGGGGTGACCCCGCGCAGCCTGCTGAGCCGCGACGTACGTCCGGTCATTCGCGTCCCATGTCCCGGTGCACGACCACCGTCTCCACGCCCTCGGCCGCGAGGCGCGCGGCGAGCTTCTCCGACATGGCGACCGAGCGGTGCTTGCCGCCCGTGCAGCCGACCGCGATGGTCACATACCGCTTGCCCTCGCGCCGGTAGCCGGTCGCAATGAGCTGGAGCAGCTCGGCGTAGCGGTCGAGGAACTCCTTCGCGCCGGGCTGGTTGAAGACGTACGAGGCGACCTCGTCGTTCAGGCCGGTGAACGGGCGCAGCTCGGGCACCCAGTGCGGGTTGGGCAGGAACCGGCAGTCGACGACGAGGTCGGCGTCGACGGGGAGGCCGTACTTGTAGCCGAACGACATCACGGTGGCCCGCAGCTCGGGCTCCTCCTCGCCGGCGAACTGGGCGTCCATCTTGGCGCGCAGCTCGTGCACGTTCAGGCTGGAGGTGTCGATCACCAGGTCGGCGTCGCCGCGCAGCTCGCGCAGCAGCTGACGCTCGGCGGCGATGCCGTCGACGATGCGGCCGTCGCCCTGGAGGGGGTGCGGGCGGCGCACGGACTCGAAGCGGCGCACCAGGGCCTCGTCGGAGGACTCCAGGAAGACGATCCGCCGGGTGACGCCTCTGCTGTCGAGGTCGGCGAGGGACTCGCGGAGGTTGTCGAAGAAGCGGCGGCCGCGGACGTCGACGACGACCGCGATCCGCGCCACGTTGCCCTGGGAGCGGGCGCCGAGCTCCACCATGGTGGGGATCAGGGCGGGCGGGAGGTTGTCGACGACGAACCAGCCGAGGTCCTCCAGACACTTCGCGGCCGTCGAGCGCCCGGCTCCGGACATGCCGGAGATGATCACCAGCTCGGGGATGGCCGTCTCGGGGACCCCGTTGCCTTCGACGCCCGTACCCACCTGTGCTCCGCTTTCCCGAGACGCATCCTGCCGGGTGCGGTCCTCGCCGGTTTCCTTGTGCGTTTCCCTGAGTGCCTGATCTCGCTCCGCTGTGGGCTGCTTCTCGTGCTCGGTCATCTCTCCTGCCCCCGTCGCTCGTCCGGGGCGCCCGTGGGCACGGGCTCCCCTGGGGGACCCGCTGTCATCTCGGGTGCCCCGTCTTCCACGTCATCCATGATCTCTCCGGTCGCCGTGTTCACGGCGGGCGCGGCCGGAGCCGCCTGGGCAAGAGCCACGGCGATGGCCTCGGCCGTTTTGCGACCTATGCCCGGAACCTCGCAGATCTGGTCGATTGTCGCGGATCGCAGCTTCTTCACCGACCCGAAGTGCTTGATCAGCGCCTGTTTGCGTGTCTCGCCGAGCCCGGGGACGTCGTCCAGGGGACTCGAACGGAAGCGCTTGGCGCGCTTGGTCCGCTGGTAGGTGATCGCGAACCGGTGGGCCTCGTCGCGGACCCGTTGCAGCAGGTAGAGGCCTTCGCTGGTGCGGGGCAGGACGACCGGGTCATCGTCGTCCGGCAGCCAGACCTCCTCCAGGCGCTTGGCGAGGCCGCACACGGCGATGTCGTCGATGCCGAGCTCGTCCAGGGCCCGCTTGGCCGCCATGACCTGCGGCTTTCCGCCGTCGACGACGACCAGCTGCGGGGGGTAGGCGAAGCGCTTGGGGCGGCCGTCGTCCTCGGTGAAGGCGGTGGGTGCGCCGTTTCCGGCGGCGTCCGCGGTGCCGTTCGTGAGGTCGGGCTCACCCTCGGCCCACTCGCCGGTCTTCTCCTTCTCGGCGAGGTAGCGCCGGAAGCGGCGGGTGATCACCTCGTGCATGGAGCGGACGTCGTCCTGTCCCCTGAAGCCCTTGATCTGGAAGCGCCGGTACTCGCTCTTGCGCTGCAGCCCGTCCTCGAAGACGACCATGGACGCCACCACGTCGTCGCCCTGGAGGTGCGAGATGTCGTAGCACTCGATCCTGAGCGGTGCGCTGTCCAGCTCGAGGGCGTCGGCGATCTCCTCAAGGGCACGCGAGCGCGTGGTCAGGTCGGAGGCGCGTTTGGTCTTGTGCAGGACGAGCGCCTGCTGGGCGTTGCGCTGCACGGTCTCCATCAGCGCCTTCTTGTCGCCGCGCTGGGGGATGCGCAGCGAGACGATCGATCCCCGGCGCCCGGTCAGCCACTCCTGCACCGGCTCCACCGGGTCGGGCAGGGCGGGGACGAGGACCTCCTTGGGGACGGCGTCGCCGCTCTCCTCCCCGTACAGCTGCTGGAGGGCGTGCTCGACGAGGGCGCCGGTGGCGATCTCCTCGACCTTGTCGGTCACCCAGCCACGCTGACCGCGGACGCGACCGCCGCGGACGTGGAAGATCTGCACGGCCGCTTCCAGCTCGTCCTCGGCGACCGCGATCAGGTCGGCATCGGTCGCGTCCGCGAGCACGACCGCGTTCTTCTCCATGGCCTTCTTCAGGGCCTCGATGTCATCGCGCAGCCGGGCCGCCCGCTCGTACTCCAGCTCCTCGGCCGCCTCGGTCATCTGCTTCTCGAGGCGGCGCAGGTAGGTGCCCGTACGGCCGGTCATGAAGTCGCAGAACTCCTCTGCCAGGTCCCGGTGCTCCTCGGCGTCGACCCGGCCGACGCAGGGGGCGGAGCACTTGCCGATGTAGCCGAGCAGGCAGGGGCGGCCGGTGCGGGCGGCGTTCTTGAAGACTCCGGTCGAGCAGGTACGCACCGGGAAGACGCGCAGGAGCAGGTCGACGGTGTCCCGGATGGCCCACGCGTGCGCGTACGGCCCGAAATAGCGCACGCCCTTCTTCTTGTGCCCTCGCATCACCTGCACTCGCGGGAACTCCTCGTTCATCGTCACCGCGAGGTAGGGGTAGCTCTTGTCGTCGCGGTACTTGACGTTGAACCGGGGGTCGAACTCCTTGATCCAGGAGTACTCCAGCTGCAGCGCCTCGACCTCGGTGGACACCACCGTCCACTCCACCGACGAGGCCGTGGTGACCATGGTCCGGGTGCGCGGGTGCAGTCCCGCCAGGTCCTGGAAGTAGTTGGCCAGGCGCTGGCGCAGGCTCTTCGCCTTTCCGACGTAGATCACCCGGCGGTGCTCGTCACGGAACCTGTACACCCCGGGAGAGTCCGGGATCTGTCCCGGCTTGGGGCGGTAGCTGGAGGGGTCGGCCATGTCTCACACCCTACTGGCGAGCAGTGACACTCCGGCGAGCCTGTGGACAACGCCCGCAGGTCCTACGGGGTGGCCGGCGGACGCCCGCCCGAGGGCACCGGTCGAAGCTCGGCCAAGAGGACGCCACGGTTGGGCATCAGGTGTTGTCGAGGCATGGTCAACACGCTTCAATGCGGGGGAACTCGGGACGGCGGCGTACGGATGTGAAGAAGCCCCGACGCCGACAGGGGGACCCGACACCCGCGCGAATGGTCTGACCAGCCGTTGTGATCCAGCACAGAAAGGCCCCTGCATGCCGCACGCCACACAGCACGCGGACACCGCCGCCGACGCCGCCGAAGACGTCGCCGCCGCCGCGGAACTGGACACGGCCCTGCAAGGCGGCCCCTTCCACGTCGCGCTGCGCGCCGCGATAGCCGCCCGCGGACTGCCCCTGCAGCGCGTGCAGCACCATCTGTCGCGGTACGGCGTGAAGGTCGGCGTCACGAGCCTGAGTTACTGGCAGCAGGGCGCCCGCCGCCCCCAGCGCCCCGAGTCGCTGCGTGCCGTACGGGCCCTGGAGGAGATCCTCCAGCTACCCGAGGAGTCGCTGATCCGGCTGCTCTCCGACACCGACGAGCGGGTCTCCGCGCGGCGCCGAGGGGCCCGCTCCTACCGCGCCCTCGTCGAGGCCTCGGGCGTCCTGGAACGGCTGCTCGCCGAGCTGGACGCGCCCCTCGACGGCGGGCTGCACATGCTCGGGCACCACGAGCACGTACGGATCGGGGCGGGTCGCGAGCTCATGGGGCGCGAGTCGCACCACATCGTGCGCGCCCACCGGGAGGGCGTCGACCGCTTCGTGGCCGTCCACCACGGCGACCCCGGATGCGTACCGGAGCGGGTGAGGGTGCACGCGCTGGAGAACTGCCGCACGGGACGCATCCGTTGGCATCACGAGACCGGGGTGCTCGTCGCCGAGCTGCTCTTCGACACCCGGCTGCGGGCCGGCGACACCTACCTCTTCCGCTACGGCGTCGAGGACGGCACCGCCGGCGCCTCGCGCGAGTACGTCCGCGGCTTCGGCCCCGCCGGCGGCCAGTACGCCCTTCAGGTGCGGTTCGACGAGAACGCCCTGCCGGTGCGCTGCCACCGGTTCACCCAGCAGTCGGCGGCGGCCCCGCGCAGCGGCCGCCAGGAGCTGCCGCTCACGGGCCGCCACCATTCGGTGCACCTCGTCGAGCCCCGGGTGCGGTCGGGGATCGTCGGCATCGGCTGGGACTGGGAGTAATAGTGCTTCGTCAGGTTCTGCCGGGGATCCTCCGGCGGATCAGGCTCCCGGCCCGGCCACGATCCTGCCGTTCTCGGTCCTGACCGGGAGCTCGCTCAGCGGCACGGTGGCCGGGGCGTGCAGCACCTCGCCGGTCGTGGCGTCGAACTCGCTGCCGTGGCAGGGGCAGACGAGTTTCGTCCCCTCCAGCTTGTTGATGGGGCACGCCGCGTGCGTGCAGATCGTGCTGTACGCCTTCAACGAGCCGTCCTCGGCCCGGCTGACCACCACGTTGTGATCGCGGTACAGCCTGGCGCTCCCCTTCGTGACCTCGGTCTCCGCGCCGAGCTCGACCGGCGCGGTGGGCGCACCGGCCGGCGCCCCGCCGCCCGGGGAACAGGCCGCGAGCCCGAGCCCGGCGACCGGCGCGAGGGCCGCCCCTCGCAGGACGGTACGGCGGCTCGGGGAAGGTCGGGCGGGCATGGGGTCTCCACTGGTCAGGGGCTCGGGCGCGGTTCAGGAGTGGCGCCTGCCGACGATAGCGGTCGGTGATTGAAGGGGATGGAGGTGGGGGTGGGGGTGGCCTCGACGGCGGACGTAAACGCTTGCGCAAGCGTTTACGTCCGCCGTCGAATGGGATACGGTCCAGGCCATAAGGCCCGCGTCGGACCGGTGCACAGGACCGGTGACGGCGCGGCTCGACGGCGTGGCTCGGGAGGGAACTCATGCCAACCATGGCCGACGTGGCACGCAGCGCCGGTGTCTCCGTCGCGACCGTCTCCCATGTGCTGAACGGCACCCGGCCCGTGCTCCCGGGGACCCGCCAGGCCGTCCTGGACGCCATCGACGAGCTCGGCTACACCCCGAACACCCTCGCCCGCTCCCTGGTGACCTCCCGCACCCGTTCCATCGGCCTCGCGGTGTCGGCCATCAGCAATCCCTACTTCACCGAGATCCTCCAGGGCGTCGAGGCGACCGCCCTGGAACACGGCTACAGCCTGCTCATCGCCGATCCGCACGACGACCCGCAGCACGAGCGCAAGGTCGTCCAGCTCCTGCACGAACGACGCGTGGACGGCCTGATCGTCGCGCCCTCGGCCAACCCGGGCGAACTCGTCACCTACCTGCATCGCCACAAAGTCCCGACCGTGCTCCTGGACCGCCTGGTCGACCAGCCGGGGAACAGCGCGCCGCGCTTCGACCAGGTCTGCGCCGAGAGCGCTGAACCGGTGGCCCGGCTGGTGACCCATCTCGCCGGGCTCGGCCACCGCCGGATCGGCCTGGTCGCGGGCCGTCGCGGGCTCAGCACCACCAGCGAGCGCATCACCGGCTACCGCCATGGTCTCGCGGCCGCCGGGCTCCCCTACGACGAACGCCTCCTCGTACACGGCGACTCCGAGTCAGCCGGCGGCGAGCAGGCCACGGCGACTCTGCTGTCCCTCGCCGTGCCGCCCACGGCGCTCGTCACCGCCAACAACGCGATGACCATCGGCGCGCTGCGCGCCCTGCGCGAGCACGGCCTGTCCGTGCCCGGCGACATCGCGCTGTGCTGCTTCGACGACTTCGCCTGGGCAGACCTCTTCTCCCCCCGGCTCACCGCGATCGCCCAGCCCAGCAAGGACCTCGGCGCCCGGGCCGTGCGGGTGCTCCTGGAACGCCTCACCGCGCCGGACCGGCCCGCCCGGACCGTGCGGCTTCCCTGCACCTTCGTCCACCGCACGTCCTGCGGCTGCCCCGAGCAGTCCGAGAAGTTCGACAAGTCCGAGCACCGAACCGCCCAGAAAGGACCCGTCTCGTGATCGTCGTCGCCGGTGAGGCCCTGATCGACCTGGTACCGCAGGGCACGGGTGCCCTCGCCGGCCTGCAGCCGGCCCTCGGCGGCGGCCCGTACAACACGGCCGTGGCCCTCGGCCGCCTCGGCTCCCCGACGGCCTTCTGCTCCCGTACCTCCCACGACGCCTTCGGCGAGGCCCTGCTCGACGCGCTGCGCAAGGCCGGGGTGGATGTCTCGGCGGTGCAGCGCGGCACGGAGCCGACCACCCTGGCGGTCGCCACGATCGACGGGAACGGCTCGGCCGCCTACTCCTTTTACGTCGACGGCACCGCCGACCGCCTGTTCACAACCCCCGACCGCCTCCCAGCCGGAGCACGCGCGGTGTCGTTCGGCACCTGCTCCCTGGTCCTGGAGCCGGGGGCGAGCGCCTACGAGAAGCTGATGCGCAGCGCGGCCGCGCAGGGGGTGTTCACCGCGCTCGACCCCAACATCCGGGCCGGGCTGATCCCCGACGCGGACGCCTACCGGGCCCGGTTCGCCGGCTGGCTGCCGTCGGTGACACTGCTCAAGCTCTCCGAGGAGGACGCCCGGTGGCTGGGCGGCACCCCGCGCGAGTGGCTGGCCGCGGGTCCCTCGGCGGTTGTGATGACCCAGGGTGGCGACGGGCTGACCGTCTTCACCGGGGACGGCGCGGAACACTCCGTGCCGGGCGAGCAGGTCGCCGTGGTGGACACGATCGGCGCCGGCGACACCGTGAACGCGGCCCTGCTGCACGGCCTGTCCACCTGGGACGCCCTGTCCTCCGACGCACTCAGGGCCCTCGGCGACGACGGCTGGACACGACTGCTGCGGTTCGCGGCACGCGCGGCGGCGATCACCTGTTCCCGTGCGGGCGCGGAGCCGCCGTACGCGTCGGAACTGGGTGAGCTGTAGGGCGGCTGACTGTGCAACGGGCGGCGCCCCGCGGGGAGTTCCCGCGGGGCGCCGCCTTTCGCATGGTTCTTGCGAGGCGTTGCTCAGGCCTTGCGGGCCCGCGTCGTCTTCTTCGCAGGCGTCGTCTTCTTGGTGACCCCGGCCGCCTTCTCGGTCGACGTGTTGTTGGCCGTCCTGGCCGTCGCCGTCTTCTTCGCCGGCGCCTTGGCGGCCACCGTCTTCTTCACCGCGGACTGGCGCGGGGCCTGCACCGCAGCGGCGTCGCTGATCCGCTCGGCGCCGAGGATCTCCCGCAGGAACTTGCCGGTGTGGCTGGTCGACACCGCAGCGACCTGCTCGGGCGTGCCCTCGGCGACGACGAGGCCACCGCCGGCTCCGCCTTCGGGGCCCATGTCGACGATCCAGTCGGCAACCTTGATCACGTCGAGGTTGTGCTCGATGACGATGACCGTGTTCCCCTTGTCGACCAGGCCGGACAGCACCGTCAGCAGCTTGCTGATGTCCTCGAAGTGCAGGCCGGTGGTCGGCTCGTCCAGGACGTAGACCGTACGCCCCGTGGAGCGCCGCTGAAGCTCACTGGCGAGCTTGACGCGCTGGGCCTCCCCGCCGGACAGGGTGGTGGCGGACTGGCCGAGCCGGACGTAGCCGAGGCCGACGTCGTGCAGCGTCTTCAGGTGGCGGGCGATCGCGGGGACGGCCTCGAAGAAGTCGAGGGCCTCCTCGATCGGCATGTTCAGGACTTCGGCGATGGACTTGCCCTTGTAGTGGACCTCCAGCGTCTCCCGGTTGTAGCGGGCGCCGTGGCAGACCTCGCACGGGACGTAGACGTCCGGGAGGAAGTTCATCTCGATCTTGATCGTGCCGTCGCCCGAGCAGTTCTCGCAGCGGCCGCCCTTGACGTTGAAGGAGAACCGGCCGGGCATGTAGCCGCGGACCTTCGCCTCGGTCGTCTCGGCGAACAGCTTGCGGATGTGGTCGAAGACGCCGGTGTACGTCGCCGGGTTGGACCGCGGGGTGCGGCCGATGGGCGACTGGTCGACGTGCACGACCTTGTCGACGAGGTCGTCGCCGTCCACGCGCGTGTGCCGCCCGGGCACGTTGCGGGCGCCGTTCAGCTCGCGGGCCAGGTGCGTGTACAGGATGTCGTTGACCAGCGTCGACTTTCCGGAGCCGGACACGCCCGTGACCGCGGTGAACACGCCCAGCGGGAAGGACACGTCGATGTCCTGGAGGTTGTTCTCGCGGGCACCGTGCACGGTGAGCTGCCGGGAGGGGTCGCGGGGGCGACGGATGTCCGGCATCGGGATGGACTTCTTCCCGGCGAGGTACTGACCGGTCTGCGACTCCTCGTTGGCGAGCAGCTCCTTCAGAGAGCCGCTGTGCACGACCTTGCCGCCGTGCTCGCCCGCGCCGGGGCCGATGTCGACGACCCAGTCGGCGATCTTGATCGTGTCCTCGTCGTGCTCGACGACGATGAGCGTGTTGCCCATGTCGCGCAGCCGGACCAGGGTCTCGATCAGCCGGTGGTTGTCGCGCTGGTGCAGGCCGATGGACGGCTCGTCGAGGACGTAGAGGACGCCGACGAGGCCGGAGCCGATCTGGGTGGCCAGGCGGATGCGCTGGGCCTCGCCACCGGACAGCGTGCCGGCGGCGCGGTTCAGCGAGAGGTAGTCCAGGCCGACGTCGACCAGGAAGCGCAGCCGCTCGTTGACCTCCTTCAGCACGCGCTCGGCGATCTTCTTGTCCCGGGCGTTGAGCTTCAGCTCGCCCAGGAACTCCGCGCAGTCGCTGATCGACATCGCGGAGACCTCCGCGATCGACTTCTCCATGATCGTGACCGCGAGGACTATCGGCTTCAGGCGCGTGCCCTCACAGGTGGGGCAGGGTACCTCGCGCATGTAGCCCTCGAAGCGCTCACGGCTGGCGTCGCTCTCGGCCTCGCTGTGCCGGCGCTTGACGAAGGGGACGGCGCCTTCGAAGGGCGTGGTGTAGACGCGCTCGCGGCCGTACCGGTTGCGGTAGCGGACCTCGATCTGTGTCTTGTGGCCGTGGAGCAGCGCCTTCCGGGCACGCTGCGGGAGACCGGCGAAGGGGATGTCCGTCCGGAATCCCAGCGCGTCCGCGAGGGCGCCGATCAGGCGGCCGAAGTAGTCCTTGGTGTGCCCGTGCGACCAGGGGTGGATGGCGCCCTCGTCGAGGGACTTGTCCTCGTCCGGGACGATCAGCTCAGGGTCGACCTCCATGCGCGTGCCGATGCCGGTGCAGTCGGGACAGGCGCCGAAGGGTGAGTTGAAGGAGAAGGAGCGCGGCTCCAGTTCCTCGAAGGAGAGGTCGTCGTACGGGCAGTACAGGTGCTCCGAGTACATGCGCTCGCGCTCGGGGTCGTCCTCGGGGAGGTCGACGAAGTCGAGCACGACCATGCCGCCGGACAGGCCGAGGGCGGTCTCCACGGAGTCGGTGAGGCGGCGCTTGGCGGAGTCCTTCACCGTGAGACGGTCGACGACCACCTCGATGGTGTGCTTCTCCTGCTTCTTCAGCGTGGGCGGGTTGGAGAGCTGGATCGTCTCGCCGTCCACCCGCGCGCGGGAGTAGCCCTTGGTCTGGAGATCGGCGAACAGGTCGACGAACTCGCCCTTGCGCTCGCGCACCAGCGGCGACAGCACCTGGAAGCGGCTCCCCTCCGGCAGCTCCAGGACCTTGTCGACGATGGCCTGCGGCGACTGCCGCGAGATCGGGCGGCCGCATTCCGGGCAGTGCGGCTTGCCGATCCGCGCGAAGAGCAGACGCAGATAGTCGTAGACCTCGGTGATGGTGCCGACCGTGGAGCGCGGGTTGCGCGAGGTCGACTTCTGGTCGATCGAGACAGCCGGGGACAGGCCCTCGATGAAGTCGACGTCCGGCTTGTCCATCTGGCCGAGGAACTGACGGGCGTACGAGGAGAGCGACTCCACGTAGCGCCGCTGCCCCTCGGCGAAGATGGTGTCGAAGGCCAGGGAGGACTTACCCGACCCGGACAGGCCCGTGAAGACGATGAGCGAATCCCGAGGCAGGTCGAGCGAGACGTTCTTCAGGTTGTGCTCGCGCGCGCCACGGACGATGAGACGGTCGGCCACGCCGGTCCGCACCTTTCTTGAGAGAAGTGACAGGGGCGGGGCCCCCGTGCTTTCTCAGACTAGGGGAGCCACTGACAACGCCGGTCGGATTCCCGAGTTGCGTAACAATCCCCGACCATCCAGCATGCCCGACGCCACAGCCGACCATATAGCACGCGCATTCGATTTACGGGCCGGGCCCGCCGCCTTCACCCGAACGTGTGGCGGAGCTAGGGTCGACGTCATGACTGATCACGCGCGTGACCTGGTGTCTGTACGTGAAGCGACCGAACGGCTGCTCACCGCGGTCGGCAAGCTGGACAACGCGTCCGTGTCGCAACCGTCACGGCTCCCCGGCTGGAGCCGCGGTCACGTTCTCGCCCACCTCGCCCGCAACGCGGACGCCCTCGTGAACGTCCTGGAGGGCCGCCCCATGTACGTCTCCGGCCAGGCCCGGGACGCCGACATCGAGCGGGACGCGCCCCGTCCGCCGGATGTCCAGTTCGGCGATCTCCGCGAGAGCGCGGACCGCTTCCAGGAGGCGGCGGCCGTGCCCGCCGACTGGTCGCGCACGGTGGAGCTGCGCAACGGCGTCACCGACTCCGCGTCCCGGTTGCCCTTCCGGCGGTGGGTCGAGGTCGAGCTGCACCATGTGGACCTCGGCATCGGGTACGAGCTGGAGGATCTGCCGGCGGAGTTCGTGGAGCGGGAGATCGACTTCCTCGCGGACAGGTTCGCCGGTCATCCAGAGGTGCCGTCCACCCGGCTGACGGACGGCACGCGCGCGTGGAGCACGGGCAGCGCAGCGCCTGAGCCCGGGACCACCGTGACGGGCTCCCGGGCCGACCTTCTGGGCTGGCTCGCCGGCCGCCGCGACGGAGTCGGCCTGACCGTGTCGGGCGGTCCCCTGCCGACGCTTCCACCCCTGTAGCCGACGGGCAGCTCGCACTCCTCCGGGCCGGGGTCGTGCCCGCCGCTCCCGGCCACCCACGGTGGCCCCCTCGGCGGGCTCCGGCCCGGACTCCCGGCGATAGGCTGCCACCATGACGTACAGCGGACAGGTGACGGTCGGCGGCCCGGCGGACGTGCACGAGCTGAAGGACCTGATGATCACCAAGATCGCGGTGGGCCCGATGGACAACAACGCCTATCTGCTGCGCTGCCGGGCCACGGACGAGCAGCTGCTGATCGACGCGGCGAACGATGCCCACACGCTGCTCGGCATGATCGGTGACGACGGCATCGCGTCCGTCGTCACCACGCACCGGCACGGCGACCACTGGCAGGCGCTCGCCGAGGTCGTGGCAGCCACGGGAGCACGCACCTACGCGGGCCGGGACGACGCCGACGGAATCCCCGTACCGACCGACGTCCTGGTCGACGACGGCGACACCATCCGGGTCGGGCGCGTGGAGCTCACCGCGCGCCATCTGGTCGGGCACACGCCGGGCTCGATCGCCCTCGTCTACGACGACCCGCACGGGCACCCGCATGTGTTCACGGGGGACTGCCTCTTCCCGGGAGGTGTGGGCAACACCCACAAGGATCCCAAGGCATTCGCCAGTCTGATCCACGACGTCGAGACGAAGATCTTCGACGTACTTCCGGACGAGACGTGGGTCTACCCGGGACACGGCAACGACACCACGCTGGGAGCCGAGCGGCCGCATCTGCCGGAGTGGCACGCGCGGGGGTGGTGACCCCCCTCTCCGGGGGGCGTGAATCGCCAAACGCGCGCCCCGTGTGAATCCTCTGCACGCGCCGACCTCCCGTGCGCACTCCCCGCGCACACGGTTGCGCGGTCAACTGGACGCAGCCCCGCGCGGGATGACGGCACCTGCGCGGTATGGGCCGCCGGTCCCATCGATCCCCGCCCTCGGCCGACGGCCCGGGCAACACCCGTATCCCAGCGCCACCCTGACAGCGCTTCAGGACTATGCGTCGGCCTGCGCCGACCCGACCAGCGCCGCGACCCGCTCCACCCCGAACACATACCCCTGGACTCCGCACCCCGCGATCACCCCGTCGGCGCGCAGGGAGACGTACGAGTGGTGCCGGAACGACTCGCGCTTGTGGATGTTGGAGATGTGGACCTCCACCACCGGAAGGCCGTCACAGGTGTTGAGCGCATCAAGGATCGCGACGGATGTGTGCGAGTAGGCGCCGGGGTTGATGACGATGCCGCAGTGATGCAGCCGCGCCTCGTGGATCCAGTCGACCAGCTCACCCTCGTGGTTGGACTGCCGGAAGTCGATCGTGCCGCCGTGCGCGGCCGCCGCCTTGGCGCACAGGGCCTCGACGTCGGCCAGGGTCTCGGAGCCGTAGATCTCCGGCTGGCGCTGGCCCAGCAGGTTCAGGTTGGGGCCGTTGAGGATCATGATCGGGGCGTTGGCCAGGGTTCGGGGCACGGTTCCTCCGGTCCGTTCGGGGTCGGGCGGTCCGTCGATGACCGCTGCTCAGACCCCGGTTTATCACGGTGCACGGACCAAGCCATGGGTCATACCCTCCGGGTATGACCGTGATCTCGTATCCGCCCAAGCCCTCCCCCGGCGACCGCATCGCCGTCGTCTCGCCTGGCGCGGGCCTTCCCGGCCTCTTCCCACGCCCCTTCGAACTGGGCCTGGAGCGGCTGCGCAAGGACTACGAACTCGAACCGGTCGAGTACCCGGCGACCCGCAAGATGGGCTCGACACCGCAGGAGCGGGCCGACGACATCCACGCCGCGTTCGCCGACCCCGGCATCAAGGCGGTCATGGCGTCGATCGGCGGCGACGACCAGATCACCGTACTGCCGCTGCTGGACCGGGAGTTGATCCGGGCGAACCCGAAGCCGTTCTTCGGGATGAGCGACAACACGAACCTGCTCATGCTCCTGCGCAACGCAGGAATCGTCGGCTACCACGGCGCGACGGTGATGACCGCGCTGGGCCGCCCGGGCGCCATGGACCCGCTGACGGCGGAGTCGCTGCGGGCGGCGCTGTTCACGTCAGGTGAGTATGAGTTGGAGCCCGCCGCACGTTGGAACGACGTCGACCGCGACTGGGCCGACCCGGCGACCTTCGAGGCGGAGCCGGAGACGCGGCCCGGCGCCGGGTGGAGCTGGGTGAAACCCGACCGGGTGGTGGAGGGCCGCAGTTGGGGCGGATGTCTGGAGATCGTCGGCTGGCTGCTGATGGCCGACCGGGAGATCCCGCACGACCTCTCGGAGTTCGACGGCAGCGTACTGCTCCTGGAGACCTCGGAGGAGATGCCGAGCGGCACGGAGGTCTTCCGCACCCTGCGGAACATGGGCGAGCGCGGGCTGCTCCAGCGCTTCTCGGCGCTGCTGATGGGCCGTGCGAAGACCTGGTCCTTCGACCGCCCCAACGGCGCGGAGGAGGCCGCTCGTTACGCCGCCGAGCAGCGCGAGGCCGTCCTGCGCGCCATGGAGGCCTATGCCCCGGGCACCACGATCGTCTTCGACGTCGACTTCGGGCACACCAGTCCGCAACTGGTGATCCCTTACGGCGGCCTGGTGCGCGTCGACGGGCCCGCCCGGCGCATCACCGTCACATACTGACGGGGCCGATCACCCCCCGCGCGCCCCCGTAACCCGCCGTCACTGTGGGTAGTTGACGCAGCATGCACGACGTACGCACCGTAAGGGCGCCCTCCATGCTGCGGCTCGCGGCCGCCTCGCTCGCCGGAACGGCCATCGAGTTCTACGACTTCTTCGTCTACGGGACCGCCGCAGCGCTGGTCCTGGGGCCACTGTTCTTCCCGACGTTCTCGCCGGTGGCAGGGACCCTGGCCGCCTTCGCGACGTTCGGGGTGGGCTTTGTGGCACGGCCGCTGGGATCGGTGCTGTTCGGGCACATCGGGGACCGGCACGGACGCCGGCCGGTCCTCGTCGTCTCGCTGCTGCTGACCGGCGCCTCCACGGTCGCGGTCGGCTGCGTGCCGACGTACGACACGATCGGTGTGGCCGCTCCCCTGATGCTGCTCGTGCTGCGCTTTCTGCAGGGGCTGGGGCTCGGCGGCGAGTGGGGCGGGGCCGTGCTGCTGACCGTGGAGCACGCGCCTGCCGAACGGCGGGGTCTGTGGTCGAGCTTCCCGCAGGTCGGGCCGGCGCTGGGCTTCCTGCTCGCCAACGGCGTGGTGCTGGGGCTGTCGGCGACGCTGTCCGACGCCGAGTTCGCCGCCTGGGGATGGCGTGTGCCGTTCTGGGCGGCGGGGGTGCTGGCCCTGGTGGGGCTGTGGCTGCGGTCGTCGCTCGCCGAGAGCCCCCGGTTCCTCGAAATCGACGACCACGCGCGCGTGCCGCTCGCCGAGGTGGTACGCGACCACTGGCGGCTCCTCCTGCTGACGGCCGGGGGGCTGTCGATCGGATACGCGATCTTCTACGCCGTGACGACCTGGTCGCTCGCGTACGCCACGGAGCGGCTCGGTGTGGGCCGCAGCGTCATGCTGACCTGCATCATGGGCGCGGTGGTGGTGAAGGGCTCGCTCACACCGCTGATGGCGCTGCTCGGCGACCGGTACGGGCGGCGGCCTCTGTGCCTGATCGGGTGCGCTGCCGCCGCCCTGTGGATGTTCCCGATGGTCGCGCTCCTCGCGACGGGCGCGCCGCTGCCGATGTTCCTGGGCTTCGTCGGGGCGATGCTCGCGTTCATCACGATGTTCGCCGTGATCGCCGCGTATCTGCCGGAGTTGTACGAGCCCCGGGTGCGCTGCACGGGCGCCGCGGTGGGCTACAACCTCGGCGGCGTCCTCGGTGGCGCGCTCACCCCGATCGTGGCGACAGCGCTGGCCGAGCAGGGCGGTCGGGTGCCCTGGGGCGTGGCCGCATACCTCACCACCATTGCCTTGCTCAGCCTGGGGTGCTTCGCGCTGCTCCCGGAGACCCGCCCGGTGCGGGTGGCGGCGGCAGAGGCGACGGCCGGCTGACGCACGACGTCCATGGGTGGCTCGTACGCCTCCTAGGGATTGATCGCGAGTTCCAGGTACGCCGCGAACATCACCAGGTGGACGCCTCCCTGGAGAGGTGTGGCCCGGCCCGGCACCACGGTCAGGGAGGTCACCACGACGGTCAGCGCGAGCAGCACCATGTGGGTGGCGCCGAGGCCGAGGACCAGGGGGCCGGAGAGCCAGATGGAAGCCAGGGCGACTGCGGGAATGGTCAGGCCGATGCTGGCCATCGCGGAGCCGAGGGCGAGGTTGAGGCTGGTCTGCACACGGTCGCGGCGAGCGGAGCGCAGCGCGGCGATGGTCTCGGGGAGCAGGACGAGCAGCGCGATGATCACACCGACGACGGCGTGGTGCAGACCGGCGGCCGCCACCGCGGACTCGATGGTGGGCGACACACCCTTGGCCAGTCCGACCACCCCCACCAGCGCGAGCCCCAGCAGGATCAGGCTGATCCACGCGGTGCGCGCGGACGGCGCTTCGGCGTGGTCGTCCGCGGTGATCACCTCGCCCTGCCGGGTGATGGGCAGGAAGTAGTCGCGGTGCCGCACGGTCTGGGTCGCCACGAACAGGCCGTAGAGGATCAGCGAGGACAGTGCGGCGAAGGTGAGCTGTACGCCGGAGAACTCCGGGCCCGGCTTGCTCGTGGTGAACGTGGGCAGCACCAGGCTGAGTGTGGCGAGCGTCGCGACGGTCGCGAGAGCGGCGCCGGTGCCCTCGGGGTTGAAGACGGCCGTGCCGTGGCGCAGGGAGCCCACAAGGAGGCTGAGGCCGACGACGCCATTACAGGTGATCATTACCGCCGCGAAGACGGTGTCCCTGGCCAGGGTCGAACTCTTGGCGCCACCGTCGGCCATCAGGGTGACGATCAGGGCGACTTCGATGATGGTGACGGCGACGGCGAGGACGAGGGAACCGAAGGGCTCGCCGACCCGGTGGGCAACGACCTCGGCATGGTGCACGGCGGCCAGAACTGCCCCGGCCAGCACCACGGTGACCACCGCTACGACCACGGCCGGCAGATCCCGTCCCCAGGTGAAGATGAGCAGGACCACCGCGAGCGCCGGCACGAGGGACGTCCACCGGGTCGTGAGCGACCTGAGCCGAGGGGTCATGCGGCGATCGTCGCAGACGGGCCGGGCCCCGCATTCCGGTCGGTGTGGGCCTTGTTGTCTCGGGTTCGCTGCTTCACATCGCCTCCTCTGCGCACGCCCTGCGCGTTGGACTCCATCACCACGGGACAGCGGTCCGTCCTGGTCTCCTCCATCGGTTCGGTGGGGGCGGTCTCGGCATCAATGTCCGCACGAACGACCAGGGCGGTGGACGGCAATCCGCCGCACACCGCCCTGGCTGCGTTGCTCTCGCGTCTCCGCGCGGTCAGGCGTCGACGCTGTCCTTCGGAGTGCCCTCGCTCGGCGCCTGCGCCGCTTCGGCGGCCGCCTGCTTCCTTGAGGCCCGGAGGCTGGTGATCGTGGTGATGACCAGGACCGAGCAGATCACGCCGAGCGAGACCGGGATGCTGATCTCGGGGACGTGGACCCCCGACTCGTGCAGGGCATGCAGCACCAGCTTGACGCCGATGAAGCCGAGGATGATCGACAGGCCGTACGACAGGTGGACCAGCTTCTTCAGCAGGCCGCCGATGAGGAAGTACAGCTGCCTGAGGCCCATCAGCGCGAACGCGTTGGCCGTGAACACGATGTACGGGTCCTGCGTCAGGCCGAAGATCGCGGGGATCGAGTCGAGCGCGAAGAGCACGTCCGTGGTGCCGATCGCGAGGATCACGACCAGCATCGGGGTCATGACCCGCTTGCCGTTCTGCTGGATCCACAGCTTGGTGCCGTGGTAGCGGTCGGCCACACCGAAGCGCCGCTCGGCCGCCTTGAGCAGCTTGCTCTCCTCGTACTCCTCGTCCTTCTCCTCGGCCCGGGCCTCCTGGATGAGCTTCCAGGCCGTGTAGATCAGGAAGGCGCCGAAGATGTAGAACACCCACGAGAAGCTGGCGATGATCGCGGCGCCCGCGGCGATGAAGATCGCGCGCAGTACGAGGGCTATGAGTACGCCGATGAGGAGCACCCGCTGCTGGTACTGCGAGGGCACGGCGAACTTCGCCATGATCAGCACGAAGACGAAGAGGTTGTCGACACTCAGCGACTTCTCGGTGATGAAGCCGGCGAAGAACTCACCGGCGGGCTGGCCTCCGCCGAAGACGAGCAGCCCGAGGCCGAAGAGGCCCGCCAGCACGATCCAGACGACGGTCCAGATCCCGGCTTCCTTGATCGATACGTCGTGTGGCTTGCGGCCGATGAAGAAGTCGACCGCGATCAGTGCGGCGAGTCCTACGACGGTCAGGACCCACAGGGTCAGGGAAACATCCACTGCGCCTCCGGCAGTACGTAACGGCAAACAGTCAGTCAGCGTCGTCGCTGCCGGAGGTCTCTTCCACCCATAAGCGGGCCGACGCCCCGGGATCTGGCCTGATCCGTATTGACGGGTACGCCGCAGTAGTCAGGGAGTACTCCCCTCCGTGCTGAAAAGAGTACCCAATCACCAAGGAAAGGCAAAGCAGTTAGTAAAAGAATGACCAAAGACGCAGGTCAGAGCGCTTTACATGCGCTTGGTGCAGGCGGCGGTGACGGTCACCGGCGCCACGCGCGGCGAGCCGCGGCCACCTGCGTGAGCACCTGCTGGAGCACCTGGCTGCCGGAGGGCACGACCGGCGGCTCGTACGTCCAGGCGTGCCCCACCCACGGGTCGGCGAGGTGATCGTCGGCCACCGGGGTCAGTCGCAGAAGCGAACGCCACAGGGGGTCGAGCAGCGGTCCGTAACCCGCGGAGTCCTCGCGGTCGGCCACCATCATCAGATGGACGCCGACAGCCGGGCCCTCGTCGGCGAGATAGCGCAGCTGGGTCACCGCCCGGTCGTCGAAGCCGTGCGGGAAGTCGTTGACCACCAGCAGGTGCTGGGAGGTGTCCATGCCCGGTGGCAGGGCGTCGGCCGCGCCGCCACGCACCGCCATCTGCACGAGGTCGACGCGCTGAGTGAGTCTGGCCAGGGCGTCCGCCACACCGGCGGCACCTACGGCGGGCGGCGCCTCGAGTGCTCCGGTCTGCACCAGCGGTGCCAGCGCCTGCGCTCCGGAACCGGCCGGGTCGATCACATGCACGGTGAACTCGCCCGCCGGATGGACGGCGAGCAGCCGGGCCGCGTGGGCCACCGCCGATTCCATCGCCAGGCGCCGCAGATCGTGCGAGTCGGCGAACGAGCCGTCGAGCACCCCGGCACCTCCGCTGTCGATCCACAGGCCGCGCTCCAGCGGCAACCGGACCAGCATCGGGATGCGCAGCTGGGCACACTCGGGCAGATGCAGCTCGCCCAGGCGCAGGGCCATCGGCATCTCCATCGGCACCCGGTAGCCGTGCCAGACGGGGTTGTCCCAGCCCGCGTACGCCGGTGGCAGCGCGGGTTCGACGACAGCGGCCTCGGCGGTGAGCTGGGCGACATCCCGGTCGAGGGCCTCTTTGGCCTGGTCGACGAGCTGGGTGTGCCGGGCGCGGGCGGCCTCGCGCGCGGCGTCGGCCTGCCCGCCGATCCGGCCGCGCGGGTCGGACAGGACCTGCTCCAGCTCCTTGTCCATGCGCGATTCGGCGAAGTCGACTGCGCTGCGGTAGGCGGCCGTGGTGCGGGCCAGGTCCTCGAACATGCCCCACACCTGGTTGTAGAGCCGCTCGTCCATGGACCAGCCGGTGGCGTCGCCCGCGACGGGCTGGGCGGGCTGACCCGGCGCCGCAGGAGGCGCGGTCGGCGGGGGCGGGGGCGGCGCCCCGTTCTGCCGACGAGGATGGTTGTAGTCGATCGGGCCGGCGGCGGTGGGCGCGGACGGCTCCGTGAGGGCGGACGGGTCGGCCGAGGCCGGTCCTCCGGGGTAGCCCGTACGGGATCCCGCGCCGGCCTGGGGGCTCTGGGCGCCGTAGGGTGAGCCGCTCTGGTCCGGGCCGAGGGTGGGGGCGGCCGACTGCCTCGTGCGGTCACCGTCCGCCGTGCGCGGTGGGGGCGCCGCCACGGAGCGGGCCAGTCCGCGGGCCACGGCGTCGTTTATGGTGCCGGCGAGCTGGTGGGCCTGGGGCAAGTGCTGGTCGGTGAAGAGCTCGGCGAGCCCGCCCGCATAGCCCTGACCGACCGCGCGCACCTTCCACGCGCCCTGGCGGCGGTAGAGCTCCAGGGCGACGACGGCCGTTTCCGCTTCCAGGCCGGTGATCGTGTAGCTGGCGACCTCGGTTCCGTCCAGCCCGGTGACCGCGACGAAGGGGGCGGCCAGGGCACCGAAGCGGTTCGGCCCTCCCCCGACGCCGCCCGGCAGGGCGAGCAGCACATGGACGCGGTGCACCGTGTCCGGCATGGCGTCCAGATCCACCGCGAGGCGATGGTCGGCGGCCGCCTGCCGGGGGACCTCAAGTCCGGGCAGGGTGGGTGCGCCCGGGTGGGCCACCCGCTCCACTGCGTGGACCTTGCCCTGGTCGTCGCTGAGCGTGGCCACGGCCACGATCGGCGTGCCGGCCGAGACCCGGATCTCGAGACGGGCCTGGGAGAGCGGGTGGTTCTGCCCCCGCACCAGCTCGGCCGTCATCGCCTTCGTCCCCCTGTGTCGTGTGTCGGTGTCGTGTGCCGCTCGCCGGGCCGTCCTAGAGGAGCGGCAGGATCGCCGGCATCAGGTCCTGGAAGGTGCGACCGTTGGCCGGGTTGCCGAGGGCCGTCATCGTCCAGCCCGGGCCATTGCGGTGCACCTTCGCCATGATCTGGGCCGTGTACTGGCCGCCGCCCGCCAGCGTGTAGCGGGCGAGCTCCTGGCCGTTGGTCTCGTCGACGAGGCGGCAGAACGCGTTCTGCACCTCCTGGAAGGTCTGGCCCGTGAAGGAGTTCACGGTGAAGACGATCTGGTCGATGTGGACCGGGAGGCGCTGCAGGTCGACGAGGATCGCCTCGTCGTCGCCGCCCTGGCCGACACCACCGACGAGGTTGTCACCGGTGTGCCGAACGGAGCCGTCGTCGCTCACCAGGTGGCGGAAGAAGACGACGTCGACCGGCTGCTTGTCCGCGAACAGGACGGCGGAGGCGTCGAGGTCGATCTCCCGGGTGCGCGAACCGAACAGGCCGCGGCGCGGGGCCGCCTGCCAGCCGAGACCCATGCGCACCGCGGTCAGGCTGCCGCCGTCGTTCTTCTGCAGACTGATGGCCTGACCCTTGGTCATGTTGACGGTCACGCGCTGTTTCCCCTCTCGAGCATTCCCCTGTTGCCGCGATGCCGCGGATGACCAGAACCCTACGCAGGGGCACTGACAGTGCCGTACCCCGGTCCGCACTTTGTGTCGGTCTTGCAACACAGCGCATTCCCGGCGAGGTCACTGAGGCCTCCGTGGCCCGTCAGGCCAGTCCCGCCTCCTTCATCTGGCGGAGTTCCTTCTTCATCTCGGAGACCTCGTCGCGCAGCCGGGCGGCGATCTCGAACTGCAGGTCCGCGGCTGCGGCGCGCATCCGCGCGGTCAGCTCCTCGATCTGCTCGGCGAGTTCGGCCGCGGGACGGTCGGTGGGCACGGTTTCCCCGGCCTTGCCCTTGGCCCTCTTGGCCGCCTTCCCGCCCTTGACCGCGTGCTCGCCCAGGGAAGGCACCGGGGCCTTGGTGCCGCGGCCGTCCTTCTTCGCCTTGCGGTAGCCCGTACCGAGCAACTGCTCGGTGTCGACGTCCTCGCGCGCGATCTGCGCGACGATGTCGTTGATCTTCTTGCGCAGCGGCTGGGGGTCGACGCCGTTCGCCTTGTTGTACGCGATCTGCTTCTCCCGGCGGCGGTTGGTCTCCTCGATGGCCTTCTCCATCGCCGGGGTGATCTTGTCGGCGTACATGTGGACCTGGCCGGAGACATTGCGCGCCGCGCGGCCGATGGTCTGGATCAGTGAGGTGCCGGAGCGCAGGAAGCCCTCCTTGTCGGCGTCGAGGATCGCCACGAGGGAGACCTCGGGCAGGTCCAGGCCCTCACGCAGGAGGTTGATGCCGACCAGCACATCGAACTCGCCGGAGCGCAGTTCGCGCAGCAGCTCGACGCGGCGCAGGGTGTCGACGTCGCTGTGCAGATAGCGGACCTGGATGCCGAGTTCCAGGAAGTAGTCGGTGAGGTCCTCGGCCATCTTCTTGGTGAGCGTGGTGACCAGGACGCGCTCGTCCTTCTCCACGCGCGTGCGGATCTCGTGCACCAGGTCGTCGATCTGGCCCTCGGTGGGCTTGACGACGACCTCCGGGTCGACCAGGCCGGTGGGGCGGATGATCTGCTCGACGACGCCGTCCCCGCGGGAGAGCTCGTAGGTGCCCGGGGTCGCCGAGAGGTAGACGGTCTGCCCGATGCGATCCTGGAACTCCTCCCACTTCAGGGGGCGGTTGTCCAGAGCGGAGGGCAGCCGGAAGCCGTGCTCGACGAGGGTGCGCTTGCGGGAGGCGTCGCCCTCGTACATGGCGCCGATCTGCGGCACGGTGACGTGCGACTCGTCGATGACGAGCAGGAAGTCCTCGGGGAAGTAGTCCAGCAGGGTGTTCGGCGCGGAGCCGGGCAGGCGGCCGTCGAAGTGCATCGAGTAGTTCTCCACGCCGGAGCAGGTGCCGATCTGGCGGAGCATCTCGATGTCGTACGTCGTCCGCATCCTGAGGCGCTGGGCCTCCAGGAGCTTGCCCTGCCTCTCCAGCTCGGCCAGGCGCTCGCCGAGTTCCTTCTCGATGTCGTTGATGGCCCGCTCCATGCGCTCGGGCCCCGCGACGTAGTGGGAGGCCGGGAAGACGTACAGCTGCTCGTCGTCGCTGACGATCTCACCGGTGAGCGGGTGGAGGGTGGACAGCGCCTCGATCTCGTCGCCGAACATCTCGATGCGGACGGCCAGCTCCTCGTAGACCGGGAAGATCTCGATGGTGTCCCCGCGCACCCGGAAGGTGCCGCGGGTGAAGGCCATGTCGTTGCGCGTGTACTGGATGTCCACGAAGCGGCGCAGCAGCTCGTCGCGGTCGATCTCCTCGCCGACCCTGAGCGGGACCATGCGGTCGACGTACTCCTGCGGCGTACCGAGACCGTAGATGCAGGACACCGAGGCGACCACGACGACGTCGCGGCGGGTGAGCAGCGAGTTGGTCGCGGAGTGACGCAGGCGCTCGACCTCCTCGTTGATCGAGGAGTCCTTCTCGATGTAGGTGTCCGACTGCGGGACGTAGGCCTCGGGCTGGTAGTAGTCGTAGTACGAGACGAAGTACTCGACGGCGTTGTTCGGCAGAAGCTCTCTGAACTCGTTCGCCAGCTGGGCGGCCAGGGTCTTGTTCGGGGCCATCACCAGGGTGGGGCGCTGAAGCTTCTCGATCATCCACGCGGTGGTGGCGGACTTGCCGGTGCCGGTCGCACCCAGGAGGACGACGTCCTTCTCACCGGCTTCGATGCGCCGGGCGAGATCGGCGATGGCCGTCGGCTGGTCGCCGCTCGGCTGGTAGGGGCTGACGACCTCGAAGGGCGCCACCGTGCGTTCGATGTTGGAAACGGGCCGCATGGAATCCACCGTACGACCCCGCACTGACAACGGGCCCGGATCACCAGTTCTGCGGGGTGCGGGAGCGGTGGCGGGTCGGGTGCCGACGGGAGCGGAGCGCGATGCGGCGGGACTGGTGGGGCCGGTCGGGCGCGTGGGCCGGGACGCCGGGCTTGTCTTCGGCTCGGGGCCAGTGGGGCTTGCCCATGACCATGAGGGGGTCGAACAGCACGACGACGCCCGCGAGGCAGAGGAAGGCGAGGGGACCGATCAGCATGGGGGCGAGCAGCGCCGCCGGCGAGTCGCCCGTGGACGGGTCGGCGGGGGCGTGAAGGTGGACGCTGAGGGCTGCCATGCCCGTGTAGTGCATGCCGCTGACCGCTAGCCCCATGATGAGGCTGGCGCCCACGCTCCACCACAGTCCTCTGACCTGTCCGGCCGCCCACAGGGCGGCCGTGGCGGCGACCATGGCTATGACGACGGAGGCGGCGACGGTGAGCGTGTTGTACTCCAGTTTGCCGTTCAGCTGCATGCCGGCCATGCCCAGGTAGTGCATCGACGCGATGCCGAGGCCGGTGATGGTGCCTCCGGTGAACAGGGCGGTGCCCCTGGCGCCCCGGTAGCCGACGATGAAGATCCCGATACCGACCATCACGATGGCGATGCCCAGGCTGGCGTACGTCATCGGTTTGTCGTAGTGGATCGGCGCCTCTTTGATCTTGAAGCCCATCATCGCGATGAAGTGCATGGTCCATATGCCGGAACCGATCGCCGCGGAGCCCAGGGCGAGCCATCCGGGTCGCCAGGAGCCGGCCACGAGCATGGATCTCGTGGTGCAGCGCAGGCCGAGTGCACCGCCGAGGCAGGCCATGAGGTAGGCCACCACGGGTGTGACGAGGCCGTAGCTGAATCCGTCGACCGTGCCTTGCATGCGCGGCTGCCCTTCCGCCCTCTTCCGTCCCGGAATGCCCTGATGTACGCCCCCTCCCAGGACCGCAACGAACGGTCAGGGTTGAGGCAGAGAGTATGACTCGCACCGGAATGCTCGAACGATTTTCTGGCAAAGAAACACGTCCCTGCCTCAGTTGTGCCGCTGCGGTGAGCGGTCTCGGGCATCACCATTCAATCTGTGGCCATCCTGCACCCCTCTGGCGTTGACCCTCTGCTGTCACGGTGGAGCCGTCCGTGATTCTTCGATGCGAGGAGTACGCATGCACGCGCGCGCAGTTGCCGCCACGACCACCGCGCTCCTGGGGACCGTCGCCCTGTTGCTCCCTGCCGCCGACGCAGGCGCCGACAGCGCTGCCGAGCAGCCTGTGGTCATCGCCCACCGGGGCGCCTCGGCGCAGGCGCCCGAGAACACCCTCGCCGCCGTCGACAAGGCGGCCGAGCTGGGCATCCAGTGGGTCGAGAACGATGTGCAGCGGACCAAGGACGGCGAGCTCGTGGTGATCCACGACGACAGCCTGCAGCGCACCACCGACGTGGAGGAGGTCTTCCCCGACCGCGCACCCTGGAAGGTGAAGGACTTCACGGCCGCCGAGATCGCACGCCTCGACGCGGGGAGCTGGTTCGCCCCCTCCTACACGGGCGCGCGCGTACCAACGCTCAAGGAGTACCTGCGTCGAGTCGAGCACCATCACCAGAAGCTCCTTCTCGAAATCAAGAAGCCGGAGCTGTATCCGGGAATCGAGCAGCAGACGCTCAAGCTCCTCGGCAACGAAGGCTGGCTCGACCGGCAGCACCTCACGGGCCGGCTGATCGTGCAGAGCTTCAGCGCGGACAGTGTGCGGACCGTCCATGAGCTGAAGCCCGCCGTCAGGACGGGTTTCCTCGGGACACCGTCCATGGCGGAGGTTTCCGGGTACGCGCGCTTCGTCGACCAGATCAACCCGTCGTACGGCACCCTCTCGGCCCGCTATGTCTCCGCCGTCCACGGCGTCACCGGCGCCCACGGCAGGCCGCTGGAGGTCTTCACCTGGACCGTGGACGATGCGGCCACCGCCCGGCGGGTCGCCAGGTACGGCGTCGACGGCATCATCACCAACAAGCCCGACGTGGTGCGCGAGGCCCTCGGCGGGGAGTGACGGTCCCGGGGGCCGCTCGCCGGTCATTGTCAGTGGCGGGTCGTACGGTGAGCGCATGGACAGCCATGGGCAGGACGAGCAGCAGGTCGTGTGGACCGTCGTCGACAGCGACATCGGTCCGCTGCTGCTGGCCGCGACGACCGAGGGCCTGGTCAACGTCGTGTTCCACGCCACGGAACCGGTGCGCGACAGGGCGCTCGCCCGGCTGGCGTCCCGGCTGGGCGCCGAGCCGGTCGAGGCACCCGGCTCTCCCCTGCTGGCCGAGGCGATACGTCAGGTGGAGGCCTACTTCGCGGGTGAGCGGCGGGACTTCCGGCTGCCGCTGGACTGGTCTTTGATCTCGGGCTTCAACCGTCAGGTGCTGCGCGAGCTGGCGTCCGGTGTGCCGTACGGCACGGTGGTCGGTTACGGCGATCTGGCCGACCGGGTCGGTCAGCCGGGCGCGGCCCAGGCGGTGGGCATGGCGATGGGCTCCAATCCGCTGCCGGTGGTCGTGCCCTGCCACCGGGTCGTCGAGAGCGACGGCGGCATCGGCGGGTTCGGCGGCGGTCTGGAGACCAAGCGGAGGCTGCTGGCACTGGAGGGCGTGCTGCCCGAGCCACTGTTCTGAGGGTCGGGCCCACTCACGCGTAGTGACGTGCCTCCAGGACGTTGCCGTCCGGATCGCGGAAGTAGAAGCTGCGGGGTGCCTTGCCGCGGGCACCGAAGGAGTCGCGGGAGATGTCCGAGACGGGGACCGAGCGCTCCTCCAGGCGTGTGCGCAGTGCGTCGAAGTCGTGCTTCGACAGTGCCAGGCAGACATGGTTGACAGGGTGGCCCGCGCTCCCGGCGGCGTCGGGGAGCATGTTCATGCGTTCGGCGATGCTGAGAGGTGCGAGGTCGAAGATGGTCTCGTCATTGAGGCGTACGGAAGGGAAGGACACCTCGCCCGCGGCGAACTCGGTGACCCTCAGAGGTTCCAGGCCCACCGCCTTCTCGTAGAAGTCGGCGGCGGCGACCGGGTCGCGCACCCACAGGACGACGTGATCGAGACGTGTCGTGTTGTCCGTCATGCTCCCAGGCTGGTGTCGTCCCTCACCGGCCGCAAGGGTTTGACGGGGCCCGCCGCCCGCCAGAGATGAGGGAAGACCGACAGACAGGAGGCAGGCGCGTGACGCTGGTGGTGTCCGAAGAGGTGCATGAAGCGGTCCACGCGCGTCGGCCCGTGGTGGCCCTGGAGTCCACGATCATCGCGCACGGGCTGCCGCGGCCGCGCAATCTGCAGGTGGCGCTCGAGCTGGAGGAGGCCGTACGGCAGGAGGGCGCCGTCCCGGCGACGATCGCCGTGCTGGACGGGCGGCCTCGGGTCGGCCTGGACAAGGAGCAGCTGGAGCGGGTCGCCAACGAGGACGGGATCCGCAAGCTGGGCCACCGCGACCTGGCCCTCGCCGTTGCCTCCGGGGCGAGCGGGGCGACCACGGTCTCCGCGACCGCGCTGCTGGCGGCGCTGGCCGGAGTGCGGGTCTTCGCCACCGGCGGGCTCGGCGGGGTGCACCGGCAGTGGACGGTGACGCAGGACGAGTCCGCCGACCTGGGCCTGCTGGCGCGCACGCGGATCACGGTGGTGTGCGCGGGGGTGAAGTCGATCCTGGACGTACCGGCGACTCTGCAGCGGCTGGAGACACTGGGCGTCGCGGTGGCCGGGTACGGCACGGACCGTTTCCCCGGCTTCTACCTCTCCGACTCGGGACACCCGGTGGACTGGACCCTGGACAGTCCGCAGCAGGTGGCGGAGGTCATGCGGGCCCAGGACGCGCTCGGTGTCCCGGACTCGGCGTTGATCGTGGCCAACCCCGTTCCGGAGGCGGAGCAACTGGATCCCGGGCTGCACGCACGCGTGCTCGCCGACGCGCTGCGGGCCTGCGAGGAGGAGGGAGTCAGCGGCCAGGCCGTCACACCGTTCCTGCTCGACCATCTGGTGCGGCACACCGACGGTGCCTCGCTGCGGGCCAACCTGGCCGCAGTACGCGGCAACGTACGGCTGGCGGGGCGGATCGCGGCGGCCTGGGCCGGGGCGTGAGCGGCTCGGGGACGCCGGGGCAGGGGGCCGCTTCGACCCGCCGTGGCTCCCCGAGCGGTGCGCTGCTGGTGGTCGGGGACGTGGTGACGGACGTCGTCGCCCGGCATCGAGGGCTTCTGGCCGCGGGCACCGACACGGCCGCCGTGATCCGGACGGTGCCCGGTGGCGCGGGCGCCAATGTGGCCTGCTGGGCTGCCCATTGGGGTTGTGCGGAGGTGCGGCTGCTCGGGCGGGTGGGGAAGGACGCGGCGGATTGGCACGAGCGGGAGCTGGCCGCCGCCGGGGTGCGGTCACGCCTGGTCATCGATCCGCAGGCGCCGACCGGGACGGTGATCTGCCTCGTCGACACGGACGCTTCGGCAGAGCGGACGTTCCTCACCGACAGCGGTGCCTCGCTGCGTCTCGAGCCCGGTGACTGGTCGGACACCTTGCTCGACGGTGTCGCATGGCTGCATCTGTCCGGCTATCTGCTCTTCTCCGAGCAGAGCCGCGCGCTGGTGGCGCTGGCCCTGGCGTCGGCACGCGCGCGTGGGGTGCCGGTGAGTCTGGATCCGGCGTCGGCCGGTTTCCTCATGGAGCTGGGCGTCGACCGCTTCCTCGCGTCGGTCGAAGGGGTGGAGGTCCTGCTGCCCAGCCGGGACGAGGCGTGCCTGCTCACCGGGTTGCCGGATGCGGCGGACGCGGCGGCGAAGCTGAGCCGCCACGTCCCGCTGGTGGTCGCCAAGCAGGGGGCGGCCGGGGCTCTGGTCGCCCGCTCCGGCACCGTGCGCAGTCGGGTGCCCGCCGCACCGGCGAGAGCCTTGGACACCACCGGCGCCGGCGACGCGTTCACGGGCGCATTCCTCACCGCCCTGCTCACCGGCGCCGAGCCCGAGGCCGCGGCGGCGGACGGGTGTCTGGCGGGTGCGCGGGCGGTCGAACAGGTGGGCGGCAGGCCTCCGGTGAGCAGCTGACAGCAGGAAGAACGGCGAGCCTGGCCCGCCTTGTCGACCACCTCCTGAGCGCGGCAGTTCCCCTCACGTCCATCCCTTGCGTCCCCACGCCGAAATCATCGGAACCGCGGCAAGATCCATGGTGTCGGAGGGGGGTGAGGGCCTCGGAGCGCGCTCCCGCCCCGGACTGCCGGTTGTCGAGGAGAGACCCGTCCGTTAACGTCATGCCGCGATCATCCCATTTATCCGACTTGCCGGGAGGGGGCGACGCTCCGGTGCGACGGGAGGTCCACGACGAGGTGGACGAGGTATCGGGCGCCGGGCGCATCGAGACGGGCGGTCGGCCCGTGCCGGACGCCAGGCGGCGTAATTCCCGCCACGGGACCGCCACAGGCCCCACAGGCCAACTCCCGTTGTCCACAGGCCGGAACCAAGCGGAACCCGTGGTTTCCACAGGCTTACCCGCCGCTCACGCGGTCCTGGCACACTGGCGCGACAGGCGCAGGATGCGGCGCGAGGGGATCCGAGCAAGGAGATCCAGATGTCCATGGCAGGGAATCTGCGGAAGGTCACGAGCCTCGGCACGGTCGACGGCCTCCGCAAGGTGGCGCGGCTGGCCCGGCGGCGCAGGCGTGTCGACCTGAGCCACCCCGCGCGATCCCCGCTGGGCTCCTCGGTGGTCAACTGTGTGGCGTACGAGGAAGGGGGCCGCGTCCCCGTCGGCGGCGACCTGGTCGACACGGTGGAGCGGGTACGCAAGAACGGTGACGGCTTCGTCTGGCTCGGTCTCCACGAGCCGACGAACCAGGAGTTCGCCGGCATCGCCGAGCTGTTCGACCTGCATCCGCTGGCCGTCGAGGACGCGATCGAGGCACATCAGCGCCCGAAGGTCGAGCGGTACGGGGAGACGCTGTTCGCGGTGTTCAAGACGGTCTGCTACGTCGAGCACGAAGAACTCACGGCCACGAGCGAGGTGGTGAACACCGGCGAGATCATGGTGTTCGTCGGCCAGGACTTCGTGATCAGTGTGCGGCACGGACGGCACGGTTCGCTGGGCCCGCTGCGCGAGGAGCTGGAGGCGGAGCCCGGCCAGCTCGCCAAGGGGCCGTCCGCAGTGCTGCATGCGATCGCGGACCATGTGGTCGACGACTACCTCAACGTCATCGACTCGGTACAGGCCGACATCGAGCACGTCGAGACGGATGTCTTCGCGGAGAACGGCGCGCGAGCGGATCCCGGCCGCATCTATCAGCTCAAGCGTGAACTCCTGGAGCTGAAGCGGGCGGTGGTCCCACTCGGCCGTCCGCTCGCGGATCTCGCCAACCGGCCGATCCGGGTGGTGGAACCGGAGATACAGGCCTACTTCCGCGACGTGTCCGACCACCTGCAGCGGGCCACGGAGCAGATAGCCGCCTTCGACGAGCTGCTCAACTCGATCCTGCAGGCCCACCTCGCCCAGGTGACAGTCGCGCAGAACGAGGACATGCGGAAGATCACGGCATGGGCCGCGATCGTCGCGGTGCCGACGATGGTCTGTGGGGTCTACGGAATGAACTTCGACCACATGCCGGAGCTCCACTGGCGATACGGCTACGGCATGGTCATCGGCGTCATATCCCTCGCCTGCCTGGTGCTCTACCGCGGTTTCCGGCGCAACGGCTGGCTCTGAGCGGGCCCGTGATGCGCGCCGGACAGGGCTGCGGCGCCGGCGAGGCAGGGCATGGGGTCAGCGTGCCGTGCTCCTGGCGTAGACCCGCTCGGCCCAGGCGCCGATCTGGTCCTCCGTCAGGTGCTGGGCCAGGTCGGCCTCGCTGATCATGCCGACCAGGCGCTTGTTCTCGATGACGGGCAGGCGGCGGATCTGGTGGTCCTCCATCTCCTGGAGCACCTCGCTGACATCGGCGCCGGCGTCGATCCAGCGCGGCGTGCCCTTGGCCATCTCGCCCGCCGTGACCTTGGATGGGTCGTGGCCCATGGCCACACAGCCGACCACGATGTCCCGGTCGGTGAGGATGCCGCAGAGCCGTTCGTTCGCGTCGCTGATGGGCAGGGCTCCGACGTTGAGCTCACGCATCAGCTGGGCGGCACGGTCCAGGGTCTCGTGGGCGGGGATCCACTGGGCACCACGGTGCATGATTTCTCCGGCGGTGGTCATGGGGTACCTCCCGGTGCCGGACGGCCGGCGCGGCGCAGGACACACCGCTAGTCCCGGCGTCCTACATTCTCGCCGGGTCGCGCGGCGCACGCACCCGGAACTCCAGCAGCCGGAGCGGGCACGGGGAGGCGCTCCCGGAGGGGATTGATCACGTACTCCGCTTAGCCGTTCCAGGCCGGGCGGCGCGGATCGTCGAGGCGTACCAGGACGTCGGCCGTGCCGGCGGGATCGGTCTCGTGCTCGTAGCGCTCGAACGCGGGGAGGGTCCAGTGCTCGGGCTCGGGCGTACGGCGGCGCAGGGCGCCCGGCGACAGGAGGAGGTGAACCGTCAGATCGAAGGGGAACCAGTGGCGAAGGAGGAGGGGACCGTGCAGCAACAGGAGGCCGCGGGGAGGGAGTTGGACATACGGGCTGCGGGTGGCGCGGTCGGTGACCGGGTCCAGGAGATCGGGCAGGATGCGCCCGTCGCCGCCGGGTTCGAGGGGGCCGAAGACCTCGCGCCACAGTGCGCCGGTGTCGAACCAGCCGTCGTAGTAGGCGTCCACGTCCTGGTGGCCGTGCTCCAGCCGGAGGGAGGCGGGGCGCAGGAAGCCCTCCGTGCCGACGACCAGCGACGGCCGGCCGCGAATGCGCAGCGCCTCGTGGACGCGCTCGGCGAGGTCTCCGGGCCGGGCCGCCGGGGCGCCGTCGAAGGCGATCCGCGGCCAGGGACCACCGTCGGCCGGCTCCAGGTCGAGCAGGCGCTCGGCGAGGCGGTCGCCGAGCCGGTCCCAGGTGATCGCTTCGAGTCGCACAGAGCCATGATGCCGCGCGCTGCCGAAAGCACCGATGGCCGGGCGCATGGCTCTCGGTGCGGCCGGGGGCGGACAGTCGCGAGTGAGCCCAGGCGCGGGGACACGGGTGAGGTGACGTGCGGTACGAGGTCGGCGGTACGGCGTAAATCCCGGGGGTCCGCGGGCATGAAGCGGACATGGCGGATCATGAAGCGGATATGACGGATAAGGCAGTGCCCGTGACTCCTTCGTCCCGTACCGGACTCGTCGCCATCCAGCCCCTGAAGAAGAAGCGCTGTGCCGCGTGTCGGCGGGGACCGCTGTCGCTGCTCGTCCTGGAGGAGGGCGTGCCACGGTGCCTCGACTGTGCCGACCTCGGGCACCTGGTGTTCCTGCCGCGCGGGGACACCGCGCTGACCCGTAGGGCGCGCGAGGAGAGCACGCTGTCGGTGATCGTCATGCGGTTCAACCGGCGCAAGAGCCGGTACGAGCGTCAGGGCGTCCTCGTCGAGGAGGAGGGGCTCGCCCGGGCCGAGGAGCGGTGTCTGGCGGACGCGGAGGCCCGACGGCGGCGCCGGGCGAGGGACGCGCAGCGCAGGGCGGTCGAGGACGACCGGTTCACGGAGGCGTTCGCGGCGGAGATCCTGCGGCTGTTTCCCAGGTGTCCGGCCGAGCGGGCGCGGGCGATCGCGGCGCACGCGTCCATGCGGGGCAGCGGGCGGGTGGGCCGCAGCGCGGCCGGGCGGGCGCTCACCGAGGGGGCGGTGACATCGGCGGTCGTGGCAGCCGTACGGCATGTGGACACGCCGTACGACCAGCTGCTGATGAACGGGGTGGCGCGGTACGAGGCACGGCGGCGGACAGCGGCGGCGGTGGAGACGGTGCTGCGGGGGTGGCGGGAGGCGGCGTCCGACTTTCCGCAGTCGTCGCAGCCGTTCTAGTGCCGCGGCAGGCAACGTTTGCCCGTCAAGGAGCGGCGTCCGGTGCGTGCTCTCGGCGTGCCGGCCGGAAGTCCTCGTACTGGACGTACTTGGGCTTTCGGCCGGTGCGGCGAGAGGGCGTGCCGGGCGTCGCGACGGGGCGAACGTTGCCTGCCGCGGCACTAGCGACGGCCATGGGCAGTTGGCGGCGCTGGCAGCGGATCGGCGTACGGCACCCCACCCCTCCCCCAGCTCGGTCGGCCTCATATGGCCCGCCCCAGGCCTGGACGCTCACGCATGTGGGCGCGGCGATGGGGCATGGTCCGGGTTCTTGTGCGGACATTCACTGGTGGTGAGCGGTGAGTGGTGAGTCGTGATCAAGGATGGGCTGGGCGCGGGTCCGGCCCGAACTGGGAGATGAGGGCGACATGATCAATGGGCCGTACTTCGTGCTGACGGTGCTGGGAGCGCTCGGGACGGGCCTGGTGGCCGGGGTCTTCTGCGCCTTCTCGACGTTCGTGATGCGAGGACTCGCCGCGCTGCCGCCCGCACAGGGCGTGGCCGCGATGAAGGCGATCAACGTGACGGCCGTGCAACCGGCTTTCATGATCGTGTTCCTGGGGTCGGCGCTGCTGTGCGCGGTGATCGCCGTGGTGACGTTGGTGGTCTGGCCGGAGGAGGGGGCGGTCGAGCTGCTGCTGGGCAGCGCGCTGTATCTGATCGGCTCGTTCGGCGTGACCATGCTCGCGAACGTGCCGCGCAACAACGCGCTGCTCGAGCTGGACGCGGGGACACCGGAGGCGGCAGCGTACTGGCCCGCGTACGTCAGGGAGTGGACGGCATGGAACCACGTCCGCATGATCGCCTCGGCTGCCGCGGCGGTGCTGTACGTGCTGGGGCTCACGTGACGACGCCCGCGCGGTCGGAAGGCCCCCGGTCAACCCGCCAGAAAGCGCTGTCCCACACTCTGCGCCCGTGGCCGACGGGACGTATCGTGGCCGAAAGAGTGCCGCCCGAAGACGCACGGCCTGTCGTACGCGTACGCAAGGAAATCGGCCATGGGCGATCCCAAGGGTTTCATGACCACCCCCCGCGAGGACTGGCCCCGCCGGCCCGTCGAGGAGCGGGTGCGGGACTGGAACGAGGTCTATGTCCCGGGGGCGCTGCTGCCCATCATCAACAAGCAGGCCGACCGCTGTATGGACTGCGGCATCCCGTTCTGCCACGAGGCCTGTCCACTGGGCAATCTGATCCCGGAGTGGAACGACCTGGTCTCCCGCGACGACTGGCGGGCGGCGAGCGACCGGCTGCACGCCACCAACAACTTCCCCGAGTTCACGGGTCGGCTGTGCCCGGCGCCGTGCGAGGCGGGTTGTGTGCTCACCATCAACCAGCCGGCGGTCACGATCAAGAACGTCGAGTGCGCGATAGCCGACCGGGCCTGGGAGGAAGGTTTCGCGCCGCCGCGGCCGCCGGAGCGGCTCAGCGGGTGGACGGTCGCGGTCATCGGGTCGGGGCCCACCGGACTTGCCGCGGCTCAGCAGCTGACCCGGGCGGGCCACACCGTGGCGGTGTACGAGAAGGACGATCGGCTCGGCGGGCTGATGCGGTACGGCATCCCGGAGTTCAAGATGGAGAAGCACCATCTGGAGCGGCGGCTGGAGCAGATGCGGGCCGAGGGGACCAAGTTCCGTACGTCGACGGTGATCGGGCGGGACATCGGGGCAGCGGAGTTGCGGGCGCGCTACGACGCCGTGGTGATCGCGACTGGGGCGACCGCGTGGCGTGAACTTCCCGTGTCAGGGCGGGAGTTGGCCGGTATCCATCAGGCCATGGAGTATCTGCCGCTGGCCAACCGGGTGCGCGAGGGGGATCTGGAGGTCTCCCCGCTGTCCGCCATCGGCAAGCATGTCGTGATCGTCGGTGGCGGCGACACCGGAGCGGACTGTCTCGGCACGGCCGTACGCGAGCGTGCCGCCTCCGTCACGCAGCTGGACATCTACGCCCAGCCCGGCGCCGAGCGCGACGAGGACGCCGAACCCTGGCCGACGTACCCGAAGATCTACCGGTTGTCGGCCGCGCACGAGGAGGCCGGTGCGCTGCGGACCGCGCCGGCGGCGGACGCCGACGCCCGGTTGTTCGCGGCGTCGACGCTCCGCTTCACCGGTGACGCCGACGGACATGTGCGGTCGTTGCACCTCGTCGAGGTGGACGCGCAGCGGCGGCCGGTGCCGGGCACCGGGCGGGTACTCCCGGCCGACCTCGTGCTGCTGGCGCTCGGTTTCTCCGGGCCCGACCGGGAGGACGGCCTCATCGACCAGCTGGAGCTGGCGATGGAGCCACGCGGCACGATCGCACGGGATGCCGGGTTCGCGACCAACGTCCCGGGCGTGTTCGCCGCCGGGGACGCCGCGCGCGGGCAGTCGCTGATCGTGTGGGCGATCGCGGAGGGGCGGGCGGTGGCGGCGGCAGTCGACCGCCATCTGACGGGGAGTTCACGGCTGCCGGCGCCCATAGGGCCGTACGACCGGCCCATGACGGTCTAGGGTCTGTCCCTAGCTCGGCGCTGGACGCGCCGTGCGCGTGCCGCCACCGCGGTGCACGACGCCCAAAGCCGGCCCGGCGCCCGAGCCCGAAGCCCCGTCAGCCCCACCCCCACAGCCCAGCCCCCGGTCGGCAGCCCTACGGCTTGCGTCCCACCGCCCCATACCCGGGAATGACCCCGTCGTCCTGCCCCGGCACCGGCTCCCCCAGCTCCGGATGCCACTCGTGGACCACGGCGACCCCCGGCTCGACCAGTTCCAGTCCGTCGAAGAACCGGGCGAACTCGGCGCGGGAGCGGAGTGCCAGGGTGACGCCCGCGGCCTTCAGTTTCGCGGTTGCCGCCGCCGACTCCTCCGGCGTGAAGTCGGCGGAGGCGTGGGGCATCATCAGGTAGCTGCCGGAGGGCAGTTCGGACAGCAGGCCGGCGATCAGCTCGTGCGCGCCGTCCTCGTCGGAGACGAAGTGCAGCAGCGCGACGAGGGAGAGCGCCACGGGCCGGCTCAGGTCCAGGATCTTCCTGGCTCCCTCGATGATGGTGGCCGGATCCCGCACGTCGGCCTGCAGATACTCGGTCACGCCCTCGGGCGTGCTGCGCAGCAGGGCCGCCGCGTGGGTCAGCACGATCGGGTCGTTGTCGCAGTAGACCACGCGCGCGTCGGGCGCGATGGCCTGGGCGACCTGGTGCAGGTTCGGCTCGGTCGGGATGCCGGTGCCGATGTCCAGGAACTGCCGTACGCCGTTCTCGGCCAGCCAGCGTGTGGCCCGGTGCATGAAGGCGCGGTTGACCCGCGCCATGACCGGCACCCGCGGGTCGAGGGCCAGCATCTGCTTGCCCATCTCCTCGTCGACCGGGTAGTTGTCCTTGCCGCCGAGGTACCAGTCGTACATGCGCGCGGGATGCGGCTTGCTGGTGTCGATCTGGATGGCGCCGGTGGGGTCCTGCCCGGTCATGAGGCACTCCGTAAGCGTCGAGCGTCGCGGAAGGTGATCAATTCAGTACCAAGATAAGGAAGTTGAGCAGCGAAAAAGAACCAACCAGGTCAGTTCAGGACAGCAGAAAGTCCGCCTCCCCCGCCTTCGCGCCCTCGATGAACGCGGTCATCTCGTCGGGGGTGTAGATCAGCGCCGGTCCGTCGGGGTCGGTGGACTGCCGGACCGCTATCCGGCCGTCGGCCAGCTTCATCGCCTCCAGGCAGTTGCCCCCGTTGCCGCCGCTCCACGGCTTGTGCCAGCCCTCGCTGCCCAACTCCCGGGCGGGCATGCCGTTGTAGATCCGCTCGGTGCGGATCCGCGGCCTGGGCTGGGACGTGCTGCGATCCATTCACAACTCCTTGCGGAGATCCCTGAGGATCTCCTTCGTGCGATGTGCCGTAGCGGCCTGCGCCGCCATGCGGTCCATGACCTCGAGGTGGGTCGCCACCTCGGCGCGCGCGTCGAGATAGACGGCGCCGGTCAGGTACTCGCTGTAGACCATGTCCGGCAGTTCGGGCATGGCGAATCGGAACAGCACGAAGGGCCCGTACGTGCCGGGGTGCGGACCCGTGGCGAACGGGACGACCTGCAACGTCACGTTGGGCAGCTTCGTGGCCTCGAGCAGCTTGTCGATCTGCGCACGCATCACCTCCGGACCGCCGACCGGGCGCTGCAGCGCGGTCTCGTCCATCACGACCCACAGCCGGGGCGCGTTCTGACGGGTGAGTAGTTCCTGGCGTTGCATGCGCAGGTCGACATGGCGCTCGATGTCCTCGGGCCGGGTCTGGCCGACGGCGCCCGACCTCAGCACACCACGCGCGTAGTCCTCGGTCTGCAGGAGGCCGGGCACGAAGTGGGGGTCGTAGCTGCGGATGAGGGCGGCGGCGCCCTCCAGGCTGACGTACATCGAGAACCAGCCGGGCAGGATGTCGTGGAACCGCTGCCACCAGCCGGGTTTGTTGGCCTCCTCGGCCAGTTGCACGAAGGCCTCGGACTCGTCGTCGGGGATGCCGTAGGCCTTGAGGAGCAGTTGGAGGTACGGGATCTTGAGGGCGACCTCGGCCGTCTCCATACGGCGGACGGTGGCGGGGGCGACGCGGAGAATGCGGGCGGCCTCCTCGCGCTTGAGGCCGGCGCGTTCCCGCAGGTCCTGCAGGCGTCGGCCGAGGACGACCTGGCCGACCGTCGGCGCGGACCGCGGCTCGCTCACCCTCCACCTCCACTCACGGGAACTGACGACGCCTGGGGCGCTTCCTGACGACCCGGGCGCGAATCCTGCACAGCCCAGCGGCGCCATTCGAAGATCTATTCGAAGGCCGAGGCCGACCTCCGCCGATCCCAACTGGCGCCGCGTCACATGCTGTTGCGAGCAGTGTGCCACGACCCTTCACCGCGTCACACAGCACTCTGCAATTTTCAGAGTGACACTTGCCAAGTGTTCACGCCGGGGCGATAGTGGCAAGCGTGATTCCGTCCGCACCCTTAGGAACAGACGCCGCCGCAGGCCGCTTCGGCCTCGGTTCCGCTTCGGGAGCCGGCCCCCTCGGGGCTGCTGCCGAGCGCCGGTTCCACTTCGAACTGGCCGCGCATCCGGGTTCCCCCGCTCAGGCCAGACGCCTGACGCGTACCCGGCTGACCGGCTGGTCGGTGTGCGAGGACACCTGCGACACGGCCGCTCTGGTGGTGTCGGAGCTGGTCACCAACGCGATCATGCACACCGCGAGCGAGGTCGTCGTCTGCGAGTTGCACGACGGCAACGACGTGGTGCGTATAGCGGTGCGTGACGAGGGGTGCGCTCCGGGCGCTCCGCACCCGTCCCCGCGGCGGCCCGAGGAGGAGCACGGGAGGGGACTGCTCCTCGTCGACGCCCTGTCGCATTCCTGGGGCGCCCAGGAGCACGGCCCCGGCCTGCTGGTCTGGGCAGAACTGCCGCGCCAGGCCGACGCACCCCGCGACGATCTCGGCTGGGGCGCCCGCCCCAAGCCGGGTCCGTCCGGCGGCTCGGACGAGGAGGACGAGGCGCGCCGCGGGGCGCCGGATGCGACCCACCGCGAAACGGGGGCCGAATGGGTCTGACGGCTGCCTCCGGCGGCGGACAGGTGCTCAGTCTGGACACCCTGGTCCGTCTGGGGCGCGGGCTGCGCACCCCGGACACGCCCCGGCGGCTGTCCGTGCCGGACGGTATGACGGCCCCGCTGGGATGCGACGCGGTGGCGGTGCCCGCCCGCTTCGGACCTCTCGTACTGCCCCGACTGCCCCGCGTGGGGTGCATCTACGCCGATGAGGCGCACTGGTGGTGGCTGGTTCCGTCCGACTCCGACTACGCCCTGGAGTGGCCCGCCCCCGCGCGGTACGCCACCGGCGCGCTCGTCCCGGAGACCCCGCGCCTCATCCACCGTTCGGAGGGCACGTTTCCCTACACCCCGCCGATCCCGCTCTATCTGGCACTGTGCCGGATCATGGGCACGACACCGACGTGGTCACGGGCGGTCAGCGCCTGAGACGCACGGCGCGCCCCACTCCGCTGCACCCGAGGCGCCCGCCCGGAAGGCGAGGCTCGCCCGACTCACTCCGTACCGTCGCCACCCCGGACGATCACCAGGAACGTGTCCGTCGCGAGGTCCATGACGACCTCGGCGGGCAGCCCCTCCATCCGGCGCGCCTGCGCGAACTCCTCCGCCGGCCACGATCCCCGCGGCCCGCCTGCGGGAAAGCGTTCGAGCACCCTTCGCCCGTTCACCATCTCGCACCTCCAGTAAGCGTCGTACTTGTTGGAGTTAACGCCTTACAGAGGTGAATCGCCTCGCGAAGTGACGGGACTGAGACGTAGTTGACACGCGTTCACGTTGGAATGTGAGGAGCATCTCTCCGCTTCCGGGTTTGCCGCTACGCTCCGCTTCACTCCTCGTACTCGTCGTGATATCGGACCCGCTCACTGCCCGCAGGCGCCCCGAAGGCCGACGCCCGCCCCTTGGGCTCCTCCCACTCCTCCTGCCGGCCCAGGGCGGTGAGGTCCAGGAAGCTGGTGGTGGAGCCGAGCCCGTCCAGGCCGCGCTCGTACGTCGAGTAGGTGTGGAAGACGCGGTCGCGGACTCGCAGGAAACAGCTCACACCCGGCCGTTCGACGAGTTCCCCGGCACGTTCCAGGGTCACCTCGAAGTCATGGTTGAAGTCGCTGCCGTACGACGAGTACCAGGGCAGCGTCCAGCCCATCCGCGCCTTGAACGGCAGGATCTTCGTGTACGGCGCTCTGGACACGGCCACCAACGACGTCCCGCGCGCGTGCAGGTGCGCGAGATGCCCGATCTGGTCGAGGAACGCCGAGCAACTGCGGCAGTCGGCGTCCCACTCGGGCGCGAACATGAAGTGGTGGACTACGAGCTGATCGCGATCCGCGAAGAGGTCGAGCAGGGTGGCCTTGCCGTCACCGCCCTCGAACATGTACTCCGTGTCGACCTCGACCATGGGCAGCCGACGCCGCTCGGCATTGAGTGCGTCACGCGCGCGTGTCACCGCCTTCTCCTTGACCAACAGTTCCTCCCGCGCCCTGCGCCACTCCTCACGCGAGGCGATCTCCGGAAGCGACATGGTCCCTCCTGTGCAATGGTCCCGTTGCGGTTGGTGACCGTTGGGCGGGGCGGAACTCATCGCGGTTCCGGAAGATTTTCGGGACCTAGGTGTCGTACTCCTGGATGCGCTTGCCGTGGCTCCGGTCCAGGAGTGCGGGCATCCGCTCCCCCAACTCCCTCACCACCGCGGGCACATCGATCGTCAGCAACTCCCGGTCGCGCATCAGGACCCGCCCGTCCACGATGGTCGTGCGGACATCGGAGGAGCGGGCGCTGTGCACCAGGGTGGCGGCGAGGTCGTGGACGGGCTGGGTGTGCGGGCCGCTGAGGTCGACCAGAACGATGTCGGCCCGCCGCCCCGGTGCGATACGGCCGACGGTGTCACCGAGTCCGACCGCGCGGGCGCTCTGCAGTGTGGCGTGGTGCAGGGCCTGGCGTGCCGTCAGCCAGCGGGGTTCGCCCTCGGTCGACTTCTGGATGAGGGCAGTGAGCGCCATCGACTCCCACACATCGAGGGAGTTGTTGGAGGCGGCGCCGTCGGTGGCAAGTCCCACGGGGATGCCGATGGCGCGCAGGGCGCGTACGGGTGTGGTGGTGGGCCAGGCGAACTTGAGGTAGCCGCGGGGTGCGGTGGCGACGGCGACACGGCCCGTGGCGTTCTGGAGCACGGGCAGGTCGCGGTCGAGGATGCCGGTGCCGTGGGCGATGAGGATGTCGACGTCGAGGAGTCCGGTCCGTTCCAGGACCTCGATGGGGGTGACGCCGTGGCGGGCGAGGCTGGTGTCGGCCTGGTCGCGGTTCTCGGAGGCGTGGATGTGGACGGGGAGGCCGTGCTCCCGAGCGAGTTCGGCGGTGGCGGCCAGGTCGGCGTCGTCGACGGTGTAGGGGGCGTGCGGGGCGAGGGTGGTGGTGATACGGCCGTCGGCGGCGCCCCGATGCCGTAACGCGAACTCCAGTGACTTCTCCCGCCCTTGGGACCCCTGGGAGGAGAAGTAGGCCTCGCCGAGGTGCGCCCGCATTCCGCACTCCTCGACCACGGCGGCGACCGAGTCCATGGCGAAGTAGTGGTCGGCGAAGCAGGTGACGCCCCCGCGGATCATCTCGGCACAGGCGAGCCGAGCGCCCAACTCGACGTCCTTCTCGGTGAGGTTGGACTCGATGGGCCAGACGACGTCGTTGAACCACTCCTCGGTCGGCAGGTCCTCGGCGACACCGCGCAGGGCGACCATCGGGGCATGGGTATGGCAGTTGACGAGCCCGGGCATGGCGACCTGCCCGCGGGCGTCGAGGCGTTCGCGCGCCGCCAGGCCCTCTGCTTCGGCGGCGCCGATGACAGCCTCGACGACTCGGTCCCGTACGACGACGGCGGCGTCCTCCTCGAACCCGATCCGCTCCTGATCGTCGTGCACGAGGACGGTGCATCCGGTGATGATGAGATCAGCTTCCGCGGGAGAAGGCGTCATGGGGCCAACGTACGACGGTGTCGTGCCGGGACGTGAGCCGAACCGCGCATCCCCGGCGTCGCGACCGTGTCGCGGGGCGGGGCGGACCCGGGCCGGGCGGGGGACGCGGGCCCGGGGCAGCCCTCGTGGGTCGGGCCCTACACGGCGATGGGCAGGTCGGGCAGTCCTGGCCCCCCGCGATCACGCCGCTTGGCGAGTTCATCGAGGAGCTCGGTGAGCCGCTCGGTGTGCCGGGGGGTGAGCCGGCCGGTGTCGTCGAGGTGGACGGCGCACGCGGTGGTCGTGTCGACGAGCCGTTCGAGGACGGCGACGATCTCGTCCGCGCCTTCCGAGTGCCGGGCGAGCGCGGGGAGTTCGGCAGCGGCGAGCGCGATGGCGGCACGAGCCTCGGCGAGGGCCCGGTAGGCCCCGCGGCGGAGGGTCCAGCGGACGGCGCGGGTGGCGGAGTCGGCGTCGGTCTCGTGCAGGACGTGGGCGAGGTACGCCTGAGCCGCGCCGCCCGCCGCGGCGAGCCGGGCCCGCACACCCCCACCCCGCTGCCCCGGCATCGGCAGATGCCCGACGATCAGCACGATGGCGCAGGCCAGCAGCGTCTCCCCGATCCGGCTGACGGAGGCCTGCGGCTCGCCGCCCACCATCACCAGGGCGAGCACAAGGACGGTCACGACGGCGGTCTGCGCGGCGAAGTGCCGCGTGGCCACGGGAATGAGCGCACCGCTGACGGCGACGAGCGCGATGAGCCCTTCGGGACGGGGCAGCACGGCGGCGAACCCGGCGAAGACGAGAGCACCGAGGACGGTCCCGGCGGCCCGGCACAGCACCCGTGAAACGAGCGGCCCGAGGTCGGGCTTGACGAGGAAGACGGCGGTGGCGGGGAGCCAGTACCAGTGCTCGTGCTGCCCGTACCACTGGGCGTGATGCAGGGCCTGGGCGACAGCGGCGCTGGCCCCGAAGCAGAGGCCGACACGCAGCCCGTACTCCCGCCCGCCGGCCCCGAAGACGGTGCGAAGCAGGGTCCTGGCCGTGCGCCTCCGGGTGTGCAGGTCGGCCCCCTTGCCCCGGTCGAAGGCCTCGGCGGCGTGCAGCAGGGCGTCGTCGAGGGCGCGCAGGGCGGGGGCGTTCCGGTTGGGCGCGGGCAGCGGCCCGGTGTGCGTGTTGCCACGTACGGCGGCGGCGAGTCGCCGGGGCCCTTCGGAGGCCCGCTCGGAGAGGGCCTCTCCCGCCCACGCGAGCGCGGTGGCGGCCTCGGCGAGGGGAAGGGCAGCGGCGTACTGCGCATGCAGTCGCCGCTCGGCCGCGGAAGTGGCGTACCGTCGCAGCCGGGGCCCGGCGAGGGCGTCCTGCGCATGATCGAGGGCGGCGGTGAGAGCGGCACGGCGGGCGGTGGCGTGCGCGGTACCGACGGCGTCGAGAAGCCCGGCGACGGCGTCGTACACGTCGGCCACGGCCTCCCGCTCCCCGTCGAACCGGAAGTCCCCGGCGATCGCCCCGGGCGTCGGCAGCACCAGCCGCAGCCCGAGCAGCCACCCGGCCCCCGCGAGATAGGCGAGAGTCCGCTGCCACCCTTCGTCGGGCAACGGCATCCCGGCCCCGATGGCAGCGGCGACGAGCAGCTGGGTTCCGGCCCCGGAGGCAACGGGCCCCACGGCGCTCATGCCGCCCGCGACCAGCCCGACAAGGGTGAGGAGAACGCTCAAGGCCACGGCCCCGACATGGTCCCCTGCATACGTCCCGACGAGCATCCCACCGGCTCCCGCGAGCGCAGGCACCCCGAGCCGCCTGACGGAGGTCCGCCGGCTGCCGGGGCGGTCGTTGATGCCGGCGAGCATGGCGGCGATGGCGGCCACGACGCCGAGCGAGGTCCGGTCGGCGAGCACGGCAACAAGCAGTAACGGCCCGCTGGACAGGGCGCCTCGTACGACCGCGGGCCAGGGCACGGGACCCCGCTGGGTGCGGAGGGCGTGGGCGAGCCAGGGCGGGATGTGGAACGCGGGGGCGGGGCGGGACACGGGGCTCCTGTCGGGGCGAGGGCGGGGGTGGTGCCTTCGGGCGACGGTGGCCGGGCATTGCGCTGTGGTGTCCAGGGTAGGGCGGGTTCTTGGAGGCGCCGGGACATTGGCGTTTCGGGGATGTGACAATGCGTGGAAACGCCACGTTCTTTATGAACGCAACTGCGGGGGCGCAGTACTGAGTCCCGTCCTCACAAGTTCCGCGCCGTCGAAGCGGAAAGTCTCCGTCGCTTCGAGGCGGCCACTCTCGCCGCGTTCGATCGTCCAGTGGTGGGAGACGGTCCTGTCCGGCCCGCGGGAGTACTCCGACGAAATCTCAAGCCTCGGCGGGTTGCCGACTCGGGTGACCTCCCACTGCTCCTCAAGGGCGCGGACCTCATGGTCGTCCTGGACCAGGCGCATCCGGATCCGGACGGCGCGAGTCAACTGGGACTCGATGAAGAGGGTCTGCCAGGCGGGCTCCGCCATCCGCCACTCCGCCACCAGGTCGGCGTCATCCGCGGCGCCGTCGCGGATGACGTACGGCACATCGGGCCGGTTGAGGCTGAGCAGGGTTGTCCGCACCTCCTCGGCTGAGCCCGGCGCGACACCGTCGGCGGGGCGCTTGGTTCCGGTCAGCTTGTCGAAGAGTCCCATGGAATCGACCTAGTGGCTCCGTGCCCACGCCCCTCGTCGAGCCCAAGCGACGGCACGGGCGGACGGGTTGCGCATCCAGCGTCGCTTCCCTCGCACGATTGAGGATCAAGCAGACGCGAACAGCGTCTCCGCGTCGGCGATCGCTCGCAGCAAGGCCTCTGGATCCGGCCGCAGACCCCCGAGGATCCCATCCACTCCCCGAAGCCCCGCCCGCTCCAACAACCGCTTCTCATTCGTCACCCACTCCCCGCGCGCCGCCAGCACGGCGTGCCCGGTCTGCACGGCGGCCGTGGCGATGGCTCCGGCGACCTCCGTGACGCCTCCCGCAGGGGCGTGGTTCACCCTCGCGTACGCGAGAGTGGCTCGGGCTGTGCCGTACCAGCGCTCGGCGGCGGCGGTGCGCAGCTTCTCCGGATATCCCGCCGGTCGCGGCAGCCGACCTCTCAGCACCCGGTTGATCGCCAGCTCCGCCACTACCAAATAGCTGGGAATCCCCGCGAGATGGAACAGCAACGGCTCCACCCGGAACCGCCCCTCCTCGGCTTCCGCCAACTCCCGCTCCACCACGTCGAGGTCGCGGTAGTGGACGTCCACGCGCCGCCCGTCGATCGTCAGCCACGCGCCCCCGTTGAACACGCCTCCGCCCCATCCGCCGACCTCGGAGACTTCGCCCTCCCAACCGACAGCACGCAGGTCGGCGGGGTCGAAGGCGCCTCGGTAGTAGATGGCCAAGTCCCAGTCGCTGTCCGGGCGTTCGGTGCCCTGGGCACGGGAGCCGCCCAGGGCGACGGCCCGGACGGCGGGGAGGGCGGCCAGGCGGTCGGCGATGGTGCTGAGGAAGCTGGTGTCGTCGAGGGCGGGCATACGTGCAGCGTACGGAGCTGGGTGGGCTGCCTCCAGGCAACTACGACCCGGGGCGTCTACGCAATGACGCCCTGGGATCCGGTCCGGGCCTCATCCCGTCGCCGCCACCCCGAAGTCCGCCCCGGAGATACCCCCAATCCCTCCACGATCCTCAGCAACGGCTCGCGCAGGGCGGCCAGCTCGGTTGCGCATCGTCACACAGGCAGCGCAGGCGGCGGGGCCCGGGCGGTCCCGCAGAGGTCACGGCCAAGCTGACGATTCCCTTCGTCGGCGAGATCTCCGGTACGTGGCAGCCGGCCACGTCAGCTTCGGCCTCCTCGCCGTCACCGTGCTCAACCGTGTCCTGCGGCCGCTCCTCGCCCAGTGGCATCCCCGCCTGACCGCGTACGAGTCCCAGCGTCCGGCCGGGCGCGATCCCGTGGCGTACGAGCGGGAGTGGGAGCACGCGGAGGCACTGCGCGGCGAGATCGCGGCCGTACGGGAGACGCTGGTGTCGCTGGCGCGGACCTTGCAGGGGGTGGCGGGGGTCAGCGATCTGATCGACCTTCCGGCGTCGCGGTCATCGCGGTCCCCCGGATCGGGGCACCCCCCCGCAGGGCAGAGGGGTAATGAAGACTGACCGGTGAGTTCCTGTCCCTGGTGGACTACCGTTACGCCTTGCACAAACCGGATGACCAGAGCGAAGGGACGAGACCCACGTGAACGCGGCGCCGCTGAGCCCCGAGGACCCGACTCAGCTCGGCGACTTCGAGTTGCTCGGCCGGATCGGCCACGGCGGCATGGGGCAGGTGTATCTCGGCGAGTCACAGGGCGGAGAGCCTGCCGCGGTCAAGGTCATCAAGCCGTCGGTGGTCGATTCGGAGACCCGGCTGCGTTTCGCCCAGGAGGTCGAGGTCCTGAAGACCGTCTGGGGCCCGCGCATCGCCGCCTTCATGGACGCGGACCCGGAAGCGGAGCAGCCCTGGCTGGCCACCTAGTACGTCGACGGCCCGGATCTGCGCAAGCATGTGCACACCTGCGGTCCGTTGCCCACGGTGCTCGTGGCCTCGCTCGGTGCGACGCTCGCCGAGGCCCTCTCCGGTGTCCACAAGCAGGGGCTGTTGCATCGCGACCTCAAGCCCGCCAACATCCTTCTCGGCCCGAACGGCCCGAAGATCATCGACTTCGGGCTCGCCGTGTTCACCGAGTCCAGTGCCTCTCTGACCGCGCCGAACACGGTCCTGGGTACGCCCGCCTGCATGGCCCCCGAGCAGGCGAACGGCGTCAAGCCCCTCCTGGCGCCCGTCGACGTCTACGCACTCGGTGCCGTCCTCCTCTACGCGGCGACGGGCCACTATCCCTTCCAGGCCGAGAACATCCACGCCCTCTTCCACCTGATCACCAAGCCGGAGGCGCAACCGGACCTCACCGGCGTCCCGGACGAGCTGGTGCCCCTGCTGACGGCGATGCTCGCGTACGACCCGACCGCCCGCCCCACGCTCCAGAGCGTCGTCCAGCAGTGCCGCACCGTGATCGAGGGCAAGGGGCTCAAGGTCGCCCAGGCCCGGCGCCGCCTCACCACGCACACGGCGGCGCCGACCATCCCGCAGGACGCGGACCTCCAGCCTCCGAGCACGACCGTTCCTACGGTCCCCCTCCCCCAGTCCGAGCGTGGCCCTCGCGGACAGCTTCCTGCTCGACTCACTCCCCTATCAGCATCGGCCGGCGCAGCTGGCCCTGTCGGGCAGGAACCTGCGCCCGCGCATGCTCATCGCGGACGTCGTCGGCCTCGGCAAGACCCTGGAAATCGGTCTGACGCTCGCGGAGTTGATCCGCCGCGGCCGCGGCGAGCGCATCCTCGTCGTCACGCCGCAGCATGTCCTGGAGCAGTTCCAGCACGAGCTGTGGACCCGTTTCGCGATTCCGCTGATCCGCCTCGACTCGGTCGGCATCGAGCGCATCCAGCGTGAGATCCCGGCCGGCCGCAACCCGTTCACGTACTTCAAGCGCGTCATCGTCTCCATCGACACGCTCAAGAACACCGACCAGTACAAGCATCACCTGGAGCGCATCACCTGGGACGCGGTCGTCATCGACGAGTCCCACAACCTCATCAACCGCGGCTCGCTGCGCAACCAGCTGGCCCGGCTCCTCGCCCCGCAGACCGACGCGCTCATCCTGGCCTCGGCCACCCCGCACAACGGCGACGCCCGTTCCTTCGCCGAGCTGATCTCCCTCCTCGACCCGGCCGCGATCCGCGACCCCGAGCGCTACGAGGCGAAGGACATCGAGCACCTCTTCATCCGGCGTACGAAGATCAGCCCCGAGGTCCGCGAGCAGATGAAGGGCCAGTGGGCGGACCGTGGCCCGAGCACGTCGGTGCACTGCGCAGCGACCCCCGCCGAGGAGAAGATCTTCGAGGAACTGGCGCAGGTGTGGCTCCCGCAGGATTCGGACAAGACCTCGGTGAGTGAGAGCCGTCTGTTCCCGTACACGCTCCTGAAGTCCTTCCTCTCCTCGCACGTGGCGCTGGCCGCGACGGTCGACGCGCGCATCAGGACCCTGAAGGCGAAGGAGGGCCCGGCGCCGGAGGCCGAGCTGGCCGCGCTCCGGCGCCTGGGCGACCTCACCTTCGTCATGTCGGAGACGGACTCGGCGAAGTTCCAGGCCCTGGTGGAGCAGCTCCGCGAGATCGGCGTCGGACCCCGGAGCGACACCCGGGTCGTCGTCTTCTCCGAGCGCGTCCAGACCCTGGAGTGGCTGCGCAGGACGGTCCCGGCGGCCCTCGGTTTCAAGGGCAGGGCATTGCAGGAGGCCGCGCGCGTCATGCACGGCGGTCTCTCCGACGAGCAGCAGATGCAGTGCGTCGAGGACTTCGGTCTCGCGGACACCCCCGTACGCCTGCTCTTCACGGGCGACGTGGCCTCCGAGGGCGTCAACCTGCACCGCCAGTGCCACCAGCTCATCCACTACGACGTCCCCTGGTCCCTCATCCGCATCGAGCAGCGCAACGGCCGTATCGACCGCTACGGCCAGGCGCACCGACCTCAGTTCCGCGCGCTGATCCTCACCAGCGAGGTCGACGGCGCGAAGGACGACCGTACGGTCGCCGAGCGCCTGCTGGAGCGTGAGGACGAGGCGCACCGCAGCCTGGGCACGGCGGAGGCGGTCTCCGGGCTCTACCGCGCGGAGGCGGAGGAGAAGTCCCTGATCCAGGATCTGCTGCGCGGCCGTACGGTGGACGAGTCCCTGGACGCGACGGCCAGCGCGGCGGCCGCCGAGGACTCCGGCACCGAGCTCCTGGCGGACTTCTTCGGCGCGGTGAGTGCCGACCCCGAGGACGTCGACGCGGACGGCGAGGCACCGCCCGCCCCCGCCGACGTACCCCGCCTCTTCACCGGCACCCGTGAATTCATCGACGAGGCGATCCGCGAGGTCTTCCCGGACGCGCAGCGGCAGCTGGAACTGGACGAGGACCCGGAGACGGGCCTGATCTCCTTCAGGCCGCCGTCCGACCTGACCCACCGAATGAAGGCCCTCCCGCCGGACTACCGTCGCGAACAGCGCCTGCACGAGCGCCTGTTGGTGACCCTGAACCGCAAGCTGGCCGACCTCTCCCTCGTACGGGCCAGGGAGTCGTCCTCCTCCAGCTGGCCGGAGATCTCGCTCCTCACCGACCTCCACCCGGTCGTGGAGTGGCTGACGGACAAGGTGCTGGTGCGGCTGGGCCGCCAGGAGGCCCCGGTCATCACGGCGGACGTCGAGGCCCCGACGTATCTGATCCAGGGCATCTTCTCCAACGCGCTGGGCCGCCCGACCGTGGTGAAGTGGATGGCCGTACAGGCCGGGGAGGTGACTGACGACATGGTGGGCGTACTGCGCCGCGCGGGCGTCGGCCCGACCATGGCCAACCCGTTGCACGGCCACGACCTCGACCTGCTGAGCAGCGGCATCCCGGGTGCCCTGGAGGCGGCCGAGCGCTTCCTACGGCAGCACAGCAGCGAGTGGGACAGGGCGCTGGCCGGCCCGATCGAGAAGTACAGGCGACGCCTGGGCGACTGGGAGCAGCCGACCCTGGCGGGCGAGCGTACGAAGAACGACCTGGCCGGCCTCGCCGACTCGCTGCTGACCACCGGCCGCCCGATGCTCCGGGTCCTCGCCGTCCTCGATTCCACCGCCTGATCGTCCCGCCTGATCGCCCCGACGTCCGATCGCCCGATTCCCCGAGGTCCTGCCCGTCATGTCGTACGACTCACTCGTCAACCGCGGCGACTACTTCTCCGCGCACTACCTGGCCGAGGTCTTCCCGAAGGACCTCAAGTCGGGCCTGCTCGCGACCTGGAAGGAGCGGGAGGAGGCGGTGCGCGGGGCGGAGGCCGACGGCGCCGAGGACGTCCTCCCCGTGACGCCGCGCGTGGGCCTGCGTGAGCTGCGTCGGCCGTTCTTCAAGGCGCGCGCGTTCTTCGCGGAGGCGGCGGCCGAGCCGGACGACGCGACGACGTACGACTCGGGTGTGTGGCGTGAGCGGGCGGCGGCACTGAACGCGGATGTGCTGCGGGCTTTGGGGTACGACGCCAAGCCGCAGACGCTGACAGTGGAGCGCGCCGACCACACGTATGAGGTGCAGGTCGCGCATGCCGAGCCGGGGCTGGTGGCCCTGGACTGCGGGTGTGCCGCCGAGCCGGACGCGGCGCTGGACCCGGACGGGCCGGGGCGCCTGCTGCACCGGCTCCAGCTGGACGGCTCCGACGAGGTGTCGACGGGGTCGAAGCTGGCGTCGTTCCTGTTCGCGTGCGAGGACGCGCCGCGGTATGTGCTGCTCCTGGTGGGTGGCGTGGTGGTGCTGGCCGACCGGGCGGTGTGGGGCGAGGGTCGCTATCTGGCGGCGTCCCTGGACGCGGCGCTGGAGCGCAACGACACGCGCGCGGGCGGTGAACTGGACACGCTGGCGGCCCTGTTCGGCGCGGACTCGCTGCGGACGCCGGAGGAGGGCGGCGAGAACCCGCTCGCCGGGCTGGTCGACAAGTCGACGAAGCATGCGGTGGGTGTGTCGAGTGATCTGCGGGACGGACTGCGGCTGTCCGTGGAGCTGATCGCGAACGAGGTGCTGGAGCGGATCCGGGGGGCGGGTGTCCGGCCGGAGGATGTTGCAGAACTGCCGGAACTGTCACGTCAGTTGACGCGGGAGTCGCTGCGGTACCTGTACCGGATCCTGTTCCTGCTGTACGCGGAGGCCCGACCGGAGCTGGGCATCCTGCCCTCCGACTACCCGGAGTACCACCAGGGGTATGGGCTGGGACGGCTGGGTGAGCTGGTCGCGGAGCGAGACCTGGTGGGCGAGAAGGCACGCGAGGGCACGTACTTGTACGACTCCCTCGACCTGCTCTTCCGTATGGTCCAGGAGGGCTACCGCTCGCGCCGGACGCACGGGAAGGCGGCGGAGGAGGAGCGCGAGTCGCTCGAGTCGGAGGACATCGGGCTGCGCTTCGAGCCCCTTCACTCCAAGCTCTTCGAGCCGGAGTCGATCCGGCTCATCGGGCGTAGTTCGGTGAAGGACCCGCGCTTCGACGAGGACGAGACGGGTGAGGCGCGGTACGTGGACACGCGGCTGCGCAACGCGACCTTGTACCGCGTGCTGCGGCTGCTGATGCTCACGCGGGGCAAGAAGGGCGAGCGGGGTGGCTTCATCTCGTACGCGCAGCTCGGCATCAACCAACTCGGGGCCGTGTACGAGGGGTTGATGTCGTACACGGGGTTCGTGGCGGGCGAGGAGCTGTACGAGGTCGCCAAGGGGGGTTACTCGAAGGACGGCTCCTGGCTGGTTCCGGCGTCGAAGGCGGACGAGTATCCGGACTCGGTCTTCGTTCGGCCTTCGTTCGGCGGAGGGACGAGGAGACGGGCGAGGAGGTGCGGGTCCGGTACCGGCCGGGATCGTTCGTGTACCGACTGTCGGGGCGTGACCGGCAGACGTCGGCGTCGTACTACACGCCGGTGTCCTTGACCAAGGTGACCGTACAGTTGGCGTTGCAGCATCGGCTGGATCAGGACTGTGGGGTGACGCCGGCGCGGGAGCTGCTGGACTGGAAGATCTGCGAACCGGCGCTGGGCTCGGGCGCATTCCTGAACGAAGCCATCGACCAGGTGGCGGTGGAGTATCTGCGGCGGCGGCAGGACGAGCTGGGTGTTCCCGTCGACACGGAGAAGTACGCCGTCGAGCTGCAGAAGGTGAAGGCGTACATCGCGCTGCACAACTCCTACGGCGTGGACCTCAATTCGACGGCCGTGGAGCTGGCGGAGGTCTCGCTGTGGCTCAACACGATGCATCCGGGGATGGAGGCGCCCTGGTTCGGGCTGCATCTGCGGCGCGGTAACTCGCTGATCGGGGGAAGGCGGGAGGTTTATGCCGCCGAGAGGCTGAAGAAGGGGGGCTGGCTGGGGGCCACACCTGAGCGCTTTCCGCTGATGGAGGCGGTGGCGGGGGCCGGGCTTCCGGTGGGGGCCGTTCATCACTTCCTGCTGCCCGCGAAGGAGTGGGGCGCGGTGGCCGCCGAGAAGGAGGCCAAGGCGCTGGCGCCGGAGGAGGCCAAGGCGCTGGGTGCTTGGCGGAAGGCGATCACCAAATCGCCGTCGAAGAAGCAGACGGAGCAGTTGCAGGGGCTCGCACGGAGGGTCGAGTACCTGTGGGGGCTTGTCGTACGACACCTGGAGATCTCCGAGCGGGACATCTCGCGGCGGATCGATGTGTGGGGCGCGGAGGGCGGGTGGCTGCGGGCGCCTGAGGTGGCGGTTCAGCGGGGTGCGGTGCTGGCGGATCTGGAGGCCGTTGACACGCCCTATTGGCGGTTGAAGACGCTGATGGATGCGTGGTGTGCGCTTTGGTTCTGGCCGGTGCAGAGTGCTTCGTTGCTGGACGGGGCGCATGAGGGGTATCGGCGGGCGGCTGAGCTGGTGGAGGGGGGCTTGGCCGAGGTCGTCGGTGAGGGCGACGGGATTCTCATGAGTTGGGAGGCGGAGGCACTGCCTGGCTTTGGTGTCGAGGCCGAGCAGCTTTCGCTTACCCGGGAGGACCTGGACAAGCGGCGGACTGGGCGGCGCAAGGAAGCGGTGACGGAGCAGCGCCGGGCCGTGGTTCCGTTGGCTGATCTTGATGATTGGCTGGACTTCGCGGAGTCCTTGCTGGGGAAGCGGGATGTTCCGGCGGATTCGCTGATTTCGGAGTTCGAGCGGCTGGATGAGCTGGAGCCGTATGAGGATGCGTTGCCGGATTTGATGGGGATGGATCTGGCCCATCATCTGGAGGAGCGGTACCCGTGGGCGGCGGTGGCGAGGGATGTCGCTGGGCAGCAGGGGTTCTTTCACTGGGAGTTGGAGTTCGCGCAGGTGTTTGCGCGGGCGGGCGGGTTTGACTTGCAGGTGGGGAATCCGCCTTGGGTTCGGCCTCGGTGGCAGGAGGACCAGGTTCTGGCGGAGTTGGAGCCGTGGTTTGTTCTGGCGGAGAAGCCGAGTGCAGCGGAGTGGCGGCTGCGTAAGGAGGAGGTCCTCGGGACACCTGGGGGAGGTCAAGGTCTAGTCCTCGACGTACTGGCCGTGCATGCGGGGACCGTTGCTGTGATGGGCAGCCAGGCAACGTATCCGCTCCTGCTTGGTACCCAGGGTGACCTCTACCGGGCCTTCATGGCTCAGGTATGGCAGCACATCGCACCACAAGGCAGCGCGGGCCTGATCCATCCGGACACACACTTCGGAGGTGTGCGTGAGGGCGCCATCCGGGCCGCCGCGTACCGGCATCTCCGGGTTCATGCGCATTTCGTCAACTCGGCGAACTGGGCCTTCGAAGATCTAAACCGCTCCGCGGAATTCGGAATGCACATCTACGGCTCGCCGCAGGAGCCTGACTTCCTGCACCTCAGCGAGCTCCGCGGCGCCGATGTCCTGCCCGATTCGCTGGCCCACGATGGACAAGGCGCGACGCCCGGCATCAAGCACAACGGCTCATGGGACATCCGGCCGCACCGCGACCGCGTGGTGCATGTGAACACTGCGCTGCTGACCAGCTGGCAGGCCCTGAGGGGCTCAACGGGTGAAGTAACACAGACCCCTCTGCTGTACCCGGTCCTTATTGGCGAGCAAGGGGCAATCGAGGCTCTGGCTGCCTATGGCAGCAGCCTGGCCGATTACCGCCCGATGATCACGCGGGGATATGACGAAGCCAACGCCAAGAAGGACGGTCTGATCCGCTGGGGCAACCAGACCGTCCCCGAACTCTCGGACGTCATCATCCAAGGGCCACACTTCGCATCGGCGCTTCCCTTCTCGAAGGAGCCGAGGATCCCATGTCGGAGCAACAGGGACTGGGACCTGCTCGTGCCTACGGAACTGCCCGACGTATGCGTCCCCGTGACCAACTATGTGCGTGCCGCCGACGAGGCGACGTACCTGGCAGCCCAGGACTCCTGGCTCGGAAGGCCGTTCACCACGTACTTCCGGCTGGCCTGGCGAGCCATGATCCCCTTTGACAGTAGCCGCTGCCTGCACGCCGCCCTCATCCCGCCCGGTCCTGCACACGTCCATACCGTGCACTCGACGGCCCTGGCAGATGAGCGTCTGACGGCCCTCAACACGGGCTTCTGGGCATCACTGCCCCTCGACTACGTGCTGCGCATCATCGGCCGCCCGATTCTCCAGGTTGCCGAAGCCCTCAAGATGCCGGCCCCCGACCCGAAGCACCCCCTCGCCCCTGCCCTACTGCTCCGCACCCTCCGCCTGAACGCCCTAACCACCCACTACGCCCCCCCTCTGGACGGAGCTGTTCGACCCCCAATGGGCAGGCTACGAGGATTGGGCCAACCCCCACTGGCCCCACCTGAGGCCACTCGCCGCCAACCTGAAGCCCACCTGGGAGTACAGCACCCCTTTCCGCACCGAGCACGAGCGCCGAGCCGCCCTCGTCGAGCTCGACGCCCTCGTATCCGTATGGCTCGGCATCACAGCCGACCAGCTCGCCGCGATCTTCAAGTCTCGCTACCCGCAGCTGTACGACTACGAGTCGGCGACCTGGTTCGACGCCAACGGCCGCAAGATCGCTGCCGACTTCAACACGTACGGCCACGGCCAGACCAAGCAGGACTACCTGGACCTCATGGCGCACCTGGAAGACCCGGACCACACCCCACCCCCGGCCGGCTACCAGGCCCCCTTCTACAAGGCCGACCGCGAAGCCGAAATGCGCGCCGCCCACGCCCACTTCCAGGCCCGCCTGGACGCGGAGATCGCCGCCGGCCGCTGGCCCCGCTAGGGCATACGCAGAGCCCTCGGCAAGCGCACGCCTGCCGAGGGCTCTGCCGTTGTCACAGCTCCGCGAACTCGACGAACGCGGTCCAGGTGGAGGACTGCACGGTCAGCCCGGGACGGCTCGTGTCCTTCGAGTCACGGACGTGAACCCTGCTGGCGCTGGCGGCAACCTCGACGCATTCGCCGCCTTCCTCGCTGCTGTAGCTGCTCTTGCGCCACGCCAACTCGTCTATGGCCAGCTTATGTACGTCCGCGTTCATGGCTCTCCCAGCAACTTCTCTACGTACGCCAATGATTCACGAGGGGTCAGGGCCTGTGCCCGGATGATCCCGTACTTGACCTCCAGCGCACGAACCCGTTCCCGCTCTGTCTGCAGGCGGCTCACGTTCTGTACCTCGACGTACGCGATCCTCCGCCCTTCCTTCGTTTCGATCAAGGTGAAGGGGCCAGCCATACCGGCGTTTTCCTCACGGTCGAGCGGCATTACCTGGATCTCGACGTTCCGCCGTTCCCCCATCAGGAGGATGTGCTCCAGCTGGCCACGAAGGACTCCCCGCCCTCCGATCGGACGCCTCAACACGGCCTCATCGACGACAAAGCTGGCGAGCGGCGCATCGCGGCCGGACAGAATCTCCTGCCGGGCCAGGCGGGCGGACACTCGCTGTTCGATGAGCTCATCATCCATGGGCGGCCGCATCATCATGAAGATCGCCCGCGCGTACTCCTCCGTCTGCAGGAGCCCAGGCACGGCCTGGTTGGCATACACGTGCAGCTCAACCGCCTCGGCCTCCAACTTGGCCGCATCCCGAAAGAACGCCGGATACTGAGCCCGCCCCACCTCCTCCTTACTCGCACTCAACACCCCACCCGCCCCCAACACTTCATCCGCCCGATCGATGAACTTCGGCGGCGGAATCCGCCTCCCCTGCTCGAACGACGCAATGGTCGACGCCGAGTACCCCGTCAGCGAACCGAACTGCGCCCGATCCATCCCCGCCCGCTCCCGGCACAGCTTCAACTGCCGCCCGAACACGACCAGAATGCCCGCCCCGAACTCGTACTCCGGCTGCTGAACCTCGTCGTTCACGCCGCCACTCCTCCCGCACCGCCCCAGCCACCGGCCACAAGCCACCGGACTCCACCCAACGCGCGGCCCCGAAGCCGGTCACGCCCCGCACCGCGTACAAGCGCACCGCCGACGCATACAGCCCGCACCCGTCAGCGCATCGCTCCTGTTCAAAGCTACGCACAGGACACGACTGTTTACGGCATGAAGTCAGCAACTCCCCCACATGGGCATATGCCACAACCCACCGCACCCGCACACGAGTTCGCCATGCAGTTCACCTCCACCCCTCGCGGCGCCCGCCTCGCCCGCCGTCTCGTCTCGCACCGCCTGAACGACTGGGGCCACCCCTACACGACCCCCACCAACGAGACCCTCACCCTGATCACCGCCGAGCTCACCGCCAACGCCGTACGCCACGGCCACGTCCCCGGCCGCGACTTCCACCTCCGCCTCACCGCGACCGCCGACACCCTCCGCATCGAGGTGACCGACACCCGCACCGAGAAACACCCGACGCCCGCATCCACGCCCACTCCCCCGGCCCCCGACGCGGAATCCGGCCGAGGCCTCCTCCTCGTAGCGGCCCTCGCCCACGACTGGGGCGTCACCCCTCGCCCAACCGCCCCCGGCAAGACAGTCTGGGCCGAGCTGCACGCGCCGTACCCCGGTATCCTCCACGGCCGCCCCTAACCCCCACCGGACCATGACGCAAGTGGTGTGGACCAAATGCCGGAAGTCTCGCCACGCGGCGGCGGTGCGGGCACAATGGATGAATTGCAGGTTCCCGTGAGACGGAACCCCACCCTGAATGCTGGCCAAGCGACTTCGGAATGGGGCTCCGCCGAACCGGACCCGCGCATCCGGCCCCGGCTCTCAGCCGGGGTCGACTGCTGTCACACGCTGGGCAGAATCCACTCCCTCACGATCCTGATGATCGTCAGGGCGATACTCACCAGCTGGGCCGCAAGTGCGACCCTGCGCAGCATGATGCGACGGCGTCCTGGTGTCGGCTCCTCTTCCACGGTGTCCTCCTCTCCTCGTCGACACACCGGCCCCACGCAGGTCGTGGACGCCGCGGCAATCCGCGACCGTGGTGCGGTCGTCGCCAAGGACGGATGAACTCCGGTCGGATCCGAGCCGACCCGTGCAGGCCGCTACCGCGACTGCATCCTCCTTACGCCGAAAGGGTGTTGAGGCGTGCGCGGCCTTACTCGCAGAGTAGCTTGTTGTCCAGGCCAGGTATAGGGTGCTCCCATAAATCAACCCACTATCCGGGCCCCCCACATGGATGCATCGCAATCTGCTAGATAGCAATCTGTACTGCTCTGGAGAGCTGGCTCGCTCAGTCGGCCAGCAGCCTGACGTGCGTCAATGACATAGAACAGCAGCCGATGGGAGCTTGCCGTCAGGTACGTTGCTATCTGCTAGCTTGCGCACCGCATCCCTCAAAAGGAGGTACAGCCATCATGAGCGCGCCAAGTGCGGCCGAGCAGCGTCTCAAGCTTCGGACGGAGCTGCGCAAGGCACGCACACGTGCCGGCCTGTCGCAGCGGCAAGTGGCCAAGCAGATGGAGTGGTCCCCCTCGAAGCTGCTGCGCATCGAGTCGGGCGAGGTCAGCATCTCCGTCAACGACCTCAGGCCATTGCTGGCCGCGTACGGCATCAGCGACCGACGCCAGATCGAGTCCCTGCTCGACCTGGCGCGCGGCAGCCGGAAGATGCCCTTCGCCGAGTACCGGGACGTCTTCAGGGGCGAGTTCCTCCAGTTCCTCGCTCTTGAGGCGTCGGCGTCGGTCGGCCGCTACTTCAACTCCCTTCAGCTGCCCAGGCTGTTGCAGACAGAGGAGTACGCCCGAGCGATCGCCACGGCCTACGGCAGCGGGTCCACGCTCAATGAGACCGAAGAGCGCAGGCTGGAGGCGCAGCTCTCGCGCCAGGACCTGCTGCAGAGCGAGGACTGCCCGCAGCTGCACTTCATCCTCGACGAGGCCATCCTGCACCGGCAGATCGGTGGCCCCGGCGTCATGCGAGCCCAGCTCAAGCGTCTGGGCGAGCTGTCCCAGCATCCCAAGGTCACCATCATGGTGGTCCCCTACACCGCCGGCGCGCACCCCGGTCTCCAAGGGCCCTTCACACTCTTCGAGTTCGCCAGCGAGGAGATGCCCGACTCCCTGTACCTGGAGAACCCGCGCGGCGAAACCGTCGCTTCCAACAAACCCGAGGAGACGCGACGCTATCTGGAACTCTTCTGGCAGCTTGAGGACCTCAGTGTCAGCGGCAACATGGAAACTCTGATGCACGGCCTCATCCGCCGTATGGACGACGGCGCCGACGACCTCGCCGCCCTGCTGGACACGCCCCCTGAGGAGTAGCGCACGCTCGCGGGCACGCGAACCCCTTGGAGGCACTCTCACCCGGCAGGTGCCGACTGGCCTGGGAGCCTGGCGTGATTCGGCCCATTCACCTTCCCAGCAGCGGTTGTTACCCTGAGAAAAGGTGCTGTCCGCCCGTTCACCAGCGCCACCACACCGGCGGGACGGTCCGCGCCACAGGCCGGAGCCCTGCCTCAGCCGAGGTTCGAGGAGGGTTCCGTGGGCGCCTCACCGGTCTGGCACAAAAGCACGTACAGCGGCGCCACCGACGACGACTGTGTCGAAGTCGCCCGCACACGCACCCGCGTCCTCGTCCGCGACTCGAAACGACCGGCCGGCCCCGTCCTGCGGCTCTCCTTCTCCGCCTGGGAGCATTTCCTCGCCCACATCTCTCGTGCCGCAGCGCAGCGGGCCGCCTGACGACGTACGCGCCCCCCATGCCAGTCGGGCAGAATCGGGACCGACGTACTACCCACGAGGCCATTCCGGCTGCGAGACGGGACACGAGGGCACATGTCGCAGGAGGACAGCATCGGCAGCCGTAAGGCGGCGCGGGAGCAGGCGTCCCTGTTCAGTCGCTACATGGACGACGCCGAGGACAGCGGCGGGTTCCGGGTCGAGGTGGGCCCCGACGGGCGGGCGATCGACCTGGAACTGGAGCTTCCGGACCCCGAGTCGGAGGACGCGGCGGACCAGATCACCGCGCCGTACGACCCCTCCAAGATCGAGATCCAGACCCTCAACCCCACCATCAACCTGCTCATGTCCCGGCTGAGCAACGGCATGATCGACCTCGCCCCCGACTTCCAGCGGCATGCCGGGATCTGGTCGGACGAGCAGCAGAGCCGGCTGATCGAGTCGCTGCTGCTGCGCATCCCGATCCCTTCGTTCTACGCGGCCGAGACGGAGGACAGCGACTGGGCGATCATCGACGGCATCCAGCGGCTCACGGCCATCGCCCGGTTCATCGCGCCCCGGGCGCTGGCCGAGGTGGCGGGGATCGACGCGGGTCCGCTGCGGCTGCGCGGTCTGGAGTACCTGTACGAGGACTTCGAGGGCAAGGGATACGACGACCTCACCGGGCGGCTCCAGATCCGTCTGAACGAGACACAGGTCGTCGTCCACGTCATCCGGCCCGGCACTCCGGAAGAGGTCAAGTTCAACATCTTCGCCCGGATCAACACCGGCGGCCTCCCGCTCACCCGCCAGGAGCTCCGGCACGCGCTGATCCCGGGGCCGGCACGGCAGCTGCTGTCCTCGCTCGCCGAGTCGGAGGCGTTCGTGTCGGCGACGGGTGGCAGCATCCCCAGCGCCCGCATGGCCGACCAGGAGATGGTCCTGCGCGCTCTGGCCTTCCGGCTCACCTCCCCGGACACTTTCCGGGCCCAGGACTTCGACCAGTTCCTCGCTCACGCCATGCGGCAGATCAACCGGCTGTCCGATGAGGAACGAGCGGCGCACGCCTGGTCCTTCAAACGGGCGATGGACGCGGCCGAGATGATCTTCGGTGCGCACGCCTTTCGCAAGCTGTATCCAGGGCAGACGCGGCGCTCGCCGATCAACAAGGCCCTCTTCGAGTCGGTGACGGTCAACCTGGCCGAACTCTCCGATGGGGACCGCGGCGCGCTGGTAGCCTTCCGCGAGAAAGTGATCGAGGACTTCCAACTGCTCATGAAGGACCGGGATTTCGAGCGCGCCGTATCCGTCGGCACAGGCGACCGTGCCAAGGTCAGAACCCGGTTCGGCAAGGTCCGCGATCTCTTCCGCACGATTCTGGACAGCAACGGGGGCAGTGCGCAGTGATCGACCGGTTGTCGCTGGCCAACTTCAAGGCGTTCCGGTTGGCCGACATCCCACTCGCCCCGGTCACCCTGCTCACAGGCCTCAACTCGTCGGGCAAGAGCACGGTCTTACAGGCTTTCGCCCTGCTGCGCCAGTCGTACGACTCGCTCACGCTGTTCTCCAGTGACGGTGACTCGGAGCAGGGAGGCTTCCTTCTCAACGGCGATCTGGTGGAGTTGGGGACGGGACAGGATCTGGTCCACGAGGACTTCGTGCGTTCCCCGGGACTGCCCACTCCGCTGATCGGCATCAGGTTGCGCACAGACGACGGGCAGACCCACCAGTGGACCGCGCAGTACGCCCCCGAACAGGACGTGCTCCCCCTTCACTCGGCCTCGGGCTATCTGGAGGACGGCTCGCTCTTCGGCCGCTGCTTCCAGTATCTCAAGGCCGACCGCATCGTCCCTGCCACCAGCTACCCCCGATCCCATCACCAGGCCATCGCCCGCGCCTTCCTCGGCGCGCGCGGCGAACACACCGTCAACTACCTCCGGCACCATGCCCGGCACCCCATGCCGGAGGGCCCGCTCCGCCACCCCGGGGCGGATGCTCACACCGTCCTGGACCATGTGGTGGCGTGGATGCAGGAGCTGTGTCCAGGCGTCAACCTCGAAGCCTCGGAGATCCCCGGCATCGACTCCGTGCGCCTCAGCTACGGCTTCGACGGCACCGCGGGCCTGGACTCCTCCGCCCGGCGCCGCCCCACGAACGTCGGCTTCGGCCTCACGTACGCCCTGCCGATCGTCGTCGCCTGCCTGTCGGCGGGGCCGGGAAGCCTGATCCTGCTGGAGAACCCGGAGGCCCATCTCCACCCGCGCGGCCAGTCCCGTATGGCCGCCCTCATGGCCGCCGCAGCGGCCGCCGGAGCCCAACTGATCGTCGAGACCCACTCGGACCACGTCCTCAACGGCCTGCGCCTCGCGGTCAAGAACGGCGTCATCCCCGCCTCCGCCACCGCCGTGCACTACTTCCGCCGCAACGGACAACGAGCGGAGTTCGTCAGCCCGCAGATCCACGACGACGGCACCCTCTCCGACTGGCCGGCGGGCTTCTTCGACGAGTGGGAGAACTCCCTCGAACAGCTCCTCGACTGACCGTCGTCGCCGTTGCGCATCGCTTCTGGGGAGGGGGCCGTAGTGCCGCTGTCGTTATTCCTGAACGAGCTGTCCTGCCAGTCCGAGGCGGGTCCGAGACAGGTCGACGAGGCCATGGCCACGTTCGTGGCCACGCTGAAGCGCCTCGGCACCTGGCAGAAGGTGGAGCTCGTCACCGAGAGCCCGCTCCAGTCGGCCGAACTCGCACGCGGGTACGTCTACCAGCAGTGGGTGAACGCCACTCCCCTCAACAAGGAGCGGCACCGCCTCATCCTCAACCTGCGCGACCGCACCCCGGGCGCCCTGCGCGGCGTACTCGAAGCCGCCGGGCACGACCCGGCAGAGGTGGAGCACTTCCACGACGGCCGCCGCGCCGCCGGCATCGGCGCCGCCCACCTCGTGGACGGCATGGCCGTCAGCCTGCCCGTCAGCCCGAAATGGGCGGCCTCCTGGCTCGACGTCGACGTCGTCCGCGTCGGCGAGGACGACATCGAGTCCGAGCAGGACCGGGTCCGGCACTGCTCCACCCCGAACGAGGCCGACGAACACGAGGCGTGGGCGCGCGGCACCGGGCTCGGCTCGCTCACCAGCCCAGCCGAACTCCTCGACGTCTGGGACGAGTTCTTCCCGGCACTGGAGCGCCTGCCCCGCTTCGACCGCGACCTGCGCGCCCTCGACCCCAAGTGGTTCCGCGCCGTCCGCAACCTCCTGGCCGACCTCCAGTCCACGGCCGCCGACCACTGGGACCTCGCCCGCTCTCCCGAACCCGACTGGCGGGACCCGCACATCACTCCCGAGTCGCAGAGCCGGCGCCATCTGTGCACCTTCCCCGACCCTGACCTCGACGGCCGGGACACGTGCTTCTCCTGGCACGGCCGGATGACACCGGGCAAGGGGCGCCTGTACTTCCGCCTGGTGCCCGAGCGGAAGGCTTTCCGCCTCGCTTACGTCGGTGCCAAACCCGGCAGCGACCGTCTGTCCAACTGAGGGCCCTGCCCGGCCATGAGCCACGACGACTGGATCGGATCACTTCGGTGGTCGCGGGTACGAAATCAGGGGGGCTGATGCCTGCGGAGCAACAGCGGCGTGCTGAAGTCGTCGACTACTGGCGAGCCGTGGAGCTCTTCAGTCCGCCCCAGCTGCCATCCCCTCCCCGGCATGGAGCCCGGGTGTCGGAGCGCGAGTGGATCCAGCAGGTGAATGTCCGTCCCGGGGAACCATGGCCCGCGCTGCCCTGGGAACCGGCTCACCCCCTCCGGCGCGAGCGGATCGACACCCGGAAGGAAGTCTGGCGCCACACGGTCTACGGCGGGGTCTTCCCGCTGTCCGCCGTACACCGTGCCCTCGAGGAACACTTCGGCGCGGACGGCGAGGACTATTCCGGTGCACGGCAGCCGAAGGGCGAGACCGCGGTCTTCGCCATCACCGTGAACGCCGATGGCATGCTTCTGGACGGCGCAACGGCCTTTTCGACGTGTGCGTGGGCGACCGGCGCGTCCGTGATCCTGGTCCGAATGAACCGGACTGGCTCGACGGGTTCGCGAAGACGGAGTCCGCGTGCCGGCAGGCCATCAGCATGCTCACACAGCATCACATTCCTTACATCAACGTCCTCGCGCCCTCAGATCCGGAACCTCTCGTCCCCGACGAGGACGCGGCGTCGGCCGGCGTTCCGCCTGCCCGCACGGGCGGCGACTGGCGCAGCCTGGTGCGGGAGATCCTCGGCTCGGCCGCCGTCGGCGCGCTCGGTGCGCTGATCGGGGATTTCGGAGCCGGTGCCGTCGCGGGGGCCCTGCGGCCCGTCGTGCGGCGTGTCGGGCAAACCCGGCGGCGCATGGACGACGACGCCTTGACGGCTGCTCCTTCCAGGCGTCCTGATGTGTCGCCGGGCCAGGAAAATGACGGTTCCGCTCAGTCGGAGGAGACCGAACACGAGTTGGAGCCCGGGCGGCCGCTGGAGCTGCCCGACGAGCCGAGCGGGCCGAGATCTGGCAGCTGGCGGAGAAGTTCACCCAACGTCTGGACCGCCTGGGCCGCCAGACATGGGCCCAGGTGGCCGAGCGGGCCGCCCGTCTGGAAATGGAGCGCGAGCAGCGGATCCAGGCGGTCGAGCGGCACCGCGAAGAGGCAGGCGGCCTCGACAACATCCACCTCCAGGACGGCTCCGCAGGATGGCTGCTCCATCGCTACCGGCACATCGTGGTGGACGAGGCCCAGGACCTTCGGCCGGGCCACTGGAAGATGCTGCGGGCCATGGTCGCACCCGACCGGAACGACATCTTCCTCGTCGGTGACACACACCAGCGCATCTACAACAACCAGGTGACCCTTGGCAGTCTCGGCGTCAACATCCGCGGCCGGTCCGCGAAGCTCACCCTGAGCTACCGCACCACGCGGCAGATTCTCGGATCCGCGCTCGGCGTGCTCGAGGGCGAGTCCTTCGACGACCTGGACGGCAGTCAGGAAACCCTCGCCGGATACCGGTCCGTGCTCAATGGCGCACCCCCGGCTCTCCATGCGAGCCCGGACTGGGAATCCGAGCGCGAGGAGATCGCGGCGCTGATCTCGTCCTGGAACGACATTGCTCTGGAGCAGATCGCGATCTGCGCCCCCACCAACTCCATGGCGCAGGAGGTGGCTGTCACCCTCGCCCAGGCGGGCATCAGAGCCGTGGAAATCGGTCCGGACGGGCCTCGTGGCGATGAAGGCGTCCACATCGGGACCATGTTCCGCTTCAAGGGACTCGAATACCAGCGCATGATCATCGCAGGAGTGACAGAGGGACTTGTCCCACGCAACGAGGTGATCGCACTGCAGCGCACTGACGCTCTGCGATACCGACGCGAACTCCAGCGCGCACGGTCCCTCCTGTTCGTCGCCGCAACACGGTCCCGAGATTCTCTTGCCGTCTTCTGGCACGGGAAGCCCAGCCGATTCCTGGCTCCGCTGCTCTGACCTGCTACTTCGTCGCGTTGTCAGTGGTGCGCGTCATCAATGAACTCGTCACTCAGCGTAACGATGACGGGGAAACAGTGATGACGACGCACGAGAAGGATCACAAGGGTCAAGAGGCTCACGCCGGCCAAGACCCGCAGCCGACCCGCGCCTACCTGTCCGCCGCCGGGCTACGGGCTCGCGGCTGGACTCCCGGCATGGTGCGGCAACTGCTCGGCGAACCCGATCAACTGCGCACCAATCCGTACTTCCGCTCCGCCCCGCAGACCCGCCTCTACCGCACCGAGCACGTCGAGGCCGCCGAGCGGAGCGAGGAGTTCAGGGCCGCTTCCGCCGCTGCCGCGCGACGGTCCGCCGCCGCGCGGGCTGCCGCTCCGCGCAGGCGGCGGGAGGTGTTGGCGCGGATCGCGGCGGAACCCATCGATGTGCCGCGGCTCGCCCCGCACACGCTGGCGACGCTGGCGGTCGACCACCGCAATCGCCGGGACGAGGAGCGGGCGTTGCGGCGATCGAGGCACGTGGCGGATCCGGCCACGGTGGAGAGCGCCGAGCCCGGCGCGCTCGATCGCTGGAAGGTCAACTACCTGCGCCATCGGCTGACTCGCTACGACGAGATCCTCGACGAGTTGTTCGGGCGCATCGGACGCGCGGCTGCGGAGGACCTGCTGCGGCGCAGGGTCTACGCGGCCATCTCCAAGGCGCACCCGGACCTTGCACAGGAGTGCGAACGCCAGCTGCGTGAACGGGAGTGCGGTCCATCGCCCGGATGACATCCCCGGGTGAAGCTCCGAGGACGCCGGGCCGACCAGTTGCCACGTCCCTACGCTCCGGGCCCATGAAGGATGATCAAGTCGCTCGCGTGCACGAACGCCTCGTGGCCCGCGCCGAGTTGTGTCCTGTCGCCCTCGGTGAAGGCCTTCGGTTCGGGCTCTGGGACCTCGCCTCACTCGCCGAAGGCGCCCTCGACGAGTGCGTCGGCCCGGAGTCGCTCACCGTGTCGAGCGAGAAGCGGTGGCGGCTCCGGCTGGGCTCGGACGGGCGTGAGCCCAGGCACGACGACGACTTCCGCAGGAGGTACTGGATCTGCTCGCCGGACGGCGGACGCGGCGGGCCCATGGGGACCATCGCCGTCGACACCTGGCCCGTGGGCGCGGGCGCGGTGCGCATCTCGTCGCTGTACGTCCATCCCGTCGCCCGCCGGCAAGGAATCGCCTCGGCCGAGGGCTGTGGGTCACGTCGTGGAAGCATGCGCTGGGGCCCGCCCGGCTGTCGTATCTCGTCCCGCTCCTCGTCGCCGGAAGCGACCGCGGGCGGCTGCGCCACGGTCTCCCGGCCGTGTGACGCGGGCACGCGGAAATTCGGATGCGGGGTCGGCAACCGGGCTGGAGGATCGGTGAGTTGTGCACTGTCGGCCCTCTCAGGAGCTCCCGTGATCCAGCGCGTCACCGTCCCCGCGCTCCTCCCACCGCCCACCTACTCCCACGCTTCCGGGGCGCGCTCATGATGGTCGTCCTGCGCCGGGCCGAAGCCGCCGACGCGCGCCCTGCGGCCGACGTCTGGCTGCGTTCCTTCGCCGCCGCGCTGCCCACCGTCGTCCGACCTCGCACCGATGACGAGGTGTGCGCCTACTTCCAAGAGGTCGTGGTGCCCCTCCGGGAGACCTGGGTCGCGGAGTCGGCGGACGGCGTCGTGGGCGTGATGGTGCTCGCCGGGGCCGAGCTGTCCCAGCTCTACCTCCACCCCGACTGGCGCGGCCGCGGCATCGGTGACCGGTTCGTCGCGCTCGCCAAGGAGCGCAGTCCGCAGGGCCTGACGCTGTGGACCTTCCAGGTCAACTCCCCTGCCCACCGCTTCTACGAACGCCACGGCTTCGTCGCCGTCGAGCGCACCGACGGCAGCGGGAACGAGGAGCAGGAGCCGGACGTGCGGTTCGTGTGGCGGCCGTGAGCCCCCGGTCACCCCACGCCCCGCCCCCACTCCCGCCTCTTCCGCACCGGCTTCGCATAACTCCCCGCCCGGCTCGTGGTCAGCCCCAGCCCGACCAGCGACTCCGCCAACCGCACCGCCGCCCCCACCCCGTCGACAACCGGCACTCCCAGCTTCTCCCCCACCACCCGCTGCAGCCCCGTCATCCCTGCGCACCCCAGCACCAGTACCTCGGCCCCAGCCGCCCGCGCCCGTTCGGCGGCCGCCAGGAACGCGGCCTCGGTACGGTCGGTGTCGCCGAGGTCGAGGACGCCCAGCCCCGTGCCGACGACGGCGACGCAGTTGCGCCCCACACCCGCCGTCTCCAGGCTGTCCTCGATCTGCCCGCACGACCGCTCCAGCGTGGTGACGACGCCGTACCGCCGGCCCAGCAGGCAGGCCAGATGCGCCGCGGCCTCCGTGATGTCGACGACGGGTACGTCCAGCAGCTCCCGTGCGCCTTCGCGCCCGTGCTCCCCGAAGCCGGCCATGACGACCGCGTCGTACGGCGGCCCCTCGTATGTCCGCAGCGCGTCCAGGACAGCCGCCGCCGACAGGTAGCTGTCGAGCCAGCCCTCCGCGGACTCCGGGCCCCAGGAGGGGGTCAGGCCGGTCACGGTGGTGCCCGGACCTGCCGCGGCCCGGGCACCTCGTACGATCTCCTCGGTCATCTCCTGCGTGGTGTTGCAGTTGGTGACGACGATCCGCACTCGCTCAACCCTCCACCGCACTGCGCTCGCGTCGGCACAGGACCGCGTACAGCCCGGCCGCCAGGGCCGTGCCGATGAACCACGAGTACGGCGCCACGTCGCTGAACGTCTTCACCAGCGCGAGCACCGCCGCGACCGCCGCGGCCGGCAGGAACGCCCACAGCGCCTTGGGGTTGACGCCCTTGCGGTAGTAGTAGCGGGAGCCGGGCTCGGCGTTGAACAGCTCGTTCACGTCGACGCGGCCGCGCTTGACCCAGTAGTAGTCGACCATGATGACGCCGAACAGCGGGCCCAGGAAGGCGCCGAGGCCGCCCAGGAAGTAGTTGACGACCGTCGGGTTGGAGAACAGGTTCCACGGGGTCACGAGCAGCGCCGCGACCGTGCTGATCATGCCGCCGACCTTGAAGGTGATCTTCTGCGGCCAGACGTTGGCGAGGTCGTACGCCGGTGAGACGAAGTTGGCGACGATGTTGACGCCCATGGTGGCGATGGCGAACGTCAGGGCACCCACGACCAGGACCCAGGTGTTGCCGATCTCGGCGACGAGGTAGGCGGGGTCGGTGATCTCCTTGCCGAACACCTCGTACGCGCCCGCGGTGACGACGACCGACAGGATCACGAACGCCGTGGAGTTGACGGGCAGACCCCAGAAGTTGCCGCGCTTGACGGTGCGGTAGTCGGGTGCGAAACGGGAGAAGTCGCAGAAGTTGAGCATCAGGGTGCCGTACGTCGCCAGCACCAGGCCGACCGCACCGAACCACTGGCGCCATTGCTCACCCACCGACACCGGGTGCGGGGTGCTGGTCAGGGAAATCGTCCAGTCGGCCTCGGCCAGGATCCAGACCGCCAGCGCGATCATCACCACCCAGATCGCCGGGCCGCAGAAGTCCTGGAACTTCCGTACGGACTCCATGCCCCGGCTGATGATCATCGCCTGGACCAGCCACAGGGCCACGAGCGACACCCAGCCCAGCGCGTCGAGCCCCAGGAACGAGCTGTGCGTCCAGGACTCCAGGCCCGGCCAGGCCGCCAGCAGCATCACGTTGACGGCGACGGAGGCGAGATAGGTCTGGATGCCGTACCACATGATGGCGATGACGGCCCTGATCAGGGCGGGGATGTTGGCGCCCCAGACGCCGAAGCCGATGCGGCTGACGACCGGGAAGGGGACGCCGGTGCGCTGGCCGATGCGGCCCATCATGTTCATCCCGACGTAGATGATCACGAAGCCGATGAGCAGCGACGTGAAGATCTGCCAGACGTTCATGCCGAGGAAGAACAGGCCCGCGGCGAAGGTGTAGTTGCCGAGGTTGTGGACGTCGGACATCCACATGGCGAAGAGGTCGAAGACCTTCCAGTTGCGCTTGCCTGCCGGGGCGAGGTCTTCGTTGGTGAGGCGTGGGTCGGGGACGAACGCTGTCGTGCCGGTGGCTTCGGCACGGTCGGCGAGGGACACGGGGCCTCCAGGGGACGGGACGGGGGCACGGCGGCCTTTGTGGGGGTGTGGGGCTTGCAGGCGTAGGTGCGAGGCTGTCGTCGCGCTGTTTGGTATACCAAACTGCCGACATGGTCCCGCCGTCAACCGTTCCGACCGATGTCGCTGTTGTTAACGCCGAGTAAAAGACACCCGGGGTCGGCGAAGATGGCCCCATGACGAAGATCGAACCTCTCGGAGCCGTGCGCGAGCGCGTCCTGGCCACGCTGCGGCAGGACATCATCGCGGGCCGCCTCCGCCCCGGCGACCGGCTGGTCGAGCGCGAGCTGGCCGAGCGGTTCGGTGTCTCGCGCGTGCCGGTCCGCGAGGCGATCCGGGCGTTGGTCGCGGAAGGGTTCGTGCTCTTCGAGACACCGCGGCGCACGGTCGTACGCCGACTCACCCCGACCGACGTCAAGGAACTGTTCGAGCTCCGTGAGGCGTTGGAGGTCTATGCGGCCGGCCTGGCCGCATCACGCGCGACGCCCGGGGCACTGGCGGAGCTGCGGGACCTGCTGCGCAGCGCGGCCGACGCCACCGAGGCCGGGGACGCCGAGACCATCACCGACGTCAACACCCGTTTCCACGACCGCATCCTGGCCATGGCCGGCAACAGCCTGCTCATCTCGGTCATGGAACCGGTCGACAGCCGCCTGCGCTGGCTCACCCGGCAGAACGAGGAGTGGCCCCAACTCCTCACCGAGCACTGGGAGTTGTACGAGTCGATCGCCTCCGGCGACCCGGACCGGGCGCGCGCCCACGCCCTCAGCCACGTACGGGCCAACTACCGCTCGACAGTGCGGCACCTGTTCGGCGAGGCCGAGGAAGCCCCTTAGCGTGCGGCGTACTTGTCCGTCGCCGCCACCAACATCTCCGTCATCCCGGGCGCACCCGCGTTGTGCCCGACCTCGTCGACCACCACCAGCTCGCTGCCCGGCCAGGCGTGGTGCAACCGCCAGACGATGCCGAGCAGGTTGCCGAAGTCGAGGGCGCCCTGGACGAGGGTGCCGGGGATGCCCTTCAGCAGATGGGCGTCGCGCAGGACGACATCGTCGTCGACGCCCTCGCCCAGCAGGTGGTCCTTGCCCCAGTAGTGCGTCACCGTGCGGGCGAAGCCCATGCGGAACGCCGGGTTCTCGTAGCGTTCCACGGATCGCGGCGGCGCTGGGATGATCGCCGTCTCCCAGTCGGTCCAGGCACGCGCCGCCCGCTCCCGCACCGCCGGATCGGGGGACTCCAGCAGCCGGTTGTACGCGGCAGCGAGGTTTCCGTCGCGTTCGGCCACGGGCAGTTCGCCCACGAAGCGTTCGAAGGCCTCCGGGAAGATCCTGCCAAGCCCCCTGATCATCAGCGCCACTTCGGCGTTCGAACCGGTCGCGACACCGGTCAGCACCAGCTCGGACACCGCACCGGGGTGCGTCTGCGCGTACCGCAGCCCGAGCACCGACCCCCACGACACGCCCCACACCAGCCACCGCTCGATCCCGAGGTGGCGCCGCAGCAGCTCCAGGTCGGCGATGATGTGCGGCGTCGTATTGACGCTCATGTCAGTGTCGTACGCGCTCGCCGGCGGCGTCGAACGCCCGCAGCCGCGCTGGTCGAGCAGCACGATGCGGTATGCGGCCGGGTCGAAGTAGCGCCGGAAGCTCGGGGAACAGCCGGAGCCGGGCCCGCCGTGCAGCATCACCGCGGGCTTGCCGTGCGGGTTGCCGCAGGTCTCCCAGTAGATGCGGTTGCCGTCACCGACGTCGAGCATGCCGTGGTCGTACGGTTCGATCTCCGGATAGAGGCCCATCGGGGCACCGTATCGTCACTACGGCGGCCGTGTCCCGTCAGTTTCGCGCAGCCAGGCCCGCCGTACGCGCCGCTCCGCGCAGCACGTCCCGCAGCATCTGAGGGGTGAGGCGGCCGGTGAAGGTGTTGCGCTGGCTGACGTGGAAGCAGCCGAAGAGGTCCAGTCCGTCGAGGGCCACCCGCGCGCCGTGCGCGAAGGCCGGCCGGGGCCGCGGCACCGTCCAGCCCGCCTCCGCGAACGCCGGCAGTGCGGCCTGCCAGCCGAAGGCGCCGAGCACCACCACCGCCCGCAGGGTGGGGCGCAGCAGGTGCAGTTCCTGGACGAGCCAGGGGCGGCAGGTGTCCCGTTCCTCGGGGGTGGGTCGGTTGGCGGGCGGGGCGCAGTGGACGGGGGCGGTGACGCGTACGCCGTACAGCTCCAGGCCGTCGTCGGCGGTGCGGGAGGTGGGCTGTGAGGCCAGACCCACGTCGTACAACGCCTCGTACAGCACGTCCCCGGACCGGTCGCCGGTGAACATCCGGCCGGTACGGTTGCCGCCGTGCGCGGCCGGGGCCAGGCCGACGATCAGCAGCCGGGCGTCCGGCGGGCCGAAACCCGGGACGGGCCGCCCCCAGTACGTCCAGTCGGCGAAGGCGGCCCGCTTGGTACGGGCCACCTCCTCACGCCAGGCGACCAGCCGCGGACACGCCCGACAGCCCGCGATCCGCTGGTCGAGGGCGGAGAGGCTGCCGGCGTCCATGGGTCCACCGTAGATCCGGGTGCGCCGGGCGGTCAGCCCAGCCTGCGGCAGTACAGCGCATCCGGCCGTGCCGAGCCCACCCGGCCCGTGTACGCGATCCCGGCCGCGTACTCGTCGTCCGCGCACTGCCCCTTGTAGTGGCCCTGCGCGAAGTCCCCGCCCTTGGGGGCCGAGCCCCTGTTGTCGCCCCGGTCGAACCAGACCGTACGACCGATCGTGCCGAGCCTGCCAGACGGTGCGGCCGCACACAGGGCGGCGGAAACGGCGGCGCCGCGGACGCTGTACCCGATGAGGAACTGACCGTCGGCGCACTGGAGCTTGGTGTACCCGGACGCCCAGTCCTGGCCCGGCCTGACGTGCCGCTCGTCGACGACGACCTGGTGTCCGCCGGCCGGGTCCCACAGGGCACCGGCGGACACGTCCGTGCACAGGCCGCGGCTGCCTGTGTGGCTGAGGCCGAGGAGGCGCCGCCCGTCGGGGCAGACGGCCTTGCGGGCGCCGGAGTCCCAGTCGGGGAGCGCGCGCATCCGCCGCGACTGGACGAAGTCGCCGTGGTCGGGGCTGAGCATCGACCACTGCGTCACGGGGGCGACGCGACCGGTGCGGCCCTGGACCCCGATGAGCCGGGTCCAGGCGGCGGCTCGCCAGTCGTCGCCGTCGTACAGGCCCATGCGGTTGCCTGCGGAGTCCCAGTGCAACAGGGCCCAGCCGTTGCCTTTGCGGTCCTCGTGCCAACCGACGAGCGGCCAGTACGCGAAGTCTGCGTCGGTACGGATCAGGTGATCGACGAAGCTCTCGAACCAGGCGCGCTGCCTGACGCCGGTCTCGTCCCGGCCGCCGATGCCGAACTCGCTGATCCAGACGGGGGCGGTGAAGTGCTGGTCCTGTTCGGCGGTCACGAAGAAGGCCCGGCGATTCAGTACGTCGATCAGTTCCGCGGGGCTCAGGTCGCGGTAGCGGGGGTCGCTGGTCTCGCCCGTTCCGGTGGCTCCGCTGTGGTTGGGGCCGGTGTAGTCGTAGAAGTGGGCGGAGTACATGAGCTTGCCGGAGTCGACGAGGGTGTGCGAGAGGCGGCGTACGGGCTCCAGAGTGGGGCGTTCGTGCGCGAAGCCGTCGACGGGGATGCCCGTCCAGTTGATGCCCTCGACGATGATCAGGAGGTCGGGATTCGCCTCCGTCAGGATGCGGTCGCCGACGCGCTGCGAGGCGGCGAACCAGTCGTGGTTGTCGCCGAGCCCCCAGTTGGGGTCGTCCCAGACGTTGCGGCGCACCTCGTTGTAGAGGTCGGCGCCGACGACGCGCTCGTTGTCCTTGTAGCGGCGGGCCATGAACAGCCAGTCGTTCTCCCATGTACTGGTGGACTGGCTCGCGTTCCAGCGCTCGTTGCCGTCGACTCCGCAGCACCAGCGGGTGGTGTTGGTGTGGTTGTTGAGGATCACCGCGAGTCCGGCGGCGGTGAGCTCACGGACCACGACGTCGTACACCTGGAGCGGGGTCTTGCCGCGCAGGGAGGGGTTGGCGGCGACGGAATCGTCGGTGACGGGACGGCTGTCGTGGATCATCTCGTTGGAGAAGGGCAGCCGGATGCTGTTGATCCCGAGCTCCTGGAAACCGGCGATGATCTCGGCCATGGGGGCGCGGTCCAGGCCGAGCGGCATCCGGCCGGAGTTCTCGCCGGCGTGGTGGTTGGCGTCCTCGTCCGCGCTTCCCGAGCCGTTCCAGGTGCCGCTCGCTCCGTGCCAGTTGCCGGAGCGCAGCTTGAACCGCTCTCCGTCGGCGTCCACGATCCAGCGGCCACGGGTGCTCAGCGGGGGCGTCCAGTCCGGCGCGGCCGTGACGGACACGGATTCGGCGGCGGCAGCGGGCTCCCGGACGACCCGGGGTCCCTGCGGGACCGTGGGCTCTTGTGCGACCGCGGGGGTGGGCGCCATGAGGAGCACGGCGGTCAGTGTGGCTCTCACGAAGGATCCGCGCACGGTCACCACCCGAGGACGACGTTGTCATGGCGGCGTCATCATGGGGGATGCAGGGTCATTGGTCCAGACGTACTCGTTACTCGTTGACCGGCCACGAAAGGCGTTCGGACGCAACCGAACCCGGGGACTAAGGTCGAAGCATGGCTTCGGAGCGCACCGGCAAGGACAGAAACGGCAGCAACGGCCGGAAGGGACGGAGGAACGGCAGGGACATCGCCATCCCCTCCGCCGAACGTGCCTCCGATGTGCCTCGTACCGTCGCGGCCGACGCTCGGGAAGACACAGACCTCCGCGCGAAGGCCGTCGATCCGACGGCCACGGATCCGACGGCCGGCACGGACCAGCAAGCTGTGGAACCGGCGGCCGTGGATGCGAAGGGGGTGGATCCGAAGATTGCCGCCGCTGTGGCAGCCGCCGAGGCGGCCGGGCCGGCGAACGGCGAGACCGTCCGCATCGACAGCTGGATCTGGTCCGTACGGCTGGTCAAGACCCGTTCCCAGGGCGCCACGGCCTGCCGGGGCGGCCATGTGCGCGTGAACGGCGAGCGGGTCAAGCCCGCGCATTCCGTCCGCGTCGGCGACGAGGTGCGCCTGCGGCAGGAGAACCGGGAGCGGATCGTCGTCGTCAAGCGCCTGATCCGCAAGCGGGTCGGCGCCCCGGTGGCCGTCCAGTGCTACATCGACAACAGCCCGCCGCCCCCGCCCCGCGAGGCCCTCGCCCCCGCCGGCATCCGCGACCGGGGCACTGGCCGGCCGACCAAGCGAGACCGCCGCGAACTGGAACGCCTGCGCGGCCTGGGCGGCCCGGGCGGCCTGGGAGGCCGTCCGTCCGGGGAACGGTGACCTGCCGGCGCGCGCCGCGCCCAGCCGGGCAGCCCGTCGGCCCGACGCACGGACCGCCCCGCATGTGGCGGAGAGCCTGTATGTGGCGGAGAGGACGTCCGGTCTGGCCTTTCGGCCACGGGGCGCCACCGTCGTCGCACGACCGGCCCCACCGCACGGCGGACGCCCGCCACAAGTCAGGCGCCCATCTCCCGCACCACTCACCCCCCTCGACGCACCACCCGCAGCAGCTCCCCGTTCTGTCGCCGCCGTGCCCAGGCGATCAGGGTGAGCGGCACGAGCAGGATCAGGGGTGTCGCCGCATGCTCGCCGTCGAAGACGGTGAGCTGGACGATGAACGCGCCCACCATCAGCCCGCTCAGCCCGATCGCCGCGACGGACTGCAGCAGAGGCAGCAACAGGCCGACCGCACCGGCCAGTTCGAGTGCACCGACGGTGTACATCCCGGCACTGCCCCAGCCCATGTCGTCGAAGATCTCGGCGGCCGAAGAGTGGCCGATCAGCTTGGGGAGGGCACTCGCGGTCGCGAAGAAGAGCGCGAGCACAACCTGGAGGGAACGCAGGGCGATACGGGCGCGACGCCCCCGCGCGGTCTCGGACTCGGCGACGACGATGCCGGACGAGGCTACGGAAGCTGCGGAAGCGGTGGAATCGGACATGAGGGGCTCCTGGGTAGGTGAAGCGGTCCGTGATGCTGTCACCTGGATAGACCCGCCCGCGCTTCGGAACTCATCGCATCCGAGGGAGATCCCTCCGTGCCCTCCCCGCAGCCGCCCCGGCCATCAGTCCGGCGCGACCGCCCTCACCCATATCCGGTCCTCCGTCAGATACTTGTCCACCCTTAGCCCCGCCTCCGCCAGCGCCTCCTCGAACTCCTCCTTCGTCAGCGGCCGGGCCCGGAACGTCTGGGTCCAGGTCGCGTCGGGGAACTCGTACTCCGCGCGGACCGAGTTCGTGCCGTCCCCGAGCGGTTCCGACGACACGATCCGCAGGGTGAAGCCGGAGGCATCGACCCGCTCGCGCGGTACGTTCGTGTGGTAGTCCTCGCCCTCCCGCTGGATCAGCACGCAGCCGCCGTCCGCCAGGTGGCGGACGCAGGTCCGCAGCAGGCCGTGCCGCACCTCCACGTCCCCCGTGTGCACCAGGAACGATGCGAGCAGGACCGCGTCGAACCTCTCGCCCAGGTCGAGTTCCTCGATCGGGCTGCATATCGTGCGGGCACCGCGGACGCGTACGAGCATGTCGGGGGACTCGTCCACCGCGGTGATCGAGTAGCCGCGCTCCAGCAGCGGGTGCGTCATGCGGCCCACCCCGCAGCCGAGTTCCAAAATGCGCGCACCCGCGGGCACGGCCGCGGCGATGATGTCCGGCTCGGTGCCGACGGGCAGCCGTGAGTAGAGCTCGACTGCGCAGCCGTCCGGGGTGATGGCTCCGGGACCCGTCCCGTGGTGTCCTTCTCGCATTTTCAGCTCCATGCCCGTCCAACGGACCGCATCCGCACGCCCGTTCCCGCCCACCCCGGGTTCACCCGTTCGAGTGGCGAAGGCGGCGAAGACGGAGCAAAGGCGCCGGTGTCACATTGCAGCCTCGGTCAGTTCGCCGGCATCCGCGACGCATGAGGTGTCTTTGCCTGGCCTCCGCCTTTGGAGAACGTCCGCATCGAAGAGTACGTTTCAAGGAGGAGTGGTGATCCGATGCGTACGGGCAGTGAGCCGGTGACAGCGCGCAGTGCACTGCGTATGCGCTTCTGGCTGAGCGTGTGGGGGCTGCTCTGGGCGATCTTCGGGACGGTCGCGTTCGCTCTGGCCGGGCGGACGGGGTGGGCGATCGCCTGCGGTGTGCTCTGGCTGGTGGTCACCATCGACCTTGCCGTGGTCCTCAGGCACATCCGCCAGGGCCCGCACTACCAGCCGGGCCCGGACGTCCCGCCGTACCGGCCGCCGGACGACCGCGCGCCGTAGTAGCGCCTGCTCAGCGGCGTCGGCGCGCTCTCACCCGTCGAACCGGGCCGCCTTCAGATACTGCGGCTTCGGGTCCAGCGCCGCCGCCAGGCGGAAGTGGCGCTTGGCCTGCTCGGGCCGCCCCTGGCGTTCGTACGTCCGGGCGAGCGCGAAGTGGGCGAACGCGTTGTCCGGCTCGCGCTCCAGGACGATGGTGAACTCCAGCTCCGCCGGCCGCAGCTGCGCAGCCGCGAAGAAGGCACGCGCACGCAGCAGTCGGGCCGCGGTGTTCTCCGGGTGCGCGGCGATGACTCCGTCGAGCAGCTTCACCGCGCCCCGCGGGTCCCGTGCGGCGAGCAGATGCTCAGCGGCTCGGAAGTCTATGACATGCGTCTCCGGAGTACGTCCGGTCGATCCGCTGGTGTCGGGCACGGCAGAGTCCTTCCCTTACTGACCGGATTCAACGCCCGGTCGTGGGGCCGCTATTCCTGGGGCGGCTCCTGGGACGTCCGCGCCCTCCGGACGAGATCGGCCCATACGTCTTTCACGCGCCGCTGAAGCTCCTCCAGTGGTACGTCGTTGTCGATGACGATGTCCGCGATCTTCAGACGCTGCTCGCGCGTCGCCTGGGCTGCCATACGCGCGCGTGCGTCCTCCTCGGTCATGCCCCGCAGCCGTACGAGACGGTCGAGCTGGGTCTCGGGGCTCGCGTCGACGACGACCACGAGGTCGTACAGCGGCGCCAGGCCGTTCTCGGTGAGCAGCGGGACGTCATGGACGACGACGACGTCCTCGGCGGCCGCCGTCTCCAGGTCGCGGGAGCGGGCTCCCACCAAGGGGTGCACGATCGAGTTCAGGACGGCGAGCTTGTCCGGGTCGGCGAAGACGATGGAGCCCAGCTTGGGCCGGTCCAGGCTGCCGTCCTCGGCGAGCACGTCCTCCCCGAAGGCCTCGACGACCGCGGCGAGACCGGGCGTGCCCGGCGCGACCACCTCGCGCGCGATGCGGTCCGCGTCGATCAGCACGGCCCCGCACTCGACGAGCAGCCGCGACACCTCACTCTTGCCGGCGCCGATCCCACCGGTCAGGCCCACCTTCAACATGACCGGAAGCCTAAACGCTCCGCTTGAGAGGCGGTGCAGAAGGTGCGGGCCGTTGTGGCTGGTCGCGCAGTTCCCCGCGCCCCTTTAGGGGCGCGAACCACACCCCCGATTAGTTGTCGCCCTCCCGCTCCGCCAGGAACCTCTCGAACTCCCGCCCGATCTCGTCCGCCGACGGGATCTCGGCGGGCTCGGCGAGCATGTTGCCGCGGGTTTCGGCGCCCGCGACGGCGTCGTACTGGTGCTCGAGGCCCTGGACCAGGGCGGTGAGGTCCTCGTCGCCCTCCTGGATCTGCCGGTCGATCTCGGTCTGCGTACGGTAGGCGTCCGTGCGCAGGGAGTGCGCGATGCCGGGAAGGACCAGTCCGGTGGCCGCCGTGATGGCCTCCAGGACGGTGAGCGCCGCGTCCGGGTACGGGGAGCGGGCAATGTAGTGCGGGACGTGCGCGGCCACGCCCAGGACGTCGTGCCCGGCCTCCATGAGGCGGTACTCCACGAGCGCCTCGGCGCTGCCGGGCACCTGGGCCTCGTCGAAGGGGCTTCGGTGGCCCGGTACGAGGTCGGTGCGGTTGCCGTGCGGGGTGATGCCCACGGGGCGGGTGTGCGGGACGCCCATGGGGATGCCGTGGAAGCTCACGGCGAGGCGGACGCCGAGGCGCTCCACGATCTGCTCCACGGCCGCGGCGAACCGCTCCCACTCCACGTCCGGTTCCGGGCCGGACAGCAGCAGGAAGGGGGCTCCGGTGGCGTCCTGGACCAGTCGCACGGCGAGCGTGGGCTCGTCGAAAGCCGTATAGCGGTCGCGCCGGAAGGTCAGCAGCGGGCGACGGGCGCGGTAGTCCACGAGCCGGTCGTGGTCGAAGCGGGCGACGACCTGGTGGGGCAGCGAGTCGAGGAGCCGGTCGACGATCTGGTCGCCAGTCTCGCCCGCGTCGATGTATCCGTCGAAGTGGTAGAGCATGACAAGACCGGCCGACTCCTGGGCGAGCGCCATGTCGACGACGGCCAGGCCCTTCGGCTCCCACGTGTACAAACCCTGCGGATCAAGCACTGTGACCGCTCCTCCTCGTGTTCGTACTGCACAACGTCGCCCGGGGCACGGGCATTCCCGCCCGCTGCCCTTGATCACCTGAGCCTTACAGCCCGTCAGTTACTGGTGTATCCCGTACGTTTACACAAGGGTCGAAGGTCACGCCCCCAGGGGCGCGGGGCTGCGTCGATATGCGGCTCCGCCGCGATGGGGGTCCCCCGCTCGAGCGAAGCCGAGAGTGGGGGAGCGGCGAGCCACAGACGGCCCGCAGTCGAACGACAACGGGCACCCCGACACGCCAAAGGGGCCGTACCTCGAAAGGTACGGCCCCTTTGTCAAAGGCTAAGCCTCAGCGGCAGCGTTTCAGCTCTGGCCGCCGGCCAGCTTCTCGCGCAGCGCAGCCAGCGCCTCGTCCGAGGCGAGGGCGCCGGACTGGTCGCCACCCTCGGAGGAGTACGAACCGCCGGTCGCGGCCGGAGCCGCAGCCTCGCCGCCCTCGGCGGCAGCCGCAGCGTCGGCCTCGCGGGACTTGATGACCTGCTGCTGGTGCTGCTCGAAGCGGGTCTGCGCCTCGGCGTACTGGCGCTCCCACTCCTCGCGCTGCTTCTCGTAGCCCGGCAGCCAGTCGTTGGTCTCCGGGTCGAAGCCCTCGGGGTAGATGTAGTTGCCCTGGTCGTCGTAGGACGCGGCCATGCCGTACAGGGTCGGGTCGAACTCGACTGAGGCCGGGTCGGCACCGAAGGACTCGTTGGCCTGCTTCAGCGAGAGGCTGATGCGACGGCGCTCGAGGTCGATGTCGATGACCTTGACGAAGATCTCGTCGTTGACCTGGACGACCTGCTCCGGGATCTCCACGTGGCGCTCGGCCAGCTCGGAGATGTGGACCAGACCCTCGATGCCCTCGTCGACGCGGACGAACGCACCGAACGGAACCAGCTTCGTGACCTTGCCGGGCACGACCTGGCCGATCTGGTGGGTGCGGGCGAACTGCTGCCACGGGTCTTCCTGGGTCGCCTTCAGCGACAGGGAGACACGCTCGCGGTCCATGTCGACGTCGAGGACCTCGACGGTGACCTCCTGGCCGACCTCGACGACCTCGGAGGGGTGGTCGATGTGCTTCCAGGACAGCTCGGAGACGTGGACCAGACCGTCCACGCCACCCAGGTCCACGAAGGCGCCGAAGTTGACGATCGAGGAGACGACGCCGGAACGGACCTGACCCTTCTGGAGGGTCGTGAGGAACGTCTGGCGGACCTCGGACTGGGTCTGCTCCAGCCAGGCGCGGCGGGACAGGACCACGTTGTTGCGGTTCTTGTCCAGCTCGATGATCTTGGCCTCGAGCTCCTTGCCCACGTAGGGCTGAAGGTCGCGGACGCGGCGCATCTCGACCAGGGAGGCCGGGAGGAAGCCACGGAGGCCGATGTCGAGGATGAGACCACCCTTGACGACCTCGATGACGGTACCGGTGACGATGCCGTCCTCTTCCTTGATCTTCTCGATGGTGCCCCAGGCACGCTCGTACTGGGCGCGCTTCTTCGAGAGGATCAGGCGGCCTTCCTTGTCCTCCTTCTGGAGGACCAGGGCCTCGATCTCGTCGCCCACGGCGACGACCTCGTTGGGGTCGACGTCGTGCTTGATCGAGAGCTCGCGGCTCGGGATGACACCTTCGGTCTTGTAACCGATGTCGAGCAGGACCTCGTCCCGGTCGACCTTCACGATGACGCCGTCGACGATGTCGCCGTCGTTGAAGTACTTGATCGTCTCGTCGATCGCTGCGAGGAAGGCTTCCTCGTTACCGATGTCGTTGACCGCTACCTGCGGGGTGGTGGCGGTGGTCTCGGTGCTGCTCGTCATGTGGGAAAGGGCTCCGGTACGGACATTGAAGTCGTAGGTACTGCTTACGCCGGGAGCCCGTTTCGCTCTGCAGAAGCCGGACAGCCAAGGAAGCGCCCCACCAGTGACTAATGGTGGCGCCTCGACAACCGAGGGGACATACAACAGATGCGAGCGCAGCCTGCTACGTCTGAGGTGCGCAGGCCCGCAGCGCAACTTGTAGCATACGGGGGCAGCCGGGCACGGTCAATGCGCGAAGCCGCACACCCGGGGCGGATCGCCGCATTCCCGGCACAAAACCTGTCTCTTCAGGCCACGTGGGCCTGGTGCGCCCCTCGTGTGACACCGCCGGGACGGGTTGGACGGAAGAGTACGACGAGGGAGCCGATCATCCAAGAGCCCGAAGCGAGCGAGACGGAAGCCACCCGACGCCACGCGGACGTCACGGAGAGCGCCCGGGCCAACCGGGGCTGGTGGGACCGCAACGCGGACGAGTACCAGGTCGAGCACGGCACGTTCCTCGGCGACGACCGCTTCGTGTGGGGGCCGGAGGGTCTCGACGAGGTGGAGGCGGAGCTGCTCGGCCCGCCGGAGCAGCTGAAGGACAGGGATGTCCTGGAGATCGGCGCCGGCGCGGCCCAGTGCGCGCGCTGGCTGGCCGCGCAGGGTGCCCGTCCGGTCGCCCTGGACCTCTCCCACCGCCAGCTCCAGCACGCGCTGCGGATCGGCGGATCGTTCCCTCTCGTGTGTGCGGACGCGTCCGCGCTCCCCTTCGCGGACGGCTCGTTCGACCTGGCGTGCTCGGCGTACGGTGCGCTTCCGTTCGTCGCCGATCCGCGGCTGGTGCTGCGGGAGGTGCGGCGGGTGCTGCGGCCGGGCGGGCGTTTCGTGTTCTCCGTGACGCACCCGATCCGCTGGGCGTTCCCGGACGAACCGGGCCCCGAGGGCCTGAGCGTGTCGGGGTCGTACTTCGACCGCACGCCCTACGTCGAACAGGACGACGAGGGCCGCGCGGTCTACGTCGAGCACCACAGGACGCTCGGCGACCGTGTGCGGGACATCGTGGCGTCGGGTTTCCGGCTGGTGGATCTGGTGGAGCCGGAGTGGCCGGCCTGGAACACCTCCGAGTGGGGCGGCTGGTCTCCGCTGCGGGGGAACCTGATCCCGGGGACGGCGATCTTCGTCTGCGAGCGAAGCGAGATGGGGGTCCCCCCGGCCGAAGTCCCCCAGCCTTCGGCCGGGGGTGCCCCCAGGGGGAGGGACTGACGCACGCGCGCGTGCAGGGCGTTTCCGAGTACGTACGACACTGGTTTGCGTGATCCGCTACGACGCCCTGGACCAGCTGCCCGTCCGCACTGCTCTGCCCGCCCTGCGCGAGGCCCTGGACGGACACGGCACGGCCGTCCTCGTCGCGCCGCCCGGCACCGGCAAGACGACGCTGGTGCCGCCGACGCTGGCGGGGCTGCTCGGCGAGGGACCGGCACGGCGGGTGATCGTCGCCGAGCCCCGGCGGATCGCGGCCCGGGCTGCGGCGCGGCGGATGGCGTGGCTGCTGGGCGAGAAGGTCGGCGAGAGCGTCGGCTACACCGTGCGCGGAGAGCGGGTGATCGGGCGGCACACGCGCGTGGAGGTCGTCACGACCGGTGTGCTGCTCCAGCGGCTCCAGCGGGACCAGGAGCTGAGCGGCGTGGACGTGGTCGTGCTCGACGAGGTTCACGAGCGGCATCTGGACGCGGACACGGTGGCGGCGTTCCTGTGGGACGTACGGGAGGCGCTGCGGCCGGAGCTGCGGCTGGTGGCCGCGTCGGCGACGACCGACGCCGAGGGATGGGCGCGGCTGCTGGGCGGGGCGCCGGTCGTCGAGGCGGAGGGCGCTGCGCATCCGGTCGAGGTGGTGTGGGCGCCGCCCGGGCGTCCGGTGCGGCCGCCGCACGGCATGCGGGTCGATCCCGCGTTGCTGGCGCATGTGGCGTCGGTGGTGCGGCGGGCGCTGGCCGAGCGGTCGGGGGACGTGCTGTGCTTCCTGCCCGGCGTCGGGGAGATCGCCCGCGTCGCCGGGCAGCTGGGCGATCTGGGGGATGTCGACGTGCTCCAGGTGCACGGTCGGGCGCCGACGGCGGTGCAGGACGCGGTGTTGTCGCCCGGGTCGCGGCGCCGGGTGGTGCTCGCGACGGCGGTGGCGGAGTCGTCGCTGACGGTTCCCGGCGTGCGCGTGGTCGTCGACTCGGGGCTGGCGCGGGAGCCGCGGGTGGACCATGCGCGCGGGCTGAGCGCGCTGACGACGGTGCGGGCCTCGCAGGCGGCGGGACGGCAGCGGGCGGGGCGCGCCGGGCGTGAGGCGCCGGGTGCGGTGTACCGCTGCTGGGCGGAGGCCGAGGACGCGCGGCTGCCGCGTTTTCCGTCGCCGGAGATCCTGCTGGCCGACCTGACGGCGTTCGCACTGCAGACGGCGTGCTGGGGGGATCCGGACGCGTCCGGGCTGGCATTGCTGGATCCGCCGCCGGGTGGGGCGATGGCGGCGGCGCGGGCCGCTCTCGCGGGAGTGGGCGCGGTGGACTCCGCCGGCAGAGCCACGGAGCGGGGCGTGCGTCTGGCTCGGCTGGGGTTGCATCCCCGGTTGGGGCGGGCACTGCTGGACGCGGGTCCCCTCGGTGAGGTCGCCGAGGTTGTGGCCCTGCTCAGCGAGGAGGCGCCGCGGGAGTACGGGGATGATCTCGCCGGTGCGTTGCGGGCTGCCCGGCGTGGGGGTGACGCCTACGCAGGGCGGTGGCGGGCGGAAGTTCGGCGGCTGCGGGCCGTCGTCGGGGAGCCTTCGCACCCGCCCACCCGTGACTCTCCCCCGGTGGAGGTGGACGTCGAGGTCGACCGCGCGAACGTCAGTGAGGACCGCCTGGTCGGACTCGTTGCCGCACTCGCCTTCCCTGAGCGTGTCGCCAAGGCCGACGGCGGTTCGTATCTCATGGTCTCCGGGACGCGGGCCGAGGTGGCTGAGGGGAGCGGCCTGCGTGGTGCGCCCTGGATTGCTGTCGCTGCAGCTGATCGCCCTGTCGGGAAACGGCACGCGCGCGTGCAGGTCGGGGCCGTCGTCGACGAGGACATCGCGCGGCAGGCGGCCGGCGCACTGCTCGACGAGCGGGACGAGGTCCACTGGGCCGACGGGGACGTCGTAGCGCGGCGTGTCGAGCGGCTGGGGGCCGTCGAGCTGACCGTGCGGCCGCTTGCCGACGCCGATCCCGTGCTCGTACGCGACGCGCTCCTCGAAGGCCTACGGCGAGAAGGGTTCGGCCTGTTGCGCTGGTCCGCCGACGCGGGCGTACTGCGGCAGCGGCTCGCCTTTCTGCATCTGCACCTCGGCGAGCCCTGGCCCGATGTCTCCGACGACGCGCTCCACGCGCGCGTGGACGAGTGGTTGGAGCCCGAGCTGAGCCGGGCCCGGCGGCGGGCCGATCTCTCGCGGATCGACGCCGGGGAGGCGCTCGTCCGGCTGTTGCCGTGGGCCTCCGGGGACGCCGGGCGGCTCGACGAGCTGGCCCCGGAGCGGATCACCGTACCCAGTGGGTCCAGAATCCGGATCGACTACGGCAACCCCGAACAGCCCGTCCTCGCCGTGAAGTTGCAGGAGATGTTCGGGCTGCACGAGTCGCCCTCGGTCGCCGGGGTGCCGCTCCTGGTCCATCTGCTCTCCCCCGCCGGGCGCCCCGCCGCCGTCACCGCCGACCTCGCCTCCTTCTGGAAGGACGGCTACAACGGCGTACGGGCGGAGCTGCGCGGCCGCTATCCGAAGCATCCGTGGCCCGAGGACCCCGCCACCGCCGAGCCGACCCGGCACACCAACGCCCGGCTCAGGCGGTGACCGGTTCGGGTTCGGTGTTCTTCGTCGGCTCCGGGTCGCCGGGGCGGCGGCTGCGTGCCTCCAGGTAGAGGGAGAGCGACAGGAGCAGCACGCCGAGGGTCAGGAAACCCCACGGCAGATACGACGTCATCAGCAGGACCAGCGTGCGGTTGGACTTGACCAGGTTCACGGTGTGGTCGATGTAGTCCTCGCGCATCTTCACGTGGCCGGCGAACGCGGTGACCTTGTCGCGGTCGCCGAGCAGGGTGCCGCCGCGGAGTTCCTCCTTGTGGATCTCCTCGCCGTAGACGGGGGCGCCGGTCAGCGGTTCGACCCAGAACTTGCGGACCGTGGTGTACCAGCGGGTCGTGCCCGTCTCGGCGACGGACTCGGGGGTGATTCCCTCGACGGGCATGGCCTTGGGGAAGGCGACCTTCGTCCAGGGGATGGTCTGCTCGAAGTAGTAGACCTCGACGCCGCGGAAGTTCTGGGTGCCCTTGTAGTGGATCGGGGCCGTGATGCGGGCCTGTGCGTCGAAGTACTCGTAGTCCCTCTTCTCGGTCAGGAAGGGCCATTTGAACTCGATGCCCTCGCGTTTCACGCGATCACCGTCGACCATCTCGCCCGTGGCGTGGACGGGTTCCTGAGTGTGGGCGTCGAAGATGTACCGCTCGGGGATCTTGGAGACCATCTTGCCGTCGGGGCCCTGGACATAGGACAGGCCGTCCCAGACGACGACATCCCGGTCCGCCGTCTTCTCGATCCGTTCGGAGGCCTCCACGTTGCCCTTGAGGGTCTGGACGATGGTCACTTTGTCGACCTTGCGGGCCGTCATCGTGCCGTAGTCGAGAAGGGTGGCGTCCTCGGCCTCCAGGACCATGTCCTGGTACTGGCTCGGCGGGATCTTGGCCAGGCGCGGGAAGGCGTACCAGCGCAGCAGCGGGGACAGCGCCGCGAAGAACACGGCGAGGGCGAGCAGGATCAGACCGGCCTTGCGGCGCATCTCGGCCTCCCTCCCGGGCGGTTACGGGTGCGACGGCACCGTCGTCAGCAGCGGCTTGGGTGATGTCTTGCCCGTCGGGGAGCCGAGCGCCGTGATCGTGAGGACCAGGGCGAACGCGAGGGCGAGACCGGCCGCGGCGGCGATCAGGGCGCGCATACGGGCCTCCCGGGGCGTCGGTACGGACGGGACCTGATACTTCGTCAGGTCCGGCACCGTAGCAACGCGCGCGCGAGATGAGAACACGTTGCACACATGACGAGGGCGCCCCGCCGCCGAAGCCGAGGGGCGCCCTGGTTGCCGTGTGCCTACGCCGAGGGTGAGGGTGAGGGTGAGGCGTCGGCGGATGTGCTTGCCGTCGGGCTCGGGGAGGGCGCCGCCGTCACGGTCAGCTCGACCGTCAGCACCGCGCCGCCCGTGGTGGTGATGCGCAACAGGTACGTGCCTGCGGTGTCGTCCGCGTACAGCTTGGGCAGCGTCAGCAGGCCGTCCGCGTCCGTCTCGAGACCTGTCAGGGTCCGTACGGCGGTGCCGTCGGCGTCCTTGAAGTAGGGGCCCTTGTCGTTCGCGGTCGGGTCGTCCGCCGACTTGATCAGTGTCGCGGTGGCCGCGACACCGTCCGCGGCGGCGCCCTTGTACGTCGCCTTCACCTGGACCTGGTTCGCGAACTCGCCGCCCGCCACGCAGGTCAGCGCCTCGTCGCCGGTGCGGGCGAGGCTGTCGGCGGCGCGGGCGGTGACGGTGGCGGTGTAGCCGATGCCAGGGATCGCACGGCCCACGACGGAGGCCCGGACGGTGAAGTCGCCGGTCTTCTCGCCCGCCTGCAGGGCCGGAGCGAGGGCCACGCCGGCCGTGCCGGTGACCATCGTGGCCACCTTCTCACCGCCGGTGAAGGTGGTGTCGGTGTCGCCGACGATCGAGAACCGGATCCGCACCTTGGCGACGCCCTTGCCGGCCTCGGTCTCGGCCCGGGCGCTGATCCGCTCGTCGAAGGTGTCGCCCGCCATGGCGGTCAGCTGCGCCGTGCCCGCGTCCTCGAGGTGGTCCACCGTGTCGGTGGGGGTCTGCGGGGTGCCCGGCGGAGTGCTCGGTGGAGTGCTCGGCGGGGTCGAAGGGGGAGGCGTCGGGCTGGTGGAACCGCCGCCGGAGGGCGGCTTCGGCGACTGGGTCCCCGGCTTCTTGGACGGCGGCTTCGGCGAGGGGCTCGACCCGGCGGGCTCGTCGCTGCGGTCGGAGGGGAGCTGGCCGGTGCCGTCCGGGACCTCGTGGGTGCCCTTGCGGTAGTACTCCAGCCACGACAGGACGGTGTTGAGGTAGTCCGTCGAGTTGTTGTAGCTGAGGATCGCGCTGTTGAGGTCGGAGTCGGTCGACAGGTCCCAGCCGAAGCGGCACAGGTAGTGGCCGGCCGCGAGGGCGGCGTCGTAGATGTTGTTGGGGTCCTTCAGGCCGTCGTCGTTGCCGTCACGGCCGGCCCACGCCCAGGTCGACGGGATGAACTGCATGGGGCCCACGGCCCGGTCGTACGCCGAGTCGCCGTCGTAGCGGCCGTTGTCGGTGTCGCTGATGTTCGCGAAGCCGTTGCCGTTCAGCTGGGGGCCCAGGATGGCGGTGATCGTGGTGCCGTTCGCGTCGACGTTGCCGCCGCGCGCCTGGCCCGACTCGACCTTGCCGATGGCGGCGAGGAGCTCCCAGGGCAGGTTGCAGCCGGGCTTCGACGCGCGCAGCTCGTCCGCGGCCTCCTTGTAGGCGTCCAGGACGGTCGCCGGTATGCCGGCGGCCGCGTCGCCCGTGATCGGATCCGCCGTGGCGGAGGGCGAGGGGGTGGGGCTGTCCAGCGGCGGCAGGTCCGTGTAGTACGGCGAGTTGCCGGTCGCACTGTCCCCGGCAGGCGCGTCGGGTGAGGGCTGGGTGCCGGTGGCGGGCTGTCTGCCGGAGTCGTCGGTCACCAGTCCCGGACCCTGGGACGCGGCCAGCGCCGCAACCGCCACCGCGGCCACGGTGGTGTTCATCGCCCCCTTGCGCAGCCTCCTGCCGAATTGCGCCGCCATGAAGTGAACCCCTCCCATGGGCGTCCGGGCGCCCGTCGCTGTCTGCCCTGCCGCGATGTCCTGTTCGCGACGTTCCGTCTCAGGTGCCCTGTGGCATTGTTCTGTTGGCGATACGACGCGCTCCCCGGCACGTCAACCCAGGCGACCCTACGACAACTTCCTGCGCACGGGCACCCGTTCGTGCCCGATTTTCACCGCTTGGCCATACGCAGTTGGGCCGTCGGCCGCATCTCGGGCCCCGCATACTGGACGTCAACGTCCGCCATGGGGAGCACTGTTGCCGTTCACTCTGAGTCACGCGGCAGCCGTGCTGCCCGCGGTACGTACCGACGGTACCGGCCGTGGCCTGCTGGTGCCGGCCGTCCTTGTGGCGGGCTCCTTCGCGCCCGACATGACCTATTACGCGGCGAGTGTGCTGCCCGATGCGATGGAGTTCGGCGAGGTGACGCACTCCTTCCCGGGCGTGTTCACGGTCGACGTGCTGGTCGCCTGGGTGCTGGTGGGACTGTGGCTGCTCGTCCGCGAACCGCTGGTGGCTCTGCTGCCGCGGGGGTGGCGGCCACGGGTGGCCACGCTCCTGCGCTGCGGGGCGCCACGCACGCGCGTGCGGCCGGTTTCGGTGGCGTGGTGGTACGTGTCCGCGGCGCTCGGAGCGCTCACGCATGTCGTGTGGGACGCGTTCACCCATCTCGACCGGTGGGGGATGCGGCTGTTTCCCGTCCTGGGGCAGGAGGTGGCGGGGTCACCGCTGTACTGGTACCTGCAGTACGGGGGTTCGGCTCTGGCCGCGGCCGTCATCGCCGCGTTCGTGGCCTACTCGCTGCGGCGCGTGTCCGCGGCCCAGCCGGTGGGTGTGCCCTCGCTGTCGGTACGGGACCGCTGGTGGGCCGGTGCCGTGATCGGCGGCTGTGCGCTGGTCGCGGCAGTGCACCGGGCGGCGCGGTGGTGGCAGTACTGGGGATCCGTCGCCAAGCCGTGGGAACTGATTCCGACGCTGTGCTTCGGAGCCGGGGCGGGACTCGTCCTGGGGGTGCTGTTGTACGCCGTGGGGGTGCGGCTCCGGCGGCCGGCTCGGGTCGCCTCTAGTGTCTTGTGATCCTGTTCATGGAACCTGAGGCGTCTGTGATCGTTGAGTCTGGTATGGATCTCTCCTCTGAACAGATTGCTGAGCTGCGGGAGTTGGCGGGTTCGCGGCATGTGCCGGCTGTCGTGGCGCTTCGCGCGCGGGTCGTGTTGTGGTCGGCCGAAGGGCGGCGGCGAAAGGACATCGCCGAGCTCGCCGGTGTGGCACCGCTGACGGTGGACCGGTGCAAGTCCCGCTATGCCGAGCGTGGTGTTGCCGGGCTGGAGGACAAACGCCGGGGCGGGCCGCGAACTCAGGTGCCGCCTCGGGTGCGGGCGCGGGTGATCGCCTTGACGAGGATGTCCCCGCCGGCGGATTCCGGGCTCTCGCACTGGTCGACGCGATCGCTGGCCGACCACTTGAAGCGGCGCGAGGGCATCTCGGTGTCCTGGCACTACGTTGCCCGCATCTGGCGTGAGGAGAATCTGAAACCGCACCGCTCGGGCACCTTCAAGATCTCGAAAGACCCGGCGTTCGCGGAGAAGGTCGCCGACATCGTCGGCCTGTACCTGGCCCCGCCCGGTGGCGCCGTAGTGCTGTCGGTCGACGAGAAGACGCAGGTGCAGGCGCTGGACCGGACCCAGCCGGTGCTGCCGGTGGCCTTCGCGGCCACCGAGCAGCGCACCCATGACTACGTCCGGCACGGCACCACGAACCTGTTCGCCGCGCTGAACGTCGCGACCGGAGAAGTGCTGGGCGAGTGCAAGCCGAGCCGGAACGGCGCGAACTTCCTGGCGTTTTTGAAGAAGGCCGTCAAGCCGCACGCGGGGAAGGAGATCCATGTCGTCCTGGACAACCTCTCCACGCACACCACCCCGGGCGTGAAGGCGTGGCTGGCGAAAAACCCGCACGTCCACTTCCATTTCACTCCCGTCGGGTCCTCGTGGCTGAACCAGATCGTGCGACACGAAAGCCGCTTGAGAAGAGCGGACTCACCGAAGGAGGATCGACTGATGTCGAAGGTGTAGCTCCCGAGCCAGTGCACAGGGCTCGTTCCCGCCTCAGCGTGCGTCGTGAGTAATCGCGGGGTGCGAAGCCTGGGGAAATGCCCAAGGATCCTCGTTCCATCCGGGGGTTACAGGCTGGGAAATGCCGGACGGGTGAATGCGAATGAACCCTTGATGATGCCTCGTCATGAGCACTCTCGCCGATGGGTCGTTTCAGCGAGAGATAGGGACTGGCCGCTGGAAATCGGCAGGCGCCGACTGGGGAAATCTGGCCAGTCGGGAGTGCACCGCCGTCCCCGGGGTGCAGAGGGCCCCCTCACCGGCAGCATCTCTCTCATGCGGAACGTGACAACCCCGATGGAGTCCAGGCAATGCAATTCTGACCTGGTAAGCCAACCGCAAGGAAGGCCCAACTCTCCAGCGGGCGCAGGAAGACCCAGCAAGCGAATGCCGGTCGCCGAAAGGCAACAGGAAACCGGGAACCATGCGCTGACACCTCCGTCGGTGGTCCCCGCATAACTGGCCGGATAGGGGCCGATGTCCCGGCCTGAAAGGGCGCTGACGTGGGTCTGGTGAGCCCGTGAAGAAACGATGACCAAAGACACCTGAACCGAAGGGCAAGTTGGACGCCGTGACGACACACGTGGCTGGGGCGGCGCAAGCCGCTGCGACCGCAGCCGGCATGGCGAACGGACCGGAGGACGAGATCACCGACTGGCCGTCGATCGACTGGCGGACCGTCGAGGACGACGTACGGCGTCTGCGGCAACGCATCTTCACGGCATCGCAGGCAGGAGACCTGGCCAAGGTCAGGAATCTGCAGAAGTTGATGCTCCGCTCCCGCGCCAACACACTCGCGAGTGTGCGGCGGGTCACGGAAGTCAACGCTGGCCGCAAGACGGCGGGCATCGACGGGAAAGTCGTCCTGCTGCCCCAGGGAAAGGCCGAGTTGGCCGACTGGGTCCAGCATGGCGCGGCCCCGTGGAAGCCCAAGCCCGTCAAGCGGGTGTATATAGCCAAGGCGAATGGGAAGCAGCGCCCACTTGGAATTCCTGTGATCGCCGACAGATGCCTTCAAGCTCTGACGCTGAATGCACTGGAGCCCGAGTGGGAGGCACGGCTGGAACCGAAGGTCTACGGTTTCCGTCCAGGCCGTGGCTGTCATGACGCGATCGTTGCCATCCACACGACGGCGAGCGGCAAGAACGCCAAACGCTTGTGGGTGCTCGACGCGGACTTGAAAGCGGCATTCGACCGAATCGACCACGATCACCTGCTCGCGTCATTGGGCTCCTTTCCCGGGAGGGGAATGATCGCCGGATGGCTGAAGGCGGGTGTGGTCGAGAAAGGTTGGTTCACCCCCACGGTGGAGGGAACTCCCCAGGGCGGGGTGATCAGTCCCGCGTTGTTGAACATCGCCTTGCACGGCATGGGAAAGGCTGCTGGAGTCCGCTACCAGAATCTCGGCAGTGATGCCACGATTCTGGCGCGCGATTCTCCGGTTCTGGTCGTCTACGCCGACGACCTTCTCGCCCTGTGTCATTCTCGGGAACAGGCCGAGCAGGTCAAGGCGCGGCTGACTGTGTGGCTCGCGCCCCGGGGCCTGGCCTTCAACGAGGACAAGACGCGCATTGTCCACCTCGATGAGGGCTGCGACTTCCTGGGGTTCAACATCCGACGCTACCGCAGCAAGCTGCTGACCAAACCGAGCAACGCGGCCTTGCGGCGGATCCGGGAACGGCTTGCCGCCGAGGTGCTGGCCCTGCGAGGGGCCAACGCCGACGCGGTGATCGCCAAGCTCAACCCGATCATCAAGGGCTGGGCTGCCTACTACCGGATCGGGGTGTCCAAGCGGGCGTTCAACTCGCTGGACGCCTACGTGTGGAGACTGGTCTACAAGTGGGCCAAGTTCTCCCACCCGAACAAGCCGATGCGCTGGGTGACTGCCCGGTACTTCGCCATGTTCAACCCGTTCAGGCAGGACACATGGGTATTCGGGGACCGCACCAGCGGTTTCTACCTCTACAAGTTCGCCTGGACGCCGATCGTCCGGCACCGGATGGTGCCAGGGAGGGCGTCAACCGACGATCCCGCCCTGGCCGACTTCTGGGCCAAGCGGTGCCGCCGCGGCAAACTCCCGCTGGGCAAGGGCACCTTGCATCTGTTGCAGATGCAAGACGGCCGATGTCCGCTCTGCGGAGGGCTGCTGCTGCACGCCGACCACGAGCCGCAAACTCCCGACCAGTGGGAGCAGTGGCTCAAGGTCACCCGCATCGCGATCCGCAAACACGCGGTCACCGCCGAAGCGGGCAACGGCAAGCCGGACAAACCCGCCGCCTCACGCCTGATACACACCCACTGCCGGCGTCGGCTGGCCACTGGCCCCGGCCGGTGACCAGCACTTCTGTTCGCCCGCGAGCCCAAGGGGCTTGCTTGAGCCGGTTGCCTGGAAAGCGGGCACGGCCGGTTCTGAGGGGGGACCGCTGCAGCAATGCAGCGGTCCTACCCGACGAGATCTGGTTCGGGATCATCACCCGGCAGTCCATCCGCCGTGGCACGTTCTCCAGCGTCAACGTCCTGGTCAAACAGATCCGCGACTACATCAACTCCTGGAACGAGAACGCGAAACCCTTCACCTGGACCGCCACCGCCGACGAGATCCTCGCCAAGGTCCGCCTCGTCCAGACCAGCGTGAAGAAACTCGTCAACAACAACTCGAAGTAACACAATCAGGATCACGAGACACTAGTGATTCCAGAGGGGCCGGCAGGGAGCGGGACCGGAGCCGTCAGGGGGCTTGATGGCTGGGACGGTGGGGAGGGTCGCGGTGAACACGGTGAGTGTGTGCGTCGGGCGCGGCGGCCGGGGCAGCTGGGCGAGGAGCAGGGCCAGGTAGCCGCGGGCCAGGCCGGCCCACAGGCGCCAGACGGCGGTGTCTCTGGCGCGTACGACGGCGGGTTTCCGGAATTCCCGGTGAGCGAGGCGGCGGCGTAGCTCCGCGGCGGCGTGTCTCAGGGCCGTCACCGGGTCGGTGGGGATGCGGGCGGTGCTTGCGCCGACCGCGTGGGTCGGGGCCGGCGGGATCGCCGTCCGGCGGTTGAGCATGCGTATACCCATGGCCGCATCTTGACCGGCGGGGGCGGCGGGGGGCTTTTCCGCGGGGGCCACGCGGGTGACGGGTCCCTCCGGGGGTGGGCCGGGTGCCTCGCGTTTGCCTGGTCGCGGCGGGTCTTGGGGCTGCGGGTGGTCCGTGGCTGGTCGCTCCCCCACTCTCGGCTCCTCCCCCACTCTCGGCTTCGCTCGAGCGGGGGGATCCCCATGAGCGGGGGGATCCCCCATCGCGGCGGAGCCGCATATCGACGCAGCCCCGCGCCCCTGAGGGCGCTGCAGTCCCGCCCCGCAAAGCGCCACGGGATGCCGGGCCGGTTGGGAACCTGGCCCGGCATCGAGACGTGGCCCGCCCTGCGGCGGCTAGTGCGCTGCCGACTCCCAGTCGGGGCCCACGCCCACCGAGACGTCCAGGGGAGCCCTGAGGTGGACGGCGTCGGCCATTTCACGGCGGACGATCTCCTCGGCCGCCGTTCGCTCGCCGGGGGCGATCTCCAGGACGATTTCGTCGTGGACCTGGAGGAGCATGCGGGACTTGAGGTCCGCCTCCCGCAGGGCCCGGTCCACGTTCAGCATGGCGATCTTGACGATGTCCGCCGCCGTGCCCTGGATGGGTGCGTTGAGGGCCATGCGCTCGGCCGCCTCGCGGCGCTGGCGGTTGTCGCTGTTGAGGTCGGGGAGGTAGCGGCGGCGCCCGAAGAGCGTCGCCGTGTAGCCCGTCGCCCGGGCCTCGTCGACCGCCCGGCGCAGATACTCCCGTACGCCGCCGAAGCGCTCGAAGTACGCGTCCATCAGGGTGCGGGCCTCGGCCGCCTCGATGTTCAGCTGCTGGGACAGGCCGAACGCCGACAGCCCGTACGCCAGGCCGTACGACATCGCCTTGATCTTGCGGCGCATCTCGGCGTCCACCGCGGAGGGGGCGACACCGAACACCTGCGCGGCAGCCGTGGTGTGCAGGTCCTCGCCGGACGTGAACGCCTCGATCAGACCCGCGTCCTCGGAGAGGTGGGCCATGACGCGCAGCTCGATCTGGCTGTAGTCCGCCGTCATCAGCGACTCGAAGCCCTCGCCGACCACGAAGCCGCGGCGGATCCCCCGGCCCTCGTCGGTGCGGACCGGGATGTTCTGCAGGTTCGGGTCCGTGGAGGACAGGCGGCCGGTGGCGGCGACGGTCTGGTTGAAGGTGGTGTGGATACGGCCGTCCGTCGCGATGGTCTTGATCAGGCCCTCGACGGTGACCCGCAGCTTCGCCTGCTCGCGGTGGCGGAGCATGATCACGGGCAGTTCGTTGTCGGTCTGGGTGGCCAGCCACGCCAGGGCGTCGGCGTCGGTGGTGTAGCCGGTCTTGGTCTTCTTGGTCTTCGGCAGGGCCAGCTCACCGAAGAGGACTTCCTGCAGCTGCTTGGGCGAGCCCAGGTTGAACTCGTGCCCGGCGGCCGCATGGGCCTCCTTCACGGCCTGCTGCACGGCACCGGCGAACATCTGCTCCATGGCTTCGAGGTGGGCGCGGTCCGCCGCGATGCCGTGCCGCTCCATCCGGGCCAGCAGCGCCGACGTGGGCAGTTCCACATCCCGCAGCAGATCTGCGGCGCCGACCTCCTGCAGCCGGCCCTCGAAGGCCTGGCCCAGGTCGAGGATGGCGCGAGCCTGGATCATCAGCGCCTCGGCCTCGGCGCCGTCGTCCGCGCCGAAGGCCAGCTGTCCGTCGGCCGCGGCGGCGGGGGCGAGCTCGCGGTGCAGGTACTCCAGGGACAGCGCGTCCAGGTCGAAGGAGCGGCGGCCGGGCTTGACCAGGTACGCGGCGAGCGCGGTGTCCATGGTGACGCCGGCGACGGTCCAGCCGTGCTCGGCGAAGACCCGCATCGCGCCCTTGGCGTTGTGGAAGACCTTGGGCCGGGCGGCGTCGGCCAGCCAGGCCGCGAACGCCTTCTCATCGGCCTCGTCCAGCTGGGACGGGTCGAACCAGGCGGCCGGTCCCGACAGTGTGGCGAGCGCGACCTCGGCGACCGCGCCCGCGCCGAGCGCCCACGTGTCCACCGTGGCGACACCCAGCGGGCCCGCGCCGTGTTCGGCGAGCCAGGGCGCCAGCTCGCCCGTGCCCACCACCGTGCCGTCCAGCTCCACGCCGTCGGCCACGAGCGGGGTGACCTCGGCCTCCTCGGCGCCCGGGTCGACGCCGAAGAGCCGTTCGCGCAGCGAGGGGTTCCTGATCTCCAGGGTGTCCAGCACCATGGTGACGGCCTTGCGGTCGTACGGCGCGCGGGCCAGGTCGGCGACCGTCCTGGGCAGTTCCACCTGGCGCTCCAGCTCGGTGAGCCGGCGGTTCAGCTTCACCGCCTCCAGGTGGTCGCGCAGGTTCTGCCCGGCCTTGCCCTTGACCTCGTCGACACGCTCGACCAGGTCGGCGAACGAGCCGAACTGGTTGATCCACTTCGCGGCCGTCTTCTCGCCGACGCCCGGGATGCCCGGCAGGTTGTCCGACGGGTCGCCGCGCAGGGCAGCGAAGTCGGGGTACTGCGCGGGCGTCAACCCGTACTTCTCGAAAACCTTCTCCGGCGTGAACCGGGTCAGCTCCGAGACGCCCTTCGTGGGGTAGAGCACCGTGGTGTGCTCGGAGACCAGTTGGAAGGAGTCGCGGTCGCCGGTGACGATCAGCACCTCGAAGCCCTCGGCCTCGGCCTGCGTGGCGAGCGTGGCGATCACATCGTCCGCCTCGTACCCCTCGACCGCGAAGCGCTGGGCGTGCATCGCGTCGAGCAGCTCGCCGATCAGCTCCACCTGGCCCTTGAACTCGTCCGGAGTCTTGGAGCGGTTCGCCTTGTACTCCGTGAACTCCTGGGAACGCCAGGTCTTGCGGGAGACGTCGAAGGCCACCGCGAAGTGCGTGGGCTCCTCGTCGCGGAGCGTGTTGGCCAACATCGACGCGAAGCCGTAGATCGCGTTCGTCGGCTGGCCCGTCGCGGTCGTGAAGTTCTCCGCGGGCAGCGCGAAGAACGCGCGGTAGGCCAGCGAGTGCCCGTCCATGAGCATCAGGCGCGGACGGGTACCGCCGGGGGCGTTGTCGGTCTTCTTCGATGCTGTCTCTGCCACGCCCCCGATCCTGCCACGACCCACTGACAGTCAGCCCCGGGCGCCGTCCACGGTCCTCGGCGCAGGCATTGCTCACGCCCTCCACACGCCCGCACCGTCAACGTTGTCACCGGCACGTGCGAGGATCGGAGACGTATCTCACACACGCACTCGAAGGAGAGCGGGCGATGGCAACGAAGCCGCCCAACGCCGACCCGGTTCAGGACGCCCCTGAGGTCGCCGAGCCGCAGCACGCGGCGGCCGGGCTGCCGGCCATCGGGCACACCCTGCGCGTCGCCCAGCAGCAGATGGGCGTGAAGCGCACCGCGCTGACGCTGCTGCGGGTGAACCAGAAGGACGGCTTCGACTGCCCCGGCTGCGCCTGGCCGGAACCGGACCACCGGCACAAGGCGGAGTTCTGTGAGAACGGCGCGAAGGCGGTCGCAGAGGAGGCCACCCTGCGCCGGGTCACCCCGGAGTTCTTCGCCGCGCACCCGGTCGCCGACCTCGCCGGCCGCAGCGGCTACTGGCTCGGCCAGCAGGGGCGGCTGACGCACCCCATGTATCTGCCCGAGGGCGGCGAGCACTACGAGCCGGTCACCTGGGAGCGCGCCTTCGATCTCATCGCCGAGGAGATCAACGCCCTCGGCTCCCCCGACGAGGCCGTCTTCTACACCTCGGGGCGTACGAGCAACGAGGCCGCGTTCCTCTACCAGCTCTTCGCCCGCGAGCTCGGCACGAACAACCTGCCCGACTGCTCGAACATGTGCCACGAGTCGTCCGGCTCGGCGCTGTCCGAGACGATCGGCATCGGCAAGGGCAGCGTCCTGCTGGAGGACCTCCACAAGGCCGACCTGATCATCGTCGCCGGCCAGAACCCCGGCACGAACCACCCGCGGATGCTCTCCGCGCTGGAGAAGGCCAAGGCGGGCGGCGCGAAGATCATCAGCGTCAATCCGCTGCCCGAGGCCGGCCTGGAACGCTTCAAGAACCCGCAGACACCGAAGGGGCTGACCGCCGGGGCCTCGCTCACCGACCTGTTCCTGCAGATCCGCATCGGCGGCGACCAGGCCCTCTTCCGTCTCCTCAACAAGCTCGTCCTCGAGGCCGAGGGCGCCGTCGACGAGGACTTCGTGCGCGAGCACACCCACGGCTACGAGGAGTTCGCGGCGGCCGCCCGCGCCGCCGACTGGGACGAGACGCTCACCGCGACGGGCCTCACGCGCGCGGAGATCGAGCAGGCCCTGCGGATGGTCCTCGCCTCCGAGCGCACCATCGTCTGCTGGGCGATGGGCCTCACCCAGCACAAGCACTCCGTGCCGACCATCCGCGAGGTGGTCAACTTCCTCCTCCTGCGCGGCAACATCGGCCGCCCCGGCGCGGGCGTGTGCCCGGTGCGCGGCCACTCGAACGTGCAGGGCGACCGCACCATGGGCATCTTCGAACGGCCGGCACCCGCCTTCCTGGACGCCCTGGAGAAGGAGTTCGGCTTCGCGCCCCCGCGGGAGCACGGCTACGACGTCGTACGCGCCATCCGCGCCCTGCGGGACGGCGAGGCGAAGGTGTTCTTCGCGATGGGCGGCAACTTCGTCTCCGCGTCCCCCGACACGGACGTCACCGAGGCGGCGATGCGACGCGCCCGGCTCACCGTGCACGTGTCGACGAAGCTCAACCGCAGCCACGTCATCACCGGCGCGCGAGCACTGATCCTGCCCACCCTGGGCCGCACCGAGCGCGATCTTCAGGGCAGCGGCGAGCAGTTCGTGACCGTCGAGGACTCCATGGGCATGGTGCACGCCTCCCGCGGCCGACTGGAGCCCGCGAGCCCGCATCTGCTGTCCGAGCCGGCGATCGTCTGCCGTATGGCACGCCGCGTGCTCGGCGAGGACAGCACGGTGCCGTGGGAGGAGTTCGAGAAGGACTACGCCACCGTCCGCGACCGCATCGCGCGTGTGATCCCCGGCTTCGAGGACTTCAACGCGCGCGTGGCCCGGCCCGGCGGCTTCACGCTCCCTCACGCCCCGCGCGACGAGCGCCGCTTCCCCACGGCCACCGGCAAGGCCAACTTCACGGCGGCGCCCGTGGAGTACCCGAGGCTGCCCGAGGGGCGGCTGCTGCTGCAGACGCTGCGCTCGCACGACCAGTACAACACCACGATCTACGGCCTCGACGACCGCTACCGGGGCATCAAAAACGGCCGTCGGATCGTCCTCGTCAACCCCGAGGACGCGCGGGAGCTCAAGGTCGCGGACGGGTCGTACGTCGACCTGGTCAGCGAGTGGACGGACGGCGTGCAGCGGCGGGCGCCCGGTTTCCGGGTCGTGCACTACCCCACGGCACGGGGCTGTGCGGCCGCCTACTACCCGGAGACCAACGTCCTCGTCCCGCTGGACGCCACCGCCGACGTCAGCAACACCCCGGCCAGCAAGTCCGTCGTCGTCCGTCTGGAACAATCTGCGACCGACTGAGCGTTTGCTCAGCCAGATGCGTTCGAGTTCGACGAGACGACAACGAAACGGAGCCGGGCCACATGGGCGAGCAGCAGACCGTGAAGTTCCCGCAAGAGGTCATCGACGAGTACGCGGCGCTCGGCGTCGACCTGCCCGCCCTGTTCTCCGCCGGGCACCTCGGCACGCGCATGGGCGTGCAGATCGTTCAGGCCTCGGCGGACCGTGTCGTCGGCACGATGCCGGTCGAGGGCAACACCCAGCCGTACGGGCTGCTGCACGGCGGCGCGTCCGCGGTGCTCGCCGAGACGCTGGGCTCGATCGGCTCCATGCTGCACGGCGGCACCTCAAAGATCGCCGTGGGCGTCGACCTGAACTGCACCCACCACCGCGGCGTCCGCTCCGGCCTGGTGACCGGCGTGGCCACACCCGTGCACCGGGGCCGGTCCACGGCGACGTACGAGATCGTGATCAGCGACGAGCAGGACCGACGTGTGTGCACCGCCCGCCTGACCTGCCTGCTGCGGGATGTGAACCCGGGCGACGGGGACCACGTGCGCGCGGCGGGCTGATCCGGACACAGGGCCGGGCGCGCAGGGTGGTTGACCCGCGTCAGTCGCACCGCACCTCAGCCAGGACGGCGGGGCCCCGCGGTCCGGCCCCGCACGTCGCTTTTGCGGAAAAGTGCCACGGAACGACGCACTCTTTTTCCCGCCTGTAACTCTATGTAATACGCGCGCAATTGAGGACTCCACTTTCAGCCGGGATCCAGTGCAGGGGCGACGCCCCACAAGCAACACCAGGTAGCCTGCAGCAACCACTCCCCGCCATTACCAAAACCAAAAACACTGCTGATCACAGCAGGCGAATCCTGCGGGTCTCAACATACGGACAGGGCGAATCGGTTGGAATTCCGCGCTTCCACCCGCCTAGTACCGCTCTGCATTACGTCGTGTCATAACAAGAGCGTCACAGCCTTGGTCAGACACTCCTCCACGGTTCCCGCACACGCTTAGAGTCACGGCCAGTCACCGCTCCAACGGGAGTTCGGTACCAGCGCAGCACCCGCTATCCCCCCGCAGGGGGTGGCCGAGCCTGCCGAAAGGACTGATTGTGCGACAGCGTTCTTTGGTGATCCTTACCTCCGTCCTCACGACCGGAGCTCTGACGCTCACCGCCTGCGGCTCCCGAGACGACAACGGCGGCGGCGACAGCGGCGGCGGGGACACCACCACCCTGACCATCGGCGTGGACGCCCCGCTGTCCGGCGAGAACTCCCAGACCGGCCTCGGTATCCAGTACGGCGCCCAGATCGCCGCCGACGACGCCAACGAGAAGAACCTGGTCCCCGGCGTCAAGTTCAAGATCAAGGCCCTGGACGACAAGGCGCAGCCCGCCACCGGCCAGTCCAACGCCACCGACCTGACAGGTGACCAGAGCGTCGTCGGCGCCGTCGGCCCGCTGAACTCCGGTGTCGCCCAGTCGATGCTGCAGGTGTTCTCCGCGGCCAACATGGTCCAGATCTCCCCGGCCAACACCAACCCGGAGCTGACCCAGGGCAAGAACTGGCAGACGGACAAGAAGCGGCCGTACAAGACCTACTTCCGGACCTCCACCACCGACGAACTGCAGGGCAGCTACGCCGCCGACTACGCCTTCAACGGCCTCAAGAAGAAGGACGCCTTCGTCGTCGACGACAAGCAGACCTACGGCGCCGGCCTGGCGAAGATCTTCAACGAGCAGTACAAGAAGCTCGGCGGCAAGGTGGTCGGCACCGACCACGTCAACACCGGTGACAAGGACTTCGGTTCGCTCGTCACCAAGATCAAGAACTCCAAGGCCGACCTGCTCTACTACGGCGGCCAGTACGACGAGGCCCAGCTGATCACCAAGCAGCTCAAGGACGCCGGGGTCAAGATCCCGCTGTTCGCCGGTGACGGCACGTTCTCCACCACGTACATCGAGACGGCCGGCGCGGCCGCCGAGGGCGACCTCGTCACCGCGATCGGCGTCCCGGCGGACACCCTGCCCGCCGCCAAGGACTTCATCGCCGAGTACAAGGCCAAGGGCTACAAGGGCGACTACGGCGCCTACGGCACCTACGCCTACGACGCCACCACCGCCATCATCAACGCCGTGAAGGCCGTCGTGGACGCCAACGACGGCAAGCTGCCCGAGATGAACGAGCTGCGTCCGAAGGTCGTCGACGAGGTCCAGAAGTCCGACTTCGAAGGCCTCACCGGCAAGGTCTCCTTCGACGAGTACGGCGACACCACCAACAAGCAGCTGACGGTCTACCAGGTCGAAAAGGGCGAGTGGAAGGCCGTCAAGACCGGCACCGCCGACCTCGGCTGACCCAGGCCCCCCAAGCACGCCACACGGGCCGCGCGGAAGGAGGACCCCGACCGCGCGGCCCGTTTCCACACCCAGACCACCCCCCGGCACGCAACCAGTGCACACGACCACCAGCGACATGGAGGCCACGCGGTGAACACCCTGCCGCAGCAGCTGGCCAACGGGCTGCTCCTAGGCTCGATGTACGGGCTGATCGCCATCGGCTACACGATGGTGTACGGCATCGTCCAGCTCATCAACTTCGCGCACGGCGAGATCTTCATGACCGGGGCCTTCGGCGCCCTCACGGTCTACTTCTACATCCTGCCCGACGGCACCTCGATGGCGATCGCCGTCCCCCTGATGCTGCTCGGCGGCGCCATCGTCGCCATCCTCATCGCGGTCGGAGCGGAACGGTTCGCCTACCGACCACTGCGCGGAGCACCACGCCTGGCACCACTCATCACGGCCATCGGCCTCTCCCTGGCCCTCCAGGAAGTCGTCCGCAACTTCTACCCCGAGGCCGACGGCGCCCGCCCCTTCCCCGGCCTCGACACCACCCACGACATCGGCTCCGTCACCATCAAGGACGCCGACATCTTCCTGATCGTCGCCGCGATCCTCTGCATGTCCGCCCTCGCCTGGTTCGTCCGCAAGTCCCGCACCGGCCGCGCCATGCAGGCCACCGCCCAGGACCCCGACACCGCGCAGCTCATGGGCATCGACACCAACCGCATCATCGTCATCGCCTTCGCCATCGGCGGCTTCTTCGCCGCCGTCGCCGCACTCGCCTACGGCCTCAAGTACGGCAACGTCGACTACCGCATGGGCTTCCTCATGGGCCTCAAGGCCTTCACCGCGGCCGTCCTCGGCGGCATCGGCAACATCTACGGCGCCATGCTCGGCGGCATCGTCCTCGGCATCGCCGAAACGCTCGCCTCCGCCTACATCGACGAAATCCCCGGCATGCAGCAGCTCGGCGGCCAGAGCTGGGCCAACGTCTGGGCCTTCTGCCTCCTCATCCTCGTACTCCTCGTCCGGCCCCAAGGCCTGCTCGGCGAGCGTGTAGCGGACAGGGCGTGATCACGTGACCGACATCGACAAGACCACGCCGGCCACCCCGGCCGCCCCCGCCCCCGCGGCACGCGGCCTGCTGCCGCTGCCCGTCCCGGCCGCCCGCGCCCTCCTGCTCGCCGGCGGCATAGCCACCGCCGCCTCCGCCTTCCTCGCCTGGACCTGGACCGCAGAATTCCCCGGCGACCTCACCATCAACGGCTACCCCGGCGGCCTGCAGTGGCTGACCTTCACCGCCGGCGTCATCACCGCGCTGTTCGCCCTCGCGTCGTACGGCATCCGCGGCCTCGGCTGGCTGCTGCCCGCGGGCAACAACGCACCCCTCGTGCTGAGCGCCGTCAGCGGCTTCGCCACCACCTGGTTCACCATCATCGCGATCAGCGTCGAACTCGGCGGACTCGCCAACCTCGAACCCGGAGGCTGGATCGCGGCCGTCGCCGCCCTCCTCCCCCTCCTCGGCGCCCTCGCCCTCCCCGAGAAGAGCACCGGCGACGCCAAGGACACCCTCAAGGCCTACATCACCAAGGCCGACAAGATCCCCGCGCCGACCCCCGTCGCGCCCTGGGTCGAACGGCTCCTCCTCACCCTCATCACGATGATCGGCCTCGGTGTCTTCACCTACGGCATCGACACCGAGTACGGCGAACTCTTCATCGGCTACCTCATCGTGGTCGCCTTCACCGCCTGGACCCTGCACACCGCGGGACTCCTCGACCGGCTCTCCCGGCTCGTCGCCCACAACCGCAGCTTCACGCTCGCCATGGGCTTCGTCGCCGCCATCGCATTCCCCTTCACCCAGACCAACGACCACTACGCCAACATCGGCGTCAACATCCTGATCTTCGGAACCGTCGCCCTCGGCCTCAACATCGTCGTCGGCCTCGCCGGACTCCTCGACCTCGGATACGTCGCCTTCCTCGGCGTCGGCGCCTACACCGCCGCCCTGGTCTCCGGCTCCGAGTTCTCCCGGTTCTCCGGCGTCCAATTCCCCTTCTGGGCCTCCGCCCTGACCGGTGCCGCCGCATCGCTCGTCTTCGGTGTCCTCATCGGCGCCCCCACCCTGCGCCTGCGCGGCGACTACCTCGCCATCGTCACCCTGGGCTTCGGTGAGATCTTCCGCATCGCCATCAACAACATGGACGGCGACTCCGGACCCGACATCACCAACGGCCCCAACGGCATCGCGGCCATCCCCGACCTGAAGATCTTCGGGTTCAACCTCGGCGAGTCCCACGACATCGCCGGATTCACCCTCGGCCGCTTCGCCAACTACTACCTGCTGATGGTCCTCATCATGGCCATCGTCGTCCTCGTCTACACCCGCGCCGCCGACTCCCGAATCGGCCGCTCCTGGATCGCCATCCGCGAGGACGAGACCGCCGCCACCGCCATGGGCATCAACGGCTTCCGCGTCAAGCTCATCGCCTTCGCCCTCGGCGCCGCCCTCGCCGGTCTCGCCGGCACCGTCAGCGCCCACGTCACCTACAGCGTCGTACCGACGCCATACCAGTTCGCCGGATCCACCGCGCCCAACTCGGCCTTCCTGCTGGCCGCCGTCGTCCTCGGCGGCATGGGCACGGTCGCCGGCCCGCTCCTCGGCGCGGCACTGCTCTACCTCATCCCGGAGAAGCTCGTCTTCCTCCAGGAGAAGCAGCTCCTCGCCTTCGGTATCGCGCTCATCCTGCTGATGCGCTTCCGCCCCGAGGGCATCATCGCCAACCGCCGCCGCCAGCTCGAATTCCACGAGACCGGCCAGACCGACGTACCAGAACAAGCAACGCTGACCGACGAACCGGCGGCCGTCACCAAGGCGGGTGCGTGACCACCATGACGACACCAGTACTCCAAGCCCGCAACGTCACCATGCGCTTCGGCGGCCTCACCGCCGTACGCTCCGTGGACTTCACCGTCAACGAGGGCGAGATCGTCGGCCTCATCGGCCCCAACGGCGCCGGCAAGACAACCTTCTTCAACTGCCTGACAGGCCTCTACATCCCCACCGAGGGCACGGTCTCGTACAAGGGCACCGTCCTGCCGCCCAAGCCGCACCTGGTGACCAAAGCGGGCATCGCCCGTACGTTCCAGAACATCCGGCTCTTCGCCAACATGACAGTCCTCGAAAACGTCCTCGTCGGCCGCCACACCCGCACCAAGGAAGGCCTCTGGTCCGCCCTGCTGCGCGGCCCCGGCTTCAAGAAGGCGGAGAAGGCCAGCGAGGAACGAGCCATGGAACTCCTGGAGTTCATCGGCCTCGCCCACAAACGCGACCACCTCGCCCGCAACCTGCCCTACGGCGAGCAGCGCAAGCTCGAGATCGCGCGGGCGCTGGCGAGCGAGCCGGGACTGCTCCTGCTGGACGAGCCCACAGCCGGTATGAACCCCCAGGAGACGCGAGCCACCGAGGAACTGGTCTTCGCCATCCGCGACAAGGGCATCGCCGTACTCGTCATCGAGCACGACATGCGCTTCATCTTCAACCTGTGCGACCGCGTCGCCGTCCTCGTCCAGGGCGAGAAGCTCGTCGAAGGCACCTCGGAAGTCGTCCAGGCCGACGAACGCGTCATCGCGGCCTACCTCGGCGAACCCTTCGAGGGCGACCCCGGCGAGGCGGAGGTCGCGGAGGTGGAGGCCGCCGAGGCTCACGCCGACGCCGCACAGAGCACCACCAGCACCAAGGGAGACGCCCAGTGACCGCACTGCTCGAGGTCGAGGACCTCCGAGTCGCCTACGGCAAGATCGAAGCCGTCAAAGGCATCTCCTTCAGCGTCGAAGCCGGCCAGGTCGTCACCCTCATCGGCACCAACGGCGCCGGCAAGACGACCACGCTGCGCACGCTTTCCGGCCTGCTGAAGCCGACATCCGGGAAAATCGTCTTCGACGGCAAGCCGCTCACCGGCGTCGCCGCCCACAAGATCGTCGCCCTGGGCCTGGCCCACTCCCCCGAGGGCCGGCACATCTTCCCGCGCCTGACCATCTTCGAAAACCTCCAACTCGGCGCCTTCCTCAGGAAGGACAAGGAAGGCATCGAGAAGGACATCCAGCGAGCGTACGACCTGTTCCCCATCCTCGGAGAGCGCCGCAACCAGGCCGCAGGCACCCTCTCCGGCGGAGAGCAGCAGATGCTCGCCATGGGCCGGGCGCTGATGTCCCAGCCCAAGCTGCTGATGCTGGACGAGCCCTCCATGGGCCTGTCCCCCATCATGATGCAGAAGATCATGGCGACGATCGCCGAGCTCAAGTCGCAGGGCACCACAATTCTGCTCGTCGAACAGAACGCCCAGGCGGCCCTGTCACTCGCCGACCAGGGACACGTCATGGAGGTCGGCAACATCGTCCTCTCCGGCACCGGCCAGGACCTGCTCCACGACGAGTCCGTCCGCAAGGCGTACCTCGGCGAGGACTGAGCACCTTCGCAGCTACGACGAGGCCCGCGTCCCCTGCTACCAGGGGACGCGGGCCTCGTCTTGCTCCCGGGGGACTCAGCCCTTGTCGGAGGCCTTGCCCGCCTTCTTCTCGGCCGCATCCTGAATAACGGCCTCGGCCACCTGCTGCATGGACAGACGCCGGTCCATCGAAGTCTTCTGAATCCACCGGAACGCAGCCGGCTCCGTCAGCCCGTACTCCGTCTGCAGAATCGACTTCGCCCGGTCCACCAGCTTCCGCGTCTCCAGCCGCTGGGAGAGGTCCGCGACCTCCTTCTCTAGCTCCTTGAGCTGCGTGTACCGCGACACGGCCATCTCGATCGCCGGGACGACGTCACTCTTGCTGAACGGCTTCACCAGATACGCCATCGCACCGGCGTCCCGAGCCCGCTCCACGAGGTCGCGCTGCGAGAACGCGGTCAGCATCAGCACCGGCGCGATCGACTCCTCGGTGATCTTCTCCGCCGCGGAGATGCCGTCCAGCTTGGGCATCTTCACGTCGAGGATCACGAGATCGGGCTTGTGCTCGCGGGCCAGCTCGACGGCCTGCTCACCGTCACCGGCCTCACCGACGACCGTGTACCCCTCTTCCTCGAGCATCTCCTTGAGGTCGAGCCGGATCAGTGCCTCGTCCTCGGCGATGACGACACGGGTCGTCAGCGGAGGCACGTGCGACTTGTCGTCGTCGGGCGCGTCTACGGGCTGGGGCGACTCGGGGGCGGTCACGGGGGCTCCTTGTTCGGGGCAGGGGTGCTGCTCCACAGAGCCTACCTAGCTCCTGTATGTTTGAGGCACCGAGGGGCTACACTGACCTTCGGTTCGAAGATGCTCCGGTAGTCCAATCGGCAGAGACGATGCCCTCAAAAGGCATTCAGTGTGGGTTCGAGTCCCACCCGGGGCACTTAACCTTCGATTCGAAGGAACCCAATCAAAAGCGGATGTCCACGTTCTCGTGAACATCCGCTTTTTGCTGCACGGGGTCACGATCAGTGACGCAGAGTGTTCGCATGTACGACATGGGTACACGCAAGCGAGCGCTGGCTCTCGTGGCTCAGGGGCGCAGCCTGAACTCCGTCAGCAAAGAGACCGGCATCTCTCGGGCAGCGATCCGCTCCTGGATAACACGGATCGAGCCGCTCCACCGGGCAACTCCCTGCGTGCGGTGCCGCGATGCCCCGGGGAAGCCCGACGAACCTGCTACCTACGCCTACCTTCTGGGCCTGTACCTCGGCGACGGCTGCATCAGCCTCCTCCAGCGAGGCGTGTTCTTCCTCCGCATCGCGTGCGCCGACGCCTGGCCCGGTCTGATCGATGCCTGCGCCGAGGCCATGCAGGTCCTCCGCCCCGCCAACAAGGTCTTCCGCGTTCAGCGCAAGGGCTGCCAGAACGTCACCTGCTACAGCAAACACTGGCCCTGCCTCTTCCCCCAGCACGGCCCCGGCAAAAAGCACCAGCGCACCATCGCCCTCGAACCCTGGCAGCAGGAAATCGTCGACGCCCACCCCTGGGACTTCATCCGCGGCCTCATCCACTCCGACGGCTGCCGCATCACCAACTGGACGACCCGCATGGTCGGCGGCGAGCGCAAGCGCTACGAATACCCCCGGTACTTCTTCACGAACACGTCGACCGACATCGTCCGGCTCTTCACCGACACCCTCGACAAGGTCGGCGTCGAGTGGAAAACGCTCAACCAGAGCCGCGCAGCCGTCACCGTCTCCATCGCCCGCAAAGCCTCCGTCGCCCTCATGGACACCCACGTAGGCCCCAAACACTGAAAAACCGCTTCCTACCTCGTGCTCTCCCCAATGTGATGCACCCGCACCAGGTTCGTCGTCCCCGGCATCCCAGGCGGCGAGCCCGCGGTGATGATCACCGTGTCGCCCTTCTCGCAGCGGCCGTACCTCGTGAGGAGTTCGTCGACCTGGCCGACCATGGCGTCGGTGGAGTCGACGTGCGGCCCCAGGAACGTCTCCACGCCCCACGTCGCGCTGAGCTGGGAGCGTGTCGCCGGCTCCGGGGTGAAGGCCAGCAGCGGGATCGGCGAGCGGTAGCGGGAGAGGCGGCGGGCTGTGTCGCCGGACTGGGTGAAGGCGACCAGGAACTTGGCGCCGAGGAAGTCGCCCATTTCCGCGGCCGCGCGGGCGACGGCGCCGCCCTGGGTGCGGGGCTTGTTGCGTTCGGTCAGGGGTGGGAGGCCCTTGGCGAGGATGTCCTCCTCCGCCGCTTCGACGATTTTCGCCATCGTTCTGACCGTCTCGATGGGGTGCTTTCCGACGCTTGTCTCGCCGGAGAGCATCACGGCGTCCGTGCCGTCGATGACGGCGTTGGCGACGTCGCTGGCCTCGGCGCGAGTCGGGCGGGAGTTCTCGATCATCGAGTCCAGCATCTGCGTCGCCACGATCACCGGCTTGGCATTGCGCTTCGCGAGCTTGATCGCGCGCTTCTGGACGATCGGGACCTGTTCCAGGGGCATTTCGACGCCCAGGTCTCCGCGCGCCACCATGATGCCGTCGAAGGCGGCCACGATGTCGTCGATCGCGTCGACGGCCTGTGGTTTCTCGATCTTGGCGATGACCGGGAGGCGGCGGCCTTCTTCGTCCATGATGCGGTGGACGTCCTTGATGTCGCGTCCGCTGCGGACGAAGGAGAGGGCGATGATGTCGAAGCCGGTGCGCAGGGCCCAGCGGAGGTCGGCTTCGTCCTTGTCGGAGAGGGCGGGGACGGAGACGGCGACGCCGGGGAGGTTGAGGCCTTTGTTGTCGGAGATGACGCCGCCTTCGATGACGGTCGTGTGGACGCGGGGGCCGTCGACCTTGGTGACTTCGAGGCATACCTTGCCGTCGTCGACGAGGATGCGTTCGCCGGTGGTGACGTCGGCTGCGAGTCCGGCGTAGGTGGTACCGCAGGTTTCGCGGTCGCCGGGGGTGCCTTCTTCGACGGTGATGGTGAAGGTGTCGCCGCGTTCAAGGAGTACGGGGCCTTCGGTGAAGCGGCCGAGTCGGATCTTCGGGCCTTGAAGGTCGGCGAGGAGTCCGACGCTGCGGCCGGTTTCGTCGGAGGCCTTGCGTACGCGTTGGTAGCGCTCCTCGTGCTCGGCGTAGCCGCCGTGGCTGAGGTTGAATCGGGCGACGTCCATTCCGGCGTCGACCAGTGCCTTGATCTGGTCGTATGAGTCGGTGGCGGGGCCCAGTGTGCAGACGATCTTTGCTCGGCGCATGGTTTGAGCCTAGGCCTTACCGGCCGGTAGAGAATTGGTCGGGCGCGACTGCTCAACAACCGTTGGGTGAAGGAGCGTTGACAACTGTTGAATTGTGCGGATGGCTGCTCTGATGAGCAATAGCACTCCTGTCACGCATTTGGAGCCGTGCATTCACACTGGCGGATTGTTGAATGTGCGGTCAAAGGCGGGGCGGTGCCATCGTGAATCGGGCGTTGACCTGGGCGTGGACGTGTTGTCGTTGGGGTTCGAGGTCGAGGGGTGCGGCGGTGGCGTCCTCGGCGGAGGCGGCGTGAGCGATGGAGCGCATGCGGCCGCCGGGTGCCTGGGGGTAGGGCAGGGGGTTCTCGGCGCCGGTGTCGGCGAGTTCGACGAGGGCGGTGAGGGTGGTGCCGAGGGCGTCGGCGTATTCGCGGGCGCGTTGGACGGCTTCGTGGACGGCTTGTTGGCGGGCTTGGCGGTGGGCGGGTGAGTCGGGGCGTAGGGCCCACCAGGGGCCGTCGACGCGGGTGAGGTCGAGGTCGGCGAGTCGGGTGGTGAGTTCGCCGAGGGCGGTGAAGTCGGTGAGTTCGGCGGTGATGTGGACGCGGCCGTGGTAGGTGCGGATGCGTTCGGCGCGGCCGTGTTTGGTGAGTTCGGGGGTGATGGAGATGGCGCCGGTTTCGAGGCGTTCGACGGCGTCGCCGTAGGTTTTGATGAGGTCGAGGGCGGTGGTGTTGCGGCGGGTGAGGTCGTCGAGGGCGGTGCGGCGGTCGCGGCCGCGGGCGGTGACGGTGATGCCGATGCGGGCGATTTCGGGGTCGACTTCGAGGTGGGCTTGGCCGTGGACGGCGATGCGGGGGGCGTCGGGGGTGCCGTAGGGGAGGGCGGGTGGTTGGGGTTCGTGGCCGGTGGGTGTGGTCATGGGCCCACTGTGTCAGTTCTCGGTGTGCTGTCACCCGCTTGGTCGGCAGGTTGGGTCATCAGATCGAAACCTGGTGGGTCTGTTGCGGGCGGTCATGTCCGGGTCAGAATCTACGCGCGTTATCTACGCGCGTCATTGGCCGTGGCTGGAGGAGAGCACGAGATGCCGTTGAACCGCCGGAAGTTTCTGAAGAAGTCCGCCGTGACCGGGGCGGGGGTGGCGCTCGCCGGCGCGGCGTCGGCTCCGGCGGCTCAGGCCGCGGAGGTGAGGAAGGGCCCGAGGCCGGCGAAGCGGTACTCGCTGACGGTGATGGGTACGACGGACCTGCACGGGCACATCTTCAACTGGGACTATTTCAAGAACGCGGAGTACACGGACGCGAAGGGCAATGCGCAGGGTCTGGCCCGTATCTCGACGCTGGTCGAACAGGTCCGTGCGGAGAAGGGCCGCCGCAACACGCTGCTGCTGGATGCGGGCGACACGATTCAGGGCACCCCGTTGACGTACTACTACGCGAAGGTCGACCCGATCACGGCCGAGGGCGGGCCGGTGCACCCGATGGCGCAGGCGATGAACGAGATCGGGTATGACGCGGTGGCGCTGGGGAACCACGAGTTCAACTACGGCATCGATACGCTGCGGAAGTTCGAGGAGCAGTGCGACTTCCCGCTGCTGGGTGCGAACGCGCTGGACGCGAAGACGCTGAAGCCCGCGTTCCCGCCGTACTTCATCAAGAAGTTCCATGTGAAGGGCGCCCCACCGGTCAAGGTCGCGGTTCTCGGTCTGACGAATCCCGGTATCGCGATCTGGGACAAGGCGTATGTGCAGGGCAGGATGACGTTCCCCGGTCTGGAGAAGCAGGCGGCGAAGTGGGTGCCCAGGCTGCGTTCGATGGGTGCGGACGTGGTGGTTGTGTCGGCGCACTCCGGGTCGTCCGGCACTTCCTCGTACGGTGACCAGCTGCCGTATATCGAGAACTCGGCGGCGTTGGTGGCGCAGCAGGTGCCGGGGATCGACGCGATTCTGGTGGGTCATGCGCACACGGAGATCGCCGAGTTGAAGGTGACGAACGAGAAGACCGGTAGGACGGTGGTGTTGTCGGAGCCGTTGGCGTATGCGGAGCGGCTGTCGCTGTTCGACTTCGAGTTGGTTTTCGCGAAGGGCCGGTGGAGGGTGGAGTCGGTCGCGGCGACGGTGCGCGACTCGAAGACGGTCGCCGACGACCCGAGGATCACCAAGCTGCTGCAGGACGAGCACGATGTCGTCGTGGCGTATGTCAACCAGGTCGTCGGCACTGCGACGGAGACCCTGACGACCGTCGAGGCGCGTTACAAGGACGCTCCGATCATCGATCTGATCACCAAGGTGCAGGAGGACGTGGTCAAGGCGGCGCTGGCGGGCACGGAGTACGCGTCGTTGCCGGTGATCTCGCAGGCTTCGCCGTTCTCGCGGACTTCGGAGATCCCGGCGGGCGATGTGACCATCCGGGATCTGTCGAGTCTGTATGTGTACGACAACACGCTGGTCGCGAAGCTGATGACGGGCGCGCAGGTCAAGGCGTATCTGGAGTATTCGGCGGAGTATTTCGTGCAGACGGCGGCGGGTGCGGCGGTCGATGTGGAGAAGTTGACCAATGCGGGTGGTCGCCCGGACTACAACTACGACTATGTGTCGGGGTTGTCGTACGAGATCGACATCGCCCGGGCGGCGGGTTCGCGGATCAGGAACCTGACCTACAACGGAGCCGTGCTGGATGACGCCCAGCAGTTCGTGTTCGCGGTGAACAACTACCGCGCGAACGGTGGTGGCGCGTTTCCGCATGTGGCGTCGGCGCAGGAGTTGTGGTCGGAGTCGACGGAGATTCGTACCCGGATCGCGGAGTGGGTGACGGCGAAGGGTGTGCTGGATCCGGAGGATTTCGCGTCGGTGGGCTGGAAGCTGACGCGGGAGGGCACGCCCGTCTTCTGACCGTCTGGGCTGGGGTCTTCAGTTCCCGTCCGTGAGGGGTGTGAGTGTCTTCGGGTGGCGCGCGGGCGGGAGCTGGGACTGGTGTGGTTGCAGGCCGAAGGTGGTGAATGCGGTGCGGTGGGGCAGTGGGTAGGGCTCCTTGCCGGTCAGGGAGTTGAGGATGGTGGCGCTGCGCCAGGCGGCGAGGCCGAGGTCGGGGGTGCCGACGCCGTGGGTGTGGGGTGCGGCGTTCTGGATGTGGATCGCTCCGGTGATGGCGGGGTCGAGGAGGAGGCGGTATTCGTCGTCGATGCGGGGGCGGTTCTGGCTGTCGCGGCGTAGGTGGGGGTCGAGGCCGGCGAGGAGGCGGGTGAGGGGGCGTTCGCGGTAGCCGGTGGCGAGGACGACGGCGTCGGTGGTGAGCCGGGAGCGGGTGTTCTGCTGGGTGTGTTCCAGGTGGAGTTCGATTCTGCTGGTGGCGATACGGCCGGCGGTGCGGACGTGGACGCCGGGGGTGAGGACGGCGTCGGGCCAGCCGCCGTGCAGGGTGCGGCGGTAGAGCTCGTCGTGGATGGCGGCGATGGTGTGGGTGTCGATGCCTTTGTGGAGTTGCCACTGTGCGGCGATGAGGTTGTCGCGGACGGGTTCGGGCAGGGCGTGGAAGTAGCGGGTGTAGTCGGGGGTGAAGTGTTCCAGGCCGAGCTTGGAGTACTCCATGGGGGCGAAGGCTTCGGTGCGGCCGATCCAGTGCAGTTTTTCGCGGCCGGCGGGGCGGTGGCGCAGTAGGTCGAGGAAGACTTCGGCCCCTGACTGTCCGGAGCCGACGACGGTGATGTGGTCGACGGTGAGGAGGGTGTCGCGGTGGTCGAGGTAGTCGGCGGCGTGGATGACGGGTACGCCGGGTGTGTCGACGAGGGGGCGGAGCGGGTCGGGGATGTGGGGTTCGGTGCCGATGCCGAGGACGATGTTCCTGGTGTAGGTGCGGCCGAGGGATGGGGCTTCTGAGTCGGTGTCGAGCTGGGTGAAGTCGACTTCGAAGAGGTCGCGTTCGGGGTTCCAGCGGACGGCGTCGACCTGGTGGCGGAAGTGGAGTCCGGGGAGGTTGTCGGCGACCCAGCGGCAGTAGGCGTCGTATTCGGCCCGTTGGATGTGGAAGTGCTCGGCGAAGTAGAAGGGGAAGAGCCGGTCACGGGTTTTGAGGTAGTTGAGGAAGGTCCAGGGGCTGGTGGGGTCGGCGAGGGTGACCAGGTCGGCGAGGAACGGTACTTGGATGGTGGCGCCGTCGATGAGCAGGCCGGGGTGCCAGTCGAAGGTGGGGCGTTGTTCGTAGAAGACGGCGTCGAGTTCGGCGAGGGGGTGGGCGAGGGCGGCGAGGGAGAGGTTGAAGGGGCCGATGCCGATGCCGACCAGGTCGCGGGGGGCTTGGGCTGTGTGGTGCGGGGTGTGGGGGTTGGTGGGGCGGGTCATCGGGGGGTGTTTCCTTCCACCAGTGTGAGGAGGGCGGCCAGGTCCTGGGGTGTGGTGTGGGGGTTGAGGAGGGTGGCTTTGAGCCAGAGGCGGTCGTCCAGCCGGGCTCGGCCGAGGACGGCGCGGCCGTCGGTGAGGAGGTTTCTGCGTACGGCGGCCACTGTGTCGTCGGTGGCGTTGGTGGGCCGGAACAGGACGGTGCTGATGGTGGGCCGGTCGTGGAGTTCGAGGGCGGGGTGGGTGTCGATGAGGTCGGCGAGGTCGTGGGCGTGTGCGCATACCTGGTCGACGAGTGCGCCGAGCCCGCTGCGGCCCAGGGTTCTGAGGGTGACGGCGATCTTGAGGATGTCGGGTCTGCGGGTGGTGCGCAGGGAGCGGCCGAGGAGGTCGGGGAGGCCGGCTTCGGTGTCGTCGTCGGCGTTGAGGTAGTCGGCGCGCTGGTGGAGGGCGGCGAGGTCGCGGGGGTCGGTGACGGTGAGGAGGCCGGCGGCGATGGGCTGCCAGCCGAGTTTGTGCAGGTCGAGGGTGACGGTGTCGGCGGCTTCCAGGCCGGTGAGTTTGATGCGGTGGCGTTCGCTGAACAGGAGTGCGCCGCCGTATGCGGCGTCGATGTGCAGGCGGGCGCCGTGGGCGCGGCAGCGGGCGGCGATGTCGGGCAGCGGGTCGATGAGTCCGGCGTCGGTGGTGCCGGCGGTGGCTGCGACGAGGAGGGGGCCGCGCAGGCCGGTGAGGGCTTTGTCGAGGGTGGCGGGGTCGAGGGTGCCGGTGGGGGCGGGCAGGACGACGGGGTCGGGCAGGCCCAGCAGCCAGGCGGCGCGGCTGAGGGAGTGGTGGGCGTTCGTGGCGTGGACGAGCTGGATGCGGGGGCCGTGGGTCTCGCGGGCGAGCAGCAGGGCGAGGTGGTTGGATTCGGTGCCGCCGGTGGTGACGAGGGCGTCGGCGGCGCCGACTTCGTGGGCGAGCGCCTGTGTCACGAGGGTTTCCAGGGTGGAGGCGGCCGGGGCCTGGTCCCAGGAGTCGAGGGAGGGGTTGAGGGCGCTGGCGGCGAGGTCGGCGGCGGTGGCGACGGCGAGGGGTGGGCAGTGCAGGTGGGCGGCGCACAGGGGGTGCGCCGGGTCGGCGGAGCCTGCGGCGAGGGTGTGTACGAGGACGTGCAGGGCGTCCGGGTGGCCTTCGTCGGGCAGTACGTCGCCCACCGCGGCCCGGACCTGCGCGGCGACGGCGTCCGGGCCGCCGGCGGGCAGTGGCCCGCCGCGCGCTCGGGTGCCGTCCTGGAGGGCGTGGAGCACGGTGTCGAGCAACGGCCGTAGCGCGCCCGGGCCTTCGGGGCCTGAGGCGAGGGGCGGCGTGGGCATGCTTCCAGCTTGTACGCGGATGGGGCGACGCGCCTGAAACGCCCAGGGATCGGTACCCGAAAGGGGTACGAGGTGGCGTCGGGTGGCGGGCGCGGGCCCGCCACCCCTGTGCCGCGTTGCGGGCCCGCCAACCCTGTGCCGCATTGCGGGCCCCGCCGCCCGGTGCCGCGTTGCGGTGGCGTGCCGGGCGCCGCGGCTGCGGCGTGATCCGCCGGACGGGGCCCTACGCCTTCCGCAGGATCCGCCGGACAGGCCCTACGCCTTCCGCAGGATCCGCCGGACGATCCTACGCCTGCCGTACTCGCAAGGCTCGGGCCAGATCGTCCAGTTGGTCGGCCAGCTTGCGGCGCAGGGCCGGGATGGGGTCGGCGTCGCGCAGGCACTCCTCGCCGAGGCGCAGGGTGTCGGTGTCGACGGCGTGGGTGGGGAAGGCCCAGCGGCCGGCGGCATCGGCGATGGCGGGGCCGCGGCGGGCGGCTACGGCGACGGCGTCCTCGTAGTAGCGCGGCACGTACTCCCGTACGAGGTCGGCCTGTTCGGGCTGCCAGAAGCCCTGGGCGGTGGCGGTGAACAGGTAGTTGGACAGGTCGTCCGTGGCGAACATGGCCTCCCAGGCGGTGTGCTTGGCCGCCGGGTCGGGCAGGGCGGCCCGGCAGCGGGCGGCGCCCTCCTGGCCGGTGGCGCTGGGGTCGCGGTCCAGCTCGGCCGCTATGGCCGTCTCGTCGGTGGCGCCGAGGACGGCGAGGCGGGCGAGGACGCGCCAGCGCAGCTCGGGGTCGAGTTCCGGTCCGCCGGGGACGGTGCCGTCGGCCAGCCAGGCGGCGATGGTGTCGGGCTGGGCGGCGACGTCGATGAAGTGGCGTACGGCGAGCAGACGCAGGCCGGGGTTGTCGCCGTCCTCGGTGCGGCGCAGCAGGTCGCGGCAGAGGGAGGAGATGGTGGTCAGGGCGGCGGGACGGTCCTGGGGGGTGAGGTAGCGGTCAGTGATCTGGGTGGTGGCGAAGCCGAGGACGCCTTGGACGAGGGCGAGGTCCGTCTCGCGCGGGAGGTGGGCGCGGGCGGTCTCCAGGTAGGTGTGGGGCGGGAGTTCGCCGTCGCGGACGGCGTCCCTGAGGGCGTTCCACACGACCGCGCGGGTGAGGGGTTCGGGCAGGCCGGACAGTCCGTCGCGCACGGCGCGGAAGGACTCCGGGTCGAAGCGGACCTTCGCGTAGGTGAGGTCGCTGTCGTTGAGCAGCAGCAGCGCGGGGCGCTTGCCGATGGGCCGGCCGTCGGTCTGCGGGATGTCGAGGTCGAGGCGTTCGCGCAGGGTGAGGCGGCCTTCGTCGGTGAGGTCGGGGTCGTAGAGGCCGACAGCGATGCGGTGCGGGCGGCTGCCGGTGTGTTCGACGGTGAGGGTGTAGGTGCCGTTGTCGCCGGTGACGCGGGGGGTGAGGGTGTCGACGCCGGTGGTGCGCAGCCAGGCGTCGGCCCAGGCGTGGACGTCGCGTTCGGTGGCGGCGGCGAGGGAGTCGATGAAGTCGGCGAGGGTGGCGTTGCCGAACCGGTGCCGGGTGAAGTGGGTGTTGATGCCGGCGAGGAAGTCCTTCTCGCCGAGCCAGGCCACCAGCTGGCGTAGCGCGGAGGCGCCCTTGGCGTAGGAGATGCCGTCGAAGTTGAGCAGGGCGGAGGCGGTGTCGTTGACGGCTTCGGGGGCGACGGGGTGGGTGGAGGGGCGCTGGTCGGCGTCGTAGCCCCAGCCCTTGCGGACGACGCCGAAGTCGGTCCAGGTGTCGGTGAAGCGGGTGGCCTCGGTGAGGGTCTGGTAGCCCATGTACTCGGCGAAGGACTCGTTGAGCCAGATGTCGTCCCACCACTTGAGGGTGACGAGGTCGCCGAACCACATGTGGGCCATCTCGTGGGCGATGACCATGGCGCGGGTCTGCCGCTCGGTGTCGGTGACGGCGGAGCGGTAGACGAACTCGTCGCGGAAGGTGACCAGTCCGGGGTTCTCCATGGCGCCGGCGTTGAACTCGGGGACGAACGCCTGGTCGTAGGAGTCGAAGGGGTACGGTTCCTCGAACTTCTCGTGGTAGCGGTCGTAGCACGCGCGCGTGACGTCGAGGATTTCGTCGGCGTCGGCGTCCAGGTAGGGCGCGAGCGAGCGGCGGCAGTGGATGCCGAAGGGCAGGCCGCGGTGCTCGGTGCGCACCGAGTGCCAGGGGCCGGCGGCGACGGCGACGAGGTAGGTGGAGATCAGCGGGGTGGGCGCGGCCTTCCATACGCCGTCGGTGTGCTCGGTGATGCCGTTGGCGAGGACGGTCCAGCCGTCGGGTGCCTTCACCGACAGTTCGAAGACGGCCTTGAGGTCGGGCTGGTCGAAGGCGGCGAAGACCCGCTGGACGTCGTCCATGAACAGCTGGGTGTAGACGTAGGTCTCGCCGTCGGTGGGGTCGGTGAAGCGGTGCATGCCCTCGCCGGTGTGCGAGTAGCGCATGGCGGCGTCGACGCGCAGTTCGTGGTCGCCGGGTGTGAGGTTCTTCAGGGGCAGGCGGTTCTCGTCCAGGGTCTCCGGGTCGAGGGGCTGTCCGTCGAGGGTGACCGAGCGCAGCTCGGCGGGCTTGAGCTCGACGAAGGTGTCCGTGACGTCCTGGTCCGCGCGGACGGTGAACCTGATCACGGTACGGGAGTCGAAGGTCTCGCCCCCGGTGGTCAGATCTAGGTCGATCGTGTAGCGGCGGACGTCGAGGAGCTGGGCACGGGTCTGCGCTTCGTCGCGCGTGAGTACGGACATGGAGGACATGCTGCCTGATGGCACTGACAGGAGGACAGGGGCGGAGGGGTATACGGGTCTGTGTAGGGGTCCAGCGTCGGTGGCGCGGCCCAGCCGGTGGCCTGGACGACCAAACCGCGCCCGGGCCGCTGACGGGGAGTGCTCGCCGGCTGACGTGGAGTGCACGGCGCGCCGTGCCCGCGTGGGTCCCTGTCCCGTCCTGGGTGAGGTCGGCCGAGGTCAGTCGGCCGGCGACGCGGTTGCGTTCTCGGTGTCCTCGGCGATTCTCTCGTGATGCCGGATGACCTCGGCAATGATGAAGCTGAGGAATTTCTCAGCAAACCCCGGGTCCAGCTTGGCGCTCTCCGCGAGGGCGCGCAGCCGGGCGATCTGCCGTCCCTCGCGGTCCGGGTCGGCGGGCGGCAGCCGGTGCACGGCCTTGAGGTGTCCGACCTGCTGGGTGCACTTGAAGCGCTCGGCGAGCATGTGGACGACGGCCGCGTCGATGTTGTCGATGCTCTCACGCAGCCGGGCGAGCTCCTCGCGGACGGCCGGATCGACGTCACCGGTGGTGGTGTTGCTGGTGGTCATGGGCTCCCACCCTACGGGGCGGCGTCGCGGGCCGCGCCGATCACCTTGGGGAAGGCCACCTCCTCATGCCCGCCGGGCACGCCGGGCACGCGTCCCGTCTCACGGAAGCCGTGCCTGAAGCAGAGGTCGGTTTTCCGGCGGAGCCGCACACCGCGCGGGCGGCTCCGCCGTACGGTGGCTCGCCCTACAGTGCGGACGCCGCCCGGGCTATGTCCTTCGCGAAGTGGCTGACCTCGGTGTAGACACCGGGAACGCCGGTGCGGGCGCAGCCGTCACCCCAGCTGACGATGCCGACCTGGACCCACTTGCCCGCGTCGTCCTTGCGGAACATGGGGCCGCCGGAGTCGCCCTGGCAGGTGTCGACGCTGCCGCTCTGGTAGCCGGCGCACAGTTCCTCCGAGGGCACCAGGCGGTTGCCGTAGTGCCACTTGCACGCGCGGTCGCTGACGAACGGCACGGTGGCCTTCTGGAGCTTGGTCGTGCCGGTCCCCGCGCCCTCCTTCGTGTCGCCCCAGCCGGCGATGGTGAACATGCCGCGGTTGTAGCGGTTGGTGGTGGCGATCTTCAGCGTGGGCTTGTCGATGGGCCGGGCCAGCTTGATCAGCGCCCAGTCCTTGCCCGTGCCGTCGTAGCCCGGTGCCACCTTGACCTTGGTCGACTTGACCTTGATCGCGGCGGAGGAGTTGAGGTCGGCGACACCCGCGGTGACGGTGATGCGGGTGTTGTTGCCGGAGCCCTCCATGCAGTGGGCGGCGGTCAGGACGATGTCCTTCTTGTACAGCGCCCCGCCACAGCCCATGGAGAGGTGGACCATGAAGGGGAACTCGTTCTGTGCGGCGGGCTTTCCGCCGATGACGCGCGTGTCCGCGGCGTGCGCGCTGACCGGCTGGAGGCTGGCGACCGCGAGGGCGACGGCACCGGCTGCCGCGGCTCTCTTCGCCAGGGACAGGCCCGTTCTTCTCGTCGCGATATGGGTCAACGTACTTCCCATCGTGGGGGATTGGGCGGCTCGCAAGTATGAAGATCGGACGGCGTGCATGACAAGGACAGATCTCACGCCCCGGCGGAGGAACCCGACCAGCGAAAATCAGCTCTCACCCCCGTAGAGTGGAATCGGGTTCAAGGCGTCTTGGGGGTACGGGCGTGGCGAACGACGGACCGGTCGAGCACGGTTACCCACACCTGGAGACGGTGCGGGCCGCCATCACCGCGCTGTACAGGCGGCTGTCGTACGACACCGTCCAGACGTTCGCGACCAGCGTGGCCCCGGCCGACGTGGCCTTCTGCGACACCGACGACCTGTATCTGGGCGCCCAGCGGGTGGCCCGCGAGCTGGTGCGGCACTATCGGCTGCCGGACGCCCGCCTGATCGTCAGCTTCCGGGAGATGCAGCACGCGGCGAACGTCGAACTCGCCGCGGGCCCCGAGTACTTCGTGGAGTTGAACGACCGCTTCCGCACCCACCGCCGGGACATCGGCGCGGCGCTGGCGCACGAGGTGATGCATGTGTATCTGCACCGCCTGGGCCTGTCCTTCGACGGCACGCGGGACAACGAGATCCTCACGGACACGGCGACGACGTATCTGGGCGCCGGCTGGCTGCTGCTGGACGCGTACCGGGAGGACTCGGCGTCCAGTCAGAAGCTCGGCTATCTGACCCCGGAGGAGTTCGGGTACGTCCTGGCCAAACGCGCCATGGTGTTCGGGGAGGATCCGTCGACGTGGTTCACCAGCCCGCAGGCGTACACGGCGTTCGTGGAGGGCAGGTCCTTGGCCCGCCGGGACGAGCAGCAGCCTCCGCTCACGGCGGCGGGCTGGGCGGGCCGCCGGCGTTACGCCCGCGACCGGCGGCACGCTCAGGACCGGCACGCCCTGGTCGCGGCGCCGGGCGTGCCGTACGCCTTCACGCCGGACGCGCGCGGGCCGCTGCGGGTGTCGTTTCCCTGCCCGACGTGTCACCAGCGGATCCGGGTGCCGGTGGGGGGGCGTGTGCGGGCGCGCTGTGCGCTGTGCAGGACTGTGCTGGAGTGCGATACGTAGGTGTGGCGGTGGTCGGGTGTTGATGCCGAGGTCAATCCACCTGGCTCCCGTACACCGCCCCCGGAACCTCCGCGGCGTCCAGCAGCCCGCGTACCACACCATCCACTTCAGCCACCTCCCACCGCGCCCCCTTGTCGGTCTCGGGCCCCGCCCGCCACCCCTCCATCACGGCGATCCGGCCCCCTTCCACCTCGAAAACCCGCCCGGTGACCCCTGCACTCGCGGCCGAGCCGAGCCAGACGACGAGCGGGGAGACGTTCTCCGGGGCCATGGCGTCGAATCCGCCGTCCGGGGCAGCCATGGCCGTCGCGAACGTGCGATCCGTCATCCGTGTGCGCGCTGCCGGCGCAATCGCGTTGACCTGGACGCCGTACCGCCCGAGCTCTGCCGCCGCGACCAGGGTCAGCCCCACGATCCCGGCCTTCGCGGCGCTGTAGTTTCCCTGTCCGACGGATCCCAACAGGCCCGCTCCGCTGCTGGTGTTGACGATCCGGGCCGACGGTGTGCGGCTGGCCTTGGCCTCGGCCCGCCAGTGCGCGGCGGCATGTTTCAGCGGCAGGAAGTGGCCCTTGAGATGGACGCGTACGACGGCGTCCCAGTCGTCCTCCCCGAGGTTGACCAGCATCCGGTCGCGCAGGAAGCCGGCGTTGTTGACGAGGGTGTCGAGCCGGCCGTACGTCTCCAGCGCGACCCGGATCAGCGATGTCGCGCCCTCGGTCGTGGCGACGTCCCCGCCGTGCGCGACCGCTTCACCGCCGCGCGCCCGGATCTCCGCGACCACCCGCGCGGCCGGACTGTCGGCCGCGGGTGCCCCGTCCAGCCCGACCCCGAGGTCGTTGACGACGACCCGTGCGCCCTCGGCGGCGAAGGCGAGGGCGTGGGCCCTGCCGAGCCCCCGCCCGGCCCCGGTGACGACGACGACCCGCCCGTCGCAGATTCGGCTCATCTCACCCCTCCTTGTGGGCGGTCGAGGCATCCAGGAACGCGGGCCGCTCCCCGCCCCCGTGCACGAGCAGGCTCGCCCCGCTGATGTACGAGGCGGCGTCGGAGGCGAGGAACACGGTGGCCGCACCGATGTCGGACGGTTCCGCGAGCCGTCCGAGCGGAACCGTGCGCGACACCGCCGCGATCCCGTCCTTGCCCCCGTAGTGGAGGTGGGACTGCTCCGTTCGCACCATCCCGACCACCAGCGTGTTGACCCGCACATCCGGCGCCCACTCGACGGCCATGGAGCGGGCGAGGCTCTCCAGTCCCGCCTTGGCGGCGCCGTACGCGGCCGAGCCGGGGGACGGGCGGCTGCCGCTGACGCTGCCGATCATCACCACACACCCCTTGGCCCGTACGAGGTGCTCGTACGCGGCGAGCGAGGCGGTGAGCGGGGCGACGAGGTTCAGTTCGACGACGCGGGCATGCCGCTCGGCGTCGACATCGGTCAGCAGCCGGTGCGGAGTGCCGCCCGCGTTGTTGACGAGGACGTCGAGGCGGGGCAGCGCGGCGAAGAAGTCCCGTACGGCGCTCTGGTCGCGCAGGTCGACGGGCACGAACCGGCAGCCGTCGAGCGGAATGTCGGCCGGTCTGCGCGCACAGGTGACGACGTCGGCGCCCGCGTCGACGAAGGCCCGCGCGATCCCGGCGCCGACTCCTCGGGTGCCGCCGGTGACGACGACGGTCCGGCCGGCCAGGCTCGGGCGCCGTGAGTTTTCCACAAGGGGTGCTTTGTCCACAGGGGCTCCCACTGCCGAACGGCGGCTGCTAGCTTCGAAGCCTCACACCTAACAAATGTTTGGTGGAAAGGTAGCTGATGTGCCCATGGGTGTCTCCACCTCGTCCCCGGGAAAGGGGATTTCCGTCGTCACGGTCGACCATCCGCCGGTGAACGCCCTGCCGGTGGCCGGCTGGTACGCCCTCGCGGACGCGGTGCGCGCGGCCGGCCGGGACGCCGAGGTCCGCTGTGTCGTCCTGGCCGCCGAGGGGCGGGGCTTCAACGCGGGTGTGGACATCAAGGAGATACAGGCGCGGGGCGACAGCGCCCTGCTCGGCGCCAACTCCGGCTGTGCCGAGGCGTTCGCGGCGGTGTACGAGTGCGAGGTTCCCGTCGTGGCGGCGGTGCAGGGCTTCTGCCTGGGCGGCGGCATCGGCCTGGTGGGGAACGCGGACGCGATCGTGGCGAGCGAGGACGCTGTCTTCGGCCTGCCCGAGCTGGACCGGGGCGCCCTCGGCGCGGCCACGCACCTGGCCCGCCTGGTCCCCCAGCACCTCATGCGCACGCTGTACTACACCTCGCGCACGGTGAGCGCGGCCGAGCTGCACGCGCACGGCTCGGTGTGGCGGGTGGTGCCACGGGAGGAACTGCGGGCGGCGGCCCTGGAGTTGGCCCGCGAGATCGCCGCCAAGGACGGTCGGCTGCTGCGCCTGGCCAAGGCCGCCATCAACGGTATCGACCCGGTCGACGTGCGCCGCAGCTACCGCTTCGAGCAGGGCTTCACCTTCGAGGCGGGTCTCAGCGGGGTGGCCGGCCGCGTCCGCAGCGGCTTCGGAAAGGACGTTCCCCAGTGACCGACACAGTGACCGACAAGACGATGACCGCCGACGAGGCCGTCTCCCGGCTTCGGAGCGGTATGACCCTCGGCATCGGCGGCTGGGGCTCGCGCCGCAAACCGATGGCCCTGGTGAGAGCACTGCTCCGCACCGAGATCACCGATCTCACCGTCGTCTCGTACGGCGGTCCGGACGTCGGCATGCTGGCCGCCGCCGGCCGGATCCGGAAGCTGGTCGCCGCCTTCGCCACCCTCGACTCGATCCCGCTCGAACCGCACTACCGGGCGGCGCGCGAACGCGGGGCGTTCGAGCTGATGGAGATCGACGAGGCGATGTTCCTGTGGGGACTGCAGGCCGCCGCGAACAGGCTCCCGTTTCTCCCGGTCCGGGCCGGCCTCGGTTCGGACGTGATGCGGGTGAACCCCGCGCTGCGCACGGTGACGTCCCCGTACGAGGACGGCGAGACGCTCGTGGCCATGCCGGCCCTGCGCCTGGACGCGGCCCTGGTCCATGTGAACCGCGCGGACCGGCGGGGCAACGGGCAGTATCTGGGCCCCGACCCGTACTTCGACGACCTGTTCTGCGCGGCGGCCGAGCGGGCGTACGTCTCCTGCGAGCGGATCGTGGACACGGCCGAGCTGACGAAGGAGGCCGCACCGCAGACGCTCCTCATCCAGCGGCACACGGTGGCCGGCGTCGTCGAGGCCCCGAACGGCGCCCACTTCACCTCCTGCGCACCCGACTACGGGCGCGACGAGGCCTTTCAGAAGCACTACGCCGGCACGCCCTGGCCACAGTTCGCCGAGCAGTTCCTCGGCGGCGACGAGCCCGCATACCGGTCCGCCGTCCAGGCCTGGCACAAGGAGCGGCATGAGCACTGAGGCGTCCGCACCCACCCGCGCCGAGTACTGCGTGATCGGCTGCGCCGAGGCCTGGCGCGGGGCCGGCGAGATCCTGGCGAGCCCCATGGGCCTGATCCCTTCCATCGGCGCCCGGCTCGCCCGCCGCACCTTCGCCCCCGACCTGCTGCTGACCGACGGCGAGGCGACGCTGGTGGACGTCGACGGCACGCCCGAGGGCTGGCTGCCGTACCGCCGGCACCTCACCCTGGTCACCGGTGGCCGACGGCATGTGATGATGGGCGCGAGCCAGATCGACCGCTACGGCAACCAGAACATCTCCTGCATCGGCGACTGGACGAAACCCGTCCGGCAACTGCTCGGCGTGCGCGGAGCGCCGGTCAACACGCTGAACAATCCGACGAGTTACTGGATCCCCCGGCATTCCCGGCGGGTGTTCGTCGAACGCGTCGACATGGTGTGCGGGATCGGGTACGACCGCGCCGCCGCGCACCCGGAGACGGCACGCTTCCACCACCTGGCCCGGGTCGTCTCCGACCTCGGCGTCTTCAACTTCGCCACGCAGGACCACACGATGCGGGTGGCGTCACTGCACCCGGGGGTGAGCGTCGAGGAGGTGCGGGAAGCGACGGGCTTTGCGCTGACGATCCCGCCCGAGGTGCCGCCGACCCGCGCGCCCACGACCGAGGAACTGCGCCTGATCCGCGAGGTGATCGACCCGGCGAACACCCGGGACCGGGAGGTGCGGACCTGATGGAGACGGCGCTCACCAGACTGGTCGGCGTGCGGCACCCCGTCGTGCAGACCGCGATGGGCTGGGTGGCGGGCCCCCGCCTGGTCTCGGCGACGGCGAACGCGGGGGCGCTCGGCATCCTGGCATCGGCGACAATGACGCTCGACCAGCTGCGCGAGGCGATACGCGAAGTCGCATCGCGGACGACCGCACCCTTCGGCGTCAATCTGCGGGCCGACGCGGGCGACGCGGCCGACCGGGTCCAGATCATGATCGACGAGGGTGTCCGGGTCGCCTCCTTCGCCCTCGCCCCCTCCCCCGAACTGATCGGCGCCCTCAAGGAGTCGGGCACGGTGGTCATCCCGTCCGTCGGGGCGCGGCGCCATGCCGAGAAGGTCGCGGGGTGGGGCGCGGACGCGGTGATCGTGCAGGGCGGCGAGGGCGGCGGCCACACCGGCGAGGTGGCGACGACGGTGCTGCTGCCCCAGGTCGTGGACGCCGTGGACATCCCGGTCGTGGCGGCGGGCGGCTTCTTCGACGGGCGGGGCCTGGTCGCGGCGCTGGCGTACGGCGCGGCGGGCGTCGCCATGGGCACGCGGTTCCTGCTGACGTCGGATTCTGCGGTGCCGGACGCGGTGAAGGCGAGGTATCTGGCGGCGACGGTCAGGGACGTCACGGTCACGACGGCCATCGACGGCCTGCCGCACCGCATGCTGCGCACGGAACTGGTCGACGCGCTGGAGAGATCCGGCCGTACGACGACCCTGTTCCGGGCCATACGCAGGGCGGCCGGGTTCCGGAAGCTGTCCGGCCGCACCTGGCGCGGCATGATCCAGGACGGCCTCGCGATGAAGCACGGCAAGGACCTGACCTGGAGCCAGGTCCTGCTGGCCGCCAACACGCCGATGCTGCTGAAGGCGTCCATGGTGGACGGTCGTACGGACGTCGGGGTCATGGCGTCCGGGCAGGTCGCCGGGGTCATCGAGGACCTGCCGTCGTGCGCGGAGCTGGTGGAGCGGGTGATGGCGCAGGCCGAGGGAATCATCGGCGCGCTGACGGAGCGGGGTGCTCCGCGGACAAACCCAGCCGTCCCGCTCAGACCCGCTCGATGATCGTGACGTTCGCCTGGCCTCCGCCCTCGCACATCGTCTGGAGTCCGAATCGCCCGCCGGTGCGCTCCAGTTCGTGCAGCAGGGTCGTCATCAGCTTCGCCCCGGTCGCGCCGAGCGGGTGGCCCAGGGCTATCGCGCCGCCGTTGACGTTGACCTTCTCGGGGTCGGCGCCGGTCTCCTTCAGCCAGGCCAGGACGACCGGCGCGAAGGCCTCGTTGATTTCGACGAGGTCGATGTCGTCGATGGTCAGACCGGTCTTCTTCAGGGCGTGGGCGGTGGCGGGTATCGGGGCCGTGAGCATGCGGATCGGGTCCTCGCCGCGCACCGAGAGGTGGTGGACGCGGGCGCGCGGCGTCAGCCCGTGCTCGCGCACCGCCCGCTCGGAGGCCAGCAGCAGGGCCGCCGCGCCGTCGGAGACCTGCGAGGAGCAGGCGGCCGTGATCGTGCCACCGTCGATGACCGGCTTCAGCGCGGCCATCTTCTCCAGGGAGGTGTCCCGCCGTGGCCCCTCGTCGGCGGCGACGTCCCCGTACGGCACGGTCTCCCGCGCGAACCGCCCCTCGTCGATCGCCCGCACCGCCCGCCGGTGCGAGCCGAGCGCGAACTCCTCCTGCTCCGGCCGGCCGATCCCCCACTTGGCGGCGATCATCTCGGCGCCGGCGAACTGGTTCACCGCCCGGTCCCCGTACCGCGCGCGCCACCCCTCGCTCCCTGCGTAGGGCCCCTGGGTGAAGCCCAGCGGCTCGGCGGCCTGCCGGGTCGCGTAGGCGATGGGGATCTGCGACATGTTCTGTACGCCCCCGGCGACCACCAGGTCCTGCGTCCCGGACAGCACGCCTTGCGCCGCGAAGTGCACGGCCTGCTGCGAGGACCCGCACTGACGGTCCACGGTCACCCCGGGCACCTCCTCGGGCAGCCCGGCCGCCAGCCAGCAGGTCCGCGCGATGTCCCCGGCCTGCGGTCCGACGGTGTCCAGGCATCCGAAGACGACGTCCTCGACGGCGGCCGGATCGACCCCGGCCCGCTGGATCAGCGCCTTGAGCACATGGGCACCCAGGTCGGCCGGGTGGACCCCGCTCAGTCCTCCTCCGCGCCGCCCCACGGGCGTGCGGACCGCTTCGACGATGTAGGCCTCGGCCATGTCAACTCCCTCACGGAAAAGGGCTATTCACGTACGGCGATCCCGTCCAGCACCATCGACAGGTACTGCCGGGCGATCTCCTCCGGACTGTGCTGCCCGCCGGGCCGGTACCAGGACGCGGCGACCCACACCGTGTCCCGCACGAACCGGTAGGTGAGCCGGACGTCGAGGTCGTCCCGGAAGACCCGGTCCGCGACGCCGCGCTCCAGCGTGGTCAGCCACGCCTTCTCGAACTTGCTCTGGGACTCGGCGAGGAAGGCGAACCGCTCCTGCGCCGCCAGCTGCCGGGACTCCTTCTGGTAGATCGCGACGGCGGCGCGGTGCCGGTCGATCTCCTTGAACGACTCGGTGACCAGGGCCTGGAGCGTCCCGCGCGGCCCGAGCCCGGCCTCCAGGACGGCGTCGTAGCCGTCCCAGAGCTCGTCCAGGAAGGTGTGCAGGATCTCCTCCAGCATCGACTCCTTGGAGTCGAAGTGGTAGTAGAGGCTGCCCGCGAGCATGCCCGCCTGGTCGGCGATGGTCCGTACGGTTGTTGCGTTGTAGCCCTGCTCGGCGAAGACCTCTGCGGCGGTGCGCAGGAGTTCGCGGCGGCGCGCCGGCGCGGCGCCGGTCACCTGGGGCTTCTTCTTGGTCGGCACGTGACCCATTGTGGTCTGCACCCGCGCTCAGGGATGCCGGCTGCTGACGGACACGACCTCTCCGGTCATGTACGAGGAGTAGCCGGACGCCAGGAACACGATCACGTTGGCCACCTCCCAGGGTTCGGCGTACCGCCCGAAGGCCTCGCGGGCGGTGAGCTCGGCGAGCAGTTCGGGCGTCGTCACCTTCACCAGGTGCGGATGCATGGCGAGGCTCGGCGCGACGGCGTTGACCCGCACTCCGTACTCGGCGGCTTCCAGCGCCGCGCACCGGGTCAGCGCCATCACGCCCGCCTTCGCCGCGGCGTAGTGCGCCTGGCCGGCCTGGGCGCGCCAGCCGACGACGGACGCGTTGTTGACGATCACTCCGCCGCCGGTCTCGCGCATCGCCCGCAGGGCCGCCCGGGTGCACCGGAAGGTGCCGTTCAGCGTCACGTCCAGCACGCGGGACCACTGCTCGTCGCTCATGTCGACCAGGTCGGCCGTCCCGCCGAGGCCCGCGTTGTTGACGACGATGTCCAGCCGCCCGTGCTCCCGTACGGCCGCCGTGAAGAGCGCCCGCACCTGGGCGTCGTCGGTGACGTCACAGGGGACGGCCGCCACCGCGCCCGCGAACTGACGCCCCAGCTCTGCCTCGTACTCCTTCAGCCGCCGCACATGCGCGTCGCTGATCAGCACGCGCGCGCCCTCCTCCAGGAACCGGCGGGCGGTGGCGCCGCCGATCCCCGCCCCGGCCGCCGCGGTGACGACGGCGGTGCGCCCGGCGAGCAGTCCGTGCCCGGGGACGTATGCCGGAGCCTCGACGTCTGTCATGGTGCCACGCTAACCTACCAAACACTTGTTAGGGAAGGGAGCGGGCACCCGTGGACCTGGACGAGTCGGCCGAGGAGCAGGCGTTCCGCGCACAGGCCCGGCAGTGGCTGCGGGCCCACGTGCCCGCCGAGCCGCCGGCCTCACTGGAGACGGAGGAGGGCTTCGCCGAGCACCGGGCGTGGGAGGCGCGGCTGTATGCGGACCGCTGGTCGGTGGTCTCCTGGCCCAAGGAGTACGGCGGCCGGGGCGTGGACCTCGTCAAGTGGCTGATCTTCGAGGAGGAGTACTACGCGGCGGGCGCTCCGGGCCGGGTCTCGCAGAACGGCATCAGTCTGCTGGCCCCCACCCTCTTCGACCACGGCAGCAGGGAGCAGCAGGCCCGGATTCTGCCGCCGATGGCGAGCGGCGAGGTGATCTGGGCGCAGGCGTGGTCGGAGCCGGAGGCGGGCTCGGACCTGGCGTCCCTGACATCCCGGGCCGTCCGCACCGACGGTGGCTGGCTGCTGTCGGGCCAGAAGACCTGGTCCTCCCGCGCGGCCTTCGCCGACCGCGCCTTCGGCCTGTTCCGCGGCGAGCCGGGCACCCCGAAACCCCACCAGGGCCTGACGTATGTGATGTTCGACCTGCACGCCCCCGGTGTCACGGTCCGCCCCATCGCCCGGCTGGACGGCAAGCCCGCCTTCGCCGAACTGTTCCTGGACGACGTCTTCGTCCCGGACGAGGACGTCATCGGCGAGCCCGGCCAGGGCTGGCGGATCGCGATGTCGACGGCCGCCAACGAGCGCGGCCTGACGCTGCGCTCCCCCGGCCGCTTCCTCGCCGCCGCCGGCCGGCTGCACGAACTCTGGCAGGCACAGGGAAGTCCGGAATCCGCACGCCGGAGAGTGGCCGATGCCCTCATCGGCTCCCGCGCCTACCAGCTCTTCACCTACGCGGCCGCCGCCCGTTTCCTCGAGGGCGAACCGCTCGGCGCTCAGTCCAGCCTGAACAAGGTCTTCTGGTCCGAGTACGACATCGCGCTGCACGAGACCGCCCTCGACGTCCTCGGGCCGGAGGGCGAGTGCGCGGACACGGAGTGGTCCGAGCCCTACGTCTTCTCCCTCGCCGGCCCCATCTACGCCGGCACGAACGAGATCCAGCGCGACCTCGTCGCCGAACACCTGCTGGGCCTGCCGAAGGGACGCCGCTGATGCGCTTCCTCCTCGACTCCGATCAGCGTGCCTTCGCCGCCTCCCTGGACGCGATGCTGAGGTCCGCCGAGACGCCTGCCGTCATACGGGACTGGAGCCGCGGCGAGCACACGAGCGGCCGCAAGCTGTGGTCCCGTATCGCCGAGGCGGGGGTGTTCGCGCTGGCGGTACCCGAGGCATACGACGGAGTGGGCCCTCGTCCCGTCGAAGTCGCCGTCGCTTTTGTGGAGTTGGGGCGGCATGCGGTGCCGGGGCCGTTGGCGGAGACGGTCGCGGCGGCCGTACTGCTCACCGAGCCGGACGCTCTCGCCGAACGCTTCCTCCCCCGGCTGGCAGCAGGCGAGTCGATGGTGACGCTGGCGCCCGAAGGGTCGTACGCGCTCGACGGCGACGCGGCGACCACCCAGCTCTCCCTCACACCCGACGGTCTGCGTCTCGCCCCCGGCCACGCGCCCGCGCGCCCCTCCCTCGACCCCGCCCGCCGCCTCACCCCCCTCCTCCCCGGCGGTGAACTCCTCTCCCCCGCCCCGCCGGCCGACCGCGCCCTCACCTGGGCCCGGCTCGCCACCGCCGCCCAGGCCCTCGGTGTGGGGCTCGCGCTGCTGGACCGGACGGTCGCGTACGTCAGGCAGCGCACGCAGTTCGGGGTCCCCGTCGGCTCGTTCCAGGCGGTCAAGCACCGGCTGGCCGACGCGAAGATCGCCCTGGAGTTCGCGCGGCCGCTGGTCTTCGGTGCCGCGCTGACGATGAGCCCGGCCGACGTGGCCGCCGCGAAGACGGCGACCTGCGAGGCGGCGTACAGCACGGCCCGTACTGCCCTCCAACTGCACGGCGCGATCGGCTACACCGCGGAGTACGACCTGTCCCTCTGGCTGACCAAGGCCCGCGCCCTGCGCACCGCGTGGGGAGGCCCCGACGAGTGCCGGAGCGTCGTCCTCAATGCCCGTGCCCGCCCCCGCGGGTGATCTCCCGGTACTCCTCCGGGGTCGGCTTCGGTATGTGGCTGTCGGGCCCGAACATGGCCCGGGACAGCCGGGCCCGCACCCGCTGGGAGACGGTGACCGAACGGCGCACACCGTTGGCGTCGACGCGCGGGCCGATCTCGTACGGCGCCGGCTGCTCGTGCTGGGTGAGGGTGAACCGCTGGTCCTGGGCGAGGGGTTCGTGGAGCTCGATGTACTCGCCGTGCGGCAGCCGCTTGATGGTGCCGGTCTCCCGGCCGTGCAGCACCTTCTCCCGGTCGCGGCGTTGCAGGCCCAGACAGATCCGCTTGGTCACGATGAACGCCAGCACCGGGGCGACGAAGAACGCGATCCGCACGAACCAGGTGATGGCGTTGATCGACAGATGCAGATGCGTCGCGACGATGTCGTTGCCGCCGCCGATCAGGCACACCGCGTACAGCGTGAGCCAGGCGACGCCGAGCCCCGTGCGGACGGGGGCGTTGCGCGGCCGGTCCAGGATGTGGTGCTCGCGTTTGTCGCCGGTGATCCACGCCTCGATGAAGGGGTAGACCCCGATGGCGGCCAGGATCAGCGGGAACAGCGCGAACGGGATGAAGACGCCCAGGACCAGGGTGTGGCCGAAGGCGCTGATCTCCCATCCCGGCATCACCCGGATCAGGCCCTCGGAGAAGCCGAGATACCAGTCGGGCTGGGCGCCGGTGGTGACGAGGTCGGGGCGGTAGGGGCCGAAGGCCCACACGGGGTTGATCTGCGCGAGGCCGCCCATGATCGTGAGCACGCCGAAGACCAGGAAGAAGAAGCCGCCCGCCTTGGCCATGTAGACCGGCATGAAGGGCATGCCGACGACCGACTTCTGGTCGCGGCCGGGGCCGGGGTACTGGGTGTGCTTGTGGTAGAAGACCAGGATCAGATGGGCCACGACCAGACCCAGCATGATCCCGGGCAGCAGCAGGATGTGGATCGGGTACAGCCGCGCGATGATGTCGTGCCCGGGGAACTCCCCGCCGAACAGGAAGAACGACAGATACGTGCCCACGATCGGGATCGACAGGATCGCGCCTTGGGCGAAGCGGATGCCGGTGCCGGACAGCAGGTCGTCGGGGAGCGAGTAGCCGGTGAGGCCGGTGATGATGCCGAGCATCAGCAGCGTCCAGCCGAACACCCAGTTGATCTCGCGCGGTTTGCGGTAGGCGCCGGTGAAGAACACCCGCATCATGTGCACGAGCATGCCGGTGACGAAGACCAGCGCCGCCCAGTGGTGGATCTGCCGGATCAGCAGCCCGCCGCGCACATCGAAGCTGATGTCGAGGGTGGACTCGAACGCCTTGGTCATCACGACGCCGTTGAGCGGTGTGTAGGACCCTTCGTAGACCACCTCGGCGCTGCTCGGCTCGAAGAACAGCGTGAGGTAGATGCCGGTGAGGATCAGCACGAGGAAGCTGTAGAGGCAGACCTCGCCCAGCATGAACGACCAGTGGTCCGGAAACACCTTGCGCATATTGGCCTTGGCCAGCGCGTACAGGCCGAGCCGTCCGTCGGCCCAGTCGGCCACTCGCTCGCCGCGCGGGGCCGTGGCGGCCCGTGCGTTCCCCGATCGTGCGCCGTCACCCATGAGCTGCGTCGCCTCCCCGTCGGATCAACCTCAGGGTGACACGGAGTCCCGTTCTAGCCAACAGTGCGGCAGGCGGCTCAGGTTCGTACGATCCCCTGTGCCCGCGCGGCCGCCAGCCACTGCGGGAAGTCGTCCACCAGTCGGTCGTACAGCTCGGCGTCGGACAGCGCCCGCGGATCCGCACCGGCGTGGAAGAACCCCGCGTTGTCGACGACCCGCTTGTCCGGTACCGGCAGCTCGTCGAGCCTGCGCAGGAACTCGAACTGCCGGCTGTTCGGATCGCCGAAGCCGATGAACTGCCAGAACAGCGGCAGCCGAGCCGCCTTGCACAGATAGCGCTCCGCGGCGAGCTTGTTGATCGGCCCGCCGTCGGTCTGGAAGACGACCAGGGCGGGATCCGTGGAGCCGCTGTCGAGATAGTGGTCGATGACGGCGTCCATCGCCAGGTGGTAGCTGGTCTTCCCCATGTGCCCGAGTCCGGCCACGATCCGCTCGATGCGCCCCCGATGGTCGGCGAGTGCGATGTCGGTCTCCGCGTCGACGTCCGTCGAGAAGAACACCACCGGCACCCGGCCGTCGTCGTCGAGGTGCGCGGACAGCCCGAGCACCCGGTCGGCCAGCACCTGCACGCTGCCGTCCCTGTAGTACTGCCTCATCGAGCCGGAGTAGTCGACCACCAGGTAGACGGCGGCCCGCTGCCCGTCCAGCCCGTGCCTGGCGAGCGACACCCCGGCGCTCTTGTAGAGACTGACCAGTGCGGGTGCGGTTTCCTCGACCTTGCTGAGACTGATCGCCGCCATGCGGGCTCCTCCTTCGCTCACCTGGACTGACGCCGAGGCTACGGCACCGCGGCCCCACCTCTCCCGCCGTCCACAGGCGTTCGCTATTTTGATCGCCGCCGCCCCGCCGGCTCGCCGTCCGTCCCACCCCATTCGAGGAGCCGGCTGTGGAACCCGAGTCCGCCGTCACCACCTGCTATCGCCATCCCAAGGTCGAGTGCCACGTCCGCTGCATCCGCTGCGACCGCTACATCTGCCCCGACTGCATGCGGGAGGCGGCCGTCGGCCACCAGTGCCCGGAGTGTGTGAAGGAGGGCGCCCGCTCGGTGCGCCAGGCGCGGACCGCGTTCGGGGGCCGGATCACGGCGGTGCCCCTGGTGACGTACGTGCTGATCGCGCTCAACGTCCTCGCCTATGTCGGCGAGTTGGTGCGCCCGGAGATCGTGGACCGGTTCGGGATGCTGGGCGCCTGGCTCGTCGGGCCGGACGGTGGCCACTATGTGTGGCAGGCGGTGTACCCGCCGGGCTTCGCGGCCGAGGGCCTCGTCGAGGGTGAGTGGTGGCGCCTGCTGACCGGCGCGTTCCTGCATCTGCCGCCCACCGAGGGCACGTTCGGGATCCTGCACATCGTGATGAACATGGCGGCGCTGTGGAACCTCGGCCGTCTGATCGAGTCCCAGCTCGGGCGGATCCGCTATGTCGCCCTCTACCTGCTGTCGGCGCTCGGCGGCTCGGTCCTCGTCCTGCTGCTCGCCCCCGAGGCCCTCACCGTCGGCGCGTCCGGCGCGATCTTCGGCCTGGGCGCCGCGTACTACGTGATGTCCCGCCGCCTCGGCTACGACATGAACGCCGTCAACCGTTTCATGGCGGGCCTGCTGCTGTGGCTGCTGATCTCCGCGGCCTTCACCTCCTGGGAGGGGCACCTGGGCGGGCTGCTGGCGGGTGGGCTGGTGACGCTGGCGTTCGCGTACGCGCCGCGGGAACGGCGGTCGCTGGTGCAGGCGGGGGCGTGTGTGGCACTGCTGGTGCTGCTGGCGGTCCTGACGGTCGGGAAGGTCACCGCCCTGACGTGAGGAAAAGGCGACGGCGCCTGCCCAGTCGTCCGGTCGGGGACAAGAGGCAGGCGCCGTCTGTGTTCCGTACGCCTTTGTACGGGACGTCTTGTGAGGTGTCGTTCTCCGGAACCGTCAGACCATCAGCGCGCGGTCCGTCGGACGGATCGGCGCCGGCAGGTCGCTGGCGCCGGTCAGGAAGCGGTCGCAGCCGCGGGCGGCCGAGCGGCCCTCCGCGATCGCCCACACGATGAGCGACTGGCCGCGGCCGGCGTCACCGGCGACGAACACGCCCGGCACGTTCGTCTGGAAGTCGGCGTCGCGGGCGATGTTGCCGCGCTCGTCGAGCTCCAGGCCGAACTGGTCGACCAGTCCGTTCTCCCGGTCGGTGCCGGTGAAGCCCATGGCGAGGGTGACCAGCTGGGCGGGGATCTTGCGCTCCGTGCCCGGCTTCGGGGTCAGCTTGCCGTCGATGAACTCCACCTCGGTGAGGTGCAGCCACTGGACGTTGCCGTCCTCGTCGCCCTCGAAGTGGATGGTGGAGACGGAGTAGACCCGCTCACCGCCCTCCTCGTGCGCCGAGGTGACCTTGTAGAGCATCGGGAAGGTCGGCCACGGCTGGGCGACCGGGTTCCGCTCCTCGTTCGGGCGCGGCATGATCTCCAGCTGCGTCACGGAGGCCGCGCCCTGACGGTGGGCGGTGCCCACGCAGTCGGCGCCCGTGTCGCCGCCGCCGATGACGACGACGTGCTTGCCCTCGGCCGAGATCGGCGGGGTGACGTAGTCGCCCTCCTGGACCTTGTTGGCCAGGGGCAGGTACTCCATCGCCTGGTAGATGCCCTTGAGCTCGCGGCCGGGGACCGGGAGGTCACGAGCCGTGGTGGCACCGGCGGCGATGACGACCGCGTCGTACCGCTTCCTCAGGTCCGTGGCCTTCAGGTCGCGGCCGATCTCGATGCCGGTGCGGAAGCGGGTGCCCTCCGCGCGCATCTGCTCGATACGGCGGTTGATGTGCCGCTTCTCCATCTTGAACTCGGGGATGCCGTACCGGAGGAGGCCTCCGATGCGGTCCGCGCGCTCGTAGACGGCGACCGTGTGGCCGGCCCGGGTGAGCTGCTGGGCGGCGGCCAGGCCCGCCGGGCCCGAGCCGATGACCGCGACCGTCTTGCCGGACAGGCGCTCGGGGATCTGCGGCTCGACGTCACCGGTCTCCCACGCCTTGTCGATGATCGAGACCTCGACGTTCTTGATGGTGACGGCCGGCTGGTTGATGCCGAGCACACACGCCGACTCGCAGGGAGCCGGGCACAGGCGGCCCGTGAACTCCGGGAAGTTGTTCGTGGCGTGCAGGCGCTCGGAGGCGGCCGCCCAGTCCTCGCGGTAGGCGTAGTCGTTCCACTCGGGGATCAGGTTCCCCAGCGGACAGCCGTTGTGGCAGAACGGGATGCCGCAGTCCATGCACCGGCTGGCCTGCTTGCTGATGATCGGCAGCAGCGAGCCGGGGACGTAGACCTCGTTCCAGTCCTTGACGCGCTCCTCGACCGGGCGGGACTTGGCGACCTCACGGCCGTGGTTCAGAAAGCCCTTCGGGTCAGCCATTGATCGCCGCCTCCATCATCTTCTCGGTGATCTCGGACTCGGAGAGACCGGCTCGCTCGGCGGCGTCCTTGGCGGCGAGCACTGCCTTGTACGTGCTGGGGATGATCTTGCTGAAGCGCTCCACGGACACGGACCACTCCGCGAGCAGCTTCTCGGCGACCGTGGAACCGGTCTCCTCCGCGTGCCGGCGCACCACGTCGTGCAGCCACTGCTTGTCGGGGTCGTCGAGCGCCTCGACCGACTCCACATTGCCGACGTTGACGTTGTCGCGGTCGAGGTCGATGACGTACGCGATACCGCCGGACATACCGGCCGCGAAGTTGCGGCCCGTCTCGCCGAGCACCACCGCGTGACCGCCGGTCATGTACTCGCAGCCGTGGTCGCCCACGCCCTCGGAGACGACCAGCGCGCCGGAGTTGCGGACGCAGAAGCGCTCGCCGACCTTGCCGCGCAGGAACATCTCGCCGCCGGTCGCGCCGTACGCGAGAGTGTTGCCCGCGATGACGCTGTACTCGGCGAGATGGTCGGCGCCCCGGTCCGGGCGGACGATGATCCGGCCACCGGACAGGCCCTTGCCGACGTAGTCGTTGGCGTCGCCCTCGAGGCGCAGTGTGACACCGCGCGGGACGAAGGCGCCGAACGACTGGCCCGCGGACCCGGTGAAGGTGATGTCGATGGTGTCGTCGGGCAGACCGGCGCCGCCGAACTTCTTCGTCACCTCGTGGCCGAGCATGGTGCCGACCGTGCGGTTGATGTTGCGGATGGCGACCTGGGCGCGGACCGGCTGGGCGTCGTTCGCCGAGTCCACGGCGAGCGCGTCGGCGGCGAGCTTGATCAGCTCGTTGTCGAGCGCCTTCTCCAGGCCGTGGTCCTGCTCGATCACCTGGTGGCGCACCGCACCCTCGGGCAGCTCGGGCACGTGGAACAGCGGGGCCAGGTCCAGGCCCTGCGCCTTCCAGTGGTCGACGGCCCGCGTGACGTCGAGGGCCTCGGCGTGGCCGACGGCCTCCTCGATGGAGCGGAAGCCCAGCTCGGCGAGGATCTCGCGGACCTCTTCGGCGATGTACTGGAAGAAGTTGACGACGTACTCGGCCTTGCCGGAGAACCGCTCGCGCAGGGTCGGGTTCTGGGTGGCGATGCCGACCGGGCAGGTGTCCAGGTGGCAGACGCGCATCATGACGCAGCCGGAGACGACGAGCGGCGCGGTCGCGAAACCGAACTCCTCGGCGCCGAGCAGCGCGGCGATGACCACGTCACGGCCGGTCTTCAGCTGGCCGTCGGTCTGGACGACGATCCGGTCGCGCAGGCCGTTGAGCAGCAGCGTCTGCTGGGTCTCGGCGAGGCCGAGCTCCCAGGGACCGCCCGCGTGCTTCAGCGACGTCAGCGGCGAGGCACCCGTACCACCGTCGTGACCGGAGATGAGCACCACGTCCGCGTGCGCCTTGGACACACCGGCGGCGACCGTGCCGACGCCGACCTCCGAGACCAGCTTCACGTGAATCCGCGCCTGCGGGTTCGCGTTCTTCAGGTCGTGGATCAGCTGGGCCAGGTCCTCGATGGAGTAGATGTCGTGGTGCGGCGGCGGGGAGATGAGCCCCACGCCCGGCGTCGAGTGCCGGGTCTTGGCCACCCACGGGTACACCTTGTGGCCGGGCAGCTGGCCGCCCTCGCCGGGCTTGGCGCCCTGGGCCATCTTGATCTGGATGTCGTCGGAGTTGACCAGGTACTCGGAGGTCACACCGAAACGGCCCGACGCCACCTGCTTGATCGACGACCGGCGAGCGGGGTCGTAGAGACGCTCCGGGTCCTCGCCGCCCTCACCGGTGTTGGACTTGCCGCCCAGCTGGTTCATGGCGATGGCGAGGGTTTCGTGCGCCTCCTTGGAGATGGAGCCGTACGACATGGCGCCCGTCGAGAAGCGCTTGACGATCTCGGAGACCGGCTCGACCTCGTCGATGGAGATCGGCTGCCGGTCGGACTTGAAGCCGAACAGACCGCGCAGCGTCATCAGCCGCTCGGACTGCTCGTTCACGCGCTCCGTGTACTTCTTGAAGATGTCGTAGCGGCCCGTACGGGTCGAGTGCTGGAGGCGGAAGACCGTCTCCGGGTCGAACAGGTGCGGCTCGCCCTCGCGGCGCCACTGGTACTCGCCGCCGATCTCGAGCGCGCGGTGCGCCGGGGCGATGCCGGAGGCGGGGTACGCCTTGGCGTGCCGGGCGGCGACCTCCTTGGCGATGACGTCGATACCGACGCCGCCGATCTTGGTGGCGGTGCCGTTGAAGTACTTCTCCACGAAGGCCTCGTCGAGACCGACGGCCTCGAAGACCTGGGCGCCGCGGTAGGAGGCGACGGTGGAGATGCCCATCTTGGACATGACCTTCAGGACGCCCTTGCCGAGGGCGTAGATCAGGTTGCGGATGGCCTTCTCGGGGTCGATGCCGGGCAGGAAGGTACCCGCGCGGACCAGGTCCTCCACGGACTCCATGGCCAGGTACGGGTTGACCGCGGCGGCGCCGTAGCCGATGAGCAGGGCGACGTGGTGGACCTCGCGGACGTCACCGGCCTCGACCAGCAGGCCCACCTGGGTGCGCTGCTTGGTGCGGATGAGGTGGTGGTGGACGGCCGCGGTGAGCAGCAGCGACGGGATCGGCGCGTGCTCGGCGTCCGAGTGCCGGTCGGAGAGGACGATCAGGCGGGCGCCGTTCTCTATCGCGGCGTCGGCCTCGGCGCAGATCTCCTCGATGCGCGCGGCGAGGGCGTCGCCGCCGCCGCTGACCCGGTAGAGGCCGGAGAGGGTCGCGGCCTTCATGCCGGGCATGTCGCCGTCGGCGTTGATGTGGATGAGCTTGGCCAGCTCGTCGTTGTCGATCACCGGGAAGGGCAGCACGACGCTACGACAGGAGGCGGCCGTCGGCTCCAGCAGGTTGCCCTGCGGGCCCAGCGACGAGCGCAGGGAGGTGACCAGCTCCTCGCGGATCGCGTCCAGCGGCGGGTTGGTGACCTGCGCGAACAGCTGGGTGAAGTAGTCGAAGAGGAGACGCGGACGGTCGGACAGCGCGGCGATCGGCGAGTCCGTACCCATCGAACCGATCGGCTCCGCACCGGCCTTGGCCATCGGGGCGAGGATGACGCGCAGCTCCTCCTCGGTGTAGCCGAAGGTCTGCTGGCGGCGGGTGACCGAGGCGTGGGTGTGCACGATGTGCTCGCGCTCGGGCAGGTCGGAGAGCTCGATCTCGCCGGCCTCCAGCCACTCGGCGTACGGGTGCTCCGCCGCGAGCTGGGCCTTGATCTCGTCGTCCTCGATGATGCGGTGCTCGGCGGTGTCGACGAGGAACATGCGGCCCGGCTGCAGACGGCCCTTGCGGACGACCTTGGCGGGGTCGATGTCGAGGACGCCGACCTCGGAGCCGAGGACGACGAGGCCGTCGTCGGTGACCCAGTAGCGGCCCGGGCGCAGACCGTTGCGGTCGAGAACCGCGCCGACCTGGGTGCCGTCGGTGAAGGTGACGCAGGCGGGGCCGTCCCAGGGCTCCATCATCGTGGAGTGGTACTCGTAGAAGGCGCGCCGGGCCGGGTCCATGGAGTCGTGGTTCTCCCACGCCTCCGGGATCATCATCAGCACCGAGTGCGGAAGCGAACGTCCGCCGAGGTGCAGCAGTTCGAGGACCTCGTCGAAGGACGCCGAGTCGGAGGCGTCGGGCGTGCAGATCGGGAAGACCCGCTCCAGCTTCTCCGGGGAGCCGAACAGCTCGGAGTACAGCTGGGACTCGCGGGCCCGCATCCAGTTGCGGTTGCCCTTGACGGTGTTGATCTCACCGTTGTGCGCGACGAAGCGGTACGGGTGGGCCAGCGGCCACGACGGGAACGTGTTCGTCGAGAACCGGGAGTGCACGAGCGCGATCGCGGAGGCGAACCGGCGGTCGGACAGGTCCGGGAAGAAGGGCTCCAGCTGGCCGGTGGTCAGCATGCCCTTGTAGACGATGGTCCGCGCGGACAGCGACGGGAAGTAGACGCCGGCCTCGCGCTCGGCGCGCTTGCGCAAGCCGAAGGCCTTGCGGTCGAGCGCGATGCCCTTCGAGACGCCGTCGCTGACGAAGATCTGCCGGAAGGCGGGCATCGTCGAACGGGCGGTGGCACCGAGCAGTTCGGGGGCGACGGGGACCTCACGCCAGCCGAGGACGGTCAGGCCCTCGTCGGCGGCGATCGTCTCGATCTGTGAGACGGCGTCGTCGGTCCCGTCCTCCGGCAGGAAGGCGATGCCTACGGCGTAGGCGCCGGCCTCGGGCAGCTGAAATCCGGCCACCTCGCGGAGGAAGGCGTCGGGCACCTGCGCGAGGATGCCGGCGCCGTCCCCGGAGTCCGGCTCCGAGCCGGTGGCCCCGCGGTGCTCGAGGTTGCGCAGAACCGTGAGCGCCTGCTCGACCAGCGCATGGCTCGCCTCGCCGGTGAGGGTGGCCACAAAGCCGACGCCACAGGCGTCGTGCTCGTTGCGGGGGTCGTACATACCCTGCGCAGCAGGGCGAGCATCCATGAAGGACCAGTTCTGGCCATTCGTGGACTGCTGGGACGGCTGGCGCGGCGTACGCATCGGCTCTCCCGTCGTCGTCATGTGGCTTGAGGTCCTCCCAGGCCTTCGGCTCTGGGGGAAGGGGTACCGAGGGACGACGCTGGCCCTCTGCGTGAGATCTCCGATGAGATCAAAATTTCGTGCAGGTTACATGATGGAGCGGTTCTCGGGAACCGGATACTCCGTTCCAACATGCGGACGCCGCGGGTGACGGCGGGGTACCGCGCACGGGCGGCGGAGGTATGGGGGCCGAAGCGGACAGATCGGTGTCCGACGACCCGAAAGATCAGGGAAGCAGCGTCGCCACCCCGAGGGTGCGCCGCAGGCCTCATTGCCCACAGCGCTTACGGCTCATGCCCCGCGGTTAAGCATTCGAAACCAGCGAGTAACGGCTACTTATGCGGCCCAACGCATAAGTCCGAGCCGCTTTATCCTACGGCCGTTCCGAACAAGCTGCCCAGGGCGTACGTCACACCGGCCGCCGCTGCACCCAGGGCGAGCTGCCTGAGTCCGCTGTACCACCAGGTCCGCGCGGTCACCTTGGCCACTACGGCACCGCACCCGAAGAGCCCGAGCAGCGCGAGCAGCACAGCGGGCCACAGCGCGGTCGCCCCCAGCAGATACGGCAGTACGGGGAGCAGGGCGCCCAGCGCGAAGGAGCCGAAGCTCGACACGGCGGCGACCAGCGGCGACGGCAGGTCCCCGGGGTCGATGCCGAGCTCCTCGCGGGCGTGAATCTCCAGCGCCTGCTCAGGATCCTTCGACAACTGCCGGGCGACCTCCCGGGCCAGCCCCGGCTGGACGCCTCTCGCCTCGTAGAGCGCCGCGAGCTCGGCCTCCTCGTCCTTCGGGTGCTTGCGCAGCTCGCGCCGCTCCACGTCCAGTTCGGCCTCGACGAGCTCGCGCTGCGAGGCGACGGAGGTGTACTCACCGGCGGCCATCGAGAAGGCACCGGCAGCGAGGCCCGCGAGTCCGGTCAGGACGATGGTCTGCTGACTCACCGCGCCGCCCGCGACACCGGTCATCAGGGCGAGGTTGGAGACCAGGCCGTCCATCGCGCCGAAGACGGCGGGGCGCAGCCAGCCGCCGTTCACGTCCCGGTGCGTGTGGTTGTCGCGGTGCGCCTCGTGCAGCGCCGCCTCGGTCTCGATGATGGCCATACCGGTCCCCCTGAAGATTCTTTGGACGAGTTCTACTTTTCGACAACACCCAGACTACGTCGCAAATTTCCCGCCCACCAGCAAGGAAAGGCTGGGCTAACCTGCGGTTTTACCGTTTCTTGCTCATCCGTTCGAAGTTCCGCTCAGATGTCGACCGGGTGACGCTGAGGCCCGAGAGGCTGCGCCGCACACCGCACCGGGGACAGATCCGCAAAGAGAGGAGGCCGCGATGGCATCGATCGCCTGCATTCCCTCGGTCCCGGCCCGCGAGGACACCGCCGGACTCCGCGACCGGGCCCGCGGCGCCCTGCTCGGCCTCGCCGTCGGCGACGCCCTCGGCGCACCCGCGGAGAACCTGAAGCCCTCCGAGATCCGCGCCCGCTGGGGCCGCATCACCGGTTACGTCGCCGACCAGCCGTCGGGCACGGACGACACCGAGTACGCGATCTTCTCCGGCCTGCTGCTCGCCCGGCACGGCTCCGCCCTCACCCCCGCCCACGCCGAGGCGGCCTGGCACGCCTGGATCGCCGACCGCGCCGAGGGCCCCTTCCGCGGCGCCGGCTTCAGCGAACGCGGCACGCTGGAGAACCTCCGCCGCGGCCTCGCCGCACCCATCTCCGCCCAGCACCGCCACGCCTGGAGCGACGGCCTCGCCATGCGGGCGGCACCCTTCGGGGTGTTCGCCGCGGGCCGCCCCGCCGAGGCGGCCCGGCTGGTCGCGATCGACGGCTCGGTCAGCCATGACGGCGAGGGCATCTACGGCGGGCAGGCGGTCGCGGCCGGGGTCGCGGCGGCGATGGCGGGCGCCCCGACGGTCGCCGTCGTGGCCGCTGCCCTGGCCGTCGTCCCGGACGACTCCTGGACGGCCCGCTCACTGCGCCGGGCCGTGGCCGTCGCCCACCGCGGCGAACGCGCGGTCCGCTCCGCCGTCGTGATCGGCGGCTACCCGTGGACCGATCTCGCGCCCGAGGCGGTCGCCCTGGCTTTCGGCGCGTACGCCGCGGCCGACGGTGACTTCAAGGGGGCCGTCCTCACCGCCGTCAACATGGGCCGCGACGCCGACACCACGGCCGCGGTCGCCGGCGCCCTGGCCGGTGCTACGCAGGGCGCCGACGCCATCCCGGCCGAGTGGGCGGCGGCCATCGGCCCGGCCCGGGGCACCTGTCTGCCGTCGATGGCGGGCCACCACGTGCTGGACGTGGCGGATCTGCTGACGCCTCCAGAGGCGGACGTCGTGGAGAACGGGGACCCCGTACCGCACGACGATCCCGCGGAAGACCCCGGTCTCGTACAGGACACCGCTCCCCTGCCCGCCGACGCCGCCCCGCCGCCCGGCCCCGCCGCCTACGTCCTCGCCGCCGACGAGGACGAGGTGCGGCCGTGAGCCGCCGGGTCGAGGGGCTGCTGCTGGGCCTCGCCGCCGGTGACGCCGCCGGCTGGCCGGCCGCCCGGCACCGGGCCGCCCGGATGCCCGAGTGGACCCGGCGCCTCACCCGCGAGCTGGACACCTTCGCCGAGCACAACGCGACCACCACCCTCCCCGTCCCCATCGCCCTCAACCAGCCCCCGGAGCCCCTCCGCCTCGGCCCCTCCGACGACGCGGAGTGGGCGGTGTTCGCGGCGGAGGCGGTGCTGCGGGCCGGCGACGACAGCACGCTCGGCGATCTCAGCCGGGACCGCCGGATACGCGCCGCCATCGACCTGACCTGGACCGCCGTGGCGAGCGAAGTGGCGGCGGCCGCCGAACGCGCCCCCGAGATCGAGTCCGCCGTACTGCCGCTGCGCGCCCGTATCTCCGTCCGGGCCGGCCTCGGCAACCTCGCCGCCGGCCTGCGCCCGCCCGCCACCGGCCACGACAACCCGCACTACTTCGACGACGCGGCCTGCGTCCGGGCCTGCGTCCTCGCCGTGGCCCACCCCGGCGACCCCATACTCGCCGCCTCCCTCGCCGAGTTCGACGCCCGCTACACCCAGGACGGCGACGGTGTGCACGGCGCCCGCGCGATGGCCGCCGCGGTGGCGCTCGCCCTGGCCGGTGCGGACCCGGCCGCGTGCGTGAGCGCCGCGCTCGCCGAACTGCCCGAGGAGACGGAGATCGGCCGCAACACCCGCCACGCGCTGATGCTGGCGGCGGACGCCGAGAGCGCCTTCGCCCTGATCCCCCTCCTGGAACACCAGATCGTCGACCACGTCTACAGCTACGGCATCGCCGCCGCAGAGACGGTCCCGGTCGCCCTCGCCCTCGCCACCGCCTCCGCCGGCCGCATCCGGGATGCGGTGCCCACGGCGGCCTGTCTGTCCCGGGTCGCGGACTCGGCCCCGGCCCTGGCGGGCGCCCTGACCGGCGCGCTGGGCGGCGGCGCGGCGATCCCGGCGTCCTGGCGCGACACCTGCCGCACCCTGTCCGGCTGTGTCCTGCCCCGCCTCAACGGCACCGACCTGGTGGAACTCGCCGAACTCCTGGAAGCCGCACAACCGGCCCCACCAGGAGGATGATTCGGGGCATGACGCCCAAAGGAGAAGAAAGCCGAGCACACAGTCCGCATTCACTCGACGACCGGATCGCCGGCGCCCTGGTCGGCGCGGCCGTCGGCGACGCCCTCGGCGGCCCCGTCGAGGGCTACTCCCCCGACCGGATCGTCGAACGCCACGGCGGCCGCGTCCACGGCATCGTCGGCCCCTGGAACGGCGCCGACTGGCGCATCGCCCGCCCCATCGCCCCGTACCACAAGGGCGACGGCCACGTCACCGACGACACCCTGCTGACGCACGCGCTGGTACGGGTCTACGCGCAGGTCCGCGACCACCTCGACGCCTACGCGATCGCCGACCACCTGGTCCCCGACCTGATGACGACCCCGCGCTGGATCCCGGAGCTGGAGACGGAGGCACTCCCCCTGCACCGGATCTTCCTGGCGGAGAAGTGGCTCGTGACGAGGCTCCACTACGGCCATGTGGACCCGCGAGAGGCAGGCGTCGGCAACATCGTCAACTGCGGTGCCGCGATGTACATGGCCCCGGTCGGCCTGGTCAACGCGGCCAACCCGGCGGGCGCCTACGCCGAGGCGCTCGACCTCGCGGGCGCCCACCAGTCGTCGTACGGCCGCGAGGCGGCGGGCGTCTTCGCGGCGGCGGTGGCCGCGGCGTGCACACCGGGGGCGACGCCGGACTCGGTGGTGACCGCGTGCCTGGAGCTGGCGAAGGACGGCACACGGGCGGCGATCGAGCAGGTCTGCGAAGTGGCGCGCCACCACAGGGACTTCGAGTCGGCCCTGACACCGCTGCGCGACGCGGTGGCCCCGTACGACACCGTGGGCCCCGACTACCGCGCCCCGTCCCTGGGCGCCCGCCGCCCCTCCCGCCTCCACTCGATCGAGGAACTGCCCGTCGCCCTGGGCATGTTGGTCGTGTCGGGCGGCGACTACCGGCAGGCGGTCCTGGGTTCGGTGAACTACGGCCGCGACTGCGACTCGATCGCCACGATGGCCGGCGCGCTGGCCGGCGCCCTGGGCTCACCGGTCCCGGAGGACTGGTCGAAGACGGTAGCCGAGGCCAGCCGCCTGGACCTCTGGGAACCGGCCCGCACTCTGACCGAAGTCACCCGGGAGATCTTCAAACGGGACGTACGCCGGCGCCGTACCCACGAGCAGATGTTCACTGCGCTGGGAGGCACCGCATGCTCCGACTGACCTGGGTCCAACCGGAGGACCTGATCGGCCACGAGATCCGCCAGGCACACCAGGACGGCCGCGAACCGACAGCGATCGCGAAGCGCTGGGAGGCAGCGGGCGGCCCGAAGTCCCCCCTCCGCTCAGGCGCCTCCCCACAACCGGCATCACGCTACCTGCGCCAACTGGCAGAAGACCTCCTGGACGAACTGGCGGACCTGCCAAGCAGGTTGACGGAATCAGAGCCAACGGACCTGCCAAAGATCAAAGCCCTGTGCCGGGCTTGGCCCAAGCCGCGGGCAGTCGTGCCTCCCCCAGTTCCTGAACGGCCTGGGGGGACCCCCAGGGCGGCACGGGTGGGCGCGGGCGGCACCCCGCCGGCGCCGGGCTGCGCGCCCCACCTCCGCCCAGCCCCCACCCAGGCCGGCCTGGAAGCCGCGTGGCTCGGCAGAGCCGTCGGCTGCCTCCTGGGCAAGCCGGTCGAAAAACTCCCCCTCATCGCCATCCGCCAGCTGGCCCAGGCAACCGGCAACTGGCCCCTCACCACTTACTTCACCGCCCAGGGAGTCCCCTCCGAGCTCCTGTCGACATACCCCTGGAACCGCCGCTCGGCCAAATCCTCCCTCGCCGAGAACATCGACGGCATGCCCGAGGACGACGACCTCAACTACCCCCTCCTCAACCTCCTCCTGCTCCAACGCCACGGCAAATCCTTCACCACCACCGACGTAGCAACCCTCTGGCTGGACGAACTCCCCGCCGGCCGCACCTTCACCGCCGAACGCATCGCCTACCGCAACCTCCTCACCGGCATCGAACCCCCGCACACCGCCCGCCACCGCAACCCCTTCCGCGAATGGATCGGCGCCCTGATCCGCGCCGACATCCACGGCTGGACCAACCCCGGCGACCCGGCCGCCGCTGCCGAACAGGCCCACCGGGACGCCACCCTCACCCACACCGCCAACGGCGTCTACGCGGCGATGTTCACCGCCGCCACCATCGCCACCGCGGCCACCGGAACCACGGACATCCACACCAGCCTGCGCACCGGCCTCTCCGTCGTCCCCCCGCACGCCCGCCTGGCCGAAGCCGTCCACCATGCCATCCAACTGGCCGAATCCCACGAGGACTTCGACACGGTCGTGGACGAACTCCACGCCCGCCACGCCGCCCACCACTGGGTTCACGCCATCCCCAACACCGCCCTGATCGCCGCCGCCCTCACCCACGCGGACGGCGACTTCACGGGCTCCATCTGTCGTGCGGTGTCCGGTGGTTGGGACACCGACTCGAACGGCGCGACAGCCGGCAGCATCGCCGCTCTCCTCGCCGGCACCCCCACCGCTCTCCCCGACCGCTGGACCACCCCGCTGAAGAACCGCCTGTCCACCTCCGTCGGCGACTTCAACGGCACCGGCTTCGACACCCTGGCCCACCTGACCCACCTGGAGGCCCTCCGCCCATGACCCCCATGAGCACCCCACCCCTGACCGGTCTCCGCGTCCTCGACATGGCCACCCTCTTCGCCGGTCCCCTCGCCGCCACCATGCTCGGCGACTTCGGCGCGGAGGTCGTCAAGATCGAGCACCCCACCAGGCCCGACCCCTCCCGAGGCCACGGCCCTGCCAAGGACGACATCGGACTGTGGTGGAAAATCCTCGGCCGCAACAAGCGCACCATCACCCTCGACCTTTCCAAGCCCGGCGGCCGCGCCGCCCTCCTCCGCCTCGCCGCCACCGCGGACGTCGTCATCGAGAACTTCCGCCCCGGCACCCTGGAGAAGTGGGATCTCGGCTGGCCGGAACTGTCGGACGCCAACCCCCGCCTGGTGCTCACCCGCGTCACCGGCTTCGGCCAGTTCGGCCCGTACGCGCACCGCCCCGGCTTCGGCACCCTCGCCGAGGCGATGAGCGGCTTCGCCGCGATCACCGGCGAACCGGACGCGCCCCCGACCCTCCCGCCCTTCGGCCTGGCCGACTCGATCGCGGGCCTGGCGACGGCGTACGCGGTGCTGACCGCCCTCGCCGCCCGCGACCGCACCGGCGAGGGCCAGGTCGTCGACATGGCGATCATCGAACCGATCCTGACGGTGCTGGGCCCCCAGCCGACCTGGTACGACCAGCTCGGCCACGTCCAGCCCCGCACCGGCAACCGCTCCCAGAACAACGCCCCGCGCAACACCTACCGCACCGCCGACGGCACCTGGGTCGCCGTCTCGACCTCGGCCCAGTCGGTGGCGGAACGCGTGATGCGCCTGGTCGGCCACCCCGACCTGATCGACGAACCGTGGTTCGCCACGGGCGCCGGACGGGCCCGCCACTGCGACGTCCTCGACAAGGCGGTGGGCGACTGGATCGCGCAACGCACCCGGACCGAGGTCCTGGCCGCCTTCGAGAAGGCGGAAGCCGCGGTGGCACCGATCCAGGACGTACGCGATGTGATGACGGACCCGCAGTACGCGGCCCTCGGCACGATCACCACGGTCGACGACCCCGATCTGGGCCCGCTGCGCATGCAGAACGTCCTCTTCCGCCTCTCCGCCACCCCCGGCGCGATCCGCTGGGCGGGCCGCCCGCACGGCGCGGACACGGACGCGGTCCTCACCGAACTGGGCCTGACCCCGGCCGAGTTGACGGCGCTGCGCGCGGAGGGCGCGCTGTGATCCCGCTGACCTGGCTGTACGTCCCCGGCGACCGCCCGCACATCGTCACGAAGGCCCTCGCCTGTGGCGCCGACGTCGTCGTGATCGACCTGGAGGACGCGGTCGCCCCGGACCGCAAGGACTACGCCCGCGCGGCCACCGCGGAGCTTCTCTCCGAGGCCCAGCCGGTGCCGGTACACGTCCGTGTGAACGCCGTGGGCACATCTCTGGCGGCGGCCGACCTGAAGGCGGTGGCCGCGCTCCCGGGCCTGTCGGGCCTCCGCCTGCCGAAGGTGTCGTCGGCCCGGCAGGTCGTGCAGGTGGCCGAGTCCACAGCCGCCGACGCGGTACCGCCCCTGTACGCCCTTCTGGAAACGGCACTGGGCATCGAGCACGCCCACGCCGTCGCCCGCGCGCATCCGTCCCTGCGCGGTATCGCCCTGGGCGAGGCGGACCTCAAAGCCGACCTGGGCGTACGCGCCGACAGCGGCCTGGACTGGTCCCGCTCCCGCGTCGTCGTCGCCGCACGCGCGGCGGGCCTGCCGCCCCCGTCCCAGTCCGTCCACCCCGACACCCGCGACCTCGACGGCCTGGCGGCGAGCTGCGCCCACGGCCGGGCGCTGGGCTTCCTGGGCCGTGCCGCCATCCACCCGCGCCAGCTTCCGGTCATCGAGCGGGCCTACCTCCCGACACAGGAGGAGATCGAAAAGGCCGAAACCATCGTCAAGGCAGCGGCCACCAACCGGGGCGCGCAGGCCCTGCCCGACGGAACGTTCATCGACGCGGCGGTCGTCACAGCGGCGAACCGAACCCTCTCCCTGGCCCACCGCCACTGAGTCCCGGTCCTCAACACGAACGAGGGCGCCCGGAAAACTCCGAGCGCCCTCATCGACGTATGAGACGTACGACCGATCGTCACGTCTTCTTCGTGGGCCCGGCCCCGTTCTCGACCTCGGACTTCGCATCGGCCTCGGCCCCGTCCTCGGGCTCACCGTCGCCCTCGTTGCCCCCCTCGGCCACACCGCCGGCGGCAGCCGGCTCCACCACGGCCTCCCGGCCCGGCCGCTTCCTGGCCGACAGCACGATGTAGACCACGGCGAGCAGGAACACCAGCAGCGCGGTCCAGTTGTTCAGCCGCAGGCCCAGGATGTGGTGGGCGTCGTCGACGCGCATGTACTCGATCCAGAAGCGGCCCGCGCAGTACGAGGCGACGTACAGGGCGAACGCGCGGCCGTGGCCCAGCTTGAAGCGGCGGTCGGCCCAGATCACCAGCACCGCGACGCCGATGCACCACAGGGACTCGTACAGGAACGTCGGGTGGTAGTACCCCGGCACCCGGCCGTCCGCCGTGGACGTGATGTGCACCGCCCAGGGGAGGTCGGTCTCCCGCCCGTACAGCTCCTGGTTGAACCAGTTGCCCCAGCGCCCGATCGCCTGCGCGAGGGCGATACCGGGCGCGACGGCGTCGGCGTACGCGGGCAGCGGGATACCGCGGCGGCGGCAGCCGATCCACGCGCCCAGCGCACCGAATGCGATCGCACCCCAGATACCCAGGCCGCCCTCCCAGATCTTGAAGGCGTCCACCCAGTCACGGCCCTCGCTGAAGTACAGCTGGTAGTCCGTGATCACGTGGTAGAGCCGGCCGCCGATCAGGCCGAACGGAACGGCCCAGACCGCGATGTCGGCAACCGTTCCGGGCCGTCCGCCGCGGGCGATCCAGCGCCTGTTGCCGAGCCACACGGCCACGAAGACACCGATGATGATGCAGAACGCGTAGCCGCGCAGCGGAATGGGGCCGAGGTACAGCACTCCGCGCGACGGGCTGGGAATGTAGGCAAGTTCCATGGCAGGGTCGACGCTACCCTGCCGGACGCGCCCGACGGCGGGCGGCCCGGCTACGGCTCCATAACGGGCAGCGGCCCGCGCCTCACCCCTGCGCGGCCTCCTGCACCTGCTGCTTCAGCTTCGCGGGCGTCATCGACTGGTCCTCGAAGATGTTCTTGCCGTTGAGCAGCACGGTCGGTGTGCCCGAGAAGCCGCCCTTGGTGAAGGCCTCGGCGGACTTGTCGACCCAGCTGTTGTGGGTGCCGTCCTCGACACACCTGCGGAAAGCGGGGGTGTTCAGACCCTGCACCTTGCCGGCCAGCTCGATGAGCCTGGCGTTGTCCCCGAAGGCGTCGTCGGTCTCCGGCGGCTGGTTGTCGTACAGCACGTCGTGGTACGCGACGAACTTGCCGACGTCCTGGGCGCAGGCCGCGGCGTTGGCCGCGTTGCGGGAGCCGCTGCCGCCCATGTTGCCGTCGATGATCGTGGCCAGCCGGTACTCCGCTCTCAGCTGCCCGGCGTCCGTCAGCTCGTAGATCGTCGAGCGGTACGTCGTCTCGAAGGACTTGCAGGCGGGGCAGCGGAAGTCCTCCCAGATCGTGAGCGTCGACTTCGCGCCCTCCCGGCCGACCGGGATGACGAGGTTGTCGTCGCCGTTCGCCCCCGAGGGGGCCACGACCGGGCCCGCGCTGTCGTCGCCTTCGTCCTTGCCGGCGTTCGCGGCGACCACGCCGATCACCGCCGCCAGGCCCAGGACGCAGACGACTGCCGCGCCCACGATCAGCGTCCGCCTTCGCTTCTCCGCCGCCTTCTGCTTCTCACGCTCGACCGCCATCCGCTCCCGGGCGGTGCGCTTTCCGTCACGGTTCTTCTCGCTCACACCCCGCAGAACGAACCGGGGAGGCGCACCGCGCCTCCCCGGCCCCAGGTCCACTCGTTCGAGTGACCGAATTTTCCGTTACGCCTGTCAGCTTTCCGTAAACACCTGTCCGCGCACGCCCTTGGCCAGCTCACCCGCGAGCGCGCGGACGGCCTCGATGGCGGCCGCGTGGTCCGGGGCGTCCAGCATCCGCTTGACGAAGGCGGAGCCGACGATCACACCGTCGGCGAAGCCGGCGACCTCGGCGGCCTGGGCGGCGTTGGAGACGCCGAGGCCGACGCAGACGGGCAGGCCGGTGGTGGCGCGGGTGCGCTGCACCAGGTCCTGGGCCTGCGCGCCCACGGTCTCCCGGGTGCCGGTGACGCCCATCAGAGAGGCGGCGTAGACGAAGCCGCTGCCCGCCTTGGTGATCTCGGCGAGCCGCTTGTCCTTGCTGCTGGGCGCCACGACGAAGACCGTCGCGAGGCCGTGCTTCTCGGCGTGCTCCCGCCACAGCGCCGACTCCTGCACGGGCAGGTCGGGCAGGATGCATCCGGCCCCGCCCGCCTCGGCGAGCTCGGCGGTGAAGCGCTCGACGCCGTAGCGGTCGATGGGGTTCCAGTACGTCATGACGAGGATCGGCTTGCCGGTGGCCTCGTAGGCCTCGCGGACCGTCCGCATCACGTCGGCGATTCTGACCCCGCCGCGCAGGGCGATGTCGTCGGCGGTCTGGATGACGGGGCCGTCGAGGACGGGGTCGCTGTGCGGCAGGCCGACCTCCACGACGTCGGCGCCGCCGTCGAGTACGGCCCTGACCGCCTCGATGCCGCCGTCCACGGTCGGGAAGCCGGCCGGGAGGTAGGCGATGAGGGCGGAGCGGCCCTCGGCCTTGGCGGCGGCGAGGGTGTCCGTCAACAGCTGGATGTTGCCGCTCACTTGGCGTCCCCCTGGATCTCGGCGGCACCGCCGTTGGCATCGGCGGCGACCTCGGCGTCGGTGTCGTACAGGCCGAAGTAACGGGCGGCCGTGTCCATGTCCTTGTCGCCGCGCCCGGACAGGTTGACCACGATCAGCCCGTCCTTGCCCAGCTCCCTGCCGACCTCCAGAGCACCGGCGAGTGCGTGAGCACTCTCGATCGCCGGGATGATCCCCTCGGTCTGCGACAGCAGGCGCAGCGCCTGCATCGCCGCGTCGTCGGTGACGGCGCGGTACTCGGCGCGGCCGGTGTCCTTGAGGTAGGAGTGCTCGGGGCCGATACCGGGGTAGTCCAGTCCGGCCGAGATCGAGTACGGCTCGGTGATCTGGCCTTCGTCGTCCTGGAGGACGTACGACCGCGAACCGTGCAGGATGCCGGGCTCGCCCGCGGTCAGGGTGGCCGCGTGTTCGCCGGTCTCGACGCCGTGTCCGGCGGGCTCGCAGCCGATGAGGCGGACGTCGGTGTCCGGGATGAAGGCGTGGAAGAGGCCGATGGCGTTGGAGCCGCCGCCGACGCAGGCGATGGCGGCGTCCGGGAGCCGGCCGGCCCGCTCCAGGAGCTGGCGTCGGGCCTCCACGCCGATGACGCGGTGGAAGTCGCGGACCATGGCCGGGAAGGGGTGGGGCCCGGCGACGGTGCCGAACAGGTAGTGGGTGTGATCGACGTTGGCGACCCAGTCGCGGAACGCCTCGTTGATGGCGTCCTTGAGCGTCCGGCTGCCGGACTTCACGGCGATGACCTCGGCGCCGAGCATGCGCATCCGGGCCACGTTGAGGGCCTGGCGGCGGGTGTCGATCTCGCCCATGTAGATGGTGCACTCGAGCCCGAACAGCGCGCAGGCCGTCGCCGTCGCCACGCCGTGCTGGCCGGCGCCGGTCTCGGCGATGACGCGGGTCTTGCCCATGCGCTTGGTCAGCAGGGCCTGCCCGAGCACGTTGTTGATCTTGTGGGAGCCGGTGTGGTTGAGGTCCTCGCGCTTGAGGAACACCCGGGCACCACCCGCTTCCGCGGCAAACCGAGGGACCTCGGTGAGCGCCGACGGGCGGCCCGTGTAGTTGACGAGCAGTTCGTCGAGCTCGCGGGCGAACTCAGGGTCGTGCTTGGCCTTGTCGTACTCGACGGCCACCTCGTCCACGGCGGCGACGAGGGCCTCCGGGATGAACTTGCCGCCGAACGCGCCGAAGTAGCCTTCGGCGCTGGGGGTTTGACCCTCCGGGTCGGGGATGAAGAACTCGCTGGGCATGCGGAAACCTCACGGTGAGTGTGCGGACACTAATCGCCGTGGGGGCGGGGCTTTGTCAGTCGGCTGCGGGCCGACCGTGGCTTGTCGCGCAGTTCCCCGCGCCCCTTGAAGCCCGCTGCCATCGGCGTCCGTTGACCTGTCCCGGCTCGTCTCCGATCACGTACCGCACGCGGCGTCCGTGCACCCGGCGTGCGGGGGCACGGCAGCCCCGGGGCCGGCAGCCGCGGGCGAGGCGGGCGTACGGGTCCCGGGTCGTCAGGGTGATCGGGAGGGTCATCGTCGGTCAGCCTACCGGGTGATCAGCCTCGGCCGTGCCGCAGTGCGGGGTGCTCGCCGGCCGCCACCAGGTCGGAGACGGCCGTCATGGGGTCGCGGCCGGTGACGAGGGACTCGCCGACCAGGACCGCGTCGGCGCCGGCGTTGGCGTAGGCGATGAGGTCGTGCGGGCCGCGGACGCCGGACTCGGCAACCTTGACGATGCCGGCCGGGATGTCCGGGGCGAGCCGCTCGAACGTGCCGCGGTCGACCTCCAGCGTCTTCAGGTTGCGCGCGTTGACGCCGATGAGCTTGGCGCCGGCGTCCACCGCGCGGTCGACCTCGTCCTCGTCGTGCACCTCGACGAGCGGCGTGAGCCCGATGGACACCGCCCGCTCGATGAGGGACTCCAGAGCGGGCTGGTCGAGGGCCGCGACGATCAGCAGCGCGAGGTCGGCGCCGTAGGCCCGGGCCTCCCACAGCTGGTAGGAGGTGACGATGAAGTCCTTGCGCAGGACGGGGATGTCCACACGCGCGCGGACCGCCTCCAGGTCCGCCAGGGAGCCGCCGAAGCGGCGCTGTTCGGTGAGGACGGAGATGACGGCCGCGCCGCCGGCCTCGTAGTCCGCCGCGAGGCCGGCCGGGTCGGCGATCGCCGCCAGCGCACCCTTGGAGGGGCTGGAGCGCTTGACCTCGCAGATCACCTTGACGCCGTCGCCGCGCAGGGCGGCCAGACCGTCCTTGGCGGCGGGGGCCTTCGCCGCGCGCTCCTTGAGCTCGTCGAGGCTCACGCGCGCCTGCCGCTCCGCGAGGTCGGCCCGCACTCCGTCGATGATCTCGTCGAGCACACTCACGCGAGCGGCCCCCTTCCAGACGGTTGACTGATAAAGCGCTTGGGCCTCTGCCCGCGGCTGCCTCATCAGCCGAGCCGGAGGCGGTACCGAAGGCGAAACCGGTGGTCACTGCGATGGTATCCGGAGGAAGGCGTAGTCCTCGCATCCGGTTGACGGCGGTCCCACTACCTGGATGTTTACCCGTCGATCAAGGGTGCAGCCAGCCGCCGAAGGGCAGGTTCCGGACAACCGTGAAGACCAGCAGCAGGGCTCCCGCGGTCCACGCCTGCGCCGGTCGGAGATCGATCCGCAAGGGACGGCCCCGCGCCGCCCGGACCGTCCAGAGGGTCCACACCAGGGCGAAGAGCAGACAGCCGGCCACGGCCAGGGCGTTGGCCTGGAGCGCCGCCGCGATGTCCCCGTGCACGACGGCGTGCGCGCTGCGCAGGCCGCCGCAGCCGGGACAGTAGAGGCCGGTGTACTGCAGAAGCGGGCAGACGGGGTAGTGACCGGGCTCGTTGGGGTCCACGGCCCCCACGTACGCGAACGCCCCGGCGACGGCCGCCAGGACTCCTGCGGGCGCGGCCAGGCGCCCGAGTACGGGCGCGGAGGGCGTCGGCATGCGCCGGCTGTCGGCGTTCACGCCTCGCATTGTGCCCCGCGCGGGCCCCGAACACGCGTCAGGGGCGGCCCGGCGGGATGCCGGACCGCCCCTCGACGAGGTCGCACGGGACAGCCGTACGGGCTCAGCTCTCGGCGGCCACCGGCTCGCGCGTCGCCTTGGGCGCCGCCGTCGCCGTCGTCGCGGACTGGACCATCTTGAGGGGCTTGGCCTTCGGCTGGCCGAGGCCCATCGCGCTCATGATCGCGCCGATGACACCGCCCAGCGCCACGATCGCCAGGCCGCCCCAGAAGCCGAGCGGGTTGTCCATCACCATGAAGGCGCCCGAGACGCAGAAACCGATGAAGATGATGATGGAACCGGTCCAGGCGGCCGGGGTGTGTCCGTGACCGTGGCTGCTGCCCGCCATTGCTTGCTCCTCGTTGCCGTGTGGGTGTGTGAGCCTGATGTCTGTCGCCCATTGTCCCGTACGGGCGCGGGTGACGTGCGCGGGGGTCGCCCCGCCGGGACGTCTGTTTCGCCACATCGGGACCGGTGGCCCGGGCCCGCCCGCTACGCCGGTTCGGTGCCGGTCGGGTCCTCGCCCCGGTCGAGCGCCTTCCACACGTCCTCGGGCCGGTCGGGGTCGACGATGGGGGCCGTACGGCGCGGACGGGGGGCGCCGCTGCGCTCGTAGCGGCCGGACATCGCGGGCCACAGCCGGCCGTAGCGCAGGGCGAGCAGCCCGGCGAGGAGGATCAGGACGCCGCCCACGGCCGCGGCGTACGGCCACGCGGTGTGGGTGAGCGCGTCCACGGTGGCGGAGGTGTCGCCGGCGGCCTGCGCGGCCTTCTCGTCCAGTGCGGAGCTGTCGGAGGCGCCGGACAGGGCCGCGGCGACGGTGCCGACGCCGCACAGCGTGAGCAGCGCGGACACGGCGAGGCGACCGGCGCGGCGGACGGCGAAGACGGCGACGAGCGCGGCGAGGCCCACTATGGCGAGGGCCGCGGGGACGCCCGTGACGTCGCTGCCCTTGGCGGTCAGCGGGAAGGGACCGCCGGCCACCGTGGCGGTGCCCTCCGACCATTGCTGCCGGGTCGCAAGCAACGCCACGGCCGCGCCGAGCGCACCGGCCAGCAGTGCCACGGCGAGACTCGTGCGGCCGGCCCGGGCGGAACCCGCGGCTTCGGAACGGGGATGAGGAACAGCAGTCACGTACCCAACTATCGCCTGAACCTCGGGCGAACCGTCACCCGGGGTTCAGTGAGAAGCGCCCCATTGCGCCGGAGGGTTCGCGTCCTGTCGGCCCAGCCGGTTCGCCGTGTGCACCGCACGCAGTACCGCCGCCGCCTTGTTGCGGCACTCGGTGTCCTCGGCGACCGGGTCGGAGTCGGCGACGATGCCCGCGCCGGCCTGGACGTAGGCCGTGCCGTCGCGCAGCAGGGCCGTACGGATGGCGATGGCGGTGTCGGAGTCGCCGGCGAAGTCGAGGTAGCCGACACAGCCGCCGTACAGGCCCCGGCGGGACGGCTCGAGTTCGTCGATGATCTGCATCGCGCGCGGTTTGGGCGCCCCGGAGAGGGTGCCGGCCGGGAAGCAGGCCGTGAGCACGTCGAAGGCGGTGCGGCCGGCCGCGACACGTCCGGTCACCGTCGAGACGATGTGCATGACGTGCGAGTACCGCTCGATGGACATGAAGTCGACGACCTCCACCGAGCCGGGCTCACAGACCCGCCCGAGGTCGTTGCGGCCGAGGTCGACGAGCATCAGGTGCTCGGCGCGCTCCTTGGGGTCGGCGAGCAGTTCGTCGGCGAGGGCCTGGTCCTCCTGCGGGGTGGCGCCGCGGTGCCGGGTGCCGGCGATGGGGTGGACCATGGCCTGCCCGTCCTCGACCTTGACCAGCGCCTCGGGGGACGAACCGACGACGTCGAAGCCCTCGAAGCGGAGCAGGTACATGTACGGCGACGGGTTGGTCGCCCTCAGCACCCGGTACACGTCCAGCGCGCTCGCCGTGCACGGTGTCTCGAACCGCTGCGAGGGGACGACCTGGAACGCCTCGCCGGCCCGGATGCGCTCCTTGATGTCCTCGACGGCCTCCTGGAAGTCGGGGCCGCCCCACAGCGCGCTGTACTCGGGCAGTTCGGACGGCGGGAGCGCGGCCGGGGGCTGGGCGACCGCGCGTGACAGGTCCGCCTCCATGGCGTCCAGGCGGGCCACGGCGTCCTCGTACGCCTCGTCCACGCCCGTGTCGAGAGCGTTGTGGTTGATCGCGTTGGCGATCAGCAGGACCGAGCCCTCCCAGTGGTCCATCACCGCGAGGTCGCTGGTCAGAAGCATGGTCAGCTCGGGCAGTTTCAGGTCGTCCCGCTCTCCGGGGCCGATCTTCTCCAGGCGGCGCACGATGTCGTATCCGAGGTAGCCGACCATGCCTCCGGTGAAGGGTGGCATGCCGTCCTGGTGCGGGGTGTGCAGGGCCTCGATCGTGGCGCGCAGGGTGGCGAGCGGGTCGCCCTCGGCCGGGACGCCGACCGGCGGGGTGCCGAGCCAGTGGGCCTGACCGTCGCGCTCGGTGAGGGTGGCGGCTGAGCGCACGCCGATGAAGGAGTAGCGGGACCAGGCGCGGCCGTTCTCCGCGGACTCCAGGAGGAAGGTGCCGGGGCGCTCGGCGGCGAGCTTGCGGTAGAGCGCGACCGGGGTGTCGCCGTCGGCGAGGAGTTTGCGCGTGACGGGGATGACGCGGCGGTCGGTGGCCAGCTTGCGGAACGTCTCGAGATCCATGGCGGCCGACCCTACTGATCCTGGTGTTCCGAGCGCGCCGGTACGCCGAGTTCCGCTTCCTTCAGCAGCACATCGGCATCGAAGCAGGTGCGGGCCCCGGTGTGGCAGGCGGCGCCGACCTGGTCGACCTTGACCAGCACGGTGTCGGCGTCGCAGTCGAGGGCGACGGACTTCACCCACTGGACGTGGCCGGAGGTGTCGCCCTTGACCCAGTACTCCCGGCGGCTGCGTGACCAGTAGGTGCAGCGGCCGGTCGTGAGCGTGCGGTGCAGTGCCTCGTCGTCCATCCAGCCGAGCATCAGTACCTCTCCGGTGTCGTACTGCTGGGCGATGGCGGGCAGGAGCCCGTCGGCGCTGCGCTTGAGGCGCGCGGCGATCTCGGGGTCGAGGCGACTGGATGGAGAATTGTGGCGCGAAGCGCCTCGATGAGGGGCGGTGGTCGGGTGACGGGCGGGCGGAGGCGAGCTGGTCATGGGGCCATTGTGCCGCGCGGCACTGACAAGTCCGGGCGGCGTCCACTGTCCGGACCCGCTACCCGGTCGTAGGCTGACTGCATGTCGACCTTTGCCAAGCGTGAACGGCTCCTTCTCGCCGACCTCTTGGAGACCGCAGGTCCGGAGGCCCCCACCCTGTGCGAGGGCTGGCAGACCCGTGATCTGGCCGCGCACGTGGTCGTGCGCGAGCGCCGCCCCGACGCCGCCGGGGGCATGCTGATCAAGCAGCTCGCGCCCCGTTTGGAGAAGGCGATGGAGGAGTTCACCGCGAAGCCGTACGAGGAGCTGATCCAGCTCATCCGCACCGGCCCGCCCCGCTTCTCCCCCTTCCAGCTCAAGCAGATCGACGAGATGTCGAACACGGTCGAGTTCTACGTCCACACCGAGGACGTCCGCCGCGCCCAGCCGGACTGGACGGCCCGCGAGCTCGACCCGGTCTTCCAGGACGCCCTGTGGTCCCGTCTGGAACGCACCGCCCGCCTGATGGGCCGCAGCGCCCCCACGGGCCTGGTGCTGCGCCGCCCCGACGGCCAGACCGCCGTCGCCCACCGCGGCACGCCGGTCGTCACGGTGACCGGCGAGCCGTCGGAACTGCTGCTGTTCGTCTACGGCCGCCAGAGCGCCGCCGACGTGGACGTGGACGGCGACCAGGACGCGATCGCCAAGCTGCAGGAGTCGAAGCAACTCGGCATCTGAGGGCCGCCGCTCAGCCGGGCAGCTCGGCCCGGCGCAGATCCCGGACGCACAGGACGACGACCCCACCGAGCCCGCAGACCGCCGCGCTGACGACGAACACCGGCCCGGTGCCCCAGACTCCGATGGCGGCCGCCGACAGTGGCATGCTCAACGGGGCGAAGCCGAGGCTGACCAGGCCGGCGACGGCGGTGACCCGGCCCAGGTAGGCGGGGTCGGCCCGGGTCTGCAGCAGGGCGCCGCACACCACCCCGCTGAGCCCCGTCAGCAGCCCGATGAGCAGGGCCGTGCCGGTGGCCGCGACGACACCCGGGGCGTGGGCGAGGGCGCCGATCGCGACGGAGCCCGCGAGGATCGCGTACGCGGCGACCTGTCCGGCGTGCGGCAGGCGCCCCCGCACGGTCAGCAGCAGTGACGCGGCGCCCGCGCCGCCGCCGAACCCGGCGAGCACCCAGCCCATCCCGGCGGCGCCCCAGCCGCGTTCGTCGGCCAGCAGGGTCAGGCCGACGTTGAGGGGGCCGACAAAGCCGAGGTCACCGAGGGCGATGGCCAGCATCAGCGGGGCGAGGACGCGGTGGCGGCGGATGTAGCGCAGTCCGGCGACCAGGTCGCTCCCCCACTCTCGGCTTCGCTCGCGCGGGGGGACCCCCATGAGCGGGGGGACCCCCATGGCGGTGGAACCGCGGGCGGTGGCCTTGTCGGCCGTGTTGTCGTCAGGGGGGAGCTCCCGGACGCGTACGGAGACCAGCAGCGGCACCGACACGGCGATCAGCAGTCCGGCGAGCGCGAACGCGGCCGCCGCGCCGCCCACCGCCACACCGAGACCGCCGAGCGGGGCACCGACGACGCTCGCGAACCTGATCGCGAGACTTCGCATGCCCTGCACGCGCGCGAGCTGACCTCGACCGGTCACGCGCGCGGGGAGGGCGCCCACAGCGGGTATGAACACGGCGTCGACGGTGCCGAAGACGAGCGCGAGCAGGGCCAGGGGCCACAGGCCCGGGCTGGTGAGGAACAGCAGCCCGGCCACCGCGAGCACGGCCACGCAGCGCACCGCGTCACTGCCTATGGCGACCCTGCGCGGCCCGAGCCGGTCGGCGATCACTCCCCCGCCCAGCATCAACACGGCTCGCGGCAGCGCGCTGACCGACATCACGACACCGGCCTGCGAGGGCGTACCGGCCTGGACGGCGGCCCAGGACAGGGCGATGTAGTAGACGCTGTCGCCGACCATCGAGGAGGTGTAGGCGGCGAGCCAGCGCAGAACGTTGCCGTCGCGGTGGGCGGGGCGCTCGGCGTGCTGCTCGGGTATGACGGGCGCGGTGACGGTCACGGAGGCGGCCTCTCTCAGACGCGGAACGGAAACCCGTACACATGCAGCGCGACACTCTCGCGCCCTTCGGTGTCTCCGGCGGCTTCGGCGGCCCGGCCCTTCGCCTCGTACTTCCTGGCGAGCGCCTCCAGCTCCTGACGGAGTCCGTCCAGCTCGGCGGGGGTCAGCCGCAGCAGGGACTCGCTGTCGGGGGCTGCGGAGTTCCACTCGGGCCCCCAGGTCGGCCGCTCGTCGAGATAGCGGCGGTACATGTCGGCGCGCTGCTCGTGGAAGAGCCGGGTGGCCGCCAGGTGCGCGGCCGCCCGCTCGGGTGCGTCCCGGAAGTCCTTGTCCCGGATGCTCACGCCCTCCGAGGAGGGCTGCCACCAGCGCTCCCGGCCGTCCGCGCTCTGCGGCTCGGCCTCTTCGATGAGCCCGTGCTCGGCGAGTTTCCGCAGGTGATAGCTGACCAGCGAGACAGCCTCGTCGACCTGGTCGGCGAGCTGCGAGGCGGTCGCCGTGCGGGCCACGCACAGCCCCCGGTACAGCTGCATCCGCAGTGGGTGGGCCAGGGCCTTGAGCGTGCCCAGGTCGGTGATGGGGCGGTTCTCCTCGCGTGCCATGACGCCACCGTAGGTACGAAAGAAAAGTTGCACAACATATTTTGCGCAATTTTTCTTGTGCACCTGTCCACGAGAAAGCCCCGGCCGTCGGCCGGGGCTCAGGTCCGCCTACCTGACGGGATGCCCCGCCCCCCGCAGCGTCGCCTTCACCTCGCCGATGCGCAGATCGCCGAAGTGGAAGACCGACGCCGCCAGTACGGCGTCCGCGCCCGCGGCGATCGCCGGCGGGAAGTCGGCCAGTTTGCCCGCGCCGCCGGAGGCGATCACCGGCACTGTGACGTGCTTGCGTACCGCGGCGATCATCTCGAGGTCGTAGCCGTCCTTCGTGCCGTCCGCGTCCATCGAGTTGAGCAGGATCTCCCCCGCACCCAGCTCGGCGGCCCGGTGCGCCCACTCGACGGCGTCGATGCCGGTGCCGCGGCGGCCGCCGTGGGTCGTGACCTCGAAGGAGCCCGACTCGGTGCGGCGGGCGTCCACGGAAAGAACCAGGACCTGGCGGCCGAAGCGCTCTGCGATCTCGCGGATGAGATCGGGGCGGGCGATGGCGGCCGTGTTCACGCCCACCTTGTCCGCGCCGGCCCGCAGCAGCTTGTCCACGTCCTCGGCCGTGCGCACGCCACCGCCGACGGTGAGCGGGATGAACACCTGCTCGGCGGTGCGGCGCACCACGTCGTACGTCGTCTCCCGGTTGCCGGACGACGCCGTGATGTCCAGGAAGGTCAGCTCGTCGGCGCCCTCCGCGTCGTACACCTTGGCCATCTCGACGGGGTCGCCCGCGTCGCGCAGGTTCTGGAAATTGACACCCTTGACGACCCGGCCGTTGTCGACGTCCAGGCAGGGGATGACTCGGACCGCCAGGGTCATGAGTTCACGGCTCCTCTGAATGCTTCCAGTTCCACTGAGACCAGGACACGCGGGTCGACGAAGCCCTCCACGACCAGCAGGGTCGTGACGGGCCGTACGGAGTCGAAGAGTTCCTTGTGGGCCCGTCCCGCCTCGTCGATGTCCCGCAGATGCGCCAGATGCATCCGCGTCCTGATCACGGACTCGACGCCGAGCCCGAACTCGCCGATCGCCTCGATCGCGCTGGTGAACGCCACCTTCGCCTGCTCGTACGGGTCTCCCTCCCCGTACAGCACACTGCCCTTGAAGGACGTCGTGCCCGCCACCAGGACGCGGTCGCCCGCCGCGACGGCACGCGCGAAACCGAAGGACTCCTCCCAGGGGCTTCCGCTCTGTATGCGCCGCACGGCATCCGACGTCATGGCGACACAGCCTCCAGCGCCTCTTCCAGGGTGAACGCCTTCGCGTACAGGGCCTTCCCGACAATGGCGCCCTCGACACCGAGGGGGACGAGGTCCGCGATGGCGCGCAGGTCGTCCAGCGAGGACACGCCGCCGGAGGCCACGACGGGCCGGTCGGTCGCCGCGCAGACGTTCTTCAGGAGCTGAAGATTCGGGCCCTGGAGCGTGCCGTCCTTGGCGATGTCCGTGACGACGTAGCGCGCGCAGCCCTCCTTGTTGAGGCGCTCCAGCGTCTCGTAGAGATCACCGCCGTCGCGGGTCCAGCCGCGACCGCGCAGAGTCGTGCCGCGTACGTCGAGACCGACCGCGATCTTGTCACCGTGCTCGGCGATGACCTTGGCGACCCACTCGGGGGTCTCCAGGGCGGCCGTACCGAGGTTCACGCGCGTGCAGCCGGTCGCGAGGGCAGCCGCGAGGGAGGCGTCGTCGCGGATGCCGCCGGACAGCTCCACCTTGATGTGCAGCTCCGCCATGCGCTCGGCCACTTCGGCGATCAGCTCCCGGTTGTCGCCGGTGCCGAAGGCGGCGTCCAGGTCGACCAGGTGCAGCCACTCGGCGCCCGCCCGCTGCCAGGCGAGGGCGGCCTCCAGGGGGGAGCCGTACGAGGTCTCCGTGCCGGACTCGCCGTGCACGAGGCGGACGGCCTGGCCGTCGCGGACGTCGACGGCGGGGAGGAGTTCGAGCTTGGCCATGTCTCTACAGGGTTCCGATCCAGTTGGTGAGCAGCTGCGCTCCGGCGTCGCCGGACTTCTCGGGGTGGAACTGCGTGGCCCACAGGGCGCCGTTCTCGACGGCGGCCACGAAGGGCTTGCCGTGCGTCGACCAGGTCACCTTGGGGGCGGTCAGCGTCGGGTTGTGCGTCTCCAGCGTCCAGTCGTGGACGGCGTAGGAGTGCACGAAGTAGAAGCGCGCGTCCGCGTCCAGGCCGGCGAACAGCTCGGAGTCGGCCGGCGCCTCGACGGTGTTCCAGCCCATGTGCGGCACGATGTCGGCCTGGAGCGGCTCGACCGCGCCGGGCCACTCGTCGAGGCCCTCGGTCTCCACGCCGTGCTCGATGCCGCGCGCGAAGAGGATCTGCATACCGACGCAGATGCCCATCACGGGACGCCCGCCGGCCAGCCGCCGGTCGACGATCCAGTCGCCGCGTGCCTCCTTCAGGCCCGTCATGCAGGCGGCGAAGGCACCGACGCCGGGCACCAGCAGGCCGTCCGCGTTCATGGCCCTGTCGAAGTCGCGGGTTATCTCGACATCGGCTCCCACGCGCGCGAGGGCGCGTTCGGCGGACCTCACATTGCCGAAGCCGTAGTCGAACACAACGACGTTCTTGGCGTTCCTGGTGCTCAATTCCACACCTCCAGCCGCAGGACGCCCGCGACCAGACACATCGCGGCGCCGATGGAGAGCAGTACGATCAGCCCCTTCGGCATCTGCTGCTTCACGAAGGAGACGATGCCGCCGACGAGGAAGAGGCCGACGACGATCAGGACGGTCGAGGTGCCGTTCACAGCGCGCCCTTCGTGGAGGGCAGAATGCCGGCCGCGCGCGGGTCACGCTCGCTGGCGTACCGCAGCGCCCGCGCCAGCGCCTTGAACTGGCACTCCACGATGTGGTGTGCGTTGCGCCCGTACGGCACGTGCACGTGCAGCGCGATCTGCGCCTGCGCGACGAAGGACTCCAGGATGTGCCGGGTCATCGTGGTGTCGTACTCGCCGATCATCGGCGCCATGTTCTCGGGCTCGGTGTGCACGAGGTACGGGCGGCCGGAGAGGTCGACGGTGACCTGGGCGAGGGACTCGTCCAGCGGGACCGTGCAGTTGCCGAAGCGGTAGATCCCCACCTTGTCGCCGAGCGCCTGCTTGAAGGCGGCGCCCAGCGCGAGGGCGGTGTCCTCGATGGTGTGGTGCGAATCGATGTGCAGGTCGCCCTCGGTCTTCACGGTCAGGTCGAACAGACCGTGCCGGCCGAGTTGGTCGAGCATGTGGTCGTAGAAGCCGACACCTGTCGACACATCGACCTTCCCGGACCCGTCGAGGTCGATCTCGACGAGGACCGAGGTCTCCTTCGTCACCCGCTCCACGCGTCCTACGCGGCTCATGCGCTCTGCTCCTTCTTCAACTCACGGACCGCGTCCAGGAACGCGTCGTTTTCGGTCGGCGTCCCTGCGGTGACCCGCAGCCACCCCGGTACGCCGTTGTCCCGGACCAGGACGCCCCGGTCGAGGATCTTCCGCCAGGCCTCCTGGGCGTCCGGGAACCGCCCGAACTGTACGAAGTTCGCGTCGGACTCCGTCACCTCGTAGCCGATCGCGCGCAGTTCGGTGACCAGCCGGTCCCGCTCGGCCTTCAGCTGCTCGACATAGCCGAGCAGGGTGTCGGTGTGCTCCAGTGCGGCCAGCGCGGTCGCCTGGGTGACGGCCGACAGGTGGTACGGCAGCCGTACGAGCTGCACCGCGTCCACGACGGCCGGGTGCGCGGCGAGATAGCCGAGGCGCAGGCCGGCCGCCCCGAACGCCTTCGACATGGTCCGCGAGATGACGAGGTGCGGGCGGCCCTGAAGCAGCGGCAGCAGCGAGGCGCCGTGGCTGAACTCGATGTACGCCTCGTCGACCACCACCATCGACGGCTTCGCCGCCTGCGCGGCCTCGTACAGCGCGAGGACCGTCTGGGGCGGAACCGCGTTGCCCGTGGGGTTGTTGGGGGTGGTGATGAAGACGACGTCGGGCTGGTTCTCGGCGATGGCCTTCTCGGCCGCCGCGAGGTCGATGGTGAAGTCGTCGCCCCGCGGGCCGGAGATCCAGCCGGTGCCCGTGCCACGCGCGATCAGGCCGTGCATCGAGTACGACGGTTCGAAGCCGATCGCCGTGCGGCCCGGTCCGCCGAAGGTCTGCAGCAGCTGCTGGATGACCTCGTTGGAGCCGTTGGCGGCCCAGACGTTCGCCGGGCCGACCTCGTAGCCGGACGCGTTCGTCAGGTACTCGGCGAGCTTCGTGCGCAGCTCGACCGCGTCCCGGTCCGGGTAGCGGTTGAGGTTCCGGGCCGCCTCGCGCACCCGCTCGGCGATCCGTTCGACCAGCGGCTCGGGCAGCGGGTAGGGGTTCTCGTTGGTGTTGAGCCGTACGGGAACGTCCAACTGGGGCGCGCCGTAGGGGGACTTGCCGCGCAGCTCGTCCCGTACGGGGAGATCGTCGATGCCTGTCACTTGCCTTCGGGTACCTTCCAACCGAACCTCGCCTTGACCGCCGCGCCGTGCGCCGGCAGGTCCTCCGCCTCCGCCAGCGTCACCACGTGGTGCGCGACCTCGGCCAGTGCGTCCCGCGTGTAGTCGACGATGTGGATGCCGCGCAGGAAGGACTGCACGGACAGGCCCGAAGAGTGGCAGGCACAGCCGCCGGTGGGCAGGACGTGGTTGGAGCCGGCCGCGTAGTCGCCGAGCGAGACGGGCGCCCAGGGGCCGATGAAGATCGCACCCGCGTTGCGGACCCGGTCGGCGACTTCGGAGGCCTGGCGGGTCTGGATCTCCAGGTGCTCGGCGCCGTACGCGTCGACGACGCGCAGCCCCTCCTCGATCCCGTCCACCAGCACGACCGCGGACTGCTTGCCGGCGAGCGCCGGGCGGATCCGGTCCTCGATGTGCCTGGTGGCCGCGACCTGCGGCTCCAGCTCCTTCTCCACGGCGTCCGCCAGTTCGACGGAGTCGGTGACGAGGACGGCGGCGGCGAGCGGGTCGTGCTCGGCCTGGCTGATCAGGTCGGAGGCGACGTGCACCGGATCGGCCGTCTCGTCCGCGAGGATCGCGATCTCGGTCGGGCCGGCCTCGGCGTCGATGCCGATCTTGCCGGTGAAGTAGCGCTTGGCGGCGGCGACCCAGATGTTGCCGGGGCCGGTCACCATGGTGGCGGGCGGGCAGGACTCGGTGCCGTACGCGAACATCGCGACGGCCGTGGCACCGCCGGCGGCGTACACCTCGTCGACGCCCAGCAGCGCGCACGCGGCGAGGATCGTCGGGTGCGGCAGGCCGTTGAACTCGGCCTGGGCGGGCGAGGCGAGCGCGATCGACTCGACACCGGCCTCCTGCGCGGGCACGACGTTCATGATCACGGAGGACGGGTAGACGGACCGGCCGCCGGGGGCGTACAGCCCCACGCGGTCCACCGGCACCCACTTCTCGGTCACCGTGCCGCCGGGCACGACCTGGGTGGTGTGGGACGTGCGACGCTGCTCGCGGTGGACGAGGCGGGCGCGGCGGATGGACTCCTCCAGGGCCGCGCGCACGGTCGGGTCGAGTTCCTCCAGGGCACGGGTCAGCGCCGCGGCCGGCACCCGCACCTGGTCGAGCTTCACACCGTCGAACTTCTCGGCGAAGTCGATCAGCGCCGCGTCGCCCCGATGATGCACGGCCTCGCAGATCGGACGCACCTTCTCCAGGGCGGCCGAGACGTCGAAGTCGGCTCGGGGCAGCAGGTCGCGCAGGGCGGGGCCCTCCGGGAGGGCGTCGCCGCGCAGATCGATTCGGGAGATCACGTGCTCAATTCTCGCAGACCCGGATGGGACGCCGTTCGCGCGTATCAATGGCTGATACACCACACGGAAGATCCCCTTCACGTTTTGCGTTCGGAGCGTCACTCAGCGGGCATGAACGATTGTACGAAACCCATGAGTAACAGGAGGAAGAAGCACCGTGAGCGAGGGAGCCGGCATCCGGAACGGGGACCTGCCGGACGATCTGACCGCCACCGAGGCCGGCATGTGGCAGGCCTTCCGCAACGGCAGCGCGTACGACCTGAGCAGCGGGGACACCGTCGTCGACGATCCGCACGGCGGGCATCCGTGGGGCCCCGAGCGGACCGTGCGGGCCCGCATGGTGTGCTGGCTGCTCCTCGACGGGCCGCCCCCCCTCGCCGGCCGCGTCTCCTCGCTGAAGCTGACCGGCGTGCGGATCAGCGGCAGCCTGGACCTCGCGGGCGGCTCGGTGACGCCCTACGTCGAGCTGCGGGACTGCCGCTTCGAGCAGGAGGTCCTGCTCCCGGAGGCTCAGTTCAAGACCGTACGGCTGGTGAACTGCTCGGTGCCGCGGCTGGAGGCGGCCCGGGTGCACACCGAGGGCGACCTGCACCTTCCGCGCTGCCGCTTCCTGGGCGGGGTCCGGCTGACCGACGCGCAGATCGGCACCGACCTGCTGCTCAACCAGGCCGTCGTCCACCGGGACCGCACCGGCCGCTCGATCGTCGCGGACGGCATGACCGTCGGCCAGGACCTGCAGGCCGAGATGCTGGAGTCGTACGGCGAGCTGAGTCTGCGCGGCGCGCAGGTCGGCGTCTCGCTCAGCCTGCGCGGGGCCCGGCTGCGCAACCCGTACAGCCGCCTCGCCCTGAACGCGCCCCAGCTGACCGTCGAGCGCACCCTGTATCTCAGCCCGGCGGCCGTCGGCAGCATCCAGCTGAGCGGCACGACGCCCGCGCGCGGGACCCGGATCCAGCGGTTCGACTGCCAGGGCGGGGTGCGGCTGGACGACGGCCGGTTCGGCGACGCGGTCGACCTCGAACGCGCCCGCTTCACCTTCACCGACGAGCAGGAGCTGTCGCTGCGCCGCGTCCAGGTGCCCGAGCTGCGTTTCCTCGGGGAGCGGCCGCAGCGCGGCAAGGTCGTGCTGTCCGGGGCGCGGATCGTCAACCTCGTCGACCGGGCGGGCAGCTGGCCGGGCCCGGGCAATCTGCACATGCCGGGTTTCGCGTACGAGAACCTGGTGCCGCAGGGCCCGTTCCCGCTGTCCGAGCGCCTCGACTGGGTGGCCGCCGCCACCGCCGAGTACCACCCGGAACCGTACGAGCGCCTGGCCGCCGTACTGCGCAACGGCGGTGAGGACGAGGATGCCCGCGAGGTGCTGCTCGCCAAACAGCGCCGCCGCCGCGAGACCCTGCCGTCGGCCGCCAAGCTCTGGGGGTACGCGCAGGATCTGACGGTGGCCTACGGATACCGGCCGGGGCGGGCCGCGGTGTGGATGGCGGTGCTGTGGGCGGCGGGCTCGCTCGCCTTCTGGTACGCCGGGCGGCCCCGGACCGGCGCCAATGCCGGGGACCCGCCCTGGAACCCGGCCCTCTTCGCCCTCGACCTGCTGCTTCCGGTCATCGAGCTGGGCCAGGTGGGCTACTGGCAGCTGCACGGCGGCTGGCAGTGGCTGGCGGCCGCACTGATCCTGCTGGGCTGGGTCCTCGCGACGACGGTGGCGGCGGGGGCGACCCGGCTGCTGCGGCGCAACTGAGCGGGCTCACCGGCCCACGGCACGTGCGCGGCGGACGCGCGACCTCCGGCGACCATTAGGCTCTTGCGTCGTGACCACCGTCCGGCTGCCGCTCTTCCCCCTGAACTCTGTGCTGTTCCCGGGGCTCGTGCTCCCCCTGAACATCTTCGAGGAGCGCTATCGCGCCATGATGCGCGCGCTCCTGAAGACCCCCGAGGACGAACCGCGCCGCTTCGCCGTCGTGGCGATCCGCGACGGCCATGAGGTGGCACCGAGCGCGCCCGGCATGCCCGACCCGACGGCCCTGCCCGAGCGGGGACCCGCGGCCGGCTTCGGCAGCGACCCGGCCAAGGCCTTCCACGGCGTGGGCTGCGTGGCCGACGCCGCGACGATCCGGGAGCGTCCCGACGGCACGTTCGAGGTGCTGGCGACCGGGACGACCCGGGTGCGGCTGCGGTCGGTGGACGCGTCGGGGCCGTATCTGACGGCCGAGCTGGAGGAGCTGCCGGAGGAGCCGGGCGACGAGGCGGGGGCGCTGGCCGAGGGCGTGCTGCGCGCGTTCCGCCAGTACCAGAAGCGGCTGGCGGGAGCGCGGGAGCGGTCGCTGACCACCGGCGGGGACCTGCCGGACGAACCGTCCGTGGTGTCGTACCTGGTGGCGGCGGCGATGATGCACGACATCCCGACCAAGCAGCGGCTCCTGCAGGCGCCGGACACCGCGTCCCGCCTGCGCGACGAACTGAAACTCCTTCGCTCCGAGACGGCTGTCATCCGTAGCCTGCCGTCACTGCCCGCGTCGGACCTGACGCGGGGCCCGACGAGTCTGAACTGAACAGGGAAACACCCCGGATGGCGAAGAAAGCGAAGAAACAGCAGCAGTCCGGCGGCACGCCCGCGACGGTGGCGCTGACGGCCGCGGGCGTGGACCACACGATCCACTCCTACGACCACGACCCCGCCCACCCGTCCTACGGCGAGGAGGCGGCCGAGGCGATGGGCGTCTCACCGGACCGGGTCTTCAAGACGCTGGTCGCGGACGTCGACGGCACCCTGACCGTGGCCGTGGTCCCGGTGGCCGGCTCCCTGGACCTGAAGGCCCTGGCCTCGGCGGTGGGCGGCAAACGGGCCACGATGGCCGACCCGACCCTCGCGGAACGCACGACGGGCTACGTCCGGGGCGGCATCTCCCCCCTGGGCCAGCGCAAGAAACTCCCCACGGTCCTGGACGTCTCGGCCACCACCCACCCCACGATCTGCATCTCGGCCGGCCGCCGCGGCCTGGAAGCCGAACTCTCCCCCCACGATCTGGCCAACCTCACCAACGCCACCCTGGCCCGGATCGGCCGCGCGTAACCCCTCGACGACATGCCCTTCCTCGGCTAATCAGAAAGGGCATGTCGAAGAAAACACGCAAACGCAAGTGGCGCACCAAAAAACGCCGCTCAAACCACGGCCACCGCCCAGCCTGACGTCGCTGCGGGCAGTCGTGCCGCTGGGGCGGCACGGGTGGGCGCAGCGGCACCCCGCCAGCGCCGGGCTGCGCAACCCCCGCCCCCAGTACCGACACCGGGCGCCCTCAAACCCTACGGGCGCTCATACCCCGCTGGCCCATACCCCACCGGCTCCGGATCCCGAGGCCCGAACAACGCCGTCAACCCCAAATGCACCAGCAACCCGGCCAGGGACCACGCCAGCAACGCCCCCTTCGCCTCCAACCTCAACGGCGCCGAGAACGTCACCCCCTTACCCACACCCTTGGCCTGCGCCAACACATCCTGCGCAGGTCCGAGCCACACCCCCACCCGCCAGGCGAGCAACGACCCGAGCAGCCCCCCGACCCCCAGCGCCACCACCACCGGCACGCCCCCACGCCGCCGCAGCACGAACACCACGACCGCACTGACGAACCCGAACGCCAACGCAAGCAGAGTGAACGTTCCGTCGACCCCGATCGACTGCTCCCCCTCGGTGTCCTTGAGGTACACGACCCACGTGTCGTCCACCACGTCACCGACCAGCGGCACCCGCGGCGCCAGCCAGCACCACAGCACCCCGAGCAGTGCCCCACCGAGCGCCACCGCCACCGTGATCACGGCGGCCTCCCGCACTTCGGTCTTCATCCCGGGACCGTCCTGATCCTTGGTTCCGTGAGCGACGTGATCAGGCGCGCCGACCACGTGTCCGGACCCGCCGGGGGCAGGCGGCCACGCACTGTGCGAGGACTGTTCATGCGGCGGCGGAGGCGGTGTCAACGGAGCTGTCACCCTGACATCGTGCCAGGCCTGCCCGGGCGGCGCGTCACCGGACGGCAGCCCGGCGGTACGCCCAGGTGGCGGCGGCCAGCGAGATCACCCCGGCCCCCGCACAGACGGCGAGGTCACCAGCGACCACAGCCCACTCGGGGCTGCCCGAGAAGGTCCGCGCGTACGCCTCCACCCCGTACGTCGACGGCAGCAGATCCCGCGCGAACCGCACGATCCCCGGCATCCGCTCCGGCGGCAGCACACCGAGGAGCAACGCCGCCGACATCCCCAGCTGCCCCAGCAGCGTGGCCAGCTCCGGCCGCGGCGCCAGCAGCCCGAAGGCCGCGCCGAGCCCGGAGAGCGCCGCGCCGGCGAGCGGAATCACCGCGAGCAGGATCCACAGGTTGGTCAGCGGCAGCCCGAACAGCACGCACCCGAAGACGGCCGTCACCAGCGTCCCCGGCACGGTGAAGGACGCGTACGCCCCCGCCGCCCCCAGCACCACCGCCGCGGGCGGCACCGGCAGCGTGGCGTAGTGGTCGAGCCCGCCGGTGGCGCGGAGCTGTCCGAAGTACTGCGCGAGGAGGTTCAGCGCGACAAAGGCAACGACCACGACCGACGAGCCGGCCACCACCGCCTGCGCCTCGCCCCCGCCGTCCACGACCCCGCGCATCATGATCATGATGCCGACGGACTGGAAGGTCGCCACGAACAGCAGCGGAATCCGGGCCACCCGTGCCCGGGACAGCTGTGCCCGGTACACGGCCGCGAGGGACGGCCACAGCCGCGCGGGCGGCGCGAGTTCGGCCGGGCCCACGACCGGACCGTCCAGGGCCCGGGCACTGCCCGGCAGAACCTCTGTGGGTACGGCACTCACGTCGCGCTGCTCCCCTTTCTGGGGTTCACTTCGGCGGTCGCCCTGTTCCGTACGGATACGACGGCCCCTCCATTCAAGACCGACGCGCCCACGGCCTGCTCGCTCACGCCTTCACCAGTCCCTGCTCGGCGGCGCCGCCCAGCGCCATGTACACGTCCTCCAGGCTCGGCGTGGCCAGGGTGAAGTCGTCGAGGGCGGCGAAGGCGGCCCCGCCGGTGACCGTGGACACGACCGCGCGGGCCTCGTCAGGGGCCAGCCGCAGCGTCCAGCGGCGCCCGGACTCCACGGCCCGGTCCCGCAGCGCGGCCACCTCGGGCACGTCGAGCGGCGCCCGCTCCCGCCACACCAGCTCGACCCGCACCTCGCCGGCGACCCGCTCCTTCAGCCCTGAGGGCGAGTCGCAGGCGATCACGCGTCCCCTGTCCAGGACGGCGACCCGGTCGAGCACGGTTTCGGCCTCGATGACGTTGTGGGTGACCAGCACCACGGTCGTCCCGCGTTCGCCGCGCCGCCGGTCGACGGCGGACCACACCGCCCGGCGTGCCACCGGGTCCATGGCGGCGGTCGGCTCGTCGAGGACGAGCAGCGGCCGTTCCCCCACCAGCGCCGCCGCGACACAGGCCAGCCGCCGCTGCCCGCCGGACAGCTTCTTCAGCGGCCGCCCGGCGATCTCGGTCAGCCCCAGTTCGTCGAGTACGGCGTCCCGCTCGGCCCGGGCCCGCCGCACGTCCAGGCCGCGCAGCCGCCCGGTGGTCTCGGCGGCAAGGGACACCGTGAGTTCGTCGAGGGCGGTGGACTCCTGCCCGAGGTAGGCGAGAAGGCGCGCGGCCCGCTCCGGATGGCGCACGATGTCGTGCCCGAGGATCTCGACACTGCCGCGGTCGGGCCGCATCAGCCCGGTGAGCTGTCGTACGAGGGTGGACTTGCCGGCTCCGTTCGGCCCGAGCAGCCCGAAGATCTCACCCCGCCGCACTTCCAGCCGTACGTCGTCGGTGGCCCGCACCTCGGGCGTCCCCGGTGCCCCGCGCCGCGCGCGGACCGCGGGGTAGGTCTTGGTCAGTCCGCGTACCGCGCACACAACCTCGCCACTGTCCCGGAAGGCCTGTGCCGCACGCGTACTCACAAGGGACGAGACTACGGGGTCCGCGCCCTCCGCCCGCGCCCGGGGCGGCCTCTTGACCCAGAACGGCCGGAATCAGTCATTCCGGCCAGACCGGAATCGGCCATGCCGACCAGATCCCCGCTCGCAGGCCGCTACTCCCCCGCAGGGGCGTGCTCCGCGGCCGTGCGCACATCCACCTCGCGCCAGAAGCCCGCCCGGATCGCATACCGGTCGTGCTCGTCGATCTGGTCGTCCTTGTGCGCCAGCAGCCCGAACCGGGCGGCGTACCGCAGGAGCTCCCCGTCGATCCGATGCGGGATCCGCGGATACATCCCGGACAGCTTCTGCAGATGCCCCTGGTCGCCGAGCCGGGACATCCATCGCCGGGCGAACACCTGCCCCACCTCGTAGGGGTCCCCGCCGACCGTCGTGATGTCCTCTTCGCGGTCGGCCCACCGCTGCTCCGCGGTGGTGAGCTGCGCGAGCGTCGGCATCGTCGCGACCTCGGGCGGTTCGGCGGCCGCGCCGGGCCGGTCCACCCACCCCTTGTCGGAGGACCAGCGCAGGGTCGCGGTGGTGGGATGCTGGGCGGCCTGGGTGCCGGGGGCCCGCAGCGCGGCCAGGTCCTTCGGCGTCGGCACGCCCTTGGATGCCGGCACCCGCTCCTCGCTGCCGTTCTGCGCCTCGGCCGGCGCGGGGTGCGGCACCTCCTGGGCGGTCCGCTCGGCGGCCGGGGCGAGCGAGGCGTCGGGCAGCGGAGCGGAGAGGATCGCGGCGATCTCGGGCCGCGGCGCGGGCGGCGGTGCGCACACACCGCCCAGGTCCTTGGCCCGTACGGCCTTGGTGATCCACGCCCGGTCGAGCACCCGCCGCTCGTCGGCCTCGGCGACCAGGTCCTCGGACTGGTTGTAGTCACCGTCGGCGGCCTGCACGGCCCACAGGTGTACGGCGACCCCGTGCTCCTTGGCCGCCATCATGCCCGGCAGCAGATCGCCGTCGCCGGTGACCAGGACGACGTCGGAGCAGGCGCGGTTGCGGGCCAGCTCGGTGAGCTCGGCGTGCATGGCGGCGTCGACGCCCTTCTGGTTCCAGCGGCCGTCACTGCGGGTCAGTGCGCCGAGCCGGACCGTGACCCGGGGCATCACGCGCAGCCTGCGGTGTTCGGGCTGGGGGACGCGGTCGGGGGCGCCGTCGAACCAGTAGATGCGCAGCAGCGGCCGTTCCGTGTCGGACTCGGCGCGTTCACGCAGGCCGTGGATGAGGGCGGTGTGGTCGACGGTGATGCGGGACCGCGAGGGTTCTCCGGCAAGGAGACTTGCGGCGGCCCCCAGCAGATACCCGGCGTCCACCAGGACGATGCAGCGGTCCACACGACTCACCCTCTTCCCGGGAGGTTTGCTTCGGGCTTGCTTCGAGTCTGCCCGACCACGCGTGGGTTAACGGCCCGAACTCGATCTTCGGCGTGGCGTTTCCGGGATTCACTCGACGACAACGCCTGTTACATACGGTAATTATCCGAAATGCGTTTGTTGTCAGCCTATGTGAATCTGGTCCCGGCCCTGGCCCCTAGATCCCCCACAGGAGGCATCACCATGGCCAAGAACAAGAACCGTGACCGAAAGCAGCCCCAGTCCGAGCGCGGCCAGCACGAGGGCCGGCAGCCCTCGCTGGAGTCGGATGCCGAGGAGCGCGCCGCGCAGGTGACGCCCGGCGACATGGCCCGCAAGGGTCGGCACAAGCGCTTCGGCCACAACTGACAGCTGTGTGACGGGCTGTTGCAGCCCAGGCACATGACGAGGGGCGCATCCGTCATCGGATGCGCCCCTTACGTACGTCGATTGCTCAGCCTGCGAGTGCTCAGCCTGCGAGGCAGGACGGACCCAGCAGCACCTTCAGATCGCCGAACAGTGCCGGATCCGGCTTCACCCGGTGCCGGTCCAGCCGCAGCACGGTCGTCTTGGTCGGCCCCTGGAGCTTGATGCGCACCTCGCTGTCGCCCTTGTGGTGACTGAGGATCTCGCCGAGCCGGCTGACCATGGGCGGGGTGACCCTCGTCGCCGGGATGGTGAGCACTACGGGCGCATTGGTGCCCGCGTTCGACAGGTCGGGAATCATCAGCTCCATCGCGACCAGGCGCGGCACGTCCTCACGCTTGTCGAGGCGTCCCTTGACGAACACCACGGCGTCCTCGACGAGTTGGGTCGACACCAGCTGGTAGGTCGCCGGGAAGAACATGCACTCGATGGAGCCCGCGAGGTCCTCGACGGTGGCGATCGCCCAGGCGTTGCCCTGCTTGGTCATCTTGCGCTGGAGGCCCGAGATGATGCCGCCGATGGTGACGACCGCGCCGTCCGCGTGCTCACCGCCGGTGAGCTGGGCGATGCCCGCGTCGGCCTTGTCCGACAGTACGTGCTCCAGGCCGAAGAGCGGGTGGTCGGAGACGTACAGGCCGAGCATCTCCCGCTCCTGGGCGAGGAGATAGGTCTTGTCCCACTCCTCGGTGGAGAACTCCACGTCGAGCCCGAACCCGGGCTCGCTGGTGTCGTCCTCGCCCATGCCGCCGAAGAGGTCGAACTGACCCTCGGCCTCCTTGCGCTTGACCGCGACCACGTTGTCGATCATCGGCTCGTACTGCGCCATCAGTCCCTTGCGGGTGTGGCCCATCGAGTCGAAGGCGCCGGCCTTGATCAGCGATTCCGTCGTGCGCTTGTTGCAGACGACCGCCTCGACCTTGTCGAGGTAGTCGGGGAACGAGGCGTACTTCCCCTTGGCCTTGCGGCACTTGATGATCGACTCGACGACGTTGGTGCCGACGTTGCGCACGGCGGACAGGCCGAAGAGGATCACGTCGTCGCCCTGCGCGGCGAAGTTGGACTCGGACTCGTTGACGTTCGGCGGGAGCACCCTGATGCCCATGCGGCGGCACTCGTTGAGGTAGACCGCCGACTTGTCCTTGTCGTCCTTGACCGAGGTGAGCAGGGCGGCCATGTACTCGGCGGGGTGGTTCGCCTTCAGGTACGCGGTCCAGTACGAGACCAGTCCGTACGCCGCGGAGTGCGCCTTGTTGAAGGCGTAGCCGGCGAACGGGACCAGCACGTCCCACAGCGCCTGGATCGCTTCGTCGCTGTAGCCGTTCTTGCGGGCACCGCCCTGGAAGATGACGAAGTTCTTCTCCAGCTCCTCGGGCTTCTTCTTGCCCATCACGCGGCGGAGGATGTCGGCCTCGCCGAGCGAGTAGCCCGCGATGATCTGGGCGGCCTTCTGCACCTGCTCCTGGTAGACGATCAGGCCGTAGGTGACGTCCAGGACCTCCTTGAGCGGCTCCTCCAGCTCGGGGTGGATCGGCGTGATCTCCTGCTGGCCGTTCTTGCGCAGCGCGTAGTTCGTGTGGGAGTTCATGCCCATCGGGCCCGGGCGGTACAGGGCCGACACGGCGGAGATGTCCTCGAAGTTGTCCGGCTTCATCAGCCGCAGCAGCGAGCGCATCGGGCCACCGTCGAACTGGAAGACGCCGAGGGTGTCGCCGCGCTGGAGCAGGTCGAAGGTCGTGGGGTCGTCCAGCGGCAGCGACAGCAGATCGATGTCGAGGCCCTTGTTGGCCTTCACCATCTTGACGGCGTCGTCCATGATGGTCAGGTTGCGCAGGCCCAGGAAGTCCATCTTCAGCAGGCCGAGCGACTCACAGCTCGGGTAGTCCCACTGCGTGATGGTCACGCCGTCGGTGTGCCTGACCCAGACGGGGACGTGATCGGTGATGGTCTCGCTGGACATGATCACGCCGGCCGCGTGCACACCCATCTGCCGGACCAGGCCCTCGACGCCCTTGGCGGTGTCGATGACCTTCTTGACATCGGGCTCGTTCTCGTACATCGCCCGGATCTCGCCCGCCTCCGAATAGCGCGGGTGCTGCGGGTCGGTGATGCCGGAGAGCGGGATGCCCTTGCCCAGGACGTCGGCGGGCATGGCCTTGGTGAGGCGGTCGCCCATCGCGTACGGGTAGCCCAGCACGCGCGCGGAGTCCTTGATCGCGTTCTTGGCCTTGATGGTGCCGTACGTGCCGATCATGGCGACCTTGTCGGCGCCGTACTTCTCGGTCACGTACCTGATCACCTCGACGCGCCGACGCTCGTCGAAGTCGATGTCGACATCGGGCATCGAGATGCGCTCGGGGTTGAGGAACCGCTCGAAGATCAGGCCGTGCGGGATCGGGTCGAGGTCGGTGATGCCCATGGCGTAGGCGACGATCGAGCCGGCCGCGGAGCCTCGGCCGGGGCCGACCGCGATGCCCTGCTTCTTGGCCCACATGATGAAGTCGGCGACCACGAGGAAGTAGCCGGGGAAGCCCATCGAGATGATGACGTCCATCTCGTACTCGGCCTGCTTCTGGCGGTCCTCGGGGACGCCGCCCGGGTAGCGGCGCTCCATGCCGCGGCGGACCTCCTCCTGGAACCAGGTGACCTCGGTGTAGCCCTCGGGGATGTCGAACTTGGGCATGAGGTCGCGCTTCTCGAACATGCCGGTGGTGTCGACCATCTCGGCGACGAGGAGCGTGTTGGCGCAGCCCTCCTGCCAGGCGTCCGAGGAGTCGATGGCGTACATCTCGTCCGTGGACTTCAGGTAGTAGCCGGTGCCGTCGAACTTGAAGCGGTCGGGGTCGGAGAGGTTCTTGCCGGTCTGGATGCACAGCAGGGCGTCGTGCGCCCCCGCCTCGTGGGCGTACGTGTAGTGCGAGTCGTTGGTGACCAGCGGGGGGATGCCGAGCTTCTTGCCGATCTCCAGGAGGCCGTCGCGGACCCGGCGCTCGATCTCGATGCCGTGGTCCATCAGTTCCAGGAAGTAGCGGTCCTTGCCGAAGATGTCCTGGTAGTCGGCGGCCGCCTTCAGGGCCTCGTCGAAGTGACCGAGGCGCAGCCGGGTCTGGACCTCGCCGGAGGGGCAGCCGGTGGAGGCGACGATCCCCTCGGACCACTGGGAGATGGTCTCCTTGTCCATCCGGGGCCACTTCTGCAGCCAGCCCTCGGCGTACGCGTCGGAGGAGAGCCGGAAGAGGTTGTGCAGGCCCGTCTCGTTCACGGCCCACATCGTCTTGTGGGTGTAACCACCCGAACCGGAGACGTCGTCCCGCTTCTGGTGCGGCTGGCCCCACTGGATCTTGCGCTTGTTGCGCCGGGACTCGGGGGCGACATAGGCCTCGATCCCGATGATCGGGGTGATTCCGGCCTTCTTCGCGGAGTGGAAGAAGTCGTACGCCCCGTGGAGGTTGCCGTGGTCGGACATGGCGATGTGCGTCATGCCCATTTCGGTGCAGGCGTTGAACATGTCCTTCAGCCGCGCGGCACCGTCCAGCAGTGAGTACTGGGTGTGGACGTGCAGGTGCGTGAACGGCGGCTTTGACACGGCTGCGGCCTCCAAGGAAAACATACGTCGACGGGGGTCCGACAGGCTGCGGACAGTCTGGGGGACAGCGTCGAAGTCTATGCCTCGGCACTGACATTCTGCGGGCACTCCCGCGTACCTTCGAACGTTGGAAGATGGGCGGGTGATCCGTGCCACGGGCATGGACCATCCGTCTCACAGGTCACGTACCACCCCGCACCAGGAGGCACCCAGCGATGTCGTTCCCGCAGCTCAATGACGAGCAACGCGGCGAGGAGATCCTCGCCGTCTTCGACACCGCGTTCGGCGAGCTCCTCGCCGCCGACCCGGCCGCGTTCCGCGTGAAGTTCCGGAAGATGGCGGCCTCGGCCTTCGCCTTCTACCGGGGCACGGCGTGCCTCTTCTACCACGACCTCGACGCGGAGAAGCGCGGCGGTCCGTACCTGGACGAGCGCACCTCGCGCGTGTGGATCCACGGCGACCTGCACGCGGAGAACTTCGGCACGTACATGGACTCGACCGGCCGTCTGATCTTCAACGTCAACGACTTCGACGAGGCCTACGTCGGCCCCTTCACCTGGGACCTGAAGCGCTTCGCCGCCTCCATCGCACTCGTCGGGTACGCGAAGGCACTCAGCGACGAGCAGATCACCGAGCTGGTGAAGATCTACGCGGCCGCCTACCGTGAGCGCATCCACGCCCTGGCCACGGGCGCCAAGAGCGACGAGGTGCCGCCCTTCACCCTGGACACCGCCGAGGGCCCGCTGCTCGACGCCCTGCGCGACGCCCGCTCGCTGACCCGGTTCGGGCTGCTGGAGTCGATGACCGAGATCCGCGACTTCGAGCGCCGGTTCGCTCCCGGCGGCGGCTCCATCGAGCTCGACGCGGCCACGCGCTACAAGGTGCTGGCCGCCTTCGACGGCTACCTGGAGACGCTGCCGGAGTCCTCGCTGGCCCGCCCGGACTCGTACCGGGTGAAGGACGTCGTCGGCCGCCGCGGCATCGGCATCGGCTCGGCCGGTCTGCCGTCGTACAACATCCTGCTGGAGGGCAACAGCGACGCCCTCGAGAACGACGTCGTGATCTACGTCAAGCAGGCCCAGACCCCGGCCGCCTCCCGGCACATCACCGACCCTGCGATCCGGGAGTACTTCCAGCACGAGGGCCACCGCACGGTCATCTCCCAGCGCGCGCTCCAGGCGCACGCCGACCCGTGGCTGGGCTGGACCGAGCTGGACGGCGCGGGCCAGCTGGTCGCCGAGGTGTCGCCGTACGCCGTCGATCTCGACTGGGGCGACATCGATGACCCGGAGGAGATCGCCGCGGTCGTCGCCGACCTGGGCCGGGCGACGGCCACGATGCACTCCGCGGCGGACGACGAAAGCGGCCACTCGGACCTGGTGCCGTTCTCCACGGAGCGGGCCATCGACGCGGCCATCGCCTCCGACGAGGAGGGCCTCACGCCGCTTCTGGTCGACTTCGCGCACAGCTACGGCGCACGCGCGCGTGCCGACCACCAGATCTTCGTGGATCTGTTCCGCAACGGCCGGATCCCCGGTCTGTGACCGAACACCGACCCCCCACCCGTTTCACAGGGACCCTTTAGGAGTCCCTTACAGGAGTCCGTGACACACTCTCTCCGCTATGGACATATCCGGGACACAGCTCAGAGCCGTACGCGCGGCGCTGTTCACGGCCTTGGTCGTGACCCTCAGCACCGCGTCGCACGTGCTGCTGTCCCGGGTCCCGCTGCCGGTGGGCACGGTGGCGGCGATCACCGCCACCGTGTTCGTGATCGCGTACGCGCTGGCCGGCCGTGAGCGCGGTTTCGGCCGGATCGCCGCCCTGCTGATCCCGCTGGAACTGGCCGCCGACACGGTGTTCACCGCCGGCCAGCACGCCTGCTACGGCCGGGCGGGCGGCCCTGTCGCGGGCCCGCTGCGCTCGGTCGGCCTGGACGTGCTGTGCGGCGGCGAGGTGGGCGCCCCGCTGGCCCGCATGGCCGGCACCACCGGCACGGACCGGGTCGCCGCCCTGCTCGCGGACGCCCACCCGGAGACGGCCTGGCTGCTGCTCGGCACGCACGTCGGCGTGGGGCTGCTGGCGGCGGCCTGGCTGAGCCGCGGCGAGCGTGCGCTGGCCCAGCTGCTGTGCGCCACGGCCGCGACCACCTTCCGCCCGCTGCTGCTGGCGGTCGCCGCGGTGACGGTACGGCGCGCCCCGGCGGCGCCCCGGCTGCCCCGTCCCACCCGCCGTACGGCCACCGCCCGCGACCTGCTTCTCGCCCACTCCCTGGGACGGCGTGGACCGCCGTGCCCGGCCGCCGTCGCCTGAGCGAAGCCTTCCTTCGTTCCCGGCGACAGCCTCCGAGCACGACCCACCCACACGTAACCCGCGTACGACATGTGCGCATCCCCCAGGGAGATCACCACCATGAGCAAGCGCAACAGCCAGGCGGCGAAGACGGCGGCCCGGGAGCGGCTGCGCATCGAGCGTGAGCGCGAGGCCGAGCGCGCCAAGGTCAGGCGGCAGATCATCGTCGCCTGCTCGGTCGTCGGCGTCCTCGCGGTAGCCGGCGGCATCGGCTACGCCGTCGTCCAGACCAACCAGCCCACCAAGTGGGAGGAGGCCTCCGACGCGAAGGTGGTCGCTCCCGCCAACAGCTCCGGCAAGGACGGCACCACGGTCCTCATCGGCGACTCCAAGACGGACAACGTCGTCCACCTCTACGAGGACCCGCGCTGCCCGGCCTGTGCCTCCTTCGAGCAGACGGTCGGCGAGACCGTCAACAAGGGCATGGAGGACGGCGACTACAAGCTCTCCTTCACTCTCGGTACCTTCCTGGACGGCAACCTCAGCGGGGAGGGTTCGAAGAACGCGCTGAGCGCCCTCGGCGCCGCGCTGAACGTCAGCCCCGAGGCGTTCCTGGACTACAAGGCGGCGCTGTACTCGGCGGAGTACCACCCCGAGGAGTCCAGCGACGAGTTCGCCGAGGACGACTACCTGATCAAGGTGTCGAACACGGTCGACGCGCTGAAGAACAACAAGAAGTTCCAGGACGCCGTCGAGAAGGGCACCTACGACGCCTGGGCGATGAAGATGAGCAAGACCTTCGACGACACCGAGGACGTCAAGTCGACTCCGACCATCAAGATCAACGACAAGGTGATCGAGAACCCGAGCACCGTCGCAGAGTGGGAGACGGCGCTCAAGGACGCGGGCGTCACGAAGTAACACTCCGTCAGGCGGTAACGTCGTACGGAAGCATGACGAAAGAGCGGGCGAACTCTTCCGGGTTCGCCCGCTCTTCGCGTCCCCGTCCCTTACCGAAGTCACTACCGATCAGTAATCTGATCGCCCGTGACCAGTCGCCACAGATCCCTCACAAGCCCCAACGTCCCCGCTCCGCGCCGCCGTACGGTCGTCAAGGCCGCCGCGACCGGAGCCGTCCTCGCCGCTCCACTGGCCGGCGCCCTGCCCGCCCGCGCGGCCACCGAGGCCCCCGCCTTCCTGCACGGCGTCGCCTCCGGCGACCCCCTTCCCGACGGCATCCTGCTGTGGACCCGCGTGACCCCCACCGCGGAGGCGATACCCGGCTCCGGACTCGGTCCGGACGTCCGGGTGAGCTGGGTCGTGGCCAGGGACAAGTCGTTCACGAACGTCGTCGCCAAGGGCTCCACCACCGCGACCGCCGCCACCGACCACACCGTCAAGGCGGACATCCGCGGCCTCGCGCCCGCCACCGACTACTGGTTCCGCTTCTCGGCGGGCGGCACCGACTCCCCCGCGGGACGCACCCGTACGGCCCCCGCCGCCGACGCGGCCGTCGCGGGCCTGCGTTTCGGCGTGGTCTCCTGCGCCAACTGGGAGGCCGGCTACTTCGCCGCGTACCGCCACCTCGCGGCCCGCGGTGACCTGGACGCCTGGCTGCACCTCGGCGACTACATCTACGAGTACGGCACCGGTGAGTACGGCACGCGCGGCACCGTCGTACGATCGCACGCCCCCGCCCACGAGATCCTCACCCTCGCCGACTACCGCACCCGGCACGGCCGTTACAAGACCGACCCCGACCTCCAGGCACTGCACGCCGCGGCCCCGGTCGTCGCGATCTGGGACGACCACGAGATCGCCAACGACACCTGGTCGGGCGGCGCCGAGAACCACACCGAGGGCGCCGAGGGCGCCTGGGTCGCACGCCAGGCGGCCGCCAAGCAGGCCTACTTCGAGTGGATGCCGGTGCGCCCGGCCATCGCCGGCACGACCTACCGCCGGCTGCGCTTCGGCAAGCTCGCCGACCTCTCCCTGCTCGACCTGCGCTCCTTCCGCTCGCAGCAGGCCTCCGTCGGCAACGGCGACGTGGACGACCCGGACCGTACGCTCACCGGGCGCGCCCAACTGGACTGGCTGAAGGCCGGGCTGGCGTCCTCCGACACCACCTGGCGGCTGGTCGGCAACGCGGTGATGATCTCGCCGTTCGCGATCGGCTCGCTCTCCGCGGAGTTGCTGAAGCCGCTCGCCAAGCTGCTCGGGCTGCCCCAGGAGGGCCTCGCCCTCAACACCGACCAGTGGGACGGCTACACCGACGACCGCCGCGAACTCCTCGCGCACCTCCGCTCGAACGCGATCCGCAACACCGTCTTCCTCACCGGCGACATCCACATGTCGTGGGCCAACGACGTGCCGGTGAACGCCGGTACGTATCCGCTGTCGGCCTCGGCCGCCACGGAGTTCGTCGTCACCTCGGTCACGTCCGACAACCTCGACGACCTGGTGAACGTCCCCCAGGGCACCGTTTCCACCGTCGCCGCGCCGGTCATCCGCGCGGCCAACCGGCATGTCCACTGGGTCGACACCGACCGCCACGGCTACGGCGTCCTGGACATCACCGCCGACCGCGCACAGATGGACTACTACGTCCTCTCCGACCGCACGAAGGCCGACGCGACCTCGTCCTGGAGCCGCTCGTACCGCACGCTCAGCGGCACGCAGAAGGTCGAGCGGACGTACGACCCGGTGTAACGGCCCCCGGTTGGGCGCCCTTTACAAGCTGTCGAGGAAGCCGAGCGCCACCCGCCAGGTGGCCTCGGCGGCCTCCTCGTCGTAGTCGGGCAGTTCAGGATCGGTGTACAGGTGCCCGGCCCCGGCGTATCTGTAGACCTCCACATCGGCCCCCGCTCTGCCCATCTGCAGATACCAGGCGCTCAACCAGTCGTCCGTCTCGAACGGATCCGGCTCGGCGACATGCAACTGGACCGGGAGGTCGTCCACGGACGTGTTCGGCGCGAGGTCCGACGTGCCGTGCAGGAGCAGCAGGCCGCGCGCCTTCTCGTCGCCCAGCGCAAGCGTCTGCGCGATGGAGGCGCCGAGCGAGAACCCGGCGTACACCAGCCCCCGTTCGGAATAGGGCGCGGCGGCCAGCACGGCACGTCTGAGCAGTTCGTCCTTGCCGATCTCCTCCTTGAACGCCATGCCGTCCTCGACCGTCTCGAACGTCCGCCCGTCGAAGAGGTCCGGTGTCCACACCTCGTGACCGGCCGAGCGCAGCCGGTCCGCCGCGGCGCGCACCGCGGGTCTGAGGCCGTAGGTCGAGTGAAACAGCATGATGTTCATGAGGCCATGGTGCCAGCCGGGTACGACAACGCCGCTCCGGGCACTGCCCAGAACAGCGCTGAAATCACATGTTCAGGCCCCGCCTCGGCCGGTTACGTTCGTGGGCATGGAGAACATACTCCGCCCGCTGATCGTGGTCGGCGGCTCGGTCCTGCTCACGCTGCTGATCGGCTGGGCCACCGACCGGCTGCTGCGCAAGGCCGACGAACGGCACCCGGAGACCCCGTTGTGGGGTCTGCTGCGCCGCGGCCGCATCCCCTACCAGCTCGTGCTGTGCGCGGCGCTGCTGAGAGCGTCGTACGACTCGGCGCAGCTGCTCCAGGACTACCGGGTCGGCATCGGCCGTGCCCTGACGCTGGTCCTGATCGGGTCGGCGGCGTGGCTGGTGATCCGGATCGCGGCGGCGGTCGTCGAGACGTCGTACACGCGCTACGCCAGCTCCCGCGCCCAGCGCGACCCGGCCCGGGTCCGCCGGGTGCGCACCCAGGTGACGCTGATCATGCGGGTGGTCGCGGCGATCGTGGGCGTGGTGGCCATCGCCGCGATGCTGCTGACGTTCCCCGCGTTCCGCGCGGCGGGCGCCTCGCTGCTGGCCTCGGCGGGCATCCTCGGCATCGTCGCCGGTGTGGCGGCGCAGTCCACGCTGAGCAACCTGTTCGCGGGGCTGCAGATCGCGTTCGGCGACATGGTGCGCCTCGGCGACACGGTCGTGGTGGACGGCGAGTGGGGCACGGTCGAGGAGATCACCCTGACGTACCTCACGGTCCGTACGTGGGACGAACGCCGCATCACCATGCCGGTCTCCTACTTCACGTCGAAGCCCTTCGAGAACTGGTCCCGCGGCACCCCCCAGATGACCGGCATCGTCTACTGGCACCTCGACCACACGGCTCCGGTCGACGCGATGCGCGAGAAGCTCCGCGACATCCTGCGCGAGTGCCCGGCCTGGGACGGCCGCCACTACGGACTGGACGTCACGGACACCACTCCCAACACCATGGAGGTACGGGCCCTGGTGACCGCGAAGGACGCGGACGACGTCTGGACGGTACGGGTCACGGTCCGCGAACAGATGATCGGCTGGCTGGTCCGCCACCACCCGTACGCCCTGCCCCGCGTCAACACGGCGGACGCGATCCTGCCCCCCGGCTCGAACGGCAACCGCCGCTCCCCCGACGGCGCGGCGCAACGCCGAGCGGTGGACACCCCGAGGCCGGAACGAGGCTGACGAAGGGCTACAGCCGAAGGAAGCCGCCGACGGCCAGCCCCACCCACGCGGGGGTCATCCGTACGTCTCCTCGCGGACCTGGTCCAGGGCCTTCTGCAGGTCGGCGGGGTAGTCGCAGGCGAACTCGACCCACTGGCCGTCCCCGGGGTGCTCGAAACCGAGGCGTACGGCGTGCAGCCACTGGCGGGTCAGGTGCAGCCGCTTGGCGAGCGTCGGGTCGGCGCCGTACGTCAGGTCGCCGACGCAGGGGTGGCGGTGGGCGGCCATGTGGACGCGGATCTGGTGCGTGCGGCCGGTCTCCAGCTTCACGTCGAGCAGGGAGGCCGCGCGGAACGCCTCGATCAGGTCGTAGTGCGTGACGGACGGCTTGCCGTCGGCCGTGACCGCCCACTTGTAGTCGTGATTCGGATGGCGGCCGATGGGCGCGTCGATGGTGCCGCTGGTCGGGTCGGGGTGGCCCTGCACCAGGGTGTGGTAGCGCTTGTCGACCGTGCGCTCCTTGAACTGGCGCTTGAGCGAGGTGTACGCGCGCTCGGACTTGGCGACCACCATCAGTCCCGACGTACCGACGTCGAGCCGGTGCACGATGCCCTGCCGCTCCGCGGCACCCGACGTCGAGATCCGGTAGCCGGCCGCCGCCAGCCCGCCGATGACCGTCGGCCCGGACCAGCCCGGACTCGGATGCGCCGCCACGCCCACCGGCTTCACGATCACGACCACGTCATCGTCGTCGTGCACGATCTCCATGCCCTCGACCGGCTCGGCCACCACCTGCACCGGCGCGGGCGCCTGCGGCATCTCGACCTCGAGCCAGGCGCCGCCTCGCACCCGCTCGGACTTGCCCACCACCGAGCCGTCGACCGTGACCTTCCCCGCCGCTGCCAGCTCGGCGGCCTTGGTACGGGAGAAACCGAACATGCGGGAGATGGCGGCGTCGACGCGCTCGCCCTCCAGGCCGTCCGGCACGGGCAGGGTACGGATCTCGGGAATCGTGCTCACCCGTCGAGTATGCCGGACGGGTCCGACACCGCCGTACGCCAGCCTGTCGGCCGGACCTCGGCCCTCAGTCCTTGTGGACGGTCCCGTCCGGGTCCAGACCCTTGAAGGACAGCAGCACGATCAGGATGCCGCCGCACACGATCGCCGAGTCGGCGAGGTTGAAGACGGCGAAGTGCTTGGGCGCGATGAAGTCGACGACCGCGCCCTGGAAGACGCCCGGCGAGCGGAAGATCCGGTCGGTGAGGTTGCCGAGCGCACCGCCGAGCAGCAGGCCGAGTGCGATCGCCCAGGGCAGGCTGTACAGCTTGCGGGCGAGCCGGGCGATCACGACGATCACGACTGCCGCGATCACCGTGAAGATGATCGTGAACGCCTGGCCGAAGCCGAACGCCGCGCCCGGGTTGCGGATGGCGTCCAACCTCAGCCAGTCCCCGAAGATCTCGATCGCGTCGTGGTGCTCCAGCTCGGCCACCACGATGATCTTGCTGATCAGGTCGAGGGCGTACGCGAACGCGGCGACCCCGAACAGCACGGCGATCCGCCGCTTGCCCCGGGGCCGTTCGGCCGGAGCCGACTGCTCATCCGCGCCGGAACCGCCGGCCGGGGTCTGTGCCGGCTCGGAGCCCGACCGCTCACCCGGCGCCGCGTCGTCGCCGGGCCGGTCCTGCTCGGCCCGCGCCGCGTCCGGGGTGTCCGGCGTACCGATGATGCGCTCCGCCTCTGCCACGTGAGTCCTTCAACCTAGGTACCTGACTGAGCACGAGGGTACGGCACGCCTCCCGTGCCACATGTGCCCAGGAGGCGTACGACGGTTCAGCCGGTACCGGTCAGTACCGGCGCTCCTGCTTCTGCTTGCACTCGACGCAGAGCGTGGCCCGTGGGAAGGCCTGCATCCTGGCCTTGCCGATGGGGTTGCCGCAGTTCTCGCACAGGCCGTACGTCCCTGTGTCGAGGCGCTGCAGGGCGCGCTCGGTCTGGGTGAGCATCTCGCGCGCGTTGGCTGCGAGCGCCAGTTCGTGCTCGCGCGTGATGTTCTTGGTGCCGGTGTCCGCCTGATCGTCGCCGGCGCCGTCACCGGAGTCCCGCATCAGACCGGCGAGGGACACCTCGGAGGAGGAGATCTCGGCGCGCAGCCGCTCCGCCTCGGACATCAGCTCCGCGCGGGCCTCCGCGACCTCTTCCGGGGTCCAGGGGTCCTCACCGGGGCGCACCGCCAGATCGCCCGGCTCCGCCGCGGCGATCCGTGCCTGGGGGACGGCGGTCTTCGCCGCCGTGGCCTGGCCAGGAGTCTTCTTCGCAACCACCGTCGTGGCTCCCGTCTGCTTCGCGGCCTGCGCCGCGCCCACCTTTTTGGCCGTGCTCTTCTTGCCCGCACGCTCAGCTCCCGCGGCCCCCACCACCGCCTCCTTCTCGCCCCCCACGACCTCGCCGGTCCCCTTCTCGGCAACCGCCTTTTCGGCGGCGGCCTCCTCGGCGGCCCCCTTCTGCCCGGCCGCCTTGTGGACGGTCCCCCTCTGGGCGGTCTCCTTCCTCGCGGCCGCCTCCCTGGCGTTCTTCTTCTCGCCGGCCGCCTTCCGGGCAGTCGCCTCCTCCGCGGACGTCTTCTGGGGGGTGGCTTTCTGGGCGGTCCCCTTGGGGGCAGCCACCTTCTGGGCAGTCGCCTGCTCCGCGGCCACCTTCTGGGCGGTGGCCCTCTGGGCCGTCTCCTTTGGAGCGGTCTCCTTCTTCGCGGTGGCCTTCTTCGCGGGCGCCTTCTTCGCGGCCACCTCCCCAGCGGGCTTCCTCTTCACAGCCGCCTTCCCGGCAGTCGCCTCCACCTCGGCCGACTTCTGCCCGGTGACCTTCTCCGCCGACACCCTCCTCGCGGCCACCTCCCCAGCGGGCTTCCTCTCCGCAGCCGCTCTCTGGACCGTCTTTTTCTCCGCGGCCCGCTTCTCAGCGACCCCTTCCTTGGCCACGGCCTCGTTCTTGGCAGCCGACTTCTTCGCCGGGGCCCTGTTGGCGGCTGCCTTCTTGGCGGCCGTCTTCGTCGCGGCGCCGGTCTGCTTGGCCTGGGCGCTCCCAGCGGCCCTCCCCTCAACCGGGGCCTCCTTGGCCGAGGCCTCCTCGGCGGCCCTCTTCTGGGCCCCCGTCTCCTTGGCCGCCCTCTTCTTGCCGACCCGCTTACCAGCCACCGCTTCCTGGGCCGCCGCATTCGCAGCCTGCGTTTCCTTCGCCGCCGTCTTCTTGACCGGCCGCTTCCCAGCCGCCGGTTCCTTGGCCGACCGCTTCCCAACCGCCGCTCCAGCCGCCGATCCCTTCGCCGCCGCCTCCCTGACCGACCGCTTCTCAGTCCCCGCCCTCCCAGTCACCGCCGTCTCAGCCGCCGCCCTCCCGGTCGGCGTCCGCTTCGTCTCCCCCTTCTCGGGCGGCTGCTTCGCAGCTGTCGCCGTGGCCTTCTTGGCAGGGGTTTTCCCACCGGCCGCCCTGGGAGCACGGGCCGTCGTATCAGCCGCCCCCCTTTCGGCCGCCTTCTTCCCACCCGCCCCCGCCCCGGCTCCGCCCCCCGCAGCACCCGTCGCCCCCGACCCCGCGCTCGCCCTGCCTACAGCCCCCCGCACCGTCTTCACTGCCTTGGCCACCGTCCGCCTCACGGTCGCCGCCTTCTGCGTGCTCTTCTCCCCGTCCACGTCCTTGGCCGCACCGCCGGAGGCACCCGTGGCGCGCGCGGTCCTCTCGGACCCCGACTGCTGTACGGCCGTCTTTTTCGCCACCATGGCCGCGGCCCCTTCACATATTGCGATTTTGCACGCGAATCGTGCTGGGACGATAAATCGACTTGAGTCCCGCGGCAACGGGGCATGCCACCCGATTCGCCCGCCCCGCGACCGCCACGCGGCCGGCATGCATGCGTTGTGCCCAGCTCCCCGCCGGGTAATCCGCCGAGTCGGGACATCCCCGGATCGAAAGCCGCGCACCTCACCATTCGGGTCATCTCACACATGCCACCGCCCCACCCCCGGCGCCGGAAATCCGGTCGGCCGCTGTCCCCCCGGAGCCGTACACTGGGCGGAGCGAGAAGCGTGGATGGGGACGAGTAGCGGCGTACGCAGCCCAGAGCGACCCGGGGACGGTGGAAGCCCGGGGGCGAGCGCGACGTGAAGATCACCCCGGAGCCGCCGGAAGAAAGCCGCAGGAAGCCCACCGCGGCGAGTAGAACCGGCATCGCGACCCCAATGAGGGGGCTCACCGAGGCACACCATGCGTCGGCGGGCCAAGGAGGGTGGTACCGCGGGAGCACGCCGAAAGCGGCGTAAGGAAAGACATGGCTCTCGTCCCTCCGGACGGAAGGCAGCAAGTCCGCCGGAGGAAGCTCGCAGATGACAACGCCGACGTACCGCCAGGTGCCCGCCCAGGTCGACCTGCCCGCCCTTGAGCACGCCGTGCTCGACTTCTGGCGCGAGCAGAAGATCTTCGCCAAGAGCCTGGAGCAGTCCGAGGGCCGCCCCGAGTGGGTGTTCTACGAAGGCCCGCCCACCGCCAACGGCATGCCGGGCGCCCACCACATCGAGGCGCGCGTCTTCAAGGACGTCTTCCCCCGCTTCCGCACCATGCGTGGCTACCACGTCGCCCGCAAGGCCGGCTGGGACTGCCACGGCCTCCCGGTGGAGCTGGCGGTCGAGAAGGAGCTCGGCTTCAGCGGCAAGCAGGACATCGAGGCGTACGGCATCGCCGAGTTCAACGCCAAGTGCCGCGAGTCGGTGACCCGCCACACCGACGCCTTCGAAGCGCTCACGACCCGCATGGGTTACTGGACCGACCTCAACGACCCGTACCGCACGATGGACCCCGAGTACATCGAGTCGGTCTGGTGGTCGCTCAAGGAGATCTTCAACAAGGGCCTGCTCGTCCAGGACCACCGTGTCGCCCCCTGGTGCCCCCGCTGCGGCACCGGCCTGTCCGACCACGAGCTGGCGCAGGGCTACGAGACGGTCGTCGACCCCTCCGTCTACGTCCGCTTCCCGCTCACCTCCGGCCCGCTGGCCGGCGAGGCCGCGCTCCTGGTGTGGACGACGACCCCCTGGACCCTGGTCTCCAACACGGCCGTCGCCGCCCACCCCGAGGTCACCTACGTCGTCGCGACAAACGGCGAGGAGAAGCTCGTCGTCGCCGAACCGCTCGTCGCCAAGGCGCTCGGTGAGGGCTGGGAGGCCACCGACCGGACCTTCACCGGCGCCGAGATGGAGCGCTGGTCGTATCAGCGCCCGTTCGAGCTGGTCGAGTTCCCGGCGGACGTGGACACCCACTTCGTGGTCAACGCCGACTACGTCACCACCGAGGACGGCACGGGGCTGGTCCACCAGTCCCCCGCCTTCGGTGAGGACGACCTCCGGGTCTGCCGCTCCTACGGCCTGCCCGTCGTTAACCCCGTCCGCCCGGACGGCACCTTCGAGGAGGACGTCCCCCTGGTCGGCGGCGTCTTCTTCAAGAAGGCCGACGAAAAGCTAACCGAGGACCTCGGCAACCGCGGCCTGCTCTTCAAGCACCTGCCGTACGAGCACAGCTACCCGCACTGCTGGCGCTGTCACACCGCGCTCCTCTACTACGCGCAGCCGTCCTGGTACATCCGCACCACGGCGATCAAGGACCGCCTCCTGGCGGAGAACGAGCGGACCAACTGGTACCCGGACACGGTCAAGCACGGCCGCTACGGCGACTGGCTGAACAACAACATCGACTGGGCCCTGTCCCGCAACCGCTACTGGGGCACCCCGCTGCCGATCTGGCGCTGCGAGGACGACCACCTCACGGTCGTCGGCTCCCGCGCCGAGCTCACCGAGCTCACCGGCACCGACCAGTCCGGCCTCGACCCGCACCGCCCGTTCATCGACGAGGTCACCTTCGCCTGCCCCCAGTGCGCCCAGACGGCCACGCGCGTGCCGGAGGTCATCGACGCCTGGTACGACTCGGGTTCGATGCCGTTCGCACAGTGGGGCTACCCGTACAAGAACAAGGACCTCTTCGAGTCCCGCTACCCGGCGCAGTTCATCAGCGAGGCCATCGACCAGACCCGCGGCTGGTTCTACACGCTGATGGCGGTCGGCACGCTGGTCTTCGACAAGTCCAGTTACGAGAACGTCGTCTGCCTCGGCCACATCCTCGCCGAGGACGGCCGGAAGATGTCCAAGCACCTGGGCAACATCCTCCAGCCGATCCCGCTGATGGACCAGCACGGCGCGGACGCGGTCCGCTGGTTCATGGCGGCCGGCGGCTCCCCGTGGGCGGCCCGCCGAGTCGGCCACGGCACCATCCAGGAGGTCGTCCGCAAGACGCTCCTGACGTACTGGAACACAGTCGCCTTCCAGGCCCTGTACGCCCGTACGTCCAACTGGGCCCCGTCCGAGGCCGACCCGGCCCCGGCCGACCGCCCGCTCCTGGACCGCTGGCTGCTGTCCGAACTGCACGCGCTGGCCGACCAGGTGACCCAGTCCCTGGAGGCGTACGACACCCAGCGCGCCGGCAAGCTGCTGTCGGCGTTCGTCGACGATCTGTCGAACTGGTACGTACGCCGCTCCCGGCGCCGCTTCTGGCAGGGCGACAAGGCGGCGCTGCGCACCCTGCACGAGGTCGTCGAGACGGTCACGAAGCTGATGGCGCCGCTGACCCCGTTCATCACCGAGCGGGTCTGGCAGGACCTGGTCGTGCCGGTCACGCCGGGCGCCCCGGAGTCGGTGCACCTGGCGGCGTGGCCGGAGGCGGACCTCACCGCCATCGACCCGGAGCTGTCGAAGCAGATGGTGCTGGTGCGCCGCCTGGTGGAGCTGGGCCGTGCCACGCGCGCGGAGTCGGGCGTCAAGACCCGCCAGCCGCTGAAGCGCGCGCTGATCGCGGCGACCGGCTTCGAGTCCCTGGACCGCGAACTGCACACGCAGATCACGGAGGAGCTGAACGTCGAGTCGCTCGCGTCGCTGAGCGAGGTCGGCGGCAGCCTGGTCGACACGACCGCGAAGGCCAACTTCCGCGCCCTGGGCAAGCGGTTCGGCAAGCGTGTCCAGGACGTGGCGAAGGCCATCGCGAACGCGGATGCGGCCGGGCTGTCCCTCGCCCTGCGCGAGGGCACGGCCTCGGTGGAGGTCGACGGCGAGACGATCACCCTGGCTCCCGACGAGGTGATCATCACGGAGACCCCGCGCGAGGGCTGGTCGGTGGCGTCCGACTCGGGCGCGACGGTCGCCCTCGACCTGGAGATCACGGAGGAACTCCGCCGCGCGGGCTTGGCCCGTGACGCGATCCGCCTGATCCAGGAGGCCCGCAAGAACAGCGGCCTCGACGTCGCCGACCGGATCACCCTGCGCTGGACGGCCACGGACCCGGCGGTCGTCGCGGCCCTGACCGAGCACGCGGAGCTGATCGCCGACGAGGTCCTCGCCCCGGACTTCGCCCAGGGCGAGGCCGACGACAGCTACGGCGACCCGTTCACCGACGAGTCCCTGACCCTGACGTTCCGCCTGCGCAAGGCATAGGCACGCGACTGGCGCAGCCTGCGGGCAGTCGCGCCTCCCCCAGTGCCTCAAGGGCCTGGGGAAGGCGCCCCGCCGGCGCCGGGCTGCGCACCCGCCCCCGCCCAGCCCCAACCCCGTGTCCTCGAAGGCCCGGGCCGCCAAGAAATCTTGGTCGGCCCGGGCCTTCGGCGTTGCGTACGTAGGACATCACACCCACGCCCGAACAAACACCGCAAACCCCGTGAATGCGCGCAGCAAAAGGGCGGGGCCCCGGATCAAAATCCGGGGCCCCGCCCTGAACGCTGCCGACGCCTACGCCGTACTACGAACCGTCAGTTGTCGTCCTCGTCGATGAGGAAGCCACGCATCGGCGACGGAGCCTGGCCCATGGGCGACGGCCCCTGCGGCCGGACCGGAGCCATCGGCTGGGTCATCGCCGGGGACATCTGCTGCTGACCGCCACCGTAGGAGGGCGCAGACGGAGCGGGCGCGCCGCCCATCGTCTGGTTGCCGCCGTACGACGGGGCGCTCGCACCGGCCGGGGCCATGGAAGGCGCCGGGGACGGCGGGAGCGACGCGGTAGCCGGGGTCCGCGGCGGGGCGAGCGAGTCGTCCGCCTGGGTCTCCAGCTGACGCAGCTGCGACTCCAGGTAGGACTTCAGCCGCGTGCGGTACTCGCGCTCGAAGCCGCGCAGGTCCTCGACCTTGCGCTCCAGCGTCGCGCGGGCGGACTCCAGGGAGCCCATCGCGACACGGTGCTTCTCCTGCGCGTCCCGCTCCAGCGCGTCGGCCTTGGCGCGCGCGTCGCGCTCCAGACCCTCGGCACGCGAACGCGCCTCACCGACGATCTTGTTGGCCTCCGAGCGGGCCTCGGCGATCGCCTGGTCGGCGGTCTGCTGGGCCAGCGAGAGGACACGGGCGGCGCTGTCGCCGCCGGGGCCGCCCTGACCGGGCATGCCGGGGCCACCCATCGGACCGCCCATGGGGCCCGGGCCCATCTGGCCCTGCATCGGCCCCTGGCCCATCGGACCCTGACCCATCGGACCCTGACCCATCGGACCCTGACCCATCGGGCCGGGACCCTGCGGACCCTGCCCACCGGGACCGGCGGGCAGCTGCGGTGCACCGCTCGGCAGCTGGGGCGGGCCACCCATGGGGCCACCCATCTGCTGCTGCGGCGGGCCCGATATGCCGGCGGGTACCGGGGCACCCGGACCGCGCATGCCCTGCTGCGGCATCCCGCCCTGCTGGGGCGGCATGCCACCCTGCTGCTGATCCTGCGGCTCCGGGGGCTTGCGCATGTTCTGCTGGTTCTGGGCAGCAGCACGCGTGGCCGCGGCCAGCTTGGCGCGCAGGTCCTCGTTCTCGCGGAGCAGGCGGGTCAGTTCGGCTTCGACCTCGTCGAGGAAGGCATCGACCTCGTCCTCGTCATAGCCTTCTCGGAGGCGGACGGTCGTGAACTGCTTGTTCCGCACGTCCTCGGGGGTCAACGGCATCTCTTCACCTCAACGTTGTCGTCGGCAGTCGGCAAGACCGTATCTGTCACATCGCTCACATCGCGCTCCGCACGAGCGTGATCAGGATGTAGACGATGATCATCAGTACGAAGAAGGACAGGTCGAGCGCCACGCCCCCGAGACGCAGCGGCGGAATGACCCGCCGCAGAAGCTTGAGCGGTGGATCAGTGACAGTGTAGGTGGCCTCCAGAACGACCACCATCGCCTTGCCGGGTTGCCACGAGCGGGCGAACTGGAAGACGTAGTCCATGACCAACCGGAAGATGAGCACGATGAGGAAGACCATCAGCGCGATGTAGAGAACCTGCAAGACCACGCTCATGACTGGTGCTTCCCTCTCCCCTGTTCCCTGTTTCGTGCGTTCATTCCGGTGGTGCGTCTCAGCTCTGGTTGAAGAACCCGCCCTCTGCGATGCGGGCCTTGTCCTCCGCCGTGACATCGACGTTAGCAGGCGACAACAGGAACACCTTCTGCGTCACCCGCTCGATGCTGCCGTGAAGACCAAACACCAAACCGGCCGCAAAGTCGACAAGTCGCTTGGCGTCTGTGTCGTCCATCTCAGTCAAGTTCATGATCACCGGAGTGCCTTCACGGAAGTGTTCCCCGATGGTACGGGCCTCGTTGTAGGTCCGCGGGTGAAGCGTGGTGATCCGGTAAGGCTCTCGTTCCGACACGACCTTGGGCATGATCACCGGTGCGTTCTTCTCCAGGCTTGCGCGTTCTTGTGTGATGGATGCCACGGGCGCGATGCGCGCCGGACGTCCCGATTCCGCGGGTAGCGAAGCGGAATGTGCGACCGGCTCGCGAGGCGCCGGAGGCTGCACCACCCGTACCGATTCTTCCCTTTGGGACTGATGTGCACCATGAGGCTGGTGCGACGGCTCGTGCCGCCGGTGGTCCCGCTCGGGCTCCGGGTCCAGTTCGGGTTCGAAGTCGTCGTCGGGGTCGAAACCCCGGCCGTCGTACCCATCGTCCTCCACGAGGCCGAGGTAGACCGCCATCTTGCGCATCGCGCCGGCCATTCTCTGAGTCCTCCGCTCTGTGGTGGATCGGCTGACGACTGCCAAGTGCCCGCGATCCACGAGGTCGTTACGCCCGCCCTTCGACGGCAATGACCATATTTTCTGCTGTGGTCCGACTCTTGGCGACGTTACCGGAGCCTGGGGCGGACTCCGAGTACCGCAGTGCCGACGCGCACATGTGTCGCTCCGGCAGCCACGGCCTGTTCGAGGTCCGCACTCATGCCTGCCGAGACCATGGTGGCAGCCGGATGGGCCCTGCGCAGGTCAGTCGACAAATCCATCATCCGCTCGAATGCCGCCAGTTCGCGTCCGGCGTACTCTCCGGTGAGCGGTGCGACGGTCATCAGTCCGTCGAGCCTCAGCCCCTCGGCGGCCGCCACACGGTCCGCCAACTCCCCGATTCCGCCGGGCGCTACGCCGCCCCGCTCCCCTCTCCCGCTCTCGCCCGCGTCGAGCGCGACCTGGATCAGACAGCCCACCTCACGCCCGGCGCGCACGGCCTCCTTGGACAGGGCTGTGACGAGCTTGGAACGATCGACGGACTGCACGAGATCCGCGTAACCGACCACGGAACGAACCTTGTTGGTCTGCAACTGACCCACAAAGTGCCAAATGAGGGGCAGATCTGAGCATTCGGCGGCCTTGGGTGCCGCGTCCTGATCGCGGTTCTCGGCGACATGACGCACACCGAGTTCCGACAGAACCCGCACATCGCTCGCGGGATAGGTCTTGGTGACCACGATCAGGGTCACCTCCTCGCGCGCTCGCCCGGCGGCCGCACAGGCCGCGGCGATACGCTCCTCCACTTTCGCCAGATTTGCGGCGAGTTCGTCCTTACGATCCGTCATGCCCCATCAGTCCAGCCAGACATAGCCCGCGAGCCGCCCCGTGGTGCGGTCGCGGCGGTACGAGAAGTGGTCGCCCGACTCCAGCGTGCACACCGGCGACTGCGCCCGGTCACCCACCCCGAAGCGTTCGAGCTGGGCGTGTACACCGGCGGCCACGTCGACCGCGGGCGTACCCCAGCTCGTCTCGGCGTACGCCGCCGGCTCCACGGCGGCCACCTCGGCGCGCATCGGCTCGGGCACCTCGTAACATCGGCCGCAGACGGCGGGTCCGGTGCGGGCGACGATGCGGTGCGGCTCGGCACCCAGTTCCATCATCGCGCGTAGCGCGGCGGGGACGACTCCGGCGACCATGCCGGGCCGGCCCGCATGGGCCGCGGCGGCGATCCCGGCGACGGGGTCGGCGAGCAGTACGGGCACGCAGTCGGCGGTCAGAACCGCGAGGGCGAGGCCACGGCGCACGGTGACGATCGCGTCGACCGGCGGAATCCCGGCAGGGGAGCCCCAGGGACCGTCGACCACGGCCACGTCGTTGCCGTGCACCTGGTTCATCCAGACGACGTCGCCGGGATCCAGTCCCAGAGACTTGGCCGCGAGCTCGCGGTTGGCGCGGACGGCCTGAGGGTCGTCACCGACGGCCCCGCCGAGGTTGAGCTCCTCGTACGGAACGGCGCTCACCCCGCCCCACCTGTCGGTGAAGGCGAAGTGCGCGCCGTTCACGGTGTCGCGCTGTCCTATCACTTCAGGAAGTCCGGTACGTCCAGCTCCTCGGCCGCACTGTCCGCGTAGTTCCGCGACGTCGGGACCGGCGGGGGAGCCTGGAGGTCGCTCACCGGCTCCGGTGCGGGCTCCGGCTCCTCCTTCGGCTTCACGCTGCCGAGCGAGCCGAAGGACGGGCGGCTCTCGGGCTGCCGTACCGGAGTGGGCTCCTCGCGCTTGGGGGAGGAGGCACCGAGCACGTTGTCCCGGCGGGCCGGCGGCTGGCCCCCGTCGAAGCCGGCCGCGATCACGGTGACGCGGACCTCGTCGCCGAGGGCGTCGTCGATGACCGCACCAAAGATGATGTTGGCCTCGGGGTGGGCGGCCTCGCTGACCAGCTGGGCGGCCTCGTTGATCTCGAACAGGCCGAGGTCGGAACCGCCGGAGATGGAGAGCAACACTCCCCGGGCGCCGTCGATGGACGCCTCGAGCAGCGGCGAGGAGATCGCCATCTCGGCCGCGGCCACCGCGCGGTCGTCGCCGCGGGCCGAGCCGATGCCCATGAGGGCCGAACCGGCCTCGGACATGACCGACTTGACGTCGGCGAAGTCGAGGTTGATGAGGCCAGGGGTGGTGATGAGGTCGGTGATGCCCTGGACACCGGAGAGCAGGACCTGGTCCGCCGACTTGAAGGCGTCGAGGACCGAGACCTGGCGGTCCGAGATGGACAGCAGGCGGTCGTTCGGGATGACGATGAGGGTGTCGACCTCTTCGCGGAGCTCGGCAATGCCGTCCTCGGCCTGGTTGGCGCGGCGCCGTCCCTCGAAGGTGAACGGGCGCGTGACCACGCCGATGGTGAGGGCGCCCAACGAGCGTGCGATGTTGGCCACGACGGGCGCACCGCCGGTGCCGGTGCCGCCGCCTTCACCGGCCGTCACGAAGACCATGTCGGCCCCCTTGAGGACCTCCTCGATCTCCTCGCGGTGGTCCTCGGCGGCCTTGCGGCCGACGGCCGGGTTGGCTCCGGCGCCGAGTCCGCGGGTGAGTTCGCGGCCGACGTCGAGCTTGACGTCGGCGTCGCTCATCAACAGCGCCTGTGCGTCGGTGTTGATGGCGATGAACTCGACGCCCTTGAGACCGACCTCGATCATCCGGTTGATGGCATTGACACCACCGCCGCCGACACCGATGACTTTGATGACTGCGAGGTAGTTCTGCGGTGCTGCCACGTCGAAGGCCTCTCGCCTCGAGTTACGTGTCGCCGCCTCGCGGCCTTGCCGCGATCCGACGACTGATGCCGATGGGGACGGTCCGTATCGCCGACCCGAACCCTAACGTTGAAGTTTAGGGTTACCAGTGTGTCTGTTCCCTGGAGTCTTCTGAACAGGACACTAAGTCGACAAGTGGCGCACGTTCAACGAACACGCCGAACCTCCCGTTTTTCTTTTCACCCTATGTGATCAGGCGTAGCGCTGCCCAACCAGGGTGCTGGCCTGCGCCGATGTGCGTCAACTCCCTGATGACGCAGGGGCGGTGGGAACGCTGACGTCGAAGTGCCGGGCAGCGGGGGCGGCTTTCATGAGAGCGGCGAGCGTACGCGCCTTCGCGCGCCCCTTCTCGCCGCTCCCCCACGCGACGGTCCGATCGCCGCTCAACTCCAGCGAGATGTTGTCGTAGGAACGGACCTTGACGATCCGGGTGTCGCGTGCGATCGCGGCCGGAAGGGCGTCGGCGACGCGTACCGCCTCCCGCACCAGCCGGTGCTCACCGAAGCGCCGATGACTGGCCGCGGCCGAACCCGGCCGGGACACCGTCAATTCGAGGAGCGGGACGCCTTTCGAAGCCTCAGAAACCGTGGCGAAACGGACACCTTCGTCGTCCACTTCCACGAACTCCGCGCCCTTTTCCACGAGCAGAACCGGAGTGCGCTCGGTCACTTTCAGACCGATTCCACGGGGCCAGGAACGGACTACCTCAACCGCGTCAATTCGGGGCATTTTCTGACGCAGTCGCGCCTCAATACCATCGGTGTCGACGGAAATCAGCGGCGATCCGAGCGGAACATCGGCGGCTTCGCGCACCTGCGCCGAGGTCAGGACCCGGGTCCCGGAGACGGTCACGCGCTCCACGCGCAACAACTTTGAGCCGTACAGCAGCCAACTCCCGCCCGCGCCAAGGAGGGCGAGCGCGACCGCAAAGATGATCATCGTACGAAGCCGGGGCGGTCTCAGCCGCCGGGCAGGGGGCGGGCCGGGTGATTCCTGCCGCCGTGCACCGCGTTCGGCGGTGGTGGATCCGACCACGCTCCCCTGCCTTCCGTCACACATGCCTAGCGATGTGCACGATGCGCGGCGATCGCCTCGTACACCATGCCGACGAGGAGTTCGTCGGCGTCCCGGCGGCCGAACTCGGCGGCGGCGCGGGACATCTCGTACAGCCGGTGCGGGTCGGCGAGCACGGGCAGGACGTTCTGCTGCACCCACTGGGGGGTGAGTTCCGCGTCGTCGACCAGCAGTCCGCCGCCGGCCTTGACCACCGGCTGGGCGTTCAGCCGCTGTTCGCCGTTGCCGATGGGCAGCGGGACGTAGGCGGCCGGGAGTCCGACGGCGGAGAGTTCGGCGACGGTCATCGCGCCGGCACGGCAGAGCATCATGTCGGCCGCGGCGTACGCGAGGTCCATCCGGTCCAGGTAACTTACCGGGATGTAGGGGGGCATTCCCGGCATCTGGTGCACCTGCGGAAGTTCATTCTTCGGGCCGACCGCGTGCAGGATCTGGATTCCGGCCTGCTGGAGCCACGGAGCGACCTGCTGGACCACCTCGTTGAGGCGGCGGGCGCCCTGCGAACCGCCGGAGACGAGCAGGGTCGGCAGGTTCGGGTCGAGGCCGAACATCGCGCGGGCCTCGGGGCGCGCGGCGGCCCGGTCGAGGGTGGCGATGGAGCGACGCAGCGGGATGCCGATGTAGCGGGCGTCACGCAGCTTGCTGTCCGGCGTGGAGACGGCGACCTTGGCGGCGTACCGCGAGCCGATCTTGTTGGCGAGGCCGGGGCGGGCGTTGGCCTCGTGGATGACGATCGGCACGCCGAGGCGCTTGGCGGCCAGGTAGCCGGGCAGGGCGACATAGCCGCCGAAACCGACCACCGCGTCCGCCTTGGTGCGCTCAAGGATCTGCTCGGCCGCCTTGATCGTGCCACGCAGCCGGCCCGGGACGGTGATCAGCTCGGGGGTGGGCTTGCGCGGCAGGGGTACGGCAGGGATCAGCGCGAGTTCGTACCCGCGCTCGGGTACGAGTCGGGTCTCCAGGCCGCGCTCCGTGCCCAGGGCCGTGATTCCCACAGTCGGGTCCTGCCTGCGCAGGGCGTCCGCGAGGGCGAGCGCGGGCTCGATGTGGCCGGCGGTCCCTCCGCCGGCGAGTACGACATGCACCGAAATTCACCGCTCTCCGGACGTGCGCGCCGCCGAGGCGCGCCGTCGCATCGTGTTCCATCTCCGAGGCCCCTGAGAGCCCCCAGCCCCCCGCTTTCTACCAAAGCGGGGTTGCCGCATCGCAAGCGCCGCCCGCGCAGCGGGCTCGTCGCGCGCGAAGGCGATCAGCAGCCCGATGGCGAACATGGTCGGCAGCAGGGCGGATCCTCCGTAGGAGAACAGCGGGAGGGGGACGCCGGCGATCGGCAGCAGACCGAGCACCGCACCGATGTTGATCACGGCCTGGGCCGTGATCCAGGTGGTCACACCTCCCGCGGCATACCTCACGAAGGGGTCCTCCGTGCGTCCGGCCACGCGGATGCCTGCATAGCCTAGAGCGGCGAAGAGGGCGAGCACCGACAGCGTCCCCGCCAGGCCCAGCTCCTCACCGGTGACGGCGAAGATGAAGTCGGTGTGCGCTTCGGGGAGTTGACCCCATTTTTCCACACTTGCACCAAGTCCAGAACCGAAGAGTCCGCCGGAGGCAAGGGCGTAGATCCCGTGCACGGCCTGCCAGCAGGAGCCGTCGGGGCCCATCTCGGTGGCACCGATGCAGCGGAACCGGTCCAGCCGGTTGGAGCTGCTCTGGATGAGGACCGTGCCGATCACCGCGGCCACCGCCAGTACCCCGACGAACAGCCGGGTCGGTGCTCCCGCCAGCCACAACAGCCCGAACAGGATCGCCGTGACGATGATCCCCGTGCCCATGTCGCCGCCGAGCATGATCAGCCCGAGCAGCATGAAGGCGACCGGCACGAGCGGCACCAGCATGTGCTTCCACTGCGCCAGCAGCTTCTTGTCCTGTTTGCGGGCGAGCAGGTCGGCGCCCCACAGCACCAGCGCGAGCTTGCCGAACTCGCTGGGCTGGATCTGGAAGGAGCCGCCGAGGGCGATCCAGTTCTGGTTGCCGTTGACCGCCATCCCTATCCCCGGCACCTGCACCAGGGCCATCAGGAAGACGGCGCCCGCCAGGATCGGGTAGGCCAGCGCCCGGTGCAGCTTCACCGGCATCCGCGACGCGGCGAACAGCAGCCCGGCGCCGATGACGGCGGCCAGCATCTGCTTGCGGAAGAAGTACGACCCCGGCAGTGACATCTGCAGGGCGGTGATCTGGGAGGCCGAGTAGACCATCACCAGGCCCAGCACGGTGATCAGCAGACTGCCGCCGAGGATCAGGTAGTACGCGGTCAGCGGCCGGTCCCACGCTCTGCGCGCACGCGTGGAGAGGCGTACGAAGGGGTTCTCGCGCGGCGGCCGGGGTGCGGCGGGTCCGCGGACGGCCCGCCGAACCGGAGGACGACCTGTACGGCTGCCGGACATCACCGGCTGCCACCGGCGGGTACCCGCCGACCAAACCCGAGCCACATCCGAGTCATCCGTCCCTCCAAGGGTCCCGAAGCACCCGCCGTGGCCGAGACCCGCCGTCAGGCGCCCGCGCCGAGTTCGCGAACCGCCTCCGCGAACGCCTCTCCGCGCTTGTTGTAGTTGGCGAACATGTCCATGGAGGCACAAGCCGGTGCCAAGAGCACCGTGTCTCCGGCAACGGCGAGTCGCCGGGCCTCCTGGACCGCCGCGAGCATCGCCCCAGTGTCGGTCCGGTCGAGGTCGACGACGGGTACTTCTGGGGCGTGTCGCGCGAGGGCGTCACGGATCAGGGCACGATCGGCACCGATGAGGACGGCTCCGCGAAGTCGCTTGGCCGACTTGGCGACGAGTTCGTCGAAGGTGGCGCCCTTCGCCAGTCCGCCGGCGATCCACACGATGGACTCGTATGCCGCCAACGAGGCTTCCGTCGCGTGGGTGTTGGTGGCCTTGGAGTCGTCGACGTATGCAACCCCGTCCACGTCGGCGACGTGCGCGATGCGGTGGGCGTCCGGTGTGAAGGCCCGCAGCCCGTCCCGGACGGCCTGGGGCGGCACACCGTAGGCGCGCGCGAGGGCCGCCGCGGCAAGGGCGTTGGCTATGTTGTGCGGGGCGGGCGGGTTGACGTCGGAGACCTCGGCGAGCTCCTGGGCGTTCTTCTGCCGGTCCTCGACGAAGGCGCGGTCGACCAGGATGCCGTCCACGACGCCGAGTTGGGACGGCGCGGGCGTCCCCAGCGTGAAGCCGACGGCCCGGCAGCCCTCCTCGACGTCGGCCTCGCGCACCAGGTCCTCGGTGGCCTTGTCGGCCGCGTTGTAGACGCAGGCGACGCGATTCCCTTCGTAGATACGGCCCTTGTCGGCGGCGTACGCCTCCATGGAGCCGTGCCAGTCGAGGTGGTCGGGGGCGAGGTTGAGGACGGCGGCGGAGTGGGCGCGCAGCGAGGGCGCCCAGTGGAGCTGGTAGCTGGAGAGTTCGACCGCCAGGACGTCGTACTGCTCGTCGCCGAGCACCGCGTCCAGCAGTGAGACGCCGATGTTGCCGACGGCGGCCGTGCGCAGGCCGGCCGCCTTCAGGATCGAGGCGAGCATCTGGACGGTGGTGGTCTTGCCGTTGGTGCCGGTGACGGCGAGCCAGGGGGCGGCGTCGGGGCCGCGCAGGCGCCAGGCCAGTTCGACGTCGCCCCAGATCTCGATGCCGGCTTCGTGCGCCGCCGCGAACAGCGGCTTGTCCGGCTTCCAGCCGGGCGCGGTGACGATCAGCTCGGTGCCCTCCGGCAGGGTCGCGCCGTCGCCGAGGCGGACCTTGACGCCCAGGGCCTCCAGCTCGGCCGCCTGCGCCCGCGCCCTGTCGTCGTCGCCGTCGTTGACGACGGTGACGAGCGCGCCCAGGCCGTGCAGGACCTTGGCCGCCGGGACGCCGGAGACGCCGAGCCCGGCGACGGTGACGTGCTTGCCCTGCCAGTTGGTCACTTTTCCGCTGCCCATCCCGCGTAGAAGAGGCCCAGTCCGACGATCACACAGATGCCCTGAATGATCCAGAAGCGGACCACGACGAGCACTTCGGACCAGCCCTTGAGTTCGAAGTGGTGCTGGAGTGGCGCCATCCGGAAGACCCGCTTCCCGGTGAGGCGGAAGGAACCGACCTGGATGACCACCGACATGGTGATGAGGACGAACAGGCCACCGAGGATGGCGAGCAGCAGCTCGGTGCGGGAGCAGATGGCCAGACCGGCGAGCACACCGCCGAGCGCCAGCGAACCGGTGTCGCCCATGAAGATCTTGGCGGGCGAGGTGTTCCACCACAGGAAGCCGAGGCAGGCGCCCATGAGGGCGGCGGAGACGACCGCGAGGTCGAGCGGGTCGCGCACCTCGTAACAGGCGTTGGGGTTGGTCAGGTCCAGCGCGTTGGCGCAGGACTCCTGGAACTGCCAGACGCCGATGAAGGTATAGGCGCCGAAGACGAGGACGGAGGCGCCGGTGGCCAGACCGTCGAGCCCGTCGGTGAGGTTCACGCCGTTCGACATCGCGAGGATCATGAACAGCGCCCAGACGACGAACAGCACTGGGCCGATCGTCCAGCCGAAGTCCGTGATGAAGGACAGCTTCGTGGACGCCGGGGTGTTGCCGCGGGCATCCGCGAACTGCAGCGAGAGCACAGCGAAGGCGATACCGACGATCAGCTGGCCGGCCATCTTCGCCTTGGCCCGCAGACCCAGCGAACGCCGCTTGACGATCTTGATGTAGTCGTCCAGGAAGCCGACCAGACCCATCCCGACCATCAGGCCGAGCACCAGCAGACCCGAGAAGGTCGGCGCCGCGTCGGCCTCGGGGTCCAGGTAGCTCGTGACCACCTTGGCCAGGAAGTACGCGGCGACCGTCGCCAGGATGAAGGCGATACCGCCCATGGTCGGCGTACCGCGCTTGCTGGCGTGCTCGCGCGGGCCGTCGTCGCGGATGTACTGACCATAGCCCTTGCGGGCGAGCAGCTTGATCAGCAGCGGGGTGCCGACCAGGGTCAGGAAGAGGCCAATGACTCCTGCGAACAGGATCTGCTTCATCATCGGGCGGCAACCTCACCCTCGGCACCGTTCTCGGTGAGCGCCTGCGCCACGCTCTCGAGACCGACCGACCGGGACGCCTTCACGAGTACGACGTCTCCCGGGCGCAACTCGCTGCGCAACAGGTCGACCGCCGCCTGTGCGTCGGACACGTGCACCGACTCCTCACCCCACGAACCCTCGTTATATGCGCCCAGTTGCAGCCAGGACGCTTCCCTGCCCCCGACCGCGACGAGCTTGCTGACGTTGAGCCGGACGGCGAGCCGTCCGACCGCGTCGTGCTCGGCGAGCGCCTCGTCCCCGAGCTCGGCCATCTTGCCGAGCACCGCCCACGTACGGCGCCCCTTGCCCATGGCCACGAGGGCGCGCAGGGCGGCCCGCATGGACTCGGGGTTCGCGTTGTAGGCGTCGTTGACGACCGTCACGCCGTCCGGGCGCTCGGTGACCTCCATGCGCCAGCGGGAGAGGGAGCCTGCCTCGGAGAGCGCGGTGGCGATCTCTTCCGCGGGCATGTCCAGCTCATGGGCGACGGCGGCCGCGGCGAGCGCGTTCGACACGTGGTGCTCACCGTACAGGCGCATGGTCACATCACTGCACCCGGAGGGTGTGTGAAGGGTGAAAGAGGGCTGCCCGGTGTCCGTCAGGTGCACGTTCTCGGCGCGTACGTCCGCTTCGTCGGCCTCTCCGAAGAGGATCACCTTCGCCTTCGTACGGGATGCCATGGCGCGTACGAGGGGGTCGTCGGCGTTGAGGATCGCGGCTCCCTCTTCGGGGAGCGCCTCGACCAACTCGCCCTTCGCCTGGGCGATCTGCTCGCGGCCGCCGAACTCGCCGATGTGCGCGGTGCCGACGTTCAGCACCAGGCCGATGTGCGGGGGCGTCAGGCCGGTGAGGTAGCGGATGTGGCCGAGGCCGCGGGCACCCATCTCCAGGACGAGGAACCTCGTCTCCTCGGTGGCACTCAGTGCGGTCAGCGGCAGCCCGATCTCGTTGTTGAACGATCCCGGCGTCCACACCGTCGGTGCCTTGCGCTGGAGCACCTGGGCGATGAGGTCCTTGGTGCTGGTCTTGCCCGCGGAGCCGGTGAGCGCCACCAGGGTGGTGCCGAGCTTGCGTACGACGTGCCGGGCGAGGGCGCCGAGGGCCGTCTGGACGTCGTCGACGACGATCGCGGGCACACCGACGGGGCGGGAGCCCAGAATCGCGGCTGCGCCCGCCTCGATCACGGCCTCGGCGTAGTCGTGGCCGTCCACGCGCTCGCCGACGAAGGCGGCGAAGAGGCTGCCGGGCTCCACCTCGCGGGAGTCCCGGACGACCGGTCCGGTCACCTGCACCGACGGATCCGGTATGTCGTACGTCTGCCCGCCGACGACTTCTGCGATCTCGGCGAGAGAGAGGGCGATCACAAGTTCATCCCTGGGTCTTCTGGATAGCTTCGCGAAGCACCTGGCGGTCGTCGAAGGGACGGACCACCCCGGCGATGTCCTGGCCCTGCTCGTGGCCCTTGCCCGCGACCAGCACGGTGTCCCCGGGCTGTGCGCGGTCGACGGCGGCGGCGATCGCGGCGGCCCGGTCCTCGAAGAGGAGCACTTCGCCGCGTTCGTGCGCGGGCACCGACGCCGCGCCCTCGAGCATGGTCGCGAGGATCGCGAGGGGGTCCTCGGAGCGGGGGTTGTCGGAGGTCAGTACGGCGATGTCGGCGAGCCGGGCCGCGGCGGCGCCCATCGGGCCCCGCTTGTTCCTGTCCCGGTCGCCGCCGCAGCCGAGGACGACGTGCAGCCGGCCCTTGGTGACCTTGCGCAGCGCCTTGAGCACCGATTCGACCGCGTCGGTCTTGTGGGCGTAGTCGACGACCGCGAGGTACGGCTGTCCGGCGTCCACACGCTCCAGGCGGCCGGGCACGCCCGGCACGGCGGCGATGCCGTCGGCGGCGGTCTGCGGGTCGAGGCCGGCGGCGGCGAGGGCGACGATCGCGGCGAGGGTGTTGGCCACGTTGAAGGGGCCCGGCAGCGGCGACCTGGCGCCGATCCGCTCGCCGTTCGGGCCGATCACGGTGAACGGCGAGTCCAGCGGGCCGACCGTGACGTCCTCGGCGCGCCAGTCGGCGTCGGGGTGGCCCTCGGCGGAGTAGGTGACGACCGGGACGGTGGCCTCGCGGGCGAGCCTGCGGCCGTACTCGTCGTCGATGTTGACGACGCCGAGACGGCTGCGTTTCGGCGTGAACAGCTGTGCCTTGGCCCGGAAGTAGTCCTCCATGTCGGAGTGGAACTCCATGTGTTCCGGGCTGAGGTTGGTGAAGACGGCCACGTCGAAGATGCAGCCGTCGACCCGGCCGAGGACCAGCGCGTGGCTGGAGACCTCCATGGCGACCGCCTGGACGCCGCGTTCGCGCATGACGGCGAACAGGGCCTGGAGGTCGGTGGCTTCGGGGGTGGTGCGCTCGGACTTGATGCGCTCGTCGCCGATGCGCGTCTCGACGGTGCCGATCAGTCCGGCCGAACGGCCGCCCGTCCGCAGACCGCCCTCGACGAGGTAGGCGGTCGTGGTCTTGCCGGACGTGCCGGTGATGCCGATCTGCAGCAGATCGTGGCCGGGTCGGCCGTAGATCGTGGCCGCCAGTTCGCCCATCCGCGCGCGCGGGTCGTCGACGGTGAGGACCGGCAGGCCCGTGGCGGCGGCGCGTTCGGTGCCGGCCGGGTCGGTGAGCACGGCGACCGCGCCGAGGCCGACGGCCTGGGTGACGAAGTCGGCGCCGTGCACGCGGGCGCCGGGCAGGGCGGCGTACAGGTCGCCGGGGCGGACGGCCCGCGAGTCGTGGGTGATGCCGGTGACCTCGACGGTGTCGGCCGGTGCGGCGACACCCAGCTGGTCGGCGAGCTCCGCGAGGGGTGTGGCAGAGACCCGTTCCGGCCGTGGCGGGCCCGGATATGTCACGGGAACGCCCTTCTGGGTGGTTTGGGACTGATCAGCATGTGGCACGGCGGTGAGCGTACCGGGCGCACCCGCTCCGGAGCGAAGTGAGGGGCGAGGGACGCTCTGGTCCCCGGGATCGGGGGTGATCGTTGTCACGGGTGGTTCCTGGGTGCTCGGTGCTGAACGGATGGTTCCGGCTGCTCGCCGCTGATCAAGATTTGAAGGTGACCGGGAGTTTCGCAGGCGGCGTCCCGGTCGGCGGGACCTGGAGGGTCTTCAGGGCGAACTCCATCACCTTCTTGTAGACGGGGCCGCAGATCTGGCCGCCGAAGTAGCTGCCCTTGGTGGCGTTCTGGATGGCGCAGTACACGGTGACACGGGGCTTGTCCGCAGGTGCGAATCCGGCGAAGGACGAGGTGTAGCCGCGGTACTTGCCGGTGGCCGGATCCACGCGGTTGGCCGTGCCGGTCTTGCCCGCCACCCGGTAGCCGGGGATACGGGCCTTGGTGCCGGTGCCCTCCTCGTCGTCGACGACCGACTCCAGCATCCGGGCAAGCGTCCTGGCCGTCTTCTCGCTGACGACCCGCGTCTTCTCGGGCTTCGGGGCGGGCGTGAAGACGCCGTCGGGTCCCTGCGTGCCGCGCACGAGCGAGGGTTCGACGCGGACGCCGCCGTTGGCGATCGTCGAGTAGACGGACGCCGCCTGCATCGCGTTGATGGAGACGCCCTGGCCGAAAGGAATCGTGTACTGCTGCGACGTCGACCAGGTGTCCGGGGAGGCGAGGATGCCCTTGGTCTCGCCGGGGAAACCGAGCCCGCTGTAGCTGCCGATGCCGAACTTGCGCAGGTACTTGTACAGCACCCGGTTGGCCTCCACCTGGTTCTTGCCGAGCTGGCCGGTCGCCAGGATGGTGCCGATGTTGCTGGACTTGGCGAGCACGCCGTTGAGCGTCAGGTACCAGGTCTCGTGGTCGATGTCGTCCCGGAAGAGCCGGTCGCCGCGGTGCAGCCGGTTGGGTACGACGACATGCGTGGCGGGCGTGGCGACGTTCTCCTCCAGTACGGCGGCCATCGACATCACCTTGGCGGTGGAACCGGGCTCGTAGGCGTCCTGGACGGCCGCGTTGCCCATGGCGGTCGCGTCGGCCGTGGTGAGGTCGTTGGGGTCGAAGCCGGGTGAGTTGGCCATGGCGAGGATCTCGCCGGTGCGGGTGTCCTGCACGATGACATAGCCGCGGTCCGCCTTGGACTCCTTCACCTGTTCGGCGATGGCGTTCTGCGCGGCCCACTGGATGTCCCGGTCGATGGTCAGCTCGATGTCGGAGCCGGGCACCGCGGGGGTCTCGGTGGAGCCGACGGTGGGCACCTGGTGGCCGCCGGACTGGGCGTAGCGGATCTTGCCGTCCTCGCCGGCCAGCTGTTCGTTCAGCTGCTGCTCGATGCCGCCGCCGCCCTTGCCCTCGGCGTTGACCCAGCCCAGTATCCCGGCGGCCAGGTCGCCGTTCGGGTACACGCGCTTGCTGCTGGGTTCGGCGAGGACACCGGCGAGGACGTTGACCGTGCTCTTGTCGGTCTCCGCCTTGGCGGCGAGCGCGGTCCTGAGGTCCTTGATCTGCTTCCAGACCTGCGGGGTCTGCCGGCCGGCGAGCTTGACGTAGCGGAGCTTCTTGTCCTCGGGCCGGAGCTTGCGGGCGAGCTCGGCCTGGTCCTGGCCGAGGATCGGGGCGAGGAGGGCGGCCGCCTGCTCGGGCCCGTCGTCGATCTTCAGCTGCTCGGGGGTGAACAGCGTGGGGTCGGCCGTGATGTCGTACGCGTCCACGCTGGTCGCCAGGGCCACGCCGGTGCGGTCGGTGATCTCGCCGCGCTGGGCGGCGAGGGTGTGCACCACGTACCGGTTCCGCTCGGCCTTCGCGGCGTATGCGCTCGCATCGACGGCCTGCACCTGGAGCAGCCGTACGACGAACACGAGCAGTACGAGGGTCAGCGCCAGGCCGACCATGCGCAGGCGGGGCCGGGGGCTGCCGAGCCGGATGACGCGCGGTGCCGGAGAGCGGGGCGGGGCCGGACGGCGGGCCGGGCGGGCGCCGGGGCCGGGGCGCCGTGCGCTGCCGGAGCGGTCGGGCCGTGCGGGTCCGGGCACGCGGCGGTGCGGCGCTTCCCTGTCGGTCACTTCCGTCACCTGCCGGGGGTCGTGGTCGGGGTGGAGGTGGAGCGGGGTGTGGGGATGGATGCCGAGCGGGGTGTGGCGGGAGCCGTGCGAGTGGCCGGGGTGGGGCTCGGGGCCGGGGAGCCGAACGGCGTCGGGCTGGCCGCGCCCGGCGGGGGCTCGGCGGTCATCGCTTCCGGGGCCAGGACGAGGGGCGTGCGCGCGGAGGCCGGCTCGGCGGCGGAGGGGACGCCCTTGACGGTGCCGTCGGGGTCGAGGAAGGCGGGGTCTCCGCCGGGCACCATGCCGAGCTCGCGGGCGCGGCGCTGGAGGGCGTCGGGGGCGGAGTAGGCGTCGATGTCCCGCTGGAGGGCCTGTTCCTCGTCGGTGAGGTTCTTGGTCTCCTTCTGCAGGTCGTCGAGTCGGAACGACCCTTCGCTGAGTGCCGAGTTCAGCACCAGCAGTCCGATGAGACCGCCGCCCAGCAGAAGGACGACCAGCAGGACGAACGGAGTCCGGGCGGCCTGCCCCCGACCGGTGGGAAGAAGCCGCGCGAGGCGGGCGGCCCTCCCCTTCAGCTCGGGTTTCCTGGTCGGTTCGGGTTTCCTACTCACTCGCCCTCCCCCGGGCTCGGAACCCGAACGCCCGCCTCTGCCGCAGCCTCACTCGACGTCCTCCCTGATGCGCTGGGCCGCGCGCAGTCGCGCCGGGGCCGCCCTGCGGTTCTCGGCGACCTCTTCCTCGCTGGGAAGTTCGGCACCGCGCGTGAGCAGCTTGAGCCGGGGCTGGTACTGCTCGGGCACGACCGGCAGCCCGGGCGGCGCGGTGCTGGCGGCGCCGGCCGCGAACACCTGCTTGACCAGCCGGTCCTCCAGCGAGTGGTACGACAGCACGGCGATCCGCCCGCCCACGTCGAGGGCCTGCACAGCGGCCGGGATCGCGCGCTCCAGCACGGAGAGTTCGCCGTTGACCTCGATACGCAGGGCCTGGAAGGTGCGCTTGGCCGGGTTGCCGCCGGTTCGCTTGGCGGCCTGCGGCAGCGCGTCCCGGATCACCTCGACGAGCCGCCCGCTGTTCGTGAACGGCTCCTTCTCCCGTTCGCGTACGACGGCGGCGACGATCCGCTTGGCCTGCTTCTCCTCGCCGTACGCGCGCAGGATCCGCACCAGTTCGCCGGCCGGGTAGGTGTTGAGGACCTCGGCGGCGCTGATGCCGGTCGTCTGGTCCATGCGCATGTCGAGCGGGGCGTCCTGCGCGTAGGCAAAGCCGCGGTCGGCCTCGTCGAGCTGCATCGAGGAGACTCCGAGGTCGAACAGAACGCCCTGCACACGCGCGATGCCGAGCCGGTCGAGGACGTCGGGCAGCTCGTCGTAGACGGCGTGCACGAGCGTGGCGCGGTCGCCGTACGGGGCGAGGCGCTCGCCGGACAGGCGCAGCGCCTCCTTGTCGCGGTCGAGGGCGACGAGCCGGGCCTCGGGGAAGCGGGCGAGCAGCGCCTCGCTGTGGCCGCCGAGGCCGAGCGTGCAGTCGACGACGACCGCTCCGGGGGCCTGGAGGGCGGGGGCCAACAGGTCCAGGCACCGCTGGAGCATCACCGGGACGTGTCGACTCTTGCTCAAGGGGCCCTCTCAGGTCCGGCGGGCGGTACGCACCGCCGGGTCCCCGCCCGCTCGTGAAGGGGAGGCCTGCCGGCGCCGGAAGCGTCAGCCGGCCGGGAGCGGGTGGAGGCCGAGCCGTACGTACGCGCCGCGCACGTGGGGAGATCTCCGGCAGCAGCGCCGGGGTCTTCGGGAAGTTCAGTCCAGCGGGGAGAGCCTCGCCTCCCGCTTTCGCGTCACTTTAGTCCACCCTGTCTCGCGGTCAATCAACCGGCCTGCGCGTCGCGGCGGCCGACGGCGAGGAAGCGGCGAACCGGAAAGAACCACTCGAACGGGTGCGCCCTTCTCACACCTGTGGGTTAGCTCACAACACGGCGTGATGACGCTCTTTGTCCTCCCTCACAACAGGACCAGATCGCCGGTGACCAGTACCGTCGTCACCATGACGACTTCCGCATCGGTTCCCGCCGGCTCCGAGGACGCCATAACGCGCGTCGGCACTGTCACCGACCGTCTCGTCGAGGCGAACGAGCGGTATGCCGCCGCCTTCACCGACCCGGGTATGGACGCCCGTCCCGTCCTGCACGTGGCCGTCGTGGCCTGCATGGACGCCCGGCTCGACCTGCACGCCGCGCTCGGCCTGGAGCTCGGCGACTGTCACACCATCCGCAACGCGGGCGGTGTCGTCACCGACGACGTGATCCGCTCGCTCACCATCAGCCAGCGCAAGCTCGGCACGCGCAGCATCGTCCTCATCCACCACACCGGATGCGGTCTGGAGAGCCTCACCGAGGACTTCCGCACCGAGCTGGAGCTGGAGGTGGGCCAGCGCCCCGCCTGGGCGGTGGAGTCCTTCCGGAACGTCGACCAGGACGTACGGCAGTCGATGCAGCGCGTGCGCACCTCGCCGTTCCTGCTGCACACCGACGACGTGCGCGGCTTTGTCTTCGACGTGCGGACGGGTCTGCTGCGCGAGATCGACCCGGCGTGACCGTCACCCGGGGTTCTCGGTTTCCGAGAACCCCGGGCTTCGGATGGAACAAACTGTCGTAAGGCCTGACATATCGCGGCCAGTTGTCCACAGGCGAGTGACACGAATCGGTAACGGCAGCAAGAATGCGGGTTGTGGCGTCGCGCGGAACTTTTCACGCGTGGTGTCCGTGTTTCGGGGTGGGCCGGTTACGCGTCACAGAGCGTCGGCCCGTAAGAAAGAACGGGCCGAGGAGGGCCGGGTGACGACCTATGACGATCGAGCGAGCCTTACTGATCTGACTGCCACCGTGGATCGGGTCCGCAGTTCGGTGGAAGAAGTGATCGAGGGCAAGCCCGAGGTCGTACGGCTTTCGCTGACCGTACTGCTCGCCGAGGGGCACCTCCTGATCGAGGACGTCCCAGGGGTGGGCAAGACGATGCTGGCCAAGACGCTGGCGCGGTCCATCGACTGTTCGGTGCGGCGTATCCAGTTCACGCCCGACCTGCTGCCCTCGGACATCACCGGTGTGTCGATCTGGGATCAGCAGCGCCGGGATTTCGAGTTCAAGCCGGGCGCGATCTTCGCGCAGATCGTGATCGGCGACGAGATCAACCGCGCCTCGCCCAAGACGCAGTCCGCGCTGCTGGAGTCGATGGAGGAGCGTCAGGTCACCATCGACGGGCAGACCTACGAGCTGCCCAGCCCCTTCATGGTGGTGGCCACGCAGAACCCGGTCGAGATGGAGGGCACCTACCCGTTGCCGGAGGCCCAGCGCGACCGCTTCATGGCCCGTGTCTCCATCGGCTACCCCAGCGCGGAGGCCGAGCTGCAGATGCTGGACGTGCACGGCGGGGTGAACCCGCTGGACGACCTCCAGCCGGTGGCGCACGCGCACGAGGTCGTGAAGCTGATCGAGGCGGTACGCGGCGTCCACGTCGCCGACACGGTCCGGCGGTACGCCGTGGACCTGGTCGCCGCCACGCGCAACCACCCCGACCTCAGACTCGGCGCCTCCCCGCGCGCGACGCTGCACCTGCTGCGCGCGGCGAAGGCGTCCGCCGCCCTCAGCGGCCGGGAGTACGCCCTGCCGGACGACGTGCAGGCCCTCGCCGTCGCCGTGCTGGCCCACCGTCTGCTGCCCACCGCCCAGGCCCAGCTCAACCGCCGCACCGCGGAGCAGGTGGTCCAGGAGATCCTGCAGCACACCCCCGTGCCGGCGGCGCCCCAGCAGAACGGTTTCGGCCTGGGGCACGGCTCGCCGGCCTACGGCCAGCAGCCGCCCCGGAGGCTGTGATGTCCACCGCGGCGGGCCCGGGCCATGCCGAGACCGACCGGGGCGACAAGGGCGGCGTGCGCACGGCCCTGGCCGGTCTGACCACCCGCGGCCGCTCGTTCCTGGCCGCCGGGGTCGCCGCCGCCGTCTGCGCCTACGTCCTGGGCCAGAGCGACCTGCTCCGGGTGGGGCTGCTGCTGGCGGTCCTGCCGCTGGTGTGCGCGACGGTGCTGTACCGCACCCGCTACCGGGTCGCCGGCAGCCGCAGGCTCTCCCCCGCGCGCGTGTCCGCCGGTGCCGAGGCCCGCGTCCATCTGCGGATGGACAACGTCTCGCGGCTGCCCACGGGTCTGCTGATGCTCCAGGACCGGGTGCCGTACGTGCTCGGCCCGCGCCCCCGCTTCGTACTCGACCGGGTGGAGGCCGGCGGCCGCCGCGAGGTGTCGTACCGGGTCCGCTCCGATCTGCGCGGCCGCTATCCGCTGGGCCCGCTGCAGTTGCGCCTGACCGACCCGTTCGGGATGTGTGAGCTGACCCGGTCCTTCTCGACGTACGACACGCTGACGGTGATCCCGCGCGTGGAGCCGCTTCCGCCGGTGCGGTTCAGCGGGGAGGCGAAGGGGTACGGCGACGGGCGGCAGCGCTCGCTCGCCCTGGCCGGCGAGGACGACGTGATCCCGCGCGGCTACCGCTACGGCGACGACCTGCGCCGGGTGCACTGGCGCTCCACCGCCCGGTACGGCGAGTTGATGGTGCGCCGCGAGGAACAGCCGCAGCGTTCCCGCTGCACGGTGCTGCTCGACACCCGGGGCATAGCCTTCCGCGGTGCGGGCCCGGACTCGGCCTTCGAGTGGGCGGTGGGCGGCGCCGCGTCGGTGCTGGTGCACATGCTCGAACGGGGCTTCTCCGTACGGCTGTTGACGGACACCGGCAGCTCGGTGCCCGGTGAGGGTGCCGACGGGTTCGCGGGCGCGAGCCAGGAGTCGGCGGACGCGGCGGGGCTGATGATGGACACCCTCGCGGTGATCGACCACTCCGACGGCACCGGCCTGTCCCGTGCCTACGACGTGCTGCGCGGCGGGAACGAAGGGCTGTTGGTGGCCTTCTTCGGCGACCTCGACGAGGAGCAGGCCACGGTGGCCGCGAAGATGCGCCAGCGCAGCGGCGGCGCGCTCGCCTTCGTCCTGGACAGCGAGGCATGGCGGCGGGAACCGACCGATGTGCCCGGCCCGTTGGACGGGAACGAGGAGCGGCTGCGAATGCTGCGCGAGGCCGGCTGGACGGTCGTGAGCGTTCCGCGGGGCGCTTCGCTGCACGACCTGTGGCGTCAGGCCGACCGCGAGCGTACGGGCATTGTGGCGGCGGGCGGGGCCAGCGGCGGGGAGGGGCGTTGATGAGCGGGCAGGCACGTATGGCGCTGTGCGCGACGGCGGCGACGCTGATGGCCGCGTGCGCCCTGCTGCCGTTGGTCGACGAACCCATGTGGTTCCTGCAGGCGGCCGTGCTGCTCGCGATCCAGGCCGGCGTGGGCGCGGCGGCCCGGCGGGTGCCGCTGGCCCGCCCCCTGACGGTGGCCGTGCAGGCTCTGGTCACGCTGATGCTGCTGACCCTGGTGTTCGCCCGGGAGTACGCGCTCGCGGGGCTGCTCCCGGGTCCGGACGCCTTCGTGCACTTCGCCGACCTGCTCCAGCAGGGCACGGACGACGTCGGGCGGTATGCCATCCCCGCGCCGCTGTCCGACGGCATCAAGCTGATGCTCATCGGCGGTGTTCTGGTGATCGGCCTGGCCGTGGACGTCCTCGCGGTGACCTTCCGCAGCGCGGCTCCGGCCGGGCTGCCGCTGCTCGCGCTGTACTCGGTGGCCGCGGGGCTGTCCGACGGCGCCGGCGGCTGGGTGTGGTTCCTGATCGCGGCGGCCGGCTATCTGATGCTGCTGCTCGCCGAGGGGCGGGAGCGGCTCTCGCAGTGGGGCCGGGTCTTCGGCGGGGCACCGCGCACTCCGGGCGGGGAGCCCGGTTCTCCGGTGGCGCCGGTGCGCACCGGGCGGCGGATCGGCGTGGTCGCGCTGGGCGTCGCCCTGGTGGTGCCGCTGGCCCTGCCCGCCATGAACGGCGGACTGCTGGACAGCGCCGGGACGGGCGTGGGCTCGGGCAGCGGAGGCGGCGGCACGATCTCCGCGGTGAACCCGCTGGTGTCGCTGCGCGACAGTCTGAACGTCGACGAGGACCGCACGGTCATGACCGTGCGCACCAGCACCAACGACATCTCCAACCTGTACCTGCGGATCGTCTCGCTGGACGATTTCGACGGCACGACCTGGAAGCCGTCCCGCCGGAACATCGTCGCGGTGCCGGACGAGTTGCCCACGCCCACCGGCCTGGGACCCGACGTCCGGCGCTCGGAGGTCCGTACGCGCGTCGCTGCCGCGGACTGGTATGCGCAGGACTGGCTGCCGATGCCGTACCCGCCGAGCGGCGTGCAGGTCGACGGCAGCTGGCGGTACGAGCCGGTGGGTATGACGCTGGTCGGCGACCACGGTCAGAACACCCGGGGCGCGAACTACGAGGTGACCAGCCTCGATGTGCGCCCGACCGCCGAGCAGCTCGCCTCGGCGCCGGCGCCGCCCGGCGCCCTGGAGCGCGAGTTCACCGAGGTGCCCGATTCCCTGCCGTCCGTGGTGTCGAGGACGGCCCGCCAGATCACGGACGGCGCGGCCAACCCTTATGAGCAGGCGGTCAAGCTCCAGGAGCACTTCGCCCTGACCGGCGGGTTCCAGTACGACACCGAGGTGGAGGTCGGCGGCGGCTCCGACGCGATCGCCCGCTTCCTGCGGGACAAGCGGGGCTTCTGCGTCCACTTCTCCTTCGCGATGGCGTCAATGGCCCGCACGCTCGGGATACCGGCCCGCGTCGCGGTGGGCTTCGCACCCGGTACGCCGCAGGCGGACGGCACGGTGACGGTGGGGCTGCGCGACGCGCACGCATGGCCCGAGCTGTACTTCGAGGGCGTGGGCTGGACCCGCTTCGAGCCGACGCCGAACCGGGGCACGACGCCCACATACACGCAGCCGGAGATACCGGGCAGCAGTGTCCCGGACCTGCCGGAGGCCTCCAGCTCGGCGGACGCGGCTCCTTCGGCGGCGCCGTCGACGAGCGAGAGCTGCTCGGCGGACGACAAGCGGCTCGAGGTGTGCGGTGGGGCGCTGCCGCTGGACCCGGGGACCTCGGACGACGAGGGCCGGCCCTGGTATCAGACCGCGGGCTGGATACTCCTGGGGCTGGCGGTGGTCGTGATACCGCTGCTGCCGATGTTGTGGCGGCTGAGAAGGCGGTCGGTGCGGCTGGCGTCGGCCCGGCACACAGCGGCGGCAGCGCAGGGTGTGCTCACCAGGGAGCGGGGCGGCGCGGGCCGTGGCGACGTGGTGGAGGCGTCGGCTCTGCAGGTGGAGCCTTCCGAGCAGCACGTCGCCGAGGTGACCGCCGGACATGTGCTGGCGGTGTGGCGCGAACTCACGGACACGGCCTGGGACTACGGCATCGTGCCGGACGACGCGCTGACTCCGCGGAAGGCGGCCGCCCGGATCGTGCGGCTCGGGCATCTGGACGAACGGACGGCCGAGTCGGTGCACCGGGTGGCGAGTGCCGTGGAGCAGGTGCTGTTCGCACCACGGCCGCGGGCCGAGGCCGGGCTGGCGGACGAGGTGCGCAGGCTGCGCGTGGCGCTAGGGTCCAGGGCGGGCTGGCGGACCCGGGTGCGGGCGGTCGTCGCGCCCCGTTCGGCCATCCGCGCCGTCTGGGACCTCACCGACCGCTGGGCGGCCGTCAAGGCCCGTCTGGCCACCCGCTGGGCGGCGCTGGTACGGCGCCCGTCCGGTCAGCAGAGCGGCTGAGGCGACAGGGCGACAGACAGCCGTGGCCCCGTCAGGGCATGCGTGAGGGGTTGCCGCCCGTCGGGCGGCAACCCCTCACCTACGTCATCGGGAGCTGATCGTGGGAATCAATGGCCCTGTTGTTCGTCGCGGCGTCGCTGCCAGCGCTGTTCGATGCGATCCATCATCGAGCGTCGCTGGCGTCCCTGACGGCCGGCCTGCTGACCACCGTCGGCGGGCTGTTCCCCCGGCCTGGGGGCCTTGCGCCAGCCGGTCACGGCGAGTACCGCGCAGCCCAGCATGACCAGGAAGCCCACCACGCTGAGCCAGACCTGCTTGGCGACCATTCCGGCCATGAGGAGCGCGATACCTACGAGGAAGCCCGCGACCGCCTGGTAGACCCGTCGCCGGGTGTACGTACGCAGCCCGCTTCCCTCAAGCGCTGTCGCGAACTTGGGATCTTCGGCGTACAGCGCTCGCTCCATCTGCTCGAGCATGCGCTGCTCGTGCTCTGAGAGCGGCACGGAGTCCTCCTCATCGTGCAGTCGCCGGGGCGACCCGGGGGTCCCTTCAGGATAGGCAGGGAATCGCCCCCGTGAAACCCGCCCCTCTGCGCCATTTGGCCAACCGGAATCCGCCATGGTCGGACCGGCCCGCTGAGGCTTCCATTCCCCGACGGCCGCCCCGTCATGCCGGTCGGTCTCCCTCGATCATACGGCGGGAAGGCCCCGATCGGGGGGCCTGTGGCGTACTCCATCTGCAACCAACGCGCTGATCAGCGGCGCGCCCCGGCAGGCTGCTCAGGCTTCGGCAGCCCCTGGCGTCTCGCCGAGCACATGAAGCTGCGTGGCCACCGCGTGGAACGCCGGCACCTCGGCCGCCGCGGCCTCCAGCTTCAGCAGGGCGTCCATGGCTCCGGGCTCGGTGTCCACCAGCACTCCGGGCACGAGGTCGGCGAAGACCCGTACGCCGTGCACGGCGCCGACCCGGAGGCCGGCGGCCTCGACCAGTTCGGTCAGCTGGTCGGCGGTGAAGCGGCGGGGCATCGGATCGCCGGCTCCCCAGCGGCCGTGCGGATCGTCGAGGGCCTGCTTGGCCTCCTTGAAGTGGCCCGCGAGGGCGCGCGCGAGGACGGCACCGCCCAGACCGGCGGCGAGCAGGCTGAGGACGCCTTCGGGGCGCAGCGCGGCCACCGCGTTGCGGATGCCCTCGGCCGGGTCGTCGACGTACTCCAGGACGCCGTGGCACAGCACCGCGTCGTAGCCGCCGCGCTCGACCACGTCGAACAGGCCGTGGGCGTCGCCCTGCACACCCCGCACCCGGTCGGCGACGCCGGCCTCGGCGGCACGGCGCTCCAGGGCGAACAGCGCGTTCGGGCTGGGGTCCACGACCGTGACCCGGTGTCCGAGGCGGGCGACAGGCACCGCGAAGTTGCCACTGCCGCCTCCGGTGTCGAGGACGTCCAGCGACTCCCGGCCCGTGGCCTTGACCCGGCGGTCCAGGGCGTCCTGGAGGACCTCCCAGACCACGGCTGTACGGAGAGAAGCGCGGGGGCGCATCGGGTCCGACACGGCAGTTGACTCCATCGGCGCGGCACCGCCTCGGGGCGGAGCGAACGGGCTGCCTTCCCGGACCCGGGGTGCGGGAGGGGATGGCTTCAGGCGCTCTCCACCCTATTGCCTCCACGGCCCTGCCTGGTCACTCCTGTGGTCCCGCCCTGGTGGTGATCCGAGCCGGGGTCGCGGTCCGCCGCCTCGTCCGCGTCCGGACTTGGCTGGGGCAGGACCGGCTGGAGTACCAGCATCCGCTCGACGAGGCGGATGAACATCGCCACGTCGCGTATCAGGTCGTCGGCGTCCCGGCGGCTGGCCGCGCCCTTGATGCCCGCTTCGGCCCGGGCGCGGCGTCGGGCCCCCGAGGCGAACAGGGCGCTCCACTCCGTGAGTTCGGGCGCGATTTCGGGGAGCACTTCCCACGCGCTCCGGATCCGGGCCCGGCGTCGGGGGTTGGTCTCCGGGCGTCCCCGCGCGGCGAGGACGGCGGCGGCGGTGCGCAGGGCGGCGAGGTGGGCCGTCGCGTAGCGCTCGTTCGGCGTTTCGAGGACGGTTGCCTCGTCGAGTCCGGCACGGGCCTGGGCGAGCAGGTCGAGGGCGGCGGGCGGGGCCGTGGCCCGGCGGAGCACGGGGTGCACATCGCTCGCCGGGCCGGTCAGTGAGGGGGCAGGGCCGGTGGCGCGGCGCCGGCGTGCGGCGGCTGCGGACGAGTTGGCCATGACGAACCTCCTGTCGTCTGTGTGACGGCACGCCCTGATAAGGGGTGCCGTATGTGCCCATCGTGAGGTATGGCACTGACAATCCGTCTGACCTGGGCTTTTGCTTCGATCGAAGGTTCGGGCTAGATTTTGCACTGACCAGTCAGTTCAAAAATTCCTGGGGGAACTGTGGGGGGACTCGCCGTCACTGCCCGCGACTTCGGGCTCAGAGGGCCTCGCGGCTGGGCCTTCCGCGGCGTCTCCTTCACCACGGAGCCCGGCTCGCTGATCGCGGTCGCGGGACCGTCGGGCTCGGGCCGTACGAGCCTGCTGCTCGCGCTGACCGGACGGATGAAGGCCACCGAGGGGACGGCGACCGTCGGCGAGGCCCGGCTGCCGAAGCAGTCGGCGGCCCTGCGCCGGGTCAGCGGGCTCGCGCACGTTCCCGGCGTGACCGACCTCGACCCCGCCCTGACCGTGGCGGAGCACCTGCACGAACGGGCCTTGCTGCAGAGCCGCTTCGGGGACTCGCTGCGGGGGCTGCTGCGGCCGCGCGCCGAACGCGCGAACGAGGCGAAACTGCGGATCGACACCGCCCTGGCCGCCGCGGGCCTCGACCGGCAGGCCCTGCCCAAGGGCTCCCGGACCGCCGTACGCGACCTGGAGCGCCTGGAGGCGCTGCGCCTGTCCGTTGCCCTGGCCCTCATCGGACGCCCGCGACTGCTGGGCGTGGACGACACCGACCTGAAGCTCTCCCCCGCCGAACAGGGCGAGGTCTGGGCCCTGTTGAGGTCGATCGCCGAGGCCGGGACGACGGTGCTGGCGGTGTGCAGCGAGGCTCCGGAGGACGCGGTCGTGGTGTCCACGCAGACCCGCGACAACGACGTACGGGCGCCCGAAGACCAGCCGGAAGACCAGCCGGAAGACCAGGCTCTGGACCACGAGGTGAAGGAGGCGTCGAATGCGCTCGCCGAAACTGGCCGCTCTTGAGCTGCGCCGCTTCGGGCGCGGCAAGCTGCCCCGCGCCGCCCTGGTGGCGCTCCTGCTGCTGCCCCTGCTGTACGGCGCGCTCTACCTGTGGTCCTTCTGGGACCCGTACGGCCGCCTCGACCGGCTCCCCGTGGCGCTGGTCAACGACGACAAGGGGGCGACCGCGGACGGGAAGAAGGTCAACGCGGGCGACGACATCGTGGCGGGGCTGCGCGACAGCGAGGTCTTCGACTGGCATGAGGTGAGCGCCGCCGAGGCCCGCGCGGGCGTCGAGGACGGCACGTACTACCTGTCGCTGACCATGCCGGCCGACTTCAGTGCGCGCATCGCCTCCAGCGCGGGCGACTCTCCCGAGACGGGCGCCCTTCAGGTCCGTACGAACGACGCGAACAACTACATCGTCGGCCAGATCTCCCAAACGGTGTTCAGCGAGGTGCGTACGGCGGCGTCCACGAAGGCGTCGCGGTCGTTCCTGGACCGGATCTTCATTTCGTTCTCCGACATCCACGGCGAGACGGTCAAGGCCGCGAGCGGCGCCGACAAGCTCAGGAGCGGCATCGGCACGGCGGAGAAGGGCTCTAAGGATCTCGCTGACGGCCTGAAGGACGCCGAGGACGGCAGCGGGAAGCTGGCCAAGGGCCTGAAGAAGCTCAACAAGGGCGCCGACGACCTGGAGGACGGTTCGAAGCGGGTCGCGGAGGGGACGCAGGCTCTTGCGGACAAGGTGAACGGGGTCGCGGACAAGGTGGGGCCCTTCCTCAAGGACAACGAGAAGACCATCGGGGACACGGCCCAGCTCGTCGCCGACTCGTCCGGGGCGATCCGCGACAACCTCGAGACCCTGGTGAAGCGGGCGCCGACGGCCGCCAAGGATGCCCGGGCGGCCTCCGACACGCTGAACGACGTCCACAAGAGGCGCTGCGAGACTCCCGTACTGCCCGATGCGGCCTGCTCCGACCTGGAGAAGGCCAAGGACGCGGCGGCCGACGCGGCGACGATCGCCGACGACGTCAACACACTGATCACCGATCACGACAGCGACCTGAAGAAGCTGGACGACCATCTCGCCACCCTGGAGGAGCAGTCCCAGGCCCTCGCCGACCGCGCCCCGCACCTCTCCGAGAACCTCGACGACGCCGTCTCCAGGATCAACAAGCTGAACGAAGGGGCAGGAAAGGTCGCCACGGGTGCGAAGTCGCTGCACACCGGGCTCGGTACCGCCAAGACCGGCGCCGTGGACCTCGACAAGGGCGTCGGCGACCTCAGGACGGGCGCGGACGACCTCAGCGGTGGCATGTTCAAGCTCGTCGACGGTTCCGGGAAGCTCGCGAACGGGCTGCACGACGGCGCCGAGCAGATTCCCGACTACGACAAGCAGCAGCGCGACGCGCGGACGGAGGTCATGGCGGACCCCGTCCAGCTCGCCTCCAAGACGCTGCACAAGGCGCCCAACTACGGCACCGGTTTCGCCCCGTACTTCATCCCGCTGTCCCTGTGGGTGGGTGCGATGGTGGCGTACATGCTGATCCCGCCGCTCAACCGGCGGGCGCTGGCCACCGGCGCCTCGGCCTGGCGGATCGCCCTGGCGGGCTGGCTGCCGGTGCTGGCGATCGGCGTACTCCAGACGGTGGCCCTGATGTCGGTGCTGCACTGGGCGGTCGGGCTGGAGATGGCGCGGGCGGCCGGGACGGTGGGCTTCCTGTTCCTGGTGACGGCGTGCTTCGCGGCGCTGATCCAGTGGCTGAACGCCCGCTTCGGAGCCGCCGGCCGCATCCTGGTTCTCGCCCTGCTGATGCTGCAACTGACATCCGCGGGCGGCACCTATCCCGTGCAGACCAGCCCGGACTTCTTCAACGCGCTGCACCCCTTCTTACCGATGAGTCACGTCGTCGAGGCCCTCAGGAGGCTCATCTCGGGTGGTGGCCTGGAACCCGTGTGGCACGCGTGCGTGGTGCTGGCCGCCTTCACCGCGGGCGCCCTCGCGCTCACCGCGCTGTCGGCCCGGCGCCGGCAGGTGTGGACCCTGGACCGGCTGCACCCGGAGCTGAGCCTGTGAACGCACCTCCCGCCGCTGCGAGGGAGCGGCTTCCTGTGACAATCGGGGCCATGGAAAGCAGCAGCACCGCCTCGGGGGCCAGCACACGCCGAGAGGCCACCCGGCAGAAGCTCTACGAAGCGGCCGTCACGCTCATTGCGGAGCAGGGCTTCTCCGCCACCACGGTGGACGAGATCGCCGAGCGGGCCGGGGTCGCGAAGGGCACGGTCTACTACAACTTCGCCAGCAAGTCCGTCCTCTTCGAGGAGCTGCTGCGGCACGGCGTGGGCCTCCTCACCGCCTCCCTCCGGGAGGCGGCCGAGCAGACGGCGAAGGAGGGCGGCACCAAGGTGGCCGCCCTGGATGCGATGATCCGGGCCGGGCTCGTCTTCATCGACCGGTATCCGGCCTTCACCCAGCTGTACGTGGCCGAGCTGTGGCGTACCAACCGGGCCTGGCAGTCCACCCTGCTGGTGGTCCGGCAGAAGGCGGTGGCGGTCGTCGAGGACGTGCTGCGCGAGGGCATCGAGAACGGCGAGTTCAGCGAGGAGATCGACGTGCCGCTGACGGCGGCGGCGCTCGTCGGCATGGTGCTGGTGGCCGCACTGGACTGGCAGGCGTTCCAGCCGGAGCGTTCCCTGGACGACGTCCACGCAGCCCTCTCACGGCTGCTCCAGGGGCGGGTCAGCGGGCGCCCCTAGGCAGCGGGTCAACGGGCGCCCTTAGGCAGCACGAACAGGCAGCACGAAAGCGCCGGTCCGAGATGGCCGCGTCCCCCGCGGGCCACTCGAACCGGCGCTTCCCTGTGCGCCCCCGTTTCCCCCGTTGGGCCCTCTTCTCCCCCGTCGGGCCCCTTCGGTCCTCCCCCGGACTCCCCCGTGCCTCGCTCCCGCCGACCGGGGCCGGCGGAAGGAGCGGATCGTGGGCCGGGCCGTTCCGGCGCCCCGTGTCGCCGGTGCCGGCGCCGTGCCCCTCTCCGTGCCTCCACTCTCTCGTTCGCGCAGGTCGGCCCCCATCCGCGCGCGTACTCATCTCGTCGCCTGAGTACGGATACTCAGCCGTACGCACTCGCCCCCAGGACGCGTCGGCCACGGCTGGTCACGATCGCGTCCGTGTCCGTGCTCCCCCTGGTGTTCACCAGCGGCTGGGCCAGCGGCGTCAACGCGTACGCGGTGGTGCTGGTGCTCGGCTTCTTCGGTGCGACGGGACTGAGCGACGAGGTCCCCGAGTCGCTGCAGCGCCCCGAGGTGCTGATCACGGCGGGTGTGCTGTTCCTGGGCGAGGCGGTCGCCGACAAGATCCCCTACGTCGACTCGGCGTGGGACTCGGTGCACACGCTGATCCGGCCGGCCAGCGGGGCCTGGATCGGGGCGCTGCTCGCGGGCCAGAGCGGTTCGCTTTCCGATCTGACGGCGGGCGCCATCGGCGGTTCGACGGCGCCGGCCAGCCATGCGGTCAAGGCCGGCACGCGGATGGCGGTCAACAGCTCGCCGGAACCCATCAGCAACGTGATCATCAGCGTGGCCGAGGATCTCGGGGTCGGTGGGATCGTCACGTTCGCGATGTTCCATCCGGAGGCGGCGGCCGTCATCGCCGGCGTGCTGCTGGTCGCCGGGCTGATCATGCTGTACTTCCTCGTCTCTCGTATCCGCCGCTTCCAGCGCCGCAGGGCGCAGCGCCGGGAGGAACGGCGACTGGCGGCGCGGGCCGGACCACCGCCCAGCTGACCTCCGGGCCATGGGAGCGTGCAGGTCACAGGCCCGCGGGCGGATTGTCAGCGGCGGCCGATAAAGTCGCAGGCATGGCACGGATTGCGGTGATCGGCGCCGGGATGGGCGCGATGGCGGCTGCTGCCCGGCTGGCCGTCGCGGGCCACCGGGTTGCGGTGTACGAGCGGACGGAGACGTACGGCGGCGCGGTGCGCCGACTGGAGCGGGAGGGGTTCTCCTTCGACACCGGCCCCGGGCTGCTGCCTCTGCCCGCGGTCCACCGCGACCTGTTCCTCAAGACCGGCAAGGAGCCGCTGGAGGCGTGCGTCGAGCTGATCCAGGTCGACCCGTCGGCCCGGCATGTCTTCGCGGACGGCACCGAGGTGTCGCTGCCGAACGCCTCGCGCGCGGGAGCGGTCGCCGCCCTGGACGAGGCGCTGGGGTCGGGGGCGGGCGGACGCTGGGGCGACTTCCTGGTGCGGGCCCGCGAGGCCTGGGACCGGACCCGCAGGCCTCTCCTGGAGGAGCCCCTGTGGCCGAACTGGCCGGTGCTGGCAGAGCGTGAGCCCTACCCCGCCGTCCCGCACAAGCGGCTGCTGCGCACCCGCCGGGCCGGCACGCTCGCCGAGGTCGGCGCCTGGGAGCTGCGCGATCCCCGGCTGATCGCCCTGCTGGAGAGCCAGGCCCTCGCGTACGGCCTGGACCCGCGCGTCGCTCCGGCCGCCGCCGCCGTGCTGCCGTACATGGATCACGCCTTCGGCACCTGGTACGTGCGCGGTGGCATCCGGGAGCTCGCACGCGCGGTGTACGAGCGTTGCCTGGCCCGGCGGGTCGAGTTCGTCTTCGACGCCGAGGTGACGACGGTGCTGGAGAAGGACGGCCGGGCCGCGGGGGTGGAACTCGCCGACGGGACGGTGGCGGAGGCGGACTTCGTGGTCGCCGGTGTCGCACCGGAGGTGCTGAGCCGTGCCGTGCCCGCTACGGCGATACGGGGGGCAGGCGAGGTCCCGGGGCAGCGCGGGCTGCCGAGCCGTCTGACGGTGCTGCTGGCGCTGCGCGGCAGGCGTCCGGAGGGGACGGTTCATCGGACGGTGGTGCACGCGGAGGACCGCGAGCTCGAGCTGGAGTCCCTGTTCGGCACGCCCGCGGGGATGGCCGCCCGTCCCACGGTCACGGTGCTGCGGCCCGACGATCCCCAGCTGGTCCCGGACCCCGCGCACGAGGCGGTCACGCTGACCGCCACGGTCGCCTCCATGCCGGGTGAGCGGAGCCGGGCCGACGCGGAGGTCCTCGACCGGCACACAGAGGCCATGATCACCGTCGCCGAACGCGTCATACCCGACCTGCGGGACCGCCTCCTCTGGCGCGAGCTGCGTACTCCGGCCGACATCGCGGAGGTGACCGGCGCGGAGGGCGGGGCGGTGCCGGCACCGGCTCTGGCGGCGGCCGGGGGCCGGCTGCTGCACCCGTCGAACACGACCGGGCTGCCTGGCCTGTTCACCGTCGGCGGCTGGTCTCACCCGGGCGGCGGTCTCCCCCATGCCGGCATGTCGGGCGCCCTGGTGGCGGGGCTGATCGTGGAGGGTCCTGACTTCCGCGGATCTCAGTGAGAGGCGGCGTTCAGAAGCGGTACCGCTCGTCGTACTCGTTCCCCTGCGCCTGACCGTCGCCCTGGTACGGGTAGGGCTGCTCGGGCGGGAGTTCCCCGCCGTAGGCGTCGTCGGTGCTGCGCTGCTGCGGTACCCACACGCCGCCGGGCGGCGTGTGGCCGCCGTAGCTGCCGGTGGCGTACTGGTCCTGGCCGTAGGCCTGCTGACCGTACTGCTGCTGGTCGTAGCCGGTGTCGTACGCGGCACCGCCGTAGGTCTGGGTGCCGATGTACGGGTCGGAGTACGCGGCGTACTGCTGCTGGCCGGTGGTGTCGTAGCCGTACTGCTGCTGGCCGTAGGAGTAACCGTCGTAGGCGTAGTTCTGATCGGCACTCTGGGCGGCCGTCGCGTACTGGTCCTGGGTCTGCCCCGCGGCGTACGCGGTGTCGCCGTATATGCCGTACGAGCCGGTGTCGTCGGGCATCGGCTGCGGTTCGTACACGGCGGTGGTTTCGGCGGCCGCGGAAGCGGCGGCGGAGCGGGCGGGTGTGAAGACGTCGTCGCGGTCGTGGTCGTCCTGGCCTTGGGCGCCGCCCGCGTGACCGTACTGGGCGTCGGCGTCGCCGTAGTCGCCCGCTTCCAGATCGGAGACCTCGAGGGTCGGGTCCTGGTGCTCCGGCTCGCCGCGGCGGCGCTTGCTGCCGCCCAGGCCCGAACGCCCGGTGACCGCCCAGCCGGCGGCGAAACCGCGGCGGAACGACAGCGTGACGTATGTCTGCCCGACCGCGAAGGCGGCGGCGCCCAGTCCGATCACGACGACGGACGGGATCAGTACACCGACGACGACACCGAGGAAGCCGACGAACGCCAGCAGCCGCCAGCGAAGCCGTGCCTTGTACTGCAGCAGCACCTCGCCGAGCAGCCACAGCGCGACGATGCCGAACGCGATGTAGAGGACCGTCCAGCCCATGTACGCCCCTCTCCCAGTGGCCGCTACGCAGTGTGTCGTATGAGCGTGCGACCGGTCTAGGCCCGCGGTGGGTGGTGCAGGCCCAGATTCTCGTAGATTTCCAGCGTCGCCGTGGAGTTGTTGAGCGTGATGAAGTGCAGTCCGGGCACTCCCTCGGCCAGCAGCCGCGCGCAGAACTCCGTGGCGAACTCGATCCCCATGGAGCGTACAGCGGCCGGATTGTCTTTTGCTGTGAGGATTCGCTCTTTCAAGGTGGACGGAAGGTGAGCGTTACTGAGCTGCGGCAGTCGTTCCAGCATCCGGAGGCTGGTCACGGGCATGACCTCCGGGATGACCGGGGTCTCACAGCCGGCCACCGCGACCCGGTCGCGCAGCCGGAGATAGGACTCCGGCTGGAAGAACATCTGGGTGATCGCGTAGTCGGCGCCGGCGCGGCACTTGTCGACGAAGTGCGTGACGTCCGTGTCCCAGTCGCTGGAGCGTGGGTGCATCTCCGGGAAAGCCGCGACGCCGACGCAGAAGTCGCCCGACTCCTTGATGAGCCGGACAAGTTCGGCGGCGTAGGTGAGGCCCTTGGGATGCGGCACCCACTCTCCCATCGGGTCGCCGGGCGGGTCGCCGCGCAGAGCGAGCATGTTGCGGATGCCGGCGTCGGCGAACTGGCCGATGACGTTGCGCAGTTCGGTGATGGAGTGGTCGACCGCGGTGAGGTGGGCGACCGGGGTGAGGGTGGTGTCGGCGACGATCTGCTCGGTCTCCTTGACCGTGCTCGCGCGCGTTGAACCGCCGGCACCGTACGTCACGGAGACGAAGTCGGGGGCCACCGCCTCGACCCTGCGGAGGGCGTTCCACAGGCTGCGCTCACCCTTGGCGGTCTTCGGCGCGTAGAACTCGAACGAGTACGTCGTCTTGCCGGTGGCGAGCATGTCGCGCACGGTACGTGCGCGATCAGTCCTGGTGGATGCAGTTCCGAGGGCCATACGGGCAGGTTAGCCAGGGGGCGGCGGTCCCCCAACCGGATGCCGTAAATTTGCCCGATTTGTCGGCTTGTTGTCCATCCCTTGGACACCTTGGACAAACGTGCGTGTCACGCCTGCCGCAGCCGCTTGGCGAACTCCGCCGCGGCCGCACCAGGGTCGTCCGCCTCCGTGATGGCCCGTACGACCACGACCCGGCGGGCGCCCGCGTCGAGCACCTGGTCGAGGTTGCCGAGGTCGATGCCGCCGATGGCGAACCAGGGGCGGTCGGTGCCGAGCCCCGCCGTGTACCGCACCAGGTCGAGGCCGGGGGCATGGCGGCCGGGCTTGGTGGGGGTGGGCCAGCAGGGGCCGGTGCAGAAGTAGTCCACGCCGTCCTGGACGTCGGCCGCGGCGGCCTCGGACTCCGCGTGTGTGGAACGGCCTATGAGGATGTCGTCGCCGAGGATCGCCCGGGCGGCGGGGACAGGGAGATCGCCCTGGCCGAGGTGGAGTACGTCCGAGCCGGCGGCGTGCGCGACATCCGCGCGGTCGTTGACCGCGAGGAGCCTGCCGTGCCGGGCGCAGGCCTCGGCGAACACCTTCAGGTGCTCCAGCTCCTCGGCCGCCTCCATGTCCTTGTCGCGCAGCTGCACGATGTCGACCCCGCCCGCCAGGACCGCGTCCAGGAACTCCGGCAGATCGCCCTGGCGCTTGCGCGCGTCCGTGCACAGGTACACCCGGGCGTCGGCGAGCCTGGCGCGGGCGGTGGCGGCGGTGGCGGTGGCGGTCATGTGTCCCCCGTTGTGGGTGGCGTACGGGCTGCGGGTGAGCGCGCTGGACAGCGGCCGTGGCCTGCGCGCGCCGCGGCCCGTACGCCGGACGGTTTTCGGATCAGACGGCGAGCGCCTGGGCGCGGCGCTTCACCTCCGTGCCGCGATTCTCGCTCAGCGCCTGCGCGGGGGTGCCGGGCAGGGTGGGGTCGGGGGTGAACAGCCACTCCAGCATCTCTTCGACCGTGAAGCCGTCGTCCCGCAGGAGCGTCAGGGTCCCGGACAGGCCCTTGACGACCTTGTCCCCGTCGATAAAGGCGGCGGGGACGTGCAGCGCGCGGTTCTCGCCGCGGCGTACGGCGATGAGCTGGCCATCCTTGACCAGCTGTCGCACGCGCGTCACCTCGACACCGAGCTTTTCGGCGATATCGGGAAGGGTGAGCCAGGCGGGGACGAGAGCGTCGATCTTTGTGTCAATCTCGGTCACGGAAACTAGCCTGCCATCCCCCACTGACAGTCGGAAGCCAGACCGGTCCGACCTGGGGCGACGACCACTGGGACGGACCGGGAGCAAGGGGCCGTCCGGGCGGTGCCTACGACGGCTGCGCCACCGCAGATTTCAGCGGCCGCGCCGGGTCCGCCAGCAGTTCCGGGTTCATCGGTGTGCCGGCCTCGATCAGCCGTCGTCCCTGGGCCAGATCCCTCGGGCGGCCCACCGCCAGCAGGGCGACGAGCCGGTTCTCGCGCAGCCAGCAGACGGTCCAGGCGGGGCCGGACGGGTCGCCGCGCCATACGGTGCGGTCGGCGGACGTGTGGTGGCCGGCGTACTGGACGAAGCGGCCGAACTGCTCGGACCAGAAGTACGGCACCGGGTCGTAGACCACCGGGGCCTCGCCGGTCGCCTCGCCGATGATGTTCGCGGCCACCGTACGAGGGCCCTGCAGGGCGTTGTCCCAGTGGTGGACCAGAAGGCGCTCGCCATACCTTCCCGAAGGGAAGGAGGCGCAGTCTCCCACCGCGTAGACGTCCGGCGCGGAGGTGCGCAGGTGCTGGTCGGCCACGACCTCGCCGGATGCGCCGAGCTCGATGTCGGCGCCGGTGAGCCAGGCGGTGGCGGGCCGGGCGCCGATACCGACCACGACCGCACCGGCGGGCAGCCGCGAACCGTCGTCGAGCACGACCGCGCCGGGCTCGATCCGCGCCACGCGCGCGTGCGTGCGCAGTACGGCACCGCTGTCCGCGTACCAGTCCGCCATCGGCGCGGCCACCTCGGCGGGCAGCGCCCCGGCGAGCGGGCGGTCCGCGGCCTCCACGACCGTCACGGCGCAGCCCGCCTCGCGCGCGGCCGTGGCGAACTCCGCGCCGATCCAGCCCGCACCGACCACGACGATGTCGTGCTGGCGGGCGAGCACGGGCCGCAGCCGCTCGGCGTCGTCCAGGGTGCGCAGCAGATGCACGCCGGGGACGCCCTCCGCGCCCGGCAGCGTGATCGGTTCGGCACCGGTCGCGAGGACCAGGACGTCGTACGGCACCGGCCCGGCGGCCGTGTCGAGCTCGTGCTCGTCGGGGCGGACGCCGAGGACGTCGCGCCCGAGGTGCAGCTCGATGTCGAGCGCCTCGAAGTCGACATCGAAGGCGGAGCCCTCCGCCGTGCCGAGCAGGACGGCCTTGGACAGCGGCGGACGGTCGTACGGCTGGTGGGGCTCGGCGCCGATCAGTGTCACGGTGCCGGTGAAGCCCTGTTCCCGCAGGGCGACCGCGGTCTGCACACCGGCCATGCCCGCACCGACCACGACCACGCGCCGCGGCTGCGACAGCCCCGTCTCCTGCGTCTGCTCGCTCACTTGATCACCATAGTCAACTGACTTTCTGTCAGTCAGGGGGTGGGCTCGGTGACCTGCTCCACAGCGCCGGAAGTCCAGGCGATCGCCGGGCCGAGCACCGGGTCAGATGGCTGCCCGCGCACTCGGCCCAGATATCGCGCGCGTGTCCCGCTCGTGGTACTTGAACCCTCCCCCTGCTGAAGACAGGGGGATTCCTGGCTCAGGAAGCCGCCCGAAGCAGCGCCTCGGAAGGTCTTACTCCCTCAACACCAGCCGGGTTGGAACCAGCCCGGTTGCCCCAGAGACTGGGAGGTTGTTGCACTGGCTTGGTTCTCGCACAGCACGCCGTAACACTACCACTACCGCGCGTAGGTGTAAGCGAGGCCGTCGAGCGGGCGGGGCATGACAACAGGCTCCCTTACAGAGGCGTGGATTCAGAGGCTAGGGTGGCCAACGTAGAGCACTCGCGGGAGCCCGGACGCACCGGGCTGAGAGGGAGGCTGGCGGCCTCCGACCGTACGAACCTGATCCGGGTCATGCCGGCGAAGGGAGGGGCGCAGCGCCTGTGTCGTCATCCACACGTACGTCAGAAGTCCTCGTCATCGGGGGCGGAATCATCGGTCTGGTCACGGCCTGGCGGGCCGCGCAACGCGGCTTCGCCACCGCCGTCGTGGACCCCGAACCCGGCGGCGGGGCCGCCCAGGTGGCGGCGGGGATGCTGGCCGCCGTCACGGAACTGCACTACGGCGAGCAGACCCTGCTCGGCCTGAACCTGGCCTCGGCCCGCCGCTATCCGGACTTCGCGGCCGAGCTCACCGACCTCACCGGCCACGACCTCGGCTACCGCCAGTGCGGCACGCTCGCCGTCGCCCTGGACGCCGACGACCGCGCCCATCTGCGGGAACTGCACGCACTGCAACGGCAGTCGGGCCTGGACTCGGAGTGGCTGTCCGGACGGGACTGCCGGCGCCTGGAACCGATGCTCGCGCCGGGGGTGCGCGGCGGGCTGCGGGTCGACGGCGACCACCAGATCGACCCGCGGCGGCTCACGGGGGCGCTGGTGACCGCGTGCGAGCGGGCGGGCGTGGTCTTCCGCCGGGAGTGGGCGGAAAGGCTCGTGGTCGTACGGGACCGGGCCGCGGGAGCCGTCACGCGCGCGGGCACCTACCTGGCCGCCGGGCAGGTGGTCCTGGCCGCGGGGAGCCTCAGCGGGCGGCTCGCGGGCGTCCCGGACGCCGTCCTGCCTCCGGTACGGCCCGTGAAGGGACAGGTGCTGCGGCTGACCGTGCCGAAGCGGTACGCGCCGTTCCTGAGCCGGACCGTGCGCGCGGTCGTCCGCGGCAGCCATGTCTACCTGGTGCCGCGCGAGAGCGGCGAGCTGGTCGTCGGGGCGACCAGTGAGGAGCTCGGCTGGGACACGACGGTCACGGCCGGGGGCGTGTACCAGCTGCTGCGGGACGCGCACGAGCTGGTGCCCGGCATCACCGAGCTGCCGCTGACCGAGACGCGGGCCGGACTGCGCCCCGGCTCGCCCGACAACGCGCCCCTGCTCGGACCGACCGGGCTGGACGGACTGCTGCTGGCCACCGGGCACTACCGCAACGGCGTCCTGCTGACCCCCGTCACCGGCGACGTCATGGCGCATCTGCTCACCACCGGCGAACTCCCGGACGTGGCCCGCCCCTTCACCCCGAAACGCTTCAGCGCAGTACTCACGGAGCAGCCCGCATGAACATGCACGGAGCAGCCCGCATGACCATCTCCGTCAACGGCGAGCCGCGCGAGGTCGAGCCCGGCACGGCTCTCGACGTCCTGGTGAAGACCCTCACGGCAGCCCCCTCCGGAGTGGCCGCCGCCCTCAACGAAACCGTCGTCCCGCGCGCGCAGTGGCCGACCACACCCCTCTCCGAGGGGGACCGTGTCGAAGTCCTCACCGCCGTCCAAGGAGGCTGACCCATGGCCGACGATCCCTTTGTCCTGGGTGGTACGACCTTCACGTCCCGGCTGATCATGGGCACCGGGGGTGCGCCCAGCCTCGACGTGCTGGAGCGGGCGCTGGTGGCTTCCGGAACGGAGCTGACCACGGTGGCCATGCGGCGGGTGAATCCCGACGTGCACGGGTCCGTGCTGTCGGTGCTGGACCGGCTGGGGATTCGGGTGCTGCCGAACACCGCGGGGTGTTTCACCGCGGGTGAGGCCGTGCTCACGGCCCGGCTGGCGCGGGAGGCGCTCGGGACGGAGCTGGTCAAGCTGGAGGTCATCGCCGACGAGCGGACGCTGCTGCCGGATCCGATCGAGCTGCTGGAGGCGGCGGAGACGCTGGTGGACGACGGGTTCACGGTGCTGCCGTACACGAACGACGATCCCGTGCTGGCGCGGAAGCTTCAGGACGTGGGGTGTGCCGCGATCATGCCGCTGGGGTCGCCGATCGGGTCGGGGCTCGGGATTCGCAATCCGCACAACTTCCAGTTGATCGTGGAGCACGCGCGTGTGCCGGTGATTCTGGATGCGGGGGCCGGTACGGCGTCGGACGCGGCGTTCGCGATGGAGCTGGGGTGCGCGGGTGTGATGCTCGCCTCGGCCGTGACGCGGGCGCAGGAGCCGGTGCTGATGGCTGACGCCATGCGGCATGCGGTGGAGGCGGGGCGGCTGGCGTTCCGGGCGGGGCGGATCCCTCGGCGGCACTTCGCGGAGGCGTCTTCTCCTGTGGAGGGGATCGCTGCGCTGGACCCTGAGCGGCCTGCCTTTTGAGTTCGTGGGTTCCGTCACAGGTGCGCTTCAAGTGGGCCCTCAACGGGGCTGAACGGGGCGGCGTGTCGGTGGCTGCTCGTACACTCGCCTGCGTGGACACGACCCTTCAGGACCCTCTGGTCGGGCAGCTGCTCGACGGCCGTTATCGCGTCGACGCGAGGATCGCGGTCGGCGGGATGGCCACGGTCTACCGGGCCGTGGACACCCGTCTGGACCGCGTCCTCGCGCTCAAGGTGATGCACCCGGCGCTCGCGACGGACGGCACGTTCGTCGAGCGGTTCATCCGCGAGGCCAAGTCGGTCGCCCGGCTCGCCCACCCCAATGTCGTCCAGGTGTTCGACCAGGGCGCCGACGGGTCGTACGTCTATCTGGCCATGGAGTACGTCTCCGGCTGCACCCTGCGTGATGTGCTGCGCGAGCGCGGAGCACTGCAGCCGCGGGCCGCGCTGGACATCCTGGAGCCGGTCCTCGCCGCGCTCGGCGCCGCGCACCGCGCCGGGTTCGTGCACCGCGACATGAAGCCGGAGAACGTCCTGATAGGGGACGACGGCCGGGTCAAGGTCGCCGACTTCGGGCTGGTCCGGGCGGTGGACACGGTCACCAGCACCACCGGGTCCGTCCTCGGCACGGTGTCCTACCTCGCACCGGAGCAGATCGAGCAGGGCAGCGCCGACCCCCGCGTCGACGTGTACGCGTGCGGTGTCGTGCTGTACGAGATGCTGACCGGCGCCAAGCCGCACTCCGGGGACTCCCCCGCCCAGGTGCTCTACAAGCACATCCACGACGACGTCCCGCCGCCCTCGGCCGCCGTGCCGGGCCTGGCGTACGAGCTGGACGAGCTGGTCGCCTCGGCGACCTCGCGCACCCCGGACGTCCGCCCGCACGACGCGGTGGCGCTGCTCGCCCAGGTCCGCGAGGCGCGCGGCGCGCTCGGCGCGGACCAGCTCGACGCGATCCCGCCGCAGGCGCTCACCGCGGAACACGACAACGCCGACGACCGTACGAGCGTGATCCCGCGCGCGCTGACCGCGCTGCGGCAGCTGCCCGTCAACGAGGACGACGAACCCCGGCTCAACCGGACCAGCCGACTGCAGGCCCCGCCGGCTCCGGCTCCGCGGCGCTCGGCCCCGCCCCGGCGCACGATGTTCACGATCATCGCCGCCGTCCTGCTGGTGCTCGGCGTCGGCACGGGTGTCTGGTACATCAACTCCGGCCAGTTCACCAAGGTCCCGCCGCTGCTGGCGAAGACCGAGGCCGAGGCCAAGGACCGGCTCGCGGACGCCGGGCTGGAGGTCGGGCAGATCGAGCACGCCTACAGCGACACCGTGAAGCGCGGCACGGTCATCAGCACCGACCCGGCGCCGGGCGCCCGGATCCGGCAGAACGACTCCGTCGCACTCACCATCTCCGACGGCCCGGAGATCGTGAAGGTGCCTGATCTGGCGGGCTACCGGCTGGACAAGGCGCGCGACCTGCTGAAGGACAGCGGGTTGGAGCCGGGCATGGTGACCCGGGAGTTCAGCGACGACGTCACCAAGGGGTTCGTGATCAGCTCGGACCCGCAGACGGGCACGAAGACCCGCGCGGGCACGGCGATCGCGCTCACCGTCAGCAAGGGCAGCCCGGTGGACGTCCCGGACGTCACCGGCCGCGACCTTGACGACGCCCGGGACGAACTCCAGGAGGCCGGCCTCAAGGTGCGCATCGCGTCCCAGCGGGTCAACTCGGAGTACGACGCGGGCCAGGTCGCCCGGCAGTCGCCGCAGGCCGACAGCCGGGCCGCCGAGGGCGACACGGTGACGCTGACGCTGTCCAAGGGCCCGGAGATGGTCGAGGTTCCGGACGTGGTCGGTGACAGCGTCGACGAGGCCAGGCAGCAGCTGGAGGACGCCGGCTTCCAGGTCGACGAGGACCGCGGTCTGCTCGGGCTGTTCGGCGACGAGGTGCAGGGCCAGTCGGTGGAGGGCGGCGAGACGGCTCCCAAGGGGTCGACGATCACCATCGAGATCGGCTGACGGGGCACGCTCGGGGACGTGACACCCTGAACGCGTGAAGAGTCAACACCCCTCCCGCAATCCCGTCGGCGGTCACGTCCCCGTCGCCGGCGGCCTGCACTCCGTAGGCCTGACGTACGCCCACGATCTCAAGGCCGAGACCGTGCAGGTCTTCGTCGCCAACCCGCGCGGCTGGGCCACGCCCGTCGGGAACCCGGCACAGGACGAGGAGTTCCGGGCGACGTGCGCAGCAGAGTCGATACCGGCGTATGTGCATGCGCCGTACCTGATCAACTTCGGCTCACACACCGAGGCCACCGTGGAGAGGTCGGTGGAGTCGCTGCGGCACTCGCTGCGGCGTGGACGGGAGATCGGCGCGCTGGGTGTGGTCGTGCACACCGGGAGCGCGACCGGTGGCCGGGACCGCTCGGTGGCCCTGAAGCAGGTACGGGAGTACCTGCTGCCGCTGCTGGACGAGCTCACCCATGACGACGATCCGTACCTGCTGCTGGAGTCCACGGCGGGACAGGGCGCCTCCCTGTGTTCGCGCACCTGGGACTTCGGGCCGTACTTCGAGGCCCTGGACGCCCATCCGAAGCTGGGGGTCTGTCTCGACACCTGCCATGTCTTCGCCGCCGGACACGACCTGACCGGCCCGAGCGGCATGCACCAGACGCTGGACCTGCTGGTGGACACGGTCGGCGAGGGCCGGCTGAAACTGATCCATGCCAACGACTCCAAGGACGTGGTGGGCGCACACAAGGACCGGCACGAGAACATTGGCGCCGGACACATCGGCGAGGACCCGTTCCGGGCGCTGATGGCCCACCCCGCCACCGAGGGCGTACCGCTGATCATCGAGACACCCGGCGGCAAGGAGGGGCACGCGGCGGACGTGGCCCGGCTGAAGAGGCTCAGGGACGGCTGACGCCGAACGTCACAGCTCGGGGCCGTCCCCGGGCTCCTCCTGGTAGGAGTAGCGCTGTTCCTTCCAGGGGTCGCCGATGTTGTGGTAGCCGCGCTCCTCCCAGAAGCCACGGCGGTCGGTGGTCATGTACTCCACCCCGCGGACCCACTTGGGGCCTTTCCAGGCGTACAGGTGCGGGACGATGAGCCGCAGCGGGAAGCCGTGCTCCGCGGTCAGCAGTTCGCCGTCCTTGTGGGTGGCGAAAATCGTGCGCTCGGACGCGAAGTCCGACAGGCGCAGATTGGAGCTGAAGCCGTACTCCGCCCACACCATCACATGGGTGACATTCGGGGCGGGCGGGGCGATCTCCAGGATCGTCCGCGCGGGGATTCCACCCCACTCCGCGCCGAGCATGCTGAACTTCGTGACGCAGTGCAGATCGGCCACTACGGTGGTGTAGGGCAGGGCCGTGAACTCGTCGTGGTTCCAGCAGTGCTTCTCACCGTCGGCGGTGGCGCCGAAGACCCTGAACTCCCACCGCTCGGGCCGGAACTTGGGCACCGGCCCGTAGTGCGTGACCGGCCAGCCGCGCTGCACTCGCTGCCCCGGTGGAAGCTCGCACTGTGCTGCTTCTCCAGATTCGCGCTCCACCGGATGACCCATGGCTCCATCCTGACAGACCCGACACAGTGCACTTGACCAGGCCGGTCCAGAATCGGGCAACCCGCACTAAGCATGGACTTACTTACTAAGTCCTCACTTACTGGACGGTCTTCGACACCCGGTGCAATCATGCGGCGGCAACCTCCCATTCCTCACGCGGAAGGAGCCACTGCCATGCAGGGCGACCCTGAGGTCATCGAGTTTCTCAACGAGCAGCTCACCGGCGAGCTGACCGCGATCAACCAGTACTTCCTGCACGCGAAGATGCAGGAGAACCTCGGCTGGTACAAGCTCGCGAAGTACACCCGGAGCGAGTCGTTCGACGAGATGAAGCACGCCGAGATGCTCACCGACCGGATCCTGTTCCTGGAGGGACTGCCCAACTACCAGCGGCTGTTCCACGTACGGGTGGGGCAGACCGTCAAGGAGATGTTCGAGGCGGACCGGCAGGTCGAGGTGGAGGCGATGGACCGGCTCAAGCGCGGTATCGAGGTGATGCGCAACAAGGGCGACATCACGTCCGCGAACATCTTCGAATCGATCCTCGCGGACGAGGAACACCACATCGACTATCTCGACACCCAGCTGGATCTGGTGGAGAAGCTCGGTGAGGCGCTGTACATCTCGCAGCTGGTCGAGCAGCCGGACAGCTGAGCGACCGCCCGAAGGCTACGCGGCCTCGTCCAGGCCTGCGATCTCGGACAGCACCGGCTTGCCCTGGTCGGCCAGCTCCCGGCGCGGGCACGCACCCCTGCCCAGGAGCGCCTGGATCCGGCGTACGCACGAGCCGCAGTCGGTGCCCGCCTTGCAGGCCGACGCTATCTGGCGTGGGGTGCAGGCGCCGTTCTCCGCGTGCTGCTTGACCTGCTGCTCGGTGATGCCGAAGCAACTGCAGACGAACACGCGGTCCACCTCCCGCCGGGATCAAAGGTTCGTGCCGTAACCGATGGAGCACGGGCCCGCTTGATCGGTGAGGCAAACCTAACCTTACCCGTCGCGGGGGTGCCGTAAAAGTGGGAGGGGGCGCGGATCGTATGTGATCCACGCCCCACCACACCGTCCGTAACAGGTCGACCGCTACTGGTCCCGGTACATCTCCGCGACGAGGAACGCCAGGTCCAGCGACTGGCTGCGGTTCAGCCGCGGGTCGCAAGCCGTCTCGTAGCGCTGGTGCAGATCGTCGACGAAGATCTCGTCGCCGCCGCCCACGCACTCGGTGACGTCGTCGCCGGTCAGCTCCACGTGGATGCCGCCCGGGTGGGTGCCCAGCGCCTTGTGGACCTCGAAGAAGCCCTTGACCTCGTCGAGCACGTCGTCGAAGCGGCGGGTCTTGTGACCGGAGGCCGCCTCGAAGGTGTTGCCGTGCATCGGGTCGGTCACCCAGGCCACGGTCGCGCCCGAGGCGGTGACCTTCTCGACCAGCTCGGGCAGCTTGTCGCGGACCTTGTCGGCGCCCATGCGGACGATGAAGGTCAGTCGGCCCGGCTCACGCTCCGGGTCGAGGCGCTCGATGTACTGCAGCGTCTCCTCGGCCGTCGTCGTCGGGCCGAGCTTGACGCCGATCGGGTTGCGGATCTTCGACGCGAACTCGATGTGCGCGCCGTCCAGCTGGCGGGTGCGCTCACCGATCCACACCATGTGCCCGGAGACGTCGTACAGCTGCCCGGTGCGCGAGTCGACCCTGGTGAGGGCGGACTCGTAGTCGAGCAGCAGCGCCTCGTGCGAGGAGTAGAACTCGACGGTCTTGAACTCCTCCGGGTCGGCCCCGCAGGCGTGCATGAAGTTCAGCGCCTGGTCGATCTCGCGCGCCAGCTGCTCGTAGCGCTGCCCGGACGGGGACGACTTCACGAAGTCCTGGTTCCAGGCGTGCACCTGGCGCAGGTCGGCGTAGCCGCCGGTGGTGAAGGCGCGCACCAGGTTCAGCGTGGAGGCGGACGCGTGGTACATCCGCTTCAGCCGCTCGGGGTCCGGGACGCGGGCCGCCTCCGTGAAGTCGAAGCCGTTGACGGAGTCGCCGCGGTAGGACGGCAGCGTCACGCCGTCACGGGTCTCGGTCGGCTTGGAGCGCGGCTTGGAGTACTGGCCGGCGATCCGGCCCACCTTCACGACGGGCACGGACGCGGCGTACGTCAGCACCGCGCCCATCTGGAGCAGGGTCTTGAGCTTGTTGCGGATCTGGTCCGCGGACACCGCGTCGAAGGCCTCGGCGCAGTCGCCGCCCTGGAGGAGGAACGCCTCTCCCTTGGCGACGGCCGCCATCCGGGCGCGCAGCTGGTCGCACTCGCCCGCGAAGACGAGCGGCGGATACGACTCGAGGTCCGCGATCACTGCGCGCAGAGCCTCGGCGTCGGGGTACTCGGGCTGCTGCGCCGCGGGCAGGTTTCGCCAGGTGTTGCCAGCGCTCGCGCTGGTCTTAGCGTTCACGGTCACGACGTCAACATTACGGGGTGATGTCCGGCTTCCGGCCCCGTGCCCAGCAAATGAGACGCCAGTTACGGTCTGCGGACATGGGGTATGGTTCGGCTCATGTTCGCGCACTCGCACCAGACCTGGTGGTGGACCGCTTCTCCGGCGGCCCACTGACTGCGCGTACGCAAGACTTCGCGAAGGCCGCCCGAGGGGCGGCCTTCGGTGTTTTCGCGACCGGGCCGCTCCTCTCTCAGAGACCCTCAGAGAAGGAGCTCCCGTGAACCTGCTCGAACTGCTCGACGATCCCCGCCCCTTCGCCCTGCTCCGCCGCCGCACTCCCGGCCACGACCACGACGTGGTGGAGCTGCTGCTCGGCCCGGTCAGGACGTACGACCGGCTCGCCGACCTCCCCGACGAGGGCCTGGCCCTGGTGCCCTTCCGTCAGATCCGCGAGCGTGGTTTCGACGTCCGCGACGACGGCACGCCGCTGGTGGCGCTGACGCCGGAGGAGACGTACGAGATCCCGCTCGCCGAGGCCCTGACCCGGCTCCCGGCGCACGAGGTGCGGGTCGAGGGCGGCGGGTTCGACGTCGGCGACGAGGAGTACGCGGAGATCGTCGGGCGTGTGCTGCGGGAGGAGATCGGGCGGGGCGAGGGCGCGAACTTCGTGATCCGGCGGACGTACGGAGGCCGGATCCCGGGGTTCGGCAGGGCCGATGCCCTCGCTCTCTTCCGGCGGCTCCTCGAGGGCGAGCGGGGCGCGTACTGGACGTTCGTCGTGCACACCGGAAATCAAAAAGGGCCCGAAGGGCCTTCCTTGGAAGGGCGGGGGCGGGAGACGGGTGGGCGCACGCTGGTCGGCGCCAGCCCCGAAGTACATGTACGCATGTCGGGCGGCACGGTCGTGATGAACCCGATCAGCGGGACGTACCGCTATCCCGCCGAAGGGCCGACGCCCGAGCACCTGCTCGGCTTTCTCGCCGACGGCAAGGAGATCGAGGAGCTGTCGATGGTCGTCGACGAGGAGCTGAAGATGATGTGCACCGTCGGCGACATGGGCGGGGTCGTCGTCGGGCCTCGACTGAAGGAGATGGCGCACCTCGCGCACACCGAGTACGAGCTGCGCGGGCGGTCGTCGCTGGATGTGCGGGAGGTGCTGAAGGAGACCATGTTCGCGGCGACCGTGACCGGCTCACCCGTGCAGAACGCCTGCCGGGTCATCGAGCGGCACGAGATCGGCGGGCGGGGTTACTACGCCGGTGCGCTGGCGCTGATCGGGCGTGACGCCGGGGGTGCCCAGACCCTCGACTCCCCCATCCTCATCCGCACCGCCGACATCGACGCGGACGGGCGGCTGCGGGTGCCGGTCGGCGCGACGCTGGTACGGGGCTCGGACCCGGCGGGCGAGGTCGCGGAGACGCACGCGAAGGCGGCGGGCGTGCTGACGGCTCTGGGGGTACGGCCGTCCAGGCCACGCGAGGAGCGGGCGCGGCCCCGGCTGGCCGACGACCCTCGGGTGCGGGCGGCGCTGGACGGGCGGCGGGCCGCGCTCGCACCCTTCTGGCTGCGGATGCAGAAGAGGTCGGACGCCCTGGCGGGCCACGCGCTGGTCGTCGACGGCGAGGACACCTTCACGGCCATGCTCGCGCATGTGCTGCGGTCGTCGGGGCTCACGGTCACCGTGCGGCGGTACGACGAGCCGGGGCTGCGGGATGCCGTGCTCGCGCACGAGGGGCCGCTCGTGCTCGGCCCCGGGCCCGGTGACCCGTCCGACCTGACCGATCCCAAGATGCGGTTCCTGCGGGACCTCACCGCCGAGGTGTTGCGGGGACACCGGCACGGTGTGCTCGGTGTGTGCCTCGGGCACGAGCTGATCGCGGCCGAGCTGGGCCTGGAGATCGTACGGAAGGACGTGCCGTACCAGGGGGCGCAGACGACGATCGACCTGTTCGGGCGGGCCGAGACCGTCGGCTTCTACAACAGCTTCGTGGCGCGCTGCGACGACGAGGCGGCCGTGGAGCTGGCCGCGCACGGCATCGAGCTCAGCCGGAGCGCGACCGGCGAGGTGCACGCGCTGCGCGGGCCCTCCTTTGCCGGGGTGCAGTTCCACCCGGAGTCGCTGCTGACGCTGAACGGCGCCGCGGTCGTGGAGGAGCTGGTCGGTCAGCTGCGCGGCACCAGCACGTTCTCGGAGCGGCGGCCCGTCGTGTAGTCGAGGACGCTGTGCGCTGAGGGCGCCGCCGATGTAATCGACGACGCCCTCCGCATGGCGTGCGGTTGTGTACGCCTGATGGGAGTTGAACCCTCCCCCTCGGTATCCGAGGGGGATTCCTGGCTCACGCCGCTCGGTCGCTCAGCGAACGGCCAAGTCTTACGCGATCGACACCAGCCGGGTTGGAACCAGCCCGGTTTCCCTAAGGAATGAGGGTTGCTGTGCCAGCTTGGTTCTCGCTTGGCACGCTGTGACCGTACCAGCCGAGAGGACGCCCCACTCCGGCCTGATCGGAGCTGACGGGTCCTGCTCCCTGAGGGCCTAATTCACGATGCTTCGTGCCGAGTTCCGCTCAGGCGGGGTTCTCGGCGATGTCCCAGCCGAGCAGCCGCATGCCGAAGCCGTGCGCGATCCGGGCGAACGCCTCGCCGATCTTGCCGGTGCCGAGGACGCCCGCGGTGCGGCCGTGCATGTCGCGGCCCATCAGGCCGTCGAGGCGGAAGTCGAAGTCGCGGGTGCGGGTGGAGGCGCGGACGATACGGCGGTTGACCGCCATGGCGAGGGTCCAGGCGAACTCGGCGACCGCGTACGGGGAGTAGTACGAGACACGGGCGACCGTCATGCCGAGGCGTTCGGCGACGGTGAGGTCGATGTTGTTGAAGCCGGTGGAACGCTGGGCGATCATGCGGGTTCCGGCTGCGGCGAGGGCTTCCAGGACGCGCGGGCCGAGGTCGGCGTTGACGCTGGTGGAGATCACCTCGTGGCCGGCCGCGATGGGGGCGGTGTCCTCGTTGAGGAAGACGTCCAGACAGCGGACCTCGTGGTGGGCCTGGAAGGCCTGCTCGATCAGGGGCTTTTCGTCGGCCTGTACGCCGAAGGCCAGGATCTCCACGGGTGCCCTCCGGGGATTCACCGGAATTGTTGCCGTACGAGGCGAATATACGGGGCTGTGGGTGGGCGTGCTCGGGGGTTGGTTCGCTTGCCGGCGCCGGCAGGGGGCCGCCTGAGTGGCGGCGAGGACGACCACAGCGTGCTCGGGCGACCCCGCATCCGTACCCCGGCCCGCCCTGGCCGCCGCCCGGACCAGCGCGGTGAGCGCACGTGCCTGGGGCGGGATCCGGGGCGGGCAGGGCCGTGCCGTCGCGCACGGCGGGCCGGACGGTGGCGAGTTGACGAGGTGTCAGCCGAAGAACACCCCGACCTCCTCGTACAGCTTCAGGTCGACCGTCTTCAGCCGGGCCGTGGCCTCGGCGATCGGGACGCGGACGATGTCCGTGCCGCGCAGGGCGACCATCGTGCCGAAGTCGCCGTCGCGGACGCAGTCGATGGCGTGCAGTCCGAAGCGGGTGGCGAGCCAGCGGTCGAAGGCGCTGGGGGTGCCGCCGCGCTGGACGTGCCCGAGGACCGTGGTGCGGGCCTCCTTGCCGGTCCGTTTCTCGATCTCCTTGGCCAGCCACTCGCCGACGCCGGACAGTCGCACATGCCCGAAGGAGTCGAGGGACTCGTCCTTGAGCACCATGTCGCCGTCCTTCGGCACGGCCCCTTCCGCGACGACCACGATGGGCGCGTACGACGCCTTGAAGCGGGAGGTCACCCAGGCGCACACCTGGTCGACGTCGAAACGCTGCTCGGGGATGAGGATGACGTTGGCGCCGCCGGCCAGTCCCGAGTGGATCGCTATCCAGCCGGTGTGACGGCCCATCACCTCAACGACCAGGACGCGCATATGGGACTCGGCGGTGGTGTGCAGCCGGTCGATGGCCTCGGTCGCGATGCCGACCGCCGTGTTGAAGCCGAAGGTGTAGTCCGTGGCGGACAGGTCGTTGTCTATCGTCTTCGGGACCCCGACGCAGGGCACGCCGTACTCGTCGGACAGCCGTGCGGCGACGCCCAGGGTGTCCTCGCCGCCGATCGTGATGAGCGCGTCGACCTCCTGCTTGGCGAGGTTCTCCTTGATCCGGGCGATACCGCCCTCGTGCTGGAACGGATTTGTGCGCGAGGAGCCGAGGATGGTGCCGCCGCGGGGCAGGATGCCGCGCACGGCCGGGATGTCGAGGCGCATGAGGTCACCGTCGAGCGGACCGCGCCAGCCGTCCCGGTAACCGACGAAGTCATAGCCGTACTCCTGCACGCCCTTGCGGACGATGCCCCGGATGACGGCGTTGAGCCCGGGGCAGTCGCCGCCTCCGGTCAGTACTCCGACCCGCATGGAATTGTCCCTTCGCCGCGGTGGTCGTATGCCCTGCGAGCACGCTAATGGTGATGCAGGTCACTACGGCATGGTCCGTGCGGGCAATTCCGGGAAATGGCCCAGCGGTTGGAGCCACGTGGCTCACTCCTCGGAGCCCAGGCGGATCACTCCTCGTCGAGTCCACGCTCTATCGCGTACCGCACCAGCTCCACCCGGTTGTGCAACTGGAGCTTGCCGAGGGTGTTCTGGACGTGGTTCTGCACCGTGCGGTGGGAGATCACCAGTCGTTCCGCGATCTGCTTGTAGCTCAGGCCCTTGGCGACCAGCCGCAGCACCTCGGTCTCGCGTTCGGTCAGCCGCGGCGCCCTGGGCTCGTCGGTGTCCGGTCCCGCGCCGGGTGCCGGGTCGGAGGCGAGGCGGCGGTACTCGCCGAGGACCAGGCCGGCGAGGCCCGGTGTGAAGACCGGGTCGCCGACCGCCGTGCGGCGCACCGCGTCCAGCAGCTCCTCGGTGGAGGCCGACTTCAGCAGATAGCCGGTGGCGCCGGACTTCACGGCCTCCAGTACGTCGGCGTGCTCGCCGCTCGCGGACAGGACCAGGACCCGCAGGGCGGGGTTGTGGGCCACCAGCTCCTTGCAGACCTGGACGCCGGGCTTGGCGGGCAGATTGAGGTCGAGGACGAGGACGTCGGGCGCGGCGGCCCGGGCACGCCGGACCGCCTGTTCGCCGTCGCCCGCGGTGGCGACCACCTCGAAGCCGGACTCGGTCAGGTCGCGGGCGACGGCATCGCGCCACATGGGGTGGTCGTCGACCACCATCACCTTGATCGTGCCCTGTTGCTCACTCATCGCCGCCCCCGCGCCATCGTCGTGTCCTTCGGTACCTTCAGCTCGACTTCCGTGCCCTGTCCAGGTGTTGAGACCAGCTCGGTCGTGCCGCCCAGGTCGCGCAGCCGGCCGCGGATCGACAGGGCCACCCCGAGCCGCCCCTCACCCTCGGCCTGGGCGAGCCGGCCCTCGGGGATGCCCGGTCCGTCGTCGCGTACGGTCACGATCACCGAGTCGGGTTCGTCCTCGACGAGGATCCAGGCCCGGGCGCCCTCCCCGGCGTGCTTGCGGACGTTGTCCAGGGCGGCCGCGACGGCCGCGGCCAGCTCCCGCGCGGCGGTCGGCGGCAGCAGCACGGGGGCGCCGGGCTCGGCGAGGCTGGTCCGGGCGTCGGCATACGGGACGAGCAGCGCGCGCACATCGACCGGGCCGTCGGCCTCCGGTTCCTCGACGGTGCGTACGACCGCCCCCTCGGCGGCGTCCTCCGACACCCGGGAGACGGGCACCAGCCCGCCGGAGACCAGGGTGCGCAGCGCCACCTCCTGCTCGCCGGCCAGCCGGCCCAGCTCGGCCGCCTCACCGCCGATCACCGCTCCGCGCCGCTGCACCATCGCCAGCACCTGGAGGACGCTGTCATGGATGTCCCGGGCGAGCCGTTCCCGCTCCCGGGTCGCGGCCTCGATCTCCAGGGCGCGGGCGAGGGTGCGCTCGGAGGCGCGGGCGACCTCGACGACGTAGCCGATGGCGATGGAGGCGATCCAGACGAGCAGCACCATGTGGACGGTGTCGCGGGTCGGTACGCCGGACCGGTGGACCAGGTTGGCGGCGGCGACCAGCGTGGAGGCGAAGGCCGCCCAGCGCCAGCCCCCCTTGATCGCGAACGCCAGCACGGCACCCGCGGTCCAGATCGACGGCAGGGTCGGCGCACTGGCGTCGATCCGCTCGGGGGTCTCGGCGACCCGGGTGAGCAGGATGCCGGTCAGGGCGATGGTGAGGTCGACGGTGAGGAAGGGCTTGGTGCAGCTCGCGGCGCTCGCGACCCTGGGCAGGGTGGCCAGGGTCCAGACGGCCAGTACCGCGAAGTAGGCGATGGCCACCCGAGGGCGGGCGACCTCGTCGTACGCGCTGATGAAGAGCCCGATCGCGTACACCATCGTCAGGACGCGGTAGCCCATGAGCGCACGCCACAGCGGCTGCTCGACCGACATCCTCATGACTCGCTCGCGCCTGGCCATGTCCCCCCCCACCCCGGCTCGGCCCGTCCCTGCTGGAAGGCCTGTTCCTACTGGTCGGCCTGATCCTTTTCCTTCTGCGCCTGTTCCTTCTCGGCCTGCGCGAGCGCGGCCTTGGCCGCCTTGGCCGCTTCCTTCTCCGCCTTGGCCGCCTCCGCGATCTGCCGCTTGGCGGCGGTCGCGTACATGTCGACGTACTCCTGGCCGGAGAGCTTCATGATTTCGTACATGACCTCGTCGGTCACCGCGCGGAGCACGAATCGGTCGTGCTCCATGCCCTGGTAGCGGCTGAAGTCCAGCGGCTTGCCGATGCGGATGCCCGGCCGCATCAGCTTCGGCATGACCTTCCCGGGCGGCTGGATCTTCTCCGTGTCGATCATCGCGACCGGGATGACGGGCGCACCGGTGGCCAGCGCGACGCGCGCGAGGCCGCCGGGCTTGCCGCGGTAGAGGCGACCGTCCGGTGAGCGGGTGCCCTCCGGATAGATGCCGAACAGCTCACCTCGCTCGATGACCTCGATCCCGCTCCTGATCGCCGCCTCGCCCGCGCCGCGGGCGCCGGAACGGTCCACCGGCAGCTGGCCGAGGCCCTTGAAGATGGCGGCGGTCAGCCGGCCCTTGATGCCGGGGGTGGTGAAGTACTCGGCCTTCGCGATGAAGGTGACCTTGCGGTCGAGGACCGCGGGCAGGAAGAACGAGTCGGAGAAGGAGAGGTGATTGCTCGCCAGGATCGCGGGGCCCTCGGCGGGTACGTTCTCCAGGCCCTCCACCCAGGGCCGGAAGACGAGCTTCAGCGGACCCCCGACGGAAACCTTCATCGCGCCGTACAACAACCGAGTGCCTCCTGTGTCTGTAAATCAGACCTTAACCCGGCGGCCGGGCGAAGAGTCCGACGGCCCTGGTCGGTGTCAGTGCGGTCGCGTACGGTGATGCACACCTGGACTCGTTCTCGCCCCTCTCATGAACAGGAGACCGAAGGTGCCGGTCCTTCCTGGAGCCGAGCCGTACCGCCATGACGGCGGGGAGGTCGGCGTCCTGCTCTGCCACGGCTTCACCGGTTCACCCCAGTCACTGCGCCCCTGGGCGGAGTATCTCGCCGGGCACGGTCTGACCGTCGCCCTGCCGCTGCTTCCCGGGCACGGCACACGCTGGGAGGACATGCAGCTCACGGGCTGGCAGGACTGGTACGCCGAGGTGGACCGCGAGCTGCGTGCCCTGCGCGAGCGCTGCGCGCAGGTGTTCGTGTTCGGCCTGTCCATGGGCGGCGCCCTGGCCCTGCGGCTCGCCGCCAGGCACGGGGACGCGGTCAGCGGCGTCGTGGTCGTCAACCCGGGGAACAAGGTGCACGGCCTGTCGGCGTACGCCCTTCCGGTGGCCCGGCATCTCGTCCGGACGACGAAGGGCATCACCAGCGACATAGCCAAGCCGGGCATGGAGGAGATCGGCTACGACCGGGTGCCACTGCACGCGGCGCACTCCCTGCGGACCTTCTTCCGCCTGGTCGACGGCGAGTTGCCGCAGGTCACCCAGCCGCTGCTGCTTCTGCACAGCCCGCAGGACCATGTGGTGCCGCCGGCCGACTCGGCGCGCATCCTCAGCCGGGTCTCGTCGACGGACGTGACGGAGCTGCTGCTGGAACAGAGCTACCACGTGGCGACGTTGGACCACGATGCGGACCGGATCTTCGAGGAGAGTCTCGCGTTCATCGGCCGGCTCGCACCCAGTGTCGGCAAGGAAGGGACGGCGGCAGGTGGCTGAGCACGACTCCGACCGCGAGGACCGCGAGGAGCGCGACGAGCGGCAGGAGCGGGAGGACCGCGCCGGCCGGCCGGACCGGGAGCATCGCGAGCCCGGCGAGCAGAACGTGCCGTTCGACGAGGAGGCCGCCTGGGCGGCGATCGTCGCCGGATACGGGGAGGAGCCGCCGGACCCGCCGGGCGCCAAGCCGTTCAAGTCGGTCGAGGACCTGGCGCTGCTGGAGCCCGAGACCAACGACAGCAAGGGCAGCAGCAAGGGCGACACGGCCCAGAATGAGCCGGAGCCCAAGCAGGAGACGCCCAAGCCGCTCGGCAGCTCCGTCAGCTTCGCCCCCGGCGTGAGCGGCGGCCCGCGCGACTACAGCCTGCAGGAGCCGTCCGACGACGACCTCGGTGAGGACGACGAGGGCCACTTCGTGCCGCCGGAGCCGCCACCGCTGCCCTCCGCCGACGCCACCGCCAAGTTCGCGTGGCTGGGTGTGATCGGCGGCCCCGTACTGCTTCTGCTGGCGGTGCTGCTCGGCTGGGACATGACGTGGTGGCTGACCACACTCGGCATCGGCGGCTTCCTGGGCGGCTTCGCGACGCTGGTGACGCGGATGCGCACGGACGACGAGGACGACGACGATCCGGGTCGGGGCGCGGTGGTCTGACCCGCTTACGCCGGTGGAATTCTGAGGGCGGCGAGGACCGGAAGGTGATCCGTGGCCGCCCTCAAATCTCGCTCCGTCACCCCCCGGTACCCATGGGGGTCCCCCCGCTCGAGCGGAGCCGAGAGTGGGGGAGGAACCCCACAGCCCAGGACTTCGATGCCCTCGGTCGCGAAGATCGCGTCGATGCGCTGATGGGGGTCGGTCGGTGTCGAGGTGTACTCGCTGCCCCAGGGGGCGACGGCCCAGCAGTCCTGGAGTCTGTCGGCCAGGCGTCGGAAGGTGGGTCCGCCGGGGCGTTCGTTGAGGTCGCCGCCGGCGATGGCGTGCTCGACTCCCAGCCCGGCGAGCCGGTCCAGGAGCATGCCGCCCTGCTCGTACCGCTCGTCCTTCTGCAGCGAGAGATGGCAGCTCAGGACGCCGAGGCGGGCGCCGCCGAAGCGGACCACCGCGGTCGCGAAACCTCGCCGGTGCAGGCCGGGGGTGAGCGGCAGCAGGACGTCCTCGGTGCGCTCGACCGTGGCGCGCAGGGAGCACAGCAGGGCGGGCCCCGCCGCGGGGGCGCCGCCCGAGAGGATCACCTGTCCCGACGCGGCCGCGAGCCGGGCCAGCTTCTTGCGCCAGCGGAAGAACCGCGGGGCCTCCTGAACGAGGACGAGGTCGGGCTCGCAGGCGCTGATCACCCGGGCGAGCGCGTCGGTGTCGTCGCGCATGGAGCGGATGTTGTAGCTGAGCACCCGGATCACGGCCGAACCGTCGGCTCCGGTACCGGAGTTGGGCAGCAGACTCGTCGCCATGGCGATCAAGATACGACGGAACCCGCCGTCCCCGGGCGGGGCTCGGCGGGCACGGTCGTACCGGACTGCGGCGTCACATGATCGGGTCGGGCTCGCGGGCCAGGTCCGCGGCGCCGACCAGGCCGGCCTTGTTGCCGAGCTGCGCGGCGATCACATCGGCGACCGGGCGCCAGTTGCCGCCGACCAGCCAGCGCTTGTACGACTTGCGGATGGGGTCGAGGACCAGCTCGCCCTCCTCCGACAGGCCGCCGCCGACGATGAAGGCGGAGGGGTCGAAGAGGGAGGCCAGGTCGGCGAGGCCGGCGCCGGCCCAGCGGGCGAGCTCGCGGTAGGAGTCGACGGCGACCGGGTCGCCCTGGCGGGCGGCCATGGAGATGTGCTTGCCCTCGATGCCCTCGGGGGTGCCGTCACCGAGGGAGAGCAGCAGCTCGGCGTTCTCGGGGGTGGCGTTGGCGCGCTGCTTGGCGTACCGGACGAGGGCGCGCCCGGAGGCGTACTGCTCCCAGCAGCCCTGCGAGCCGCAGCCGCACAGCAGACCGTCCGGCACCATCCGGATGTGGCCGAACTCGGCGGCCACGCCGTAGTGCCCGCGGCGCAGCTTGTTGCCGATGATGATGCCGCCGCCGAGGCCGGTGCCGAGCGTGATGCAGATGACGTTGCGGTGGCCCTTGCCCGCGCCGAACTTGTACTCGCCCCAGGCGGCGGCGTTGGCGTCGTTCTCCACGACGACGGGCAGGTCGACGCGCGCCTCGACCTTCTCCTTCAGCGGCTCCTGGCGCCAGTCGATGTTGGGCGCGAAGTAGACCGTCGAGCGCTGGCGGTTGACGTACCCGGCGGCACCGATGCCCACGCCGACGATCTCGTGCCCCGCGCGTGCGCCCTCCACCGCCGAGGCGATGGCGTCCACGATGGCCTCGGGCGTGGTGGGGGTCGGCACCTTGAAGGTCGAGAGGATGTTGCCTTCCTCGTCGACCACGCCGGCCGCGATCTTCGTGCCGCCGATGTCGACGCCGATGGTGAGTCCCATGAATCCCTCAGTTTCGGTCGAGCCCCGCTATGGCCAACCGTACCCGAGGCCCTGTCGTCGGGTGCCCGCCGTCCGCCCGGAGGGCGGGACCGGTGACGACCGGGTCAGTGGCCGTCAGTCCAAGTCGATGCGTTGGCCGGGGCCGGTGCCCTCGCCCCGGTCGTCGCGGTCGTCGGTCTCGTCCAGCTCGTCCATGCGGCCGGTCCAGCGGCGCTCCTGTGCCTCGACCGCGGAGCGGTAGGCGGCGAGCAGCTCGTTGCCGGCCGCTGCCAGGTGCTCGAAGACATCCGGATTGCGTTCGATGACGGGCTCGACGGCGGCCCTCGCCTGCTGGACGACCTGCTGCAGCACCTGCTGGGCGGCGGGCCCGGCGACCGCCCCGAGCAGCGGGGACTGCAGGCCGGACAGCTTGTCTGCGACGGTGTCGACGAGCCGGCGCAGCTCCTCGGCGGCCGAGCCCGCGGGCGGACCGTACTGGGCACGGATGCGGGCCTTCTCCGCTGCGAGGTCCTCGGCACACGCGGTCGCCCAGGCGTCGTCCTCGGTGACCGACGGCACCTCGTCGGCCGCCTGCTCCTGAGCGGCGTCGGACGGGGGGCGCTCTTCGCTCATGGTGGACTCCTGACTACGGCTTGTCCCTACGACGTTACCCGAACGGCGGTAGCCGCTTCACCGTGCCGCGGGCCACAGCCCGGGGTCCGGTGCGAAGCGGATGCGTAGCTCGTCGTCGCGCAGGGCCGCGCCGTCGACGGTGCAGCGGCGCAGGGCGGACGGCAGTGGGAGGACTCGGCGGAACTGTCCGGCGGTGACGACGAGTTCGTCGCCGCGCCGGACGAGGTCGAGGTCCTCGCGTACGGCTCCGGGCAGCGGGATGTGCCAGACCAGCACGCCGTCCGGGGCGAGCCGGTCGACGACGGGCCAGTCGACCCTGGCGTCGGCCGGCCCGGCCTCCGGTACGGCGAGCGCCAGCAGATCGTCAGGGCCGCGCGGGTCGCGGCCCAGGTGGGCGACGGTGCGGACGTCGTACGACGTCTGCCATTCGTCGATGACCTTGCGCTGCTGGGCGAGCGGACCGGCGAGCCAGCCGTCCCCTCCCTCTTCCGGGAACACCCGGTTGGCGATCAGCCGGTCCGGGCGCAGGCCGCGCAGGGCGAGGCCGAGGGCGGCGGTGTGGACGGCTTCGGCGCCCGCCGGGGAAGGTTCGGCGACCAGCCGTACGGTCGTGTCCCGGTCCGCGAGGACCGCCTCCACGGCGGCGAGTTCGACGTCCCAGCGGGCGGCCGTCTCGTACAGCCACTCCGCGGGCATGGGGACGCCGGCGAGCCGGCCGAGGACGGGGCGCAGGGCGCGGGCCGCCTGGCGTTCGGGCGGAAGCAGACGGCGCAGATAGCGGCGGAGTTCCTCAGGGAGGGCGAGCAGGTCGAGGGCGTGTGGGAGGGGCGGCAGGTCCACGACGAGGAGGTCGTGGCTCTCGGCGAGGGCGGCGTCGCGCAGGGCGCGGAGTACGGCGATCTCCTCGGCGCCGGGCAGGGGGGTGAGCTCCTCCGGGTCGAGGCGGGGGGCGCCGAGGAGGTCGAGGGCGGCGGAGGCGCGGTCCTGGAGGGCGGCGAGGTCGTCCCGGAAGCCGGCGACCGGGTCGGGGCGCCAGGCGGCGAGGTGCGGGGCGATCTCCACCGGGGCCGGGCCGGTCGCCGCGCCCAGGGCCGCGCCGAGGGTGTCGGTGCGGTCGGTGCCCAGGAGGAGGGTGCGGGTGCCCTCGCGGGCGGCGGCGAGCGCGGTGGCTGCGGCGACGGTGGTACGGCCGGTGCCGCCTGGGCCGGTGATCAGGATGGTGCGCATGGGGCTGAACGGTAACGGACGTTGCCGCTCAACCCGGTTTCGTGGACACCCGGCGTCGCAGCTGAGCGCGGGGCGTTGCGCAGCCCGGCGCTACGGGGTGCCGCCTGCGCCCACCCGTGCCGCCCTGGGGGTCCCCCAGGCCGTTCAGGCACCGGGGGAGGCACGACTGCCCGCAGGCTACGCCGACTCCACGCGCTTCTTCAGGCCCGCCAGTGCCCGGTCGATGATGACCTTCTCGGCCTTGCGCTTGATCATGCCCAGCATGGGGATCTTGACGTCGACGGTGAGCTGGTAGGTCACCTCGGTGGCGCCCGTGCCCGCCGGCTTCAGGAGGTACGAGCCGTCCAGCGACCGCAGCATCTGGGACTTCACCAGCGTCCAGGAGACCTCGTGGTCGCCGGTCCAGGTGTACGCCAGCACCTGGTCGTCCTTGATCGCGCCGGCGTCCATGACGAGGCGGACCTGCTCGGCGCGTCCCTGGGCGTCGGTCTCGAGGACCGCGGCCTCCTTCACCTCACCGGTCCAGTCCGGGTAGCGGGCGAAGTCGGCGATCACCGCCATGACGTCGGCCGGGGACGCCTCGATCTCGATGCTCGAGCTGGTGTGTTCCGCCATCGCCGTGGCTCCTCCAGATGCGGTCCGGCAAGAGGTGGTCGTGCGCACGTGTGTGCAGCGTGAAGGCTACCGCGCGCCGACCGGCCCGACGTCACCCCTACCTGGGCATACCGGAGGCGGACTCACCATTCCAGCGCCCACGGCCGCCCCGTCCCGGCGAAGTGCCCCACGTTCACGCACTCGGTCGCCCCGATCCGCATCCGCGAGGCGAGCGGCTGGTGCACATGGCCGAAGAGTGAATAGCGGGGCCGGGTGCGGCGGATGGCGTCGAGCAACGCCCGGCTGCCCCGCTCGAAGCGCCGCGCCACCGTGTCGTAGACCAGCTCCGGCACCTCCGGCGGGATGTGCGTGCACAGCACGTCGACCTCGCCCACCGCCTCGATCTTCGCCGCGTACTCCTCGTCGCTGATCTCGTACGGCGTCCGCATCGGTGTGCGCAGCCCGCCGCCGACGAAGCCGAAGACCCAGCCCCCGATCTCCACCCGCTCCCCGTCGAGCACGGTCGTACCGGGACCGGCGTACTCCCGCCACAGTGGCGGCATGTCGACATTGCCGTAGGTGGCGTACGTCGGCGTGGGGAACGCGGCGAACAGTTCGGCGTACTGCTTGCGCACCGCCTGTTCGATCACCACCGCCCGGTCCTCCCCGACCCCGGCCCACAGCCGGGCACCGAACTCACGTGCCTCCTCGTAGCGGCGGGCAGTGCGCAGGGCGACGATGCGGTCCGCGTTCTCGACGCCGAACAGGTCGGGGAAGATGCCGCGCGAGTGGTCGGCGTAGTCGAGGAAGAGGACCAGGTCCCCGAGGCAGACGAGCGCGTCCGCGCCGTCCCCGGCCCGTGCCAGGTCACGCGCGTTGCCGTGCACATCGCTGACCACGTGGATGCGCGTCCTGCGGTTACCGGCTGGTGTGGGTGCCATGGCGATCAAGGGTAAGCGTGTGGGACATACGTGAACAGTGACGGCCGGACCTGCGATTACTCGCCAGTGGGGAAATCCGTGGACTACTGTGCGCGCAGGAATACCAATCAGTGTGACGCAGCGAACATCTCGCCGGGCCCCCCTGTCGTAGACGCCATACCGGCGGGTAACGTCCGGGCGGTCCAGTCGTGCTCAGGTTTTCAACAAGTGGGCCCCACGGCTCATGCCGGATCCCTGAGCACCTGCCCGAGCCTTGGACCGGACCGTCGCATCACACAACGTCGTGGCGCCGGCGCCCTATGAGGAGCAGCAGTCTTGCGCGAGTTCAGCCTTCCGGCTTTGTACGAGGTCCCCTCGGACGGCAACCTGACCGACATCGTCCGCAGAAACGCCGCGCAGCATCCCGACGTCGCCGTGATCGCCCGCAAGGTCGGCGGCAGCTGGCAGGACGTGACGGCCACCGCCTTCCTCGCCGAGGTACGAGCCGCCGCCAAGGGGCTCATCGCCGCCGGCGTCCAGCCGGGCGACCGGGTCGGCCTGATGTCCCGGACGCGTTACGAGTGGACGCTCCTCGACTTCGCGATCTGGAGCGCGGGCGCGGTCACCGTGCCGGTGTACGAGACCAGTTCGCCGGAGCAGGTGGCCTGGATCCTCGGCGACTCGGGCGCGACGGCCTGCATCGTGGAGCTGGACGGCCACGCGGCCGCCGTCGAGTCGGTGCGCGACCGGCTGCCCGCCCTCAAGCACGTCTGGCAGATCGAGGCCAGCGGTGTCGAGGAGCTGGGCCGCCTGGGCAGGGACCTCAGCGACGACACGGTCGAGGAGCGCAGCTCGCTGGCGAAGGCCGACGACCCGGCGACGATCGTCTACACCTCCGGCACCACCGGCCGCCCCAAGGGCTGTGTGCTCACCCACCGCAGCTTCTTCGCCGAGTGCGGCAACATCGTCGAGCGGCTGCGCCCGCTGTTCCGTACCGGCGAGTGCAGCGTGCTGCTGTTCCTGCCGCTGGCGCATGTCTTCGGCCGGCTGGTCCAGGTCGCGCCGATGATGGCGCCGATCAAGCTGGGCTGCGTCCCGGACATCAAGAACCTCACCGACGAACTGGCCGCGTTCCGGCCGACGCTGATCCTGGGCGTGCCGCGCGTCTTCGAGAAGGTCTACAACTCCGCCCGCGCCAAGGCCCAGGCGGACGGCAAGGGCAAGATCTTCGACAAGGTGGCGGACACGGCGATCGCGTACAGCAAGGCGCTGGACACCCCGTCCGGTCCGTCGCTCGGTCTGAAGATCAAGCACAAGGCCTTCGACAAGCTCGTCTACAGCAAGCTGCGCGCGGTGCTCGGCGGTCGTGGTGAGTACGCCATCTCCGGCGGCGCCCCGCTGGGCGAGCGCCTCGGCCACTTCTTCCGCGGTATCGGCTTCACGGTCCTGGAGGGCTACGGCCTGACCGAGTCCTGTGCCGCCACCGCCTTCAACCCCTGGGACCGGCAGAAGATCGGCACGGTCGGCCAGCCGCTGCCGGGTTCGGTGGTGCGGATCGCGGACGACGGGGAGGTGCTGCTGCACGGTGAGCACCTGTTCAAGGGGTACTGGAACAACCCGGGCGCGACCGAGGAGGCCCTGGCCGACGGCTGGTTCCACACCGGCGACATCGGCACTCTCGACGAGGACGGCTACCTCAGGATCACCGGCCGCAAGAAGGAGATCATCGTCACCGCCGGCGGCAAGAACGTCGCCCCGGCCGTGATCGAGGACCGTATCCGCGCGCACGCCCTCGTGGCGGAGTGCATGGTGGTCGGCGACGCGCGGCCGTTCGTGGGCGCGCTGGTCACCATCGACGAGGAGTTCCTGGGCCGTTGGGTGGCCGAGCACGGCAAGCCGGCCGGTTCCACCGCGGCCTCGCTGAAGGACGACCCCGATCTGCTGACCGCGATCCAGGCCGCGGTCGACGACGGCAACGCCGCGGTGTCCAAGGCGGAGTCGGTGCGCAAGTTCCGCATCCTGCCCTCGCAGTTCACCGAGGAGTCGGGCCACCTCACGCCGTCGCTGAAGCTGAAGCGGAACGTGGTGGCGAAGGACTTCGCGGCCGAGATCGAGGCGATCTACCAGAAGTAGCAAGGCATGTGACGCAACGGCATGGCGCGGGCCCCCGGGTGAGGGGATCCGCGCCATCGTGCGCAGGGGCTGCTCAGCGCTCCGCTGAAAGAGCCCGCTCTGCTCAGAGCAGCTCCTCGAGCCGCTCCGCGAGCAGATCCCAGCGCCACTTCTCCTCGACCCAACTCCGGCCCCGCTCCCCCATCCTGTGGCGCAGTTCGGGGTCCCCGAGGAGGGTGATGATCCGGTCGGCGGCGTCCTCGGCGGAGTCGCCCCGTACGACCCAGCCGGTCTCCCCGTCGAGCACCGCGTCGGGCGCGCCGCCGGAGTCCCCGGCGACGACGGGCAGACCGGTCGCGGACGCCTCCAGGTAGACGATGCCGAGGCCCTCGACGTCGAGCCCGCCGCGCCGGGTGCGGCACGGCATGGCGAAGACGTCGCCGGCGCCGTAGTGGGCGGGCAGCTCCGACCAGGGCACCGCGCCGGTGAAGACGACCGACTCCTCGACCCGGGTCTCCCGCGCGAGTTTGCGCAGCTCCTTCTCGTACGGCCCGCCGCCGACGATCAGCAGGACCGCGTCGGGCTCCTTGGCCAGGATCCGCGGCATGGCGAGGATGAGCGTGTCCTGGCCCTTGCGCGGCACGAGCCGGGAGACGCACACGACCACCGGCCGGTCGGTGAGCCCGAGCCGGGCGCGCACCCGGCCGCCGCCGGAGTCCGGATGGAAGGTCTTCTCGTCGACCCCGGGCGGCAGCTGCACCATGCGGGCGGCGGCGTCCGGGGTCAGCGCGGTGGCGATCCGCGACCGGGTGTACTCGCCGAGGTAGGTGATGGTGTCCGTGGACTCGCCGATCCGGCGCAGCAGTTGTCGCGCGGCGGGCAGTTGGGCCCAGCCGGCCTCGTGCCCGTGGGTGGTGGCCACCAGCCGCTCGGCGCCCGCCCTGCGCAGCGCCGGTGCCATCAGCCCGAGCGGCGCCGCCGCCCCGAACCACACCGACGTACATCCGTGCGCCCGCAGCAGCGCGACGGCCTGGCGGGTCGCGGCGGGCGTCGGCAGCAGCATGGTCGTCCGGTCGCGCACGACGGTGAAGGGCTGCTCGGCGTCGAAGGCGGCCGTCGCCTCGAGGCCCTCCCGGCTGCGCTTCCAGGTGGAGGCGTAGACGACGAGCCGCTCGGGGTCGAGCCGGAGTGCCATGTTGTGCAGGAATGCCTGAATACCGCCCGGCCGGGGCGGGAAGTCATTCGTCACGATCAGGGTCTTGCGCATCGACGCCGACCTTACCCAACGTACACTCGCAGCTCGGTACGGCCGCGCTGCACGGCTCTCGCACAGGCGGCCGGGAGATCATGGCCCCGCACACGAGGGGCAGCGCCCCGAAGACGGACACGGACCACGAACAGGGGCTTCGGTGGACAGGACGCAGGGCACGCGGTCCCTGGCAGGGCTGCTGGTGATCTGGGGACTGACCCGCCTGGCACTGCTCCTGTTCGTCTTCAAGGTCCTCGTCTTCCCCGGCCCGGACGTCACCAGCGACGTCTCCGTGATCTACCAGGGCTGGTACGAGGTGCTGCGCACCGGAACGTTCCCGCTGGACGACGTCACCTGGCAGTACCCGCCCGCCGCCGCGCTGCCGATCCTCTCCCCGGCGCTGCTGTTCTTCCTCGACTACGCGCAGGCCTTCTTCGTCCTCGCCTGCCTCGCCGACCTCGTCGTCCTCGCCCTGCTGCTGTACGCGGGCCTGCGGCCGGGCCGGTCGGTGCGCGGCGCCTGGGTGTGGGTGGTGGGCGTACCGCTGCTCGGGCCGACCGTGTACGCGCGCTACGACGTGATGGTCACCGCCGTCGCGGTGGCCGCGCTCCTGGCGGGCCAGCGACATCCCCGGCTGATGGGGGCGCTGGCCGGGTTCGGGGCGATGCTGAAGGTGTGGCCGGTACTGCTGTTGATCGGTGCCGTGCGGCGCCGGGCGTGGGCCGCGGCGACGGTGACGGCCGGGGCGCTCGCGGCGCTGTTCGCGCTCGCCATGCCCGGCGCGTTCGCCTTCCTGACCTTCCAGCGCGACCGGGGCACCGAGGTGGAGTCGCTGGGCGCCCTCGTCTTCCATGTGGCGCGGCACTACGGCTGGGACGGGCAGGTGCTGCTCAACTACGGCTCGGTGGAGTTCCTCGGCCCGTACGTCGACGTCGTGAGCTCCGCCGCGCTGGCGCTCACCGGGATGGCGTTCGGCTGGCTGCTGCTGTGGCGGCTGATGGCCTCGCGGTTCCTGTCGCACACGCTCGCGGATGCGGCGTTCGTGGCGGTGCTGATGTTCACGACCACGAGCCGGGTGATCAGCCCGCAGTACATGGTGTGGCTGGTCGGTCTCGCGGCGGTGTGCCTGTGCTTTCCCCGCAGCGGGATGCGGCTGCCGGCCGGCCTTGTGCTGGCGGCGTCCTTCGTGACGGTGCTGGAGTTCCCGCTCTGGTTCTCGCACGTCGTCGCGAGCGACGCCCTCGGCATCACCCTCCTGTTCCTCCGCAACGGCCTCCTGGTCCTCGCCACACTCACCGCGGCCCGCACCCTGTGGCGCTCGACGGTGCCCCGGCCCACCACGAAAGCCCCGTTCCCCAGTCACCCGGCCCGCACCGAGGAGACCCCGGTCTCCTCCTGACACCGCGCCCGCCGGAAGAGCACCAGGACCGCCGCGCACTGGACTCCCATCGCGAGCGCCGACGCCAGGCACACGCCCGGCAGCCCGAGTCCGGACAGCCCGTACGCCAGCACCGGCTGGAGTCCCGTGCCGACCGCCGTCACCCGTAGCAGCACGGGCGCGCCACCGCTCCCCTCGAAGACCCCGCCGAGCGCGATGAAGCAGGCCATGAGCAGGAGGTAGGGCCCGATGCAGCGCAGGAAGAGCACCCCGTCGTGGGCGACGGCGGGCCCGGCGCCGAAGGCGGCCATGATCCAGGGCGCTGCGACCCCCAGCACCGCCACGGCCGCCAGCCCCACCGCCCCGGCCACGAGCACGGCCTCCCGCCCGATCGCCGCCCGCTCCTCGCGGCGTCCGGCGCCGAGCAGGTGCGCGGTGTGGATGGCGGCGGCCTGCCGCACCGCGTAGAACGCCATGGTCGCCACGTACATGACCTTGTATGCGATCGAGTACGCGGCCACGGCCGGCACCCCGATCCGCGCCACGATCGCGACCAGCACCAGTGCCCCGCCCTGCCGCACGGTGAAGTCGGCGGCCATGGGCAGCCCGGTCCGCAGCGTGCGGCGCAGCGCGGCCCTCGTCCGGGGTCTCGGCCCCGTCCCCGCGCACTCCCGCAGGAGCGCGTTCCGGCGCAGCGCCACCAGCCCGACCGCCAGGGCCACGGACCGGCACAGCACGGTCGAGGCGGCGGCGCCCTGGACGCCGTACAGACGGATCAGCCAGGGATCGCAGACCAGGATCAGCCCGTTGGCCAGCAGCGCGAGCCGCATCGAGGTCTTCGTGTCGCCGGCGCCCTTGAGGATCCCGTCGACGAGGTTCTGCGCGAAGAAGACGGTCATGCCCGGCAGGGAGACGGCGAAGTAGCCGACCGCCAGGGGGAGAGCACCGCTCTCGCCGCCGAGGACCAGCCGGGCCAGCGGCTCGCGGAGCAGGAACCCGCCCATCGCGACCACCGGCGTGACCACCGCCCACAACGCCCAGCCGCCCCGCACTGCCGCCCGCACCGCGGCCGGATCCCGCGCGCCCCGGGCGTGGGCAACGAGCACGGTCGTACCGGAGCCGAAGACGAGGGCGATGCCGAGGAGCACGTTTTCGGTGTTGGTCGCGACGGCGACGGCGGCCACCGCCGGTCCGCCGAGCCGGGCGACCCAGACGGTGTTGATGATTCCGGCGGCGACGGAGGCGAGGAGCGAGAGGTAGACGGGGTGGGCGAGCGAGATGAGTTGCTTGCGGTGTGCGTTCACGGCGGCCCCCTTGGCTGGATACCTCGATTAGAGGTATCTCGATAAGAGGTATCATCGCCGTACGACACCCGCAAGGAGGGACCGAAGCCTGATGCTGGAGCTGACGATCCTGGGCTTCCTCGCCGAAGAGCCGCTGCACGGCTATGTACTCAAGGAGCGCATCAAGGCCCTGACCGGCCACGTCCGCCCGGTCAGCGACGGAGCCCTCTACCCGGCGATCAGCCGGCTGGTCGCGGCCGGCAAGCTCGACCAGCACACCGAGCCGGGCACGAGCGCGGCGCCCCGCCGCATGCTGTCCCTCACCGACCAGGGCCGCGCGGACCTGCTGGAGCGGTTGCGTCACCCCAAGCCGGCGGAGATCACGGACCAGGTGCGCTTCAACACGGTGCTGGCCTTCCTGCGTCACCTGCCGGACCGCCGGGAGCAGGCCGCCGTACTCCGCCGCCGCCTCGACTTCCTGCAGACCCCGGCGAGTTTCTTCTACCGGGACGGCGATCCCGTACGGGCGGAGGAGGCGGACGACCTGTTCCGCCAGGGCATGTTGCGGGTGGCCCGGGCCACGGGCGAGGCGGAGCGGGCGTGGCTGGAAGAGGCCATCGCTCGGCTGGACCCGCCTCAGCCGAACTGATCCCGCAGATACTGCCGCCACTGCGCCGTGAACTCCTCCGGCGTCGTCCCGAGCACGTCCTTCAGCGCACCCTCGACCGCCCCCGCCCGCTTCTCGTGGGCACCGACCGCCCGGTAGAACTCGCCCAGCCGCGCCTCGCCCCACCGGTCCGCGATCATCCGGCAGGCCATCCAGCCGCCCTCGTACGCCCGGGCCAGCGAGGTGGAAGCGCCGGTGAAGCCGAAGTCGGCGTCGGTCGGCAGCGCGGCCGGGACGTCACCCGAGGTCACGGCGTGGGCGAGTTCCGGCGCGGCCTGGACCGGGGGGCGCCCGCTGTCGCGGTAGCCGACCCAGTCGGCGTATCCCTCGGACACCCACAGCGGGGTCGCGGTGTTGGTATGGGCGCGGGTGGCGACATGGGTCGCCTCGTGGGTGAGGACGACCTGCTTGCCGACGTCGCCGAGCACCCCGTACGCGTCGGGGTTGACAATGATCCGGTCGGCGGGCGCCTGTTCCGCCCCCGTCTCGCCGGTCGTCACGGCGGCGATCCCGCGGTAGGAGGAGGCGGGCGAGCCGAGCAGCCCCGCCATCCCCTCCAGCGACCTGGGCACGAGCAGCACGACCTGCCGACTCCAGGCGGTGCCCCAGGCGTCCGTCACGGCGGGCACCGCGCGGTCCCCCAGCTCGGCGAAGGCGTGCAGCGCCGCGCGGGACCGGCCGACGCCCAGCACGAGGCTGTGCTCGCCCCGTACCACCGTCACCGGGCCCTGGTCCCACAGCTGCTGGCCGGACGTGCGGGCGGGCCGGTCGGAGACCACGGTCCACTGCCCGTCGGCGGCACGGTCGAGGCCCAGGGTGCGGCCTGCGGTGACCGGCGCCTTGTCGTGGCCGTCGAGGCGGTAGCGCAGTTCGGCGTCGGCGGTGGCCGTGTCGCCGGTGCGGTGCACGGCGGTGACCTCGTACGACCAGTCGGCGAGCGGCACCGCGCGCAGGTTGGTGAAGCCCACCGCCGTACCGGTCCGCCGGTAGGCGCTCTCGTCGTGGTCGAGGAGCGCGGCCGCCCGCCGGTCGAGCAGCCGCTGCACTTCGGCCTCGGCGCGGTCGGCGGCGGGCCGGCCGCCGCAGGCGACCAGCGAGCCGAGCAGGGAGACGAGCAGCAGACAGAGCGCCACGACTCCGGATCCCGACGCACGCCCTCGACCAGCCATCCTCCCGATCGTACGGGGCAATGTGCCCGGTCAGACCCTGGTGACCGCCGAGACCGGCATCATCCCGACCGGGTCGTAGCGCACGGGCGCGCCGGGGTAGGGGGCGTGGATCACCTGGCCGTTGCCCATGTACATCGCGACATGGCTGGCGTCGGAGCGGTAGGTGACCAGGTCGCCGGGCCGGGCCTCGGAGAGCGGGACCTGCCGGCCCGCCGCCCGCTGGGCCTGCGAGGTGCGCGGCAGGGCCACCCCGGCCTGCGCGTACGACCACTGCATGAGGCCGGAACAGTCGAAGCCGCTGGGACCGTTCGCGCCCCACACGTACGGCTTGCCGAGCGCGGACATGGCGGCCACGGCCGCGGCGGCCGCACGGCCGGAGGCAGGGACGGCGCTGCCGAAGTCGGGCATGTCGGAGCGGCCGGAACGGGAGGCCCGCTCGTAGGCGGCGCGTTCGTCGTCCGGGAGGGCGTTGAGGAGCCGGCGGGCCTTGGCGAGCTTCTTCTCGACGGTGCGTTTGTGGGAGGCGACGGCCTTGCGGCTCTTCTCCAGTTCGCCGAGCTTCTCGGCCGCCTCCGCTCGCTCCTGGCTGAGTTCGCGCATGGCCTCCTGAAGGTCCCTCAACTGCCCGGCCTGGTGGGCGTTGATCCGGTTCAGGACGGACGCCTTGTCGAGGTATTCGTCCGGGTCCTCGGAGAGCAGCAGCGCGAGGGAGGGGTCGATGCCGCCCGAGCGGTACTGCGCGCCGGCCAGCGAACCCAGCGCTTCCCGCAGGGTGTTGATGCGCTCCTGCTGCCGGGCGACCCGGTCCTGCGCCCGGCTCACCTGCCCGCGCAGTGCGTCGGTGCGCTCGTCGGCCTTGTTGTAGGCCTCGGTGGCCTTCTCGGCCTCCGCGTAGAGGCGGTCCACCTCGGCGCGGGTGTCGTCGTGCGGCGCGGCCTGCGCCGGGAGAGTGCCGAGGGCGGCCGCGGTGGCCGACAGGACGGACAGCGCCACGCAGGCGCCCCGGTCGAACCCGGACGGTGCAAGGCGGCGATGGGACCCCACGGGTAGCCGCGCTCCTTCCACTGGCGGACAGGAAAATCCCCCGGTGCCGGGACGGGAGCCCGGCGGTGGGGAAACGCGGCAGACAGTAGCCCCGTCGCGGGGTGCCGGCCAAAGAGATCCGCGGCCACACAACGTGACGCCCCGCCGCTGACGCAGGTCACCGGCGGGGCGTGGGGTCAGTCGCGGTTGCCGTAATTCGCCCGTTCGGGCGGCACACCGTGCTGATCTTGAAGGGTCGCGGCCGTGGATCAGATCCGGACGCCGAACTGGTACGGCATGTTGTTGATCGACTCGTAGCGCACGACCGTGCCGGTGCGCGGGGCGTGCAGCACCTGGCCGTTGCCCGCGTAGAAGCCGACGTGGTGCAGGTCGCCGTAGAAGATGACCAGGTCACCGACCTTGAGGTCGGACTGGCTGTAGATGCGCGTACCGGCGTTGGCCTGGTCCTGCGAGATGCGCGGTATGGCGACGCCGGCCTGGGCGAAGGCCCAGGAGGTCAGGCCCGAGCAGTCGAAGGAGGACGGGCCGGAGGCGCCGTAGACGTAGGGCGAGCCGATCTTGCTCTGGGCGGCCTGGAAGGCGGCCATGGCCCGGCCGGAGGCGGCGCCGGTGTTGCCGAGTTCCACGCGGGCTTCGGAGGACCGGCTGGCGCGCTCCTCCTCGGCGGCGAGGGCGGCCTTCTCGGCGGCCGTCAGCGTGTTGAGCAGCTTCTGCGCCTCGGCGAGCTTGGCCTGAACTTCCTTCTTCTTCTTGCCCAGTTCGGTGCGGGTGGAGGCGAGGTCCTTGAGCTTGTCGGAGGCCTCGGCGCGCTCCTGGGCGAGTTCGCGCTGCTTCTCCTGGATCTTCTTGAGCGCCTCGACCTGCTGGCTGCTCAACTGGTCGAGCGTGGAGGCCTTGTCGAGGTAGTCGTCCGGGTCGGCGGAGAGGAAGAGCTGGACGGACGGGTCGATGCCGCCGGAGCGGTACTGGGCGGTGGCCATCGAACCGAGGCCGTCGCGCAGCTCGTTGACCTCTTCCTGGCCGCGGGCGACGTTGTCCTGGATGGTGGAGATCTCCTTCTGGAGCTTCTCCTGCTTCTCCTTGGCCCCGTTGTACCTCTCGGTGGCCTGCTCGGCCTCTTCGTAGAGCTTGTCGACCTTGGTCTTGACCTCGTCCTTGCTCGGCTTCTCGCTCGGCGCGGCGTTGGCGGCCTGCGAGCTCAGGGCCACGGCAGCGGCGGCTGCGGTGGTCAGCACGGTCACTCGTGCGCGACTCGGCTGCTTGGGTCGACGGTGGGACGCCACGGGGGCGAGCTCCTTCATGTGAGTGATCACCCGGTCGGAGGTTCGAGCAGACCCTAGTGACCCGACTGTGATCAGTTCAAATCCTCAGCTGAAAAATCCCGTCACACCCTGCATTCTTTACTCACAACTCACATGCTGTGACGCCTGCTTGACGCTACGTTGTGCACAGATATGACCAATTCGGGCAAGCGGTCCGTACGTTGCGATTGGGGCGTTACGTTGAACACGGGGCGTACGCCGCGCAGGCTCAAACCCGTTGAAAACAGACTCAAGCTCGCTGGAATCGCTTGAGAAGCACCGCCGACGCCACCGGCCGTGCCCCCACCCGCGCCACACCGTCGGCCACCTCACGGTCGGTCGAGACGACGACGACCGGACGGCCCGGCGGCTCGGCGCGCACCAGCTGGCGGATCAACTCATCCGCGGTGACGCCCGGTTTGGAGAACAGCACCCGCACCCCGCGCGGCGGTGCCAGCAGCACCGGCGCGGCCAGCTCGGCCCCGTCGAAGACACAGGTCACCTCGGCACCGGACTGGGCGGCGAGCTGCGAGAGCTGCCCGAGCAGCCTCAACCGCTGCTTCTCCAGGGGCATTTGGGGATAGCCGGTCTTGGTGACGTTGTAGCCGTCGACGACCAGATGCGCCTGCGGCAGCGCGAGGAGCTGGTCGAGGATCGCGGGGTCGCTCTCGGACAGGGCCCGCGCGGCGATGTCCTTCGGGGTCATTCGTCCCGGTTCGACCGCGTCCACGGTCTCGGCGGGACGTACGGACACCGGCGGCAGCGCCAACTCCCGCCTGAGCCCCTGCGCCGCGTCCAGCACGGTGTCGAGCAGCAGCCGCACCCGCATGTCCTCGACGCTGCGCCCCTCGCGCGCGGCCTTCCGGGTGGCCTCCAGGGCGGCCTCGGCCTCCCCCAGCCGCGCCTTGAGCCGCCGCGACTCGCTCTCGGCGGCGGACACCTGCGCGTGCCCCTCGGCGCGTACGGCCTCGATCTCGCCCTGCACCTTGCGCAGGGCCGCCTCACCGCGCTTGACGTCGCTGAGCGCGGCACGCAGCTTGCGGTGAAGCGATTCGGCTTCCTTCTTGGCGGCTTCCAGCTCGGCGCGCAGCCGCTCGGTCTCGGCGCGGGTGTGGTCGCGGGCGGCGGCGAGTTCGGCGCGCAGCCGCTCCAGTTCGGCCCGGCTCTCCTCATCGGCGCGCTCGGCGTCCGCCCGCAGGGCCTCCTCGCCGGCGGCGGTCACGAGCTTGACCCAGCCGGTGGGGCGCAGCACATAGGCCGCGGCGGCCACGTCCAGCGGATCCGCGGCCGGCGGCGGCGCACCGGAGTCGAGGACGCCCGCGAGCTCCGGTTGAGCCTCCCTCAGCTTCTCGCCGATGCGCTGCCGGAACAGCGGGTCCGTCTCCAGCGCCGCGGCCATGGCGTTGCCCGCGAACTTGGCGCGCCGGTTCGGGGCGAACCGGGCGTACTGCCTCAGTTGTGTGGGCAACTCGGCGACGGTCAGCCCGCCGAAGCCGTCGGAGACGATCTGCACGACCCTCCGGCGCACCCCTTCGGGCAGCGGTCGGTCGAGCACCTCAGCGGCGCCGTCGCCCGGCCCCCCGCCTGCGGTCTCCACCATCCGTCACCCCAATGCCCGTAGGGGCCCGCTCCCGGTCAGGAGCCGGCGCCCGGCCTGTCCACGAGTTCCACCTGGTCCACGGCGTTGCACCACCGGCAGCGCACCGACTCGATGGTCTCACTGACCACCTCGCGCTCCTCGACCTTCGGCTCACCGGCCAGATCGAGGTGGACGTATTCGACGACCTTCGACGAGCGGGTCACATCGAACCGGGTGAGGTTGCCGCAGAGCGTGCAGCGCCACCGCGTGGTGGCGGTGGGCAGGGGAACCGTCATCGTGGCTGTTCGCTTTCCTTCTAGTCTCCGTGATGCGCCAGTTTCCCTGGAGCGTGTGGCTCGTAACCCTACGGCCTGGCGCGTACTCGCCGCCGGTCTGTTCCCGGCGGCGAGGCGGTCTGTGCTGTTGCGTCCACTTACGTCATGCTCTGTGTTCATGATCAGCAAGTGGAGTGCGGTGGCCCGCCGGGCGGTCCGGCGGCCGGCGGCGCCGGTGACGTACGGACTGATCGCCCTGTGCTGCCTGATCTTCCTGACCGGCCCCGCCTCGGGCCTCGGGCCGGCGTACGGCTCCGGCGACGCGCTGCTCGCCGCGCAGCAGGCCTACTTCCGCCACTGGGGCGTCGTGCCCGCAGAACTGTTCGAGGGTTCCCCGAGGACAGCCCTGACCCCGGCCACGGCCCTCTTCGTCCATGGCAGCTGGCTGCATCTGCTCGGCAACATGCTCTTCCTCTATGTCTTCGGGGTGATGACCGAGGAACGGATGGGCCGGGTCGGGTTCACCTGCTTCTACGTCGGCTGCGGCTACCTCGCCCTGCTCGGGTACGCGGGCGCCCACGCCGGCTCCGAGCAGTCGCTGGTCGGCGCCTCGGGAGCGATCTCGGCGGTGCTGGGCGCGTTCCTGTTCCTTTTCCCCCGCGCCCGGGTGACCAGCCTCCTGCCCTTCCTGTTCTTCCTGCCGCTGCGCTTCCCGGCGTGGGTGGTGCTGCCGTTCTGGGTGGCCCTGCAGTGGCTGGCGGCGGGACAGGAGACCGGCGGGCCGGGGGTGGCCTACCTGGCCCACCTGGTGGGCTTCGCGCTGGGCTTCCTCTACGCGTGGGCGCGGTTCGGCCGGACAGCTAGAGTGAAGGCCGCCCCAGCTCCGGCCACCGAGGGAGAGAACCAGCCGTGATCACCGCGATCGTCCTGATCAAGACCAGCGTGGACCGGATCCCCGAGATCGCCGAGCAGATCGCCTCGCTCGACTCCGTCAGCGAGGTCTTCTCGGTCACGGGCACCTACGACCTGATCGCGATGGTCCGGGTCAAGCAGCACGAGAACCTGGCCGACGTCATCCCCGGCCGGATCAGCAAGATCCCCGGCGTGGAGGCGACGGACACGCACGTGGCGTTCCGGACGTACTCGCAGCACGACCTGGAGGCGGCCTTCGCCATCGGCCTGGACTCGTGAGCCGCCCCCAAGACCTGTCCTAGACCACGGGCACGCAGCGGCCCTCCTCCGTCCGGTACTGCCACTTCGCGCCGTGCCGGACGAGTTCCTTCACGGCCTTCACGAAGCGCTCCACATGCTCGTCCGGCGTCCCCGCGCCGAAGCTGACGCGGATCGCGTTGAGGGACTTCTCGCCGGACGCGGCCTCGGGGGCACCGCACTCACCCTGGCTCTGCGGGTCGCTGCCCAGCAGGGTGCGGACGAGCGGGTGGGCGCAGAAGAGGCCGTCGCGGACGCCGATGCCGTACTCGGCGGACAGCGCGGCGGCGAAGTGGGAGCTGTTCCAGCCGTCGACCACGAAGGAGATCACGCCGACCCGCGGGGCGTCGTCGCCGAACAGGGACAGCACCCTGACCTCCGGGACCTCGGCGAGCCCCGCACGCACGGTGTCGATCAGGTGCCGCTCACGGGCGACGAGGGTGTCGAAGCCGGCCTCGGTGAGCGCCTTGCATGCGGAGGCGACGGCGTAGGCGCCGATGACATTGGGCGACCCGGCCTCGTGCCGCGCGGCGCTCTCGTGCCACTCCACGTCCACTCCCCCGTCCGCCCGCCGGGTGACCTTGCGGCTGGCGCCGCCGCCCGCGAGGTACGGCTCGGCCGCGCGCAGCCAGTCGGCACGGCCGGCCAGCACGCCGGAGCCGAACGGGGCGTACAGCTTGTGCCCGGAGAAGGCGACCCAGTCGACGTCGAGGTCCTGCACCGACACCGGGTGGTGCGGGGCGAGTTGGGCGGCGTCCAGGACGATCCGGGCGCCGTGCGCGTGCGCGGCCGCGGCGAGTTCCCGTACGGGCCACAGCTCGCCGGTGACGTTGGAGGCCCCGGTGACGCACACGAGGGCGGGGCCGTGGGGGTCGCGGTCGGCCAGGGCGCGCTCCAGGGTCTCCACGGCCTGCTGCGGGGTGCGCGGGGCGTCGAGGTAGCTGACGCGGGCGTCCTGCCAGGGCAGCAGCGAGGCGTGGTGCTCGGTCTCGAAGACGAAGACCTGGCAGTCGGCGGGGAGCGCGGCGGCGAGCAGGTTGAGCGAGTCGGTGGTGGACCGGGTGAACACCACCTGGTCGTCCGCCCGGCAGTCGAGGAACTCGGCGACGGTCCTGCGGGCGTTCTCGAAGAGGTCGGTGGACAGCTGGGAGAGGTATCCGGCGCCGCGGTGGACACTGCCGTAGTACGGCGCGTACGCCGCCACGTCGTCCCAGACCCGCTGCAGCGCGGGCGCGCTGGCGGCGTAGTCGAGCGCGGCGTAGGTGACTTCGCCACCCGTGACGAGCGGCACGGTGACATCCCGGCCCAGAACGGGCAGGGGGGCGCAAACGGACTGGGCGGCGGCAGCGGTGGAGACGGACATGGGTGTACTCCCGTAATCGCAGGCGAGGATGATCGCGCGAGCGGCACGGCTCAAGCGCGGGGAAGGGTGAAAAGGGTGTGCGGAGGCGGGGCTCTGCGGCCCTATCGCATTCGCTTGCTCACGGAAGGCTCCCTCGACGACCAGGACCCCTGGTCCACACTCGTTCAAAAGTGTGCGAGGGGTCCGCGCTTGTCGTAGACCTCGCTGCCTACGACCTGGTCTTCACCCGGGGCACCCCGCCACGGACGGAGGGTTGCCGGACAGCCGGCCGGGGCCTTTCAGCTGTCGCTCATGACCTGGTACAGCATCCTGCCATACGATCTTCGATGCGCAAGGGCGCAGTCCAGGATCCGGACTGCGCCCTGCATCACACCGGCTCGGTCTCAGGCGTTGCTGGCGGCCACCCACCGCTCCAGGACCCGCTTCGCCGCCCCGGAGTCGATCGCCTCCGCCGCCTTCGCCATCCCCGCGCGGATCTGCTCGGTCAGCGGCCCTTCACCCGGCTCCAGCGCCACCAGCGCCGCCGCCGAGTTCAGCAGCACCGCATCCCGCACCGGGCCCTGCTCCCCGTCGAGCAGCCGCCGGGCGACCTCGGCGTTGTACGAGGCGTCGGCGCCGCGCAGCGCCTCCAGCGGCACCAGCTCGATCCCGACGTCCCGCGGGTCGAGGCTCTCCTCGGTCACCTTGCCGTCCCGGACGACCCAGACCCGGGAGGTGGACGCGGTCGTCAGCTCGTCGAGGCCGTCGTCGCCGCGGAACACCAGGGAGGAGTTGCCGCGCTCGGCGAAGACGCCGGCCATGATGGGCGCCATCCTGAGGTCGGCGACGCCCACCGCCTGTGCCTTCACCTTGGCCGGGTTGGTCAGCGGACCGAGGAAGTTGAACGTCGTCCGGATGCCCAACTGCCCGCGTGCCGCCGCCACATGACGCAGCGCCGGGTGGAACTTCACCGCGAAGCAGAAGGTGATCCCGGCCTCCTCGGCGACCTCCGCGACCCGCTGCGGCGTCAGCTCCAGATTGACGCCGAGCTTCTCCAGGACATCGGACGCCCCGGACGCCGAGGACGCGGCCCGGTTGCCGTGCTTGACGACCTTCGCACCGGTGCCGGCGATGACGATCGCGGACATCGTGGAGATGTTGACGGTCTTCGCGCCGTCGCCGCCGGTGCCGACGATGTCGACGGTGTCGCCCGGCACCTCGATCACGTTCGCGTGGTCGTACATCGCCCGGACGAATCCCGCGATCTCCTCGACGGTCTCGCCCTTGGCACGCAGTGCCACCGCGAACCCGGCGATCTGGGCGTCCGTCGCCTCGCCGCGCATGATCAGGTCCATCGCCCAGGCGGTGTCGTCCGCGCTGAGGTCGCGGCCCTGAAGCAGGCCGTTCAGCAGGGCGGGCCAGGAACGGCCCGCCGCGGTGTCGCCTCCAGCGGGGGTCACAGCGCTCATAAGCCGCTCCTGGGTCAGTCCCGTACACCGGGACACGAGTCTCGAACAGGTCCACCCTATCCAGCCGCGGGCACGGCGAAGGGCCCCGTCCGAACAACGGACGGGGCCCTTCGCTGTGGCGTGGCGAACGCAGTGATCAGTGGTGGCCGTGGCCGCTCGTGATCTCCTTGTACTCCTCGACGGTGGGCTTGGGGATCTGGGCGTCCTCACCGAAGTACGCCTTGCTGAGCTTGACGCGCAGCTTCTCGGAGCCCTTCACCTTGCGCTCGACGCCGTGCTCGTCGACCGCCGGGCCGATCTCGGCCGGCTGGTACTGCTCGTGTGCCGTGATCGTGTGCAGCTGCTCCTGGCTGAGCGGCTCGTGCACCTCGATGAACTCACCGTGCGGCAGGCGCTTGATGGTGCCGGTCTCCCGGCCGTGCAGCACCTTGTCCCTGTCCCGGCGCTGCAGGCCGAGGCAGATCCGCTTGGTGACGATGAACGCGATGACCGGTCCGGCGAAGAAGCCGATCCGGACGAACCAGGTGACCGCGTTGATCGACAGGTGGAAGTGGGTGGCGATCAGGTCGTTGCCACCACCGACCAGCGTGATCATGTACAGCGTGATCCAGGCGACGCCGAACGCGGTGCGCGTCGGAGCGTTGCGCGGGCGGTCCAGGATGTGGTGCTCGCGCTTGTCGCCGGTGATCCAGGCCTCGATGAACGGGTAGAGCGCGAGCACCACCAGGACCAGACCGAAGAGCACCAGCGGGATGAACACGCCCAGGACGAGCGTGTGGCCCCAGAAGTTGATCTCCCAGCCCGGGAAGTAGCGGACCAGACCCTCGGCGAAGCCCATGTACCAGTCGGGCTGGGCGCCGGTGGACACCTGGTCCGGACGGTAGGGGCCCATGGCCCAGATCGGGTTGATCTGCGCGATCGCCGCGATGGCCGCGATGACACCGAAGACCAGGAAGAAGAAGCCTCCGGCCTTGGCGATGTAGACCGGCATGAACGGCATGCCGACGACGTTCTTGTTGGTCTTTCCGGGGCCCGCGAACTGCGTGTGCTTGTGGTAGAAGACCAGGATCAGGTGGCCGACCACCAGGCCGAGCATGATGCCCGGCAGCAGCAGGATGTGGATCGAGTAGAAGCGGGCCACGAAGTCGGTGCCCGGGAACTCGCCGCCGAACAGGAAGAACGAGATGTACGTGCCGACGATCGGCATGGACAGGATCGCGCCCTGCGTGAAGCGGACACCGGTGCCGGAGAGCAGGTCGTCCGGGAGCGAGTAGCCGGTGAAACCGGTGAACATGCCGAGGACGAACAGCAGGAAGCCGAACAGCCAGTTGATCTCACGCGGCTTGCGGAACGCGCCGGTGAAGAACACCCGGAACATGTGCACGAACATCGCGGCCAGGAAGATCAGCGCGGCCCAGTGGTGGATCTGCCGGATGAGCAGACCGCCCCGGACGTCGAAGCTGATGTCCAGCGTCGAGGCGAACGCCTCCGACATGAGCTGGCCCTGCAGCGGGACGTAGCTGCCGTGGTACTCCACCTCGTTCATCGACGGGTGGAAGAACAGCGTCAGGTACACACCCGTGAGGATGATGATGATGAAGCTGTAGAGCGCGACCTCGCCCAGCATGAAGGACCAGTGGTCCGGGAAGATCTTGCGCATGTTGGCCTTGGCCAGGGAGTAGATCCCCAGCCGGCCGTCGGCCCAGTCGGCGACGCGCTCGCCGGCCGGTGCCTTCCCGCGAGAGCGGGAGTCCGTGGTCGTCGTAGTACTCATCCGCGCTCCCAGAATGCAGGACCGACGGGCTCTTCGAAGTCGCCGAGCGCCTCGAGGTAACCCTCGTCGTTCACGCCGATCCGCAGCTGCGGCAGGGCGTGGCCGGCGGGGCCGAAGATGACCCGGGCACCGTCGGAGAGGTCGAAGGTGGACTGGTGGCAGGGGCACAGCACGTGGTGCGTCTGCTGCTCGTACAGCGAGATCGGGCAGCCGACGTGGGTGCAGATCTTCGAGTACGCCACGATGCCCTCGTGCGACCACTCGAGCTCGCGCTTGTCCTTGATGTCGCCCGGCTGGAGCCGCACGATCATCAGGGCCGCCTTGGCGATCTCGTTCTGGAAGTCGTGGTCGTGCTCCTCCAGGCCCTCGGGCTTGGCGAACGTGAGCGAGCCGACGGCGACGTCCGAGGGACGCAGCGGCTCGTTCGTGTTCATGTTGACGAGGAGCTTGCCCCTCTTCCACAGGGTGTGGCGGAGCTTTTCCTCGGGCAGCGGGCCGAGGTCGCGCAGCAGGACGACGCCGGAGAGCGGCACCAGGGTGAGTGCGCCGAGCATCGTGTTGCGGATCAGCTTGCGGCGGCCGAGCGCCGACTCCTTGGCGCCCTGCTTGAAGTCCGCGTGGACCTTCGCACGGACCTCGGGGGACGCCTCGATCGGGTGCCGCTCGTCGGCGATCTCCACGTCGGACATCAGGGTGCGGGCCCAGTGGACCGCGCCCGCGCCGATGCAGAACAGCGCGATGCCGAGCGTCAGACCCAGCGCGAAGTTCAGGGCGCTGAGGTGACCGATCGGGAAGACGAAGATCGACTTGTCGACCGGGATCGTCACATACGCGGCGATGAAGCCGATGGTGGCCAGCATCGACACCGTGAACAGCAGGGCGACCGCACGCTCGGACCGCTTGGCGGCCCGCTCGTCGATGTCCTGGATCCGGTGCTCGTGGGGCGGCAGGCCCGGGTCGGCGAACGGGGCCTTCTCGTCCGCGACCGCTACGGCGCGGTCCTGCTCAGCGGGCAGGTTCTCTTCTGGAATGTCTTGGCTACTCATGACTTCTTGGCCTTTGCGGTCCGAGCGGCGACCCAGACGGCGACCGCGACGAGCGAGCCCAGACCGAAGACCCACGAGAACAGGCCCTCACTGACCGGCCCGAGGCCGCCCAGCTCCAGACCGCCGGGGTTCTCCGTGTGCTCGCTGTTGACCGCCTCCAGGTACGCGATGATGTCCTTCTTGTTCTGCTCGGACAGCGTCGTGTCGGGGAAGGAGGGCATGTTCTGCGGGCCGGTCTGCATGGCCTCGTAGATGTGCTTCGGGTCCACGCCTTCGAGGGTCGGCGCGTACTTGCCCTTGGTGAGCGCACCGCCCTTGCCGGTGAAGTTGTGGCACTGCGCGCAGTTGGTGCGGAAGAGCTCGCCGCCCTTGCCGATGTCCGCGCCCTCCGTACCGTACTGCTCCTTGGTCGGGATGTTCGGACCGGCGCCGAGCGAGGAGATGTACGCCGCGAGCTGGTCGATCTCGGCCTGCGTGTAGATGACCTTCTTCCGCGGAACCTGGGCGCCCTGCGAGGTCGCGGCCGGCATGCGTCCGGTGCCGACCTGGAAGTCGACCGCCGCCGCGCCCACGCCGACCAGGCTCGGACCGTCGGAGGTGCCCTGACCGCCGGTGCCGTGGCAGCTGGCACAGCCGACGGCGTAGAGCTTCTTGCCCTCGTCGATGGCGAGGGACTGGGCGGTCTCATCGGCCTGCGCGTTGCCCACGGGGGCGAGCGCGGTGTACAGCCCCCCAGTGGCCGCCAGCGCGAGGAGTAGGACGACGACCGCCGCCAGCGGATGGCGTCGTCGTGCGGAGAGCTTTTTCACGGATTACCCCGGTGTCAGGATCTTCTGCGTCGATGCTTCTGGAATGGGTGCTCGGGAGTCGGTCCCGGCTACTTGATCATGTAGATCGTGGCGAAGAGGCCGATCCAGACGACATCGACGAAGTGCCAGTAGTAGGACACGACGATGGCGGCGGTCGCCTGCTCGTGAGTGAACCTCCGAGCCGCGTAGGTACGGCCGAGGACCAGCAGGAAGGCGATGAGACCGCCCGTCACGTGCAGGCCGTGGAAGCCGGTGGTCAGGTAGAACACCGAGCCGTACGGGTCGGAGGACAGCGAGAGGCCCTCGTGCTTGACCAGCTCGGTGTACTCGTAGACCTGACCGCCGATGAAGATCGCACCCATGACGAAGGTGAGGATGAACCAGCCCCGGAGCTTCTTCACGTCACCGCGCTCGGCGGCGAACACGCCGAGCTGGCAGGTGAGGGAGGAGAGCACCAGGATCGTGGTGTTCGTCGCCGAGAACGGGAAGTTCAAGGCCGCGGCCTTCTCACTCCAGAACTCGGGTCCGGTCACCGATCGCAGGGTGAAGTACATCGCGAAGAGGGCCGCGAAGAACATCAGCTCGGAACTCAGCCAGATGATGGTTCCGACGCTGGTGAGGTTCGGCCGGTTGACCGACGGGTGCGCGTGCCCGGTATCTACTGTCGTTGCTGTCGCCACGACCGACATTATGTCGGTCGCTTATCCCGCCCTCACTCCGGGGGGTGCCGTTCGGAGGGTTCGCAGCGTGTGGACTGCCCGTATGGCCCACCGAAGGCGTGTCCGAACCGGTGTTGACGAGCTGTTCAAGGGAGTAGCATCCGCGGCAACGGGCCTTTCCGTCCGGCCTTTCCGTACGACACTGACGTCTCGGAGGAAGCATGCAGCCGACCGCCACGGTGCTGGTCTACAGCGACGACTCCAACACGCGCGCGCAGGTGCGGTTGGCCTCCGGCCGGAGGCCGGCTCCTGACGTCCCTGTCGTGGAGTTCGTCGAGTGTGCGACTCCGGGTGCCGTCATCAGGGAGCTGGAAAAGGGCGGGATCGACGTCTGTGTGCTGGACGGTGAGGCCGTGCCCATGGGGGGTATGGGGGTGTGCCGGCAGATCAAGGACGAGGTGTTCAACTGTCCACCGGTGCTGCTGCTCATCGGGCGGCCTCAGGATGCGTGGCTGGCTACGTGGAGTCGGGCTGACGCGGCGGTGACGTTGCCGGTGGAGCCGGTGGAGTTTGCGGGGGCGTTGGCTTCTCTGTTGCGGCGGAAGAGGTTGGCTACCGCCTGAGGGGGCGCTCACACAGCCGTTGGTCGCAGTCTTGGCGTCTCCTTGGAGCCCGGGGCCTCCGGGTTGCCCGCCAGTAGGGCGCTGCCCTGGCGCCACTTCTTCCAGTCGACGTTCCAGTCGCCGTAGCCGTTGCCGAAGGGTTCCATCATCTTGCCGTTGGAGTTGACGACCTGGACCACGTCGCCCTCGCGGACGTTCTCGTAGAACCAGCCCGCGTTGGTGGTGTTCATGCCGATGCAGCCATGGCTGACGTTGGCGGAGCCCTGGTCGCCGACGGACCAGGGGGCGGCGTGCACGTACTCGCCGCTCCAGGTGACCCGGGTCGCGTAGTAGACGGGCAGGTCGTACGACTCCGAGGTGCCCTCGGCGATGCCGACCGTGGTGCCGCGCATGCGTACGAAGTACTCCTTGCCCAGGACGACCTTGACGCCGTTGCGGGTCTCGAAGCCCGACTTGCCCATGGTGATCGGGATGGAGTTGATCTCCTTGCCGTTCTTGTAGATCGTCATCCGGTGGGTGTTGGCGTCCCCGACGGCGATGACCTGGTCACCTGTGGTGATCTTCAGGGGCTTCGCCGGGCCGCCCCAGAGGCGGTCGCTGATCTTGATGCCGTCCAGGTTGCTGCGGATCCGGATGGTGGCGCGGGCGGGCCAGTAGTCCTTGGGACGGTAGTGGAGCTTCTTGTCGTCGACCCAGTGCCAGGAGCCCTCCACCGTGGGGGTGGACTCCACCTTGAGGGCGCGTTCGACGATGGCGCGCTGAGCCCTGTCCCTGACGGGCCGGTTCAGGTCGGCGGTGATGGGCTGGCCGACGCCGTACGTGCCCGCCACGGGACCGAAGGTGACGTTCAGTCGCGTCTTGGCGCGGGGCTTGCCGGTGTCGAAGGTGAGGACCCGGCGGCCGGGTGCCCCGTCCTCGTCCTCGGTGCTCACGCGGACCGTGTAGTGGGCACCCGCGGCCAGCGGGGAGGTGCTGTGCCAGCGGCCGCCGTCCGCGGAGAGTTCGCCGGGGACGCGGCGTCCTGCGGCGTCCATGGCCGTGACGTCCGTGATACGGCCCTCTGAGGCGTCGGCGGTGACCTCCAGGGGCTTGTCCGGGTCGGCCTTCTTCCCGGTGTCGACGGGGCCGTTGAAGGCGATCAGCTTCGCCGCGTCGTAGGGCGTGGCGGACAGCGGGTGGCCATCGCTGCCGCAGGCGGTGACGCCCGCACCGAGAGCGATGACCACCAGCGTGCAACCGGCGACTCTGCGGGTGCCCCGAAGGTGTTCAGTGTGGCTCATGACCTCACGCTATGGAGCTTCGTCAACGTCGGCGCGGTGAGTCGTCCGGACGAGGGAGTGAGGGGCTGAGAAAGGGTTGGGGAAAGGGGGAAGCCCGGACGCTCCTGACGGAGTGTCCGGGCTTCCCGACGCTCAGTGCGTCCTACTGGGTGCGGTTCTCACCGCGGTAGTACTCGAAGACCCAGCCCCACAGGCCGATCAGCAGCAGCGGCGCGGAGAAGTACATCAGCCACCAGCCGACCGCGATACCGAGGAAGGCGAGGGCGCCACCGATGGCCAGCGAGAGCGGCTGCCAGCTGTGCGGGCTGAAGAAGCCCAGCTCGCCGGCGTCGTCCGCGACATCGGCCTCCTTGTCGTCCTGTGCACCCGCGTCGACCCGCCGGGCCGTGAAGCCCAGGTAGAAGCCGATCATGATGGACAGGCCGAAGGCCAGGAAGAGGGCGGTGGTGCCGGCCGGCTCCTTCGACCACACGCCATAGACGATCGCCATGGCGAGGATGAAGACGCTCAGCCACATGAACATCTTGCCCTGGATTCTCACTTGCCGGCCTCCTTGCTACCCGCCAGGGCGCTGGCACCGTGACCGCCGTGCCCGAGTTCCTCGAGGGCGGCGATTTCGGGGTGGTGCAGGTCGAACGCCGGGGATTCGCTGCGGATCCGCGGCAGGGTGAGGAAGTTGTGCCGCGGCGGCGGGGAGGAGGTGGCCCACTCCAGGGAGCGGCCGTAGCCCCACGGGTCGTCGACGCCGACCGGCTTGCCGTACTTGGCCGTCTTCCACACGTTGTAGAAGAACGGCAGGACCGACAGGCCGAGCACGAACGAGGCGATCGTCGAGATGGTGTTCAGGGCGGTGAAGCCGTCGGCGGCCAGGTAGTCGGCGTAACGGCGCGGCATGCCCTCGGCGCCCAGCCAGTGCTGGACCAGGAAGGTGCCGTGGAAGCCGATGAACAGCGTCCAGAAGGTGATCTTGCCGAGGCGCTCGTCGAGCAGCTTGCCGGTGAACTTCGGCCACCAGAAGTGGAATCCGGCGAACATCGCGAAGACGACCGTACCGAAGACGACGTAGTGGAAGTGGGCCACCACGAAGTACGAGTCGGAGATGTGGAAGTCCATCGGCGGCGAGGCCAGGATGACACCGGTCAGACCACCGAAGGTGAAGGTGATCAGGAAGCCGGTCGCCCAGAGCATCGGTGTCTCGAAGGACAGCGAGCCCTTCCACATCGTGCCGATCCAGTTGAAGAACTTCACGCCGGTCGGGACGGCGATGAGGAACGTCATGAAGGCGAAGAACGGCAGGAGCACACCGCCGGTGACGTACATGTGGTGGGCCCACACGGTCACGGACAGACCCGCGATGGCGATGGTCGCCGCGATCAGACCCGTGTAGCCGAACATCGGCTTGCGGGAGAAGACCGGGATGATCTCACTGATGATGCCGAAGAACGGCAGCGCGATGATGTACACCTCTGGGTGGCCGAAGAACCAGAAGAGGTGCTGCCAGAGCAGGGCTCCGCCGTTGGCCGCGTCGAAGATGTGCGAGCCGAACTTGCGGTCCGCCTCCAGCGCGAACAGGGCCGCGGCCAGGACCGGGAAGGCCAGCAGGACCAGGACACCGGTCAGCAGCACGTTCCAGGTGAAGATCGGCATGCGGAACATCGTCATGCCGGGAGCGCGCATGCAGATGATCGTGGTGATGAAGTTGACCGAGCCGAGGATGGTGCCGAAGCCGGAGAAGGCCAGACCCATGATCCACATGTCCGCGCCGACACCCGGCGAGCGGACCGCGTCCGACAGCGGCGAGTAGGCGAACCAGCCGAAGTCGGCCGCACCCTGCGGGGTGAGGAAGCCGCCCACCGCGATGAGCGAGCCGAACAGGTACAGCCAGTAGGCGAACATGTTCAGCCGCGGGAACGCCACGTCCGGGGCGCCGATCTGCAGCGGCATGATCCAGTTCGCGAAACCGGCGAACAGCGGCGTCGCGAACATCAGCAGCATGATCGTGCCGTGCATCGTGAACGCCTGGTTGAACTGCTCGTTCGACATGATCTGCGTGCCCGGGCGGGCGAGCTCGGCGCGCATGAAGAGCGCCATCACGCCGCCGATGCAGAAGAACGCGAACGACGTGACGAGATACAGGGTGCCGATCGTCTTGTGGTCGGTGGTCGTCAGCCACTTCACCACGACGTTGCCGGGCTGCTTGCGCCGGACGGGCAGCTCGTTCTCGTAGGAGCCGGCCGCGGCGGCACCCGCGGGTTCGTTGAGGATGCTCACAGCTGGTTCGTCTCCCGGTTCTTCTCGTGGCTCGTCTGCGCGATGCCGGCGGGAACGTAACCGGTCTGCCCCTTCTTGGCGAGGTCCTTGAGGTGCTGCTCGTAGCGCTCCGGCGAGACGACCTTCACGTTGAACAGCATCCGGGAGTGGTCGACGCCGCACAGTTCGGCGCACTTGCCCAGGAAGGTGCCCTGCTTGTTGGGGGTCACCTGGAAGGCGTTGGTGTGGCCCGGGATGACGTCCTGCTTCATCAGGAACGGCACCACCCAGAAGGAGTGGATGACGTCACGCGAGGTGAGGACGAAGCGGACCGTCTTGCCCTCGGGCAGCCACAGCGTGGGGCCGGGGTTGCCGGTCTGCGGGTTCCGCTCACCCGGCGTACCGCAGGTGTAGACCCCGCCCGCGTCCGCGGGGAAGTCCTTCTTGTACCGGTCCGGAACGGCGTCGAGTTCCTTGGCGGTCTTGGCGTCGCCCGTGGAACCCTCGACGTTCTCGATGTAGTTGAAGCACCAGCTCCACTGGAAGCCGACCACGTTGACCGTGACGTCGGGCTTCTTCGACATGTCGAGGAGCTTCGACTCGTCGCGGGCCGTGAAGTAGAAGAGGACCGAGACGATGATGATCGGGACCACCGTGTACAGCGCCTCGATGGGCACGTTGTACCGCGTCTGCGGAGGAACCTCGACCTTGGTGCGGCTGCGCCGGTGGAAGATGGCACTCCACAGGATCAAGCCCCACACCAGCACGCCGACGGCGAGCGCGGCAGCCCAGGATCCCTGCCACAGGGAGAGGATCCGCGGAGCCTCTTCCGTGGTGGGGGTGGGCATACCAAGGCGGGGGAAGTCCTCGTATGTGCAACCGGTAGCGGTCGCCAGGACCAGGCCCGCGGTCAGTGCCTGCAGCAGCTTCCGCCGCATCGGGCGCCGCGGCGAGCGGTCGGAGCCGTTGGGACTCACGTAGCGCCTTCCCGAGAGTCTCGCCCGCGCGTCGGCTGCGGCCTTCTCGCTGGTCGGTCGCCGCCCTGCGTCGGGCAGGGGTTTGGATGTTTATGCGGACCAAACCCTACTGGACGCTATTTGGGGTCGCGCGGGGAGGGTACCCAACGCGCCGCGGGTCACCCCGAAGGAAGGCTGTGCCCGTCCGGGGAACGCCCCCCAGGCCCCGGAGTGCCCGCCTTCGGACCGGTTCTGACACCTCCTCCGGAGCAGGAGTTAGCGTGGTCACGTGCCGTACTTCGATGCCGCTTCCTCGGCCCCGCTCCATCCCGTGGCCCGCCAGGCCCTGCAGGCCTCCCTCGATGAGGGGTGGGCCGATCCCGCGCGTCTGTATCGAGAGGGGCGCCGGGCCCGCATGTTGCTGGACGCGGCGCGGGAGGCGGCCGCGGAGGCCGTGGGGTGCCGGGCGGACGAGCTGGTGTTCACCACCTCCGGGACCCGTGCCGTGCATGCCGGTGTCGCGGGGGCGCTGGCGGGGCGGCGGCGGGTCGGACGTCACCTGATCGTGTCGTCGGTCGAACACTCCTCGGTCCTGCACGCGGCGGAGGTGCACGAGGCGGACGGTGGGACGGTCACCCAGGTCGCGGTGGGCCGGACGGGGGTCGTGACACCGGAGGCGTACGCCGCGGCGCTGCGGCCCGACACGGCGCTGGCGTGTCTGCAGTCGGCCAACCACGAGGTCGGCACCGTGCAGCCGGTGGCCGAAGTGGCCGACGTGTGCCGGGAGGCGGGGGTGCCGCTGCTGGTGGACGCGGCGCAGTCGCTGGGCTGGGGCCCGGTGGTGGGCGACTGGTCGTTGCTGACCGCGAGCGCCCACAAGTGGGGCGGGCCCTCGGGCGTCGGACTGCTGGTGGTCCGCAAGGGAGTGCGCTTCGCGCCGCAAGGGCCCGCGGACGAGCGGGAGTCGGGGCGGGCGGCCGGGTTCGAGAACATTCCGGCGATCGTGGCCGCGGCCGCTTCCCTGCGCGCCGTACAGGCGGAGGCTGCCGAGGAGGCGGTACGGCTGCGGGAGCTGACGGACCGGATCCGGGCGCGGGTGCCGGAGGCTGTGGGGGATGTGGAGGTGGTGGGTGACCCGGTGCGCCGGCTGCCCGGAATCGTCACCTTCTCCTGTCTCTATGTCGACGGGGAGACTCTGCTGCACGAGCTGGACCGCTCCGGCTTCTCCGTCTCGTCCGGGTCGTCGTGTACGAGCAGCACGCTGACGCCGAGCCACGTGCTCAAGGCGATGGGGGTGCTGAGCGAGGGCAACGTTCGGGTGTCACTGCCGTCCGGGGCGTCGGCGGAGGATGTCGAGCGGTTCCTGCAGGTGCTGCCCGGGGCGGTCGCGGGGGTCCGGGAGAAGCTGGGGGCGCCCGCTCCCGAGACGGCTGTACGGGGGGACTTCCTCGTCGTGGACGCGGTGGGCAAGCTCTGCCCGATCCCGGTCATCGAACTGGCCAAGGTCATCGGCGACGTGCCGGTGGGCGGCACCGTGCGGGTACTGGCGGACGACGAGGCGGCGCGCCTGGACATCCCGGCGTGGTGCGCGATGCGGGGGCAGGAGTACGTGGGTGAGGAACCGGCGGACCAGGGCTCTGCCTATGTGGTCCGCCGGTTGGCCTAGGGTCCCCTCGCGGACCCTGGTCAGCTCAGGTGTGCCTTGACGTCGTCGGCGGCGTCAAGGCCGTACGCCTTGGTGAAGCGGTCCATGAAATGGGCGCGGCGCAGCGCGTACTCCTGGGTGCCGACCGTCTCGATGACCAGCGTGGCCAGCATGCAGCCGACCTGCGCGGCGCGCTCCAGGGAGACGCCCCAGGCGAGGCCGGAGAGGAAACCGGCGCGGAAGGCGTCGCCGACGCCGGTGGGGTCGGCCTTGCGCTCCTCCTCCGGGCAGCCGACCTCGATGGGGTCCTCGCCGGCCCGCTCGATGCGTACGCCGCGGGAGCCGAGGGTGGTGACGCGGTGGCCGACCTTGCCGAGGATCTCCTCGTCCGTCCAGCCGGTCTTGGACTCGATGAGGCCCTTCTCGTACTCGTTGGAGAAGAGGTACGTCGCCCCGTCCAGCAGTATCCGGATCTCCTCGCCGTCCATCCGGGCGATCTGCTGGGAGAAGTCGGCGGCGAACGGGATGGACCGGGAGCGGCACTCCTCGGTGTGCCGGAGCATCGCCTCCGGGTCGTCGGCGCCGATGAGGACGAGGTCGAGGCCGCCGACGCGGTCCGCGACGGTCTTCAGCTCGATCAGGCGGGCCTCGCTCATGGCACCGGTGTAGAAGGAGCCGATCTGGTTGTGGTCGGCGTCGGTGGTGCAGACGAAGCGGGCGGTGTGCAGCGTCTCGGAGATGCGCACGGAGGCGGTGTCGACGCCGTGCCGGTCCAGCCAGGCCCGGTACTCGTCGAAGTCGGAGCCCGCGGCGCCGACCAGGACCGGCCGGGTGCCGAGCTGGCCCATGCCGAAGGCGATGTTGGCGCCCACGCCGCCCCGGCGTACATCGAGCTTGTCGACCAGGAACGACAGCGAGACCGTGTGCAGCTGGTCCGCGACGAGCTGGTCGGCGAAGCGGCCGGGGAAGGTCATGAGGTGGTCGGTGGCGATGGAGCCGGTGACTGCGATGCGCACGGCGTGGAATCTCCCGGGTGGAGGGGGTTGACAGTCCACGCTACCGAATGGGGGCGGCGGCGCTGAAGCGGATGGCCGAGGGTGGCCGGTTGTGCCGCAACGGGCGTGGGTGACGCTGAAGCAGGTAAAACTACCCGATAGTAGATCTTTCTTCGCGGGCCTCGACGTGCCTACGGTTTCATCATGACCAACATCGACGCCCCTGCTCCCGCCCCAGCCGATCTGGAAGGCGACCTGGCGTCGCTGCGCGGCGACTGCGCCCGGATGGCTCCGCACTGGACGGTCCCCGACCGGATCGCCACCCGCCCGGTCCCGCCCTCGCTCATCCACGGCGTGACCGTGCCGCCGAAGTCGGCGCGGCTGCTGGAGGCGATGTCGGACTACGGCGACTGAGCCGACCCGCCCGGGAACCGTGTGCTCCCCCGCTGCGTCCCATCGCTGTCCCCTGTAAAGGGGATACGGGATACGACCCATCAGCGGCCCCCTTCCGGCAGGGCCGGGTCACCAGGGACAGCTGTGCAGCCGAAGGAGCGATGCGGTGAACACCGAGCGACCCGACAACGACGACGTCTCGGGCGAGACCGGCACCACCGAGCCGGCCGAGGACGCGCGGGGCGCTGCGGAGGCTTCGGGGACGGCGGATGCGTCTGTTTCGGAGGCGCGGGAGCCTATTTCGGAGGCCTCGGATACGGCGGATACGTCTGTTTCGAAGGCGCCGGAGCCTGCTTCGGACGAGTCGGACACGGTGGACGTGTCTGTTTCGGAGGCGTCGGACACGAGCACCGGTGAGTCCGAGGGCCACGGCGACCCCCGGCCTGCCCGGCGTCGCTCCCCCGCGGTCATCGCGTCGGTCGCCGCCGCGGTGCTGCTCGTCGGGGGTGGCGGGGCGTATCTCGCGGCGTCCGCCGGTGGTGGGGCGGGCGGTGGTGCGGGGTCCGGGGTGCCGGCCGGGGACGGTACTCCCCCGCCGTTGGCCCTCGACGGCTACTCCGAGGGCGCCACGAACGGCATCGCCCCCGGTGAGCCCGACCCGAACGGCGTCACCTACCGGGCCTCCGGCGCACTCCCGGACGGTCCCGGCTCGGCGCCCGTGTACCGGGCGACGGGTGAGGTCACCAAGGCGGAGGTGACGCGGCTGGCCAAGGCGCTCGGCCTCGACGGGACGCCGGTCAGCGAGGGGCAGGCGTGGCGGATCGGGGGCCAGGACGGTCAGGGGCCCAGCCTTCAGGTGAACCGGCAGGCGCCCGGGACCTGGACGTTCAGCCGGTACGTCCCCGGCACCGACAACTGCGGGAGCACCACCGTGTGCGCCAAGGATCCCGGCGCCCCGGCCGCCGACCCGGTGAGCGAGGCGACGGCGAGGAAGGCGGCCGCGCCCGTCCTGAAGGCGGTCGGGCAGGACGACGCCGAGGTGGACGCCGGCCAGGTCATGGGTGCCCAGCGGGTGGTGAACGCCGAGCCGGAGATCGGCGGGCTCGCCACATACGGCTGGCCGACCGGGATCACCGTCGGCGCCGGGGGCGAAGTGGTCGCCGGCAGCGGTCAGTTGAAGGCGCCGGTGAAGGGCGACACGTATCCCGTGCTCAGCGCGGCCGAGACGCTGAAGCTGATGAACGCGGCGCAGGAGCCGGGCCACCGGGTCGGCATCGGCGGCTGCGCCAGTCCCGTACCGCTGGAGGACCGGCCGGCCGCGCCCTGCGGAGAGTCGACGGGCGCTCCGAGCGGCCCCGCCCGGCCGGAGCCGATCGAGGTCGAGGACGCGGTGTTCGGGCTGGCCTCGCACTTCGTCCAGGCACGGCAGACGCTGGTGCCGTCCTGGCTGTTCGAGGTACGGGCGCCCGGTGCCGAGGACGGCTTCACGGTCACGTATCCCGCGATCGACCCGAAGTACCTCACCTCGACGACGCCGAGCGCGCAGCCCAGCCCGCGGCCGAGCGCGCCGGGTGACGAGCCGACGTCGGCGCCGACCACGCGGGACGTGCGGGTGGAGGGCTACACCGCCGAGGGCCGGGAGCTGACCGTGAGCTTCACGGGCGGGGTGTGCGCCGACTACGAGGCGAAGGCGACCGAGAGCGCCGACCGGGTGACGGTGACCGTGACCGAGACGCCCTGGAAGGACAAGGTCTGCATCCTGATCGCCAAGGTCCATCACCGCACCGTGCAGCTCGACGAGCCGCTCGGCGACCGGAAGGTGGTCGGGTCGGACGGCAAGGGGATCCCGCTGGAGAAGCCGGGGGCCCGGCTGCCCGAGTAGGAGCGAGTCGTACAGACATGAAGGCGGCGCCCCCGTCTCGGGGCCGCCGCCTTCATGCTGTGTTCAGTTGTTCAGCTCGGTGCACGGCTCAGCTGAAGGAGTCGCCGCAGGCGCAGGAACCGGTCGCGTTCGGGTTGTCGATCGTGAAGCCCTGCTTCTCGATCGTGTCCACGAAGTCGATGGTGGCGCCGCCCAGGTACGGAGCGCTCATACGGTCGGTGACGACCTTGACCCCGCCGAAGTCCTTCTCCACGTCACCGTCGAGGGAACGCTCGTCGAAGAAGAGCTGGTACCGCAGGCCGGAGCAGCCGCCGGGCTGGACGGCGACGCGCAGCGCGAGGTCGTCGCGGCCTTCCTGGTCGAGCAGCGCCTTGACCTTGGACGCGGCGGCGTCGGTCAGGATGATGCCGTCGGTGACGGTGGTGGTCTCGTCCGATACGGACATCTACATCTCTCCCGGGTTGTACGGAGACTGCTTGCCGACGAGTGCAACCGGCAAGGCCGCGGATTCATTCCGGGCCGAGCACTTGCCTTTCTTCTTCATGCTCGCACATGCGTGGCAGGCCGCACAGCGCCCTGTGGACAACGCGACAACGCCGCGCGACGCCCAGGTGTCGGGATTCACGTCACATCGACGCTATGGCCATCGTCAAACTGACGTGAAGCGGTTATGATAGATAGCGTCATTTCGACGAAAAGTCGAAAAGGTGTCCCGTATGTCCCGCCGGCCCGGATCCCCCGGGTCGGCGAGCCGCAGAAAAGAAAGGGTGCGTGTCGTGACCACCGCCCAGACCCAGGAGCTCGACGTACAGCCGACGCCCCTCGCCCTGCTGCTGCTCGGCCGTGAGGCCGACCCGAGGAGCGAGCGGGGCGTGGAGTGTCCCGGCGACCTGCCCTCGCCGTCCGACCCGGACCTGGTCGAGCGCGCCCGCGCGGCCAAGGAGAAGCTGGGCGACAAGGTCTTCGTGCTCGGCCATCACTACCAGCGCGACGAGGTCATCCAGTTCGCCGACGTCACGGGCGACTCCTTCAAGCTGGCCCGGGACGCCGCCGCGCGCCCCGAGGCCGAGTACATCGTCTTCTGCGGTGTGCACTTCATGGCGGAGTCCGCGGACATCCTGACGAGCGACGACCAGAAGGTCGTGCTGCCCGACCTGGCCGCCGGCTGCTCGATGGCCGACATGGCGACGGCCGAGCAGGTCGCCGAGTGCTGGGACGTGCTGACCGAGGCCGGGATCGCCGAGCAGGTCGTGCCGGTCTCATACATGAACTCGTCCGCGGACATCAAGGCGTTCACGGGCAAGCACGGCGGCACGATCTGCACGTCGTCGAACGCCAAGCGCGCCCTGGACTGGGCCTTCGAGCAGGGCGAGAAGGTGCTGTTCCTGCCCGACCAGCACCTCGGCCGCAACACCGCCGTCCGCGACATGGGCATGTCACTGGAGGACTGTGTCGTCTACAACCCGCACAAGCCGAACGGCGGGCTGACCGCCGACGAGCTGCGCGCCGCGAAGATGATCCTGTGGCGGGGCCACTGCTCGGTGCACGGCCGCTTCAACCTCGACTCGGTCAACGACGTGCGCGAGCGCATCCCGGGCGTCAACGTCCTGGTCCACCCCGAGTGCAAGCACGAGGTGGTGTCGGCCGCGGACTACGTCGGTTCGACGGAATACATCATCAAGACGCTCGAGGCGGCGCCGGCCGGGTCCAAGTGGGCCATCGGCACCGAGCTGAACCTGGTCCGCCGGCTGGCGAACCGTTTCGCGCCCGAGGGCAAGGAGGTCGTCTTCCTCGACCGGACGGTGTGCTTCTGCTCGACCATGAACCGCATCGACCTGCCGCACCTCGTCTGGGCGCTGGAGTCCCTCGCCGAGGGCAACCTCGTCAACCACATCGAGGTGGACAAGGAGACGGAGGCGTTCGCGAAGCTGGCGCTGGAGCGGATGCTGGCACTGCCGTAAACGCCGATCCGGCTCTGCCGTAGAGGCCGATAAGGGGTGCCCTCCCAGGGAGGGCACCCCTTACTCATGCGATCGGTGAGCCTCAGACTCCGGCCGGCTCCGGGGACTTGTCCTCGTCGGCCAGGGGTGCCGCGCCGGACTTCTTCGCCCGCTTCACCGCCCGCTTCTTCGCCCGGCGCTCCTTGCGGAGCTCCAGCATCGCGTACAGCGTCGGGACCAGGAGCAGGGTCAGCAGCGTGGAGCTGATCAGACCGCCGATCACGACCACCGCCAGCGGCTGGGCGATGAAGCCGCCCTCGCCGGTGATGCCCAGGGCCATCGGGAGCAGGGCGAAGATCGTCGCCAGGGCCGTCATGAGGATCGGGCGCAGCCGGTGGCGACCGCCCTCGACCACGGCCTCGACGACGCCGTAACCCTGCCTGCGGTACTGGTTGATGAGGTCGATCAGCACGATCGCGTTGGTCACCACGATGCCGATCAGCATCAACATGCCGATCATCGCGGGGACACCCATCGGGGTGTCCGTGGCGACCAGCAGGCCGATCGCGCCCGTCGCGGCGAACGGGATCGACACCAGCAGGATCAGCGGCTGGGCGAGCGAACGGAACGTCGCGACCAGCAGCATGAACACGATCGCGATCGCCGCCAGCATGGCCAGGCCCAGGTTGGCGAAGGCCTCGTCCTGGTCCTCGGAGACACCGCCGATCTCGGCCGTGGCGCCCTCCGGGAGGTCCAGCGCGTTGATCTCCGACTGGAGGTCGGCGCTCACCGCACCCGTGTTGTCGCCGGTCGGCCTGGCGGTGATGGTCGCCGCGCGCTGACCGTCGATCCGGGTCATGGAGACCGGCCCGTCGACGAGCCGCACGGTCGCGATGTCACCCAGCTTCACCGGGCCCAGAGAGAGGTTCTTCAGCTGGGCCATGGTCTCGGCGGGCTTCTCCGACTTGATGACGACGTCCCGCTCGGTGTCGTCCAGCGTCGCCTTCGCCGCGGTCGTGCCGCGCACCGCCTGCGCCACCGCGGCGCCCAGCGTCTGGTCGTTGAAGCCGGCGGCGGCCGCCTCGTCGTTCGCCTTCACGGAGATGCGGGGCACGCTCTGCGCCAGGTCGCTGGTGACGTCGGTGACATCGTCCAGGCCGGCCACCGCCTTGCGGACCTCCTCCGAGGCCGTGCGCAGCACATCCGCGTCGGCCGCCTTGACGACCACGCTCAGGTCCTGGCTGCCGAAGCCGTCACCGGCGGCGATGGTGGTCGTACCGATTCCGGAGAGGTCCGCCAGGCCCTTCTCGATGCGGTCGTGGACGTCCTCGTAGGAGGCCGAGTCGTCCAGCATGACCGAGTACGAGGCCTGGTTGGTGTCCGTGCCGCCGCCGAAGGCGGCCATGAAGCCGGACGAACCGACCGTGACCTGGTAGTCCTTGACGCCCTCGGTGTCGGCGAGGAGCTGCTCGACCTTCTGCGCCTGGGCGTCGGTCGCCGCCAGGCTGGTGCCCGGCTTCAACTCCTGCTTGACGGTGAGGACTTCCTGCTCGCCCTGGTCGAAGAAGTTGGTCTTCAGCAGCGGCGCCATGCCGAAGGTGCCGATGAGGACCACGACCGCGATCGCCACGCTGGTCAGACGGCGACGGGTGGCGAAGCGCAGGACGGGGACGTAGAAGCGCTGGAGCCTGCTCTTCGCCTCCTTCTCCTCCGCCTGCCGGCGCGCCTCGTCGGCGTCCTCGGGGGTGCCCTTCGGGGCGCGCAGGAACCAGTACGACAGGACCGGCACGACCGTCAGCGAGACCAGCAGGGACGCCAGCAGGGCGGCCGTGACGGTCAGGCTGAACGAGCCGAACAGGGCGCCCACCATGCCGCCGACCAGGCCGATCGGCAGGAACACCGCGACCGTGGTGAGGGTCGAGGAGGTGACCGCGCCCGCGACTTCGCGGACCGCCTTGAGGATCGCCTCCTGGCGCTCCTCGCCGTAGCCGAGGTGCCGCTTGATGTTCTCCAGGACCACGATCGAGTCGTCGACGACCCGGCCGATCGCGATGGTCAGGGCGCCCAGGGTGAGCATGTTCAGGGACAGGTCCCGCGTCCACAGCACGATCAGGGCCAGGACGACGGAGAGCGGGATGCTCACCGCCGTGACCAGGGTCGAGCGGATCGACGCCAGGAAGACCAGGATGACGAGGACCGCGAAGACCAGCCCCAGCGCGCCCTCCGTCGTCAGACCCTCGATGGACTTCGACACCGCCGGACCCTGGTCGCTGACGACCGTGACGGTGGCGCCGGAGCCGAGGTCCTCACGCATCTCGGGCAGCTTTTCCTCGACCGCGTTGGAGATGGCGACCGCGCTGCCGTCGTGGTCCATGGTGACGGCGACGGCGAGGCTGGGCTTGCCGTTGGTGCGGGTGAGGGAGTCGGCGGTGGCCGGCTCCTCCTTCACCGTGGCGACATCGCCCAGGCGTACGGGCTTGTCGACACCCTCGCCGGTGATCATCAGGTCCTTGATCTGCTTCAGCGAGGTGAAGGCGCTGCCGACCTGCACGGTGCGGTTGCTGCCGTCCTCGTCGAAGGAGCCGGCCGGGACGGTGGCGCCGCCCGCCTGGAGGGCCTGTGCGAGGGTCTGCGTGGTGAGGCCGGCCTTGGCCAGCTCCCGGTCGTCCGGGGTGACGGCGACCTGGAGGTCCCGTACGCCCTCGACGGAGACCTGGCGGACACCGTCGATGTTCTTCAGATCCGGGACGACGGTCCGGTCGAGCCGGTCGGCGAGGGCCTGCTGGTCCTCGTCGGAGGTGACGGCGAGGACGACGGTCGGCATGTCGTCCGTGGAACCGGCGACGACCTGCGGGTCCACGTCGTCGGGAAGCTGCACGCGGGCCCGGTTGACGGCCTGCTGGACATCGGCGACGAGCTGCTTGGTGTCGTTGCCGTAGTCGAAGGACGCCATGATCACGGCGTTGCCCTCGCTCGCCGTGGAGGTGACGCCGGTGATGCCGTCGACGGCCTCGAGGTTGTCCTCGATGGGCTCGACGACCTGCTTCTCGACCACGTCCGGGGACGCGCCCTGGTACGGCGCGAGGACCGACACCATGGGCAGTTCGATAGTGGGCAACAGCTGCTGCTTGAGCTGCGGGACCGCGATCGCACCGAAGGCGAGCGCGATGATGGACATCAGCCCTGTCAGGGCCCGTTGCGCGAGGCTGAATCTTGACAGCCAGGACATGGGTCAGCGTCTCTCTTCCGTGGCCTGAGCGGAGCTGCGGGCGCACAGGTGAGCGCCCACCCCACCACCCTGAGCCATGGGAAACCGCCGATCCGTCGCCCCCAGGTCCATTTCCTTATACGGCGCATACTGCGGGTGGAGTAGGGACGCGATGCGGTCAGTCCATCCTTGGACGTACCAGCCCCGACTCGTACGCGATCACCACGAGCTGCGCCCGGTCACGCGCGCCGAGCTTGGCCATGGCCCGGTTGACGTGCGTCTTCACCGTGAGCGGGCTGACCTCCAGCCGCTCGGCGATCTCGTCGTTGGAGTGCCCGCCCGCGACCTGGACAAGCACCTCGCGCTCGCGCCCGGTGAGTGCGTCGAGCCGCTCGGAGCGGGCGGGATCGCGGTCCGGGAAGTCGCCGCCCTGGGCGAGGAAGCGGGCGATCAGGCCCTTGGTGGCGACCGGGGAGAGCAGCGCCTCCCCGTCGGCCGCGACCCGGATCGCGGTGAGCAGTTCGTCCGGCTCGGAGCCCTTGCCGAGGAAGCCGGAGGCGCCCGCGCGCAGCGACTGCACCACATAGTCGTCGACCTCGAACGTCGTCAGGATGACGATCCGGACATGGGCGAGAGCGGGGTCCGCACTGATCATGCGGGTGGCGGCGAGACCGTCCGTGCCGGGCATCCGGATGTCCATCAGGACGACGTCGGCCCGCTGTTCCTTCGCCAGCCGTACCGCCTCCGCGCCGTCGGACGCCTCGCCGACCACCTCCATGTCGGGCTCGGAGTCGACGAGCACGCGAAAGGCGCTGCGGAGCAGCGCCTGGTCGTCGGCGAGCAGGACACGGATCGTCATACGGGGTCCTTCGCTGGGCTGCTGCGGGTCTTGACCGGCAGGATCGCATGGACGCGGAAACCGCCGCCGTAGCGGGGACCGGTGGTGAGGGTGCCGCGCAGGGCGGTGACCCGCTCGCGCATGCCGAGCAGTCCGTGGCCGCCGCCCGTCACCGGGCCGTCGTCCTCGCCGGTGCCGTTGTCGAGGACGGTGATCTCGATGTTCGGTCCCACGCGGACGACGCTGACCTCGGCCTTCGCGGCGGCGCCGGCGTGCTTCTGCACATTGGTGAGGGCTTCCTGGATGACGCGGTAGGCGGCCAGGTCGACGGCGGCCGGCAGGGTCGTGCCGTGGTCGGCGCGGGCGACCTCGATGTGCAGGCCGGCGCTGCGGAAGGTGCCGACGAGTTCCTCGAGGCGGTCCAGGCCCGGGGCCGGTTCCGTGGGGGCCTCGGGGTCGTCGGACTGGCGGAGCAGGCCAACGGTGGCGCGCAGCTCGTTGAGCGCGGAGCGGCTGGCTTCGCGTACGTGCGCGAGGGCCTCCTTGGCCTGGTCGGGGCGCTTGTCCATGACGTGGGCGGCGACCCCGGCCTGGACGTTGACCAGGGCGATGTGATGGGCGACGACGTCGTGCAGGTCACGAGCGATACGCAGCCGCTCCTCGGCGACGCGACGGCGGGCCTCCTCCTCACGGGTGCGTTCCGCCTTCTCGGCGCGCTCGCGGATGGCGTGCACGAAGTCGCGGCGGCTGCGGACGGCGTCGCCACCGGCGGCGGCCATGCCGGTCCAGGCGAAGATGGCGAGGTTCTCCTGCGCGTACCAGGGCAGGGGGCCGGCGAGCATGGCCGCGCCGGTCAGCACGGTCATGGTGAGCAGGCCGACGCGCCAGGTGGTGGGGCGGTCGGTGGTGGAGGCGACGGTGTAGAGGGCGACCACCGCGGACATCGCGACGGGGGCTCTGGGATCGCCGGTGATGCCCTCGACGACGGAGAGGGTGCCGGTGAGGACGAGGATCCGCAGGGGGGCGCGGCGGCGGAACACCAGGGCGGCGGCGCCGAGGGCCATGAGGACGAGGCTGAAGGTGTCCGGGGTGCGTACGCCCCAGCTGACGGCGTCCTTGCCGTGCGGGTCCACGAACGAGCCGGCCACCATGCAGATCAGTACGCCGGCCGCCAGTGCCGCGTCCAGCGCCATGGGGTGCGCCTTCAGTTGGCGGCGGGCGCGTTCGAGGGTGGTCACGGCTGTTTACGGTAGCTGGGGTGGAGGTCGCTGCGAACGGTGCCCGGCGTTCGGTGGGGGTGGGAGCGCGGCCCGGCGCTTACGGGGTGCCTCCCCCACTCTCGGCTTCGCTCGAGCGGGGGACCCCATCGCCCACCCGTGCCGCCCTGGGGGTCCTCCCTCTGGGGGGAGGCACGACTGCCCGCGGGTCATCACGCTCAGCCCGGGATCAGGCCGCCGTCGCTGAGTAGTTCGCGGACCTGCTCCAAGGTCGCGTCGGGGGACGGGAGGATCAGTTCCGACGGTTCGAGGGAGTCGTCCGGCAGCGGTTCGCCCAGTTCGCGGACCGTGGTCAGGAGGGCCTGGAGGGTGCGGCGGAAGCCGGGGCCGTCGCCGTTCTCCATTTCGGCCAGGAGCTCGTCGTCCAGCTTGTTCAGCTCGGCGAGGTGGCTGTCGGCCAGCCTCACCTGCCCCTCCCCCATGATCCGTACGATCATGTCGCCCTCCTCGGCGTGGGCCCTACTGCTTGTCGAAGCGTGGGGTGTCCTGCGGCTGCTGCTGGGACTGCTCCTGCGACTGGCCCGTGCCGCCTTCGATGGCCTGCTGGCCACCGGACGTGCCCCCTGCCAGCTCCGCCTTCATGCGCTGCAGTTCCAGCTCTACATCCGTACCACCGGAGAGCCGGTCCAGCTCGGCCTGGATGTCGTCCTTGGCCATGCCGGTGGGGTCGTCGAGGGCACCGGAGGCGAGGAGTTCGTCGATCGCGCCGGCGCGGGCCTGGAGCTGCGCCGTCTTGTCCTCCGCGCGCTGGATGGCCAGACCGACGTCACCCATCTCCTCGGAGATGCCGGTGAACGCCTCACCGATGCGGGTCTGGGCCTGCGCGGCCGTGTACGTCGCCTTGATCGTCTCCTTCTTCGTGCGGAAGGCGTCGACCTTGGCCTGGAGGCGCTGCGCCGCCAGGGTCAGCTTCTCCTCCTCGCCCTGGAGCGTCGCGTGCTGCGTCTCGAGGTCCGTCACCTGCTGCTGGAGCGCGGCGCGGCGGGACAGCGCCTCGCGGGCCAGGTCCTCGCGGCCCAGCGCCAGCGCCTTGCGGCCCTGGTCCTCCAGCTTGGTGGACTGTGACTGGAGCTGGTTGAGCTGCAGCTCCAGGCGCTTGCGCGAGGTCGCGACGTCCGCGACTCCGCGGCGCACCTTCTGGAGCAGCTCCAGCTGCTTCTGGTACGAGTAATCGAGGGTCTCGCGCGGGTCTTCGGCCCGGTCAAGGGCTTTGTTCGCCTTCGCGCGGAAGATCATCCCCATACGCTTCATGACACCGCTCATGGGCTTCGCGCGCCCCCTTCTGACGGACTCCAGCTCACAGGTCTGCGACAGAACCCACAGTACGGGCCCTGCATCCATTGACGCACTGTTCGGGGACGGATGCGCTCATCCCCAAGGACGACTGGGTACGCTCCTGCTCCGGCGTAGGGAGTAGGTGGTCCCCGGGTATGCCCCGAGGGGACCCGAGGGCGTACGCATCGTCCCCTCTGTCCCCTTACAGACGACTGGTGTTGCGGGATCGTTCCCCGCCGGACTGGGGTCCATGCCCCGGTACCCCGTACCCTTGGGTTTTGTGTTCCGTAGCCGTGCCAAGGAAGAGAAGGCCGCAGTCGCCGACAAGGCGCCGCTGACCGACTCCAAGCAGACCCGTGACCCGCAGGCCCCGAAGGGCCGGCCGACGCCCAAGCGCAGTGAGGCCCAGTCCCAGCGCCGCAGCGTCGCCAATACGTCGATGACGCGCAAGGAGGCCGCCAAGCGGCAGCGCGAGGAGCGCCGTGCCGCGCTGGACCGGCAGCGCCAGGCGCTGGCCACCGGCGACGAGCGGTATCTGCCGGCGCGGGACAAGGGGCCGGTCCGCAAGCTGGCGCGCGACTTCATCGACTCGCGGTTCAACATCGCGGAGTTCTTCCTGCCGATGGCCGTGGTCATCCTGGTGCTGAGCATGGTGCGGGTGCCCGCGCTGCAGACCATCGCGCTGCTGCTGTGGCTCGTCGTGATCGTGCTGATCGTGCTCGACTCGTTTGTCACCGGCTACCGCCTGAAGAAGCGGCTCGCCGAGCGCTTCCCCGACGACAACAAGCGCGGTGCGGTCGCCTACGCGCTGATGCGCTCCCTCCAGATGCGCCGACTCCGGCTGCCGAAGCCGCAGGTCAAGCGCGGAGAGCGGCCCTGAGCGCGGCTTCGTTCTCCGGGGGTGCGGCGGGTGCCTGGCTCAGCGGTCTCGGCGGGCTGCGGGATGTCGTATCACTGGAACTGGTGGCCCGGCAGCTCGACGAGCAGATAGCCGGGCGGTTCCCGGTCGGGCAGCGGCTGCGGGTGCTCGACGTGGGGATGGGCCAGGGGACGCAGGCGCTGCGGCTGGCCCGGGCCGGGCACCAGGTGACGGGGACAGAGAAGGACTCCGCGATGCTGTCCGCGGCGCGGACGGCGCTCGCCGCGGAACCGGAGGGGATCCGGGAGCGGGTGCGGCTCGTCGAGGGAGACGGGCGGGACACGGGGGTGCACTTCCTGCCGGGCAGCTTCGACGTGGTGCTCTGTCATGGCGTGCTCATGTACGTCGACGATCCCGATCCGCTGCTGGCAGGGCTGGCGCGGATGCTCGCTCCGGGCGGGCTGCTGTCGCTGCTGGTGCGCAACGGTGACGCGTTGGCCATGCGGCCGGGGCTGTCCGGGGACTGGAGTGCCGCACTGGCGGCCTTCGACACGACCGCGTACCGCAATCGGCTGGGGCTCGATGTACGGGCGGACCGGCTGGGCACGCTGACCGCCACCCTCGCCGGGATCGGTGCGCCGCTGCACGCGTGGTACGGGGTGCGGGTCTTCACGGACACCGCTACGGGCGGGGCGGAGCTGCCGGCCGACGTGTCGGAGCTGCTGGCGGCCGAGGAGCGGGCCGGGCGGACGGATCCGTATCGGGGGGTCGCTGCGTTGCTGCATCTCTGCGGAGTGCGCGGATAGCAGGCTGAGGGCGGCCCGTTCGGGCGAGTAGCGCAGGGCGGACGCGTCGTGCCGAGGGGAGACTCGGGGCATGGACGCTCCCCCGTTCTTGATCGTGACCCGTGGCCTGCGCCGTCTTGTCCTCGTCGGTGCCTTCTCGGCCGCCCTTGCGCTCGTCGCCGGGTGCACCGGCTCCGATTCGTCGGGCGAGCGGGAGTCGACGACCAGGCAGGCCGCGCTGCCGGTGGCCGCCAAGGACCTGCAGGACGACTACCAGAGGGTGATCGAGGACGTCCTGCCGTCGGTCGTGCAGATCCAGGGGCGCGACGAGCTGGGATCGGGCGTGGTGTACGACGACCGGGGGCACATCGTCACCAACGCGCATGTCGTCGGCAAGGGGAGGACGTTCGCCGTGACGACGGCGAACAGCGAGGACGTACTCACCGCCGAGCTCGTCTACTCGTACCCGGAGCAGGACCTCGCCGTCATCAAGCTGGACAAGGCCCCGAAGGGCCTGAAGGCGGCGGCCTTCGCGGACTCGGCCAAGATCGAGGTGGGGCAGATCGTGCTGGCGATGGGTTCGCCGCTGGGACTGTCGTCGAGCGTGACGCAGGGGATCGTGTCGGCGACCGGACGGACCGTCACCGAGGGCAGCAGCGGCGGCGGTACGGGCGCGACGATCCCCAACATGGTGCAGACGTCGGCCGCCATCAACCCCGGCAACAGCGGCGGCGCGCTCGTGAACCTCGACGGACGGGTCATCGGCATCCCGACGCTCGCCGCCGTCGACCCCGCCCACGGGGACAGCGCGGCGGCCGGCATCGGGTTCGCGATCCCGGCGTCGATGGTGAAGACGGTCGCCGATCAGATCGTCAAGGAAGGCAGGGTCACCGAGTCGGGCCGGGCGGCGCTCGGTATCACCGGCCGTACGGTCGTGGACGACGCGTACCGGCCCGACGGGGTGGCCGTCGTCGAGGTGATCGAAGGCGGTGCGGCCGACCGGGCGGGGATCAGGTCCGGAGACATCATCACGCGGCTGGGCGACGACGACATCACCACCATCACCTCGCTCGCCGAGGCGCTGGCGACCGCGCAGCCGGGGGACCGGACCACGGTGACGTTCACCCGGAACGGCGACGAGCGGACCGTCGACGTGAAGCTGGGCGAGCAGTGAGAACGGGGGCGACCCGGCCGCCGGCCGCCCCTTGCCCCGGCTACGCCTCGTCCGCGTGCAGGCTCATCGGTCCGTAGATCTCCGTGGCGTCCTCGAACAGCCGCACCTGGTCCGCGCCCCCGGCGAGCAGTTCCTTCCAGTGCTCCCCGATCCAGGACTCGGCGTCCCCCTGCGTGGTGAACTCCTCGGGCTGCACCGCGGGCTGGACCTCCGTCCCGTCGGCCTTCTCGAACCGCCACGTCCATGCCGCCATGTACGCCTCCCAGGTGTCAGCACGCCGGATCTTGGCCCGGCTCCCGCCCTGAGCCTATGCGCTCCGCCGGGTGCCGTCTTGGGGCTGCGGGTGATCTGTCACCGTGCGGGTTGTGGGGGCTGGTCCCGGCCTTTTCGCTCGCCCGCGCCTGCGGGGTGCCTCCCCCACTCTCGGCTTCGCTCGAGCGGGGGGACCCCCATCGCCCACCCGTGCCGCCCCAGCGGCACGACTGCCCGCAGCTGCATAGGTGGGGCGTCCCGGGCGCGCAGTACTGGCGGCTACCGGTGAAAATCGGGTTCGTGGAACTGACTCTGCTCGGCACCGGTGCCCCGGCGGGACTGCCCCGCCCCGACTGTCCCTGCGCGGCCTGCGCGACCGCGCTCGGCGTGGATGCGCGGGCGGCCACCGCCGCCCTGGTGGACGGGGCGCTGCTGCTCGATCTGACGCCGGGTGCGGCGTTCGCGGCGGCGCGGGCGGGGCGTTCGCTGTCGGGCGTACGGCAGGTGCTGCTGTCGCATCCGCACGACGGGCCGCCGGTGGAGGTGCCGGCCGGGCTGCCGCAGCCCGGGCGGGTGCCGGACGGGCGGGAGTTGGCGCTGCTGACGGGGCATCGGGTGCGGGCGGTGGCGATGGACTCGCCGGGCACGGGGTACGCGGTCACCGGGCCGGACGGCCAGCGGGTGCTGTATCTGCCGCCGGGCGGCGCGCCGGCGGGGCTGGAGGAGGGCTCCGCCCAGGCCGAGCCGTACGACATGCTGCTCGCGGACGTGGTGGGGCGGCCGGACGGCCTGGCCCGGTTGCGGGCGGTGGGCGCGGTGGGGCCGACGACCGATGTCGTCGCCGTCCATCTGGACCACGACGTGCCGCCGGGGGCCGAGTTGCGGCGGCGGCTGGCGGCGGCCGGGGCGCGCGCGGTGCCGGACGGGACGACGCTGGCGGTGGGGGCGTACGAGGACGTGCCGGACGTGCCGCGCCGGACGCTGGTGCTGGGCGGGGCGCGGTCGGGGAAGTCGGTGGAGGCGGAGCGGCGGCTGGAGGCGTTCCCCGATGTGCTGTACGTCGCGACGGGCGGCACCCGGAACGGGGACGGCGAGTGGGCGGAGCGGGTCGCCGCGCACCGGGAACGGCGGCCCGGGTCGTGGCGGACGGCGGAGACGTGCGATCTGGTGCCGTTGCTGAAGGAGGACGGGCCACCGCTGCTGATCGACTGTCTGTCGCTGTGGCTGACCGACGCGATGGACTCCGTCGGGGCGTGGGACGACGCCGAGTGGGCCGACGGGGGTGAACGTGCGTTGCGGGAGCGGGTGCGCGAGCTGACGGAGGCGGTGCGGCAGACCCGGCGGGTCGTGGTCGCCGTGTCCAACGAGGTCGGGTCGGGGATCGTGCCGGCCACGGCGTCGGGGCGGCGGTACCGGGACGAACTCGGGCGGCTCAACGCGGCGTTCGCGGGCGAGTGCGAGCAGGTGCTGCTGGTGGTGGCGGGGCAGGCGGTGCTGCTGCGGGGGTGACCGTCCGCCGCCGCTGCAGGGTCAGGTGCGGCGGGCGATGATCCGGTAGGCGTTGGCGAAGCGGGTGCGGCGGAGCAGGGGCGCCAGGGTGTGGTCCGCGGCGCCGGCTGCCGCCGTCAGGGGCAGGGCGGCGCACCGGAAGGTCGTACGGACTGTCTGCTGGAGCGGGGTCGGTGCGATCGGCCGCCACGGGGTGTCCGGGGCCGGCAGGACATGGGACACAGCCAGGGACAGGGCTGTTGACAGGTCGTGGGGCCGATGGGCCGGGCGGTGGTCGACGGTGACGATCGTGCAGCCATGGGACTCCAGTTCCCGGCGGAGGTTGTCCAGCGGGATCAGGTGCAGATGGCGGGGCAGGGTGTGCGGGAGCCACCACTTGCCGAACAGCCTGGCGAACGCGCACTGCGGGTCGGGGGCTTCGAGGAGGAGGTGGCCGCCGGGGCGCAGCGCGGTGACGGCGGCCCGGAGTTCCGCACGGGGGGCGGGGGTGCGGTCCAGTTGGTGGAGCAGGCTGACGACGTCGTAGCGGACGCGCAGGCGTGCGGTGAGGTCGGGGGCGGCGAGGTGGCCGACGTACGCCTCCTCGATCCGGCCGGCCTCGCGGGCCCGCAGCACGCGGTGGGTGGGGTCGACGCCGTCGAACGCCGTGTACGGGAAGAGTTCCCGCGCCGCCTGCGGAAAGTGCGCGTCGCCCGTGCCGACGTCCAGCCAGCTCTCCGGCTCCGGGAAGGGCAGCAGCGCACGGGCGGCCGCCCGGAGCCGGCGCCGGCCCGGCCGGGCGTCGTCCGGGTACCGGTGGTGGAAGGCGAGGCCCTCGGGTGAGAGAGGCGGGTTCAGGAAGGTGTGGCCGCAGTCCCGGCACTCGTCGAGCATGAAGGTGCCCGGCTTGTGCTGGAGCAGGTCGGGGGCGGTGAAGCGGGTGAGCAGGCGGGCCGAGCCGCACCAGGGGCAGTCGGCGCGGCGCGGGGCGTGGAAGCGGTCGGTGCCCAGGGCGAGTTCGGCGAAACAGGCGGCACGGCGTCGGTCGGCCGCCGCTGTGGCGGGGGGCGTGGGTGGCATCGGCGGCTCCCGGGAGACGACGGACGGAGTCCTACGACAATCCGCTGCAAAACGGAACGTATGGGATCACGATCTTGGGTGCAATGACGTCATGGGGTCGTGCTGGCCATGTGGCGCCGTTCTGTTCGATCGAGGCCGGTACTGTTCGGCGAATGAGCTCGCTTAATCTCGACGACTTCACCGATCTGATCGAGCGCCCCGACGGCGGGGTGCGCCGCGACGCCGAGGCGCGCCGGGAGCGTCAGATCGTGCCGCCCGGTTCGCTCGGGCGCCTCGACGACCTGGGTGAGTGGCTGGCCGCGGCGCAGGGCGCCGTACCGGTGCGGCCGGTGGAACAGCCGCGCGTGGTGCTGTTCGCCGGTGACCACGGCGTCGCGGAGTTGGGAGTGTCGGCGCGGCCCGCGGGCAGCGCCGCGGAGTTGGCGCGGGAGGTGCTGGAGGGCGGCCGGCCGGTGTCCGTGCTCGCCCGGCGGCTCGGTGTGCCGGTGCGGGTCGTCGACATGGCACTGGACTGCGATCCGGGGACGCTGCCCGAGGACGTCGTACGGCATCGGGTGCGGCGCGGCAGCGGCCGGATCGACATCGAGGACGCGCTGACGGCCGAGGAGGCGGAGGCCGCCTTCCGGGCCGGGGTCGCGGTGGCCGACGAGGAGGCCGACTCCGGTACGGATCTGGTCGTGCTGGGCGATGTGAGCGTGGGCGGCACGACGGCAGCCGGGGTGCTGGTCGCCGCGCTGTGCGGAACCGACGCCTCCGTGGTGACCGGGCGGGGCGGCCTGGCGATCGACGACCTGGCGTGGATGCGCAAGTGCGCCGCGATCCGGGACGCGCTGCGGCGGGCGCGGCCGGTGCTGGGAGACCAGTTGCAGCTCCTGGCGACGGTGGGCGGTGCCGACCTCGCCGCGATGACCGGGTTCCTGCTGCAGAGCGCCGTGCGGAAGATGCCGGTGATCCTGGACGGGGTGGTCGTCGCCGCGTGTGCGCTGGTGGCCCAGCGGATCGCGTTCCGGGCACCGGACTGGTGGCTGGCCGGGCACAACAGCGGGGAGCCGGGACAGGCCAAGGCGCTGGACCGGATGGCCCTGGAGCCGCTCCTCGACCACGGGGTGAAGGTCGGCGAGGGCGCGGGCGCCCTGCTGGCACTGCCCCTGGTACAGGCCGCGGCGGCACTGGCGGCGGAGCTGCCCGAGCAGGAGGAGCCCGAGAAGGCGGACTCGGTGACGGAGGAGCAGGCGGAGGTCGGCGAGACGGAGTAGCCGGCGCAGGCGGCGCAGTCGGCTGCGGATGAGTCGGCTGGTGCGCTGGGCCCGCGCCGAGTGGGGCCGCTGTACGGCAGCGTGCGCGTGGCGCTGTGCAGGCGGCGGGCGCAGGCGTGCTCATGGCGGTCGGTGCGCGGTCTCCGCGCTGCGTCAGCGGCGTTCGAGGGCGTGAGTCGGGTCCGGGTCGGGCGTGCCGCCGATCCAGTCCTGGAGTCTGCGGCTGGGGCCCGCCCAGCGGCGGTCGTGGTGATAGGCGCGCAGCTGGGCCCGGGCGCGGGCGCGGGGGCGGCGACGGTAGAGGCGTTTCGCCCAGGGGGAGCCGGGGCGGGCCAGACGGATCGCGCCGAAGAGGGCGACGAAGGGAAGGACCACCCCGAAGATCGCGACACGCACCTTGCCCTTGGCGAGGGCGATGAGGGCGAGCAGGAAGTTCCCGGCGATCGCGCTGATCGCCGACCCGCGGTCCTGGAGGTCGTCCTCGCTGAGGTCGTTCACCCCGAACGGCACGAAGCCGAGGAGAAGCAGGCCGACCAGGGCGGTGGTGAGGACGACCGCCTCGACGCTCTTGCGGCCGGCCTCGGTCCAGTAGACGTCCGCCAGATGCAGGATCAGCGCGAACTCGTCCAGGACCAGGCCCGCGCCGATCCCGAAGACGACGGCGGCGAGGGCCGAGCCGAAGCCGTGCTGCCCGCCGGCGACGGCACAGAAGCCGCCGATGACCGTGAGGACCACGCCGGGGACGACGTGATGGATGTGCACGCCACCCGCGCTGACGTTGCCGAAGGGGCCCTTGCCCGCCCGGATGAGGCGGGTGATGACCCGGGTGATCACGAAGGTGACGACGAAGGCGGTCAGGGCGAGAAGCAGGGGGAGTTTGCCGGGTTCGACGATGTTGCGCTCCAGCCACACTCCCATGCGTCCAGTTTGACCGGGTTCTCCCCGAGGTGCTCCACAAGTCCTCGCGTACGCTGCCGGGATGCCCGAGTTCCCGCCCCTGCACGGCCTTCGCTTCGCCTTCGGCACCCTCACCGTCCTTCCCGTCACGGTGATCCGCTGGGACCGGGGAGCGGCGCGGGGCGGAATGCTGTGCGCGCCGGTCGTCGGGCTCGTCGTCGGGGGCTGCGCCGCGGGGGTCGGTCTGCTGCTGCTCCTGCTCGGCGCCGGTCCGCTGCTCGCCGCCGTCGGCGGTGTCGCCGTGCCGGCGGCGCTCACCCGGGGGCTGCATCTCGACGGGCTGGCCGACACCGCGGACGGGCTGGGCAGCGGCAGGCCCGCCGAGGACGCGCTGCGGATCATGAAGCAGTCGGACATCGGGCCGTTCGGGGTGATCACGCTCGTCTTCGTGCTGCTCGCCCAGGTGGCGGCGCTGGCGCAGCTCTACGACGCCTCCTGGGCGCGCGGTGCGCTCGCCGCCGTCGTCTCGGCGGCCGCCGCCCGGCTGGCGCTGACCCTGGCCGCCCGTGGCGGGGTGCCGCCGGCCCGGCCGGAGGGGCTGGGCGCGGCCGTCGCCGGAGTCGTCCCGGCGCGTGGGGCGCTCGGCGCGGCCCTCGCGGTCACGGGGGCCGCCGCTGCCCTGGGGGCGCTCTTCGGGCCGTACGACATCGCCCGTACCGCCCTCGCGGTCGTCGCCTCCGTCACGGTCGCCGAACTCCTGCTGCGCCACTGCATCCGCCGCTTCGGCGGAGTCACCGGCGACGTCTTCGGCGGCCTCGCCGAGACAGCGGCGACGACCGCACTGGTGGTTCTCGCACTCGGCTAGGAACCCCACGGGTGTGACCCGGTTCATGAAGTGCGAGGATCGGGACATGGCGACGACGCCACCCAGAGGTGAACGCCTGCAGGCATGAGGGAAAGCCTGCCGGGCGTAGTCTCGTGTCCGGTGTCCACCTGCCCGGACAAATACCGCGCGTGAGGTGCACCTGGGGTCGGCTGTCGGGCCCGGTCGACCCACCCCGTTCGACCCCTGCAACTTCACATCGGAAGCGAGATTTCACCACCGTGACTGCTCTGACTCTCAGCACCGCCGCGGCGCCCGGCCTGCGGGCCGACGCGATCGTGATCGGTGTCTCCAAGGGCGACAAGGGCCCGGTCGTCGCACCGGGCGCGGAGGCCGTGGACCAGGCGTACGACGGCGGGCTGGCCGGCGTCCTCGAGACCCTCGGTGCCTCCGGGGCCGAGGGCGAGATCACGAAGCTGCCCGCGCCGGCCGGCTTCAGGACGCCGCTCGTGGTGGCGGTGGGCCTGGGCGCACTGCCCGAGAAGGACGTCAACGGGGGCGCGTACGACGCGGAGGCGCTGCGCAAGGCCTCCGGCGTCGCCGCCCGCGCGCTGGCCGGCTCCAAGAAGGCGGCGTTCGCCCTGCCGATCGTGGACGCGGCCGCCGTCGGCGCGATCGGCGAGGGCGCCCTGCTCGGCGCGTACTCCTTCGACGTGTACAAGGAGAACGCGCAGAACGGCAACGCCGCCAAGGGCAAGAAGAACGGCAAGGCCCCGCTCGCCGAGGCCGTCGTGCTCGGCGCCAAGCCCCGCGACAAGGCGCACAAGGCGGCCGTCGAGCGTGCCACCGCCGTGTCCGAGGAGCTGAACCGCGCCCGCGACCTGGTCAACACCCCGCCGAACGACCTCAACCCGGAGGCCTTCGCCGCGGTCGCCCAGGCCGCGGCCAAGGAGAACGGCATCAAGGTGCAGGTGCTCGACGAGAAGGCGCTGGCCAAGGGCGGCTACGGCGGCATCCTCGGCGTCGGCTCCGGCTCGGCGTCGGCGCCGCGCCTGGTGAAGCTGTCGTACACCCACTCCAAGGCGAAGAAGCACCTCGCCTTCGTCGGCAAGGGCATCACCTACGACTCGGGCGGCATCTCGCTGAAGCCCGCCGGTCACAACGAGACGATGAAGTGCGACATGAGTGGCGCGGCCGCGGTGTTCGCGGCCGTCGTCACCGCCGCGCGACTCGGGCTGGAGGTCAACGTCACCGGGTGGCTGGCGCTGGCCGAGAACATGCCGTCCGGTTCGGCGACCCGTCCCGGTGACGTGCTGCGGATGTACAGCGGCAAGACCGTGGAGGTGCTGAACACCGACGCGGAGGGGCGGCTGGTCCTCGCCGACGCGCTGTGGGCGGCGTCCGAGGAGAAGCCGGACGCGATCGTGGACGTGGCGACGCTGACCGGCGCGATGGTGCTGGCGCTGGGCAACCGGACGTTCGGTGTCATGGCCAACGACGAAGCGTTCCGCTCCGCGGTGCACGAGGCCGCGGAGGAGGTCGGGGAGCCGGCCTGGCCGATGCCGCTGCCGGAGCACCTGCGCAAGGGGATGGACTCGCCGACCGCCGACATCGCGAACATGGGTGAGCGGATGGGCGGCGGACTGGTCGCCGGGCTGTTCCTGCGGGAGTTCGTGGGTGAGGGGATCACCTGGGCGCACCTCGACATCGCCGGGCCCGCCTTCAACGAGCAGGGACCGTTCGGATACACGCCGAAGGGTGGCACGGGGTCCGGGGTGCGGACGCTCGTCCGGCTTGCCGAGCTGACCGCTTCGGGTGATCTGGGCTGAGGTCCGCCCACTGACTCGGGTCTCCTTGTCGTACGGCGGCTCCGCCGCGTGCGGGCCGGTCGCGCCCGCGCGGCGGAGCCGCACATCGACAAACGAGCATGCGACGTATCACACTCCGGCCCCGCGTCTCGTCCCGCGGTGACAAGTGCGAAGATGGGGCTCGGCAGGACAGGGCCCCACCGAAGGGCCGAAGTAGAGCGGCCGGACACCAGCCGCCCAGCCGGTCATCGTCGACCGGCGTACGGCGCACATGCATGGAGGACGTGACGTGGCGAACGACGCCAGCACCGTTTTCGACCTAGTGATCCTCGGCGGTGGTAGCGGTGGTTACGCCGCGGCCCTGCGCGGGGCGCAGCTGGGCCTGGACGTCGCCCTGATCGAGAAGGACAAGGTCGGCGGCACCTGCCTGCACCGGGGTTGCATCCCCACCAAGGCCCTGCTTCACGCGGGCGAGATCGCCGACCAGGCTCGCGAGAGCGAGCAGTTCGGCGTCAAGGCGAGCTTCGAGGGCATCGACGTCGCCGGTGTGCACAAGTACAAGGACGAGGTGATCTCCGGCCTGTACAAGGGTCTGCAGGGGCTCATCGCCTCCCGGAAGGTCACCTACATCGCGGGTGAGGGCCGGCTGTCCTCCCCCACCTCGGTGGACGTGAACGGTCAGCGGATCCAGGGCCGCCACGTGCTGCTGGCCACCGGCTCCGTGCCGAAGTCGCTGCCGGGCCTGGAGATCGACGGCAACCGCATCATCTCCTCGGATCACGCCCTGGTCCTGGACCGCGTGCCGAAGTCGGCGATCGTGCTCGGCGGCGGTGTCATCGGCGTCGAGTTCGCCTCCGCGTGGAAGTCCTTCGGTACGGACGTCACGGTCATCGAGGGCCTGAAGCACCTCGTCCCCGTCGAGGACGAGAACAGCTCGAAGCTGCTCGAGCGCGCCTTCCGCAAGCGCGGCATCAAGTTCAACCTGGGCACCTTCTTCCAGAAGGCCGAGTACACGGCCGACGGTGTCAAGGTCATCCTCGCCGACGGCAAGGAGTTCGAGGCCGAGGTCCTCCTCGTCGCCGTCGGCCGCGGCCCGGTCTCCCAGGGCCTGGGCTACGAGGAGGCCGGGGTCGCCATGGACCGCGGCTATGTCCTCGTCGACGAGTACATGCGGACGAACGTCCCGACGATCTCCGCGGTCGGCGACCTGGTCCCGACCCTCCAGCTCGCGCACGTCGGCTTCGCCGAGGGCATCCTGGTGGCGGAGCGGCTGGCCGGTCTGAAGGTCGTCCCGATCGACTACGACGGCGTGCCCCGGGTGACGTACTGCCACCCCGAGGTCGCCTCCGTCGGTATCACCGAGGCCAAGGCCAAGGAGATCTACGGCGCGGACAAGGTCGTCGCCCTGAAGTACAACCTGGCGGGCAACGGCAAGAGCAAGATCCTCAAGACCGCGGGCGAGATCAAGCTCGTCCAGGTCAAGGACGGTGCGGTGGTCGGCGTCCACATGGTCGGCGACCGCATGGGCGAGCAGGTCGGCGAGGCCCAGCTGGTCTACAACTGGGAGGCGCTGCCCTCCGAGGTCGCCCAGCTCATCCACGCCCACCCGACGCAGAACGAGGCCCTCGGCGAGGCCCACCTGGCCCTGGCCGGCAAGCCGCTGCACTCCCACGACTGACGCTCTCGGTCATCGGGCGCGACGACACAGACTTCCGCAATTCGTAAGGAGCAACCGAAACCATGGCGGTTTCCGTAACCCTTCCGGCGCTCGGCGAGAGCGTCACCGAGGGCACTGTCACCCGCTGGCTGAAGGCCGAGGGTGAGCGCGTCGAGGCCGACGAGCCGCTGCTCGAGGTCTCCACCGACAAGGTCGACACCGAGATCCCGGCCCCGGCCGCCGGTGTCCTGGCCTCCATCAAGGTCGCCGAGGACGAGACCGTCGAGGTCGGCGCCGAGCTGGCCGTGATCGACGACGGCACGGGCGCGCCCGCTGCCGCCCCGGCCCCGGCCGTCGAGGAGGTGCCCGCTCCGCCGGCTCCCGAACCGGCCCCGGCTCCGGTCGCCGAGGCCCCGGCCGCCCCGGCCCCGGCCCCGGCTGCCGCCCCCGCGGCTCCGGCCGGTGGCGCCGCCGAGGGCACGGACGTCGTCCTGCCCGCGCTCGGCGAGTCCGTCACCGAGGGCACCGTCACCCGCTGGCTGAAGTCGGTCGGTGACACCGTCGAGGCCGACGAGCCGCTGCTCGAGGTGTCCACCGACAAGGTCGACACCGAGATCCCGGCGCCCACCTCGGGTGTGCTGCTGGAGATCACGGTCGGCGAGGACGAGACCGCCGAGGTCGGCGCCAAGCTGGCCGTCATCGGCGCTCCCGGCGCGGCTCCGGCCGCTGCTCCGGCCCCGGCCGCCCCGGCTCCGGCTGCTGCTCCGGCCCCGGCCGCCCCCGCCGCACCGACTCCGGCACCCGCCGCGCCCGCCGCTGCCGCCCCGGCTCCCGCGGCCCCGGCTCCCGCGGCCCCGGCTCCGGCCCAGCCCGCTGCTCCGGTGCCCGCGCCGGCCGCTCCGGCTCCGGTCACGCCGACGGCTCCGGCACCCGCCGCCGCTCAGCCGACCGACGAGGGCGCCTACGTCACCCCGCTGGTGCGCAAGCTCGCCGCCGAGAACGGCGTCGACCTGTCCACCGTCAAGGGCACCGGCGTCGGCGGCCGGATCCGCAAGCAGGACGTCATCGCCGCCGCCGAGGCCGCGAAGGCCGCCGCCGCTGCTCCGGCTCCGGCCGCCGCTGCTCCGGCCGCCGCGAAGAAGGCGCCGGTCCTGGAGGTCTCCCCGCTGCGCGGCCAGACCATCAAGATGCCGCGGATCCGCAAGGTCATCGGCGACAACATGGTCAAGGCCCTGCACGAGCAGGCCCAGCTGTCCTCGGTCGTCGAGGTCGACGTGACCCGCCTGATGCGTCTGCGCGCCCAGGCCAAGGACTCGTTCGCGGCGCGCGAGGGTGTCAAGCTCTCCCCGATGCCGTTCTTCGTCAAGGCCGCCGCGCAGGCGCTGAAGGCCCACCCGGTCATCAACGCCAAGATCAACGAGGCCGAGGGGACCATCACCTACTTCGACACCGAGAACATCGGTATCGCGGTGGACTCCGAGAAGGGCCTGATGACCCCGGTCATCAAGAACGCCGGTGACCTCAACATCGCCGGTATCGCCAAGGCCACGGCCGACCTGGCGGGCAAGGTCCGCGGCAACAAGATCACGCCGGACGAGCTCGCGGGCGCGACCTTCACCATCTCCAACACCGGCTCGCGCGGTGCGCTGTTCGACACGATCATCGTGCCGCCGGGTCAGGTCGCGATCCTCGGCATCGGTGCCACGGTCAAGCGCCCGGCCGTCATCGAGACCGAGGAGGGCACGGTCATCGGCGTCCGCGACATGACCTACCTGACGCTCTCCTACGACCACCGCCTGGTGGACGGCGCCGACGCGGCCCGTTACCTGACGGCGGTCAAGGGGATCCTGGAGGCGGGCGAGTTCGAGGTCGAGCTCGGCCTCTGATCTCTCTGACAGGACCTGACAGGTAGTACGGTGCCCCCACCCGGAGCTTTCCGGGTGGGGGCACCGTGCGTTGCCGGGGCGTGTAAGTCTCGTCTCACCTGCGCGAAAGCGCCCCCGCGCGCCCCTCCGGGACGGTCCGGCGGCCTTATTGTCTAAACGTCAAACGCCCCGGGGTCTGGATTGCCCCTCCCTAAGGAGCCCTCATGACCGCGCCCGTCGTCCACTCGCTGCGCGAACAGATCCGCGAGCACATCCTCGAGGGGATCATCAGCGGACGCTGGCAGCCGGGCGAGCGGATCGTGGAGCGGCGCATCGCCACCGAACTGGAGGTCAGCCAGACGCCGGTGCGGGAGGCGCTGCGCGAGCTGGAGTCGCTGCGGCTGATCGAGTCGGCGCCGAACAAGGGCGTACGGGTGCGGAATCTGACGGCGGCCGACCTGGAGGAGAGCTACCCGGTCCGGGCCGGCCTGGAGGCGATCGCTGCGGAGCTGGCGGCGGAGCGGCTGTCCCAGGACTGCTCGGCCCTGCAGCCGCATGTCGCCGCCCTGTACGAGGCCGACCGCAAGTCCGACGGCACGGCCCAGGTGCGGCACACGGTCGCCTTCCACCGCGAGCTGGTCCGGGCGGCCGGCAACTCGGTGCTGCTGCACACCTGGGAGGGCCTCGGCATCGAGGTCTTCACGACGCTTTCCATCCGCTGGCTGGGCACGGTCCAGCAGTCCTACGCCGAGGAGCACGAGGAGTTGGTCGAGGCGTTCCGGCGGCGCGATCCGGACATCGGCCGCCTGGTGAAGGAGCACGTGCTGGGCTGCGCGCCGCGCGCCGCCGACGATCACGCCTGATTTCCGGATTCGCTCATGCCGTAGCGGGCACTCGGCCACTCTCCCCCCGTCGGCAGATGGTGGAGGCCACGCGTGATCTGGCCACAGCTGCCCTCCGTGCTCACCAGGTCCGTGCTGCCCGCGTCCGTGGTGCCCTCGACGACGGCCGCCGTCGCCTCGACGGTCCGGGCCGTCGCGCAGGGGCTGACCGGCGTACCGGCGGCGCTGCCGGTGGTCGGGCCGATGCTGCGGCCCCGCGGGCCCCGGCTCTGGCGGACCCCCGGAGGCGTGCAGATCGAGGTACGGCGCCTGGGACGGCCCGGGACGGCATCCGCGGCGCGTGAGCTGGAGGCCGCGCTGCGCCGGGTGACGGGGGTGAGCCGGGCCGAGGTGAACGGCACGCTGGGCTGCGTGTACGTGGGCTGTGGGCCGGAGACCGATCCGGAGACCCTGGTCGACGTCGTCGCCGCCGCGGACGCGGCCGCCGAGGAGGAGGCGCTCCGTGCCGGGGGCGTGGATGCGGGGCGGCCGCCGGTGGGCTACCCCGGGGCGGCGGGGGCACGGATCGGCGCGGCCGTACGGCTCGGAGCGGGCCTGGTGGCGGTGGGCGTGGCGTCGGTGGGGAACGCCGTCGGGCTGCGGGGCCTGCCGCCGGTGGTGATCTCGGCGCTCCAGCTCGTGGAGTCGATGCCGCCGCTGCGTGAGGGCCTCGCCCGCCGGATCGGCGAGCCGGCCGCGGAGCGGGGCTTCGCCGCGGCGAACCTGGTGGTGACGACGCTGACGTACCGGCCGCTGGGCGCGATGGTGGCCGCCGTACTGGCCGCCGCCCGGTACGCGGAGGTGCAGGCCCGCCGCGCGGCGTGGGAGAACTGGGCGCGCAGGCTGGCCGTGCACGAGGGCACGTACCGCCACGACGCCGTCCCGGGCTACGAGCGGCCCGCACCGCTGCCCCCGGGCCCGGGCGAGCGGTACGCGAACGTGGCGGCGCCGGCCTCCCTCGCGGCCTACGGGCTCACCACGCTCGGCAGGCTCGGCCACGACCGCGCGCTGGCGCTGCTGATCGCGGGGACGCCGAGAGGCCCGCGGTTCGGCCGGGAGGCGTTCGCGTCCTCGGTGGGCCGGGCCGTCTCCGACCGCGGGGCCCTGGTGCTGCGGCCGGAGCCGCTGCGCCGGCTGGACCGCATCGACACGGTGGTGCTCGACGCCCGGGTACTGGCCGACGGCGCCTGGACGGTGGAGAACGTCCTGCGCCTGCCCCCGCCCGGCCCCCTGAGGCCGGGCCCGCCGGACCCCGGGGGACACACCGACGGCACCCCGCAGACCGGCGATCCCGAGGGCGACGGGCCGGGAGACGACGAGATTCACGCACGTGTCCACGAGCTGATCGCGCCCGACGGGCCGCCGCCCAGGTGGCGGGCCCGGCACGGTGGAGTGCCGTTGCCTGCGCGGCAGCTGGGTGGTTGGGAGGTGCGGCCGTTGACGGGAGCGGCCATCGCTCCGGGCGGTACCGGCGTACCCGCGGCGACGGCCGCACAGGCCCGGCAGTGGGCCGAGGAGGGTGCGCAGGTGATGCTCGTGCTGCGGGCGGGCACGCCGGTGGCCGTGGTCGCCCTGGTGCCCCAACTGCACCCGCTCGCCCACCACTTGGTGCGCGCGGCGCGGGAGTGCGGGCAGGTGCGGCTGGTGGGCGGCCCGCCCGGTCTGCACCGCCGGTTCGGGCTCGCTCAGGCCGCGCCCACCGGGCATCGGCGTACGGCCGCCCTGGTGCGCTCCCTCCAGGCCGACGGGCACGGTGTCACGGTGGTCTCGGCACGGACCCGGCGCGCACTCGTCCGCGCGGACCTGGGCATCGGGGTGATCACCGTCACCCGGCACGTGCCGTGGGACGCCGATGTCGCCGCCCCGCCCGATGTCGTCCACCTGCTGCTGACGACCCTGCCGGAGGCCCGGCGGATCAGCCGGCTGTGCACCCGGCTGGAGGTCGCCGGCGCCGTGCTGGGGTCGGGCCTCGCCCTCCTGGTGCCCCGCCCGCGGGCCTGGGTACGGGCCCGCCTGGTGACCGACGGAGTGACCATCGCCGGGATCGCGGCGGGCTTCTGGGCGGGCTGGCAGTTGCACGGCCGTCCCGCTCCGGCCGCCGCCGAGCGCACGCCCTGGCACGCCATGACGGTACGTCAGGTGATGGCCCGTCTGGGCACCACGTCCCGCGGGCTGGACGAGGCCGAGGCCGCCCGGCGCAGGCAGTTCGAGGGCCATGACCGGCACGACGGCGCCGTCACCCTGGTCGGCCGGGTCGCGGAGGAACTGGCCAATCCGCTCACGCCCGTTCTGGCGATCGGCGGCGGCATCTCGGCGGCGCTCGGCTCCGTGCTGGACTCCCTGCTGATCGGCGGGGTGCTCGGCGTGGACGCGCTGGTCGGCGGGGTGCAGCGGCAACAGGCCCACGAGGCGGCGGAACGGCTGGTCGAGGCGACCTCGGCGCGGGTGCGGGTGCGGCGGCCCGGCCGGGCCGAGACGGTGGAGGCGGCCGGTGAGCACCTGGTGCGCGGCGACGTGATCGAGCTGCGGGCCGGGGACGCGGTTCCGGCGGACTGCCGGGTGGTGCGGGCGACGGGTCTGGAGGTGGACGAGTCCAGTCTCACCGGTGAGTCGCTGCCGGTCGTGAAGAGCGCCGCGCCGACCGCGGCCCGGACGGTCGCGGACCGGACGTCGATGCTCTACCAGGGGACGACGGTGGCGGCCGGCCATGCCCTCGCCGTGGTCGTCGCCACCGGGACGGCCACCGAGGCGGGCAGTGCGGCGGAGGCGGGCCCCGAGGGCGGGCCGCCGGAGAGCGGTGTGGAGCGTCGGCTGAAGGCGCTGGGCCGGTGGTTCCTGCCGCTGTCCATCGCCGCCGGGGTCGTCCTGTTCGCCGTCGAACTGCTGCGCAGGCGACCCGCGGGCGCCGCCCTGGGCTCCGCGGTCAGCCTGTGTGTCGCGGCCGTACCGGAGGGGCTGCCCTTCGTCGCCACGGTCGCGGAGCTGGCCGCGGCGCGCCGGCTGTCCACCCGCGACACCCTTGTCCGCAGCGCCTCCACCATCGAGGCGCTGGGCCGCACCGACGTCCTGTGCTTCGACAAGACCGGCACGCTCACCGAGGGCCGGATCAGTCTTCAGCAGGTTTCCGACGCCCTGGAACGCCGTCCGCCCGACCGGCTCACCCCGGCGCTGCGCCGGATCGTCGCCACGGCGGCCCTGGCGGGTCCGCGGGGCCCGGCCGCGACGCTCGCCCACCCCACCGACCGTGCCATCGCGGCGGGGGCCGAGCTGCTCGGCGCCTCCCCGGAGCGGGCGGCCGGGCTCGGCTCGGACAGCTGGGAGCAGCTGGCGGAGCTGCCGTTCGAGCCGGGGCGCGGCTTCCACGCCGTGCTGGGGCGGACCGACTCCGAGGCGCGGCTCGCCGTCAAGGGCGCACCCGAGGTGGTACTGGCCCGCTGTGACCGTATCCGCCGGGGTGCCGCCGAGCCGTATGCCACCGAGCCGTTCGGGGACCCGCTGCGGGAGGAGATCGAGGCGGAGATCGACCGGCTGGCCCGGCGCGGTCTGCGGGTCCTCGCGGTCGCCGAGCACGTCCTGCCGACGGGCGCGCCGCGGGAAGGTCCCGCCGAGCTCGGCGACGAGGACGTCGACGGGCTGTGTCTGCTGGGCCTGCTGGGCCTGGCGGACCCGGTGCGGGCCACGGCCGCGGAGAGCGTGGACCGGCTGTCCCGGGCCGGGGTGCGCATCGTCATGCTCACCGGGGACCATCCCAGCACCGCCGCCGCGATCGCCCGGGAACTGCGGCCCGAGGAGGAGCCCCGGCTGATGACCGGGGCGGAGCTGGACGCCCTGGACGACGACGCGCTCGCCCGGACGCTGCCGGACATCACGGTGTTCGCCCGGGTCACCCCGGCCCACAAGGTCCGTATCGTCACCGCGCTGCGCTCGGCCGGCCGGATCGTCGCCGTCACCGGCGACGGCGCCAACGACGCGCCCGCCATCCGGATCGCCGACGTCGGTATCGCCCTCGGCTCGCGGGCCACCCCGGCCGCCCGCGCCGCCGCCGACGTCGTCGTCACCGACGACCGCATCGAGACGATCGTCGACGCCTTCGTCGAGGGCCGGGCCATGTGGGCCTCGGTGCGCAAGGCGCTCGGCATCCTGCTCGGCGGCAACCTGGGCGAGATCGTCTTCACCCTGGCGACCACGCTGCTCACCGGGCGCAGCGCGCTGAACGCACGCCAGCTCCTCCTGGTGAACCTGCTCACCGACATGCTGCCCGCCATGGCGATCGCCGCCCGGCCGCCCGCCGACCACGCCGGCCGGCTGCTCGCGGAGGGGCCGGAGGCCTCGCTCGGCAGGGCGCTGACCCGGCACATCCGGCTGCGCGCCGTCCTCACCACGGCGGCGGCCACCGTCGCCTGGGTGCTCGCCCGGGCGACTGGCACCCGGGGGCACGCCGACACGGTCGCCCTGGTCGCCCTGGTGACGTCCCAGTTGCTCCAGACGCTGGTGGACGCGGGCCGCGATCCGGTGGTCGCGTCGGCCGTGGCGGGGTCCCTGGCGGTGCTGGGTGTGGTGGTGAGCGTGCCCGGGCTCAGCCACTTCTTCGGCAGCCGGCCGCTGGGCCCCGTGGGCTGGACGATCGCGCTGGCCTCGGCGGCGGGGTCGGTTGTCGTGCCGTCCGCGGCGCAGGGCATCGCCGGGATGCAAGGCAGATTTCACCTGATGGACACCATCAGGCAGCCTCGTGGATGACATCGACCCGGACAAAGGAGCCGTACCCCGCACACTGCACACGAAAGGCGGCTCACCATGCCGCACATCCTCACCACCATCGTCACCCAGGTCGCCGTCGCCCTGATCGAGGCCGCCCTGGTGCGCCTGTTCACGCAGCTCTGGAAGTCGTTCGGCGCCACGGCACGTCCTGCGGCCGCCTACGCCTGACCGGAGCACGAAGCCCCTCGCCGGATACCCCTGAACGCACCGGCCGTTCAGGGGACCAGCCCAAGTCAGCCGCCCACACCTCATCTGAGCAGGGAGAACACGGCACCGCGTGCCTGCCGTAAAGGCACCGCGTGCCGACTTTCTCGCGATCAAGAGGTTTTCGCCCTCACCCCTTTGATCGATCATCGATCAGGGAGTTACAGTCGCCGACGGGCCACGCGGCGGAAGCCGCAAGGTGTCACAGCACCAAGGCCTCACGCCCTGTCCTGCCAAAGACCAAGGGCATCCGAACCCTTAACCGATGAGGGAAACCCCCTCGGCTTCCCCTTCGACTGAGGAAGGCGGCGACATGACCGACCCCAACGCCATCCAGCCGAGCGAGCTCGACCAGCTCCCGGACCGCGACCCGGAGGAGACCGCCGAATGGCAGGCCTCCCTGGACGCCGTCGCCAAGGCGGCCGGGCCGCACCGTGCCGCGTACCTGATGCGCCGCACGCTGGAGCGCGCCGAGGGCGCCGGCATCGCGCTGCCCAAGCTGCTCGAGACCGACTACGTCAACACCATCCCCACCGCCGCCGAGCCGTCCGTGCCCGGTGACGAGGAGATGGAGGCCCGGATCACCGCGTGGAACCGCTGGAACGCGGCCGCCATGGTGACCCGCGGCTCGAAATACGGCGTCGGCGGCCACATCGCCACCTTCGCCTCCGCGGCCTGGCTGTACGAGACCGGCTTCAACCACTTCTTCAAGGGCAAGGAGGCCGACGGGTCCGGCGACCAGCTCTACATCCAGGGCCACGCCTCCCCCGGCATCTACGCCCGCGCCTTCCTCGACGGCCGGCTCAGCGAGCACCACCTCGACAACTTCCGCCGCGAGTCCGGCGGCAACGGCCTCCCGTCGTACCCGCACCCACGCCGCCTCCCCTGGCTGTGGGAGTTCCCGACGGTGTCGATGGGCCTCGGCCCGCTCTCCGCGATCTACCAGGCGCGCTTCAACCGCTACCTCACCAACCGCGGCATCAAGGACGTCTCCGCCTCCCACGTCTGGGCCTTCCTCGGCGACGGCGAGATGGACGAGCCGGAGTCGACGGCGGCCCTCGCGCTGGCCGCCCGTGAGGAGCTGGACAACCTCACCTTCGTCATCAACTGCAACCTGCAGCGCCTCGACGGCCCGGTCCGCGCCAACTTCAAGATCGTGCAGGAGCTGGAGGCCCAGTTCCGCGGCGCCGGCTGGAACGTCGTCAAGACGCTGTGGGGCTCCGCCTGGGACGAGCTGTTCCAGCTCGACACCACGGGCGCGCTCGTACGCCGCCTGCGCCAGGTACCCGACGCCCAGGTGCAGACGTACCAGACGCGCGACGCCGCCTACATCCGCCAGGACTTCTTCGGCACCGACCCGGCGCTGGCCGAGATGGCGAAGCTGATCGGCGACGACAAGATCCTCGACTGCTTCCACTTCTCCCGTGGTGGTCACGAGCCGCGCAAGGTGTACGCCGCGTACAAGGCCGCCGTCGAGCACAAGGGCGCCCCGACCGTGATCCTGGCCCAGACGGTCAAGGGCCACACCCTCGGCCAGGGCTTCGCGTCGAAGAACGCCAACCACCAGATGAAGAAGCTGTCGGTGGACGAGTTCAAGACGATGCGGGACCTGCTGGGTCTGCCCATCGCCGACAGCGCGTTCACCGACGGTGTGGTGCCTTACGGCCACCCCGGCGCCGACTCCCCCGAGGTGCGCTACCTCCAGGAGCGCCGTGCCGCCCTCGGCGGTCCGGCCCCGGCGCGCCGTGTGCACCCGGTCGCGCCGCTGCCCGCGCCCGCCGAGAAGGCCTTCGCCTCCTTCGACAAGGGCTCCGGCTCGCAGAACGTGGCGACCACGATGGCCTTCGTCCGCCTGGTCAAGGACCTGGTCCGCGACAAGGAGACGGGTAAGCGCTGGGTGCCGATCGTCCCCGACGAGGCGCGCACCTTCGGTATGGAGAGCCTGTTCCCCTCCCTCGGCATCTACTCGCCCAAGGGCCAGACGTACGAGCCGGTCGACCGCGACCAGCTGATGTACTACAAGGAGGCCAAGAACGGTCAGATCCTCAACGAGGGGATCACCGAGGCCGGTTCGATGGCCGACTTCATCGCCGCGTCCACGTCGTACGCGACGCACGGCGAGGCGATGATCCCGTTCTACATCTTCTACTCGATGTTCGGCTGGCAGCGCACGGCCGACCAGATGTGGCAGCTCGGCGACCAGCTCGGCCGCGGCTTCCTCGTCGGCGCCACGGCCGGCCGTACGACGCTGACCGGTGAAGGCCTCCAGCACGCCGACGGCCACTCCCCCGTCATCGCCGCGACCAACCCGGCCGCGCTGACGTACGACCCGGCGTTCGCGTACGAGATCGCGACGATCGTGAAGGACGGTCTGCGCCGCATGTACGGCGAGGCCGCGCCCGGCGAGGACCCGGACGTCTTCTACTACCTCACCGTCTACAACGAGCCGCTGCCGCAGCCCGCGAAGCCGTCGGGCCTCGGCATCGACGAGGGCATCGTCAAGGGCCTGTACCGCTTCAACACGGCGGAGTCGGCGGGGCTGTCCCCGGCGGCGAACGCCCCGCGGATCCAGCTGCTGGGCTCCGGCACGGCGATCCACTGGGCGCTCAAGGCGCAGCAGCTGCTCGCCGAGGAGTGGGGCGTGGCCGCCGACGTGTGGTCCGCGACCTCGTGGAGCGAGCTGCGCCGGGACGCGCTGGAGGCCGACGAGGCGCTACTGCGCGGCGAGGAGCGGGTGCCGTACGTCCGTCAGGCGCTGCAGGGCGCCGAAGGGCCGGTGCTGGCGGTGTCCGACTACATGCGTCAGGTGCCGGACCAGATCGCGCAGTGGGTCGAGCAGGACTACTCCTCGCTGGGCGCCGACGGCTTCGGCCTGTCGGACACCCGTGAGGCCGCTCGCCGCCACTTCGGCGTCGACGCCGAGTCGATCGTCGTGGCCGCGCTGGCCCAACTGGCCAAGCGGGGCGAGGTCAAGGCGACGGCCGTGAAGGAGGCGCGCGAGCGCTACGGCCTGTAAAGCGGGCTGCACCATGAAGGGGACCGGCACCACGTGGGTGCCGGTCCCCTTCTGCGCGCCATGATGAACCCATGCGCGCTGCCCGGCTCATCAAGATGGTGCTGCTGCTCCAGTCCCGGCCCTCCATGACCGCCGCCGAACTCGCCCGCGAACTGGAGGTGTCGGAGCGGACTGTCACCCGGGATGCTCAGGCGCTGTCGGAGGCGGGTGTTCCGGTGTACGCCGACCGGGGGCGGGCCGGCGGGTACCGGCTGATCGGCGGGTACCGGACGCGGCTGACGGGACTGCACCGCAGCGAGGCCGAGGCGCTGTTCCTGTCGGGCGTGCCCGGCGCGTTGCGCGAGATGGGGCTTCAGGACGCGGCCTCCGCGGCCCGGCTGAAGGTGTCGGCGGCCCTGCTGCCCTCCCTGCGCGACGCCTCCCGTACGGCCGCCCAGCGGTTCCATCTGGACGCGCCGAACTGGTTCAAGGAGCCCGAGACGCCCGAGCTGCTGCCGGTCGTCGCGGATGCCGTGTGGGACGACCGGAGGATCACCGCCCGCTACCGCAGGGGCGAGGGCGAGGTGGAGCGCGAGCTGGAGCCGTACGGGCTCGTGCTCAAGGCGGGTGTCTGGTACCTGTGCGCGCGGGCCGCGCCCCACGGGTCCCACCGGGTGTACCGGATCGACCGGTTCACGGCCGTGGAGGCCGGGGCGGAGCGTTTCACCCGTGACGAGGAGTTCGACCTGCCCGGCTTCTGGGAGGAGCGGGCCGAGCAGTTCGCGCGGTCCATCCTGCGGGCCGAGGTCGTGGTGCGGCTGTCCGCGGCGGGCGTGCGCAGGCTGCTGTATGCCGTCGATCCGCTCTCCGCGCGGGAGGCGCTTCAGGGGGCGGGCGCCCCGGACGCCGACGGGTGGGTGACGCTGACCCTCCCCGTGGAGTCCGAGGAGGTCGCCCACACGCAGCTCACGGCGCTCGGGCCGGAGGTCGAGGTGCTGGCCCCGGAAGGGCTGCGGGAACGGTTCGCGCAGGACGCCGCCCGGCTCGCGGACCTCTACCGCCGACAACAATCCGCCGCACTCCACGTGCGTCCCATCCGTCCAGGCCCGATGCTTGACCCGTGATGGACGAGACGGAGTTCTGGGAACTCGTGGACACCACCCGCGAGGCCGCCGAGGGCGACCCCGAGGAACAGGCCGACCTGCTCGTCGACCGGCTCGCGCAGATGGACCCCGAGGCGGTGCTCGACTTCGCCCGTCACTTCGAGGCCCGCTACAACCGCTCCTACCGCTGGGACCTGTGGGGCGCCGCCTGGGTACTGCTCGACGGGGCCAGCGACGACGCCTTCGACTTCTTCCGGTGCTGGCTGATCGGCCAGGGCCGGGAGGTGTTCGAGGGTGCCCTGCACGACCCGGACTCGCTCGCCGACCTGCTGGGCGAGTTCGACGAGGAGATCGACGGTGACGGCGAGGAGCTCGGCTACGCGGCCGACGAGGCCTACGAGCAGCTCACCGGTACCGTCGCCCCGGATCTCGGCGTTCCGCCCGCCCCCGCGGAACCGGAGGGCACACCGATCGACCTCGAGGACGATCGAGTGCTGGCCGAGCGGTATCCACGGCTGTGGGACCGCTTCAAGGAGTGACGCCCACTCAGGCGGCCCTGCGCCGGCTCGGGTCCGACGGGATGTACGCCTGCGTCTGATCGGCCTTCACCGCGTGGTGCGGCGGGGCCGCGTTGGCCTGGTCGAGCGCGGAGGCGGTGACCGCGGCCGGGCCGAGGACGACCGTCGCGACCGCGCAGAGCACCGTCCAGGGGCCGCGCAGGGCCCCGGCCCACGTGGACGTGCCGGTTTCCGTACGACTGCTGCTGCTCATGATCCCCACCTCCGGTCGGCCTGTGGCCACGACGGTAGGGCGGCCGCCTCTGAGCGGGCTGCGGCGCGGCTGTGGCCTCCCTGTGGGCCTCATGACCTGCCCTGGAGCCGTGCGGCGCGTTCCCTGATCTCCGGCAGGCGCGCGATCAGGGCCGCGCCCGGACAGCTGGTCTGGAAGCCGTCGGTGTGGCCGGCCAGGGCGGGCAGTTTGGCGGCGGTACCGCGGGTGAAGCGGCTCTTGCTGTTGCTGGAGACCAGACGGACCCGGGTACGCGGGTCGGTGTCCGACAGGCCCAGCTTCCAGGCGGCCAGGGCGGCTATCGCGTCGGTCATCGCCTTCGGCGTCTCGACACCCGCGGTGAAGGTGCCGATGGCGGCTATGCCGGCGGTGCGGTGGTTGAAGCCCTGGGTATGGGCGCCGGTGACGGGGCGGTCGACGCCGCCCGCGCGGCCCTCGTAGATCGTGCCGCAGCGGTCGACGAGGAAGTTGTAGCCGATGTCGTCCCAGTGGCGGTCGCCGGTCTGGCCCGTGTACAGGTGACGGATGACGCGGGGGGCGTCGGCGCACTTGTAGCCGTTGGGCGAGTCGGTGTGGTGCACGAACACGGCGACGACCTTGTCGTCGTAGCGCGGCGGTGGCTGCCGGCCCGGGGCCCCGCCCAGCTTCAGCCATACCGACCTCGGAACGACCCGCGGCTTGGGCGCGGTGTACGGAGCGGCGTGGCGGGCCACGAGCGAACGGTCGGGCCGGGCGGCCGTGCCGGAGCGGTCCACGCCGTGGGCGAACAGCGCCAGGACGGCCACCGCGCTGAGCCCGGGCAGGCAGCCCAGCAGCGTCACCGCGCTGCCGGGCCGTCGCAGGGCACGCAGTCGAGCACCTCGCCCTCGCCAAGGGCCTTGGGAGAAGACGCACATGGTCCCACTGTCGGTCGGATGCGGTCCGCCCGCGATGTGTGGTGTGCCACCCGGTGGAACCATCGTCCGGGTCCGCGGCGTTTTCCGAGGTACATGCACGCGTGGCCGGTTCCCGACCGACACGCGCGCGTGGCTGATCACTGGGCCCTTCTCACGCGTACTAAGGCGTGCCGGGCGCGTACCGACGCGTACCGACGGGTCCTAGAGAAAGGCGGCTCCGTGGACCTGCTCGACATCCTGCTGATGCTGGTGATCCTGGTCTACGCCGGTTCCGGGTACCGGCGCGGACTGGTGGCCGGCTGTGTCTCGCTCGCCGGGTTCGTGGGCGGTGCGGTCATCGGCGTGTGGATCCTGCCGTGGGTGATGGACCTGGTGACGCCGGGGACGACGGCGGCGACGGTGACCGCGGTGCTCACGGTGCTGGTTCCGGCGGCGGTGGGTCATGAGCTGGCCGGGCGGCTGGCGCTCAGGCTGCGCCGCGAGCTGAACCGGGGGCCGCTCAGGGTGGCCGACGGGATCGGCGGGGCCGCGGCCAACTCGGTGGCCGTGCTGATCGTGGCATGGGTGGCGGCGAGTGTGCTGGCCGCGTCCTCGTCGCCGCTGCTGACCTCGGCGATACGGGACTCACGGCTGCTCGGGGCGGTGCAGAACGCGATGCCGGACACCACGCCCGCATGGTTCTCGCAGGCCACGTCGGCGCTCACCGAGGCGGGCTTCCCGCAGGTCTTCAACCCCTTCGAGAACGAGTCGACCGCCGAGGTGGCCAGGCCCTCCGGGGACAGCGTCACGGCGCGCGCCACGAACGCCGCCAAGCTGAGCACGGTGAAGGTGGAGGGCGTCGCGGGCGGCCAGGGCCGCGAGGGCAGCGGGTTCGTGTACGCCGCGGAGCATGTGATGACCAACGCCCATGTGGTGGCGGGCATCGACGCCCCCACCGTGCGGGTCGGCGGGATCGGGCAGGCGTACGAGGCGCGGGTGGTGCTCTTCGCCCCCGACCGGGATGTGGCGGTGCTCCACGTGCCCGATCTGCGCGCCCCCGTCCTGGACTTCGTCGACGACGCCGAGCGCGGCGAGGCGGCCGTGGTGGCCGGCTATCCGCAGGACGGCGGCCTGGACCTGCAGGCGGCCACGGTGGCGAACCGGGTGCGGGCGACCGGCCAGAACATCTACAACGACGAGAGCGTCACCCGCGAGATCTACTCGATCCGCTCCACGGTCCGCCCCGGAAACTCCGGCGGCCCGCTGCTGACCACCGACGGCCGGGTGTACGGCGTGGTCTTCGCGCGCTCCACCTCCGACGCGGAAACCGGCTACGTCCTGACGGCCGACGAGGTCGCCGGCGACGCCGCGCGGGCGGCGGACGCGACGACACCGGTGGGCACGGGCGAGCTGGTCACGTCGTAGGCGCTGCCCGTACTAGAGCGAACGCCCCATCAGGACGTCGTCGACGTACGCGCCGTCGATGAAGAACTCCTCGGGCAGGACCCCCTCCACCACGAACCCCTCGGACTCGTACAGCTTGCGGGCCGGGGTGTTGTGCCCGAGGACGCGCAGGGTGATGCGGCGGGCGCCCTGGCGTCGTGCCTCGTCCTGCGCGGCACGCAGCAGCGCACGGGCGACGCCGGCGCCGCGCGCCTCCTCGGCGACGGCCAGGCCCTGGATCTGGCGGACGTGGGCGTTGCACTCCAGCGATGTGGGAAAGCCCAGCCGGGCGTAGCCGACCACCGCGTCGCCGCGTCCGGCGAGCTCGGCGACGAGATGGTCCAGCGGCCCGAACCGGTCGTTGAAGAAGGGCTCGTACGGCGGCCGGGGGCGGGGCTGGACGGCGTGCAGCGGAGACCAGGTGGTGCGGTCGAGCCGGGCCAGCGCCTCCTCGTCCTCGTACAGGGCATGACGTATGTGTATCTGCGGATCCGGCATGACGGTCAGCGTACGTCGCACGGGCGAGGCGCCCTCGGGGATTTCGGCGGCGCCGGCGGCATGATGGCCGTATGGAACGTTCCCGAATCGCGGTGGCCGGTGCGTCCGGTCTGATCGGCAGTGCCCTGGTGCGGTCCCTGACCGCGGACGGGCACGAGGTGGTGCGGCTGGTGCGCCGGGCGGCCCGGACCGCGGACGAGGTCTGCTGGGACCCCGAGGGCGGGTATGTGGACGCGGCCGGGCTCGCGGGGTGCGACGCCGTGGTGAACCTGGCGGGCGCCGGGGTCGGCGACCGCCGGTGGACCGAGGCGTACAAGTCGCGGATCCGGGACAGCCGGGTGCTCGGCACGCGGGCGCTGGCCGAGGCCGTCGCCGCACTGCCGGCGCAGGAGCGGCCGCAGGTGTTCGTCAACGGCAGTGCGATCGGCTACTACGGGCAGACCGGGGAGCGGCCGGTCGACGAGAGCGCGCCCGCGGGGGCGGGGTTCCTGCCCGAGCTGTGCGTTCAGTGGGAGGCGGCCGCGGTGCCCGCGCAGGAGGCGGGTGTGCGCACGGTGTTCACGCGGACCGGGCTGGTGGTGGCCCGCGGGGGCGGCGCCTGGGGGCGGCTGTTCCCGCTGTTCCGGGCCGGGCTGGGCGGACGGCTGGGTGACGGGCGGCAGTACTGGTCGTTCATCGCGCTGCACGACGAGGTCGCCGCGATCCGGCATCTCCTCGACCGCGACGACCTGTCGGGACCGTTCAACCTGACGGCTCCGCAGCCGCTGACGAACCGTGAGATCACCGCGGCGATGGGCCGGGTGCTGCACCGGCCGACGCTCTTCGCGGTGCCCGCGCCGGTGCTGCGGGTCGTGCTGGGCGAGATGGCCGGCGACGTGCTGGGCAGTCAACGGGTGCTGCCGATGCGGCTGTTGGAGTCCGGGTTCTCGTTCGCGTTCCCCGGGATCGAGGAGGCGATCCGGGCTGCGGAGTGACCGGCGTGACAGTCGGGTTCCGACCGTATGCGACCGCTGTGCGACCGTGCCCTGTCCATGCGCGACTGCCGACGGCCGATCACCGCCCTAACCTCGATCCGAACTCGGGTATCCCCGGCGCCGGTTGGGGGCATGAGGTCTCCACCGGCCGCGCAACCTCGAGGAGGGGCACGTGCTAGAGCCCGCATTTCAGGCGGACGTCGTCGTCGTGGGAGCCGGGGTCGCCGGACTCTCGGCCGCACATCGGCTGACCCGTGCAGGAGTCACCACCACGGTTCTGGAGGCCGCCCCTTGTGCGGGCGGCCGTATGGCGACCGAGAAGGTCGACGGTTTCCGGCTCGACCGCATCGGACAGCTCCTGTTCACGTCGTATCCCGAACTGCGCCTGGCGCCGGGGCTCGACGCGCTCGCCCTGCGGCTGTTCGCCCCGGGCGTCCTGCTGCACAGCGACGGCCGCCGGCAGCGCGCGGGCGCTCCGGCGGGCGGAGGGAGCGCAAGGGGCGCATTGCACGCCGTGCGCGCCCTGGCGAACGCCCCCAGGGTGGTGCCGCCGGCCCGGGGCCGGGTGGCCGTCCCCCGGCCCGCATCGGGGTCGCCCAGGGGCCTGGCGGCCGTTCCCCGGCAGGCCGCCGTGCCTCGGGGGCGGGCGGGCGCCCCGCTGGGGGGCGCCGTCGACCAGGCGCGGCTCAGGGCCGCGCTCGCCCGGATCGGGAGCATGCCCGTCGAACGGCTGCTCGCCCGCCCGGAGTCGCCCGCCGCACAGGCCATCGCGGAGCGCGGACTGCCCGCCCGCACGATCGACGGCTTTGTGCGCCCGCTGCTCGCCGCCCTGCTGTGCGACCCGGACCTGACCACCTCCAGCCGGTGCGCGGACCTCGCGCTGCGGGCGTTCGCCGGGGGGCGGATGGGCCTTCCGGAGGGCGGGGCCGAGGCGCTGCCCGAGTTGCTCGCACGGGCGCTGCCGCCGGGCACGGTGCGCACCGGCGTGCAGGTCACCTCGGTCGCCACGACGTCGGTGACCACGGCCGAGCACGGCGAGTTCCGCTGCCGGGCCGTCCTGCTGGCCACGGACGCGCGCACCGCCGCTGAACTGCTGCCCGGCCTGCGGGTGCCGGACTTCCATCCGGTGACGGTGGTGCACCACACGACTGACGATCCGCCGCAGACCGGGGCGTCGCTGCTGCTCGACGCCGACCGGGGCGGGCCGGTGGCGCACACGGCGGTGGTCAGCGCCGTGGACCCGACCCGGGCGCCGCAGGGCCGGGCGCTGATCTCTTCGACGGTGCTCGGCGTCCCGCCGACCGACGTCGACACGGCCGTACGAATGCACCTGGCACGCCTCTACGGCACCTCCACGGCACGTTGGGAGACCCTCGCCGTGCACCACACCGCCGAGGCCGTGCCCGCGATGCGGCCGCCGCACGATCTGCGGCGGCCGGTGCGGCTGATGACGGGCCTGTACGTGTGCGGCGACCACCGGGACACCAGCAGCGTCCAGGGTGCGCTGCACTCCGGGCGACGGGCTTCGGCGGCGATTCTGGCGGACCTGGGGGCGGGGTCGATGCAGGTGGCGGAGCCGACGCCGACGCCTCGGGCGGCGTGAGCCCCGGTCCACGGTGGTGACCGCGCCCACGTGGGCTCAGCTCAGGGCCGCCACCTTGTCCCGGTACGTCCGTACCGGAGCCGCGTCCTTGTACGGCTCCAGCCGTCGTTCGAAGTCCCTGACGTACTCCACCGCCCGCACCGAGCGCATCTCGGCGGCCTGGCCCGCCGCCTCGGCGGCCAGCGCGCAGGCCTGGTCGAGTTCGCCGAGGCCGAGGCGGGCGGTGGCGAGGACGACCCGGCAGAAGAGGCGGCTGCGGGCGAAGCCGGGGGCGCGCAGCTGCAGGGAGCGCTCGGCGTGCTGCGCGGCGGCGCGGAACTGCTGCAGGTCCCGGTGGCAGTGCCCGAACTCGTCGGCGAGCTGGGCCTCGTCGAAGAACCGCGCCCAGTGCGGCACCTCGTCCCCGGTCGAGGCGGCCTCCAGAGTGCGCTCGGCCCGGACGAGCGCGGCGGTACAGGCCCGGACCTCCCCCAGCACCCCGTGCCCGCGCGCCTCGGCGGCGTGCAGCAGAGCCTGGACGACGGGCGGGGCGGAATCGCCCACCCCCTGCTGCGCCACGCGTGCCAGCTGCACCGCCTCGCGCCCGTGGCCGAGGTACACGGCCTGCCGGCTCATGGTGGCGAGGACGTAACTGCCGTACGCCCGGTCCCCGGCCGCCTGCGCGAGCCGCAGCGCCTGCACGAAGTAGCGCTGGGCGAGGCCGTGCGCGGCGATGTCGTGCGACGTCCAGCCGGCGAGCCGGGTGAGGTCGGCGGCGGCGGCGAACAGGCGGCGGCCGGTCTGCTCGCCGTAGGTGCCGCGCAGCATCGGCTCGCACTCGTGCTCCAGGTAGCGCACGAGGGCCTGGCGGGCGTGGCCGCCGCCGTAGGCGTTGTCGAGGGTGCGGAACAGCTCGCCGACCGAGCGCAGCGCGGCGATGTCACCGGCGGTGACCCGATGACCGGAGGCGCGTTCGGACTGGCCGCGCTGCCGGGGCACCGCAGGGCGGCCTTGCGGGGGCACCCGGGTGAGCAGCTCGCCGCGGGCCACCTTCTCGTCGGCCCGCCCGATCAGCCAGTCCCGGCTGGGCACGACGAGACCGGCCGCGGTGAACGCGATCTTGCGCAGCTCGGCATGGCTGCCGGAATCCTTGCGCCACAGTCCGCTGACGATGTCGACGGCCTCCTCGGGCCCGGCCGCGAACTCCAGGCCGGCGTAGACCGGGGCGCAGGCGTCCAGGCCCAGGTCCTGCGCGGTGAGCCGGCGCCCCAGCCGCCGCGTGAACACCTCGGCGATGAGCGCCGGGGTGGCCCCTCTGGGCTGCTGTCCGCGCAGCCAGCGGGTGACGGAGGTCTTGTCGTATCTCAGGTCGAGGCCGTGTTCGAGACCGAGCTGGTCCACACGACGGGCCAGACCTGCGTTGGAGAATCCCGCTTCTGCGATGAGCGCGGCGAGCTGGCGGTTGGGAGTGCGCTGCGCGGGTCGTTCCGTCATCTGCGGTGCGGTCTCCTGCCTTTCGGGCCTCGCAGAGGCCCTGCGGTGCCCGGATTGCCTGTGAGCAGCCCTTATGGCCTCGTGAACGGCGCGAATGTAGCGGAGAGTGAGCAGCCGATCGCACACTTCGACGTTCATTCATCCGATCGTGTGAGGATTGCCCTCGGGGCTGACGCGCTCGGAGCAGTCGTACAGTGGCGTAGGCGCGTTTCATGCCTTACGACCTTCTAGGGAGGCGCTTGCCGTGAGTGAGTTGCGGTTCGTCCGGATGGGATTCGGTGCGGACGCCGTCGAGTACCAGGAGGCGTGGGACGAACAGCGCCGGGTGCACGCGGCACGGTTCGCCGACGAGATCCCCGACACCGTGCTGCTGCTGGAACACCCGCCGGTCTACACCGCGGGCCGGCGCACGGCGGACAACGAGCGCCCCCTGGACGGCACGCCGGTCATCGACGTGGACCGCGGCGGCAAGATCACCTGGCACGGCCCAGGCCAGCTGGTGGGCTACCCGATCCAGAAGCTGCCGCGCCCGGTGGACGTGGTGGCCCACGTACGGCGCCTGGAGGAGGCGCTGATCCGCACCTGCACGGAGTTCGGCCTGGAGACCACCCGGATCGAGGGCCGCAGCGGGGTGTGGGTGCTGGGCGACCCGGTGGAGCAGCGCCCCGCCTTGGGCGGGCTCTCCCTCGACTTCGACCCGCGCCTGCAGGACGAGGAGTTCGACCCCCGTCTGAACGGCCCGGAGTACGCCCCCTCCAACGCGGGCCAGCGCCGCGAGGACCGCAAGATCGCGGCGATCGGCATCCGCGTCGCCAAGGGCGTCACCATGCACGGCTTCTCGTTCAACGTGAACCCCGACAACGTCTGGTTCGACCGGATCATCCCGTGCGGCATCCGCGACGCCGGCGTCACCTCACTGGCCGCCGAGCTCGGCCGGGACATCACGGTCGAGGACGTACTGCCGGTCGTCGAACGACACCTGCGGGACGTACTGGAGAACGCGGAACTGAAGCCGCGGGAGATCGAGCGGGCGTCGGCATAGAAGCGGCGCCGCAGCTGCCGTAGCTGCGGGCAGTCGTGCCGCTGGGGCGGCACGGGTGGGCGCAGCGGCACCCGTCACGCCGGGAATGCACCCCGCTTCCGCCAGGTTGGCCACCCCGGGGACCGAAAACGTACGGGCGTACCCTGGTGTACGCCGAAGAATCGAAGCTACAGGGAGCCGACGTGTCCGCAGTCGCACCCGACGGACGCAAGATGCTGCGCCTGGAGGTCCGCAACAGCCAGACCCCCATCGAGCGCAAGCCCGAGTGGATCAAGACCCGGGCGAAAATGGGTCCCGAGTACACGAAGATGCAGAACCTCGTGAAGAGCGAGGGCCTGCACACGGTCTGCCAGGAAGCCGGCTGCCCCAACATCTACGAGTGCTGGGAGGACCGCGAGGCCACCTTCCTCATCGGCGGCGACCAGTGCACCCGGCGCTGCGACTTCTGCCAGATCGACACCGGCAAACCCGAGGCCCTCGACCGCGACGAGCCCCGCCGCGTCGGCGAGTCCGTGGTCACCATGGACCTGAACTACGCCACCATCACCGGCGTCGCCCGCGACGACCTGGCGGACGGCGGCGCCTGGCTGTACGCCGAGACCGTGCGCCAGATCCACCAGCAGACCGCGCACCGCGAGGCCGGCCGGACCAAGGTCGAGCTGCTCGCCCCCGACTTCAACGCGGTCCCGGAGCAGCTCGAGGAGGTCTTCTCCTCGCGCCCCGAGGTCTTCGCGCACAACGTCGAGACGGTGCCCCGGATCTTCAAGCGGATCCGTCCCGGCTTCCGCTACGACCGCTCCCTGAAGGTCATCACTGCGGCCCGCGACTACGGCCTGGTCACCAAGTCCAACCTGATCCTCGGCATGGGCGAGACCCGCGAGGAGGTCAGCGACGCGCTGCAGCAACTGCACGACGCCGGCTGCGAGCTGGTCACCATCACGCAGTACCTGCGCCCGTCCGTTCGCCACCACCCCGTGGAGCGCTGGGTCAAGCCGCAGGAGTTCGTGGAGCTGAAGGAGGAGGCCGAGCAGATCGGCTTCTCCGGTGTCATGTCCGGCCCGCTGGTCCGCTCCTCGTACCGCGCCGGTCGCCTCTACCAGATGGCGATCGAGAAGCGCGGCACGTACATCGCCGCCCAGGCCGTCTGATTCACCGTCACACGGGCGCCCCCCGCGGCTGTTACGACAATCGTGTGAATTCGCGCACAAGCAGCTACCCGTGAGTAGTGACCGATTCGACGCGGTCCTGACCGTCCTCGCAGATAGGGGCGTACGTCAGGGCCGCGTCAGCGTTTCAACCCCCCGCATCAAGGCTTCATTGGCGTTTGACCGGTCGGTCACGCCCTGGTAACACCAATCAGTGACCCTGGACTCACGCCACGCAAACCCGGCCCCGAAGCCGTACCGAGGGGGGACCTTCACCATGCAGGCCGCGCCCGTTCGTGCCACAGCGATCCCGTCCTTCACCACCGCCCTGCGCGCCGTCGAGTCGCTGCTGATGAGCAGCGGCCAGCGCACCGCCCGCCGCAACGCCTGGACCTCCGTTCTGGAGGACCGCCGCCGGGCCAAGGACCGGGTCGAGGCACAGCGGGTGGTGGAGCAGGTCCTCGCCGGCCGTTCCTGAACCCGTACCGCCCGTACTGCCGTCGAAGGCACTCCGGGAGCCACGTAGACTCGTGGCATGGCGAGGAAGGAAACCGCAGCGGACGCTGCGAACCCCGGGCGACTGAAGCAGATCGCTCTGACCTACAAGATGACCCGCAGGGCCGACAAGACGATCGGTCTTGTACTCGCAGCAGTAGGAATCGTCACCTTCGGTGTCTTCCTCGCGATCGGTTTCCTGATCGGTCACCCCATCTATCTCGGCATCCTGGGCCTCCTGCTCGCCTTCCTCGCGACGGCGATCGTCTTCGGACGCCGGGCCGAGCGGGCCGCCTTCGGGCAGATGGAGGGCCAGCCGGGCGCCGCCGCGGCCGTGCTGGACAACATCGGCCGGGGGTGGACGACGACCCCCGCGGTGGCGATGAACCGCAGCCAGGACGTGGTGCACCGGGCCGTCGGCAAGGCCGGCATCGTGCTGGTCGCCGAGGGCAACCCGAACCGGGTGAAGAGCCTGCTGGCCGCCGAGAAGAAGAAGATGAACCGGGTCGTCGCGGACGTGCCGGTGCACGACCTGATCGTCGGCACGGGCGAGGACACGGTCGAGCTGAAGAAGCTGCGCACGACCATGATGAAGCTGCCGCGCGTGCTGACCGGGCCACAGGTCACCGCGACCAACGACCGGCTGCGGGCGATGGGCGACCTGATGAGCAACATGCCGCTGCCGAAGGGTCCGATGCCCAAGGGCATGCGGATGCCGAAGGGCGGCGGGCCGAAGGCCCGGTAAGGCCGTCGGCTCACGTCATGAATGGGCCGGGCCCCGGAACCCTCGCGGTTCCGGGGCCCGGCCCATGAATATGTGTGGCTCTGAATATCCGGGAGGTCAGATCCTGACCTCGACCGTGCGCGCCAGCCGGTCGTGCAGGCCTCGGCCGTCGCGGTCCCAGATCAGCGCGGGGAGGGCCACGCACAGCAGGGCCGTGCGCAGCAGGGCGCGGCCGGGGTGGACGGTGCCCGTGTCGAGGGCGACCACGCGCAGGCCGAAGAGGCGCTTGCCGGGGGTGGAGCCGACCGTGCCGACGGTCAGGACACCCAGCACGAAGAAGATCAGCAGGGCCCAGTTGCCGGTCGCCTGCTCGTAGCCGTCCGTGATCAAGCTGTATGCGATCAAGAGGCACAGGGCCCAGTCGACGGCCAGTGCGCCGAGCCGCCGGCCGGGGCGGGCGATCGAGCCCGGCCCTTCCTCCGGCAGTCCGAGCTGCTCGCCCCGGTAACCGAAGTCGGCACCCGCGTCCTCCATGGCCGCGCGCGGGCCGGAGAGCCATGATCCGATTGCTTGCCTCTTGTCCACCCGACCACGGTACTGCGCCCGGATTTGACCGGGGTACGGCGGGGTCGTTCCGCGCTACCGTGGAACGGAACCGGTTAACTTCTGCGAAACAAATGGGTCACGCCCGAGAAATGACGCGTCCCTAGGGTCGAGGTCAGCGTGTGCCACCGCACTGGCCGCACGAACGAACTACCACCCCGGCGGGACGGTCGGGAGTAGGAGGAGCTGGATGTTCCAGAACGCCGACGAGGCCAAGAAGTTCATCGCGGACGAGGACGTCAAGTTCATCGACGTCCGTTTCTGCGACCTGCCGGGCGTCATGCAGCACTTCACGGTGCCCGTCGAGGCGTTCGACCCGGACGACGAGCTCGCCTTCGACGGATCCTCGATCCGCGGCTTCCAGGCCATTCACGAGTCCGACATGGCGCTGCGCGCCGACCTGTCGACCGCCCGCGTCGACCCGTTCCGCCGCGACAAGACGCTCAACATCAACTTCTTCATCCACGACCCGATCACCGGCGAGCAGTACAGCCGTGACCCGCGCAACGTGGCGAAGAAGGCCGAGGCGTACCTGGCCTCCACCGGGATCGCCGACACCGCGTACTTCGGCCCGGAGGCGGAGTTCTACGTCTTCGACAGCGTGCGCTTCAAGACGTCCGAGAACGAGTCCTTCTACCACATCGACTCCGAGGCGGGCGCCTGGAACACCGGTGCGCTGGAGGACAACCGCGGCTACAAGGTCCGCTACAAGGGCGGTTACTTCCCGGTCCCGCCGGTCGACCACTTCGCCGATCTGCGCGCCGAGATCTCCCTGGAGCTGAACCGCGCCGGCCTGCAGGTCGAGCGCCAGCACCACGAGGTGGGCACCGCCGGCCAGGCCGAGATCAACTACAAGTTCAACACGCTGCTCGCCGCCGCCGACGACCTCCAGCTCTTCAAGTACATCGTGAAGAACGTCGCCTGGCGCAACGGCAAGACCGCGACCTTCATGCCGAAGCCGATCTTCGGCGACAACGGCTCGGGCATGCACGTCCACCAGTCGCTGTGGAGCAACGGCGACCCGCTGTTCTACGACGAGCAGGGCTACGCCGGCCTGTCGGACACCGCCCGCTACTACATCGGCGGCATCCTCAAGCACGCCCCGTCGCTGCTCGCCTTCACCAACCCGACGGTGAACTCCTACCACCGGCTGGTGCCGGGCTTCGAGGCGCCGGTGAACCTGGTGTACTCGCAGCGCAACCGCTCCGCCGCGATGCGTATCCCGATCACCGGCTCCAACCCGAAGGCCAAGCGCGTCGAGTTCCGCGCGCCCGACTCCTCCGGCAACCCGTACCTGGCGTTCTCCGCACTGCTCCTCGCGGGCCTGGACGGCATCAAGAACAAGATCGAGCCGGCCGAGCCGATCGACAAGGACCTGTACGAGCTGGCTCCCGAGGAGCACGCGGGCGTTCCGCAGGTCCCGACCTCGCTCCCGGCCGTCCTCGACTCCCTCGAGGCCGACCACGAGTTCCTCCTCCAGGGCGACGTCTTCACCGCCGACCTGATCGAGACGTGGATCGACTTCAAGCGCACGAACGAGATCGCTCCGCTGCAGCTGCGTCCGCACCCGCACGAGTTCGAGCTGTACTTCGACGTCTGAGAAAGCCGACGCTTTCGACGTCCGAAATGCGGTGAGGGCCGCCACCTGAAGTACTTCAGGTGGCGGCCCTCGCCGTGTGCCTCCGGTCCGGCAGAATCACTACCGCCCTCAGCCCACCACGATCACCACGGGGCCGCCGCCGAAGCGGTCGAAGCGGTCGAAGTGGTCGTAGCCGTTGAAGTACCCGAACCGGTCATCGAACCGGTTGCCGAAGCGGTCGCCGAAGCGGTCGCAGTCGCCCCACCAGTCACAGTGGCCCCAGTTCGTGGGAGCGCCGGCCGTGGTGGCCGGGGTGGCCGCCGAGGCCGTACCTGCTGTGCCGATCGCGGCGCCACCAGCCATCAGTACGCCGATGGCGGACAGCGCGAGGAGACGCCTAGCACGTGGTGCGTTCATGGAGATACCTTCCTTCCATCCCATCGTGCGGTCATTGCACGAGCCGGACGGATGGCCGCGGCCGCAGCGGTAGAAGTACGGCGCGGTCGTCGGTGTTGCCGCCTGAGTGCGAGGAGTACGTTTTCAGCCGTCGGCGTCTCCACGGGAATCCCGCCGACGGAAGGCAATCCCAGGTGCGGCCTTCCCCTAAAGGCTAGTCTTTCCTCGATCACTCAGCATCTTGAATGACAAGATGCATGGGGCGAAGAGGTATGGAGCGGGGGATGTCGGAAAAGGATCACTGGGAGCACGAGTTCGACCACAAGTGGGCGAACGACGCCGAGCACAAGGAGCCCTCCGCCCGGGCCCGGATGCTCGCCGCCCGCTGGAAGCACAATCCGCCGGAGCCGGTGCCCTTCCGGGGCGACCCCGACCCGGTGCGGCCCCGCCGGTCGGGATGGATATCGACGGCCGTGGTCCTGGGGTGCGTCGTCGCGGTGATCGTTCTGCTGGGGTACATCAACTTCCGCGCGCCGTACTAGGGGTGCTGTTAACGAACAGCCGACGAAGTGCCAAGTAGATCAGCGTGACGGTTTGACCCGGAATGTCCCTCACTGGGCCGGCTGGTGCGGTCCGCCCGCTCGCCGGCTGGGGAGGTCGCCGGACTGCAGGGCGGCGAAGTCGGTGTGGGCGGCCTCGACGGCTTCGGGATACGCGTCGCGCTTGGCGTGCTCGGCGAGCGCCCGGTAGGTGCTCGCCACCGAGGGGTTCTGCCCCTTGCGCTTGCCGGTGGGGATGATCAGGTCGGGCTGGATCTGCTCGACGGACTCGCCGTTCGCGCGGCGCCGCAGCACGGTGTGCAGCATGTCGTCGGTGATGACCGGCGGCCGGCCGCCGCGCTTGCCCTTGCGGGCGGCCGTGTCGAGCCCCTCCAGCGTGGACTCTCGGATGTTCTCCCGCGCGGTCTCCGCCATCGCGGCGAAGAACGCGAACATTCGGCGGCGTCGCGGCCGAGCCGTTTCATCTCGTACACAGTGAAGATCACCCGGCAGTGCGGGGCGTGCGCCTTGATCTCCCGCGCCGCCTCGAACTGGGGGCGGACCCGCATCCCGGGTGCTGATCTTCTCGCTGAAGATCTTGTCCCTCGGGATGCCGTGCTTGCTGAGCGCATCCAGCTGCGAGCCGAGCTCCTGCCCGAGCGTCGAGCAGCGGGCGTAGCCGATGCGGATGTCCGCGCTCGGCAGGTGCGGGTCGATCGGCGCCGGGGGCGGGGTGCCCGGCCGCCACGGTCGGCCCGGGCCGCGGTCCGCCGGGGTGGGCACCCGCAGCGCCTTCTTCAGCCGGGCCACCATGGTGAAGCGGCGGGCGTGGTGGGCGGAGGCGACCGCGCCGCCGCGCGAGCGGCACGGCGAGCCGGGCTGGGCGTCACACTTCGGACAGGCGTGCCGCTCGACGTCGTCCGCGTCCGACCGGTCGGACGCGGACGGCTTCCGAGGGTCCGTCATGGACCCGGATTTTCGCACAATGAAAGTCTCAGAAAGGGGTCCGTTCTACTTTTGAGTGAGAACGATTTCTGAGAACCGATCGGAGATCAACAAAGGTCCGGCGACCTAATGCTGATCAGGCTTGCGCAAAGGACCGTTTGCGAGAACCTGCGCTCGCCGCGGCAAGTGCACGGGCTGTGGTCCTGCTGAGCCCGAATGTCCGCCGCCTCATGCCCAGGCGCCGGGGCTTTCGTGAAGGTGAGTCTGTGGGGATTTCAGGCCCCTGCCCTCCGTGCTCTTGTCGCAGATTTGCTGTAGTGGCGGCGCATATTCCCTGATTCGTCACCTGCCGGTGTGCGGGGCTGTCGCGGGCAGTTCCACAGTGATGCGGAGCCCGCCGGCAGAGCGCGGGGTGAGGGTGAGGGTTCCGTCGTGTGCGTGGGTGATGGTTGTGACGATTGCCAGGCCGAGGCCGACGCCTGCGTGATCAGTGTGTATGCGTTCGGTGCCGCGCTGGAAGGGTTCGGTGAGTGTCGCGGCCAGTTCTGGGGTGAGCTTCTCGCCGGTGTTTTCGACGGTGAGTACCACGGTCTTGGGGCGGACGCTGGTATTGACCCACACGGTGCCCTGTTCCGGCAGGTTGTGGACGATCGCGTTGTGCAGGAGGTTCGTGGTCAGCTGCAGCAGAAGCGCTTGCGATCCGGTCGTGGGGGTGATGTCGCCGTTGGTCTCGATGGTGACGCCATGCTTTTCGGCGAGGGGGAGGAGTGTTTCGGTGGCTTCTTCCGCCATGAGGGACAGATCGACGTGTTCTCGGGTGAAGGACCGCCGCTCAGCGCGGCTGACCAGGAGCAGTGCCTCAGTAAGGTCGATCGCTCGGGTGTTGACGGCGTGGAGGCGGTCGATGAGTTCGCCGGTGTCGCGGTTCGGATCGGTGCGGGCCACGTCGAGAAGTGTCTTCGAGATCGCGAGCGGGGTGCGCAACTCATGAGAGGCGTTGGCTGCGAATCTCTGCTGTTCGGCGATGTGTGCTTCGAGCCGTGCGAGCATCGTGTCGAAGGCGTCGGCGAGTTCGCGGAACTCGTCTTTGCGGCCCGGTAGCCGGATTCGGTGGGAGAGTGATCCGTTCGTGGCCATGCGTGTGGCGTCCGTGATGCGGGTCAGGGGGGCGAGCATGCGGCCGGCGAGAATCCACCCTCCCACGAGACCGAACACCAGCAGGAACGCCAGTACTGCGGCTGCCCTCGGAGCGAAAACGTCCAGGAGGGCGGACCGGACGGGAAAGACACCATTCGTGGGGTTGTCATCGGGGTTGATGAGCATCGCACGCTCGGGGACGTAACGCAGCAGGAACACCCACACCGCAGCGAGCAGCAAGCCACCTGCAACCATGAGGAAGCCGGCGTAGCTGAGGGTGAGTTTGAGGCGAACGCTCACCCCGGGCGCTCTATCCACGGTCTCCTCCCTCGTGTCCGGCCTCTGGCTGCGTGTCGATGCGGTAGCCGACGCCTGGCACGGTGGCGATGATCCAGGGTTCGCCGAGCCGTTTGCGCAGGGCCGAGACGGTGATGCGCACGGCGTTGGTGAACGGGTCGGCGTTCTCGTCCCACGCGCGTTCCAGGAGTTCTTCGGCGCTGACGACACCGCCTTCGGCGGCCACGAGGACTTCGAGCACGGCGAACTGCTTCCTGGTCAGCGCGACGAAGCGGCCGTCCCGGTAGACCTCTCTGCGGAAGGGGTCGAGCCGTAGACCTGCGATCTCGCGCACGGGAGGCCTGCTGTGGGCACGTCTGCGGCCGAGTGCTCTGAGCCGGAGCGCGAGTTCGCGGAGTTCGAAAGGTTTCGTGAGGTAGTCGTCGGCGCCGAGTTCGAACCCGGTGGCCTTGTCGTCGAGGCGGTCGGCTGCGGTGAGCATGAGGATCGGCATGCCGCTGCCGGAGGCGACGATGCGTTTGGCGATCTCGTCGCCGGAAGGTCCGGGGACGTCGCGGTCGAGAACGGCGATGTCGTAGGTGTTGACGCTCAGCAGTTCCAGAGCGGTGTCGCCGTCACCTGCGATGTCGGCCGCGATCGCTTCCAGGCGTAGGCCGTCGCGGATGGCTTCCGCCATATAGGGTTCGTCCTCGACGATCAACACACGCATGCATTTGATGCTACGAGTCGGCGCATATCGTCGGCGTATCGAAAACCACATACGCGTCGGCAACACCACGCTGCCTTGACTGGCGGCATGCACCGAACCGCACCATCAGCACGAACAACGACCCACCGGATTCGTCGGCTCCTTGCCGTCGGCCTGACAGCCGTCGTGGCAGCGATCACCACAGCCTGCGTCTCCCAGGGGCCGAAGCCCTCGGCCTCCCGGTCCTCCGCCGCGCCCTCCCCGCCCTCCGCATCCTCCTCGCCCTCCCCGTCGTCCTCGGCCGCATCGCCCTCACATACGCTTCGCCGTGACCATCGTGGTGCGCTCCGCGAGGCCAGTGGTGGACTCGGCGAGGCCGACGGTGCCGTCCCCGACGGCGTGACGGTCTTCGACGACGAGATTCCGGCTGTGGCCAACCTCGATCCCGATCTGCTCAAGGCCCTCCGTCAGGCTGCAACGGCTGCCGCGGACGACAACGTCGTGTTCCACGTCACCAGCGGCTGGCGCTCCGCGGACTACCAGAATCAGCTTCTTCGCGAGGCGGTCTCCACGTACGGGTCCGAAGACGAGGCCGCCCGCTGGGTGGCCACCTCGGCGATGTCTCCTCACGTGTCGGGGGACGCGGTCGACCTCGGGCAGTCCGATGCGACGGCGTAGCCGGCCAAGCACGGCACCGAGTACGGCCTTTGCCAGATCTACCGCAACGAACCCTGGCACTACGAACTGCGCCCCGAAGCGACCGATCACCGCTGCCCCCGTATGTATGCCGACCCCACCCAGGACCCGAGGATGCAGCAGTGACCGGCAGTGAGCGAGGACAGACGATGACGCAGACGGACACGGCGGAGGAGACCGGACAGGGCGGCGCCGGCCACCGGGACACCGGCTCCGGGATCTGGCGCGCGCGCATCCGCCGGGCGATCCGCGTCGGCTCCCGGCCGGGCCCCTGGAAGCGCGGCCTGGTGCTCGCGGCGCTGGCGCTGCTGCTCGGCCTGCTCATGCTGCTGCACGCACAGATCACGGACCGCGGGGGCCTCGGCAGCCTGGCGGAGACCTTCCTGCCGTGGTTCGGCCTGTTCGTCCCGGTGCTGCTCGCCGGGGCGCTGTGGCGTCGCTCCGCCTCCGCGGTGGTCGCGCTGCTGCTGCCGGTCGTGGTGTGGCTGAACCTCTTCGGCGGGCTGCTCGGCGACAAGTCCCACCCGGGCGGCGACCTCACCGTGGCCGAGCACAACGTCGGCGACGCCAATCCCGACCCGGCCGGCACCGCCCGCGACCTGGCCGCCTCCGGGGCGGACGTGCTGGCCCTGGTGGAGCTGACCCCGCAGGCCCGGGGCACGTACGAGAAGGAGCTGGCGAAGGCGTACCCGTACCACACGGTGCAGGGCACGGTCGGGCTGTGGAGCAAGTTGCCGCTGTCGGACACCCAGCCGGTCGACATCAAGATGGACTACGGGCCGCTGGCGGACACCAAGCCGGTCGACATCAAGATGGCCTACACCCGGGCGCTGCGCACCACGGTGGCCACGGACCAGGGGCCGCTGGCGGTGTATGTGGCCCACCTGGGGTCTGTACGCGTGTTTCCCAGGAACGGCTTCTGGACGGACAGCCGGGACCGCGGCGCGAAGGCGCTCGCCGAGGCCGTCGCCGCCGAGCAAAACGAGCGGGTGGTGCTGCTCGGCGACCTGAACGGCACCATGGACGACCGTGCGTTCGAAGGCATCACCTCGCAGATGCGCTCGGCCCAGGGCGAGGCCGGGAACGGCTTCGGCTTCACGTGGCCGGCGACGTTCCCGGTGGCGCGGATCGACCAGATCCTGGTCCGCGGCGTGAAGCCGGAGAGCTCCTGGGTGCTGCCGGCCACCGGCAGCGACCACCTGCCGGTGGCGGCCGGCATCAGCTGGTGAACACGCGTAAAGGCTCCGATTCCGTGCTGGGATCCGGGAGTACGCACCTCAGGCGCGATTGTTCCGCGTAGGAACTTACATCTGGAAAGGTTCCTGCCCCATGCCCTGGCGCCTCCCGGCCCCCCGGCGGGAGGCACCAGTGCCGAGCGTTCCCAGACCCGGCCCGCACGCGGGCCGCCTTCACCGATGTCCAGCGGGCCGCTGCCGTCGGCTCTCTACAGTCCGGCCTCGGCTGTCGAGACGAACCGGGTGGCGTGGGGAGCAGACGGGTGGGGCGCGAGCTCGGGCTGGACGCGGTGGTCGAGCACTTCACGCTGGTGGGTGACGAGGTGACGTGGCTGCGCAACAAGACGGGAGCGACCCGGCTCGGGTTGGGCAGCCGGCTCAAGCTCGCCGAACCGGAACCGGAGCCCGCCCCGGGCTCACCGGAAGCCTTTGCCGGTCCCAGGGCTGATCACGACCGCTTCATGGGGCGACGCGGGTGCACACTGGGCAGTGGGACGAGTGCCTGAACGCAGGGTGGTGTTCCATGCACAGCCGCTTCCGGAGCGACCCGCGGTTGACCGTGCGGATGACGGTCACGCTGTTTCTGCTCGGCTTGTTGTACGTGGCGTTCGTCGCCGCGTTGATCGCACTGCTGAAGTCCTGGGTGCTGGTCGTGGTGGTCGCGGCGGCGCTGCTGGGTGCGCAGTACTGGTTCTCCGACCGGATCGCGCTGTACGCGATGCGCGGCCGGATCGTGGAGCGGGACGAGTATCCCGAACTGCACGGCGTGGTCGACCGGCTGTGCGCGGTCGCCGACATGCCCAAGCCGGTGGTCGCCGTGTCCGACATGGATATGCCGAACGCGTTCGCGACCGGGCGCAACGCCGATCACGCAGTGGTCTGTGTGACCACCGGGCTGCTGCGCCGGCTGGAGCCGGCCGAGCTGGAGGGCGTGCTCGCGCACGAGCTCTCGCACGTGGCGCACAAGGACGTCGCGGTGATCACGGTCGCGTCTTTCCTGGGCGTGATCGCGGGGTTGATCGTGCGGTTCGCCTTCTACTCGCAGGTGTTCGGAGGGCGCCGGGACCAGAACACGGCGGTGGTCTTCATGACGGTGATGGCCGTCTCCGCGGCCGTGTACGCGATCAGCTTCCTGCTGATCCGGGCCCTGTCCCGGTACCGGGAACTGGCGGCGGACCGGGCGGCGGCGCTGCTGACCGGACGGCCCTCGGCGCTGGCGTCCGCGCTCACCAAGGTCTCCGGCGACATCGCCAGGATCCCGACGAAGGACCTGCGGACGGCGCAGGCCTTCAACGCCTTCTACTTCACGCCGGCCCTGGGCGCCGGGCCCAGCATCGGACGGCTGTTCTCCACCCACCCCACCCTGGAGCAGCGGCTGGAGCAACTGGGGCGGATCTCCGGAGAGTTGGGTGAGGCGGCGGCGCCCGGGAAGGGCGGCTGAGGATGGGGCTGCTGGACATCCTGCTCGGTCGTACGAAGCCGGTCGCGCCCGACCTCGACCAGCTGTTCGCGCTGCCCTCGGCGGCCGTCACCCTGCAGGCCGCGACCTCCTTCACGCCGACCGGGCACGGCGCGGTGTGTTTCGCCACGGTCGAGGGCAGCGCCTTCGAGCAGACGCACCGCGAGGTGCAGGCCCTGCTGGACGCGGACGCCGACCGCACCGGGCCCCCGGTGGAGCTGGAACGGGACGCCTACGGCTACTCCTGGCTGGTCTCCCGCCGCGGCCCCGACGAGCTGCCGCTGCTCGTCAACGATCTGCACGCGGTGAACAGCTCGATGGAGGTCAACGGCTTCGGCCCGCAGCTGCTGTGCTCCCTGGCCGGCTTTCAGGACGACTCGGGCCGCCGGCTCGCGCTGGTCTATCTCTACAAGCGCGGCACCTTCTACCCGTTCGCGCCGCTGCCCGGCGCGGGGCAGCGGCGCGACAACGCGCTCGAGCTCCAGGTGAAGGCGGCCCTCGCCGACGATCTGCGGATCGAACAGGACCTGGGGCGCTGGTTCCCGGTGTGGGGCGCCCCGGGAATGTGACCCGGGGCCGCCGTCACCACAGGTCCCGCTCTCACCTGCTCTTCTCGCGCGCCTGACGGCGGGCCTCCAGGGGGCGCTCGCGGCGGTAGCGGCGCTCCCACTTGGCCTGCCTGTCACGGCGGTCGCGGTACGCCTTGTACGTCGCGGGCGCCGACCCGGACGGGGCCGCGCCGCCCGACGAGGATGCCGAGGACGCGCCTCGCCCGTACTGCACGTACACGAAGAGCAGGGCGGCGGCGGCGAGCCAGTAGAGGTGGTTTCCGAATCCCAGGACGACCAGGACGACCGTCCCGGAGATGACGATGGTGCCCATGACGGGCCTCCCTGGGCGGTGGATTGGGGTGACTCGAGAGTGCACCGGGACGTGGGGGTGGCGCATCTCCTTTTCTTCCGACTGCGTGCCCCTCAGCACGGCCATAAAGCCGAAAAAAGGGGTGAAGCGTTAACAAGGGGTGTCCGGGATGAGCAATCTCTTCGTCGTCGCGTACAACGACCTCGCCACCGCCGAGCAGGTGCGGCAGAAGCTGTTCGACCTGTCCAAGCAGCATCTGGTCGAGCTGGAGGACGCGGTGGTCGTCGAGCGGCGGGAGGACGGAAAGATCAAGCTGCACCAGGCCGTCAGCCACACGGCGGCGGGCGCGGCCGGTGGCGCCCTGTGGGGTGGTGTGATCGGACTGCTCTTCCTGGCGCCGCTGCTCGGCGCGGCAGTAGGCGCGGCGGCCGGAGCGGCCGGCGGTGCGGTCACCGACACGGGCATCAACGACAACTTCATGAAGGAGCTCAGCCAGAATCTGCGCCCGGGCGCGGCCGCGCTGTTCGCGCTGATCAAGCAGGCGGCCGGGGACAAGGTGATTCCGGAAATCGCGCCCTACGGCGGCCAGTTGGTGCAGACGTCGCTGAGCCAGGTCGAGGAGGACCAGCTGCGCGAGGCGCTGGCGGCGGCGCGGGCGCCGAAGACGGAGAGTACGCCTCCCCCGGCCTGACCGGCGTGAGCGAATGGGGGCCATGAGCGAGCTCTCCCCTTTCACGCATATCCACGACGGTGAACGGCTGAAAGCGGTGTACGGCGGTGGTGCGGGAGCGGCCACCGCCGTTGTGCTGCACGGCGCGGGCAACGGCAGCAAGGAGCGGCTGCTGCCGCTGTTGGGCGAGTTCGTCACGCGCGGCTGCGGCGGGCTGGCCCCGGCGGCGCGGGTCGCCGGTCCGGAGGACGTCGCCGACGCGCTTGTCGCGCTGCACGGCACGGACCCCGCGTCGGTGTATCTGGCGGTGGGCGCACGGCTCGCGGAGCCGGCGAAGACGGTGGCGGAGACGGAGCGTGCGCTGTACACGGACCGGGCCCTGGTACGGATGCACGGCATGCGGCACACCGTGTTCGTGTTCCCGACGGAGCTGACCGCCGTCGTGCACGCCTCGACCGGCCTCGCGGTCGCCGCCCGTGAGCGGGCCTCGCTGGTCAAGGACATGGCGAAGGCCGGGGCTCCGGACGCTGCCTGGCTGAAGGAGGTCGAGGAGTCGACGCTGGCCGCGCTGGGCCGGCGTGGGGAGGCGACGGCGGCAGAGCTTGCGCAGGAGGAGCCGCGACTGCGGGAGCGGTTCGTGTACGCGGCCGGGAAGAGCTACGAGGGCCTGCACACCGTCTCGACCCGATTGCTGAAGGTGCTGGGCGCCGAAGGGAAGGTCGTCCGGGGCCGACCGCTCGGCTCCTGGACATCGAGCCAGTTCCGCTGGGCCCCGGCGCCCGAGCATCCGGAACTGGACGCCGCCGAGGCCCAGGCGTCTCTCCTGCGCCGCTGGCTGACGGCGTGCGGCCCGGCGACGGAGTCCGACCTGAAGTGGTGGACGGGGTGGCGGATGACGGAGGTACGCCGGGCGCTGGCCGCGATCGGGGCGCAGGAGGTCCGGCTGGACGAGGGCACGGGGTACGTCGTCGACGGCGACACCGAGCCGGTGACGGCGCCCGTGGAGCCGTGCGCCGCCTTGCTGCCCGCCCTCGACCCCACGGCGATGGGCTGGCAGCTCCGCGACTGGTTCCTCGCCCCCGACCTGCGCCCCGCCCTCTTCGACCGCAGCGGCAACGTGGGGCCGACGGTGTGGTGGGACGGGCGTGTGGTGGGCGGCTGGGCCCAGCGGCCCGACGGGGAGATCGTCTGGCGGGTACTGGACGGGGCGGGCGTGGGCCGGGAGGCGCAGGCGGCGATCGAGTCGGAGGCGGCGCGACTTCGGGAGTGGGTGGGGACGACGCGCGTCACCCCACGCTTCCGGACGCCGTTGGAGCGGGAGTTGGCGGGGTGAGGGGCGGGACACTGGAGTACCGGTCGGCGAATTCCGGCAACGCCGGCGCCGGGCACCGCACAACAGCACGGCACCCGGCGCCACCACTCAGCGCGTGTACCGCAGCAACGCCCGCACCATGTGGCACGTCGTGTCCGACGGCGGGTGGACGCCGATGAGTTCCGCGGTGCTTCGTATCGTCTCGTTCCGGGCCTGGTTCGGCACGTACACGCCCGAGTCGAGCAGGGCGATCGCAAGGCGCATGGCCTTGAGCCGACGGTTGTGCGTGATGTACCACTCGCGCGGACGCCCCGGCGGCAGCGGCCGCTTCTCCACGGGCGCGTACGGCCGGTCGAGCGGCACGGGACGGTTGGCGGTGGACTGGGTCGGCTTCGGCTTCAGTGCGGCAGCGGGCACAGGCATCCTCCTGTCGCGGTCAGGGCGCCGCCCGGACACTCCGGCGACCCCCTCGAACACTGCTTCCAGTCTACCGGCCGCCACTGACATCCGGGGAGTCAGCAAATCCGCCAAAAGCCCAGGTGAGAAGGGGAATGCCGCCGTGTCACACACGATCTGCCAGGTGTCTGTGAGGCGACGGCACATTCGAACAGAGCCCGTCGTTGCGACCCTGATCTCAGGGAGGTCGTGCGAGGCGATCTCGGCGGCGTACCGTGCCCGCATGGAAATCTGGATCAACCCGGCCTGCTCCAAGTGCCGCAGCGCCGTCAAACTGCTCGACGCCGAGGGCGCCGACTACACCGTCCGCCGCTATCTGGAGGACGTACCGACCGAGGACGAGATCCGCGACGTACTGAGCCGGCTCGGTCTCGAACCGTGGGACATCACCCGCACCCAGGAGGCCGCGGCCAAGGAACTCGGCCTCAAGGACTGGCCACGGGACGCCGCCTCGCGCGACCGGTGGGTCACGGCGCTCGCCGAACACCCCAAGCTGATCCAACGGCCCATCATCACCGCGGACGACGGCACGGCGGTGGTCGCCCGCACCGACGAGGCCGTACGCGAGGCCCTGTCCCGTTAGCACGGTTGGCGCGGTCCCGCCGACAACTCCCGTGTGACGTACGTTACTTCAACGTACTCCTGTAACCACTGAGTAACCTCGTTCGGGATCTCGTACATAGCGGCGTACGCCCCCCTACCTCCCAGGAGGCACGCATGTCGCGTAGGAGAACTCTCAGTACGAGGAAGAAGCTGGCGCTGCTGGTGAGCGCGGCGACGGTGGCGGGCGGTGGTGCCTTCGTCATGGCGAGCACCTCGAACGCCGCGCAGTCCGCGTCCGAGTCGAGTGTCTGCCAGGGCCTCGCCACCGCCCTCGGGAACAACCAGCGGTTCATCGCGGACCAGCAGGCCAATCCCGACGCGCAGTCCGCGGCCCGGATCGCCAACCGTGAGGCGGTCATCGCGGAGATCGAGCGCAAGCAGGAGGCGTCCGGGTGTGTGGTTGGGGAGTCGGCTCAGGGCTCCCAGGCCGCGCAACCGGGCGGGAACGGTCAGGACGCCGGCCAGGACAACGGTCAGCAGGCGGGTGAGGCCGGCGGCGGGCAGGCCGCGCAGCCGGCCGAGCCGTCCGAGCCCGCCGCCCCGGGCGACGGCGCCGCCGCCTCCGGCGAGCAGGTCTGCAACGGCTCCACCGTCACGCTGTCCGGCGAGGGCGGCGCCCCGGCCGCGTCCAGCAACCAGTTCCCGGCGGGTACGAAGCTGAAGGTCACCAACCTGGACAACAACAAGTCCACGACCGTGGAGGTCACTTCGGTCTCCGGCAGCTGTGTCCTGCTGAACAACGCGGCCTTCGAACAGGTCCGGGAGCCCGGCAAGTTCCTGATCCGCCGGGCCGTGATCGAGAAGGTGGGGTGAGGCTCGACCGCCGAGGAAAACGCTGATGCGGCGGTCAGGCCCGCCCCGGCCGCCGCGTCGTACGTGTCATCGGTCCTGCTGCTCCCGGCCAGGAGCAGCAGGACCGGCACGTCCGGGGCACGCAGCGCGTCCGGCGCCGGCCAGGGCATCACGCGTCCGCCGCGCCCCCATCGCATACGAGCCGCCCGACCGGCCCCCACCGCATCCGCGCACCGCGCGTTTCTGCAGGTCCTGCGCGCCCGGCCCGCCCTCACAGCGTGAATCACGCCACAGCACCACCAGGTAACACGGGGTTCACAAACGGGCAATGATCGGGAAATCGCCCGTTGACAGGCTGCCGGGCAAACAAGCGCGGCGCCCCAGTGCCGCAGCGCCGCAGCACCCGCAAACGCGCCCAGACCCACCCCCGAAGGATGTGGCCCGTGACCTTCAAGGCTGAGTACATCTGGATCGACGGCACCGAGCCGACGGCCAAGCTTCGTTCCAAGACGAAGATCATGTCCGACGACGCCAAGGGTGCCGAGCTGCCGATCTGGGGCTTCGACGGGTCCTCCACCAACCAGGCCGAGGGCCACGCCTCGGACTGTGTACTGAAGCCGGTCTTCTCCTGCCCCGACCCGATCCGCGGCGGCGACGACATCCTGGTGCTGTGCGAGGTCCTCAACACGGACATGACCCCGCACTCCTCCAACACGCGTGCCGCGCTGGTCGAGGTCGCGGAGAAGTTCGCCGCGCAGGAGCCGATCTTCGGCATCGAGCAGGAGTACACCTTCTTCGACGGCTCCCGCCCGCTCGGCTTCCCCGAGGGCGGCTTCCCGGCCCCGCAGGGCGGCTACTACTGCGGTGTCGGCGCCGACGAGATCTTCGGCCGTGACATCGTCGAAGCCCACCTGGAGAACTGCCTGAAGGCGGGCCTGGGCCTGTCCGGCATCAACGCCGAGGTCATGCCCGGCCAGTGGGAGTTCCAGGTCGGCCCGCTGTCCCCGCTGGAGGTCTCCGACCAGCTGTGGGTGGCCCGCTGGCTGCTCTACCGCACCGCCGAGGACTTCGGCGTCTCCGCCACGCTCGACCCCAAGCCGGTCAAGGGCGACTGGAACGGCGCCGGCGCGCACACCAACTTCTCCACCAAGGCGATGCGTGAGGGCTACGACGCGATCATCACCGCGTGCGAGTCGCTCGGTGAGGGCTCCAAGCCGCTCGACCACGTCAAGAACTACGGCGCCGGCATCGACGACCGTCTGACCGGTCTGCACGAGACCGCCCCGTGGAACGAGTACTCCTACGGTGTCTCCAACCGTGGCGCCTCGGTCCGTATCCCGTGGCAGGTCGAGAAGGACGGCAAGGGCTACATCGAGGACCGCCGCCCGAACGCCAACGTCGACCCGTACGTGGTGACCCGCCTGCTGGTGGACACCTGCTGCTCCGCCCTGGAGAAGGCCGGCCAGGTCTGATCCGTCCCGCTCGTCGGAAGGGGCGTCCACCCTCGTGGTGGGCGCCCCTTCCCGTTGCGAACGGCCCCTGTCCACGCAGTGAGAGGAGGGGTCCGGTCCAGGGCGGTGTCTGCTTCAATGGGAGCATGGCCAGTTTCCAGAAGCACTCCGCGACGGGTCGCCATGACCTCGAGCCCTTCTGGCCTTCCCGTCAGCACCACGACTTCGACCGGCTGTGTTGCCGCGCGCTGACCGCGCCGGCCCGCTGACGCCGTACACACCGGCCTTCGGCCAGCGCGACACGACGTACGTCCCCGTCGGACTTCTCGCGCGAAAGAGCTGACCTCGCATGGCGACCACCCCTGCTTCCCTGTCCCGTTCCCCGCACACCGCCCCTGCTCCCGGCAGCCCGCGGCACCGACTGCGTGCCGTCGACCGGGACGAGGTGCTCGATGTCGTGGAGTTCCTGCCGCCGGGTGCCACCTGGCTGCCCGCTCCGCAGCACACCCTGCCCAACCTGCCGGGCCGCCCGCCCATGGTCGGCTACCTGGTGCTCGTGCCGGCCGATCAGCAGCCGCCGTTCCTGCCGGTGGCGGTACCCGACGAGCCGCAGCCGGACGCCCTCGACACCGGCACCGACACCGACACCGAGCCGCTCATCCGTATCGACGCCCTGCAGCGCACCATCGAGGTGGCCGGGCGGGAGCTCGACCTCACGTACCTGGAGTTCGAGCTGCTCGCTCACCTGGTGGCACACCCGCACCGGGTGCACACCCGCGACCAGCTGGTCACCACGGTGTGGGGCTACGGCCATGTGGGCGACGGCCGCACCGTCGACGTCCACATCGCCCGACTGCGCCGCAAGCTGGGCCCCGAGCACCGGCAGGCGATCCTGACGATCCGCCGGGTCGGCTACAAGTACGCCCCACCGACCGGGAGTTGACCGCCGGCCGACTGCCGATCGCGGACATCTGATGGCCGCTGCCGACATCACCTGACCGTCTGCTGTCGGCAGAACCCGGTTCCGTCCCGCCGCTCCCCCGGGCACAGTCACCGGCATGAGACTGCTGATGCTGGGTGGTACGGAGTTCGCGGGACGGGCTGTCGTGGAGGCGGCGCTCGGGCGTGGCTGGGACGTGACCGTGTTCCACCGGGGGCGGCACACGGCCCCGGCCGGGGTGCGGTCGCTGCACGGTGATCGCACCGCGCCCGACGGGCTCGCCGCCCTCGCGGACGGCGCGTGGGACGCCGTGGTCGACACCTGGTCGGCGGCGCCGTTCGCGGTGCGGGACGCGGCACGGCTGCTGCGGGGCCGCGTCGGGCGGTACGTGTACGTGTCGAGTTGCTCGGTGTACGCCTGGGCCCCGCCCGCCGGCTACACCGAGGACGCGCCCCTGGTCGAGGGCGCCGAGCCCGACGCCGACCACACGGACTACGCCCGCGACAAGCGCGGCGCCGAGCTGGCCGCCGTCGAGGCCTTCGGTGCGGAGCGCTCGCTGCTGGTGCGGGCCGGGCTGCTGCTCGGGCCGTACGAGAACGTCGGCCGGCTCCCCTGGTGGCTGACCCGGATCGCCAGGGGCGGCCCCGTACTGGCGCCGGGCCCCCGGGAGCTGCCCCTCCAGTACATCGACGTCCGCGATCTCGCCGAGTGGATCCTGGACGGGGTGGAGCAGGAGCTCAGCGGGCCGTACAACCTGATCGGCCCTCGGGGCCTCACCACGACGGGCGAGCTGCTCGAGTCCTGCGTGCAGGTGACCGGCGCGGCGGCCGAGCTGCGCTGGACCGACCCCGAGGTGGTGCTGGAGGCGGGTGTCGAGCCGTGGAGCCAGTTGCCGGCGTGGGTGCCGCCGGGGAGCGAGCTGCACGACGCCCTGCACGGCGCGGACGTGTCCCGGGCGCTGGCGACGGGGCTGCGCTGCCGGCCGGTCACGGAGACCGTGGCCGACACATGGAGCTGGCTGCAGAACCTCGGCGGCGGCGCCCCGCAGCGCCCGGACCGGCCGCCGGTGGGCCTCGATCCGGAGGTGGAGACGAAGGTCCTCGCAACCGGCCGTCCGGACCAGGGGCGCTGAAACTCCACGAAATCCACCACCCGGCTCGAACACTTCACGTGAGATCACCACAACTCCCGGTGTTCCTGGGGTAGTTGGGGCTGAATTGTCTCGCGAATCTCTCATCAATTTCTGATCCGTCTGAACACCGGTGGGACGACCTCCGTATGGAAGGGAGCCGCTTCACTCCTGTCGGGCGCCTCGATGCTGCCCCGCAAGGAAGTCAGAGGAGTTCCATGGGACGCAACACAAGAAAACGCCGTACGCCGCTGGCCACCAAGGCCATTGCCGCATCGGCGGCCCTAGCGCTCGGTGGGGGCGGGCTGGTATGGGCCAACTTCTATGCCTCGGCACATGAGGACGAGGATGGGTGGAACCAGACGAAGTCCACTGCCGCCCAGGTCGCAACGATCAACTGCCCGGACGTCGGCCAGAAGCTGACGGACGTGCCGGAGGGCGCGCGTCAGGGCGTCGCCAAGGAGCTGGCGCTGCTCGACAGGCAGATCACGGATGCCTACACGCGTCTCGCGGAGACGCGTCAGGCCCAGGCGGGGGACGCCAGTTACGTCGACAACGCCATCCTCGGCCCGCTGAAGTCCAAGCGGGTGGCCACCCTCGACCGGATCGGCATCAACATCAACCGGGCGGGCGGTGAGGCTCCGCAGGGTCTCGACCAGCTCGCCCAGTGCCAGGGCGTCCCGGCCGAGCAGCCGGAGCCCAACGACGGTGACGGCCAGGACCAGAACAACGACGGTCAGGATCAGGGCGACGGCCAGGACGGCGGTCAGGACCAGGGGGACGGTCAGGACCAGGGGGACGGTCAGGACCAGGGCAACGGCGGTCAGGCCGGCAACGGCCCGGTGGCCGACGACTTCATCAACATCGAGGACGTCCAGCCGAACTCCCGCAACCTGCCGAACGGTCTGGCCGCGAACGGTGACTCCGGTTCGACGGGCAGCTTCACCACGAACTGCGGCACCAACGAGAACGAGAACCGCAACTCGGACAACGTGATCGTGGCGCCCGGTGTCTCCAACGGTGCGCAGCACCAGCACGACTACGTCGGCAACCAGGCCAACAACGCCTTCGCGAGCGACGAGGACCTGGCGAACGGCGACACCAGCTGCCAGAACCAGGGCGACAAGTCGTCGTACTTCTGGCCGGTGGTCCGTCTGCAGGACGGTACGCAGGACATCGACCAGGACCAGCCCGGTGGCGGTCAGGACGGCAATGTCGGCAAGATCGTCGAGCCCAGCGAGGCCGAGCTGAAGTTCGTCGGCAACCGGACGAGCGATGTCGTCGCGATGCCGACGGCCCTGCGCATCATCACCGGTGACGCCAAGTCCTTCACCAACGGCCTGGGCAACGCCAACACCTCCTGGAGCTGCACCGGCTTCGAGGACCGGCAGGTGACGGACAAGTACCCGATCTGCCCCGAGGGCAGCAGCGTGGTGCGGACGTCCAACTTCCAGAGCTGCTGGGACGGCCAGAACATCGACAGCGCCAACCACCGCACCCACGTGGACTTCGTGGAGGCGGACGGCACCTGCTCGAACGGTTTCCAGGCCATCCCCCAGCTGCAGGTCCGGCTGGTCTACGACATCCCGGCCCCGCAGATCGAGAACGGACAGGTGGCGAACGCGTTCGCGGTCGACTCCTTCCCGGAGCAGCTGCACAAGCCGATCACCGACCACAACGACTTCATCAACTTCTTCGACGAGGACCTGATGAACGAGATGGTCGACTGCATCAACAACGGCGAGGACTGCCAGTAGTCCTGCCCCAGTAGGAAGCCGGCGGTGGGATTTCCCACCGCCGGCTTTCGTTTGCCTCCGGACTTTCGCGGTCAGCCGTTGTGGCTGCCACTGTTGTGACCGCCGCTGTTGTGACTGCCACCGGGATTCATGTGCGCGGACCCCTCCTCCATGGTCCCGCCGAGCCTGCCCTGCAGCGCCGTGACCGTCTTCTCCTCGCCGACGGCGACCCACTTGCGGCCGACGAGGTAGTAGCCGCCGTAGTCCTTCGCCCCGTTCAGCCACTCGCGCTGGCCGCGGTCGGTGGCGAAGGTCGCGAGGACGAACCTGCCGTCGGTGTTCTTGCAGACGGCCTGGCGGATCTCGTCGGCGTCCGTCGTCATGTTCGGCTCGCACTTCACCTCGGCGGCCAGGTGCTCCAGGCTGCCGGTCGCCGTCTCCGGTACGGCCGCCTGGTCGCCGTCGGAGCCGCAGCCCGCCAGCGCCAGCACCGCCACGGCGCCGCTCAGGGCGAGCATCGGTCGGGTCAACCTCATCTGTTCCTCCGGTCCGGTCTTGGAGCAGGCACACATGCGCCTCAGTTCGATACGGCTGCGGCCCGCTCAGCACTCAAACCGATACCTCCGCGCGTACGGCTGTGCGAAGGTGGGCCGGTGAACCAGGACTGGGAAGACCGAGTGGCCGCCGCCTGGGCCACCTTCGACGACTACACCGACGACCGAGCGGCCGACTTCCGCGCCGTGATCGACACGCTCGTCACCGAACTGCCCGAGGGCAGCCCCCTCGGCCCGTTCGAGCAGGCCTGCGCCTGGGACTCGACGGGCCACTCGGACAAGGCGGTCCCCCTGTACCGGGAGGCGCTGGCGCGCGGGCTCGACGGCTACCGTGGCCGACGGGCGAAGATCCAGCTGTCCAGCTCGCTCAGGAACATCGGGCAGCCGGGGGAGGGCGTCAAGCTGCTGACGCCCGAACTTGACGCACCCTCCGACGAGTTGGACGATGCGGTACGGGCCACGCTCGCCCTGTGCCTGTCGAGTCTCGGGCGTGATCGCGAGGGCCTGTCCCTCGTCCTGGGCGCCCTCGCGCCCCATCTGCCGCGCTACCAGCGGTCGATGGCGAACTACGCCCGCGCCCTGGTCGAGCCCCAGGACTGACGCACCGGGTGGCGGTGACCAACCGTCGATTCGCTCGTTCTGCTGAACGTGCAGTCACAGGATGTCGCTCAGCGCCAGAGCTCCGCACCAGCCGGCCCCACCGACCCGGTGGTCGACGTCGAGCAGGCCGAGGCCGCGCTCGTCGAGCACTATCCGCGACTCGTCCGCCTCGCCTATCTGGTACTGCCACCGAGCCTGGGCCGCAACCGGCGCGTCCTGACCGCGCACTCCCTCACCCAGCGCGCCCTGCCACGCGGCCGGACCTCGACCTCCGTGATCCCGGCCCAGTCCACGGGCCAGGGCCGGGACGGCGACCCGGGCTACGCCTTCCTCCGCCTCCAGGTCCTGCGGACGGCGCTGGAGGCCGCCCTGCCGCTGCGGCGCAAGGCGTGGCCCAAGCGCTCCCAGCTGCCGCCACTGCTCCCCCAGGTGTGGGGTCTCAAGCTCTTCCCGCGCTCCGGCGGCGCCGACGAACTGGCCCTGGACCAGCGGCTGTCCGCCCTGTCCGCCCCTGCCCGCGCCGCCTACGTCCTGCGCGGCCTGGAGCAGCTGGCCGACCCCGATGTGCACCGGGTACTGACGGCCGCCGGCGTCGACGACACGGAGGCGGCGCTGGGCGAGGCCGACGCCGTACCCGCGCAGTACGCGCTGCTCGACTCCCCCGAGTTCGACCCCTGCTCGCTCCAGGCCCGGCCCACCGACCTGATGCGGCGCCGCCAGCGCACGAAGGCCGCGCTCGCCGCGGCGGCGGCCCTCGCCGTGAGCGGGGCGCTGCTCGGCCTGCCCGGCGACGGCTGGGGCCCCGACGGCGCCGCGGCACCGTCGTACGCGCAGAACCCGGCGGCCGAGGCGGCCCTCGACCCCAGCAGACTGACGAAGGTCTCCCCCACCACCTGGCGATCCTCCGCCCGCACGGACTTCTCCGTCTGGCCCGCGCGCGGCGACCTCACCGGCGACCGGGCGCTGCTGCGTCGCGCACTCGCCGTCTGGGCACGCCCCGGCGAGACCGTCCAGGTCTCGACCACCCCCGGCACCCCGTCCGGCGGCCCGGCCGGCCCGCCCCAGCTGCTGTACGCGGGGAACGTCGACAACGCGCGCGTGGTGATCCTCCACGACGGTCTGCGCCTCGCCCGCTACGCCGAGCCGAAGGACGGCACTGCGGGCGCCGCCCTCGACTTCGCCCGCACCGACGGCGCCACCGGGGCCGAGGCGAACGCCGTGGTCCTGGACCGCACCGACGGCAACGTCCGCTATCTGACAGCACCCTGGGTGACGAAGGTGGCCGAACGCGACCTGCTGAAGCCGAGCTCCGGCGCGATGGACCTCACGATCACCGACGGGGTCACCACGCCGCTGGCCAGCCCCGCGATCAAGACCGGCTCCTGCGCGTCGTGGAACGTCCTGCAGATCACCGACGACTCCGGTACGCGGCTGATGACGGACCTGGGCGAGCTGGTGCCGGCCCGCCTCACCACCGGGCGGCCGGGCAAGACGCACGACGCGGCCGGGGCGGAGTCGCTGCGCACCTGGGCGCCGTTCGCCTGTTCGCTGTTCGCGGTGCGCGGGCAGGGGGTGCGGTCGGTGAACGCCTGGCAGTACGCCGAGCAGCCGCTGCCCGACGCGAGCGGCACGGCGGCGTGGGTGTGTACGCGCGCGGAGACCTGGCGGGGCGGCGGCGAGCGGGCGCTGGCGCAGTTCCACACGCCGGGCGGGACGTACGGGGCGGTCGCCGCGAAGGCCGAGAACGTACCGGCGTGCGGGACGCGCGATCCCCATGTGCTGGCGGGCGTGCTGTGGAAGTCCGAGGCGGGTACCTGGTATCTCCTGGCGGCGGGCAGCCGCGACACCGCGTCGATCAGCACGACCGGCGGGGTGGAACAGACCGCGCAGGGCAACCTGTTGGCCGTACCCGCCAAGAAGGGCACTCAGGCCGGCCTGAAGGCGATCCTGACGGACGGGCGGTCGATCAGCGGCCTGCGCTAGCTGAACGCATATGAACACCCCTGGTCGGTCCTGTCCGTTCGAGGCTGGATCCGATCGGTAAGGTGTTCGTATGTCTACCGGGGTAGTTCGCCGCAGGATGGGTGTCGAGGAGCGGCGGCAGCAGCTGATCGGCGTCGCCCTCGAACTGTTCAGCCACCGCTCTCCGGATGAGGTCTCCATCGACGAGATAGCGTCGGCCGCGGGCATCTCGCGCCCGCTGGTCTACCACTACTTTCCCGGCAAACTCAGCCTGTACGAGGCCGCGTTGAGGCGTGCGGCGGACGATCTGGCGGGCCGGTTCGTGGAGCCGCACGAGGGTCCGCTGGGGGCTCGGCTGCTGCGCGTGATGCGCCGGTTCTTCGACTTCGTCGACCAGCACGGCCCCGGTTTCTCGGCGTTGATGCGCGGCGGCCCGGCGGTGGGCTCTTCGACTACGAACGCGCTCATCGATGCCGTACGGCAGGCCGCGTACGACCAGATCGTTTCGCACCTCGGCGTCGAGGAGCCGCCCGCGCGACTGGAACTGGTCGTCCGCTCCTGGATCTCCCTCGCCGAGTCGACGGCGCTGATCTGGCTGGACGGCCGGCACGTCCCACGCGCCGAGCTGGAGGTACAGCTCGTGCACAACTTCGCCGCACTGGCCGCCGTCGGCGCCGCCCACGACGAGGAGATGGCCATGGTGATGCGCCGCGTCCTCAAGGACGAGCCGGGCGACGGGCCGTTCGGCGACCTGGTGGTCCGGCTGATCAGCCTGGCCTCCTAGGCCTCGAACTTCCGGTACGACGGGTCGAGGTCGCGTACCTCGGCCGACGCGTGCAGGGCGAGGCCCTCGGCGGGCTTGATGTGCTGCCGCAGCAGGTCGAGTACGGCCTCGGTGAGCCGGACCTTGGTCTCGTCCGTGCGGCCGGCCAGCAGCCCCAGCGTCACATGGACGACCGCGTGCCCCTGGGTGTCCTCCCCGACCGTGGTGTCCTCGGTCCGCCGGAACTGCGTCTTGCACGCCGGCGGCTTCGCGGCCGCGATCTCGACCACCGTGGTGTGCAGGGCCCGCGCGAAGGCGGGCCGGTCGAAGTCGTCCGCGAGCTGTGCGGAGTAGTCGACGGTGATCTGCGGCATGGGTGCTCCTGTTCTACGTCGGACAGGAGCACCCTAACCGCATGACCGTCAGCCGGCCCGGGAGAAGACGGCGACCGTGCGGGCCGGGACCGTGAAGGTGCCCGATTCCGCCGTGTGGGCCGCGTCCTTCACGACCGGGTCCTCGCCCGTCGCCTGTACCGGGTGCAGCCGGTACTTCACCCCTTCCGTCGCCTCGATGCGCTGCTCCTGCCGCTCCGGCGTGGCGTTGAACACGACGACCAGGTCACCGAGCCGCATGGTGATCACGCCCGGCGTCTCGTCCTTGCCGGACAGCGGGAAGGAGAGCCCTGACTGGACCTGATCGGCGGTGTCGAGGGAGAAGGCGCTCTCCGTCGTACGGATCCTCAGCAGGTCCCGGTACGCCGCCGAAGCACCCTCGATCTGCGTGCAGCCGACGCCGACCGTCCTCAACAGGGGCTTGGCGTAGGGCCACTTGGGCTCGTTGTCGGCCGCCATCGGCAGTCCGCGGCCGAAGCCGTTGCCGTCGGCGCAGTTCCAGTGGATGGCGTTGAACCAGTCGCCGCTGTCGTAGGAGTTGCGGTCCAGGGACTTGGAGCGCAGCAGGTCGGTGCCGGCCTGGGAGAGGGACGGACCCTGCGAGAGGGTGGCCGTGGCCATCGCCAGGACCTGCATCCGGGCCCGGTCGTCCGCGCTCGCCGATGCCGGGAGCTTGTAGGCCAGGGCGTCGAACAGTGTCTCGTTGTCGTGGGCGTCGGCGTAGGCGAGGGCGTCGCCGGGGGCGGCCGCGTAGCCGGCGGGGGCGCCGTTGTAGTCGACCTCGGAGCCCTTGACCTCCTTGCCGCTGGTGTCGGTGAAGGTGAAGTCGGCGAGGTTGCCGGACAGGCCCACCTTGATCAGGTCCTGGTAGTGCAGAAGGCGGGCCTTCTGTTCGGCCGGACCGCCGTTGTTCGTCGAGGAGTTGGGCTCGTTGTACAGCCCGGACGCAAAGCCCTGGACGCCGGGGTCCTCGTCGAACGGGCCGCCGCCGCGGACGGCGTCGCGGGCGCGGTCGGAGAAGGTCGCGACACCGGTTCCCGCCATGTTGCTCTGCGTGGCCTGCTCGAAGCGGGCGTCGTCGGCGATCTCGCCGAAGTTCCAGCCCTCGCCGTAGAGGATGATCTTCTTGCCGTCGACGCCGTCCTTTTCCAGGGTCAGCGCGTCGAGGGCCTTGCGTACGGCGAGGATGTTGGCCTTCGGGTGGTGGCCCATGAGGTCGAAGCGGAAGCCGTCGACCTTGTACTCCTTGGCCCAGGTGACCACCGAGTCGACGACCAGCTTGCCCATCATGGCGTTCTCGGTGGCGGTGTTGGCGCAGCAGGTGCTGGTGGCGACCGTGCCGTCCGCGAGGAGCCGGTGGTAGTAGCCGGGCACGATCCGGTCCAGGACGGACGTCCGCTCCTGCCCGCTCGCCGCCGTGTGGTTGTAGACGACGTCCATGACGACCCGCAGGCCGTCCTCGTTCAGTGCCTTGACCATCTTGCGGAACTCGACCGTACGGGCCGTACCGTCCGGGTCGGTGGCGTACGAGCCTTCGGGGACCGTGTAGTGGTACGGGTCGTAGCCCCAGTTGTAGGCATCCTTCGCGGCGATCTTCGACACGCACTCCTGCTGCTTGTCGGCGTCGGCCGGGAGGGAGGCGAGGTCGCAGTCGACGGTCGCCTGCTCGGACCTCTTCTCCGGGATGGTGGCGATGTCGAAGGCGGGCAGGAGATGGACGTACGACGTGCCCGCCTCGGCCAGCTCACGCAGGTGCCGGGAACCGTCGCTCGCCTTGTCGGTGAAGGCAAGGTAGGTGCCCGGGTCCTTGGCCGTCTTGTCCTCGACCGAGAAGTCCCGGATGTGCAGCTCCTGGATCTGGGCGTCCTTCAGCGGTACGGCCTTGGGCTTGGCGTACGAGGACCAGCCGCTCGGCGCCAGGGACTTGTCGTCGAGGTCGACGACCAGGCTGCGCTCGGAGTTCGCGGCGAGGGCGACCGAGTAGGGGTCGGTGACCTTGTTGGTGACGACCTTGCGGACGCTGGGCGTCCAGACCTCGACGACATACCGATACGGCTTGTTCTTCCAGGACTTGGGGCCGGTGACGGACCAGACGCCGGTGGTGTCGTTCCGCTTCATGGCGACGGTGGAGTCACCGATTTCGAGCTTGACCGACTGTGCGGTCGGTGCCCAGACGGACAGCGTGGGCCGCCCCTTGTCGAAGGTCGGGCCGAGGTCCGCCTTCGTCGCGTCGTACAGGTCGTCCAGTACGCCCGCGATCTGCACGCCCGTCGCCGCGAGCACCGCGCCGTTCGCCGCGCGCTGGGAGGCGACGACCTGACCGCGCAGGGCCTCGCGGACCCGGTCGCGGTCACGGGGGTCGACGGACCAGGCGGTGTACGACTTCAGGTGCGGGTACTTCGCCTTCTGGGCGTCGGTGAGGGTGGTCCTGGACAGCCGGAGCCACTGTTGGTCGTCGCCGGTCAGCGCGCCGTCCTTGACGGCGATCGAGCCGGTGCGCGAGTACAGCAGCTGCGTGGAGGCGGCCGCGTCGGAGCCGTTCCAGGCGACCGTGTTCCGGTCGATCCAGACCGCCTTGGAGGTGGTCAGGTCGAGGGCGGCCGCACTGCCCGCGGGCTGCGGGAGCAGGTACTTCTCCTGGCCGTTCAACAGCCACACCTCGTGGCCGTTCGCCGTGAGGTCCAGCGACTGGTCGGCGGAGAGATCCTTCTCGGCGCCCTTGTGGATGATGTAGCTGAGGCTGGTGGCACCCTCGGTGAGCGGCACCTCGAAGACAGCGCCATAGGCATCAGTCTTCACCGGCTTGATGGGGTTCGACCACTCGGTGGGGTTCGCGGCACCCGTCCAGACGTGCAGACCCCAGCCGTCGTAGTTCCCGTCCGCGCGGTGGTAGTGCAGGACGGCCTTGGTCTTGTCCTGGGCCGGATAGTCGGGCCGCTCGGTCTGTACGGCCTCCTTGCCCTGCTCGATCCAGATCTCGCCGGTCTTGGTGACATCGATCGTGCGGTCGGCGGAGACGTCCTTGTTGCCGTCCTTGTCGATGACCAGGAAGCCGATGGTGGAGGCGCCGGGCTTCAGCTTGACGTAGGCGAAGGCGCCGTAGGCGTCCCGGCCGATGAAGGGGTGGCTGTCCGGCCAGGTGGTGGACTCACCGTCGGCGAGGTCGCCCCAGGCGTACAGGCCCCAGTTCGCGTAGTCGCCGTCCGCGCGCTTGTAGTGGACGATCGCGTAGTCCCGGGAGGAGGCGGTGGGCGTCTCCTCGGCGGGTGGGGTACCGGTAGTGGACGCGGCGGTCGCGCTCGCCGTACGGCCCGCGGAGTCGATCACGACCGCCTTGTAGCGCAGGGCGGTTCCGGCCGGTACGTCCTTGCCGATGATCTGCGTGACCTTGTACGGCGCGTGGTCGGCGGAGCCGAGCGTCTGCCACTTGCCGTTGCCGACCTGGGCGGCGAAGACGACACGGTTGAGCTGACCGCCGTCGACATCGGCACCGATCTCGACCGTGCCGGTGGCGCCGGCCGCCGGGGCCTTCAGGGTGATCGTCGGCTTGGCGGCGGGGGCGGGGGGCCTGCCGGTGGCCTTGAGGACGATCGCGGAACCGGCCGGGACCGTGACGGTGATCTTCTTGTCGGCGCCGGAGCTTACGGCGGTTTCGGTGCCGTAGATCCCCCTGAAGCCTGTGCCTGCCGAACCGGTCGCGAAGGTCACCGTCTTCGCCTCGCCGGCGTTGTTGAAGGCGACCACGTACTCCGTCTTGTCGGTGGCGAAGCGGGAGAAGGCGTAGACACCGGCGCCGTCGGCCGCGTAGCGCTCGGTCTGGACGCCGTCGGTCAGAGCGGGATTGGCCTTGCGGAGCTCGGCGAGAGCACTGATCTGGTGGTAGAGCGGTGCACTCGTGTCGTAGGCGTCGCTCGCGTGGGTGCGGTCGGTGCCGATCTGGTCGTCGTCCAGGTAGTCGGCGGTCTGAGAGGCGAACAGGGTCTGGCGGGCGTCCTTGTCGCCGCCGGAGCCGGTGAAGCCCTGCTCGTCGCCGTAGTAGACGACGGGGTTGCCGCGGCTGAGGAACATCAGCTCATTGGCGAGCTTCGCCTTCTTCAGCAGCTCGGCGTCGGTCGCGTCCTTGTCGTCCTGGTTCAGGAAGTACCCGATGCGGCCCATGTCGTGGTTGCCGAGGAAGGTGACCTGTTCGTACGCGTTGGCCTTGCCGGTCGTGTACTTGTAGTCGTCCGCGAAGACCGAGGCCAGCTTCTGCGCGCTGCCGCCCTGGGAGGCGTACTGCCGTGCCGCCTCCTGGAAGGGGAAGTCGAGCGTGGCGTCGAGGCGGCCCTGGGTGACGTACGGGGCCGTGATGTTCGTGTCGGCGGAGTACACCTCGCCGAACATGAAGAAGTCGTCCCGGCCCTGCTTGGCCGCGTAGGAGTCGAGGGCCGTGGCCCACTGGATCCAGAACTCCATGTTGACGTGCTTCACGGTGTCGATGCGGAAGCCGTCGATGTCGAAGTCCCTGACCCAGCGCTGGTAGATCTTCTCCATACCGCTGACGACCTCCGGACGCTCGGTCCACAGGTCGTCGAGGCCGGAGAAGTCACCGTGGGTGGAGCTCTCGCCGGCGAAGGTGGAGTCGCCCCGGTTGTGGTACATCGTCGGGTCGTTGAGCCAGGACGGGACCTTGACGTCCTGCTTGGCGTCGGCGACGACGGGGGTGCGCGGGAAGGAGTCGGCGTCGGTCTTCGGGAAGTCGCGCTCGCCGTCGGCGTAGTCGGCGTCGTCGAAGGGCTCGCCGTCCTTCGTCAGGTACGGGAAGGCACCCTTGGAGAGGTAGTCGTAGGACTTCTCCTTGTAGTCGACGACATCGGCGGTGTGGTTGGTGATGACGTCGAAGAAGACCTTCATGCCCTTGGCGTGCGCCTTGGCGATGAGGGTCTCGAGGTCCTTGTTGGTGCCGAAGTGCGGGTCGACCTGGGTGAAGTCCGTGATCCAGTAGCCGTGGTAGCCGGCGGAGGCGTTGCTCCCCGTGCCCTGCACGGCCTGGTTCTTGAAGATCGGCGCCATCCAGATGGCGGTGGTGCCCAGGCCCTTGATGTAGTCGAGCTTTTGGGTCAGGCCCTTGAGGTCGCCGCCCTGGTAGAAGCCCTTGTCGGTGGGGTCGTAGCCGGTGGCGAAGCGCGAACCGGTGAGGCCACCCTCGTCGTTGGACGTGTCCCCGTTGGCGAAACGGTCCGGCAGAACGAAGTAGAACTGCTCGCGCGTGGAGTCGTGCCGGGCGGGCTCGGCGGCGAGCTTCGCGTCGGACGGGGGCGCGGGCGGAGTCTCCGCCTGCGCCGCGAGGGGCTGGACGAGTGCTGCGGCCAGCGCGGTCACGGTGACCGCAGCGACCCGTCCGGTACGGGCGGTTCGACGCCTCGACGGCGACGGCCATCTCGATATCACAGATGGGCTCCTAGCGATTACGGCTCATTGGGTCCGACCCCGCGCGACCGTATCGCCGAGGAAAGGCTTACAGCAAGGGTCCTGAAAAGCTTGGAAAGAACTTTCAGAGGCCGGACTTGCCGACATGGATGGCCAGGGCGGTGTTGGCGCCCAGAGTCGCGGTGAACTGGCCGCTGGAGTTCGCCGTCACGGTCGTGTTGTTCTGCACGTTGCATTGACGTCCTCACCCACGCGAACGTGGGCGATTCCCGCCTGCCCCGCCGCGTGCAGCGACTGGGCTTCGGGTGGGTTCCTGCTTCACCGAGCGCTGCCCCGGCTTGCGAGGTCTGACGTGCTCTCCACAGGCGTTTTGACGCTCCGCCTCGTGCCGCATCTCAGCGACACGTTTCCGTCCAGCGGCGCGTAGGTTGGCCTCGGCGTTCTCGTCTCGGTCGTGCCGGGTTCCGCACTCCGTGCACGTCCACACGCGGACGTTCAGCTGCTCGCGGCCCTTGGGACCGGTAAGTCGCCCGCACCCGGTGCGGGAGCACAGCTGGGTAGAGGGGAACCACCGGTCGATCCTGACGAAGGTCCGCCCGTACCGGGCGCACTTGGCCTCCAGGGTGCGGGCAAATCTGCCGAGGGATTGGTCATGGACGCTCTTGCCGAGCCTGCCGCCGCGGGTGGCCATGCCCTTCACGTTCAGGTCCTCCGCATAGACCGCTTGGCTCTCGCGGACGATGCGGGTGGTCTCCTGCTCGATGAAGTCGCGTCGCCGGTCGGCGATGCGGGCGTGGATCTTCGCGACGGCCTGCTTGGCCTTGCGTCGATTGTTTGATCCTTTCTGCTTACGGGACACAGCGCGCTGAGCTCTTCTGAGCTTGCGCTCCTGACGGCGGAAGAACTTCGGGGAGGCGATCTTCCGGCCGCGCAGCACGGCATAGCAGGACAGGCCCAGGTCGATCCCGGTGTCGGTCTCCTCCACGTCCAGCTCGGGGAGCGGCTTGTCGTCTGCCTCGACCACGAAGGAGGCGAAGTACCGGCCGGACGGATCCTTGATGATCGTCACCGACGACGGTCGTGCGGGCAGCTCGCGTGACCAGCGCACCTCGATGTCGCCGATCTTCGGAAGCCGCAGTTTCCCGCCCTTCGTGATGGACCAGCAGGCGTTCGCGGTGAACCGGACCGCCTGCCGGGCGACCTTCTTCTTCGCCTTCGGCGGGCCCATCTTCGGCCCCTTGCGGGTGCCGTTCTTCGAGGCGAAGAAGTTGCTGTACGCGGTCTCCAGGTCGCGCAGCGACTGCTGGAGCACCACGGCGGACACCTCGCCGAGCCAGGCCCGTTCCGGAGTCTTCTTGGCCTCGGTGATGACCCGCTTCGACAACTCGGCCGCCGTCGGGCGCGGCAGACCCTGCGCATAGGCGTCACGACGGAGTCGCAGGGCGTCGTTCCACACGACGCGGGCGCACCCGAACGCCCTCGCCAGACTGCCGCGCTGAGAAGCGCTCGGGTACACACGAACGTTGTACCGGAGCTTCATGTCGATCACCGTATGAGCACGCGATCCATCCCCCGCCCCAAAGATCACATCCAACCGAAACTGCGCACGCCATGAGCAAGTGCGTTCGCAAACCCTACGATCACACGATGGTTCGAATCCTCACTGGCCGCTTGGTTCCTCATCAGAGGCCGGTCCTGCTCGCCGCCCCCCGAACCGGCCACAGGCGTACCGGTGCGGCGCGGCCGTGCTGTCGCCCCTCGGGGAAACCGACCGAGGGGCGTTAGCTGACTTGCAACTCAGCAGCTCGACTTGCCGACGTATATCGCGAGGGCGGTGTTGGAACCGAGGGTGGCCGTGAACTGACCGCTGGAGTTCACCGTCACGGTCGTGTTGTTCTGCACGTCGCAGTACGTCCCCGCAGGCAGCGACGTCTGGTACGTACGGCTCAGGGAGCCCGACTCGTGGTTGATGGCCACGAACCCCTTGCTGCCCCGCCCGAAAGCGATCGCATCGCCCCCGTTGTCCCACCAGTTGGTGACCGACTCACCGCGGGTGGCGTTGCGGAAGGCGACCATGCGCTGGATCTCCGGCCAGGCATGCTGGCACTTCCAGCCGCCCTGCCAACAGGCGTTGACCGAACCGCCGTTGGGCGGACCGGCATCCGTGTCGGAGAACTCGTACCCGGAGTTGATGTCGGGGGCGCCGTAGGGCCAGGCGAGCATGAAGACGTTGGCCAGGGTGTAATTGGCACCGTCCCTGTAGTTCAGGGTGGAACCGTTGCGCTCGGTGTCGTGGTTGTCGACGAAGACACCGGAGACCGAGCTGTTCATGTAGCCCCAGCCCTCACCGTAGTTCTTCAGGTAGGCGAGGTTCTCGCTGTTGAAGACGCGCTTGAGGTCGTACGCGTACCGGAACTCCTGCACGTCGCCGTTGCCGGTGTACTCCGTCGGCTGGACGGCCTCTCCGCTGCCGTAGATGACCTCCTGCTTCCAGTACACGGAGGGGTTCCTGAGCCGTGACTTGATGTTGGCGAGATCAGCGGCGTCCATGTGCTTGGCCGCGTCGATGCGGAAGCCGTCGACGCCGAGGGAGAGCAGGTCGTTCATGTACCCGGCGATGGCGCCGCGGACGTACGACTCGTTCGTGTCCAGGTCGGCGAGGCCGACCAGTTCGCAGTGCTGGACGTTCCAGCGGTCCTGGTAGTTGCTGATCTGGCTCGTGCAGTCGTCGAAGTCGGGCGACGAGTACAGGCCGGGGTAGTTGTACTTCGTGTACGACGAGCCGCCGGTACCGGTGCCGCTGCCCGCCGACATGTGGTTGATGACCGTGTCGACGACGACCTTCACACCGGCCGCGTGGCAGGTGTTCACCATGTTCTGGAAGGCGGTGCGGTCGCCCAGCCGACCGGCGATCTTGTAGCTTACCGGCTGGTACGAGGTCCACCACTGCGCGCCCTGTATGTGCTCGGCGGGCGGGGAGACCTGCACGTAGCCGTAGCCGGCGGGGCCGAGGGTGTTGGTGCACTCGCGGGCGATGGAGGCGAAGTTCCACTCGAAGAGGACGGCCGTGACGTCCTTGGTGCCGGGCGGGGCGGCCTGGGCGGTGGGTGCGGTGGTTGGGTTCATGACAAGGGCGGCGGCCGCGAGGGCGGCGGCCCCGGAGAGAGTTCTGCGCGCCATGTGGGGGTTTCCTTCACCGTTGAAGGTTCTTGCTGAAAACTTTCAGCAAGCTTGCAGTGACGCAGATGTTAAAGGCCCGCCGCCCGAAAGGGCAGCGGGCCGTACGAACTTCAATGAAAAATCTTGCGACGGGCCGTCAGGACCGGCCCAGCCGCGGCCGTCAGGCGGTCGTGCACCACACCGTCGTGTCGGCGGGCACCTTCACCTCGCCGTCCGCCTCGGACACCTCACCGCTGGCCAGCAGCAGCCGGCCGTGCGCCGGAGCGGTCACCGACTCGCCGGTGGTGTTCGCGACGCACACGAACTCACCGCGCCGGAAGGCGAGGACGCCCTCGGGCGCCTTCAGCCACTCGACCGAGTCGCCCGCGCCGAGGTCGGACTGGGCACGGCGCACGGCGAGCGCGGTGCGGTACAGCTCCAGCGTCGAACCCGGCACCCCCTGCTGGGCCTCGACGCTCAGCTCGCCCCACCCGTCCGGCTGGGGCAGCCAGCTGCCGCCGTTGCCGAAGCCGTACGACGATCCCGTGCGCGTCCAGGGGATCGGCACCCGGCAGCCGTCGCGGAAGCCGTCCTGGCCCGCCCCGCGGAAGTACGCGGGGTCCTGGCGCACCTCGTCGGGCAGGTCGACGACGTCCGGCAGGCCCAGTTCCTCGCCCTGGTAGATGTACGCCGAGCCGGGCAGCGCCAGCATCAGCAGGGTGGCGGCCCTGGCCCGCTTCAGGCCCAGCTCGCGGTCGCCGGCCGTACGGATCTGGGTGCCGAGGCCGGGCGGGTTGGCGAAGCGGGTGGCGTGCCGGGTGACGTCGTGGTTGGACAGGACCCAGGTGGCGGGGGCGCCGACGGGGCGCATCGCCTCCAGGGTGCGGTCGATGACGGTGCGCAGTTCCTTCGCGTCCCAGTCGGTGCTCAGGTACTGGAAGTTGAAGGCCTGGTGCAGTTCGTCGGGGCGGACGTAGTTGGCGGTGCGCTCGACGGTCGGGGTCCACGCCTCCGCGACGAAGATGCGCTCCCCCGCGTACTCGTCGAGGATCGTGCGCCACTGGCGGTAGATGGCGTGCACGCCGTCCTGGTCGAAGAACGGCATGACATCGTTGCCCAGCAGCTTCACCTGGTCGTGGGAGCCCAGGTCCGGCAGGCCCTCGGCCTTGACCAGGCCGTGGGCGACGTCGATACGGAAGCCGTCCACGCCCATGTCGAGCCAGAACCGCAGGATGGAGCGGAACTCGTCCCCGACCGCCGGGTGCTCCCAGTTGAAGTCGGGCTGCTCCGGTGCGAAGAGGTGCAGGTACCACTCGCCGTCCGGGACGCGGGTCCACGCCGGGCCGCCGAAGATGGACTCCCAGTCGTTGGGCGGGAGTTCGCCGTTCTTCCCCTTGCCGGGGCGGAAGTGGTAGCGGTCGCGCAGCGGGGAGCCGGGGCCTTCCCGGAGCGCCCGCTTGAACCATTCGTGCTGGTCGGAGGAGTGGTTCGGGACGAGGTCGACGATGATCCGCAGGCCCAGCTCATGGGCGTCGCGGATCAGCGCGTCCGCGTCGAGCAGCGAGCCGAACATGGGGTCGACGGCCCGGTAGTCGGCGACGTCGTAGCCGGCGTCGGCCTGCGGTGAGGCGTAGAAGGGGCTGAGCCACACGGCGTCCACGCCGAGGTCGCGCAGGTACGGGAGTCGGGAGCGTACGCCGTCCAGGTCGCCCATGCCGTCGCCGTTGCTGTCGGCGAAGCTGCGCGGATAGACCTGGTAGATCACCGCGTCGCGCCACCAGTCGCGGCGCTTGGTGACGGTGGCGACAGCGGAGGTTTCGGCCGGGTCGGCGGAGTGCTGGCTCATGGCGTCCTATACGTAACGAAGGTCGGGTCATCTGGCGTGCGGGGTGGGCGGCGGGTGACGAGGCGGCCGCGGTGCCGGCGGGGTCGGAAGGACACCGCGGCCGCCACCCGCGCGGACAGGGCGCGGGAGTCGGAGAGGGCTCAGCCCTTGGTGCCGCCGGCGGTGAGGCCGGTCACCAGGTTCTTCTGTACGAGGTAGAAGAACGCGGACACCGGTATCGCGATCAGCACCGCGGTCGCGGCCATCAGGTTGCGCTGGGCGTCGTGCTCGCTGACGAAGCTCTGCAGACCGACGGCGAAGGTGTACTTCTCGTCGTCCAGCAGGAACGTCGTGGCGAAGGCGACCTCGCCGAAGGCGGTGATGAAGCTGTAGAAGGCGGCCACCGCGAGGCCCGGCCGGGAGAGCGGCAGGATCAGCCGCAGGAAGGTGCCGAAGGGGGACAGTCCGTCGACGCGGCCGGCCTCGTCTATCTCCAAGGGGATGGTGTCGAAGTAGCCCTTCATCAGCCAGGCGCAGTACGGCACGGCGGTCGAGCAGTAGACCAGGATCAGGCCGAGGTAGGTGTCGATGAGCTGGAGCTCCGACAGGATCTGGTACATCGGCACCATCAGGACGGCCACCGGGAACATCTGGGTGACCAGGAGCGCCCACATGAACTTCTTGTAGCCGGGGAAGCGCATGCGGGAGACCGCGTAGCCGGTGGTGGCGGCGATGAGGACGCCGATGACCGTCGTGCCGAGGGAGACGACCAGCGAGCTCTTCAGCCAGTCGAAGAAGTTCGTCTCCTGGAGCACGAAGGAGTAGTTGTCGAAGGTCATCTTCGACCAGATGCGCCCGGGGTGGAGGTAGTCGTCCTTGTCCGGGCCGAGGGACAGGAAGACCAGCCAGGCGACCGGGAACAGCGCGATCAGGCTCGCGACGGTCAGGAGGCCGTGCGAGGCGAGGGTCCCGAGAAGGCTGCGCTCTCCGCGCCGGCGCGTCCTGCCGGGCGCGGCGGTGGCGGGGGCCTGGTCCGCGGTGGCGGACTTCTGAACGGTCGTGGTGCTCATGGGGACTCCTGCCTCAGATCGCGAGCTGCTGCTCATTGCGGTTCAGCCAGCGGCGGTAGAAGGAGGTGAAGACGATCAGGATGGCCAGCAGCAGGATGCCGTAGGCGGCGGACTGTGCGAAGTCACGCGGCTGCTGTCCGAAGCCGAGGTAATACGCCCAGGTGACAAGAATCTGAGCGTCCGGCGCAGTGCTGCCGAAGAGCAGGAAGATCACGGCGAACTGGTTGAAGGTCCAGATCACGCCGAGCAGGACGACGGTGGAGCTGACCGACCTCAGGCCCGGCAGGGTGACGTAGCGGAACCGCTGCCAGGCGTTCGCGCCGTCCATCTCGGCGGCCTCGTACAGCGTGGAGTCGATCGACTGAAGCCCGCCGAGCAGCGAGACCATCATGAACGGCACACCGCACCAGGTGTTGACCATGATCGCGGCGAACCGCTGCCAGAAGGTGTCCTCCAGCCACTGCGGCGTCGGCAGGTGCAGGGCCTCCAGGCCGGCGTTGAGGATGCCGCCGTCGGCGAGCATGAAGCGCCAGCCGAAGATGGTGACGAAGGTGGGCACGGCCCAGGGCAGGACCATGATCAGCCGGTAGAGGGTGCGGCCGCGCAGCTTCTGGTTGAGCAGCAGGGCGAGGCCGAGACCGATGGTGTAGTGCAGGCCGACACAGGCGGCCGTCCACACGATCGTCCAGATGAAGTGCGACCAGAAACGGTCGTAGGCGGTCTCGCCCCACAGGATGTCGGCGTAGTTGTCGAAGCCGATGAACTTGTAGGTGGCCTCGATCTCGTTGACGCCGATCGTGCGGGCCGTGTTGAGGCTGTTGGCGTCGGTGAGGGTCAGATAGAAGCCGTACGCCAGCGGATACAGCACGAGGACGCCCAGTACGAGGACCACGGGGGCGATCATCGCGTAGGCGTACCAGTACTTCTGGTAGCTGCGCCTCAGGCGCTGGACCGGGCCGGGCCGGGGCCCGCGGTCACCGAGGCGCTTTCCGGTCGCTCGATCGATGGCGACTGTCATGGTTCGACAACCTTTGTGAGGGTCTGCAGATCAGGGGGTACGGCGCACAGGCCGACGGCCGCCGGATCCTTCCCCCCCCCGTGAGTCAGGAGGATCCGACGGCCGGTCGGGGTCACTTGCTGAAGTCCGGAACCAGCTTGGCGATCGAGGTCTCGGCGCTGGCGAGCCCCTCGTCCAGGGACTTCTTGCCACCGGCGACGGCGAGCAGCTCGTCGTCGAGCGGGCCCCACAGCGAGCCGTACTCGGGCAGCGCGGGGCGCGGCTGGGCGGCGGCCAGGACGCCCTGGTAGCCGGCGATGCCCGGGTCGGCCTTGACCTCGGCGGTGTAGGCATCGTCACGCGTGGGGAGCGTGTTGTTCTTCAGGGCGATGGTCTCCTGGGCCTTCGCCGAGGTCATGAAGTTCACGAACTTCAGCGCGGCCTGCTGGTGCGCCTCGTCGGAGCCGGCGTAGACGGAGAGGTTGTGGCCGCCGGTCGGGGCGCCCGCCTTGCCGGTGGAGCCGGCCGGGACGGTGGCGATCCCGAGGTTCTCCTTGTCCTTGAACGCGGAGCCCTTGTAGAAGTTGGTGATCTCCCAGGGGCCCTGGATGATCGAGGCGACCTTGCCGTTGACGAACGCGTCCTGGATGTGGGCGTAGGCGTCGGCGGTGGTGTCGGCCTTGTGCAGGCCCTTGCCGTCGAAGAGGTCCAGCCAGGTGCCGTACGCCTTCTTGGCCTCGGGCGAGTTCACGGTGATCTTCTTGGCGTCGGCGTCGACGGTGTCGGTGCCCTCGCCGTAGAGGAAGGACTGGGCGTAGTAGGACTGGGTGGTACCCCAGTAGCCGTCGACGCCGGTCTTGTCCTTGATGGTGGCGGCGGCCTTCTTCAGGTCGTCCCAGGTCTTCGGGGCCTCGACGCCGGCCTTCTCGAAGAGGTCCTTGTTGTAGACCAGCGCGAGGGTGTCCGTGGTGAAGGGGACGCCGTAGGTCTTGCCCTCGTACTGGGCCTGCTCGATCAGGTTGGGCTGGAACTTGCTCTCCTCGGCGAGGGCCTCGGTGCCGTCCAGCGGCAGGAAGAAGCCCTTCTTGGCGAAGGCGGGGGTCCAGCCGACCTCGGAGCGCAGCACGTCCGGGGCGCCCTTGGAGCCGGCGGCCGTGTCGAACTTGTTCTGCGCCTGGTCGAAGGGCACGTTGACGTACTTGACCTTGATGTCCTTGTTGGCGGCCTCGAACTCCTTGACCAAGGCCTGGTACGTCGGCGCCTCATTCGTGGCGTTGGAGGTGTCCCACCAGGTGATGGTGACCGGACCGTCGGCCGAGTCGCCGCTGTCGCCTCCGCCGCAGGCCGTCGCCGCGAGGGCGAGGGACGCCACCAGCGCGGTGGCCGCTATGCCACGCCGCATGAGTTCTCCTTGAGGGTGAAAGCCCGTGTGCTCAGGGCGCGGTCCCGTCTACCCGCCCTGTCGACTCCGACTGCGCCGGTGGGGGTACCCCCACGCCATTAAGGCAGTGGGGGAGGCCGCCGGGCGACGTGAACGTAACAGCGATGTAAGTGTTGCGAAAGTCCTTGCAGAAAAAAAGTGCAAGGCATCACCGAAGTTATCCGGACGTGACCTCTCGTCGATCGCTGTGAGACCGTTCTTCTGCGGGGTTGAGCGGGCACGGACGGTGTTGTGCAAGACTCTGCAAGCTCTTGCCGTTCGTTTCACGAGGGGACGCCATGTCGCAGCAACCCGCAGCGCGCCGGTCAACCGCACGCACCCGGCGTCCGATTGGTGTGCAAGGCGACATACGGCCGGTACAGTCCAGTGCCGTGACCACACGGCTTGCCGACATCGCTGCTCAGGCGGGGGTGAGCGAAGCGACCGTCAGCCGCGTCCTCAACGGGAAGCCGGGCGTCGCCGCCACCACCCGCCAGTCCGTGCTGGCCGCGCTGGACGTCCTCGGCTACGAGCGTCCGGTACGGCTGCGGCAGCGCAGCGCCGGTCTGGTGGGCCTGATCACCCCGGAGCTGGAGAACCCGATATTCCCTGCCCTGGCGCAGGTCATCGGCCAGGCGCTGACCCGGCAGGGCTACACCCCCGTCCTCGCCACCCAGACTCCCGGCGGGTCGACCGAGGACGAGCTCACGGAGATGCTGGTCGATCGCGGCGTCGCCGGCATCATCTACGTCTCCGGCCTCCATGCGGACACCACCGCCGACATGCAGCGCTACGAGCAGCTGCGCGCCCAGGGCGTGCCGTTCGTGCTCGTCGACGGCTTCTCCCCCAAGGTGCAGGCGCCGTTCATCTCGCCCGACGACCGGGCGGCGATGGCCCTGGCCGTCACGCATCTGGCGTCGCTGGGCCACACCCGGATCGGCCTGGCGCTCGGCCCGAAGCGTTTCGTTCCGGTGCAGCGCAAGATCGAGGGGTTTGTCCGGGCGATGCAGGACCAGCTGGGCCTGAGCCCGCAGACCGTCGAGTCGGACCTCATCCAGCACTCGCTGTACACCCTCGAGGGCGGTCAGGCGGCCGCCACGGCCCTGATCGCCCGGGACTGCACGGCGGTGGTGTGCGCCAGCGACATGATGGCGCTCGGTGCCATACGGGCGGCCCGGCAGCACGGCCTGGACGTCCCGAAGGACATCTCGGTCGTGGGCTTCGACGACTCCCCCCTGATCGCCTTCACCGACCCGCCCCTGACCACGGTCCGCAAGCCGGTCCCGGCGATGGGTCAGGCGGCGGTGCGCACGCTGCTGGAGGAGATCGGCGGGACGCCGGCGCCGCACAGTGAGTTCGTGTTCATGCCGGAGCTGGTGGTGCGTGGTTCCACCGCTTCGGCCCCTGGGGACCGGAATCGTCCGTAAGGCGGAGAACCGGTGACCACCGCTAGTGCACGGGTACGAGTCGCCTGCCTCTTCCCGTCGTAGAACGTGCGTCCTGAACCCGACCAGGGGATGATCGGAGCCGGAAGTCTTTTCTGGCAGACTCTGTGCCCATGGGTGACACGACCGTGACGACACCGGAAGGCCGGGAAAGAGTCCTTCCGCATCCCGTCGCGGACGAAACCGGGCGGGGAATCCTGCACCGGCTGCGCGCACCGCGCCGACCCCGCCTGTGGTTCGAGATCCTGCTGATCGCGGTGAGTTACTGGACGTACTCGCTGATCCGCAACGCGGTCCCGGAGCAGAAGGCCGAAGCGCTGCGCAACGCCGACTGGATCTGGAAGGCCGAGCAACAGCTCGGTATCGCCGTGGAACAGTCCGTCAATCACGCCGTCAACTCGGTGACCTGGCTCGTCGTCAGCATGAACTACTACTACGCGACGCTGCACTTCGTGGTGACGCTGGGCGTGCTGGTGTGGCTGTACCGCAGCCATCCCGGGCGTTATGCGGCGACGCGGCTGGTCCTCTTCGCGACGACGGGCGTGGCCCTGGTCGGTTACTACCTGTATCCGCTGGCGCCGCCACGGTTGATGAACAGCGCCGACTTCATCGACACCGTCATGGTCCATCAGACCTGGGGTTCGATGGCCTCCGGCGACCTGAAGAACATGTCCAACCAGTACGCCGCGATGCCGTCCATGCACATCGGCTGGTCCGTGTGGAGCGGGCTGACGATCTTCGCGCTGGCGACGGTTCCGTGGGTGCGGGTGCTGGGGCTGCTGTACCCGGCGGCCACCCTGGTGGTGATCGTCGCCACCGCCAACCACTTCTGGCTCGACGCCGTCGGCGGCATCCTGTGCCTCGGCTTCGGCTACGCGCTGGCGTGGGTGTGGTACGGATCATGGCCGTACGCGCTGCCGCGCCGGGTCGCGAGCGGGTCGGAGGACTCCCGGCGGGCGGATACGGACGACTCCCGGCGGGGTACCTCCCGGCCGCAGGAGGTGCCCGGCCCCCGTACCCGGGCTCACGCCCCGTAGAACAGCTCCTCCACGACGCCCCGCGCCCTGCGTGCCGTACGCCGGTACGCGTCCAGCATGTCGCCCACGTGGCCCGGCCCGTACCCGAGGTAGCGGCCGACCGCGGCCCGTTCACGGGGGTCCGAGGGGAAGGTGTCCCCGGCGCGTCCGCGGACCAGCATCACAGCGTTGCGCACCCTGGTGGCCAGCACCCACGCCTCGTCGAGGATCGCCGCGTCCTCGGCGGACACCAGGTCGGCCTCGCGTGCGGCCGCAAGGGCCTGGCGGGTGCGGGTCGTGCGCAGCCCCGGTTCCTGCCATCCGTGCCGCATCTGCAGCAACTGCACGGTCCACTCCACGTCGGACAGCCCGCCCGGCCCGATCTTGGTGTGCAGCTTGGGGTCGGCGCCCCGGGGCAGCCGTTCCGACTCCATCCGCGCCTTGAGCCGCCGGATCTCTCGTACGGCCTCCTCTCCCAGCCCCTGCTCCGGGTACCGCAGCGGATCGATCAGCTCGATGAACCGGCGCCCCAGGTCCTCGTCGCCGGCCACCGGTTCGGCCCGCAGCAGCGCCTGCGACTCCCAGACCAGGGACCAGCGGCGGTAGTACGCCTCGTACGACTTCAGTGTCCGCACCAGCGGTCCCGACTTGCCCTCCGGCCGCAGGTCCGCGTCGATCAGCAGCGGCGGGTCGGAGCTCGGGATCTGCAGCAGGCGCCGCATCTCGGCGACGACCCGGCCCGCGGCCTCGGCTGCCTCCCGTTCGTCGACCCCGTCCTGCGGCTCGTGCACGAACAGCACGTCCGCGTCGGAGCCGTAGCCCAGCTCGTGCCCGCCGAACCGGCCCATGCCGATCACCGCGAACCGGGTCGGCAGGGCGTCGCCCCACCCCTCCCGGACCACGGCCCGCAGCGTCCCGGCCAGCGTCGCCGCCGTCAGATCGGACACCGCTCCGCCGACCCGGTCCACCAGCGCCCCCTGGTCGGCCTCGACCGGCTGGGCCTCGGTGCCGTAGGAGCCGACGATGTCGGCGGCGGCGATACGGAACAGCTCCCGGCGCCGTACCCCACGGGCCGCCGTGACCGCCTGCTCACCGCCATCGGCCCGGCCGACGGCCGCGAGGATCTCCTGCTCCAGGTGGGCCCGCGACCGGGGCTGAAGTCCCCCGCCGTCGCCGCCGCCCAGCAGCGCCACGGCCTCCGGGGCCCGCATCAGCAGGTCGGGGGCGAGCCGGCCGGCGGACAGCACCCGAGCCAGGTTCTCCGCCGCCGCGCCCTCGTCCCGCAGCAGCCGCAGATACCAGGGCGTCTTGCCCAAAGCGTCGGACACCTTGCGGAAGTTGAGCAGACCGGCGTCCGGGTCGGCGGAGTCCGCGAACCAGCCGAGCAGCACGGGCAGCAGGGTGCGCTGGATCGCGGCCTTGCGGGAGACGCCGGAGGCCAGCGCCTCCAGGTGGCGCAGGGCCGCGGCCGGGTCGGCGTACCCCAGCGCGACCAGCCGCGCGCGGGCCGCCTCGGGGCTCAACCGTGCCTCGCCGGGGGCGAGTTGGGCGACCGCGTCGAGCAGCGGCCGGTAGAAGATCTTCTCGTGCAGGCGCCGCACGACGGCGGCGTGCCGCTTCCACTCCCGGTTCAGCTCGCCGACCGGGTCCGTGCGCAGGCCGAGGGAGCGGCCGAGGCGCCGCTGGTCGGCCTCGTCCTCGGGGACGAGGTGGGTGCGGCGCAGCCGGTAGAGCTGGATGCGGTGCTCCATGGAGCGCAGGAAGCGGTACGCGTCCTCCAGTTGCGCGGCGTCCGCCCGCCCCACGTACCCGCCCGCGGCCAGCGCCTGCAACGCGGCCAGCGTCGTCCCGCTCCGGAGCGAGGCGTCCGTCCGCCCGTGCACCAACTGCAGCAGCTGTACGGCGAATTCGACGTCCCGCAGGCCGCCCGGGCCCAGCTTCAGTTCGCGCTCGACCTCGGCGACGGGGATGTTCTCGACGACCCTCCGACGCATCTTCTGCACGTCGGCGACGAAGTTCTCACGCTCGGCGGCCTGCCACACCAGCGGCTCGAGGGCGGCGACGTACTCCTCGCCGAGTTCGATGTCACCGGCGACCGGGCGGGCCTTGAGCAGGGCCTGGAACTCCCAGGTCTTGGCCCAGCGTTGGTAGTAGGCGAGGTGGCTGCTGAGGGTGCGCACCAGCGGACCGTTGCGGCCCTCGGGGCGAAGATTGGCGTCGACGGGCCAGATGGAACCCGCGACGTTGGTCTCGGAGCAGATCCGCATCATGTGCGAGGCGAGCCGGGTCGCGGCGCGCAGCGCCTTGCCCTCGTCGGCTCCCTCGACGGCCTCGCCGACGAAGATGACATCGACGTCGGAGACGTAGTTCAGCTCGTGGCCGCCGCACTTGCCCATCGCGATGACGGCGAGCCGGCACAGCGCGGCGTCGTCGGGCGCGGCGGCGCGCGCGATGCCGAGGGCGGCACGCAGGGTGGCGGTGGCCAGGTCGGCGAGCTCGGCCGCGGTCTGGGCGACGTCGATCGTGCCGCACACGTCCCGTGCGGCGATGGACAGCAGGCAGCGCCGGTAGGCGACGCGCAGTGTGACGGGGTCGGTGGCCTCGGCCAGGCCCTGCTCGAACTCCGTCACTCCGGGGTGCAGGTCCCGCGGCTCGTAGGTGACGAGGGCCTGCCAGTCGCCGGCGTGCCGGGCGAGGTGGTCGGCGAGGGCGGCCGAGGCGCCGAGCACACCGAGGAGACGGTCGCGCAGCGGCTTGGACGCGGTCAGGGTGTCGAGCAGTTCACGGCGTGCGGTGGGGGCGGGCTGGGCCTCCAGCAGGCGTACCAGACCGTGCAGGGCCAGGTCCGGGTCGGCGGTGGCGCCCAGTGCGTCCAGCAGCACCGGGTCGTCGCGCAGGCCCGCGAGCTCCACGCCGGACAGGAGCCGCTCGGCGGCGGCGGGATCGGTGAAGCCGTGCCGCAGCAGCCGCGTGAAGGTACTGCTTCTGCGCCCCGGCGTCATCCTCGCCCTCCCGTCCGGATCAACGTGCCACGAGCCGAGCCTAACCGGACTGCCCGCGTCAGGCGCCGATGAGTTTCGTGGGCGTACGGGGTCTGCCCTGTCGAGGACCTTCAGGAGGCAGCTCATGATCGCCAAGCAACCACAGACCCGTCTCGACCAGCGCTACAGCGACGAGACGGCCACCGCGACCCCCTGGTCGGACGCCGAGGCGCTGCTCGCCGGGTCCGAGCTGTTCTGGATCTCGACGGTACGCCCCGACGGGCGGCCGCATGTGACCCCCCTGCTCGCCGTCTGGTCGGACGGCCGGCTGCACTTCTGCACCGGCCCCGAGGAGCGCAAGGCCCAGAACCTCGCCGCGAACCCGCACGTCGTGCTCACCACCGGCACCAACACCTGGAACAAGGGATACGACCTGGTGGTCGAGGGCGAGGCGGTGCGGATCACCGACGATGCCCGGCTGCGCGAACTGGCCGCCGCGTGGGAGGCGAAGTACGGCAGCGTCTGGCACTTCGACGTGGCGGACGGCTGCTTCCGGCACAGTGCGGGACACGCCTACGTCTACTCGGTGGCGCCGCGGACGGTTTTCGGCTTCGGTAAGGGTGAGCCGTTCAGCCAGACCCGTTGGCGATTCCCCTTGGAGGACTGACCAGCAATGGACTTCACGCTCGAAGTGATCCCGCTGCCCGTGACCGACATCGACCGGGCCCGCGACTTCTACCGGGACAAGGTCGGCTTCCACGTCGACATCGACCAGGAGGTCATGCCGGGTATGCGCATCGTCCAGCTGACGCCTCCGGGCTCGGGCTGTTCGATCGCGCTCGGCGACAGCATCTGGGACCTGACCAAGGGCGAGACCAAACCCGAGCCCGGCTCCTACCAAGGCCTCCAGCTCTGTGTCGCCGACATCAAGGCGGCCCGCGCGGAGCTGGTCGAACGGGGCCTCGAGATCTCCGAGCCGGTCCAGTACTCCCCCGACGACGGCGCGACGTTCATGTACTTCAAGGACCCCGACGGCAACGGCTGGTCGATCCAGGAGTACCGCCGCAGGGCCACGGAGCCGCTGCACCAGGTGCCGGCGGAGTTGAAGCGGCAGTAGGGAGACGCGTGGTGCAGGGGGTGCCGTGTCCGGGCACCCCCTGCACGAGGGGCAGCAGGCCTCGCGGTCGCGTGACATGTCGGCTGTCGGGGCTGCCTTCTCCCCGGGGTGTCGCTCCCACACGGCGGGCATATTGTCCGTATATGGGTGGTAATCGGTGTGGTCGGTGCGGTGCGCCATCGCAGGAGCGGTCGGTACGGCCCGGAGAAGGTGAGAGCGTGCAGGATCCTGCCGGCTTCGTCGCTGCCGCGAGCTTCGGCCCGGAGCTGGTGGATCTCGCTCTGGCCCGGGTCGTGTCGGAGACCGGCGCGTCCGCGGGCTTTGTGTATCTGCTGCCGCCGGGCGAGTGGGTACTGCGGCTGGCAGTGCTCAGCGGGGACTCGCCGGAGCTCATCGCGCCGTGGGCGCAGGTGCGGCTCACCGCCCCGGTCCCGGTGGCCGACGCCGTGCGCGAGCGGCGCCTGGTGTGGCTCGGCAGCCAGGAAGAGCTGGCGCGCCGCTACCCGCAGTCCGCGCTCGTGCTGCCCTACCACTTGGCGGTGGCCGCCGCACCGATCACCACCGACACCACCGTCTGGGGCGGTTTGGTGCTGCGGTGGCCCGGCTCGCACCCGCCGCAGCTGCCCCCGCAGAAGCGCGATGCGCTCCTTGCCTGCTGCCACCGCCTGGGCCTGTTCCTGCAGCAGGCCGCCGACGGTGACCACCCGGTGCTGCCCGAGCCCGAGCCGCGAGTGGTCCCCCCGCTCCGCTCCCGCACCCCCGAGCCGGTCCGGGAGACGGCCGCGGCCGACTTCGCCGAGCGCCTGCCCGGAGGCTGCTGCGCGCTGAACCCGGAGGGCCGGATCACCTTTCTCACCTCCGCCGCTGCCGACCTCCTCGGAGCCGACGTCCCCGGCCTGTTGGGCGCCCGGCCCTGGGAGGCCCTGCCGTGGCTGGACGACCCGGTCGTCGAAGACCGCTACCGGGCCGCAGTCTTCAGCCGCCAGCCCACCTCCTTCACCGCCCTGCGCCCACCGGACCACTGGCTGTCCTTCCACCTCCACCCGGACCCATCCGGCATCAGCGTCCGCATCACCCCCACCGCCACGGCCCATGGCCCGGACGCTTCAGAGGTGCTGCACCCCCCTCCCCCCGCCACGCCGGGCCGGGCGACCGCGCTCTACCACCTGCTGCACCTGGCCGCCACGCTCACCGAGGCCGTCGGGGTGCGGGACGTGGTCGACCGGGTCGCCGACCAGCTCCTGCCCGCCTTCGGCGCCCAGGCCCTCGCCCTGATGACGACGCAGGAGGGCCGGCTGCGGATCATCGGCTACCGCGGCTACGCCGCCGAGCTCATGGACCGCTTCGACGCCCTCCCCCTGACCTCGGACACCCCCGCCGTGCACGTCCTGACCACCGGCGTCCCCAGCTTCTTCGCCACCTTCGAGGACCTCAAACGCGCCTATCCCCCCGCCGTCCGGCAGGACGAGATGGGCGCCTGGGCCTTTCTGCCCCTGATCACCTCCGGCCACCCCGTCGGCTCGCTGGTCCTCGCCTACGCCCGGCCCCGCCCCTTCGCCCCGGAGGAACGGGCCATCCTCACCTCCACCGCCGGACTGGTCGCCCAGGCCCTGGACCGGGCCCACCTCTACGACGCCAAACACCAGCTCGCCCACAGCCTGCAGACCGCCCTGCTGCCCCAGGCCCTTCCCCACATCCCCGGCCTGGACGTGGCCGCCCGCTACCTCCCCTCCGCCCGCGGCATCGACATCGGCGGCGACTTCTACGACCTCATCCGCCTCGACGAGGCGACCGCCGCCGCAGCCATCGGCGACGTCCAGGGCCACAACGTGAACGCCGCCGCCCTCATGGGGCAGGTCCGCACCGCCGTCCACGCCACCGCCGGCGCACCCCCCGGCGAGGTCCTGGCCCGCACCAACCGCCTGCTCACCGACCTGGACCCCGGCCTGTTCACCAGCTGCCTCTACGCCCACCTCGACCTGGCGCGCCACCGCGCCCACCTGGCCACCGCCGGCCATCCCCCGCCGCTGCTGCGCCACCCCGACGGGCACACCGAGGTCCTCGACCTGCCGCCCGGACTCCTGCTGGGCATCGATCCGGCCGCCGACTACCCGACGACCGGGATCCCCCTGCCACCCGGCGCCGTGCTCGCCCTGTACACCGACGGCCTCGTCGAAACCCCCGGCATCGACCTCGGCGAGGCCATCGCCGGCCTCGCCGACCAGCTCGCCCGGGCCCAGGGGCAGAGCATGGACGCCCTCGCCGAGACCCTCGTCCACCACGCCCAGGGGTCGGCATCCCACGGCGACGACATCGCCCTGCTCCTCATCCATCCGCACCAGGACGGCGGCTGACACGAGACGGCCCAGGGCCAGTGAGACGGCTCAGGGCCGACGGTTCGAGACCGTCGGACCCTGGATGCCGCGCACGCGGGATACCCGCGCTGACCTGCTCTTACAGCACCGGCAGGTTCTTCCGCAGCTCGAACGCCGTCACCTCGGAGCGGTACTCCTCCCACTCCTGCCGCTTGTTGCGCAGGAAGAAGTCGAACACGTGCTCACCCAGCGTCTCGGCGACCAGGTCACTGCGCTCCATGAGGCCGAGCGCCTCCCCCAGGTTCTGCGGCAGCGGCTCGATCCCCATCGCCCGCCGCTCCGCATCGGACAGCGCCCACACGTCGTCCTCGGCGCCCGGCGGCAGTTCGTAGCCCTCCTCGATGCCCTTGAGACCGGCGGCGAGGAGCACGGCGTACGCCAGATACGGATTCGCACCGGAGTCCAGCGACCGCACCTCGACCCGCGCGGACCCGGTCTTCCCCGGCTTGTACATCGGCACCCGCACCAGCGCCGACCGGTTGTTGTGCCCCCAGCAGATGTACGACGGCGCCTCACCACCCGCGCCGGCCGTGCGCTCGGAGCCGCCCCAGATGCGCTTGTAGGAGTTCACCCACTGGTTGGTGACCGCCGAGATCTCCGCCGCGTGCCGCAGCAGGCCCGCGATGAAGGAGCGGCCGACCTTGGACAGCTGGTACTCGGCGCCGGACTCGTAGAACGCGTTCCGGTCGCCCTCGAACAGCGACAGGTGGGTGTGCATACCGGAGCCGGGGTGCTCCGAGAACGGCTTCGGCATAAAGGTCGCCTGCAGGTTCTGCTCGAGCGCCACCTGCTTCATGACCAGCCGGAACGTCATGACGTTGTCCGCGGTGGACAGCGCGTCCGCGTACCGGAGGTCGATCTCCTGCTGGCCCGGCGCGCCCTCGTGGTGGGAGAACTCGACGGAGATGCCCATCGACTCCAGCATGGTGATCGCCTGGCGGCGGAAGTCCATGCCGACGTTGGTCGGGGTGTGGTCGAAGTAGCCGGAGTTGTCGGCGGGGGTGGGCACCGAGCCGTCGACCGGCTTGTTCTTCAGCAGGAAGAACTCGATCTCCGGGTGGGTGTAGAAGGTGAAGCCGAGGTCGGAGGCGCGGGCGAGGGCGCGCTTGAGGACGTAGCGCGGGTCGGCGAAGGAGGGGGAGCCGTCCGGCATGAGGATGTCGCAGAACATCCGGGCCGTGCCGGGGGTCTCCGCGCGCCACGGCAGGATCTGGAACGTCGACGGATCGGGCTTGGCGATCATGTCGGACTCGTACACCCGGGCGAAGCCCTCGATGGCGGAGCCGTCGAAGCCGATGCCCTCGTCGAAGGCCTGCTCCAGTTCGGCCGGGGCCACGGCCACGGACTTGAGGAAACCCAGCACGTCCGTGAACCACAGGCGTACGAACCGGATGTCGCGCTCCTCCAACGTCCGGAGCACGAACTCCTGCTGCTTGTCCATCTTCCGCTTCCCCATCCTTGCTGGTCAGGCCGCCTGTCTCCCGCACCACGGGAGGCGGTCGGGCACCTGAGCATCCCACCACAACACCATTTCATGCGCGTTGCGGACCTTGATCGCCCGGCCGACCCCGGCCTGAACGCCTCGCGTACGGCAGGTGTACGGCTGTGCTGCCCATCTTGCCTGCTCGCACCGACATCCGTAATGCCCGTCCGGAGGCCACCGGGATCGGGCCGTTCGCGGTCCGTTCCGGTGCCCTCCCCTACGACCCGGCCCACCTCCCCCATTACGATCAGCCCACCCGACTTCCTCCCGTTCCCCAGAAGGGCCGGCCCCATGGGTTCCGCCAAGAACAAGAGCAGTTCGGCGCGCGCGGCGCGCATAGAGGAGATGCGGCGCGCGGAGCGTGCCCGTGAGCGGCGCAACCGGATCCTCACGATCGCGGCCAGTGTGGTGGTCGTCGCCGGTCTCGTCGTCGGTGGCGTGGTCCTCGTCCAGTCGCAGTCCGACGACTCCGACACGGCGGCGAGCGACGCGAAGTCCACCGGCAAGTTCGTCACGGGCGCGGACGGCGTCAAGACGTGGGAGGGCGACCTGGCCCGCAACCACGTCACCAAGGCCGTGTCGTACCCGGTGGAGCCCCCGGTCGGCGGCGACCACCACCAGGTGTGGATGAACTGCAACGGCGACGTCTACACCGAGGAGATCCCCAACGTGAACGCCGTGCACTCGCTGGAGCACGGCGCGGTCTGGGTGACGTACACGAGCAAGGCCGCCGAGGACGACGTGGACGCGCTGGCGGCGAAGGTGAGGAAGACGCCGTACACGCTGATGAGCCCGGACGAGAAGCAGAAGGACCCGATCGTGCTGACGGCGTGGGGCCACCAGCGCACGGTGACCGGCGCGGACGACCCGAACGTCGACAAGTTCTTCGAGAAGTACGTGCAGGGCGAGCAGACTCCCGAGCCGGGGGCCGCCTGCACGGGCGGGCTGTCGAAGTGAGGCGTGCGCGGGCCGGCTGGATCGCGGGGGCCGCGACGGCGCTGCTCGTCGCGGTCGGCGGGATCACGTACGCGGTCGCCGGGGACGGCGGCTCGGACGCCGCCGCGCCGGCCGCCGACTCCGCGGACGCCGGCTTTGCGCGCGACATGGCGGTGCACCACCAGCAGGCCGTGGAGATGTCGTACATCGTGCGCGACCGCACCGACGACGAGGAGGTGCGGCTGCTGGCGTACGACATCGCGCAGACGCAGGCCAACCAGCGCGGCATGATGTTGGGCTGGCTGGACCTGTGGGGGCTGCCGAAGGTGTCGGCGCGGCCGATGGCCTGGATGGGCATGGGCGGCATGGCGTCCGGCGAGGACGGGGCGCTGATGCCGGGGATGGCCACCAACACCGAGATGAAGCGGCTGGGGCAGCTCGACGGACGGCGGGCCGAGATCTTCTTCCTGCAGCTCATGACGGACCATCACCAGGGTGGCATCCACATGGCGGAGAGCTGTGTCGACAAGTGCACGGTCGGCGCGGAGAAGCGGCTGGCGCAGGGGATGGTCGACGCCCAGGAGTCGGAGATCCGGCTCATGGCGGACCTGCTGAAGGAGCGGGGCGCGAAGCCGCGGCCATAGTGCCGGGGGCCACATCGGCCGCCACCCCATCGCGTCGGTCTGACGATTACACTGGGCCCGTGCCTCAACTACGTCTCGCCCTGAACCAGATCGACTCGCGCGTCGGCGACCTCGCCAGGAACACGGAGACGATCCTTCGCTGGACCCGGCACTCCGCCGAGCAGGGAGCGCATCTCGTGGCGTTCCCGGAGATGGCGCTGACCGGGTATCCCGTCGAGGACCTGGCCCTGCGTTCCTCCTTCGTCGAGGCGTCCCGCGCGGCCCTGCGCTCGCTCGCCGCCCGGCTCGCCGAGGAGGGCCTCGGGGAGCTGCCGGTGATCGTCGGCTATCTCGACCGCAGCGAGACCGCCCAGCCGAAGTACGGCCAGCCGGCCGGCGCCCCGCAGAACGCGGGGGCGGTGCTGTACGGCGGCGAGGTGGCGCTCACCTACGCCAAGCACCACCTGCCGAACTACGGCGTCTTCGACGAGTTCCGGTACTTCGTCCCCGGCGACACCATGCCGGTCGTGCGGGTGCACGGCGTCGACGTGGCGCTGGCCATCTGCGAGGACCTGTGGCAGGACGGCGGCCGGGTGCCGGCGGCACGGTCCGCCCAGGCCGGGCTGCTGCTGTCCATCAACGCCTCGCCGTACGAGCGTGACAAGGACGACACTCGCCTCGAGCTGGTGCGCAAGCGCGCCCAGGAGGCCGGCTGCACCACCGCCTACCTCGCCATGATCGGCGGGCAGGACGAGCTGGTCTTCGACGGCGACTCGATCGTCGTGGACCGGGACGGGGCGGTCGTGGCCCGGGCGCCGCAGTTCGCCGAGGGCTGCGTGGTGCTCGACCTGGACCTGCCCGCGGCCTCCCCCGACGCCCCGACCGGCGTGGTGGACGACGGTCTGCGCATCGACCGGCTGGTGCTGTCCGAGGAGCCCCTGCCGGCGTACGAGCCGACGCAGACGGGCGGATACGCCGAGCGCCTCGACGACGACGAGGAGGTGTACTCGGCGCTGGTGGTGGGCCTGCGGGCGTATGTCGCGAAGAACGGCTTCACGTCGGTCCTGATCGGCCTGTCCGGCGGCATCGACTCGGCGCTGGTCGCGGCGATCGCGTGCGATGCGGTCGGCGCGCAGAACGTGTACGGCGTGTCCATGCCGTCGAAGTACTCCTCCGACCACTCCAAGGGCGACGCGGCGGAGCTGGCCCGGCGTACGGGTCTGAACTTCCGAACCGTCCCGATCGAGCCGATGTTCGACGCGTACATGGGGTCGCTGGGCCTGACCGGGCTGGCGGAGGAGAACCTCCAGGCGCGGTTGCGCGGCACGACGCTGATGGCGATCTCGAACCAGGAGGGCCACATCGTCCTGGCCCCCGGCAACAAGTCGGAGCTTGCGGTCGGCTACTCGACCCTGTACGGCGACGCGGTGGGCGCGTACGGCCCTATCAAGGACGTCTACAAGACGTCGGTCTTCCGCCTGGCCAAGTGGCGCAACAAGGCGGCCGAGGAGCGGGGCCAGACCCCGCCCGTCCCGGAGAGCTCCATCACCAAGCCGCCGAGCGCGGAGCTGCGGCCGGGCCAGGTCGACACCGACTCCCTGCCGGACTATCCCGTCCTGGACGCGATTCTCGAGCGGTATGTCGACCGGGACGAGGGCGCCGACACGATCGTCGCCGCCGGCTTCGACCCCGCACTGGTCACCAAGACCCTGCGCATGGTCGACACCGCCGAGTACAAGCGCCGCCAGTACCCGCCGGGCACGAAGATCTCTCCCAAGGGCTTCGGCAAGGACCGACGGCTGCCGATCACGAACGGGTGGCGGGAGACGGCGTAACCGCGCAGCTACCCAGCTGCGGGCAGTCGTGCTGCCGCAACCGCCGTAGCTGCGGGCAGTCGTGCCGCTGGGGCGGCACGGGTGGGCGCAGCGGCACCCCGTAACGCCGGGCTACGCGACCCCCGCCCAGCCCGGCGCCGGCGCCAGTCAGAGATGCACCGCCGACGAGGCTTCCGGCACGTGCGACGCGACCAGCCGTTCCCGACCCCCCTGCGGAGCGACCCTCCGACGATCCACGACGTACGCCGTCCCGGCCACGGCAAGACCCAGCACCGCAAGCACCGCCCCCGCCGTAGCCGGCGACGTCACACCGAACCCCGCCGCCAGGGCAAGCCCACCGATCCACGCACCACCCGCGTTGGCCAGATTGAACGCAGCCTGGTTGGCCGAGGACGCCAGCGACGGCGCCGCAGCAGCCTTCTCCATGACCATCAGCTGAAGCGGGGACCCGGTGACGAACGCCGCCGTCCCGAGCAGCGCCACACCGAGCGCGGCGCTCCACCGCGCCTCCATGAGCAGCGGGAAGAGGGCGAGGACCACCACGAGGGAGGCCAGGCCGCCGAACAGCGTGCCCCGCATCGCGTGATCGGCGAGCCGGCCGCCCAGCAGGTTGCCGATCGTCGCGCCGACGCCGAACAGTGCCAGCAGCAGCGTCACGCTGGTCTCGGCGTACCCGGCGGAGTCGGTGAGCATCGGCGTGATGTAGCTGTACGCGGCGAAGAGCGCACCGAATCCGGCGACCGTCGTGCCGAGCGCCAACCACACCGGCAGCGAGCGCAGGGCGGCCAGTTCGCCGCGCAGGCCGGTGGTGGAGGCGTGGGCGTGGTCGTGCGGGATCAGCAGGGCCAGCGAGGCTATCGCCGCCACGCCGATCGCGCTGACGCCGAGGAAGGTCGCCCGCCAGCCGAGGTGCTGGCCCATGAGGGTGGCGGCCGGGACGCCCGCGATGTTGGCGACGGTGAGGCCGAGGAACATCAGCGAGACGGAGCGGGCCTTGCGCTCGGGCGCGACCATGGTGGTGGCGACGACGGCGCCCACGCCGAAGAAGGCGCCGTGCGGCAGACCGCTCAGGAAGCGGGCGGCCAGCAGCCAGTGGTGGTCGGGGGCGAAGGCCGAGAGGGCGTTGCCCACCACGAAGAGGACCATCAGGCCGATGAGCACGGTGCGCCGGGACATGCGCGCGGTGACCGCGGCCAGCAGCGGGGCGCCGATGACGACTCCCAGCGCGTACGCGGAGACCAGGTGTCCTGCGCTGGGGATCGAGATGTGCAGGTCGTCCGCGACGTCGGGCAGCAGGCCCATCATCACGAATTCGGTCGTGCCGATGCCGAAGGCGCCGACGGCCAGAGCGAGCAGGGCCAGGGGCATGAAGGGGCCTTTGCCTTTCAGAGCGGGGTTCCGTCCATCATATGTTCAAGTACGGAACAAAGCGTGGCAGGCCCAGTATTCCAGCGGGTTAAGACCCGGTTGCCAGATCCACACGCGCCGCCACCGGCAGATGGTCGCTGCCCGTCTGCGGCAGCGTCCAGGAGGTGACCGGCTCCACACCCTTGACCATGATCTGGTCGATGCGCGCCATCGGGAACGACGCCGGCCAGCTGAAGCCGAAGCCGCTGCCCGCCGCGCCCTGGGTGGAGCGCATCTGGGCGGTCACGGCGTTGAGCGCGCGGTCGTTCATGGTGCCGTTGAGGTCGCCGAGCAGGACGACCCGGGTCAGCTGCTCGTCGGCGATGGCCTCGCCGAGCGCGTCGGCGCTGGTGTCGCGCTGCCGGGCGGTGAACCCGGCCTCCAGCTTCACCCGGACCGAGGGCAGGTGGGCGACGTAGACGGCGAGCTGTCCGCCCGGCGCGGTCACCGTGGCGCGCATGGCCCGGGTCCAGCCCAGCTTGATGTCGACCGGCCGGATGTCACTGAGCGGGTACTTGCTCCACAGCCCGACCGTGCCCTGCACCGAGTGGTACTTGTACGTCGACGCCAGCGCCGACTCGTACGTCGGCACCGCGGCCGCCGTCAGCTCCTCCAGCGCCACCACGTCCGCGCCGGACGCGGCCACGTCCCGGGCCGTGCCGGACGGGTCGGTGTTGTCGGCGTTGACGTTGTGCGTGGCGACGGTCAGGTCGCCGCCGGCCGCGGCCGCCTTGTCGGTGAGCAGTCCGCCGAAGAGGTTCAGCCACACGATCGCCGGGAGCAGCACGGCGATGAGCGCGGTGGCGGACCTGCGGACGAGGGCCAGCAGGAGCAGCAGCGGAACGAAGACGCCGAGCCAGGGCAGGAACGTCTCGGTGAGGCTGCCGAGGTTGCCCACGCTGTTCGGGATGTACGCGTGGACCAGCATGACCAGGGACAGCAGCACCGCGACGGCGGCCAGGACGATGCCGCGCCGCCAGATCCGGGGGTCGCCGCGCCAGCCGTGCGTCGCGCGGGCCGTCAGGCGCCGAAGCCGAGATGCCGGCCGCTCGGGACCCGAGTCGCCGTTGTCCGTCTCCGTCACGTACGCCTGTTGCGCCATACCGTCGCCTCGCTACCTGCCGTGCACACCGTCGTCCCTCGTGCCCTACGACCCTAGGGGATGATCGGCTCCGTTCAACGCCGCCCCATGACGGCCGTACGGGCACTTAGGACGAACAAGTCGGCGCCGCGGGTTCCGGTTTCCGCCGGTGCGCGAGTGCTCTGTGACGAAACGCGAACATTCGGGCTATGTGGCGGGTGAGCTGACAGGTCGTAGCCCTTCGAGCGTCGTGTCGACGATCTGCTCCGCGAGACCTTCGGGCAGGTCGGCGTCCGGGCGCAGGAGGGAACGGACCAGCATGGGGCCGACGATGATGTCGTGCATCACCTCGACGTCGACGTCCGCCCGGAGTTCGCCGTTCTCCTGGCCTCGGCGCAGCACGTCCAGGCCGAGTCTGCGGCGGGGCGCTATGACGGCGTTGTGGTAGGCGGCCCAGATGCGGGGGCTGCTCTTCATCTGCGCGTGGACGTTGTGCAGGATCGCCGAGGAGCGGCTCGCCAGGCCACGCCGGCGCAGGGTTTCGAGCAGCACGACGAGGTCGTCGCGCAGCGAGGTGCCCGGGAGTTCGGGGTCGGCGGGCTCGGTGGTGCGGATGACGTCGACGAAGAGTTCCTCCTTGCCGCTCCAGCGGCGGTAGATGGTGGCCTTGCCGACGCCGGCGGTGCGGGCGATGCGCTCGATGGAGAGTTCGGCGAGAGGGACGCCGTCCTCCAGGAGTTTCATCGTGCCCTCGATGATGGCGCGTTCCACGGCCTCGCTGCGGGGGCGTCCACGGGCGGGCCCCTCCTGGCGGGGGCGGCTTTCGGCGAGGCTCACTGTCCTGTGTCCCTTCGTTGTCCTGGGACATTGTTGCTGGCGTGCCCGGCGTTCCCGGCATACGACGGCTCCGCCTCGTCGGCGCGACCGCTCTCGCCCGGTTCCCCGGCCCTGCCCGGCAGGAACAGCGCCACCACCACCGCCCCGACCAGGGCGACGCCCGCCCCGCACAGCGCGGTGACGTGCATGGCGTGCAGGAAGGCGTCGTTGGCGGGGATCACCAGGGCCCGCCCCTCGGGGCCGAGCCGTGCCGCGGCGGCGAGGGTGGCCTCGATGGATTCGCCGGCGGTGTGGCGCGCGGCACTGGGGAGTCGGGCCAACTCGTCCTCGATCGAGGTGCGGTAGGCGGTGGACAGGACCGAGCCCAGGACCGCGATGCCGAGGGCGCCGCCGACCTGGCGGAAGGTGTTGCTGAGGGCGGAGGCGGAACCGGCCTTCTCGCGGGGCAGGGCCTGCATGATGACGACGCTGACCGGCGTCATGATGTGCGCCATACCCGTGCCCATGAGGAAGAAGACGACCTCCAGGATCCAGATGGGCGTGTCCGCGTCCAGCGTGGCGAACGCGGCCAGCATCGCGGCGATGAGCAGCATGGCGCCGGTGGTGGTGGCCCGGTGGCCGAAGCGGTCGACGACCAGCCGGGCCCGCGGCGCGAAGATCATCTGGGCGGCGGCCAGCGGGAGCATCAGCAGACCGGTCTCCAGCGGCGAGTAGCCGCGTACGCTCTGGGTGTAGAAGACGGCGAAGAAGGTCACGCCCATCAGCGCGAAGAAGACCAGCGCGATGACGGAGATCGCGGCCGAGAACACCTTGCTCTTGAAGTAGGTGACGTCGATGGACGGGTGGTCGCTGCGCTTCTCGAAGACGACGAAGGCGGCGAGGACGGCGAGTCCGGCGCCGATGGTCGCCAGTACCGCCGGGTCCGCGAAGTCGGCGAGCTGGCCGCCCTTGATGATGCCGTAGACGAGCAGGACGAGCCCGACGACGGACAGCAGCACGCCGATGGGGTCGATCCGGCCGGGATTCGGATCGCGGGAGTCGGGCACCAGCCACAGCATCAGACCGATCGCGAGGATCACGATCGGCACGTTGATGAGGAACACCGAACCCCACCAGAAGTGGTCGAGCAGCACACCACCGGTGATCGGGCCGATGGCGATGGCGAGGCCGACGCCGCCGGCCCAGATGCCGATGGCCTTGGGCTGCTCGTCGCGCTCGAAGACGTTCATGAGGACGGCGAGTGTGGCCGGCATCACGAAGGCGGCACCGAGGCCCATCACCGCGCGGAAGGCGATGAGTTCGGTCGGCGATCCGGACGAGGCGGCGAGGGCGGAGCCGATGCCGAACACGACGAGCCCGCCGAGCAGGACCCTCTTGCGGCCGAGCCGGTCCCCGAGCAGTCCCGCACTGAACAGCAGGCCCGCGAAGACGAGGGTGTAGGCGTTGATCGCCCACTCCAGCTCGCTCTGGGTGGCGCCCAGACCGGTCGGGGCGGGCGTGGAGATCGTCTTGACGGCGACGTTCAGGATCGAGTTGTCCAGCACCACGATCAGCAGGCTCAGCATGAGGACGCCGAGTATGAGCCAGCGGCGCCGGTGCACCGCTTCCGGTATGCGGGGGCCGGGGACAGCCGGTGTAGTCATGCCGTCGAGCCTAGGCACTTTACGATACGAGACGGTGCCGTATCGTAAAGTTTTACTCAGCTCTTACGTGACCGGGTCCCCCTAGCCGTCGATGGCACGAGGTGCCACCATGGGAGTGATCCGGGGACGCCGTCAGGGCGCCTCGAGATGACGTAAGGAGCCGTTGCAATGACGCAGCTTTCGGCTGCCCGGACTGCACAGCAGAAGCCCTCCGACGGCAGCAAGGCGCTGTACGGGGGCAAGGGCACCCGCCGTATCACGGTTCGTGACATCACCGCCGCCAAGGAGCGCGGCGAGAAGTGGCCCATGCTCACCGCCTACGACGCGATGACCGCGTCCGTCTTCGACGAGGCCGGCATCCCGGTCATGCTCGTCGGCGACTCGGCGGGCAACTGCCACCTGGGGTACGACACCACCGTGCCCGTCACCCTCGACGAGATGACCATGCTGTCCGCCGCGGTCGTACGGGGCACGAAGCGTGCCCTGATCGTCGGCGACCTGCCGTTCGGCTCGTACCAGGAGGGCCCGGTGCAGGCGCTGCGCTCGGCGACCCGGCTGGTGAAGGAGGCGGGCGTGCAGGCCGTGAAGCTGGAGGGCGGCGAGCGGTCCCACGAGCAGATTCGGCTGCTGGTCGAGTCCGGGATTCCGGTGATGGCGCACATCGGACTGACGCCGCAGTCCGTGAACGCGATGGGGTACCGCGTCCAGGGGCGTGGCGAGGAGGCGGCGGCGCAGCTGCTGCGGGACGCCAAGGCCGTGCAGGACGCGGGGGCGTTCGCGGTGGTGCTGGAGCTGGTGCCGGCGGAGCTGGCCGCCGAGGTGACGCGGACGCTGCACATCCCGACGGTCGGCATCGGCGCCGGGCCGGAGACGGACGCGCAGGTGCTCGTGTGGACGGACATGCTGGGGCTGACGGGTGGTCGGGTCCCGAAGTTCGTCAAGCAGTACGCGAATCTGCGGGAGGTCATGGGCGACGCGGCGAAGGCGTTCGCGGAGGACGTCGTCGGCGGAACGTTCCCGCAGGAGGAGCACTCGGTCCACTGAGCCATCTCCGCACAGGGCAGCCCGCCGATCTTCCCCCGTCGGCGGGCTGCCCCCTTTTTGCGCCTAAGCCGGCGCCGCTCTCGCGGACGTGGTTGCTCGCCGTCGTGGTTCCTCAATTGATGGTTGCGGTGCTCGTCGGGGAATTGTCGGTGGTGTCGGCAGGATGTCGGTCGTTTGTCGGTGGCGTCTGGAACCGTCGCCCCCATGACACGAATCGACAAGAACCCCGGCGGCAGTGAAGTGGCCGTCACCGTGCGGGGGCTGGTCAAGCACTACGGCGAGACCAAGGCGCTGGACGGCGTCGACCTGGATGTGCGTGAGGGCACCGTGATGGGAGTGCTCGGGCCGAACGGGGCCGGGAAGACCACCCTCGTACGGATTCTGTCCACCCTGCTGGCCCCGGACGCCGGGCAGGCGACCGTCGCCGGCTATGACGTCGTACGACAGCCGCGGCAGCTGCGCCGGGTGATCGGGCTCACCGGGCAGTACGCCTCCGTCGACGAGAAGCTCCCGGGCTGGGAGAACCTGTACCTGATCGGGCGTCTGCTGGACCTGTCCCGCAAGGAGGCCCGCACCCGGGCCGACGAGCTGCTGGAGCGGTTCTCGCTCACCGATGCGGCCAAGCGGCCGACGGCGACGTACTCCGGCGGTATGCGGCGGCGGCTCGACCTGGCGGCCTCGATGATCGGGCGCCCGGCCGTGCTGTTCCTCGACGAGCCCACCACCGGCCTCGACCCGCGCACCCGCAACGAGGTGTGGGACGAGGTGAAGGCCATGGTCGGGGACGGGGTCACCGTGCTGCTGACCACGCAGTACATGGAGGAGGCCGAGCAGCTCGCCTCCGAGCTGACCGTCGTCGACCGGGGGAAGGTCATCGCGAACGGCGGGATCGAGGAGCTGAAGGCCAAGGTCGGCGGGCGGACGCTGCGGGTGCGGCCGGCCGATCCGGTGCAGCTGCGGCCGCTGGCCAGCGCGCTCGACGAGCTGGGCATCACCGGGCTGGCCACGACCACCGTGGACACCGAGGGCGGCACCGTGCTGGTGCCGATCCTGAGCGACGAGCAGCTGACCGCCGTGGTCGGCGCCGTCACGGCGCGCGGTATCACGCTCGCCTCGATCAGCACCGAACTGCCCAGCCTGGACGAGGTGTTCCTGTCCCTCACCGGCCACCGCGCCAGTGCCCCGCAGGACGCCGCGCCCGCCGACACCCGCGAGGAGGTCGCCGTATGAGCGCCACCACCGCCACAGCCGCCGACGCCCGTATCCCGCTGCGCGGCCACCTTCGTCACACCGGGGCCCTGATCCGCCGCAACCTGCTGTGGATCCGGCAGGACCCCGAGTCGATGTTCGACGCGCTGCTGATGCCGGTCGTCTTCACCCTGCTGTTCGTGTACGTCTTCGGCGGCTCGATCGGGCAGGCCCTGGGCGGCGGGCAGGACGGGTACGTGCAGTACGTGATCCCGGGCATGATCGCGATGATGAGCATGACGCTGTCCCAGGGCGTCGGCACCGGCTTCAGCCAGGACTTCAACTCCGGCGTCATGGACCGTTTCCGGTCGCTGCCGATCGGGCGCGGCTCGGTGCTGTTCGCGAAGATCTCGGTCGAGCTGGTCCGGATGCTGTTCGCGACGACCGTGCTGATGATCGTCGCCGTCCTGGTCGGCTTCGACATCACCAACTGGCTCGGCGTGTTCGCGGCCGTGGGCCTGTCGACGGCGTTCGCCTCGTCCATCATGTGGGTGTTCCTCACCCTGGGCGTGGTCCTGAAGAACGCGCAGTCCGTGCAGGCGATGGGCTTTCTGGTGCTGTTCCCGCTGCAGTTCGGCTCGTCGATCTTCGCGCCGACGGAGTCGATGCCGGGCTGGCTGCAGGCGTTCACCGACTACAACCCCCTGTCCACGCTCGCGGACGCGGCCCGCGGCCTGATGGTGGGCGGCCCGGTCGCGCACGACCTGTGGGTGACGCTGGGCTGGTCGGCTGCGATCACGGTGGTGATGGCGCCGGTCGCGATCCACAAGTTCAAGACGAAGAGCTGAGCCGGTCACACCAGGGCGGCGGCCTCCTGCGGGGAGAGGCCGCCGCCTTCGGCGTACGCCGCCGTGTACTCCTCGGCGGGCAGCGCGGCCCGTACGGCGGCCGTGGCGCGGTCGCGGGCCATGCGTTCCAGGGACGAGTGCACATGGCCGGAGGGCAGCAGCGCGTCGGCCGCCCCCAGGCAGCGGGCGGCGTCGCGTCCGCCGTCGCTGCCGGCCATCGCCAGGGCGGCGATGACGAGGTACGAGGAGAACAGTTGCGGGGCCATCGCCTTCGACAGCGGATCGTCGGCCTGCGCGAGGCCGAGCCGGATCTTCTCCCTGGCCTGCTCGTAGCGGCCGTCGACGGCGTCCACCCACGCCTCCTGACCGAGGATGAACGCATCGAAGACGACGAAGTGGGCGATGGTGAACTCCTCGCGCAGCGCCCGCAGATGCTCGCGCGCCTCGGCGGTCCGGCCGGTGCAGCTGAGCCATCCGGCGAGGACGACCCGGGCGAACGGCATCGCCTCGTTGTGCGCGCCCTCCCCGCCGTCGAGCACCTCCCGCAGCAGGCGCTCGCCCTGCTCGGCCTCGCCCGACTCCAGCACCGCGCTGGCCAGCCGGGCGGTGAGGACCGCGTGCTGGGCGCGGGCGCCGAGCCGCCGGGCGTGTTCCATGGCCGCCTCGTAGTCGGCGGCGGCCGCGAGGTACCGCCCCTTGCGCTCGTGGGCCTCGGCACGCGCGGAGAGTGACTCGGCGCTGCCCCAGGCGTCACCGAGGCGCTGGTATATCTCCAGCGACTCGTCGGCGTCCCGCTCCGCCTCGTCCGCCCGGTCGGACCGGTTGGCGAGGATGTTGGCGCGGATCTGGAGGCTGGCGGCCAGTTCCCAGTCGTAGCCGGGAGTCGCGCGGCAGGTGGCGACGGCGGCGTCGAGGAGCGTGGCCAGCCGGTCCATGTCACCGGTCAGCATCACGGCGTAGTAGGACAGCATGCCAGGGGTGCGGCAGGTCTGCGGGAGCCCCGGTTCGTAGGCCTCGGCGATCGTCCGCAGCTTGCGCTGGGCCTCGGGGGTCTGCCAGGCGTCCAGCTCGGTGTCCATGCAGGCCAGATGGGCGAGGTGGACACCGCGCCGGGCCTCTTCGAGGACCTCCCCGGTCATGGGTGGCGGCTCGGCGGTGCAGCGCTGCCACACCGGGGCGGCCGGGCGGACCGGCTCGGTGAAGGGGTCGGGGCCGAGGGCCATGATCTCGCGGCACCAGTTGCGGGCCTCGATGCGCAGATCGCGCATCTGCCAGTACCAGGTCAGCGACAGCGCCAGGCACAGCGCCTCCTGCTCGTCGCGTTCGGCGACGGCGTGCCGCAGGGCGGTGCGCAGGTTCTCGTACTCCTGCTGGAGCCGTTCGACTGCGGCCAGTTGGCTGGGGCCGCGCAGCAACGGGTCGGTGGTGCGGGCGAGTTCACGGTAGTACGTCAGGTGCGCGCGTTCGGTGTCGCGGCGTCGGCCGGCCTCGTCGAGCCGTTCGCCGGCGTACTCGGCGACGGTCTCCAGGAGCCGGTAGCGCATCTCGCCGTCGCCGGCGGGGGCGGCCACGACGAGCGACTTGTCGACGAGGGAGCCGAGCGCGTCCAGGGCGGCGGGCCCGCACACGGCCTCGGCGGCGGCGAGGTCGCAGCCGCCGGCGAACACCGACAGGCGGCTCAGGACGTCCCGTTCGTCCTCGTCGAGCAGGTCCCAGGACCAGTCGACGACGGCACGGAGTGTCTGCTGGCGGGGCAGCACGGTCCGGCTGCCGGAGGTAAGGAGGCGGAAGCGGTCGTCGAGCCGGTCGGCGATCTGGCGGGGCGTGAGCATCCGCAGCCGGGCGGCGGCGAGCTCGATGGCGAGCGGCAGGCCGTCGAGGCGGCGGCATATCTCGGCGCAGGCCTCGGGGTCGTCGTCGATGCGGAACCCGGGCCGGGCAGCGGCCCCGCGGTCGGCGAACAGCCGCAGGGCGTACGGCTCCGGCAGCGGCTCCACGGGCCGCAGCACCTCCCCCGGTACGCCGAGCGGTTCCCGGCTGGTGGCGAGGACCGTGAGGTGCGGGCAGCGCGCCAGCAGTTCCTCGGTCAGGCGGGCGGCGGCGTCGACGACGTGCTCGCAGTTGTCGAGGACGATCAGCATGCGGCGGCGGGCGCAGTGCTCGACGAGGCGTTCGACGGGGTCGTCGTGGCGGTCGCCCGTGGCGGCCCGGAACTCCTCGGCGCCGGCGCCGTGCAGCACCGTCTCGCGGGCGCCGATCGCGGTGAGCACGGCCTCGGGGACGGCGGCGGGGTCGTCGACCGGCGCGAGCTCGGCGAGCCAGACGCCGTCGCGTGCCGCGTGGACGGTCTCGGCGGCCTCCTGCGAAAGCCGGGTCTTCCCGGCACCGCCGGGCCCGAGCAGTGTGACCAGCCGGGTAGTGGCGAGGTCGCTGCGAATGGCCTCGATGTCGTCGTCGCGGCCGACGAAGGAGGTGAGGCGGGCGCGCAGGTTGCCGAGAGGCCGGCTCGGGGCCTGCGGAACGTCCTCCGGGCTCAGCAACTCCCCGTGCAATGCCCGCAGTTCGGCCCCGGGATCGGCCCCGAGCCGGTCCGCGAGCAGCTGTCGTACGTCTTCATAGGCGGCCAGCGCTTCAGCGGCCCGCCCGGCGTCGCGCAGAGCGCGCAGGCGCAGGGCCTGCAGGGGTTCGTCCAGGGGGTGACTGTCGCACAGGGCGGTCAGCTCGGGCAGGGACTGTTCGGCGTGGCCCAGGGCGAGGCCGGCGGTGTGGCGGGCGCGGAGGGCGTCCATGCGCCGGGTCTCGCAGCGGGCCGCCTCGGCGGTGCGGTCGGGGAGGTCGGCGAGGGCGGGGCCGCTCCACAGGGCGAGGGCGTCATCGAGGACGACGGCCGCCTTCGCGTGGTCGCCGTCAGCGAGGGCACGCATGCCGTCGCCGACGAGCCGCTCGAACCGGTGCAGGTCGATGTCGTCGGCGGGGGCGACGAGCCGGTACCCGCCCTCCACGGACTCGACGGCATCCGTCCCGAGCGCCCTGCGCAGCCGCCCCACCAGCGCCTGCAGCGCGCCGGTGGCGTCGGCGGGCGGGTCCCCGTCCCACACCTCGCCCACGAGCAGGCCCACAGGCACGACCCGCCCGGCCCGCAGGGCCAGCACGGTCAACAGGGCACGCAACCGCGCCCCGCCGACCGGAACGGCCGTGCCGTCGGGGCGGAGCGCCTGGGTGGTGCCGAGGACGCGATAGCGCACGGGGTCCATTGTCACCGGGGACGCAGCGGCGCCGCCTCCGGGTTTACACGGGCATGAACTATGAAGAGGCGTATCCGTTTGGGCATCTGGTGGATACCGTCTACCGGACCAGCCCTTCGTCCGCCGCCTCAGGAGCCCTCCCCATGACCACGACCGCCACCCGCTCCAGCGACCGGCGGATCAGCCCCGTCTTCCTCGGGATCCTGGCCGTGACGGCGGTGACCGGATGGGCCACCTGGACCGGATTCGCGGAGCAGCCCGGGGTGGCCGTCTTCCTGTTCGTCACGGGCGCCTGGATCGTCTCCCTCTGCCTGCACGAGTACGCGCACGCGCGTACCGCGCTGCACAGCGGGGACATCTCGGTCGGGGCGAAGGGCTACCTGAGCCTGAATCCTCTCGCTTATACGCACGCCCTGCTCAGCATCGTGCTGCCCGTGCTGTTCGTGATCCTGGGCGGGATCGGGCTGCCGGGCGGTGCCGTCTTCATCGAGCGGGGCCGGATCCGGGGGCGGTGGCGGCACAGTCTGATCTCGGCGGCGGGTCCGCTGACGAACGTGCTGTTCGCGGCCGTGTGCACGGCGCCGTTCTGGCTGGACGCGCTGGACGGCGTACCGCGCGACTTCCAGTACGCCCTCGCCTTCCTGGCGCTGCTCCAGGTGACGGCCGCGATCCTGAACTTCCTGCCGGTGCCGGGCCTGGACGGCTACGGCGTCATCGAGCCCTGGCTGTCGTACAACATCCGCCGCCAGGTCGAGCCCCTCGCGCCCTTCGGGCTGCTGCTGGTGTTCGCGCTGCTGTGGATCCCGGCGCTGAACGGCGCGTTCTTCGACCTGGTCGACGCCGTGCTGCGGGGCCTCGGGATCAACGACGTCGACACGTACTGCGGCTACGAGCTGTACCGCTTCTGGCTCGGCACCAACGAGTACTGCTCGGTCAGCCCGTGACCGACGAGTCGCGCTGCGCGCTCCGGCCGCGCTTCAGGTAGTACCAGGCCATGTTCGACGACAGTCCCGCGAGCAGCACCCACACGATGCCCAGCCAGCTGCCCTGCGCGAAGGAGATGACGGCCGCGACGACGGCGAGGACGCAGACGGCGAGGGCATAGAGGGCGAGACGGGGCATGGCGTTCGGCTCCTGTCGGGGGACACTGCTGGCATTGCCGGAGACCACCAGTGTCCCCCATGGGGTCATACGTCCGTGACGCGCAGTCCCGCGTGCGCCTTGTAGCGGCGGTTGACGGAGATCAGGTTGGCGACCAGCGACTCCACCTGGTGGGCATTGCGCAGCCGGCCGGCGAAGATACCGCGCATACCGGGGATGCGGCCGGCCAGCGCCTGCACCATCTCGACGTCGGCCCGCTCCTCGCCGAGGACCATGACGTCGGTGTCGATCTCCTCGATCTCCGGGTCCTGGAGCAGCACGGCGGACAGATGGTGGAAGGCGGCGGTGACCCGCGCGTCCGGCAGCAGCGCGGCGGCCTGCTCGGCGGCGCTGCCCTCCTCCGGCTTCAGCGCGTAGGCGCCCTTCTTGTCGAAGCCGAGCGGGTTGACGCAGTCGACGACCAGCTTGCCGGCCAGCTCGGCGCGCAGGGACTCCAGGGTCTTGCCGTGCCCCTCCCACGGCACGGCGACGATCACGATGTCGCTGCGCCGCGCGCACTCGGCGTTGTCGGCGCCCTCGACGCCGTGCCCCAGCTCCTGAGCGGCGGCCTGCGCCCGCTCGGCCGCCCGGGAACCGATGATCACCTTCTGGCCGGCCCGGGCGAGCCGGTAGGCGAGGCCCTTGCCCTGCGGCCCGGTCCCGCCGAGCACGCCGACCACCAGCCCGGAGACGTCGGGCAGGTCCCAGGGGTCCTTGGCGGGGGCCTTCGCGGGCTTCTGTGCAGCACTGTCGGTAGAGGTCATGGGCCGACTTTACGTCCGGCCCCGCGGGCCCACAGGATCAGGTGAGCTCCGTCACGGGGACCCGCAGGAAGCTGATCGTCTCGTACGCGCCGAAGTCGCCCGTCTCGTAGAGGAGTCCGACGGTGGACGCGTCGACGCGCACGAGGTCGCTGTACGCGGCCGGCAGGCCGTCGACCGTGAACACCGGGCGCCAGGTCCTGCCGCCGTCGGCGGAGGCGCGGAGGGTCATCAGGGCGCGGCCTCGGGCGGCGGGTCCGGAGAAGAGCAGGATGTCGGGGTCTCGGAGTGGGAGGACGCTCGCCTGGCAGACGGGGGCGGTCAGCCCGGCCTGCGGACGGAACGGCTTCACGAGGGTCCTGCCGCCGTCCTCGGAGTGGGCGTCGGCCCGGTTGCCGGGCGAGCGGGAGTCGGTGCGGGTGTTGAAGTAGACGCGGCCGTCGGGGAGTTCGGCGGCGGTGGTCTCGTTGACGTTGACGTAGTCGTCGTCGCTCTCGTCGATGTAGCCGAGATACCAGGTCTCGCCGCGGTCGTCACTGAGCAGGCAGTGCCCGCCGTTGTACCGGGGCTCGTTGCCGAGGTCGGTGCCGGCCGGCGGCAGCGTGTGGTTGCCGGGGACGACGACCCGGCCGGTGCTCAGCTGGATGCCGTGGCCGGGAGTCGTGGCGTACCAGCGCCAGCCGGGCTGCTTCACCTGCTCGGTGATCTCCCTGGGCTGCGACCAGGTCCGGCCGTCGTCGTCGCTGTGCTGCACCCACACCCGGCGCCCGTCGGCCTCCTTCACCTCGCCGCGCAGGATGAGCTCCTCGGCGGCCGCCGCCGCGGAGCGGACGTGGACGAGCAGGATGCGGCCGGTGTCGAGGACGACCGGGGCCGGGTTCCCCGCGAGGTCGGTGCCGTTGTCCGCGACCACCTGCAACGGGCCCCAGGTGCGGCCGCCGTCCGTGGAGCGCTTCAGCACGATGTCGATGTTTCCCCAGTCGTGCGCGGACTCGACCCGGCCCTCGCAGAAGGCGAGGACGGTGCCGGAGTCCGTCCGCACGACCGCCGGGATCCGGTAACTGGCATAACCCTCGCGGCCGGCGCGGAAGGGAACGGTTGCTGCTGGCATGGGCGACTCCTCGGGGTGACCGTTCGCGGGATTGCGGCCCTGTGCCCATCTTGGGCGAATTCGCGGTGAACTCCGGGTCACGAGTGCCCTGTTACGGCAGGATACGGCCGTATGGATGCCGTACGGGTCGCATTGCTGCGTGAAGTGCTCGCCGGGACCGAGTGGTTGGGGGCCACCCGGCGGTTCGCGGGGGTGCTGCGCGGGTCGGTGGTGTCGCACGGGGGCGGGCTGCTGCTCGTCGGCACACCGGAGTACGAGCCGTGGCATCTGGCGGCCCACCTGGTCGACGAGGCGGCCTGGTCGGGTACGCCCGAGCTGGCCCCCACCCTCGTCCGGCACGATGCGCGCCCCTCCGATCCGGCGCATCTGGCGGTCGGGCTGGGGCGCATCGAGGCGGCCCGGCGTGGTGAGACGCTGCTGCTGGTGTCGCCCGAGGGCCCGGGTGCGCCGCTGCTGGAGCGGGTGCACGACGCGCGGCGGGCCGGAGCGACGGTGCTGGCCCTCGGTTCGGCCGACGGGGACCTCACCGCGATGGCGCACGAGACGCTGGCCGTGCGGGAGGAGTCCGAGCTGGACCTGGACACCGTGCAGCACCTGGTGAGCGCGGCGGCCGGGGAGAACGCGCTGCCCGCGGCGCGGGGGCGGCGGCTGAGGGACCGGCTGGCGAGGCTGGCGGACGAACTGACGGCGCCGCCGCCTGCCCGCTGGTGACCTTGCCCACCGCTGCGCGGCCACCTTCACGACACGCCTGAGGCGCCGAGGGCTGAAAGCGGTTGCCCCCGGCTCCCCGACCCGACCCGCGGAGCATGACGGTTCTTGAACCCTCCCCCGGCTGAAGCAGGGGGATTCCTGGCTCAGGTCGCCTCACCGCTCAGCAAACAGCGAGGTCTTACACCCTCAACACCAGCCGGGTTGGAACCAGCCCGGGATCTTGAAGCAAGTGCATGAAGGTAGCACGTGCTTGGTTCTCGCAACGCGCTGCGAGCAGCTTACCCGATCATGCGGGCGCCGATCCGCCCTGGCGGCGAATCACCATTTTCTGAGCGGGGCGCTGCTGGTGAACGCACTGCTGCCGCAGCCCGCCGTATGGCCCCTGTATGCCGTGGCCGCCCTGTCCTCGGCTCTCGTCTCCGTACAGCGCCCCGCGCTCGACTCGCTCTGGCCGCGGATCGTCGCCCATGAGCACCTGCCGGCCGCGACCTCCCTCAACTCCCTGCGCTGGACGGTCGGCGGGGTCGCGGGCCCGGCCGTGGCGGGTGTGGTGGTGGCGTACGCGGGGCTCGGCTGGGCCTACGCGGCCGACCTGGTCACCTTCGTCGTCTCGGTCGCGCTGATCATCCCCCTCGCCTCCTCCCCCGCCTCGCACGAGGCGGCGAAACCCTCGCTGCGGGCCATCGCCGAGGGCGCCCGGTACGCCTGGAGCCGCAAGGAGCTCCTCGGCACCTACGCCGTGGACCTCGCCGCAATGTTCTTGGCGATGCCGCTGGCCCTGCTGCCGTTCCTGGCGGACGAACTGGACGCCGAGTGGTCGCTGGGGCATGGGGGTCCCCCCAGGCCCTTAAGGCACTGGGGGAGTACGCGACGGTGCCGCTCGGTTCGCTGCTGGTGAGCGTGACCAGCGGCTGGACCGCGAGGATCCACCGGCACGGCCGGATGGTCGTCCTCTCGGCCGCTCTGTGGGGCGTGTCGATCGCGGCCGCCGGAGTCGTCGGCAACGTATGGCTGGCGCTGCTGTGCCTGACCGTGGCAGGCGGCTGCGACATGGTCAGCGGGATCTTCCGCGGGGTCATGTGGAACCAGACGATCCCGGACGAGCTGCGGGGCCGGCTCGCCGGGATCGAGCTGCTGTCGTACTCGGTCGGACCGACCCTCGGCCAGGTCAGGTCGGGCGGTTTCGCCGCGTGGTGGGGCGTGCGGGCGTCGGTGTGGTCGGGCGGGCTGCTGTGCGTGGGCGCGGTGGGGCTGCTCGCGCTGTGCCTGCCGAAGCTGATGACGTACGACGCCCGGACGAGCGAGCACGCGGTGCGGGTGCGCGCCCAGCGGGCGGCGACCCGGGCTTGATCAGTCGTCGTCCGTGCCGCCCGTGGGGGCGTCGTGCCACTTGGGGTCGGTCTCCCACTCGAGGTTGCGCTCGCGGGCGGTCTCCATCGCGTGCTCGGCCTCCGCACGGGTGGCGTACGGCCCGAAGCGGTCCTTGGCCGGGCACTCCGGCCCCTCCTCGACCTTCTTGTGCAGCAGGCAGTAGTACCACTCGCCCGGCTTACCGACCGTGCGCTTCTTGAACAGGGCCATGACCGGCTCCTTTCGCCAGGGACATGGTCTCGTATGCCCGCTGGTTAGACTCCCTGATATGTCTGGCCAGTCGCTGCTCGTCCCAGGGGAGTTGTCTCCCACCCGTTCCGTGCCCGGAAACATCCGGCGCCCCGAGTACGTCGGCAAGCCCGCGCCGACCCCGTACACGGGTCCGGAGGTGCAGACCCCGGAGACGATCGAGGCGATGCGCGTCGCCGGCCGGATCGCCGCGCAGGCGATGGCGGAGGCCGCGAAGCTGATCGCGCCGGGTATGACCACCGACGAGCTGGACAAGGTGGCGCACGAGTACATGTGCGACCACGGCGCCTATCCCTCGACGCTCGGCTACCGCGGCTTCCCGAAGTCCCTGTGCACCTCGGTCAACGAGGTCATCTGCCACGGCATCCCGGACTCCACGGTCCTGCGGGACGGCGACATCATCAACCTCGACGTGACGGCGTACATCGGCGGGGTGCACGGCGACAACAACGCCACGTACCTGGTCGGCGACGTCGACGAGGAGAGCCGTCTGCTGGTGGAGCGCACGCGCGAGTCCCTCAACCGCGCGATCAAGGCGGTCAGGCCGGGCCGCCAGATCAACGTCATCGGCCGCGTGATCGAGTCGTACGCCAAGCGTTTCGGCTACGGCGTGGTCCGCGACTTCACCGGCCACGGCATCAACTCCTCCTTCCACTCGGGCCTGATCATCCCGCACTACGACAGCCCGCACGCGACGACGGTCATGCAGCCCGGGATGACCTTCACGATCGAGCCGATGCTGACGCTCGGCACGCACGAGTACGACATGTGGGACGACGGCTGGACGGTCGTGACGAAGGACCGCAGGCGGACGGCGCAGTTCGAGCACACGCTGGTGGTGACGGACACGGGAGCGGAGATTCTGACGCTGCCCTGACCGGCCCCGCTGTGAAGGCCCGCTCTCTTCGGAGGGCGGGCCTTTTTGGGTGGCATCCGGGACGATTCGGGTACACATTTACCGACAGCCAGTCGGCAACAGCATTGACTTAGGTAAGCCTAACCATAGAATCTGGGCTCATGGACTCCTTCTCGACGCTCCTGCGCACCACCACCCACGAGTTGCACGAAGAGGCGAACTCGTCGACATTCATGAGCGATCTGCTGGGCGGCCGGCTGGGGGTGGACGCCTACGCGCGCTACACCGAGCAGCTGTGGTTCGTGTACGCCGCCCTGGAGTCCGGCGCCGAGCGGCTGGCGTCCGACCCGGTGGCCGGTCCCTTCGTCCGCCCGGAGCTGATGCGGATGGCGTCGCTCGAACGGGACCTGGCGCATCTGCGGGGCCCCGGCTGGCGGTCCACCCTCTCCGCGCTGCCCGCCACGCGGGCATACGCCGACCGGATCGAGGAGTGCGCCCGCACCTGGCCGGCCGGGTACGTCGCCCACCACTACACCCGCTACCTCGGCGACCTCGCCGGCGGCCAGGTCGTCCGCGACCGGGCGGAGAAGACGTGGGGCTTCGACAAGAAGGGCGACGGGGTCCGCTTCTACGTCTTCGACCAGATCTCCAACCCGGCGGCTTTCAAGCGCGGCTACCGCCAACTGCTGGACGACGTCCGGGCGGACGACCTGGAGAAGCAGCGGATCATCGCCGAGTGCCAGCGGGCGTTCCGACTGAACATGGCGGTCTTCCAGGCACTGAGCGAGGAGTTCCCGCTGAGCGCCTAACGCTCGAGGAACACCCGTCCGCCGATCTCCACCCAGCCCTCCGGCTGAGGAGCCGTCAGGATCTGCGAGCCCGTTCCCTGGGTGATGTTGAGGGCCCGGCCCAGTTGGTCCGTGAGGAGAAGGGCGGCCGCGCCGGTCGCCTCGTCCTCGTCGATGCCGTCGCCGCGGCCGGGGAAGGCGCGGGCGCGGATGCGTCCCGCTGCCCCGTCCTCCCAGGCCCAGGCGTAGATCCACTCCCCCGGCGGAGGCACGGGCAGCTCGTCGACCTCGGCCGCAGTGCCGTACTGGCGCAGCGTGCGCGGCGGAGCCCACTCCGCCCGGGCCTCGATCCAGCTGAACTCCCCGTCCTGCCGGGCGCCCACCACCCCGGCGGGCGTGACGAGTTCGGGCACGTCGAGCAGCCAGGCCGCGCCGACGCAGGGGTACCCGGCGAAGGGCAGCCGGGTGCTGGGGGTGTAGATGTCGATGATCCCGCGCTCGGGATCGTCCACGAACACGGTCTCGCTGAAGCCGAGCTTCGCGGCGAACGCCTGCCGGTCGCTCCGCTCGGGCATGACCGAGCCGTCGCGGACGACGCCGAGTTCGTTGCCGTATCCCCCGCCGGCGCTGCAGAAGACACGTAGGACGTCGTAGTCAGTCACCCCGGCATTGAAACACTGACCGAGAGGAACCGGACGATGGGTGGTGCCGCATGACGGTGCTGGAGAAGAGGGCCGCCGAGGAAGCGGCCCCACCGCCCGACACCCCGCCCCGCAGACCCCGGGGCACCGCCTGGCTGCTGACCGCGGGGATGGTGCTCGCCCTGCTCGTCCTCGTCCCGGTGGCCGCGGGTATCGGCGCCTACCCCGTCCCGGTCGGTGACGTCCTCGGCTCGGTGTCGCACAAAATCGGGCTGGGCGGCGCCGAGTCGGACCGGGTCGCCGAGTCCGTGCTGTGGAACGTCCGCTTCCCGCGGATCGTGCTCGCCCTGCTCGTCGGGGCCTCGCTGGGCTGCGCGGGCGCGCTGATGCAGGGCGTGTTCGGCAACCCGCTCGCCGAGCCGGGTACCATCGGCGTCTCCTCCGGCGCGGCGGTCGGCGCGGTCGCCGGGATCTCGCTGGGCCTGAACTTCCTCGGCAACTGGACCGTCCCCGCACTGGCCTTCGCCGGCGGCCTCGGCACCGTCCTGCTGGTGTACGCGATGTCCCGATCGGGTGGCCGTACCGAGGTCGTCACGCTGATCCTCACCGGTATCGCCGTGAACGCGTTCACCGGCGCCCTGATCGGCCTGTTCATCTTCTTCGCCGACACCGCCGCCGTGAACCAGATCACCTTCTGGCAGCTCGGCTCCCTCGCCCAGGCCACCTGGCCCAAGGTGCTCGCGGTACTGCCGTGCGCGGCCGCCGGCCTGGTGCTGGCCCCGCTGTACGCGCGCCGGCTGGACCTGCTCTCGCTCGGCGAACGGCCCGCCCGGCACCTGGGTGTGGACGTGGAGCGGCTGCGGATCGTGCTGGTCCTCGTCATCGCGCTGCTGACGGCCGCCGCGGTCAGTGTCTCCGGCATCATCGGCTTCGTCGGTCTGGTCGTACCGCATCTGCTGCGGATGGCGGCCGGACCCGGGCACCGCTTCCTCGTGCCGGGCAGCGCGCTCGGCGGTGCGGCGGTGCTGCTCGCCGCCGACCTCGCGGCCCGTACGCTGGCCGCTCCCGCCGAACTGCCGCTCGGCGTCCTGACCGCCCTGGTGGGCAGCCCGTTCTTCTTCTGGCTGCTGCGCCGCACCCGACGCAGGCAAGGAGGCTGGGCCTGATGCGTCTTCGTCCCCGGCGGCCCGTGGTGCCGCCCGCCCCGACGCCCGGCGACGTCCTCGCCCAGCGTGCGTCCCTGCTGCTGCTCGACGAGCCGACCGCCGCCCTCGACCTCAAGCACCAGGAGCTGGTGCTGCGCCTATGCCGGGAGCGGGCCCGCGCCGGGGACGCCGTGGTCGTCGTCCTGCACGATCTGGGGCTCGCCGCCGCCCACGCGCACCGTGTCGCGGTCCTGCACGCCGGCCGGATCGCCGCCGACGGGCCCCCGGCGGAGGTGTTCTCCGACCGCCTCCTCACGGACGTGTACGACCAGCCGGTCGAGGTGCTCCCGCACCCGCGCACCGGAGCGGTCCTGGTGACCCCCCGACGGGACGTGTGAAGGCCAGGTCACGGTGTGGCCGCTGAAGTCGATCCCGGCGCCCGCGCGTTCCCCCGCCCCGGTAGGGTTCGCCTCCGGGAAGGGGAAGGTGAAAGGACCCGATGAGCAGGGATCGCGGCCCTCGCAGGCTTCGCAGGCTGGACCGGAGCGTGCTCATGGCAGCTTCGATGACCGCTTTGTCGGTGACGGCGAGCGGGTGCGTGGTGGTGCACGGCGAGCGTGAGGTGCTCCCCGCGACGACCGAGGACGAGGCTGCCAGGGCGCTGGCCGAGTTCACGGCCGCGTACAACAGGGCCGACAAGGCCTACGACAGTTCCCTCGACGCCGACCACGTCACCGGCCCTCTGGCCGCCATCGACGAGGCGCGGCTGAAGGCCGGCCGCGCCAACAACCCGGACGGCAACCCCGCGCACTCACCGCTGAAGTTCAGCGACGTCGAGTACACGATCCCGAAGAAGGCCGGCTGGCCGCGCTGGTTCCTCGCCGACGCCGCGGCCAACAAGGGCTCCGCCGCGCGCTGGCTGATGGTGTTCACCCGCAACGGGCTCACCGAGCAGTGGCAGGTGTCGTATCTCACACTGGTGGCGCCCGGCAAGGTACCGGAGTTCAAGAAGGACAAGGACGGCTGGGCCGAGGCGATCCCCGCGAACTCCCCCGAACTCGCCGTGGCACCGGACGACTTGAGCCAGAACTACGCGACGTACCTCCAGGACGGCGGGGACGCCTTCGCGCCCGGCACGCACACCACCACGTGGCGCGAACTGCGTGACAAGAACAAGAGCAAGCCGGGCCTGGCCACCCAGTACATCGACGAGCCGCTGACGAACGGCGACTACGCCCCCGTGGCGCTGCGCACCGCCGACGGCGGGGCGCTGGTGTTCTTCAGCACCCGCCACTTCGAGAAGCAGACGGCCGCGGCCGGTACGTCGGTACCGACGCCGAGCAAGGACGTCGAGGCCCTGACGACCGGCGAGATCAAGCAGTCACTGACGCTGGAGGTCGTCTCCAACGAGGTGGCTCTGGACCCGGAGAAGGGCTCCGGGGACCAGCAGGTGACGGTGCTGGGCCGGATCCAGGGACTGACGGCGGCGAAGGGCGAGTAGGGCGCTCGGCCGCTCAGTGGCGCAGGGGCCAGGCCGCGCTCGCGTGGTCCGGCTCCGTGCCCGCGTACCGGGCGCAGGCGTCGGTGAGGACTTCCAACAGGCTCAGCGGATCGGGCAGCGCATGCTCGGGGCCGCGTACCCAGTGCACGGTCTGGTCGTCGCCGGGGAGCCGGGCCGGGGGGACGAGGACGTAGGAGCCGCGGCAGTGCCAGCGCAGGCCCGGATGCTCGTCCATCGTCTCGGGGTGACAGTCCAGCTCGCACGGCCACCACTCGTCCTCGTCCTCGGGGGTGCCGCGGGTGAGGGTGAAGAACAGCATGCGGCCGTCGTCGCTCGCGGCGACCGGGCCGACCTCCACGCCGGCGGCGAGGAGACGCTGCAACGCCTCGCGACCGGCCTCCAGGGGCACGTCGAGGACGTCGTGCACCATGCCGGTCGCGGTGATGAAGTTGGCCTGCGGCTGGTGGCGGGCCCAGCGCTCGATCTGCGCGCGGTCGGTCGTGGACTGCGTCTGCCAGGCGAACGACACCGGGTGCCGGGCGGGCGTCGGACAGCCGACGCGGTCGCAGGAACAGCGATAACCGGGGGCCGGGTACGCGGCGGGCGCCAGCGGCAGCCCCGCGGCGGCGACGGCGAGCAGCAGGTCCTCACGGCCGCCGTCGTCGGCAGCGGCCTCCTTCGGGCGGCGTCCCCGCAGCCACTGGGAGAGTTTGCCCTGCCGGCCGGTGCGACCGCCGAACTCCGCGCTCATCTATCCCCTCGCCTCGCTGTTGAACCTCGCTGTTGAACCTCGCTGCCGAAACGGACAGCTTGCTCCATGGTCCCACCATCCTGCGCCCTGGGGGGCCGCAGTTCCCAACCGGGGTGGGTGGGACGAGACGTACTCCACACAGGGATCAGGGGTCATCGGGCGCTTTGCCACGATTTATCAGGGCGCGAGTTATCGGGGCGCGAGTCCGTACAGGGCGTAGTCGACGAGGGTGTCGGTGTACTCGTACGAGATGGGTCCGGTGTGCTGCAGCCAGCGCTGGGCGAGCGGGGAGACGAAGAGTTCCAGGGCGATACGGGGGTCCACCTCGGGGCGTACGTCGCCGGTCTTCTGCGCGGAGCGCAGGCGCTGGACGTACAGCTGGAGCGAGGGTTCGAGGAGCTTGGCCACGAGCTCCCGGCCGAGCTCCTCGTTGACCAGGCCCTCGGCGGCCAGGGCGCGGGACGGGACCTCGAACCGGGGGTCGAGCAGCTCGTCGACCGTGGCGCGCAGGACGGCCTTGAGGTCGGCGGCGAGGTCGCCGGTGTCCGGGATGGTGGCGTACGGCTCCTGCCCGGCGTCCTGCGCCGTCTGCTCGGCCAGGTCGAGGAAGGCCTCCAGCAGGACGTCGGCCTTCGACGACCACCAGCGGTAGATGGTCTGCTTGCCGACGCCTGCGCGGGCGGCGATGCCCTCGACGGTGGTCTTGGCGTAACCGACCTCGCCGACGAGTTCGAGGGCGGCGGCGTAGATCGCGCGACGGGACTTCTCGCTGCGGCGGGTGGTGTCGGGGGCGGACTTCTTGGCCATGGGGCGAATTTACCAGGCTGACAAGACGTTGCGTCTCGCCAGGCCCGGACTGAGCCGCCCCCGACGCACTCCCGGCTATCCGAACTGGCCGGGCTGGTAGTCGCCGGCGGGTTGCCGGGTGATGACGTTCAGCCGGTTGAAGGTGTTGATGAGGGCGATCTGGGACACCAGGGCGGCGAGCTGCTCCTCGTCGTAGTGCTTGGCGGCGTTCGCCCAGGCCTCGTCCGTGACACCTCCGGCCGCGCCCGCGATGCGGGTGCCCTGTTCCGTCAGCTCCAGCGCGGCGCGCTCGGCCTCGGTGAACACCGTGGCCTCACGCCAGGCCGCGACCAGGTTGAGGCGCACCGAGGTCTCACCGGCGGCGAGGGCGTCCTTGGTGTGCATGTCGGTGCAGAAACCGCAGCCGTTGATCTGGCTCGCACGGAGGTTCACCAGTTCCTGCGTCGCTGCGGGCAGCGGCGAGTCCGCGAGCACCTTGCCCGCAGAGACGATGTGCTTCAGGAACTTGCCTGCGATCGGGCTGCCGAAGACGTTCAAACGGGCTTCCATGGTGGACTCCTCTGCCGTGGTCGGTGGCTACACCCCCATGACGGAACGGCTCGGCGGGATGTGACACGGCCGGAGGTGACGGGCGTCACAGATCACAGGGGAAGCGACCCGCCTACGACGACTCCGCCGGAGGCCACGCGTCGCCCCAGTCGGCGTCGCGGGCCGCCTTGTACCGGTCGCCGTGGCGTTTGGTGACGGTCGTCCTGCGGAGCTGTTCGTCGGTCTCGCACAGGTCGAGAAGGACCTGCCCCTTGCGGATCTGGGGTTTGCGGACGACCCGGGAGGGGGCCGGCGTGGGCGGGAAGCGGGTGGCGGCGACGTAGCTGAACTTCTCGTCCTCGTAGGCGAGGGAGCCGCCCTTGACCTGGCGGTGCAGCGAGGAACGGCTGACCCGTGCCGAGAAGTGGCACCAGTCGGTGCCGGGGGCGATGGGGCAGGCGGCGCTGTGCGGGCAGGGGGCGGCGATGTGGAAGCCGGCGGCGATCAGACGGTCGCGGGCGTCGATGATGCGGGCGTAGCCGTCGGGGGTGCCGGGTTCGACGAGGACGACGGCCTGGGCGGCGGCCGCGGTGGCGTCGACTAGGGCGGCGCGGTCGGGGGCGGTGAGCTCGTTGAGGACGTAGGAGACGGTGACGAGATCAGTGCTCTCGAGGGTGAGCGCCGCTCCGATACGAGAGCGCTGCCAGCGGGCGTCGCGCAGCGCCGGGTTGGCGGCGGCGACCTCGCGCCCGAGCGCGAGCGCGGGCTCGGCCCAGTCCAGCACGGTCACCGGCCGGACCCCGCCCCAGGTGGCGGTGACGGCCCAGCTCGCGGCACCGGTACCGCCCCCGACGTCCACCTGCCCGCCGGGCACCCACCCGGGCACGGCCGCCGCGAACGCCCTCAGCGCCGAGCGCACCGCCTCGAAGGTGGCCGGCATCCGGTACGCGGCATACGCGGCCACGTCGGCACGGTCCCGGAGGATCGGGGCGTCGGTCGGGGTGGCGCCCCGGTAATGACCGATCAGCCGCTCCACGGCCTGCGCGGCCTGCCTGGGCGGAAGTCCGTCGAGCAGCCCGGCGAGGGCGGCACGGAGGGTTTCGGCCGGGGACTGGGGGGCGTTCACCTGACGATTCTATGGGGCGGCGAGGCGGAGCGGCGCACCGCTTTGCGAGCACCGCTCACATTCGAGCGCGCCGCACGTCATTGGGGGCAGCGCTCGCCTTCGAGAGCACCGCTCACCGCCGAGGGCGCCGATCACCACCGAGAGCACCGCTCACCACTGAGGGCACCGCTCACCGCCAAGAGCAGCACTCACCACCGAGAGCAGCGCTCATCACTGAAGGCGCCGCTCACATCCCCCGCACCGCCCGAGCCACCCGCGTCCCCGCCACCGCCCGCGGGCGGCTGTCCGGGGCGCGGCGGCACGGGTGGACCGTGTTCGCGAGCAGGATCAGGAACGTGTCCGTCGCCCGGTCCAGCACCAGCGACGTCCCCGTGAAACCGGTGTGCCCGGCCGCTCCCCGCCCCGCCAGCTCCCCCATGAACCACGGCTGGTCCAGCACGAACCCCAGCCCGGGCGGCGTCAGCAGCAGCTCCACGAAATCCGGGCCCAGGATGCGCGCCGGCCCGTACGAGCCCCCCGCCAGCAGCGCCCGGCAGAACACCGCCAGGTCCCGCCCCGTGGCGAACAGTCCCGCGTGACCGGCCACCCCGCCCAGCGCCCACGCGTTCTCGTCGTGGACGACCCCCCGCAGCATCCCCCGGTCGGCCTTCGCCCACGGCCGGCGCTGGTCCTCGGTCGCCGCCGCGCCCGGGCACGGGCCGAAGCGTGTCGACGACATGCCCAGCGGGCGGGTGATCCCGTCGCGTACGAGGACGTCCAGAGGGTGGCCGGTGATGCGTTCCAGCACGTACTGGAGCAGCAGCATGTTCAGGTCGGAGTAGCGGTACACGCCGGGTTTCCCCGTCGGCGGCTCCGCGCGCAGCAACGCCAGCCGCTCCGTGTCGTCCGGGCAGTCGTACAGCGGGAGTTCGGGCCGCAGCCCGGAGGTGTGGGTGAGCAACTGCCGTACGGTGACGCCGTGCCGGGCGGCGGCGCGGAAGTCCGGCAGGTAGTCGCCCACGCGCGCGTCGATGCCGAGCGTGCCGCGTTCGATCTGCTGGACCGCGGCGACGGCGGTGAACAGCTTGGTGAGCGAGGCCAGGTCGAAGGGCGTGTCCACGGTCATCGGCACCCGGTCCGCGGCCGGCAGTTCGACCCCCGCGTCGGCCTCGGGGTCGTACGCCGCGTACCGCACGGCGTGACCCGCCGCCTCCTCCACCGCGAGCACCGGCCCGCGCCCGGCGACGACGACGGCACCCGCCGCCCACGGGCGCTCACCGGTCGTCAGACCCTGGACGTCGCGGACGAGGAGACGGAGTTCGCCGGGGTCGAGTCCGGCCCGTTCCGGTGTACCGCTCCGCAGCCTCGGCGCACTCAGCTCCCCGCTCCTTCCACGCCCGTACCCGCGTTCCAAGGTCGGCACAATCCCACGAAGCAGGCCGCCGCCACCAGGGCTGCGGCCAGTTGGACGACGGCCATGGGGACGGCGGTGTGCTCGCCCCCGATCCCGGCGAGCGGTGAGGCGATGGCGCCGATGAGGAAGGAGGACGTACCGAGCAGGGCGGACGCCGAGCCGGCGGAGTGCCTGGTGCGCAGGAGGGCGAGCGTCTGCGCGTTGGGCAGGGTGAAACCCATCGCGGTCATCAGGACGAACAGCGCGCCGGAGACCGGGACGAGCCCCACCTCGCCGAAGACACCCAGCGACATCAGCAGCAGCGAGGTCGCGGCCAGGACGACGACCGTCAGGCCGAGGGCGAGGACCCGGTCGAGGCGGACCCGGCCGACCAGCACCTTGCCGTTGATCTGCCCGGCGGCGACAAGGCCGATGGAGTTCAGGCCGAACAGCAGGCTGAAGGCCTGCGGGGAGGCGCCGTAGATCTCCTGGATCACGAACGGCGACGCGGAGACATAGGCGAACAGCGCGGCGAAAGCGAAGCCGCCGGCGAGCATGTAGCCGGTGAAGGGCAGGTCGACGAGGAGCCGGCGCATCGAGTGCAGGGCCTCGCCGACGCCGCCGCGGTGGCGTTCGGCGGGCGGGAGGGTCTCCGGGAGCCGGAACCAGACGACCCCGGCGAGCAGCACCCCGACGGCAGTGAGGACCACGAACACGCCCCGCCAGTCCGTCACCCGCAGAATCTGCCCGCCGATGAGCGGCGCGACGATCGGGGCGACCCCGGAGATCAGCATGAGGGTGGAGAAGAAGCGGGCCATGGCCACGCCGTCGTACAGGTCGCGTACGACCGCCCGCGCGATCACGATCCCGGCCGCGCCGGCGAGGCCCTGCGCCAGCCGGAAGGCGACCAGGGACTCGACGGTGGGCGCCACCGCGCACAGGACGGTGGCGACGATGTACACGGCGAGTCCGGTCAGCAGCGGCCGCCGGCGGCCCCACCGGTCGCTCATCGGACCGACGACGAGCTGTCCGAACGCCATGCCGGCCAGGCAGGCGGTGAGCGTGAGCTGCACGGTCGCGGCGGGCGCGTGCAGGGACTCGGTGACCTCCGGCATGGCGGGGAGGTACATGTCCATGGACAGCGGCGGGACGGCGGTGAGCCCGCCGAGGATGAGCGTGACGAGCAGTCCGGTGCGGCGCAGTGCACGAACGGGCGGCCGCATCGTCGGTGCGGCCGCCTCTGAAAGATCCGGTATCGGTCCCCCGCCTTCGGACATGTGCCCCTCCCTCTTACCTGAATCAGTCCGCTCCCTATGCTCTCAGTTCGAACACAGTGCCTGGTGACATCAAACGAGAACGAACAAGATCGAACGGGAACGAGGGCGGGCGGGCATGACGGCGGACAGCGTGCGGTGGGGGATCCTGGCGACGGGCGGGATCGCGGCGGCGTTCACGGCGGATCTGGTGGATCTGCCGGACGCACAGGTGGTGGCGGTGGCCTCGCGGACCGAGGCCTCGGCGAAGGCGTTCGCGGAGCGGTTCGGGATCCCCCGGGCGTACGGCGACTGGGAGTCCCTGGCGCAGGACGACGGCGTCGATGTCGTGTACGTCGCCACTCCGCACGCGGCACACCGGGAGGCCGCCGGTCTGTGTCTGGCGGCGGGGCGGAACGTGCTGTGCGAGAAGGCGTTCACGCTGAACGTGCGCGAGGCGGAGGAACTGGTCGCGCTGGCGCGGGAACACGGGAGCTTCCTGATGGAGGCCATGTGGATGTACTGCAATCCGCTGGTGCGGCGACTGAAGACGCTGGTGGACGACGGGGCGATCGGCGAAGTGCGCAGCATTCAGGCGGACTTCGGACTGTCGGGCCCCTTCCCGCCGGCGCACCGGCTGCGGGATCCGCAGCAGGGCGGGGGCGCGCTGCTGGACCTCGGCGTCTACCCGGTCTCCTTCGCGCATCTGCTGCTCGGCGAGCCGTCGGACATCACGGCGAGAGCGGTGCTCTCCGACGAGGGCGTTGATCTCCAGACGGGAGCACTGCTCTCATGGGAGAGCGGGGCTCTCGCTTCGGTGCACTGCTCCATCGTCGGCGGTACGCCTGTCGCCGCCTCGGTCACCGGCTCGCACGGCCGGATCGACATCCCGTACGGCTTCTTCCACCCCGACCGTTTCGTCCTGCACCGCACCGGCCGCGACCCCGAGGAGTTCGGCCACGACCCGGCCGCCGACCCGCACAACAGTCTCAAGCACGAGGCCCGCGAGGTGATGCGGGCCCTGCGCGCCGGCGAGACCGAGTCCCCCCTCGTCCCGCTCGACGGCACGCTCGCCGTGATGCGGACGCTCGACGCGATCCGTGACCGCATCGGCGTCCGCTACCCCGGCGAGCATCCCGACCAGGCGGACGAGCCGCAGCTCACACCTGCCTGAGCCCCGGCTCCCCCACCTGAGTCACGAAGGACGCGGCCGTCGTGACCGGCGCCCCGGGCGTGGTCACGTACGGCACCGTCCTGAAGTCGGCCCGGGCCTGCTCCCGCCCGAGCGCGACGGTCACATAACCCCGCCGCCCGTTGTAGAACTTCAGGTGCGGATTGGCCGTCATGTACGTGTTCCAGTTGGCCGGCTTCTCGGCGCCGTCCCGCCCGCTGGCGATCGACGTGGCGACGATCTCGGTGCCCACCGTCGGTGAGGCCGGGTCGTCGAAGTCGTCCTTGATGTCGAAGGCGTAGCCGACGTGCACGTCACCGGCGAGCACCATCAGGTTCTCGATGCCGGCCGCCTTGGCACCGTCCAGCACCCGGCGGCGCGAGGGCCGGTAGCCGTCCCAGGCGTCCATCGACACCCGCGACGGCTCCGTCAGGTCGAACTTGCGCTGGGAGAAGACGACCTGCTGCGGTACGACGTTCCACAGCGCCCGCGACTGCTGCCAGCCGTCGAGCAGCCACCGCTCCTGTGTCTCGCCGGTCATCGTGCGGGTCGGGTCGTCGATCTCGGGCCCGGGGACGTCGGATCCGTCGCCGTAGGCCTGGTTGGAGCGGTACTGGCGGGTGTCGAGGACGTCGAACTGGGCGAGCCGGCCCCAGTGCAGGCGGCGGTAGAGCTGCATGTCGGGGCCGTCGGGGAGCTGCGGGCGGCGCAGCGGCTGGTTCTCCCAGTAGGCGCGGTAGGCGGAGGCGCGGCGCAGCAGGAACTCCTCCGGCGGGACGTCGTTCTCGGGGATGTCGTCCGCGTAGTTGTTCTCGGTCTCGTGGTCGTCCCAGGTGACGACGAAAGGGTGCGCGGCGTGGGCGGCGCGCAGGTCGGGGTCGGTCTTGTAGAGGGCGTACCGGAGTCGGTAGTCCTCCAGGGTCACCGTCTCGCGGTTGAAGTGGGCCGGGAGGGTCCGGTCGGTGTAGTTCCGTTGGCCACCGACCGCGTTGACCGCGTACTCGTACAGGTAGTCGCCGAGGTGGAACACCACGTCCACGTCGTCCTGGGCGAGATGGCCGTACGGGGTGAAGTAGCCGTCGTGGTACGCCTGGCAGGAGACGGCGGCGAGCTTCAGGGCGGCGACCTGGTCGCGGGTGGACGGCGCGGCGCGGGTGCGGCCGGTCGGGCTCACCCAACTGCCTGCCCGGAAGCGGTAGTAGTAGACGCGGCCGGGTTCGAGGTGGCCGACCTCGACGTGCACGGTGTGGTGGAACTCGGGGTGGGCGGTGGTGGTGCCGCGTCTCACGGGGCGGCGGAAGTTCTCGTCGCGGGCCAGTTCCCAGTGCACGGTGACGCGTTCGGCCGGCAGGCCGCCGTCGGGCTGGTACGGAGCGGGCGCGAGGCGGGTCCACAGCAGGACGGATTCGGGCAGGGGGTCACCGGAGGCGACGCCGAGAGTGAACGGGTCGTCGGTGATCCGCGCGGCGTCGAGTTCGGCGGCGCCGGCGACGCCCGCGGTGGGCAGGTTCACCGCGAACGCGAGCGCGGCGGCCGCCCCGGTGACGGTCAGAAAGCGACGGCGGCCGATGTGCCGGGCGGCCGTGCGGAATTCGGGCGCGTGCTGTGACGGGCGTGCTGCGGATGTCATCCGGTCCTCCCCTGACGAACCTGTCGATTCGATGCAGGAGGCATTGGACTGGCCGGGAACGACCCGCGTTTGGCACGTACACAACACTCGGATGGCGGTCGGATGAGTTCCGCATGGCGGACCCTCGCCTACGCTGCGGGCCCATGAATGCCAAGCAAACTTCCCCGCAGTCGAAGATCGCCGTCGTGACCGGCGCCGGCTCCGGCATCGGCCGCGCGGTCGCCGTGGAACTGCTGCGCGCGGGCTGGTCGGTGGCGCTCGCGGGACGCCGCCCGGAGACACTGGAGGAGACGGCGACGCTCGTGCCCGAGGGCGTCTCCCTCGCCGTACGCACGGACGTGTCACAACCGGGGGACGTGACGGGACTCTTCGCCGCCACCATCGAGCGGTTCGGGCGGGTGGACCTGCTGTTCAACAACGCGGGGACGTTCGGGCCGGGCGGGGTCCCGGTCGAGGAACTGCCGTACGAGGCCTGGCGGCACGTGGTGGACACCAACCTCAACGGGGCGTTCCTGTGCGCGCAGGCGGCGTACCGGCAGATGAAGGAGCAGGACCCGCAGGGCGGCCGGATCATCAACAACGGGTCCATTTCCGCCCATACGCCCCGCCCGCACTCGGTCGCCTACACGGCCACCAAGCACGCACTGACCGGCCTGACCAAGTCCCTGTCGCTGGACGGGCGACCGTACCGCATCGCGGTCGGACAGATCGACATCGGCAACGCGGCGACCGACATGACACAGCGGATGCAGACGGGAGCGCTGCAGGCCGACGGAGAGGTCAGGCCCGAGCCCGTGATGGACGTCGCCGATGTGGCGCGCACGGTACGGCACATGGCCGAGCTGCCGCTGGAGGCGAACGTGCAGTTCGCGACGGTGCTGGCGACGACGATGCCGTACGTGGGACGCGGCTGAACCGTCGCCCCGCACCCGTGTGAACGCTCAACCTGCACAACCGGAGTTTCACCGTCCGCCCCATTGCCGCCGGTAGAGGACTTATGCTCAACTCTCCTCCACAGGAACTTCACACTTGGAGTGTCGAGCTTCCGCGGGCCACACCGAGGGGGGAAGGCGGCGGCTGTTCCACGGCACCGGTTGGGGGTGGACCTCGCGTGGGACCGCGAGGTGCGCACCGGGGCCGTGGAACAGCCGCCGTATACATCGAGGACCGGCGTGTGGTTCACCGCCCGAGGATGCGGTCCACCTCCGTCAACTGCTCGGCAGTGAGCGCTCCGTGGGCCATGGCACCGGCGTTCTCCTCGGCCTGGGCGACGGACCGGAAGCCCGGGATCGGCACGGTGCGCGGGCTACGCGCCCACAGCCAGGCAAGGGCGCCCTGCGCGAGCGTACGACCGCCACTGGTGAGAACGTCCCGCAGCGCGTCGACGCGGGCCAGCCACGCCGGATCAGCTCCCGATCCCGCCGCGAAGCCCTGCAGCCAGGCCGGCGGCCTGCTGCGGATGTCCCCGGTCTCCAGGCGCGGCCGCCCGGCGTGCCGGCCGGTGAGCAGGCCCATGGCGAGCGGGCTCCGGATGATGCCGGCCAGGCCGGCCTCCTCGCACAGGGCGAACATCTCCGGCGCGTCCTGGAGCACATTGGCGGCGTGCTGTACGGCCGCACAGTGCGTCCCCTCGGCGAAGACAGCGGCGCGGGCGGGGTCGTCGGTGCTCCACGCGTACGCCCGGATCAGCCCCTCCTGCACGAACTCCTCGCATGTATCGCGGAGTTCGGCGGCCCTTTCGGGGTCGGCGTCGGACAGGTGGAACTGGTAGAGGTCGATGTGGTCGGTGTCGAGACGGCGCAGGGAGGCAGTCAGCGCACGGCGGGCGTACGCCGGGGAGTCGTCGCCGCCGGTGCGGGTGCGGGTGTCCTCGTCGAAGACGTTGCCCCATTTGGTGGCGACGACGACGTCGTCCCGGCGTTTGCCGAGGGCGCGTCCGAGGATGCGTTCGCTGTGGCCGGTGCCGTAGGTGTCGGCGGTGTCGAAGAAGGTGACGCCGAGGTCGAGGGCGCGGTGGACGGCCCGTACGGACTCCTCGTCGTCGACCCTGCCCCAGCCGAGCGGCTGCCCGTCGGCGTCCTGCCACTCACCGCCGATCGCCCAGCAGCCGAAGCCGAGGGCGCTGACCTGGATGCCGCTGCGTCCGAGTGTCCTGGTGATCTCCATGCCTCGGGAGGCTAGAGCTTGGAGTGCACGTCAACACAAGGGATGTGTACGGCTTTCAGGCCTGCCGGCTCCGTCTGCTCACGCCTGCCCGGTCTCGAAGCGGGAGATCCTCCCGTCGTCCTCGACGACGAAGCTCCACCGGGTGCGCATCTCACCCCAGGTGTCGTTGCTGTAGCGGGCGATGAGGGAGCGGCCGCCGTTCGACTCGTTGTCGACCTCCATGTGGCCGTGGGAGGAGAAGATCTCCCGGTCGATCCAGTCGGCGAGGTCGCGGTCCGCACCGTCGTCCGACATGGTCGCGCCGGGTGCGAGGAGGGTCAGGAAGCCCTCCCGGTCATGGGCGTTGACAGCGGTGACGAAGGCGCGAACGGCCGGGTCACTCAGCTTGGCTGGCTGAATCGTCATGCCAGCAGACTCACACCGCGCCGCACGGCCCGCCACCCGAACGGCCGCCCGGGAGGGCCGGGCGGGTGGCAGGGATGCGACGGTGGAATCGGGGAGATCGGGGAAATTCGGGAAACCGGGGTGGGGAACTGTTCCTGCTGTCTGCTCCGGGAGTCATCGTGACCTGCTACGACCGACGTGATCTGGGACTGCTGCTGCTCCGGCTGGGCACCGGCGGGGTACTGGCGGCGCACGGCGCGCAGAAGCTGTTCGGCTGGTTCGGCGGGGGCGGGATCGAGGGGACGGGCCAGTGGTTCGAGTCCGTCGGCTACAAGCCCGGCAAGGCGAGCGCCATGGTGGCGGGACTGGCGGAGTTCGGCGGCGGCACACTGCTGGCGCTGGGCCTGGCCACCCCGGCGGCGGGCGCGGCGGCGGCCGGCGATATGGCGGGCGCGGCCACGGTGCACGCCCCGAGCGGCTTCTTCAACACGGAGGGTGGCTACGAGTACGCCGCCTCCCTCGGCCTGGCCGCGACCGGCATCGCCATCGCGGGCCCCGGCCGCCTCTCCCTCGACCACGCCCTCGGGCACGTCCTCGACCGCGGCTGGATGGTTCCGGCGGCGCTCGGTGCGGCGGCGGCGGGCACGGCCGTGGTGGTGGGCATGCGCAACCAGCGGGTGCGGCAGGCGCAGCGGGAGGCGGAGGGCGGCCAGGACCCGCTGTTCGAGGAGCCGTTCGACGAGTAGCCCACCGCAAGGGCGCTGCTCGAGAAGCGACCGCCATGGCAGGCTGCGGGCATGGCAGGCTGCGGGCCATGAGTGATGCCATGAGTGACCAGGTCACGCCCACGACACCCCCCACCGACCTGTGGACCTCCATCGACGACCTGTGGCGGTGGCTGGACGCGAACCAGGCGCACGGTGACCGGGAAGGCCTGCTCCTGCGCATCCTGAAGCTGTCGGAGGAGGTCGGCGAGGTCGCCCAGGCGGTGATCGGCGCGACCGGCCAGAACCCGCGCAAGGGCACCACCCACACCTGGGAGGACGTCCAGTCCGAACTGTGTGACGTGGTCATCACGGCCCTGGTGGCCCTGCGCACGCTCACTCCGGATGCGCGGGAGGTGTTCGCGGAGCGCTTGGGGCGGGTGTGGGAGCGGTCGGTGGGGGATGCGCAAGTCTCCTGAGCACGGGCGGCGTCAGGATTCCGCAAGACGGTCCCCGCAGCGTTTATCGCGGGCTCCCGCCGCCCCCGAAGGAGACCTGGGCGACGGGTTGCGCGTCCGCCCGGAACGGGTGGGTCCACAGGCCCTGCGCCGCCAGCCGCGGCAGGACTCCTTCGCCGAACCAGTACGCCTCCTCCAGGTGCGGATAGCCGGAGAGGACGAACTCGTCGATGCCGAGCCGGTGGTACTCGGCGATCCGCTCGGCGACCTCGTCGTGGCTGCCGACCAGCGCCGTGCCCGCGCCGCCGCGGACGAGGCCGATGCCGGCCCACAGGTTCGGGTGAATCTCCAGGTCGTCCCGGCTGCCGCCGTGCAGGGCCAGCATGCGTCGCTGCCCCTCGGACTCGCTGCGGGCCAGCCCCGCCTGGACGGACCGCACGGTCTCCGTGTCGAAGCCGTCCAGCAGCCGCCGGGCCTCGGCCCACGCCTGCTCCGCGGTGTCGCGGGTGATGACGTGCAGGCGGATGCCGAAGCGGATGGTGCGGCCCTCCTTGTCGGCCAGCGCCCGGATCCAGGCGATCTTCTCGGCGACGGCAGCAGGTGGCTCGCCCCAGGTGAGGTAGACGTCCGCATGGCGCGCGGCGACCTCGCCGGCGAGGGGTGAGGAGCCGCCGAAGTACACCTCGGGGACCGGGTCGGGCAGCCGGGCCAGCGTGGCGTCCTCGACCCGGAGGTGCTCGCCCTGCAGGTCGACCGTCCTGCCCTGCCACAACTCCCTCACGACCTGCAGGAATTCGCCGGTACGCCGGTAACGTGCGTCCTTGTCGAGGAAGTCGCCGTAGGCCCGCTGCTCACGGCTCTCGCCACCGGTGACGACGTTGAGCAGCAGCCGCCCGCCGGTCTGCCGCTGGAAGGTGGAGGCCATCTGCGCGGCGAGCGTCGGGGAGAGGAGGCCGGGCCGGAAGGCGACCAGGAACTTCAGACGTTCGGTGTTCTGGCTGACCATCGCCGTGGTCAGCCATGCATCCTCGCACCAGGCGCCGGTGGGGGTGAGTGCGCCGACGAAGCCGAGGTCCTCGGCGGCGCGGGCGATCTGGGTCAGGTAGGCGACGGTCGGCGGCCGGTCCCGTCCGGACTCCGTGGCGGGGGTACCGTGGCCGCCGCCGACGACGTGGCGGCTGTCGCCGTTGGTGGGCAGGAACCAGTGGAAGGTGAGGGACACCTGGGGTCTCCGATCTTGATGGACTGTCAGGACAGGCAGCACCGGGGCTGCTTGGTGCCGTTCAGGACCTGGCGGCCGGTGTGCCGGCCCTTCCTTGCGGAAGTCCGCGGCCGGTTCGGCGGCGACGGCGAGGGCTCGGCGCCGCCGGCGATCACGGTCGCGGCGCGCTCATCCGGTGGCCGCCAGCAGCGTCGGCCGACCGCCGAGGGCGAGCGAGAACTGGTCGGTGACCTGGGCCAGGGCCTCGGCCGAACCCGGTGCGACGGTCAGCGTGCCGTCGTCGCCCACGGTGATGTCCTTGTCGAGCGTGAACCAGCCCGGGACGATGTGCGCGGCGCCCATGGAGCTCAGCACCGGGCGCAGGGCGTAGTCGATGGCCAGCACATGGGCGGTGGTGCCGCCGGTCGCCAGCGGCAGGACCGTCTTGCCCGCGAACGCGTACTGCGGAAGCAGGTCGAGCAGCGACTTCAACAGCCCGGAGTAGGCGGCCTTGTAGACCGGGGTACCGATCACAACGCCCTCCGCCCGCTCGAACAGGGCGGTGGCCCGGGCGATCGTCGGGTGCCGGAAGTCGGCCCCGAGCAGTGCCTCGGCGGGGAGAGTACGGACGTCCAGAGCGATCACGTCGTGCCCCTGCGCGGTGAGCCGGTCGTCCAGGTGACGCAGCAGCCGTGCGGTGCGGGAGGTGGCGGAGGGGCTTCCGGAGACGGACAGGACGAGGGCCATGCGGGGTCCTTTCAGGAGGACGGCGGCGGCTGGGCGTGGACGGCGACGGGAAAGCCGAGGAGGAAGAGGCCGACGCCGAGCCGCTTGCAGTCGACGATCCGTTCGGCGATCTGTTCGGGGCGCGGGGCAGGAAAGGTGCCCGTCGATCGGAATTCAGACGCGTTGAAGCGACGTTCCCGGGAAGGCCGCCGTCACGACGGAGAACAACCGGAACAGGAATTCACGAACAGAGCGGGAGAGGGAGCGAGTTCGAGGGTCTGTGTCCCTCGGGTGCGCTCAGACCCGACAGCGACAGAAGGAGCTGGAGACACGCGCGAGGTCGACGTGGCGTCGCCGCGTGAGGTCCTGTCGCTTCATGTCATCGATCGAACCAGTGGGGAGCCCTGCCGGTCAAGAACGCCCGGCTGTGATTCCACATGGTGAGAGTCGGTATCCGCTGTGACAGACAGTCACGGTGGGCCCATCTGGGCACTCGGCTGACCTGCGGGCATCCGGACGGGCTAGGAACTGCTTGCTCCTAGCCCCTCGTTGTACGTCAGTGTCCGACCGCGAAGTCCACGAACGCGGCCCATTCCGAGCGGCGGGAAGCGAGTTGGGCGCGGGCGGGGGCCTTGGAGTCGCGGACGTGGACCGTGCCGGGCGCGACGGCGACTTCGAGGCAGGCGCCGCCTTCATTGCCGCTGTAGCTGCTCTTGAACCAGGACAGGCACTCGGGTTCCGCGGTGCTCACAGCTCTCCCAGCATCTTTTCGATCAAGGCGAGGGACTCCTGCATGGTAAGCGCCTGCGTCCTGATGCTGCCGTACTGTGCGGCCAGGATACGGACGTCTTCGGGGTCCGTAACCAGTCGGCTGGAGTTCTGCGCCTCGGTGTATCCCAGCCGCGGTTTCCCCTTGGGTGTCAGCAGGATGAAGGAACCGCCCATCCCGGCATGCTCGGTACGGTCGATCGGCGTCACCTGCAGTTCCACATTGCGCAACTTGCCGAGCTGGAGCAGACGGTCCAACTGCTCCTTGTGGACGTCTCGCCCTCCAAGAGGGCGACGCAGCACTGACTCCTCGATGACCGCAGTGATCATCGGAGGAGGCCAATGCGTAAGGATCTCCTGCCGCGCCAGTCGAGAGGTCACCCGTTGCTCGATGGTCTCCTCGTCCAGCAGGGGTTTCCGCATCTCGTACAGAGCCCTGATCCGGCGTTCGGGCTGGAACAGCCCCGGGATGTCATGGCAGTTGTAGTCGTTGATCTCAACCGCCTGCCGCTCCCACCGCGCGTAGTCCCTGAACCAGGCCGGATGCCGAACCCTCGCTTTCGCCTTGGCCTTCTCCACATCCTCGATCGTGGCCTTGAACAGCCCACCGGCATCCAGCAGTTCATCGGCCGCCTCCAGGAACTCCCGCTGTGGCGTCCGTCTCCCCGCTCCAGCGATGAGATCAGGTCCTCGCTGTATCCGAGCCGGTCCCCCAACTCCTTCTGCGTGAGCCCCGCTCGCTCCCTGAGTACCTTGACCTGCTTGCCGATCGCCCGGTTCAGGCGCTGGCCTGCTCACCCTCGTCATACGTCTCCTGCGGCCCCGTCACAGTCATCCCGACACCCGCCCTGCTGTCGCACACACCTCACCAAGTCACGGCCGACACCCGTACAGGAAACCGTCCGTACCGGTACGCACACCCTGCGTACCGAATGACTCCCTGGTCAGGGTAGAGCGCGCCAGCCACACTCAGTGACACGAAGTCAGGAATCTCCACCCGGCACTTCACCCAGCTCCTCAGCGCCACGCGTCGTGACGCCCGCCTTGCCCGGCTGATGACTGTGCATCAGCTCGACGAGTGGGGCTGGCGCCGAGCTGCGCGGTGAGCGAGTCCGCGGCGCTGGTTGTCGCCGAGTTGGCGGCGAACGCGGTTGCCCACGGCCGCGTGAAGGGCCGTGGGTTCCGAGTCTCGCTCGCCGTCGAGGCCCCGGACACACTCCGTATCGAAGTGGCCGACCCGCGAGGCGACCGTCGGCCCGTGAGCTGTCATACCGCCAGTGCCATCGACGAGACAGGCCGCGGGCTACTCCTCGTCGACGCGCTCACTGCCCGGTGGGGCAGCCAGCCATGGCCACCATCCGGCAAGGTCGTGTGGGCGGAGATCGCACTTCCCTGCCCAGTGATCGCCCCCCCCGTTACCTTTTTCGTGGCCCCGCAATGGGGCGCCTGGCCCCCGGGTCCGGTATGGCTGTGTGCCCCCTGTCGTACGGATGACCTGGGGGGTGTTGCCGCCGGGCTTCGGGGCACCGCTTGACCGCTGATGAGGGGCCTGACGACCGCCTGGTCCGGCGCAATGCCGGGCCGCTTCACGGGCGGCATGTCTGCGTAACGTGGTTGCCGGCGTGTGGTGCCGCAGGGACGGCCGGGAGCTGAGGAGACGAGTGGCGAGGGGCACGCGCACATGGTCGACACGACCGCGATAGATCTCTTCCTCGGCCTGGACCTGGGCAAGGAGTTCCACCACGCCCACGGCCGGACCGCGGACGGCAGAACCGTGCACGACAAGCGGCTGCCCAACACCGAGCCGAGACTGCTGGAGCTGTTCACCAAGCTGGTGGCGAAGTTCGGCACCGTTCTGGTGATCGTGGACCAGGTCGCCAACATCGGCGCGCTGCCGTTGACGGTGGCCCGCGCGGCCGGCTGCCGGGTGGCCTACCTGCCCGGGCTGTCGATGCGGCGGGCCGCCGATCTGCACCCGGGCGAGGCCAAGACCGACGCCCGCGACGCGTTCGTGATCGCCGAGACCGCCCGCACCATGCCGCACACACTGCGCGCGGTGGACCGCGACGACGAGGTGCTGGCCGAGCTGACCATGCTCACCGGCTACGACAACGACCTGGCCGGCGAGGTCAACCGCGCCACCAACCGGCTGCGCGGCCTGCTCTCCCAGATCCACCCCTCTCTCGAGCGTGTGCTCGGCCCGCGCCTGGCCTACCCCTATGTCCAGGCCCTCCTTCAGCGCCACGGCTCCCCGGCGAGACTGAGGAAACTGGGCCGGGCCCGCTGCGAGGCCCTGCTCAAGGTGCACGGTTCGCGCAAGGCCCACCACCTGACCGCAGAGATCTTCGACGCGCTCGCCGAGCAGACCCTGGTCGTTCCGGGCACCGAGGCCAGCGCGCTGATCGTGCCAGGACTTGCCGCCCAGCTCGCCGCCGCCCACACCCAGCGCCGCCAGGCCGAGCAGGAGATCGCCGCCCTGCTGGAGGCCCTCCCTCTTTTCCACCTCTTGACGTCCCTGCCCGGCCTGGGCGTCAGGACCACGGCGGCCGTGATCGTCGCGATCGGTGACGGCACCGGCTTCCCCACCGCCGGGCACCTCGCCTCCTATGCCGGACTCGCGCCCGCCACGAAGTCCTCGGGCACCTCCATCCGCGGCGAGCACGCACCCCACCGCGGCAACCGGCTCCTCAAACGCGCCCTGTTCCAGGCCGCGTTCGCCGCGATCGGCTGCAAAGCCGACCTGTCCTCCCGGATCTACTACGACCGGCAACGCGCACGCGGCAAGACCCACACCCAGGCGATCCTCCGCCTGGCCCGCCAGCGCGTGAACGTCATCCACGCGATGATCCGCACCGGGGCCCTCTACGAAGCACGCACCCCGGGCGACGTCGACCTCGCCGCCTGACGACTCCACCGCCCTACCCTCCAGGCCCCATCACGCCCGCGTACCGGCACGGCCAATCCGGCCCTGCCGGCCACCGGGCTGCCCATCAGCCACCCGATCCGCCGGGAACACCCCGATCCGCGGGACGTTCCCGAAAACCACGATCAACCCCTACAAGCCGACCCCACCGGGGTTGACGAAACAGATAGGGGCACCCCCCCCCGCATCCACCGCCGCTCGAGAAGGTGGAGCGGCTGCACAGGCAACGTGAGGCCATGCACCATGCGATTGAGGTCCGGCAATCGTCACCGTGAAACCGGGTCGGAGCCCCGATGGCAGACGAGTCGGGCTGTACGCCGGGGAGAATCATCACAGCGCTATGACCTGCGCAGACGGGCGTAACGCCTACCAACGTGGCTACTTTGGTGGCTACGCAAGCGGATGCGTCCCGTCTCGCCCCGTAAGCACAAAGTCCCTGCCCCGGCGCCAAACCGTCCAGCATGGATTTGTTCGCTTCTGGGTCAGTCGGTCCGCGGCATCCAAACCATCATTGCGTAAGTGCACGCCCTGGTCGGCGTACGGTTCGGCACCGTCAGCTGCTGGAACCTGGGCATCGCCGGGTGTTGCGCAATCTTCACGTTGGTCACAGACAGTGGTCGCCCGCGATCAACATCCATGTGCGGTCGCGGCCATCTCCCTGGCCAATTCCTTCACTTCGGTAAGGAGGCTCTCCGGCGACTGGTCGAGGTCGAGGGCGTGCTGGTGCAGGACGATCCCCGCCTCGCGCACGCGATGGCCGGCGTGCGGGGCGTTGCCCTTCGCGTACACAAGATGACCTGCGGGGAGTCCCAGCGCGGTGCAGTACGCCAGCATCTGGTACAGGTCGGCGCCCGGATAGCCGTACTTGTTCTCCACCTTGTACTTGGCGTCGACGACAGCGAGAGGACGGCCCGGGTTCCCGTCGCCGTACCAAACGAAGTCCGGTTGCATACGGACGCGTTCCTCCTCGTCGAGGTGCACGCCCTTGGCCTGGAGCACACCGCGCCCGCCATACGGATACAGCGCTTCGCGCAGGGCGACGCAGACAAAGTCCTCGAATACCTTGTTCATGTCGAAGAGGAACCCGTCGATCCGCAGACCGCCTGGACGGTGCTCGGCCGAAGCGCCGTCGAGGATCGCCCCCGCCAGATGAAGCGCGTGCTGGTAGCGCGCGTTGAGCCGAGAGGGACGCCACTCGGGGAGCCTCTGCCCGCGTACGAGCGGGGAGACGTCCGCGAGCCGGGTCCGCTGATGCAGCAGCCGGGCCCGTACGGGACGCGGAACGCCGGGCAGACGCAGCAGCCGTTCAGTGGCGGCGCGCAGCAGCCGGTTCTCGGGGATGTCGGTGGTGAACTCGTCGTACGCGATCTCGACGGGCAGCGCTGCGCCAAACCGCTTGCGGACCTGCTCGGCCTCGCGAATGCGGCCCCGAACGACGAGAGCGGTGTCCTCGTTCGTCCGGTATCCCTGGATCAACCCTGCTCGGATCGCGCCCTCCACCTGACGCTCGAACGCGTGCGCCAGCGCGGGCAGCACCTCCCGGTGTTCGGCCACATCCACCTGGCCGTCCCGCCAGCCGCGGGGATCGAGGCTGTAGCCCAGCAGGAAAAACAGCCGGGCCATCGGCACTTTGGGGGTGATCCGTACCGTGACCGGCCCCGCGCCGGGCACAGTCACGGACACGGCGCCCACCTTGCTGCCGGCCTTCAGGCACCAGTGGCCGGCCACGTACAGGTCGGGCGCGGCCTCGACGATGCGCGAGGCGGCGAGGGCCCGGCCCACCGCCTCGGGAAGGGGACGACGCACCGCCCGGGCATGCTCGATGAGGTCGACGGGCCCGGCGACGACACTCACGTGACGGGCTCGTCTCCGCGGGCCGCCAGCGCTGCACGCAGGGACGCTAGCCCGTACCGCTTCTCGATCTTCACGCCCTCTCCGTAGTGGTGTTCCTCCAGCAGCGGAAGAATCTTGGTGCGCCAGGTGCGTTCCAGACCGCCCTCCCTGTCCACCCCGGGCTTCATCAGGTACGCCGGCCCGATCTGGAAGTCCACATCTTCGATACGGGAGTTGAGCTCGTCCAGCAGATCGGCCCGCTCCGCGTCCCTCTCCGTCCCCGCCAGCCAGCGACGCAGCAGGCCTCTCGTCGGTTCGGTGCGCGGGGAGAGTTCGACGAACGCGAAACGGCGCCGCATGGCCGCGTCCACAAGCGCGATGGAGCGGTCCGCAGTGTTCATGGTGCCGATGACGAAGAGGTTGTCCGGCAGGGAGAAGTCGTCACCGGAGTAGGTGAGTCGCAGTGTCTGGCGCCGGTATTCCAGCAGGAAGTACAGCTCTCCGAAGACCTTCGCCAGGTTGGCCCGGTTGATCTCGTCGATGATCAGGAAGTGGGGAATGTGCCGGTTGCCCTCCTTATCTGCGCGGTCCGCGAGTTCGCGCAGCGGCCCGGCAGTGAGACGGAAGGCGACCTCCTTGGTCTTCGGGTCCTCCTTGGGACGGTAGCCCTCGAAGAAGTCCTCGTAGGAATAGGAGGGATGGAACTGCACCAGTTTGACCTGCTCGGGGCCACCGCCAAGGAACTCGGCAAGTCCCAGGGCGAGATGGGTCTTGCCCGTTCCAGGCGGCCCGTAGAACACAAGCTGTTTCTCATCCCACAGCAGGTCGCGCACTTCGCGCAGCCACGAGACACTATGCACGTTTAGACGGTCCGTCATCGCCTGGTCCGGTGCGGGAAGTTCCAGCTTCCGACGGGCGGTTTGGGCCGGCAGTTCTGCGCTCGGGTCGCTCACGGTGGCCTCGGCCTCGTCGGCCAGTTGCTCATCGGTCAGCCCCAGCCCGTCTATGAGGGCCTGTACAGCAGTGAGGTCGACGACGTCGTGCTGGACCGACAGCTTCTGCTGGAGTTCCTCGGGCAGTTCCTCCCACTCATAACTGGTGTCCTGCCAGTCGACGGGCCGCCGCAGATTGGACCGCCCGTCCTCAGAGGCAATCTGCTCGGCCGCCCCAGTGACCTTGCCGACGTACAGCCGCCCGTCGGTGCGCGCGCACACCGTGTCGTCGGGCTTCATCCGGGTGAGGAAGACGTGCAGCGCCTCGACGAGTTCCTGCTTCTGGTTGTACGTGGCCGCCGACTCGTAGTCCTCCTCCACGAGGGTGCGCAGCAGGTTCCAGTCCGGGTTCGCTTCGACGCCCTGCCGCAACCTGGTGGCGGCGACGGTGACCAATCCCTCGGCGAGCCACAACCGCTGGACAAGATTGACGCCGGTGACGTTGGAGCCGCGGATGAGCCAGGCGCGGTTCGGCGCAGTCGACAGGTGGTCGAGGTGGGCGAGTGGTTGCCCATCGGCCGATTTCCACTCGCCCCAGCCATTGACACTGCAGCCCCGCAGGATTTCGGCGGCAGCCGAGGGCGAGGTGCACTCGATATCCCAGGCCGCCTCCAGGTATCCCGGCCACCTCTCTGAATGCCGCAGCAGTCCCTGCGAGATGAGTTGCTGTCGTGTGCGGTACGACGTCGGCTTGCGCGCCGCAAACGAGGGAACCACCTTGGTCTGGGCTGGAGACCCCGCCGCGATGACGAACCTCTGGCTCCCGCTGGCGCCCTTCTCCCCCAGCAGCCGGCCCCGAGCCTCCGGCCCGCCTCTCGGCAGTCTCAGGTAGAGCTCCGGGTATGCGTCGGTCATCGGTCTCCTCGTATGTCCTGCAGCTCACGTCGTGCAGCAGCCTATGTGGGGGCAGTGACAGCCACGCTGGTTAGGCTGAACCCTTGCCCCGGCGGGGAGGGCGGTCCTTCTTCGGCCTGAGCTGGGGGAGCCAGCGTTCGGGGCCGGGTAGGGGGAGGGACAGCTCTTCGCGGGCCGTTGGGCGCGGCGCCCAAGTGCGCGGGCCGGGAAGGCGGAGGGCCAGTTGGGAGACAGCAACCATGGCGGGCGAAGGGTCGCGCTCAAGGTAGTTGAGGATGAGAGGCATCCCGACCGAGTTCACCTGTGGGTTCCAAGTGCGGCACGCGATCTGGCAGTACTCACGGGCCTCGAAGAGCACGCCTCTGCACGCCGCCGGCTGCTCCCCGTCCCTCATCCACAGGATGCGGTCCCCCGGCGCGAGGCGCTCACGGCCGATGAGTACTCCATTGGCGACGTTCCCCGCGGCGTCGAGATGCGGCACGGGGTCGTCATCACCGCCGACGTCACCATCGCTGAACCCGGCTATCTCATCCGGACCGTCCGCAGCATAGATCTCCAACTGGTCGCCGTCGGCGTGCGCCTGCCAGAGGTCGAGCGGCTCCCACCCGCCACCGCCGAACAACGACGGCTGGGCCAGCAGGACGAAGACCTCGCCCGCCTCCAGGGCGAGCGTGATGCGGTCCTCACCGCCGATGGGATGGATCTCCCCGACCTCCCAGGCGTCGTTGCCGTTGACCTCCAGCACGCACTCACGGACGGTCGCCACGGCGATGTCGGCGGACACGGAGAAGTACTCCCGGCGCGGGTTGACCCGCTGTCTGCTCAGGCGCTGATGAACGAGCTTCTCAACCTTGGACCAACGCACGGTCAGCGCCCGGAAGAGGACCTCGAACGGCAGTGGTACGCCCTCGTGGCTGGATATCTTCGCCGCGCGTTCCTCCGGTAGCAGGGTGGTGAGGCCGATCTTCACCATGTCGGGCATCGCAGGATTCCGCATGACGTAGACGAAGCCGGTGTCGTGTGTGATCACACGCATATTCTGAGGTGTGCGTGACACGCGATGTTCACGGTTCGCACATATCCGGTCGCGTCTCATGGGTGGCCGCAGAACGAGGGGAAACAAAACATGGACAGCAGGCTGCCCGTCGGCGGGCCTCGCATCGAGGACTTGTTGGAGGCGGTGCCCATCACGGTGGCCGAACTGCGGGGTGCGGTGGGCCTCTTCGACAAGGATACGGCGGGCATGCTGAGAGCCTCGATCGCCACGGCGGAGCGGGCGTTCGCCGAGCTGAACGCCTGCGACCGCGTGATCGATGAGGCAGGTGCCCGCGGCGAGGATGCCGCGGACCACCTGCGGCAGCTGCTCACCCGGGAGGCCCGGGAAGAGGTCGCAGCGGAACTGACGGCTCTCGACGTGATCGCCAGGGAGGTACGAAAGTCGGTGTCGACGCTGCGTCTGCTGAATCGGATTCTGGGCCGGGAGGCGGCCGTCGAGGACGACACGCCGCCGGCGGACGTGTCCCGGCTCCGCGAGATCGATCTTCGCGCGTTGCCATCCACGTACGGCGACGATGCGGAGTACGACGATCTTCTGGCGATGGCCAATCGCGGCGCTGAGCTTGCACCACAGCTGGAAAGGGCGCACAGGGAACGCCTCTCGGCTGTGGCCGAACATCTGGTCACCGTCGTGCAGCGGGCCGCGAAGACCGGCTTCGCGGACGAGCGGTTTGCACAGGAGTCGCTGCGGGAGGCACGGGAGGCTCATGAGCTGTGGCTGAGGTGCCTGGAGCAGCGGCAGCACGACCTCGGGAGGTAAGCGGCAGTTGGCAGCGGCGCTCGACCGAATACGGTATCGGCCGACTCGTGTGAGGCTCGCTAAAAGCCTGTTCGGCCCCAAGACTGACGCCCTGACACAGGTCCTGGGTCCCAGGCACTCATCGTGGACGCACAACGAAGCGCACAGGTTCGGAGAGCACTCGCGTTGCCGACTCCAGATCCGCCAGCCGCCTCGCCAGCGTCGATTCGGCGAGCCTGGGCGGCAGCGCGTCCGCGAACTTCAATCCCTTGACCGCCCGTTCGTCGACCTCCGGCAGGCACAGATGGTCGGGTGCGGCAGCCGAAGCCTGCTTCCAGACATCGGGGTCGAGGTCCTCACGCAGACGGATCCAGCAGTCGTTGATCTGTTGAGCAGGTACGGCAACCTCGGCGAGCGTCGCCGCGAGTGTGGCGTTCGCCCGATGACCGGCCCAGGTCCACCACCTCACGTATCCACCCGATCCGCGGGTGATCACCGTGCCTCCGGGATGCACCTCTTCCACGAAGTGCTCCCGCGCTTCGGCCAGGTACTTCTCCGCTCGCGCCGTGAGGTCCACGGGCGGGTTCGCGCCAAGGAGCACTTCCCGGACCGCGCGCGTCAGTTCGAAGGAGATACCGAAGTCGAGACCGGTACCGCTCCACTTCGCTCTGCCACCGCCGTCGACGGGTTCGACGAAGCACCGCTTGCGCTTCCAGTCGATGTACGTGACCTGCCAGCTCCGCCCGGCCAGGAGCAACCGCCTTGGCCCGTCGATCCGTTCGGTGAGCAGGCTCGGATCCGTCCTGCCGATCTCCCTGCGGCCCTGCAGCACGGTGAACTGCGGAGGTGCGGTGAACACCGCCGTCAGGTTCATGAAGTGCCGGTGCCCGAAGCGCCGTTCGGCCTCGGGACCGATGAACAGGAGTCCACCGTCCTGGTCCAGGTAGCCGTTGTCGACCAGGTGCCGGACGATCGGCTCCGCGGACTGACCGAACGGGCCGAGGCCGTTCCACCACTCCTGCCAGAGACGGTCACCGACCTGCGGTTCCTGCAGGCACAGCGCGAGAAGCTGCTGGGCCACGATGTGCCGCGGCTCCGGCGGGGCGATGACGGGCTCCACCCAGCCGCGCGACCACTGCAGGAGAAGGGCCGCGGCGCCGAGCAGTCCATCGCGGTCCAGCGTGAGGAACAGGCAGTTGCGTGACGTTCCGGGCCTGCGTCCGGTGCGGCCGAGCCGTTGCAGGAATGAGGCGACGGTGAGCGGGGCGTCGATCTGGATGACCCGGTCCAGGTCCCCGACGTCGATGCCGAGTTCGAGGGTGCTCGTGGAGACGATGACGCAGTCGCGGGCCTCGGCGAACGCCTGTTCCGCGCGACGGCGTTCGTCGACGGAGAGGGAGGCGTGGGAGAGGAAGGTGGTCACGCCCTTGGCGCGCAGCTTCTCGCCCAGTTCCTCGACGAGCCTGCGGGACTCGCAGAAGACGAGCCGTTTCTCGCCGCGGTGCAGGGCCGCGATCATGGTGGCGGCGTTGTCGACGGAGCCCACGTAGTCGAGCTGGATGTCCGCCGGGGCCGGGGAGGCCGCTGCCGATGTCTCGGGCTTCGGATCTGCCAGGTGCGGTGCGACCACAGTGGACGGCTGCTTCCCCGCTCCGGACCCCTGCAGCCACAGCAGCAACTCGTCCGGGTTTCCCACCGTCGCCGACAGCCCGACTCGCTGGACGGGACGTCCGACGACACGCTGCAGCCGCTCCAGGACGGCCAGCAGATGCCAGCCCCGGTCGTCCCCGGCGAAGGCGTGCACCTCGTCGACGACCACAGCGCGCAATCCGGAGAAGAAGGACGTGTGATCGACGTTCGCGCTCACCAACATCGCTTCCAGCGACTCCGGCGTCGTGAGCAGGATGTCGGGCCGCGCGGCCAGAATCCGCTTCCGCGCACCGGAGGTGACGTCCCCGTGCCACAGGGCAGCCGTGCGTCCGAGCCACGAGGCGTACGTCTCCAGCCGGGGCAGCAGGTTGTTCAGCAGCGCCTTGAGCGGACACACGTAGAGGACGGACGTCCCCGACCACTTCCCCTGCGTCATCTTCGACAGCAGCGGAAACGACGCGGCCTCCGTCTTGCCTCCGGCGGTGGGCGCCAGAAGGATCGCGTCGTCGCCCGCGAGCAGCGGCCCGATGGCCTCCTCCTGCAGGGGGCGCAGTCCGGGCCAGCCGAGCGTGTTGACGATGTGGTGGACGAGCGCGGGTTCGAGATCGTCGATACCGCTCACGGCATCTCCAGGTCGATGTCTTCCGCGCGTGCGGCAGCCGCGTTGCGTTCCACTTCGGTCAGCTCGCCGTCCGCGATGGTGAGCGCGTAGTGCTTGCGTGGATCGAAGTCCTGGAACTCGTCCACCCGGTCGAGCACATCGGCGACGAGTTTACGCAGGAAGACGCGGGGCGCGACCCCGACCTTGCCCCCGAGTCCGCCGGTCACGGCGGTGGCGAGTTCCATGAGATACGCGTCGTCCACCTGCTGCTCGACTCGTTCCGGATGCCGGGCGGCGCCCGCGTACAGGTCGCGCACGCGCCTGCCCAACTCGCCGAGCCGTTCCAGGTCGAAGCCGGCGAGCCGCAGTTGGACCGCCCGCGGCGAGTCGAAGCGCGGGTCGGTGGTGAAGTCGGTCGCCAGCCGCTGCGCGAGCGGCGGAAGCCGTTGCGCGCCCTGCTGACCGTCGTAGAAGGCCGGCGTCCCCGTGATGACGAGGAACAGCCCTGGGAAGCGTCCCGCGTCGATCTCGTCGAGAAGCTGCCGCAGCGCGTTGAGTCCCTTCTCCCGTACGTCACCGCGCACCCGCTGAAGGGTCTCGATCTCGTCGAGGACGACCAGCAGACCGGGGTGGCCGCAGTCCCGCAGCACGGTGAGCAGGCCCTGCAGGAAGCCGAGCGCCGCGAAGTGGTCGAGGTCGCCCCGTACCCCGGCGGCCCGGCGTGCTGACGCGGCGACGGACTTCTGACCGCCGAGCCAGGCGATGAGGGCTTCCGCGGTCGCCGCGTCGTCGGCCGCGACCGCGCGCCGGTAGCCACGCAGGGCCGCGGCGAACGCCGGTGTGGTGCGGGCCACTTCGGCGAGCCGGCGCTCCATCAGTACGTCGACGGCTTCGCCCAGCGCCGCCTCGTCCTCCTCGTCCACGTCGCCGTTGTCGAGGACCTCCTCCTCCAGCGTGTAGAACCAGGAGTCGACGATCGCGCGCAGCGCACTGGGCTGGTGGGTCGCCGTGGACAGCCGCTCGGTGAGCCGGCGGTACACCGTCTCCAGCCGGTGCAGAGGTGTCTCCGTCTCGGAGATCTGCACCTCGGCCGTGGCGAGCCCCGCACGCTTGGCCCGCTCGGCGAGCCAGCGTGCGAAGAAGGTCTTGCCGGATCCGTACTCTCCCCGGATGGCGTGGAAGGCGGCTCCGCCCCGCGCCACCGTGGCCACATCCTCGTCGAGGGCACCGGTGAACCGGTCGAGACCGACCGCGAAGAGGTCGAGCCCGGAGTGCGGCACGGTGCCCCGGCGCAGTGCGTCGACGACTTCCCGCCGCCGGACCGCGCTCACGTCGGGCGACGACGTCACGTTTTCTCCTTCGGGAAGAACTGGTCGCGCAGCAGGGTCAGATCGAGTTTCACCGTGTGCCCGGCGTCGATGAAGCCCAGGACGGCGTAGCCCTCGATGTTGAGCAGCCGCTGCAGGGTGGCGATGAACCCGTCGATGTTGCGCCGCACCCGCCCGGTCGCCGAGATGGCGCCGGACAGCGCGGCCGGTGATATGGTGCCGCCCGCCCCGACCAGCGCGTCGATGACGGCCGCCACGACCTTGCTCTCGGGAGCCTTGCGTACGTACTCCTTCTGCGCCTCGTACACCTCACTGGCGACCACACGCTCGCCCAGAGTGGCGGGGGCGGCTCCGTCCGCGGCCGGTGCCACGAGCTCGGCAGCGGCGAACAGCCCTTCGCCCGCGGGCTGCTCCTTCGGCTTCCCCCGCTTCGGCTTGCGCGGCGCCTCCCGCACGGCGACGACCTCGGGCCCCCCACCCTTGTGGGGAGCCCACCACGACGGGACGGCCTGCTCCCGAGGCAGGGCCTCCCACTCCTTGGGCACCAGGTCGCGGTCGGGCATGAGGACGAGCAGCGGCACGGTGACCTCCGCGAGCGAGGCTCCGCCGTGATACCCGGCCCGGCGGCCGGTGTAGCGGATGTCCTCCCGCCAGGGCGCGACGATGGTGCCGCCGCCCTCCAGTACGCGGGGCCCGGACAGCTGGACCTCGCCGTCCTTCGCCGCGCCCGTACGCCACCGGGCCGAGCCGTGCCCCGCGTCCTCGTCACCCACAGGTCCTTCGCTCGCGCCCCGCTCCAGCACATGCCCGTGGTCCGCGACGAGCACGACCGGGCGCCCGTACCCCTTGGCCGCCGACAGCAGTTCCCGCAGGTAGGTGACGTCACCCAGGCTCCATTGGGTACGCCGCCCCTGCTGTCCCTTGTCGAGGGCGTCGTCGATGGTGTTCAGCACGACGCCGACCACCGCCTCCGAGGCGAGCGCGGCCATGATCTCCTCGGAGAGGAACCTTCCCGCCCCTCCCTCTATCCCGGCCTTGTGGAAGAGCACGGCGTCCAGTCGCCGCTGCCTCCAGAAGGCGGCGAAGCCGGAACTCTCCTTCGTCTGCCCGCCCTTGACGGCCGTACCGGTGAGCAGGGACGCCCGGCTGACCTCCGTGACCGAGGGGAGCATGGACACGGCGGCCATCCGCCGCGGCCCTTCCTCCGAGCCCACCTCCCTGGGCACGACCTCGGTCCAGCCCTCGCGCTCGACCTCCTCGCCGAGCTGGGCCGCGACCGCACAGCTCATGCCGTCCAGCACCAGAACGAGCGGAGCCGTGTCGCCGGCCAGCGGCCTGACGGCTTCGGCCAGTACGTTCTCGACGACCAGGCAGCCGCCGGGGTGGAGCGCGGTGGCATTCGGCGTCCAGGAGGCGAGCCGCCGGGCGAACTCCTCGTCCAGCCACTCGCGCCGCCCCCTGGCCGCCTCGTACAGCGCACGAAGGTCCTCGCCCGCGGCGGCGTCACCCTCGGGGTCGCCGGCCCACAGAACGCCGAGCGCCCGGTCCGCCCAGCCCCAGTCCCCTGCCTGGTCCCGTACTCCGGCCGCCACCGACGCCACCGAGGGCCGCGGAAGGGACAGCCAGCGGGCGATCCGAACGGCCATCTCGGCCACGCCGACGCGGTCCGTGTTCAGGCGGGCCAGCATGTGCGCGTTCAGCTCGGACAGGGCCGCTTCCCCCGCTTCCGGGGAAGTACGGGCCGCTGCCGTCACGTGCCGCAGCTGGGCCGTGAAGCTGGACGGCAGGAAGCGGTTGGATTCGAGGGCCGTGGTGAGTCCGGCGTCCTCGGCGAGCTTGTCGGCGCGCTTGAGGACGGCGGAGACCCGCTCCAGTGCGTCGGCGTTGTGCCGGGCCTCCCCGATCCAGCGGATGAGGGCGCCCTCGACGGCCTCGGTGAAGGACTGCAGTTCGGTCCGGCGCGGCATCACCTGGCCGAACAGCCCGCCCACGGCGAGCACCACGTCCGGGCTCGCGGCCTGGTCGCGCAGGACGGCTCCCAGCAGACCGAGCGGCATCGCGTCCTGTCCGCGTCCGGTCTCCGCCAGGGACATCAGGACGGGTGCGGCCGGGCCGGCGGTCTCCCCGAGCCACTTCTTCAGCTCGTCCCGTTCGGTCTGGTCCAGCTCCGCGAAGCGCAGGGGCCCCGCAGGGGTACGGGACCACGTGAGCAGGGCGTCCAGATCGACGACCGCGCCCGACGCCGGTCCCGCCTCGTCGTCACCGTCGCCCAGCCCGAGCCGGGCCATGACCAGCGCGCGCAGAGCCGCGTCCCGCGTCAGGACGGAGCCCGAGCGCTTCCAGCCCTGAGCGGGCTCGGCGTCGAGCAGCGCCTCCAGCAGCCACCCCTCGTCGTACATGCGCGGGTCGAGTCCGGCGGCTCCGAAGCGCTGCATGACGATCTCGGCGTTCTCCACCGTGAGCGTCTGCCGCCGCACCGCCTGCCCGCGCAGGTCCCAGCCGATCTGGCCGTCGTCGACGCCGGTGGTGACGACGAGGAGGTCCACGCCGGCGGCCTTGTCCCGGTGCTTCGTCCACTCGTCGAGGATGCCCAGGACGGACGCCTGGTGGCTGACGCGGACGCGCCGCGTCTCCTCCCCCGTCCGCACGGTGAACTCCTCGGGCGCGCCGGCCGTGTAGCGCCCGTGCACCAGCAGGAGTCGCCGGTCTCCGAGCCCGGAGGCGTGTGTGGCGAGCAGCGCCTCGATGGTGCGGCGGCCCACCTGGGGCAGAGCGGCGGCCATCAGTGTCCGGCCTCCTGGCCGTCGGTGGGCATGGGACGCCAGGTGACCTGGATGCGCGTGCCCGGATGGGCGGCGAGGTACGACCTGATCTCCTCTTCCACATCGGCGACGGTGGCGGCGAGGGACGCTTCGAGCCGGGTGGGCTCGACGACATGCGGAGCCGCGGGGCGTACGTCCGGAGCGGGTACGTCCTGGGCGGGTACGTCGACGACAGCACGCTCGCCGCCGTCGAACCGCTGGGGCGCGTCCTCCGTCACGACCGGCCCCGACTCGACCACCGGCTGACCGTGCTCGGTGAAGCTGACGTCGTCCGCGGTCGGCTGTGGTCGCGGTGTCACGGGCTGGGCCACCTGCGCCAGGCGTGCCACTTCGTTGACGAGGGCCAGCGCCCGGTCCTGGAGCTGGTCGAGTACGGGGACGAGCGAGCGGGCCTGCTCGTGGTCGTTCGCCGCCTCCTCGATGACGCGGATCAGCCGTGCCGCCCGGTCCCCTACGCTGTCGTCCCGCCCGGCAAAGCCGCGCACGCTGTCGAGGAGCTTCCAGTTGGTGTCGTCGAGCGCGGCCAGCACTTCGGGCGCCTGCTTGAGGGCTGCCCCGATCTCCGGGTCGGTCACGTCGTACGCCACCGCCGCGAGCTCGCGCACCACCACGGCCGCGTCGTCACTGCGGGCGAGCCGAGCCACCAGGTCCGCCGCGGCCTTCATGGACTTCATACGCGGAGCGTCCGCTCCCTGCGGGCCCCGCAGCCCTAGCTCCTCGGCCCGCTTCTGCAACACGGACCGGACCCCGCTCACGGCGTCCCGATGCCTCTCGGTCACCTCCTTCACGCCGGTGGCGAGTTTGGTGACGTTCAGCGCGATGAGCGCGGGCGGTACATGAACCCCGAAGATCCTGCCGGCCCGTTCACGCGCGGTCGCGAACTCCTCGTCGGTCGGCTTCTCGACGGCGCGCAGTCCGTAGCCGGGGCCGATCCTCTCCAGCTCCGGCGCCTGCTGCAGAGGTGAGGTCTGGTACACCCACGTCCGGTCGTCGAGCAGCGCGTACGTCGCGATGATCAGGTTGCTGACGTTCTTCTCCAGGCCGGTGAACCCGAGCTGGCCGATCCACTTGCGGATGTCCTCGACAGACAGGTCCGTCCCGGAGGGGGCGTCGGAGGCCTTCTGATTGATCCGCAGCCGCCAGTCGCGGGAGACGTTCAGCGGACCGTCGTACACCTCGCCCAGTCCCAGCGGGTGCACGATCTTCTTCACCATGGCCAGCTGGTGGCTGTCGACGACGACCCGGCGTTCGCCGCTCTCCATGGCCCTGCCGATCCATTCGAGCGCCGTCTTCAACTCGCGCAGGGTGACCGGCTTGCGGGTGAGAGCGGGGTCGAAGTCGGGGTGCTTCGGGTAGAGCACAGCGAACATCTCGTCGGCGAGGGCGTAGAGGTTCTTCTCGAAGCCGACGCCGGGCTCGGGCTTCTTCCGCGTGAAGCCGGGCCGCAGCGACCACAGGTGCTGGTCTGCCGGGACCTCGGCTCCGACGTTCGCGGCCTCCGCCTTGCTGATCCCGTACAACTGCTCAAGAACAGCTGAGAGTTGGGTGGTGAGGTTGTCGCTCTGTGCCTTGAGCTGGTGGCGGATCTGGATCCGTTCCTCGGTCGAGCGGGTGGCGGTGACGTCGTCGAGCCGGTCCCGCTCCAGCAGATAGTTGATCTTCAGGAGCCGTCCGAGCTGCCGGGCCCGCTGCTCGGAGAAGAAGTCGGGCAGCCAGACGACGGTGCTCCCAGTCCGCCCCGAACGCTTGAGGTTCTCGATCCGTTGGACGTCCTCGATGGGCGAGCGCTGAGGCTCGTCGAAGGGGTAGTCCAGTACGAAGCGGATGTTGCCGTCCATCTGCGGTTCGAACTGCTCGTCGGGCAGATGCGGATCGCGTACGTTCCCGAAGACGAACTCTGCGGTCCGCTTGGTGCCCCGCCAGACGATCTCGCGCTCGCACACGAACGCCTGGGTGTCCCGGATACCGAAGGCCGCCCACAGCTGGTCCTTGACCCACTGCCGCCGCTGCCCGGCGTTGTCCGCGACCCCCTGGACCTCTTCGAGCAGCGGCTCGACGTCCAGGTCGGACAGGTGCAGATGGAACACCGGGTCGGCGTCGCCCTCACTCCTCAGCTCCCCGAACCCCTGGGCCTGGAGGTCTCGCAGCGCCTTCACCGCGATCGATCCGGCCGACCCCACCCGGGCCCTGATCGTGCCGTGGTTGAGCGCGGCGAGCCGTCCACCGGTCAGCCGTGCCAGAGCCGGCACATTGGGGGCGAGCGCGCCGAGCAGAAGGGTTTTGACGAGCCGGTCGTCACGCCGGTGGCGCGCATCGTCGACGGACCCGTACTTCTCCAGCAGATGGGACCGCACGCGCGCGTGGAAGCGGTGCGCGATCTCGGACTCCCGGCGCAGCTTGGCGGTGAACGCCTCGCCCGTGCCCGACGCTATGACGTCCCACAGGTCGCCGAGCGGGATCAGCTCCCCCATCTTCAGGTCGTCGCGACGGCGCCGCAGCAGTTCCTGGACGAGCTTCAGACCGGTGCGTTCGCGCTGGAGTGCTCCGGAGAGGTCCACGAGGACGTTGAGCAGCGCGGGCGAGAGCGGGTACAGGGTGCGGAAGTCGTCCCAGCTGGCCTCGGTCCGCCCGTGGGCGTCGAGCAGCACCTGCCGGACCTCGTCCTTGGACGACTCGACGAGCGTGAAGGCCTCGTCACGGGCCGCTTCCATGCCTGGTTTCGGTTCCAGCACGCGGCGCTTGATGATCTCGACGAGATTGCTGTCCTCCAGGTTGACGACGTCGACGCGCCCGGCCAGGTACTCGATCTGCTGCTCCAGGTTCTGCACCTCGGCGCCGGCCACGTCGGAGCCGATGAGCTGCGACAGGTCGCGCTGACGCGAGATGAAGGACACGATCGGCACGGGCCGGTCGGTGTCCCCGGACTCGATCAGCTTGACCAGCCGCTGCACCTGGTCGCGTACGAAGTCCTGCTCGCCCATGTGCGCCTGGAGCCAGAGGATCAGCTCGTCGAGGAACAGCACGATGCCGTCGTAGCCGAGGGACTTGGCGTGCCGGGAGATGACGGACAGCCCGTTCTCCAGCGGCACGAAGGCGTCCTTGTCGCCGCGGGCTCCCTGCGCATACGCCGCCATGGGCCCGGAGAGCAGCGCGGACACGAGTGCCTCGCGGTACGGGTCTCCGGCGGGCGCGTCGAAGGCACGGTTCAGGTCGGCGGAGGTCCAGCTGGCCGCGGCCGGGGCCGCGTCGTCCGCGTCCAGCAGGTCGAGGTCGTCGTCATCGCCGTCCGCGCCGACGGCACCGCCGCCGCCCGGGGTCACCGCAGCCGCCCCGTCCCCGAGCCACTGCACGAACTTCGCGTCGTCCGCGAGGAACTCCCGCTGCCTGCGCGCGTCCGCGAGCGCGGAGTCGGCCCGGTAGACGGCGGGGGTCGGCTTGTTCGAGTCCAGAGAGCGCACCGCGTGCACGTACCCGCCGAGGATGGCCGAGTCCAGGTCCGTGGAGCCGACGAGGTGGTAGGGCACCATGAGGAACCGGCTGTCGCGCAGCCAGTCGTCGTGCTCGGCGATGACCTCCTGCAGCCGGGGCTTGGAGCGGGCCGCCGCGTTGTTGTTCAGGACGGCGTGCAGCACGGTCAGGAAGTGGCTCTTACCGGCACCGAACGAACCGTGCAGGTAGGCGGCGTGCGAGTTCCCCGACCTGACCGCCGCCCCGACCAGCCCGAGCGCACTACGGAACGCCCCTTGCAGCTGCTCGGTGACCACGTACTCGGCGACGCGGGCATCGGTTTCGGTGAACCCGCCGGACAGCTCGACCTTGAAATCGCCGGCATGGACGTCTTCCTTGATGTCGATGACATCCTTCAGGAAGAGCTCGCTGGTGGGCATCCGGCTCTCGTTCCCTCACTCGGCAGCAGTCGGGGCGCGCTGATCGCACGCGCGACATCCAATCTTGCCAGTCTTGCCATGCCTTGTGCCCAGGCCAGACGCAAGTTCCGTGACGTGGGTGTCACGTTGAGCGACGCAAGCGGACGAATTCATCGCGGGATGTGACAAAGCTGCACCTCTCCGTGACATTCGCCTGGGTGTGGCCCTGGCGGCGGCCTGGCCGAGAACCGCTTACGCCCGCATACGACCGTCTTGCGCTCCTTTTCGACCGGCTCCGACACTCGTGAGCAGCGGGACGACGTGCCGACGTGCTTCATCACCGCGAGGGGGACCCCATGGGGGGCGACGGGATCGAGGGCTTACTGCGCGACCGGTTACTGATCATGGTGAACGACAGGTCGGCGATCGGCCTGCTGCCGTACATAGACGGAAACGCCGGAGGGCTGCTCCTCACGGGTGCCGATGCGGCGGTGAGGTGCCGGAACATACGCAACAGCTACCCGGACACGGTCGTGGCCGTGGACTACGGCGGCCACGAGCACCGGGTCGCGACCGTCGACCGCCCTTTCGGCTATCAGGCGGCCGACGGCTGGCACGCGCTCGACTTCTCCGGCCTGGAGGAGGTCCTGAACGGCCAGCTCGCCAACAAGGCGGCGTTCGCGGTGACCCCGACCTGCTTCATACCGCCGGACGAGGACGGCGACGCCCGCGTCCTGCGCGCGGTGATCGCCCAGGCCAACCGGCTGGAGCGGACGGACACAGTCGTCCTGCTGCCGTGCAGCTACCGCTGGCTGCGGGACGAGTCGCTGCTGCACCTGATGGCGGCGGTACGGGCCAGCCGGCATCCGGTGGCGCTGATCATGCAGCACTACAAGGACCCCTTGGAGCGGGTGGGCGTGGCCGAGGGGCTGCGCGTGCTGTGCCGGTCGTGCCCGCGTCTGCTGCTGTGGCGTACGGACCTGGCGGCGTTCGACGCGCTGGCACACGGGGCGCTGGGCACGGCGGTGGGGGTGACCGCCATGCTCCGCCACGGCATGGACCCGCGCAGCAAGGGGCGGGGCTGGCGGCCGTATCCGGTGGTGCTCGTCCGCGACCTGCTGAAGTATCACCGGGTGGAGGTGCTCCAGAACTGGTTCGCGCGCGTGGAACCGTGGACGTGCGGGTGCACGATGTGCGAGGGCGCCGAGTTGTCGCGGTTCAGCGAGAGCAACGCCGATGTGCGCGAGTCGCAGTGGCACAACACGTGTGAGCTGTACGCGCTGCACGACGAGTTGATCTCGGCCGATGCGGGCCCGGACCGGCTGGAGTGGTGGCGGCAGATCGTCGACGACGCGGTCGCGCGGCATCACCTGCTGACCTCCGACCTCGGGGAGGAGGTCGCGCATCCTCCGGTGCTGCACTACTGGCAGCGGGCCAGCCCGCCGGCGGTTCCCCTGCCATGACGGTTGCTTGTGCCGGGGCCTCAGCGGAGGTCGATCTCGGCCCATACGACCTTTCCGGGTCCTGGGCGGTCGGTGATGCCCCAACGGGACGCGAGAGCTTCGACGATGACGAGGCCACGGCCGTGCTCGGTCGTCGCGTCTCCCGCCATCGGCGACGCGGTGACACAGCGGTCGCCTCGGGCATCGGCGACCTCGACGCGGAGCGCGTCCGTACGGCGCTCAAGGCGGAGGGCGAAGTCGCGGCCCGGTACGTGGGCGTGGAGTACGGCGTTGGAGGCCAGCTCGGCGACGACGAGAGCCACGGCGTCGGAGACGGCGGACCCGAACGGGAGTCCCCAGACGTCGAGTTGGTGCGTGGCAAGGCGGCGGGCGAGGCGGGCGCCGCGCCGGGTCGCGCTGAACTGCTGGTAGAACATACGTACAGTGACGGCTGGTTGGGCCTGAGGTGCGGTCATGCGGTCCAGCGTCGCGGGAGGTCGGGCGGCACAACAGCCACGACACTGGTACAGCCGCGACTGGGTGGGTTCACCGAGTGGACAGGGTGAGTGACGCCCCGTAACCATGGCTGGGTTGATGTCCCGGTGGCGTACGTGGGAGGTGGGCCGGGCGTGTTGGACGGCGTCGCGAGCAGTGAACCGGAAGTGTCGGACGGCCTCAAGAGCTTCGGCGCGGTCCTGAAGGCGTTGCGTGAGGAAGCGGGGCTGACGCAGGAGGAGTTCGCGCCGCAGGTGCGGTACTCGGTGCATGCGGTAGCCAAGCTGGAGCAGGGGAAGCGGTTCCCGTCGGTGAGGTTCATCGAGCGGGCCGGGACGGTCCTTGAGGCGCCGAGGGTCCTCAAGGCGGCGGCACGGCATCTGACGCGGAGGCAGGGGCTGGCGTCGTGGTTCGTGCAGTGGGCGGGGATCGAGGAGGAGGCGATCTCGCTTTATGCGTATGAGTGCCGGGCGATTCCTGGGTTGTTGCAGCCGGAGGCGTACATCAGGGCGATCTTCGAGCGGAGGCTGCCGCCCGTCACAGAGGAGCAACTGGAACGTGAGACTGCGGCGCGGCTTGAGCGACAGCAGCTCCTGACGCAGAAGCCGAACACGGCCTTCAGCTTCGTCATCGAACAGGCGCTGCTGGAGCGGCGAGTGGGTGGAGTGGGAGTCACGAGGGCCCTCATCGACCACCTCCTGGAGGTTGGGAAGCTACGCAACGTGGAGATCCAGCTCATGCCGCTACAGCAGGAGGACCACGCGGGCGTTGACGGCCAGATGTACCTGGCAGAGACTCCTGACAACCAGTGGATCGGCTACACCGAGGGTCAGCGTTCGAGCACTCTGATCACGGCACCGAAGGACGTGAGCGTCCTGCTCCAGCGCTATGGCAAGCTGCGTGCGCAGGCCCTCGATTGCAGGGCCACGGTGAGCCTGCTGGAACACATGCGAGGAGCGCTATGAGCACCACCGAACCGGCGTGGTTCAAGAGCAGCTACAGCGGTAGCGAGGGGGACAACTGCGTCGAGGTCGCTGACTGCCCTGAGGCCGTCCGCGTGCGGGACTCCAAGGACAAGGACGGCGACCAGCTCGCCCTCTCCCGCACCACGTGGTCCGCCTTCGTCGCGTACGCGGCAGACGCCGAAGTCTGACACTCACCCAGCACCCGTGGGCTGCCGGAGTTCTGGACTCCGGCAGCCCCACTGGCACGCCGTACCTACTCGACGTCGAGGGCGGGCTGCTCTGGGGCGCTCGCCTTCTTCGAGGCCGCAGCCTTACGCCCCCGCGCCCGCTTCACCGGCCGCCAGGCCTTGAGATCCGTCGCGCTGAGCCGATGCTTGCCCAGCTGCTCATCGAGGAACGCATCGCAGTCCTCCGCCGGCACTGACTCCCACTCGGCGTCGTACTCACCGTGCCACTGCCGCACCCAGGGCATGACCTCGTGCAGCCCGGCGAGCAAGGGGGTGAGCCGCTCGGTGCCCCAACCGCTCTGGTCAGTACGGTCCTCAATGAGGTTGATGAGCGCCTGAGCCTGATCCTTGTGATCCCACCCGGCCCACCCAAGCAGCACGGTCGGATCGGCGTCGGGCCCGGCATCCAGATAGGAGATGAACCGCTCCTTGGGCACGTCCAGCTTGCCGCGGTGGGACCAGTAGGAGTGCTTGAGGAAGTCGGCGGACGAGTACTTAGGCGGCACGGGGATATCGAGCCGCTGCCCGGTCCGATCCTCCTCCCTCTGCTGATCCCAAACCTCTTCCCACTGCTCCCGCTTGCGCAGGCCGGGGTCCTTGTAGCGCATGGCGGCGAGGTACGGCACGTGCTCGTCAGCGATGACATCGGCGAGCACCTGCCCGAGGGGGAGGTCCGGCTTGTTGAGGTGGTCAGAGGCGTATAGAGCAGCGACGGAGTTGAAGTCAGCGTCGGAACTCAGGGCATCCGCAAGCTGGTTGACGGTGAGCGTACGAGGCTGCTTCACACCCTCACGCAAGCTGAACCAGAGCGCAGGGTCCTCGCACCGGTCCAGCAACCAGGTGCGCAGAGCGGCCTTCTCCTTTTTCTCCCAGGGCTCGACGGACCACCGCCGCTTGCACTCGGGCCGTTCAATGAGCGCGATGTCTTTGCGGCGCTCGATGATGTCGATTCGGGCCTGCACGATGTCTCGGTACCAGTCGGGCCAGCGCTCTGGAACTTCGGTAACAGGCGTCGACCCATGCCGCTCGAACCACGCGGTGTCAATCTCGTCGGCCATCCGCTTCCGAGCCAGCACAATCTCGAAAGCCCGCTCTCCAAGCCGCACTTCCGGGATGGTATCCGGGTCGAGTGACGGGATGGTGCTACGCGCTAGATCGGCTTCAGACAACAGGCCGTACAGGCTGTACACCTGCCAGTCCAGCTCTTCCTGGAGGGCAATCATGCACTGCCTGATGCGCGAGTACTCGGCGCTAGCGCGATCAAGGGCGTCACGAGTCGGAGCGCCCCTCTCACTGAGAGCGGAGGGGTCCACTCTGGCCGACTCTTGGGCCAAGGAGTCCAACACGCGCCCAACGGCCAGGGGCAGCCGCTCGGGCAAGGGGAAGTCTTGCAGCTTGGTCCCAGTGAACTCGTACCGCTCCTCCCAATCCTCGTCCTGAAGCCCACGACCGAGACCGCTGCCACCCTTGCCTTGACTCACCTGTTTCAACCAGAAGCAGGCCGTGGAAGAGTTCAGGAGTCCAAGCAATTCCACGTGCCTGTCCTCTTCCGCCCCCTCCGGCAGCTTGATAACGGGGGCGTGCCGATTGAAGACTTTCCCACCCCGATCCAGAACGAAGTGGTTGTGCGTGGCCACACATGCGAAGGCGAGCGTCAATCCCCCGTAGCGGTGTGCGAAGAACATCGAGTACTCAAACCATTCGAGCCCGCGCTCCAGCTGCGTTTTTCCATAGGCAACGCGGTCACGGAGAATCACACGGTTCGACCATGTCAGCCGATGGACGGCCGCATCGCCCAGCGCCCTCATTGGATCAGCCTCGTCATAGGGCCATAGCACCGCGAGTGGATCCACGATTCGCCAGTCCCGAGTGGACTCACCATCTACCATGGGGCGGCTGAGCTGGCTCGGGATGTGTGCACGTCGGAGGGCACCCTCACCTAGCGTGTAGACATCATCCGCGCGCGTCACGGCGCCGAAGCCGATCGACGACACCTGACTGTCGAGCACTCCAACTGCAGCCGATTCCAAGCGCTGCTGAAGTCCTCCCGCCCCGCCACCACTTACCGACCAAGGGTGCGATACAAATACCGCCGCCCCCGCGTCCTCAACAGTCACCCACTCGGACTCACTTCCGGGCCTGCCCACCTGTTCAACAATCGCCCGCCAGACATGGGCCTCCTCCGCATGAGCTGGTTGTGACGGCTCCCCCCGAACCCCCAGTACCGCCCGAACCGCGCGTTCAGGATTCGGCACCCGGTTCCGCCCCACAAGAATCACCGTCGGCGTACCGTGCCCCGGAATGAACGCTCCTGACGTATCGATCACATGTGAAAGTTCGACCCGGTTCCGGAAGATCAGCTCGATCAGCTTCCTACCGAACTCCCTCTTCATGAAGGAGTTTGCAGTGATCTGCCCGACAAAACCACCCCCGCCCGTCGAACCACCGGCACCCTTCACCGCCAGTTCGAATAGGCGCTGCGCGAACGGAACCGACAAGGCATAAGCTCCCGCACAAGCGTCATAAGCTGCCCGATAGTTCTCGTTCTCCTGCTTGTCCTTCACCGTAATATACGGCGGATTCCCCACCACCACGTGATACGATCCGCGCCCCAGAAGATCAACCCTCCGGGCGAACTCCCCCACATCCTCCGTAGAGTAAACAAAGGCACCCCCACCCCCAGAGCCGCCCTCCTCCACCTCCGCAAACAACGTACCCAAATCCGTCTGAATGCCCGCCGCATCCCGCCCATGAAGCAACGAGTCCCCCACCGCCACATTGATGGGGAATACCGGCGCATCCGCCAACCGCTCAGCCCCCGCTGCCCGCATAGCCGCGACCAGCAACCGGAACCGAGCGATGCTCACCGCGAACGGATTCTTGTCGCACCCGTGGACGGACTCCAGAGCCCTCCGCACCACCGACCACTCGTCCGCGCCCGGCTCCGCCTCCCGCCACTTCTCCACGAGCCGCTCGAAGATGCCCAGCAGGAAGTGCCCGGACCCACACGCGGGGTCGATCGTCCGCAGCCCTCGCCGCTCGACACCCCCCGGCCCCTCCACCACCGGATCCAGCCCGAACTCCTCGACGGCCGGCTCCAGCGTCAGATCGAGGATGAACTCCTCGACGAACTCCGGGGTCTGCAACAGCGCGTACGTCTTCCGCGCATGGTCACTCAGGTCCTGGTACAGGTCACCGAGGAACCGCGTGTCCCACTCCAGATGCGAGAAGTCGTAAACGATCCGCCCGTCCGCGTCCCACCGCCGCCAGAACCGCAACAACTCCGTCGCGGCCTCATAGCTCGGCATCAACTCCCACAGCGGATTGTGCGACCGGTCGAAGAGACCGGCCACCGTCTCATGGGCCCCCGCAAGATGCTCGAACGCCGCAATCAGCCAGTCCCGGTCATTATGATCCGGATGCTTACGGAAGTACGCCTCATGCCGCTCCTCCGCCTCGACCAAACGCTCCCCGGGCCCGGCGACGAACGGCGCCTCAATCAGCCCGTGATCCTCACAGAACCGCACGAACACACAGGCCAGCACCCACGCAACGGCCGCTTGAGTCACCCGCTCGTCCCGCCACGCGCCGTACGTCGCCGCCGTACGCTGTGCCTCCCGGGCCCGCCGGTACTCGGACTCCAGCCGCACGCGGTACTCGTCCTCGGACTCACTCCGCGCACGCAGATCGTCCTCAAGGACAACGACCTGCCGCCGCAGATCCTTCAGCAGCGCCGCCTGATCCAGCCCCGCCCGCGCATCCTGGCCCGTGACCGTCACTCTTCGCATCCCTCTCGCAGCACCACGTCACCCACCGCATATCGCCATGCGGTATCGCATGCCAATCCTGCCAGCACCGTCGACCGAAACAGATCCCGCAGGAGTCATGGCAAAGTACTCTCATCTGCCATGATCACGCCGCTAAGGTGATCACCGTGACGGCTCAGACACCTCCCCCGGTCCCGGCGGCCCCGACCACACCCGCAACCCCGGCACCCGCGGCCTCCACGCCGACAGCCGTGCCCGCACCCGCCCACCAACACTCTTTCTTACGGCCTCGGGGGAAATTGAGATCCGGGCGTGCTGGCCTGGCGGTTCGGCTGGTGGGTGATCAGCAGGCTGTGTCGCGGACGAGGACCAGTTCGGTGCTCGTCTGTCGGCGGGTGGTGCGCTGGGCGGATCGGTCGGAGACGAGACCGGCGATCGCAAGGTGGGTCTCGGCGTAGGTGTCGCGCCGTCCGGTGAACCTGCGCAGGGGCGCCCACTGGCGGAGCTCGGCGTTGGTGTGCTCGACGCAGATCCGGGCCGAGGACTGGCGGCGCCTGGCCTCCTGCCAGGCGTTCTTGTCGCCGTCGCACGCCTCGTCCGCGGGTTTCTTCGGCGGTGCGCTGACCTGGTCGGGGAACTCCTTGGCCAGCCCCTGGTACCCGGAGTCGACCCGGGCCTTGACCGTGGGACGAGTCCGGAACTGCTCAGCGATGCCCTCGGTGCGTAGGGCGGTCTGATCGTGCATGCGGCCCGGCCGGACCACGCCGGACAGCAGCATGCGGCCCTGGCCGTCGCTGAACGTGGTGGTCTTGATGGTGTTCTGCCTGCGCTTGCCGGAGACGAACGCCCGGCGCCCCGGACGGCCCGCCTGAGGGCGGCGGACCTGGGTCTCGGCCCCGTCCATCCGCAGCTCTACGCCCTCGGCCTCGGCATAGGCAAAGACGTCCTCCAGGGTCTTCAGTCGCAGTCCCGCCCGGTCGGGTACGGCGAAGCCGCGGGCCGCAAGGAGCGGACGGGCCTGACGGATGGCCTCGGAGACGGTGGAGCGGTCCACGGCGAAGAGCTCGGCGAGGACCGCGTGCGGCAACTGGTGGCGCAGATGGACCAGGGCGACCAGCAGCCGGTCGAAAAAGACCAGCTTCGGCTTGCGCCCCGCCCCTTCCGCCCGTCGGCGCGGGCCACCTCGTGCCGCACGCAGCACGGACTGACGGGCCGCTTCCCACGGTCCGGCAAGTTCGGCGAACAACTCGCCGAAATGTGCGCGGGAGACACCAGACAGGGCAGGATGGGAACAGACCGCACGGGCCCAGGTCAGCTTCACAACTCACCCAACCCGTGCGGTCCTTCTCATGTCACGGCCCGACCTGGGCGATCACTATTTCCCCCGAGGTCGTTAGAGGTGGGCCGCTGCCACTACGACGCGGCAACGCAACTCGCCAAGTCACCGCCGCTCTTCGGCTCCGCCGACCATCTCGCCGGGATCGCCGCCGAGTGCGTCATCAAGGCGATGCTCCTCGACTTCTTCGGTTCCACACAGGACACCCCGCTCGGCATTCCGTACAGCCCGGCGATCAGGAACAGGCCGGCGCCGAGCAAAACCCAGGCCGAAAAAGCGCGGAAGGCCTCCGAACACGGTCACCTGCCCCACGTATGGGACCAACTCCTCCTCCTCGCGAACGGCCACCGCGGCGCCACCGTCCTCGCGCAGATCCCCCAGCAGAACCCCTTCCGGGAAGCCACCGACGAGTGGGACGTGGCCCACCGCTACCGTGACAGCGGCCAGATATCCGCGCAGCGCGTGAAACGTCACCTCGCCGCGGCCCGTACCGTGATCGCCGCCTACCAGCAGGCGAAGTAGCCCAGGCAGAAGACCCACAGCAGAAGACGAACAGCGGAAGACGCAGCCGAAGTGGAAAAGCAGGCGCCCACCCCATGAACCCCACCCGATTCGACGCCGCGTGGAACGCCGCCCTGGGCCATGCCCACCGAGCCGCCGAGACAGGCCGGGACACCGTCCTCGTGCGCGACCTGTTCGGGCGTGCGTCGCTCCTCGTCGACGACGAGGCCGAGCCGCTGGCCGCCGAGGAACTGGAAGCGCTCGCGGAGGAGTTCCGACGCGACACCCAGGCCTTCGCGGGCGCCCAGCCCGTCCAGGCCGCGTCCACGATGTTCGCGCCGGAGATGTTCTTCGACTCCCCCGAACTCGTCGTACAGGACGAGGGGGAGCCGGGGCACCGCGGCCGGGTCGCCGTACTCGAACGGACCGTCGTGGGCGCCGACTGGGCCCGGGAGGCCGCACCGGGCGCCGCGCCGCATCCCGACGTGCGCGAGCGTCGCGTCGCGCTCTACGGGTTCAAAGGCGGGGTCGGCCGCTCCACCGCCACCGCCGTCCTCGCCCGGTACTTCGCCGACAAGGGCCACTGCGTCCTCGTCGTCGACCTCGACCTGGAGTCCCCAGGAGTCTCCACGCTCCTGCACGGCCTCGACGAGTTGCCCGAGCACGGCATCGTCGACCATCTGGTCGAAGCCGGCGTCGGCAACGCCGAAGGGCTGGAGCTGGTCACGCAGAGTTCGTTCTTCACCCCCACCCAGGGCAACGGCGAGATCTGGCTGGCGCCCGCCGGGGGAACCCCCCGCGACGACTACGACTACCTCGCGAAGCTGAACCGCATCTACAGCGACCTCCCCGCCGCCGAACCGGGCGGCGCGCCCAAGCCGTTCTGCGTACGGCTGGAGGAAGCCATCGCCGCCTGCGAGGCGCAGGTGGCTGGGATCTCACGGCAGCCGGACGTGGTCCTGCTCGACAGCCGGGCCGGCATCCACGACGTCGCCGCCGTCACCCTCACGCAGCTCAGCGGGCTCTCCCTGCTCTTCGCCGTCGACAACCCGTCCACCTGGTACGGCTACGGCATGCTGCTTGCCCAGTGGAAACAGCGTCCAGACCGCGCCGTCGACCTGCGTGAGCGGCTCCGGATCGTTGCCGCCATGTTCCGGTCCGCCGGTGACATACAGCGCATGCACAAGCTCCGCGACAACGCCCAGAAGATGTTTGCCGACACGCTCTACGACGACGCGGAGGGCGCCGACCTGGAGGCGTACCACCCGGCCCTGGAGGACGACCAGGCCCCGCACGCGCCCATCCCGATCCTCTTCAGCCACGACCTGATCGGCCTCGACCCGCTCCAGGACCGTGACTGGCCCGAACTGCCCTTCGTGGAGGCCGCGTACAAGAGGTTCCTCAAAGAGGTCTACGAACTCGTCTTCCCGAGCGAGGAGCTGTCATGACGGACGCACTGTCCACCGACGAGTACCGGACGCTGCTCGCCACCGCCCCCGGCAGCGCCTTCGACGCCGACACGGTGAGCCCCGACGTCACACGGCTGTTCACCCCGTCGAGCCACCGGCGCGCGTTGGACCCCGATGTGACGGTGGTGCGCGGCGCACGCGGCTCCGGCAAGACCGTGTGGACCAAGGTCCTCGGCGACGACCGAATGCGCGAGATCGCGGCGGCCTCGTACATGATGCCCCGGCTGGACCGGATGACGGTCGCCACGGGCCACTCGAGGGGCGGCGAGCCGAACCTGCACCACCCCAGCAAGAACGTCATCAGCAAGCTCGTGGCGGATCCCCGGGTCACACCCCAGCACCTGTGGTCCGCTGTCGTCCTCACCGGACTCCAGGCCCCGGAGATCCTGCGCATCGAAGGCTGGGACAAGCGGGTCCGCTGGGTCGCCGACCACATGGAGTCCTACGAACGCGCCCTGTGGACGATCGATCAGGAGGCCCGCAAGAGTGGCCGCACGCACCTGTTGATCTTCGATGCCCTGGAGCACCTCCACAACGACCGGCCGGTCGTCGACCGGCTGGTGTCCGGCCTCTTCGAGGTGGCGCTGGACCTGCGGATGAGCACCAGCGCGATCCGGGCGAAGATCTTCGTCCGCCCGGACATGTACGAGAGTGCCCCCAAGCACTTCCCCGACGCCTCGAAACTCGGCGCCAACGCCACCGACCTGACCTGGACGACAGAGAACCTGTACGGCCTGCTCTACCACCAGCTCGGCAACCACCCGAGCCTGGAGGCGGAGAAGTTCCGGGCGTGGACCGGCAGTTGGCGCAGGGAGGGCGAGGGCAGGTTCATCGCCCCCGTCGACGTCATCGCCACTCCGAAACGCCAGCACGACCTGTTCGTCACCATGGCCGGCCCGTACATGGGTCCGAGCCACCGCCGCGGCCACACCTACACCTGGCTTCCCAACCACCTTCAGGACGGGAGGGGCCAGGTGAGTCCGCGCACCCTACTTCAGGCCGTCTCCACCGCGGCGACCATCAGCCGGGACCGGCACCCCACACACGAGCATGCCCTCCACTACGACGCCATCCGAGCGTCCGTGAGCACCGCCTCCCAGATTCGCGTGGACGAGATCACCGAGGACATCCGCTGGGCTGCCGTCGCCGTCGAGCAACTGCGGGGCGGCCAGGTACCGATGCAGCCGTCCGTGGTCCTCGCCTACTGGCGCGACGCCTCCCTCTCCACGAAGCTGCGCGAGGTCCTGGCGAACGGCTCGCAGGGCAGCGGCCCGGAGGATGTCGACAACCACCGCGAGCTGATCGACGAGTTGGAGAGGCTGGGCGTGATGACCCGGCGCGCGGCGGGCGCCACCGATCTCCGCGACTACGCGGTCGACATCCCCGACGTCTACCGCCTGGCCTTCGGCATCGGCCGCAAGGGCGGCGTTTCCCGGCGCCCGCACTGACGACCGGCAGGACGGGGCACCCGTCGCCGCCGACGGTGGCGTGGCTCTGAGCGACGTGGGGAAGGTCCGGTGTGGAACCGCGCCCCGCAAGGGGCGCGGGGCCGCATCGATCTGCGGCTTCGCCGGGGGGCGCGACCAGCCCCCACCGGCCCGCGGCAGGCGAACCGCACATCCAGCGAAGCGCCTACGCAGCCGCGGCCACCGCCGTCAGGAAGTCGCCGTCGAGGTAGGCCCGTTCCCCGTCCCCGCCGATCACCTCGACCGTCCGCCCGTCCAGGTGCGGGACCTGCGTCCGTGTGTCCACGGGGCAGAGCAGCCACAGCCCGTGCGGGTCGTCGGCCGGTCGGCGGGCCGCCGTCTGGAGCCGGACCAGGAGGTCGTGGCCGCCTTCGTCCCAGTACCGGGCGAGCAGCCCCGCATCATGCAGGAAGAGGACCGTACGCGGTGCCGCGGCCCGCTCCAGCAGGACGGCTTCCAGGCGCACCCACACCGCACGGACGAACGAAGCCAGACCCCGCTTGATCTGCCCCGGCGCGGAGCCCGCGTCGGCGCGCAAAACTTTCTCCCAGTCCTGCCCCTTCTCCGCCGCCAGCGCGCGGAACTCGGCGAGGAACTCCCGCCCCACATCGACGCGTTCGACGGGAAACGCCTCGGCCACCGCCTCGGCCGCACCCGGCAACCGGCTGCCCTTCACGGTCAGCGCGAGGAACCCACCGCGCTGCACGCGGGACGCGAGCCTGGCACGGGTGGCGGCATGCGGATCCCCGTCCACCTCCGCGACCGCCGGGACACCGTGGCCGGGTGACAGATAGCTGGTGCCCGTCCCGGTGGACGTCCACTGGCCGACCGTCTCCAGGGCCGGCGGGAAGAACCGCTCCAGCTTGGTGTCGTACCGGAGCTCGAAGCGCGCCTCCCTGAGCGGGTCCTCCAGCTCGACGTACGTCGGCTCCCGCTCTCCGGAGAGCGCGTCGAGCACGGGAAAGCGCGCGCGCAGCCGCGACACCAGCTCGGCGACGGTGATGCCTCGGTCCCGTCGTACGCCCGCCCCTGCCTGCGAGATGCGCAGGGCGCGGTCCAGGCTGAGGTCACGGGGATACAGCTCAAGGCGCGGAGTGACCTCGGTCCCCACGGCGACGGCGGCCGCGAGGGCGACCAGCCGGGTGTCCGCGAGCGGCGCGAAGCCCTCCGGGGCGGGCACCGCACGCAGGTCACGGACCACCGCGGCCCGGCCCGGCAGCGGCTCCTGACACGCCAGACGCTCCGCCTCCGTCCCCAACTCGGCCGCGTAGTCGGCCAGTTCACGGGGGCTGGGGTCGTCGGTCCCGGGCAGCGACTCCCCCGCGATCAGTACGGTGTCGCCTCGCCGGTGCACGGCCAGGCGCGGCTCGTGCTGCTCCGCGCCCTCGCCGTCCCACAGCTCGGCCTCGGTGGCGGCCCGTACGACGGCCAGCGCCCTCGCGAGCGTACGCTCGGGCGTGTCGTCACCCGCGCCGTGCCGGACGCGTAGTTCGGCGGCGGCCTCCTGCGCGGTCATGACCCGCCCGGCCGCCGTCACGATCTCGACCAGCTCTTCGCGCACCCGCCCCAGCCAGTCCGCCTCGGCCCACTGCTTGATCTCGATGCGGTGGTGGCGGGAGACCGGCGGTTGCTTGATCTTGAGGTGGTCGGCGATGCGGGCCTGGACCGGCCAGGGGCCCAACGGCGACAGGCCGCCCTCCTCGGGCGGCAGGCCGAGCGTGAGCCGGACCACGGGCGCACGATGGGAACCCTTGCGACCGGGCTCGGGGGTGAGCCGGGCGGCCATGTCGTCTATCGACAGGACCAGCGGTCCGTCCGGGACAGAGTCGCCGTCCGTTCGCGCTGCCGGCACGGCCGGTCGGCCGTCGGCCCCGGCGGGCTGCCGCAGCGCGACCGCCCACTGCTTGCGACGCCGGTTGAGTTCCTTGCGTACGAGCGCACCGGCACCCCGCGCCTTCGAGATCGCGTACGGCTGGACGCTGAGCAGCTCCCCCACCTTGGTGGCACCCAGACCGTGCGCCACGGACACGGCCCGGGGCGACAGCCCCGCCGCCTCCAGCAGCGTCTCCGCGTCCGCGGCCTCCGCGGCGGCGTCGCGAGCCTCCTCGGCGTCCTCGGCCTGGGTGCCGACCGTGGCCGGGGTGGTGGCCGGCTTGGTCGCGTCGGCCGCCCGGAAGACTTCGCGCCACTCGTCGTGCATCTGCCGCAACGTGTCGAAGCGGTGCTCGGTGTCGCGGTGCAGCGCTCGCCGGAAGAAGGCCGTGAGGCCGTCGCTGAGGGCTGGCTCGAACAGCTCCGTCGCGACGTACAGCTCGGCGGACTCGTTGGTGAGCGGATCCACCTGTCCGTCACCCCACATGGGGCGCTCACCGCCGGCCATCTCGTGCAGGGTGACGGCCGCCGCGTACCGCTCGGCGTGGTCGTCGTAGTACGGCCGCCGCAGGGAGCCGAGGAACGGGTCGAGGTAGCCGCGCGTGCCCGCCTTGATGTCACGCTCGGAGGCGTCGGCGAGGGAGAAGTCGAACAGCTTCAGACGCCAGATCCGGTCCTTGCTGTGGTGGATGCCGAAATTGTCGGGCTTCAGGTCGCGGTGCAGGACGCCGTTGGCGGCCAGCTGGTCCAGTGCCCTGAACAGGTCGTCGCCGAAGCGCTCCAGCTCGTGGTAGGTCAGCTTGCCCTTGCCGCGCAGCCGGGCACCCAGGGACTGCTCACCGGCGTACTCCAGCTGCAGGACGGTGCGTCCGCCGATCTCGCGCAGCCCCTCGCCCCGCAGCTGTACGACCGCGCCACCGCCCACCTCCTTGAGGACGCCCGCCTCGGCACGCAGCCGTTCCGCCTTCTGCTCGTCCAGGGCGACCTTGAAGACCCGCTCGTCGATCTGTACATGACCGTCCTCGTCCTCGACCACGCGCTCCACGAGAAGAGCGCGGGCCGTGGCACCGGTGCCGAGGACGCGGCGTACGGACCATTCCGCGTCGAGCGACTGACCGGGCAGTGCCTCCAGCGGGTCGACTCCGACGGCAGTGGGTGCCTCGGGCAGCACGCTGGCCCGCTCTGCCCTGTCCAGCAGGTCCAGGAACTCCTCGGCGGAGCCGAGGCGTTCGGTGACGTCGGAACGGGTCGCCTTGAAGACGAGTTCGTCGAGCGCGTCCGAGAAGCCGTCGGCGACCGAGTACAGATGCAGGCCCGAGTCGGTGCGCAGGCGCTCACTCAGGGCACTTCGCTGGGTGGCGGGAGGCTGGCCGGTGAGGATCAGGTAGGCGACGGCACCGAGTCCGAACATGTCCAGGTCGGCCGGATCGGCGTACGGCTGGTCGGTCTCGGGCGCCAGATAGAGGCGGGCCGCGTCCTCGATCAGAGCGGCGTCGAGCGCCGAGCCGCCGATGGAGCGGAAGAAGGTGGCGTTACTGTCGAAGTCGCGGGCCGCTGTCTGCCAGTCGGTGATGCGCAGTTCGGGACGCGTCCCGTCGGACCGGAAGGAGACGTAGACGGAACAGGCAGCCAGGGCCCGGTGGTAGAGGGAGCGGTTGTGCGCGTAGCGGACGGCCTCGGCGAGCTGTCGTACGAGATCGAGGCGGATCTCGGGGGTGAGCTTGCCACCGTAGGTGGCCAGGTACTGGTCGAGGCGCAGGTCCGTGTGCCGGTGGCGGAAGAGGATCGCGGGTCCGCCCTGATGCTCGCGGATCTCGACGGCCTCGACGATGCCGCGGTGCGTGATGCCCTGCAGGACCTGGTACTCGCGGCGGGCCGCGCGATCGGTCGACTTCTTCGCCGCCTCGGTCGCCATGTGACCGACCAGGTAGATGCGGACGCGGCCTTCCTGCTGGACGAGTCCGTCGTCGCGCGTGGCCAGGCGGTCCTCCCAGGACTGCCCGCGGTCCAGGGGGTGCGGCTGCAGCTTCCAGGCGTCGCCGAACCTGAGATGGGCCGTGGACTGCTGGACACCGATGGTCTTCAGTAGAAGCGGCAGCGTGTTCCGGGAGAAGTCGGGCGTGATGCGGCGGTCAGGGCGGTCGGGCGGCAGGCCGAGGAAGTCCTGCCAGATGCGCTTCAGGCCCGTGGGGCGGTCGTCACGGCCGTAGACCTTGACCTTCTGGACGTCGTCGAGATGGCTCTTCAGGTCCGGAGCCGAGAGGAAGATCGCCGGTTCCACGCGCGGCACGGAACGCTCGGGGATGCCCAACTTGCGCGCGGCCCAAAGGAGCCTGCTCTTGAGGTCCTTCGACTTGGCATCGTTGAAGTGGAGCGGGTTGTTGATCGTCCGGGTGCGGTCGGAACCGTGGAAGTTCCAGGTGGATCCGTTGTTCTCCAGCCGCCCTGGATGGCTCTTGATCTCGACCAGGTAGAGGCCGGCGGGCACCGCGATCAGCAGGTCGCACTCGTTGATACGGCCCGACTGCGCGGTGAAGGAGAACGTGGCCCAGGCACGATACGGCTCGGCGGCAGGCATCAGGCGGCGTACATGATCGAGAGCGTCCTGCTCCCAGGGGTACGGGGAGGGCCGATCCTGGAACCACTGCTGCGCCGGACGCGGCGGTCCAGGCTTGGGCACCGGACGCGATTCTCCTGCCGTCACCGTCCGACCTCCGCTGTCTCCTCACGCCCTTTCGGGCCAAAATCCGTGGTCGACCTTACCGCGCCGCACTGACAGGCAGTATCCGTTTGCCTTGCCCCCAGAGTGGAACGGGCAGGCGATCGTCAGGGCATCGCTGACCCGTGATGACAGTGGTCCCGCCTCTTCGGTGAGGACGGACGCCCGGTGGGGTTCCCCACCAAATCCGGGATCCCGACTCCTCCAAGGGAGAGGCTCAGCATGACTCCTGTCGAGTACAAGCCCTCGCGCCGCACCTGGTTCCGTGAAGTCCTCATCGAGGTCGCCGCCGGAGTGGTGTCCGAACCTGTGCTGAGGGCTTTGGTGGCGACGGCGCATCTACCGCAGGTCAGACCCTGCAGCCAATCTCCGCGCCTGTGGTACATGGCTGCTCTCATGGCTACGTACGTAGCCATGCGCCCCTGTTTGAACCGGTGCGGAACGGCGTCTACTCAAGCCTCTGAACAAGCAGAAAAGGGCCCTTGACCAGCATATTCACTGGTCAGGGAAGCCAGCTGGCAGACGAGTCGGGCTGTACGCCGGGTTCTGTTCCTCCGAGCCCTCACGGGCCCGAAGGCGACGGCCATCCATCTAGGGCCGACGTTGCCGCCGGCCTCGTGCGGTCTACCCGCGGACTCGGGCGGGCAGCCCTCGAACGTCCGCGCAGGAGCACCGAGGCGCTCCCTCTTGACCTTGCTCCGGGTGGGGTTTACCTAGCTGCCCAGGTCACCCTGGGCACTGGTGGTCTCTTACACCACCGTTTCACCCTTACCGAGGGCCGAAGCCCCCGGCGGTTTGCTTTCTGTGGCACTGTCCCGCGGGTCACCCCGGGTGGCCGTTAGCCACCACCCTGCCCTGTGGAGCCCGGACGTTCCTCGGGAAGCCCCGTCAAGGGGACTCCACGCGGCCGTCCGCCCGGCTCGTCTGCCGTGTCGACCATGGTACCGGGCGTGTGGGGCGGGCCGGTCCGGTGGCTCTGGCCGTGGCCAGTACCGAGCCCGTCAGGATCAGGGCGAAGGCGACCGCGATCGAGGCCGTCAGGGGCTCGTTCAGGAGGACGGCTCCCGCCGTCACCGCCACCGCCGGGTTCACGTACGTGATCACCGTGGCCCTCGTCGGGCCCGCCTCCTTGATCAGTTCCAGGAACGCGACGAAGGCTATCGCCGTGCAGATCACGCCCAGGGCCACCAGGGCGGCCAGGGCCTGCGTGGACGGCATCTCGGCGGGCCAGGTGGCCGCCGCCGCGGGGGCGTAGACCAGCGCCGACAGGGTCAGACAGGGGGCTATGAGGTGGAGCGACGGGACGTCCTTCAGGTGGCGGGCGGCTATCAGGGGAGCCGTTGCGTAGCCCAGCACCGTCAGCAGCACCTCCGCCAGGGAGCGCGCGTCGCCGCCCGTCAGGTGAGGGGCGGTCAGAACCGCCACTCCTGCCAGGCCCAGGGACAAGCCCGTGATGCGGCGGGCGCCCAGCCGTTCCGCCGCGCCGAAGAAGCGGGCCAGGACCACGCCGACGATCGGCACGCCTGCGATCAGCAGGCCCGCCGTGGAGCTGGACAGATGGCGCTCGGCGTCGGTCAGGGTCCACCAGGGGCCGATGATCTCGATGCACGCGAAGGCCAGCATGGGCTTCCAGTGCGCCCGTACCGTGCGGGTCAGGCCTCCTTGGCGGAGGGCGAACGGGAGCAGAAGCGCCGCGCCCAACGCGCACCGCGTGAAGACCACCATCGACGGGGACATCTCGTCCACCGCCACCTTGATCAAGAGGTAGGGGATGCCCCAGACCACTCCCATGAGGGAGAACAGGAACCAGCCGCGTGCAGTCATGCGGTGAGTGTCGGCGCCCTCAGGTCCCGGTGTCTTGAACGCTGTTGCGGTACGCCGTCGGCGTCACCGCCAGTACGCGGCGGAACCACCTGGTCAGGTGCGCCTGGTCCGCGAAGCCGACCAGGCCCGCGACCTCCGCCGGGCGCAGCCCGGACTCCAGCAGGCGGCGGGCCCGGTGCACCCGGTACTGGGCCAGCCAGGCGTACGGCGGTATCCCCATCGTCGTGCGGAAGGCCCGTAGGAGCTGGTAGCGGGACAGGCCCAGTTCGGCGGCGAGGTCGGCCAGGGAGGGGGGTGCGAGGAGTTCGCCGGCGAGGCGGTCGCGTACCGCGTGGGCGATGCGGTCGGCGCCGGGGACGGTGTCGTCGCTCGCGCGGGCCGTGGAGTGGCGGCGGGCCAGGGCCGTAAGCAGCCAGGGCAGGCGGGACTCGGCCTCCAGCGGATCGGGGCAGCGGGCGATGTCCGTGTGCGCGGCACGCAGGGCGCGGGCGAGTTCCGGGTCGTCGAGGACGGGCTCGCGGAAGTGCGGGCGGCCGCCGACGGTGCCGTCGCCCAGCAGGGACGGATCCGCGTACAGGGCGCGGTAGGCGTAGCCGTCGGGGGCGGCTGGGCCGCCCGTGTGCATCTCGCCGGGTTCGAGGACGACGATGGAGCCCGGGCCGGAGTGGATACGGCCGCCGCGGTAGGCAATCACCTCAAGGCCGCCGATGGTGACACCGACGGTGAGCTCCTCATGGGCGTGCGGGGCGTAGACGTGCCGGGCGAAGCGGGCGGTGAGCAGGTCGAGGGGCGGGCCGCTGCGGCCCAGTCGTGCCCTGGTCCAGCTGGCCTGTTCTCGTGCGTTCATGTGTTACACCCCCTGGGATCCCAGGGGGTGTAACACCGCGGGGCTCAGAGAAAGTCCGACGTGTCCAGGCTGAAGGCGAAAGGATCGGGCAGCGACAACGGATCGCCGAAGGCCCGCTTGAGCAGCCGCCGGTAATCGTCCCTGTCCGGGTCGCTGAACAACATCACCATGGCGGCTTCACGGTCCACGAGCAGGTAGAGAGGGACACCTCCGCGGGCGTAGCAGCGGCGCTTGGCCTCACGGTCGGTCTGGGGCTTGGTGGACGTCACTTCGATCACCATGGCGACGCCTTCACAGGGCATCCAGGAATCGGCGGTCCGAAAGAGCCCCAGCTCCAAGGGAGCCAAAGTGACGTCCGGGATCGCATGGTCCTTCGGACAGGCCTCCCCGCTCTTCAGCTTCAGGCCCTTGTTCCCGGAGAAGTCCATGTCAACCTTGGACCGCCTGATCACCTGCCTCACGATCCGGCTGATGTAATGCTCATGCTCCCCGTCCGGCGGCGGCGTCACAACGATCTCCCCCTCGATCAGCTCGGCCCGGAAACCCTCCGGGGTGTCCAGGGCGAGAAAGCCCTCCAGCAGGACCTCTTCCTGCGTGAGCGGCTCATGGGCCATGGCAGTCATGTCACGCCCCTCCTTCGGTCGCTCGCCAGACTGGGACATCGGCAGATCACCTGGCCGTGAGATCGGGAACCGTTCCCTCGATCGTGGCACACGATCACAGTCGCCGTCAGAACACGGCTCGCTTGACCCTGCCGCAACGTCAACGTCTCTACTGAAGGGCATGCGGACCGGAGAACTCGCCGCGGCTGTCGGCGTCACCACGCGGACCGTGCGGCACCACCACCAGGGCCTGCTGCCCGAGCCGGAGCGGCTGTCCAACGGGTACCGGGACTACACGCTGCGGCACGCCGTCGTGCTTGCCCGGATCCGGCGGCTAACGGAACTGGGGCTCGGCTCGCCGAGGTGCGGGACGCGCTCGCGGACGACGCGGGGCGGGACCTGAGCGAGGTGCTGGAGGAGCTCGACGCCGATCTTGCCCGGCAGGAGGCGGCGATCCGGGAGCGTCGTGCGCGGCTGCGGGCGCTGCTCGACGCGGAGCTGCTGCCGGACGAGGGGCCCGTGTCGCCGGAGCTGGCCGAGCTGTTCTCCGGTATGGGTCAGGCCTCCGACTCCCCCATGGCCGCCAAGGACCGCGAGATCTTCGCGCTGCTGGACACCGCCGCCTCTCCGGAGGGCCGGGAGCGGCTGCTGGGCGCGTTGCGCGGGACCCTGGACAGCCCGGCGGCGGTGGCGCGGGCGCACGAGGCGTACGCACTGCTCGACGCGCTCGCGGACGCCGCCCCGGACGACCCGCGCGTCGAGGAAGCGGCGCAGGCCCTCGCCGATCTGCTGCCCCGCGAGATGCTCCCCGCCGAACCCGTCGATCACGGCCACAGCTTCCTGCGCGCCTTCCCCGCGGACCTGGCCCCGGCCCAGGCGGAGGCGATCCGCCAGGCGCTGCGCATCGTGTCGGAGGAGCGGCGATGAGGACGGCGTACCGGCTGTTCCGGCATGAGCTGCGGTTGTTCGTGAGCCTGGTGTTGTGGGTGGCCCGGCGGAGCCACGGCACCGACCGTGGACGCGCCTTCGGGTATGCGCGCGGGCAGCGCGCCGTTCTGTTCGGGTTCGCGTACGTGTGTGTGGTGGAGACGGTCGTGATGTCCGTGCTGCTGCACCGCTGGCCGGCCATGCACCGGGTGGTGCTGTTCCTGGACGTGTACACCGTACTGATCGTCGTCGGCCTGCACGCGGCGTCCGTGGTCCGTCCGCACGTGCTGGAGCCCGGAGCGCTGCGCATCCGCAAGGCCGCCCATCTCGACCTGCGGATACCGCTGGACCGGATCGCGGCCGTACGGCGGGAGCTGCGCACGACCCACAGGAAGGCCGACGGCGAACTCGACGTCGAGGTCGGCGGGCAGACCACGGTCACGCTGGAGCTGGCCGGACCCGTCACGCACACCACCTTCCTGGGCCGGCGGCGCGAGGTGCGCGTGTGCGCGTCGTGCGCGTGTGCGCGGAGGACGCCGGCACCCTCGTAGCGGAGATCACGCAGGCGCGAAGCGCACCTTTGCCGCTGCCGGATCTGCCTGGGTGAGGCGGACCCGCAGGCGTTCGCCCAGCGGGAGGGGGCGGTCGCTCTCGATCCGGCCGATGACGGCCGCATCGAGGGCGGCCCGGAGGGGGTGTCGGGGGCGCGGTCACGCGGATGTGGCGGCAGGGCATACAGCGAGCGCAGGGCGGGGGTGGCGAGGTGGCACGCCGTAACCTCTGCTGCAGAGTTCTATGTAAGGAGTACGCGTGCTTGTCCTGCTGCCGCCCTCGGAAGGCAAGGCCCCTTCCGGCCGTGGCGCCCCGCTGAAGCCGGAGTCACTGTCGCTGCCGGGGCTCAACCCGGCCCGCGAGGCCGTGCTCGACGAGCTGGTCGAGCTCTGCGCCGGCGACGAGGACAAGGCGCGCGAGGTGCTCGGGCTGAGCGAGGGACTGCGCGGGGAGGCCGCCAAGAACGCGGAGCTGCGCACCGCCGGGGCGCGGCCCGCCGGGGAGATCTACACCGGTGTGCTGTACGACGCCCTGGACCTGGCCTCCCTCGACCCGGCCGCCAAGCGGCGTGCCGCACGCTCCCTGCTGGTCTTCTCCGGTCTGTGGGGCGCCGTCCGGGTGACGGATCGCATCCCCTCCTACCGCTGCTCGATGGGCGTGAAGCTGCCGGGGCTCGGTGCGCTGGGCGCGCACTGGCGTGCACCGATGGCCGCCGCGCTGCCCGAAGCGGCCGGGAGCGGGCTGGTGCTGGACCTGCGGTCCTCGGCGTATGCGGCGGCGTGGCGGCCGAAGGGCGAACTCGCCGGGCGCACGGCGACCGTGCGGGTGCTGCACGCGCCGACCCGGAAAGTGGTCAGCCACTTCAACAAGGCGACGAAGGGGCGGATCGTCCGCAGCCTGCTGTCGGCGGGGGCGGCGCCGAAGGATCCTGCCGAGCTGGTGGAGGCGCTGCGGGACCTCGGGTACGAGGTGGAGGCGCAGCCTCCGGTGAAGGCGGGGACGGCGTGGGGGCTGGATGTGCTGGTGGACGAGGTCCACTGAGCGCACGTAGGCGTTGCAGTATATGCAACGCCCTTTGCGCACACTGCACACCCCCGGGCACGATGACCTGCATGACCGTCTCTGTTCTTGACCTTGCTCCCGTCGTCCCCGTGGTCGTCGTCCGGGACGCCGCCGACGCCGTGCCGCTGGCGCGTGCGCTGGTCGCCGGAGGGCTGCCCGCGATCGAGGTGACGCTGCGGACGCCGGCCGCGCCGGACGCGATCCGGGCGATCGCCGGCGCGGTGCCGGACGCGGTGGTCGGGGCGGGCACGGTGATCACGCCCGCCCAGGTGACGGAGTCGGTGGCGGCGGGGGCGCGCTTTCTGGTGAGCCCGGGCTGGACGGACGTACTGCTGGAGGCGATGACGGCGTCCGGGGTGCCGTTTCTGCCGGGGGTGTCGACGACGTCGGAGGTCGTCGCGCTGCTTGAGCGCGGGGTGCGGGAGATGAAGTTCTTCCCGGCGCAGGCCGCGGGCGGTACGGCGTATCTGAAGTCGCTCGCCGGGCCGCTGCCGCAGGCGCGGTTCTGCCCGACGGGTGGGATCGGGCTCGCGTCCGCTCCGGAGTATCTGGCGCTGCCCAACGTCGGCTGTGTGGGCGGGAGCTGGATGGTTCCCGAGGACGCGGTGGCGGCGCGGGACTGGGGGCGGATCGAGGAGCTGGCCCGGGAGGCGGCCGGGCTCAGCGCAGGTGGGACGTGTCGTTGAGGAGGCGGACGCTGGCGTTGCCGTCGGCGTAGTACGCCACCACCGACAGGGAGGCGGCCGACAGTTCCATGCGGAACAGGGACTCGGGCGGGGCGCCCAGGGCGAGCCGTACGAACGTCTTGATCGGCGTGACGTGCGTGACCAGCAGGACCGTGCGGCCCGCGTGCGCCGCGACCAGCTTGTCGCGGGTGGCGGCGATCCGGGTGGCGGTCGCCGCGAAGCTCTCGCCGCCGCCGGTCGGTTCGGCGTCCGGGGAGGCGAGCCAGGCACTCAGGTCGTCCGGGTAGCGCTCGTGGACCTCGGCGAAGGTGAGCCCCTCCCACGCACCGAAGTCGGTCTCGCGCAGGCCGTCGTCGAAGCTGACGTCGAGGCCGAGGCGGGCGGCGACGACACCGGCGGTCTCGCGGGTACGGGCGAGGGGAGAGGCGACGATCTCCTGGATCGTCCCGCGCCTCGCCAGCGCCGCGGCCACCCGCTCGGCCTGCTCCCGGCCGGCGTCGGAGAGGGAGGGGTCGGTTCCGCCGCTGCCCGAGAAACGCTTCTGCGGCGTGAGCGGCGTCTCGCCGTGCCGCAGCAGCACGAAGGTGGCGGGGGCGCCGAGATCGGGGGCACCCCAGCCGACGGTCGGCGTGGCCACGGTACGCGCGGCACGCACGTCGGCGTCGGCCTTCGTATGACCGCGGTCCGGCGTCTCCGCTGCGGGGGAAGCCGTTGAACGGTCCGGCGTCCCCTCGGCCGGAGAAGGCGTAGAACGCTCCGCCAGCGCCGCACGCACTCTCGCCGCGCCCGCCACCGCGTCCCCCGGCGGGCCCGACGGCTCGGGAACAGCGGGCTGCGCGGTCGCCGACGGCGTCCACTGTTCGCCGCGTGCGCCCGCGTCCATCGCCTCGTTCGCCAACCGGTCCGCTTGCTTGTTCTGCTCCCGCGGAATCCACTCGTACGTCACCCGCCCGGGCGGAAACACCCGCCCCGCCTCCATGGCCAGCGGCTTCATGTCGGGGTGCTTGATCTTCCAGCGGCCCGACATCTGCTCGACGACGAGCTTGGAGTCCATCCGGACGTGCACCCCGGCCGTCGGGTCGAGGGCGTGGGCGGCGCGCAGGCCGGCCAGCAGACCGCGGTACTCGGCGACGTTGTTCGTCGTGGTGCCCAGGTACTCCGCGGCCTCCGCCAGCGTCCGGCCGGTCGCCGCGTCGATCACCACGGCGCCGTAGCCCGCGGGCCCCGGGTTGCCCCGGGAACCGCCGTCGGCCTCGACGATGAACTCCTGCACCCCGTACGCCCCTTACAGCCCCGACTCGGAGGTGCGCACCAGGATGCGGCGGCAGTTCTCGCAGCGGATCACCGTGTCGGGCGCGGCCGAGCGGATCTCGTTCAGCTCGGTGATGGCCAGCTCCTGGCGGCAGCCCTGGCAGGTGCGCTGGTACAGCTTGGCCGCGCCGATGCCGCCCTGCTGCCCGCGCAGCTTGTCGTAGAGCTTCAGCAGGTCGGCGGGGATGGAGCCCGCGATGACCTCGCGCTCCTTGGTGACCGAGGCCGCCTCGCCGTCCAGCGACTCGAACGCGGCGTCCCGACGTGCGGTGGCGTCGTCGATCTTCGACTGGACGGAGGCGACCCGCTCGGTCAGCTCGCTCACCCGCTCCTGCGCGGACTCGCGGCGCTCCATGACCTCCAGGACGACGTCCTCCAGGTCGCCCTGCCGCTTGGCGAGGGAGGCGATCTCGTGCTGGAGGTTCTCCAGATCCTTCGGGGAGGTGATGGCGCCCGAGTCGAGGCGCTGCTGGTCGCGGGCGGCGCGCTGGCGCACCTGGTCGACGTCCTGCTCCGCCTTGGTCTGCTCGCGGGCGCAGTCGCTCTCCTCGGTCTGCGCGGCCACGAGGAGGTCACGCAGCTGGGTGAGGTCCTTGGTCAGCGACTCGATCTCGGCGTGCTCGGGGAGCGACCTCCGCTTGTGCGCCAGCTGCTGGAGGCGGACGTCGAGGTCCTGGACGTCGAGGAGTCGGATCTGGTCGGCGGGCGCGGCGTTCAGTTGGGGGCTCCTGCTGTCGAATCGGGTGAGGCCGCGTGGGCGGTCCAGGGGTCGGTGACCGTCTTGGAGACATGGACGCGCAGGTCCCAGCCGTGGCGGTCGGAGATCTCGTCGAGCTGGGCGGCGGCCAGCTCGCACCAGGGCCATTCGGTGGCCCAGTGCGCCGCGTCGAGCAGCGCGAGGGGGCTGTGGGCCCGAGCCTCGGACGCGGGGTGGTGGCGCAGGTCCGCGGTGAGGAAGGCGTCGACGCCGGCCGCTCGTACGTCGTCGAAGAGGCCGTCGCCGGATCCGCCGCTCACGGCGACCGTACGGACGGTCGCCTCGGGGTCGCCGGCGACGCGGATGCCCTGCGCGGTGGCGGGCAGGCGCTGGGCGGCGCGGGCGGCGAGCTCGCGGACGGTCAGCGGGTGGTCGAGTTCGCAGACCCGGCCCAGGCCCCGGCGGCCGTCGGGGTCGCTCGGGTCCGGCACCAGGGGGCGTACAACACGAAGGTCCAGCGCGCCGGCCAGCGCGTCGCTGACGCCCGGGTCCGCCGTGTCGGCGTTGGTGTGGGCGACGTGCAGCGCGATGTCGTTCTTGATGAGGGTGTGCACGACGCGGCCCTTGAAGTGGCTCGCCGCGACCGTCGTCGTACCGCGCAGGTAGAGCGGGTGGTGGGTGACCATCAGGTCGGCGCCCAGCTTCACCGCCTCGTCGACGATCTCCTGCACCGGGTCCACGGCGAACAGGACGCGGGAGACCTCCTGGTCCGGGTCACCCACCACGGTGCCGACCGCGTCCCAGGACTCGGCCCGCTCGGCGGGCCACAGTGTCTCCAGCGCGGCGATGACTTCAGACAGACGGGGCACGGGACACAGGCTACCTGGCTGTTCTGCACGGCTGAACCGATACCGCCGCCATCCCGCCCAGCACACCCGCCCTCGTCACCTCAGGCAAACCGGCGCGTGGCCACCCTTATGTGTGAAACGGCCGCCGGGTGGTCCCCCGTCTGTGCGTACGAAAACTAGCGTCGTCGCCGGAGGTGACCGAACGATGACGGTCTGTGCGACGGAGCCTGCCACCGACCAGCACGACGACTGGTCCCGGCCGGCGGGCTGCGTGATCACGGTGGACGGCTCGTACGCCGCACGCCTCGCCCGCAGCGGCGACTCCTGGTTCCCCGAGCGCTGGACGCTGGACGGACCCGAGCCGTACGCCGTGCCGCTGCCCGGCAACCAGCCCGAGGAGTCCGGCACGGAGGTGCAGCCGATGGGCGACGGACGGGTGCTGATCCGCCGCCTCACCGACGGGCGGCACACCTTCTCCCTGCTGTACCCGACCGGCCCCGGCACCGGCGAACTCCCGCTCGGTGCGGTCGAGTGCCCCGACGACGGCACCCGACTGCGGCTGCTGCCGCCCGCGCCGGGCGGCGACCGGGCCTACGCCCTCGCCGTCGGGCGGCGGTCCAGTGCCGTGTGGCTGGTGGCGGGCGGCGCCTTCGGGCCGGAGCACCTCGCCGAGATCCCGGGGCGCTGCTCCGGCGGGGTATGGCTGGACCGGACGGGGCGGATGCTGGCCCTGGACCGGGAGGCGGGCGGCCGGACCAAGGCGGTCGTGGTGGATCTGGGGCGGGACGGCGAGGTGTCGCCGCTGCTGCAGATCGCCGCCGACAGCGACGACCGACTGCTGCTCGCCGACCCCGACAGCGGGCTGCTGCTCATCCGCTCCGACGCGCCCTGTCCGGGCGACGGCGACAGGCTGGGCTGGGGGGTGCTGGGCAGCACGCTGCCGGTGCGGTTCCCGGAGTGCCTGCGGGTGGCCGCCGACTGTGCGGTGACGCCGTTCGCGATCGAGCCGGGGCAGGTGCTGACCCCGGAGAGCTGCGGGGTGGGGCTGCGCATCGACGGTCCGGCGGGCAGTTGGGTCGGGGTGTGGCGGCCCGCCGACCGGCACGTACGGCATCTCGCCGCGCCCGAGGGGTGGTTGGCGGGCGCCGGGCTGTGGACGAGGGACGGGGTGCTGCGGCTTCCGTACGCCACGGAGACGGTGCCGTGCGGTGTGGCGGCGTGGGCGATGCCCCGGGAGGCGCCGGCGTCCGCGGAAACGGGGGACACGAGCCCGGGGGATCCGGTCCCGGACGGCGCGGCTCGCGCCTTCGCGGAGCCGTCGGAACCGGATCCTCCGGAACCTGTCGCCTCGCGTCCGGTGCCGTTGCAGGAGGCGCCGTTGGCGGGGCGTATGGCGAGTAGGTAACGAAGTAGTGGCGGTCGGCGTGTGCGCCTGGATCCGGCCCGAGGTGTCCCGGTTAAACTCGCCCGGCTGTTTGAAAGATCATGTTGACGGGGTGAATTCTTCCGATGAGCGACGCCAGCACGTCCCAGCCGCTGCCCGCCGACCGCCAGGAGCCCTCCGGCCACGGCCGGCACCGGGGTCCGGTCTCGACGCACGACAACGAGACGGCTCCTCGCGGACGGCACCGCAAGCCGGTGGAGCAGCAGACCGAGACGGCGGCCTGACGGCACGTCAATCTGCGTGGACGACGGCTCCGTTCACCCTCGGGTGAGCGGGGCCGTCACACGTCCTGGGCTTCCTTTCCTCGGCGCAGCCCCAGCACCTCCACCGCCGCGAACGTCTCCCCCGGCGGGCGGTCCGCGTAGTGCGGAGTGAGCAGCGCATCGAGTTCGTCGTATGTGAAGGTGTCCTGCTTGCTGTCGAACTGCGTCTGCACCCGCGGCCGTTCGACGACGGCCACCATGCCGCCGTGCACGACGAGCAACTGCCCGTTGATCCGCGCTGCGGCCGGCGAGGCCAGATAGCCGACGAGAGGGGCGACATGCTCGGGGGCGAGTGGGTCGAGGCCGTCGGCACCCGCCGGCCGGAACACGTCCTCGGTCATCCGGGTGCGGGCGCGCGGGCAGATGGCGTTGGCCGTGACGCCGTACTTGGCCAGCGCCTGTGCGGTGGACGTGGTCAGGCCGACGATGCCGCCCTTGGCGGCCGCGTAGTTGGGCTGCCCGGCGGAGCCCGCGAGGAACGCCTCCGACGAGGTGTTCACGATCCGCCCGTAGACCGGCCCGCCCGCCGCCTTGGAGCGCTCCCGCCAGTGCGCGGCGGCGAAACGGGTGGTGTTGAAGTGGCCCTTGAGGTGCACCCGGATGACCGAGTCCCACTCGTCCTCCGCCATGGAGAAGACCATGCGGTCGCGCAGGATGCCCGCGTTGTTGACCAGCACGTCCAGCTTCCCGAACGTGTCGATCGCCAACTCGACCAGCTGACCGGCCTGTGGGAAGTCGGCGACGTCCCCGGTGTGCGCGACGGCCGTGCCGCCCGCCGCACGGATCTCGGCGACGACCTCCTCGGCGGGTCCGGCGGACGCTTCCCCGGTGCCGTCCCGCCCTGGCTGTCCGTAGTCGTTGACGACGACGGCGGCGCCGAGCCGGGCGAGTTCCAGCGCCTCTGCCCGGCCGAGCCCGCGTCCGGCGCCGGTGACGATCGCGGACAGTCCCTCGAGTGGCAGTGACATGAGGCCCCTTCGACTCAGATTGGGCTCAGATTGGGCTCAGATTCGGCTCAGATTCGGCTCAGATCTCGATGCAGGTCCGCAGTGCGGTGCCGGTGCGCATCTGGTCGAGGGCCTCGTTGATCTCGGTGAGCGGCACCCGGTGGGTGATCAGCCCGGCCAGGTCGATACGGCCCGCGCGCCACAGGGCGATGGTCCGCTCGTAGGAGCGCAGGACGTCTCCGCCGCCGTACATCGAGGGCAGGATCCGCTTCTCGTCGAAGAACAGCTCGAACATGTTGAGCTGGAGGAAGTCGTCCATGGCTCCGGCGCCGACGACGACGAGGGTGCCGCCGCGCCGGGTGTTCTCGTACGCCGTGCGAGCGGTGGCGGACTTTCCGACGACCTCGAAGACGTAGTCGAATCCCTCGCCACCGGTGACCTGCTGCTTGGCGTCAGACAGCTCGTCCGGCGAAACGGCCCTACTGGCACCGAACTTCAGCGCGGCCTCGCGGCGGGCCGGCACCGGGTCCACGGCGACGATCTCGGCGGCGCCCCGCAGCCGCGCACCCTGGATCGCGGAGATACCGACGCCGCCGCAGCCGATGACGGCGACCGACGAACCCGCCTCGACGTCCGCGGTGTTGAGGGCGGCGCCGAGCCCCGTGGTGACCCCGCAGCCGATGAGAGCGGCGATGTCGAAGGGCACGTCGTCGGGGATCGGCACCGCGCAGCCGGCGTCGACCACGACCTCCTCGGCGAAGGTGCCGGTGCCCGCGAAGCCGAAGAGGTCTCCGCCGGGGCGTTTGTAGTTGGGGGTGCCCGCGTTCATGAACCCGGCCAGGCACAGTTCGGTCTGTCCGCGCTTGCAGGCAGGGCAGGCGCCGCAGGCGGGCAGCCAGCAGACGACGACCCGGTCGCCGACGCTCAGGCCGTGCACACCTTCACCGGCTTCGAGGATCTCGCCCGCCCCTTCGTGCCCCGGAACGAACGGCGCCGGCTGCGGCAGTACGCCGTTCATCGCCGACAGGTCCGAGTGGCACAGCCCGGTCGCCCGCACCCGGATCCGCACCTTGCCGGGGCCGAATCCCACCGCCTCGACGTCGTCGAGGACCTCCAGCTTGTCCTGACCTGTCTCGTGCAGTACGGCTGCGCGCATGGTGCGGCTCCCCTCAAGAGTCCTTCACCGACTGATACGGTCTCCGACGTGCTGAGCGAGAACCAAGCCAGCACAGCAAGTCCTTTGCTTGCAGTACCAAACCGGGCTGGTTCCAACCCGGCTGGTGTTGATCGTGTAAGGCCTGCCGGTCCGCAGGGCCGCAGGCGACGTGAGCCAGGAATCCCCCTGCTTCAGCTGGGGGAGGGTTCAAGAGTGCTCGACGATGGTGTCGGCAAGGACGGGCGCGTCGTCCCGCTCGACCGAGGTCACGGCCACCCGGACGGCCGCCTCCTGCCGCCACATGCGGATGCGCAGCGTCTCGCCGGGATACACGACCCCGGCGAACCGCGTGGCGTACGAGCGCACCCGGGTCACATCACCGCCGAGCAGCGTGTCGACGACCGCCTTGAGCGTCATGCCGTACGTGCACAGCCCGTGCAGGATGGGCCGCTCGAACCCGGCGACCTTGGCGAACTCGGGGTCGGCGTGCAGGGGGTTGTAGTCGCCGGAGAGGCGGTAGAGGAGGGCCTGGTCCTCGCGGACGTGCCGCTCGACGGTGCGGTCCGGCGCGCCGGTCGGGGGGTCGAGGCGCGCGGACGGCCCGCGGTCGCCACCCCACCCGCCCTCCCCTCGTACGAAGATCTGCGCGTCGTTGGTCCACAACGGCCCGTCGACGTCGGCGACTTCGGTGCGCATGACGAGGACGGCGGCCTTGCCCTTGTCGTACACGGCGGCGATACGGCCGGTGGCGGTGGCGGTTCCCCGCACCGGGATCGGCCGGTGGATCCGCAGTGTCTGACCGCCGTGCAGGACGCGGGCGAGGTCGACGTCGACACCCGGCATGGACAGGCTGCTGATCACGCCGGGCGAGCCCGAGCCCGCGACGGTGGCGAAGCTGGGCAGCACATGCAGCCGGGACTCCAGGGTGTAGCGCAGCTCGTCGGGGTCGGTGGCGGGGACGCCGGCGCCGATGCCGAGGTGGTAGAGCTGGACGTCCTTCTGGTCCCAGGTGATCTCGCCGGTCCGGGGTTCGGCGGCGAGCGCCTTGGCTGCGTCGATGGGCATGGGGCTCCTGTCGTCTCCAAGACCCCGGTACGGCCGTCCGCACCGTCGGCCGCACCGAGGTCGTCACGGGCCGTTCTAGAACGCGTTCCAGTCCGGCGCCCTCTGTATAGCCGAGCGCACCACACTTGTGAAGACTCCTGACACTGCGTCAGCTCGGTGCGCCGACGGAGCCACCCCGTCGCGGCAACCACACCGCCATCATCACGGCTCCCACCCCCAGCACCACCGCGCTCACCCTGAACGCCAGCGCATACCCCTCCGTCAGCGCCACAGGTGCTCCGCTGCCCTCCGTCCGTGCCGCCGCGATCGTCGACATCACCGCGAGCCCCAGCGAGCCGCCCATCACGCGAGACGTGTTGATCAGACCGGATACCAGTCCGGCCTCCCCCGTCGGCACCCCCGACGTCGCCAGCGCGGCCAGCGGTGTGGCCGCGAGCCCGGCGCCGAGCATCATCAGGATCCCGGGGATCATGATCGCGGTCAGATACGTACCGTCCGCACTGATCGTCGACTGCCACCCGAACCCGACGGCGGCCACCACCGTCCCCAGGACGGCCACCTTCCGCGCTCCCGCGTACCGCATCAGGCGCGGCGCGACTTTGGAGCCGACGACCACGGCCAGCGAGCTCGGCACCAGGGCCAGCCCGGCCTCGAGCGGCGTGTAGCCGAGCACGTTCTGTGCGTACAGGGTCATGAAGTACCACATGCAGAACATGGCGGAACCGCTGAGGAACATCGCCGCGTTCGCCGACGACACCGCCCGCCGGCCGAGCAGTCCGAGCGGCATGAGCGGGGCGGCCGTACGCGCCTCGACCAGCAGGAACAGCCCGACCAGAGCGAGCCCCGCAACCAGCGGCACCAGTGTCGCCGCTGCCGTCCACCCCGAGGCCTCGGTCTGCGAGATCCCGTACGCCAGCGTGCCGAGCCCCGCGGTCACCAGCAGCGCGCCCGGCAGATCCAGCCGCCGCCCGTCCCCGGCGCGACTCTCCGGCAGCCACCACAGGGCCCCGAGCAGGACGACCGCGCCGATCGGCACGTTGATCAACAGCACCCACCGCCACGACAGCCCGTCGACCAGCAGCCCGCCGACGAGCCCGCCCGCCGCTCCGCCGCCCGCGCCGACCGCTGTCCAGGTCGCGATGGCCCGCGCCCGGGCGGCGCCCTCCGGGACGGCGGCCGTGAGGATCGTCAGCGTCGACGGCGCCAGGACCGCAGCGCCGAGCCCCTGCGCCGCCCGGGCGGCCAGCAGTTCCCAGCCCTCCCGGGCCAGCCCGCCGGCCAGCGAGGCCAGCGTGAACAGGGCGAGCCCGACCAGGAACATCCGCTTGCGCCCGTACAGGTCCCCGGCTCGCCCGCCGAGCAGCATGAACCCGGCGAAGGCGATCGCGTACGCGTTCACCACCCACTGCAGTCCGGAGCCGCCCAGCCCCAGATCGGCCCGCATCGACGGCAGTGCGACGTTCACGACGGACACGTCGAGCACGACCAGGAACTGGCCGGCGCACGCCAGCGCCACCACCAGCCAGGTGGGCGGCGCGGTGCGGCGGGATGTGCGGGTGGGGACGTCAGCGGCTCCAAGCATGGGTTTCATGCTCTCAACCGCCGACGCTCCTGGCATCGGGATTTCGACCTAGGCCAGGCCCGTGCGGGGACGTTCCCCAAGAGAAGGTCAAGAATTCGTTAGCTGACCAAAGCATCGGAATAGTTGCCCAGGCACACCGGGTTGATCACCGACATGACACAAACGACGAACGACCAGCCCACCGGCAGAGCGACCGACGCCGTCGTCCCGGTCCTCGCCTTCGCGGGCATCGTTGTCGCGGTGATGCAGACCCTGCTCGTCCCGGTGATCAAGGATCTGCCGCAGTTGCTGGACACCGAGCCCAGCAACGCCACCTGGGTCCTGACCTCGACCCTCCTCTCCGGCGCCGTGGCCACGCCGATCATGGGTCGCCTCGGTGACCTGTTCGGCAAGCGGCGGATGCTGATCCTCAGCCTCGCCGTGATGGTGGTCGGCGCGCTGGTCAGCGCCGTCACCAGCGCACTGCTCCCCATGATCGTCGGCCGTACGCTCCAGGGTTTCGCGATGGGCGCCATCCCGCTCGGCATCGGCCTGATGCGCGACATGCTGCCCCGCGAGAAGCTCGGCTCGGCGATGGCCCTGATGAGCTCCTCGATCGGCGTCGGCGGCGGCCTCGCGCTGCCCGCAGCGGCCCTGGTCGCCCAGCACGCCGACTGGCACGCCCTCTTCTACGGCGCCGCCGGCCTCGGTGTCCTCTCGATCGTCCTGACCCTCCTCCTCGCACCCGAGTCCCCGCTGCGCGCCGAGGGGTCCTTCGACCTGCCGGGCGCGCTCGGTCTCTCCCTGGGTCTTGTTCTCCTCCTGCTGCCGATCACCAAGGGCAGCGACTGGGGCTGGACGTCCGGCACCACGCTGGGCCTGTTCGCCGCGTCCGTCGTCGTGCTGGTCCTGTGGGGCCTCTACGAGCTGCGCACCGCGGCCCCGCTCGTGGACCTGCGCACCACGGTCCGCCCCGCGGTGCTGTTCACCAACCTCGCGTCGATCATGGTCGGCGTCTCCTTCTACGTCGTCTCCCTAGTCCTGCCCCAGCTGCTCCAGCTGCCCACCGCCACCGGCTACGGCCTCGGCCAGTCGATGGTCGTGGCGGGTCTGCTCGTCGCTCCGCTGGGCCTGACGATGATGTTCACGGCCCCCGTCTACGCCCGCCTGTCGGCGCAGTACGGCCCCAAGGTCACGCTGATCACCGGCATGCTGATCATCGGGATCGGCTACGGTGCCGGGCTCGGCCTGATGAACGCCGCCTGGCAGGCCCTGGTCATCTCGGTCGTCCTGGGCGCCGGCATCGGCCTCGCCTACTCCTCCCTGCCCGCGCTGATCGTCGGCGCGGTCCCGGCCTCGGAGACGGGCGCGGCCAACGGCCTCAACACGCTGATGCGTTCCATCGGTACGTCGACGTCGAGCGCCGTGATCGGCATGGTGCTCGCCAACACCGCGAACAACGTGAACGGCGTCGCGATCCCGACCATGCACGGCTTCCGCGTCTCCTTCCTGATCGCGACCGCCGCCGTGGCCGTCGGCCTGCTGTTCGCCCTCTTCCTGCCGAAGCAGCGCCCGGCCGCGGGGCCGCAGTTGCGCGCGAGCAGCGAGGAGGACGCCAACCTGGCCCGCGCGGAAGAGGTCCTGCGCGGCTTCCACGGCCGCGTCCTCGACGCCGAGGGCACTCCGGTCGCCCGCGCGAAGGTGACGCTGATCGACCGCCGGGGCCGGCAGGCGGGCGCGACGCTCTCCGCCGAGGACGGCAGTTACGCGCTCGCCGTGCCGTCCGAGGGCGCGTACGTCCTCGCCGCACAGGCGACCGGCCACGCCCCGCTCGCCTCCGCGGCGACCCACGCGGGCGACGAGCGGGCGGTCGAGCTGGACCTCGCCCTGCCGGGCGAGACGGTCACCGTCTGACCCGCACCCATCCACGCCCCCCGTCGCCGGCCCGACGGGGCGTGGTGCACGATGGGGCGCCCAGCCACCCGTACGACCGGAAGGAACCCCATGCCCGCGGCACCCAAGCCGGAGATCCTGGCCACGTTCGAGGCCGCGAAGGGGTTCATGCCCGTGCACGAGGGCCTGGCCCTGTACGCGGCGGCCGTCGAGGCCGGGCGGCTTGGGCTCCCCCTCCTGGAGGTCGGCACGTACTGCGGCCGCTCCACCATCCTCCTCGCCGACGCCGCCCGCGCGGCCGGCGTGACGGCCCTCACGGTCGACCACCACCGCGGCAGCGAGGAACAGCAGCCCGGCTGGGACTACCACGACCCGGAGACGGTCGACCCCGAGCTCGGCCTGATGGACACGCTGCCCACCTTCCGCCGCACCCTGCACCGGGCGGGTCTGGAGGAGCACGTGGTCGCGCTGGTCGGCCGCTCCCCGCAGGTGGCGAGGGTGTGGGGCACCCCCCTCGGCCTGGTCTTCATCGACGGCGGCCACACCGACGAACACGCGACCGCCGACTACGAGGGCTGGGCGCCGCATGTCGCCGAGGGCGGTCTGCTGGTCATCCACGACGTGTTCCCGGACCCGGCGGACGAGTTCACCGGCCAGGCCCCGTACCGCATCTACCTCCGCGCCCTCGCCTCCGGCGCCTTCACGGAGGTATCGGCGACCGACTCGCTGCGGGTGCTGCGGCGCACGGAGGCGGGGACCTGAGCGGTCCCGCAGGGGCTTCGGCAGCCGAACGGCGCAGGCCACCACCCATTGGGCCGCACACGGGCCGAGGGGTGGCGTGACCGGCAGCTAGGGTGGCAGACGTGTCGTACCGAGGCCCCGAATTCGATGACCTCCAGCCCCGCCGCCCCCGCCGCGGGGCACTGACCGTCGCCGTCGCGGCGCTGGTGCCGGGCGCGCTGCTCGGGTGGCTGGTGTACGAGGCGGTGGGCGACTCCGGGGGCTCCGGCGGTACGCCGGGACAGGCGTCCGGGGCCTCGGCGAGCGCACATCCCTCCTCGTCCGCCTCCCCGACCGATGCGCCGGCCTCCGACGCCAAGGAGCCGAGCGCCTCCCCGACGCCCTCGGCCGCCGCTCCCCTCAAGGGCAGGGTCGTTGTCATCGACCCCGGTCACAACCCGGGCAACTTCCAGCACACAGCCGATATCAACCGCAAGGTGCACATCGGTACGAACTGGAAGGAGTGCGACACGACAGGCACGTCCACCCACGACGGTTACACGGAGGCCAGGTTCACCCTGGACGTCGCCCACCGGCTGCGCACGCTGCTGCGCGAGCGGGGCGCCACGGTGAAGCTGACCCAGGACGGCGACCGGCCGTACGGACCCTGCATCGACGAGCGGGCAAAGATCGGGAACGCCGCGAAAGCCGACGCCGTCGTATCCATCCACGCGGACGGGTCCGGCGCCGGGAACCGCGGGTTCCACGTCATCCTCCCGGCGTCCGTCCACAAGGGCACCGCCGACACCCGGCCGATCGTCGGGCCGTCCCGCGACCTCGGCGAGCGCATCGCGGGAAGTTTCGTACGCCTCACCGGCAGCGCGCCCTCCAACTACGTCGGCAACGGCACCGGTCTCGTCACGCGTCAGGACCTGGGCGGTCTCAATCTGTCAACGGTTCCCAAGGTCTTCATCGAGTGCGGCAACATGCGCGATAGCAAGGACGCGGCACTGCTGACCAGCGGCGCGTGGAGGCAGAAGGCGGCGCAAGGGATCTCTGAGGGAATCGTGAGTTTCCTGCGCGGGTAGTCATCGGCGGGCTGATCCCGGCGGACAGCGCGATCGAACGGACGATAGTGTCATCCGTACGATGAGGGGCCACCCCCGCGCTTCACACCGCGGCCTGACGGCGACATGGTGACAGCGACGCCTCCACCGATGACGAGACGACTGAACCGAAGGACCCTGAAGTGAATATCCGCTCCCTCACTCGAGGCGACGGCGTGGTGATCGGAGCAGCGGTGTTGCTGTTCATCGCGTCGTTCCTCGACCTCTACTCGATCGACGGTGCCGACGGCATCGAACTCCCCAGCCTGTGGGGAAGCGGCCCGGTCGTACTTGGTGTCGTCCTGGCGGGGATCATCGGCGCCGCGCTCGTTGTCGTCGCCCGGGGGCTGCCGCGGACCCCCAAGGTCGCGGGGCTCGACCTCGGCCAGTTCGGCATCGCCTTCACGGTGTTCGCCGCCTGGTGCGCGCTCGGCAACGTCTTCGACATGACCGGCGGCCTCGACAACATCGGCAGCGGCTCGGACGAAGGCGCCCCCACCGCCGGCACGGGCCTGATCCTCGCCCTCGTCGCCACCCTGCTCATGGCCGCCGCCGCCGTAGCCACCCCCCTGGTCCCCGCCCTCAAGGGCCCCCTCATCCCGGCCCCGCGCCCCGCCGCTCCGCAGCCCTACGGCGGTCAGCCGCAGGGTGGTTACGGCTACCCCGGTGCCCCGCAGCAGGCCTCCTTCGGTGGCGGTCAGCCGCAGCCGGGTCAGCCCGGTCAGCCCTACGGCGCTCAGCCCCAGCAGCCCCAGCAGCCGCAGCCGCCGGCCGGGGACTTCTCCCCGTTCTGGTTCGCGGTGCCGGTGCCGCGGCCACTGTTCGCGGAGGACGGTTCGCCGACGCCGATCGCCGAACTCGCCCCGGGCACCTGGTACCTGGCCGTCGAGCAGCGCGGTCCGGCGCTGGTCGCGCAGACGCAGGACGGCCGCCGGGGTGTCCTGCAGGACACGACCGGTATCCAGCGCGGCTGACGTCGAGCCCGTAGCCGCACGGCCCCTCGCCCTTCCGGGCGGGGGGCCGTTGTCGTACAGTCGCCCCTCGGAAAACTGACATCTCGTCAGGAGGCGGTATGCGGCTCGGTCTCGCGCTCGGCTACTGGGGCCGCGGCCCCTCCCCCGACCATGTGGCGCTGGCGCGGGAGGCAGAGCGGCTCGGGTACGACTCGGTGTGGACGGCGGAGTCCTGGGGGTCGGACGCGTTCACGCCGCTCACCTGGATCGCCACCCACACCTCAACCATCAAGCTGGGAACGGCGGTTGCCCAGATGGCCGCCCGCTCGCCCACGACCACCGCCATGCACGCCCTCACCCTCGATCACCTCTCCGGCGGCCGGATGCTGCTGGGGCTCGGGCTGTCGGGGCCGCAGGTGGTGGAGGGCTGGTACGGACGGCCGTTCCCGTCCTCGCCGCTGACCGCGACCCGGGAGTACGTCGATGTCGTACGGCAGGTCCTCGAGCGACAGGCCCCTGTTGAACTCGACGGGCGGTTCCACTCCCACCCGTACCGGGGTGCGGACGGCACCGGGCTGGGCAAGCCGCTGAAGTCCATCACGCATCCGCACCGCCCCGATCTGCCCGTCCTGCTGGGCGCGGAGGGCCCGAAGAACATCGCGCAGACCGCCCGGATCGCTGACGGCTGGCTGCCGTTGTACTGGTCCCCGCTGCGGACCGAGGTGTACGAGGCCTCCCTCGCCGGCGCTCCCGAGGGCTTCCTCGTCGCGCCGATGGCGCAGGCGCGGGTGTGCGTCGACGTCGCGGAGGGGCTGCTGCCGGTCAAGGCGATGCTCGGTTTCTACATCGGCGGGATGGGCCACGCCAAGCGCAACTTCCACGCCGATCTGATGGCCCGCATGGGGTACGAGGAGGAGGCCCGGCGGATCCAGGAGCTGTTCCTCGCCGGTCGTCGGGAGGAGGCCGTGCGGGCGGTACCCGACGCGTTCGCGGACGAGATCTCCCTCGTCGGCCCGCGCGAACGCATCGCGCAGCGGCTGGAGTTGTGGCGCAAGGGCCCGGTGACCGACCTGCTGGTCCTGGCTCCCGACCCGCACACGCTTCGGGTGCTCGCGGAGCTCAACTCCTAGCGGTTCAGCGGAAGATGGCCACCGGGTCCAGCGACAGCTCCCCCGTCTGTGCGTCCCAGCCCCGTGCCTTGCCCAGGCAGCGGGCCGTGAACTGCCCGCGGTGGTAGCGCTCCTTGCGGAAGTCGCCGCGGCCCGCGGACTCGTCGCAGATGATCTCCACGTGCGCGGGCGGCTCACCGCTGCCGTACCGGGCGCGCAGCTGTACGTCTCCGTTCTCCGGTCGGCGGGCGGTGAAGTCGCCGGTGACGGAGACGTACGCCAGCCGTAGGGCACTCAGGGCCATCCCGAACCGTACGGTGCCGTCGGCGGCGGCGTCCGCCACGTCCGCCCAGGAGATCCGGCCCTCGGGGGCGGCCTTGCGCAGCTTCTCGGCGATGTCGGGTTCGAGGCCGACGACGACCGGTGACCGCATGATCGGGGTGGACTCGTCCTGGGTGCAGGAGGTGCTCGTAGATCAGGGAGATGGGCGCCAGGGACTCACCGAGATCGGAGAAGTAGCTGTCGGCCTGCTCGTCTGCCCACCTGCCCTGCAGACTGACGAGGGGCTTGATCTCCGCGGCGATCCGGTCGACTTCCTCCTTGGCGCGCTCGGGGTCGTTGGGGTGGTTCGAGCCCGGGATCTTGTCGTCGTTGGCGACGAAGGCGAGCATGCTGAGACAGGTGCCCGCGGCGTTGGACTCGCAGACATTGGACGTACGCACCAGGACGCTGCCGCTGTTGCTGCGGTTGTGCCGGGCCACGTCCTCGTAGCCGATGCCGTTCCAGGTGTCCGCCTTCTTGCCCTTGCCGTCCTTGGGGTCGTCCGGGTCGTCCACGCCGTCGAGCAGGGTCATGAACTTTGGCATGTCGAGGTCGTCATAGATCGTCGGATCCCCACCCGTCGGCTGCTGCGCCGTCGCCATCCCCGCCTGCACCAGGGTTTCGGCGTAGTCGCGGAAGGTGCCGAGGGCCAGCGGGCTGACGAAGGGGCGCACCGACTGACCCGTGTCGTCCGGCCGGTCCAGGATCAGCTTCCGCTGCGGGCTGGCCGGACGGGAAGACCACGTCCAGGCCCTTCAGGGACCGGGTGGCGATGCCCCGGGAGCCGAGGCGGCGGATGTCCACGCGGATGCCGTGCTTGAGTAACAGCCGTTCCACTTCGGGGTCTTTGAAGTAGTCGGACTTGGAGGCCATCCGCGACTCGATGACCGTGATGCGTTCGAACGGCCGGAGCGTGTTGCCCGAGATCGTCAGGGACAGCAGTCCGGCGAGGGCGAGCGGCAGCGCGCGACAACGAGACGCGGGACGCGGCGGGGTGTGGTTCGGCGGGTGGTGGGTCTCGGTTCCTCGATCGTGGATGTTCTGTCGTCGGACAACGCCCCTCCTGCCGCTCGAGGGGCAGGATCATCAGAGACCCCAGAGAACACCATCCCCCGGAGGAACCAACTCCACTCGAACGGCGGACGAATGACAGCTGACCGCGGTGAGGCGGCAGCGGGGTTTCAGTCAGGTGTGAGCGGCAACCCGGAGGGCATGTCCCCTCGATATCGCAACGGTGCCAACCAGGCCGGCACGGTCATCGCGATCGTCGCCGACATCATGGCCCTCATCCTGGGCCTGTGGATCCTGATGTACCTGCTGGACGCCAACCGCGCCAACGACTTCGTCCAGTTCATCCACGACGCGGCACGCTGGCTGGCGGGCTGGTCGCACGACCTGTTCACCTTCGACGAGGCGTGGGCGCGCGTCGTCGCCGGGTACGGTCTGGCCGCGGTCGTGTACCTGTTCGTGGGGCACGCGATCGCGGGCCGCATCCACCGGCACTGACCACTCCGACGCCGGTGAGCGGAGCGTCCTGAACACGATCCGCCCGAGCTCTCAGGCGCAGCAGTCCGGGTCCAACCCCGTCGGCAGGCGGTCGCCGCCGAAGACCGCGCACGTGGCCTCGTGGCCGCCGAGCGCGGCCACGGCGAGCAGCAGGGCGCCGGCAGTCCAGGTGGTGAGTTCGCGCGGCCAGATCGCGTCGTCGTCGAAGACGTAGCCCGTCCAGTACAGGCCGGTCCGCGGATCGCGCAGGTGCTGGATGGACTGCAGGATGTCCAGCGCACGGTCGGACTCGCCCATCGCCCACAGGGCCAGGGCGAGTTCGGCCGATTCCCCACCGGTCACCCACGGGTTGGGGACCACGCAGCGCACCCCGAGGCCGGGGACGACGAAGCGGTCCCAGCCCTCCTCCATACGGGACTTGGCCTCCGAGCCGGTCAGGGCGCCGCCCAGCACCGGGTAGTACCAGTCCATCGAGTAGCGGTCCTTGTCCAGGAACCGCTCCGGGTGCCGGCGTATCGCGTGCCGCAGCATGCCCACCGCCAACTCCCAGTCGGGCTGCGGCTCTTCACGCTGCTCGGCGATGGCGAGTGCGCAGCGCAGCGCGTGGTGGATCGAGGAGCTGCCGGTGAGCAGCGCGTCCGCGGTGGACGTGCCGTCGTCCTCGCGCTTCCAGCCGATCTGCCCGCCCGCCTGCTGGAGGTCCAGCACGAACTCGACCGCCGCGTACACGACCGGCCACATGCGGTCCAGGAAGGTGTCGTCGCCGGTCGACAGGTAGTGGTGCCAGACGCCCACGGCGACGTAGGCGACGAAGTTGGTCTCGCGGCCGCGGTCGGTGACGTCGTGCGGGTCGCCGTCGGCGTATGCCGCGTACCAGGAGCCGTCCTCGTTCTGGTGCGTCGCCAGCCAGAGGTACGCCCGCTCGGCGGCCTCGTGCTCGCCCGCCGCGTCCAGCGCCATCGCGGCCTCGACGTGGTCCCACGGGTCGAGGTGGTGCCCGCGGAACCACGGGATCGCCCCGTCCTCGCGCTGCACGGCGAGGATGCCGGCGACGGTCGCGGCGGCCTGCTCGGAGGTGAGGACCCCGGGCAGGACGAGGTGTTCTGTCCGGGGAGTGGTCACTTGGCGTCCACCCGAGGCAGGTGCGGCTTGGTCGCGTACGCCACGAAGCTCTTGCCGATCAGCGGGTTGAGCGCCTGCTCGGCGACTCTGGTCGCGAGCGGCTTTTTCATGATGTCCCAGACCAGCAGCTTGTGGTACGCCCGCACCGGCAGCGCCTTGTCGTTGTCGACGCCGAACGCGCACTTCAGCCACCAGTAGGGGCTGTGCAGGGCGTGCGCGTGGTGTGTGCCGTACGGCTTGAGACCGGCCTCGCGGATCTTCGCGAGCAGCTCGTCCGCCTTGTAGATGCGGATGTGGCCGCCCTCGACCTCGTGGTAGGCGTCGGACAGGGCCCAGCAGACCTTCTCGGGGCCGTAGCGGGGGACGGTGATCGCGATCCGCCCGCCGGGCTTGAGCACGCGGACCATCTCGGCGAGGACGCCCTTGTCGTCGGGGATGTGCTCCATCACCTCGGAGATGATCACGACGTCGAAGGACTCGTCGGGGAAGGGCAGCGCGAGGGCGTCGCCCTCCATCGCGGTCGCGGTGGCGCCCTCCGGGGCCTCCCCCGCCTCCTTCATCGCCGCGAACCACTTGGCGACCTCGCGGATCTCCTCACCGTTCTGGTCCAGGGCCACGACCTGGGCACCCCGTCGATAGCACTCGAACGCGTGCCGTCCGGCACCGCAGCCGAGGTCCAGGACGCGGTCGCCCGGGGCGAGCGGGAACCGGGAGAAGTCGACGGTCAGCACGTGGCCCTGCTTTCGCGGTCGGATACAACGTCAACAACTTCTGCGGCCGCGGAGCGGCCGGGAACCGGGGTCGCGGAGCGGCTCGGGGCGGGGGCCGCGGGGCGGCTGGGCTCCTGGTCGGCGGAGCCGGCGATGGCCTCGCGGTAGCGGGCCACCGTGCCCTGAGCGGCTCGGGCCCAGGTGAAGTGCCGTAGCACCCGCTCACGCCCCGCCGCGCCGAGGCGTGCCCGCAGGTCCGGGTCGCCCAGCAGCCGGCTCAGCCCGGCGGCCAGCGCCCCCGCGTCGCCGGGCGGCACCGCCAGGCAGGTCTCCCCGTCCCGTCCGGCGACCTCGGGAATCGCCCCGCCGGTCGTGGCGAGCAGCGGCGTCCCGGTGGCCATCGCCTCGGCGGCCGGCAGGGAGAAGCCCTCGTACAGCGATGGCACGCACGCCACCTGCGCCGAGCGGACCAGGTCGACGAGTTCGGCGTCGGAGATGCCCTTGACGAACTCGACGGCGCCCTCGAGGCCGTACCGCTGGACGGCCTGTGCGACCGGCCCCTCCTCGGGCCGCTTGCCGACGACGACGAGGTGGGCGTCGGGATGCTCGGTGCGTACCTTCGCCAGCGCCTCGACGAGGAAGACCAGGCCCTTCAGCGGGACATCGGCGCTGGACGTGGTGACGATCCGGCCCGGGATCTGCCGTACCGACGGATCCGGCGAGAACAGGTCCGTGTCCGCGCCGATGTGGACCACGTGGATGCGGTCCTGCCGTACGCCGAGGTGGTCGACGATCTCCTGGCGGGACGTGCCGGAGACGGTGAGAACCGACGGCAGTCGGCGCGCCACGCGCTTCTGCATGCGGGTGAAGGCGTACCAGCGGCGCACGGACAGCCGCCGCTGCCGGCCCTGAGCCGCGTCGAGCTCCAACTGGCGGTCCACGGTGATGGGGTGGTGGATCGTGGTGACGAGCGGGGCGCCCACATCACCCAGCAGCCCGTACCCGAGCGTCTGGTTGTCGTGCACGACGTCGAACTCGCCGCGCCGGGCGCGCAGATGACGGCGGGCGCGGAGCGAGAATGTCAGCGGCTCGGGGAAACCGCCGGTCCACATGGTCGCCACTTCCAGCGCGTCGATCCAGTCCCGGTACTCGTCGCGCTTCGGCGTGCGGAAGGGGTCGGGCTGGCGGTAGAGATCGAGGCTGGGCAGCTCGGTGAGGCGCAGTCCGTCGTAACCCTCGTCGAGGACGGGGTAGGGCTGGGCGCCGACGACCTCGACGCGGTGGCCGAGGCGGGCGAGTTCGCGGGAGAGGTGCCGGACGTAGACGCCCTGGCCGCCGCAGAACGGGTTTCCCTTGTAGGTGAGGAGTGCGATACGGAGCGGTCGCTCGCCGTCGGCGGCCAGGCCCCCGGGGGACCCCGCCTGACTGGCCTCAGCGGTCACTCTGGGCCCCCTTCTCACTGCACTGTCCCGCGAGATTACGCCGGGACGCTAATCTAGAACAAGTTTCAGACTTGATCGTTCAAGAGGCTCTGAATCTACCGGCAGGTAGGGCCGCTGTGAGTGGTGGATCAGGTGATTCACGCCACGACGGGCGCGATCCGGCCGAGCCTGCCATGCTGACTGATTGCACGCCCTCACGGACTGTCACGGAAACGGGATCCATGCCTGCGGAAGCCAAGGTGGAAGCCAGGAGCGCGCGGTCCGCCGCACCGGCGACCCCGCCCCTCACCGAGCGGCAGGAGGCGCGTCGGCGCCGCATCCTGCGGGCGAGCGCACAGCTGGCCAGCCGGGGCGGTTTCGATGCGGTGCAGATGCGCGAGGTCGCGGAGTCCTCGCAGGTGGCGCTTGGCACGCTGTACCGCTACTTCCCGTCGAAGGTGCATCTGCTGGTCGCCACGATGCAGGATCAGCTGGAGCACATGCACGGCACGCTGCGCAAGAAGCCGCCGTCGGGCGAGACGGCGGCCGAGCGGGTCGCGGAGACACTGATGCGGGCCTTTCGCGCCCTGCAGCGCGAGCCGCATCTGGCGGATGCGATGGTCCGTGCGCTGACCTTCGCGGACCGCAGCGTGAGCCCCGAGGTGGACCAGGTCTCCCGCCAGACGACGGCGATCATCCTGGACGCCATGGGCCTGGCCGACCCGACCCCGGCGCAGCTCTCCGCCGTTCGCGTCATCGAGCACACCTGGCACTCGGCGCTGATCACCTGGCTCTCGGGCCGCGCCTCGATCGCCCAGGTGAAGATCGACATCGAGACGGTGTGCCGCCTGATCGACCTGACGGACCCGGACTCCAGGGCGTAGGCACACGAAGGACCGCAGACACACGAAGGACCTACGAGACGGGTTCCCTTCGCCGGTATTACCCGGATCAGGTAATAGGGGTCGCCTTCCAGCCCAACTACTGCCTTCCGGCCTCTCAGCCCGACCGTCGACGTCGGCCACGGCGGATGCCGAAGCATCTCGCCACAGTCGGCTACTCCGGTCGAACTCCCTCACTCGTCCCGTAGGCCAATACCAGAATACAACGCCCAGAGCCAGACGGAACCCCCCGAAGGGAACTTTTTCATCCCTCCGGTGGAAACACCGGCTCCCCGCTCCCCAGCAGCGTGATCATGATCGCTTCCACCGGGCAGCCCTCCGCCGCTGCCAGGACCTTCTCGTTGGCGTCGGTCTCCGGTTCGACGGGGTGGGACTGGCGGCCCGCGTCGAGGCGGAAGGAGCCGGGGGCGTGGTGGAGGCACTGGGCGGAGCCGATGCACAGGGCGCGGTCCACCTCGACCTGCCAGCGGTCGCCCATGATCTACGCCTCCCAGCCGGCCGGCAGATGGATCATCTTGTGCTCCAGATACTCGCCGTACCCCTCCGGACCGAACTCCCGGCCCAGGCCCGAGTTCTTGTAGCCGCCGAACGGGCCGAGCATGTCGAGGCTGAAGGTGTTGACCGAATAGGTGCCGGTACGGACCCGGCGCGCGATGTCGATGCCGTGCTCGACGTCGGCCGTCCAGACGCTGCCGGACAGTCCGTAGTCGGAGTCGTTCGCGATCTTCACGGCGTCGGCCTCGTCGTCGTACGGGAGCAGGCAGATCACCGGGCCGAAGATCTCCTCACGGGCGATCCGCATCGAGTTGTCGACGTCGCCGAAGAGGGTGGGTTCCACGTACCAGCCGCGCTCGAGGCCCGCCGGCCGGCCGCCGCCGGTGAGGATCTTCGCGCCCTCCTCCTGGCCGATGCGGATGTAGTCGAGGTTGCGCCGCTGCTGCCGCCGGGCGACCAGCGGGCCCACCTGTGTGGCCGGGTCCAGCGGGTCGCCGACGACCAGTGCGCTCGCGGCGCTCGCGAAGGCGTCCGCGAACTCGTCGTAGCGCGAGCGGGGCAGCAGGATGCGCGTCTGGGCGACGCAGGCCTGCCCGTTGTTCATCCAGGCCGCCGGGACGATGCCCGCGACGGCCGTCCCGACGTCCGCGTCCGGCAGCACGACGGCCGCCGACTTTCCGCCGAGCTCCAGTGTCACGCGGGTGAGGTTGCGGGCGGCCACCTCCATCACCCGCTTCCCCGCGGCCACCGAGCCGGTGAAGGAGACCTTGTCGACGCCCGGGTGCCCGACGAGGTACTCGCTGACCTCGCGGTCCGCCGGCAGTATCGACAGCACGCCATCGGGCAGCCCGGCCTCCTTCGCGATCTCGCCGAGGAGGTAGGCGTCGAGGGGTGACTCGGGGGACGGCTTCAGCACCACCGTGCAGCCGGTGAGCAGCGCGGGCGCGAGCTTGGCGGCGGCGACGAACTGCGGGACGTTCCAGGGGACGACGGCCGCGACGACCCCGACGGGCTCGCGCCGCACGAGGATCCGCCCGAGGACGCCGTCGCGCGTCTCCTCGTACGTGTAGTCCCGGGCGACCATGATCGCCGCATCCCAGACCATCATCGCGCCGAGCGCCTGCGCGAGGACGCTCCAGGAGTACGGCGATCCGTTCTCGGAGGAGATCACGCGGGCGATCTCCTCGTGGCGGGCGGCGATCCCGTCCTTGATCCGCCCGACGACCTCGATCCGCTCCTCCAGCGACAGCCGGGGCCAGGGCCCCTCGTCGAACGCCCGGCGGGCCGCGGCGACCGCCCGGTCGACATCGGCGGGCGACGCGTGCGGCACCCGCCCGATGACCTCTTCCGTGTGCGGCGAGATCACCTCGATGACGTCCTTGCCCAGGGGGTCGGTCAACTCCCCGCCGATGAACAGCTGTCCGTGTTCCACGAGCTCGGTCATGGCCGACTGCCTCCCCGGAGCGTGACTCTGACGATCCATCAGATATCGGAACTGATACCAGTTCCACCCGGAGGAGTCCACAGGCCGGTCAGGCCCGCAGGCCGGAAGGGTCCACACAGGAAGGTGACTTGGGCTCCCATCGAAACCCGTTCTAGTTATAGTGGCGAGAACGCGGCGACAGGGGAGCCCATGACACAGGTCAGCGACCACGGCGGAGGCGTCCGGTCCATCCGGGTCCCCATCCCGGACAATCCCCTGGGCCACACGCTCGTGTACGTCGTCGACACCGACCGCGGTCCGGTACTGATCGACACGGGCTGGGACGACCCGGCGTCCTGGGACACCCTCACCGAGGGGCTGACCATGTGCGGCACCTCGCCGGACGAGATCCACGGGGTGGTCATCACCCACCACCACCCCGACCACCACGGTCTGTCGGGCCGGGTCCGGGAGACGTCCGGCGCCTGGATCGCGATGCACGCGGCAGACACCGCGATCGTCCGCCGCACCCGCGAGACCCAGCCAGGCCACTGGTTCGCCTACATGACAGCCAAACTCACCGCGGCCGGTGCGCCCGAGGAGCACGTGGCCCCCCTGCGCAGCGCACGCCCGCGCACCCTGCCCGGCCTCTGCCCCTCCCTCCCCGACCGGGAGATCGTCCCCGGCGAACTCCTCGACCTCCCCGGCCGCCGCCTGCGCGCGATCTGGACGCCCGGCCACACACCGGGCCACGTCTGCCTGCACTTGGAGGAGCAGCACCCCGCCCACCTTCCGGGCCACGGCCGCCTGTTCTCCGGCGACCACCTGCTGCCCGGGATCACCCCGCACATCGGCCTGTACGAGGACCCGGACGACGATGGGGGTGCCCCCACGCGAGCGAAGCCGAGCGTGGGGGAGGTGACCGACCCCCTCGGCGACTACCTCGACTCGCTCGAACGCGTCGGCCGCCTCGCCCCCGCGGAGGTCCTCCCGGCCCACCAGCACGCGTTCGCCGACGCACCGTCCCGCGTACGGGAGCTGCTCACCCACCACGAGGAGCGACTCACCGGCCTGCTGAACCTCCTGACCGCCCCGCTCACTCCCTGGCAGCTCGCCGAGCGCATGGAGTGGAACCGCGCATGGGAGCAGATCCCGTACGGGTCGAGAAACATCGCGGTCTCGGAGGCGGAGGCCCATCTGCGCCGCCTGGTGAAGCTGGGGCGGGCGGAGGCGGTGCCGGGGAGTGAGCCGGTGGCGTACGTGGCCGTGTGAGCCCCGGGCCGTCGTACTCATCGTCGGTTGCCCCGCGCGTCGAGGGCACAGGCGCCCCTCAGCCCCTTCCCCGCCGCCCGGTAGAGTGACTCGGTCGTCATCACACCCGTACGGGGGGAAGCCGGTGAAAATCCGGCGCTGACCCGCAACCGTGAGCCGGGCCCGGCAGGGCTTCGGTGAGCCGGACTGCCCCGGACAGAACGTGACCGGCTCACGTGCACCGGCAACCGGCCGGTGTGCGGCACCGTCGAGGTATACGGAGCCGAGCCGCCCGGGATGTCCCGTGCTGCCTCCCGGCTCCCCGCAGGGAGAGGCACCCGCCGATCATGAACGTCCGCCGCAGCGCAGCGGTCCTGGCCGCCACCGCCGTGATCGGCGTCGCCGCGACCCCGGTCGCCCAGGCCGCCGACCCGTCCCCGTCCGCCTCGCCGTCCGTGGCGATCCCGTCCGGTCTGTACGGCAGTACGGACCCGAGCTTCGACGGCGTCTGGCGCCAGTCGCTCGCCCTGCTCGCCCAGGACACCGTGGGGGTCGAGCCCGCGGCCAAGGCCGTGGAGTGGCTCGCCGGACAGCAGTGTGCGAACGGCGCCTTCGCACCCTTCCGCGCCGACCCCGCCAAGCCCTGCGACGCCAAGACCCCGGTCGACACCAACATGACGGCCGCCGCCGTACAGGCCCTCGCCGCGCTCGGCGGGCACGACGCCGCCACCGGCAAGGCCATCACCTGGCTGAAGTCCGCGCAGAACAAGGACGGCGGCTGGGGCTACACCGCGGGCGGACCCAGCGACACGAACTCCACGTCCCTCGTCATCGGCGCCCTCACCGCGGCCGGCGAGCAGCCGAAGGACGTCGTCAAGAGCGGCAAGTCCCCCTACGACGCCCTGCTCGAACTGACCGTCCCCTGCGACGAGGACGGCGGCGGTGCCTTCGCCTACCAGCCCGGCAAGAAGGGCCAGCTCGCAGCCAACGCCGATGCGACGGCGGCCGGAGTGCTCGGCGCCCTCGGCAAGGGCATGGCCACCCGGGCCGCCGACCAGGCGCCCACCGGCTCCTCCTGCGCCGACGGCGACCTCACCCCGCCGCAGGCCGCCGCGGGCGGTGCCGCCCATCTCGCCCAGGCCACCGAGAAGGACGGCCACCTGAAGTCCGCCCTCGCCGGCTCCGAGGACCAGCCCGACTACGGCAACACCGCCGACGCCGTCGTCGCCCTCGCCGCGCAGGGCGGCGCCGAACAGGCCGCGAAGCCCCTGAAGTGGCTGGAGAAGAACGGCCCCGCCTGGGCCGAGCAGAGCGGCCCCTCCGCCTACGCCCAGCTGATCTTCGCCGCCCACGCCACGGGCAGCGACCCGTACGACTTCGGCGGCACCGACCTCGTCCAGCGCCTGGGCGCGACGGGCCCCGCGCCGCAGTCGGCCGAGAAGACCGCCGACGCCGCCGAAAAGGCCGACTCGGAGTCCGACTCCGACTCCGCCTCCGACGACGGGGTCAGCGTCTGGTGGATCATCGGCGTCGGTCTCGTGGCCGGTATCGGCATCGGCTTCCTGATCAGCGGCCGCAACAAGGGGCAGCAGCCGTGATACGCCGTACCGCACTCCTCCTGGCCACGTGCCTGTTCGCCCTGGCGGGCAGCGCGGGTCAGGCCCAGGCGGTCGGGTACCGCTACTGGTCCTTCTGGGACCGCGCCGGCGACCAGTGGACGTACGCCACCCAGGGCCCGTCCACCGCCCGCCCCGCCGACGGCGACGTCCAGGGCTTCCGCTTCTCCGTCAGCGAGGACTCCAAGGACTCCGCCCGGCCCCGCGACACGGCCGACTTCGCGACCATCTGCGCGAAGACGCCCGCGCAGGAGGGCAGGAAGCGCGTTGCTCTCGTCATCGACTTCGGTACGCCCACGGACGCCCCGTCCGGCGAAACCCCACCGCCCACCCGCACGGCCTGCGCGGCTGTCGCCTCCGACGCGACAACAGCCGAGGCCCTGGCCACCATCGCCAAGCCCCTGCGCTACGACACCAACGCCCTGCTGTGCGCGATCGCGGGCTATCCGGAGACGGGGTGCGGGGAGCAGGTGAAGACGGAGGAGAAGCAGACGGCATCAGAGAAGAAGGACAAGGGCACGGACGAGTCGGAGGGCCCGTCGGTCGGCGTACTGGCAGCAATCGCCGCGATAGCAGCACTGGGCGCAGCGACGGGCTGGCAGGCACGGCGGCGCCGGAATGGCTGACCGCCGCAGCTGCGGGCAGTCGTGCCACCGCGGCTGCGGGCAGTCGTGCCGCTGGGGCGGCACGGGTGGGCGCAGCGGCACCCCGCAACGCCGGGCTGCGCAACCCACCCGCCCGCACCACCCCCGGGCAACGCACCAAGCAACGGTGCACCCCGGCGCCTGGTGGCTCTGGTCCCTAGCCCTAGGCACCGCAGCCACCCGAACCACCAACCCCCTCCTCCTCACCCTCCTCATCACGGTCTCCGCCCACGTCGTGATCACCCGCCGCCCGAACACCCCCTGGTCCCGCTCCTACGGCGCGTTCCTCAAACTAGCCCTGGCCGTCCTCCTCATCCGCCTGGTCTTCGCCGTAGCCCTCGGCTCCCCCATCCCCGGCACGCACACCCTCCTCACCCTCCCCGAAGTCCCCCTCCCCCACTGGGCACAAGGCATCCGCCTGGGCGGCAGGGTGACCGCCGAGACCCTGGTCTTCGCCCTGTACGACGGCCTGAGGCTGGCCACACTCCTCATCTGTGTCGGCGCAGCGAACGCCCTCGCCAGTCCCTCCCGCCTGCTCAAGTCCCTCCCCGGCGCCCTGTACGAGACCGGCGTCGCGGTGGTCGTCGCCCTGACCTTCGCACCGAACCTCATCGCCGACGCCCAGCGCCTGCGCGCCGCCCGCCGGCTGCGCGGCCGCCCGGACCGAGGCGTACGCGGCCTGCTGCAGGTGGGACTGCCCGTCCTGGAGGGCGCCCTCGAACGCTCCGTCGCTCTCGCCGCCGCGATGGACGCCCGCGGCTACGGCCGTACCGCCCAGGTCCCGGTCGCCGTCCGCCGTACGACGGCCGCGCTCACCCTGACCGGCCTGGTCGGCGTGTGCGCGGGAACGTACGGACTGCTGACGGCGGAGGGCGGCACGTACGGTCTGCCCGTGCTGCTCGCCGGACTCGCCGCCGCACTGGCCGGGTTGTGGCTCGGCGGCCGTCGTTCCCTGCGCACCCGCTACCGCCCCGACAGGTGGGACCTGCGCGCCGGCCTGGTCGCCGCGTCCGGCGCCGCCGTCGCCGTACTGCTCGCGTTCGCCGCCGCCTCGGACCCGGCGGCGATGCACCCGGGCGTGGTCCCCCTGGTCTCCCCGACGCTGCCCGTGTGGCCGGCGGCGGCCGTACTCCTCGGTCTGCTCCCGGCGTTCATCACGCCTCCTCCCGCCGACCCCGCCGCTCCCGTCCCCAAGGAGCCCTCATGATCCGCTTCGAGGATGTCTCCGTGACGTACGACGGGGCGGCCGAACCCACCGTCCGGGGCGTCGACTTCGAGGTCCCGGAGGGCGAACTCGTCCTGCTCGTCGGCCCGTCGGGGGTCGGTAAGTCCACCGTTCTCGGCGCGGTGAGCGGGCTCGTCCCGCACTTCACCGGCGGCACCCTGCGGGGCAGGGTCACCGTGGCCGGCCGGGACACCCGTACGCACAAGCCGCGTGAACTCGCCGACGTCGTCGGCACCGTCGGCCAGGATCCGCTGTCCCACTTCGTGACGGACACCGTCGAGGACGAACTCGCCTACGGCATGGAGTCGTTGGGCCTCGCCCCGGACGTCATGCGCCGCCGCGTCGAGGAGACCCTGGACCTGCTGGGCCTCGCCGACCTGCGGGACCGCCCGATCGCCACCCTCTCCGGCGGCCAGCAGCAGCGTGTCGCGATCGGCTCGGTCCTCACCCCGCACCCCAAGGTGCTGGTCCTCGACGAACCGACGTCGGCTCTCGACCCGGCCGCGGCCGAAGAAGTCCTCGCGGTCCTCCAACGCCTCGTCCACGACCTCGGCACGACCGTCCTCATGGCCGAACACCGCTTGGAACGCGTCATCCACTACGCCGACCAGGTCGTCCTGCTCCCGTCCCCGGGCGCGGCCCCGATCCTCGGTACCCCGGCAGAGGTGATGGCCGTGTCCCCGGTGTACCCCCCGGTCGTGGCCCTGGGCCGCCTGGCGGGCTGGACCCCGCTTCCCCTGACGGTGAGGGACGCGCGCCGGAGGGCGGCGGACCTACGGCAACGGCTTGAGGAACGGGACGGCATCGCCCCTGAAGGGCGCGGGGAACTGCGCGACCAACCACAACGAACCCGCAGCCGCCAACGATCCACGCCCCCCGAGCTATTGGGCGCCATCCCCCACCGCTGGTTCCGACGCAAACGCACCCCCACCACCCGAGCAACCCCAACTTCCCCCTACGCGGCCGAAGTACAAGCCCTCGCCGTAACCCGCGCCCGGATCCAGGCCCTCCACCACATCAACCTCACCGTCTCCCCCGGCGAGACCATCGCCCTCATGGGCCGCAACGGCGCCGGCAAGTCCACGCTGCTCAACACCCTGGTCGGCCTCGTCAAACCCTCCGCCGGTTCGGTCACCGTCGGCGGAGCCGCCCCGCACCGCACCGCGCCCCCCGATCTCGTACGCCGCGTCGGCCTCGTACCGCAGGAACCACGGGACCTCCTCTACGCCGACACCGTCGCCGCCGAGTGCACGGCAGCCGACGCCGACGCGGGCGCCGCGCCCGGCACCTGCCGGGCCCTGGTCTCGGACCTCCTTCCCGGCATCACGGACGACACCCACCCCCGCGACCTCTCCGAGGGGCAGCGCCTGACCCTCGCCCTGGCCGTCGTACTGACCGCCCGCCCTCCGCTGCTCCTCCTGGACGAGCCGACCCGTGGCCTGGACTACGCGGCGAAGGCCCGCCTGGTCGCCGTGCTGCGCGAGCTGGCTGCCGACGGGCACGCCATCGTGCTGGCCACGCACGACGTCGAACTGGCCGCCGAGCTCGCCCACCGGGTGGTCCTGCTGGCCGAGGGCGAGGTGATCGCCGACGGCCCGACGGCCGACGTCGTCGTCTCCTCCCCCTCCTTCGCACCACAGGTCACCAAGATCCTGGCGCCGCAGAAATGGCTCACGGTCACCCAGGTCCGCGAGGCACTGATATGACCACACCCTCCGCCCCCCACATCCGCCAGGCGCGGGCCGTCCGTCTCGGCCCCCGCTCCCTCGCCGCCCTCGCCCTGGTCAGCGCGGTGGGCGGGGCCGCCTTCTTCTGGCCCTTCCTCGCCCCGCCGACCTCGCAGGTCGCGGCGCACGCACAGGACGCTCCCTGGCTCTTCGCGGCCCTGTTGGTGCTGCTGGTCGCGGTGGTGGCGGCGACGATCTCCGAGTCGGGGCTCGGCCCGAAGGCCGTGGCCATGCTCGGTGTGCTGGCCGCGACGGGTGCGGCGCTGCGGCCGATCGGTGCGGGGACGGCGGGCATCGAGCCGATGTTCTTCCTGATGGTGCTGAGCGGCCGGGTCCTCGGCCCGGGCTTCGGTTTTGTGCTCGGCGCGGTGACGATGTTCGCGTCCGCGCTGCTCACGGGTGGGGTGGGCCCGTGGATGCCGTTCCAGATGCTGGCGATGGGCTGGTTCACGATGGGCGCGGGCCTGCTGCCGGGCCCGGACCGCCTGCGCGGCCGACCCGAACTGCTCCTGCTGGCCGCCTACGGCTTTCTCGCCGCCTTCGCCTACGGCACGATCATGAACCTCGCGGGCTGGCCCTTCATGAGCGCCCTCGCCTCGAACGTGGCCTTCGACCCGGACGCGACGGTCCCCGCCAACCTGGCCCGCTTCCTGGCCTACTGCCTGGCCACCTCGCTCGGCTGGGACCTGGGCCGAGCAGTCGTCACCGTCGCCCTGACCGTGTTCCTCGGTCCGGCGGTCCTCAAGGCACTGCGCCGCGCCACGCGCCGGGCCGCGTTCGAGACGCCGGTCACGTTCGACGCACCCCCTGCGTGAGCGGCCACGAACCCACCGTCACTCAGCGGGTGAAGCACCCCACATGACCCAGATCACCTACTAACCCACCCAGTCAGACAAATCGGATGCCATGCCCACGCCATAATCCTCTCTGACCTGCACATTGAGAGCCACGTCACACAAAAGACCTTCACCCCAAATGCGACCACAACTAGTAAAAGGGGTCATTGCGGACCCCTCCCCGGCCTGCTTCTCTGGATGACGTCGCACGGCGCCGACGAGCCCACAGGGCCGCGGCGCCAATGCATGCCCCCGCCGCGCACCGCGTGGTTCCGGCATGCCGCGACCACCCCGTCCCCGACGAAAAAGGTTCAACGTGTCCGTCTCCTTCCTCCGCCGCATCGCCGCCCCCAAGAAGGCCCTCACCGGCGTCGCCGTCGCCGCCGCCACCGCTGGAATGGCTCTGTCCGCCACCCCGGTCCAGGCTGCGACCACTGCTTCTCCCACCCAGGCCAAGGCGATCGCCAAGCAGATGGTCCCTGCCGAGCACTTCAACGCGTTCAGCAAGATCGTCGAGCACGAGAGCGGCTGGGACGTCGACGCCACGAACCCGTCCTCCGGCGCCTACGGCCTGGTCCAGGCCCTGCCGGGCTCGAAGATGGCCGCCGCCGGCGCGGACTGGAAGACCAACGCCAAGACCCAGATCAAGTGGGGTCTGGACTACATGAACTCCCGCTACGGCAGCCCGACCGGCGCCTGGAGCTTCTGGCAGGCCAACGGCTGGTACTGATCAGCCCCAGCAGCACCCAAGAACGAGGCGGCGGCCCCCGATCCCCGGGGCCGCCGCCTTCGTCGTGTCCTCACCGGTGCGTTCTCGTTCTTAGGGGCCCCGCCGAGGGGCGTCCGCTGGTCGACCGGATCAAGGGCTCAGCCCTGCACAATCTCAAAGAGCTGCGCCCCGGATCTTCCGGCCGGAGCGAGGTGCGCATCCTTTTCATGTTCGATCCGTGGCGCTCTGCGATCCTGCTCGTTGCCGGACAAGGCGGGCAACTGGAACGCCTGGTACGACGAGGCGATCCCGTTGGCCGAGCATCGGTACGCCGAGTACATGGCTGATCGGAAGAGGGAGTCGGGGCAGTGAACGGACACGTCAGGTGGTCAGCCAGCGGGCATCGGGAGCGGGCAGAGGAACTGTCCGGCGGCCGAGATGCATGCGTCGAAGGCACTCAGCGCATGCTCGCCCAAGCCCGGGCCTGGCGACTGGTCGACATGCGCCAGGAGCGCGGTTTCACCCAGGCTCAGGTGGCGGAACGCATGGGCGTGACCAAGGGCCGGGTCTCCCAGATCGAGTGCGGACAGGTCTCCGGGACGGATGTCGTGGCGCGGTATGTCGAGGCGCTGGGCGGCAGCCTCATCATGGTGGCGGTCTTCGACGACGGGGAACTGCGCAAGGTCGGCTGAGCGCACCCGCACGGCGCAGCGTCCCGCAGCTCTGGATGCTTCCAGCACCGCTCGGCGCTCGCTTCCCCCCAGCCTCAGGTGGCTCCAGTGTCAGGCGCCCGGGACAGAACTGATTCCGGCCTCAGGTACGGAAGTCGGGGGAGGCAGAGGCGGGGGCGTGAGGGATGGGGTTGCTTCTGCCTCCCTCGAGCACATCAGCCTGCGGTGACCCGGAGCTCCTTCACCCCGTTGATCCACGCCGAGCGCAGTCGGCGCGGGTCGCCCGCGAGGCGCAGGTCGGGCATCGCGTCGGCGATCGCGTTGAAGATGAGCTCGATCTCCAGGACGGCCAGCGACTTGCCCAGGCAGTAGTGGGGGCCGCCCCCGCCGAAGCCGAGGTGGGGGTTCGGGTCGCGGGTGATGTCGAAGGTGTCGGGGTCGGTGAAGGCCTCGGGGTCGTGGTTGGCGGAGGAGTAGAAGATGCCGACCCGGTCGCCCTTGCGGATCAGCTTGCCGCCGAGTTCGGTGTCCTGCGTGGCCGTCCGCTGGAAGGAGACGACGGGGGTCGCCCAGCGCACGATCTCCTCGGCCGCCGTCTCCGGCCGCTCCCTCTTGTACAGCTCCCACTGGTCGGGATGGGTGAGGAAGGCGTGCATGCCGTGCGTGATGGCGTTGCGGGTCGTCTCGTTGCCCGCCACGGCCAGCATCAGTACGAAGAAGCCGAACTCGTCCGAGCCCAGGTTGCCCTCGTCCTCCGCCGCGACCAGCGTGGTGACGATGTCCTTCGCCGGGCACTGCTTGCGGTCGGCGGCCATGTTCATGGCGTACGCGATGAGTTCGGTGGCCGACTCGGCGCCGACCTCCTCGGTGATGGCGTACTCCGGGTCGTCGTACGCGATCATCTTGTTCGACCACTCGAAGATCTTCGACCGGTCGTCCTGCGGGATGCCGATCAGCTCGGCTATCGCCTGCAGGGGCAGTTCGCAGGCCACCTCGGTGACGAAGTCGAAGGGGCCCGAGTGCCCCCGGGCGTTCTGGACGATGGAGTGCGCCCGTGCCCGCAGCCGCTCCTCCAGCGCCCGGATGGCCCGCGGTGTGAACCCGCGCTGCACGATCTGACGGACCCGGGTGTGTTCCGGCGGGTCCATGTTCAGCAGAATCAGCCGCTGGGCGTCGATCGCATCGCGCTCGATGTGCTCGTTGAAGCGGATGATCGCGGTGTTGAGGTACGAGGAGAAGAGCTCGGGGTGGGTGGAGACGTACTTGACGTCGGCGTGCCGGGTGACGGCCCAGTAACCCTCGTCCTGGAAGCCGGCGAGCCCCGCGGGCTGAGCGATCCAGCGGACCGGTTCGACGCGGCGCAGTTCGGCGAACTCCGGGAGGGGCACACGGTGGTGCAGCAGATCGGGGTCGGTGAAGTCGAACCCTTCGGGAAGCGCTGGACAGGGCATCGGCGGCTCCAGCCATCTGACGATGCGAGCTGATCTGACAGTGCATCAGAACACGGAATCGCCGTGAAGGTAGTAACGGGTTCTACAACTCGCAAGGGGTACGGCACCCCGAATTGGAGCCCAATCGCGTGCAAGACCCTTGCGGTGATGTACATCACGTCAGCAGACTGCACTCAGAACTAGAACACGTACTAGTTACTGGTTCTGGATCGGTTCTGCCTGGTTCTGGACGAGAGGACCCGCCCCCATGGCCGCCGAACCCGTGATCGTCGAAGCCGTACGCACCCCCATCGGCAAGCGCGGCGGCGCGCTCGCCAACCTCCACCCCGCCTACCTCCTGGGCGAGACCTACCGCGAACTCCTCGGCCGCACCGGCATCCCCGCCGACTGCGTCGAACAGATCGTCGGCGGCACGGTGACCCACGCCGGCGAGCAGTCCATGAATCCCGCGCGCACGGCCTGGCTCACTGTGGGGCTGCCGTACGAGACGGCGGCGACGACGGTCGACTGTCAGTGCGGGTCCTCGCAGCAGGCCTCGCACATGGTGGCCAACATGGTCGCGGCGGGCGTCATCGACGTGGGGATCAGCTGTGGCGTCGAGGCGATGTCGCGGGTGCCGCTGGGGTCGGGGTCCAAGCACGGGCCCGGGAAGCCGTTCCCCGACGAGTGGAACGTGGACCTGCCCAATCAGTTCGAGGCGGCGGAGCGCATCGCCCGCCACCGGGGGCTGACCCGGGAGAACGTCGACTCCCTCGGCCTGGTCTCGCAGGAACGGGCCGCCACCGCCTGGGCCGAGGAGCGGTTCAAGAGGGAGACGTTCGCCGTCCAGGTCCCGACGACCGAGGAGGAACAGCGCGCCGGGCAGGGCATGTGGCGGCTCGTCGACAAGGACGAGGGGCTGCGCGACACGTCCATGGAGGCACTGGCGGGCCTCAAGCCCATCATGCCGACGGCCGTCCATACGGCGGGCAACTCGTCGCAGATCAGCGACGGCGCGGCGGCGATCATGTGGGCGTCGAAGCGGATGGCGCGTGCGCTGAAGCTGAGGCCGAGGGCGCGGATCGCGGCACAGGCGTTGGTGGGGGCCGACCCCCACTTCCACCTCGACGGGCCGATCGACGCGACGAAGGCGGTGCTGGGGAAGGCCGGGATGTCCCTGAAGGACATTGATCTGGTGGAGATCAACGAGGCCTTCGCGTCCGTGGTGTTGAGCTGGGCGCAGGTCTTCGAGCAGGACCTGGAGAAGGTCAACGTCAACGGCGGTGCGATCGCGCTCGGGCACCCGGTGGGGGCCACCGGGGCCCGGCTGATCACGACCGCACTTCATGAACTGGAGCGGGCGGACAAGGAGTTCGCGCTGGTGACGATGTGTGCGGGGGGCGGGCTGGCCACCGGCACGATCATTCAGCGGCTGTAGTCGCCGTCCAGTCGACGAACGTGGTGAACGCGGCGGGGTCGAGGGTGAGGATCGGTCCCGCCGGATTCTTGGAGTCGCGGATGGCGAGGGTGGTGTGGGGGGTTTCGGCGATCTCGACGCAGTCGCCGCCCTGGTCGCTGCTGCGAGAAGACTTACGCCAGGCCAGGGACCCGAGCGGCGCGCATTCGACGCAGGATCCACCTTGGTCGCCACTGTAGCTGGACTTACGCCACTCGATCCCCGCCGGAATCGCGTTGCTCGCCATAGCGTTCCTCCATTACGCGCCGGATCAACTCCGCCGAGTCCTTGAGGGAGAGCGCGGCGGCTTGAAGATGATCGTAACGGAGCGAGCAGTCCTTGACGGTGTCCGGGTTGGCGGTCGGATGCCCGCTGCCGTAGCCCTCGGTGTAGACGATGGTCGGGTCGCTTGGGAAGCGGAAGAGGTCGAATGAGCCTTGCAGTCCCGCGTGCGCCCCGGCCGAGTAGGGCAACACCTGGATATTGATCGCGGGATTGTCTTCGAAAGACAACAGGTGCGCGAGTTGCTCGTGCATCGTCTCCGGACCGCCAATCTCCTGGTACAGCGCGCCCTCACCGGGGATCATCCAGAAGACCGGTGGCTTCTCCTTCTCGAAGATGCGCTGACGAGCCAGCCGTACAGCGGTGCGGTCATCGAGGTCGTTCTGGTTCAGCGCACCGAGTACGGCACGCGCGTACGCCTTGGTCTGGAGGAGACCGTGCACCAGGCTCGTGTGAAACGCGCAGATCTCAACCGTCCGCCCCTCCAACTCCGCCACCTGCCTAAACCAGGCCGGAAGTTGACTACGCATCACCAGCTCAAGCAACCGGGACAGTAACCCACCCGTCCCCAGCGCAATATCCGCCCGCTCGCTGAACTGCAACGTCGGCAGTTTCCGGGCCGTCTCGATCTGGCCGACCAGCGAACCGGTGCAGTAGACGATGCTCCCGAGCTGCTTCTGGGTCAGGCCGGCGGCCTCGCGGTACCGCCGTAGCTCGAAGCCGTAGTAGTCGAGTGGCGAGGCGCCCGGGTCGAGGGTGTTGATGTGGGTCACGCAGCGGCCCCTCTCACGCAACTCGGTCCACTTCGGGACCTGTTGTATCCGTTCCGTAGCCCAGCGTAGTGACGGCAGGTCAGTCTCGTCGCGTGAACGAACACATTCCCCCCGCCTACTTGGCCCCCCGCCCCGTCCAGTACCGCATGAGCCTCACGGTCAGCGAGCACTCGGCGCGCCACATCCGCCGCATCGTCCGCTCGCTCCTGGCGGAGTGGGACCTGCCGGAGCTGGCCGACGCCGTGGAACTCGCCGTGACGGAGCTGGTCGCCAACGTCGTACGCCACGTCCGGAACCGCCGCTGCACGCTGCTGGTTCTGCGGCAGACGGAGGGCGTGAGGGTGGAGGTGACGGACAGCTCACCACAAGTCCCGCTACTGCCTGGCGAGTTGTCACCGGACGCCGAGTGCGGTCGGGGTCTCGTCCTGCTGGACGCGATGGTCGACAAGTGGGGGGTGGATCGCCGGGCGAGAGGCGGCAAGACCGTGTGGTTCGAATGTGGTCGGTGATCTGGAACGCAGTCCCTGGGATGGGTAGCCTCTCATCGCCAAGAACCGCGGATCGCGGTGGGGAGACAACGAGCGCACGGGGGCACATGCGTACCGTCATCACGGTGTGGCCGGACGGGGCCGAGGAACTGCGGGGCTGGTTGCTGGACGCGCCGGAGCTGCGCGGCCGGATCCATCGGGACGAGCCCGCGACACCGCGGTCCGGCGCCATGGGACCGGCGACCGACGCGCTGATCGCCCTGCTGGAGCCGGGTGGAGTTGCCGCGGTCTTCGCCGGGGCCACCGTCGCCTGGGTGCAGAGCCGCCGCAGCAATCACACCATCACCGTCACCCGCTCTGACGGAAGCACGATCGAGATCACGACTCGACAGACCCGCAACCTCAGTCCGCAGGAACTCGCCGAGTTGGCGGAACGGCTCGCGCGGCCGCCGGAGGAAGACCCACCGGCGTGACCGGCCACCTGGCGACTTCCGGTGCCTGCGCGGTGCTGATCGGCACGGGCAGGCACGTCCCCGGATCGAAGCTCTCCGACCTGCCCGCCGTGGACGCCACGCTGGACGATCTGCAGAAGGCGCTGCACGAGGTCTGCGGCATGGCGCCCGAACGCGTGACGCGGGTCCCGGCCGGTGCGGACCCCGCCGAGGTGGTGGCCGCAGTCGAGGAAGCCGCCGCGCAGGCGGCAGGGCCGCTGCTGCTCTACTACGTCGGACACGGCCTGCTCGGCCCCGGCGACGAGCTGTACCTGGCCACTCGCTCCAGCAGCTCCGCCCGGAACATCGCGCACGCCGTCCCGTACCGGACCCTGCGCGATCTGCTGGGAGAGGTGGGAGGGGGCAGCCTGGTCGTCCTCGACTGCTGCTTCTCCGGGCGGGGCAAGGTGCCACGGTCGGACGGCGGCATGCGGCAGCCGTTCGTATCCGCCCTGCCGCGGGGCAGCTTCCTGCTCAGCTCGGCCTCGAACTTTGAGCTGTCCTTCGCCCCCGAGGGCGAGCGGCACACCCTGTTCAGCGGGCGACTGCTGCGCCTGCTCACCGAAGGTGACCCCGCAGGGCCGCCGTGGCTGACCGCGGACCGCCTTCACACGGCGCTGGACCGGGAGTTCGCCGACGACACGCGCGTCCGCCCCGCCCGGCAGAGCGAGGGGACACTGGGCGGACTGGTCATCGCCCGCAACCGCGCCTACCGAGTCCCGGACGGCGACGCCGTCGAGCCGCCCGCCGACGTGCCCTGCCCCTACCCGGGCCTGGCACCGTTCCGGGCAGAGGACAGCGGCCACTTCTTCGGCCGTGACGACCTGGTGGAACAGCTGCTGACGGCTGTCGCGCGGCCCGGGAGCGAACCGGGTGAACCGGTCGTGGTGGTCGGTGCCTCGGGAGCGGGCAAGTCCTCCTTGCTGCGGGCGGGGCTGCTCGCAAGCCTCGAACGCCGCCACGCGGCCGACGGCAGCGAGGACCTCTGGCCCGCGCTGCTGCTCCCGACACCCGGAGCCCACCCGATGGACGCGCTGTCCGAAGCATGGGCCGAGGCCACGGGGCGCGAGACGCACGAGGTACGCACGGCACTGGAGGCAGGCCGCTTCCCGCCGCCGCGGGCCGGCCGCGAGCCGTGCCGATTACTGGTCGTCGACCAGTTCGAGGAACTGTTCACCCACTGCCAGGACACCGGGGAACGCGACGCGTTCGTCGCGGTGCTGACGGCCGACGCCGGCGCCGCCCGCCCCCGGGTCGTGCTCGGACTGCGCGCCGACCACTACGGCAGTTGCCTGGCCCACCCGGAACTGGAGAGCGCCCTCGAACACGGCCAGGTGAACGTACCGCCGATGCGGGAGCGGGACCTGCGCGCCGCCGTCGAGGAACCCGCCGCCGCGGTCGGGCTCGGCCTGGAACGCGGACTGACCGACCGGCTTCTGCACGACCTGAACGAGGGCCGCCTCGGCGACGACGAAACGGGCGCGCTGCCCTTCCTGGCCCACGCCCTGCGCGAAACCTGGCGGGAGCGCAGCGGTACTCGGCTCACCCTCACCGGATACCAGGTCACGGGGGGCATCTGGCAGTCGGTGGCCAAGACCGGCGAAGCCCTGCACGAGTCGCTGGACGACGATGGCCGAGGGGCCCTGCGGGACCTGCTGCTGCGGATGGTGCACCTGCCTCCGGACGGCACCGGGGCCCGGGCGGGGATCCGGCGTCCGGTCCCGCTCGGCTCTCTGCTGGACGGCCTTCCTCCCGGCGCGCGGAAGATCCGCGACCGGCTGGCCGAGGACAGGCTGATCACCGTGGGCCAGGACACCGCGCAGATCGCCCACGAGGCACTGCTGCGCGCCTGGCCCCGGCTGCACGACTGGATCGAGGAGGACGCCGTCACGCTGCTGCGGCGGCAACAGCTGCGCACCGCCGCCGACGACTGGCGCGCCGCCGACCGGGACGCCGCGTTCCTGCTCACGGGCAGCCGGCTGCACGCCGCGCTGGAGCTACGGGATCCCGGCGGCCACGGTCCGCTGCCGGAGCGGGAGTCGGAGTTCCTGGCCGCGAGCGAGGAGGCCGCCGAGAGTGCGCGCCGACGCGAGCGGCGGCGGGTCACGGTGCTGAAGACGGCGGTCGTGGCGCTGGTGATCGGCCTGGTGGTGGCGATCGGGTCGGCCGTGGTGGCGATACGCCAGGAGGAGAAGGCGCAGGAGCAGCGCAGGAGCGCCCAGAAACAACGGGAGTTGGCCACGTACCGGGCGCTGCTGGCCGAGGCGCAGAACCTGCGCGGGACCGATCCGCGCACGTCGCTGGACCTGGGACTGGCCGCGCATGCGCTGCGTCCGACCGGTGAGTCCCGGCGGGTGATCTCCGAGACGCTGAGGGAGAGCCCGTTCCGGAGCAGCACGGTGCTGAAGACGCACGTCTCCACAACGGTGCTCGGCCCCGACGGACGGACGCTGGCCGCGGTGGATTCCGAGGACGGTATGACGCTGTGGGACGTGGGCCGCGGGTCCGCACGCCGCACCCCGCTGGCCCGGCTGAACTGCCGGCCTTCCTCCGCCGCCGACGTGTCCTTCGGCGGCCCGGGCGGCAGGATCCTGGCCGCCCGCTGCACGGAGGACACCCTGTCGCTCTGGGACCTCACCGGCCTGCACACCGGCACCGAGCCACGACGCCTGAACACGCTGCACGTCGACGGTCTACCGGGCTCACCGGATGCTCTGGCCCTGAACGCCGACGGCACGAGGCTCGCCGCGACCGGCTGGTGGAGCGAGGACGAGGACGTGGCGGCGGAGGAGGGCGCCGCACTCGTCCTGTGGGACGTCTCCGAACCGCGGCGGCCGCGACGTCTCTCGGTTACCAAGGGCGTGTACGAGGTGGATCGGGTGGCGTTCTCCCCCGACGGCCGTACGCTCGCGACCTCGGCGGACATGGTCCGGACCCGCGGACCCCTCGACGTGGGGAACGCCTACGTGACGAGCGGCGTGCGCACCTGGGATGTCTCGGACCCGCGCCGGCCCCGGCGCGGCGACAAGGTGATCGGGTCCGAGGGTGACGTGGCGTTCAGCCCGGACGGCAAGTCCCTGGTCACGATCGATGACCGATCCGCCAGGCTGATCGATGTCACCGAGCCGACGGACCCGGAGGAGCTGGCCGAATGGCCCGTCCACTCCGCCGAAGTGCAGGGGTTCACCTTCTCGCGGGACAGCCGACGACTGGCCACCGCCGGCGAGGATGGTGTCGTCGCCGTGTGGGACCTGACCGACCCACGTGCCCCTGAACGGCGGGACAGCCTGATAGGGCACAGGAGTGTGAGCGGGAAGCTCGACCGGGGCGTGGACATCAACGCCTTGGGGTTCGGGGCTGACGACCGCACCCTGGTCTCGGTCAGTACCTACGGGGACGAGTCCGAGGTCATCCACTGGAGCTTGGGGAGCGCTCAAAAGGCCCATGTCGTAGGAAAGGTGGACGGCGGCGGAGGCTCGACGCGGATGGCGCTGACGCCTGACGGCAAGACGCTGGCCGTCAGCGGAGCGACCGAGACCAGCCTTTGGGACGTGAGCGAACGCACCCGCCCCAAGGCGAAGGCCACGCTCCGAGACACCTACAGCGTCATCAACGACATAGCCCTCAATGCCGACGGCACGTTGCTGGCGAGCGCCCACATCAACGGGACGGTTGTGCTGTGGGATGTGTCCGACCGGACCCGTCCGCGCATCGCCGGCAGGTTCACCACGGAAAAGTGGAACGGGATAGCCCTGGCCTTCTCGCCCGACGCGCCGCTCCTCGCGGTCCACGGCGAGGATCTCGGCCTCTGGAACATCGCGGACCCTGCCCGACCGACCAGGACCGCTCACTTCCCCGAGCCCCACCCCTACGCCGACGTCTCGTTCAGCCCCGACGGCAGCCGTCTGCTGACATCGCCGGGCGACGTCTCCCGAGGCGTCAGCCTGTGGGACCTCTCGGCCGGAGACAAGGGCTTCGTCATGCTGCCCGATCCGCGTCATCCGCGGGTCGGCCTCAACGGCGATACGGCGTTCAGCCCGAACGGCACCCTCGTGGCGATCGCGGACCCGACCATGTACGGCTTCGAAGAGGCAGCCCTGGTCCTCTTCGACGTCAGCGACCCCCGCCACCCTCGACACATGAGCAGCGTGGGCCGTGAGGACGAGAAGAAGGTCGGGTTCAATCGCGTGGCCTTCAACCCCGACGGAAACCTGGTCGCAGCCGCCGGCGAGGACGGAATCACCTGGTTGTGGAGCGTCGCCGACCCCACGAAAGCGCACTTGGCGGGCCGTCTCGGCGAGCACCCGGACACGGTGGACGACGTGCTCTTCGGCCCGGACGGACAGACCCTGGTCACCTCCAGCGACGGCATCGCGTACCTGTGGGACCTGGGCGACTACCCGGAGATCGCCGCGGACACGATCGGCATGGCCTGCCGTGTCGCGAGTGGCGGCCTGCTGGACTGGGAGTGGCAGGTGTACGCGCCCGACGTCCCGTTCCACACGTCATGCCCTTCCGGGTGAGGACGTCAGCCCGGAGTCCGGTCCTTCACCGGCTTCGGCGAGCTGCTGGCCTCGGCCACCCTGATCGTCGTACGCGCCCGCGGTCCCTGGAACACATAAGCCAGCCCGAACCCGCCGCCGACCACCATCGCCCCGCCCACCGCGTCGAGGACCCAGTGGTTGCCGGTCGCGACGATCGCCGAGAGGGTGAAGAAGGGGTGCAGCAGACCCAGGGCCTTCATCCACCCCTTCGGCGCGACGATCGCGATCACCACCCCGCACCACAGCGACCACCCGAAGTGCAGTGACGGCATCGCGGCGTACTGGTTGGTGAGCGCTGTCAGCGTGCCGTAGTCCGGCTGGGAGAAGTCCTGGACGCCGTGGACCGTGTCGATGATGCCGTGGTCCGGCATCAGGCGGGGCGGGGCGAGGGGGTAGGCCCAGAAGCCGACGAGTGCGAGGAGGGTCGTCAGGCCCAGGGTCGAACGGCCCCAGCGGTAGTCGACCGGGCGGCGCCAGTAGAGGACGCCGAGGACGGTCAGCGGGACGACGAAGTGGAAGGACGTGTAGTAGAAGTCGAAGAACTGCCGCAGCCAGTCGATCTTGACGACCGCGTGGTTGGCCCAGCGTTCGATGTCGAGGTGCAGGATCCGCTCCAGCGAGAGGATCTGCTCGCCGTGGTGCTCGGCGCGCTCCCTGCCCCCGGAGATCGTGCCGCCCGTCGCCGCCAGCCGGACCTGGGAGTACGCGGCGTAGGTGACGCGTATGAGGAGCAGTTCCAGCAGGAGGTTCGGGCGGCCGAGCACCCGGCGCAGGAACGGCAGCAGCGGGATGCGCTGCCAGCGGGCCGGGACCGGCGGCGCGTACTGCGTGGGGATCGGGGAGCGGTAGTACGGCGACGTACGCGACAGGAACGGTACGACCGTGGCGGCGGCGATCGCCGCGAGCAGGACGACGTTGTCGCGCAGCGAGTGGAGGGCGGCCATGTTCGGCAGGATCATCTTCGCCGGGAGCGTCATGACCACGACCACGGTCACCGGCCACACCAGCCGGTCGGAGGCCCGTTTGCCGACCCGGCCGACGACCGCGAGGAGGACCCAGAGGAGCTGGTGCTGCCAGGCGGTGGGAGAGACGACTATCGCCGCGCAGCCCGTGATCGCGACGGCGAGCAGGAGCTGCCCGTCGCGGGCGTGGCGGACGGCGCGGCGCAGGCCGAGGGCGGCGATCCCGGCGCCCAGCACCAGGAAGACGGCTATCTCCAGCGGGCCGGACAGGCCCAGGCGGAGCAGGGCGCCGTGCAGGGACTGGTTGGCGAGATCGTCGGCCCGGCCGCCGAGACCGACGCCGGCCATGTGGTGCACCCAGTAGGTGTACGAGTCGTGCGGCATCGCCGCCCAGGCGAGCGCGGTGCAGGCGACGAAGGTCGCGCCGAGGGAGGCGGCGGCGTGCCGGCGGCCGGTGAACCACAGCAGCGGGACGAACAGCAGCACGGTCGGCTGGAAGGCGGCGGCGACACCGATCAGGGCGCCGCCGGCCCGTTCCCCGCGTACGGCGAAGCAGCCGAGCAGGACGAGCAGGACGGGGATGATGCTGGTCTGGCCGAGCCAGAAGGCGTTGCGCACCGGCAGCGACAGCATCAGCAGACAGATCGCGACGGGCGCGGCGAACAGCGAGCTGCGGCGGCTCACCGGCTGCGGCAGGGCGCGCGCGGCGAACAGTCCGAGCACGACGACGAGCAGCAGCGTGCCGAAGGTCCAGCCCCAGCCGAGCGCCTGCTCGGCGGAGCGGGTGAGGGGCTTGAGGACGAGGCCGCCGAAGGGGGTGCCGGTGAAGCGCGTGGAGTCGTACAGCGAGCCCTCCACGTGCAGCACGCCGTCCGGGCCGACCCAGGTCTCCAGGTCCGTCAGCCGCTCGCCCCTGGGTGTGCTGAGGATGACGGCCATCTGTCGTACGGCGAGGATCGCGACGACCAGCCACAGCCCCAGCCGCGCCGCGCGCTGCCGTGCCCCGGCCGTGTCGGCGGCCGCCGCCCCGAAGGCTCCCCCCGGTCTCCCGGTGTGCTCCGCATTCGCCACGCCTCGCGGCCCTCCCGCCCCGTTCGTCCCACGTGTCCCGCACATGGGTCCCTTTGCGATCCTCATGAGGCTCGCAACCACCCCCGGAGGGGGACGCAGGCAACCCCCGCTTCACCTGACGTCCGCTCTCCTTTTGTCGGAAGACGATAGTGGGAGGGGGGCCGGGTTGCCTCCACCGGGCGCGAGATGGATCACAGTCGGCGCCGGAATGACGGGTTCCGGAGCGGGCCGACGCTCCTGGACATACGGCATTTACCTGCCCCATGCAACGAAACAGCCACGGTGCGTAATCGGGACAAGTGCCCCTATGGTCGCTTTTTGGCCTGCCGCCGCCGACGCCGGACGGGCCCGCCCCTGTCCCCGTCGAAAGGTAGGCGAGCGAAGTTTTGACGACTGCCACAGTCGCCGCCCCGCATCCGTCCCCGACCACCACCCCCACCGCGGACGTCACCGTCACCGACCCGGCCCTCGTGAAGCGCGCCGTGAAGGCGGCCGCGCTCGGCAACGCCATGGAGTGGTTCGACTTCGGCGTCTACAGCTACATCGCCGTGACCCTGGGCAAGGTCTTCTTCCCCACGGGGAACGCGACGGCTCAGCTGCTGTCCACGTTCGGCGCCTTCGCCGCGGCCTTCCTGGTCCGCCCGCTGGGCGGCATGGTCTTCGGCCCGCTGGGCGACCGTATCGGCCGCCAGAAGGTCCTGGCCCTCACCATGATCATGATGGCGATCGGCACGTTCGCCATCGGCCTGATCCCGTCGTACGCCGCGATCGGCGTCGGCGCGCCGATCCTGCTGCTGGCCGCCCGCCTCGTGCAGGGCTTCTCCACCGGCGGCGAGTACGCGGGCGCGTCCACCTTCATCGCCGAGTACGCACCCGACCGGCGGCGCGGCTTCCTCGGCAGCTGGCTGGAGTTCGGCACGCTCGCCGGCTACATCGGCGGTGCGGGCCTGGTCACCCTCATGACCGCCCTCCTGTCCTCCGAGGACCTGCTGTCCTGGGGCTGGCGGATCCCGTTCCTGATCGCGGGCCCGATGGGCCTCATCGGCCTGTACCTGCGGATGCGTCTGGAGGAGACCCCGGCCTTCGCGGCGGAGGTCGAGAAGGCGGAGTCGGCCCGGCCGAAGGTGCCGATGCGCGAGATGATCTCCGGCCAGTGGAGGGCCCTGCTCCTCTGCATGGGCCTGGTGCTGGTCTTCAACGTCACCGACTACATGCTGCTGTCGTACATGCCGAGCTACCTCACGAGCGAGCTCCACTACGACGAGACACACGGCCTGCTGGTCGTCCTGGGCGTGATGGCGCTGATGATGATCGCCCAGCCCTTCACCGGCGCCCTGACCGACCGCATCGGCCGCCGCCCGGTGATCGCGGCGGGCTGCGCGGGCTTCCTGGCCCTGTCCATCCCCGCGCTGCTGCTGATCCGCCAGGGCAGCCTCGGCGCTGTCGCTCTGGGCATGGGCGCCCTGGGTCTGCTGCTGGTCTGCTTCACGGCGGCGATGCCCTCCGCCCTCCCCGCCCTGTTCCCGACCCGGGTCCGCTACGGCTCCCTCTCCATCGGCTTCAACATCTCGGTCTCCCTCTTCGGCGGTACGACGCCGCTGGTGGTCACGGCGCTGATCGGGGCGACGGGCAACATGATGATGCCCGCGTACTACATGATGGCGGCGGCTGTGATCGGCGGTGTCGCGGTCTGGTTCATGACGGAATCAGCGGGCCGCCCGCTGCCGGGCTCGGCGCCAGCTCTGGAGCCGGCGGAGGCTGTTGAGCGCTGACGCGGGGCTGTGGTGCCCGCGGGCTCGCCCCCACAGTCCGCGGGCAGTCGTGCCGCTGGGGCGGCACGGGTGGGCGCGGGCGGCACCCCCTCGGCGCCGGGCTGCGCAACCCGCCCCTCCGCCAGCCCCGACGCCGGGCACCTGCAAAGCGGCGGCTCGTCACCGGACGCACGGGCAGGCGCGGCCAGCATCCCGTCGGCGTGCCGCTCTCGCCGCGGAACCCCGTGACGACTACCTTCATTAGGGCAACTAGTTAGAGGCCCTAATTATGGAACCGCTTCGCACACGAGAGGCAATGCGCATGAGCGAGTCGCAGACCTGGGACGCAGTGGACGACTACTTCCGCACCCATCTCTCCCCCGACGACGAGCCCCTCCAGGCCGCCCTGCGCGACAGCGAGGCCGCCGAACTGCCGCGCGCCAACGTCACGGCCTCTCAGGGCAAGCTGCTCCAACTCCTCGCCCAGATCCAGGGTGCCCGGACGATCCTGGAGATCGGCACGCTCGGCGGCTACAGCACCATCTGGCTCGGCCGCGCCCTCCCCGCCGACGGCCGCCTCATCTCGCTGGAGTACAGCGCCAAGCACGCCGAGGTCGCCACCCGCAACATCGCCCGCGCGGGCCTCGACAAGCTCGTCGAGGTGCGGGTCGGCCCGGCGCTGGATTCGCTGCCCCAGCTCGCCGACGAGAACCCGCCGCCCTTCGACCTGGTCTTCATCGACGCCGACAAGGCCAACAACGCCCACTACGTGGAGTGGGCCCTCAGGCTCACCCGCGCCGGCAGCCTGATCATCGTCGACAACGTCGTACGCGGCGGCCGCGTCACCGACGCGGCCAGCACCGAGCCGGACGTCCAGGGCACCCGCGCCGCCATCGAGCTGATCGGCTCCCATCCCAGGCTGAGCGGCACGGCGATCCAGACGGTGGGCAGCAAGGGCTACGACGGCTTCGCGCTGGCACGGGTCCTGGCGTAGCCAGGAATGTCCGGCCGCCGCTCAGAGCTCGTGGTAGAAGCCGACGTTGACGCTGCGCGGCGCGGTGCGGTCCTGGATGACGATCTCTCCGTTGCCGCCCCGCGGCAGCGGTACGGTGCCGCCGTAGGCGATGGGCTGGGCGTACCCGCCGGCCATCAGCCGGACCTCGGAGGACGGGTCCGGCTGCGAGCCGCGCAGCCAGGTCACCTGCCAGCTGCCGTCCGGGCCGCACAGGAACTCCAGGTGGACCCGCGAGACGAACAGCCAGTCGTCGGGCGTGGCGAGCCGGCACACGGACTTGTCCCGGCCCACCCGCAGCACGGCGCCCGGCTCGCTGGGCGCGTCGGCCATGAGCATGCCGGCCGTGGCGCCCGCCTCCGCCCCGGAGACGGTGGCCATGGTGAGTTCGAGCACGTGCGCTCCTTTTGTCACGTCCCTGCGCGGGGCTCAACGTCCTTGCCCGGCGGACTGGTTGGCCCACCGCCGCCGAATGATAAATCGCCCGGCGTGACGGCGTCCGGCACAATGGCCCCATGACCGAGCGAAAGCCACCGGGCGTGAGCTTCGAGTCCTGGACCGACAAACAGATCCGCGACGCGGAGGCGCGCGGCGACTTCGCGCATCTGCCGGGCGCGGGCAAGCCCCTGCCGAAAGACGTCGAGGCGACGTACGACGAACAGTGGTGGATCAAGCGCAAGTTGGCCCGCGAGGGCCTGTCGGTCCTGCCGCCGACGCTCGCCCTGCGCAAGGAGGCGGAGGACGCCCTCGTGGCCGCCGCGAAGGCACCGTCCGAGCGGGCCGTGCGCAAGATCGTCGAGGACATCAACGTCAGGATCCGCGACATGATGTTCAAGCCGCCGCCCGGCCCACCGCTGGGTCTGAAGCCGTACGACGTCGAGGATGTCGTACGACAGTGGCGGGAGCGCCGGACGGCGGCTTCTTAGCAGGTCACGGCGGCCTCTTGGAAGGTCAGGGGCGCAGCAACCGCTCCGCCAGCTCGCGGTAGTCCTGCAGGGCCAGACGGAGTTGCTCGGTGTCGGTGGTCGCGGGCGTGCCCTCGTCCGTCGACTGCCAGGACCTGCGCAGGGTACGGCGCCGCTGGGTCACCGCGTCCGTGAAGCGGGCGGCGATCTCCTCCAGCACGTGGTCCGCCTCTTCGACGGCGGCCCGCGGGCCGTCCACGAACCCGGAGACCGCCTGCTGCATCCGCAGTCCCAGTTTGTCGGTCTCGTCGTGCGGGAGCAGCGGGGCCATACGGGCCGCGGGGGCGGCCGGGTCCGCGGGTCCCGAGGGACCGGGGCTCGGGACGGGCGCCTCGTCGCGCGCGGTGCCGCCGGTGCCGCCGGCCTCGCGGGCCGTCGCGGGGGCCGCCTCGTGGCCGGTGAGGTTCTCGCGGCGCCCGGTGCGGTCGGGCTCGCCCTCCGCGCCGCCGCCCGTGGGTCGTGTCACGTCGGTCATGCCTCAACTCCCCTTCGCGTGCCGCCCGAAGCCCCACAGCAGGTGCGAGCGGCCACCGGCGTGGGCAGGGCGCCTGGTCTTCTCCTCGGCGACGGGGCGCCGGTCGTCCTCGCGGGCCGGGCGTACCAGGTCGTCGAACAGGGCGCGGGCCTCGACCATCGCCTCACGCATCTCCTCGGTGGCGGCGGGCCCGTCCTGCGCGGCGTCCGTCCGCCCTTCCTGGGCGCCGCCGACCTGTGCGCGTGCGATGCGGTGGACGCGCCGGTAGCCGTGCACGTGGTCCGCGTGGTGCACGGACAGCGCGGCGAGCTGTTCCTCGTACTGCCCGCCGCCCGGGAAGCCGCGCGCCCCGGCCAGCTCCGCGAGCAGCCGGTCCGCCTCACTCACCGCGTCCTGCGGCGAGTCGACGAACCGCTCCTGGGCGGCCGTCCAGCGGGCCTCGAACTGCTCGCGCTGCACGGGCTCGAGGGGCCGTTCCCGCAGGTTGCCGTGGCGCTCCAGGCGTTCGGTGAGTTCGCGCTCGGCGGCCTTGGTGTCGCCGTCGTGCCGGGCCACGGCCCGGTCGTACTCGGGCCCGAAGCGTCGCCGCAGGTCCCGTCCGCCGGTCGCACCACGGCCGCGCAGGGCCAGGGCGGCCGCGATGAGGACGACCACCGCCGCAATCACGATCAGAGCAATGATCCAGCCAGACATGAATGCCTTCCGGGTTCTCGACCCGACCGGCCCTTCACCGGGCCGGTCCGCTGACCGGGTTGCCCGCCCACCCCCGCCCAAACGACCCCCGTCCGCGGCCGGAGCCCGAGGTGACGCATATTCGGTTGCGGGCCCCGCACACCGTCTCCCGACAATGAGCGGCATGGCCTGGACCGTCGCTCCCGAACCCGTCGACTCCGCGGACGCCGCCGCGCTCTGGCGGGCGTACTACACGGAGGTCAGCGACCGCTGGTACCTGCTGCACCAGGGCCGCCGGGCCGACCCGGCCGAACTGGAGCGGGAGATCGCGGCGAACGCGGGCGACCACCTCACCCCGCCCGCCGGGCTTCTGCTGGTGGCGCGGTACGACGGCACGGCCGCCGGCACCGCGGGCGTACGGCTGACGGGCGATCCGTCGACCGCCGAGCTCACGCGGGTGTTCCTGCTGCCGGAGCTGCGCGGGAAGGGCGGGGCGGCGTTGCTCGTCGCCGCCGCCGAGGACGCCGCGCGAACGCTGGGCGCCGAGCGGATGATCCTCGACACGCGGAGCGACCTGGTGGAGGCGCGGGCGCTGTACGCGCGGCTCGGCTACGAGGAGACCGCGGCACACAACTCCGACCCGTACGCCGAGCACTGGTTCGGCAAGCGGCTCATCCCGAGCGGGTGACCGGGCGCTCTGCGTGCGGCTCCTCCCGGTCCGAGCCGCACAGCTCCTCGTTCAGCTGCCTGACCAGCTGCACCAGGTCGGTGGGCCGGTCCGGGCCCCACCAGTCGCCGAGCAGCCCGGCCAGGGACTCCTCACGGGCGTGCGCGAGCCGTTCGGCGATCACGCGGCCCTGCTCGGTGAGGACGAGGTCGAGGCCCTCCCGGACGGCCAACCGCCGTTCCTCGATCTGCCGGGCGGCCTCCAGGACGGCACCCAGCGGGACAGTGGCACGCTCGGCGAGCACGCCCGGCTCCACGGAGCCGTACCGCTTGATCCGCAGCAACAGCCAGCTCGCCGCCGGCAGCAGGTCGTAGCCCGCGCGTGCGGTGATCTTCCGGTAGACCTCGCGCCGGCCCTCGCGGGTGCCGAGCACCGACAGGGCGCGGCACACCTCGTCGTACGACGACCGCTGTACGGGGTTGCTGGCCAGCGTCTCGGTGACGTCGGGTGCCGTGACCGAGCCGCGCAGCCGGTCCTCCTTCAGGAACCACGCCAGCACGAAGCCGAGGAGAGCGACGGGAGCGGCGTACAGGAAGACGTCCGTGATGGACGAGGAGTACGCGTGCAGGGCCGGTGGGCGCAGCCCCGGTGGCAGGTCGGCGATGCCGCGCGGGTCGGCTTCCAGGGAGTCGATCGACACGCCGGGCGGGAGCTGTACGCCGCGGAAGGCGGACGCCAGAGCGTCGTCGAGGCGGCCGGCGAAGAGCGTGCCGAAGATGGCGACTCCGAAGGCGGCCCCGATGGAGCGGAAGAACGTCGCGCCGGAGGTGGCGACGCCCAGGTCCTGGTACGAGACGGCGTTCTGCACGATGAGCACCAGCACCTGCATGACCAGGCCGAGTCCCAGGCCGAAGACGAAGAGGGAGCCGCTGATCACGGCGTCGGAGCTGTGTTCGTCGAGTTCCTTGAGCAGGAGCAGGCCGAGGGTCGTGACGCCGGTACCGAGGATGGGGAAGACCTTCCAGCGGCCGGTGCGGCTGACGATCTGGCCGGAGGTGGTGGAGGCCAGCAGGAGGCCCAGCACCATCGGCAGCATGTGCACGCCCGACCAGGTCGGCGTGATGCCGTGGACGACCTGCAGGAAGGTCGGCAGGTAGGTCAACGCGCCGAACATGGCGAAACCGATGATGAAGCTGATGGCGGCGGTGAGGGTGAAGGTGCGGATACGGAACAGCTTCAGCGGCAGGACGGGTTCCGCCGCCCTCCGCTCGACCAGCACGAACGCCACGGCGAGCAGGACGGCGAGCACCGCGAGCCCGACGATCTGCGGCGAGCCCCAGGCCCAGGTGGTGCCGCCGAGGGAGGCGACCAGCACCAGGCAGGTGGCGACGGCCGCGATGAGGAAGGTGCCCAGGTAGTCGATGACGTGCCGGGTGGCCGTGCGCGGCAGGTGCAGCACGGTCGCGATCACGACGAGCGCGACGACACCGACCGGCAGGTTGATGTAGAAGACCCAGCGCCAGCTCAGGTGCTCGGTGAACAGCCCGCCGAGCAGCGGCCCCAGGACGCTCGACGTGCCGAAGACCGCACCGAACAGCCCCTGGTAGCGGCCGCGGTCGCGGGGCGGCACGAGATCGCCGACCATCGCCATCGACAGCACCAGCAGCCCGCCGCCGCCCAGGCCCTGGAGGCCGCGGAAGGCGATGAGCTGCGGCATGTTCTGCGCCATACCGCACAGCGCGGAGCCGACCAGGAAGATCACGATCGCGGTCTGGAACAGCCGCTTGCGCCCGTACTGGTCGCCGAGCTTGCCCCACAGCGGGGTCGCGGCGGTCGACGCCAGCAGATACGCGGTGACCACCCAGGACAGGTGCTCCAGACCGCCGAGGTCGCTGACGATGGTCGGCAGCGCGGTCGACACGATCGTCTGGTCGAGGGCGGCGAGCAGCATGCCGAGGAGCAGTGCGCCCAGCGACACGAGGACACCGCCGGGCACGCCTTCCTGGGCGCCGGCGCCCGGGACGTCCCTCGTCCTGCCGCGCGTATCCCCCGCCATGGAGACCTCCCGATGGCTGCCGTGGTTACGCCATCCATCGTGGGCGGTCTGCCCGGTTATGGCCTGTCGAGTCCGCTTGGAAGGTGTGGTTCCGCCGTGACTCCGGGGGCTTCGGGAACAGGACCTCCACGAGATCTGCATAATCTCTGGGGTCGCGAGGAGTCGCGAGGGGAGGGGACGGACGCGTGGTGGAGCCGAAGGGGCACCAGTGCCCGGAGTGCGGGGCGCCCAGGGGGGCGGACAACACCCCGTCCTGTGCCTGCGGCCGGCGTGCGTCCGACGCGCTGCGTGACGCCCGTACGGCGGAACAGGCGGCGGCGGAGGACTTTGATCCGCTGCGCATCCGGCCGTACGTGGACCTCGACGGGGAGGAGGCGACGCAGGCTCCCCCGGACGCCGAGGTCACGATGCCCCTGCGCGCCGCCGAACCCGACCCGCTCCCCACGCCCAGCGCCACCGGCCTACGGCCGTCCGAGGCCCCGGATCCGGACGCGCCGACCCCGGACGCCGACCCGGAGCGGCCCCGCAACCATCGCCGTACGGCACTGCTCGCGGCGGCCGGCGCCGTCGTCGCCGTCATCGCGGCGGCCGGGTTCGCGAGCGGGCTGTTCTCCTACGAGACGCCGTCGCGCGACGACGCCCTGCCGCAGGACGTACGGGAGGCCGTACCCGACGCACGCACCAGCGAGGCACCCCGGACACCGTCCACGACCGCCCCCTCGGCGACACCGACACCCACGACGCCGTCACCGACGACGAGCCCGACGTCCCCGTCCCCCACCCCGACCCGCTCGGCGCCCACCGCATCCCCGACCCCGCCCGGGTCGGCCACCTCCACCCCCACGGCGACAACGACCGGCGCCACCGCCCCCGAGGCCCCCGACAACGACCGCGACGAGGACACCCCCGTCCTACGCCCCGGCGACGACGGCCCCGAGGTCGTCGAACTCCAACTCCGCCTGCGCCAGCTGTACCTGTACAACGAAGAACCCCACGGCCACTACAACCACCGCGTAGAGGAAGCCGTACGCAACTACCAGTGGGCACGCGGCGTACAGCCGGACGAACTGGGGGTCTACGACGAGAAGACCCGGGAACGCCTGGAGTCGGAAACGTCGGAACCTTAAGGCAAGCCGAGCGCCGGCCCACGGGTACACGCCTCAGTCCGCGGGCAGTCGTGCCTCCCCCAGAGGGGGACCCCCAGGGCGATGGGGGTCCCCCCGCTCGAGCGAAGCCGAGAGTGGGGGAGGGTGGGCGCGGGCGGCACCCCGTAAGCGCCGGGCTGCGCCACCCACCCCGCGCCAGCCGCAACGCCCCGCACCATCCGACGTCAGTCACAACCCGACGTAAGCCACAACCGGACGTCGCCCCTACCCGACGTACACCCGCATCACCCCACCAGCCCCCGCCTCCACCCGCACACCCCTCAAATCCGGCACCAGCACATCCGGCCGACAACCCCCCGCCCGCACCCCGACCCCCACAACCCGCATCCCAGCCGCCCGCCCGGCCGCAATCCCGGCCCCCGAATCCTCGAAGACGAGACAGTCCGCAGGCGCCACCCCCAATTCCGCGGCCCCCTTCAAGAACCCCTCGGGATCGGGCTTACTCGCCCCCACCGACTCAGCGGTCACACGAACATCAGGCATCCCCAGCCCCGCCGCAGCCATCCGCGCCGTCGACAACGCAACATCCGCCGAGGTCACCAGCGCATGCGGAAGCCCCCGCAGGGACGCCAGAAACTCCGCCGCCCCCGGCACCGGCACGACGCCGTCCATGTCCGCCGTCTCCTCCGCGAGCATCCGCGCGTTGTCCGCAAGGTTCTGCCCCATCGGCCGGTCCGGCAACAGCACGGCCATCGACGCGTACCCCTGCCGCCCGTGGACGACCTTCATGACCTCGTCCCCGTCGAGCCCGTGCCGCTCGGCCCAGCGCCGCCAGATGCGCTCCACCACGGCGTCGGAGTTGACCAGGGTGCCGTCCATGTCGAGCAGGAGGGCGCGGGCGGTGAGCACGGTGGTGGCCGGCATCGGCAGCTCCAGGAGGCGGGGTGCGGGGCGGCAGCCCCGAAGGCACAAGGTGACCCTCGAAGGGACAAGGTGGCCCCGCCCGCCGGTCAGGGAAAACGGACGGGAACCACTTTGTTTCTCCACGGTACAAAATAACCCTGCGTGCCGCCACCGCCTTGAGGAACCGTTCACCGGGCGTTCAGCTCACCCGGCGACGGCCTCCCACAGACTCCACACCCCGAGCCCCAGCATCAGCAACGCCGCGATCTTCGTGATGAGCCCCAGCGGCACCCTCTTCATCAGCGCCCGTCCACCGACGATGCCCAGTCCCGCCACCGCCCACAGCGCCAGCACCGCCCCCAGCCCGACGGACAGCGGATCGTCGTAACGCGCCGCGAGGTTCGCCGTCATGATCTGCGTCAGATCCCCGAACTCGGCGACGAGGATGAGCATGAACCCGGCCCCGGCGACCTTCCAGAAAGACTGGTCCTCCGGTTTGCGGATCTCCTCCTCGTCCTCGCTCTTCTGCCTGAGCAGCATCGCCGCGCCCCCCAGGAAGAGCACACCGGTCACCGCGTGGACGACCTGCTGCGGCAGCAGCGTCAGCACGCTGCCCGCCGCGACGGCGAGCGCGACATGCAGCGCGAACGCGGCGGCGACACCGGCGAAGACGTAGGAAGCGCGGTAGCGGGTGCCGAGGACGAGGCCGGCGAGTGCGGTCTTGTCCGGCAGTTCGGCAAGGAAGACGACGCCGAAGACGAGCGCCGTGACGGTGATGCTGATCAAGGTTCCTCAATCGGTCGGGGCCGCCCCACCGAGAGTCGTACGTCGTCAGCGACACCTCGGCACGGCAGCACACGTGGCACCCGTGCCGTACGGCTCGGGCGTGCACTGCTTGCCGAAGGTCTCGCTGGCCGGCCTCACCTTCGAGGCCCGCCTCCGGGCGCCGGCTCAGACGAGCTGAGCAGTATGTCGACGGTCCGGCGAAGAGCTACTCCCCTTCTGCGCCGTCCATCGTACGCGACACCTCTGGAGCGAAAAGTTCCGCCTTGAACCTTGTCGTGTCATGCACACGTCATTAACTTCTCACCAAACGCACACCCGTGCGCAACACGGCACCGCGAGCATTCCCTCGCTCGCACGCCAACACCCCCACATCCCCAAGGGAGTTCGCATGCCCAGGTTCTACGCGCGTCGACGGCTGAGCACAGTCGCGGCGTTCAGCGCCCTCATAGCCTCCGTGGCCCTCTTCAACGCCCCCACCGCCTCCGCCGCCCTCCCCACCCCGGTCAGCGGCGCCACCGCCCGCAGCTACCTCGCCCAGCTCACTGTGGCGACCGAGGACCGCACCGGCTACAACCGGGACCTCTTCCCGCACTGGATCACCATCAGCGGCTCCTGCAACACCCGTGAGACCGTCCTCAAGCGCGACGGCTCGGGCGTCGTCACCGACTCCGCCTGCGCCGCCACCAGCGGCAGCTGGTACTCCCCGTACGACGGCGCCACCTGGAGCGCCGCCTCCGACGTCGACATCGACCACCTCGTGCCGCTGGCCGAGGCCTGGGACTCCGGCGCCGACAGCTGGACCACCTCCCGCCGCCAGTCCTTCGCCAACGACCTGACCCGCCCGCAGCTCCTCGCGGTCACCGACAACGTCAACCAGTCCAAGGGCGACCAGGACCCGGCCACCTGGATGCCGTCCCGCACCACCTACCGCTGCACCTACGTGCGCGCGTGGGTCCAGGTGAAGTACTACTACGGCCTCTCGGTCGACTCGGCCGAGAAGAGCGCGCTGCAGAACTACCTGGCCCCCTGCTGATCGAACCGTGACCCGCGGAACCTCCCCGCTCACCTCCGTCGTTCCGTACCGTACGGGGCGACGGAGGAGGGTGATCACGTGGCGGGACTGCGCCTGGGGCCACTGCTGAGGTACGCCGACGGCTCGTCCGCGACCGTCTGGGTCGAGGCGAGCCGTCCGTGCACCGCCGAGGTGCGCTGCGCCGACGGCGCCCGCGGTACGGCCCGCACCTTCCAGGTCGCGGGCCATCACTACGCCCTCGTGCCGGTCAGCGGCCTCACTGCGGGCACGGCGACGGAGTACGAGGTGTTCCTCGACGGCACGCCCGTGTGGCCGCTGCCGGACTCCCCGTACCCGCCCTCGGTCATCCGCGCGGGGACGACCGGCGACGCCGTCCGCGTCGCCTTCGGCTCCTGCCGCTGGGCCGCTCCCCCGGCCGACGAGAAGGACCCCGTCGGCCCCGACGCCCTGGACACCCTGGCCGCCCGCATCGCGGCCGACCCCACGGCCGAACGACCCGACGTGCTCCTGCTGTTGGGCGACCAGGTCTACGCCGACGAGATCTCCCGGGCGACCCAGCGCTGGCTCGCCGCCCGCCGCGACCTCAGCGAGCCGCCGGGCCGGGAGGTGGCCGACTACGAGGAGTACACCCGGCTCTACTACGAATCGTGGCTCGACCCGGAGGTGCGGTGGCTGCTGTCCACCGTCCCCAGTTGCATGATCTTCGACGACCACGACGTCATCGACGACTGGAACACCTCCGCCGCCTGGCTCGCCGACATGCGGGCCACCGACTGGTGGCGCGAGCGGCTGCTGAGCGGCCTGATGTCGTACTGGGTGCACCAGCACCTGGGGAACCTGTCCCCGGCCGAACTGGCCACCGACGCCCTGTACGCGGCCGTACGCGACACACCCGACGCCACCGACCTCCTGCGCGCCTTCGCCGCCGAGGCCGACGCCGACCCGCCCGCCCGTCACCCGACCACCACCCCTCACGGACGGCGCTCCGCGCCGGCCCCTGCTCAACCGCGGTGGAGCTACCGGCGCGACTTCGGCCGCGTACGGCTGCTGATGGTGGACACCCGTGCCGCCCGCGTCCTCGACGAAAAGGCGCGCTCGATGCTCGCCCCGGGCGAGGCGGAGTGGCTGCGCACCCAGGCGCTGGACGAGCCGGGCTCGTACGACCATCTCCTGATCGGCACCTCCCTGCCGTGGCTGCTGCCGCACCTGGTGCACGACGCGGAGGGGTGGAACGCAGCGCTGTGCCGGGGCGAGAAGGGCGAGCGCTGGGCGCGGTTCGGGGAGAAGGTGCGGCGGGCGGCGGACCTGGAGCACTGGGCTGCCTTCCCCGGCTCCTTCGACGCACTGGCCGCGCTGATCGCCGAGGCGGGTTCGGGGGACGGGGCACCGGCGACGGTGTGCGTGCTGTCGGGGGACGTGCACCACGCCTACGTGGCCGAGCCCGTCTGGCCCTCGGCCGGCCCCGACGCCCGGGTCGTCCAGCTCACCTGCTCCCCCGTGCACAACTCCATCCCGCTGTCGATCCGGCTCGGCTTCCGCTTCGGCTGGAGCGGCTTCGCCCGCTTCCTCGGCCGCCGGATCGCCGGGCACGGCCGTGTCCCGCGCCCGCCGATCGACTGGCGGCGCACGGGCGGCCCGTGGTTCGGCAACCAGCTCATGACGCTGACGCTGCACGGCCGTTCGGCGCGGCTGCGGCTGGACCAGGCCAAGGCGGACGGGCGGGGCGGAGCGCGGCTGACGACGGTGGAGGAGTCGGTCCTCACCACCGCATGAGGTACATCCGGGACCTCTGGGGCGCGCGTTGGCTTCTGTGGCCCCCGAAGGCATGATGAGGCCGAGCGTCCGCTTCCGTCGGACGGTTCGCCGCTCTGCGCCCCACACGCCCGGGAGTCACCGCTTTGTCTGCACCGACCGCGGAGTCCGCATCGGAGTCCTCCATACCGGGGGCCCGGTCGGGGTCCGCACCCGACCCGGTCTCCGTCGCTCTGGTCGGTGCCGGGCCGCGCGGCACCAGCGTCCTCGAACGCCTCTGCGCCTCCGCCCGTGAACTCCTCCCGCCCGGCAGCCGGCTGACGGTCCATGTGATCGACCCGGCGCCGCCCGGCCCCGGCCGCGTCTGGCGCACCGCGCAGTCGGCCGAGCTGCTGATGAACACCGTGGCCTCGCAGGTGACCCTGTTCACCGACGACAGCGTGGACTGCTCGGGGCCGATCCGGCCGGGGCCGAGCCTGCACGAGTGGGCGGGCGGCGAGCTGGGGCCGGACGAGTATCCGACCCGGGCGCAGTACGGCCGTTACCTGGAGTGGGTGTTCGCCGAGGTGGTGCGGCAGGCCCCACCCGAGGTGCGCGTCGAGATCCACGCCGCCCGCGCGATACGGCTCGACGACGGCCCCGACGGCCGTCAGCTGCTCGCCCTGGACGACGGTCGTACGCTGACCGGCCTCGCGGCCGTCGTCCTCGCGCAGGGCCATCTGCCGGCCGCCCCGGACGCGGAGCAGCGGCGCCAGGCGGCCTACGCCGACCGCCACGGCCTGCGGCACATCCCGCCCGCCAACCCGGCGGACGTGGACCTGTCCGCCCTCTCCCCCGGCGAACCGGTGCTGCTGCGCGGCCTGGGTCTCAACTTCTTCGACCACATGGCCCTGTTGACCACCGGCCGCGGCGGCCGCTTCGTCCCCTCCGACGCGGGGCTGCGCTATGCCCCCTCCGGCCGCGAGCCACGCCTGTACGCCGGTTCCCGGCGCGGCATCCCGTACCAGGCGCGCGGCGACAACGCGAAGGGCCCGTACGGCCGTCACACCCCGCTCGTGCTGACCCCGGAGGTGATTGCGGGCTTCCGCAAACGTGCGGACTCGGGCGACGCACCCGACTTCCTGACGGAGATATGGCCGTTGGTGGCGAAGGAGGTGGAGACGGTCTACTACACCACGCTGCTACGACGCCCCGAGTTCGCCGAGCACTATCTCGCCGTCCCCCACCGCGACCCCCAAGAGGCCCGCCTGCTCGACGAGTTCGGCGTCCCGGCGGCCGAACGCTGGTGCTGGGAACGGATCTCCCGCCCGTACGCGGGCCGCGCTTTCGACGGCCCCGGTCAGTGGCGGGACTGGCTCCTGTCCCATCTGCGCGAGGACGCCGCGCAGGCCGCCCTCGGCAATGTGCACGGCCCGCTCAAGGCCGCCTTGGACGTGCTGCGCGACCTGCGCAACGAGATCCGGCTGATCGTCGACCACGGCGGACTGTCCGGCGTCTCCCGCCGGGACCATCTGGACCGCTGGTACACCCCGCTCAACGCCTTCCTGTCCATCGGCCCGCCCCGGCGCCGCATCGAGGAACTGGCCGCGCTGGTGGAGGCGGGTGTGGTGGAGGTGCTCGGGCCGCGCCTGGAGGTGCGGTGCGCGGACGGGGCGTGGGTGGCGCACTCGCCCGACATACCGGGCTCGGCAGTCCGCGTGACGACGCTCATCGAGGCCCGGCTGCCGGAGCCCGAGCTGCGCCGCACCGCTGACGACCTGCTCGCCGGGCTGCTGAAGACCGGACAGTGCCGCCCGCACACGGTCGACGGTTACGAAACGGGAGGGCTGGACGTCACACCCCGGCCCTATCGACTGGTGGACCGTCGAGGTGAGCCACACGCCCGGCGGTTCGCCTTCGGGGTGCCCACGGAGGGCGTGCACTGGGTGACGGCGGCGGGGGCCCGGCCCGGGGTGGATTCGGTCACGCTGTCGGACGCGGACGGGGTGGCTCGGGCCGTGCTGCGTACGGCGGCGGAGCCGCGAGCGACAGCAAACCGACAGGTTGTTGAACTTGCAAGCATTGATTAGGACTGCCTACGCTGAACTCCCTTCGATTACGTCACCGGCAGGTCACCCTGGCTTGCCTGACCGTAGGAGCCCCCCACAATGACCGCACGCCTCAACAGCGCGCAACCGTACGTCCTCGCCCTGTTCCGGATCGTGATCGGCCTGCTCTTCTTCTGCCACGGTGCCTCCAAGCTCTTCGGAGTCCTCGGTGGCGCCGACGGCCAGGGCGGGACGGTGTCCGCGGGCACCTGGCCCGGCTGGTACGCCGCCGTCATCGAGCTCGTCGGCGGCGCCCTGGTCATGCTCGGCCTCGGCACCCGCGTCGCGGCGTTCATCGCGTCCGGCGCCATGGCGTACGCGTACTTCAAGGTGCACCAGCCGGGCGCCCTGTGGCCGATCCAGAACGGCGGCGAGGCCGCGGCCCTGTACTGCTGGGCCATGTTCCTGCTGATATTCACCGGCTCCGGCGCTCTGGGCCTGGACCGGCTGTTCGCCAAGCGCTCGACGACGGCGGAGAAGCCGGCGGGCGAGCGGTCGCCGGTGACGACCTGATCCTGCCGGAACCTGGACATACGGCGCCCTCCTCACCCGGGTGAGGGAGGGCGCCGTCGCGTTGGCATCGAACACACGAGCCCCCTGTGACCCTTCTGTCACACCCCAGGCGTACGCTCTATGGCTCACGGGGGAGCAACGGGGAGTCGCGGTGCTGGAGAGTGTGGGGTCACTGACAGGCAGTCCATGGATCTACGCCATGGTCGCTGTGTCGGTTCTCCTCGATGTGTTCGTTCCGGTACTGCCGAGCGGCCTGCTTGTCATCATGGCCGCGACGGCCGCGGGCTCCGGCGCGGCGACCGGCCAGGTCCCGGACAACGTCCCCGACATCCTGGCCCTGACGCTGTGCGCGACCACCGCATCCGTGCTGGGCGACCTGGTGGCATACCGCCTGGCCTGGAGCGGCGGCGCCCGACTGGACCGCGCGCTCGCCCGCTCACCCCGCCTGAGCACCGCGCAGGAACGTCTCGGCACGGCTCTGGCCCGGGGCGGCGGCGCCCTGGTCGTCCTCGCCCGCTTCGCGCCCGCCGGCCGCTCGGTCGTCTCCCTCACCGCCGGCGCCGCACACCGCCGCGCCCGCGACTTCGTCCCCTGGTCCGCCCTCGCCGGCCTCGCCTGGGCCACGTACAGCGTCGCCCTCGGCTACTTCGGCGCCCACTGGCTGGGCACGACCTGGCTCGCCACGGGCGTGTCCGTCCTGGCGCTGTTCGCGGCCGGCGCGGCGGCGACGTACCTGATGCGCCGGCGGCCGGAGCCCGGGGAGACGGCGTAGCCCTCTGCTCCGCCGGACAGGCCCTAACCCGCCTGCCGAGCCGTCTGCCCCCGCACCTCCAACCCGGCCAACAACTCCGCTGTCGCCTCGGCGATCACATCGACGGCGCGGTCGAAGACCTCCCGGTTGTGCACGGCCGGCGCCCGGAACCCGGAGACCTTCCGCACGTACTGCAGGGCGGCAGCCCGAATCTCGGCCCCGGTGGCCTCCTCGGGCAACGCCGGCGGACGAAGCGTCTTGATACTGCGGCACATGGGTCCAGTGCATCACAACTGCCGCCGCAGCTGCGGGCAGTCGTGCCTCCCCCAGTGCCTTAAGGGCCTGGGGGCCCCAGGGCGGACCGCCGTCTCCGCCGACACCCCACCCCACGTCTCCCGTCTCACACTCCGAACCCGCCGTACCCCTCCTCCACCCCCGCCTGCAATGATCCACTCCGAGGCGGCCACCTCCCCGGGGCCGACCACCGAGAGGAGCCATACTCCATGGCGCACGACAAGCTCACCGTTGCGGTGCTGGGCCCCGGAGGAGTGGGAGGCCTGCTCGCCGCCCTCCTCGCCCGCACCGGGCACCGTGTGATCTGCCTGGCCGGCGAGACCACCGCCGACACCCTGCGCACCACCGGCATCCGGGTCCGCAGCGCCCGGTTCGGCGACTTCACCGCCGACGTCGAAGCGGCCACCGAGCTGCGCGAACCGGTCGACGCCTGCCTGATCACCGTCAAGCACACGGCCCTGGACGCCGCGCTCGCCCGCGTCCCTGCCAGCGTCCTGGGCGACGGCCTGCTCGTCCCCTTCCTGAACAGCGTCGAACACCCCTCCCTCCTCCGCTCCCGCTACCGCCTCGACCAGGTCGCCCCGGCCGTCATCCGCGTGGAGTCGACCCGGGTCGCCCCCGGCGTGATCGAGCACACCAGCCCCTTCGCCGAGGTCGACCTGACCGGCGACCCCGTATCCCGCGAGCGTCTCGACACGCTGGCGGCGGCGTTCGCGGACGCCGGCCCCACCACCCGCGTCCTGGACGACGAGGCGGCGGCCCTGTGGGCGAAGATGTCGTTCCTCGCGCCCTTCGCGCTGCTCACCACCCGTTACGCCCTCCCCCTGGGCGACGTACGCTCCCGGCACCGCGACGAGTTGACGGCCTTGGTGGCGGAGACGGCCGCGGTGAGCCGTGCCTGCGGCGGCCCGGCCGACCCCGCCCAGGCCCTCGCCCGCTACGACGCCTTCCCGCCGGGCACCAAGTCCTCCATGCAACGCGACGCCGAAGCGGGCCGCCCACTGGAACTGGACGCCATCGGCGGCGCGTTGCTCCGCGCGGCCGAACGCCACGGCGTATCCACCCCCGTGACGGCAAGGCTGGTCCGCGAGCTGAAGGACGCCGGACACTGACAGGACCTCCGGCGGAGGTCGTCATCCACGCGCGGCGGCAGCAGCTCCACCACCCTGCTTGTCGGCTTCGTCGTCGAGCCGGTCGACGAGGATCATCGCCACATCGTCCGTCAGGCGGCCCCCGGTGTGGCGGATCAACGCCTTGTGCAGTTTGTGCAGGAACTCCGCCGGGGTGGTGCTTGCGCCTATGCCCTCCATGGCCTGCGGCAGGTCGAAGAAGTCGTTGTCGCGATTGCGGGCCTCGATCACGCCGTCGGTGTACAGCAGCAGACGGTCGCCGGGAACGAACGGATGGCTCTCCGGCTTCTCGGGAGGGCCGGTGACGAGGTCTTCCAGGCCGAGAGGCGGCAGTGGCGAGGAGGGCATCAGAGCCTGGACCCTGCCCTGGCGCAGCAGCAGCGGGGGCGGATGACCGCGGTTGACCAGTTGCACCACGGCGTCGTCCGGCACCTGGGCCATGAGCGCGGTGGTGAATCCCTCCATCAGAACTTCCTCGCCGTACGCACCGGGCACGGCTGTCTCCCGCCGCAGCGCGTCCGCGCAGTGGTCCATGACCTCCATCAGCTCGTCCTCGCAGTGCGCGACCACCCGGAACGCGCCCAGCGCCACCGCGACCGCGCGCATGGCGTTCAGTCCCTTGCCCCGGACGTCCCCCACGATCATCCGGACGCCGTAGCGCGTCTGCACGGCCTCGTACAGATCACCGCCGACCTGTGCCCCGGTCCCGGCGGCGAGGCACAGACTGGCCGCCCGAACCGGGCCCAGGCGCTCGGGGACGGGCCGCAGTATGACCTCCTGTGCTGCCACGGCGATCCGGCGAACCTGGTCGAGCTCGCTCCGCCTGTACGCACGCACGGCGCTACTCGTGATGAAGCTGGCCAGGGAGACCAGGGCAAGAGCCAGGAAATTGGTATAGACCTGCAGCGTGCCCCAGGCCTGGTTATAGGTAGCGGTGGTCACGCTGATCACCAGAGCCAGAGCCGCCGCCGAGACGGTGCCCTCGGGGCCGGTCGTCACTGCGGCCAGCGCCGGCGTCGCGACGAGCAGGGGGCCGGTGTAGATGAAGTGGGCGGGGGTGAACTCGACAACCAGCACGCCCAGCGCGACGACGAAGGGCATCCACCTCACGAGTGTGGGGAGGACCCGGCTGTGGCTGCACGCTCCCGGTCGAGGAGCTGGGCGGAGTACCGACCGCATGGGTAAAGCCTGCCTCGCCGAAGTTGAACTCTCCACTTCAACGCCCTTGTACCAGGTCAGGCGCTCAGTCCCACCCGTCGTGACTGAGCACTGCATTGAACATGCAGCCCAGGAACGTCCCCGCGTCGCGGGCGCAACGACTGTCCCGATCCCCGCGATCAACAGCCCGATCCCACCGAAGATCAGTGACAGCAGCCACAGCGAGGCGAGCCCCTTGATCCGCGCGTCCTCGGGGGAATCTGCGTGGTAGAGCACCTCGACCCGCTCGCCCTCCTCGTACGCCGGTGGATCGGAACCCGTGGAGTCCTGGAACGTCCTCTGCGTACCGTCCGCCGACGTGAAACTGATACCACGCCCGGGCTGTCAGCCGGTTGCAGCATCCGGGCCCCCTGCGTACGGTGCCGATTTCCTCGGTCCACTCGCGGATCAGCGCAGAGCCGGACTTCCGCTCAACTGTCGGCGGACCGTGGAGCCGCCATAGACTCAAAGGGCCGGTTCGGGACGGGGAGCTCGTGATCCGGACCGGGGACCGGGGGGGCACCCCAGGAGGACGCGATGTTGCGGCACACCAGACTGGCCGGCGAATCGGCGGACTACCTCGACGCCCGCGAGGAGCTGCGCCTGGCCGAGATCGACCTCATGCGCCACCGCGAGAAGGTCGCGGCCCAGCGACGGGCGCTCCCTCAAGGGCCACCCGTCGACGACTACGTCTTCATCGAGGGCCCCGCCGACCTCGACGCCGGTGACACACCGGTCCGTGAGGTCACTTTGAGCGAGTTGTTCACCGCCACGGACCGCCCGCTGATCGTCTACCACTTCATGTACGGCAAGCTGCAGACCGACCCCTGCCCGATGTGCACTCTTTGGATCGACGGCTTCAACGGCATCGCCCACCACATCGCCCGCAACGCCGACTTCGCCGTCGCCGCGGCCGCCGACGTGCCCGCCCTCCGGCAGCACGCCCGCAACCGCGGCTGGCACCGGCTACGGCTCCTGAGCTGCGGCGACAGCACCTTCAAGTACGACCTGGGCAGCGAGGACAAGGACGGCGAACAGGACTCCACCATCTCCGTCTTCACCCGCGACGGCGACGACACGGTCCGCCATTTCTACTCCACCCACCCACGCATGGCCGACGACATCGACGAGCGCGGCATCGACCTCCTGGCCCCCGTCTGGCACCTCCTCGATCTGACCCCGCAGGGCCGCGACGACTGGTACCCGAGCCTCGGCTACTGACCACCGACGACCGGCGGTGCCGGCTCAAGGCATGAGTCTCGTCAGATATCACGGCGCGTGCTCTGGACGGCCGAGCGGATTCACAGGAATGCCGTACACCCGAGAAGAACGCCGTGGACCGCCGGCCGGCGGCGACCGACGCCGCTTCGTGCCACTGAACATTGACCGCGCAGGTCGGCGGCTCGCTCCGGCTGAGTTCGCTGGATCAGGAGTAGAAGCCTCGGCCATATTCGTCCCGGCTCAGATCGAAGTCGTCCGGACGATCGCGGCGGAGCTCCTCGTACCGCTGCGAGAAGACATCGAGCGCCTGGTGAAGGGTGCACCCCAACGTTTCGCGGATCGTCCTGAGCGCATGGATGATCCGGTGCTCCAGGATGTCGCGGTCCACGCTCTCGGGCAGCTGTTCCATAGCGCCGTGAGCCTACCCGGCCGCGAGTGATCAGCCTTCAGTGGCGAACCGTCAAGGTTCGCTATCGCAGGACAGACAGCCCTGTCCGATGACACCGCCTGAGGGGCTCTCGCGAAGATGCTGCACGTCAGTCCTGGTCCGCGCTGGACATCGCTTTGGTGATCAGGCGGGTAGCGAAGTCGCGGTCGTCGGTGAGCCGGTTGATGTGCTCCGCGAGCAGGAAGGCGGTGACTTCCAGGGGATTCATCTCGTCCTTGGTCCAGTCTCCGTATTGCTTGCGCCACAGGCTGGGGCTCAGGCCGGTGCCTGCGGCGACGAGCAGGCCGGCCATGGTGGGGATGGCCTCGGGACGGACGCTCCTGGGCATCATGCGCATCGTGGCCACGAGGTTGGGCACCACGTACTCGATGACGTCCTTGCCGTGCTCCTCATATGCCATCTGCAGCCACTTCATGAACATGAAGATGAGCGTGCACGCGCCGTCCAGCAGGTCATGGACTCCCCTGGGGCCCAAGGACGCGGTGAACTGGTCGATCAACTGCTGCTGTTCGGGGTCGGTCTCGGTCCTGCCGTCGTAGATGGCTTTGAGCCGAGAGTCGATCATCATGAGCGCTGCACCCACATCGCCGGCGGGGGCGTACTGGGGGTCGCAGGGCGATGACACAGGATCCCTCCTTATGTGACCGCGGCAGGCGGCGCGGCATATCCGTACGGTAGACCGCCGACCAGACGGGGGTCTGGCGAATCCCGATGGAGGGCCTTCTGGTTGCTGCGTCCAGACCGGCCCAAGGCGCCCTGCACCACTCGGACTTCGATGGCACAGGACATCAGGCACACCCGTTCGCATGAACCACGAGAAGAAGCTCGCCACCCAAAATCGAACAGGCGTAGCATTGCGGCGTGGCTACGACCTATGACTTCCCTAGCGACCTCCGCGCCGGTCAGGAGGAGCTGCATCAGGTCCGGGCCGAGCTGTCGGCCCTGCTGAAGCGGCTCCCCTGGTCGGTCGAGCCCCTGGACGGCTTCAGCGACACCGGCGGCTGGCGCAAGATCGAACGCCCCGCCTCCCCCGGCTGGACGGCCGACGAACAGGCCGAGGTCGAAAAGCTCCGCCAACGCGAACACGAACTCGCGATCTTCGTCACCACCCACCGCTACTGGTCTGAACTCACCGGCCCGGACCGCGTCGACGCCCGCGCGAAGCTAAAGCACACGCACGAGACACCACCAGCACCCGAGCGGGAGGAACCCTGAAAACGATCAAGGCCCAGGCCTCCGGCTACTTACCGGCGGACCTGGGCCTTCGTCGTGTCCTGCAACTGGTGGGCGCGGACGGTTTCGAACCGCCGACATCCGCCTTGTAAGGGCGGCGCTCTACCGCTGAGCTACGCGCCCAGGACGAGTCGACAGCCTACCTTGCCCGGGGCACTGTCCTGCAAACCGTTCCTGGCGTTGGTGGCCAGCGTTGGCCGAATCAACACATTCCGGGCCACATGTGAGGCGTCTGGCGCCGGGTGCACCCCGAACGGTCCTGGGTGCGGGGAACAGCACGAGCTGGTCACTTCGGCACTGCCGGGTCTTACCGCCCTCGTAGGGCACGCCCGTTCTCCTGGGTGGGCTCGCACTCCCACGCGCCCTCGGGACGGACACGGTCTGGCCGGTAGCTCTCCGCTGTCCGATCCTCCGGTCGGGAGCGGTCACACCTGGCCGACGCCGGATCCGATGCCCGAGAGCGCGTCTGCCGATCGCCACCGCGGCCGCATGATGCCGGGTGACGGAAGTATTCGATTGATCGTCGAGGGGCCCTCGCCGGTGCGCGTCTCCCCAGCGAGAGGTGCAGGCCGGGTCCACGGCGACCACGACCAGCCCCTGGTGGTAGGCCATGCCGCGGAGCCGTTCCCTGAACCTCGCGGTCGGGATAGCGGCCACCGTGCGGCGGAAGGCCTTGCCGCGCCGGCCGCGGCCCATCGTCTCCCGGCCCGTCTGCCGGGCGTCGGTGAAGCCCAGGTTCTCGACCGCGATCCCGGTACAGCCGTGTGTCCGGGCCATCCCGATCAGCGAAGTGACCGCGGCCCGCAGTCTGCCGTCACGCCGGGACGCGTCACCGGTCAACTCCAGTGGCACGGTGATGGGTTCGCCGACCGCGTTGCCGTGCGGGTCGAGCACGTACGCTGCGAGACGGTCGGCGTTCAGGTCGACCGCGAGCAGACGCTGTGCGCACGCCCGGATCTCCTGCGGCGACGGCACCATGGTTTTGGGCGCTGACCACGAGGCGTCGAGGTACCAGCGGCCGCGTACGGGGTCGCGCACGATGTCGTAGCGGACGGCCTGGTTCGCGGTGAGACGGTCCAGCCACTCCTCCCCCCGGTGGTGGAAGGCGACGGTGCAGGCCAGCCGGTAGCGGCCGCATGGTGCGTTCGCGAGATGCCTGAGCGGTTCGGGCAGCACGATCGTCACGCTGCCGTCCGCCGGATCCACCGTGATGGTGTAGTTCCCGTGCGGGGCACCGGACTCGCCGTCCGCAGTGAGGAACAGCCGGGCCGCATCCCACCGCTTGCGCCAGTCCTCGGCCGTGAGCTGGGTATCCGCCAGGTTGTGCCGGGCCTTCGCCAGACGGCGCCCGCCCACGACGACGGACGGCCGTCCCTTGGCGATGTGCTGCTCGACCACGGCAAGACGGGCTTGGAGTGCTTGCAGGCGGCGCTGCTTCTGGAAGCGTTCGCACTGGTCCTGGTAGCCGCGTACCCGGCCCGTGCGCTGCCCGCACGGCACCGCGAGGCGACGGGCGATCTTCCCGATGGCGCGGCGCAGTCCGGCACGCTCGTCGTACAGGCAGCGCATGCTGAGCTGGTACTGGTCCTCGCTGGCGCGGGTCATTGCCCCTGCCCAGCGCGACGACGACACCGCCGTCAGCCTCTTCTTCCGCTCGGCGCGCCGGTTGTCCTTCACCGGCACCAGGCCGATCGCAACGCGCTCAGCGAGATCCGCCCGCTGATGACGGCCCAGGTGCTGCCCGACCAGGGTGAGGACCTTCTCCTCCGCGACATCGACACGCAGCCGGTCCCGGATCCGGGCACCCGAGGGCGCGGCCACGGTGAACGGGGGCACGATCGTACGCACCGCACGCTTCCTGCCCCGCCGACGTGCCATTGACCTCCCCCTCCCCGGGCCACCACGAACTCAGTCACCGCCACCGATCATGCGTTCCCGACACACGCAGGATCCCGGAAACCGGCCCCCGTTCACCCTGACGAGGGGTACGCCGGCCAGCCACGGCCAACAAACCGAATCAGCGCTCGCCAACCCGTATCGCGGAGCGGGCGGCGGATACGGGGTGCCCTGAGCGGGGGGATAACCCCACCCCGGATTCGGGAGCGGTCCGGATCCCTCCGTGCAGGCCCGGTGCCTACGGTCGAGGAGTCGCCTTCCCGGCACCCACAGGCCGGGACCGGGGCACCTCGCAGTCCGTCTCAGGGGGAGATCCTCATGGCCCGTATCGTTTCCGTTTCCGCTCGTGCGGCCGCTGTCGCCGGTGCCGTTGTGGTCGTCGTCGCGGGGGTCGCCGGCTGCGGGGCGTCCGCCGGGGAGGACAAGGATCCCGAGCAGCGGTCCTTCTCGCTGCAGGGGTCCACCCTTACCGTCGACTCCGACGACTCCGCCCTGGAGATCGTCGCCGCGGACGACAACCCGGCGGGCCGTATCGAGGTCACCCGGTGGTTCGAGGGCTCGGTCGTTGCGGGCAGCGATCCCAAGGTGACCTGGTCCATGGAGGACGACCGGCTGGTGCTGCGGCTGAAGTGCTCCGGGTTCATCGCCGACTGCTCGGCCAGGCACCGCATCGAGGTGCCACGCGGCGTCGACGTCAAGGTCGAGAACGGGGACGGCAGCGTACGGGCCCGGGGCTTCGAGGACGCCCTGAACATTCGTACGGGCGACGGCTCGGTTCGTGTCGAGAAGACGACCGCGGCGCTGAAGGTGCGCAGTGGCGACGGCTCCGTGCATGTCAGCGGCGCCAGCGGGCCGGTGGAGCTGCGTACCGCCGACGGCTCCGTCCGCGCCGACGTCAGCTCCCGCGAGGTCCGCACCCACACCGGCGACGGCTCGGCCCGGCTCGAACTGGGCGTCGTACCGGACCTGGTGGAGTCCAGCAGCGGCGACGGCTCCGTCACCGTCTCGCTGCCCCGGGCCACGTACCGCGTGAGCACCGAGACCGGCGACGGCGCGGTCGACGTGTCCGTGCCCCGCGACGACTCCAGCGACCACGTGGTGTCCGCCCGCACCGGCGACGGCAAAATCACGGTCCGGACCGCGAACTAACAGGCCCGTGTGTTCGTCCTTAACCGGTGGGAGAATGACACCGGGCAGGGCGGATGACAACACGGGAGAGGGATGTGACGGCGACACCACCTCAGCCGGAATCGCCGTCGATGCCGCGCGCGCACCGCCCTCCGCAGGTGTCCGCCGCGGTCCGTGACGCCCTCACCCTCATGAGCCTGCCCCTGGTCGCCGTCCTCGCGCTGCCGGCCGCGTTCGCCGGTGGCGGCACCCGGCGGTGGTTCGGCGGGCGTGCCGAGAGTCAGCGTGCCGAGGCACAGGCCGCCAAGGACGCCGCCGCAGCTGCCTTCTACGAGCTCGACACCGCCCAGCGTGATCTACGGATCTCGATCGAGACGATCGCCGCCGTCGACGACTCCCCCGCCGCCCGCCGCGCCGCCGCCGACTTCGAGGCCCTCGGCCACCGCATCGACGAGGCCAGCCACCGCTACATCAATGCCGTCGACGCTCACGACCTCGACCGCGACGACCTGGAGGCCTCGGCCGCCAGCCATGCCCGCACCGAGCTGACCCGGGCCAAGGACGAGCTCGGCCGGGTCAAGCAGGACCTGGACCGGTTCGCGGACGGGCTCGGTCCGCTGCTCGGCAAGGCCGAGACCCAGCTCGCCCGGCTGGCCCCCGCCGTCGAACGCGCCCGGCAGTCGCTGCTCGCCGCCTCCAACGCCCTTGACACGGTACGAGGATCAGGGCTGCGGGCGGACGATCTCGCCGCCCGTCTCGCCGCCCTCGCCCCGGAGCTGACCAAGCTGAACCAGGGCGCCGGACAGCATGGCGTACCCCAGACCCTCGAACGGGCCGAGCGCGTCGCCCGGGAGGCCGAGGCGATCCGCGCGGAGGCCGAACGGCTGCCGGAGCGGGCCGCCGAGATCGACCACCGGCTGGTCTCCCTGCGCACCCGCGCGCAGGCCCTCACCACCCGGGCCGGTCAGGTGGAGCCGGTGCTGAGCGAACTGCGGCGGCGGTTCACCCTCGCCTGCTGGCAGGACCTCCAGCACGTGCCCGGGCAGGCCGCCGAGACCGTACGGCAGGCCGAGCTGAAGCTGACCGAGGCGCAGGCCGCGCGCGACGCCCAGCGCTGGCCGGACGCGACGGCCCTGCTGTCGACGGCACGGGCACTGCTGAACTCCACCGACGAGGCCGTCTCGGCCGCCGGTGACCGGCTGCAGCGGCTGAACGCCGTGCAGAAGGACCCGCAGCAGGAGATCGACCGGACCCGGTTCGCGATCCGGGATGCACAGCGGCTGGCCATGGCCGGCCGCCACACCCCGGACCCGCGTCACGCCCGCCCGCTGGACGACTCCGTCGGCCGGCTGGAACGGGCGATCGCCACGCTGGACGGCCGCCACCCGGACTACTGGCACTTCCTGACCGAGACGGAGGCGGTGCGGCAGACGGTGGCCAGGGTGGTCGCGCAGATCCGGGAGGAACGCGGGGGCGCCGCCGGTCACTGAGCGCAGTCCGGTCACTGACCTGCTGTGGAGCCCGGACGCGGCCCGGATACGACCTGAACGTGTTGCCCGGCGGGGCAGAGCGGGCAGATATTGAAGGGAAAGGGAAGTATGGCCTCCGCTCACGCCCAAGGGAGGCGGACATGGCCGCACACGCAGCGCACGGGGGAACACGGCGGCGGATCCGGTTCGACGATCATCTTCCCGTCGACCACCGCCTGAACCAGGTCTACCGCGTCGGCGCGGGTCTGATGGGGCTGGTGCTGATCGCCTTCGGCATCCTCGGCCTGATCGACAAGGTCGGCTTCTTCGACACCCGCGGGGACCAGGTCGCGGGCCTGAACACGAACGGCGCGCTGAGCGTCCTGTCGATCTGCGTGGGGCTGCTGCTCTTCGTCGGCATGGTGATCGGCGGGAACTTCGCCTCGACGCTCAACATGATCGTCGGCGTCGCCTTCATCCTCAGCGGCTTTCTGAACCTGGGGCTGCTGGACACGGACTACAACTTCCTCGCCTTCCGCATCCAGAACGTGCTGTTCAGCTTCGTGTTCGGTGTGGTGCTGATGTTCTTCGGGATGTACGGGAGGGTCGGCTCGGCCCTGCCGCACGACAACCCGTACTGGCGGGCCCGCCATCCCGACCTGGTCGAGCCGGAGCCGCGGGAGCGGGCGCGCGGAGCGGCCGTGGCGCGCGACGAATCCCGGCGGCCGCCGGAGAGCGCCCGTTAACCTGTGTGTATGCCTCGCTACGAGTACCGCTGCCGGACCTGCGGCGACACCTTCGAACTGAGCCGCCCCATGGCCGAGTCCTCCGCCCCGGCCACCTGCCCGACGGGCCACGACGACACGGTGAAGCTGCTGTCGACCGTGGCGGTGGGCGGCTCGGCCACCGCCCCTGCGCCGGCTCCGCGAGCGGGCGGCGGGGGCGGGTGCTGTGGCGGAGGCTGCTGCGGCTGACGGCGTTGCCCTGACGCGGGCCGCCACCGCCTACGGCCGCTCCCGGGACGCCCGCAGGAACTCGCGCAGGATGCGCTCCCCGGCCAGTACACCCCGCTCGGGAAGAGAGGTGATGTCGGGCGCGCTCCACCCGCTGTCGGCCAGCTCGCCGTGCCCCGGACGCCAGCCCTTGTCCACCGCGAGCAGCAGGTCGGCGTCGAGGAGGGAGTCGCCCGCGGCGAGCGTGAGGTCGGCGCCGGTGCGGAGGGCTATCTCCTGCACGGCCGCGCTCTTGGTGAGCGGCTTCGGCACGGCGTAGATCTTGCGGCCCTGCAGGGAGACCGTCCAGCCGCGGTTCTCCGCCCACACCGCGAGTTCCTTCACCCAGTCCTCGGGGAGCAGCTCGCGCTCGACGACGAGGTAGGCGAAGAGGTCGTCGGCGACCCGGTGCTTGCGCACCCAGACCGGATCCGCGGCCCTCAGCAGATGTTCCTGCACCTCGGCCAGCGACGCGCACTCGTCGGCCAGGCGGGCCGTCACGCGCGCGTACCAGTCGGGGTCCGACACCCCGTCCACCAGCAGGTGCCCGCCGTTCGCGCAGATCGCGTACTTCGGCGTGGGGCCAGGGAGGTTGATGCGGTGGTACTGCTTGCGGGTGCGGGTCGTGGTCGGCACGAAGACCGCGGAGTCGGCGAGGTCCGCGAGCAGCGTCGCCGACGTCTCGGTCATGTACGAGAGCGGCTTGCTCTCATGCACCTCGACACACAGCAGCCGTGGCGCCCGCGCGTCCGGCATGGTCAGCGACAGGGCCGCCGCGGAGTAGATGAGCGTACGGTCGAGGTCGCTCGCCACCAGCACCGGCATCAGACAGCCACCGCCCTTCCGTCGGCGCCCGTCGCGCCGCGCGTGTACTTGGGATGGATCAGCCCCACGCAGGTGTAGGGGAGCTCGGCGACCTCCTCGACCGGTACCCCTCGCTGCTCGGCGAGCAGCCGGACGTGGTCCAGGTCGGGGCCGGCGTCGGCGCGGGCCAGGATCTTCCACGGCACGCGGCGCAGCAGGACCCGCGTGGTCTCGCCCACGCCGGGCTTGACGAGGTTGACGTCGTGGATGCCGTACTCCTCGCTGATGCGCTCGACGGCCGCCCAGCCTTCCCAGGTCGGGGTGCGGTCGGCGGCCAGCAGTTCCTTGACGGCGGCGTCGACCGCGGCCGCGGCCTCGTCGAAGCAGGCGGAGACGGCGTCGAGGAAGGCCGTGGAGACGTCGGCGCCGGCGAGTTCGCGGTAGAACTTGGCGCCGTGGAAGTCGTTCGGGCCCACCAGGTCGGCTCGCAGCACGGTGCGCGATATCAGGCCGGACACCGTGGAGTTGAGGCAGGCGGACGGGATGAGGTAGTCCTCGCGGGTGCCGTAGGTCCGGACGCAGGAGCCGGGGTCGGCGAGCACGGCGATCTCCGGGTCGAAGCCGGTGACGCCTTCCGATTCCTCGAACTCGCGCAGTGCCGCGGCCAGTTCGCGGGTGATGGCGCCCTTGCCCGTCCAGCCGTCGACGAAGACGACGTCGCGCGGGTCGTGCCGGGCGGCCAGCCAGCGCAGCGCGTTGGCGTCGATGCCGCGGCCACGCACGATGGACACGGCGTAGTGGGGCAGGTCGAGGCCGTGCCGGTGCTGCGCCCAGCGGCGCATCAGGATGCCGACGGGTGTGCCCGCGCGGGCCAGCGAGACCAGGACCGGGCGCGGGATGGGGGTCCCCCCGCTCATGGGGGTCCCCCCGCTCGAGCGAAGCCGAGAGTGGGGGAGAAGCCGAGACTGGGGGAGTTCGGCGAGGACGGTCTCGGTGACCACGCCCACGGCGTGGGCGATGCGCGCCGCGGAAGTCTCCAGGGCGGCGTGGAAGAGCTCCTGGTACTGCTCGCTGGGCTGGTACTCCACCGGCAGGGACTCCGCGTAGTGCGCACCGCCGCTCTGGATGGCCTCTTCGCGTTCCTCGGTGGGTGCTTCCAGCGTGACGTCCGACAGGTCCTGCAGCAGCCAGCCGACCTCTTCGGGCGCGTACGAGGAGAAGGCGGGGCCACGAAGGGGCTCGGGTAGCATGGCGGGCCTTTCGGAGGCATGCGCGGCCTCGGGAACGTACGACGGTACGACCGCGAGCAGGACGTGCGGGGTGTGGGCGGCAAGCTGGGTGAGGAGCCCGTCGGGTGCGTGCAGGGCGGGGGTGTCGGCGGTCGAGTCGACGACGGCGACGACGGCGTCGAAACCGCCGCCCGCGACGTTGTAGGCGTAGCGCTCGCCAGGACCGTCGGCCGGGTCGTCGTGCGCCGGGAAGACCAGGCGGGTGCGTATGGCATAGCCGGGGTCGTCGACGGCGAGGACGGGCGAGCGGGTCGTGGTGGAGAACCGTATGTCGGCGAGCGGGACGAGGTGTTCCAGCTCGCGGGCGAGGCGCAGCGGCGCGTACATCAGCTCCTCGCAGCCGAGGACCAGCACGCGCCGGGCGCCCGGCGGCAGGGCCTCCGCGAGGCGGGCGCCCATGGCGGGGAGAGCGGCCTCCAGGCGCCTGCGGTGGGCGGCGGTGAAGCCGTGCCGGCCACCGTCGGGCACCCCGGCGGGCCAGCGCAGATCGACCCGAGTGACGGCGCCGCCCGTCCGCTGGTCAGCACCGGCGCCTGTCGGCCCCGCGTCCGTCTGTTCGTGTTCGGCGACCAGGGCCTGGCCCTTTTCCAGTACGCCGTCCGGCAGGCGTACGGTCCCCTGGGCCGTGGCGACGAGGTCCACGCGGGCGCCTATTTCGTCCGCGAGCTCCGCGAGGCGGTCCTGGTCGATGGGCGAGCGCATGTCGACCAGGGCGACGACGACGTACCGGTCGCGGGGATAGCGCTCGTGCAGGGCGCGCACGGTGTTGAGGACGGTGTTGCCGGTGGAGAACTCGTCGTCGACCAGGACCAGTGGCCCGTCCCCGGCGAGCAGTTCCGGGTCCTCGGGGAGCAGCAGATGGGAGGTGGCGTGCGAGTGGGACTCCTCGAAGCCGCCGGCCTGCGCGACGCCGGGCACGGGGCGCCGGGTGGAGTGCAGGTACGGGGCGAAGCCGAGGCCGTCGGCGACCGCGTGGCCGAGCCCGGTGGCCGTCTCCGCGTACCCGACGACGACCGCGGCGCTCGCCCCGGCGTCCCCCAGTAGCTCCCGGACCCTCCGCCCGAGGGCGAACCCGGAGCCGTAGACGACCGACGGGGACTGCGGTACGTGCTTGCCGAGCACGTTCGACACGAGCAGGTGCGCCCGCTTGGGGTTGCGTCGCAGGGCGAGCCCCAGCAGGTCGGCCAGCGTGTCGTCGCCGGCGAGTTCGACGCCGAGCCGCTCGGCGACCCAGGTCCCGGACCAGGTCCCGTTCCCGTCGGCTCGGTTGTCCCCGTTGTTCACTGCCTTGTCCATGCGTTCCTTGTGTTCACCGGTGTTCGGCACCTTGCGTTCGACGGTATCGGCGGTTTCGGGGATTTCAGATGTTTCGGCGGGTTCCGGCGGCATCAGCCGGGGATTCCCGCGGCCAGCAGTTCCACGAAACCGATGTCCTCGTTGGCCACGCCGAACGCCTCGGCGCGCAGCAGCGTCCGCTCGGCCCAGGCGCGGTGCGGCTTCACCTCGTTCATTTTGTTCGTGTACGCCGACCTCAGCACGCCACCGCCCAGCCGCTCCGGCCGCAGGATGTCCTGGGCGTCGCTGAACTCCTCGTGACTGACCACCGACAGAGCGTGCACCGGCAGCACGTGCGAGGGATGGATGCAGGTCTTGCCGAGCAGACCGTTGGCCTGATCCAGCGTAATCTCCCGCAGCAGCCCGTCCATGGCGTGCTCGATCAGCGCCTCGCGCAGTTCCTCGGCCTGTCCCTCCAGGAAGGGGCTGCGCCGCAGCTGGGGCTTGAACATGCGTTCCTGCACCCGGAAGTACTCCCACACCGGCCCGGTCACCGTGAATCCGGTGCCGTCGGCCCGTCCCAGCATGTTCACCACGTCGGCGATCACGGAGGCGACGATCTGGACGTCGTAGGCGGTCATGTCGGGGGGTCTGCGCAGCCCGTACGAGGAGCAGAAGTCCGTCACACCGAGGCGCAGCGCGAGCACGCGGTCGCGGTACTTGTCGACGGCCCGGGAGATGCCCTCCAGGGTCTCGACCCGCGACTCCCGGTACAGCAGCTCGGGCGACTCCAGCACCGGCATGGCGAAAAGCCGCTGCCCGCTCGCCGCCTCTGCGGTGGCCACGGCCTCCAGGAAGGGGATGCCGCGTTCCTCCGTGAACTTCGGCAGTACGAATCCGGACAGCAGCCGGACGGCGGGGCCGAGGCGGCGGACCAGGTCGGGGATCTGCCCGGGGGTGCGGACGCGGATGAACAGCAGGGGCAGATCGTTGTCGTCGGCGCGGCCGGCGAGCTCGGTGAACTGGCGGACGAGGTTCTCCTCGCCCGCGCCGACGTCCGCGTCGTCGATCGAGTCCTCCAGGCACAGCACCATCGAGACCACGCCGCGTCCGGTCTGCTTGACGATGTCGTCGGCGAGCCGAGGGCGGGTCGCCGGGCTGTACAGCGTGGCGCCCAGGGCCGCGGAGAGCAGCCGGGCCGGGGAGCCGGCGGTGAAGTCGCACGGCTCCTGATGGAAGAGGCGCTGCCGCACCTCAGGGGCGATGTGCCCGAAATGACGCATAAAGCTCCCCTGTGGTGACTGAGCGGCCGATGTGCCGAGTAAAGGTGGCCGGTAATAGTACGTAGAAGGCCATGTCAGGGGTTCCCGCTGGGCATGAATTTCAGGTAACGCAGGGCAAGCAGGGCCATGTCGACGGCACTGCGGGGCGGTCCCGGAACCCCGACCCCGCGTTGTCGTGCCCAGGACGGAGAGGGCAGGATGACCGCATGACGCACGCGATGCTGAAGGGGTCGAACGTCCCGCTCGAAGCCACGACGGTGCGCGCCGTGCTGCGCTGGACGCCCGGGCAGGGGGTCCCGGATGTCGACGCCTCGGCGCTGCTCCTCGGCCCCGACGGTCGTGTGCGCTCCGACGAGGACTTCGTCTTCTACAACCAGCCCCGGCACCCCTCCGGGAAGGTCTGGCGGCTCGGCAAGAAACGGGTCACCGAAGGCCTGACCGACACGATCCAGACAGACCTCTCCGGTGTCGAGTCCGACGTCAGCCAGATTCTGCTGGTCGCTTCGGCGGACGGCGTCGCGTTCGACTGCGTACAGACACTGCGCATTCTGCTGTACGACGCGGCTGCGCCCGACGGTGAGCCGCTGGCCTACTTCGACGTCAAGCCGGAGACCGGTGAGGAGACCGCGCTGATCTGCGGTGAGCTGTACCGGCGGGGCGAGGGGTGGAAGTTCCGCGCGCTCGGCGAGGGGTATTCGAACGGGCTCAAGGGGCTGGCGACGGACTTCGGGATCTCGGTGGACGAGTCGGAGGCCGCGCAGGAGCCTGCCCCGGCCGCCGACACCACGTCCGCTCCGGCGCACCGGCCGGCACCCGAGGTGTCGCGTCCCCTGCCCCCGGAGCAGCCGACGACGGTCGTACCGCCGCAGACCGCGCAGCCTGCGTACGGGTATCCGCAGCAGCAGCCCGCGGCGGCGGCGAGTCAGCCGGCGTACGGGTATCCGCAGCCGACCAGTCAGCCTGCCTACGGGTATCCGCAGCCCGCTCCGGCGACCGCGCAGTCCGGGTACGGATATCCGCCACCGGTACCGGTGCCGGCCGCCGCACCGGACCCCGACTTCCGGCTGCCGCCGCAGGGGCCGCAGTTCATCGGGCGCTGAGCGCTCCGCTGGGTGCCGCGATGTGCCGTCCATCGCCTGCCGCGCCGTCGTGGCTGGTCGCTCCCCCACTCTCGGCTTCGCTCGAGCGGGGGGACCCCCATCGCGGCGGTAGCCGCATATCGAAACAGCCCCGCGCCCCTTCGGGGCGCTGCCCAACCGTCCCTCAGCGCTGTGGCTTCGTCTTGTGGCCCCGTCCCCACTGCAAGCCCCACCCGTACAGCCGGTCCAGCTCCGCCTGGAAGCCGTACACGAACTTCACCTCGCGGCGGACCCACACCTCGTTCTTGACGTTCTCGATCATCACGACGGCGCAGGAGCGGGCCTGGGGGTGGCGTTCGTCGAGGCCGATCTCGATGCGGGGGCCGTTGCTGGGGTAGAGGGTCACGATGGCGTGGGTGCGGTCGAACGCGGGGGTCTGGTCGTAGATGTAGACGAAGACCAGGAGGCGTTTGATCGCCTCGCGGTGGTCCAGGTTGACGTAGATCGTCTCGCCCGACGCCGAGCCGAAGCGGTCGTCGCCGCTGAGCTTGACGTAGGGCGGGGCGTTGACGTCACCGAAGTAGCCGCCGAGGGGCTGGACCACGCCCCTTGTGCCGTCCTGGAGCTCGTACAGACACCCCAGGTCGAGGTCGACGTTGACCATGCTCTGGCTGTGGCCCACGACCTCCGGCGGTTTGAGCGCCTTGAACGGGTGCCGCAGCAGACTCTCCCGCTGCGGCCCGCCTATGTCGGAGCTGCGCATCCGCCACGCCAGGTTGATCCGCAGATGCCCGGTCGCCGCCCCCTGTTTGGTGAGGGACACCTGGCTGTGCCGTTTGGTCAGTTCGATCGCGTTGGTGGCCGCGTTGCCCGAGTCGAACTCGGCTGCGCGTCCGCGCCAGAGCCCGTCCAACAAGCCCATTTCCGCCCCCACATTCGCTTGCCCCACACATGCGCCTGACAGACCGGCGGGGCGGCCGTCGAGGACATCCATCCGTCCTCGATGACCGCCCCGCACAGAGCGTTCCTCACCCGGAGGGGTGTCACACCCTGGACGAGACCTCAGTCTTCTCGTCCGAGCCCGCTTCTCCCTCGGCCGCCGCCAGCGCGCGGTTGCGGCGCACCGAGGACCAGAAGGAGGCGGCGATCAGCACGACACCGACCAGGCCGGTGATGATCTCGGAGATCTCGTACTGGATGGTGATCAGCAGGATCACCGCGAGCGCACCGATCGCGTAGTGGGCGCCGTGCTCCAGGTAGACGTACTCGTCGAGGGTGCCCTGGCGGACCAGGTAGACGGTCAGCGACCGGACGTACATGGCGCCGATGCCGAGGCCGAGCGCCATCAGCACGATGTCGTTGGTGATGGCGAAGGCGCCGATCACGCCGTCGAAGGAGAAGGACGCGTCCAGCACCTCGAGGTAGAGGAACATGAAGAAGGCGGCCTGGCCGGCCAGCAGCACTGCGGGCTTCTGCTTGCCCGTGCGCTTGGCCTCTTCCTCCTCCTCGTGCTCGCGCTCCTCCTCTTCCTCGAGCTTGTCCTCGAAGTAGCCGGAGAGACCGCCGACGATCATGTACGTGATGAGGCCGGCGACGCCGGACAGCAGTACCGTCTCCGCCTTGTTGGCGGGCCCGGCGTGCAGATGGGCGTGGGTCGCGAAGGTCATCGAGGTGATCAGCAGGACGATCAGCGCGATGCAGACCGACAGCATGTCGACCTTGCCCAGCTTGGCCAGCGGCCGCTCCAGCCAGCCCAGCCACTTGATCTCCCGGTCCTCGAAGATGAAGTCCAGGAAGATCATCAGCAGGAACATGCCACCGAAGGCCGCGATCGCCGGGTGGGCGTCGGTGACGAGCTCCTGGTAACGGTCCTTGTCGGTCAGCGCGAGGTCGACGGCCTCGATCGGACCGAGCTGTGCGCTGACGGCGACGATGACGACGGGGAAGATCAGCCGCATACCGAAGACGGCGATCAGGATGCCGATGGTGAGGAAGATGCGCTGCCAGAAGGCGTTCATCTTCTTCAGGATTCCGGCGTTGACCACTGCGTTGTCGAAGGACAGCGAGATCTCGAGGATGGAGAGGATCGCCACGATGCCGAAGGCGGTCCACCCCCCGTACAAGACCGCCGCGACTAGGCCGAGCGCGGTGACCGCGAACGACCAGCCGAAGGTTTTCAGAACCACTGGCTACCCAATCCCTTGTGTACGGGTATACGGGTCTCCCCCGCGCCGTACCCGGCTTTACGAAACGTTGACCCCAAAGTCTAGAGCGATCCCCCGCAGCCCCGACGCGTACCCCTGTCCTACCGCACGGAACTTCCATTCTCCCTGGTAGCGGTAGACCTCGCCAAAGATCATGGCGGTCTCCGTGGAGGCGTCCTCACTGAGGTCGTAGCGGGCGAGCTCCTGGCCGTCGGCCTGGTTGACGACCCGGATGAAGGCGTTGCTGACCTGGCCGAAGGTCTGGCCGCGCTCGTCGGCCAGGTGGATCGAGACCGGGAAGACGATCTTGTCGCACTGGGCGGGCACCTTGGAGAGGTCGATGAGGATCGACTCGTCGTCGCCGTCGCCCTCACCGGTGAGGTTGTCGCCGGTGTGCTCCACCGAGCCGTCCGGGCTCTTGAGCTGGTTGTAGAAGATGAACCACTCGTCGCCCAGCACCCGTCCGCTGCTGCACACCAGGGCGCTGGCGTCGAGGTCGAACGGGGCTCCGGTGGTGGAACGCGCGTCCCAGCCGAGCCCGACCATCACCTGTGCGAGGTTCGGCGCGGCCTTGGACAGGGAGACGTTGCCCCCCTTGGCGAGCGTGACGCCCATGATGCTGGTCCTCCCCTGGGTGCTGCTGCCTGATGTGGTTGTCCTGCACGTCCGGCGCCGCACGCAAACGCGCGGCGCCGGACAGGACCTTGCGGTGGGGGCGTGGCTCAGACGTTCACGCCGAAGTCCTGCGCGATGCCGCGCAGGCCGGAGGCGTAACCCTGGCCGATGGCGCGGAACTTCCACTCCGCGCCGTGGCGGTACAGCTCGCCGAAGACCATGGCGGTCTCGGTCGAGGCGTCCTCACTGAGGTCGTACCGCGCGATCTCCGCACCGCCGGCCTGGTTCACGACGCGGATGAACGCGTTGCGGACCTGGCCGAAGGACTGCTGGCGGTTCTCGGCGTCGTAGATGGACACCGGGAAGACGATCTTCTCGATGTCGGCGGGGACGCCGGCGAGGTTGACCTTGATCTGCTCGTCGTCGCCCTCGCCCTCACCGGTGATGTTGTCGCCGGTGTGCTCCACCGAGCCGTCCGGGCTCTTCAGGTTGTTGAAGAAGATGAAGTGCTGGTCACTGCTGACCTTGCCCGAATTGTTCAGCAGCAGCGCGCTCGCGTCGAGGTCGAAGTCCGTGCCGGTCGTGGTGCGCACGTCCCACCCCAGACCGACGATGACCGCGGTCAGGCCCGGGGCCTCCTTGGTCAGCGATACGTTGCCGCCCTTGCTGAGGCTGACTCCCACGAGTCCCTCCATTGGTGTCCGGGGGCGGGAAGCCCCGTCGTGCGTTGCTATCGGGTCAAACGAGTCGATCCTAGTGACGGGTTCCCGGCCCTCGTAGGGCCTTGAACCGAAGAATCACAGGGTGTCGAGCGCCTTGACGTACTCGTTCAGATCGCGGGCGTCCGGGAGCCCGTTGCGGACGGTCCAGCGGACGACGCCGTCCTTGTCGATGACGAAGGTGCCGCGTACCGCGCAGCCCTTGTCCTCGTCGAACACGCCGTACGCGCGCGAGGTGGCGCCGTGCGGCCAGAAGTCCGACAGCAGGGGGTACTCCAGGCCCTCCTGCTCGGCGAAGACGCGCAGGGTGTGGATGGAGTCGTTGGAGACGGCGAGCACCTGGGTGTCGCGGTCCTCGAACTTGGGGAGGTTGTCCCGGACCTCGCACAGCTCGCCGGTGCACACGCCGGTGAAGGCGAAGGGGTAGAAGAGCAGGACCACGTTCTTCTCACCGCGGAAGTCCGAGAGCTTCACGTCCCGGCCGTGGTTGTCCTTCAGCTCGAAGTCGGGCGCCTTGTCGCCGACCTGGATGGCCATCGTGCATCCCTTCGGTGGGGCTGTTCGGGTGGGCCCACCCTACGCAGAGGTCACCGAAGAAGCGCCGGACGGGCTGACCGACCAGCCCGTCCGGCGTTCGAGGACGAGGCCGTTCAGCCCGTCCTGACGTTCAACGAACGGTCACCGCTTGGACTTCGCGGCCTTGGGCGTCGCCAGGCGGCTGCCGCTCCAGTCCTTGCCGACGCTGACGCTCTTGGACGCCGTCAGTCCCGCCGTGGTCGCGGCTTCCGAGATGTCGCTCGGCTCCACGTATCCCGTACGGCCGGTCTTCGGCGTGAGGAGCAGGATCGCGCCGCCTTCCTCGATGTACGTGGTGGCATCCACCAGCGCATCCGTCAGGTCGCCGTCGTCGTCACGGAACCACAGCACGACGGCGTCGGCCACGTCCTCGTAGTCCTCGTCCACCAGATCGCCCTCGATGGCTTCCTCGATGGCCTCGCGGAGCTCCTGGTCGACGTCGTCGTCGTAGCCGATCTCCTGGACCACCTGCCCGGGCTGGAACCCCAGCCTGGCGGCAGGGTTCGTCCGCTCCTCCGCGTGGTCCGCGGTCGCGCTCACGGGTTGCCTCCTGATCATGTCTTGATGAATATCTCAGCCACGCGCGTGCGCGAAGCATTGGCCGTAGTCCACACGGGCGGGGCGGATCGCGCAAGTACCCGGCGGTTCGGGCCGCCTAAACGGTGACGATCCCGGCCGTGTCGCCGCAACTCCAGGCATGGCACTGTGATCGAGGGTGACACACACCACACCTATCTGCCCCCTTTTGTACGTTTGGGAACCGTCCATGGGTACGAAATTCACATGGCTTTGCGCCGAGAGCAGACGAACGTCTCGATTACCTCTCGGTAGAGATGACGTTTGCGGTCCCGAGGTACACGATGGGGATCGGTGCAGGCACACAGACGAAAACCGGCCCTCAGACAGCCCCTCTGACAGGTAAGGAACAGCGTGGCTTCCGGATCCGATCGCAATCCGATCATCATTGGCGGCCTTCCGAGTCAGGTTCCTGACTTCGACCCCGCGGAGACCCAGGAGTGGCTCGACTCCCTCGACGCCGCCATCGACGAGCGCGGCCGTGAGCGGGCCCGCTATCTGATGCTGCGGCTGATCGAGCGGGCCCGCGAGAAGCGCGTGGCCGTGCCCGAGATGCGCAGCACGGACTACGTCAACACCATCGCCACCAAGGACGAGCCGTTCTTCCCGGGCAACGAGGAGATCGAGCGCAAGATCCTCAACGCGACCCGCTGGAACGCGGCCGTCATGGTCTCCCGGGCCCAGCGGCCCGGCATCGGAGTCGGCGGCCACATCGCGACGTTCGCGTCCTCCGCCTCCCTCTACGACGTCGGCTTCAACCATTTCTTCCGCGGCAAGGACGAGGGCGACGGCGGCGACCAGGTCTTCTTCCAGGGGCATGCCTCCCCGGGCATCTACGCGCGCGCGTACCTGCTCGACCGCCTCAGCGAGCAGCACCTGGACGGGTTCCGGCAGGAGAAGTCCAAGGCGCCGTACGGGCTGTCCAGCTATCCGCACCCGCGCTCGATGCCGGGCTTCTGGGAGTTCCCGACGGTCTCCATGGGCCTCGGCCCGATCGGCGCGATCTACCAGGCGCGGATGAACCGCTACATGCACGCGCGCGGGATCGCGGACACCTCCAACTCGCATGTGTGGGCCTTCCTCGGTGACGGCGAGATGGACGAGCCGGAATCACTCGGCCAGCTGTCCATCGCCGCCCGCGAGGGCCTGGACAACCTCACCTTCGTCGTCAACTGCAACCTGCAGCGCCTGGACGGCCCGGTGCGGGGCAACGGCAAGATCATCCAGGAGCTCGAGTCGGTCTTCCGCGGCGCCGGCTGGAATGTGGTCAAGCTGATCTGGGACCGCACCTGGGACCCGCTGCTCGCGCAGGACCGCGACGGTGTGCTGGTCAACAAGATGAACACCACGCCGGACGGTCAGTTCCAGACGTACGCGACCGAGACCGGCGCCTACATCCGCGACCACTTCTTCGGCGACGACCACCGGCTGCGCGCGATGGTCGAGGGCATGACCGACCACCAGATCCTGATGCTGGGCCGCGGCGGCCACGACCACCGGAAGATCTACGCGGCGTTCTCGGCGGCCAAGGCGCACAAGGGGCAGCCGACGGTCATCCTGGCCAAGACGATCAAGGGCTGGACGCTGGGCCCGAACTTCGAGGGCCGCAACGCCACGCACCAGATGAAGAAGCTGACGGTCGACGACCTCAAGCGCTTCCGGGACCGCCTCCACCTGCCGATCGCCGACAAGGACCTGGAGTCCGGCCTGCCGCCGTACTACCACCCGGGCCGGGACTCGGAGGACATCCAGTACATGCACGACCGGCGCAAGGGGCTCGGCGGGTACGTCCCGACGCGGGTCGTGCGGTCGAAGCCGCTGGCGCTGCCGGACGACAAGACGTACGCGACCGTGAAGAAGGGCTCGGGCCAGCAGTCCATCGCGACGACCATGGCCTTTGTCCGGCTCCTCAAAGACCTCATGCGGGACAAGGAGATCGGCAAGCGGTTCGTGCTGATCGCGCCGGACGAGTACCGCACCTTCGGAATGGACTCCTTCTTCCCGAGCGCGAAGATCTACAACCCGCTGGGCCAGCAGTACGAGGCTGTGGACCGGGACCTGCTGCTCGCGTACAAGGAGTCGCCGACCGGGCAGATGCTGCACGACGGCATCTCCGAGGCCGGCTGCACGGCGTCGCTGGTCGCGGCGGGTTCGGCGTACGCCACGCACGGCGAGCCGCTCATCCCGGTGTACGTCTTCTACTCGATGTTCGGTTTCCAGCGCACCGGCGACCAGTTCTGGCAGATGGCCGACCAGCTGGCGCGCGGTTTCGTCCTGGGCGCGACCGCCGGACGTACGACGCTGACCGGTGAGGGTCTCCAGCACGCGGACGGCCACTCCCAGCTGCTCGCCTCGACGAACCCGGGCTGTGTGGCGTACGACCCGGCGTACTCGTACGAGATCGCGCACATCGTCAAGGACGGTCTGCGCCGGATGTACGGCGGCGACGAGGAGCACCCGCAGGGCGAGGACGTCTTCTACTACCTCACCGTCTACAACGAGCCGATCCAGCACCCGGCCGAACCGGAGAACGTGGACGTCGAGGGCATCCTCAAGGGCGTCCACCGGCTCAGCGAGGGCACGTCGGGGTCGATCCCGGCGCAGATCATGGCCTCGGGTGTCGCGGTGCCGTGGGCGGTCGAGGCGCAGCAGATCCTCGCCGAGGAGTGGAACGTGAAGGCCGGCGTCTGGTCGGCGACCTCCTGGAACGAGCTGCGGCGCGAGGCCGTGGCCTGCGAGGAGCACAACCTGCTGCACCCCGAGGAGGAGCAGCGGGTGCCGTACGTGACGCGGAAGCTGAGCGATGCGGAGGGGCCGTTCGTGGCCGTGTCCGACTGGATGCGGTCGGTTCCGGACCAGATCGCGCGGTGGGTGCCGGGGACGTACCAGTCGCTGGGTGCGGACGGCTTCGGCTTCGCCGACACGCGCGGGGCGGCGCGGCGGTTCTTCCACATCGACGCGCAGTCGATCGTGGTGGCGGTGCTGGCCGAGCTGGCGAAGGAGGGGAAGGTCGACCGGTCGGTGCTGAAGCAGGCGATCGACCGGTACCAGCTCCTCGACGTCGCGGCGGCCGATCCGGGGGTCGCGGGCGGCGACGCGTAGGCCCTCGACAGGTCTGCTTCGAGGGCGGTGGGGCTGTGGTTTCCGGCTCCGCCGCCCTCGCGCGTTCACCGGCCCGGCGGGTTCTTTACGATGCGGACATGAAGGAGCAATCGGCGCAGGAGCGGTGGGAGCGGCGAACCCAGAGACCGCTGCTGGCGCTGGCCGTCGTGTTCGCCGTCGCCTATGCCGTGCCGATCGTGGACGGCTCGCCGAGCCGTTCGACGGAGGTCGCCTGTCTGGCGATCGAGTGGGTGGTCTGGGGCGCGTTCGCGGCGGACTACGGGGTGCGGGTGGTGCTGGCGCACGATCGCCGGGCGTTCGTACGACGGCACTGGCTGGACCTGTGTGCGGTGATCCTGCCGTTGCTTCAGCCGTTGCGGCTGCTGCGGCTGGTGTCCACGTTGCTGCTGGTGGGGCGGCGGGCGCGGATGGCCACGCAGATACGGCTGACGACGTATGTGGCCGGCACGGTGATCGGGCTGCTGATGTTCGGGTCGCTGGCCGTGCTGTCGGTGGAGCGGGACGCTCCCGGCGGGAACATCCGGACGCTGGGTGACGCGGTGTGGTGGTCGTTCACGACGATGACGACCGTGGGGTACGGGGATCATGCGCCGACCACCGGGGTGGGGCGGTTGCTCGCGGTGGGGCTGATGCTGTCCGGGATCGCGCTGCTGGGTGTGGTGACGGCGAACATCGCCGCATGGTTCATCTCCCGGTTCGAGAGGGACGATGTGGAGGAGCGGCGGCAGACGGAGGCGATCGCGGCGTTGACGGAGGAGGTCCGGGCGTTGCGGGCGGAGGTTGCGATGTTGTCCGGGTCGGCGGTTCCGCAACCGGTTGGGGAGGACCAGCGGCGTTGACCGGCTGACCGGCGTTGGTGCCGGAGGTGGGGCGCGCAGCCCGGCGCTGACGGGGTGCCTCCCCCAGAGGGGGACGCACGAATGCCCGCGGACCGACGGGGCCTCCGGCGGCGACGCCGGAGGCCCCTCCTCACCCCCCCCGGCTCAGAACATGCCGGTGCCCGGGGTGGTCGCTCCGGACAGCCAGATGATCGCCAGGAGCGTGTCGATGGTGCCCAGGACGACGGCGATCAGGGCCGGGACCGAGCGGGAGCCGGTCCATGTGCGGCCCATGGAAAGCCAGCCGCAGACGATCGCCACCGGGCCGAGGAAGATTCCCAGCACGAAGAAACCGGCGATCGCACAGATGGCACCGATGATTCCGAGCGTCGCGCGATCCGGCCCGGTCCGTGACCACGTCCGGCCACGTGAGCGGGGGTACCTGCGCGTTCCCTGTCCGAAGCCCGCCATCATCAACTCCCTGGATCATCCGGGCTGTTCGGGTTCGGTAGGCGAGTACCCGCCATGCGCGCCTCAATCAGGTCTGCCGGCGCGCCACCCCCCTCCAGCAGCGCGCCGCAGCCCCAGGCCGCCCTCCTCGTCGTACGAAGTCGCACGAACTTGCCACGGGAACATGCCGTCCGAAGGGCTCGAGCCACTGTGAACTGCGGCGTGTGCCAGGTGGGCGGAATCTTTAGAGTTGTCACTCTGATAGGGGAAACAGGGGCCAGGGAGACCCCTGTTGATCCCGCGTCAGATGTGGGCGGCTCCCGCGCCCGCCTCCGCGTTCTCGCCGCGCTTGGTCAGGAAGGCGACCAGAACCGCCACCGCGGCAACTCCGGCGGCGACCAGGGATGCCAGGCTCATGCCGGAGATGAAGGTGTCGTGGGCGACGTCCGTGATCTTCGCGGCGATGGCGTCCGGCGTGCCCGGCGCGACCGGAGCGGCGCCCTGCTGGACGGCCTCGGCGGCCTGCGCCTCCTGGGCCGGGGTGAGTTCCGGAAGGCCCGCGTCCGCCCAGTTGCCGGGGAGGTCGCTGTCGACCTTGGAGGCCATGACGGCGCCCAGGACGGCCGTACCGAGGCTGCCGCCGATCTGCATCGCCGCCTGCTGGAGACCGCCGGCCACACCGGAGAGCTCCATCGGGGCGTTGCCGACGATGACCTCGGTGGCGCCGACCATGACCGGCGCGAGACCCAGGCCGAGCAGGGCGAACCAGAGCGACATGATGCCGCTGCCGGTGTCCGTCTCCAGGGTGGACATGCCGTACATGGCGATCGCGGTGAGCGCCATGCCGCCGGCCAGCGGGACACGCGGGCCGACCTTGGTGATCATCGCGCCGGCGAGCGGCGAGCCGACGATCATCATGCCGGTGAGCGGCAGCAGGTGCAGACCGGCATCGATGGGGCTCATGCCGTGCACGTTCTGGAGGTAGAACGTCACGAAGAACAGACCGCCCATGAACGCGATGGCCATCAGGACCATCAGGACGACACCGGCGGACAGCGCGACCGAGCGGAACAGGCCCAGCGGGATCAGCGGCTCCCGCACCTTCTTCTCCCAGAGGGCGAAGAAGGCGAAGCCCAGCGCGGACACACCGATGAAGGTCCACGTCTGTCCGTCGCCCCAGCCCCACTCGGGGGCCTTGATGAGCGCCCAGACCAGGCAGAACATCGCGCCGGAGAGCAGGCCGATGCCGAGCAGGTCGAAGGAGCGCGGGGCGTTCTCCGCGCGGTGGTCGTTCAGGATGAGCAGGCCCAGGACGAGGGCGAGGATGCCGACCGGCACGTTGATGTAGAACACCGACTGCCAGCTGACGTGCTCGACCAGGACACCGCCGAGGATCGGGCCGCCGGCCGTGGAGGCACCGATGACCATGCCCCAGATGCCGATGGCCATGTTGAGCTTCTCGGCCGGGAAGGTGGCGCGCAGCAGGCCGAGCGCGGCCGGCATCAGCAGGGCGCCGAACAGACCCTGGAACACGCGGAAGGTGATGACCGCGGCGATGGAGTCGGACAGGCCGATGGCTCCCGAGGCGGCGGCGAAGCCGACCACGCCGATGAGGAAGGTCTGCCGGTGGCCGAAGCGGTCACCGAGCTTGCCCGCGGTGATCAGGGAGACCGCGAGGGCGAGGAAGTAGGCGTTGGTGATCCACTGGACCTCGGCCCAGCTGGCCTTGAGGTCGGTGGCGATGGCCGGGTTGGCGATGGCCACGATGGTGCCGTCGAGGGCCACCATCATCACGCCCACGGCGACGGTTATCAGGGTGAGCCAGGGATGGCCGCGCAGGCCCTTGGCCGGCGCCGGATCCGACGGGGCTGATGGTGCCTTGTCCCCCGGCCCCGTCTTGTCGATGGTGGCCTGACTAGTCATGTGTTCGAGGTTAGTGTCAGCCTCTGACAGTTGACAAACCAGTTCACAAGTCAGTGACTGCCACGTCACTCCCATATAGCCTGAACCGGGAAAACAGTTCGAGGAAAGGCCTGGTGGACACGGTGAACAGTGCGGGCACGGCATCGGCGACCCGGCCGGGACTGCGCGAACTGAAGAAGCGGCGAACCCGGGACGCACTGCTGCGCACCGCGGTCGAGATGTTCACCACGCGCGGGTACGACCACACGACCGTCGACGACATCGCCGCGGCCGTCGACGTCTCGCCCCGCACCTTCTTCCGCTACTTCTCGGGCAAGGAGGACGCCGCCCTCGCCCTGGAGGCGATGACGGTGGCGCACTTCCTCGACGCGGTGCGCGCCCGCCCCGCGCACGAGCCGCCGATGGAGGCGATGCGCCGGGCCGTCATGGAGGGGTGGGACACGCTCAGCGCGGTCGTCGAGTCCGTCGCTCCGATCGAGCAGTATCTGCGGATGTACCAGGTGATCGAGTCGACGCCCGTGCTGCTCGCCGCGCATCTGCGCCACTTCGCGGAGACGGAGGAGCAGATGGCGCTGCTGATCGCGGAGCGCGAGGGCCTCGACGTGGACGCCGATCCACGACCGCGGGTGGCGGTGGCCGTCTTCAGCGGGGTGATGCGGGTGACGGAACGTCAGTGGAGCACGGGCGCGGACTTCAGCCTGGACGCGATGCGCGCGCTGACGGCCACGTACCTCGATCAGGTGGGGCCGGCGCTGGTCGGCAACTGGCGTGCGCCTCAAGGAGCGTGACTTTACCCAAACGTGATCCGCGTCACTCGGTTCACGCGAGACCCTCTCGTTCTCCTAGTGTGTCCTCCCAGTGACTTCCTTCGACACCTCTCCCTCACTCAGCGTCTGGCGCGCACTGCTCGCCCTGGCCGTGGTGTTCGTGATGCTGGCGACCACCGGCTGGACCGCCCTGCGCAGCGGGCGGTCCCAGTCGCCGTTGCAGGCCTCGCTCTCCGCCTGGGAGCACGGCAGCCTCGACGGACACCGGCTGCCGGACCCGGACGCCGCACCCGCCCGGCTGGCCCGCTTCTTCGCCTCGCTCACCGACCGGCAGCGCGCCCACCTCGCCCACCGCTATCCACTGGCGGTCGGCAACATGAACGGCGCCCCTGTCCGGCTGCGTTACCGCGCCAACCGCATCGCGCTCGACCAGGCCCGCAAGGTCGAACTCAAGCGCATGCACGACAACCGGCTCAGTCTCACCGGGCAGCAGGAGGCGGGCCGGCGTATGCACCGCTTCGCGTCGCTCATGAGGGCCGACCGGCACATCCTCGCCTTCGACCCGGCCGGCTCGGGCCGGATCGCCGAGGTCTTCGGCAATCTGACGAAGGCCCGGCGGGTCTCCGTCGTCGTCCCCGGCGTCGACACCGACCTGCTCACCTTCCAGCGCACCCACCGCAGATACTCGGCGCCGGTCGGCATGGCGAAGTCCCTGTACGCGGCCGAACGCGCGGCGAGCCCCTCGACCCGCACGGCCGTGATCGCCTGGGCCGACTACACCGCGCCCAGCGGCATCGGCATGGACGCGGCCACCGCGATGCGCGCCGAGGACGGCGCGGTCCGGCTGAACGAGATGGTGCGCGCGCTGCCCGGCCGGTCGCCGGTTTCGCTGTTCTGCCACAGCTACGGCTCCGTGGTGTGCGGGGTCGCCGCGCACACGCTGCCGCGCCGGGTCGCCGACATAGCGGTGGCCGGCAGTCCCGGCATGCGAGCGGCGACGGCCTCGCACCTGCGCACCTCGGCGCAGGTGTGGGCGATGCGGGACGCCGACGACTGGATCCAGGACGTGCCGTACATGGAGTTCGGCGGTCTCGGGCACGGCGCCGACCCGGTGTCCACCGCGTTCGGGGCGCGGGTGCTGTCGGCGCGCGGCGCCGAGGGGCACGCCGGCTACTTCGAACCGGGCACGCAGAGCCTCGCCAACTTCGCCGAGATCGGGGTTGGCGCGTACCGCGCGGTGGACTGCGCCGACGATGCCGGCACGTGCCGGGCGGGTTTGTCCGGCACCACAGCGGTCGGACGCGCGTAGAGGCGCAAGAAACTGCGGTCTGCGCAGGGAGGGGACGAAAGAGCGCGTGCCGCATACGATGAGCCGCATGGGTGACGTACTGGCCGGATTTCATGCCGCCTGGGAGTTCGAGTCCGACTCCGTGCTCATCCGTTACGAACGGGGGATTCGAACACCCAAGCTGTTCCAGGCGCTCGGGGAGCGCCGTGTGCCGTTGGAGGCTCTGCAGGGGGTGACGCTCTCCCCCGGTCGGCGCGGGACCGTGGTGCTGCGCGCCGAGCCACGGGCGGGCGCCGATCCGCTGATCGAGGCGGCCGCGGGCCAACTGAAGGAAGGCAGCGATCCTTACCGTCTGGTGCTGCCTGCTGAACGGGAGACGCTCGCGGAGTACTACGCCGACGAGCTACGGGGCCTGTTGACCGAGTCCGGTCCGGCGGAACGCCATCTCGTGGCGGCGCCGGAGCCGCCGTTGCAGTTCAAGGCGTACGACGGGAAGGCGTCCTTCGACGGTACGTCCGTGTCCTTCCGGTGGTTCTGGACGGGGGCGTCGTCGGCGAAGTGGAAGGCCGGCGACCAGAAGTTCGTGGTCGCCGACCTCAGCGGGGTCGAGTGGCGGTCACCCGAGGTCTTCGAGGGGCATCTGCGGCTGCTGCGGCGCGACGCGCACGATCAGCCTGCGCAGGCTGATCAGGATCCGGCGGCCGTGATGTTCGGGCTGGGGTACGGGCCTGTGCATGAGTCGTTGCCGTTCGCTGCGGCCGTGTTGGCGGGGGTTCGCTCCGCGGGCCCGGCGGCGGCGGTGATGGCCGCTCCGCGGCGGGATCCCGCGGATATTGCGGAGCGGATTCGGCATCTTGGGGAGTTGCATCAGGCCGGATTGGTGACGGATGAGGAGTTCTCCGTCAAGAAGGCGGAGTTGTTGGCCGAGCTTTAGCGTGTGTCAGGTATCTCTACTCGCGTCCGGCGGAAGTGAACGTCATGTCTGCGTAGCGGTTGCCTGACACCCTCTCGGCGATCGGGTCCAGGAGCGCCATGTCCTCCTCGCCGAGCACGATCCGCGTCGCCGTCGTGTTCTCCTCCACTCGGGTCGGCTTGCGGGTGCCCGGGATGGGGATGACCGGGAGGTTGTGGACCGTCGACTGTTGCTGGGCCCAGGCCAGGGCGATCTGGCCGAGGGTGGCGCCGTGGGATGCGGCCACCTTGCGGATCGGTTCCAGGAGCGCTGCGTTGGCCGTCGCGTTGTCGCCGGTGAAGCGGGGCATCTGGCGGCGGAAGTCGTCGGCCGTCAGGTCCTTCTCGGCACTGGTGAAGGAGCCCGTGAGGAAACCCCGGCCCAGCGGCGAGTACGGCACGAGGGCCACGCCCAGTTCGCGGGCCGTCGGCACCACGCCCGCCTCGATGTCCCGGCTGAACAGCGACCACTCCGACTGCACGGCGGCGATCGGATGCACGGCCTGCGCAGCCCGTAGTTCGGCGCCGGTGACCTCGCTCAGCCCGAGGTGCTTGACCTTGCCCTCGCGGACCAGCTCGGCCATCACGCCGACGGTCTCCTCGATCGGCACGTTCACATCGCGGCGGTGCATGTAGTAGAGGTCGATCACGTCGACGTCCAGGCGCTCGAGGCTCGCCTCGACGGCCTGGCGGATGTACGGCGGGTCGTTGCGGATGATCCGCCGGGTCGGGTCGTCCGGCGGGATCGCCAGGGCGAACTTGGTCGCGATGACCACGTCGTCCCGGTGCGCCTTGAAGAACGGCGACAGGAACCGCTCGTTCTCTCCCTGGCCGTACGCGTCCGCCGTGTCGTACAGCGTGACGCCCAGCTCCAGCGCCCGCTCCAGGGTGGCCCGGGACTCCTGCGCGTCGGAGGGGCCGTAGGCGAAGCTCATGCCCATGCAGCCGAGGCCCTGCACACCGACCTCGGGGCCGCCGTCGCCGAGTCGTACCGTCGGGATCCTGCTGTCGGTCATCGGGTCGTCTCCGCTTCGCGGACGCGGGAGGCGTCCGTGTAGAAACTGATCTTCCGGTCGAGCACGGCCAGAGTGTCCTGGAGTTCGGCGATCCGGGCCTCTACGTCCCGGCGGGTCTCCTCCAGCAACGCGCACCGCTCGCCGTAGGTGCTGTTGCCCGCACGCACCAGCTCCGCGTACCGCACCATGTCGGCGACCGGCATGCCGGTCAGCCGCAGCTTGCCGACGAGGTCGAGCCAGTCCAGGTCGCGGTTGGTGTAGCGGCGCTGGCCGGTGTGGGAACGGTCGATGTGGGACATCAGGCCGATCCGCTCGTACCAGCGCAGGGTGTGGGCCGACAGGCCGGTGAAGGCGACGACCTCACTGATCGTGTACCGGTCCTGGCCGTCGGGGCGCGGATGCCGACGGGGTGGGGCGGAACAGATGTCCGTGCGGGTGAGGGCTTCTTCCGTGCGTTCTTCGGTGGCTGCTGCCGTGGTCTGCATCACCGTCATGCGCTCCACGCTATGACCTTGGAGTGCACTCCAGGCAAGCGCAGGCGGTAAGAAATCGGCAGGACGCGCCTCGGGTCGGGTGGCTAGCGTGCGGGCCATGAGTCTTGTACGCCGTGCCGTGCCCGAAGATGCTCCGGAAGTGCTGCGACTGCGCCAGGTGATGATCGATTCGGTGTTTGCTGCGGACGGGTCCAGAGACTGGCATACGGAGTCCCTGCCGACGCTGCGGGCGCGACTGGGCGAGCCGGACGGGGACTTCGCGGCGTTCGTGGTCGACCATCCGGAGCGGCCGGGGGCGCTGGCGGCGCTGGTGGCCGGGACCCTGGAGTACCGGATCGGGAAGGCCGGCAATCCGCACGGGAGGATCGGCTTCGTCTTCAGCGTCGCCACCGACCGGGATGCGCGGCGGCGGGGGTACGCGCGCGCGTGCATGGAGGAACTGCTCCAGTGGTTCCGGGAGCGCGGCGCCGGCCAGGTCGACCTCACAGCCTCCGCCGAGGCCGAGCCGCTCTACGCCTCGCTGGGCTTTGCGCGGCAGAAGGACCCCTTGATGCGCCTGAAACTCTGATGAAGCTCTGAGGCGCCCAGGACCTACCCAGCGGATCATGCCGCAGGCGTGGGGGCCGGCACGCCCGTCTGCCGCGTTGTCCGACTCCCCCCAGCTCGACTGCGCTCACGCGGGGACCCCGTCGGCCCCGCTCACCTGCGTCGATCAGTCAGCGCGGCTCCCCCGGTGACCTGATCCGCCGGACAGGCCCTAGGCTCGACGGCATGTCCTTGAAGAGCTTGGCGTTGATCGACAGCTGGCCGGTTTCCACCGCTGCGGCAGGTGTCGTGGGGGCGGATGGTGCGGTGCTGGGTGGGCACGGGGCGGTCGGGCAGCGGTTCCCGCTGGCCTCGGTCACCAAGCCGCTCGCGGCGTACGCCGTGCTCGTCGCGTACGAGGAGGGGGCGATCGAGCTCGACGAACCGGCCGGGCCGCCCGGCTCGACGGTCCGTCATCTGCTCGCGCACACGTCCGGGCTGGCCTTCGACGAGCACCGGGTGACGGCCGCGCCCGGGCAGCGGCGGCTTTACTCCAACGCCGGATTCGAGCAGCTCGGGGACCATGTCGCCAAGGCGACGGACATTCCCTTCGCGGAGTATCTGCGGCAGGCGGTGCTGGAGCCGCTGGAGATGGCATCGACGACCCTGGAGGGCTCGCCCGCCAAGGACGGGGTGTCGACCGTGGACGACCTGCTGCGGTTCGCCGCCGAGGTGCTGGCGCCACGGCTGCTGGATCCGCGGACGGTCGCGGAGGCGATGTCCGTGCAGTATCCGGGGACCAAGGGGGTCCTGCCCGGGTACGGCCACCAGAGCCCCAATGACTGGGGCCTCGGCTTCGAGATCCGCGACTCCAAGTCGCCACACTGGACGGGGTCTTTGTCCTCACCGCGTACGTTCGGGCACTTCGGGCAGTCGGGTACGTTCCTGTGGATCGACCCCGATGCCCAGGTGGCGTGCGTCGCGCTGACGGACCGGGCGTTCGGGCCCTGGGCAATCGAGGTGTGGCCGCCGTTCACGGACGCGGTGCTGGCGGAGGTACGGGGCTGAGGGCACCCCCGTCGAGGCGCCGGATCACCGTGCGTCCGGCGCCTTGGCCAGGCACTCGGACCACACCGTCTTGCGGCTTCCGTCGTGGCCTCGCATCACGCCCCACCGGTCGGTGACCGCCTCGACGAGGCGCAGGCCACGCCCGGCGTCGTCGAGTACGTCGCCAGTCACCGGGACAGGCAGCCTGGGGCAGCTGTCGGCTACCTCCACCCGTACCGCGCCAGGCAGGAGCAGAAAGCAGATGCCGCAGCGGCGGCCGGGCACGTGCCGGACGACGTTGGCGAGGAGTTCCGTCAACGCCAGTTCGGCCGCGTAGGCCAGTTCAAGCAGGCCCGAGCCCCTGAGGTAGAGCCGCAGTATGCGGCGCAGGTGGCGGGCCGAGTGCTCGCCCAGCGTGAACTCGGCGCGGTATTGCGGCTGAAAGTCCGTTGCCTGCGGACCAGTTGCGTGATTCACGTCACCAGATTGCGACGCACCGAATACGCTCGGCTACGCAACGAAACGAACGCTGTGAGGCGTTGCAGGCCGGAGGTGCCGCTGTGGCCAACATCCAGAACCTCGACCCGACCGCTTCCCCGCTCGACTACTACGGCTGGGAACTGCGCCGCCACCGCGAGGCCCACGGCCTGAAACAGGGCCAGCTCGGCGACATCATCTTCTGCACGGGCTCGCTGATCGGCCAGATCGAGACTACAAAGAAGGTCCCCACCCGCGACTTCTCCGAACGCGTCGACGCCGCCCTCGGCACGGACGGCCTCTTCTCCCGGCTGGTCGGCCTGGTGCTGCGCAGCCAACTGCCCACCTGGTTCCAGCCGTACGCGGACATGGAGGCGAAGGCGACGTACGTCTCCACCTACCAGGCGCAGTTGGTGTACGGGCTGCTGCAGACGGAGGAGTACGCGCGAGCGGTGCTCGCCACCGGCATGCCGGGCGACCTGGACGGCCTGGTGGCGGCCCGCATGGAGCGCCAGCGCATCCTGGAGCGGGAACAGCCGCCGCTCGCCTGGGCGGTTCTGGACGAGGCCGTCCTACTCCGGCCGATCGGCGGCCGTGAGGTCATGCGACGCCAACTCGCCCGCTTGTTGGAGTTCACCGATCACCGCTGGATGCACATTCAGGTGCTGCCGAACTCGGCGGGTGAACACGCCAGTCTTGACGGGTCGTTCAATCTGCTCCGCTTCGACGACGACCCGGACATCATCTACACGGAGGACCTGATCTCGGGTCACATGACCGCCAACCCCGAGACCGTCAGGGAGGCGGCACTCCGTTACGCTCGCTTGCAGGCCGCGGCCCTCTCCGTGGAGGATTCCGCGGCACTGATCGCCCGCGTGATGGAGGAACGCTATGGAGACCGGTCCCAGCCTGAGGAACGCACAGTGGCGTAAGTCCAGCTACAGCGGCAGCACCGGCGGCGACTGCGTCGAGTGCACCGTCACCGACGGCGCGACCTGGCGCACGTCCTCGTACAGCGGCAACACCGGCGGCGAGTGCGTCGAGGTGGCCGACGGCTGCCCGACCGGCGCCGTCCCGGTCCGCGACAGCAAGAACCCGTCCGGCCCCGTCGTAACCGTCGGCGCGCCCGCCTGGCAGGCGTTCGTCGACGGTCTGCGGTAGTCCACAGGCCCGCCCGGCTGTCAGTGGCACCCCCTAGGCTCGTCTTCCGTAGCCGCTCGTATGGCAAAAGTGCGTCAGCCAGGAAGGGGCCACATGCGTGTCACCGGGGGCCGCGATGGATCGTCCGGTCCTCCTCTTCCATGTCCTCCGGGTCCCCCCAGGCCAGTGCGCCCTCCTCCTCATCCAGATGCGGCCACACGTCGGGCATGTCCACACCGTCTGCGCCGCGCAAGCACCGGCCTGCCTCCAGGGCGGAGGCGATCTCCTCCAGCCATTGCGGGAGGGTGAAGTCCGACTCGCTGGCGTAGTCCAGGCTTCCGATGCTCCACGCGGCAACCCGGCCGAACGTGGCCCGCTCGGGGTCGGCGTCCATGAACAGCCCCGACCAGGCGTCGCCTGCCGTCACGGTCAGCGGGAGGTGAGCACGGTCGGGGCTGCCGCCTTCGGGCGTTGTCCGAGCCTGCCACTTGGAGACCATCCGGTCGAGCTGGTACCAGGCGTAGCAAGGGGGCAACCAACCGGTCTTGCGCCACTCAGGATTGGTGACGAGGGAGCCGTCGGTGGCGTCCTGGAAGTCGTTCGTACGAGTGCCAACAGATCCGTCGTGCAACAGGTACCAGGCACGCAACGCCGGCGGCAGCCGCACCCCGAGAATGGTCTCAGCCGCGGTGATCTGCTTCTCGGTCGCCGCTGGCCGCAACATCGCCAGCGAGCCGGGCGCATGCGCGGCCATCCACTTCTCGATGCGGGCCCAAGCCGCCCGAACCTGCGCAGCCACTTCATCCCCCATGAGGTGATCGTTCATTCCGCCAACCTACAAACGGACGTGGCCAGTCGACGAGGGTCTGCACAACCTGTGAAGACCGCAGCCCGCCCTCTTGCCCACCGGCCTCCTCGCGAGCGGCGACAAGGGCCTGATCCAGCTCGGCGACATCCTGGAGGCCGAATACGGCAGCGTCACCGCCAAGTTCTTCCTCATCGGCTTCTTCGGAGGTTAGCCGTACCCAGATCGTGGGCCTGAGGGCGGTGGCGTGGGAGACCACCGCCCTCCCCCCTCTTGTGACGTCGGCGAGTCGGCACCAGACGGACGTTGTTGATCCGGTTGCCAGAGTGGGCTTGTCACCACACCACCACGTCCGCTCAGCTTGCGGACATCTCCCACACCAGCAGCTCCGCCCCCGTCACTCCCACCGCCTCCACATCCTTCGCGTCTGTGATGCGGGCCGCGTCGCCGGGGCCCAACTCCTCGCTGTCCAAGCGCACTTCACCGCGGACGACATGGACGTAGGCGTACCGGGCGTCCGGGACCGCCGCCCGCTCCCCCACCCCCAGCCGCCGTACGTGCAGCATCGCCCCCGCCTCCGGGACCGCGTACGGCGTCGCGTCCGCGATGCCGTGGACGATCTCGTACGACGGGTCGCCGCCCGGCGTCAGCGGCGCCAGCCACATCTGAACGAAGGTGAGGGGCGCCGGGCCGTCGTTGCGTTCGACGTGGCGGACGCCGGACGCCGAGCTGAGCCGCTGGACGTCTCCGGCGCGGACGACCGTCTCGTGGCCCTTGGAGTCGCGGTGGGTCAGCTCGCCCTCGGCGACCCAGGTGACGATCTCGGTGTGGCTGTGCGGGTGCTCGTCGAAGCCGGCGCCGGGGGCGAGCCGCTCCTCGTTGCAGGCGATCAGCGCGCCGAAGCGGAGGTTGTCGGGGTCGTAGTGGGGGCCGAAGGAGAAGGCGTGCCGGGACACGATGCCGGTCTGCGGGTCGCCGCCGGGGTAGCGCTCTTCGGCGCGCCGTACGTCCATCACGCAGACCACCGTAGACCTCACCTGAGACCCGGCGGAGCGCACTCGCGTCCTGATAAGGCAGTCTTGTCCCCGTGCCCGAACCCGAAGCCCGTCACAGCGACGCCCCTGTACCCGGCGTGCATACGCACGCCGCGACCCTGAAGCGGCTGGAGAAGTCCTCCGGAAGTCTCGCCGCCCAGGCCATCGCGCGGATGGACGAGACGCTGCCGTGGTACCGGGCCATGCCCCCGGAGAACCGTTCCTGGATCGGGCTGGTCGCGCAGGCCGGTATCGCCGCGTTCACCGAGTGGTTCCGGCACCCGGATGCCCCGCAGGCCATCTCCACCGACGTCTTCGGGACCGCGCCACGCGAACTGACCAGGGCCATCACGCTGCGGCAGACCGTCGAGATGGTGCGCACCACGATCGAGGTGATGGAGAGCGCGATCGACGAGGTCGCCGCCCCCGGCGACGAGAACGTCCTGCGTGAGGCGCTGCTGGTGTACGCGCGTGAGATCGCGTTCGCGACCGCGCAGGTGTACGCCCAGGCCGCCGAGGCACGCGGTGCCTGGGACGCCCGGCTGGAGTCACTGGTCGTGAACGCCGTGCTGAGCGGCGAGGCCGACGAGGGCGCCGTGTCGCGGGCGGCCGCGCTCGGCTGGAACGCACCCGAGCATGTGTGCGTGGTGCTGGGAACCGCGCCCGACGGTGACTCCGAGCTGACGGTGGAGGCGATCCGGCGGGCGGCACGGCACGCCAAGCTCCAGGTGCTGACGGGCGTGCTCGGGGACCGGCTGGTCGTGATCGCGGGCGGCAGTGACAATCCGCTCGCTGTCGCGAAGTCGCTCATCGGGCCCTTCGCCGCAGGTCCCGTCGTCGCGGGGCCGATCGTGCCCGACCTGCTGGCCGCGACCCGCTCCGCGCAGGCCGCCGCCGCGGGGCTCAAGGCGTGTTCTGCCTGGCAGGACGCGCCACGGCCGGTTCTGGCGGACGACCTGCTTCCGGAACGTGCGATCGCCGGTGACCCGAGCGCGCGCGAGCAGCTGGTGGAGGAGATCTACAGACCGCTGGAGGAAGCCGGCTCGGCGCTCCTGGAGACCCTCAGCGTCTATCTGGAACAGGCGAGCAGCCTCGAAGGAGCGGCCCGGATGCTGTTCGTGCATCCCAACACCGTGCGCTACCGGCTTCGACGTGTGACTGACGTCACCGGTTGGTCGCCATCCGATGTACGTTCCGCGTTCACGTTGCGCATCGCACTGATCCTGGGGCGTCTGGCGGATGGAGATCTCCAGCCCTAGCCTTTTGTCGGGGGCCCACAAAACCCCTTCGTGTTCTTCGTCCTTGTCCCCACGGGCGGCCATGGCCGTCCCCAAGAGAGAGTGTGAGAGTGCTCGTACTCGTCGCTCCCGGCCAGGGCGCCCAGACGCCCGGCTTCCTGACTCCCTGGCTCGAACTGCCCGGTGCCGCCGACCGCGTCGCCGCCTGGTCGGACACCATCGGACTGGACCTCGCCCACTACGGCACGAAGGCCGACGCGGACGAGATCCGCGACACCGCCGTGGCGCAGCCGCTGCTCGTCGCCGCCGGGCTCCTCTCGGCCGCGGCACTGGGTGCCTACCCGTCCGCTGACGCGGCGGTCGCCCCGGGCGCGGTCGCCGGCCACAGCGTCGGTGAGATCACCGCCGCCGCGTTCGCGGGCGTCCTCAGCGACACGGCCGCACTGACTCTCGTACGCAAGCGGGGCCTGGCCATGGCCGACGCGGCCGCGATCACCGAGACCGGGATGTCGGCGCTGCTCGGCGGCGACCCCGAGGTGTCCGTCGCGCACCTGGAGAAGCTGGGCCTGACCCCGGCGAACGTCAACGGCGCCGGGCAGATCGTGGCCGCGGGCACCCTGGAGCAGCTCGCCGCGCTGAACGAGGACAAGCCCGAGGGCGTCCGCAAGGTCGTCCCGCTGAAGGTGGCCGGCGCGTTCCACACCCACCACATGGCGCCCGCGGTCGACACGCTGGCCGAGGCCGCCAAGGCGCTCACGCCCGCCGACCCGAAGGTCACGTACGTCTCGAACAAGGACGGCCGGACGGTCGCGTCCGGCACCGAGGTCGTCGAGCGGCTGGTCGGCCAGGTCGCCAACCCGGTCCGCTGGGACCGGTGCATGGAGACCTTCCAGGAGCTCGGCGTCACCGCACTGCTCGAGGTGTGCCCCGGCGGCACGCTGACCGGTCTCGCCAAGCGGGCCCTCCCCGGCGTCAAGACGCTGGCCCTGAAGACCCCCGACGACCTCGACGCGGCCCGCGAGCTCGTCGCAGAGCACTCCTGAGCCCCCTGAAGGAGCCCGACCGAATGCCGAAGATCAAGCCCAGCAAGGGCGTCCCGTACGCGCGCATCCTCGGTGTGGGCGGGTACCGGCCCACCCGAGTCGTGTCGAACGAGGTGATCCTCGAGAAGATCGACTCGTCGGACGAGTGGATCCGTTCGCGCTCCGGCATCGAGACGAGGCACTGGGCGAACGCCGAGGAGACCGTCGCCGCGATGTCGGTCGAGGCGTCCGGCAAGGCGATCGCCGACGCCGGTATCGCCGCCGAGCAGATCGGCGCGGTGATCGTCTCGACCGTCACCCACTTCAAGCAGACCCCGGCCGTGGCCACCGAGATCGCCGACAAGCTCGGCACGGCCAAGGCCGCCGCGTTCGACATCTCGGCCGGCTGCGCGGGCTTCGGCTACGGCCTGACCCTCGCCAAGGGCATGATCGCCGAGGGCTCCGCGGAGTACGTCCTCGTCATCGGCGTGGAGCGGCTGAGCGACCTGACCGACCTGGAGGACCGGGCAACGGCCTTCCTGTTCGGCGACGGTGCGGGCGCGGTCGTCGTGGGCCCGTCCACCGAGCCCGGGATCGGCCCGACCGTCTGGGGCTCGGAGGGCGACAAGTCCGAGACCATCAAGCAGACCGTGCCCTGGACCGACTACCGCGAGGGCGAGGTCGAGCGGTTTCCTGCGATCACGCAGGAGGGCCAGGCGGTGTTCCGCTGGGCCGTGTTCGAGATGGCGAAGGTCGCCAAGGAGGCCCTGGACGCCGCCGGACTTTCACCGGACGAACTGGATGTCTTCATTCCGCACCAGGCCAACGAGCGGATCATCGACTCGATGGTGAAGACACTCAAGCTGCCGGAGAGTGTCACGGTCGCCCGTGACGTGCGCACCACCGGCAACACCTCGGCCGCCTCGATTCCGCTCGCGATGGAGCGGCTCCTGGCGACCGGCGAGGCGAAGAGCGGCGACACCGCGCTCGTCATCGGATTCGGGGCGGGTCTCGTTTACGCCGCCACTGTCGTTACCCTCCCCTAGGCACTCCGTGCCGGATCGTGCTGATCCGGTGCGGGCACTGCAAGCACCTGCCGCTCACGCGGTGGGCGCCACACCCTCTGGAACATCTACGAAGGAGCGCCTGACATGGCCGCCACTCAGGAAGAGATCGTCGCCGGTCTCGCGGAGATCGTGAACGAGATCGCCGGCATCCCGGTTGAGGACGTCCAGCTGGACAAGTCCTTCACCGACGACCTGGACGTCGACTCGCTGTCCATGGTCGAGGTCGTCGTCGCCGCCGAAGAGCGCTTCGACGTCAAGATCCCGGACGACGACGTCAAGGACCTCAAGACCGTGGGCGACGCGACCAACTACATCCTCAAGCACCAGGCCTGAGACATCCCTTAGGCCGGGAGCTGCCGGCCCCGCCACCCGGCGGTGGCGCCGCTGAATCCTCGTATCCGTTGGAGAAAGAATTCCCGTGAGCCCGACCAATCGCACTGTGGTCGTCACCGGTATCGGCGCAACCACACCGCTGGGTGGCGACGCAGCCTCTACTTGGGAGGGCCTGGTCGCCGGACGTTCCGGCGTCAAGCCCCTGGAGCAGGACTGGGCCGCCGACCAGGCGGTCCGTATCGCCGCGCCGGTCGCGGTGGAACCGACCGAGACCATCCCCCGGCCGCAGGCCCGCCGCCTGGACCGCTCGGCGCAGTTCGCGCTGATCGCCGCTCAGGAAGCCTGGGCCGACGCCGGTTTCACCGCAAAGGCCGGTGAGGACGCAGCTGTCGACCCGGACCGGCTCGGTGCGGTCATCGCGTCCGGCATCGGCGGTGTCACGACCCTGCTCGACCAGTACGACGTGCTCAAGGAGAAGGGCGTCCGCCGCGTCTCCCCGCACACCGTCCCCATGCTGATGCCGAACAGCCCGTCCGCGAACGTGGGTCTGGCCGTGGGCGCCCGGGCGGGCGTGCACACGCCGGTCTCCGCGTGCGCGTCGGGCGCCGAGGCCATCGGCTACGCCATCGAGATGATCCGCTCCGGCCGCGCCGACATCGTCGTCGCGGGTGGCACGGAGGCGGCGATCCATCCGCTGCCCATCGCCGCGTTCGGCAACATGATGGCGATGTCCAAGAACAACGAGAACCCGCAGGGCGCCTCCCGTCCGTACGACGTGGCCCGTGACGGCTTCGTCCTCGGTGAGGGCGCCGGCGTGGTCGTCCTGGAGTCCGCCGAGCACGCCGCGAAGCGCGGTGCGCGCGTCTATGCGGAGGCGGTCGGGCAGGGTATCTCCGCCGACAGTCACGACATCGTGCAGCCCGAGCCGGAGGGGCGCGGTATCGCGTACGCCCTGCAGAACCTGCTCGACCGGACCGACCTCGACCCGGCCGAGATCATGCACGTCAACGCGCACGCGACGTCGACGCCGGCCGGTGACATCGCCGAGCTGAAGGCGCTGCGGAAGGTGTTCGGTGACGACGCCGACCACATCGCGGTGTCCGCGACGAAGTCGATGACCGGGCATCTGCTGGGTGGTGCGGGTGGGGTCGAGACCGTTGCGACCGTGCTCGCCCTGTACCACCGGGTCGCTCCGCCGACCATCAACGTGGAGAACATCGACCCGGAGGCCGAGGCCAACGCCGACGTGGTCCGCGGCGAGGCGCGCAAGCTGCCCGTCGAGGGCCGTATCGCCGCGCTGAACGACTCGTTCGGGTTCGGCGGGCACAACGTGGTACTGGCGTTCCGGACGGTCTGACGGCCTGTCCTACGAGCGTGAAGGGCCCCCACCAGCCGGTGGGGGCCCTTCGTACGTGTTGAACGGGGAATCAGACCACCTGATGCAGCCAGCGGACCGGCGCTCCCTCGCCCGCGTACCTGAACGGCTCCAGCTCGTCGTCCCACGGCTTCCCGAGGAGCTTGGACAGCTCGGCCTCCAGATCCGTCTCCCCTCGCTGACTGCGGAGCAGCGCCGCGCGCAGGCGGTCCTCGGGGATCAGGATGTCGCCGTGGATGCCGGTGACGGCGTGGAAGATGCCGAGGTCGGGGGTGCAGCTGTAGCGCTCGCCCTCGGCGGTCGGGCAGGGCTCGGCGGTGACCTCGAAGCGGAGGAGATGCCAGCCCCGTAGCGCGGAGGCGAGTTTGGAGGCCGTGCCGGCCTCGCCCTGCCAGGAGAACTCCGAGCGCCAGGTGCCGGGCGCGGCGGGCTGCCGGATCCAGTCGAGGTTGACGCGTGTGCCGAGCACCCCGGCGACGGCCCACTCGACATGCGGGCACAGCGCGCGCGGCGCGGAGTGCACGTACAGAACTCCACGTGTCGTCACCGGGACCTCCGGGCAGAGCGGGCATGGTGCGTTCGGGCGGGGCGGTGGTGGCTGTCAGCCACGCTGATGGCGAGGCTACCGTGCGGCGGCGCAAGGAGTGTGACGTACCGTCGGTCCAGGTGCCGGGAAACTCCCGCCATTCACCCGGCAGGACGCTTGTACGGCCGTGCGCCGTTGCACGCCGCGCGGCCGGGAACTCTTGCGCGTTGTTATGGAGGGAGACCGTCGCGCGGTCTTGGACGACCGTCGTACACCGGCGCACGAGGACCGAGGGGATCAGCAGCGGATGCGGAAGACCGGAGAACGCTCGCGGGCCTGGCTCGCCGTGCTCACGGCGGCCCTTCTCTGTGTCACCGGATGCGATGCGGTGGGGGGCGACTCGTCGGGCCCGGCGGGTACCGGTGCGCAGCGGGCGAAGCCGAGTCCGACGCCGGCCTGGGACCGCAGCCCGCGTTCGATCGCCGCGGTCGGCGACTCGATCACCCGCGGTTTCGATGCCTGCGAGGTGCTGTCGGACTGTCCGGAGGCCTCCTGGGCGACGGGCAGCAGCCCCGACGTCGACAGTCTCGCCGTACGGCTGCTGGGGGGTGCGCGGGCCGCCACGCACAGCTGGAACTACGCCGTGACCGGGGCGCGGATGGCGGACCTGCCCGGGCAGATGGCGCGGGCGGTGACCCGTGAGCCTGAGTTGGTGACGGTGATGGCCGGCGCGAACGACGCCTGTCGGGCCTCGACGGCGGAGATGACGCCCGTGGCCGACTTCCGCGCCGACTTCGAGGACGCGCTGCACACCCTGCGCGAAGCCCTGCCCAAGGCCCAGGTGTATGTGGCGAGCGTGCCGAACCTGAAGCGGCTGTGGTCCGAGGGGCGTACCGATCCGCTGGGCAAGCAGGTGTGGAAGCTGGGCATCTGCCCGTCGATGCTGGGCGACGCGGACGTGCTGGACGCGGCGGCGAACCAGCGGCGCGAGACGGTGCAGCAGCGGGTGGAGGACTACAACGGCGTGCTGGAGGAGGTGTGCGCGCAGGACGAGCGGTGCCGTTTCGACGGCGGCGCGGTGTACGAGTACCGCTTCGGTACGGCGCAGTTGAGCCACTGGGACTGGTTCCATCCGAGCAAGAACGGGCAGGCGCGGCTGGCGGAGATCGCGTACCGGAAGGTCACCGGGAAGACGGCGTGACCAGGGTTGTCCTAGGGTTTCGCTCATGAGCGAACACTTCGGCACACTTTCCGACGGCACCCCCATCGAGCGCTGGACCCTGGAACGGGCGGGCGTGCGGGTGCGGATCCTGTCGTACGGCGGAATCGTGCAGTCGGTGCAGGTGCCGGACCGGCAGGGGCAGGCCGCGGACGTGGTGCTGGGCTTCGCGGACCTGGACGGGTACGTCGAACGTCCGGGGCCCTACTTCGGCGCCCTGGTGGGCCGGTACGCCAACCGGATCGCGGGCGGCCGCTTCCCGCTGGACGGGCGGGCGTACGAGCTCGCGCGGAACAACGGGCCGAACTCGCTGCACGGCGGCGAGCGAGGCTTCGACAAGCGTGTGTGGGAGGTGACGCCGGTCGAGCACGGCGTACGGCTCAGCCGGGTCAGCCCGCACGGCGAGGAGGGCTTCCCGGGCCGGCTGGAGGTGTCGGCGACGTACCGCCTCGACGCGACGGGCGCGCTGCGGATCTCCTACGAGGCGGTCACGGATGCGCCGACCGTGGTGAACCTGACGAACCACTCGTACTGGAACCTGAGCGGTACCGGCACCGCGGGCGGCCATGCGCTGCGGATCGCCGCAGAGCGGTACACGCCGGTCGACGCGGACCTGATCCCGACCGGCATCGCCTCCGTCGAGGGCACCCGCTTCGACTTCCGCACGGAGCGCAAGGCCGGCGCCGGCTACGACCACAACTTCGTGCTCGACAAGGGGGTGACCGGGACGCCGGAGGAGGTCGCCGAGCTGTACGACCCGGCGTCCGGGCGGGTCCTGACCGTGTCGACCACGGAGCCCGGCCTCCAGCTGTACACCGCCGACCACCTGGGCGAGCCCTTCGCCCCCGGCGACGGCATCGCACTGGAGACGCAGGCCTTCCCGGACTCCCCGAACCGGCCGGAGTTCCCGAGCACGGTGCTGCGGCCGGGCGAGGTGTACCGGTCGGAGACCGTGTACGGCTTCTCGAACCGTTAGGTCCCGGCACCACGAGCCCCGGCCCGGGTGTCAGGTCCCGGACCGGGGCTGCTCGTGGGGTGCCCCGCCTCAGACGTTAATCGCCGCGGTGAGGCGGCGGTCCGTGATCGAGTGGCCGATCTGGATTTCGTGCGAACCCTTCACAAACGACCATGACGCGCTCATCTCGTCCCAGATCTCGAACGCGCGGCGCGGCAGGTCCACGGTGACCTCGACGCGCTCGCCGGGCGCGGCCTCCACCCCGGCGAAGCCGGCCAGCCGGCGCGCGGGGCGCTCGGGGTCGGGCTCGCTCGGCGCCAGATACACCTGGACGATCTCGCGGCCCGGGCGCTCGCCGGAGTTGCGCAGGCGGACCCGGACACTGGTGCCCTCGACCTCGACGGACTCGTAGGTCCAGTCGGTGTAGCCGAGGCCGTGGCCGAAGGGGTTGTGAGCTGCGGTCGATTAACTGCGTACGGGCGCCTTCTGAGGTGCACGTGTGAGTGTCCGGGGTACGGCAGGTGCGGATGTCCGGGGTGGGAACGGCAGTTTGTACGTCGAATGCGTGACCTTTGCGGGTGGTGGGTCGTTGAGCGGGGCAGTGGGTTCTTCGGCTCGTGTTGTGCAGGGGGTGAAGGGGTGGGTGGGCTGCGGGAGTTGGCGGCGCCGTTCGTGCTGCCCGGCCCCTCGGGAGTCGCCGTCCGTGCCCGGCTCAAGCACCTGACGGCCGAGGATGAGAAGGTGCTTCGTCTGGTCGGCGATTTGCTCGGTTCGCTCGCCTCCCGTGACCTGAAGGCGCGGTGTGCGGCCGGGCTGGACCACGGCGCCGAGCAGTGGGCCGAGCGCAAGCGCACCCTCACACCCCAGGCGCCATTGCCGAGGAACACGCTTTCTGTGTACGCAAGTCCGCCGTCAGTCAGGACGACTTGGGTGACCGGGGCGTCCGTCAGGGAGCCCCATGTGGTCGGGAGGCGCCCGCCGGGCTCGTACGCGCCGGTCAGCACGTCCGCGAGTGCCGCGCCGCCCAAGCTGGACCCGGAGTCGGTGGACATGCCGGGCGCGTTCCGGGACTTCCTCACGTTGCTGGGCGAGCGCTGACCGCCCAACGCCCCACACACACCATGGCGTAGACCACTTCCGTCGCGCGATACTTCCGCCGTCCGGCACCGCACCCCACTGCGACGGAAGGCCAGAAACCCCTTGAATTCCATACGTGTTCGCATCGGCGTACTCGGCTTTGCCCTGCTCGCCGGGCTCGCGGCGCCCGCCCCAGCCTCTGCCTCTGCCGACTCAGGGACGGCCACGGCGACGGTCGAGGAGCAGCGGCTGGACCGGGCCGTGCCGCAGGAGATCCTCCGCCGGTCCGGATTCGACGGCATGGCACCGGAGTTGGCCGAGGCGCTGAGCCGGGCGCGCTCGTACGCGCAGGCCCGCGGGATCGTCGTACGCGAGGGAGCGGAGCTGTGGCGGCGGGCCGTCGACCGGGCGCAGGGACGAGGGCCGACCGACGGAGACCTGAGCCGGGACGACGACCGGCCGCTGTACTGGGCGCGGCTGGGGATGACACGTGAAGTGCGGGGCTGGCAGCCGCAGTTCGGGATGAGTGACCGCCAGCGGGCGGCACTGCTCGATGCGTTGGAGCGGACCTCGCGCGGACAGACCGACATCCTCCCCCACTCTCGGCTTCGCTCGAGCGGGGGGACCCCCATCCCGCACGGCAAGGGTGTGCGGCGCATCGTGGTCACCGGGTTCGATCCGTTCACTCTGGACCGGGACGTGCGGATCTCCAATCCGTCCGGGGCGACCGCGCTGGCGCTCGACGGCACGGTGATCGAGACGGCGGACGGTCCGGCCCGGGTGGAGACCGCCGTGTTCCCGGTGCGCTGGCAGGACTTCGCGGCCGGGACGGTGGAGCGGACGCTGCGGCCGTATCTGCCGAAGGCCGACCTCTTCGCGACCGTGAGCCAGGGACGTGTCGGACGGTTCGACATCGAGCGCACCAACGGGGCCTGGCGAGGCGGATTCCCGGACAACGAGAACATCGGCCGAACGGAGACCGTCCCCGTCACCGACCCGGCCACGCAGCCGCAGTGGACGTCGACGACGCTGCCGTACGAGGAGATCGTGGCCGCGGACACCGGCCGCTTCCCGGTGTACGACAACACGAGCGTCACCGAGATCCCGGCGGGCGGCACCGAGCCGGTCGTACGGCCGGACGGGCCGACGGCGGGGTCGGTGGCGCGGGCCGGCGGCGGCGGGAACTACCTCTCCAACGAGATCGCCTACCGTGCGACGCTGCTACGGGACCGGCTGGGGCTGCACGACATGCTGCCGGGCGGGCATGTGCACACGCCGGTGCTGCAGTTCGGGGCGGGCAACACCGACCCGGCGACGGGCGCGGTGACCGACCCGGAGTTCGTACGGAACCGGCTGGACATCATCGCGCAGGTACGGGCGATCGTGACGGCGGCGGCGAACGCGACGTCCGCTTGAGGTTCGCGGCCGAGTGTCACTGACCGGCGTCGGCTTGCGACGCCGGTTGGTCCTCGGTCTCCTCCACGATCTCCTCGCCCCGCAGCTCCCGTGCCAGCAGCGTCGCGCCCGCAACCGCCCCCGGCATCAGGAAGACGGCGACGACCGGGACCAGGAAGGCGAGGCCGAGCGGGGTGCCGAAGCCCCAGATCAGGGTCTTGCGGGAGCGGAGGAGGGCGAGGCGGTCGCGCAGGACGACGCCGCGGCGTTGGAGGGCGACGGAGGTGAGTTCCTCGGTGAGGAAGAAGCCGGTGACGAAGAAGCCGATCACCGGGACGACCGTCTGGCCGAACACCGGGATGAAGCCGAGGGCGAACAGCAGCACGCCCCACAGGGCGGCCCGGAGCACGATGCGGAGGCTGTCCCGGGCCGAGATCCACAGTTCCTTGTACAGGGGCAGGCCGGACTGGGGGGCGGTGCCGTCCGGGGAGACGTCACGGTCGACCGACTCGGAGAGGCTCTCGTAGAAGGGCTGCCCGACGAGCAGCGTGACCGCGGTGAAGGTGAGGACCGCGAGCAGCAGGGCCAGGGCGAACAGGACGGCCGTGAGGAAGCCGCGGAAGAGGCCCGCCCAGGGGCTCGACCAGTCGTCGGCGAACGGGGTCGCCCAGGCGACGAAGTCCTCGCCCCACAGCGCCAGCGCCACCAGCGCCGCCGCGTACAGAACGAGTGTGATCAGGCCGGGGAGCAGCCCGAAGCCGTACTGCTTGCCGTGCCGGGCCACCCATCGCTGGCCCTTCAGGAGATAGCGGAAGCCCACCCCAAGATCGCGCATGTGGGAACTCTAGCCGGTGGCCCACGGCCGTCCGAGCCACGGCTGCCGTCGTTACACAGGCGCCACACTCACCACAACGCCCGGCTCCGCCGCGGGCGACACGGCCGCCGACACGCGTACCGCCACCGCCCGCGCGATCCGACCCGCGCGGGCCGCCCCGGCCAGCAGCAGCGGCTGTAACTGCTCCAGCCCGGCGACCAGCAGTTCCTCCCCGGCCACGACAACCGGCCGTACCGTCCTGGCCGTCGCCGCGGCCCCCTCCGTCAGGTCGGCGAGGGGCGGCACCGCGGCCCGTACGACGCCCGCCCCCGCCATGGCCGCGCGTTCCGCCAACGCCACCTGGAGCGGCATCACGGGAGCCACGGCCGCCGTCAACGCGTCGGCGGCGCGGCGGAGTTCGGGTGAGGAGTCGCGCAGGACCTCCGCGGCCGCCCGGATCACCGGCGTCAGCACGAGCAGGACCCCGGCCGCGACGCCGGCCGTGGCGGGCAGCTCCGCGGTGGTCTCGCGCAGCACCCGCAGCATTTCGACGCCCGAACCGTCCTGTGGATCCAGCGTGTTGACGGCGATCCGGGTGATGTTCTGGGCGGCGTCCAGGAGTTGGCCGGTGATGTCGGTGGTGCTGCGGGCCATCCGCAGGACGTCCTCCCTGCTGGGGAGCGACGGGATCGTTGCCACGGGTCCTCCTCGTCTCGATGCGCGCACCCACTGCCGAGCCCACTCAGCATGCCCCTTGTGAGCCGACCGTCATGCGCCATCCGGGGCAACGCCGGGCGTCCGCGACACCAAGACCCTCTTGTTGCAGTTGAGTCGAACAGGTACACCTCGCCGTACCGATCTCAGGAAGCCGAGGAGGTACGCGTGCGCACCACGAGAACCGCCCCAGCGAGACCCGTCCTGACCGCCGCCCTCATCGCAGGATCACTCCTGCTCATCACCCCGGCCCCGGCCGGCGCGGACACCGACCCCGTCACCCGGGAAGGCCCCGCCCTCGACCACCGCCCCGCCAAGTCCCCGGCGAGCGCAGCCCGTCAGGCCCTCACCGCACCCGTCCCCGACCTCTCCGACGACTCCGCGGACGACGCCCACCGCGGTTACCCGCGCGAACAGATCCTCACCCCGGACCCGGTGAACCCGGCCGACAAGTCGACAAAGCTGGGTCTCACTCCGTACCACGCCATCGCGCCGAAGCTGAACGCCCTGCAACGCCTCGGGGATCGCGTCAGCGTCGAGATCGCGGGCCGCTCGGCCGGCGGCCACCGGCTCTACCTCGTCACCGTGACCGCTCCGGAGACGGCCCGTCAGGCCCGTGAGCAGAGCCGACTGCGCGAACTCATCGAGAACGCACCGGCGGTCGCCGCCAAGGACCCGGCGGTCAAGGCGGCCTACAAGACGCCCGTCTTCCTCAACAACAACATCCACGGCAACGAGTGGGAGGGCACGGACGCCTCCCTGGACCTCATCGAGCGGCTGGCGACCGCGAACGACGCGAGGACAGCGGACCTCCTCGCGCACAGCCGCCTGTACTTCAACATCACCGCCAACCCGGACGGGCGGATCGCCGGCACCCGGGCGAATGCGGGCGGCTTCGACCTCAACCGCGACTTCGTCACCGCCTCCCAGCCCGAGGCGCGCGCGATGCGGCAGATCATGGTCGACAAGCAGCCGGCCGTCATGCTCGACGTGCACGGCTACGTCAACGGCACCCTCATCGAGCCCACCACCCCGCCGCACGGCGAGAACTACGAGTACGACCTCTTCCTGAAGAACACCTACGCCAACGCCCTCGGCATGGAAGCCGCCGTCAACGGCCTCGGCTACACGCCCGAGAAGGACGGCGTCGAGCCGGCCCAGATCCCGTTCCGCGACCAGGACGAGGGCTGGGACGACTGGCCGCCCATCTTCACCCCGCAGTACGCGGCCTTCCACGGCACCGTCGCCGCGCACACCGTCGAGATCCCGCTGCGGGTGAACAACACCGACTACAACACGCTGCCGGTGAGCGAGCTGCGCCGCCGTTCCGCGATCAACGTCGACGTGGCGGGCGCCGCGCTCGACGCCACCCTCGACTTCGTACAGCGGCAGCGCACCTCCCTGGTCGCGGACCAGATCGAGGTCTTCCGGCGGGGAGCCGCGGGCGCCGCGCAGGTGCCGGTCTCCGAGGAGACGGTGCCCGGCGTTCCCGGTATCGGACCCGAGGACGTCTACACCACCGCGTTCCCCCGCGCCTACGTCATCCCGGCCGGCGACGCCCAGCGCTCCCCCACCGCAGCCGCCCGGCTCGTCGACCACCTGATCGCCAACGACGTCCGCGTCAGCCGCGCCGCCCACCCGTTCCGGCTGGACGGGCGGTGGTACGCCAAGGGCTCGTACGTCGTCGACATGCGCCAGCCCAAGCGAGGGCTCGCGAACGCGCTGTTGGCGGACGGGCGGGACATCAGTGACAAGGTGTCGGTGATGTACGACATCTCGGGCTGGAGTCTCGGCCGGCTGTGGGGCGCCACGGTCGAGCCGGCGCAGGGCCTGTCCCACGTCACCCTGCACCCGGTGCGCGCGGCCGCACCCGTCGGGTACGTCGCCCCGCGCGGCGACCTGCGGCTGCGCCTCGACGATCCGCGCGAGGTCGCCGCCCTCAACTCCCTTCTGCAGCAGGGCGTCCGGGTGCGGCAGGCGGCGGACGGCAGTGTCGTCGTGCCGGGCTCGGCGCGTCGCCAGGCAGCCACGGCGGCACGGGCGTACGACGTCGCCTTCGACGCCACCCGCATCACCGGAGGCACCCCGCTGACCCGCGTCCGGGTGGCCGCCGCGGTCACGCCGGGTGAGCTGTTCGCGCTGCGGGAGATGAACTTCGAGGTCACGCCGGTGTCGACGGCCGTGCTCAACGCGGGGTTCGACTGGTCGACGGTGGATGTGCTGTTCGTGTCGGCGGGGCTGGAGCACGACGACCTGAACGCCGCGGCCCGTACCGCCCTCGACGCCTTCCTCGACGACCACGGTCTCGTCGGGCGCGGCACGGACGGGGCCGCCCTCAACGCCGCCGTCGGGCTGCTGCCGGTCAAGGCCGTCGAGGGCAACGGGGACGCCAACGGTGTGGTGCGCGTGGTGAATTCCGGCGGGAAGATCACCGCGGGCGCACCGGACCACGGCTTCGTCTACGCGCCGGTCTGGTTCACCGACCTCGGACCCGGCGTGCGGGTGGAGCAGTCGTATGCGACCGGGAACCCGCTCGTGTCCGGACACTGGCGGCCACTGGCGGACGGAAGCGGCGGTTCCGCCGCGGCAGCGGGGCAACCCTCGGTGGTGAGCGGCCCGCATGCGGTGCTCTTCGGCACCGAACCGCTCTTCCGGGCACACCCCAGGGGAGAATTCACTCAGGTCGGACGGGCATTGTTCACCATGGCGACCATGTAGACCACGGCACACGCGAGCAGCGCTACGGCCGAGGAGGCAGAGGAGATCGGATGACGCAGCAGATCCACGGGACCGTCGCCGACGGCTTCGAGGAGGTGCGCGAGGAGTTCGCCGCGTTCGTGGCGGCGGAACGGCCGGACTACGAGGGGCAGTTGTGCGCCTACGTCCACGGGCGGCGGGTCGTCGACCTGTGGGCGGGGCCGGACGGCGTCTCGCCCGACTCGCTCTACGGCGTCTTCTCCTCCACCAAGGGCGCCGCCCACCTCGTCGTCGCGCTCCTCGTCCAGGACGGCACACTCGAGCTGGACCGCAAGGTGACGTACTACTGGCCGGAGTTCGCCGCCGAGGGCAAGGGCGCGCTGACCCTGCGCGAGCTGGTCACGCACCGGGCGGGCCTGATCGGACTGGACGCCGGGTTCACCGAGGAGGAGCTGGCGGACGACCGGCTGATCTCCGAACGGCTCGCGGACCAGCGGCCGTTCTGGCGGCCCGGCACGGCCTTCGGCTATCACGCGCTGGTCATCGGGGCGCTCGCCGGTGAGGTGGTACGGCGCGCGACCGGCCGTACGCTCCAGGAGGTGTACGAGGAGCGGGTGCGGGCCCCCTACGGGCTGGCCTTCCACCTGGGCCTGCCCGCCGCCGAGGAGCCCCGTTTCCGGTCCGTGCAGCCGATGGCCCCGACGGTAGAGCAGCAGGCCGTACTGGACGCACAGCCGACCGGGCCGCACACGCTCACCTCCATCGCGTTCAACACGCACGTGCCCGGCACGGGTGCGCTGGAGGACCACGCCAACTCCCGCACCGTACGCGCCAAGGGCCCGGCGTCGGCGGGCGGCGTGGCGTCCGCGCGCGGGCTCGCCGGGATGTACGCGGCGGCGATCAGCGAGGTGGACGGCCGGCCGCCGCTGCTGAAGCCGGACACCGTCGCCGAGGTCGGGCAGCTCCACTCGGTCGGCTACGACCTGGTGGCCCGCGCCCACAAGGCGTACGGGCTGGGCTTCCAGGCGACGGCGGAGAACTGGTACCCGTTCCTGGGCGCCGGGGCCTTCGGGCACAGCGGCGCGGGCGGCTCGCAGGCCTTCGCCGACCCGCGCAGCGGGCTGGCGTACGGCTACACGCGACGCCGGTGTGCTTTCCCGGGCGGGGCGGCGCCGGAGAACGTGGGGTTCGTGCGGGCGGTGCACAGCGCTGCTCTGTGAGTGGGCGACATGAGTGGGCGAAGGCCGCACCCCACGTCCAAGGGTGCGGCCTTCGCCGTACGCAACGAGCGCCGTCGGACGAGCGTCACGGTGACCGATGGCCTGTGGTCAGAGCTTGACGACCATTTTGCCGGTGTTGTCGCCGCGCAGGACGCCGAGGAAGGCCTCCAGGTTGTTCTCGATGCCCTCGACGACGGTCTCGCGGTACTTCAGGGCACCCGAGGCGACCCAGGGGCCGACCTCCTGGAAGAACTGCGGCTGGAGGTCGTAGTGGTCGCCGACCAGGAAGCCCTCGATGCGGCCGCGGGTCTGGATGAGGCGGGTGAGGTTGCGCGGGCCGGGGGCCGGCTCGGTGTTGTTGTAGACGGAGATCATGCCGCAGACGGCGATCCGGCCACCCTGGTTCAGGGACCCGATGGCGGCCTCCAGGTGATCACCACCGACGTTGTCGAAGTAGACGTCGATGCCGTCGGGCGCGGCGGCGCGGAGCTGCTCGCTCACCGACCCGTTCTTGTAGTTGAAGGCGGCGTCGAACCCGTACTCCTCCACGAGGAGCTTGACCTTCTCGTCGGACCCGGCCGACCCGATGACCCGCGAGGCACCCTTCAGCTTGGCGATCTGGCCGACCTGGCTGCCCACGGCACCGGCCGCGCCGGAGACGAACACGACGTCGCCCTCCTTGAAGGCGGCGGTGCGCAGCAGACCGGCGTAGGCGGTCAGGCCGGTCATGCCGAGGACACCGAGGTACGTCGACAGCGGGGCGGCCTCGGGGTCGACCTTGACGGCGTTCTTGGCGTCCACGGCGGCGTACTCGCGCCAGCCGAAGAAGTGCAGCACATGGTCGCCGACGGCGATGCCCTCGGCGTTCGAGGCGACGACCTCGCCGACCGCACCGCCCTGCATGACCTTGCCGAGCTCGAAGGGGGCGACGTACGACTTGGCGGCACTCATACGACCGCGCATGTACGGGTCCACGGAGAGGTACCGGTTCCTGACCAGCACCTGCCCCTCACCCGGCGTGGGCATCGGGGCCTCGACCAGGGCGAAGTCCTCGGGCTTGGGCCAGCCGACCGGGCGGCTGAGCAGGTGCCATTCGCGGTTGACGGCGGGGAGTGCGGGGGTGTCGGCCATGAGGGCGCCTTTCCTGCGGGCCGCGTGCGGGTGCGGCGGATGGGACTGCCGAGGCAAATACTTCAGAACCTGAAACAACAATGCTCTGGAATATTTCAGGATGTCAAGTAACCGGGTACCCTGGAGAGCATGGCCGCACCACAGACCACCCGTCCCGATGAACTGACCCTGGAGGTCGTCGACCTGATCGGCTCGGTCGTGGCCCTCTACCACGAGGAGTACGAGGAGGCCGCCGGCGAACAGGCCCTGACCGGCGCGCAGGCCAAACTGCTGAGCCTGCTGTCGCTCGAGCCGCTGCCCATGCGGAAGCTGGCCCACAAACTGAAGTGCGAGCCCTCCAACGTGACGGGCATCGTGGACCGCCTGGAGGCCCGGGGCCTGGTGGAACGCCGCCCGGACCCGGCCGACCGCCGTGTGAAGCTGGCGGCAGCGACGGACGAGGGGCGGCGGGTGGCGCGAAGCCTGCGGGAGTCACTGCGGTTTGCGCGGGAGCCGTTGGCGGGGTTGAGCGAGGAGGAGCGGCTGACTCTGCGGGATTTGCTGCAGCAGATGTTGCGCGCGGGATCCTACGAAGGTTGACCCGTCAGCCGTCGAAGCGGCGGCGGGCGGCCTCGATGTGGCCGAGGTACTGGTGGGTCCAGCCGCACATTCCGTCGACCGTGGCGCGCAGGGCCTGGCCCGGCTCGGTGAGGGTGTACTCGACGCGCGGCGGCACGGTGGGGTGCACCTGCCGCTCGACCAGGCCGTAGCGCTCCAGCATGCGCAGGTTCTGGGTGAGCATCTTGTGGCTGATGCCCTCGACCTCGTTCCGCAACTCGCTGAAGCGCAGGGTGCGCTCACCGAGCGCCTCGATGATCAGGAACGCCCACTTGTTGGCGACGTCCGAGAAGATCTCCCGCGCCAGGGAGTCCGCGCGCCTCAGGTCCGCTTCCCCGGGCGAGCCCGTGAACTGCTTGGTCCCCATGAGGTTCCCCAGTCGCCGAAAAAGTGCGTTCTTCCAGGCCGATGGCCAGTCTCCTACGGTTTCCGAGTAACCACAAGAGAGTGACTGGCTACGTGCACCACCACAAGAACTGCTCGCACGTCTCCGTCGGCGAGGGATCCGGGGTCGGGACCGAGGTCGTCGGCTGCGAGGTCGGTGTCGGGGTCGGGTCCGGGTCGGCGGGTGGGGGCGCGGGGTTGGGGTTCGACGGGTCGTCGGGGGCCGGGTCCGTCGGGGACGACTGGTCGCCCTGCGTCGGGGTTGCCGACTTCTTGTCGTCCTTCCCGTCTTTGTCCTTGCCGGACTTCGACGAGGAAGGGGACTTGGAGGCGTCCGCGGAGGCCGTGCCCGTGCCCGGGGTGGCGCCCGTGGAGCCGTCGGTCAGGGGGTCCGGTGATTCGTCGGACCCGTCCGACACACCGCCGTCCGCCGAAGGGTCCCCGGCCGCCGCCGGTTTCGGGGACGAACCCGGGGCGTCCAGGCCGAGTTCGGCGAGGCTCAGGGCGCCGGCGGCCAGGAGGAAGCCCGCCGCGATGAGCAGGGCGCGGCGGCGTCGGCGGCGGTGGGCCGCGGCCTTGCGGTCGCGTCGGCTCACGGTCGGCTGACGGCGTCGCCCGGAGCCGCGTCCGGGGCGGTCGTCGTCGGCGTCGTCGTCCTCGTCGTATCCGTCGCCGTACGGCTCGTCGGGCTCCGCCGGCCGTACCACCGTGACGACGTCCGTCCGCACGTCCGTCCGTACGACGGTGTGCACGACCGTCTCCTCCGCGTACGCGCGAAGCTGTTCCGCTGGCGTGCCGCACCCCGGACAGGCGAGGGCGCCATTCAGGTGCCGTCGGCACGGGTGGCAGTAGTCCATGACGCGGGAAGATTAAGTTCCGCATCGGTAACGTTCATAGGCTCCGCTGTGAATGTTCTGTGGTGAACGATCCGTTCCGGCGTGGCGAGTTGAGGGCAACCCGCCCGCATCACCCCGAAACGACTTTCGAAAGTGCCGAAACTGTTATGCGTTCGACCCATTGACACCCCGACCACCCCGTCCTTACTGTCACGCCAGCATTTCGAACGTGTGACGAAATACCGAACAGAGCCGACGTTCACGAGGGGCAACTGCCGTGCGCATCACCGGAATCAGCACACACGTGGTCGGGACGCCGTGGCGCAACCTGACCTACGTACAGGTGCACACCGACGAGGGGGTCACCGGAGTCGGCGAGACCCGGATGCTGGGCCACACCGACGCGTTGATCGGCTATCTGCGGGAGGCCGAGGCCAACCACATTCTCGGTTCCGACCCGTTCGCTGTCGAGGACCTCGTCCGCAGGATGAAGTACGGCGACTACGGGCGGGCCGGCGAGATCGTCATGTCCGGTATCGCCGTCATCGAGATGGCCTGCTGGGACATCAAGGGCAAGGCCCTCGGGGTGCCCGTCTGGCAGCTCCTGGGCGGCAAGGTCACCGACAAGGTCAAGGCGTACGCCAACGGCTGGTACACCACCGAGCGGACCCCGGAGGCGTACCACAAGGCCGCCCAGGGGGTCATGGAGCGCGGGTACAAGGCGCTCAAGATCGACCCCTTCGGCACCGGGCACTTCGAGCTCGACCACGAGCAGACCCTGTACGCCGTGTCGCTGATCGAGGCCGTGCGGGACGCCATCGGCCCGGAGGCCGAGCTGATGCTCGAGATGCACGGCCGGTTCTCGCCCGCCACCGCCGTCCGGCTGGCCAAGGAGCTCGCTCCCTTCAAGCCCGCCTGGCTGGAGGAGCCCTGCCCGCCGGAGAACCTGAAGGCGCTGGAGAAGGTCGCCGCCAAGGTGGACATCCCGGTCGCGACCGGTGAGCGCATCCACGACCGCATCGAGTTCCGCGAGCTCTTCGAGAGCCAGGCCGTCGACATCATCCAGCCCGACGTCGGTCACATCGGCGGCATCTGGGAGACACGGAAGCTGGCCGCCACCGCCGAGACCCACTACATGCTCGTCGCCCCGCACAACGTCGGCGGCTCCGTCCTCACCGCCGCGTCCCTCCAGGTCGGCTTCACCTCCCCGAACTTCAAGATCCTGGAGCACTTCAACGACTTCGCCGACGCGGAGATCAAGAAGGTCGTCAAGGGCGCGCCCCAGGTGATCGACGGGTACTTCCACCTCTCCGACGCCCCCGGCCTCGGCGTCGAGCTCGACACCGACGCCGCCGCCGAGTTCCCGCAGCAGCAGGCCCGGTTCGACCTGTGGGCCGAGGGCTGGGAGCAGCGCAAGCCGAAGGAATCCAAGTGACCGCCACCGCCGTCGTCATCGAAGCGCCGGGCGTGCACCGGCTCGTCGAGCACGAGCCGCGCGACCCCGGCCCCGGCGAGGCCCTCGTCCGCGTCCACGCCGTCGGCATCTGCGGCAGCGACCGCGAGGTCTACCAGGGCAACCGGCCCGAGGGATACGTCCGGTACCCGCTCACCCCCGGCCACGAGTGGTCCGGCACGGTGGAGGCCGTGGGCGCCGGAGTCCCCGGGTCACTCGTGGGCCGCAAAGTCGTCGGTGAGGGCTTCCGCAACTGCCAGGTGTGCGATCGCTGCCACGCCGGTGAGACCACGCTGTGCACGGACGGCTACGAGGAGACCGGGTTCACCCAGCCGGGGGCGATGGCCACCACCCTCACCCTTCCGGCCCGCCTCCTGCACATCCTGCCGGACGACGCCGACCTGACGGCGGCGGCCCTGCTGGAGCCGGCCGCCTGTATCGCGGCGGCGGCCCTGAAGGCCAATGCCCTGCCGGGCGAGAAGGTGGCCGTCGTCGGCACCGGCACGCTCGGGATGTTCGCGGTGCAGTTCCTGCGCGCCGCCTCCCCGGCCGAGCTGCTGGTCGTCGGCACCCGTCCGGACCGTGCGGCCCTGTCCAGGGAGTTCGGCGCGACCGAGTTCCGCACGAAGGACGAGGAACTCCCCGGCGACTTCGACGTGGTGATCGAGACGGCCGGCTCCGCCGACGCCGCCCGCACCGCGGCCGCCCTGCTGCGGCGCGGCGGCCGGCTGGTCCTGACGGGGATCCCGGCGCCGGGCGCCGACGGTCTGGACCCGACGGATCTGGTCGTACGGCAGCTGGAGGTGCACACCGTCTTCGGCGCGCCGCCGGACGCCTGGGCGCACACGGTGCGGGTGTTCGGCGCCGGGTTGCTCGACCCGGTGCCGCTGGTCACCCACGAGCTGCCGCTCACCGAGTTCCCGCAGGCCATCGAGCTGGTGGGAGCCGGCGATCCGAAGGTCGGCAAGGTGCTGCTCCGCCCCTAGCCGTACGCCGGTACGGGGGCGACCTGACGGCCGCCGTACCGGCGTACTCCCAGAGCTTCCCCTACCCAGAGCCCCGGACTCCGTCCGATATTTCGAACACGAAGGACAGCTTGTGACCGACGCTTCCGCCACGGCAGCCCGCAGGCCCGGTGAGCAGGCGCTCACCCAGCTCGGCCTGGGCGTGCCCGCCCTCGACCCCGCCGACGCCTCGCCGCACAGCTTCCCGGGCGGTGGCCGCTGGCGCACCGAGATCCCCTCCTGCGAGGGGCCCGAGGCGCTGGCGGTCGTACTCAAGGAGTCCTCGCGGCTCGACGTACCGATCCACCGGATCAGCCAGGGCAGCGGCGTGTGGATGCTGACCGACGCCGAGATCACCGAGATGGTCGAGGCCACCGGCGAACGGGACATCGAGCTCTGCCTGTTCACCGGCCCGCGCGGCACCTGGGACATCGGCGGCTCGACCCGCACCGACTCCCGCGGCGGCGGCCTCAGGGCCCGCGGGCACGACGCCGTCGCCGGCTGCGTCGAGGACGCCGTACGGGCCACGGAGCTGGGCGTGAAGTGCCTGCTCGTCGCCGACGAGGGTGTGCTGTGGACGCTGCACCGGGCGCGCGAGGCCGGGATCATCCCGGCCGACACCACGCTGAAGGTGTCCGCGCTGGTCGGGCCGGTCAACCCGGCCTCGTTCGCGGTGTACGAGCGCCTCGGCGCCGACTCCATCAACGTGCCCAGTGATCTGACGCTGGATCACCTCACCGAGATCCGCCGGGTGTCCGGCGCCCCCATGGACATGTACATCGAGGCCCCCGACGACCTCGGCGGCTATGTGCGGATGTACGAGGTCGCCGAGCTGATCCGGCGCGGTGCACCGCTCTACCTGAAGTTCGGCCTGTCCAAGGCCCCCGCGATCTACCCGTACGGCCACCACCTGCGGGAGGTCACCCTGGCCACCGCCAAGGAGCGCGTGCGCCGTGGCCGGCTGGCCCTGGACCTGCTCGCCCGGCACGGGGCCGACGGGGACATGGCCCCGCTGGGCTCGCGCCTGCCCGGCGATCTCAAGCGGTTCGAAACATATTCATAAAGGTTTCGGCGTCCCCTCTTCACAGAAGACGACGCAGCCAAACAGAATCCCACACACTGTTCACACGGTCCCCGCGGACCAATCCCAGCGTTGCCGCACACCCATTCCCAGCCGGGCTGAGACATCAAGGAAGATGACCATGCGCAACCGCCGAGCCGCACTTTCCGCCATAGCCGCAGCGGCCTCCCTCGCCCTCACCCTGACCGCCTGCGGCCAGAGCAGCGAGGGCGGCAGCGAGGAGGACAAGGGCAGCGCCGAGGGCGCCACCATCGGCATCTCGATGCCGACCAAGTCCTCCGAGCGCTGGATCGCCGACGGCAACAACGTCAAGAAGGACCTGGAGTCCAAGGGCTACAAGACCAAGCTGGTCTACGGCGAGGACGACCCCGACCAGCAGGTCTCGCAGATCGAGAACCTGATCACGCAGGGCGTGCGCGCCCTGATCGTCGCGGCCATCGACAACAAGTCGATGAACAACGTCCTCCAGCAGGCCAAGGACGCCAACATCCCGGTGATCTCCTACGACCGCCTCATCCTCGGCACGGAGAACGTCGACTACTACGCCTCCTTCGACAACGAGAAGGTCGGCGAGCTCCAGGGCAACTACATCGTCGAGAAGCTCGGCCTGAAGGACGGCTCCGAGAAGGGCCCGTTCAACATCGAGCTGTTCGCCGGCTCCAACGACGACAACAACACCCGCTACTTCTTCCAGGGCGCGATGAACGTCCTGCAGCCGTACATCGACAAGAAGCAGCTCGTCGTCAAGTCCGGCCAGACCAAGCTCAACCAGGTCACCACCCTGCGCTGGGACGGCGGCAAGGCCCAGAACCGCATGGACGAAATCCTGACGTCGGCATACAAGTCCGACAAGGTCGACGCGGTGCTCTCGCCGTACGACGGCATCTCCATCGGCATCCTCTCGTCGCTGAGGTCGGACGACTACGGCTCCAAGAGCAAGCCGTGGCCGATCGTCACCGGTCAGGACGCCGAGGTCGCCTCGGTGAAGTCGATCATCGCCGACGAGCAGTCGATGACCGTGTACAAGGACACCCGCGAACTCGCCAAGGTGGCCTCGAGCATGGTCGACGCGGCGCTCAACGACAAGAAGCCCGAGGTCAACGACGAGAAGACCTACGACAACGGCTCCAAGGTCGTCCCGGCCTACCTGCTCGAGCCGGTCAGCGTCGACAAGACCAACTACAAGGAGACGGTCGTCGACTCCGGCTACATCAAGGAAAGCGACCTCTAACCAACCGCCGGCACACTCTGATTGGAAGGCACGACCATGGCGGGACCCGTCCTGGAAATGCGCTCGATCGTCAAGACCTTTCCCGGCGTCAAGGCGCTGTCGGACGTCACGCTGACCGTCCAGCAGGGCGAGGTCCACGCCATCTGCGGGGAGAACGGCGCCGGTAAGTCGACCCTGATGAAGGTCCTCTCCGGCGTCCACCCGCACGGCACCTACGAAGGGGACATCTTCTTCGAGGGTGAGGTCTGCGAGTTCAAGGACATCCGGGCGAGCGAGCAGCGCGGCATCGTCATCATCCACCAGGAGCTGGCGCTGTCGCCGTACCTCTCCCTCGCGGAGAACATCTTCCTCGGCAACGAGCACGCCAAGGGCGGGTTCATCGACTGGCGGGAGACCCTGCGGCACGCCACCGACCTGCTGCGGCGGGTCGGTCTCGACGACCACCCCGACACCCGCGTCGCCGACATCGGCGTGGGCAAGCAGCAGCTCGTGGAGATCGCGAAGGCGCTGTCGAAGAAGGTGAAGCTGCTCATCCTGGATGAGCCGACCGCGGCCCTGAACGACGAGGACAGCGGCAAACTCCTGGATCTGATCCTGGAGTTGAAGAAGCAGGGCATCACCTCGATCATCATCTCCCACAAGCTCAACGAGATCCGCAAGGTCGCCGACTCGGTGACGATCATCCGCGACGGCCAGACCATCGAGACGCTCGATGTGAAGGCCCCGGAGACCACCGAGGACCGGATCATCAGCGGCATGGTCGGCCGCGACCTGGAGCACCGCTTCCCGGAGCGCACCCCGCACGAGCCGGAGGAGGGCGCCGCGCCCGCCCTGGAGATCCGCAACTGGACCGTGCACCACCCGATCGACCAGCAGCGCAAGGTCGTCGACGACGTGTCGCTCCAGGTGAGGCGCGGCGAGATCGTCGGCATCGCGGGCCTCATGGGCGCCGGGCGCACCGAGCTCGCAATGAGCGTCTTCGGGCGTACCTACGGCCGTTACGCGGACGGCACGGTCCTCAAGGACGGCAGGGAGATCCGTACGAAGACCGTCCCCGAGGCGGTCAAGCACGGCATCGCGTACGTCACCGAGGACCGCAAGCACTACGGCCTGAACCTCATCGACACCATCAACCGCAACATCTCGCTCAGCGCGCTGGGCAAGGTCGCCAAGCGGGGCGTGGTCGACGAGCACGAGGAGCGGAAGGTCGCCGAGGGCTTCCGCAAGTCCATGAACATCAAGGCGCCGACCGTCTTCGAGCCGGTGGGCAAGCTGTCCGGCGGCAATCAGCAGAAGGTCGTCCTCAGCAAGTGGATCTTCGCGGGTCCGGACGTGCTGATCCTGGACGAGCCGACGCGCGGCATCGACGTCGGCGCCAAGTACGAGATCTACACGGTCATCGACCAGCTGGCCGCCCAGGGCAAGGCGGTCGTCTTCATCTCCTCCGAGCTGCCGGAGCTGCTCGGCATGTGTGACCGCATCTACACGATGGCCGCGGGGCGGCTGACCGGTGAGTTCTCGCGGGCCGAGGCCTCGCAGGAATCGCTGATGCGTCAGATGACTAAGGACAAAGAGGTAACCCGATGAGCACGGATGTGACCGCCAAGACCCCGGCCCCCGCGCCGCCGGGCAAGAGCGGAGGGACCGCGGGCGACGGCCTGCTCCAGCTGGTGCTGGACGGCATGCGCCGCAACATGCGGCAGTACGGCATGCTGATCGCCCTCGGCCTGATCGTGGCGCTGTTCGCCGTGTGGACCGACGGCGACCTGCTGCTGCCGCGCAACGTCTCCAACCTGGTGCTGCAGAACAGCTACATCCTGATCCTCGCGATCGGCATGATGCTGGTCATCATCGCGGGCCACATCGACCTGTCGGTCGGATCACTGACAGCGTTCATCGGCTCGATGGCCGCCGTCTTCATGGTCAAGAACGACCTGCCATGGCCGGTCGCCGTCATCCTCTGCCTCGCCATGGGCGCGGTCGCGGGCGCGGCACAAGGATTCTTCATCGCCTACGGCGGCATACCGTCGTTCATCGTGACCCTCGCGGGCATGCTGATCTTCCGCGGTCTGACCGAGATCTTCCTCGAGGGCCAGACCCTCGGCCCGCTCCCGGAGGGTCTGCAGAAGGTCGCCAACGGCTTCCTGCCCGAGGTCGGTCCGAACACGAACTACCACAACCTCACCCTGCTGCTGGGCTTCGGGATGATCGCGTTCGTGGTCTTCCAGGAGTTCCGCGACCGCCGCCGGCAGCAGGAGTTCTCCCTGGACGTCCCGCCCTTCAACCTGTTCCTGCTGAAGCTGGTCGCGATCGGCGCCGCCATCCTCACGCTGACGCTGCTGCTGGCCAGCTACAAGGGCGCACCGATCGTGCTGCTCATCCTGGGCGTGCTGCTCGTCGGCTTCGGCTACGTCATGCGCAACGCGATCATCGGTCGCCACATCTACGCGATCGGCGGCAACCTGCCCGCGGCCAAGCTGTCGGGTGTGAAGGACAAGAAGGTCACCTTCCTGATCTTCGTGAACATGGGCATGCTCGCGGCCCTGGCGGGTCTGGTCTTCGCCGCCCGCTTCAACGCGGCCTCGCCCAAGGCCGGCCTGAACTTCGAGCTGGAGGCGATCGCGGCCTCGTTCATCGGTGGCGCGTCGATGAGCGGCGGTGTCGGCACCGTGCTCGGCGCGATCATCGGCGGTCTGGTCCTGGGCGTGCTGAACAACGGCATGAACCTCGTCGGCATCGGCACGGACTGGCAGCAGGTCATCAAGGGCCTGGTACTGCTCGCGGCGGTCGGGTTCGACGTGTGGAACAAGCGCAAGGTCGGTTCGTAAGTCACCTGGGGCCCCGCCGGAAAGCGGGGCCCCCTCCTTATGCAGGAGCCGCACATGGAACTGAACAGACGCACGGTCATCGCGGGAGCCGCGGCGGCGGGCATAGCCGCCACCACGCTCGGCGGCACGGCACACGCCACGGGAGGCAGGACGCCGGTGAAGTCGCTCTTCGGCAAGCTCGCCGACGGAACCAAGGTCTACAGCTGGTCGCTGGAGAACGGCGGCACCCGCCTGAAGGTCCTGTCCTACGGCGGCATCGTCCAGTCCCTGGAGATCCCCGACCGGCGTGGCCGCTACACCAACGTGTCGCTGGGCTTCGACAACATCGAGGACTACGTCTCCTCCAGCCCGTACTTCGGCGCGCTGATCGGCCGCTACGGCAACCGCATCGCCAAGGGCAAGTTCACCCTGGACGGCAAGGCCTACCAGCTGTCCGTCAACGACGGCGACAACAGCCTGCACGGCGGAGCGCAGGGCTTCGACAAGCGGGTGTGGGACATCGAGCCGTTCACCAAGGGCTCCGACGTCGGCCTGTACCTGTACCACACGAGCGTCGACGGCGAGATGGGCTACCCGGGCACGCTCAAGTCGAAGGTCACGTACACGCTCACCCGGCACGGCGACTGGCGCATCGACTACGAGGCCACCACCGACAAGGCCACGGTCGTCAACCTCACCAGCCACGTCTACTGGAACCTGGCCGGCGAGTCGAGCGGCACGATCTACGACCACGAGCTGTCCATCGCCGCCGCCCGCTACACGCCGGTCGACTCGGGGCTGATCCCCACGGGCGAACTGGCCAAGGTCGCGGGCACCCCCTTCGACTTCCGCCGCACCAAGACCGTCGGCGAGGACATCCGCGTCGCGCACCAGCAGCTGCTGTACGGCAAGGGCCTGGACCACAACTGGGTCCTCGACAAGGGCATCACGGCCCGCCCCGAGCACATCGCCACCCTCCGGGACCCGTCCTCCGGCCGCACCCTGAAGATCGCGACCACCGAGCCGGGCCTGCAGTTCTACTCCGGCAACTTCCTGGACGGCTCCCTCGTCGGCACCGGCGGGACCGTCTACCGGCAGGGCGACGGGCTGTGCCTGGAGACCCAGCACTACCCGGACTCGCCGAACCACCCGTCGTTCCCGTCGACGGTGCTGCGGCCGGGGCAGACCTACCGGTCGACAACCATCCATTCGTTCGGCGCGTGATACTGTGTGACCAAATGACTCCGGTGTGTAGCGAGAACCAAGCATATGTCGGTGTCAGTGCACGATGACAGCTGCTGTTTCCGGGCTGGTTTCAACCCGGCTGGTGCTGATCGCGGAAGACCTGACGGGTCGTTGGCCTGCCAGGCGGCGTGAGCCAGGAATCTCCCTCGCGAGGGAGAGGATTCAAACCAGTTGAACGGCGTCACAGCCGCATCCGTATGAATGGGTGGCCCGCGCTCCCCCGCGCGGGCCACCCAGACGACGGACCCGATCGTCCCCACCGGGCCCGCCTCATACGGAGGTTCCATGGCTGACAACGTCACCTCGCTGTTCCGCAGCACTGCGGCGCACAGCCCCTCCATGGCGGCGCTGACGCGGGAGGGCGGCGACGAGGCCGGCCCGGCGGACTTCTGCATCCCCTGCAACCCCTACTTCCCCACCCCGGCCATGTTCGACGAGATGGCGAGCAGGCTGCGGGACATCATCACGTACTACCCGAGCAGCGCCGACACCATCACCGCCGAACTGTGCAGCCTGCTCCAGCTTCCGCCGCAGTGCGTGGCGATGGGCAACGGCTCGACCGAGCTGATCACCTGGATCGACCACCTCCTCGTCCGCGAGTCCCTCGCCATCCCCGTCCCCACCTTCGGCCGCTGGACCGACCAGCCGATGGAGACCGGCAAGCGGGTCGACATGTTCCCGCTCCAGGAGTCCAGCGGCTTCGCCCTGGACCTGGCGCAGTACGCCGAGTTCATCCGGGCCCGCGGCACCCGGGTCGCCGTCCTGTGCAACCCCAACAACCCCGACGGCGGCTACCTGCACAAGCACGCGGTCGTGCAGTTCATGGACGCGATGGCGGACCGGGACCTGGTCGTGATCGACGAGTCGTTCCTGGAGTTCGCCGACGCCGAGGCCGAACCCAGCGTCGTGCAGGAGGCGATGATCCGGCCCAACGTCATCGTGCTGCGCAGCCTCGGCAAGAACTTCGGCCTGCACGGCATCCGCTTCGGCTACCTGGCCGCCAACCCGGCTCTCGCGGGTCGCGTCCGCTCCATGCTGCCCAAGTGGAACCTCAACTCCTTCGCCGAGCATGTGGTGTTCATGCTGAAGGAACACGGCCAGGAGTACGCGCAGAGCCTCCAGCAGGTGCGACGGGACCGGCTGGACATGGCCGGCCAGCTGGCCGCGCTGCCCGGCCTGACGGTTTACCCGTCCCAGGGCAATTTCCTCTTCGTGCGCCTCCCCGTGGGCGCCGAAGGCACCGTGGTCCGGGACCGGATGCTGACCGAGCACCGGATCCTGGTCCGTGAGTGCGGCAACAAGATCGGATCCTCCAGCCGCTTCCTGCGGCTCGTGGTGCGCCCCCAGGTGGATGTGCGTCGCCTGGTGTCCGGCCTGGAACAGGTGCTCTACGGGACCAGGAGGGGAGCCGCCGTGCCCGAGCTGGGCACCGGGACCAGCTACAGCTCGGGTACGGCGGCGGTGGACCGGCTCGTCAGTGCCACCAATGGCGCCGGTATGCAAGGCCTTGCCGCTCAGGCCGTCGGCGCCGTCGGTGCGGTCGGTGCCGGTGGGCCGGGCCTGGCAGCCGCCCCGCCCGCCGGCACCGGCATGCCGATGCCGGCCGCGGCACAGACCGGCGGGGCGGGGATGCCGATGCCGGCCGCGGCACAGACGTTCCCGCAACCGGCAGCGGCACAGACGTTCCCGCAGCCGACGGCGCCGCAGGCGGTCCCGCAGCCGGCGGCGCCACAGCCCGTCCCTCAGCCCGCGATTCCGCAGCCTGGGCCACCGCAGGCGATCCCGCAGCCCGCGGTGGCCCAGGCGGTACCCCAGCAGCCGTCGGGCCTCACCCCGCCCGGCGTCCCGGCCCGTGGTGGCCTCACCGCCGCCCAGGTGCGGGGCACCACGGGCACCGGCGCCCCCGCCGGTCTGGCGACGGCCCCGGCGACCGGCTGGCCGGGCGCGACCAGCTGGCCGAACCCGGCCGGGATGGGCCAGGCGGGGTAGGCGGCCCGCCAGGTCAGGCCGGAGTCAGCCGCCACTGCTGGCAGGCGTTGTTCAGCCACGTCCACTGGCGTACGTCGGCCCGTCCGCCGTCGAGCAGTTGGCGACGTCGGCGACCTTGCCGGTGGCTTGGTGGCGATGCCTCCGCCGGTGGCGTAGAACAGGTACTGCCCGGACGAGGTGCGGATCATCGTCGGGTCGTGGGTGACGACGGAGCCGGTGACCCGTCCGGGGTTCGGGTACGCCGATGCCGTGGACGGCAGCAGGGCGAGCAGGACGGCGGCAGGGAGGGCGAGGAGTGCGGTTCTGGTCGTTCGGGAGGTGCGGCTCACGCGGATCCTCCTTGCGGGTGGGGGCGTTGGAACAGAGCGTCCGTACGTCCGTGATTTCGAACAGCGATCGCAAGTACGGACGGGCCGTAGAATCGAACCACTTGCGCGTCAACGGTCCGCGCAGTCACAGCGGGCGCACTACGAAGTGGTAACGGGCGGCAACCGTCGGTGAGTTGTCATGGTCTAGCCCGCCATGAAGATCTCTTTCCTGCTCCACAACGCCTACGGAATCGGAGGCACGATCACCACCACCTTCAACCTGGCCCACGCACTGGCCGAGCGGCACGAGGTGGAGATCGTCTCCGTGCTACGGCACCGGGAGCACCCGAACTTCACCCTGGACCCGAGGGTGTCGCTCAGGCCGCTCGTGGACCTGCGGCAGGAGAAGAACCATCCGCTGCATCTGAGACCGGCGGGGGTGTTCCCCCGCGCCGAGTACCGGTACGGGCAGTACAGCGAGCTGACCGACCAGCGGATCGCCGAGTGCCTCGCCACGATCGACGCCGACGTGGTGATCGGCACCCGGCCGGGGCTGAACGTCCACCTCGCCCTCCAGGCTCCGGAGCATGTCGTCCGTATCGGACAGGAGCACCTCACCCTGGACAACCATCCGCCCCGGCTGCGCACCACGCTGCGCCGGGCCTACCGCCGACTCGACGCGCTGACCACGGTGACCGAGGCGGACGCCGCCGCCTACCGGCGCAAGATGTGGCTGCCCGGGGTCCGGGTGGAGGCCCTCCCGAACAGCGTGCCGGATCCCGTGCTGCCGGCCGTCGACGGCTCGGCGAAGGTGGTCGTCGCGGCCGGCCGACTGGTCCCGGTGAAACGTTACGACCTGCTCATCGAGGCCTTCGCCATGGTCGCCGCCGAACACCCGGACTGGCAGCTGCGCATCTACGGCAAGGGTGAGGAGCACGATCGGCTGCGGCAGCTCATCATGGACCTCCGCCTGTGGAACAACGTCTTCCTGATGGGTGCGGCGGCCCCCATGGAGGGAGAGTGGGTCAAGGGCTCGATCGGTGCGGCCGCCTCCAACTTCGAGCCGTTCGGCATGACGATCGTCGAGGCGATGCGCTGCGGACTGCCGGTGGTGAGCACCGACTGCCCCTACGGACCCGGCGAAATCATCGAAGACGGGGTCGACGGCCGACTGGTGCCGGTCGGGGACCGTGACGCGCTGGGCGCGGCCCTGCTGGACCTTGTCCGTGACGACGAGGGGCGCCGCCGCATGGGCCGTGCGGCGTTGGAGAACGCGCGGCGGTTCGCTCCCGGCCCCGTGGTCGAGCAGGCCGAGCGGCTGTTCACGGAGGCGGTCTCGGCGAGAAGGGCGGGGCGACCCGTCGTACAGGAACGCGCCCGCATGCACCGCGCCCTGGTCAGCCAGGGCTTTGCCGCCCGCGACGCCGCGTTCGCCTCGGCCGGCAGGGCGCTGCGCATGGTACGGAAGGGACAGCGATGAACACGGAGATGAGCACGGAACAGAGTGTGGATCCACGCGTCGGCTGCGTGGTCGAGGCGGACGGCCGGATCACGTTCGACCTGCCGCCACTGCCGACCGCAGGGCCGCAGGTGCTGCTCCGGCTGCGCCCGAAGAAGGGCCGGCCCGAGAAGACCGTGCACGTCCTCGACCTGGCACCCGGCGACGACGGTCGCCTGCGCGCCGTCCTGGACCCACACCCCCTTCTCGAGGATGGCCGGTGGGACGTGTACCTGCTCCGGGAACCGGGATCCGAGCGGCAGCGTCTGCGCCCGGGACTGCGTGACCTGCGGGCCCTGGTCGACGGACACCTCCGCGACCGGCAGTCACCGCTGGCCGTCCGGATTCCCTACGTCACCAAGGACGGGTACCTCGCACTACGGGCCTGGCTGCGCCCCGCTCACGCGGAGGTCGACGGCATCGACGTCACGGACCGGTCGATGACGGTCGGCGCCCGTCTGCACGGCGCCTCGTTCCAGGAGGGAGCCGCCGTGCACCTGCGCCTGCGGGGCGGCAGCGACACCGTGCGCTCCCTGGAGCCACGGCCCGCACACGACGGCCGAAGCTTCTCCTTCACGGTCGACTACGGGGAGTTGACCGCCGGGACGGACGCCGGGAACGGCGTCTGGGACGTCTTCGTGCGGCCTGCGGCGCAGGCGCCTCTCATCCGGGTCGCCCGTCTTCTCGACGACCTGGCAGACCGCAAGGAGGTCTTCGTCCACCCGGCGGTCACGCTCGGCGGTGCCGTCCTGCGCCCCTACTACACCGTCGACAACGACCTCTCCGTGGAGGTGACGAAGGCCGGTTGAGGTGCCGCCGACTGCGCCCACCGGACCAGGGAGAGCCACCCGGGCACGTCCACCTCGGCGCGCACCGTCTTTCCTGGCGGTGGTTCGCGGTCCGGTACCTCCCAACGGGCGGCCAGCGCGGCGACGAGTGCGAGACCGCGCCCGGATTCCTCGAGCGGCTCCGGTGTCCGTACGGCATCCGGATCCGGCGGACGTGGCTCCGTGCGGGTGTCGGTGACCTCTATGCGTACGCTTCCCGCGACCAGGGACAGCCGCAGTTCGAAGTCCCGGCCGGGAACGCGGCCGTGGATCACGGCGTTCGCAGCCAGTTCGGCGACGATCACGGCGATGGCGTCGGAGGCGTCACAGCCGTGCGGGACGCCCCAGACGTGCAGCTGGTTCAGGACCAGGTGCCGGGCGAGACGGCCTCCACGGCTGCCACGGCCGTCTGCAACTCACGAAGGAGATGGCCGAAGGCCCCTACTACCTGGACGGAGCGTACGTCCGCTCCGACATCAGTGAGGACAGGCGTCCCGCTCACGCTGACGCTCACTGCCGTGGACGACGGCACCGGCGGTCCGATCCCCAACGCGCTGGTCGAGCTGTGGCACGCCGACACGCTCGGCGAGTACTCCGGCACGCTGACGAACGCCGTCACCCGTACCACGCTCGCCCAAGACACGATCTACGACGACGCAGGCGCCGCAACGCGCCGGGATCCTAGGGACGATGGGTCCGACGTCGAACGCCTGCTCTCGTTCAGGGGTACCGGATGCCGTACTGGATCCCCTTCGTCTCAGGGTTGCTGATCTTGGGGGGTGTAGCGTCCTCCTCGGTCACGTAGACGCACACTTGGTACCTCTCACCGTGTACCAGGCCTTGGCTGACCTCCACCTCCCGCCACTGCGGTGTCTGCTGCGGCTCAGGCCAAGCCGGCATTGAGTGGAAACCCATGCCGTTCGGGTACTGCGGACCGGGGTAGACCACCACCTGGCCGGCGGCGTCCTCCAGCCAGAGGTAGACATTCACAAGCTCCGAGCCCGACGTGGTGCGCCACTCACCGATGATGTACAGGCGGTCGCCGACAAAACGAGCGCACGAGCGCACCTCCACACCTGGGGCGGTTGACGTCGTTGCCCAAGGACGACAGTTGGCTGCCGCTGGATTGGCCGGTGGGCCCGGCTCGGCGGTACTCAAAGGCTCGTCCGGCGCGCCGGACGCCACTTCGGACACTGAGGGCACCACGCTGGGCGAAGGGCTCGGCGAGGAGACGGTGGGCGACGCGCTGGTCGACGCCGTTGCGGACAGGCCTGCGTCGACGGTGGGATCGGCCTCCGACTTTCTCTGTCGGTCCCACATCTCCACGCCAACGACGGCGCCCAGGGCGAGGATCACGGCGGCCACCAGCAACCAGGTCACGCCGGACTTGACGGGCCCCTGACTCCGGGCCGGACCAGTTGCCGCCGGAGGCGGGTAATGGTGGTGCTCATGGATGGTCTGGTCGCGGCCGGTCTGGTAGGTGCGGGCCCTGTCCGCGGGGGTCGCCGTGAAGGACGTGGACGATGTTCGGGAGGGATCCTGAGGACCGGCCGACCGGTCCGGCGGAGGCGGTGACTGTCCGGTCATCGCTCGTTGATGCTCATGTTCCCGGCCGCCTGGTACACGCGTCCGTGACCGGTGGGTGCCGCATTGAAGACAGTGGTGTTGCCCCGCGGCTGCGGCGCCGACGCCGGAGCCAGATCTTCGGCCAGCATGCGGCGCAGTTCCTCCGCCAGCTCCGGGCGCACAGCCAGCAACCGGCGGAAGCGCAGGCGCCATTCTTCCGCGGATGTTTCCTCGGTGTCGGTGTCGCTCCCTTCTCGTTCGCGGGTGGCGAGCAGGAGCGTCCGGGTGTCCATCAGGTCCGCCTCCACAGTGGCGGCCCGTTCGGGAAATGCGCGCCGCCACAAAGCTCCGACCGACGTCTGAGCGCGCTCCCATAAGTCGGTGGTAAGGGCGGTCACCACCGCTGTCCCCGCAGCCGACGCGAGGGCCAACAACTCGGCATCCACAGCCGCTCCTTCTGACTTGAACGATCCGGCAGGGGCGCCATCCTAGGGCAACAACTGGCTGCCTGCGTAAGCCACTTGGAGCGAATGAGGAGATGTTGGGATGACACGCGTGGCCGAGGGGAGCCACGGGAAAACTCGCTGCCCACGCCAACGGGAGAAGGAGGGTAACCCATGGCAGACAACAGTGGTGCCGCGTTACCGGACGGCGACAGAGGCGACGTACGTTCAGACCGCCGCACGGCTGGCTCCTGGTTCGGGCGCGCGGCCGCCTGGGCACGCGACCACGGACCCCAGACACTCATCGGGTCTGTGTTGGTGACCGCGGTGGGCGCGGTGTTGTCGGTGCTGCTGACCGCCGTGATCGACGGCGGCGGTACGAATAACGGCTCACCGCCGGTCGCGGACTCCGCGCGCCCGTCGAGCGAGGCGACCTTCAAGACCGCGGCAGCGCCGACCTGTTCGGGTGAGGGTTGCGACGGGCTCGACCCCAAGGTCACGGGGTGCGGGGACGGGGCAGTCACCGTGGCCGAGGACTGGGCCGGCACCATGCACGTGGAGATCCGCTTCAGTCCTCGCTGCGGGACGGTATGGGGAAAGCTGACCGGCGCGGAGGTCGGAGACACAGTCGAGATCCGGACGTCGCCGAACCGGCGCCAGCAAGCAAAGGTACTGACCGGCCACACCAAGTACACGCACATGCTCTCGGTACCGGAAAAGTTCACTGCGCAGGCGACAGCGCTCGCGGTCAACGCGACCGCCGCCCGTGACGTGCCGACGGGCCATGTACTCACTGTCGGTGCCGACGAAGCTGATCTGCCTACGTCCGGTGTCGGCTGATTTCCTGGTCAAGGCTGGTCTGGACGTAGTGCGTGGCGGCAAGGTTGTCGGGCTGATGGGTGAGGGACGACATCTCCTCGCGGAGGACGTCGCGCAGGGGAGTCCGAATCCACCGGATGTTGCCCTACGGGTCGCGGACCCGGCCCCCGAGGTCACCGAAGTACAGTTCCGTCGTTTCTGTCACGCCGAGCGCCCCGGTCGTCGGCGCCTTCCGGTGGTTGACGTCGGCGTCCTCGACGTAGAGCCGCAGGAGCGCGGGCGTATCTGGCCATCCGTCCTTCGCGTCGAACAGCATCACCACCGAGTCCGACCTCAGCGTGCCCCTCGGTGGCAGCAGGCGGACCAGCCATGCCGCGATCGGGGCAGCGACGAGGCCGCCGAGGAGAAAGGCGGCCACCCACACGAAGTCGATGCCCTGCGAGCCGTGCGAGAACAGGAAGCCGGCGAACAAGCCGAGGGGGGACAGGAAACGGCGGCGCAGCGGCTTGCCCCAGGTTGCCCTTCGGCAGGCCCCGGAAGGAGAGGCACGTCCCCCTGCATTGCCTTCTTGAGCGGGCTGGTTCACGGTGTTAGCCCGTGAGGAACGCTGAGGATGAGGGGGAAGGTCATGCGAAGACGGAGCTTTCTGAGCGGATTAGGGGGCGTGCTCGGTGCCGGGGCGGTCGGGCTCGGGCTCGCCTCCACAAGCAGCGGTACGGCGAGTGCGGCGGACCTGGACGCCGCGGAGCCCCATGACTGGCAGGCGGTCACCGCACCCGACTGCACTCCCGCCGCCCAACTGATCGACGTGGCCGCCGCCGGGCCCGACCTCGCCTGGGCCGTGGGCGAGGAGGGGCGCAACGGCAGTACCCGAGGCACGCCGCTGGCCCTCGCGTGGGACGGCGGGACATGGACCCGCGTCGGCCTCGCCCACCTCGGCTTCGGCGGCTCCCTGCACTCCGTCGCCGGCACCTGCGCCCGCTCCGCCTGGGCGGTCGGCACCGACGCCTCCGGTGCCGCGCACCTGCTCGCCTGGGACGGGCGCACCTGGCAGGAGGCCGACTTCCCGGGGCGGGGGCAGGCCGGAACTGTCCTCACCGGAGTCGCGGTGGACCCCGACGGGCAGGCCTGGTGCTCCGGCCGTAACAGCGACGGCTCGGTGCTGCTGCGCGGCGGGCGAGGCGGCTGGTGGTGGGTGGCGGCACCACCGAGCGGGGCCGCGGCCACGCCGTCGGGCGTCCGGGTGACCCCCGACGGCAACGTCTGGGTCTACGGCACCGGAATCGTCGCCCGCTGGAACGGCACCGCGTGGACCGAGCTCCCCGCCTACCAGGGCATTCGCGCCACCGTCACCGGACTGCTCCCGGTCGCCGACGACGACATCTGGCTCACCGGCTACGACTACGGAGTCGGCGGCCCGCCCGGCAAACCCCCCGGCGTCACCCTCCTCCACGGGGACGGCAGCACCTGGCGGAGCGTCACCGCGCCCTTCACCGTCGGCATGCTCACCGGGATCGTGGGCGACGAGCGGGGACTGCCCGACCGTGTTTCCGGCTGGGATTTCTGGGACCAGAACCGGGCGCATCACCTGCGGTGGGACGGGGCGGCCTGGGTGAGTGAGCGCGGTGCCGCCTCGTCGGCTCCTGTAGTGATCAACTCCCTGGTGTCCGTGCCTGGTGCGGGCGGCTATTGGGGAGTCGGTACGACGTCCTCCTCCCCCTATCCGCCCGCCCAGGTCCGGATCGAGCGCTGAACCACACCAGCCGGATCACGTTCCAGGACAGCGGCTCCAGGACGGCGGTCAGCCGGCCGTCCTGGAGGGCTGTGCCCTCGACCAGGTGCGGGGTGACCCGCTCGGGGTCGTCGAGCGTATTGCTCAACTGCCTGCGACGGATGGCGGATGGATGGCGCCGCCCGACCGGCCAGGCGGCTGCGCGGCCCCAGGAGGCCGCGTCCGCTGACGCGGTGTACGGCGGTCGCCCACCGGTAGGGGGATCCGCAGGTGCAACACATCTGGCGGATGTGTTGCATTCTCAGCCGCTACACCACTCCTGTGGACACGGCAGGGCGCCGTCAGCACGGCCCGGGCACCGCTGAGTCTGCTCGGCGGCCTTGCGCCGGTGGGCGCATTCATCGACGCGGGATGCGGGATGGAAGGGGCTGATTGGCGGATGTGTGCCACCTGCCCGGACGAGCACCCAGGAACGGAGGGCCGCAGGATGGCACACATCCGCCAATCACTGCGTGAGTCACCCAGTGACTCCCCGCGAGGCCCGAACCACCGAGCTCACACCGCGTTCGTCGCGGCTGACCCGTTCAAGCTGGCCTATCGCAGCGGGAAAGAGGCCCCCTGCCGCCACCACGTTCCGTCGTGGACCAGCAAGTCGACCGACGAGACCTGCGCGACGACGGGAAGACTGCTGAGCAACTCGGCCTCGGCCTCGTCCACGACAGCCTCGCCTGGCCCTGGGCGACGGTCAGATGCGGGACAACACCATCGAACTGCCCGCCGGACGGCGGGCTTTCCGGCCACCGCTCGACGATCGCCTCGGTGAGGCACCGGAACGGGCCGTCCGGTTCTGGGGCGAGATACAGCACCCCGGGGAACCGCCCGCAGTGCTCGAACCGTGCCTCGAAGGACTGATGCCGGCCGAGCACCTCACCGATCGCAGCGCAGACACCCGGGTCGATCCGGCTGGCGTCGAGAAACGGGAAGAGCACGGTGACATGGGCCGGGACACCGGCACGGGCCGAGGGGTCAAGCCGGTCACGCCACGCACGCACAGCAGGCTCCGCCTCCGGGACCCTCACGACCAGCCCCGACTGCCCTGCCTGGAACCCATGGGAGTCGTCATCCGCCATCGCATCTGTCTATCAGCGGGCATGATCGGCAGCGACCCGGTTATCACCACCATGCCAAGCGCCATGGGGCCCGAGCAGTGTCGAAGCCACCACCCACCGGCCCGCAAGCCGCTGAGCAGACCCGGCGTGCCGGCGAGACGCGGATGCGCCCACTCCGCCGACCCACATCCCAAGCGGCGCAAGGGGATGTCGGCCTGGGCCACCCGCCTTTCCGGGCCGCTCGCTCGCTTCTCACTCGTGCTGGAGCGAGCCGAGTCAAGGGTGGCCCGGAGGGCCATCGCCGAAGGCGACGCGGAGCCGGAGGCGTAGCGCCCTTTACTCGGGTCGTGGAAGCACGACACTGGCCAGGAAGCGGGCGGCCCCCACGGCCACTCGTCGGCAGTACGGCATCTGCCACCCCGTCACGTCACCTCCTCCGGCGGTCGCCGGCGCCGAGGAGGGACAGCCATCCCGGCACGTCGATCTCGGCACGTACGGTCTTTCCTGGCGGTGGTTCGCGGTCCATCACCTCCCACCGGTCGGCGAGCGCGTCGACGAGAAGGAGCCCGCGGCCGGAGTCGTCGAGCGGCGCGGACGACCGTACGTCACGCGGTCCAGGCGGAAGTGCCCCGGTGTGGGTGTCGGTGACTTCGATACGGACGCTGCCCGTCACGAGGACGAGGCGCAGCTCGAAGTCCCGGCCGGGGACACGACCGTGGGTCACGGCATTGGCGGCGAGTTCCGCGACGATCAGCGCCGCTCTGTCGGACGCGTCCGTGCCATGCGGGAGGCCCCACGCGCGGAGCTGCTCCAGCGCCAGATACCGGGCGAGTCTGGCGCCGCGCGGCGTTGAGCTGAGCCGCTGGCTGAACACACGTACGGTAACCGGGTTCTGGGAGGCGGGAAGTGCTGTCATGCGCTCAATCTGGCGCCCGAGCACCGCACTTCTCCAGGTCGGCGCCGCGTACGCTGCGGGAGCGTACGCGGTTACGGGGTGGACAGTACTCATCACCAGCCGTGACCATGGGCACGGGAGGTGACCGTCAGTGGTCGATGCGCTGGGTACGAGTGGCGAACCGGAGTCGTCGGACAGTCTGCGGACGTTCGGGGCGGTCGTACAGGCATTGCGGGAGCATGCCGGGTTGAGCCGGGAGGAGTTCGGTGACCGGGTGGGCCTCTCCAAACACACGGTGGCTTCAGTGGAGTTGGGGCGGCGGATGCCGGATCCGACGTTCGCGGAGCGATCGGAGGCAGTGCTCGGGAATACGGGGGCGTTGCAACGGGCGGCACAGCATCTGGCTCGGCAACCGGGGCTGGCGGCGTGGTTTCGGCGGTGGGCGCGGTTGGAGGCGACCGCGATCACGCTGTACACGTACGAATGCCGGTTGATTCCAGGGCTGTTGCAGACGGAGGCTTATGCCCGGACGCTGTTCACCAACCAGCTGCCGCCTCTCGACGACGAGCAGATCGAGGCGCAGTGGATCGCTCGGGCGGAGCGGCAACGGTTACTTCGGGAGCGACCCAACACCGCCTTCGGCTTCATCCTGGAGGAGGGGCTGTTCCTGCGGCGCACGGGTGGGGTGGAGGTCACGCGCGAGCTGATCGACCATGTGCTGGAGATCGCGGAGTTGCGGAACGTCGAGATTCAGGTCATGCCACAGGTGCAAGAGACCCACGCGGGGCTGCACGGCCCCATGCGGTTGCTGGAGACGCCGGAGAACAAGTGGTTCGCCTACTGCGAGGGGCAGGAAAGCGGCCAGCTCATCGCTGACCCAAAGGTGGTCAGCGTGCTCCAGATGCGATATGCCAGGATGCGCTCACAGGCTCTCACCATCAAAGACTCCGTGAGCCTGTTGCAGCGCATGCGAGGAGACTTATGAGCATCACTGAACTGGCCTGGTTCAAGAGCAGCTACAGCAGCGGCTCCGGCGACGACTGCGTCGAGGTCGCCCCCTCCCCCACCACCATCCACATCCGCGACTCCAAGAACAAACAGGGTCCCCACCTCACAGTCACCCCTGACGCTTGGATGAACTTCATCTCCCTTGCGACACACGCAACTTGAAGGAACCTGAGCGTCAAACCAGCCAACAGCCGTCGCGCTGGCCGAGGCGGCGGTGGTCGCAGACGTGTTCGGCGCGGTCCAGGGAGACTCGGACAACAACGTGCAGGAGACGGTCCTGCTCGCCGAACACCCGCTGCTGGCCGAGGTGGGCCACCACGCCACGTCCTGGCTCCTGGTCGCGGATGCGTTCGCCGGCCATGCGGACGACGTACTCACCGGCAGCGTGAGACTGCTCGACGCCTGCGCTACCGCGCACCTCGGTCGGCCGTGTCGCGGGGAGACGGTCAGCGGGAGGTGAGGGGGGTTTCGGACTCAACGCGGGTGAGCTTTTCGGGGTTGCGGACGTAGTAGAGACCCGTGACGCGGGCGTTCTCCACGCGGAAGGCCAGCACGCCGTCGATCACGCCGTCCACGCGCAGGATGAGTCCGGGGTTGCCGTTGACCGTCGTGGGCTCACTGGTGAAGGTGCCGCCGGCCTTTTCGACACTGCCGGCCATGTAACGGAGCACCTTGTCGGCGCCGACGACCGGCCGCAGGGCCGCCAGCTTGAGGCCGCCGCCGTCGCTGACGAAAACAACGTCCGGGGCGAGTACGTCGAGCAGCCCGTGCAGGTCCCCGGTTTCGAGCGCGGACTGGAACGAATTCAACGCTGCCCGGGTTTCTTCCGGGGAAACCGATGTGCGCGGCCGGCGGGCGTCGACGCGTTGGCGGGCGCGGTAGGCGATCTGGCGTGTGGCGGCGGGGCTCTTGTCGATTGCGGCCGCGATGTCCTCGTAGCCGATGTCGAAGACCTCGCGCAGCACGAAGACGGCGCGTTCGGTCGGTGAGAGGGTTTCGAGGATGAACATGAGTGCCAGCGACAGGTTCTCGGACAGTTCGACGTCCTCGGCCACGTCCGGCGCGGTGAGCAGGGGCTCAGGCAGCCAGGGGCCTACGTAGGCCTCCTTGCGCCGTTTGAGGGTGCGTAGCCGGTTGAGTGCTTGCCGGGTCGTGATCCGTACCAGGTAGGCGCGCTGGTCCCGCACCTGCGCCAGGTCGACATTGACCCACCGCAGCCAGGCCTCCTGGAGAACGTCCTCGGTGTCCGCCGCCGATCCGAGCATCTCGTAGGCGACGGTGAACAACAGGTCGCGGTGGGCGACGAAGGCCTCGGTCGCGGGGTCGGTGACGTGGTCGTTCATGTCGTGCGCTTCACTCTCTCGTGGTTGGCCCCATGTGCCGGAAGCAGGCCGTAAAGAACATGTACCCGGTCCGATGACGGGGTTGTCGGCAGCAGCCTCCCCACTGATCAGGCCACGTGGGATGGGCGGGCTGTGGGACTGGCGCCCCGGAGCCCGGCCACGGCCTACGAGGCCGCGGCGTTGTGTGCTTGTCACTCCGGCTCGGTCCTTCTCGGGCCGGACCGGTCGGTCCGGCCGAAGGAAGGGTCTTGGCGGCTGGCCCGCGCGTCAGGTGTTGGACGGCGTCGTGGGGTGTTCCGGCTGAGGCGTTACCACGCGGTCGGTGCTGTCGCCGTGGGATCCGCGGGAACTGGCCTTGCGTGCCCCGGACACCAACTTGTTGAGGGTGAACACGCAGGCGATCTCCTTGACGCCGGCACCGGTCCGCCCGCTGATGCTGAGCGCGTTCACCTTGTCGTTCGGGTAGGAGAACTGGGTCACGCCCCCCTTCCGGCCGAGGCTGAGGCACTGCCCGGCGAAGAACATCCGGACGGGAGAGGCTTTCTTCCCCGCGATCCGGCGCAGGATCGTGGCGGCGGCCGCCGGGCCCAGCTGCGTGGCGGCCTGGCAGCTCAGCCGGAACGGGTGGTCCGGCATCACTCCCGCGTCCCCAGCGGCAATGATGCGCTCGTCGTCCACACTGGTCAGCGTCGTGTCGATGACCAGACGGCCTTCGGCGTTGGTGCGCAGCCCGCTGCGGGCGGCCAGGTCCGGGATACGGAATCCCGCGGTCCAGATCGTCACCGCGCTGGGCAGCTCGCGGCCGTCGTCGAGCCGTACGCCGTCGCGTGTCACTTCCGCCACCTTGGTACCGGGTCCTTCGAGGAAGGTCACACCCAGCTTGGCGAGCCGGCGGGCGACCGGGCGGCGGACTCGGGCGTGCAGGGAGGGGCCGAGCACCTTGCCGCAGACCAGGGTGACCTTGCGGCCCACCTCCGCCAGCTCGGCGGCGGTCTCCAGGCCGGTCGGGCCGGCCCCGAACCACGGTCACCGGCACACCATCGCGCCGAGCCAGGCTGCCGGCCCGCCGTCACGCCCCCGTCCCCGCCGCCAGCAACCACCGCGCTCGGCGTTCCCGCTCATCATCTCTCCCCATGTCGTGGACTCGGCATCAAGACACCAGCCACCCCTCTGCCGTAACAGCCCGCGGATGAGACGTAGCGCACACCGGACACAACGGAACGCCGTCCCTTTCCTCGGGCGGCAGTCGGGCATGAGTGCTCAGACGGTCATCAGAGGCCACCGCCGACAGGCCGCAGGGCGGCCTGCTTGAGGCCACCGCCGTAGCCGGCGGAGCTGAACGAGCTGGATGAAGGCCGACGGCTCGCCCGGCACGCGAGCCTGCTCACGGATACTCCGGCACCGCAGCTCGACTCGCCTTCCGTCTATGGCTGTCGGCCTGCGCCCGGTCTCATGTCACTCGGAAAGGTTTGCCGACGTCGCGTCAGTGTGAGAAGCCGTTGTCGTACCGATCAAGGGACTTACTGACCGAACGGATGTCTCGATCGGGTGATCGCTGAGGGTCTCGTGCATAGAGTCAGGGCCTCTCGGTAGCTCGGAGGTTGTCGAAGCCACGAGCACCAGGAGGCCCTGCTGCCGCAGTTGTACGCCCTCGCGTCGGCAGAGTCCAACGCGGCCCACCGGACGCGTGACTGTCTGACTCACGCGTACGGGAATGCGTCCGACCGAGCGGAGCGCGATCGCCGGTATCCGTCGGACATGACCCACGCGGAGTGGGCCGAGGTGCATGCGTTGTTGCCCGTGCCGGGATGGCTGGAGGGAAGGGGCGGGCAGCATCGATGGCGTCGACATCGGCGTCACGTTCGACCGGGAGCGCAATCGCTACGAGTTCTCCTGGGATGAGCACGGTGGAGCCGCCGGAGGGTGAGATGTCCTCCGGCGGCTCCGTCGGCTTTGTCCGGTCCGGATCAGGCGAGGCGGATCACGTTCCAGGACAGCGGCTCCAGTACGGCGTTCAGGCGGCCGTCCCGGAGGGTCGTGCCGTCGACCGAGTGCGGGGTGACGCGCTCCGGCTCGGTGAGGGTGTTGCGGGCGTCCGGGTCGGCGTCGGCGAGGGCACTGTGCTCGACGACGGACGTCAAGTCCAGCCTGTTCAGGGCGACTTCGAGCGGCAGCGCTTCGGTCCGGCTGCGGTTGACCGCGAAGACGGTGACCGTGCCGTCCTCGGCGCGCACGGCGGTGGCGTGCAGCAGGTCGGCCTCGCCGTACTTCTTCGTCTCGTACGTCGGGGAGTCCACGCGGACGTCCAGGACCTGACCGCGGCCGTACTTCGAGGCCTGGGCGAACGGGAAGAACGTCGTCTGCCGCCAGGCCGGGCCGCCGGGCTCGGTCATGATCGGCGCGATGACGTTGACGAGTTGCGCGAGGCAGGCGACGGTGACGCGGTCGGCGTGCCGCAGCAGCGCGATGAGGAGCGAGCCGAAGACGACCGCGTCCATGACGCTGTAGTTGTCCTCAAGGAGGCGCGGAGCCTCGGGCCAGTCGTTCTGCTCGATCGCCTGCGCGTGCTCCTCCCACTCGCGCAGGTACCAGACGTTCCACTCGTCGAAGGAGAGGTTGATCTTCTTCTTGGACTTGAGGCGAGCGCCGATGTGGTCGCAGGTCGCGACAACGTTCTCGATGAAGGACTCCATGTCGACGGCGGAGGCGAGGAAGGAGTCGACGTCGCCGTCCTCCGGCCAGTAGTAGGCGTGCAGCGAGATGTAGTCGACGAGGTCGTACGTCTCCTTGAGGACCGTCGCCTCCCACTCGGCGAAGGTGGGCATGCTCTGGCCGGAGGAGCCGCAGGCGACGAGTTCGACCTTCGGGTCCTGCTGGCGCATCGCGCGGGCCGTCTCGGCGGCGATACGGCCGTACTCCTCGGCCGTCTTGTGACCGGTCTGCCAGGGGCCGTCCATCTCGTTGCCGAGGCACCAGAGGCGGATGCCGAAGGGGTCCTTGTCGCCGTGGGTGACACGGAGGTCGGACAGGGCGGTGCCCTCGGGATGGTTGGCGTACTCCTGGAGTTCGAGGGCTTCGGCGACGCCGCGTGTGCCGAGGTTGACCGCCATCATGGGCTCGGCCTGGGGGCCGACCTTGCGGAGGAAGTCGATGTACTCGGAGAGGCCGAAGCGGTTGGACTCCGTCGAGTGCCAAGCGAGGTCGAGGCGGCGAGGTCGGTCTTCGGCTGGGCCTACCGAGTCCTCCCACTTGTAGCCCGAGACGAAGTTGCCGCCGGGGTAGCGGATGGCTGTGACGCCGAGTTCGCGGACCAGGTCCAGGACGTCCTGGCGCAGGCCCTTGTCGTCGGCCGTGGGGTGGTCCGGTTCGAAGATGCCGGTGTAGACGCAGCGGCCGAGGTGTTCGACGAAGGACCCGAATAGACGGGGGTTGACCTCGCCGGTGGTGAAGGCGGGGTCGAGGGTGAAGCGGGCCGTCTTTTGCATGTTCGCCTTTCCAAAGGGGTGATTCTTGTTCGTTGGCGGCTGCGGGTGCGTGGGGGCTTGTCGCGCAGTTCCCCGCGCCCCTAAACGGCGGTTGGCCAGCCGTTCTTTTTCCAGTGCAGTTGGTTCAGGCCCGGCTTGGGGGTGCCTTCGTCCTCTGCGTCGTAGTAGTGGTACGCCAGCCAGTCGTGGCCCTTGGCTCGGAAGATCGACTCGCCGCCCGTTCCGAGATAGCGGCCGTGGCCCTCCAGCAGCAGGTTGCCACCGCCCTCCAGCATCGGTTTACCCGTGCTGTCGACGTACGGGCCGGTCACCGAAGTCGACCTTCCAACTCTGACCTTGTACGTCGAGTTCACGCCCGCGCAGCACTGGTCGTAGGACGCGAACAGGTAGTAGTAGCGGCCGTGCTTCACGATGTACGGCCCCTCGACGGCGTACGGCGCGTCCGGCCTCGTCGCCAGGTGGTGGACCGTGGCTCCCTCCAGCGCCTTGCCGGTCTCCGGGTCCAGCTGGACCATCCGGATGCCCGTCCAGTACGAGCCGAACGCCATCCACAGCTTGCCGTCGGCCCTGATGATCGCCGGGTCGATGGCGTTCCAGGAGTCGGTCTTCTCGGAGGTGAACACCTTGCCGTGGTCCGTCCAGGTGCCCGGCAGGCCCGAGCGGGACGTCGCCACGCCGATCGCGGAGTGGTTGCTGCGCCGCGAAGCCGAAGCTGCCCGCGACCGCCAATCCGCCTGCCGCGGCCAGAAGTTGCCTGCGGTTCAGGCCAGGTTGTCCCATGCCCTGCCCTTGCTGTTCGATATTTCGAAATGCGCTCGTAACTTCGAACGGGACCGTAAAATCGAAGCGCTTGCGCGTCAATGGGTTGGACAGGACTTTCGAAAGCCTGTGATCGTTCCCGGTTGAACAACGGTCGCCGGATCGCATGACGCGGACAGTTCCGGCCGCGTAGGCTCGAACGGCCCGCCGTACGGCGGCGGAAGGGGGTGTGATGGACTTCGGGGTGCTACGGCGGTGGCGGCGCGGCCCCGTCATGCGCCGCCTCGCGGCCGAGCTCGGCACCGCTCTGCGGTCCCGCCCCCGTCCCCCCGCCGACGTACGCGAACTGTGCCGGGCGCTGTGCGGGGCGATGAGCGCGCGGCGCGGCGGACGGCCCGTCGAGCTGCGCTTCGAACGGTTCCCCGACGAGATCGAAGTGACCGGCCTGTGGGTGGAGTTCCACGACTTCGACCTCGTCATCGTCGAGGAGCGGGCCGAGGCCGTGCAGCAACTGGTCATCCTCGGCCACGAGTTGTGGCACATGCACGTCGGACACGGCCATCGGCACGCCCCCGGTAGGGCCGCGGAGAACGCCGTCGCGGACCATCCGGCCGGGGCCGGCTGGAAGGGCATCGCCCTCGCCGTCGCGGCCCGCAACGGCTCGCGCCGGCGTGACGAGGCCGAGGCCGACGAGTTCGGGCACCGGCTCGCCGCGCTGTTCCGGCCCGTCGTGTCCGGCGACCGGGGCGCCGACGCCTCGCTCGACCCCGTACAGCGGTCACTGGGCTACCGCGGACGCAGAGGGGCGACGCCGTGACCCACGTCCTCGCGCTGGAACCGTCCCGGCTCCTCAGCGAGCTGAACATCTCCTTCTGGCTGCCGACCGTGGTGCTGACCGCCGCCCTGGCGATCAAGCTGCCCAGCATCGTCAAGATGTGGCGGGACCCGCTGCTGCGTGCCGTCGGCGGCCTGCTCCTCTTCGCCTGCGCGGTGTTCGTGTTCGCGGCCCCGGGCACCATCGCCTGGACCAACCGGGTCACCGGTGTCCCGAACATCTCGTCGCCCTGGGTGTACTCCCTGCTCACCACGCTGTGCGCGTCCTGGCTGCTGCTGATCATCGCCTGGCGCAACGGCCTCACCGACAGCGCGGACCGCACGCGCCGCGCCACCCGCTGGGTCGTCACCGTCTACGCTGCGGTGATCGTCGCCCTGTGGGTGCTCTTCGCCCTCGCGGACACGCCCGTGGAGCGGCTGCGGGACCTGGACACGTACTACGCCAACACGCCGTTCATGCGCGAGCAGATCCTGCTCTACCTGGTCGCGCACACGGTCGCCTCCACGGTCACGGCCCGGCTCGTGTGGAACTGGATCCGCACCGACGGCCTCGACGCCTGGCTGCGCTGGGGGCTCAGGCTCCTGGGGATCGGCTTCACGACGAACCTGTTCTTCGCCGTGTTCAAGCTCACCGCCGTCGTCGCCCGCTGGACCGGCCACGACCTGGACTGGCTGTCGACCAACCTGGCGCCGTCGGTCGCCTGTGTGGCCGCCACCCTGGTCGCGATCGGCTTCATCGTCCCGCACGCCGGCCAGTACCTGCAGGAACGCTGGCGCGTCCGGGGTCGGCTGCGCCGACTGCGGCCCCTCTACGCGCTGATGCGGACGGCGACGGGCAGCCGTGAGCCCTTCACGCTGCGCGCCCCCGCCGAACTGCGTCTGCTGCGCCGCGAGACGTTCATCCGCGACGGCCTCCTGCACCTGTCCCGGCATCTCGACGAGGGCCTGCGCGCGCGGTCCTACGACGCCGCCCTCGCCCTCGGCTTCGAGCACGGCCGGGCTCGGGCCCTCGCCGCCGCCGTGACGATCCTGGACGCCGCCGACGGACCACGGCCCGCGGAGGGTGCCGCGGACTCCCCCTCCGCGGAGCGGTCCCCCGAGCCGGACACCACGTATCTGCTGAGGGAGATCGAGGCCCTCTCCGAAGCCCTTCGCCGCCCCGACGACATCAAGGCGGTGCGCGCTCGCGCCGCCGCCCCGGCAGAGAGCGTGTCCGCGCATGACTGAACCGTCCCGTCCCGCCAGAACCGCCGTAGTGCTGGGGGGATCCCATACCGGCATGCTCGCGGCGCGCGCGCTGGCCGCCTTCGCCGACCGGGTCGTCGTGGTCGAGCGCGACGTCCTGCCCGAGGGCCCCGAGCCCCGCAAGGGCCTGCCGCAGGCCCGGCACGCCCACATGCTGTGGTCGGGCGGTGTGCGGGCCCTGGAGGAGCTGCTGCCGGGTGTCGTCGGCGTGCTCCACGCCGCGGGGGCGCGGCGGGCGCCGGTGACGACGGACATGGTCGTCATGGCGGCGCACGGCTGGTTCCGGCGCTGGCCCGAGTCCCACCATGTGATCCTGGCCGGCCGGGATCTGCTGGACGCGACGATCCGGGCGCGGGTGCTCGCGGACGAACGGATCGAACTGGTCGACGGCGCCGAGGCGGTGGAGCTCGAGGGCACGGCGGAGGCGGTCACCGGCGTGCGCATCCGGGCGCACGACGGCGCCGAGCGCTCCCTTTCCGCCGGCCTGGTCGTCGACGCCACCGGCCGCGGCTCCCGAGCCTCCCGGTGGCTGACGGCCCTGGGGCTGCCCGCGGCGGAGCGGCGCGAGGTCGACTCCGGGCTGGTGTACGCGAGCCGGCTCTACCTCGCCCCCGAACAGGCGCGGGACGGATTCCCCGTCGTCAATGTGCAGCCCGACCTGCGGGACACAGGCCCGGGCCGGGCGGGCTTCCTGCTGCCCATCGAGCACGGCCGCTGGATCGTCACCCTGAACGGCACACGCGGCGGCGAACCCTCCGCCGCGAACGACGACTTCGTCCGGTTCGCCCGCGAGGAGCTGCGGCACCCGCTGATCGGCGAACTGCTGGAACAGGCCGAGCCGTTGAACGACGTGTCGCTCACCCGCACGACTCTCAACCGCCGTTACTTCTACGAGCGAATGCCGGCCTGGCCCGAGAACTTCACCGTCCTCGGCGACGCCCTCGCCGCGTTCAACCCGCTCTACGGTCATGGCCTGGCCGTCGGCGCCCAGAGCGCCCTGATCCTGCGGAACGTGATACGGCGTCAGGGCTGGGGCGCCCCGGGACTGTCCCGGCGTGTCCAGAAGGCGGTGGCCCGGCCGGCCGCGGTGGCCTGGGACCTCGCCACAGGGCAGGACGTGTTCTATCCCGGCGCCACGGAGAACGGTCCCACCCTCAAGGACCGCCTCCTCGCGGCATACGTCGACCGCCTCATGCACACCGCCACGGGCAACGGGCGCATCGCGCGCCGGGTCACTGACGTGACGTCGCTGGAGCGGGGGGCGCAGGTGTTGTTGGCGCCGTCGGTACTGCTGGCGACGGTTGTGGGGCCGTTGAAGCCGGCGTTGAGTGGGCCTCCTTTGTCTGCGGAGGAGTTGAAGAAGGCGGGGTTGCAGTAGTCACCCGGCGAAAAGCGGTTGCTGCAATCCCTTTCCCGCTCCCGGTATCACCAGCAGCGATCCGGCCACCGGGTGCGGGGCGTCCAGCCCCACTCGGGCGGTCGTGATGTAGAGGTCGGACAGGTCGGGTCCGCCGAAGGCACACGCAGTGACCCGCGGGGTGGGAAGGGTGATCACCCGGTCCAGCTCTCCCCTCGGCGTGTAGCGGCGTACCGCCCCGCCGTCCCACAGCGCCACCCACACGCAGCCGTCGGCGTCGACGGTGAGGCCGTCGGGGAAACCGGCACCCTCCTCGATCTCGACGAAGGGGCGCCGGCCGGAGACGCGTCCGCCCTCGAAGTCGAAGACGTCGACGCGGCGGGTCGGCGAGTCGACGTAGTACATCAACCGTCCGTCGGGGCTCCACCCCGTGCCGTTGCTCACGGCCACGTCGTCGAGGACGACGTCGGCCGAGCCGTCACCGGTGATCCGGGACAGCGTGCCGCCGCCCGGGGCCTCGTCGTAGCGCATCGTGCCCGCCCACAGCGAGCCGTCGGCGGCGACGGCGGCGTCGTTGGCGCGGCGGCCGGGGACGGGGTCGTGGTGGAGCCAGCGGAAGGAGCCGTCCGGGTCGAGGAGGCCGACTCCGTCGCGGAGGTTGAGGACCAGGCCGCCGTTCGTGCGGGGCTTGGCCGCGCCGATGTGCTGCGGGGTCGAACGGGACGTCCGCACGCCCGTCGACGGGTCGTAGGTGTTCAGCCGGGATCCGAGGATGTCGATCCAGATCAGGCGTCCCGCCGCCGGGTCCCACGTCGGACCCTCGCCGAGCGTCGCCTCGGCGCGTACCGCCACCTCGTACGTCATGCCACGCTCCGGTGGCCGAGGCGTTCGGAGAGCTCCGCGGCGCCCTTGGCGGCGAGCTGCTCCAGTTCGGCGCGGCGCTCGTCGCTCCAGCGGATCATGGGCACGGAGATGGACAGCGCGGCCACCACCTTGCCCGTGCGGTCGCGCACCGGCGCGGCCACGCAGCTGACGTCCGGGTTGGACTCGCGGCTCTCCACCGCGATCTGCCGCTGTCGGATCTCGGCCAGGGCCTCGCGCAGGGCCGTCGGGTCGGTGATGCTGTTCGGCGTCATCGCGACCAGCTCGGCGCCGTCCGGGATGCGTGCGGTCAGCTCCGGCTCGGGCAGCGAGGCGAGCAGCATCTTGCCGACGGACGTGCAGTGGGCGGGGAGGCGACGGCCCGCCGCCGACACCATGCGCACCGCGTGCGTGGAGTCGACCTTGGCGATGTAGATGACGTCGGTGCCTTCGAGGATGGCCACGTGCACGGTCTCGTCGCACGTCTCGGCGACGGACCGGGCGACCTGCTGGCCCTCGGCGGCGAGGTCGAGCTGCTCGGCGTAGCGGCTGCCGAGCTGGTACGGGCGTACGCCCAGGCGGTAGCGTCCCGGCTGGCCGGGCACCTGGACGATGTACGACCTGGCGGCGAGCGTGGTGACCAGTTCGTGGACGGTGGTGCGCGGAAGCTGTAGCTTGCGCACGATGTCGGGGGCGGAGAGTGTGCCGTCCCCGTCGAGGAAGAGCTCCAGGATGTCGAGAGCCCGGGTCACGGCAGGTACGAGGCGTCCCACGACCGGCCCCCTCCCTTGTTTCTGAGACTTGCGTCTGCGGCTGCGTTCGAAATTTCAACTGTCGATCGGAATGGCGAACACAGGCTACTCATGGAGTGTTTGCCTGGGCAATGGGCCTGCAGCGGCCGGATGTGCAGGTGGCCGCGCGCTCAGGGCTCGCGCAGATGCCCGAACGCCGTGCGCAGCAGCTGGTGCGCCAGGGCCGGTGTGCGTTCCCCCTCAGGCAGGGCGGTGTACGCGAAGAGGGCGGAGCGCATCGCGCCGACGGCGGCCCGGGCCAGTACGGCCGCCCGCAGCGGCGTGGCCGCGTCGGGGTCGTGCTCGGCGAGCCGCTCCCGCAGGGCCTCGGCGAGGCCGTCCTCGAACTGGCTGAGCACCGGCAGGAACTGGCGCACCGGCTGGCCGGGGAAGCGCTGCGGCGGCCCGCTGAACATCAGGCCGGGGCCGCCGTCGGCGATGAGGTCGAAAGCGGCGCCCAGGACGGCGGCGTACGGGTCCTCGTCGGCGGGGCGGGCGGCCACCTGGGTCTGCATGACCGGGATGAGGTCCAGGACCTCGTCGAGGACCAGGTCCTCCTTGGAGGGGAAGTAGCGGAAGAAGGTCCGCTCGGTGACCCCGGCGGCCGCCGCGATGTCCCGCACGGTGGTCTGCGCATAGCCGCGTTCCTCGAACATGCGGTGGGCGGCCTCCTGGAGGGCCTTGCGCGTCGCCGCCTTGTGCGCCTCGCGACGTCCACGTGGCGCCGCGGGGGGAGTGTCGAGGGTTGCCATGTGAGGAGTATCGCAGGCGGAAAACCGACGGTACAGAATCTGTCAGTCATGACAGATTCGCTATGCTGTCAGTCATGACACTTTTTCGGAGAGGGCATGTGTTCCGCGGGCGGGTGTCCCGCAGAGCCCGCCTGATCACCCTGGGTGTGGTCGGCGCGGTGCTGGCCGCCGGGGGTGTCGCGGAGGCGGTGGCACGTCACCAGGCGGCCGACCGGCTCGCGGACCGCATGGAGCGCCGACTGCACACCGGGCTGGACGTGGGCTTCGGACCGACGCCGGTGATGCTGCAACTGGCCCGCGGGTCCTTCTCCCACGTGGAGGTCTCCGGTGAGGGCGCGACGTTCCGCCGGTTCTCCGGAGTCGACCTGCACGCCGAACTGGCCGATGTGGTCCGCACCGGCGACGGACTGTCGGTGGCCGACACCCGGGTGAGCGCCGAGCTGACGGACGCCGCGCTCGCCGACGCCGTCGCCACGATGACCGGGGGCGCACTGGGCGCCGCGGCGGTGACCACCGATCCGGAAAGCGGCGAACTGGTCGTGCAGGCCGGGCCGGCCGGACGGATCTCCATCGGTTTCCGGCCGGTCCTCGAGAAGGAGGGCATCCGGTTCGAACGCACCACGGTGCGCATCGGCGAACGCATCGTTCCCGACGCCCTCGCCGGCCAGCTGCTCGGGGACACCCCGCAGGAGCTGGACCTGTCCGGACTGCCCCTCGACCTGGAGCCGGAGCGGCTCGCCGTCACCGCCGACGGACTGCGCCTGGAACTGACGGGAGGCAGCACGACCGTGAAGGCCTGACCCGCTCCGCCCGACCGACGCCCCGGCCCACCGACACCCGTCCGTCTTCGGACCCCATCGCACAAGCCACTACTGCACGAGGAGCATCTCCGTGGCGACATGGCTCTATCGGCTCGGTCTCGGCGCCTACCGCCGACGGCGGCTCGTCCTGGCGGCCTGGCTGGCCGTACTGGCGGGCGCCGTCTGCGCGCTGGTCGTCGTGGGCGGCAAGCTCGACAACGAGTTCACCATTCCCGGCTCCGAATCCCAGCAGGCGCAGGACACGATGGCCGAGGACTTCCCGGCGGCCGCGGGCACCAGTGCCCAGATCGTGTTCACCGCGCCCGACGGCGCGAAGGTCACCGATCCGCAGGCCGCCCGGGGCATCCAGCGGACGCTGACCGCCGCGCAGGACGCCCCGCAGGTCGCCGCCGTGATCCCGCCCGACAAGGCCGGCACCGTGACCCCTGACGGGCGCACCGCGCTCGCCCAGGTCAACTACGACGTCAGCCGCTCCGACCTGGACGACGGCGCGCTCGACTCACTCGAGGAGACCACCAGGGCCGCCGAGGAGGCGGGGCTGGAGGTCTCCGTCGGCGGTCAGGCATACGGCAACGGCGTGCTCACCCCGAGCGTCCTCGAACTGCTCGGCGTGGTGGTCGCGTTGGCCGTGCTCGCCATCACCTTCGGCTCGCTGCTCGCCGCCGGGATGCCGCTGCTGACCGCCTTCGTCGGCGTCGGCACCGGGCTCGCCGGACTGCTGGCGGTGTCCTCGGGGGTGACGGTGTCGTCGACCGCGCTGAGCCTGGCGCTGATGCTCGGGCTGGCGGTGGGCATCGACTACGCGCTCTTCGTGCTGTCCCGGCACCGGACGCAGCTCGCCCAGGGGATGGAACCGCGCGAGTCGGCGGGGCGGGCCGTCGGGACGGCGGGCAGCGCGGTGGTCTTCGCCGGGACGACGGTCGTCATCGCGCTGGTCGGGCTGATCGTGGTGCGTATCCCGTTCCTGACGGTCATGGGTCTGAGCGCGGCGGCGACGGTGCTCATCGCCGTGCTGGTCGCGGTGACGCTGCTGCCGGCGCTGTTCGGCCTCGCAGGGGCACGGCTCGCGCCCCGGCCGGGGTCACGGGCCGCGCGGCGGGCGGCTGTTGCCGCGGGGGAGGTTCCTGCGGGGGGTACAGAAAAAGCCACGGAGAAGGCCACGGAAGAAGCCGCGGAGAAGGACTCGGAGAAGGCCGCGGAAAAGGCTTCCGTCATGGGGCAACGCTGGGCCCGGCTCGTCACCCGGCGCCCCCTGCTCGTCGTCATCGGCACCGTCGCCGCCCTGGTGACCCTGGCGCTGCCCGCCGCCGATCTGCGACTGGCGCTGCCCGACAACGGCACGGCGGCGCACGGAACGTCGCAGCGCGAGACGTACGACACCGTCGAGGACGCGTTCGGGCCCGGCTTCAACGGGCCGCTGCTGGTGCTCGCCGAGGCGGACACCCAGGGGCAGGCCGGGCAGCAGCAGGCGGCCGCGGTGGCCGGACGGCTGCAGGAGCTGCCGGGCGTGGTCAAGGTCGGTCAGCCGCAGTACGCGCCGGAGTCCGGGCGGGCGGTGATCCAGGTCGTGCCGGAGGGCGGGCCGCAGGACGAGTCCACGCAGGACCTGGTCGACGCCATCCGCGGCGACGCGGCCGTCATCGAGCGGGAGACCGGCGCCGCCGTGTCCGTCACCGGCACCACGGCGATCGGCATCGACGTCTCCGACCGGCTGACCGCATCGCTGCTGCCGTTCGCGGCCGTCGTCGTCGGGCTCTGTCTGATTCTTCTGCTGCTGGTCTTCCGCTCGCTGGTCGTGCCGGTCAAGGCGACCGTCGGGTTCCTGCTGTCGGTGGCGGCGTCCTTCGGCGCGGTCGTGGCGGTGTTCCAGTGGGGCTGGCTCGCCGACGCGCTGGGGGTGGCCCGGACCGGACCCGTCGTCAGCTTCCTGCCGATCGTGCTGATGGCCGTGCTCTTCGGACTGGCGATGGACTACGAGGTCTTCCTGGTGTCCAGCATGCGCGAGGAGTGGGTGCGCACCGGACGGGCCAGGGACGCGGTGATCGACGGGGCCGGGCATGCCTCGCGGGTGGTGACGGCGGCGGCGCTCATCATGTTCTTCGTCTTCGCCAGCTTCGTGACGACGGAGGACGCCATCGTGAAACCCATCGCGTTCTCGCTGGCGTTCGGTGTGCTGGTGGACGCCTTCGTCGTACGGATGACCCTGGTGCCGGCGGTCCTGGCGATGGTGGGACGCGGCGCCTGGTGGCTGCCGCGCGGGCTGGACCGATTGCTGCCCGACCTGGACATCGAGGGCGCCCGGCTGCACGAGCCGGCCCGGGCGGAAACCGCACGGCCACTGACCGAAATCAACGCAAGCTCTGGCTGAATTACCCCCAGCTCGATTCCGGACACCGACACCGAACAGAAAAACACGATGCCAGCCTGCCTCTCGGGTTCACCGAGAGGCAGGCTGGCGTTTTTCAGCCGCTAATTGTTACCGCCGAGGAAATTAACCGCGGAATATTTGATTCCGCCGGAAGCCCTGTGTTTGACTGAGGGCACCGAATCGACATCCGGTTCGAACGGGGGAGAGCAGACCACTCTTTCTTTCACCTTCCGTGCGCCGTTTCGGCGTATCTCCATTTGGACGCTCTGGCCTGCGCAAAGGCGCCCGGGCCGGCTCCCATCGGCACGCACGATTCCCTCTCTCCCGTCGTCGGCCCGAGCGGCCGTTTTCCGCTGCCCGAAAGCAAAGGGATCACGCATGCACCTCGAAGAGAAAATCGCCCCTGCCCGCCGGGGCCTGCGCGCCGCCGCACGCCCCGTCATCACCGGATCCTCCCATTCCTTTCCGGGTACCCGGAGCAGCCAGGACGACCTGTGGCAGGAATTTTTCCTGGACCACTACGACGGTTTTCCGCTGGCCCGCCGGATATTCGAGAATTCCGGAATCAGCTCCCGCTCCACGGCCGTGGACCCGCGCGCCGAGAAGGAAGTGTCCGGCTGGAGCACCGGACAGCGCATGGAGCGCTACATCGAGGAGGCCGTGCCCCTCGGCAAGCGCACCGTCGCCGACGCCCTGGAGTCCGCGGGCCTGGCCCCGTCGGACGTGGGCCTGCTGGCCGTGGCCTCCTGTACCGGCTACACCACGCCCGGCCTCGACTTGAGGCTCGCGGACGAGCTGGGCATGTCCAGCAAGGTCCAGCGGCTGTTCATCGGCCACATGGGCTGCTACGCGGCCGTCCCGTCGCTGGGCGCCGTCTCCGACTTCGTCGCCTCGCGGGGCCGGCCGGCGGTGCTGCTGTGTCTGGAGCTGACCTCGCTGCACGTCCAGCCGCCCACCCGGGACATCGAACAGATCGTGGCGCACGCGCTGTTCGCCGACGCCGCCGCGGCCGTCGTCCTGGAGCCCGACGCCGACAGCGGCTACGAGGTCATCGACGTGGTCGCGGTCACCGACCACAGCACCGCCGACCACATGAGCTGGCAGATCACCGACCTCGGCTTCAAGATGGGCCTCTCGCCGAAGGTCCCCGACGTGCTCGCCCAGCACGTCGGCGAGGTGGTCCGCGACCAGCTGCTCGCCCCGCACGGGCTCACGCCCGAGGAGGTCACCGGCTGGGCCGTGCACCCGGGCGGCAAGCGCATCCTCGAGGTCGTCGGTGAGCGGCTCGAGCTGCCCGCCGGCGCGCTGGACGCCTCGTACGGCGTCCTCGACGAGTGCGGCAACTGCTCCTCGCCCACCGTCCTCATGGTCCTCCAGCGCCTGCCCCGTACCGACGGCCCGGTGGTCGCCATGGCCTTCGGCCCCGGCCTCACCCTGTACGCGGCCCTGCTGCGCCGGTCCTGACGCCGGCCGGGCCCGCCGTACGGCCCCACACCGTCGGCCCGCCCGGAGCCCCCTTCCAGCACGACCCTACGGACACCACCCCAAGGACGCACGGAAGGAACAGCTGCGCCATGCCCATCCCGACCTCACCGGGCCAGGTCTTCGTCACCGGCACCGGTCGCTGCGGCTCGACTCTGGTCTCCGAGCTGCTGCGCGAGCACCCGCAGGTCCTCAGCCTGTCGGAGCTCTTCAACCACCTCACGGACATGTACCGGATCACTGCCCGGGTCTTCCCCGAAGGCCCCCTCACGGCCGCGGAGTTCTGGGACGTCCTGTCCTCCCGCAACACCGTCAACCGACTCCTGACCGCCCACGGACTGGCCCCCAGGGAAGTCCTCTACCGCCCCTCGGCGACCACCCGCTTCCAGGCCGACACCGGCATCCCGGCCGTCCTGCTGACCACCCTCCCCCACCTCACCGACACCCCCGACGAGCTCTACGACGAACTCGAAGCGGCCGTCGCCGAGTTCCCGGACGCCGGTGTGGGCGAGCACTACCACCGTCTCTTCGGCTGGCTGTGCGCCCGCTTCGGCAAGACCCTGTGGGCCGAGCGCAGCGGCGGCTCGCTGATCCTCGCCGGGCAGTTCCGCGATCACTTCCCCGACGCCCGCCATCTGCACATCGTGCGCGACGGCCGGGACACCGCGCTGTCCATGAGCCGCCACACCGGCTTCCGCATGGCCGCGGTGGTGATGGCGCTGCACCTCACCCTCGGCCACGACCCGTACGCCGAGGAGCAGTCCGCCGACACCGAACGCGACCTCGGGTTCGTACCGGACGAGCTGCTGCCGTTCCTGCCGGATCGTTTCGACGCCCATGCCGTCCGCGACTACCGGCTCCCGGTGTCGCTGTTCGGCACGTACTGGGCGGACGAGATGAAGCGCGGCATGGAGGCGATGTCCGCGCTGCCGCAGGAGAACGTGCTGCACATCTGGTACGAGGACCTGCTGGCCGCGCCCGAGGAGTCCCTGCACCGCATCGGTGAGTTCCTCGGCGCGGACTTCGTGGACACCGACTGGGAGCGCCGGTGCGCGGCCAAGGTGGGCGCGCCCTCGTCGTCCTGGCGGGACCTGCCCGACGCCGAGCGCGAGGAGCTGGAGCAGGCGTGCGCCGCCGGGTTCTCCGTACTCGCCGCGCACGGTGTCGTCCCCATGGCCGCTGCGGCGGCTTCGGCGACAAGGAGCGGCGTATGAGGACCCCGCTGACCAAGGGCGCCACGGTGTGGCTGACCGGGCTGCCCAGCTCCGGCAAGACGACGCTGGCGCAGGCGCTGGCCAGCCGCCTCACCCGGGAGGGGCACCGGGTCGAGGTGCTCGACGGCGACGAGATACGTACGTTCCTCAGCGCCGGCCTCGGCTTCACCCGCGAGGACCGGGACACCAACGTGCAGCGCATCGGCCTGGTCGCCGAGGTGCTGGCACGCAACGGCATCCTGGTGCTGGTCCCGGTCATCGCGCCGTACGCCGACAGCCGCGAGGCGGTCCGCAAACGGCACGAGGCGAGCGGCACGCCGTATCTGGAGGTGCATGTCGCCACACCGCTGCAGGTGTGCGCCGTACGCGATGTGAAGGGCCTGTACGCGCAGGCCCGCGCCGGGCGGCTGTCCGGGCTGACCGGCATCGACGACCCGTACGAGCCGCCGCAGTCACCGGACGCGAAGGTGGAGACCCAACTGCAGTCCGTCGGCGAGTCGGTGGACACCCTGCACACGCTGATGGCGGAACGGGGGCTGCTGTGACGGCCGTGGCCGCCCGCCTCGGGCACACCGACGTCCTGGAGTCGGAGGCGGCGTACATCTTCCGCGAGGTGGCCGGCGAGTTCGAGAAGCCGGTGCTGCTGTTCTCCGGCGGCAAGGACTCGGTCGTCATGCTGCATCTGGCGCTGAAGGCGTTCGCGCCGGCGCCGCTGCCGTTCGCGCTGCTGCACGTGGACACCGGGCACAACTTCCCGGAGGTGCTCGCCTACCGGGACCGTGTGGTGGCCGCACATGGGCTCACCCTCCATGTGGCGTCCGTACAGGACTACATCGACCGGGGCGTGCTGCGCGAACGTCCCGACGGCACCCGGAATCCGCTGCAGACGCTGCCGCTGCTGGAGGCGATCAGCGGCGGCGGGTTCGACGCGGTGTTCGGCGGCGGGCGGCGAGACGAGGAGAAGGCCCGCGCCAAGGAGCGGGTGTTCTCGCTGCGCGACGAGTTCGGCACGTGGGACCCGCGCCGGCAGCGGCCCGAGCTGTGGCAGCTGTACAACGGCCGCCATCTGCCCGGGGAGCACGTGCGGGTCTTCCCGTTGTCCAACTGGACCGAGCTGGACGTGTGGCAGTACATCGCCCGCGAGGGCATCGAGCTGCCGTCCATCTACTTCGCGCACGAACGGGAGGTGTTCCTGCGCTCCGGCATGTGGCTGGCGCCGGGCGACTGGGGCGGCCCGAAGGACGGCGAGCCGGTGGAGAAGCGCAGGGTGCGCTACCGCACCGTCGGCGACATGTCCTGCACCGGCGCCGTGCTGTCGGAGGCGTCCGACGTCGACGAGGTGATCGTCGAGATCACCGCCTCCCGGCTCACCGAGCGCGGCGCCACCCGTGCCGACGACCGGCTGTCGGAGGCGGCGATGGAGGACCGCAAACGCGAGGGGTACTTCTGACATGACCGCCGACGTGACAGCTCTCGGCCACCCCCCGCATTTCACCGCCGCCCTGATGATGCGCGGCATCTTCCAGGAAGCCAGGTCCCGGCTGACCGCCGGGACCGGCGCACAGGAGGGACACGTGAATCCCAAGCCCACCACCCAGCCCCTCGAGGCGCCCGCGGCCGAGGCGGACCTGCTCCGCTGGGCCACCGCCGGCTCGGTGGACGACGGCAAGTCCACCCTCGTAGGACGACTGCTGCACGACTCGAAGTCCGTCCTCGCCGACCAGCTGGAGGCCGTCGCCCGCGCGTCCTCCGGCGAGGGCCCCGACCTGGCTCTGCTCACCGACGGGCTGCGCGCCGAGCGCGAGCAGGGCATCACCATCGACGTCGCCTACCGCTACTTCGCCACCCCCAGGCGCCGGTTCATCCTCGCCGACACGCCGGGGCATGTGCAGTACACCCGCAACATGGTCACCGGCGCGTCCACGGCCACGCTGACGGTGATCCTCGTCGACGCCCGCAAGGGCGTGGTCGAGCAGACCCGGCGGCACGCGGCCGTGGCGGCGCTGCTGCGGGTGCCGCACGTGGTCCTCGCCGTCAACAAGATGGACCTCGTCGGCTACGAGCAGTCCGTGTTCGCGGACATCGCAGGGGAGTTCACCCGGCTCGCGACCGACCTCGGCATTCCCGAGGTCACCGCGATCCCGATCTCCGCGCTCGCCGGGGACAACGTCGTCGAGCCGTCCACGCGCATGGACTGGTACGGCGGGCCGACCGTCCTCGCGCACCTGGAGAACGTGCCCGTCGCGGAGGAGGTGACCGACGGACCCGCCCGGTTCCCGGTCCAGTACGTCATCCGCTCCGGTGACGTCCGCCTCTACGCGGGTCAGGTCGCCGCCGGTGCGCTGCGGGTCGGCGACCGGGTCACCGTGCTGCCGTCGGGGCGCACCACCACCGTCACCGGCATCGACGTGCTGGGCGCGCCGGCCGAGCTGGTCCGCTCTCCGCAGTCCGGCGCGCTGCGGCTCGCCGACGACCTGGACGTCTCCAGAGGCGACCTGATCGTCCCGGCGGCGGCCCTGCCGACGGTGTCCCGGGACGTCGAGGCGGCCGTGTGCCATCTGCACGAACGCCCGCTCAGGCCCGGGGACCACGTGCTGCTGAAGCACACCACGCGCACCGTGCGCGCGGTGGTCCGCCGGATCCCGGGCCCGGGGCGGCTCGACCTCAACGAGATCGGCCAGGTCGCGCTGCGCACCGCCGAGCGGCTGGCGTTCGACCAGTACGAGGACAGCCGGCGCACCGGCTCCTTCGTGCTGATCGACCCGGCCGACGGCGCCACGCTGACCGCGGGCATGGTCGGCGCGACCGCTCCGGGGACCCCCGATGCGCCTGTCTGAGCGCAGCCCGGCGCCCAGCCGCTCCCGGCGTCCGCTCCGCGCGGCCCTCGCGCTGCTCCTGCTGCTGTTCCTGGCGGCGGGCTGCGGCTACGGGTCCCGGGCGTCGGGGGCGGCGGCCGCGCCGGCCGTCGGCACGGGCCCGCCGCTGTCGGCGGACGAGGTCTCCATCGGCTACTTCGCCAACGTCACGCACGCCACCCCGCTGGCCGGTGTGCAGAAGGGCTACTTCACCCGAGAGCTGGGCGGCACCCGGCTGCGCACCCAGGTCTTCAACGGCGGCCCGTCGGCGCTGGAGGCGCTCAACGCGGGCGCTGTGGACATCGCGTGGATGGGACCGTCGCCGGCCGTCAACGGCTTCCTGCGGTCCGAGGGCCGCGGCCTGAGGATCGTCTCGGGTGCCGCCTCCGGCGGGGTCGCGCTGGTCGTCGACGGCGACGCGAAGGTACGCGGCACCGACATCCGAGGGCTCAGGATCGCGACGCCGGAGGCGGGCAACACCCAGGACGTCGCATTGCTGCACTGGATCCGCGAGCAGGGCTGGGAGGTCGACCCGCGCACCGGGCGCGGTGACGTCACGGTGGTGCGGCAGTCGTCCAAGGAGATCCCCACCAGTTTCCGGCGGGGCGCGATCGACGGGGCGTGGGTGCCGGAGCCGGTGGCCGCGCAGCTGGTCGCCGCCGGCGGGCGGGTGCTCGTCGACGAGTCGGACCTGTGGGACGGCGGCGCGTTCGTCACCGCCCTGGTGGTGGTGTCCCCGTCGTTCCTCGCGGACCATCCGGACGTCGTCGAGGCCGTGCTGCGCGGCTCGGTACGCACCAACGCCTGGCTGAAGAGCCGACCAGCCGAGGGCAAGACGGCCGTCAACAGCGCCATCGAGGCGCTGACCGGCCGGCCACTGGAGCGCGGGGTCCTCGACGCGGCCTGGCGGCATGTGAGCCTCACCGACGATCCGCTCGCCACGACCCTCGCCGAGGAGGCGGACCGGGCCGACCGGCTCGGGCTCCTGCACGGCGCGGACGGCACGCCGGGCGGCGGAGCGGAGGCGGCCCTGCGCGGGATCTTCGACCTGCGCCCGCTCAACCGGGTCCTCGCCCGGCAGGGCGAGCCGGCCGTGGACGACGCCGGCCTCGGCGTCGCCGGGCGCGGCACCTGACCCCCGGGACAGACCTTACTTCCGGGCACCATGCCCATACAGCAAAGGATTTGATCACGTGTCAGAAACAGTGCTGCGGGCCGGCGCACCGGCCCGCCCGGTCGCCCTGGCCGAGGTGGAGCAACCGGCCGTACGACTCACCCACGTCTCCAAGTGGTTCGACACCGCCGGGCGGCGCCAGGCCGTCCTGGACGACATCAGTCTGACCGTCGGCCGCGGCGAGTTCGTGTGCGTGCTCGGCGCCTCCGGCTGCGGCAAGTCCACGCTGCTCAACCTGGTGGCGGGCCTGGACCGGCCGTCCACGGGCGCCATCGAGGTCAGCGGCGGCCGGCGGCCCGCCCTGATGTTCCAGGACCACGCCCTGTTCCCCTGGCTCACCGCCGGCCGGAACGTCGAACTCGCGCTGCGGCTGCGGGGAGTGCCCCGGCGGGACCGCCCCGATCAGGCGCGCCGGCTGCTGGAGCTGGTGCGGCTGAAGGACGCGTACGGCAAGCGGATCCACGAACTGTCCGGCGGCATGCGCCAGCGTGTCGCCCTGGCCCGTGCCCTCGCCCAGGAGGGCGACGTCCTGCTGATGGACGAGCCGTTCGCCGCGCTCGACGCCATCACCCGGGACGTGCTCCACGAGGAGCTCACCCGTATCTGGTCCGAGAACAGGCTCTCCGTCGTCTTCGTCACCCACAACGTCCGCGAGGCGGTCCGGCTCGGCGAGCGGGTCGTGCTGCTGTCCTCCCGCCCCGGCCGGATCGCCCGCGAGTGGACCGACTCCGACCTCCCGGAGGCCGCGCTGACGGCCCGGGTCACCGACGCGCTGCGGGAGGAGATACGTCGCCATGGCCGCCGGTGAGACGGTCGCGACCAGGAAGGGCGTACGGGAGGTCCGCGACAGCGCGGACGTCGAGGCCGGGCTCGACGCGTTGGACAGCGCGCCTGTAGGGCCCGGGCGGATGCCTGTACGGCAGATTCTGCGGGAGCGGGTGCTGCCGCCCGTGGTCGCGGCGGTGCTGGTGCTGCTCGCCTGGCAGGCCGCGTACGAGGCCGAGATCAAACCGGACTACCTGCTGCCGTCGCCGGGCGACGTGTGGCGGGCGCTGTCCGACCAGTGGTACGAGGGCACGCTGTTCTCCACGGTGTGGACGAGCATGCAGCGCGGCGCCCTCGGGTTCGCCGCGGCCGTGGTCATCGGTACCGGGCTGGGGCTGCTGCTCGGCGCGGTGCGGTCGCTGCGGGTCGGGATCGGGCCGGTGCTGTCGGGGCTTCAGTCGCTGCCGTCTGTGGCGTGGGTGCCGGCGGCGGTCGTGTGGTTCGGGCTCACCGACGCCACCATCTACGCGGTGATCCTGCTGGGTGCCGTACCGTCCATCGCGAACGGGCTGCTGGCGGGCGTCGACCAGGTGCCGCCGCTGTATCTGCGGGCGGGACGGGTGCTGGGCGCCACCGGGGCCGCCCGGGTCCGGCACGTGCTGCTGCCGGCCGCGCTGCCCGGCTATCTGGCTGGGCTCAAGCAGGGCTGGGCGTTCTCGTGGCGGTCTCTGATGGCGGCCGAACTCATTGCGAGTTCTCCCGAGTTGGGGCTGGGGTTGGGCCAGCTGCTGGAGAACGCGCGCTCCTACCAGGACATGGCGCTGGTCCTCGCCACCATCGGGGAGATCCTGGTGGTCGGCATCGCCGTGGATCTGCTGTTGTTCGCGCCGCTGGAGCGGCGGGTGTTGCGGGCGCGGGGGTTGGCGGGGGTGCGGGGCTGATGCCTGTGGCGGCCTGCGCGGGTTCGGTGGGGGCTTGCGTAGCGCCTGCGGGTGGGGGGGTGGGTCGGGGCCGCGCCGGGGGTGTCCGTCCTCGGTCTGCCGAACCCGTTTCTTACGGGGGTTGCTGGTCGTTCACGGCAGCCGCTGCGGGCGGACACCCCCCGGCACGTCCCCTTCCCGCCGTACGCGGCTGCGGCTCCGCGGTGGCGCCGCCCGGTCGCGGGCAGTCGCGGCAGTCCGCATGGAAAGCGCGGGTTCTCTGCGTCAGGATGCAGGGGTGCATCCTCCCTACAGCTCAGAGCAGTTGAGGCTCATCCGTCGTTATGTGAACCCGGGCAGGGGTGCGTCTCGGCGGTATCTGGAACTCCTGCACGGCAACTTCATGCGTCTCAAGGATGCGGAAGGTGAGCGTAGGCGTCTGGTGCCGCTTTTCAAGGACAGGGGCGGGCCGCGTGGGCGTTTCCTTCGCCAGCTCGCTGATGCGGCTCGCACGATTACCGACGAGGAGCTGACCGCCTTGTTGGAGGTCGGCTGGCGGCCTCGCCTTACGGCTGCCTGGCTGATCGGCTTCGACCCTCGGGAGCAGTTTCGTGACCGGCTCGGAGCGCTGCTGTTGGACAGCGAGGTGTGCTTTGCGGGTCAGGGCTACTGCTTCGCGCTCGCCCGGTTCGGCACTCGATCGGACGCTGAGATCCTTGCTGCCTACCTCGACCACTACCTGCGTCTGCCCGACTGCCGGTACGACCAGGAATGGGCGATGGGCGCCCTGCTCCATGTCGACGCTCGTACCGGGGCTGACGCTGACCGGGCAGATGGATTTCTTGTGCCCGGCGGACTGTGGCAACGGTGGTCCGACGATGCCTCCGCCGCCGTGGAGTACCGGCAGGCCATCGACACGTTCTGCGGGCTGGCCGGCCTGTACATGGCTTCGGGAACAGGGAGGGTGACGTGAAGCGGAGGCGGGCCAAGAAGCTGGGGGAGCGGCTGGTGGGGGCGGCGGTGATGGGGGACGTTGACCTTGTCCGGGCTCTGCTGCGGGCCGGGGCCAGTCCGGGGGTGGCTGATGCTGACGGCACCACGCCTCTCTACGCGGCGGCGGTTCAAGGGGCCGGTGATGTTGTCGGGTGCCTTCTGGAAGCCGGTGCCGACCCCGATGTCGAGAGTGGTCACGGGGCCGAGGGCACGCCCTTGTGTGCCGCTGCTTGCTGGGGGCACACCGACGTCGTGCGTGCGCTCATCGCCGCGGGGGCGGATCCCAACCTCCGGGAGGATCAGGGGACGGGGCGTTCGCCTCTTGAGTGGGCTGTGTCCGGTCCATGTCCGGAGACGGTTGCGATGCTGGTGTCCGTCGGAGCTCAGCCCGACGGTGCTGTACTGAGTACGTGAGCGTCTCTGATCAGCTAAGCGATCCTGTGCAAGACGTAGTGTCTGGCGCGGGTTGTGCCCATCGTGGAGGGGTGGCGTGAGCGTGCAGGTGGAAGCCTGCGCCCAGGGCCGCTCCTCGTGGCCGGTGCCGACGGGTGGGGGGTGTGCTGATCGTCGTCACGCCCTGGTGCCGGTGGGCTGCGCGGGGCAGCCTCGTCCGGCCCGTGTGAGCATGTCCCTCCGGACGCTTGCCCGCCGGACCAAGAGGCCTGGTGGGGGAGGGTGCCCTGCGTCGCCTGGGCGCGGGGCGTGTGGTTCTGCGCCGGGTGGGTCCGGTCTTGGACCGGTCCCGGCGAGGTTCGGTGGTGGCCGGTTCGACCACTGCGGTGGCTTCAAGCTTGTCGACCACGCTGCGGATGGCCATGGTCCCGCCGGCGCGGTCGGTGACGGTCCTGGTCTGGTGGGCCAGGCCGCGGGCGGCGATGCGCTGCCATGCCCCGGTGTCGCGGTCGCCCTGCCAGTTGCAGTCCGGGTTGGGGCAGGTGGCCCATTTCCAGCCGGGCGTCGTGGGCCGGTCGGGGGCCTTGCGGTGGCGCAGCGGGGTGAGGCAATGGGGGCAGTGCCGGGAGGTGTTACGGGCCGGGACGGTGACCACGGCGATGCCCACCTCGGCGGCCAGGTGCCGCATCCGCTCCACGATCTGCCCGCGGATCTGCTGGGACAGGCGGGTGTTGAGGGTGCGGCCCATGCCCCGAGCCTCCAGCGAGCGCAGGTCCTCGACGTAGATCACGCCCGCACCAGCGGTGATGGCCTGGTCGACCGTCCACCGTGCGGCGGCCCAGGCCAGGGCGTCGTTGAGGTTCGAGCGCCGGTCCGACACGTGCCGGATCTCCTCGGCCAGCACGGCGTGCCTGCCGGTCAGACGATGCCCGTCGGTGTTGTTGATGAGCCGCTGGTAGTGGTCGGCCTTGGCGTGCAGGTACTCGCACACGCGGCGCAGCCGGTGCTGTTTGGCCAGCACACCGGCCGCGCGGAACTGGGCACCGGCCCCGACAGCGGTGATCGTCCCGTCGTCGTGCAGCCGGACGGCGCCCGCGCTGAGCAGGGTGTTCAACCCCCAGTCCACGCCGAGCGCGATGGTGTGCCCGGTGCGCCGGGCCTTCGGCACGGCGTGGGTGTAGGCGAGGTCGGCGTGGACCCGGCCGGAGCGGGTGCGCAGGGTGGGCAGGTGCAGTACCGCGCCGGGCGGGACGGTCGGCGGGAGTGTGATCGGGCAGGCCACCCACGTCCAGTCCCGGTAGGAGCGCGGGTCGGGGCAGGTGGGCAGCTGCAGCCGCAGCAGCGCCCGGCCCGGATCGTCGGCGCGGGCGAGGGTGGCCTGCTGCCCGTCACAGGCCGACAGCAGCAGCATCCGCGCCGCGTCGGGTGCGGCCTCCAGCTCGAACACGTCAGCCGGCATGCGGCCGCGCCTGTGCTGGAAGGCGGCGATCTGCCGGGTCCGGGACCTGATGATGCTGGAGGGCAGGTGCCGGCCGTCGGGGACGGCCTCACGCACGGCATCCCACTCGCCCGGGGTCCGCTTCGCGGGATCGGCGGGCCACGTCGCGAGGACTCCCGTGGTCACGTCAGCCCGCCATTCGGCCGACCGCAGTGTGCGCCCGGCCTGTTCCTGGGCCATGCGCACGATCCGGTCGTTGACACAGACGCCCTCGGGCGGGCTGATCGTCCAGCCCAGGCGCCGCAGCGCCATCCAGGCGTTCGACGGCAGCCCGCGGCCTGCGGCATCTTCACCCGAGGCCAGCAGGTCCACATCGGTGGCGTTCCAGTGCGCGGCCAGCAGGGCAGCGGCCATGCCGGACACCAGATCAGCGGCCCAGCCCACCTGTTCCGCCAGCACAGCGGCCGACAGCACCTCGCCCGTCTGCTCCACCACGCCCGTCCGCAGCAGACCACGGGCACAGGCCGTGCGGGCCGTCTCACCCTCACCGAGCGACAGTCTCCGGCTCACCGGCCCCCCTTCCCGTCTGTGGTGCTGTCATCCGATCAACGACACGTCTGCGGAAAGGTCACGCATTCGGTCTACGCACTCACATACGGCTCCGGCAGACGACACATCACTACAGATCCCAAAGGAAAAGCGTGAGCCTGACCGAAGGGTCGTTACCGTCCTGGCTGTTGCGGCTGGCGGCGTCCTCTGCGCCGTGGCCGGAGCCGGTGTGTTCGGCCGAGACGTTGGCTGTCGCCGAGCGGCTGCTCGGGGTGAGGCCCGTGGGGTGGGCCGTCGAGGTGGCGCAGGGTATGGCCGCGCACATCGTCAGTCATGTGCCCGAGCATGGTGCGCCCGGTGCGGCGGTTCCCTTTCAGCGTGCTGTGGAGGCCACCGTCCTGACCGCGCTGACCGGCCTGCTCACCGAGCCGGAGCCGACCGCCGCCCTGGTTCCACCGGAGGCCGTCGCGAGCAACGCCGAACTGGCCCGCCGTAATGTGCCGTTGGACCGTGTACTGCGCGGCGTCCGGCTCGGGCACGCGTATCTGCACGGGCGTCTGATGGAGGCGCTGGGCAAGGAGCCGGAAGAGATCCGGGCCCAGGAGACGCATCGGGTCAGCGAGCTGCTTTTTGTGTACGCCGACGTCCAGGCCAGCCGTCTTGCCGAGGAGTATGTCGCCGAGCGGGACCGCTGGCGGCGGGGGCGGGATGCGGCCCGTCGCCGGATCGTGGACGAGTTGCTCGCCGGTCGTCTGGTCGGTGGCGCGGTCGCGGCCCGTACGCTCGGGTATGAACTCGCCCGGCATCATGTGGCGTTGATCGTCACGTCCGGCTCCCCGGACACGGCGAGTGAGGAGCTGCGGTTGCTGGCCGCCGAGCTGTGCCGGGCGGCAGGTGCTGAGCAGTTGCTCACCGTGGTGGCGGGCAGCGCCGAGCTGTGGGGGTGGATGTGCTGGCCGGCCGAGCCGCCGCGCGGCGCGCTCGCCCGGCTGCCACGGCTGGTCCCCGAGCGTCGGCCGCTACGGGCCGCGCTCGGCCCCGTGGGCTACGGCTCCGAGGGCTTCCGGCGCAGCCACCGCGGCGCCCGGGAGGCGGAACGGATGGCCCGGCTGGGACGTACGGGCTGGCTGTGCGACTACGCCGATGTGAGTACGGCGGCGCTGCTCACGGCCGACGTGGAGCATGCGCGGTGGTTTGCGGCGCGGGTTCTCGGGGCGTTGGGGGGTGATGATCCGCGGGTGCGGGAGTTGCGGGAGACGCTGCGGGTGTATCTCGCGGAGGGGCGGAGTCCGCAGGGGGCGGCGGAGCGGTTGTTCGTTGCGCGCAACACGGTGACGTACCGGGTGCGGCGGGCGGTGGAGCTGCTGGGCCGTCCGCTGGACGCCGACGCCCTGGAGCTGCGGCTGGCGCTGGAGATCGCCCGGCTGCTCGGGCCCTTCTAACACATCCGGGTGGGGATGGGACGCGGGTCACAAAGACCGCTCGGATTTTGGGCCGTCGGCCCAAAGCCCAAGCCGTCCGGCCGCCGTTGACTGCTGAAGAGAACGCACCGTCGTCACGCGCCCCCACCGCGTACCTGCCGCCCGTACGACCTCTTCACCCCCTTGGGATCCGCCATGCCCTCATCCCCGGACGCCCCCACCCGCCGGACGGTCCTGCGCACCGCCGCTGCCGCCTCCACGCTCACCGCCGCTGCCGCCGTCCCCCTGCGGCCCGCCCCCGCGAACGCCGCTCCCCAGCCGAGCCGCGGTACCGAGCTGATCCTGCTCGGCACCAGCGGCGGCCCCGTCCCCATGCACGGTCGCGCCGGTATCGGGTCCGCGCTGGTCGTCGACGGCCGGGCCTACCTCGTGGACTGCGGCCCCGGCATCTTCGGCCGGTACGCGCAGGCCTGGCTGACGGCCGAGCAGCTCGCGGCGATCTTCGTCACCCACCTCCACTCCGACCATCTGTCGGACCTGTACGCCCTGCTGTGGCTGCGGTTCGGCGGGTACCAGCCGCTGGGTGGCCCGGTGCACGTCTACGGGCCCGGTTCCGCGGGGAACCTCCCCGCCACCTGGCCGAAGGGCCGCTCGGTGCGGACTGTCTGCCCGTCGGAGCCCGCACCCGGCACCGAGGACCTGATCGCCGGGCACATCGCCGCCACCGCGTACGACATCAACGTACGGATGCGCAGCGAGGGCTGGCCCGACATCCGCACCCTGATCCGGCCGCACGACGTGCGCTTCCCGCTGCCGAAGGGGGCGGGGCCGCGCAAGCTGATGGCGCCGCCGATGGAGCCGTTCGAGGTGATGCGGGACGACCGGGTGCGGGTGACGGCGGTGCTCGTCGAGCATCCGCCGGTCTTTCCGTCGTTCGCTTTCCGCTTCGACACCGCGGACGGCTCGGTGGTGTTCAGTGGCGACACCGCGCCCTGCGGGAACGTGGCGCGGCTGGCCCGGGGCGCGGACGTGCTGGTGCACGAGGTGATGGACCTGGAGACACTGGCCCTGGGCGGGCTGAAGCCGGCGCAGCTGCGGCACATGGAGATCAGCCACACGGACGCGACCCGGGTGGGCCCGCTCGCCGAACGCGCCGGTGTGGGCACGCTGGTGCTGAGCCATCTGGTCCCGGGCGCCACGAACATCGTCGACGACTCGACCTGGCACACCAAGGCGAGCAAGGGCTACTCCGGCCGCGTGGTGGTGGGCCGTGACCTGGCCCGCCTGCCGGTGGGCGCCCGGCGGGGCTGAGTGCGGCCCCGGCCGAGCTCACCGCGCAGGCGCTGGGCCCGCAGGACCAGTTCCAGTTCGAAGCGCCGGTCGGGGTCGTCGATCTCGTCGCCCCAGAGTTCGCGTATCTGCCGCAGCCGGTAGCGGACGGTCTGGGGATGGACGCCGAGCCGTGCCGCCACCTCCGGTGCGCCGCCCCTCGTCTCCAGCCACGCCAGTAACGTCTCCGCAAGTCTCCGCCCATGAGTGGGGCCGCAATGAGCCAACGGCGCCAGACAGCGCAGCGCCAGGTCGTCGATCAGTTCCTCCGGCTGGAGCAGGACGAGGGCCTCGGTGTGCTCGGTGCAGAACAGCACCTCACCGGCGGGCAGCAGCCGCCGTTCCATCAGGCGTACGGCGGCCTCGGCCCAGCGCAGCGACTTGGCGGCGTCGGCGAGCGGCACGGGCGGTCCGATCGCGCCCGCCCAGCCGCCGAGCGCCCGGTGCAGCAGTTCGCCCCGGCCGGCGGCGTCCGGTTCGGGCACGACCATGCGGGGCTGCTCGTACTCCAGGTCGAGCAGCACGCCCTGCCCGACCGCCGGTGCCACCGCCTCACGGGCCGGGCGCAGCAGGACCCCGACGGCGACCTTCTCGGGCAGCTGCCAGCCGATCCGGGCGGCGCGTTCGGCGAGGGCGTCGGCCGGGTCGCCGCGGTGGCGTTCGGCGAGCAGCAGCTCCATGAGGCGGCGTTGCAGGCGCAGGCGTTCCCCGGCCTGGCGGGCGGCGGCCTCGGCGTAGCCGCGCACGGACTGGTCGACGAGGCCGTCGAGGTACTCGTAGCCGGCGTCGACGAGTTCGTACATCGCGGGCGGCGGGATCTCCACACGCTGCCCGATGTCGGCGAAACGGCGCCAGGCCAGGCGTACGCCCATCCGGTAGATCGCCTGGAGGGAGTCGAGGGTGCGGCCGCCCCGGCCCTCGCCGCGGCCGAAGTCCTGGAAGACGCCGGGCGGGACGGTGGGGCGGCCCGTGGAGTAGTCGGCGTGCTCCAGGTGCTGCACGAACACCTCGATGGCGCGGCGGATGCCGACGAGGGCCATCGGCTCGCCGTTCTCGTCCAGGACGACGGGCAGGTGCGGGTACTCGCGGCGGATCTCGCCGAGGATCTCCTCGGCGAGCGCGGGCGCCTCGGCCATGGCGATGGCCGCGAACCGGCGCACCTGGAGCCGGGGTACGTCGTGCCAGGCGGAACGGGCGGTGACCGCTGCCGGACGGGCCGCCACCGTCAGCTCCCCTGGCCCGCTTGCTCGTATGTGATCAAAGGCGTGTTGGGCTGCTCGGGTGTGGACTCGAGCAGTGCGACGATGCCGAACGCGGCGCCCACCGCGAGGGCGGCGGCGATCACGACGGTCACGGTGGCGGCGAGCAGTCTGGGCATGCGGGGTCAGCCTCTCTCGTTCAGAGTCCGGAGGTCGTCCCACCCCGGTGCCCCGCCCCTCCCGTGCGGAGCCCAGTGTCGACAGGTCGCTCACACGGCGTCAAGGGTGGGTATCGGCCGAGGCTCACTTTGTGACGTGACGTCAGCTACAACAAGCGCCGAAATTGTCATGCCGGTGAGTAGCCCTGACGAACGCCTGGGCGAAAACTGTCCACCCACCCCGAGCACAACCCGTCCACAGCCCCCACGCAGGAACAGCACAGAGACTATTTCTTCCCCACGCTGAGTTCCGCACCCTGAGACGAGTTGGAGCACCCATGCCCCAGCACGTACCGCCGCCGCTGCGCACCGAGCTCCCCCGGCCGCAGCAGCGCCCTTCGGCGCTCCCCCCACCCCCGCGCCGAATCGTTTTCCTCGCCCATCGGGACCTCGGCAATCCGGCTGCCGGCGGCTCCGAGCTGCTCGTCGACCGGCTGGCCGAGGGCCTGACCCGGCTGGGCCACCAGGTCACGCTGCTGTGCGGCGGCCCCGCGGCCTATCGGGACTACCGAGTCGTCTCGGCGGGCGGCGCCTACGGCCACTATCTGCGCGCCCGCTCCGCCTTCGCCCGTCAGGTCGGTGACTGCGACCTGCTGGTCGAGGTGTGCAACGGCATGCCCTACCTCGCGCCCATGTGGCATCGCGGCCCGACGCTGTGCCTGGTCAACCACGTACACACCGATCTGTGGCAGATGCGCTTCGGTGGTCCGCTCGCCCCCGCCGCCCGCATCGGCCGAAGACTCGAGCACTGGGCGCTGACCGGCGCACAGGCCCGCAGCCTGATGGTGGCCGTGTCCCCGTCCACGGCCCACGCTCTGCGTGCGATCGGCGTGGAACGCGAACGCATCCGGGTCGTGCACAACGGCGTGGAGGAACCGGGTCCGCGGGCGGACCGCTCACCCGAGCCGCTGTTCCTGGCGGTGGGCCGGCTCGTCGAGTACAAGCGTATCGACCTGCTGCTACGGCTGTGGGAGCGGGTCCGGCCGGTCACCGGCGGCCGGCTGCTGATCGTCGGCGACGGCCCGGAACGCGAGCGGCTGGAGCGGCTCGCGGGCCCGGACGTGGAGTTCACCGGCCATGTCTCCGACGCCGAGAAGCACCGACTGCTGTGCGCGGCCTGGCTGCTGGTCCATCCCTCGGCGGTGGAGGGCTGGGGCCTGGTCGTGACCGAGGCGGCCACCCGTGAAACGCCGACGATCGCCTTCGACGTGCCCGGCCTCCGGGACTCGGTGATCGACGGCGAGACCGGCGTCCTTGCACACGGCGAGTCGTCCTTCGCCGCCGCCTGGTGCACGCTTGCGCTGTCCGCGCATCGCCGGGAGCTGATGGGCAAGGCGGCCCGTGAACACGCGGCGCGCTACCGCTGGGATCGGACGGTCCGGCAGTTCCGCGCGGTAGCCGCCGAGGCGGTGAGGGGCTGGGAGCCGTGACCGGCCTCAAGGACCCGTCGATACGCCGGTCCCTCGCCCTCTTCCGCGCCTTCCTCCACGAGCAGGACGATCCCGAGGCCTGCTACTCGCTGCTCGCCCGGGACGCCGCCGACCAGGTCGAGGCCTACGACGGGCCGCTCGCCGGCCGCACCGTCGTGGACGTCGGCGGCGGCAGCGGCCACTTCACCGAGGAGTTCCGGCGCCGCGGCGCCGAGGCCTACCTGTTCGAGCCGGACGTACGCGAGCTGGGCGAGAAGCCGCCCGACGGGTCGGTCATCGCGGACGGCTATCTGCTGCCGCTGTACGACGGGGTCGCCGACGTCACCTTCTCCTCCAACGTCCTGGAGCACGTGGCCGATCCGCAGACGTTCCTCAGCGAGCTGGCGCGGGTGACCCGGCCCGGCGGGCTGATCTACGTGTCGTTCACCAACTGGCTGTCCCCGTGGGGCGGGCACGAGTGGGCGCCCTGGCACTACCTCGGCGCCGAACGGGCCCGCGCCCGCCACCGCCGCCGTACCGGCAAGGACGCCAAGCACACCCTCGGCGAGAACCTGTTCGCCGTGCACATCGGCCCCACCCTGCGGCAGGTGCGCGCCCGCGACGACGTCACGGTCGTCACGGCGCGCTCCCGCTACTGGCCGTTCCTCACGGAGGCCGTCGTCAAGGTCCCCGGCATCCGTGAGCTGGCCACCTGGAACCTCCTCCTCATCCTCCGGCGGTGTCCCCCATGACGACCACGGTCCAGGCCCCTCCTCCGGCAGCCGTCCCCACCACCGCGACCACCGCGGGCCCCCCGGAGGGCCCGCGGTCGCGGCGCTGGCTGCTGGGGTTCTGGGCCGTGGTCCTCGTGCTGTTCCTGGCCGTGCAGCCGGGCCGGCAGACCTTCGACACCAAGCTCGGGGTGACCGTCGACCCCGGGCAGTTCCTCGCCGATCTCGGCCAGTTGTGGCACGACCGGGGCGGCTTCGGCGGCATCCAGGACCAGTACGTCGGCTATCTGTGGCCGATGCTGCCGTTCCACTGGCTGTGCCGCACGGCCGGCCTGCCGGTGTGGCTGGCGGAACGCCTGTGGATGTCGATCGTCGTCGCCGTCGCCTTCTGGGGCGCCCTGCGGCTGGCGGAGCGGCTGCGCATCGGCAACGGCACGTCCCGGCTGCTCGCGGCGGTCGCGTACGCGCTGTGGCCGGTGTTCACCACCGTCGTCGGCTCGACGTCGGCGGCGGCGCTGCCCGGCGCGTTCCTGCCGTGGGTGCTGCTGCCGCTGACGAACGAGCGGTACAGCGCACGGGTCGCGGCGATCCGATCGGCGCTGATCGTCCCGTTCATGGGGGGTGTGAACGCGGCCTCGACGCTGGCGTCGCTGCTCCCGGTGGGCCTGTACCTGCTGTCCCGCCCGCCCGGGCCACGGCAGCGCAAGCTGATCGCCTGGTGGGTGCCGGGCGTGCTGGTGGCGACCGCCTGGTGGTGGATCCCGCTGCTGCTGCTCGGCGTGTACGGCGAGAACTTCCTTCCCTACGTGGAGAGTTCGCAGACCACGACGGCCACGATGTCGGCGCCGGAGGCGTTGCGCGGCGCGGGCAACTGGGTGGCGTATCTCCACTTCGGTGAGGCGTGGCTGCCGGCCGGGTGGGCGGTGGCGTCCTCGGTGGTCGTGATCGTCTGCTCGGCGTGCGCGGCCGGGCTGGGGCTGGCCGGGCTGGCGCGCCGGGATCTGCCGGAGCGGCGGTGGCTGGTGCTGACCGTGCTGACGGCGGCGCTGATCCTGCTCGCGGGGTACGGCGGCGCGTTCGGCGCGCCCTTCCACGACACCGTGCAGGACTGGCTGAACGGCTGGCTGGCACCCTTCCGGAACATCTACAAGTTCCAGACGGGTCTGGCCCTGGCGCTGGTGCTGGGCCTGGCCCACCTGATCGCCGTCGCCGCCGAACCGCGGGGCGCCCGCCGCGTTCCCGGCCGCCGCTTCGCGCCGCTGGTCGCGGCGGTGCTGATCCTGCCGGGCCTGTTGTGGCCGTACCTCAACGGATCGATCCTCAACCCGGGCTCCTTCCAGGAGCTCCCCAAGTACTGGCAGGCCACGGCCGACTGGCTGGAGAAGTACTCCCCCGACTCGCGCGCCCTGGTCGTCCCGGCCACCGCGCACGGCATCCACACCTGGGGCTCGACCATCGACCAGCCCCTCGACGTCCTCGCCGACTCCCGCTGGGCCCAACGCGACTACGTCCCCTTCGGCACCCCCGGCAACCGGCGCGCGATGGACGCCGTCGAGCAGGCGCTGCTGACCGGCGGCGAAGTGCCGGGCCTGGCGGACTACCTGAGCCGCGCCGGGATCCACTACGTCGTCGTACGCAACGACCTCGACCCCGACCAGATCGGCGCCGTCCCGACCACGACCGTCAAGCGCACCCTGGAGCAGTCCGGCTACCAGCGGGTGACCGGCCTCGGCCCGGTCATGACCGGCGGGCGGATCGCCGACGACACCCCACTCCAGGTCGAGGGCCTCTACCCCCGGCAGCGCGCGGTGGAGATCTACCAGCCGCGCGGCGAGGACGTCCCCCGGCCCGGCCAGGCCATGCTGTACCCGGTCGCCGACACGGCCGTCGTCTCCGGTGGCCCCGAGTCCCTGCTGCCGCTCGCCGCCGAACTGCGCGGCCGGGCCTCCGTCCTGACCGGCGACAACCACCCCGGGCTGGGCTCCCCGCAGCTCCAGGTCGTCGGCGACGGGCTGCGCCGCGCGGACACCCGGTTCGGCCTGGTCAACGCCAACACCTCGTACACGTACACCCGGGACGAGCGCAACGCCCCGGACGCCTACCAGGACGCGGGCGAGCCTCCGCACCAGATCCTGCCGGTGACCGGCACCGGCCACCAGACGGTGGCCGAGCTGCGCGGCGCCCGCTCGGTGACGGCGTCCTCGTACGGCAGCTGGTTCTTCCATCTCCCGCAGTTCGACCCGGTGAACGCCTTCGACGGCAACCCGGACACCGCCTGGACGGAGGGCTCGGACGGCACACCGAACGGGCAGTGGCTGCGCATCGGCTTCACGGAGGACTACGACATGCCGTCGTCGTTCCGGGTCACGCCGCTGCCGCAGGAGAGCGTGCGGGCGGCGCCGACCCGGGTGCGGGTGGAGACCGAGCGGGGCTCCGTCACCAGCTTCCTCCAGCCGAACGGCATGACGCAGCGCGTCAAGGCACCGGCGGGTGCGACGAGTTGGATGAAGCTGACGATCGTCGACTCGGTGGAGCGCCGGGCCGGTCTGCTGGGGGCGGGCTTCGCCGAGATCGCCCTGCCGGACGTACAGGTGACCCGGATGCTGCGGCTGCCGACGGACGCGTCGGAGACGGCGCCTGGTGAGCTCATCTCCCTGCACCGCACCGCCGACCCCACCGGCACGTCCCCGACCGGCACCGAGGCGGGCCTGCACCGCCGCTTCTCGACGGGCACGGCGGGAACGTACGAGGTGAAGGCGAGCGCGGTACCGATCCCCGGCGAGGAACTCGACCGGCTGCTCTACGAGATCGCGCCCGACCAGCAGAACCGCATCACCGCGACCGCCGACTCCACGGCACGGCTCGGCACGGGCCTGTCCGCGCGCAACCTCACCGACGGCGACCTGACGACGGCATGGATCGCAGGCGACCGCCCCACGCTCCACCTGCGCTGGCCGGCCAAGCAGCCGGTGAGCGAACTGGTGCTGGCCCCCGCGGGCGGCCTGTCCACCCGCCCCACGGAGGTGCACATCAGCTCCCCCGACGGCGCGGCGACCGCCGGCGTCGACGAGAACGGCTGGGTCCGCTTCCCGCCGATCACGACGGACCGCCTCGACATCACCATCACCGAAACCGCCCCCCTGACCCTCCACAACCCGGTCGTCGACGAGGACCTGCAACTCCCCGTCGGCCTCACCGAGGCCTACCTCCCGGCCCTCGACCGCTACCGCACCCCCCAGCCGAAGCCCGAGCGCACCTTCTCACTGCCGTGCGGAGAGGGACCGGTGCTGGCCGTGGACGGGAAGCTGTACCGCACGAGCGTGCAGGGAACCGTACGCGACCTGGCGGAACACCGGCCGGTCGAGGTGTCGGTGTGCCCGTCGGACGAGCTGGAACTGACCCGGGGCACGCACCGCGTCGAGGCGGGCGACGCCGGGCCGCTGGTCCTCACCGACGTCACCCTCACCCGCGGCACCGTGACCGAGCCCGTGACCTCCGACCGCGACCTGGAGATACGGGACTGGCTGGGCGACCTGCGCGAGGTGAGCGTCGGCTCGGGCGCGGCCTCGTACCTGACGACGTACGAGAACTTCAACGACGGCTGGCGGGCCACGCTGAACGGCGAGGAACTCACCCCGGTCCGGCTGGACGGCTGGCAGCAGGGCTGGCGCATCCCGGCCGGGGCGAGCGGCACGGTCAAGCTGACGTACGAGCCGTCGACGACCTACGAGGCCGCCCTCATCGGCAGCGGCGTGGGCATGGCGGCGCTGCTGGCCCTGGTCCTGTGGCGCCGCCGCGCTCCCAACCCCGACCCGCCGCAGCCGGTGCCCGGGTCGCCGGGCCTGTGGCTGGGCACGGCGGTGCTGACGGTGGTCGGCATCGTGATCGCCGGATGGTTCGCGCTGCTGGTGCCGGCACTGGCGCTGCTGGCGTACCGGCGGCACGCCCTGCTCGTCCCGATCGCCTTCGTGGCACTCGCCGGGGCCGGCATCGCGGCGGCGACGGGCGCCGGGCAGCCGGTGGGGGACGGCACGGGAGCATTCGGTCCGGCAGCCCAACTGCTGGCGCTCATCGGACTGTTCGCGGGCCTGGTGAGCGTACGGGAGCGGGGAGCGCCGGGGACGACGGCGGTGCTGCCACCGGTGCCGGGGACCTCCGAGCCACCGACGCAACCGCTGCCCCGACGCCGACGGGGCGAGCACGGGCCGATCCCGCCGCCCGACGCCGGGCCGACGGTCTCCGCGCGCGGTCCGGGCAACCCGCAGTTCGGCCAGGGAAGAGGGGAACGCCCATGACCGCACTCGAGCATCCGGCACAACCGGGCCACCCGGCGCACCCGACCCGTCCGCCGGTCCGCATCCCGTTCCCGGTCGTGGACGAGGTCGCCCGGCACTGCCTCCAGGACGAGGAACCGGAGACCGTCCACATCGAGGTCCACCTCCCCGGCCACCTCGACCCACCCCGCCTCCGCAAGGCCTTCACGGAGGCCCTCCGACGCCACCCACGCATCCTGATGCGGGAGGCCCCGGGACGGTGGCACCGACGCCGCTACGAATGGGAACTGACCACAGAACCGGACGTGGAGGTGGTGAGCTTTCCACCGCCGACCCGGGACGCCCTACGAGACGCCAGAACCCGCGCGCTGACGGAGGCCCCGCCACTGTCGCTGTCGCCCCCGATACGCCTGGAGGTCGTCACGGACGTAGCTGCGGGCAGTCGTGCCGCTGGGGCGATGGGGGTCCCCCCGCTCGAGCGAAGCCGAGAGTGGGGGAGGGTGGGCGCAGCGGCACCTCGCGACGCCGGGCCGCGCACCCACCCTGCCGGCACCACCCCCGACCCGCACCACACCCCCTCCGGCACGGTCCTCTTCCTCACCATCAACCACACCGCCCTGGACGGCCCCGCCTGCCTCCGCGTCCTGGCCACCGCAGCGGAGCTCTACAGCGGCGTGGACAACTCCCCCACCCCACCCCCCGTACGCACCCCCTCACAAGCGCCACAAACCACCCCCCAAGACACCCCCTCCAACTGGTCCCCACCAGCAAGAATCGCCCCCGGCACCCCCTCCCCCTCCCCCGGCAACGGCATGCTCGTCACCGACCTCCCCCTCCCCCACCGCCCCAAGGGCTCCCCCTACACGGTGAACGACCAGCTCATGGTCACCACCGCCCTGACGATCGCCCACTGGAACCGGGAACACGGCGCCCGCCCCCGCCCCCTCCGCATCACCATGCCCGTGGACGACCGCCCCCGCGACACAACGATGCCCATCGGCAACGGCACCCGCCTGGTCGAAGTCCCCTTCCCTCCAGATGAGTTGACCCCGAACCACGACCGCATGGACGTCCTGCTCCGCCGGACGGCAACCCGCACACGCGCCCTCAAATCCCTCCCCCGCCCCCAACTCGGCCACGGAGCCGCCCTGTTGACCGCACCCGTTCTCCCGGTCCCCTGGCGCGCCGCCCTCACCCGCGGCCTCCGCCGCGCCGCCGCACCCTGGACGTCCACGACACTCCTCAGCAACATCGGCCGCATCCCGTACCCCCTGGACTTCGGCGAGGAGGCCGGCCGCGCCCACGCGGTCTGGTTCTCGGCCCCCGCCCGTATGCCGCGCGGCCTCACGGTCACCACCGCGTCCACGGCCGACCGCCTCCACCTGGCTCTGCGCTGGTCCCGCACCCTGCTCGGCCACGGCGACGGCGCCCACCTGCGGGACCTGTTCGAGCACTACCTGCACACGACGGAGGTCACCCGATGACCACCACCGCACCCCCCGGCAACCTGCGGGACTTCTACGAGAACCCCGCCGTCCCCGTCGCCTCCGGCACTCCCCGCAGCCTCCGCCAGGCCCGCATGCTGGCCGCAGCCCTCGGCACGGACACGGCACAGACCGTCCTCGACATCGGCTGCGGCGACGGCACCGCTGCCGCCACCGCCGCCCCCCTCCTGCCCGGCCACCGCATCGTCGGCGTCGACTGGTCCCACGACGCCCTGACCCGCGCCCGCACCAGGCTGCCGTACGCAGTGCGCGGCGAACTGACCGGACTGCCCTTCGGAACGGGCTCGGCCGACGCCGTCCTCTTCAGCGAGGTGATCGAGCACCTGGTCGACCCGGACGCCGCCCTGGACGAGATCCGACGCGTCCTGCGCCCGGGCGGCCATCTGATGCTGTCCACTCCGAACCTGGCCGCCTGGTACAACCGCGTCCTGCTGGCCGTCGGCGTCCAGCCGGTCTTCTCCGAGGTGAGCCTGCGCGCGATCCACGGCCGCCCCGGCCGGGAGGTCGTCGGACACCTGCGGCTGTACACCGCCCGCGCACTGCGGGAGTTCGTCGCCGCGGCGGGCTTCGAAGTCGTACGACTGGACGGGGCGCCCTTCCACGGCGTACCACGCCCGCTACGACCGCTGGACCGCCTGGCCTGCGCCAGACCACCCCTCGCCTCGATCCTCCTCCTGCACGCACGAAGGACATAGGCCGTGTGGTGGGGAGTGGCCGCGGCCCTGATGGCGAACGTCCTGTACAGCAGCGGGTTCGTGCTGGAGAAACGGGCGCTGGCCGCCCTGCCGGAGGTCACGGTCCGCCGCCCCGGCCGCCTGCTGCGCCTGGTGCTCGGCAGTCCGCTGTGGATCGGCGGCTCGCTCGCCCTCGCCGCCGGGTTCGCCGCCCAGCTCATCGTCTACCGCACCCTGCCGATCGCCGCCGCACAGGGCATCTTCGTCTCCGGCCTGGTCCTGCTCGTGCTGCTCTCCGCCCGGCTGCTGGGCGAGGAGACCAGCGGCCGTGAGCGGTACGCGCTGGCCGCGATCCTCGCCGCGCTCCTGATGGTCGTACTGTCGCTGGACGAGGCCACGGACACGGTCAGCCGGCAAGCCCCCTACGCCCTGGTCCTGCTGCTGTGCGTACCGTCGCTGGCGTCCGGCGTGTGGCTGTACCGCGCGGCCGAACGCCGCGCCCTGCGCCGCCACCGGCTGCCGACGACCGGCGTCGAGTACGGGGTGGCGGTGGGCCTGCTCTACGGGGTCAGCTCGCTCGCGATCAAGGGAGTCTCCGGCTACTGGACGACGAGCGATCCCGCCGGAGCGCTCCTGGACGTCCTACGCTCCCCGTATCCGTACCTCCTGCTCTTCACCGGCGCGTTCGGCCTGGTCATGTCGCAGGCCGCGCTGCAGCGCTGCCGGGCCTCGCTGATCGTGCCGGTGTGCACGACGGTGACCTGCCTGTACACGGCGGTGCTCGGGACGCTGTCGTTCGGCGAGGCACTGCCGGACGACCCGCTGCGGATGGCGCTGCGGCTGGCGGGCACGGCACTGGCGGTCACCGTGCTGCTGAGCATGCCGAAGCACGACACGGCACCCCAACCACCCCTCACAGCCCAGGAGTTGACACCCCCATGACCCCCGACGACCCGCTGCTGAAGATCCTGGCGTGCCCGCTCGACAAGGGCCCCCTGCACCTGCTGCCACCGGCCGAGGCCCTGTACAACCCGCGGCTGCACCGCCGCTACCCGATCGTCGACGGGATCCCACAGCTGCTGCCGTCCTCCGGGGAGCAGGTCACGGAGGACGAACACGAGGAACTCCTCAAACGGATGGCCCCATGACCACCCTCGCAGCCCGCCTGGCCTCCTTCCTCCCGGCCCGCCTGGTCGCCGCGACCGCCCGCGCGGTGTACCCCCGCTTCGAACCGGAGTTGGCCAGGATCGCCGACTTCTGCCCGCCCGGCTGCGGCACCGCGGTCGACGTCGGCGGCTGGTACGGCCCGTGGACCCGCCGGCTGAGCGCCCGCTCCCGCCGGGTGGTGACCGTGGAACCCGTCCCGCACCTGGCACGCCTCCTTTCCTCGACGACGTCGGCGAACGTCCACGTGATCCAGGCGGCCGCCACGGACCGCCCCGGCACCGCCCGCCTCTGGCTCCCCCAGGACGACACCGGCGACCGAGGCGTCTCGTCCCTCGTCCGGCGGGACATCCACGCCCACGCGGTGGAGGTCCGCTGCGTCGCCCTGGACGATCTGGGCCTGAGGGACGTCGACTTCATCAAGGTCGACGTGGACGGCAGCGAACTGTCGGTCCTGCGCGGCGCAACAGCCCTGCTGGCCCGCGACCGCCCGACCCTGCTGGTGGAACTGGAGACCCGCATCCAACCGATCACCCCGGTCCTGACGTACCTGTCCCTCCTCGGCTACGACGGCTGGGTCCTCCCCGGCACCGACTGGATCCCCCTGTCCGACTTCCCCCTGGAGTCCCACCAGGCGCTCACCTCCCACGTCGCCTCCCACGGCCTGCTCCGCCGAGTCCTCCCCCTGCGCACCCGCCCCCGCTACGTCAACTCCGTCCTCTTCCTCCCGGACGGCCGGCGTCCGGCCGGACCCCACGTGGGCGACGATGGTCCCCATGCCGCCACGCTCAGAAAAGCCCCCCGCTAGCGGAAAACCCGCCACCGGCCCCTTCACGCCGCTCGACTTCCAGCTCGTCCTGCTGCGCCGCATGGCCGATCACAACCCCGGCCTGGTGGAGGACGCCCGCCGCGAACTCGGCGTCTCGCTCGCACAGATGCGGGAGGCGAACAAACGCTGGCAGGCCATGCTCCGCTCGCCCCGGTCCCGCAGCGCGGCATCCCGCTACCGCTCGGTCCTCGGCCCACCCGAGTCGACGGCCCCCCGCCGCATCGGCGACCTCGACTGCGAGGCCTGGCAGTGGCCGCTCCCCCTCTGGCCGGACCTGCGCTTCGAGGTCCTCGTAGCGCCGAACAGGGTGGTGTGGAACGAGTGGCTGGTCCGCGCACCGGACGCGGAATCCCCCGCCCTGCACACGATCGACGACCTCACCCCGTGGTCCTGCACGGTCGACGAAGCAGCCCGCTCCTTCGCCCCCGCCCGGCCTCTGGAGGGGACGGCACCGACGCGGTGGGGGCTGGCTTTTGTGGCGCCGGACGCGCGAGGTGTGCGGCACGAGGTCGTCGCGGAGTTTACGTGGGGGTTGCTTCAGCGGACGGCCGTCGGCGACTAGTGCGCCGGAGCGCGGCAAAGGGCGGGAGAGTGGTGGGCAGGCCGTCCACATAGGCGTGCGCTTCGACGAGGCGTTGCTCAAGGACCGCGACGGACATCACCTCACGAACGTCCGACGGTCAAGTCCTGCCGCAATTGGCCGATTTGGCCCATCCCCCCACGCCCGCACCCCCACCGACACCGGGCACCGCGATCGACCAGCTGAGCCAAATCGGCCAATTGCAACGTCGGCCAGCAGGGCCGACGGGTTATCCACAGGGCTGTGCGGCTGTCCCGGCTTCTCCGGCACCCTGGGGCCGTGGCAGACGGGGACCGTAGAACGCTGGGCGAGCTGGGCGAGGGCGGAGTGCTGCTCGTCTCCCGTGCCCTGGAGGCCGGGTGGCCCCGAAGTTCACTCACGCGTGCCCTGCGTGCCGAGGGCTGGACCCAGCTCCGGCACGGTGCCTGGGCCGAACCTGGGCGGACTCCGGACCTCGTCACACGGCTCCGGGCGATGCAGCTGCTCGAGCCCCGGCTCGTCGTGAGCCACCGGTCGGCGGCCGCACTCTGGCTGATCGAGACACTCGCCCCGGCCACCTCCGTCCGGCCGCTCGATTTCATTCTCCCCGAGCTCAACCACCGCCCGAAGGGAAAGGGCATACGGGTCCACCGCCTCCCCCTCGCCCCGGACGAGGTGACGGAACGGCAAGGCCTGCGGGTCACCGGCGCGATCCGTACGGTCGCCGACCTGCTTCGGGCCGGACCACAGGACGAGGCCCTGGTCGCCGTGGACTCGGCGCTCTCGCGGCGGACGGTCGGCGGAGTACGGCGTGCGCCGCTCACGGTGCACGCCACACTCGCCGCCGCGCTCGACAGCCCGATCCGGGGGTCGGCCAGGGCACGCCGGTGGCTGGAGCTGGCCGACCCGGGCGCAGGTTCGCCGGCGGAGACGATGGCACGCCTGCGGATGCATGACGCCGGCCTCCACCCCGAGTCCCAGGCCGAGCTGCGCACCCCCGACGGACGCCGATGCTTCCTCGACTTCCTCTTCCGGGCCGAGGGCCTGGGCGTGGAGATCGAGGGATACGCCTACCACGGCACCCGCGAGTCCCACCGCCGGGACGTGGACCGCTTCAACCGCATCGCACAGTGCCCCGAGGTACGCCTGGTCCTCCGCTTCACCGCCGAGGACGTCATTCACCGCCTGGCGTGGGTGATCCAGCAGATCCGCGCCGCCCTTGCAACGTGCGCGAGTTGGGCGCCTGCGACGGGGGGCGCTGTGCGAGCGTGGGCTTGAGAGTGCGGTGCGTCTTCCAAGGCGGGGCAGGATGGCCACCTGGCCGTCAGCGTCACCGGCCACCACTACGGAGGCGTCACGGAGCGGCACCGCGTGACCTGGCTGAGCCCGGAGCGCGGCGCTGTCGGTCGTGTGTCGTACTGTTCGCCGAGCTTCGTCACTCCATCGGAGAACCGCATGTCCTCGCTTGCTCGGCTTGTCGCAACGCTTGCCGCACCTTTGCCCGCCTCACAGACATTCGCCCCGTCCCTGATCGGGCTGCCGGGACGCAGGGCACTCCTGCAACGCTGCGACAGCGAGCTGGTCGTACAGGACGTGGACGGCTCGTTCGGGACGGCAGGCGAGGCCACGATCCGGTTCCGCACCCCTTGGCCGCGGCGGTTCGGCACCTCCACGGTGGCACCGGACGGGAGTCTGGCCGTCTTCGCGGGAGTGCACGCGCTGCGGGCCATCGACCGTACGGGAACGGTCCGGTGGGAGGTCCGCCACGGTTGCTGGTACGGCGCCTGCAGAGAGATGCACCGCTCGTTCGAGGAGTACGCCGACGACCGCGACCACCGGTACCCGGACGGCGGCTCCGCTGGCTTCTCCGCCGACGGACGCCTGGTGTGGGCGCACGTACGAGGTCCTTTGCCCGGCGGCGAGTTGGACGCGGAGACAGTGGACGAGTGGCTGGTCCTCGACGCCGTCGACGGACGGCTGCTCGCGCGGGCGAACGCCCGGTCAGCGGCCGCCGGCAGTGTGCACGTGCCCCATCCGGATCCGCAGCGGATGGGGCTGACCATCGGGGAGGGCCAGGACGGATCGCCCCTGCGCTGGGGGCGTTGGGACGGCGAGACCCTGACCGTGGAGTACTTCGAGGACCAGGACTTGGTACTGCTCGACGTGAGTCCGTCGGGCGACCGGTTCCTGACCGTGAACCATGATCAGGACACCCTGGCCGTACATGACATCGAGGACGGCTCCGTCCTGGCTGAGTGGGACGCCGAGTCGGTCATCCCCCGACACCCCGACGCGGAGCCCGACAACGACGAGGTGTGGCCCTTGTGGGACTGGGCGGGGGGCTTCATCGACGAGGCCACCGTGATCACCGGAACCGTCGAGAGCGACGAAGAGTGGGGCGAAGGCCGGCACTGGCTGATCGGCACCTCCCCGACGCGCTCGCCTGAACCGGTCACCTACCCCCTCCCCGTGTCCGGCACTCCCACCGGGCTCGGTGACGGGACCTGGTACACGGTCGCAGGATCCGAAGTGCACGTGTGGGCGCTGCGCTGACCGCCTTCCGCCGAGAGCAGACCCGGTCGCCTTCGCGCCGGCCCAGCCGCTGGAGGGGACGGCGCCGACGCGGTGGGGCTGGCTTTTGAGGTGCCGCACGCGCGAGGGGTGCGGCACGAGGTCGTTGCGGAGTTCACGTGAGGGATGCTTCAGCGGCTGAGCTCGCCTGTCCGCACGTTGGTGCAGGATGTGATCCCGCGACCACACCATAGGCTCGCAGCGTGATTGAGACCATCGTGTTCGACGTCGGCGAGACGATCACCCGGGACGACCGCTACTGGGGGTCCTGGGCTGACTGGCTGGGCGTCCCCCGTCACACCCTCTCTGCGCTCGTTGGGGCTGTCGTGGCCCAGGGGCACGACAATGCCGAGGCCCTGCGGCTCGCGCGGCCCGGCCTCGACGTCGCAGCCGAGTACCACGCCCGCGAAGCCGCCGGCCGCGGTGAGCGCCTCGACGAGAGTGACCTCTACACCGATGTCCGCCCGGCCTTGTCCGAGCTGCGCAAGCGGGGCGTACGCGTGATCATCGCGGGCAACCAGACGGCACGCGCAGGTGAGTTGCTCCGGGAGCTGGATCTTCCGGCGAATCTCGTTGTCACGTCGGGTGAGTGGGGTGTGGCGAAGCCGCAGCCGGTTTTCTTCCGGCGGGTGCTGGAGGTTGCGCAAGCTGCTCCGAGCGCGACGTTGTACGTCGGGGACCACCCGGCCGACGACTCTTCCCCGCGAAGGCGGCCGGGCTGCGCACGGCGCACATCCGCCGGGGCCCGTGGGGACACCTGTGGGCGGACGACCCCGAGGTCGTCGCGGCGTCGGACTGGCGGATCGACAACCTCACCCAGCTCACGACGGTCATCGAAGGCTGACTGAGTAGGGCCGGGGCTGGCGCGGTGGCTGACGCTCCGTTTCCAGTCCCCGGACCTACTAAGACCAAGCGGTCAGCCGCACTCCCTCCGTGCCGACAGTAGAGGCCGCAGGGCGATCAGCGCCCCGACGACGAACACGGCGGTGGCCAGGTAGATGAGGCCGAGATGGCCGAGGGTGTCCAGGTCGTACGGGTAGTGGGCGGGCAGTGCGACGGCCAGACCGAGCACGGGGACGGCGACCGCGGTGACATAGGCCCACAGGAGTCCGCGGCGGACTCCGAACCAGGCAAGCGCCGCAGTGGCGAGTCCGGCTGCCGCGATGAAGCCGGACACCGCGATGTGCAGGTGCGCGATGTAGTCGTACAGCTCGGGACTGAACGCCTGGATGTCGGATCGGCCCACATCCACCTCGCCGGGGCCGATGCCCAGTTCCAGGAACGCGCCGGTGAAGTTGCGGACGAAGAAGATCACCGCGTATCCGACGAATGCCAGACCGGCGAGCGCCATGAGCGCGGATCCCAGTCGGAGCGTTCCCGGGCTCCCGGCGGTGCCGACCGTGCTCCTCCGATGCGTGACGGTGGTCATGGCGCCTCCTTGGTCGACCGGACGTACCGGTGTTCTCGCCTATGAAGACGGCGCGGGCAAATGAAGTTATTGCAACGTGGCAAAACGCAATAAAATCGGCGTCAGGAATCGTCTCTATGGTGTGGTAGGCGTGCAGGTCACCGAGGCCGACCAGAGGGAAGACTTCCGCCAAATGGTGCGGGCAGAGCTTCCCCGGCTCTACATGATCGCCCGGTCCCTGCTCGGTACTGACGCCGAGGACGCGGTGCAGGACTGCATGGTGAAGGCGTTCGAACGCCTCGACCAGCTCCGTGATCCGGCGGCGGGTGCCGCGTGGCTGCGGAGCATTCTCGTCAACTGCTGTCGCGACCGCAGTCGGGCCCGGGCCAGGCAACCGGTCGCGGTGGACTTCGAGGAGGTGGAGGACTTCTCTCTCTACCGGAAGATCGCCTACGAAGATCCCTTCCCCTACTCGGACAGCCTCCACCTGGACTTCCTTCAGGGATTTGGGCAGGAGGACGTGCGCGCCGTGCTGCTGCGGCTCCCCGAGATCTACCGGGTTGCGCTCGTCCTGGTCTACATGCACGGCTTCCTGGCCAAGGAAGCAGCGGCGATCCTCCGGGTGCCGCTGGGCACCGTGCTCGCCCGCCTGCACCGGGGCCGCAAGCTCTTCGAGAAGCAGATGTGGGACTACGCGGAAGAGAACGGACTGCTGAAGGAGGGCGTGCGTTGATCACTTGTTCCGAGGCGGTGCGGGAGCTGTGGGAGTACCTCGACGCCACGGTCGATCAGACGGACCGCGAGGCGGTGGAAGAGCACCTGTCCCGGTGCCGGCGCTGCTGCGGCGAGCTCGAATTCGCCGTCGAGCTCCGCAGACTCCTGCTCGGCACGGGCCGTGAGGACATCCCCGCAGACGTCCTGCGGCGCCTGAACGAGACCCTGGAGGAGCTGGGCCGATGAGCCGCGATCTGATGCACAGCGGCGAGGTGAAGCAGCTGGTCCGCGACGCCTACCGCAACGTCCCGGCGTCCACGGCCGCCGTGGCCCACAAGCTCTACACCCCCGAGGAACTGGCCGAGGTCCCCCAGGCCGCCATCGACCGAGCCCTCGGTGTCGCCGACCACCTCCGCTGCACCGTCATCCACCCCGGTGAAACCATCCTCGACATCGGCTGCGGAGGCGGTATCGACACCATCCTCGCCGCCCGCCGCACCGGCCCGACCGGCCGCGTCATCGCCCTCGACTTCCTCCCCGAGATGCTCCAGCGCACCGCCGACGCCGCGGCCGACGCCGCTCTGACGAACGTCGAACCCCTGGAAGGCGAGATGGAGGCCATCCCGCTCCCGGACGACACGGTGAATCTGATCATCTCCAACGGCGTCATCAACCTTTCCCCCCGCAAAGCCCGCGTGATGGCCGAATGCGCACGCGTCCTGCATCCTGGCGGCAGGCTCTGCGTCGCCGACCTCACCGTCGGCCAGGACGAGCTTCCGCCGCAGATCCTCACCCAGCCCGCTGCCTGGGCCGGCTGCGTGGCCGGGGCGCTGTCCGAAGACGACTTCGTACGCAAGCTGGAGCGGGCTGGATTCCGGGACGTCCACGTGCCGTACCGCCGCCCCATGAGCGTTGACGACTGCGCGCTGTACCCCCTGTTCAGCGCAGAGGTGATCCAGCTCATGAAGAAACTGATCCCAGCGGACCAGCAGCAGGCCGTGGCAGTCTCGGTGGTTGTCCGAGCACAGCTTCCGCGGACACAGACCGACTGGTGAAGCCATGGGTGACGACCGCCTCTGCGTCCGCCCCCATGAGGACTGCCCGCCCGACTCGCTCACGACCAGGCGGCTTTGATGGTCGAGGGCGATGCGACGACAAGGTCATCTCGTGTCCTGCTGCCGACCCAGATCCCGCAGGAACGTGGCGACGTGTGGGAGTTCCTCAACCCGGGCACGGGCCACGGTCTCCCGCACCTCCAGCTCCTCGATCAACGACCCCAGCGACGCCCCCTTCACCACCACGGTGGGAGGACGCCGTCTGGCCTATGCCCCCCAATCAGCGTTCTGCCGGCTCAGCACTTCCCTGAAGAAGAGCTACACCCATCCGAGGATGCCGGTAACGACAGCATCAACACTGCCCGCCAACCGCTCGGCCCTCATGCCCGGACGGTACCCGCCGGGCTGGAACGTTGAGGGGCCGCGCCGCCCCTCTCCGCGAGGAGCAAGGCAAGCGGTCCGGCCGGGAGAAGGAATCGGCCCTGCGCCACGGCGTCGAGCGCATCCGCCGCCGCCATCCACATCAGCTTGAAGCCCTCCTCGCTCGGCGTGAGTTCCTGCGGCCCGCAGGTCAACGAGGTCGCCTCGTAGAGGTGGACGCGGGCCGCCGAGTCGAGTGTGATGGCATACGAGCCGAGTGAACGCCAGACATCGGCCGTGACGCCGGCTTCTTCCCTCAGTTCCCGCCGAGCGCACTGCTCCGGCGTCTCGCCGTCTTCTCTCCGCCCGCCAGGAAGGAAGAGGTGCTCGCCGCCATGCCGCGGGAAGTCCGCACTCAGGATGGCCACCCGGTCGTCAGAATCACGGGCCACCACTACGGAGGCGTCACGGAGCGGCCCACGGCTCTGATTGTCGTCGCTCATGCCACGCGAGCGTAGCGAGCATCAGCGCACCCAAGCAGCGAACGGCACGTTCATGACGACGGGATGCGCGATCCCTCGACCGTGAAACCCGTCTTCGCCGAACGCGTCACCGTGATCTGCGCACATGATGATCAGCCACCGCTTCTTGGCTGTCAGCGTGGTGATCAGGCGGCCGAGGTGGCTGTCGGCATAGGAGAGGGCCGCCCTCTGAGACGCCACGGTGTCGCGGCTGTCCCCGATGTAGTGACCGTGAGGGACGTGCGTGGCCGAGACGTTGAGGAACAGGTACAACGGCCGGCTGTCGTAGCGATCAGCGAGTTCGAGACAGTAATCGACCTGATGACGGGTCGAGTCCATCTCGGGCGAGCAAAACTCGGGCCTCCAGTGGTCATCGTCGAAGAGGTCGGGCAGCACCGAGCCGAGCGGCGTCTCGCGGGAGAAGTACGTCACGCCTCCGACGCATACGCTTTGGTAACCGTGCCTTCCCAGCCCTTTGAGGAGATTCGGTGCATCGAATACGAACGTCTCCTCGGCCATCGTCTTGAAGGCGGGCGGTCGGCACTCCCACAGCCGTGGGGACTGCTCGGGTCGCGGAACCTTGGGGAGAAAACCACTGAAGAACGTCATGTGGGCGGGAAGCGTGAAGCTGCCCGGCGTGTGCCGCTGCTCCCATCCGCCCTCGGGAAGCAGTCTCTCCAGGCTGGGCGTGAGCCCGTCTTCAAGGGCGGTGCGGGCAACGTCGTAGCGGAGGGAGTCGAGGGCGACGAAGAGGATGCTCGTACCGGACTCGATGATCTCGGCGGCGTCGATCATGCTTGGCCTCCCGCAGTGAGCTCGTCGTGCCACGGCTCGATCGTCCCCTTGGCCTGTGCGTTCACCGGGATGGGAACGCGGTCCTCGGCAATGAGGCGGCGGATCTCGACGAGGCCGTTGGTGTCGTCCATGAGCGCGCCGTGGCTGTTGAAGAGCCTGATGCGCACCGTTGGGGACTCGTGGACCCCGTCGGACCCGAGCATGACGCCGGGCACCCCTTCGGAGCGAGCGAGGGTCTTCAACAGCACTTCCTCAGTCTGATGGCCGATGAAACGCACATTGCAGGCGTAGTGCTGGGCGTTGACGGCACCCCTGCAGAACCTGTGCGCCATGTCGGCGCTGACCGGGTGTCCGTCGTGCGCCACGGCGATCCTGCGGGCTCGCTGTGTGACGACGAAGCAGGCGCCGAGCCACCACGCCACGCCGTCGTGGATCTCGCCGGGGTACTTGCCCACGGCGCCGCCGTCGCGGATGACGGCGTCAGTGTCGATGGGATTGAGCACGTAGGGCCTCCGCGAGATGGTCAAGGATCCGGTCGGCCAGGTCATCCGGGGTCCTGCCGTCGGTGTCCAGCAGGACGGCCGTGGGATCGGAGTCGGCGACGGCTTCGAAGTGGTCGACGAGTTGTGCGAGCCGACCGGGTGTACGCAGGAGGGCGATGTCGTCGTCCTTCACGTCCTGCTTGTGCGCGAGTCGCTCACGCAGGGACGCCTCCGAGCAGCAGAGGTAGAAGGTGTACATCGGCACCTCCAGGTAGGAACGGAAGGGAGCGAGTAGCTCAGTGACCATGTCGACGTCCAACCCGTGCACGGCGGCGTGGCAGGCGATCACCGACGACACGTAACGGTCGGCTATCACCGGGCTGAGCTGCCGCGTCCGGCGGATCGAGTCGGAGCCGTGCAGGACGCCGGAGAGGTAGAAGGCGAACTGGGGCAGCGGGCGCAGCTTGGTGCTCACCGCCCGGGACCAGTCGGAGTGCGGCAGGGGGAGCGTGTGGATACCCGCGCCTTTCAGCCGCTCGGCGAGGATGCCGGCCAGTGTCGACTTGCCGACGGCCGAGACACCTTCGAGCACGATCAGGGGAAAAGCGGGTTCTCCGATGTACACGGGCCGGTAGGGGAACGGCAGGCTCATAGGGTTCCTTGGGTGAACGAGGTGACGTGTCCAGCCGCGGCCTCGGCCAGCCGACGGCGATCGGTCAGGAAGTCCTTGAGGTCCAGGCGCAGGTCTTCGCGCAGCAGGCACGGCTGAAGTCGCCGTCGTGATCGAAGCGCAGGGCCCAGAAGCCCTCGACACACTGGGTGCGCAGGGCGCAGGTTCCGCACTGTCCGACGTGGTGGCGGCCGAGGTGGCGGTGGATGACGTCGATCTCTACGCCGTCGACCCGGAACACACGCCGCCCCTGGCCGACACCTGCCACCTCGGTGTGCTCGTCGGTGGTGAGGGTGCGGAGGTAGCTCACGATCTCGTCGGCCGGAACGGCGGAGGAGACGCGATCCGCGTTGAAGTCCGTCCCGACGAGTTCGATGAACTGGACGGGCATCCTGCGGTCCAGGGCGAAGTGGAGGATGTCCCGTACCTCGTGGGCATTCTCCTTCTGAAGCAGGGTGTTCAACTCGACGCGCTCGAAGATCTCTCGTGCCGCCTCGATGCCGTCAAGAATCGCGTCGATTCCGACACGCGATTGGGCGATGGCCCGGAGGGACTCGTCGGAGAAGTAGTGGAGGCTGACCTTCACCTTGTCCAGCGGGGAGCGGGCGAGCCACTCCTGATTCGCCCGCACGAGCAGGCCGTTGGTGATCAGTGTGTACGAGGCGGCGGGGCCGGGCTCGGGAAGGTTGCCCAGTACGGGGCGAGCGAAGCGGGAGAGGAGCGGTTCTCCCCCCGTGAAGTAGACGCGGCGCAGTCCGGCTTCCATGAGCGCGGTGATGACGGTGACGTAGTGCTCGGAGCACAGCGACCGCCTGCGCGGCCGCTGGCTCCGGTCTTCTCGGGTCCGTGGGGGGGGCGGAACATCCCCCTCGTTGTGACAGAACCAGCACACGAGGTTGCAGGCGGGTCCGAAGGAGACCCGTAACTGCCCTCGAAGGGCGGCGAAGTTGCGCAGAGCGGTCCAGTCAACCGCAGAGGCGGGGAGTGGGGTCCGGGCAGTGTGCACTGCTACCTCCAAGAGGGAGGGGGCTGATGATGTGGTGAGGGTTGTACGGGGGTCAGGATTCGCTCGGCGCTCGAAGCTCAGCCCAGACGACCTTGCCCCAGCGGTGTCGGTCGTAGCCCCACCGCAGGCTCAGCGCATCGACCAGCATCAAGCCGCGGCCTCCCGCAGCGTCGCAGCCGGGGTTGCCCACCTGCGGCAGGTCAGGGGACTTGTCGGCAACCCCGATGCGCACGACGCCGCCCGGTCGGCATCTGATCAGGACACGCACCGACCGACACCGAGTGTGGTCGAGCCGAAGCCCAGCTATGTCACGCCTTGGGACGACACGCCCCAATGGGAGCGCGAGGCCGCCGGTGCCGTGTGCGAGCAGCTGCGCCAGTTCCTCGACCTGAGTGGCGGGCACGCGGCGCGGCTCACACGTGAGCAGAAGGGGCGCTTCGTGTCGATCTGCTGGATCGCCCAGATGTACCGCCACTTCGAGGAGCCGAAGCCGGGCTATGTCGCCGACTGGGCCGAGCTGCCGGACTGGCAGAAGGAGACCAACTCGGACATCTTCGAGGTGATCGAGGACTCGTTGAAGTGATCAGCCGCCGACGGCACTTGTGGCGTGCCATCGGCGGCCGACCTTCCGTCAGGTTGACGTCGGCTTCAAGGCGACCCGCCTCCGTACGAGGTTGATGCCGACGACCTCGACGGACAGCTCGTCGCCCGCCTCGGGCAGGGACAGGCCGGTGAGCGTGTCCCGGTGCACGAGTCCCTCCACGCCGTCGGCCACCCGTACGAACACGCCGAACGGGACCGCCTTGGTGACCGTGCCGCGTACCACCCGGCCGAGCCCGTTCCGTGCGAACTCCGTCAGGGGGTCCGGAGCAAGGGCGGCCAGGGACAGCCGGACCTGCTGCCGGGGCAGTTCGAAGGCGAGGATCTCGGCGGTGACCTCCTGGCCGACGTGGACGACTTCGTCGAGCGAGTCGAACCGGTGCCGGGAAAGTTCGGGGACGGTGACGAAGCCCTCGACGCCGTCGAGGTCCACGAACACGCCGAAGGGCGCGATGCGGGTGACGACTCCCCGTACGATCTGCCCGCGCTCCAGCCCTCGCCACGTGGTCTCGGCCCCGGCGAGCCGGCGCCGGGTCCCCACGAGCGTGGCCAGATCATCGGCGAGCGCGATCTCGACCGTCTGCAGCGCGGGATGCTCCAGCCAGTACCGGCGGGGCAGGTCCACGGCCCCCTCGTGCAGCGGCGGCCAGTCGGCGGCCGGGGTGAAGTCGTCGATCACGATCGTGCCGTCCGGGGTGAGAAGCCGGGCCGGGTCGGCCGGGGTGTCGTCCGCGGACTTGGCCGTGCCGCCGCCGTCGAGGACCAGCAGGTCGTAGGGCCCGTACTCCTCGATGCGCCGCCAGTCCCCCGTGACCACCTCCACCTCGGGCCGGTCCGCGAACACCTCCGCCGCGACCCGGGCCCGCTCCGGATCACGCTCCACGCTCACCAGCCGTACGCCCTCACCCGCCCCCGAGGCGAGCCAGGACAGACCGACGCCGCAGCCCGTGCCCGTCTCACCGATCAGATGGCGGGCGCCGCCCGCCAACGCGTGCAGCAGGCGGCCCTGTTCGGGGCGGCAGGAGTGAGGGAAGCCGTGGGCGCGGGCGGCGGTGAGGGCGCGTTCGACGAGTGGGGGGAGGAGGTCGGTGGAGTCGTACGCGTCCGTTCCGGAGATCGACATGACGGCGATCCTGCCGCACCGTCCGACTGCCCGTAAAGGTCACGTGCCCCGCCGTACCTGCCACCTTCGCGCCGCCACGAAGAACACGGCCACATAGCCGAGCCGCACCGTGATCACCACACCCAGGCCCGCCCATGCGAGAGGCCACGGCTCCCCCTGGCTGCCCACCAACGACGTCGGCACGGCGCCGACCCGGCCCCGGGGGTCGTATGTGACCTCCAGACGGCTTCCCGGACTTGCCCACCGAACTCCCATGATGAACTTGTCCGGTCGTCCGGCCGCGCAGTTCAGACGGTGCACGTAGTCGGTCCGGGTGCTGGTGTGCGTCACGTTTCCCGCGCTGTCGTAGTGCGTGGTCGTGTGCCGCTGTTCGTCGACCTCGATGACCGTGCACAGGGTGTGCCTGCCGCGGGTCTGCAGCACCTCGTCCTCCACGGAGCCGCTCACCGCTGCCGCCACCCCGCACAGCAGCAGACTGCTCAGTCCCATCACGAGGAACTGGGCGATGAACCACCTCTCACTGCGGAGGTAGAGCAGGAAGGAGAAGAACCCGCCGAAGAAGCCGGCCACGATCATCACCACACCCAGGGCCGCGCTCGGCCAGCCGGGGCCGTGAGCGTTCAGCATGGCTCCTGCGTACGTGACTCCCACCACGGACACCGGGATCGCCACGGCGATGAACGCATCAACGGCCGCCCACGCCCAGCCGCGTTCGTGGGTCATGAGACGGTCGAGCAAGGCCGAACCCTTCTCGACGACCGCATCGACAGCGCGGTCCACGAGCCCCTGCCCCGGCTTGCGCATAGCCCTCCCGCAGTCGCACTCACGCTCACGCTCACGCTCACAGGGGACATGCCCCCGTGATTCCGTTCGTCACCCCATGTCCCAACTCCCGTCATAAACCTGCTCCGTTGGTCCCAACAGCGGACCGGACCCCACCGCGTCGCCGAAGATCACCGGGGTGCAGAATGACCCGTATGTCGATAACGAGTACCCCGAAGACGGCCACGATCGACGACGCTCCGCTGATCAGTCGCACCTTGGCCCGCGCCTTCGACGACGACCCGATGATGCGCTGGTTCTTCCCCGGCGACGCCTCGCGCGAGGCAGGGCTGGGCCGCTACTTCACCACCATCTTCACCCGGCAGTACGTCCACCACAGCGTGTGTGAGCGCACCGAGGCGGCGGCCGCCTTCTGGGTACCGCCGGAGGCGCAGGCCAAGGCCGTTCCCGACGCGGAGACCATCCAGGAGCTCCAGAACATCCTCGGCGACCGAGCTCCCCAGTTCAGGGACACCGTCGAGACGGCCGCCCAGCACACGCCCCAGGAACCGCACTGGTACCTGGCGGTGATCGGCGCCGACCCGGCCGCCCAGGGCCAGGGACACGGGGCCGCTCTGCTGCGCTCGGGGCTGGCCAAGGCCGACGCGGCGGGTCTGCCCGCCTGTCTGGAGTCCTCCAAGCCGTCCAACCTGCCCTTCTACGAGCACTTCGGCTTCACCGTGCGCGAGGAGCTGCGGCTGCCGGGGAACGGACCGGTGCTGTGGGCGATGTGGCGCGAACCGCGCCGCCCGGCCGGTGCCTAGAAGGCGCTGATCACAGAGCCGGAGCCTTGCCCGCGTTCCCCGCTGCCACCATCGCCTCGGCCACCCGCGCCACCGACCCCGTGTGCAGCGACAGGAAGAGGTTCGGCTCGACCAGCTCCAGCTCCATCACCCCCGGCTCCCCGTCCTCCCCGTCCACCAGATCGACGCGCGCATACAGCAGGTCGGGCGCGTCCGGTACGGCAGCCAGGGCGCGCTCGGCGACGGCGAGTTCGGCGTCCGTCGGTTCCCACACCTCCAGCCCCGGATGGGCGACCTTGCGCTCGTCGTACGGCGTCCCCGGCGCGAGCACGGCCCCCTTGCGGCTGGCGTGCAGCAGCCGCCCGCCGAAGAACTGCAGCGCCCGCTCCCCGGCGGTGTCGATGCTCCGCACAAACGGCTGCACCATCGCCGTGAGCCCCTCCTCATGCAGGCGCGCGAGGTGTCGTGCCGCCGTCTCCCGCTCCTCGGGCAGATAGCGCGCGGCGTACCGGGCACCGGCGCCGGAGGTGGGCTTGACGACGTACTCGTGGTCGTCGGGGAGGTCGGCGGGCTCGCCGGGGTCTATGTAGCGGGTGGGGACGGTCGGCACTCCGGCCGCCGCCAGCTCCCCGAGGTACCGCTTGTCGGTGTTCCACCGCACCACGTCCGCCGGATTCGCCAGCCGCGTGACCTTGCCGCACACCTCTGCCCAGGCTACGAACTCGGCGGCCCGCCAGCTGTAGTCCCAGGTCGAGCGGATCACGGCGAGATCGAACTCGGCCCAGTCGACCGCCGGGTCGTCCCACTCGACGGCCACCGCCTCGGCACCGCTCGCAGCCAACGCCTCGATCAGCAGCGGCAGATCACGGTCGACGCTGACCTCGGGGCCGGGCGGCAAGTAACGAGGGCGATTCGGGGCACGGCGGGCTCCTCGGGGACGACGGCGGAACGCTGCGCAGGGTGTTTAACAGTTGGCCGATTGGCCTGGTCATCCTGGATTCTCCTGGGTTCCTGGAGTATGCCGCACAGAGATGCGTAACCCGTACGGAGGTTTGGTCGTTGAGGTGATCGTCGGTCGGTGCGGGGTGTGTGAGGGGGCGGGGTGCGGCGCAGGGTCGTGGTGGGTGAGGGGGAGGTGCAACAGGTCGCGGCGGCCTGTGCCGCGCGCTGCGGGGCGTGGATGCGGTCAGTGGCGAGCGGCTCGGCGAGGCGGCTTTGGTGGAGCGGGCCGGCTGGCTGAGCGCTCTGGTCGGGTCGCTGGCCCAGGGCGTGGTCCAGGAGCACTGGAACGGGGCCGATCTGGCCCAACTCGCCTCCGGTGTCGACCGTTCGGGCGCATCGCTGCCGTCGCAGGGGTGGATGGCGTTGCGGCGTCTGGGCTGGACGGTGACCGTTGCGCAGGGGGTGTACGTCCCAGACCGGGTGGTGCGCATCGCGCAGGAGCAGGCCGGGCGGGTGCTGCGCTCGGCCTGGTGGCGCGCCGAGGTCACCGCCGCGCTGCTGGCGACCTGGCCCGCCGACCCCGCCCGGCGCACCGAGGCGGAGTGGCAGGCGCTGCGCGCCGCGCTGCCCGACGGCGGGGCGGTGACGAGCGGCGTACTGCTGGCCCGCACCCGGCAGATCGCCGCGTTCCAGGCCCGCCACGGGCGGCTGCCGGCGGACGTGACCGAGTGCGAGTCGGCGCCGGGGACGGACGGGCAGGTGGTGCTCGCGGCGGCCGACCGGCAGCTGGCCACCCTTCAGCGCTGCCCGGAAGACCCGTCTCGCTACGCGGTGCTGACCCTGCGCCTGCCGGTGCGGCCCGATCCCGCCTGCCGGGCCGACTGGCATCCGGTGCGTATCCGGTTCCGGCTGCCGCCGCAGGTGCCCGCCGCCGCGGTGCTGTGCCCGCCGACCCTGCGCGTCCGCGAGGGGCGGCTGCTGCTCGATGTGCCCTACGCCCAGGCGGTCCCGAAACCGGAGCGAGCCGGGCACCGCAGGGCGGTGGCGTTCGACTGGGGGCTGAACACCCTGCTCACCGGCGGCGCCCTACGCCTGACCGACGAGGCCCAGCCGCGGGTGGTGACCGATGCCCGCCCGGTGTCCTTCCGCGCGGCCGGGGTGCTGGCCAAGGCCGACCGGCTGCGCATCCACGCAGAGCGGATCGGCGCCCGCATCGACCGGCTGCGCATCCTGATCACCTCCCGGCAGGAACGCGGGATGCGCCCGGACCCCTGGCTGATGGCCAAGCTCGCCGTCCTGGAAGCCGAGCGGGAGCGCCTCGCCCGGCGGCGTGCCCGGCTGAACGCGGCGCTCGCCAAGGCCGCCGCCCGCTTCATGACCGGCCACGCGATCGCCGCCGGAGCCTCGGCCATCTACCTCGAGGACCTCCGCGACATGCAGGCGCGCGGCAAGGGCCGCACGCTCAACACCCGCCTGTCCCAGACGGTACGCGGCGCCATCGTCACCCACGTCCGCCACCGGGCCGCCGCCCACGGCATCGCGGTGGTCATCGTCCCGCCCCGGGGCACGTCGAAGCACTGCCCGTGCTGCCTGGCCGCCTTCCGCCACCACAAGGCCCCCCAACCATCAGGCGGCGGGCTGGGCGTGGGCGTCGTGCCCCAACACTGAGACCTGCGGGTACAGCACCGGCCGGGACAACGCCGCCTGGCAGCGGATCGGCGCCCGCGGCCTGACCCACCAGCATCAGACCCGCCTCGACCGCGCCACCGGCACCTTCGTGATCCGCGCCGTGGTCGAGGCCCTGGACCGCACCAGCGCGGTCCGGCACCAGTCCCGGGACCGCACCAAGAGCGGCCCCACAGCAAAACGCCCTGTGCCCGGGAAGCGGCGCAGGGTCCCCGCCCCACCCGGCAACCGTGCCCCCACGGCACGGCCGGGTGGCAAGCGTCCGGCGGGGCGGACCCCCACGCACCCGACACGCCCCAGCCAGGAGCGGAGAAGGCAGCAGGGACCGAACACGATCGGCACCCCCGCACGGCCGCACCGGCCGGACGGGGCCAGACTCGGGGCAGGCTTCCACCGCCATGCCCACACCACCCCCGCCCGGGGACGGCCGAGTCACCCTCCCGAGCGGTCCCGGACACCCGGGATCACCCAGGAAACCCAAGCCGATCAGAGACGCTAACAATCGCCTCCGCGACCGAAGAAGACCGCTTGACCTTCCCCTTCGGTGAAGACCCAGCATCGGTGGCGGAACCGGAGGAGTGCGAGGTGCACATGAACATGCTGACGATCGGGGCGTTCGCCAAGGCGACCCGGCTGTCGCCGAAGGCGCTGCGGCTGTACGACGAGCTGGACCTGCTGCGCCCCGCCCGGGTCGATCCGCACACCGGCTACCGCTACTACGCGGTCGAGCAGTTGGAGCGGGCCCGACTGGTGGCGTGGCTGCGCCGGCTGGGCATGCCACTGGCCAGGATCCGCACGGTGTGCGCCCTCCCGCCCACGGCCGCCGCCCAGGACATCCGCGCGTACTGGGCGCGGGTGGAGGCGGAGACGGCCGAGCGGCGGGACCTCGCCGCATTCCTCGTCGACCACCTGACGACACCGTCCCGAAAGGACCCCGCCATGAGCACCCTGGAACTGCGCTATGCCGCCCACTCCGACCCGGGCCTGGTCCGCCCGGCCAACCAGGACACGGCCTACGCGGGCACCCGCCTCCTCGCCGTCGCCGACGGCTACGGCCCCGCGGGCGGCCCGGCCAGCACCGCCGTGGTGGAGGCACTGAAGGTGCTGGAGGAGGCGAGGAGGTGCCGGCGGGAAGCGTGCTGAACCTCCTGGAGTCCGCGGTGCGGGACGCGTCCCTCGCGGTGCACGACGTCTCCGCTGCCCAGGAGGCGGGGACCACCCTCACCGCCATGCTGTGGACCGGCTCCCGGCTCGCGCTCGTGCATATCGGCGACTCCCGGGCGTATCTGCTGTGCTCCGACGGCCTGTCCACCGTGGTCCCCGAGGCCCGGATACGACAGCTGCTGACCATCGCGCCGACTCCCGACGAGGCGGTTCGCGCGCTGGTCGGCGCGGCGAACGAGGCGGGCGGCCCGGACAACGTCAGTTGTGTGGTGGCGGACGTGGTGGAGGCGGTCGCCTGACGGACGGGGGCCGGTCAGCGCTCCCCCTCCGGATCCCAGTCCAGCAACCGCACCTTCGCCACCGTCCGGACATGCCGGCGCATGGCCGTGGCCGCCCGGCCGGGCTGCTGGGTCTCGATGGCGTCGAGGATGGCCTGGTGCTGGGCGAGGGAGCGGCTGGGGCGGCCGGGTTGGCGGAGGGATTCCGTGCGGCTCTCGGCGATCTGGTCGGCGATGGAGCGCATGAACTCCGCGAGGATGCTGCTGTGCGCGGCCGCCGTGACCGCGCCGTGGAAGAGGCGGTCCCCCTCGACGCCGTGACCGCCCCGCTCGATCTCCGCCGTCATGTGGGCGAGCGCCGACCGCATCGCGGCCAGGTCCTCCTCCGTGCGGCGCTCGGCGGCCAGTTCGGCGAGTTTGGTCTCCAGGGCCTCGCGGGCCTCCAGGACGTCGGGGAGGCGCCGGCGACGTTCGACCAGTTTCTCGACCGGTTCCACTTCGAGACTGTCGCGGACGAGGTACGTGCCGCCGCCGTGCCGCGCCTCCACCAGGCCCTGCACTTCCAGGACCACGATCGCCTGCTTCACCGAGGCCCGGCTGACGCCCAGCCGCTGGGCCAGGTCACGCTCGGGTGGCAGCCGGTCGCCGGCCCGCAGGCCGCCCTCCGCGACGTACTGGCGCAGCCGGTCCAGCACCTGCTCGTACAGGCGCTGCTTCGTCATGGGGCGCAGGGCGTCGGTCACGGGGTCCCCCTCTCGTCGGGAGCCTAGCACCGGCGGGTTCAGTGGTTGAGTGGCTGAGCCAATTCGTGCGCGACCCCTTGACGTCTCCGGCCGGTGCGCGCACGCTGACCAGCCAGCCGGTCAAGTGGTTCAGCCACTCAACCACTCGTTGTTCGTCCTCTCGCCCGCTCCTCCCTTCCCCTCACCGCTCCGGGACCCAAAGACGGGAGCCCGTATGTCCCCCGAACTCATCTCGATCCTCGTCCTCGCCGTGGTGTTCGTCATCGCCACCACCCGCTCCATCAACATGGGCGCGCTCGCCTTCGCCGCCGCCTTCGCCGTCGGCACCCTCGTCGCCGACCTCGACGCGGACGGCATCTTCGCCGGCTTCCCCGGCGACCTGTTCGTCGTCCTCGTCGGGGTCACGTACCTGTTCGCGATCGCCCGCGCCAACGGCACCACCGACTGGCTGGTGCACGCCTCGATCCGGCTGGTGCGCGGCCGGGTCGCGCTGATCCCCTGGGTGATGTTCGCCCTGACCGGCGCGCTCACGGCGATCGGTGCGGTCAGTCCGGCCGCCGTCGCGATCGTCGCGCCGATCGCCCTGAGCTTCGCCGTCCGCTACGGGATCAGCCCGCTGCTGATGGGCGCGATGGTGGTGCACGGCGCGCAGGCCGGCGGTTTCTCGCCGATCAGCATCTACGGTTCGATCGTCAACGGCATCGTGGAGCGGGAGAAGCTCCCGGGCAACGAGGTCGCCCTCTTCCTGGCCTCCCTGGTCGCCAACCTCGTGATCGCGGGTGTGGTGTTCGTCCTCTTCGGGGGGCTCAAGCTGTGGAGGCAGGGGGCGGTGACGCCCACGGACGGGACCACGTCGACCGGGAAGCAGCCTCCAGCAGGGAGCAGCACCGGCACCGGCACCAGCCCCGCCCGCACCGCCACCCTCGTCTCCCTGGTCGCCCTCGTCGTCGCCGTCCTCGCCTTCGACCTGGACGCGGGTCTGACCGCGATCACCCTGGCCGTCGTCCTGAGCACCGCCTGGCCCGAGGACAGCCGCGCGGCGGTCGGCCAGATCGCCTGGCCGACCGTCCTGCTGATCTGCGGCGTGCTCACCTACGTCGGTGTCCTGGACGAGATGGGCACCATCACCTGGGCCGGCGAAGGCGTCGGCGGCATCGGCGTTCCGCTGCTGGCCGCGCTCCTGCTGTGCTACATCGGCGCGATCGTCTCGGCGTTCGCCTCGTCCGTCGGCATCATGGGCGCGCTGATTCCGCTGGCGGTGCCGTTCCTCGCGCAGGGCGAGATCGGGGCGGTCGGCATGGTGGCGGCGCTGGCGGTGTCGGCGACGGTGGTGGACGTGAGCCCGTTCTCGACGAACGGCGCGCTGGTCCTGGCCGCGGCACCCGACGTCGACCGTGAGCGTTTCTTCCGGCAGCTGATGGTGTACGGAGGGATTGTGGTGGCGGCGGTGCCCGCGGTGGTGTGGCTGGTGCTGGTCGTGCCCGGTTTCGGATAGCCCGCACGCGCGAGGTGGCAACAGGTGACGACGACTAAGGAGTACGACGCGTGTCCTCTCTCTTTCCGGCCCTGACGAACAGCCCGGGTGAGCACATCGCCCTGCGGTTCGGCGACCGGTCCCTGTCCTACGCCCGGCTCGCCGCGGCGGCCGGTGCCGTCGCCGAGCGGGTACGCGGTGAGGGCCGCGTCGCCGTGTGGGCGACGCCCGCGCTGGAGACGGCCGTCGCGGTGGTGGGAACACTGCTCGCGGGGGTCGCCGCCGTTCCCCTCAACCCGAAGTCCGGAGAGAAGGAGCTCGGTCACATCCTGACCGACAGTGCGCCGACGCTCGTTCTCGCGGCGCCCGGCGATGAATTGCCGGATTCTCTGCGGGACTTGGAGCGGGTCGACGTCGATGTGCCGGCGACAGGTGCGCTCCCCGAGGAGCAGACCGACGCCGCCGCCCCCGCCCTGATCGTCTACACCTCCGGCACCACCGGCCCGCCCAAGGGCGCCGTCATCCCCCGTCGGGCGATCGCCGCGACCCTGGACGCGCTCGCCGACGCCTGGCAGTGGACCGGTGAGGACGTGCTGGTGCATGGGCTGCCGTTGTTCCATGTGCACGGGCTGGTGCTCGGCATCCTGGGCCCGCTCCGGCGCGGCGGTTCGGTGCGGCATCTGGGCCGGTTCAGCACCGAGGGCGTGGCGCGGGAGCTGAACGGCGGGGCGACGATGCTGTTCGGGGTGCCGACGATGTACCACCGGATCGCCGAGGATCTCGCGGACAACCCGTCGCTCGCCAAGGGGCTCACCGGCGCGCGGCTGCTGGTCTCCGGTTCCGCTGCGCTGCCCGTGCACGACCACGAGCGGATCGCCTCCGCCACCGGCCGCCGGGTCATCGAGCGGTACGGCATGACCGAGACGCTGATGAACACCAGCATCCGCGCGGACGGTGAGGCGCGACCGGGGACGGTCGGTGTGCCGTTGCCGGGAGTTGAGGTGCGGCTCGTGGAGGACGACGGGACGCCCATCGCGTCGTACGACGGTGAGAGCGTCGGCGAGATCCAGGTACGTGGGCCGAACCTGTTCACCGAGTACCTCAACCGGACCGACGCCACCGCCGCCGCCTTCACCACCGACGGCTGGTTCCGCACCGGCGACATGGCGGTCCGCGACCCCGACGGCTATGTCCGTATCGTCGGCCGCAAGGCCACCGACCTGATCAAGAGCGGCGGTTACAAGATCGGCGCCGGTGAGATCGAGAACGCCCTCCTGGAGCATCCGGGGGTGCGGGAGGCCGCCGTCACCGGGGAGCCCGACCCGGATCTCGGTGAGCGGATCGTCGCCTGGATCGTGCCCACCGACCCGCAGACCCCGCCCGGCGTCGAGGAGTTGGCCGACCACGTGGCCCGCCGGCTCGCCCCGCACAAGCGGCCACGTGTCGTGCACCATCTGGACTCCCTGCCCCGCAACGACATGGGGAAGATCATGAAGCGGGCGCTGGGCGGCCATGCCTGAGCGCCTCTCCGCCCGCCGGGCCATCGCCCTCGTCGCCGACGAGTTCGCCGAACTCACCTGTACAACCAGGGAGTTCGGGCCCGACGGGCCCCTCTCCTGGCCGGGCTACGACGCCTCCCGTGCCCGCGCCGCCGCACGCACCGGTGAGGACGAGTCCGTGCTCTGCGGCACCGCCCGCATCGAGGGCACGGACGCCGTGCTGATCGCCTTCGAGTTCGGCTTCCTCGGCGGCTCGCTGGGCGGGCGCACCGGCGACCGGCTGGAGGCGGCGTACCTGCACGCCCGCGAGCACCGGCTGCCGGTCGTGTCGCTGATCGCGACGGGTGGCAGCCGGATGCAGGAGGGCATGGTCGCGCTCACCCAGCTCCAGCGTGTGGCCCGGCAGTCGGTGCTCACCCGGGAGGCCGGTCTGCCGCAGGTCGCCGTACTGCGGGATCCGACGACGGGTGGCGGCTGGGCCACCCTCGGCGCGGGCGCCGACGTGATCCTCGCGCTGCCCGGCGCCCAGGTCGGCTTCGCCGGCTCCCGGGTGCGGCCGGCGGACGCGGACCCGGCGGCGTACACGGCCGAGGCGCAGGTGGCGGCCGGCGCGGCCGACGCGGTCGTACCCGAGGAGGAGCTGCGGGCGACGCTGGGGCGGTGGCTGCGGCTGCTGACCGCGCCCTCGGCCGAGCCCGCGCCGCCGCCGGGTCCGCTCGGCGCGACCGACCTCCCTGCGACCGGGTGGGACGCCGTCTGGCGCGCCCGCTCACCCCAACGCCCGCGTGCCCAGCGCTACTTGGACACCTACTTCACCGACCGTGTCGCGATCAGCGGCGATCGCTGCGGCGGCACCGACGACGGCATGCTGTGCGGCTTCGGGGCGCACCAGGGGCGTACCGTCGCGTACGCCGCCCAGACCGGGACCGCGACCCGTCCCGCCGGCTACCGCACCGCCGCCCGTCTGATCCGGCTCGCGGACCGGCTCGGTATCCCCGTGCTGACCCTGGTGGACACCCCGGGCGCGGCCAATGACGCGGAGGCGGAACGGCTGGGGGTGGGCGCCGCGATCGCGGAGGTGTTCGGCGCTGTGGCGGCCGCGCGCACGCCGGTCACGACGCTGGTGATCGGCGAGGGCGGCTCGGGCGGCGCGCTCGCGCTCGCGGCGCCGGGCAACACGTGGGTCACCCCGGACAGCTACTTCTCGGTGATCTCCCCCGAGCTGGCGGCCGCCATACTGAAGCGGCCCTCGGAAGAGGTGGAGGCGACCGCTGGTCAACTCCACATCCGGCCGCAGGATCTGGAGGATCTGGGGATCGCCCGGACCAGGAAGTGACACACGGCGGTGCCGCCTCCCCCACCGTGAAGAGGGAGACGGCACCGCCCACGTCCGGCTGACGAACCCTCACCGCCCGGATGATCTCCTGCGTCACCGAGCCGCCCCGGTCGTCGCTCGCCGACGCCCGCAGGGAGACGTACTCCGCGTCCCGCGGCACGGTCAGGGTGCCGCGCCAGGAGTCCGCGTCGCCGGTGAGCCGGACCGGATGCCCTGACGTGCCGTCGTCGTATGACACTTCGAGCGTTCCGCCGCCGATGCGTGCCCGACATGTCGACCGTTCCGGCGTCGCGCAGGCGCTCGGCGTCGGCCGTGTCCTCGCAGGTTGTCGCGGACTGCTTGGAGAGCCGCCCGCTCGTCCTGGGCGGCGGCATCCACGGCCGTGGCGACGACCCACGCCACCTGCTGCCGGACCCCGAGGTCCTCCGGCGCGCCGCCACACCGCACGGCGTACTGATCGGCTCGTCACACGTCGAGCCGGCCGTCGGCGCCCAGTACACCGTACGGAGCATGCACGAGCTGGTGGACATCGCCCGGAGCCACCTCTGAGCACCTCGCGTCAAGCCCGCCGGGCACGACGGCCCGAAAGACCACCCGTACAGCCGCACCCCGCCCGGCCCCCTCCAGAAGGCGCCGCCCTCCCCGCCCCCCACACGATGCAAAGAGGCCCGCCGCCCGGCGGCCGCCACGGTCTGTGCCCCTCGGGAGGATCCGCGATGACCGCCAGCCTGGAGCAGCTACGCCGGTGCCACTTCGCCGTCGATCTGGGGGCGGCGCGGACGCGGGTCTACGTCAAGGGCGCCGGGCTTGTCGTGGACCAGCCGTCCGCCGCGGCCGTGAACACCAACACCGGCGCACTGATCGCGGTCGGCGAGCTGGCGGAGAAGATGACCGGCCGCACCCCCCAACACATCCGTGTCGTACGGCCGGTGTCCGGCGGCACGGTCGTCGACATCGAGATGGCCCAGCGGATGCTGCGGCATCTGCTCGGCGACAAGATCCGCCGCACGCTGCGCCGCAAGCCCGGACTCCGGGCCGCCGCCTGCACCCCGCACGACGCCGGCCCGCTCGCCCGGCGGGCGACGACCGAGACGCTCGTCGGTCTCGGGGCCCGCCGTGTCGAACTCGTCGACACCCTCATCGCCGCCGCCGTCGGCTGCGGACTGCCCGTCGAGCAGCCCGAGGCCACCATGGTCCTGGTGTGCGGCGCGGCCGCGACGCAGGTCGCCGTGCTGTCCCTCGGCTCCATCGTCACCGCCGAACGCATCCCGGTCGGCGGCGAGGCAGTCGACAACGCGATCGTGCTGCATCTGCGGCACGAGCACGAACTCGTGCTGCCGAGTCAGTCGGTACGCCCGCTGCAGCTGGCCCTGTCCGGCAACGGCCTCACCCCGCACGGGCCGATGTCGACGGAGATCCACGGCCGGGATGTGGCCACCGGCCTGCCCCGTTCCGTCCAGATCGACACCGCCGCCGTACGCGACGCCATCCAGACCCCGCTCACCGCCGTGCTCGACGGCATCGGCAAGGTGCTGCGGGAGTGCCCGCCCGACCTGGTGGCCGACCTCGCCGACCGGGGGATCATGATGGTCGGCGGCAGCGCCCTGCTCCCCGGGTTCGACCAGATGCTGCGGCAGGCCACCGGGATGCCGGTGCACATCGCCGAACGGCCCGACGTGTGCGCCGTGCGGGGCCTCGGCACCATGCTGGAGGGCAGGGTCGAGCCGCTGGAGCTGAATTCGCTGGACGGGTGAGCCCGCCGACGCCCTGAGCGGACCGGGACAGGGCGCAGCCCCCGCCACGGGGTGTAAGGCGCGGTGTGCCGGGAAGGCGCACTTTCAGCATCGTCGGGTCGGCGTCCGCCGCTCGGCGGTGAGACGGGAGCGCCACACGGACCTGGAAGGCGGTGACATGAACTCAGTGGCCCCACTCTCCCTCGCGAAGCGGTTACGCCCACTCGCCATCGACGGCCGCACCGACGGCACGGGCCGGTCGGTGCTCAGCGCACGAGGAGAACTCGTCCATGGGTGCGCGGACACCCTGGCCGGGGTGCTGGCCGAACTGCCCGTCCACACCTGCCGGATAGAGCTGGACATGGCCGGGGTGATCTTCATGGACACGGCGGGAGGGCAGTTCCTGGACGTCCTGCACAATCACGGCCGACGGCACCTGATCCCGGTCTCGGCCACGAACTGGCGGGGCCAGCCGCGCCGGGTCCTGGAACTGTTCGGCCTGGACACCACGGACCCGCTGCGCTCCACGGCACCGGACCCCGCCCCGACACCCGGCCCCGCCCCGACACCCTCTGCGGTGGCCCTCGAGCGCGCGGAGCAACTGCACGAACTGCGCGAGGAGATAACCCAGTTGCGGAAGGCGATCGCCTCCCGCCCGGTGATCGACCAGGCCCGCGGCATCCTCATGGCCACCCACGCCTGCACGTCCGACGAGGCCTGGCACATCCTCCGTGCGGCCTCCCAGCTCTCCAACACCAAGCTCCACAAGGTGGCCGCGGCCGTCACGGCCGGTGCCGAATCCGACGGCCCATCACTTCCGGAGGAGCTGCGCACGGCCCTACGCAGGGCAGTCGCCCGGTGCCGGGTCTGACGCCTGAGGATGCCGGTCAGCAGCCGCCCGCGGAGGCCGGGGCGCCGATGCCGATCCGGAGAGTGGTGGGCGCGGCGCAGCAGCCGCCGCCCTCGCCGCTCTGGGCCGCGTCGGGGTCGTCGAACAGCCCGGCGCCGCCGCACACGCCGGTCTCCGGCAGGGTCAGTTCGACGCGTTCGGCGGCCTCCCGGTCTCCGGCGATCGCGGCGGCGACCGAACGCACCTGCTCGTAGCCGGTCATCGCGAGGAACGTCGGGGCGCGGCCGTAGGACTTCATGCCGACCAGGTAGACGTCCTTCTCCGGGTGGGACAACTCGTTGACGCCGTGCGGGTAGACGGTGCCGCAGGAGTGCGCGTTGGGATCGATGAGCGGGGCGAGGGCGGTCGGTGCCTGCAGGCGTTCGTCGAGGCCGAGGCGGACCTCGGAGAGGAAGGACAGGTCGGGGCGGAAGCCGGTCAGCACGATGACCTCGTCGACCGGGTCCAGGCGACGGCCGTCCTCGGCGACGAGGACGAGCCTGTCACCGGCGCGCTCCACCGACTCCGTACGGAATCCGGTGGCCGCGCTCGCGTGGCCGTCCTCGACCGCGGCCTTGGCGCGCAGACCGAGGGCTCCGCGGGCGGGAAGCTGGTCGGCCTCGCCGCCTCCGTACGTGGAACCGGTGATCCCACGGCGCAGGATCCACACCGCGTGCGTGCCGGTTTCCTCCTTCGCCAGGTCGGCCAGCTGGGCGAGGGCCGTGAAGGCGGACGCCCCGGAACCCACGACCGCGGTGCGCTTACCCGCGTAACGGGCCCGCACAGCCGGGTCCTTCAGGTTCGGCACGCGGTACGAGATGTGCTCGGCGGCCACCCTCTCGCCGAGTGCGGGCAGGCCGTCGGCTCCCATGGGGCCGGGTACGGCCCAGGTGCCGGAGGCGTCCACGACGGCACGGGCCGTGAGGCGCTCCTCGCGGCCGTCGGCCGGCTCGATGTGCACGGTGAAGGGCTGCTCGTCGCGGCCGGAGTCGACGATACGGTCCCGGCCCGCCCGCGCCACGCCGGTCACACGCGCGCCGTAGCGGATCCGGTCGCCCAGGACGTCGGCGAGCGGCTGCAGGTACAGCTCGGCCCAGTCCCCGCCGGTGGGATACGCCGCCCCGTCGGGGCGGACCCAGCCGGTCGGCGCGAGCAGCTTCTCGGCGGCCGGGTCGACGAGCTCGGTCCAGGGGGAGAACAGCCGGACGTGCGACCAGTCGCGCACGGCGGTGCCCGCGGACGGGCCGGCCTCCAGGACCAGCGGTTCGATGCCACGCCCGACGAGGTGGGCGGCGGCGGCCAGGCCGACCGGGCCGGCTCCGACGATCACGACGGGCAACTGGTCGGTGGTGTGCGTACTCACGAGGCTCCCCTTTGCTTCGACATTCGTCGATATCTTGCAGCGGTAAGCATGACAGCTGATTCGACACCCGTCAACATAGACATTCATCGAATAAACTGCTTCGACATGTGTCAACATTGATGCATGTCGAACACCAAGGTGCTGCCGCTGCTCGAACCGGACGCGCCCGCGGCCGGAGCCCCGTGCTGCCCACCGCTGGCCGAGCGCCCCTTCACCGCCGAGGAGGCCGCGCGGACGGCGAAGATGTTCAAGGCGCTCGGCGATCCGGTGCGCCTGCGGCTGTTCTCGCTGGTCGCCTCGCACGAGGGCGGCGAGGCGTGCGTGTGCGACATCTCCGACGTGGGCGTCTCCCAGCCGACCGTCTCCCACCACCTGAAGAAGCTCAGGGAAGCCGGCCTGCTCACCTCCGAGCGGCGCGGCACCTGGGTCTACTACAAGGTCGCACCGTCCGTCGTGGCAGCAATGGGCCAGATGCTCGCCCTGCCGCGTGAAGGTGCGTAAAGATGACCACCACCTGGGTGGTCCGCCTCATCCGTCGGAGGCAGTCCGGCCGGTCATGAAGACGACCGCCACGAGCGCCAGCCCGACCACGGCACCGACCAGCTGCATCCCGACGAACGCCGGCACGGAACCCGGCGCTATCCCCGCGAAGATGTCGCTGAAGGCGCGGCCGATCGTCACCGCCGGATCGGCGAAGGACGTGGACGAGGTGAACCAGTACGCGGCGCCGATGTACGAGGCCACGGCGACCGGTGCGAAACGCAGCCGGTCCGTGCGCGCCAGGCCGAAGATCACCAGGACCAGACCCGCGGTGGCGACCACCTCGCCCAGCAGCAGGTTCCCGGCCGAGCGGTCGCGCGTGGACCACTCCACCAGCGGCTCGCCGAACATGGCGTTCGCCAGCACGGCGCCTGCGATCGCGCCGACGATCTGAGCCGGGCCGTAGACGGCCGCCTCGCGCAGAGTGACCCCTGTTCCGCCACGCCGCGAGGTCCACCACAGGACCCGCATCGAGGCCCTGATCGCCGAGATCGACGCCCAGCAGAAGGCGTGACCTCAGGCGATTGTGGCGGTCAGCCGAAGCGGCCGGAGATGTAGTCCTCGGTGCGCTGGTCGGAGGGGTTGGAGAAGATCCGCTCGGTCTCGTCGTACTCGACGAGCCGGCCGTGGCGTTCGCCCTTGTCGTCGACGTCCGCGGTGAAGAAGGCGGTGCGGTCGGAGACACGTGCGGCCTGCTGCATGTTGTGGGTGACGACGATGATCGTGAACTCCTGGGCGAGCTGCTCCATGAGGTCCTCGATCTTCATCGTGGCGATCGGGTCCAGGGCGGAACACGGCTCGTCCATCAGGATCACCTCCGGCTTGACCGCGATGGTGCGGGCGATGCACAGCCGCTGCTGCTGACCGCCGGACAGCGCCAGGGCCGACGTCTTGAGCTTGTCCTTGACCTCGTCCCACAGCGCCGCGTGGGTCAACGTCTCCTCGACCAGGTCGTCGAGGTTGCCCTTGAAACCGCCCACCCTCGGCCCGTACGCGATGTTGTCGTAGATCGACTTGGGGAACGGGTTGGGCTTCTGGAAGACCATGCCGATCCGGCGGCGCACCTCGATGGGGTCGACGTCGCGGCCGTACAGGTCCTCGTTGTGGTAGCGGATCTTGCCGACGACACGGGCACCGGGAATGAGGTCGTTCATCCGGTTGAAGCAGCGGATCATCGTGGACTTGCCGCACCCCGACGGGCCGATCATGGCGGTGATCTGACGCCGCCCGATCGTCATGTTGACGTCGCGGACGGCCTCGTGGGCGCCGTAGAAGACCGACAGGCCGCCGACTTCGAAGACCGGTTCGGCCAGGGACGGGGCGTCGTGGTAGGTGACCTGCGGAATCCTGGTGCCGCCGGAGGAGTCGGGCGGAGGGGTCATGGCGGTCTCCTGCGGGAGGGGCGGTGGGGGCAGGGAGGGTGTCCGTCACCAGCGACGGACGTAGTGGTTGCGGAGCCAGATCGCCAGCGAGTTCATGGCCAGCAGGATGACCAGGAGTACGACGATGGCGGCCGAGGCGAGCGCGGTGAACTCGGCGCGGGACTGGCTGATCCAGTTGAAGATCTGGATCGGCAGCACCGTGAAGGGGCTCTGCACACCAGTGGGGTTGAAGGTGATGAAGGTCAGCCCGCCGAGCAGCAGCAGCGGCGCGGCCTCGCCGATCGCCCGGGACAGGGCGAGGATCGAGCCGGTCGCCATGCCGGGCACGGCCGCCGGGAGGACCTGGCGCCAGATGGTCTGCCACTGGGTGGCGCCCAGCGCGAGGGACGCCTCACGGATGGACTGCGGTACGGCGCGGATCGCCTCCCGGGAGGCGATGATCACGGTCGGCAGGACCAGCAGCGACAGGGTGAGGGAGGCGGTCAGCACGGTCTGGCCGAAGCCGAGCCCGCGGGAGATGATGCCGAGCCCGAGGATGCCGTAGACGATCGACGGTACGGCCGCCAGGTTCTGGATGTTGATCTCGATGACACGGTTCCACCAGCGGTTCGGGTCCGCGTACTCCTCGAGGTAGATGGAGGCGAGGACCCCGGTCGGCAGGCAGTACAGCGCGGTGAAGGCGATCACCCAGATCGTGCCCATGATCGCCGACTGGGCGCCGGCATTGGTGGGGTCGATGATGTCGGGGAAGTTCGACCAGATCCGCGAGTCCAGCCGCGGCCAGCCCTCGACCACCATGTACACCAGCAGCCAGACGAGGAAGACCACCCCGACGGCCAGCGACGCCCACAGGCTGAGCTGGAAGAACCGCTCGCGCCACGGGGTGCCGCGCCCCTTGAGCCGGGGTACCTCCGGCATACCGGTGGCGGCGCCCTTGTCCAGGACATCGGAGCCCATTACTCGTACACCTCCCGGTACTTGCGAACCAGGCGAATGCTGACCAGGTTCATCACCAGGGTCATCACGAACAGCAGCAGGCCCACCGCGAAGATCGTCCGATAGCCGATGGACCCGGTCGGCAGGTCGCCGATCCCGGCCGCGGCGATGAACGCGGTCATCGTCTGCATGCCCTCCAGCGGATTGAAGGACAGGTTCGGACGGCCACCGGCCGCGATGGCCACGATCATCGTCTCGCCGATCGCCCGGGAGATACCGAGCACGATGGCGGCGACGATGCCGGACAGCGCGGCCGGGAAGACCACCCGCGTCGCCACCTGCATCCGTGAGGAGCCGAGTGCGTAGGCGCCGTCGCGCAGGTCGTTGGGCACCGCGTTCATCGAGTCCTCGGCGAGCGAGGCGACCGTCGGGATGATCATGACGCCCATGACGAAGCCCGCCGACAGAGCGTTGAAGACCTGCGGCGGGTCCCCGACGGGCCAGATGTCCTGCAGCAGCGGCGTGATCGCGGTCAGTGCGAAGAAGCCGTAGACGACGGTGGGGATGCCCGCGAGCACCTCCAGCATCGGCTTGAAGAACGCACGGACCCTGCGGTGGGCGTACTCGCTCAGATACACCGCAGCGCCGAGCCCCAGCGGCACGGCGACCACCAGCGCGATGAGGGTGACCATCAAGGTGCCCGTGACCAGCGGCAGGACGCCGAAGTGCGGCGGGCTGAACAGCGGCGACCAGTCGGTGCCGGTGATGAACTCACCGAAGCCGACCTCGCGGAAGAAGTCGACGGCCGGCGGGATCAGTGCGATGACGATACCGACGGTGGTCAGCATCGACACCAGCGCGGCGGCCACCAGGAGCACCTTGATCGCCCCCTCGCCGTAGCGCGGCCGGGACCGCTTCAGGAAACCGGGGCCGGGACTCATGAGCCCTGCTGCGCCTTGAGTGCGTCGAGGTCTCTCCGCAGCTCCGCCTCCTGCTCGGAGTTGAGCGGGACGAAGAGGGCGCTCTCGGCGATCTCGGCGTGGTGCTCGACGTAGAACTCGACGAAGGCCAGGACCTCCGGCTTCTGCAGCGAGGACGCCTTGGGGTAGATGAACAGCGGCCGCGACAGCGGCGTGTACGTGCCGTTCTGCACCGTCTGCCTGGTCGGCTCGACACAGCCGCCACCGCCGTCGATCTTCAGGACCTTCAGCTCGTCCTTGTTCTCCTCGTAGTACGACAGCCCGAAGTACCCCATGCCGCCCTGGGAGCCGGCGACGCCCTGCACGGTGACGTTGTCGTCCTCGCTCGGCGAGTAGTCGGTGCGGGAGGCGCCCTCCTCGCCGTTGACGGCCTCGGTGAAGTAGTCGAAGGTGCCCGAGTCGGTGCCCGCGCCGAACAGTTCGAGCTTCTGGTCGGGGAACTTCGGGTCGACCTGGTTCCAGTTGTTCACCTTGGAGCCGGGCTCCCAGATCTTCCTCAACTGCTCGACGGTCAGGCATTCCGCCCAGTCGTTGTCCTTGTTGACCACGACGGACAGGCCGTCGTTGGCGACCTGGAACTCCTCGAACCTGACACCCTTCTTCTCGCAGGCCGCCTTCTCGTCGTCCTCGATGGCACGCGAGGCGTCGGAGATGTCGGTCTCGCCGGCGCAGAACTTCTCGAATCCGCCACCGGTACCGGACGTGCCGACCGTGACCCCGACTCCGGGGTTCTCCACCTGGAAGAGCTGGGCCGCCGCCGTGGACAGCGGGGCCACCGTGCTGGATCCATCCACCCTGATGGTGCCGGACAGCCGCGTGCCGCCGCTGCCGGAGCCCGCGTCGGCACCCCCGCACGCACCGGCAGCCACCACCACGGCCGCCGCCAGAGCCGGCGGAGCCGCGGCACGGCGCAACGAACGAATGCTCACGTGACTCTCGATCCTCGTGTCCGCCCGGTTTCCCGGCCCGTGTGGACGAGGCGCACAATATGCTCCATTTTGGAGATTTAGATCAAATATCGCCTATATGAACTTTCAGCGCACGCGAGGCCCGTCGCCCGGGTCGTACCGGTAAGCGAGACCGACGTCCCCCCGTATCCGACCGACCCCATGGGAGACCTCGGCCTGCCCGACCTCGACCTGCCCGACCTGCAGGTTCGCGTCGCTGCGGGGAAGCGGGGGCCGACGCCATGGAACAGGCGGCTTGATCTGAGCGAGTGAACGAGGGCCGCCGCCGCGGTGCGGCGCCCCCGCTCCTACGGGCCCGCAGGTAGAAACGGTTCTGCCGAAGGAACCGCGAGTGGGGCGGGTGGGACTCGAACCCACGGCCGACGGATTATGAGTCCGCTGCTCTAACCGGCTGAGCTACCGCCCCATAGCGGCGTGTCGCGTACACGTGTGCGCGCCGTCTGCCGCAGCATAGCCGCTCATACGATCTCCTGCTCCGGATGGTCGGCTTCGCATGACCTTGAGGACTCCGCCCTGACCGTGGCGGTTCCACCGGACATGAAAAAGGACCCCTGCGGGGTCCTCGTTCAGGCTGCTCCCCCGACTGGACTCGAACCAGTAACCTGCCGGTTAACAGCCGGCTGCTCTGCCAATTGAGCTACGGAGGACCGAGCTCCCCCGACTGGACTCGAACCAGTAACCTGCCGGTTAACAGCCGGCTGCTCTGCCAATTGAGCTACGGAGGAATGCCTCGTTGCATCGAACGTACCTACCTGGGTATTCGCCAGGGGGCGCGCGCTCGCTGCGACACATACATTAGCGCAAGCAGGGGGGTGCTCCGCCAATCGGTTCCCCCCGGCCCGGCGCCGTACCAGGGACCTACGCAAGGGAAGGGTGGCCGCCATGCGTTACCGGCTCACGTTCGTCGTCGGACTCGCTGTGGGTTACGTACTGGGCACACGCGCGGGGCGTGAGCGCTACGAGCAGCTGAAGAAGTCCGCGCGTCAGGTCGCGCAGAACCCCGCCGTCCGCAACACCGCGGAGACGGCAGCACAACAGGGCCGCCACTTGGCGGGCAAGGCCTACCACGCGGTGAGCGCGAAGGTAGGCGACCGCATGCCCGACTCCGTCGCCCAGCGCGTGCGCAGCCTCCGCGAACGCAACACCGACGGCTTCCCCGAGGACGACTGGGGCACCAGCAACACCTAGCGGCACCGCTTGGGCGCCGGGGCACTGCAACGCCCTAAGGGGGCGCGGGGCTGTGTCGACATGCGGCTCCGCCGCGTGGGCGCGACCAGCCACAACGCACCCGCACACGCAGAACCACACGCACCCCCACGGCGCCCACGGCCCAAGCAAGCGCAGCGCTACGGCAGAATTTGCGCCATGGGGATAGTCGCCGGGCTGGACAGTTCGCCCGATTTCACTCGTATCGTCGTCTGCGATGCGGACACGGGAGCCGTGCTGCGGCAGGGCTATGCGCCGCATCCGGTGGAGGGCCCTGAAGGCAGTGGGCGGCCCAGCGATGTGGATCCGCAGGCCTGGCTGCTGTCCCTGGGCGAGGCGGCCGGTGGTGGGCTGCTCGAAGGGGTGCAGGCCATCGGCGTCTCCGCGCAGCAGAACGCGGTCGTGCCGCTGGACGCGCAGGGCGGCACCGTACGGCCGGCGATGGTCGGCGGGGGCAAGCGGGCGCAGGTCGCGGCGGCCGATCTGATCGACGCGCTGGGCGGGCGCGAGGCGTGGGCGCAGGCGGTGGGGTGTGTTCCGCAGGCCGCGCAGCCCGTCACCAAGCTGCGGTGGCTCGCCAAGAACGAGCCCGATGCGGCGCTGCGCACTGCCGTGCTGATGCAGGCGCACGACTGGCTGGTGTGGCAGTTGCTGGGGCGGCCGGTGCGCCGGACCACCGACCGTGGCGGGGCTTCCGGGACGGGGTACTGGTCCGCGGCCACCGGCGCCTACCGGCCCGACCTGGTCGAGCTGGCGCTCGGTCACCAGGTCATGCTGCCCGAGGTGATCGGGCCGTCCGACGCGGCCGGTACGACGCCGGAGGGGCTGTTGATCTCCGCCGGGACCGGCGAGACCATGGCCGCCGCCTTCGGGCTGGGGCTGGGGCTGGGCGACGCGGTGGTGTCGCTGGGTGCGTCCGGGTCCGTGATGGCGGTGCATCCCGAGGCCCTGTACGACCAGACCGGGATGATCACGTCCCTGGCCGACGCGACCGGCATGCACCTGCCGGTCGTGACCACCCTGAACGCCGTACGGACCCTGCGCGGCACCGCCGAACTGCTCGGTCTTGCCGACCTGGAGAGCCTGTCCGACCTGGCGATGAAGTCGACGCCGGGCGCCCATGGGCTCGTACTCCTGCCGTATCTGGAGGGTGAGCGCACGCCGGCGCTGCCGCACACCGCCGGGACGCTGGCCGGGCTGCGGCGGGAGTCGATGAAGGCGGAGCACCTGGCGCGGGCGGCGTTCGAGGGCATGCTGTGCGGGCTCGCGGACGCGCTGGACGTGCTGCGCGGCCGGGGTGTGGAGGTGCGGCGGATCTTTCTGCTCGGGCCGGCCGCGGAGCTGCCCGCCGTGCAGGCCGCGGCGCCCTCGCTGTTCGGGGCGCAGGTCGTCGTGCCGCAGCCCGCGGACTACGCGGCGATCGGTGCCGCGCGGCAGGCGGCCTGGGCGCTGGGTGTGTCGCAGGGCACTCTCGACCCGCGCACCCCGCCGGCCTGGCAGGGCGCGGTGGCGCAGGTGCTCGAGCCCGGTGAGGAGCTGGCCGTGGGGCAGGCGGTCCGGCAGCAGTTCGTGTCGGTGCGCGAGCAGACACATCCGGGCGCGTTCCGCCCGTAGCACACGCCTGTCGGGTTAATCAGTTGAGGTAACGCGGGTGGAGTGTTCGACGATAGGGGCCAGGGGCAACCATCCGGCCCCGACCGCCGACTCCGAGAGACCAGTGTGCTCATACGACTTCTGCGGACCTATCTCAGGCCCTACAAGAGACCGATCACCGTCCTGGTGCTGCTGCAGTTCCTGCAGACCTGCGCCACCCTCTACCTGCCCACCCTGAACGCGGACATCATCGACAACGGTGTCGTGAACGGTGACACCGGTTACATCCTGTCCTTCGGCGCCCTGATGATCGGCATCTCGCTGGCGCAGGTCGTGTGCAACATCGGGGCCGTGTACTACGGGGCCCGCACCGCTTCGGCGCTCGGCCGGGACGTGCGGGCCGGCGTCTTCGACCGGGTGCAGTCGTTCTCCGCGCGTGAGGTGGGCCACTTCGGCGCCCCTTCGCTGATCACCCGGACCACGAACGACGTCCAGCAGGTCCAGATGCTGGCGCTGATGACGTTCACGCTGATGGTGTCGGCGCCGATCATGTGCGTGGGCGGTATCGTCCTGGCGCTCGGCCTGGACGTGCCGCTGTCCGGGGTGCTGGTGGCCGTCGTGCCGGTGCTGGGCATCTGCGTGATGCTGATCGTGCGGCGGCTGCGGCCGCTGTTCCGGTCCATGCAGGAGCGGCTGGACACGGTGAACCGGGTGCTGCGCGAACAGATCACCGGCAACCGGGTGATCCGGGCCTTCGTGCGGGACGAGTACGAGCAGCACCGCTTCCGGAAGGCGAACGCCGAGCTGACGGAGGTGTCGCTGGGCGCCGGCAACCTGCTGGCGCTGATGTTCCCGATCGTCATGACGGTGGTCAACGTGTCGTCGATCGCGGTGGTGTGGTTCGGGGCCCATCGGATCGACAGCGGCGGCATGCAGATCGGTGACCTGACCGCGTATCTCGCCTACCTCATGCAGATCGTGATGTCCGTGATGATGGCCACGTTCATGTTCATGATGGTGCCGCGCGCGGAGGTGTGCGCGGAGCGCATCCAGGACGTGCTCGACACGTCGTCGAGTGTGGTCCCGCCGAGCAGCCCGGTCCGGGAGCTGCGCCGCCACGGCCATCTGGAGATCCGCGGGGCCGGGTTCCGCTACCCGGGTGCCGAGGAGCCGGTGCTGAAGGCCGTCGACCTTCTCGCGCGGCCGGGTGAGACGACCGCCGTGATCGGCTCGACCGGCAGCGGCAAGTCGACGCTGCTGGGGCTGGTGCCGCGGCTGTTCGACGCGACGGACGGCGAGGTGCTCGTCGACGGGGTGGACGTACGGACCGTCGACCCGCAGCTGCTGGCCAGGACGGTCGGGCTGGTGCCGCAGAAGCCGTATCTCTTCGCGGGGACCGTGGCGACGAACCTGCGCTACGGCAATCCGGACGCCACGGACGAGGAGCTGTGGCACGCGCTGGAGGTGGCGCAGGCGAAACCCTTCGTGGAGCGGCTGGAGGGCGGCCTTGACGCGCCCATCGCGCAGGGCGGCACCAATGTCTCCGGCGGTCAGCGGCAGCGGCTGGCGATCGCGCGGACCCTGGTGCAGCGCCCGGAGATCTACCTCTTCGACGACTCCTTCTCCTCCCTCGACTACGCCACCGACGCGGCGCTGCGCGCGGCGCTCGGCCGGGAGACCGCGGAGGCGACCGTGGTGATCGTCGCCCAGCGAGTGGCGACCATCCGGGACGCCGACCGGATCGTCGTGCTCGACGAGGGCCGGGTGGTCGGCACCGGCCGGCACCACGAGCTGATGGCGGACAACGAGACCTACCGGGAGATCGTGCTCTCCCAGCTGACGGAAGCGGAGGCTGCCTGATGGCCGGGCCCATGGGGCGGATGATGGCCGGGACCGGCCCCGAGAACCGCACGATCGACTTCAAGGTGTCGGGCCGGCGACTGGTCGGCCGGTTCCGGCCCGAGCGGCTGACGATCTACGCGCTGCTGGTGTGCGTGGTCGTCAGCGTGGGTCTGTCGGTGGTCGGACCGAAGATCCTCGGCGAGGCCACCGACCTGGTCTTCGCGGGCATCATCGGCCGGGAGATGCCGGTCGGGGAGACCAAGGAGCAGGTGCTGGCCGCGATGCGGGAGCGCGGCGACGGTGACATCGCCGACATGCTCCGCAGTACGGACTTCACCCCGGGTGAGGGCATCGACTTCGCCGCGGTCGGGAATGTCCTGCTGCTCGCGCTCACCGTGTTCATGGTCGCCGGTCTGCTGATGGCGGTGGCGACCCGGCTGGTGAACCGGGCGGTCAACCGGACGATGTACCGGATGCGCGAGGACGTGCAGACGAAGCTGTCGCGGCTGCCGCTGTCGTACTTCGACAAGCGTCAGCGCGGCGAGGTCCTCTCCCGGGCCACCAACGACATCGACAACATCGGCCAGACGCTCCAGCAGTCGATGGGCCAGCTCATCAACTCGCTGCTGACCATCATCGGTGTGCTGGTGATGATGTTCTGGGTGTCGTGGATCCTGGCGCTGGTCGCGCTGGTGACCGTGCCGCTGTCCCTGTACGTCGCGACGTTCGTCGGCAAGCGGTCGCAGCCGCACTTCGTGCAGCAGTGGCGCACCACCGGCAAGCTCAACGCGCACATCGAGGAGATGTACACCGGGCACACCCTGGTGAAGGTGTTCGGGCGGCAGGAGGAGTCGGCGCAGCAGTTCGCCGAGCAGAACGAGGCGCTGTACGAGGCCGGGTTCAAGGCGCAGTTCAACAGCGGGATCATGCAGCCGCTGATGATGTTCGTGTCGAACCTGAACTACGTGCTGGTCGCGGTGGTCGGTGGGTTGAGGGTCGCCTCGGGTTCCCTGTCCATCGGTGACGTGCAGGCCTTCATCCAGTACTCGCGGCAGTTCTCGATGCCACTGACACAGCTCGCGTCGATGGCGAACCTGGTGCAGTCCGGGGTCGCCTCCGCCGAGCGCGTCTTCGAACTCCTCGACGCCGAGGAGCAGTCGGAGGATCCGGTGCCGGGGGTACGGCCGGAGCAGCTGCGCGGGCGGGTGGCGCTGGAAGGCGTGTCCTTCCGGTACGACCCGGAGAAGCCGCTCATCGAGGACCTGTCGCTGACGGTGGAACCCGGGCACACCGTCGCCATCGTCGGGCCGACGGGAGCGGGCAAGACGACGCTGGTCAATCTGCTCATGCGGTTCTACGAGGTGTCCGGCGGGCGCATCACCCTCGACGGGATCGACATCGCGAAGATGTCACGGGACGAACTGCGGTCCGGGATCGGCATGGTGCTCCAGGACACCTGGCTGTTCGGCGGCACCATCGCCGAGAACATCGCGTACGGCGCCTCGCGGAAGGTCACCCGCGGGGAGATCGAGGAGGCGGCGCGGGCGGCCCATGCGGACCGGTTCATCCGTACGCTGCCGGACGGGTACGACACCGTGATCGACGACGAGGGGACGGGGGTCAGTGCGGGTGAGAAGCAGCTGATCACCATTGCGCGGGCGTTTCTGTCCGATCCGGTGATTCTGGTGTTGGACGAGGCGACGTCGTCGGTCGACACCCGGACTGAAGTGCTGATTCAGAAGGCGATGGCGAAGCTGGCGCACGGGCGGACGTCGTTCGTCATCGCGCACCGTCTGTCGACGATTCGGGACGCGGACACGATTCTGGTGATGGAGAACGGGTCGATCGTCGAGCAGGGCGCGCATGCGGATCTGCTGGCGGCCGACGGGGCGTATGCGCGTTTGTACAAGGCGCAGTTCGCGCAGGCGGTGGCCGAGGTGGACTAAGCGGGTTGCCCGGCGTCGGGGTGCCGCTGCGTGTGCGGCAGCGGCACCCCGGGCTCAGTCCAAGTAGCCCCTGAGCTGGTCCGCGAAGGCGTGGTCCCTCAGCTTGTTGAGCGTCTTCGACTCGATCTGCCGTATCCGCTCCCGGGTCACGCCGAAGATGCGGCCGATCTCCTCCAAGGTGCGCGGGCGGCCGTCCGCCAGGCCGTAGCGGAGTTGGACGACCTTGCGCTCGCGCTCGCCCAGTGTCGAAAGGACCGCCTCCAGGTGCTCCCTGAGGAGGAGGAACGCCGCCGACTCGACCGGGCTGGCCGCGTCGCCGTCCTCGATGAGGTCGCCGAGGGCCACGTCCTCCTCCTCGCCCACCGGGGCATGCAGGGAGACCGGTTCCTGGGCGAGCCGCAGGACCTCGCCGACCCGCTCGGGCGGAAGGTCGAGGTGGGCGGCGACCTCTTCCGGTGTCGGCTCGTAACCGCGTTCCTGCAGCATGCGGCGCTGGACGCGTACGACGCGGTTGATGAGCTCGACGACGTGCACCGGGACGCGGATGGTGCGGGCCTGGTCGGCGAGGGCGCGGGACATGGCCTGGCGGATCCACCAGGTGGCGTACGTGGAGAACTTGTAGCCGCGGGCGTAGTCGAACTTCTCGACCGCGCGGATGAGGCCCAGGTTTCCCTCCTGGACGAGGTCGAGCATGGTCAGGCCGCGGCCGACGTACCGCTTGGCGACCGAGACGACGAGCCGCAGGTTGGCCTCTATCAGGCGGCGCTTGGCCATGCGGCCCATGACGACCAGGCGGTCGAGGTCCAGGGCCAGCTGGGAGTCCAGGTCGGGGGCGCTGCCCAGCTTCTCCTCGGCGAACAGTCCGGCCTCGACGCGGCGGGCGAGTTCGACCTCCTCGGCCGCGGTGAGCAGCGGGATACGGCCGATCTCGCGCAGGTACTGGCGGAACAGGTCCGAGGCGGGGCCGCCGGTGTCGACACGACCGGGGGCGGGCGGCTCGGCGGGTTCGGGATCGGGGACTTCGACGGCTTCGGCGGGGGGATCTGCGGGGGTGACCGTGGCCTCCGCCTCCGTCGCCTTGTCCGTTTCCGGGTGGTGCGCGACACGGCTCTGCGGCGGTACGGCCACGAGCATGTCGGCCTCCGCGTCCGGCTCCGCACCGTCCGTGGTGATGTCGGTCTGGATGAGGGTCTGGGTCTGCACGGGGGCGACCTCCAGGGTGATCGCTGCTGAGGCGTGCGGCAGCGCTGCTCGGGGGGCGGAGTCGGCGGCCTCGCCGCTGTCCGTCCCGTACGCGATGAGGGGAACCGCGGGGGTAAGGGACCCGTGGGGGACGGATCGGCCGCGCTCCGGGGACTCAGGCACCGGGATCCAGTGTGGGGTAAGACACATCTCCGCCACGAGGGTCGTGCGGTGACTTTTTGCGTCCGCGCAGTGACCCGACGGTGAGCAGCATCCGCGCGGTGGGCCTCAGAGAGCGGCGGCGCCCCGCTCCCGCAACGCCTGGCCGTACTGCTGGAGCACCCACAACTCGTTCTGTACAGCGGCCAGTTGGGCCGGGTCACCGTTCGTACCGAGGCGGGTCAGGGTGGACTGGATGTCCTGGATGCGGCGGTCGACGGCGCGGCGGCGGACCATGACGAGCTGGTCTCCGGCGTACACCTCGTCGACCGTGCGGCGCATGATCGCCTCGACCGCCAGTTCCGTGACCATGGCACGGACCCGGTCGTCGGGCGCCGCCTCCCGGACGCGGACCAGGTACTCCTGCGGGTCCTGTACGCCGTACTCGGCGCCGCCCGCGTCCAGGATGGCCTGGCGTACCGCGGCGTACGGCGGGGCGGTGAACTCGTCGACGCCGTACGCGTCGAAGGCCGGGGAGACCAACTCAGGGCGCTGGAGGGCGAGTTTGAGGAGTTCGCGTTCGGTGGCGTAGACCGGGTTGCGCAGGTTCAGGGCCGGCCCGGCGGGCATCGGGCGGGCCGCCGCAGCCTCGTACTGCCGGGGGGCGCTGGGCGCCGGGCCCTTGCCGCCCCGGTCGCGCGCCCAACGCGCCAGCTGGGCCACCCGCTTGACCACGAACTGTGTGTCGAGGATGCCGAGCATGCCGGCGAGCTGGACGGCGACCTCGTGCTGGGCGCCGCTGTTCTTGATGCGGGCGACGATGGGGGCCGCCTCGTCGAGCGCGGCGGCCCGGCCCGCGGGGGTGTCGAGGTCGTAGCGGCCGACGATCTGGCGGAGGGCGAACTCGAAGAGCGGGGTGCGGGGTTCGGCCAGGTCGGCGACCGCGTCGTCGCCCTTCGCCAGGCGCAGGTCGCAGGGGTCCATGCCGTCGGGGGCGATCGCGATGTACGTCTCGGCTGCGAACTTCTGGTCGTCCTCGAAGGCCCGCAGCGCCGCCTTCTGGCCGGCCGCGTCGCCGTCGAAGGTGAAGATCACCCGGGCCGATCCGTTGTCCATCAGCAGCCGGCGGAGGATCTTGATGTGGTCGCCGCCGAAGGCCGTACCGCAGGTCGCGATGGCGGTCGTGACGCCGGCCAGGTGGCAGGCCATGACGTCCGTGTAGCCCTCGACCACGACCGCGCGGGAGGTCTTGGCGATGTCCTTCTTCGCGAGGTCGATGCCGTAGAGGACCTGGGACTTCTTGTAGATCGCGGTTTCAGGGGTGTTGAGGTACTTCGGCCCGTTGTCCGCCTCGTACAGCTTGCGCGCGCCGAAGCCGACCACCTCGCCGCCGATGTCGCGGATCGGCCACATCAGGCGGCCGCGGAAGCGGTCGATGGGGCCGCGGCGGCCCTCCTGGGCCAGGCCGGAGAGGAGCAGTTCCTTGTCGGTGAAGCCCTTGCCGCGCAGATAGCGGATGAGGTGGTCCCAGCCCTGGGGGCTGTAGCCGACGCCGAAGTGGACGGCGGCGGCCTGGTCGAAGCCGCGGTCGGCGAGGAAGACCCGGCCGGTCTCCGCCTCGGAGCTGGTGGCGAGCTGCTCCGCGTACCACTCCGCGGCGATCTTGTGGGCCTCGACCAGACGGATGCGCTCGCCGCGCTGGTGGGCGGGGTTGTAGCCGCCCTCCTCGTAGCGCAGGGTGATGCCGGCCTGGGCGGCGAGGCGCTCGACCGCCTCCGAGAAGGAGAGGTGGTCGACCTTCATCACGAACGTGATGGTGTCGCCGCCTTCCTGGCAGCCGAAGCAGTGGAAGAGTCCCTTGCTCGGGCTGACCTGGAAGGACGGCGACTTCTCGTCGTGGAACGGGCACAGGCCCTTGAGGTTGCCGCCGCCCGCGTTACGCAGCTGGAGGTACTCGGACACCACGGCGTCGATCGGGACCGCGTCCCGTACCGCCTTCACGTCCTCGTCGTTGATCCGTCCTGCCACGCGGTGATTCTACGGGGCGGAACTGACAAACCTGGCGTGAGCTGACCGACCCCCGGCCGGGGGTCCGGGGTTGCCCCCCCGGGAATTGCAGCACGGTGGTGGGCTGACAGTCCTGACGCTCCTGAGGGCTCCTGTCGGCTACGGGATGAGGCTGTCCAGCGCTACGCGCGGGTCTGCCAGCGCCTCCGTGTCCACCTGGGCCCTGGAGCGGATCAGCTGCTGGATCGGGTCTGTGACGTCCCACACGTTCATGTTCATCCCGGCCAGCACACGCCCCTCCTTCACCCAGAACGCGATGAACTCACGCTTCCCGGCGTCCCCCCGGATCACCACTTGGTCGTACGAGCCCGGGGGCGCCCAGCCCGAGTACTCCATGCCCATGTCGTACTGGTCGGAGAAGAAATAGGGCACGCGGTCGTACGTGACGTCCTGGCCGAGCATCGCCCGCGCCGCCGCCGGTCCGCCGTTGAGGGCGTTGGCCCAGTGCTCCACGCGCAGCCGGCGGCCGAAGAGGGCGTGCGGGAAGGCGGCGGCGTCACCGGCGGCGTAGATGTCGGGGTCGGAGGTGCGCAGGCGCTCGTCGACCGCGATGCCCCCGCCCTGTGCACGGTCGGCGAGCTCCAGCCCCGCCGCCTCCGCGAGCGCGACCCGCGGGGCCGCGCCGATCGCGGCGAGGACGTCGTGGGCCGGGTGCTCGTCCCCGTCGTCCGTACGGGCCGCCAGCACCATGCCGTCCTGGCCGACGATCTCCGTCAGCCGGACGCCGAACCGGAAGCGGACGCCGTGCTCACGGTGCAGCTCGGCGAAGAGGGCACCGAGCTCGGGGCCGAGGACGCCGTGCAGCGGGGTCTGCTCCTGTTCGACGACGGTGACCTCGGCGCCGTACTCGCGGGCCGCCGCGGCGACCTCCAGGCCGATCCATCCGGCGCCGGCGATCACGATGTGGCCGTTGTCCCGGCCGAGGGCGGCGAGGACGCCCTTGAGCCGCTCGGCGTGGGCGAGGCGGCGCAGGTGGTGGACGCCGGCGAGGTCGGTGCCGGGGATGTCCAGGCGGCGCGGCTCGGCTCCCGTGGCCAGCAGCAGCTTGTCGTAGCGGACGACGGTGCCGTCCTCGCCGAAGCGGACCGTCTTCGCCGTACGGTCGACGGCGTCGACGGTCTGGCCGAGGTGCAGCTCGATGTCGTTGCGCGCGTACCAGGCTGGTTCGTGCACGAAGACGCTGTCGCGCTCCTCCTTGCCGAGCAGATAGCCCTTGGACAGCGGCGGACGTTCGTACGGGTGGTCGCGCTCGTCGCAGATCAGTATCACGCGGCCGCTGAAGCCCTCCGCGCGGAGTGTCTCGGCCGCCTTCGCGCCGGCGAGTCCCCCTCCGACGATGACGAATGTCTGATCCGCGTCGACCACTTGATGCCTCCTCTTAAACGTGCCGCCACATGCGAGCGTCCCGCACGGAGCCAGGCGCGGGAAGAGGGGGTGACCCGATCAGGCCACGGAGGGTCACCTTCGAGTCCCTCCCGGTCGCCCTCGTCACATCAGTCTCACAGGTGACCTGTCAGCCTTACGTGAAGCGACCGGGCCGAGGCGTCCGTCAGGGACGCGATCTGGTCGACGATCACCCGCTTGCGGGCGCGGTCGTCGGGGGCCTGGTCGAACAGGGTGCGGAACTGTGGGTCCAGTCCGTCGGGGGCGCGGGCGGTGAGCGCCTCGGCCAGTTCGGCGACGACGACCCGCTGGTCGGCGCGGAGCCGGGTCTGCTCGGCGCGCTGCATGACGTACCGGTCGGCGACGGCCTTCAGCACGGCGCATTCCATGCGGGTCTCGCGCGGGACGACCAGTTCGGCGGCGTACCGGGTGAGCCGGCCGCCGCCGTACGCCGCGCGGGTGGCAGCCTCGGCGGCCAGGCAGAAGCGGCCGATGAGCTGGCTGGTGGCGTCCTTCAGACGGGCCTGGGCGACGGCCGAACCGTCGTAGCCGTGCGGCCACCACTCCTCGTCCAGGAGCCGGTCGAGGGCCGCGGCCAGTTCGGCGGGGTCGGTGTCGGCGGGGACGTACCGGCCGATGGCGACCTCGAACACCGCCTGCCGTTCCGGCTCGGCGTACAGGCAGTTGGGGTCGAGGTGACCGGCGTGCAGGCCGTCCTCGACGTCGTGCACCGAGTACGCCACATCGTCCGACCAGTCCATGACCTGGGCCTCGAAGCAGATACGGGTGCCGGGGGCCTCCTTGCGGGCCCAGTCGAACACCGGGCGGTCGTCCTCGTACACACCGAACTTCCGGGACGCCGGGTCGGTGGGGTGGGCACCGCGCGGCCAGGGGTACTTGGTGGCGGCGTCGAGGGCGGCGCGGGTGAGGTTCAGGCCGACGGAGCCCTCCGGGGTGAACCGTTTGGGTTCGATGCGGGTGAGGAGCCTCAGGGACTGGGCGTTGCCCTCGAAGCCGCCGCAGTCGTGGGCGAATTCGTTGAGTGCCTCTTCGCCGTTGTGGCCGAACGGGGGGTGGCCGAGGTCGTGGGAGAGGCAGGCGGCCTCCACCAGGTCGGGGTCGCAGCCGAGGGCAGCGCCGAGTTCGCGGCCGACCTGGGCGCATTCGAGGGAATGGGTGAGGCGGGTGCGGGGGCTGGGGTCCCAGGCCGAGGCGCTGCGCTCGCCTGGCGTGACGACCTGGGTCTTGCCGGCGAGCCTTCTGAGCGCGGCGGAGTGGAGGATGCGGGCGCGGTCGCGTTGGAAGGCGGTGCGGCCGGGGCGTTTGTCTTTTTCGGCGGCCCATCGTTCGACTGAGGTCGGGTCGTAGCCGGGGGGTGGGATGTGGTTCTCGTGTTGCTGGAGTGCGCCTGCCATGTCTCGACAGTAAGTGGAGGAGGGGGTGTGTGCGCCTACTCGTCTGCCGGGATTCGTCGTCTTGCGGGTGCAGGTTCGTTGTGCTTGTTCGCGCCCACGCGGCGGAGCCGCATATCGATACAGCCCCGCGCCCCTGAGGCCTGTCAAGCGGACGCCAGTGCCCGGTGCGCCGGCGTTGTTGCCAGCGTCTGGTCGTAGCGGTGCAGGATCAGGTGGGCCATCAGTGGGTGGGCGCCCAGGGGGGCTGCGGTGATTCCCGGGATCGCGTCGGCGCACTCCTGGGCGAAGCGGCCCGGGGCTGTGAAGTAGGACGCCAGGGCTATGCGGGTGCGGCCACGGGACGTGAGGGTGCGTACGGCCTCCGGGACCGTCGGGGTGGCGGCCGAGGCGTAGGCCGGGAGGACCGGGACTCCCAGGCGGTCGGCGAGGAGGTGGGCCGTGTGGCCGGTGTCGAGGGCCGCGTCGGGGTCGCGGGAGCCTGCGGCGGCCAGGACGACGGCGCTCTCCCTGCGCTCCGCCTCGGTCATGGTCGTGGGCCAGCCCGCCTCGACCAGGCGTGTGTACAGGGTCTCCACCAGGAGGGGGTGCGGGCCCAGTGGGGCGGCCACCCGTGTGCGGGCGTCGGCTGCGGCGGCCATGTCGGGGATGTCCTGTTTGATGTGGTAGCCGCGGCTGAGGAGGAGGGGGACGAGGATCGCCTCGCTGTCGCCGAGGGCGGCCAGCGTGTCGGGCAGCAGGGGCTCGTTCAGCTCGATGTGGCCGAGGTGGACGGGCAGGCCGGGGCGCAGCTCGCGGACACGTTCGATGAGCGTGTGCACCGTGGCGAGGGTGCGCGGGTCGCGGCTGCCGTGCGCCACGAGGACGAGCGCGGGCCGCGCGGGGCGAGGCGTGCCGTCGCGCGAGACGAGGCTGAGCCGGCTGGCGAGCCGGGTGGTGATCCGGTTCATGATCTGCGCCGTACTGTCGAGGTGGACGCCACCGGACAGCGGGCTGCCGGGGCGGTGGTCGGACTCGTCGTGAAGCGGAAGCGACGCCGTCATGAACCGATCGTGGCGCTACGACGTTGCCGTGCCGTTGCGTGAGCGTCACGGGTCTTTTCCGCAGGTTCACCGTACGGTCCCCCAGGTGTGTGAGGCGGCCCGACCTGCGGCTTCATCGGGTTGGCGTGAGACTGGTCACGCAACCTGAGCACCCGCGGCGGCGTCTTTTCCTGTCGCAACCGACCGAGAGGGCGTCCCGACATGCGCATCCGCCGACCGCGTCTGCCGCGCACCCGTACCGGGCAGCGCCGGCTGGTGCAGGCGCTGATGGCCCTGTGCGTGCTCGCGCTGCTGCCGTCGGCCTGGATGCACGTCGCGACCGGCGACCGGCTGCGCAGCACGGCCGACGCGCCCCGCACCGACGTGGCCGTGGTCTTCGGTGCGGGCCTGTGGAACGGCGAGCCGTCCCCGTACCTCGCCCACCGCCTGGACGCGGCGGCCGAGCTGTACCGTGCGGGCCGGGTCGAGGTCGTTCTGGTGACCGGCGACAACAGCCGCGAGGACTACGACGAGCCGGACGCCATGCGCTCGTATCTGATCCGGCACGGCGTCCCGGACGCCCGGATCGTCAGCGACTACGCGGGCTTCGACACCTGGGACTCCTGCGTGCGCGCCAGGAAGATCTTCGGCGTCGACGAGGCCGTGCTGATCAGCCAGGGCTTCCACATCCGGCGGACGGTCGCGCTGTGCGAGGCGGCGGGGGTGACGTCGTACGGCGTCGGGGTGGACGAGCGGCACGACGGGACCTGGTACTACGGGGGCGTGCGGGAGATCGTCGCGGCGGGCAAGGCGGCCCTGGACGCCGTGTTCCGGCCGGATCCCCGGTTCCTCGGGCCGACCGAACCGGGGGTGGAGCGGGCGCTCGCCGACGCCCGGTGACCTGCCCCTCACGGCGGGCGGACTGCGGCGGGGAGGTCGGCTTCCCGGCCATGTAACAAAGGGCCGTCACGGCACGTAACACGGCCGAAGCACGCTGAACGGCATGAACAGCACCTCGACGCCCACCCACTGCCCGTACTGTGCCCTGCAGTGCGGGATGAACCTGACGCCCTCGCCTGACGGGGGCGTCGAGGTGTTGGAGCGCGCCGACTTCCCGGTGAACCGGGGCGCGCTGTGCGGCAAGGGCCGTACGGCGCCGGCGGTGCTGTCATCGAGCGTCCGCCTCACTTCGCCGCTGGTGCGCGAGGGGGGCTCCCTGGTGCCCGCGACCTGGGCTCAGGCGCTGGACCGGATCGCCGACGGGCTGTCCTCGATCCGTTCCGCGCACGGGCCGGACGCGCTCGGCGTGTTCGGCGGGGGCGGGCTGACGAACGAGAAGGCGTACACGCTCGGCAAGTTCGCGCGGATCGTGCTCGGCACCTCGCAGATCGACTACAACGGGCGCTTCTGCATGTCGTCGGCCGCCGCGGCCGGCATGAAGGCGTTCGGGCTGGATCGCGGGCTGCCGTTCCCGCTGGAGGACATCCCGAAGACGGGATGCGTGATCCTCGTCGGGTCCAACCCCGCGGAGACCATGCCGCCCGCGCTGCGCTACTTCACCGAGCTGAAGGAGAACGGCGGCACACTGATCGTCGTCGACCCGCGCCGGACGAGGACCGCCGAGCAGGCCGACCTGCACCTCGCGCCGCGGCCGGGCACGGATCTCGCGCTGGCGCTGGGGCTGCTGCACCTGGTCGTCGCCGAGGGCCGCACGGACGAGGAGTACATCCGGGAGCGCACGACCGGCTGGGAGGACGCGCGGGCCGCCGCGATGGCGCACTGGCCGGAGCAGGTGGAGCGGATCACCGGCGTGTCCGTTCCCGAACTGCGGGAAGCCGTACGGCTGTTCTGCACGCCGGAGAACGCGATGGTGCTCACCGCGCGCGGGCCGGAGCAGCAGTCCAAGGGCACGGACACGGTGGGCGCGTGGATCAACCTGTGCCTGGCGACCGGCCGCGCGGGCCGGCCCCTGTCCGGCTACGGCTGTCTGACCGGGCAGGGCAACGGGCAGGGCGGGCGCGAGCACGGCCAGAAGGCCGACCAGCTGCCCGGCTACCGCAAGCTGACCGACCCGGCGGCCCGACGGCACGTGGCCGAGGTGTGGGGCGTCGACCCGGACTCGCTTCCGGGGCCGGGGCGCAGCGCGTACGAGCTGCTGGACGCGCTGGGTACGGACATCAGGGCGCTGCTGCTGATGGGCTCCAACCCGGTGGTGTCGGCGCCGCGCGCCGCCCACGTGGAGGAGCGGATCAAGTCCCTTGATTTCCTTGCCGTGTGCGATGTCGTGCTGTCGGAGACGGCCGCCCTCGCGGACGTCGTACTGCCGGTGACGCAGTGGGCGGAGGAGACCGGCACGACGACCAACCTCGAGGGCCGGGTGCTGCTGCGGCGCCGGGCGATCACCCCGCCTCAGGGCGTCCGCAGCGACCTGGAGGTCATGCACGAACTGGCCGCCCGGCTCGGGGTGGAGAAGGGCTTCCCGACCGACCCCGAGGAGGTCTTCGAGGAGCTGCGCCGGGCCAGCGCGGGCGGGCCCGCGGACTACTCCGGGATCACCTATCGCAGGCTGGCGGAGGAGAACGGGGTGTTCTGGCCGTGTCCGGCGGTTCCCGACGGGGCGGAGGACCGCGCGGGCGCGGCGCCGGCCTCCGGCGGGGACGGTACTCCCGCCGTGGCGCCGGGCGACGGCGAGGACGCGGCGCCCGCTGTGGCGCCGGACGACGGCGAGGACGCAGGCCTGGACGTGCTGCCCGACGATCCGGCCGCACAGGACGGCACCGACGCCGAGGTCCATCCCGGCACCCCCCGCCTCTTCCTCGACCGGTTCGCCACGGAGGACGGGCGGGCCCGGTTCGCGCCCGTCTCGCACCGGGCGGTCGCGGAGGAACCCGACGCCGAGTACCCCGTGCTGCTGACGACCGGGCGGGTCGTGGCGCAGTACCAGTCCGGCGCCCAGACCCGGCGGGTCGACGAGCTGAACGCCGCCGCGCCCGGGCCGTTCGTGGAGCTGCATCCGCGGCTGGCGGAGCGGCTGGGCGCGGCCGAGGGCGACCCCGTGGCGGTCGTGTCCCGGCGGGGCCGGGCGGTGGCGCCGGCGCGGATCACCGCGTCCATCCGGCCAGACACCGTTTTCATGCCGTTCCACTGGCCGGGCGAGGGCCGCGCCAACACGCTCACCAACCCTGCGCTGGACCCGACCTCGCGGATGCCGGAGTTCAAGGCGTGCGCGGTGCGGGTGGAGGCCGTGAAGGCGTAGCGGCGTACGCTCACCGTCTGTTCAACGGGCCCCACCGCGCACTGCGGGGGCCCGTCAGCCGATCGCCGGGACCGTCCCGCCAGTTCACCGGGCAGCCGTCACCGGCGCCGTGCCCGCCAGTCGCCGCCCTCGATGAGCTTGCCGCGGGCCCGTAGCCGGGCGGCGACGGCGGGTGCGGCGACGTACACCCAGGCGCGGACGGCCGCCCCGTCGGTATCCCGGACGACCTCGCGTTCGACCCGCTCGTAGAGGCTGCGCGGGTCGCCCGGCACGTACTCCTCCAACCGGTCGAGGGCGGCGAGGAGTTCGTCGTAGGCGTGAGGCAGCGCGGTGACCAGTTCACCGCTCACCGCTCCTCCCCGCTCCTCCACGGCGTACGGATAGCCCGGGCCGTCGTACAGCACCGCGCCGCTGAGGCGGCCGGGTTCCTCGGCGCTCGTACGGCCGCGCAGGAAGAGGTCGTGGTTGGGCTCGCCGGGGCGGAGGGTGCCGTAGACGAAGAACGGGAGTCTCACTCTTTCCCACCTGCACGAGAGCACTACCGAAGTCTTGCAGGAACGATTCTCACCCCTCACACGGCCTCCTGTAATTGCTCTGGACACGCCATGTCATGACCCCTTAAATCTCGGTCAAGATCAGCGCCACCCCCACTCAGGCGCCTTTTCAAGGAGACCGATGAGCCGGATACGGCATGTCCGACGTTCCCGTTCTGCCACCGCCGGTGTGGCCGCAACCGCCGCCATCCTGCTCGCCGCGGCACTCTCCCCCGGCGCCGGCGCAGCCGACCGGCCGACCCGCGCGGCGGCGATCGAGAACGGGGCGCGGGCCCTCGCCGACCACGCGGCGAGCCTGGGCCTCACCGCCGCCCAGGACACCGAGGTCCGGGACGTCGTCATCGACCAGGACGGCACCCAGCATGTGCGCTACGACCGCACGTACCGTCAACTCCCGGCCCTCGGCGGCGACTTCGTCATCCACCTGGCACCTGACGGCACCTACCGCGGCGCGAACCGCGCGACCCGCGCCCCCCTCTCCCTGACCGGCATCACCCCCGCCCTGTCCGCCCCGAAGGCGGCCGACCGCGCGGCGAACGCCCTGCGCGCAACGCACCTCGGCGAGACGCTGAAGCGGCTGACGGCCAAGCCGGAGCTGGTCGTCGACGCCCTGCACGGCTCGCCGAAGCTGGCGTGGCGGACGAACGCGGTGGCACTGGACTCGCAGGGCAACCCGGTCGCCCGCACGGTACTGACGGACGCCCGCACCGGTGCGCAGATCGACGCCTGGGACACGCTGGAGTCGGCCACCGGCGACGGGCGTTCGCTGTACGGCGGGACGGTGCCGCTGTCGACGACGTCGACGGGATCGGCGTACGAACTGAAGGACCCGACGCGCGGGAACACGTACACCGGTGATGCGGCCAACAACGTGGACCTGTGCCTGCTCGGCACCCTCTGTCTGACCCGCGCCCCCGCCACGGTCTTCACGGACGCGGACAACCACTGGGGCGACGGCACGACGACGGACCGCGCCTCGGCCGCCGTGGACGCGCAGTACGGCACGGACGTGACCTGGGACTACTTCAGGGACGTGCACGGCCGCAACGGCATCGCGGGCGACGGCAAGGGCTCGTACAACCGCGTGCACTACGGCACCCGTTACAACAACGCCTTCTGGGACGACACCTGCTTCTGCATGACGTACGGCGACGGTGACGGAACCCAGATGGGGCCGCTGGTCTCCCTGGACGTCGCCGGCCACGAGATGTCCCACGGCGTGACGTCGAAGACGGCCGCGCTGACGTACTCGGGCGAGTCCGGCGGGCTGAACGAGGCGACGTCCGACATCTTCGGCACGCTGGTGGAGTTCCACGCGAACAACGCGAAGGACGCGGGCGACTGGCTGATCGGCGAGAAGATCGTCCGGTCCGGCTTCGGCCGGTCGGCGCTGCGGTACATGGACAAGCCGTCCAAGGACGGTGTCTCCGTGGACTGTTGGAGCAGCTCGGCTGCCGACCTGGACGTCCACTACAACTCCGGCATCGGCAACCACTTCGCGTACCTCCTGGCAGAGGGCAGCGGCCCCAAGACCATCAACGGCGTCGCCCACAACTCCCCCACCTGCGACGGCTCGACGGTCACCGGGATCGGGCGGGCTGCGCTGGGGGCGATCTGGTACCGGGCGCTGACGGTCTACATGACGTCGTCGACGGACTACGCGGGCGCGCGGACGGCGACGTTGAACGCGGCGCGGGATCTTTACGGTGCGGGGAGTGCGGAGCACGACGCGGTGGCGGCGGCTTGGAGTGCGGTGAACGTGGGCTGATCCGAGCACGCGTTTGGCCGGCCGCCTCGGAGGGCTCCGGGGCGGCTGGCTTCATCCGGGCACGGTGTTCACACCACGGAGATCAGTCTGACCACGGTCACAGTCAGTACGGACTCCGAGACGTAGTAGAGGACGATGGCACCGAGGACGGTGGCCTCACACCGGTCGCGGTCGCCGCGGACGGCTGTCGAGCCGTGCCCGTACGGGTCCCGGCCGATCGTCCGCGCCATCGCGGCCTTGAAGCCCTCGGCGTTCCGCATCTTGGCCAACGTGCCGTCGGCGGGCGGTGCGTAGGTGATGCGGTAGCTCAAGCCGCGCCCCGCCTCTCGGCCTCGTCCGCCGCGAGCCGCTCCAGCAGGACCTCGGCCTCCGGGTCGGGCACGGCCTCGAGCATCCAGTGCCGCATGACGGCGTGAATGTCGTGCACGCCGGCTTCGTTGACGGCCCGGTCGAACTCCTCGCGCAGCTCCTCCGGAAGAGCCGCACGAATGTCGGGGATGCTGTTGGGGACCTCGACCTCGACGCCGTTGACGAAGGTCTTGAGCGGTTCGGCCATGGTCATCCTCCTCGGGGGCGGAAGTTCGCAGGCGCCACGGTAGTCGGCGGAGGCCGTCCACCGTACGACGTCCAGCTCGCACCACACGGACTTGCCGACGGTCAGTTTCTCGACGCCCCATCGGTCAGCCACCTCGCGCACGATGAGCAGTCCACGCCCGAACGACTCCCCAACCGCCGCCTGGCGGGGGCTGGGCAGTAACTCGCCCTTCGGGTCGGACACGGCGATGCGTACGGCGCGCTCGGTCAGCGTGAGCTCCACCCGGAAGAGCCGGTCACGCAGACAGCCGTGCAGGACGGCGTTTCCGCCGAGCTCGGAGACCAACAATGCGGCGTCCGAGGCGAGTTCGGGGTGCCCCCATGTCGTGAGTAGGCGGTGGGCCCGGCGGCGGGCGAGGGTGACGCTCTTGGGGAGCGGCGTGTAATCGAGGCGGTCGTGGTGGAGGACCTGGGGTTCGTCGGGGTCTTTGGGGGTGGCCATGGAGCACGCCTCCGGGCAGGGGTGGGCAGCGCCGTGAACTCAACTGGCGCCGCACTGCGAGCGGTTCGTCACCGACGGTATTGGGGGCAATCAATCTGAAGCAAGCTACTCCTGGATAATTTCCTCCGATCAGGTTTGCTTCACCGACTCACGCTGGGCCAGACTGGCGGCGCACCAACGCCTGGAGGAGCACGAGTGACCGCGAAGCAGCCGACGCAGGGCAACAGCACCTCCACCGTTCTGGGGCGTCGCCTTGGTGGCGAGCTCGTCAAGTTGCGCACCGCCGCCGGCATGACACAGACCCACGCGGCCAACGCCCTCACCGCGTCCACGACAAAGGTCGCGAAGATGGAAGGCGGCTGGGTCCCCATACGCGACCCAGACATCCGCGCCCTATGCGAGTTGTACGAGGTCCACGACCCCGGGACGGTCGGCCGGCTCCTGGAACTGGCAAGGATCGACCGGGACCGACGCAAGGCGAGGGGCTGGTGGGACGACTACACGACGCTCGGCGTCATGCAGGAGTACGTAACGCTGGAGAACGCGGCAACAGCTATCCGCGTTTGGCAACCCGCCTTCATTCCCGGCCTGTTGCAGACGCCGGAGTACGTACGAGCGTTGCGACGCACCCCTGCAGACGATGCGACGATCGCCCATCGCCGCGAGCCCGACGAGCAGTTCGTCGCCTCACGCGTCGCACGCCAGCGACGGCTCACCGACACTCCGCCCCTCGCCCTGCGGGCGGTGCTCTACGAGGCCGTACTTCGGAACTTTCCCGGCGGAGCCGAGACGGCTCAAGGACAGCTCGAACACCTGATGAAGATGGCCGAACTGCCCAACGTCAGCCTCCAGGTCTTCCCATTCACCAACGGCACGCACCAAGGTCTGAACGGCTCGTTCAACATCATCTCCTTCGCCGAACCGGGGGCCATGGACGTGGTCTACTCCGAGGCCGCTTTCCGGCAGACATGGGTCGAGGGCGGCGAGGGAGCCGCCGCCTACGATGAGTTGTTCGAGTTGATCGCCAGACGCTCCCTCGACGAGCGAGAGTCCGTGTCGTTCATCCACAAACTCTGCAAGGAACTGTGAGCCGTGCCTGCCTTTGACTACCGCAAGTCCAGCTACAGCGACGACAAGGACGAGTGCGTCGAGGTCGCCACCAACATCCCCACGACCATCGCGATACGCGACTCCAAGGACCCCAGCGGCCCATCCCTGCACGTCACCCCCACCACATGGGCGGCCTTCCAGGTCTCCCTGCTGAAGAGCAGGTTCACCAGCTTCTGAACTTGAGCTGGTGAGGTCGGACATCGTGGTCAAACAACTCCTCGGCCACGCCCACACCGGCGTCTAACCCCACGTCCGACTCCGCCTCCAACGCCAAGCCATCGACACCTTCGGCAACGTCCTCGGCCAGGACGAAGACGCACCTGACACCCCACGCGCCGCAACCGTCGTCCGCGGACGAGGCTGGTACGCGGGCCTGCCCGCCGGACGTCTGGTCTTCGCTTCCGGAAGAACTGTCCACAGGCATCAAACCGGTGGATCCGGGTTCAGTGGTCGAGCGGGGCCCGAAACGACCGATGCGGGCCGAGATGATCTCGGTCCGCATCAGAGGGAGGTGAGTGTCCGAGGGGTGAGTTGCCCGCCAACGATACGCTCGTGGTCGCTCAAGGGCGTATCGACCTTGATCTATGACCGGGCTCGCCCGAACGGGTCAGGCCGACTCGAGCAGGGTCGTGTAAGCCCCTTCGGCAGCCCGGCCTTGCGCCGTACCGGGCGGAGTGTGGGCGAGGAACTCGCTGGTTGACCCGCTCTGCACGAGACGTCCGCCGACCAGAACAGACACGTGATCGGCCTCTTCGGCGAGGTCGGTCACGTCGTGCGTGGACAGCAGGATGCGGACCTCGTCCTTGACCGCGGCAAGGAGATCGCGGAAAACCCGTCGCTGACGTGGGTCCATGCCGGCCGTGGGTTCATCCAGGAGGAGCACCTGTGCATCGTGGACCAGGGCACAGGCCACACCCACACGCCTCAGCTGGCCGCCCGAGAGCTGGCTGGTGCGGGTGTCGGCGTGCTCCGACATCTCGACGCGGGACAGCGCTCGAGGAGCGTTGTCCCAGGCATCGTCCCTGCTCATTCCCTTCAGCCAGCCCACATAAGCGACGTATTCCCGTGCCGTGAGTGAGGGCAGAGGGGTGATGTTCTGCGGCATCCAGGCCACCGTCCGCCGGTAGTCCTTGCTCTTCGCGTCAAGTCCATCCCACGTCACGGTTCCCCGCTGGGGCGCGGTGACGGCAGCAGCCAGCTGCAACATCGTGGACTTGCCGGCCCCGTTCGGTCCGAGAAGGATGGTCAGTCCGTCCGGAAGACGGTAGCTGAAGTCCTTCAGCACGGGAGCCCGCCGTCGGCCGTAGGCGAAGGTGCAGGAATTGAGAACAAGGGTCATGCGGCTCTCCGTGCGAAGCGGTTCGGTGAAAGGAGGTGGGCGCCAACGCCGACGGTGAGCATCAAGAGGGCTCCCACGGAGGCGTACCAGGTGCCAGGCGGTTCGAGGAGTACGGTCCACGGGTAGGGATCGCCGGCCCCCCTCATGCCGAAAAGTACGCCGATCAGCGGCCACAGTGCGGGAACGAGGACTGCGGATCTCCCGAAGAGAGCCCCGCACAACAGGGTGAGGCCGGCGAGGAAGGCTGTGTTGCGGCCCAGTGTCTCGGCCGATGCGGCCCCGGTGGCCATGGCGATCACCTCGCCCATGGCAACTGCGAGTACCACCACGCCGAGTGTGAGCAGGACGTCGAAGAACCTGACAGGTCGGATTCCGGTGTTCTCGGCGGCGTCCAGCCGAGTGTGCAGACAGTCGAAGAGGACCGAGGTCAGGACGAGCGGAACAAGTGTGACAGCCTGCACGAGCTCAGAGCCGCCGGCCCAGATGGACGGCAGGAAGAGGGGGGTGTCCTGAACGATCGCCGCCAGAAGCGTGAACATCAGGAAGCCCAGGGGCAGTCGAGTGTGGGCGCGGCGGGCACGCAGCCACCACATCACGTTGTATTCCCGTCTTCCTCGCAGGCCTCCGCCACGGTCGTCTCGTACCAGTCCATTTGCTGTGCCCGGCTCAACTGCAGAACCTCTCCTACTCGGTCCTGGATACGGCTACGTTCCTGGGCCGTGAAATCGGGTTCGGAGCTGAGCCGTTTCAAGTAGGTGTCCGCCTCCCCGACTTTGGAGGAAACCCAGTAGTACACCAGGCGTGCGGGACCGGTGGCAGGAGGGAAGCATGTGAAACGCACCGCTTCGCGGGCGATCTGATAGCGAGCGGTGCCGGTCGCCTCGCCGACAACGAGTGGGACGGTCCAGTCATCCTCCGTGGACGGTTCGGGATACCGGAGGCTGAGAGAAGTGTCTGTGAGGGAAGTCGGCTCGGCAGGCAGACCGGCTCGGCGCAGGGTTTCCAGCGTCGCCTCCGCTTCCTCGGCGAGAGCAGAGATGTGCTCAGCGCGCGCCTCGGGCAGACAGATGCGGGGGGACTGCCCGGCACAGGCGAGTGTGCCATGACCGGTGCTCCGTGGGCCTATGTAGCTCCAGTTGCTGATCAAGGAGAACGATCCGAACGCGCAGGCGAAGACGAGCGCTCCCGCGATGACTCCTCGTAGCCAGCGGGAAACAGGTGCCCAGAGCAGAGCCATGGCGCAGGCGGCGCCGACGGCGAGCAGGAGGGGAGCTGCGAGGGCTGCGGGGGTGGGCAGTTCGCCGAACATCATCTTTCCGGCGAAGAGGCCGGTGAGGTGCCGGGGCCACGGTGTCTCCAGTCCGGTGGACCAGCCGACGGCCAGGAAGTCGGTGACCGCGATGATGGGCACTACGGCGATGTGCCGAATGGCGGCTCCGACGGCGAATCCGACGATGCCGTGAGCGACGCAGAGCACCAGCGCGAAGGCCAGCAGCGTGAGGCCGGGCAGGTCGGGCGCAACGCGCTCCTGGACAAGGGCGCACAGCGTGGGAAGGATCAGGACCAACCAGGCCAGTGCGACAACGGGAGACAGATGCTGTGCGGCGATGGTATAGCGGGATCGCACCGCCCCCAGCCTCCAGATTTCGGAGACTCCCAGCTTCCGCGCCTCCCACGCGGCGAGACTCGAGGCAACCGCGAAGGCCACGGGCAGCAGGTTGCGCAGCACCGCGTCGACCACAGTGGCGGAGTAGCCCAACGGATCGATGCGGAGGTCGTCACCGAGATCGGTGGCGTAGTAGGCGAACACGAGAAGCAGGGCGACGGGCGCGACCCGCAGCGCACTGCTGGACCTGATGAGTGTGAGGGGCTTCACTTCCTGGCTTCCTGGAGCGGTCCGAACAGGGGGCGTGGTGCCTCGCCGTCGGCGAGGCACCACGCTGCAGAACACTGATCAGGAGTCGGCGAGAGTGGTGTCAACTCCCGCGTAGGTCGCCCACAGCAGGCAGCACGCGTTACTCCCGCCGCCTACGTTGTCGAGCTGGAAGAAGTAGTCCGACTCCTGAGGCAGACCGTTGTATTCGCCCCGGCTCGCATAGGTCGTGCCGTTGAAGCAGTTGGTGAAGGTCTTCTCGCCGTAGAAGTCGTTCTCCGACAGCGCGTCGTAGTCCCACAACTCGACACCGGTGGTCTCACTGCCGCCCTGCACGGTGCAACCCTTGAAGATGATCTCCGTGTAGCTCTCGTCCGCCCAGTAGCGGGACTGCCCGTTGGCCCCGCCACCGTCCGTCCACGAACTGATGCTGCCCGACCAGTTGGCCCAGGCACCAGAGGACAACGCAAAGACGAAGGCTGACGCCATCGCGACCACGGCGGACACGCGCTTGGAAGATCTACCCCGACATGCGGGAACTCCGAATCTCCCACCCGATGCAGCCCCCCCACGAGGCCTGTCCACATCAGGCGAGGCGCTGAAGCTATCGAACAGTTGATCTTGCAGTCAACGAAAACCAGCCAGCCGCTTCGCACCTGCCGCACGCCGCCGAACAGCTCCACGACGAAGCACTGTCCGCCGCGTTCGACCACGCGGCCCGCAGCTACGACCGCCTGGTGGCAACGAACCCGGGCTACCACGCCCACCTGCGGCGCTCCGCCCGCAGACTTCGCCTGCCCGAATCCGGGGCGGGAAGTAGACATTGAGTGTGTTTCATCACCGGTCTGAGCTGGCCAGGTGCAGGGTAAGGACGGCCTGAACGAGGGCGGTGATCCGGGTGGTCGAGCACCGCAGTGTGCGAAGGAGCCGCCAGGCCTTGAGGGTCGCAACGGCCTGCTCGACGAACGCGCGAATCTTCGCGTGAGAGCGGTTCACTGCCTTCTGGCCTGCGGAAAGAGTTTCCCAGCGGGCCCAGCACGGGATGCGGACCGTGCCGCCGGCGCCTCGATAGCCCTTGTCGGTCCAGCACTGTCCTCGCCATCGGCCAGCCGCACGATGATCCGGCTCAGGCAGTGATGGAGAGTCAGGCGGGCCCAGTCTCCTGCCGCACCAGCTCCGGCGACAACACCGACCGCAACACCTCGGCCTTTCCCCGCTGCTTCAGCTGCCGGTGGGCGGATTCGACCTCCCAGCGCTCGTGATACAGGGCTGCCAGCTCCTCGTGCCAGGCTCCGGGATCGAGCAGGTCGGTCAGCAGCCTGATTGTCTCGCCGCCGTCGACCTGGTAGTCGATCACCCTCACTGTCACCCCGCCCGGATGGGAGCGCCGCTGCCCGGCGAGCTGCGTCGCGGGCGACGTCCACGCCGACTTCCATCGCCGTGCCGATCACGGCGACTGACCCTGATGTGCGGCCGTTCCCCTGCGGATAGAGGACGGAGATTTCTCCCCCTCTCAGAAGTGGGGCAACCCGGTGCTGCATGGGTTGAAACGGGCCCCTTTGTCGAGCGTTGTCGGCCCGACCATGACCCCGACCGACGGAATTCGCTGACGGCGGTGAAGAACACTGTCGCCCTGCTCGGCGACGAGAAGGCAGCCACGAAAGTCGCCGAGATCCCTCTGACCCTGATCACCAAGGACAACCTGGACGAGGCCCCCAGTACTGCCCCGAGTAGCGGGAGCGGCCGCCTTGGCCTTCGGGTCGGGGCGGCCGCTTCATCCGGTCAGGCGGTTCGGCAGAGCACCGCTGGGCCGACGGGTGCCGCGGCGCGGGTCATGGTCGCGTGCACGGGACGGGCGGTGGGGGCGGTGGCCGCGACCTGCGAGTGGTTCCGCGCGAAGACGACGAGGCGCAGCATCGCGAACCGCGCGACACCGGCGAGTGCGGAAGCGGACAGGTAGACGACCTGCTCAAGCAACGAACCGGGTGCCGCCACCAGTTGCTGCAGGACAAGCATTGCCACGCTGGTCACCGCATACGCAGCCGCCGCGGACCCGGCCGACTGCGCATGCTGACGCCAGGTCGCGCGCCCGCCTGCGCCGAAGGTGAAGCGGGCATGCAACTCGGCGGCGAGGAGCGTGGAAACCGCGGTAACCAGGGCGCTGGCCAGGCCCCAGTACATCCACGAGGCGAGGGCCGCCACGGCGAAGCTGGAGGCGAGCCCCACTCCGCCGCCGCAGAGCACGAAGCGGGCGAAGGCAGTGAGGGCACCGGGTGCCGCCTGCTGTCGACTCTGCGCTGCCTCCATGATCCGCCCCCTTTGATCGCTCACTCCGTGAAACGCGCACCTCTCGACCTGTGAGGCCTTCGGCCCGTTGTTTCTCATGACGGAAACGCTACGTTGCGTTCATGAGTATGGCAACGAAGTTGTTGCACACCACGCCTATTGCCACAGGTAGATGCCGAGAAATCGTTGCAATGATTTGGAGGTAATGCAACAGGCTGAACCCGGCTCGTTGCAATGAATTGTGAGTGAACGCTATACCGCCGACATCGGGATCCATGGAGTCGGCCCCAGCGGACGCGATGAACCGGCCTTCACCCGGGGATCACTGGGCAGTTGCCAATGGTTCATGCTATCTCCACAGCTCCTCCGGCACCTTTCCTCAGGCATTTGGATTTCTCCCCCTGGCCATATGAAACGTGCCCCACATTTCTGGAGAGCGTGACGATGGCCGGCCCCATCGTTTCGGTGATTATCGCCGCGTACAATGCGATGCCCTATCTGACGCGTTGCATTTCCTCTGCCGCCGAGCAAAGCATCGGCCGGGACGCGTTGGAAATCATCGTCGTGAACGATGGCTCGACCGACGGTACGGCGGCCGAACTCGAGCGGCTGGCCGGTGAGTACCCGGGGCTGCTGCACGTCATCCACCAGGCCAATTCGGGCGGCCCGTCGGTGCCCCGTAACGTGGGGCTCGAGCACGCCCGAGGTCGCTTCGTTTTCTTCCTGGACGCCGACGACCACCTCGGTCCGGAAGCCCTGGAACGCATGGTCGCCATGGCCGAGAAGAACGGTACCGACATCGTGCTCGGCAAAATGGTCGGCGTCGGCGGACGGCGACCGCCCACCTCGATGTTCCGCCGCAACCAGCCGAAGACCGACGTCTTCTCGTCCCGCGTGTACTGGACGCTCAACCCGATGAAGCTGTTCCGCCGGGAACTGCTGGAGCGGCACAACCTGCGCTTCCCCGCCGACCTCTCCATCGGCGAGGACCAGCTGTTCGTGGGCGCTGCCTACCTCCACGCCAGGGGTGTGTCCGTACTGGCCGACTACGACTGCGTGTTCTGGGTGCAGCGCGAGGACGAGAGCAACATCACCATGCAGACCAGGGGCTCCGAACCCCGCCTGCGGTTCCTGCCGCACGTGGTCGACATGATCCTCGAGAACGTGCCGCCCGGCCCTGCCCGCGACCACCTGGCCCACCGGCATCTGACCATCGAGGTTCAGCAGATCCTGCGCGGTCACTTCATCCATGACAACCGTGCGGGCCGGCACAAGACGCTGCAGCGGCTCGCCGAGATCATCGAACCGCTGTGGCACGACGGGATGAACGAGCGCCTCTCGGCGATGGCCCGGCTGCGGCTGCACCTGGTGCGCCACCGCATGCTCGACGAACTCCTCGAACTCATCGCCTTCGAGGAAACGCTGGCGGAGAGCAGTGTGGCCACGCCCGTCCTCGTCGAGGGCGGGCGGGCACTGGCTCGCTACCCGTTCCTGCGCGACCCGGCGCGCGCCGTCCCCGACATCTGCTACGACATCACCGCGCAGCTCGGCACCCGCCACCAGGTGACCCGGGCCGAGTTGGACGGCACAACGCTGCACCTGGCCGGCCATGCCTACCTTCACCGGGTGGAGACTCGCGAGGTGACCACCGAACTCGTCCTGCGCGAACGCGACCGGGGGACGGAATACCGGCTGCCCGTGGTCCACACGGCGACTCCCGGGCTCGGCGCCGACGAGGACGAGGGCCACTACACGTACGAGCGCGCCGGATTCGAAGCGAGTGTCGACATCACCACCGCCGCCGACGGCAGGCCGCTGGACGACGGCCTGTGGGACATCTCCGTCGCGATCGGTGCCCAGGGCCTGTCCCGCGAGGTCCGCATCGGCAGCAAGCGGGCCGCCGCCGTCTCCGGAAAGCCGAGCACACACGTCGCCGCCGTGGCCGGAAGTCTCCGGGCGATCACGCTCTACACGACCAAGCCGCACGGCAACTTCACCCTCGACCTCGGTGAGAACAAGCACGAGGTGCTGCCGCACCTGAGCCTGAACGGCGCCCGTTGGGCCGAGGACGTACCGACCGAGCTGGAATTCACCGGACGGTGCACGCTCTCCGCGTATCCGGACTCCGCCCTGACCATCGCCCTCGACGACGGGCAGGGCGGCACCGGCCCCGCGTACCCCGTCCGTCGCGTCTCCGGCGACGGGACGTTCGCGGTACGGATTCCGGTCACCGCTCTCCCCGCCGGCCTGTGGGGTGGCGAGCTCCGTCTCGGTCGATGGGTACTGCCTCTCCCCGCGCCGGCCGAGGACATGGCCCCCGCCAAGTGGCGCCGACGCGGCCTGCCCTGGTACGCAAAGCCCTCCCCCACCGCCGACGAGCACTTCGCACTGCACGTCGCGAAGACCGACCTCGTGCGAGCCGTGGCCCAACGCATCAAGCGCTGAGCATCAGGCTGCATACGGCCGCCGCTCCCGTGCCTCCGCAGCGCCCGCCCCCACCACGGCAGAACGGCTCGGCCGAACGGCTCAGTCGACAATCCGGCGCACCGGCTGCCCCGTGGCACGAGCGATGGTGTCGAAGTCGGAATCCTGGTGCAGCACAGTCAACTTGTGGTGCTGAGCGGTCACGGCCACCAGCAGGTCGACGGGGCTCGCGCACTGGTGCCAACCGCGGTCGGCCAGGTCCTGCTGGAGCGCCGCAGTGTCCTCCCAGACGCTGTCACGCATCGGGTAATAGGGGAACGTCTCCCGAAGCAGCCCGTCCGCCTCGTAGTACGCCGGTCGGCCCCCGACCGCGCGGAGAAACTCCTGCCGCACGGGCTCACACAGTCCGACGAGGCCGGAACAGACGAGTTGGTCCCACTGCGACCCGGTCTGACCGCGGTAGAAGCGGATCAATGCGCTGGTGTCGATGAGAAAGGCCTCGCTCATGCCGCGTGATGCTCCGCGTCGGAGGCCGGCTCGGATCCGGCGGGGGCTGTCTCGGATCCGGCGGTGGCTGTCTCGGATCCGGCGGTGGCTGTCTCGGATCCGGAGGCGGAGGTGTCCGCGGGCTTCTCAATGACCGAGAAGTCGATCTCTCCCTCGGCGACCATCCGGCGCATCCGCTCCACGGCCGCCGCGCGCCGCCGCCTGTCCGCGATCTCCCGGAGTGCCGCGTTGACGGTTTCCTTCTTCGTCGTTGTGCCCAGGTGACGAGCTGCTTCGGCCAGCGCCTCGTCATCGAGGTCGATCACAGTGCGGGACATGGGCAACACCCTTCGAAGCGTATATACGATCTCAAAAAAAGATATCACGGGGCGGGGATCGTAGACGCCGGTTGTGGACCTCCTCGCGCCCGGGTGTCACGCCTTGCAGGGACTCGTCACCCATTCACACCTCCACCGGACGCCCTTCGGGTTCTTTCCGCCGAGCGCCCGTCGCACGCCTGTGACCTGCTGAAACGGCACCCACCACCCCTCGCAGACACGTCCGGCGACACCCATTCATCGTATTTTCTGACAGGCGCTCAGGAAGCGGGCTCGCCCCGGTGCGGATTTCCTCGGAAGTGCAGGGGCCCGATGAGCTCGAAGGAGCATGCCGATGCGACGTACCGCCCGTCTGCTGACCGGTACCGCGCTCGCCGTCGCCACCGCGGGCGCGCCGTCCGCCCCGGCGTACGGCGCGGAAGGCGGCCGGCTCGAGGTGTATCCCTCCACCGTGGTGCCGGGCCACGACGTCACCGTGAACACCTCGGCCTGCGGCGACGACGGTATGGCGGAGGGGGACGCCACCGCGGTGGGCGCCGGGACCTTCACGCTTGCCCCCGGCACCGACGGGGACGAGGGCGACGACATCGGACGCTTCCGGGTGCCGCCGAGCGCGCAGCCGGGGACGTACGAGATCGTCGTGAAATGCACCCAGGGCGCCTCCGAGGCCCGCGCCGACCTGGTGGTCATCCTCTCCGCCGCCGGTCAGGCGTACCCCCGGGGAAGTGTGAAGACGGGGGTCGGCGGCGCCCTGGGCCCCGACCCCGTACAGACCGCGGCCGGCGTTGCGGCTCTCGCTGTCGCCGCTGCGGGCGGTACCTGGCTCCTGCATCGCCGGGCGAGAGGCGACGGGATCTGACGGACACCCTCCGCCGTCCGTCCGCCGGTACCGCAAGTCCCCGCCCCCCTCCGGGTCCGATGCCCCTCGCGGCCCGGAGGGGGACCGGGTCAGGCCAGGAGGCTCGTGTGCGCATAGTCGAGAACCCGGGGAACGCCGCGATAGCGGCCGTCACCACCGTCGCCCTCTTCACCGGTGTGTGGCTGCTGAGCAGCGGCGCCCGGACGAACGCCCCGCCGCAGCCGTCGGCCGCCCAGGCGCACACCGGACAGACCGTACGGCAGTCCGCGGCGCCCGCGCTGCCGCCGTCGCCGCCGGACCGCATCCGCATCCCCGCGATCCGGGTGGACGCGCCCCTGACGGGTCTGGGGCTGAACAGGACCGGCAACCTGGAGGCGCCGCCCACCGCGCCCAGGAACCTCGCCGGCTGGTACGAGGCCGGTACCACGCCCGGCGAGCGGGGCACCGCCGTCGTCGCCGGCCATGTCGACAACGCCGACGGCCCCGCCGTCTTCTACCGGCTCGGCACCCTGAAACGGGGCAGCACCATCGAGGTGGACCGGCGGGACGGCAGCGTGGCGCGGTTCAGCGTGGACGCGGTCGAGGTGTACGACGCGAAGGACTTCCCCGACAAGAAGGTGTACGGCGCGGCGTCCCGGCCCGAGCTGCGGGTGATCACCTGCGGCGGAACCTACTCCCGCAGCACCGGCTACCAGGGCAACGTCGTCGTCTTCGCGCATCTGACCGGGAGCGGCTGAGCCCGCTCAGGGTATGGGCTCCGGCGTCACGGTCTCCGGTGTCACGCCGCCCAGGACGTTCGCCTTGCCCCACGCGCTCGCCTTGCCCCACGCGCCGAGCGGTTCGAGCGCCGTGTTGAGGGAAACGCCGCGGGGCGTCAGCGAGTACTCCACCCGGGGCGGCACCTCCTCGTACTCCTCCCGATGGACGATGCCGTCCGCCTCCAGCTCCCGCAGCTGCGCGGCGAGCACCTTCTCCGTCACCCCGGGAAGCTCGCGGCGCAGCTCACCGAAGCGGTGCCGCCGCACGGACAGCGCCCACAGGATGAGCACCTTCCACTTCCCGCCGATCACGTCCATCGCCGCGTCGATCCCGCACTCGTACGAGCCCGGCCGTCGCCCGTTCGCCCTCACCCGACACCCCGTCCTCCCGCTGCCTGCATGCTTCCCTTGGGGTAACCACCCACTCGGAAGTACGTACTTGAGCAGGCCGGTCCCCTTCGATGAGTCTGAACGCCATGACCGACAACGCCTCTTCCCGCACCCCCCTCACCCTCCTCGGCACCGGCACCATGGGCACCGCACTGGCCCGCGCCTGGCTCGCCGCCGGGCATCCCGTGACCGTCTGGAACCGGACCCCCGCCCGCGCCGAGGCGCTCGCCGCCGAGGGAGCCACGGTCGCTGCGAGCGTCGCGCAGGCCGTGGCCGCCAACCGGCTGGTCGTGGCCTGCCTGCTCGACGACACATCGGTCGGGGAGGCCCTGTCCGACGCCGACCTGTCCGGGCGCGACCTGGTCGACCTCACCACCGGAACGCCCGCCCAGGGCCGCGCCCGCGCCGCCTGGGCGAAGGCGCGCGGCGCCCGTTTCCTGGACGCCGGGATCATGGCCGTACCGCCGATGATCGGCAGCCCGGACAGCGGGGCGTTCGTCTTCTACAGCGGTTCCGCGGCCCTCTTCGAGGAGTGCCGGGACGTCCTCGCGGTTCCCGCCGGCACCCGCTACGTCGGCACGGACCCGGGGTTCGCCGCGCTGCACGACGTGGCCCTGCTCAGCGCCATGTACGGGATGTTCGGCGGGGTGACGCACGCCTTCGCGCTGATCCGCCGGGAGGACATCGCGCCCAGGGACTTCGCCCCGCTGCTGGTGTCGTGGCTCACCGCGATGGCGCCCGCCGCGCTGGAGACCGCCGACAGGCTGGAGAGCGGCGACTACACCAAGAACGTCGTCTCCAACCTCGCCATGCAGGTCGCGGGAAACGCGACGTTCCTGCGCACGGCCGATGAGCAGGGCGTGAGCCAGGAGCTGCTGAGGCCGTACTTCGACCTGATGGAGCGCCGCCTCGCGGACGGCCACGGCGACGAGGACACCACGGGAGTGGTCGATCTCCTCGGTCGTTGATCACGTGGCAGGGCAGCATGATCCGCCGCTGCATCATCCGGCGCGCGGTGCCTGATCTGCCCTAGGCCGCCCACTGCTCGTACGCCAGGTTCGCCACCAGCGCGAACACCACCGTGAGCAGCACGATCCGGACGAAACCGCTGCCCCTCTTCAGTGCGGTGTGCGCGCCGAGCGTCCCGCCGGCGAGGTTGAACACGGCCATCAGCCCCGCCAGCTGCCACAGCACCGCGCCCTGCCAGGCGAACATCGCCAGCGCACCCGCATTGGTGCAGCAGTTGACGATCTTGGCGGTGGCCGAGGCGGTGACCAGGTCGAGGTGCAGGACGGCGGTGAGGGCCAGCACCAGGAACGTACCGGTGCCGGGGCCGATGAGCCCGTCGTAGAAACCGATGCCGAGGCCCGCGAGGCCGATCGCCGCGAGGACGCGGCGGCGGCTGACCGGGCCCGGTTTCGGGGCCGTGCCGAACGCGGGCTTGAGGATCACGAAGGCGGCGACGCCGAGCAGCACCACCATGATCACCGGCTTGAGCACGTCCGTGCTCATCCCGGCCGCGAGGAACGCCCCGCCCGATGATCCCGCCAGCGCCGCGAGCCCGATGCGTACGGCCGTGCGCACGTCGACGGGTGCCTTGCGGGCGTACGTCACGGCCGCGCCCGTCGTGCCGACGATGGCGACCGCCTTGTTGGTGCCGAGCGCGGACGCCGCCGGGGTGCCGGCCGGGAGCCCGAGCAGCAGCACGGGGAGCAGCAGCAGGCCGCCCCCGCCGACCACGGCATCGATCCAGCCGGCCGCGAGGGCGGCGAGGCACAGGAGGACAACCATGGTCAGGGATATGTCGGGCATGATCGGGACCCTATCCCCCCGGCCCCACCCGCCCGGCCTCACAGCCCACCCCGGCCGCTCCCCCGCAACCCTCACATCCACCCCCCGCCCCCGCTGAGGGCAGAGTTCCCCGCGTGAAACAGACGTGATGCGGCCGGGTAACACCCGCCCCGCACGCTCATGAGCATGACCTCGAATACGCGTGTGGTGGTGATCGGCGCCGGCCTCGCGGGCGTACGGCTCGCCCGGCGGCTCGGTGAGCTCGGCACGCCCGCGCTGCTCGTCGGCGAGGAGGAGCACCGGCCGTACAACCGGGTCCTGCTCGCCGAGGTGCTGGCCGGACGGTACAGCCCGGAGGTGATCTCCCTCCCGGCGCCCGCGGAGCTGACCCGTGCCCGGGTGACCGATATCGACCGTGACGGGCGGACCGTGCGCTGTGCGGACGGCTCGGAGATCGCATACGACACGCTGGTCCTGGCCACCGGCTCCAACCCGGTCCTGCCGCCCCTGCGCGGCCTGTTCACCCCGGACCACGTCCTGCCCGAGGGCGTCCACGCGTTCCGCACCATGGACGACTGCCTGGGCCTGTCCAAGGCGGTACGGCCGGGTGTGCGGGCGGTCGTCATCGGCGGCGGGCTCCTCGGGGTCTCCGCGGCCCGCGCGCTCGCCGTACGCGGGGCGCAGGTCGTTCTCGCCCAGCAGTCCGAGCGGCTCATGGAGCGCCAGCTCGACCCTGCCGCGTCCAAGCTCGTCAAGCGGCACCTGACCGACCTGGGCGTCGAGGTGCACACCGAGTGCCGGGTGCGGGACGTACGCGTCGTCGGCGGCGCGGTCCGGTCGGTCGAGATGGCCGACGGGTATGCCCTGGACGCCGACCTCGTGGTTCTGGCCTGCGGCGTCCGCCCCCGCGCGGGCCTCGCCAAGGCCGCCGGGCTCGCCGTGCACAAGGGCGTCCTCGTCGACGACGAACTGCGTACGTCCGACCCGCACATCCGGGCCATCGGCGACTGCGCCCAGCACGACGGCACCGTGTACGGGCTCGCCACCCCCGCCCTCGAACAGGCCGACGCGCTCGCCCTGTCGCTGGCCGGCGACGCGGCCGCCCGCTACACCGGCACCCGTTCCCTCACCCGCCTCACCCTCGCCGGTCAGGCACCCTTCGACCTCGCCGCGTTCGGCGAGACGGAACCCCGCCCCGGCGACGACGTCGTGCAGCTCGCCGACGCCACCCGCGGCACCTACCGCAAGGTCGTCGTCCGCGACGACCGCCTGGTCGGCGGGGTCCTCGTCGGCGAACTCGGCACCGTCGGCGCGCTCGCCCGCGCCTGGGAGGGAGCAGAGCCGCTCCCGTCCGACGGCGGCCCCCTGCTCCACCTGCTCACCAACGATGGAGGCTCCTGATGTCCACGACCCCCACGATCGTGCTCGTCGGCCATGGCATGGTCGGCCAGCGCTTCCTCGAAGCGCTCGCCGAGCGCGGCCTGACCGCCACGCACCGCGTGGTCGTGCTGTGCGAGGAGCCGCGTCCCGCCTATGACCGCGTCCAGCTGACCTCGTACTTCTCGGGCAGGACCCCGGACGACCTGTCCATGACGGACATGGAGTTCATCGAGAAGCACTCGATCGAGCTGTACGTCGGCGACGCCGCCGAGACCATCGACCGCGAGGCCCGCAAGGTCACTGCCCGGTCGGGGAACGTCTTCGAGTACGACACCCTGGTCCTGGCCACCGGCTCGTACCCGTTCGTCCCGCCGGTCCCCGGCAAGGACGCCGAGGGCTGCTTCGTCTACCGCACGATCGAGGACCTCCTCGCCATCGAGGAGTACGCCAAGTCCAAGGCGGCGACCGGTGCGGTGGTCGGCGGCGGGCTGCTCGGCCTGGAGGCCGCGGGCGCGCTCAAGGGGCTCGGGCTGTCCACCCACATCGTGGAGTTCGCGCCGCGTCTGATGCCGGTGCAGGTGGACGACGGCGGTGGCGCGGCCCTGCTGCGCACCATCGAGGACATGGGCCTGACCGTCCACACCGGCACGGGCACCCAGGAGATCGTCGCCGACGCATCGGGCGCCGTGTCCGGCATGAAGCTGTCCGACGGCTCCGAACTCGCCGTCGACATGGTGGTGTTCAGCGCCGGCGTCCGCCCCCGCGACCAGCTGGCCCGCGACTGCGGCCTCACGGTCGGCGAACGAGGCGGCATCACCGTCGACGAGCAGTGCCGCACGGTCAACGACCCGCATGTGTTCGCGATCGGCGAGTGCGCGCAGGCGGCGGACGGCCGGGTGTACGGCCTGGTGGCCCCCGGTTACGAGCAGGCCGAGACCGTGGCCGCGACCATCGCCGCCGACGAGGCCTCCTTCACCGGCGCCGACCTGTCCACCAAGCTGAAGCTGCTCGGCGTCGACGTGGCGTCCTTCGGCGACGCGCACGGCACGGCCGACGACTGCCTGGACGTCGTCTACTCCGACTCCCGCTCGGGCCTGTACAAGAAGCTGGTCATCGGCCGCGACGGCACGCTGCTCGGCGGCATCCTGGTCGGCGACGCGGAGGCGTACGGCACGCTGCGCGCCCTCACCGGCTCGGTCCCGCCGATCTCGCCGGAGTCCCTGGTCCTGCCCGCCGGTGCCGGGGCCCCCGCCCAGCTCGGCCCGTCCGCGCTGCCGGACGACGCGATCATCTGCTCCTGCAACAACGTCACCAAGGGCACGATCCGCGGCGCGGTCACCGACCACCAGTGCACGACCGTGCCCGAGGTGAAGAAGTGCACCAAGGCCGGTACGACCTGCGGCAGTTGCGTCAAGGTCCTCGGCCAGCTCATCAACGCCGAGCTGGAGGCTGGCGGCGTCGAGGTCGACAAGGGCCTGTGCGGCTGCTTCTCGCAGACCCGCGAGGAGCTGTACGAGATCGTCCTGGCCCTGCGCATCACCTCGTACCAGGACCTCCTCGACCGCCACGGCCGCGAGGGCGCCCGGGGCGGTGACGGCTGCGAGACCTGCAAGCCCGCCGTCGCCTCGATCATCGCCTCCCTCGCACCGACGATCGGCGCGAACGGCTACGTCCTGGAGGGCGAGCAGGCATCCCTGCAGGACACCAACGACCACTTTCTGGCCAACCTCCAGAAGAACGGCTCGTACTCCGTCGTCCCTCGTATCCCCGGCGGTGAGATCGCCCCGGAGAAACTGATCGTGATCGGCGAGATCGCCCGCGACTTCGGCCTCTACACGAAGATCACCGGCGGTCAGCGCATCGACATGTTCGGCGCCCGGGTCGAGCAACTACCATTGATCTGGGCTCGGTTGGTGGACGCCGGCTTCGAGTCCGGGCACGCGTACGGCAAGTCGCTGCGCACGGTGAAGTCCTGCGTGGGCCAGACCTGGTGCCGCTACGGCGTCCAGGACTCCGTCCGTATGGCGATCGACCTGGAGCTGCGCTACCGGGGCCTGCGCTCCCCGCACAAGCTGAAGTCGGCGGTGTCGGGCTGCGCCCGTGAGTGCGCCGAGGCCCAGTCGAAGGACTTCGGCGTGATCGCCACCTCGGGCGGCTGGAACCTGTACGTCGGCGGCAACGGCGGCGCCACCCCGCGCCACGCGGACCTTCTCGCCCAGGACCTGTCCGACGCCGAGCTGATCCGCCTGATCGACCGGTTCCTGATGTTCTACATCCGCACCGCCGACCGCCTGGAGCGCACGTCGACCTGGCTGGAGCGGATCCCGGGCGGCCTGGACCACGTACGGGATGTGGTCGTCCACGACTCCCTCGGCATCTGCGACGAGCTGGAGAAGCTGATGGCGGCGCACGTCTCGCACTACCGCGACGAGTGGTCCGAGACCATCAACGACCCCGAGAAGCTGGCCCGGTTCGTCTCCTTCGTGAACGCGCCCGACACCCCCGACCCGGTCGTCGGCTTCGTCCCCGAACGCGACCAGATGAAGCCGGACCTGCCGCTGCTGTCGATCGGCATGCGGCCCACCGAATCCAAGGAAGCCGCCCTGGAAGGAAGCGCCCAGCGATGACCCTGGCACCCGAGACGACCGACCTCAAGGTCCAGCTTCAGCTGGCCGACGGCTGGTTCACGGTCTGCGACCTGAACCGGCTGCTGCCCGGCCGTGGAGTGGCGGCCCTGCTGCCGGACGGCCGCCAGGTGGCCCTGTTCCGCGACCGCAAGGGCGAGCTCTACGCCATCGACAACCGTGACCCGTTCAGCGGCGCGGCGGTCCTCTCCCGCGGCCTCATCGGCACGCACCAGGGCCGCCCGTTCGTCGCCTCCCCGCTGCTGAAGCAGCGCTTCGACCTGGTCTCCGGGCAGTGCCTGGACGACGAGTCGGTGCGGGTGAGGACGTACGAGGTGCGGGCGGCCTGACTCTGAACGAGGGCGTGTCCGGCGGATCAGGCCGGCTCCGATGGACGGTGACCGATCAGCGCAGGTGAGCGGGGCCTGGCGCGTCCAGTTGCAAGGCGGAGGAGGGAGTCGACGCGGAGCGTCGGCGACCGACGACAACGCCGCAGATGGGCGTGCCAGGCCCCGCGATTCCGGCATGATCCGTCGGACACGCCCTGGGGCTCCGGGGGCCGGTTTGTCACCGGCCGCCGCGGAGCCCTCGGTTGGTTCGGCCCACGTTCAGCCCAGGTTCAGCCCACGCGGTCGCTCGCTTCCGGGAGGGGGCGCGTGTCCAGGTAGAACCACTCGGCCGTGGCGCTCGGGGCGGGTGAGGACTCCGCGCCGGGATAGGCAGCGGGCAGGCTTACCGCGTCGGGATAGCCCACCGGCCCGGTTGCCGTATCGGGATAGCCGACCGGCCCGGTTGCCGCGTCCGGATACCCCGTCGGCACACCTGCCGCGCCAGGATGCCCCGTCGGCACACCTGCCGCGCCAGGATGCCCCGTGGGGACGCCCGCTGCGCCGGGATACTCCACCGCCTCGGCCCCCGCGCCGACCGAGCCCGCCACCCTCTCCCCCGCGTCCTTCGCCTCCGGCACCCGCACCCCCGTGTCCGTCAGCTCCGGCATCAGCAGCTCCACCCGAAGCCCCGCCCCCCGCTGCTGGCTCACGAACTCGTCGATCTGCGTGCGGCAGGCATGGTCCAGGTGGGTCACGCCGAGCAGGTCGAGCCGGATGCGCGGCTTGCCCGAGGCGGCGGCCTGTTCCAGGGCCTCGATCAGCCGCGGCAGCCGCAGGAACGTCGCATTGCCGGCCATGACGACCTTGGCGGTGTCCTCCTCGATGTGCTGCCGTACGACCGCCTGGGACATCCGCAGCGCGGCGAGCACGACCCCGGCCGCGAGGCCGACGAGGACGCCCTCCAGCAGGGCGGTCGCCGTGATGACGAGGGTGGTCAGCGTCATGACGGCGAACTCGCCCCGGTCCTGGCGCCACATCCGGGGGAACTCGTCCGGCGCGAACAGCTTCCAGCCGCTGTGCACCAGCACCCCCGCGAGCACCGAGATCGGGATCAGCGCGAGGACCTGCGGCAGCAGCAGTGCGAAGGCGAGCAGCCACAGCCCGTGCAGGGTGCGGGAGATCCGGGTCTTCGCCCCGGCCTGGACGTTCGCCGAGCTACGGGCGACGACCGCCGTGATGGGCAGCGCGCCGAGCACGCCGGCGACGGTGTTGCCGGCGCCCTGGGCGATGAGCTCGGTGTTGTACTTGGTGCGCGGCCCGGTGTGCATACGGTCCACGGCCGCCGCGGTGAACAGGCTCTCCGCCGACGCGATCACCGTGAAGGTGAGGATCGCGGTGATGATCCCGGCGTCGGCGAGCCCCGCGAACTGCTCCGGCCCCGGCATGTCGACCGCGTCCGCGAGGTTGCCGACCTGGAGCGTCTTCACGTTCACGCCCGGCAGTGCGGCGACCGCGATGCCGATGCCGACGGCGACGAGCGCGGCCGGGATCTTCCTGACCGGGCCCGGCACCTTCTTCCAGACGAAACTGAGCACGATCGTGACGACGCCGAGCCCGGCCGCGGTCATCGCCTGCGGATCGGCGGCGACGTCGGCGACCAGCCCGGGGACGCCGGCGATGTTCTCGAACGGCGTGCCCGGGGCCTTCGCGTCGGACATCGGATACAGCTGACTGAACATCAGCGGCAGCCCGATGCCGGCGAGCATGCCCTGGACGACGGCGAGGGAGATCGCCTGGAACATCCGGCCGAGCTTCACCAGCCCCAGCACGATCTGGAGGATGCCGGTGAACAGGACGATCACTCCGAGCATGGCCACGCCGTGTTCGAGCACGGTTTCCGCGACGAGGGCGGCGAGCCCTGCCGCCGGACCGCTGACCTGGAGGGTGCTTCCCCGGATCGCACCGACCACCAGCCCGCCGATGACCCCGGAGATGATCCCCAGCTCGGCCGGCACCCCGGAGGCGACCGCGACGCCGATGCACAGCGGCAGCGCCACCAGGAACACCACGAGCGAGGCGGTGATCTCGGTGCCGAGGTCGACGCCGGAGCCGGAGCCGCCCTTCCGGGGGCCGGAGCCGCCCTTCCGTGGCCCGGCGGCCCGCCGGGCATGCGCCCCACTCATGACCCGTGCACCCGGAACCGGCCGTCCTCGTCCAACTCGTGGACCGTGCCGGTGTCGATCTCGTAGTACCAGCCGTGCAGCCGCAGCCGCCCGCTGTCGATCAGCCGCCGGGCGACCGGATACCCGCGCAGCACGGCAAGCTGATTGCGGACGTTGAGCTGCACGACCTCGCGCAGCGTCGGATCCCCCGACCGCCGTCCCACCTCGCCGAGTACGGGTTCCAGCCCCGGCCGCGCATGCTCGAGCCACGCGTCGACGCGCGGCAGCCCGGACAGATCGGTGCCGTGTGTGAGCGCGCTCATGGCCCCGCAGTGGGAATGGCCACACACCACGACGTCCTGAACGCCCAGCACTTCGAGCGCGTACTCGATGGTGGCGGCCTCGCCGGAGGCCGCGCCCTGCTCGTCGTACGGCGGCACAATATTGCCCGCATTGCGCAGCTCGAATATCTCCCCGGGCCGCGCTCCGGTGATCAACGCGGGAATCACCCGCGAGTCCGAGCAGGTAATGAACAAGGCCTCGGGAAATTGCCCGACGGCCAGTTTCCGGTATTCGTCGCCCTCGAAGTCGACCCGTCGCCTGAACGAGCGGGCGCGGTCCAGCAACGCCTTCACCATGCCTCCCTGACACTGATTCCGACCAGGAGTCACGAAGGTAGGGGGGCGTACCCCAGAGGAAGGTTAAGCGAACCCCAAGGAAAAGAAGCACAAGCGGTTTCTGAGGGCCATTTCACAAAGGCCGGGATCAGGACACCCGCGTGTGCATTTCCTTGTAGCGTGTCGACTCCCACAGCAAGGGATTCGTGTTGTCCGGATTTTTTATGGAGAGACAGGACGCCATGGGCGTACGAGTGCTGCTCATCGAGGACGACGAGTCGATCGCCGAACCGCTCGCCGACGGACTGCGGCACTTCGGCCTGACGGTCCACCACGTCGCCACCGGTGCGGAGGGACTGGCAGGACCGTACGGCGATGTCGTGCTGCTCGACCTCGGCCTGCCGGACATGGACGGCATCGACGTCTGCCGCGGCATCCGCCGGTCCTCCGACGTCCCCGTCATCATCCTCAGCGCGCGGGGTGAGGAGGCCGACCGGGTGCTGGGTCTGGAGCTGGGCGCCGACGACTATCTGGCGAAGCCGTTCAGCGTACGGGAGCTGGTGGCCCGGATCCGCGCCGCGCACCGCCGCCACCGACTGCCGCCCGCCGCCAACCCGTACGCGCAGCAGTCGTCGTACGAGGGCGAGTCGGCCGGCCACGAGACGCCGTACACCGATCCGGCGGACGACACCCCACCCGCATCAGCCGGCCCCCTTGTGGTGGACCGGCGGACCCGGCAGGTGTGGGTCGGGGACGTGCCCGTCACGCTGACGCCGAAGGAGTTCGAACTGCTGGCGCTGCTGTCCGAGGACGCCGGAGCGGTGTACTCGCGACAGGAGATCCTCAACCGGGTATGGGACGACCACTACGAGGGCCCCACCAAGACCCTGGACGTGCACGTCGCCACCCTGCGCCGCAAGCTGGGCCACCCGGCGTGGATCCAGACCCTGCGGGGCGTCGGCTTCCGGCTCGCCGTGCGCAGCCCCGCACCGGACCCCCCGCACGGTCCCACCGCCTCATGACCCGCCGACTGCTGCTGAGCCACCTCAGCCTGGCCGCGCTCGTCCTGCTCGGCCTGGAGATTCCCCTGGGGTTCGTCTACACGCGGGCCGAGCGCGAACGGATCGTCAACTCCGCCAACAGCGAGGCCGATTCGGTGGCCGCGTACGCCGAGTTGTCGGTCGCCGCCCGGCGCCGCGACCAGCTCGCCGAGCGGGCCGAGCACTGTGCCGAACGCATCGGCGGACAGGTGGTCGTCCTCGCCGCGGACGGCACCCTGCTGGCCGCCGCACCCCGGCTGTCCGACGCGGAGGAACGCGACCTCGCCACCCGCCCCGAGGTCACGGCGGCGCTGCAGGGCAGGCCCTCCACGGACGTACACGCCTCCACGATCGACGGCGTGCACTACCTGTCGGTCGCGGCCCCGGTCGGACACCGCGCGCCCGACGGCTCGGCGCAGGGCGCGGTACGGATCACCCTGCCGACGGACGCGGTACACGCCCGAGTACACCGGGTGTGGCTGCTGCTGGCCCTGGTGGGCCTCGCCGTCCTCACCGGCGTCGGGGCGGTGGCGTTCGCGTTCGCACGCTGGGCGGGCCGCCCCCTCCGGCGGCTGGAGGAGGCCGCGCACCGACTCGCCGACGGCGGCCCGGCCGCCCCGGTGCCGGTCACGTCGGGCCCACCGGAGGTACGCAGCCTGGCAGCCGCTTTCAACCGCACCGCGGCCCGCCTCGAACACCTCCTCGCCTCCCAGCGCGCCTTCGCCGGCGAGGCCTCCCACCAGCTGAAGACCCCCCTGGCTGCCCTCCGACTGCGCCTGGAGAACCTGGAACCGGCCGTCGCCCGGCGCGCCCGGCCCCGCCTCGCCGCCGCCATCACCGAGACCGACCGGCTGGCCCGGATGGTCGAGGGCCTGCTGGCGATGGCCCGCCTGGAGGAGGACGCGGCCACACCCGACCCGGTCGACGTGGGCGAGGTGTGCGCAGAACGGCACAGCGCCTGGCTGCCGCTGTTCGAACGCGAGGGCGTCTCCCTCGTCCTGTTCGCCGGCAGCGTGGGCCCGGTACTCGCCGTCCCCGGCGCCGTCGAGCAGATCCTCGACAACCTCCTTTCCAACGCACTGCGGGCCTCCCCCGCCGACAGCACGGTCACCGTGGAGCTGCGGCTGCACACCCCGGCCCGCCGCCCACTGCGCGACAGCCGCCCCTGCTGGGTCGACCTGCACGTCACCGACGAGGGCCCCGGCATGACGGCCGAACAGCGCGCCCGCGCCTTCGACCGCTTCTGGCGCGCGCCCGGCGCCCCGAAGGGCGGCACCGGCCTGGGCCTGTCCCTGGTCCAGCGCCTCGCCCACGCCAGCGGCGGCGAGGTGAGCCTGCGCCCGGCGGCCACCGGCGGCCTGGACGCAGTGGTCCGCCTGCCGTCCGCGGAGCCCCCGCCCGTACGCCCACGCCGCCCCACCCCCGTATACGCCGACGCGGCACGACCCGGCCACGACCTGTCCACCTCGCTCCCCGAGGTGACGGGGCCGTTCCGCTCGTAGCACCCTGGGGGTGTGAAGGGGCCGGTGGGACACATGGCAACTCCTGGCCACCGACTGTCGAATTCCTGTCGAGTTCGCCAGGGCGGTCGTGCTCCCCGAATCCATCGAGTTACATCGAGTTTCAACGAGTTTGAACGAGTCCCACCGACCCTTCTCACCCCACGCTTCACGGAGGCTCGAACCATGACGCGGAACGACCCCCGCCCCTCCCGGCGCACCGTACTCGGCGGTGCCGCGCTGGCCGCCTTCTCGATGGCGGCCGGAACCGGCACGGCTGAGGCCGGCACGAAGACCACCTGGCCGACGGAGTTCCCGCTCCCCGACGGCTGGCTCCCCGAAGGCATCACCATCGGCAGCAGGCCGTACGCCTACATGGGCTCCCGCGCCAACGGCGCCGTCTACCGCACCGACCTGCGCACCGGCGAGGGCAGGGTCCTCTACCCCGGCGCCACGGGCACAGCGACGATCGGCCTGAAGCTGGACCGCGACGGCCTGCTCTACATGGCCGGTGGAGGAGGCGGTACGGCGAGGATCGTCGACTCCCGCACAGGCGAACTGCTGAGGACGTATCAACTCACCACGTCCACACCGACGTTCATCAACGATGTGATCCTGCAGGGCGACCGCGCATGGTTCACCGACTCCCGCAACCCGATCCTCTACGGCGTACGGCGCGGCCACTCCGGCGAGGTCCGCGTCCTGCCGCTGACCGGCGACTGGGTCCAGCTGCCCGACGTCAACAACGCCAACGGCATCGTCGGCACGCCGGACGGCCGGGGCCTGATCGTCGTCAAGAGCGCGCCGGGCACGCTCTACCACGTCTCGCTGAAGACCGGCGAGGCGAAGCAGATCACTCTCTCCGGCGCGGACTCGGTGGTGAACGGCGACGGCCTGGTCCGCATCGGCCACACGCTGTATGTGGTCCAGAACCGCCTCAACCTGATCAGCGTCTGGGACCTCGACCGCACGCTCCGCACCGCGACCCTCCGCCGCACCATCACGGACCCCCGCTTCGACGTCCCCAGCACGGCCGCCCGCTACGGCAACCGCCTGTACCTGGTCAACGCACGCTTCACGAGCCCGCAGACACCGGAGACGACGTTCAACGGGGTGGCGGTCTCCCTCTGACCCCAGACCGGCGGAGACGGGGGGAGCCGCCACCCAGGCCCGGGGGCGCGCTGCCCCACGCGCATATCACCGCGCACGCGGCGCCCCGAGGCACCCCTTGATCCTCGTACCGTGGGACGCATGAAGCTTTCGCCGCTCGTCGCCCGGGAGCGATTTGTCGGGGCGCCCGTTGCCCGGCTTGCGACAGCCGATGTCAGGGGAGTCCCCCATGTGGTGCCCGTGACCTTCGCTGTCCTGGAGGACGTCGTCTACTTCGCGGTCGACCACAAACCCAAGAGCACGTGGGACCTGCGCCGCCTGCGCAACATCCGGGAAAACCCTTCGGTGGCGGTGCTGGTCGACCACTACGACGAGGACTGGTCGAGCCTGTGGTGGGCCCGTGCGGACGGGCGCGGGGAGGTACTGGAGGACGGGCGGGAACGGCTTTCGGCGGTGGAGTTGCTGTGCGGCAAGTACGGGCAGTACCAGGACTCCCCTCCGCAGGGCCCTGTGGTCGCCGTTCGGGTGGAGCGGTGGAGCGGCTGGGCGGCTCGTTCACAGAATGCCGTTTCGTGAGCGGAGAGCTACCGTCCGGTCACGTCACGTTCGCATCACGGGTCCGTCATTTCGCCGCAGTATCAACCAGGCCCTCCCATACCTTCATCACCTCGCTGTCCACGCCGATCGCCTCTCCGTGATCGTGCGCATGGGCATCCGCATGAAGCTGGGGGGCTCCCTGTGTACTCGTTCCGCAAACCTGCCGCCGTGGCCGTCGCCGCGCTGGCGTTGGCCGCTCTGCCGGCCACCGCCGAGGCCCATGACAGCAGTCATCCGTTCAAGAACTGCACCGAGGCGTACGAGAACGGGTACGCCAACATCCTCGAGGGCGACGAGCACTACGGCGACCACCTGGACCGCGACGGGGACGGCGTCGGCTGCGACCGGCCGCCCGCGGACTTCGCGCCCGCCGAGGACGACGGCACCGACGACGGTCAGGGCGCATCCTCCGACGCCGGGGGGCAGGAGGACACCGACCTGGCCGAGACCGGCGGCAGCAGCGCCACCCCGTACATCGCGGGCGGCGGCGCGGCCGTCCTGTTCGCCGGGGGCGGCGTGCTCTTCGTGGCACGCAGGCGCCGCGACGCCCGCTGACCACTCCCTAGGCACGGCAAAGGGGGCGGCACCCTCCGCACAGGGTGTCGCCCCCTCTTCCTGCGTGCCGGAGCCGCCGCCGGATCGGTGAGGGTCGGGGATCAGCGGCGGCTCCGGGGTCGGTGGGTCAGCGGTGGTCGCTGCCCTGGGACTGGGACGCCGCCCGGCCCGCCTCCAGGCGCGCCACCGGAATCCGGAACGGTGAGCAGGAGACGTAGTCCAGTCCCACCTCGTGGAAGAAGTGGACCGACTCGGGGTCGCCGCCGTGTTCGCCGCAGACGCCGAGCTTGAGGTCGGGGCGGGTTTCGCGGCCGGCCTTCGCGGCGGCGGCGACCAGCGAACCCACGCCGTCCTTGTCGATGGTCTCGAAGGGGCTGACGCCGAAGATGCCCTTCTCCAGGTATGCGGTGAAGAAGCTGGCCTCCACGTCGTCGCGGCTGAAGCCCCACACGGTCTGCGTCAGGTCGTTCGTGCCGAAGCTGAAGAACTCCGCCGCCTCGGCGATCTGAGCGGCGGTCAGCGCTGCGCGCGGCAGTTCGATCATCGTGCCGATCGCCAGCTTCAGTTCCGTACCGCTCGCCGCCTGGACCTCCGCGATGACCCGGTCGGCCTCCTCGCGGACGATCTCCAGTTCCTGGACCGTGCCGACGAGCGGGATCATGATCTCGGCGCGCGGGTCGCCCTTGGCGTTCTTGCGCTCGGCCGCGGCCTCGGCGATCGCCCGGACCTGCATCGTGAACAGCCCCGGGATGACCAGGCCGAGGCGTACGCCGCGCAGACCCAGCATCGGGTTCTGCTCGTGCAGACGGTGCACCGCCTGGAGCAGGCGCAGCTCGTTCTCGTGCGGCTCCTGGCGGGACTCCGCCAGGGCGACGCGGACCGAGAGCTCGGTGATGTCGGGCAGGAACTCGTGCAGCGGCGGGTCGAGGAGACGGATCGTCACCGGCAGGCCGTCCATCGCCGAGAACAGCTCCACGAAATCCTGCTTCTGGAGCGGGAGCAGCTCCTTCAGGGACTCCTCGCGCTCGGCCTCCGTGTCGGCCAGGATGAGGCGCTCGACCAGCTCACGGCGGTCGCCGAGGAACATGTGCTCCGTACGGCACAGACCGATGCCCTGGGCGCCGAAGCGACGGGCGCGCAGCGCGTCCTCGGCGTTGTCCGCGTTGGCGCGCACCCGCAGGCGCCGCTTGCGGTCGGCGAACGCCATGATCCGGTGCACGGCCTCGACCAGTTCGTCGGCGTCCTGGGCACCCGCGTGCATCCGGCCCTCGAAGTACTCCACGACCGGAGACGGAACCACCGGCACCTCACCGAGGTACACCTTGCCGCTGGAGCCGTCGATGGAGATGAGGTCGCCCTCCTCCACCACATGCCCGCCCGGCACCGTCATCCGGCGCCGCTTGGTGTCGACCTCCAGCTCCTCCGCGCCGCAGACACAGGTCTTGCCCATGCCGCGGGCCACCACGGCCGCGTGGGAGGTCTTGCCGCCGCGGGACGTCAGGATGCCTTCGGCCGCGATCATGCCGTCCAGGTCGTCCGGGTTCGTCTCACGGCGGATCAGGATGACCTTCTCGCCGGAACGCGACCACTTCACCGCGGTGTACGAGTCGAAGACCGCCTTGCCGACCGCCGCACCCGGCGACGCCGCGATGCCCCGGCCGACCTGCTCGACCTTCGCGTTCTCGTCGAAGCGCGGGAACATCAGCTGCGCGAGCTGGGCGCCGTTCACCCGCTGGAGCGCCTCCGCCTCGTCGATCAGGCCCTGGTCGACCAGCTGCGTCGCGATCCGGAAGGCGGCGCCCGCGGTGCGCTTGCCGACGCGGGTCTGGAGCATCCACAGCCGGCCGCGCTCGATGGTGAACTCGATGTCGCAGAGGTCCTTGTAGTGGTTCTCCAGCGTCTCCATGATCTGCATCAGCTGGTCGTACGACTGCTTGTCGATCTGTTCCAGCTCCGCGAGCGGGACCGTGTTGCGGATGCCGGCCACCACGTCCTCGCCCTGGGCGTTCTGGAGGTAGTCGCCGTAGACGCCCTGGTGGCCGGAGGCGGGGTCGCGGGTGAAGGCGACGCCCGTGCCGGAGTCCGGGCCCAGGTTGCCGAAGACCATGGAGCAGACGTTGACCGCGGTGCCCAGGTCGTGCGGGATGCGCTCCTGGCGGCGGTAGAGCTTGGCGCGGTCGCCGTTCCAGGAGTCGAAGACCGCCTTGATGGCGAGGTCCATCTGCTCGCGGGGGTCCTGCGGGAAGTCCCGGCCGGCCTCGGTCTTGACGATCTTCTTGAAGCGGGTGACCAGCTTCTTCAGGTCCGCGGCCTCCAGCTCGGTGTCGACCGTGACCTTCTTGGCCTCCTTGGCCTTCTCCAGCGCCTCCTCGAAGAGGTCGCCGTCGACGCCGAGGACGGTCTTGCCGAACATCTGGATGAGGCGGCGGTAGGAGTCCCAGGCGAAGCGTTCGTCGCCGGCCTGCTTGGCGAGGCCCTGCACCGACTTGTCGGACAGGCCGATGTTGAGGACCGTGTCCATCATGCCGGGCATGGAGAACTTCGCGCCGGAGCGGACGGAGACGAGCAGAGGGTTGTCCGCCTGGCCCAGCTTCTTGCCCATGCGCTGCTCCAGCGCGTCGAGGTGCGCACTCACCTCGTCACGCAGTGCCGCCGGCTCCTCGCCGCTGTCGAGGTAGACCTTGCAGGCCTCGGTGGTGATGGTGAAGCCGGGCGGGACGGGGAGGCCCAGGTTGGTCATCTCGGCGAGGTTCGCGCCCTTGCCGCCGAGGAGGTCCTTGAGGTCCTTGTTGCCCTCGGTGAAGTCGTAAACGAACTTCACGCCCTCAACGCTCGAACCAGCCTGAGCTGCTACGTGGGGATCTTTGTTTTCCGACACGGGTCCCAACTCCTTGAGGACGCGGTGGCTGCCCTGACGGCGAGGAACATACCCAGATCGAAGGCGCCTGGGTACGTCCACTTGCCCGTCATGCGCCTGTAACCAGGCGTCCGCCACCGGATCGAAAGTCAAAGCTTGGTAAGCGGTGGCGGGCAGATGTTTTCACTTCTTGAACGCACGCCTCCCCAGAGGCCGGGATTCTCGCTCGCATGAGCGGTCTACAGCACGTCTGATTTCGATCGATGAACGATCAAGGGGTGGCACTCAGTGCCACCCCTTGGAGAAGTGCAGTCGCGCATGATCCGCTCATCTGAGCGCGACCCTTATCAAGGGTGGCGAGAATCACGCTGCCACAGGGGGCGAGATTTCACCATGCGGACGCCCGCGAGAGACCGCAACCGGAGCGTCACACAGTCACACCCCGAGCGCCCGCAGCCGCTCCTCCACCCGCTCCGGCGCGTACAGGTGTTCCACGACCAGCGCCCCCGCCCCCACCAGCCCCGCCCGCTCCCCCAGCCGAGAGGTCACGACGTCCAGCCGGGCCGTGGAGCGCGGCAGCGCCCGCTGGTACAGCAGCTCCCGTACGCCGGTGACGAAGGGAGTTCCGGCCAAGTCGCCCGCGATCATCAGCACCCCGGGGTTCAGCAGGGTCACGACCGTCGCCAGTACGTCCCCGACCCGGCGCCCGGCCTCCCGCGCCAGCCCCGTCGCCTCCGGATGCCCGGCCGCCAGCAGGTCCCGCACATCTGCGCCGGAGGCGGCCGGCACCCCGGCCTCGGCCAGCCGCCGGGCCACGGCACCCCCGCTGGCGACGGCGGCCAGACAGCCGTAGGAGCCGCAGCGGCACAGCGCATCCGCACCCTCCGGCACCCTGATGTGGCCGATGTCCCCGGCGCCGCCGTCGATGCCCCGGTACAGCGAGCCGTCCACCACGACGCCCGCGCCGATGCCCGTCGACACCTTGACCAGCACGAACGCCGAGCAGTCCGGGTAGCCGGTGCGCTGTTCGCCGTACGCCATGAGGTTGGCGTCGTTGTCGACCAGGACCGGCACCTCACCGGCGCCGGTGTGCTCGGTGAACGCCCTGGCCAGGCGGCCGCGTATGTCGTAGCCGTCCCAGCCGGGCATGATCGGGGGCTGGATCACCCGGCCGCTCTCGCTGTCGACCGGGCCCGGCACGGCGAGACCGATGCCGCAGACCTCCTGCGCACCGCGCCCGGTCTTCTCCAGCAGCTCCGCGAACCAGCGGCCCAGCTCACCGAGGACCGGCTCCGGGCCGTCCTCGATGACCAGGGTGCCGCCGTGCTCGGCGAGGATCTCGCCGCCCAGCGTCAGGACGGCGGCACGCGCGTGCCGGGTGTCGAGGTCGGCGGCGAGGACGATCGCGTGGGCGTCGTCGAACTCCAGGGTGATGGATGGCCGGCCGCCGAGCGGGGAGTCGACCGGGCCGCCGGCGCCCTCGCGCAGCCAGCCCGCGCGGAAGAGCCGCTCCAGGCGCTGGCCGACCGTGGCGCGGGAGAGGCCGGTGACCTGTTGGAGCGCACCACGGGTGGTGGCGCGGCCGCTGCGCACCAGCTCGAGCAGTTCCCCGGCGCTCGCCTGGCTCGCGCTCCGTCCAGCCATACCTGCGCACCCCCTTGCGTTTCTCAACCCTGCATTACATATTGGGTTTTGCGTGTTAAATGGACGTAACTCTATGGTAGCGATGGTCAAACCGGTCGCCTGGACGTCTTTCGGGGAGCCCCGAGTGGATCGCACTGCCCAGCTCACATTCCGTCCCGCCACGCGGGAGGTTGTATACGATCCGGGCCCGGCACCGGATTCGCCGCATCTCAGGGCCGCGCGCGTCCTGGAGGGCAACTGGACCGGAACGTCGACGGTGCCCTCGCGCGGCCTGTATCCGCACCAGTGGTCCTGGGACTCGGGGTTCATCGCGATCGGGCTCCGGCATCTGTCGCCGTTACGGGCCCAGACGGAGCTGGAGACGCTGCTGGCCGCGCAGTGGGGCGACGGGCGGATCCCGCACATCGTCTTCAACCCCTCCGTGCCGCTGGACGCGTACTTCCCGAGCCCCGACTTCTGGCGCTCCTCGACCGCGGGACGCGCTGCGGGTGCCCCGCGCACCGTACAGACCTCCGGCATCGTGCAGCCACCGGTGCACGCGCTGGCGGCCTGGCTGGTGCACTGCGCCGACCCGGGGCTGTCGCGGGCGCGCGGCTTCCTCGCCGGGGTGTATCCGCGACTGGCGGCCTGGCACCGCTATCTGCTGCACCGGCGTGACCTGGGCGGGGGCGGGCTCGCGTCGGTCGTGCACCCGTGGGAGCAGGGGATGGACAACAGCCCCTGCTGGGACGCCCCGCTCGCCCGTGTCACCCCGGCCCCCGCCCGCTCCTTCCGCCGCGCCGACCTCGCCCACGGCGCGCCCGAGGACCGGCCGACGGACCTCGACTACGGGCGGTATGTGCGGCTGGCGACGGACTACCGGGACCGGGGTTACGCCGACGGGGGCAGCGCGTTCGCCGTGGAGGACCCGGCGTTCAACGCACTGCTGATCGCCTCCGAGCACTCGCTGGCCCGCATCGCCCGCGAGCTGGGCGCGACAGGCACGGCCCGGCAGGCCCGCGCGGAGCGCCTGACGGGCGTCCTCATCGACCGGCTGTGGGACCCGGCCGAGGGGATGTTCTTCTGCCGGGACATCCGAAACGGCCGGGACATCCGAAACGGCCAGGACACCCGCAGCAGCCAGGACGCCCGCAGCGGCGACCTGATCCCCGAACGCAGCGTCTCCGGCCTCGTCCCCCTCCTCCTGCCCACCCTCCCCCGCGCCGTCGTCGCCGCCCTCGTGCGCACGCTCGCCGGCCCGCACTTCGGCGCCGGCACCCGGCTCGTGCCGAGCTACGACCTGCTCGGCGAGGCCTTCGATCCGCACCGGTACTGGCGCGGCCCGGCCTGGTTCAACACGAGCTGGCTGCTGGAGCGGGGCCTGAGGGTGCACGGCGAGACGGAGCGGGCCGGCGCGCTGCGCGAGGCGATGCTCGACACCGCCGACACGTCCGGGTTCGCGGAGTACGTGGACCCGTACACCGGCGCGGCCTGCGGGGCCACCGGCTTCAGCTGGACCGCCGCGCTCACACTCGACCTGCTGGAAGCCAAGGCGGCCGACGCAACCAACGGAGCCAAGGGAGGGGACCTGGGATGACGAACCGGCATCATCTGCTCGTGCACGGCGGGACGTTCGCCGCCGTGGGCGACAGCGGGGACATCAGCGGTGTGCGGAGCGGCAGCTCCCCGGACGGGCTGTTCGTGCGCGACGGCCGACACCTCAGCCGCTGGCAGCTCACGGTCGACGGCGCCGTGCCGGAGGCCCTGAGCCCCGTGACCGGCGGGGACACCACGCGCTGTGTGCTGGTCCCGCGGGGCGGCCGCCAGGAGCCGGCCGCGTACGCGCTCTTCCGTGAACAGGCCGTCGGGGACAGCTCGTTCGTCGAGTCGCTGCGCGTCACCAGCAACCGCCCGGTGCCGACCACGATCCGCCTCGCCATCACCGCCGACGCCGACTTCACCGACCAGTTCGAACTGCGCTCGGACCACCGCACCTACACCAAGCCCGGCGCCCTGCGCTCCCGCCAGGTCCTCGACGACGGCGTGGAGTTCACCTACCAGCGCGGCGAGTGGCGTTCCCGTACGACGGTGACGACCGAACCCCCGCCGGACGCCGTCGAGGAGACCGGCACCGGCGCGCGCCGCCTCGTCTGGACCCTCGACCTAAAACCGCACGGCACGGCGGAGCTGACCCTGCGGGTCGTGGCGCGCCCGCACGGCGAGAAGCGGGCGCTGCGCGTACCGCGCTCCCCCGCCGCCGTCACCGAGCAACTCCTCGACAAGGAGGGCAGGTTCGTCGAGGGCATCGCCTTCCCGACCGGCTGGCCGGAACTGGCGGCGGCCTGTGCGCGCGGCCTCGCCGACCTGGCCGCGTTGCAGGTACCGGCCATCGGACCGGACGGCGAGGAGCTGCGCGTCCCGGCCGCCGGAGCGCCCTGGTTCCTGACCCTGCTCGGCCGCGACGCCCTCCTCACCTCCCTGTTCGCCCTCCCGTACCGGCCCCAGCTCGCCGCCGCCACGCTCCCGGCGCTGGCCGCGACCCAGGCGACCGGGACGAACGCCGAGTCGGTCGCCCAGCCCGGCAAGATCGTGCACGAGGTGCGGGGCGGCGAGCTGGCCCACTTCGGGCAGGTGCCGTACGGGCGTTACTACGGCTCGGTGGACGCGACCCCGCTGTTCCTCGTCCTGCTCGGGGCGTACGTCGAACAGACCGGGGACACCGGGCCGGCCCGCCGGCTGGAGCAGCACGCCCGCGCGGCGGTCGGCTGGATGCTGGACCACGGCGGGCTGACCTCGCGCGGCTATCTCGTCTACCGCGCCGACCAGGGCGGCCTGGCCAACCAGAACTGGAAGGACTCCCCCGGCGCGATCTGCTGCGCCGACGGCACCCGGCCGACCGGGCCGGTGATGGCGGCGGGCGCGCAGGGCTACGCGTACGACGCGCTGCGCCGCACGGCGTGGCTGGCCCGTGCGGTGTGGCGCGACGAGACGTACGCGGCGCTGCTGGAGCAGGCGGCCGGTGATCTGCGGGACCGTTTCCAGCGGGACTTCTGGATGCCGGACCGCTCCTTCCCGGCGCTCGCGCTCGACGGCGACGGGCGCCAGGTGGACGCGCTGGCGTCGGACGCCGGGCATCTGCTCTGGTCGGGGCTGCTGGACAAGGAGTACGGCGAGCTCGTCGGCCGGCGGCTCCTCGAACCCGACTTCTTCTCGGGCTGGGGGGTGCGCACGCTGGCGGCCGGGCAGCCGGCGTACCACCCGCTGTCGTACCACCGCGGTTCGGTCTGGCCGCACGACAACGCGCTGATCACGCTGGGACTGGCCCGCTACGGCCTGCACGACGAGGCCCGCACCGTCGCCCACGCCCTGGTCGACGCGGCGACCGTGACCGGGCACCGGCTGCCGGAGGTGCTCGCCGGGTACGGCCGGGACACGCATGCCGAGCCGGTGCCGTATCCGCACGCGTGCGAACGGGAGTCCCGGTCGGCGGCGGCACCGCTGGCGCTGCTCACGGCGGTCGGAGGCGCGTAACCGCAGGTTCCCGACGGAACCGGTGAACGGAGTCCGGTGTCCAGCCGTACGACAGTGCGGCGGGCCCGTTCCCCCACGCCGGGTCCGCCGCTTCACAGTGCTTTCGTACGGAGGGACCCCCGGGTGGCTGTCTTCACGCGTCAACCGCAGCACACGACCGACGACGCCCCCAACACCTCGGAACTCCCCGCCCCCGAAGGCCGCCTGGCCCGCTGGCGCGCCGGCCACCCCGCCGCCGCCCGCGCCCTGCGCTGGACCGCGACCGCCCTCTCCGTCGCCCTGGTCCTGTTCGCGCTGCTCGTGCCGAACACCCTCGCCGCCCTCGCGTGGGGCAAGTTCGTGCGGATCCCGGTGGAGGCGATCATCGGTGCCGCGGTGCTGCTCGTGCTGCCCCGCCGTCCGCGGCTGGTGGCGGCGACCGTCGCCGGGGTCGGGCTCGCCGCGCTGACCGTGCTCAACCTGCTCGACATGGGCTTCAACGAATACCTCGGCCGCGGCTTCAACCTCGTCCTCGACTGGGGTCTGCTCGACGACGCCCAGTCCTACATGAAGGACACCATGGGCGGGGCGGGCGCAACCGGGCTGGCCATCGGCGCGATCGTGCTCGTCGTGCTGCTGTTCGCGGTCATGACGCTGGCGACGGTCCGGCTGAGCAACCTGCTCGTCCGGCATCGCACCGTCGCCGTCCGCTCGACGCTCGCCGCCGCCGTCGTATGGACGCTGGCGTATGCGCTGGGCGTGCAGTTCGCCGGGCTGCCGATCGCCTCCGACCATGCGGCGGCGCTGCTGGAGATCCAGGCGCGGCGGGTGCAGACCACGCTGCGCGACGAGGCGGCGTTCGAGCGGGAGGCGAAGGAGGACGTCTTCGGCAGCACGCCCGGCGACCAGCTGGTGCCGGGCCTGCGCGGCAAGGACGTCCTCTTCACGTTCATCGAGAGCTACGGCCGCAGCGCGCTCGAGGACCCGCTGATCTCGCCCGGCGTGCTGAAGTCCCTGGACACCAGCGACAAGGCGCTGACCGAGGCGGGGTACGCCGCGAAGAGCGGCTGGCTGACCTCGGCGACCTACGGGGGCAGCAGCTGGCTGGGGCACTCCACGTTCCTGTCGGGCCTGTGGATCAGCAGCCAGCAGCGCTTCCGCACCGTCACCTCCGGCGACCACCTCACCCTCACCAAGGCCTTCCAGAAGACCGGCGACTGGCGGACCGTCGGTGTGGTGCCGGGTGTGCAGAAGGGCTGGCCGGAGGCGAAGTTCTACGGGCTGGACAACGTCTACGACGCCTTCCATCTCGGCTACAAGGGGCCGAAGTTCAGCTGGTCGACGATGCCGGACCAGTACGCGTTGGAGGCGTTCCAGCGACTGGAGCACGGCAAGAAGCGCGACCAGCCGCTGATGGCGGAGATCATCCTGACGTCCAGTCACCAGCCGTGGGCGCCGATTCCGAAGATGGTCGGCTGGGACGAGCTGGGCGACGGCTCGGTCTTCGACGGCATCGAGAAGGCGGGCACCGACCCCTCCGAGGTGATCGCCGACTCGAACCGGTCCAAGGAGGAGTACGGCAAGTCCGTCGCGTACTCGCTCACCAGCCTCACCCAGTGGCTGGAGCGCTACGGCACCGAGGACACCGTCCTGGTCTTCCTCGGCGACCACCAGCCCATCGCCCGGGTCAGCGGACAGCGCGCCAGCCGGGACGTGCCGATCACGATCGTCGCCAAGGACCCGAAGGTGCTCGACAAGATCTCCGGCTGGGGCTGGACGGACGGCCTGAAGCCGGACCAGGACGCGCCGGTGTGGAAGATGAGCGACTTCCGGGACCGGTTCCTGACGGCGTACGGCTCCAAGCCCAGCGGGTGATCAGCCGCCGGAGGTGTCCAGCTCCGCGTCCTCGCTGATCCCCGCACAGTCGTACGGGTCCTTCAGCCAGCCGTCCGGGAGCACCACCCGGTTGTTGCCGGACGTACGGCCGCGAGGGCCGTCGGCGCCGGTGGGCCAGGGCTGGTCGAGGTCCAACTCGTCCAGCCCGGAGCGGAGTTCCTCCAGGGAAGAGGTGATCGCGAGTCGCTTGCGCATCTCCGAGCCGACCGCGAAGCCCTTGAGGTACCAGGCGACGTGCTTACGGAAGTCGATGACGCCACGCGCCTCGTCGCCGATCCACTCACCCAGGAGGGTGGCGTGCCGGACCATGACGTCGGCGACCTCGCGCAAGGTGGGCTCACGGAAGTCGGCCCGTCCTTCGAAGGCGGCGACCAGGTCGGCGAAGAGCCACGGCCGCCCGAGGCACCCGCGCCCCACCACGACCCCGTCGCAGCCGGTCTCCCGCACCATCCGCAGTGCGTCCTCGGCCGACCAGATGTCGCCGTTGCCGAGCACGGGGATCTCCGGCACATGCTCCTTCAGCCGGGCGATGGCGTCCCAGTCGGCGGTGCCGCCGTAGTGCTGGGAAGCGGTACGGCCGTGCAGGGCGATGGCGGTGACGCCCTCCTCGACGGCGATACGGCCGGCGTCCAGGTAGGTGATGTGGTCGTCGTCGATGCCCTTGCGCATCTTCATCGTCACCGGCAGATCGCCGGCCCCGCTGACGGCCTCGCGCAGGATGGCGCGGAGCAGGTTGCGCTTGTACGGGAGGGCGGAACCGCCGCCCTTGCGCGTCACCTTGGGGACCGGGCAGCCGAAGTTCAGATCGATGTGGTCGGCGAGGTCCTCCTCCGCGATCATGCGGACGGCCTTGCCGACGGTCGCCGGGTCCACGCCGTACAGCTGGATCGAACGCGGCCGCTCGGTCGCGTCGAAGTGGATCAGCTGCATGGTCTTCTCGTTGCGCTCGACCAGCGCCCGAGTGGTGATCATCTCGCTCACGAACAGGCCCTTGCCGCCACTGAACTCCCGGCACAGGGTGCGGAAGGGCGCGTTGGTGATCCCGGCCATGGGGGCCAGGACGACGGGCGGCTGGACGGTGTGCGGGCCGATCTGCAGGGGCGTGGACATCCCTCCATTGTGCCGTGCGATGAGTGTGTAAAACTCATTAGTTAGCCGCACTATCGACATCGGCGTACGATGGCGCCATGCCCGAGCTCAGCCAACGCCGCCGCCTGCTGGTCCTCGCGATCTGCTGTATGAGCCTGCTGATCGTGAGTCTCGACAACACGGTGCTGAACGTCGCCCTGCCCTCGATGCAGCAGGACCTGCACGCCGACACGTCGGGCCTCCAGTGGACGATCGACGCCTACACGCTCGTCCTCGCCTCGCTGCTGATGCTCGCGGGCTCCACCGCCGACCGGATCGGCCGCAAGCGGGTCTTCGTCGCGGGCCTGATCGTCTTCACGATCGGCTCGGCACTGTGCTCCGTCGCCCCCAACCTGGACGCACTGGTGATCTTCCGCATGGTCCAGGCGGTGGGCGGCTCCATGCTCAACCCGGTCGCCATGTCGATCATCACCAACACCTTCACCGACCCGCGCGAGCGCGCCCGCGCGATCGGGGCGTGGGGTGGGGTCGTCGGAATCTCGATGGCGGCGGGACCGCTGGTGGGCGGACTGCTGGTGGAGGCGGTGGACTGGCGGGCGATCTTCTGGATCAACCTGCCGGTGGGCCTCGCTGCGCTGCTGCTGACGCTGCGCTACGTCCCCGAATCCCGCGCCCCGAAGGCCCGGCGGCCCGATCCGGTCGGCCAGCTCCTCGTGATCGCGCTGTTCGGCTCCCTGACGTACGCGATCATCGAGGCGCCGAACGCGGGGCTCGCGACAGTACTGCCGTTCGCGGCGGTCGCGGTCATCGCACTGATCGGCCTGCTCTCGTACGAGCCACGCCGGGCGGAGCCGCTGGTCGACCTGCGTTTCTTCCGGTCGGCGCCCTTCAGCGGGGCCACAGTGATCGCCATTGGTGCGTTCGCGTCGCTGGGCGGGTTCCTGTTCCTGTCGACGTTGTATCTGCAGAACGTGCGCGGCCTGGACGCGCTGCACGCCGGACTGTGGATGCTGCCGATGGCGGCGCCGACGCTGGTGTGCGCGCCGCTGGGCGGGCGGCTGGTGGGGAGCGTGGGACCGCGACTGCCGCTGCTGATCGCGGGGGTCGCGATGACCGCGAGTCCGCTGCTGTTCGCGGCGTTCGAGGGGGAGACGTCGAACGTCACGCTCTTCCTCGGCTACCTGCTGTTCGGCATCGGCTTCGGCTTCGTCAACGCACCGATCACCAACACGGCGGTGTCCGGGATGCCGCGGGCGCAGGCGGGGGTTGCAGCGGCCGTCGCCTCCACCAGTCGGCAGCTCGGGCAGACGCTGGGCGTCGCTGTGGTGGGCGCGGTCCTGGCGTCGGGGATCGGGGCGTCGTCGTACCGGGATGCGTTCGTGTCGGCCGCCCGGCCGGGGTGGTGGATTCTCGTGGGGTGCGGGGTGGCCGTGCTGGTGTTCGGTGCGCTGAGCAGCGGGCGGTGGGCTCGGAGGACGGCTGAGCGGACGGCTGAGCGGCTGGAGTCGGAGGAGGTGCGGCAGGTGGTAGGAGCGGGGGACCGCGCCCCGTAAGGGGGCGCGGGGAACTGCGCGACCAGCCACAAACGACCCGCGGTTACAGAACCGCATATCCGGCGGAGCCAACTGCTTGGACAACTCGCCGTGAAGTGACCCCTGTTGATGTTGATCCTGCTGCACACTCCTTGCTGCCCGAAGAGACAGCCGGACGGGGACGCTGGAGGCGTCATGCCGCAGATCGACACGAGCAAGGTCAGCCGCTGGGATCAGCACGGACGCGAGCATGTCGTACGGGTCCAGCGCACCGGCGTGCAACGCACGATCAGGTGCGACACCTGCGGCTGGCGGCGGGGCGCGCAGTTTCTGCCCTGGCTGAAGGCGGAGGAGCATCTCGCCGAGGCCCACCAGGCGACGGTGGACCCGTCAGCGGCGTAGCCCCCGCACCAGCAGATCCACCACCGCTTCGAAATCCTCCTCGATCCCCGGCTGCGCCCACTCCGGCGCGTAGCAGGGGTCGTGGAAGCGCCCGCTGGCCTGGAACACCCCGCGGGCCGTCCTCGCCGGGTCGGCGGTGACGAACACGCCCGCCTCGGCGCCGGCCTCGATGATCCTGGTCAGCTGGGCGGTGAGGTCGGCGATGTGGTCGGGGACCGCCTCGCCGCTCTCGCCCGTCAGCACCATGTACGTGGCGAACAGCTCCGGGTCGTCGCCCGCCTTGCGGCGCTTGGCGTCGAAGAGCGCCCGGAGCCAGTCGCGCAGCCGATCCTCCGGGTCGCGCTCCTCGGCGACGATGCCGGCCAACGCCTCGGACGTACGGTCCAGCCACCGCTTCGTCACCGCCTCCCGCAGCGCCGCCTTGGTGCGGAAGTGCCGGTAGACGCTGCCGTGGCTGACGCCGAGCGCGCGGGCCACGTCCACCATGGTGGCCTTGGCCGGTCCGTGGCGGCGCAGCACCTCCTCGGTCGCCTCGAGGATGCGCTCGGCTGTCAGGGTCTGGCTGGTCGCAGGCATGAGGTCGACCGTACCTGTCTCCCGGATCAGCGTTCGCTGTCGAGGTGTGCCATCTGCGGCGTCGGGTAGCGCTCGCCGGCCGCCGCGTCGGCGGGGACGGCTTCCTCGATCGCCCGCAGGTCGGCTTCGTCCAGGGACACGTCCAGCGCGCCCAGTGCCTCGGTCAGCCGGTCGCGGCGGCGGGCGCCGACCAGGGGCACGATGTCCGTGTTGTGCCGCGTGCCCCGCGACAGCACCCAGGCGATGGCGATCTGCGCGACGCTCACGCCCTTCTGCTCGGCGATCTTGCGCAGCGCCTCGACGAGGTTCAGGTTGTGCTGGAGGTTCTCGCCCTGGAAGCGCGGCGAGAGCGCCCGGAAGTCGTTCGCCGCGAGCTGCCGGTCACGGGTGAAGTGGCCGGAGATCAGCCCGCGGGAGAGGACTCCGTACGCCGTGATGCCGATGCCCAGTTCACGCGCGGCCGGCAGGATCTCGTCCTCGATGCCGCGCGAGATCAGCGAGTACTCGATCTGGAGGTCCGTGATCGGGGCCGTGGCGGCGGCCCGGCGGATCGTCTCGGCGCCGACCTCGCTGAGGCCGATGTGCCGGACGTACCCCTTCTCGACGAGCTCCGCGATCGCGCCGACCGTCTCCTCGATCGGTACGCCGGGGTCGAGCCGGGCGATCCGGTAGACGTCGATGTGGTCGACGCCGAGGCGCTGGAGCGAGTACGCGGCGAAGTTCTTCACGGCGGCCGGGCGCCCGTCGTAGCCGCTCCATCCGCCGTCCGGGTCGCGCAGCGCGCCGAACTTCACGCTGATCTGCGCCTGTTCGCGGTGTGCTGCGGGGGCGGTGCGCAGGGCCTCGCCGATCAGCAGCTCGTTGTGGCCCATGCCGTAGAAGTCGCCGGTGTCGAGCAGGGTGATGCCCGCTTCCAGGGCGGCGTGGATGGTGGCGATGGACTCGGCCCGGTCCGCGTCGCCGTACAGGGCGGACATGCCCATGCAGCCGAGGCCGAGGGCGGATACCTGGGGGCCGGTGGTTCCGAGGAGGCGGGTTCGCATGAGGACTCCTTGGGCTTGTTCTGGGATGCCTCCACTCTTGCATGACAGCTGACAGATTTCAATATCTGTCAGCTGTCATTTGTCATCGCCGGGTCGCGGCGGCCCACGCAAAAACGCCGGACGGGCTGAGAAAACTCAGCCCGTCCGGCGTTTGCGGACTTCGGAGAGGTCAGGCGCCGATCAGGCGGCCGGCCAGGTAACCCTCGATCTGGTCCAGCGACACACGCTCCTGCTTCATCGTGTCGCGCTCACGCACCGTCACCGCGTTGTCCTCCAGGGTGTCGAAGTCGACCGTCACGCAGTACGGCGTGCCGATCTCGTCCTGGCGGCGGTAGCGGCGGCCGATCGCGCCGGCGTCGTCGAACTCGATGTTCCAGTGCTGGCGCAGCGCCTGGGCGAGGCCCTTGGCCTTCGGGGACAGCTCCGGGTTCCGGGACAGCGGGAGCACCGCGACCTTCACCGGGGCGAGACGGTGGTCGAGGCGCAGCACCGTGCGCTTCTCCATCTTGCCCTTGGCGTTGGGGGCCTCGTCCTCGATGTAGGCGTCGAGGAGGAAGGCCAGCATCGCGCGGCCGACACCGGCCGCGGGCTCGATGACGAACGGCGTCCAGCGCTCGCCGGCCTCCTGGTCGAAGTAGGACAGGTCCTGGCCGGAGGCCTTGGAGTGGGCGCCGAGGTCGTAGTCGGTGCGGTTGGCGACACCCTCGAGCTCGCCCCACTCGTTGCCGCCGAAGTTGAAGCGGTACTCGATGTCGGCGGTGCGCTTGGAGTAGTGGGAGAGCTTCTCCTTGGGATGCTCGTACCAGCGCATGTTCTCCTCACGGAGACCCAGGCCCGTGTACCAGTTCCAGCGCTGCTCCATCCAGTACTCCTGCCACTTCTCGTCCTCGCCGGGCTTGACGAAGAACTCCATCTCCATCTGCTCGAACTCGCGGGTGCGGAAGATGAAGTTGCCCGGCGTGATCTCGTTGCGGAACGACTTGCCCATCTGGGCGATGCCGAACGGCGGCTTGCGGCGCGAGGTGGTCTGCACCTGGGCGAAGTTGGTGAAGATGCCCTGCGCGGTCTCGGGGCGCAGGTACGCGATGGAGCCGCTGTCCTGGGTCGGGCCGAGGTGGGTGGACAGCAGACCCGAGAACTGCTTGGGCTCGGTGAACTGGCCCTTGTTGCCACAGTTGGGGCAGTTGATGTCGGCGAGGCCGTTCTCCGGGAGGTGACCCTTCTTGGCCTCGTAGGCCTCCTCCAGGTGGTCCGCGCGGAACCGCTTGTGGCAGGAGGTGCACTCGGTCAGCGGATCGGTGAAGGTGGCGACGTGACCGGAGGCGACCCAGACCTCGGGGGCGAGGATCACGGACGAGTCGATACCGACGACGTCCTCGCGCGACGTCACCATGTAGCGCCACCACTGACGCTTGAGGTTCTCCTTGAGCTCGACACCCAGCGGCCCGTAGTCCCAGGCGGCGCGCTGACCGCCGTAGATCTCACTGCACGGGAAAACGAAGCCACGGCGCTTGCTCAGGCTGACGATGGTGTCGATCTTGTCGGCGGCCACGGTGCTCTCTTCATTACGACGACGGGCGACGAAGCGAGATGCTTCAGAGCGAATGCTTCAGGTTACCGGCGGGGGCTCCCCCTCAATCAAATCGGTCCGGCCTCCGGGCGTACATCACCCCTTACCAGTGGCTTACCCGGGCCTCACCAGGCGCTTGTTGACAATCGTTTCCATATTTGCTGAAAATGACTGTCATGAACGTACGACGACCTCACATATCCGGGATCGCGATCGCGGCAGCCACCGCGCTCGGCCTCGGAACCCTCTCCGCATGCTCTGACGACAGCTCCGCGGCGGGCAACTCGGACAAGTTCGACGTCGTCGCCTCGTTCTACCCGATGCAGTTCCTCGCCGAGCAGATCGGCGGGGACCATGTGAACGTCACCACCCTCACCGAGCCCGGCCAGGAGCCCCACGACCTGGAGCTCAGCACCAAGCAGACCGCCGAGCTCGGCGAGACGGACGCGGTGCTCTACCTCAAGACCCTGCAGCCGGCCGTCGACGAGGCCGTCGCCCAGTCCGGCGTCAAGACCAAGATCGACGCGGCCACGCTGACCAAGCTCGAGGACCACGGCGACGTGGAGCACAGCCACGAGGGTGAGGAAGGCCACGCCGAGGAGGAGCAGCACTCCGAGGAGGAGGAGGAGCACGCCCTCGACCCGCACGTCTGGCTGGACCCGGTGAAGTACGCCGAGATCGCCGAGGGCGTCGGCACGGCCTTCGAGAAGGCCGACCCGGACAACGCGGCCGACTACCGGAAGAACACCGAGGACCTGGTCAAGAAGCTGGACGCCCTCAACACGGACTTCGCGGACGGCCTGAAGAACACGAAGACGAAGGTCTTCTTCACCAACCACGCGGCCTTCGGCTACCTCGCCGAGCGCTACGGCCTGACCCAGGAGGCAATCTCCGGCCTCGACCCGGAGAGCGAGCCCAGCCCGGCCCGGATCAAGGAGCTCCAGGAGGAGGCCAAGGCCGACGGCGTGACCACGGTCTTCTACGAGACACTGGTCAGCGACAAGACCGCGAAGACCCTCGCCCAGGACGCGGGCCTCAAGACGGACGTCCTCGACCCGCTCGAGGGCATCACCGACAAGTCCAAGGGCGACGACTACTTCCAGGTCATGGAAGCCAACCTCCAGGCGCTGCAGAAGGCCCTGGGAACCACATGATCGTTACGGAGGACGCCATGGGCGCCACGGGAGAGCCCGTCATATCGATGCGCGGCATACGCGCCGAACTCGGCTCGCGCCCCGTCCTACGCGGCATCGACCTCACCGTGCGCCACGGTGAGGTCGTCGCGCTGCTCGGCGCGAACGGCTCCGGCAAGTCGACGGCGGTACGCAGCCTCATCGGGCAGGTGCCGGTGAGCGCCGGCCGGATCGAGCTGTTCGGGACCCCGCAGCGCCGGTTCCGCGACTGGGCGCGGGTGGGCTACGTCCCGCAGCGCACCACGGCCGCGGGCGGCGTGCCCGCCACGGTGACGGAGGTGGTGTCCTCCGGGCGGCTGTCCCGGGCCCGCTTCGGTGTGCTGCGCAAGGCGGACCACGCGGCCGTACACCGCGCCCTGGAGCTGGTCGGCATGGCGGACCGGGCGAAGGACTCCGTGGGCGCCCTCTCCGGCGGCCAGCACCAGCGCGTCCTGATCGCCCGCGCCCTCGCCTCCGAACCCGAGCTGCTGATCATGGACGAGCCGATGGCGGGCGTCGACCTGGACAGCCAGGAGGTGCTCGCGCGGACGCTGCGGGCGCAGGTCGCGGGCGGTACGACGGTCCTGGTGGTCATGCATGAACTCGGCCCCCTGGAGCCCCTGATCCAACGGGCGGTCGTCCTGCGCGACGGCTGCGTCCTGCACGACGGACCGCCCCCGAAGGCGGTCGGCCAGCACGCGCTGCCCGGCCACGACCACGTCCACCCGCACGCGGCGCACGACGCCGAACCGATGCGCACGGGACTGCTGAGCTGATGGAATTCCTGAACTACGCCTTCATGCAGCGGGCCCTGCTCGCCGCCGTCCTCGTCGGCATCACCGCCCCCGCGATCGGCATCTACCTCGTACAGCGCCGCCAGGCCCTGATGGGCGACGGCATCGGCCACGTGGCGATGACCGGCGTCGGCCTCGGCTTCCTGCTCTCCTGGTCGCCGGTGTGGATGGCGACCCTGGTGTCCATCCTCGGCGCCGTCCTGATGGAGCTGATCCGCTGGTACGGCAAGACCCGCGGCGACATCGCCCTCGCGATGCTCTTCTACGGCGGTATGGCCGGCGGCGTGATGTTCATCAACCTCGCGCCGACCGGCTCCAACGCCAACCTCACGTCGTACCTCTTCGGGTCCCTGTCGACGGTGAGCGAGTCGGACGTCACGGCGATCTGCATCCTCGCCGCGTTCGTCGTGCTGGTCACCCTGGGGCTGCGCCGGCAGCTCTTCGCGGTCAGCCAGGACGAGGAGTTCGCCCGGGTGACGGGCCTGCCGGTGCGGGCGCTGAACCTGCTCACGGCCATCACCGCGGCGGTGACGGTCACCGTGGCGATGCGGGTGGTCGGTCTGCTGCTCGTCTCGGCGCTGATGGTGGTCCCGGTGGCCGCCGCCCAGCAGCTCAGCCGCAGCTTCGCGGCCACGTTCGCGATCGCGGTCGCCATCGGGATCGGGGTGACCACCGGCGGCACGATCACCTCGTACTACCAGGACGTTCCGCCCGGCGCGACCATCGTGCTGCTGACGATCGGCGCGTTCATCGTGCTGACCGCCCTGGCCACTCCGCTCGCCCGGCGCCGCGCGCGGGCGCTGGCCGCCGCGCACCCCTCCGGGGACCCGGCGGAGTGTGCAATTCCGGCCAGCAGGGGTGCGCAGGACGAGATCGGCGTCTGACCGCGCACAGGCCGGGCTGGCACAATGGCCCGGCAGACGCAACGCAAGGAGGCAACCGGTGACGACCGCTGGACCGCCCGTGAAGGGCCGCGCCACTCGGCAGCGCGCCGCCGTGGCGGCAGCCTTGGAAGAGGTCGAGGAGTTCCGCAGCGCGCAGGAACTGCACGACATGCTCAAGCACAAGGGCGACGCCGTCGGCCTGACCACGGTCTACCGCACCCTGCAGTCCCTCGCCGAGGCCGGCGAGGTCGACGTCCTGCGCACCTCCGACGGCGAGTCCGTCTACCGCCGCTGCTCCACCGGCGACCACCACCACCACCTCGTCTGCCGCACCTGCGGCAAGGCCGTCGAGGTCGAGGGCCCGGCGGTCGAGACATGGGCAGAGGCCATCGCCGCGGAACACGGCTACGTCAATGTGGCGCACACCGTGGAAATCTTCGGCACCTGCGCGGACTGCGCGGCTGCCTGCGGCGCCTGAGGCCATCGCGACAGGCGCTTCAGGGCAGCATGTTGCCGCGGTTCACGCAGGAGTAGGAGCCGTCGTCGTTCCGCCCCACGCTGTCGTAGGACCAGCAGTGCAGCATCGGCGCGAGTGTCCAGCTCCGCACCGCCATGAGGACACCGATGACGGCGACGGCCCCCCACCCCGCGCGCGACCGTCGCCCGGCCAGCGCCAGTCCGCAGACGGCGAGCAGCGCCGCGAACACCAGCAGGTACACAACGGCCGGCGCCAGGTTCTCCCGCAGCCCCGGGAACGACTCCATCTCCACCGTGCTGCCGAAGCCGAGGAGCACGACGAGCCCCGCGCAGGCGAACACGGCGGCCGCCGCGCAGCCACGGGCGGCACGGGCGGCCGTCATACGCGGGAGAGGTGACGGTCGAGCAGGGCCCGCAGGCGCTGCACGTCCTCCTCGGTGCGCAGACCGCGTTTGGGCGCGACCTCCAGGATCAGGATGTTCGGGTCGCGGCTGAGCAGCACCAGATGATCATGAGTCTCGCGGTAACCACGGAACAGCGACCAGCGCTGCGTCAGCGTGGTGTGCTCGGTCTCGACCGTGATCCCGGCATCGGACACCGTGGCCCGATACTCGCCCTGCCACGAGACGGTCCGGAACACATGGTTGGCCTGAATGCGGGGCGTGCCCCAGATCAGGACCGCGGTCAGCAGCGAAAGCGCGACCCCCGGCGCCGCATCCGCCCCACCGAAGGCGAGGAACACGCCGAATGCAGCGAACAGCACCGCGACCGCCCACCGCACCGGCGCCAGCCGCCGAATGCGGTCACGGACCTGGATGCCTCGGAGAATGTCGGCCCGTGTCGGCCGGAAGGCCAGTTCGACGGTGTCAGTGCCACTGTCCTGAATGATGTCCCGCCCCTGGTGAACCATGGGCGGAACTCTATCGACCAGCGGCCGGACTCAGCCGCGCGGCTGCTTGCCCTCCATGGCCAGCAGTTCCTCGTTCGGGACCGCCCCGCCGAACCGCCGGTCCCGCGAGGCGAACTCCACGCAGGCCCGCCACAGGTCGCGCCGGTCGAAGTCCGGCCACAGGACGTCCTGGAAGACCATCTCGGCGTAGGCGCTCTGCCAGAGCAGGTAGTTGGAGGTGCGCTGCTCGCCACTGGGGCGCAGGAACAGGTCGACGTCCGGCATGTCGGGGTAGTACAGGTACCTCGCGAAGGTCTTCTCCGTGACCTTCGACGGGTCGAGCCGCCCGGCCCGTACGTCCTCCGCCAACGCCTGCGCCGCGTCCGCGATCTCCGCCCGTCCGCCGTAGTTCATGCAGAAGTACAGGGTCAGCCGGTCGTTGTCCTTCGTCTGCTCCTGCGCGATCTGGAGCTCCTTGGCCACCGACTTCCACAGCTTGGGCATCCGGCCGACCCACCGCACCCGCACGCCCAGCTCGTCGAGCTGGTCGCGGGTCTTGCGGATGAAGTCCCGGTTGAAGTTCATCAGGAAGCGCACCTCGTCCGGCGACCGCTTCCAGTTCTCGGTGGAGAAGGCGTACAGCGAGATCGCCCCGACGCCCATCTCGATCGCGCCCTGCAGCACGTCCAGCACGCGCTCGGCGCCCACCTTGTGGCCCTCGGTGCGCGGCAGCCCCCGCTCCTTCGCCCAGCGGCCGTTCCCGTCCATGACGATCGCCACATGGTTGGGGATCAGCTCACCCGGGAGCTTCGGCGCGCGGGCGCCGGACGGATGCGGCTCCGGCGTCTTGTACTCGCGGCGCTGGCGGCCCAGGAACCCGCGTACGACCATGTGCCTCTCGTCTCCCTTGCTTCTACTTCTCGACGTACCGAAGTGAGCGCAGCCCGCGCTCCAGGTGCCAGTGCAGATAGGCGGACACCAGCCCGCTCCCCTCGCGCACGTACCGCGGCTCGCAGGCGTCCGCGGTCTCCCAGTCTCCCGTAAGCAGCGCGCCGAGCAGTTCCAGGGTCTGCGGCGAGGGTACGACGCTGCCGGGCACCCGGCAGTCGACGCAGACGGTTCCGCCGGACGCCACCGAGAAGAACCGGTTCGGCCCCGGCAGGCCGCAGCGCGCGCAGTCACTGAAACTCGGCGCGTAGCCGTTCACGGCAAGGGAGCGCAGCAGGAAGGCGTCGAGGACGAGGTGCGGTGCGTGCTCGCCTCGGGCGAGCGTGCGCAGGGCGCCGACGAGCAGCAGGTACTGCTGCACGGCCGGCTCGCCCTCGTGATCGGTGAACCGCTCGGCGGTCTCCAGCATCGCCGTCCCGGCGGTGTACCGGGCGTAGTCGGTGACGATGCCGCCGCCGTACGGGGCGATGGTCTCGCTCTGCGTGCACAGCGGCAGCCCGCGCCCGATCAGCTCGCTCCCCCGCGCGAAGAACTGCACGTCCACGTGCGAGAAGGGCTCGAGCCGGGCACCGAACTTCGACTTCGTGCGCCGCACCCCGCGCGCTACGGCGCGTACCCGCCCGTGACTGCGGGTGAGCAGCGTGATGATCCGGTCCGCCTCACCCAGCTTCTGGGTGCGCAGCACGATGCCGTCGTCGCGGAACAGGCTCATGCGCCCATTCTCTCCTACGCGGGTGACCCCTCCCCCGCCTCCTTCAAGGAACCTCACCGCGACTGCGGGCGTTCGCGTACGCGGTGGCCGCGCTGAGCCTCTCGGCCGCGGTGGCGTGGCGCACGGCACCCGGATCGGCGTCCCACTCCCGCCCGCCGCCGTACGGTCTCAACTGCACGTACGGCCCCTCGTGTCCCATGACGACGCCCAGCCGCCCGGTCCGGGTGTCCATGACGTAGGAACCGACCGGGGGCTTCACCGGATCACCGCCGCGAGCCGTCGGGCGGTCTCCATCGAACACCGGCCCAGTTCCACCAGCGGACAGGGCGCCTCTCGGGCAAGGCTCGCCGGATCGAGTCGCAGTGACGGCAGGGTAATTCCGGCCTTTTCGAGTGCCGTCCGCAATTCGTTCAAGGTGTCCTCCGCCTCTTCGACGCACAGCGCCGAGTGTCGTGCTTCCACCTGATTCCCCTTCGCCGTCGAGTTTCACTCTTTCCGACTCCAGAATGACCTGGTCGCCCTACACTCGGCAGGAGCTTGTGCGCTACAAAGCCGGGGCAGGGCAAGGGGGTTGGCCATGGCCAACGGTTCACGTCAGGCGGCGTGGGAGTTCTTCGGGGCAGAACTGAAGCGACGCCGCGAGGATGCGGGGTTCACCCAGGTGGAGCTGGGGGCGCGGGTATTCGTGTCCGGGGCTTATATCGGGCAGTTCGAGCAGGCTATTCGAAAGCCTCAGCTGGATATCGCTCGGCGGATCGACGAGACGCTACAAACCGACGGTATTTTCGAGCGGCTTTGGCGCAAGCTCATCAAGGAGCAGCCGTATACGGAGTACTTCGCGCATGTTGTGGAGCTGGAGCGGTTGGCGACCGAGATCTGCGAGTACGCGCCGACGGTGGTTCCGGGGCTCCTCCAGACCCGGGAGTACGCGCAAGCGATGTTCCTGGCGGGCAATCCGCTCGCTGCCGACGAGTACATCGAGGAACTGGTCAAGGGGCGCATGGACCGCACGCTGCTCCTCAACGACGCTACACGGCCCGTGTATTGGGTGGTCCTCCACGAAACGGCCCTGCGCGTCCCTGTCGGCGGCCCGACGGTCATGGCGCACCAGTTGGACCACATCGCGGCGCTGATGCGGGAGCGCAAGGTGCTGCTTCAGATGCTGCCGTTCGCGGCCGGGGCGCACCCGGCCATGGGCAAGATGATGAAGCTCATGGAGTTCGAGGACGCCCCGCCAACCGTCTATACAGAAGGGGTGTTTTCAGGGAGTCTGCTGGACGAACCGGCGGTGGTGAAGCGATCCCGGGCGTCTTACGATCTCATCAGGGCCGCCGCGCTATCGCCGGAGGTGTCCCTCACCTTGGTCGAGTCGGCGGCGGAGGACCACAGACGATGCGCGAGTACGACCTGAGCAACGCCCGGTGGCGCAAGAGCAGCTACAGCGGCGGTGACGGCGGGGAGGACTGCATCGAGGTCGCCGACGGAGTCCCCGGCGTTGTCCCCGTCCGGGACAGCAAGGTGCCGCACGGTCCGGTGGTCGTGATCGGGTCGGCCGCGTGGACGGCGTTCGTCGGGGCCGTCGGGGCCGTCGGGGCCGTCGGGGCCGTCGGGGCCGTCGGGGCCGTCGGGGCCGTCGGGGCCGTCGGGGCCGCCCGCTTCTTGGCCAGTGTCGTGCTTCCACGAGGCGAGTAAAGGGCGCTTCACTCCGCTGCGCTGCGTTCCGCGTCGGCTGCGCCGATCGGCCTGCGGCCGACCCTTGACTCGCCTCGCTCCAGCACGGGTGAGAAGCGAGCGAGCGGCCCGGAAAGGCGGGTGCTCCAGGTCAGCCGACCATTGCTGTGGGCTGAGGGGCGGCCGGAGTTGGGGCGCGACAGCGCCTCGGCGGCACGCCGGGTGGGCTCAGCGGCTGCGGGTGGTGGGTGGCTGGGGCGGGCGCGTCGGCGGGGTGAGGGGACGCCTGCCCGGCTCAGCGGGTGGCGGGAACAGACGCCCCCACGGCCGGTGGGCCAGGCCCCAAATCCCATCACGCCACACGAGCCTCACCAACCCCACTCCTGCAGGTGATTGGAGGATTTGTGCCACAAGCCGGCACCCACGACCCAGGCCTTTTCGCCCGCTGGGTGGCACAAATCCTCCAATCACTGCTCCTTGCCCGCGACCGGAGCGATCCGAGGGCGGGCCACTGCCGCCCCGCGCTGCGGCCGCCGAACCGGCCCGGCCTGCCGCCACCCAGCTGTCGCGCCCGCCCTCGCCCCCCACCGGCCGCAAGTCGCTGAGCCCACCCGGCGTGCATGCGAGGCGCGGACGCGCCCGCCAACCCTCGTATGCGCAAGCCAGTTGCTGCCGTGCTCTCCGTCGCCGCTCTCGTCACCGCCGGCTGCGGCGCGCAGGTCGACACGTCGTCCGACGCGAAGGCCACTACGTCCGTCACCCTCACCAACTGCGGCAAGAAGGTCACCTACGACAAGGTCCCGAGCCGGATGGTCACCAACGACGTCGGGATCACCGAGCTGATGTTCGCGCTCGGCCTGGAGGACCGGATGGCCGGGTTCGTGATGCCCGACGACAAGGGCGACCTGGGCGGGGTGCCGTGGAAGGACGGCTACGACAAGGTGCCGTGGCTGTCGAAGGACCAGGTGACGAAGGAGAACGTCCTGGACGCCCGCGCGGACATGGTCTTCGCCGGGTGGAACTACGGGTTCCGTGAGGACGCGGGCTTCACCCCGGACGCGTTGCGCAAGCTCGGCGTCTCCTCCTACGTCCTGACCGAGTCCTGCCGAAACGGCCGCACGGACACCTCCCGCGGCATCATGCCGTCGCTCGAGGCCCTGTACACGGACCTGACGAATCTGGGCAGGCTCTTCGGCGTCGAGGACCGGGCCGCCGAGCTGATCGCCGGCTTCCAGAAGCAGGTGGCCGACGTCGAGGCGAAAGCCCCCAAGCGCGCCGACCGTCCCAAGGTGTTCCTCTACGACAGCGGCGAGGACCAGCCCTTCACCTCCGGCCGCTACGCCGCGCCCGACCAGATCATCGGCAAGGCGGGCGGCGTCAACGTCATGCACGACCTCGAGGACTCGTGGACGACGGTCGGCTGGGAAACGGTCGTCGAACGCAACCCCGACGTGATCGTCATCTGCGACTACGGGGACGTCGGCGCCGAGCAGAAGAAGCGATTCCCGCTGTCGTACGCCCCGTTGCGGAACGTGTCGGCCGTCAAGCGCCAGCGGATCTTCACGCTGGACTACGTCGACCTCGTGGAGAGCCCGCGGAACCCGTCGGCGATCGCCCGCCTCGGGGCGTACCTGCGGACGAGGTAGCGCGGGTCAGGGGTGGGTCCAGCTCATGCCCGCGTCATGGTCACCGTCGCCCCGCTGGTCCTGGCTGTCCTGACCACGAGGCCGGACCCGGACGCCCCACGCATCGACGCCCTGATCGCCGAGACGGCGGAGGTGCTGGCGAAGACCCTCACCCGGTAGCGAAGCCCCGCACATACCGCCGCTGCCACCACGTCTCCACCGCCCGCCGGTCGTAGTGCGCGCGGACGTACGCCACCGCCTCCTCGGCCGGTACGCCGTCCAGCACGGCCAGGCAGGCCAGGGCCGTGCCGGTCCGTCCGCGGCCACCGCCGCAGGCGATCTCGACCCGCTCGCGGGCGGCGCGTTCCCAGGCCTCGGTGAGGGCCGCGCGGGCGTCGGCGCGGTCCGCCGGGAGGCGGAAGTCGGGCCAGCGGACCCAGCGGGAGTCCCAGGGGACGGCGGGGGGGCCGCCTGCCGAGAAGGTAGAGGGCGTACGACGGGCTGGGCGCCCCTGGTGCGAGGGGACGCCGCAGACCGCGTCCCCGCACCAGTCGCCCCGACGGCAGCCGGAGCACGCCCGCCGCCTGTTCGTCCCACAGCTTCTGCGTCTCCACCGGATCGGTCTCCAAGGGATCAGTGTTCACAGGGTCGGTCTCCAGGGGATCAGTCTGGCCGCCCGTGCGCTCACCTGCGTCAACTCCCGCTATTTCATACCGCCATTGGCGTGACCTCTGGCAGATACGCCATTCGTGTGTGATCCCTTGACCGCCCTCACGGCCGCTCCTATGGTCGCGCTGACCGGACGTAGAACGTCGTATCTCCTGATTGCCTGAATCATCCCACCGCCTCCCCCACCACTCCGGAGGACCCGTGCGCGACGTGACCAACGACGTTCCGACGCTGCACCGCCGCTCTTTCCTGAAGTACACCGGCGCCCTCGGCGCCGCCGCCGCGGTCTCCGCGTCGCTGTCCGCCTGTTCGGCCGGCCCGGAGTCCACCAACGACACCGGCGACGGGGGCGAGGGCGCGAACCGGACGCTCACGGCGGTCATCGGCTACGGGAACGACGGCAGCTGGGATCCGACACAGACCGCGTCCGCGTTCTGCATGGCCGGCAACAACCACATCTACGAGGGGCTGCTCGACACCGACCCGATCTCGCGTGAGCCGTATCCGGCCCTGGCGACCCAGGTGCCGACGGACCTGACCAGCACCTCGTGGAAGTTCACGCTGCGGGCGGGCGCGAAGTTCCACGACGGCAAGCCGGTCACCGCCGACGACGTGGTCTTCGTCTTCGACCGGATCCTCGACCCGGACACCCAGACCCTCGCCAAGGGGTTCTTCGAGCCCTGGCTGAAGGGCGTGCGGAAGATCGACGCGCAGAACGTCGAGCTGGTCCTGAAGTTCCCCTTCCCGGAGGGCGCGTCCCGGCTCACCCTCGCGAAGATCATGCCGAAGCACGTCTTCTCCCGGCCCGGCGCCTGGGACGAGGCGATCAAGGGGCTGGCGGTGGGTTCGGGGCCGTACCGGCAGAGCGCGCACCACCCGAAGTCCAACACCACCTTCGAGGCGTTCGCCGACTACAACGGCCCGCGCCCGCCCGCCTTCAGAAAGATGAACTGGCTGACGATCGTCGACGCCGCTCCGCGCGTCGCGAAGATCTCCGGCTCGAGCGCGGGCGCGCAGATCGCGGACAACATCCCGTACGCCAACATCGGACGGCTGGAGAGCGGCGGGCTGACGGTGGCCGGCGGGGCCGGGATGAACAACCTGTTCCTGATGTTCGACACGCGGCGCAAGCCGTTCGACGACGTACGGGTGCGGCAGGCGCTGCACTACGCCATCGACACCGAGACGATGGTGGAGGTGGCCCTCAAGGGGCACGGGAAGCCGTCGTCGTCGTTCCTCGACGAGAGCAACCCGGCCTACCGGCGCGCGAAGACCGTCTACGACCACGACCCCGACAAGGCCAGGGCCCTGCTGAAGGAGGCCGGGGTCAGCGGGCTGAAGGTCGAGATTCTGGCGGTGAACGTCAGCTGGATCGTCGACTGTCTGCCGACCATCAAGTCGTCCTGGGACGCGATCGGCGTGCGGACCACGCTGTCGCCGCAGGAGACCACGGCCGTCTTCACCAAGATGGACCAGAAGCAGGACTACCAGGTCGTCGCCGCCGCCTCGAACCCCAACCAGTTCGGCCTCGACGCCGACCTGATCATGCACTACAACTACGGGCCCGAGAACCTGTGGATGCAGTACGCCCGCTGGGCCGACGACCCGGTCGCCAAGCAGTTGTTCAGGGACATGGACCGGGCGACCCGGGAGGCGGATCCGGACCGCAAGAAGGCGATGATCCAGGACTACATCGACGTCGTCGCCGAACAGGCCGTGCTCTACCCGGTCGTCCACAACGAACTCATGACGGCCTGGGACCCGAGCGAACTCGCCGGCATAAGGGCCCAGCCGTACCCCGGAATCAACGTCCTCCAGGCCAAGTGGGCTTAAATCTCCGGGAGTTGGTCCGTGGTCGCCATCGTCAGGATTCTGGCCCGCCGTATCGCCCTGCTCGTGCCGCTGATGCTCGGCATCGTGCTGTTCGTGTTCCTGGTGATGCGGTTCTCGGACGTCGACCCGGCGTCCGCGTTCTTCCAGGGCGCCAACCCGACGCCCGAGCAGCTGCACGACTTCCGCGAGGAGCACGGCCTGCTCGACCCGCTCCCCGTGCGCTATGTCGCCTTCGTCGGCGACCTGCTGCACGGTGACATGGGCACCAGCGCGCTGACCCGCGGCGAGGTGATCGACCAGGTCATGACCGCGCTGCCGCTCACCATGCAGCTGACCTTCCTCGGCCTCGGCATCGCGGTGGTGCTGTCGCTGATCGGCGGGGTGACCGCGGCGATCTACCGGGACCGGCTGCCCGACCAGATCATCCGGGTCGTGTCCCTGACCGGCGTGGCCGCGCCCGGGTTCTGGCTGGCGCTGCTGATGATCCAGTACCTGGCGGTCGACCTGGGCTGGTTCCCGACCGGCGGCTACATCAATCCGGCGGACTCCTTCACCGGCTGGCTGAAGACCATGACGCTGCCCGCCCTCGCCCTGTCGCTGCCCGTCGCCGCGCAGCTGACCCGGATCGTGCGGACGGCCGTCGTGGAGGAGCTGGACAAGGACTACGTCCGCACGGCGATCGGCAGCGGGCTGCCGCCGCGGGTGGTGGTCGGGCGGAACGTGCTCAGAAACGCCCTGATCAATCCACTGACCGTGCTCGGGTTGCGGGTCGGCTATCTGCTCGGCGGCGCGGTCGTCATCGAGACGATCTTCTCGCTGCCCGGCATGGGCAAGCTGATGATCGACGCCGTGAAGAACGGCGACCCGGCCGTCGTCCAGGGCGTCGTGCTGACGACCGCGACCGGCTTCGTCGTCGTCAACCTCGTCATCGACATCCTCTACCTGCTGGTCAACCCGCGACTGAGGGAAGCGGCCTGATGTTCACGCGCAAGCGCCTCACCGAGGCCCTGGCCCGACCCGGCGTCCGGCTGCGCGGCTGGCGCCGACTGCCGCTGCTGTCGAAGGTCGCCGTCTGCTTCCTGGCGCTGGTGGTGCTGGTCGCGGTGTTCGCGCCGCTGCTCGCGCCGTACGACCCGCTGGAGCAGCTGCCGCCGGTCGACGGCACCGGGCATCCGTCCGCCGTGCACTGGATGGGCCAGGACAGCCTCGGCCGGGACATCCTCAGCCGGCTGATGTACGGCGCCCGCTGGTCCCTGGCGATCGGGCTCGGCGCCACCGCGCTGGCCCTGCTCGCGGGTTCGCTGATCGGCGCGGTGGCGGCCACCTCCCGCAAGGCGGTGGACGAGACGCTGATGCGCTGTCTGGACGTCGTGATGGCGTTCCCGGGGATCGCGCTCGCCGCCGTCCTGGTCGCCGTGTTCGGCGGCGGGATCACGGTGCTGATCTGCGCGATCGCGTTCCTGTTCACGCCGCCGGTCGCCAGGGTCGTACGGGCGAACGTGCTGGATCAGTACGGCGAGGACTATGTGACCGCCGAACGGGTCATCGGCGCCCGCACCCCGCATATCGTCCTCAAGCACGTGGCCATCAACTGCGCGGCCCCGGTGCTGGTGTTCTGCACCGTGCAGGTCGCCGAGGCGATCGTCTTCGAGGCGTCGCTGTCCTTCATCGGGGCGGGCGTCCGGCCGCCGGACCCGTCGTGGGGCAGCGTCATCGCGGACGGCAAGAACATGGTGCTGACCGGCGGCTGGTGGGCGACCGTCTTCCCCGGGCTGCTGATGCTGGTCACCGTGCTGTCGCTGAACATCCTGTCGGAGGGCGTGTCGGACGCATGGGCGGCTCCGGCGGCGCGGGAGGTGGAGGTACGCAAGGAGGCCGACCGCGTGGAGGCCCCCGAGCCCGGCAGCGGCAAGGTCATCCAGCTCCCCGGCCTGACCGAGGCCGCCCGCCGGCTCCGCTCCCGCGCCCGCCCCCTCCCCGACGGGCGGCCGGTGCTCTCGGTCGAGAACCTCGCGATCGGCTTCGACCACCGGCACCACGGGGTGGACATCGTCGACGGCATCAGCTTCGAGGTGCACGCCGGTGAAGTGCTCGGCCTGGTCGGCGAGTCGGGCTGCGGCAAGTCACTGACGGCGCTGACCGTCATGGGCCTGCAACCGGGGGGTGCCCGGGTGCGCGGCCAGGTCCGCTTCAACCAGCGCGACCTGCTCGCCGAGCCGATGCGGGTACGCCGCAGGCTCCTCGGCCACGAGATGGCGATGATCTACCAGGACGCCCTGTCGTCCCTGAACCCCGCGATGACCATCCGCGCCCAGCTCAAGCAGGTCGTACGCCGCGGAGGGCACCGCACCCCCGCCGACCTGCTCACCATGGTCGGCCTCGACCCCGACCGCACCCTGCGCAGCTACCCGCACGAACTCTCCGGCGGCCAGCGCCAGCGCGTCCTGATCGCCATGGCCCTGTCCCGCGACCCGAAGCTGATCGTCGCCGACGAGCCGACGACCGCGCTGGACGTGACCGTACAGGCACAGATCATGGAACTGCTGCTCAGGCTGCGCGAGGAACTGGGCTTCGCGCTGATCCTGGTCTCGCACGACCTCGCCCTGGTCGCGGACATCACCGACCGGGTGGTGGTGATGTACGGCGGGCAGATCGTGGAAACGGGCGTGACCGCGGACCTGGTGGAGGTGCCGGCCCACCACTACACGCGCGGACTGCTCGGCAGCGTGCTGTCGCTGGAGTCGTCCCAGGAGCGGATGACGCAGATCAAGGGCGTCGTCCCCTCCCCCGCGGACTTCCCGGCGGGCTGCCGGTTCGCGGACCGCTGCCCGATGGCGAGCGAGACCTGCCGGACGACGGCCCCGGACCTGCTGGGCACACGCACCCACACGGCGGCCTGCCACCATCCGGCGGTGCTGCTGGTGACCGAGGGCGAGGCGGAGAGCGAGGTCGTCACGTGAGCGCACTGCTGGAACTCGCCGACGTGCATGTCGTGCACAAGGCCCGCACGGGGGGTGTCTTCAAGCGGGACAAGGTGTACGCCCTCACCGGCGCCGACCTCACCATCGCGCCCGGCGAGACGGTCGGCGTGGTCGGGGAGTCCGGCTGCGGCAAGTCGACGCTGGCGAAGGTGCTGGTGGGCGTGCAGCGGCCGACGTCCGGGACGGTGTCCTTCCGCGGCCGTGACCTGTGGACCATGTCGGCCGACGAGCGCCGGGCGGCGATCGGCAGCCACACCGGCATGATCTTCCAGGACCCGTCGACCGCCCTGAACCGCCGGCTGACCGTCCGGCAGATCCTGCGCGACCCGCTGGACGTGCACAAGCGCGGCACGGCAGCCCAACGGGAGGAGCGAGTACGGGAGCTGATGGCGCTGGTGGGACTACCGCGGGCGCTCGCCGACGGGCTGCCCGGCCAGCTCTCCGGCGGTCAGCGGCAACGCGTCGCCATCGCCCGCGCCCTGGCCCTCGACCCCGGCCTGGTGGTGGCGGACGAGCCGACCAGCGCCCTGGACGTGTCGGTACGCGCACAGATCCTCAACCTGCTGCTGGACCTCAAGGAGAGGCTGGGTCTGGCACTGGTGTTCGTCTCGCACGACATCCAGACGGTACGGCGGATGAGCGACCGGGTGATCACCATGTACCTCGGCCGGATCGTGGAGGAGGCCCCGGCCGACCGGGTGACGGACCGGGCCAGGCACCCGTACACCCGCGCCCTGTTCTCCGCGACCCCCGGCCTCCTCGACCCCATCGACCCGATCCCGCTCGTCGGGCCGGTGCCGTCGGCGACCCGCCCGCCGAGCGGATGCCCGTTCCGTACCCGATGCTGGAAGGCGGACGAGGAGTGCGCCGAGTCGATGCCCGGGATTTCCGTCTCGTCCACCCTCGGGCATCGCTTCCGCTGCCACCATCCGGTGGCGGAGGACCAGCCGACCCGTGAACTCGTCGGCCAGGCGCACGTGTCGAAGGAGCCCAGATGACCCTTCCCACCCCGCTCACCGGTGTCGTACCGCCCGTCTGCACGCCCCTGACACCGGACCGCGAGGTGGATGTGCCCTCGCTGCTCAGGCTGGTCGACCATCTGATGGCCGGCGGGGTGCACGGGCTGTTCGTGCTGGGTTCGACCTCGGAGGCGGCGTATCTGACGGACGGGCAGCGCGAGCGGGTCGTGCGGGCGGTGGTGGGCCATGTGGGCGGGCAGCTGCCGGTCCTGGCGGGCGCCATCGACATGACCACGCCGCGCGTACTGGACCACGTGGGGCGGGTCACGGCGGCGGGCGCGGACGCGGTCGTCGCGACCGCCCCCTTCTACACCCGCACCCACCCCGCGGAGATCGCCCGCCACTACCGGATGCTCGCCGCCGCCTCCCCGGTCCCCGTCCTCGCCTACGACATCCCGCCCGCCGTGCACACCAAGCTCGCCCCCGAGCTGGTGCTGGAGCTGGCCGCGGACGGTGTGCTGGCCGGGCTGAAGGACTCCAGCGGCGACCTCGGCGGCTTCCGCAGGGTCGTCACCGCCGCCCGCACCCACCCCGGCCTCACCGGATTCACCGCGCTGACCGGCTCCGAGCTCGTCGTCGACGCCGCGCTCGCACTGGGCGCCGACGGTGCGGTGCCCGGCCTCGCCAATGTCGACCCGCACGGCTACGTCCACCTCTACCGGCTGTGCCGGGCCGGCGACCGGGAGCGCGCCCGCGCCGAACAGGAGCGGCTGTGCGCCCTGTTCGGCCTGGTCGGTGTCGGGGACCCGGCGCGGATGGGCGGGAGTTCGTCGGCGCTGGGGGCATTCAAGGCGGCCCTGCATCTGCGGGGGGTCATCACCTGTCCCGCGACCGCTGAGCCGCAGATCCCCTTGTCGGCGGACGAGGTGGAGCGGGTGGGGAAGTTCCTGGCGGCCGGGGGACTCCTGTGAAGTGAACGCAGGGTGGACTGCGTACAACCATTCGTTTGCGCCACGGGTCTTGCGGGTGTGCACGAGCCGATCTGACGGCTCGTCACTTCGAAGCACGCCCTGAGCAGGAGGCCTTGTGCGCAGACGCACTCTTCGTATGACGGTGGCCACCGCCGTCGCCATGGCGGCGACCGCCGCGATCGCACCCGGGGCACAGGCCGCCCCGGCCGCCGGAACCGCCGCCGGCCCGGCGAAGGTCGATTTCAACGGCGACGGTGTCACCGACACGGCCGTGACCGCGTACAGCGCGACGGTGGCCGGCAAGGAGGCGGCCGGCTACGTGGCCGTGACGTACGGCGTCCGGTCGACGGGGGTGAAGGCGGCGCACCGGAAGGTCTACCACCAGAACTCACCCGGGGTACCGGGCGGCGTCGACCAGGGCGACCTGTTCGGCACGGCCCTGACGACCGGGGACCTCGACGGCGACGGCTACACCGACCTCGTCGTCGGCTCGGCGTACGAGGAGAACGGGTCCCTGTCGGGGGCCGGCCGTCTGACGGTGCTGTGGGGCGGCCCGAGCGGCCTGTCCGGCGGCACCGTCATCAAGGGCACGCGGGCCGACCAGAATCTCGGCGAAGCGCTCACCGCGGGCGACTTCGACGGGGACGGCCACGTGGACCTGGCCACCGGGACCACGGTCGCATACGGCCCGGTGGACCGGGCGGCCGGGCCGGCCCGAACCGAGGCGATGAACGTCGAGGTCGGCGGCCCGGCGGAGGAGTTGTGGAGCCGCCCCGCTCTCGCCGCGGGCGATGTGAACGGTGACGGCATCGACGACGTGGTGGCCGTCGTCTCGCACGGCTCCGGGGAGCTGCCGTACCACGGCCCCCGCCTCGTGCAGTACTTCGCGGGCAGCCGGGCCGGACTGACGCCCGCCCGGACACTGAAGGACGCGAACACCGGCAGGACCCTGGACGGCGGCCGGGCCGTCGCGCTGGGCGACCTCGACAGAGACGGGTACGCCGACATCGTCCTCGGCCGCACCAGCGAGTACGACATGGACGGCACCGAGGACGTCAACGCGCTGGGCGGCGCGGTCGAGATCGTCCGCGGCGGCACCGCCGGTCCGGACACCGCGAGCCCGCGCACGCTGCTCCATCAGGACAGCCCCGGAATCCCGGGCACCGCGGAGGACGAGGACCACTTCGGCGCGAGCCTGTCCCTCGGGGACGTGAACGGCGACGGCCGCCTCGACCTCGCGGTCGGCGTCAGCCGCGAGGGCGTGGGCACCCGGGACGAGGCGGGTTCGGTGACCGTCCTGCGGGGTACCGCGACGGGGCTCACCGGGCAGGGAGCGAAGACCTTCACCCAGAACACGCCGTCGGTGCCGGGCAGTGCCGAGGCGGGGGACGTCTTCGGCACCGCCGTACGGCTGGCCGACACCAACGGCGACGGCCGGGCGGAGTTGTACGCGGGCGCTCCGGGGGAGAACTCCGACGCGGGCGGGGTCTGGGTGCTCCCCGGCGGCTCCACCCAGGTGACCGGCACCGGCTCGGTCTCGTTCGGCGCGGGGTCGCTGGGCACCGTCGCGACGCGGGCCCAGCTCGGCAGTCGTTTCAACAGCTGACGGCACCCGGGGCGGGGGTCCGGCTGCCGGTCGGTCAGGTCAGTGAGCCGACCGGCAGCCGGCGGAACTCGATCGTCTCGTAGGTGCCCGTCACTCCCGTCTCGTACAGGATGCCGAGCGTGTTCCGGTCGAGGCGTACGAGGTCGGAGTAGGCGGCCCGCTGCTGGGACAGGGTGAGAGCTTTGGTGAAGGTCGTGCCGCCGTCCGTGCTGCGCCAGACCGCCATCGCCTGGCGGGCGGTGGGCACGGACGGGCCGGAGAACAGCAGCCCGGCGCCCGGGTGGTGCAGGACGCTGCCCTGCACGATCGGCACGTCGTCGAGGGTGGGCTGGACGGTGTACGGCCGTTCCAGGGAGGCCGCCCCGTCGGCGGAGTGGCTGTCGAGGCGGTTGCCGGTGCTGGTGCCGTGCTGGTCGCGGGCGGAGAAGTAGATCCTGCCGTCGGGGAGTTGGGCGGTCGCGGACTCGTTGGCGTTGTTGTGGCCGTCGTAGGAGTCGTCGACGAAGCCCAGCCGCCAGGTGCGGCCGCCGTTGTCGCTGTAGAGGGCGTGGGCGCCGTAGTACCTGGGCTCCTCGCCGGTGTCGGGCGAGCCGGCGGGCGGGGCGGCGGAGTGGTTGGCCGGGACCACCAGCCGGCCCTTGTGCGGGCCGCGGGTGAGGGCGATCGCATGGCCGGGGCCGGTGGCGTACCAGCGCCAGTTCGGCCGTTTCACCGCCGCCGTGATCTCCTGCGGGCGGGTGAAGCGGCGCCCGTCGTCCAGGCTGCGCTGCACGAACACGCGTCGGCTCTGAGCGGGCGTCACCTCGCCGCGCATGATCTGCGCCTCCGTCACAGCACCGCTGTTGTGGGACGTCAGCAGCACGACCGCGCCGGTGCCGGGGTCGACGACCGGCGCCGGGTTGCCCCGCGTGTCGCCGTCTCCGGCGGCGACGACCGTCAGCGGGCCCCAGGTGCGGCCGCCGTCGGTGGAGCGGCGGACGACCACGTCGATGTCGCCGGAGTCACCGGCACCGCCGCGCCGGCCCTCCGCGAAGGCGAGGACGGTGCCGCGCGGGGTGCTGACGGCGGCGGGGATGCGGTACGTGTCGTAGCCGCCCTCCCCGGAGACGTACGGGACGGAGGACGTGCACCGGCCGGCGGCGGAGGCCGGCGTGGGCGCGGTGAGCGAGCTGAAGGCGACGGGGGTGAGGAGTGCTACGGCGGTCAGGAAGGCGCGTCTCGGACGTGGCATCTCAGGGACCCCCAAGGACAGTGACCGGTTGTCGGTCACATCGTCCCAGGCGTCACCTGCCCCGACTCGTAGGCCACGACGACCAGTTGGGCCCTGCGCCTCGCGTTCGCGCTCAGGACGGCGTCCGCGCCGCCGCCAGCAGACGGCTCACCTCGTCCGACGTGATGGTGAGGGCGGCGCCCACGGTGGTGAGGACCTCGCGTTCGGCGGGGGTGTAGGGGCCGTCGGCCAGGGCGATGCGGGCGCCCTGGAGGAGGATCGACTCGCGGCCGGCCGGGGCGAGGTGCGGGGCGAGCGGGTCGAGGGCCTCGTGCAGCTCTATGGCCAGCCCCGGTCCGCAGGGCGCCCCGAAGACCCGTCCGGTGTCCGCGGCCAGCGCCTCGACGAGGGCGTCCAGCTGTTCCTCGGTGCAGTCCTCGAATCCGGCCGCACGCACCGTTCCCGCTGCGGCCGACAAAGACGTACGGGTGCGGGTGCCGCCCGCGGCCAGCACCGCGAGGGCGACGGTGTGCACGGCGTCGCGGAGCATCGCCGAGAAACGGCTGGTGGTCGGATGGTCGAGGACGTCGGCACCGAAGTGGCGTCGGCAGGCCGCGCACTCCACGACCGGCCCGGTGTTGCCGCGCGGCAGCACGGGCAGGCCGAGCAGGATGAAGCGGCGGCGGCCGGTCAGCCGCTGGTAGTTGCGGTCGCCCCCGCAGCCGGGGCAGAAGAACTCGCCGTCGCCGACGGCCGTCCATGCGGTACGGGTGCCCAGCATGCGCGAACGCCTGGTGGCACGGCCGTTTCGTCCCCGTCCTGGCAGCACGTCGCACCTCCGTAACCCCACGGCAACATCGCCGCGCTTGCGTGATGTTAGCCACATCGGTGAGGCGGAGTCAGCACCCGTGACGAGACCTCTCCGTGACCTGGCCGGTAAGTGATGGGCCCCGCCCGCCATGGATCTGGCGTGCGGGGCCCTCGAACCGCCCGTGGGAATGGTTAGCGAGCCGCCCGGTTGACGGCCGACACGACCGCCTTCAGCGACGCACGTGTCGTGTTCGCATCGATGCCGATGCCCCACAGAACCTTGTCGTCGATGGCGCATTCGATGTAGGAGGCGGCCTGCGCGGAGGCGCCCTCGCTCATCGTGTGCTCCTGGTAGTCCAGCAGCCGGACGTCGACGCCGATGCCCTGCAGCGCGTGGAAGAACGCGGAGATCGGGCCGTTGCCGGTGCCGACCAGCGTCGTCTCGACGCCGTCGACCTCGGCCTCCACGGTCAGCGTGTCCACGCCGTCCCGGTCGGTCGTGGACTGGCCGTTCTTGACCTGGATACGGCCCCAGGGGTTGTCCGAGTTCGGCAGGTACTCGTCCTGGAAGGTCGCCCAGATGTCCTTCGGCGTGACCTCGCCGCCCTCGGCGTCCGTCTTCGCCTGGATGATCTTCGAGAACTCGATCTGCATCCGGCGCGGCAGGTCCAGCTTGTGGTCGTTCTTCAGGACGTACGCGATGCCGCCCTTGCCGGACTGCGAGTTGACGCGGATGACGGCCTCGTAGGAGCGGCCGACGTCCTTGGGGTCGATCGGCAGGTACGGCACCGCCCACTCGATGTCGTCGACCGTGACGCCCTTGGCCTTCGCATCGGCCTCCATGGCGTCGAAGCCCTTCTTGATGGCGTCCTGGTGGGAGCCGGAGAAGGACGTGTAGACCAGGTCGCCCACGTACGGGTGGCGCGGGTGGACCTCCATCTGGTTGCAGTACTCCCACGTACGACGGATCTCGTCGATGTCGGAGAAGTCGATCTGCGGGTCGACGCCCTGCGAGAACAGGTTCATGCCCAGGGTGACCAGGTCGACGTTGCCGGTGCGCTCGCCCTGGCCGAACAGGCAGCCCTCGACGCGGTCGGCGCCGGCCATCAGCGCCAGCTCGGCCGCCGCGACGGCCGTACCGCGGTCGTTGTGCGGGTGGACCGACAGGCAGACGTACTCGCGGCGGGAGAGGTTGCGGCCCATCCACTCGAAGCGGTCCGCGTGCGTGGAGGGCGTGGAGCGCTCGACGGTGGCCGGCAGGTTGAGGATGATCTCGCGGCCCGGGCCGGGCTGCCAGACGTCCATGACCGCCTCGCAGACCTCCAGGGCGAAGTCCAGCTCGGTGTCCGTGAAGATCTCCGGCGAGTACTGGTAGCCGAACTCGGTCTCCGGACCCAGCAGCTTCTCGGCGTACTCCATGACCAGCCGGGTGCCGTCGACGGCGATCTGCTTGATGTCGTCCTTGGAGCCACGGAAGACGACCCGGCGGAACACCGGGGCGGTGGCGTTGTACAGGTGGACGGTGGCGCGGCGTGCGCCCTTCAGGGACTCCACGGTCCGCTCGATCAGGTCCTCGCGGGCCTGGGTGAGTACGGAGATCGTGACGTCCTCGGGGATGGCGCCGGGATCCTCGATGATCGACCGTACGAAATCGAAGTCGGTCTGGCCCGAGGCCGGGAAGCCGACCTCGATCTCCTTGTAGCCCATCTTGACCAGCAGGTCGAACATCGCGCGCTTGCGCACCGGCGACATGGGGTCGATCAGGGCCTGGTTGCCGTCGCGCAGGTCGGTGGAGAGCCAGCGGGGGGCGGCGGTGATCCGGTTCTCGGGCCAGGTGCGGTCGGGGATGTCGACCTGCTCGTAGCGGCCGTACTTGTGGATCGGCATGGAACTGGGCTGCTGGCGGTTCGCCATGATGCGTGGGCTCCTCAAGGTGTCCGGAAGGACGGCCGACGACGCAACGCCAAGCTCCGCGGGGAGGGAGTCGGCCTCGACTACAGGCCCTCGCCGCGGCAGCTAAGAAGAAGCAGCCCGAAACGCATGATGCGCAGCATGCTAGCCGAGCTCCTCCGGATGCGGGGGTCCGTATCAGTATGCGGGACCAGGAGGACAAGCTGGACAAAAAGTGCGCTATACCACTTGGAGCCGATTGCCGGGGCACCTTGTCAGCACATTTCACCAATCATGGTTGCAGCTAGTGACAGGGGCATAACTCAGTGCAAGGGTGCCGGGCATGACGACGACCAACGGGGGCCACGAGCCCGTCTTCTGCACCATCGTTCCACCGCACGTCCTCGACAAGCTCGCCCAGGCCGAGGACCCCGCGCTCTCCGGTCCCGCCCGCCAGACCCTGCAGCGCGACGCCTACGAGCGCACCCACCGCCGGCTGACCACTGTCCTCGGCGCGCCCGCCGTCGCCCCACCCGCCGAGGCGGCGCCCGACAAGCCGCACCGCACCATCTACGACGCCCGGCACAAGACGGACCTGCCTGGCAAGAAGGTCCGCGGCGAGGGCGACGAGGCCGGCAAGGACGCCACGGTCAACCGCGCCTACGCCGGCCTCGGTGCCACCTTCGAGCTGTTCCTGAAGGCCTTCGAACGCAACTCGATCGACGGCAACGGTCTGCCGCTCGACGCGACCGTCCACTACGACGAGCAGTACAACAACGCCTTCTGGAACGGCGAGCAGATGGTGTTCGGCGACGGGGACGGCGAGATCTTCCTGGACTTCACCATCCCCATCGACGTCATCGGCCATGAACTCGCCCACGGCGTCACCCAGTACACGGCCAACCTCACCTACTTCGGCCAGCCCGGCGCCCTCAACGAGTCCGTGTCGGACGTCTTCGGCTCCCTCATCAAGCAGTACACGCTCGGCCAGACCGCCGCCGAGGCCGACTGGCTGATCGGCGCCGGACTGCTCGCCCCGCGCGTGTCGGGCGTGGCCCTGCGCTCGATGAAGGCGCCGGGCACGGCGTACGACGACGACGTCCTCGGCAAGGACCCGCAGCCCGGCACGATGGACGACTACGTCAGCACCGGCCGCGACAACGGCGGCGTCCACATCAACTCCGGCATCCCCAACCACGCCTTCTACCTCGCCGCCACCGCACTCGGCGGGCACGCCTGGGAGCGGGCGGGACAGATCTGGTACGACGTGCTGACCGGGGGCGAGCTGAAGGAGAAGGCGAACTTCACGGAGTTCGCCACGCTGACCGTCGCTGCCGCGAAGGCACGGTACGGCGACGGCGGCGAGGAGTTCCAGGCGGTGCTCAAGGCCTGGGAACAGGTGGGGGTGCGCACCCTGTAGTTCCGTACTAGACAGATCCCATGCGTATTCAGGTGAGGCGCACGGGCGGATTCGCGGGCATCGAGCGGCACGCCGAGGTGGACACCTCGGGGCGGCCCGACGCCCAGGAGTGGCACGCCCTGGCCGAGCGCGCGGTCGCTTCCGGCCGGGGCGCACCCCCCGTCGGGGCGCCCGACGGCTTCAGTTACCAGATCACCGTGGACGGGAACACCGTGTACTGCGCGGATCCACGGCTGACGGAGGAGCAGCGCAGGCTGATCAGCCGGGTGCTGAAGGAAGGGGCGTGACTGCTTGTGGGGCAGGGGTGGGCGCGTAACTGCTTGTTCACGCCTGCCCGTTGACTTCCGTTACCGGCGGTACGGATGATCCGGCGCATGGCGACTGATGCGCGCACCGCGACGAACCCGACACCTGAGTTCCCGGCGTTCCCCGACACCTTCCTGTGGGGCGTGTCGACCTCGGCGCACCAGATCGAGGGGGCGGTGGACGAACGCGAGCCGTCCGTGTGGGACGTCTTCACGGCCGAGCCGGGACGGGTGAAGGACGGCTCCACCGCGGCGGTGGCCTGCGACCACTACCACCGCTACCGCGAGGACGTGGCCCTCCTGGCCGACCTGGGCGTGGACGCGTACCGCTTCTCGATCTCCTGGCCGAGGGCGGTCTTCGCGGGCGGGCGGGGCCTCGACTTCTACGACCGTCTGGTGGACGAGCTGTGCGCGGCGGGCGTACAGCCGGTTCCGACCCTCTTCCACTGGGACCTGCCGGTCACACTCGACTGGCTGGACCGGGACACGGCGGCGCGGTTCGCGGAGTACGTGTCGGTGGTCGCGGAGCGGCTCGGCGACCGGGTGACAAAGTGGATCACCCTCAACGAGCCCGCCGAACACACTCTGTTGGGCCACGCCCTGGGCGCCCACGCACCCGGCAGGCGGCTCCTCTTCGACGCCCCCGGTCGCCCACCACCTGCTCCTGGCGCACGGTCTGGCGGTGCGCGCCCTGCGCGCGGCCGGCGCCTCGGACATCGGGATCGCCCACTCGCACGGACCGACCTGGCCGGCGTCGCAGGACAGCGCCGATGTTCAGGCGGCGGACTTCTACGACGTACTCCTCAACCGGCTGTTCGCGGACCCGATCCTGCTCGGTGAATACCCGGCGGGCATCGGCGAGTTGATGCCCGGGGACGTCGAGGCCGACCTGAAGGTGATCGCCGAGCCGGTCGACTGGTACGGCATCAACTACTACGCGCCGACCAGGGTGGGCGCACCCCAGGGCGCGGAGATCGAGTTCGGCGGACTGACGATGCCGGCCGACCTCCCCTTCTCCGTACGGCAGATCGAGGGCGTCCCGGTGACGGACTTCGGCTGGCCGGTCGTCCCGGAGGCCCTGACCGAGCTGCTCACCGGCTTCCGCGAGCGCTACGGCGACCGGCTCCCGCCCGTCGTGATCACCGAGAACGGCTGCTCCTACGAGGGGATCGACGACCAGGACCGGATCGCCTACCTGGACGGGCACGTCCGAGCCCTGCACAAGGCGCTGGCGGCGGGCGTGGACGTGCGTGGCTACTTCGTGTGGTCGCTGCTGGACAACTTCGAGTGGGCGGAGGGTTACGCCCGCCGCTTCGGCCTGGTCCATGTCGACCGGGAGACGCTGGAGCGGACACCGAAGGCGTCGTACGCCTGGTTCAGGGGCATGCTGCGGGCGCAGAGGTGACGGTCAGAAGCCCAGTTTGCGCAGCTGCTTCGGATCCCGCTGCCAGTCCTTGGCGACCTTGACGTGGAGGTCCAGGAACACCGGCGTCCCCAGCAGGGCCTCGATCTGCTTGCGGGACTTGATGCCGACGTCCTTCAGGCGCTTGCCCTTGGGGCCGATGATGATGCCCTTCTGGCTGGGGCGTTCGATGTAGACATTGGCGTGGATGTCCAGCAGGGGCTTGTCGGCGGGACGGTCCTCCCGCGGGAGCATCTCCTCGACCACGACCGCGATGGAGTGCGGCAGCTCGTCGCGGACGCCCTCCAGCGCGGCCTCGCGGATCAGCTCCGCGATCATGACCTGCTCGGGCTCGTCGGTCAGATCACCCTCGGGGTAGAGGGCCGGGCCCTCGGGCAGCAGCGGAACGATCAGGTCGGCGAGCAGGCTCACCTGCTTGTTCCCGACCGCCGACACCGGCACGATCTCCGCCCACTCGAACCCGAGCTCCTTGCCGAGCTGGTCGATCGCGATGAGCTGCTCGGCGAGCGTCTTGCTGTCGACCAGGTCGGTCTTCGTGACGACCGCGATCTTCGGCGTCTTCCTGATCGACGCCAGCTCCTTCGCGATGTACCGGTCACCGGGACCGATCTTCTCGTTCGCGGGCAGACAGAAGCCGATCACGTCCACCTCGGCCCATGTCGTGCGGACGACGTCGTTGAGCCGCTCGCCGAGCAGCGTGCGCGGCTTGTGCAGGCCCGGGGTGTCCACCAGGACCAGCTGGGCGTCGGGCCGGTGCACGATGCCGCGCACGGTGTGCCGGGTGGTCTGCGGCTGGTTCGCCGTGATCGCCACCTTCTGGCCGACCAGAGCGTTCGTGAGGGTGGACTTGCCCGCGTTGGGGCGGCCCACGAAGCAGGCGAAGCCGGCCCGATGGACAGTGTCGGCCGGCTGCTCGGATGACGGGGTGCGAACGCTCATGCCGCCCATTCTCCCTGATTGTCGACGCCCCGCCGCACACCTGCCCGCACGACCTCACGGGCGCGGCCCCGACGCCTTCCGGGCGAGGGGGCCGCGCAGCGCACTGTTCCGGTCTCAGCCGATCGTTCTCAGTCGATCCTTCTCAGTCGAACACGAACGGGCCCGGGGACTGCGGTCCGGTCGCCGTGCAGGTGATGGTGATGCCGAAGACCCTCATCCGCAGCGAACCGCCGAAGGCCTCCAGGCTGTCGCCGGAGGCCACGGTGCCGCTCAGCGGGCCGACGGTGACGCTGTCGCCGGCGGCCATCGCAGGGTTCTCGGTGCCGGTGAAGGCGGTCGTGCCGCCGCTGCCCTTCACCAGGGTGAGCGTGGACGCGATCGAGTCCTCGCCGAGTGCGATCGGCGCGGTGATCGCGGAGGACGTGAGGGTCATCGTGGCGGCGGTGCCGTTCTGGGTGGCCGTGAGCGTGGCCTCGCCGCCGCCGAAGGTGCCGCAGTCGGCGGTGATCGTCGCCGACTCCGGGGCGACGGCCACGGCGGCGGGCGCGAGGACGACGCCGGTGACCGCGAGGGCCCCGACGGCCAGTGCCGCACCTGTTGCTGTGCGCTTGCCTCTCATGGGGATCCGGCTCCCTTCCCGTGTCTGGGAATGCCATGTGGGGATGGACGGGAGATACGCCGACGGACCACCCGGCAGCGGGGTGCGGGCACGCTGCGCGAGCCTGAATCTGACGGTCCGTCGGAACTTACGGGTCCATTGATGCGCGAGATTCAGCGGAGGGCAAGGTTGAAATCCGGCCTAACTCTCCAGCCGGGGTCTGGGGGCGGAGCCCCCAGGGAGACTCAGCCCGCGGAGACGGTCAGCCGCACAACCCCATCAGGCCCGGCCACCAGCACCGGCGTCTCCGGCCCCCCAAGATCCCGTACCGCCGCCCGGTCCTCCGCGGACGCGGCATCCGCTTCGGTGACGACCGCCGCCGCCTCCAGCGACTTCGCCCCCGACGCCACCGCCATCGCCACCGCCGTCTGCAGAGCACTGAGCTTCAGCGAGTCCAGGGCGACGGTCCCGGCGACATACGTACGCCCCGTCTCGTCCCGTACGGCAGCCCCCTCGGGGACACCGTTGCGGGCCCGGGCCGAGCGGGCCAGAGTGACGATCTTGCGGTCCTCGGGGTCGAGCGCGTTGCTGTCGGTCATGCCCTGAGCATACGAAGAAACGTGTCCTCGATGGTCAGGGGGCGGTCAGGGCCGGTCGAGGCGGAGCCGCTCGGCGCGCGGCAGACCGGCCACGACCAGGTCGTAGGAGTCCTCGATGAGCTCCCGGACCAGACGGTCCGGGAGTTCGCCGTCGACGGTGACGGTGTTCCAGTGGCGCTTGTTCATGTGGTAGCCGGGGATGATCAGCCCCGGGTGATCGCCACGCAGCCGGACCGCGTCCTCGGGGTCGCACTTGAGGTTGACCGTCAGGGGGCGGTTGTCCATCCAGCTCAGGGCGAACATCTTGCCCAGCACCTTGAAGACCGAGATCTCCGGGCTGAACGGGAAGTCCTCCACCGCCGCGTTGAAGGACAGGCAGAATGCGCGCAGCTCCTGGGGCGTCACTCCGGTCTCGTCTCCTCCTCCGGCGGATCCACCGGGATCACCGGCTCCACCAGCACGGTCACGATCTTGTTCCGGCGGCCGGCCGCGGCCTCCGCGGTCAGCCGCAGCTCCCGGCTGTCGGGCAGTTCGACGACAGAGGAGGCGCCGGCGATGGGCACCCGACCGAGGGCCTTGGCGAGCAGCCCGCCGACGGTCTCCACGTCCTCGTCGTCGTAGGCCTCCAGCCCGTAGAGCTCGCCGAGGTCGCCGATGTCGAGGCGGGCGGTGACCCGGTAGCGGTCCTTACCGAGGGGTTCCACGGGCGGGAGTTCACGGTCGTACTCGTCGGTGATCTCGCCGACGATCTCCTCGAGGATGTCCTCGATGGTGACGATGCCGGCCGTGCCGCCGTACTCGTCGATGACGACGGCGACGTGGTTGCGCTCCTTCTGCATCTCGCGCAGCAGGTCGCCGGCGTTCTTGGTGTCCGGCACGAAGAACGCGGGCCGCATCGCCGTCGACACCAGCTCGGACTCGGCGTCCCGGCTGATGTGCGTCTTACGGACCAGGTCCTTCAGGTACACGATCCCGACGATGTCGTCCTCGCTCTCGCCGGTGACCGGGATGCGCGAGAAACCGGACCTGAGCGCCAGGGTGAGGGCCTGGCGGATGGTCTTGTAGCGCTCGATGACGATCAGGTCGGTGCGCGGCACCATGACCTCGCGGACCAGGGTGTCGCCCAGTTCGAAGACCGAGTGCACCATGCGGCGCTCCTCGTCCTCGATCAGGGACTCCGCCTCGGCGAGGTCGACCAGGGCGCGCAGCTCCGCCTCGGAGGCGAAGGGGCCGCGGCGGAAGCCCTTGCCGGGAGTGAGCGCGTTGCCGATGAGGATGAGCAGGGACGGGATCGGACCCATGATCCTGGCCAGCGGCACCAGGACGTACGACGCCACGGTCGCCGTGTTCAGCGGGTGCTGGCGGCCGATGGTGCGCGGGGAGACACCGACGGCGACGTACGACACCAGGACCATGACCCCGATCGCGACGACCAGGGCCTCCCATGTGGCGTCGAACTCCGTCAGACAGGCGTAGGTGACGAGCGAGCCGGCGGCCACCTCGCAGGCGACGCGGACCAGCAGCGCCACGTTGAGGTAGCGGGTCGGGTCGGCGGCGACCTGGGCGAGCTTGGTGCTGCCGCGCTGCCCGGACCGTACGGCCTCCTCGGCGCGGAAGCTGGACACACGCGCGAGGCCGGTCTCCGCGCAGGCGGCGAGCCAGGCGACGACGACCAGGGCGACGGCGCCGGTGACGAGCGGGAGGCTCATGACACGGTCGGGGCCGGGGACGGGCCCGTCAGGCCCTTCTCCCCGCGCCAGCCGTCCACGATGGCGGCCTGGAGGCCGAACATCTCGGCCTTCTCGTCGGGTTCCTCATGGTCGTACCCGAGCAGGTGCAGCACACCGTGGACGGTGAGCAGCTGGAGCTCCTCGTCCATGGTGTGCTGCGTCGGTGCCTCGGCGCCCTGCTTCGCGGCGACCTCGGGGCAGAGCACGATGTCGCCGAGGAGGCCCTGCGGGGGCTCGTCGTCGTCCTTGGACGGCGGGCGCAGCTCGTCCATCGGGAAGGACATGACGTCGGTGGGTCCCGGCAGGTCCATCCACTGGATGTGCAGCTGCTCCATGGCGTCGGCGTCCACGACGATCACCGAGAGCTCGGAGAGCGGGTGGATGCGCATCCGTGCGAGCGCGTAGCGGGCGATGTCGAGGATCGCCTGCTCGTCGACCTCGGTTCCGGACTCGTTGTTGACGTCGATCGACATGGTCGTGCTGGTCTACTTCCCCTTGGAGCCCTTGGCGCCGGTCTTGCCGCGTCCCTTGTGCGTGCCGTTCTCGGTGCCGTGCTTGTCGTCGTACTTCTCGTACGCGTCGACGATACGGCCCACCAGCTTGTGCCGTACGACATCGTGGGACGACAGCAGGGAGAAGTGGACGTCCTCGACGCCCTCCAGGATCTCCCGCACCTGCCGCAGACCGGACTTGGTGCCGTTCGGCAGGTCGACCTGCGTCACGTCACCCGTGATCACGATCTTCGAGTCGAAGCCGAGGCGGGTGAGGAACATCTTCATCTGCTCGGGGCTCGTGTTCTGGGCCTCGTCCAGGATGATGAAGGCGTCGTTGAGCGTACGGCCGCGCATGTAGGCGAGGGGGGCCACCTCGATCGTCCCGGCCGCCATCAACCGCGGAATCGAGTCCGGGTCGATCATGTCGTGCAGCGCGTCGTACAGCGGGCGCAGGTAAGGGTCGATCTTCTCGTACAGCGTGCCCGGCAGGAAGCCCAGCCGCTCGCCCGCCTCGACCGCAGGTCGGGTCAGGATGATGCGGTTGACCTGCTTGGACTGCAGGGCCTGCACCGCCTTGGCCATGGCGAGATACGTCTTGCCGGTGCCGGCGGGGCCGATGCCGAAGACGATCGTGTGCTTGTCGATCGCGTCGACGTACCGCTTCTGGTTGAGGGTCTTGGGGCGGATCGTGCGGCCGCGTGAGGACAGGATGTTCTGGGTGAGCACCTGGGCCGGGGTCTCCTCCGGTCCCTCCCCGTTCTCACTGGCCCGGAGCATGGCGATCGAGCGTTCCACTGCGTCCTCCGTCATCGGCTGCCCGGTGCGGAGCACCAGCATCATCTCGTCGAACAGGCGCTGGATGAGTGCGACTTCCGCCGCGGGTCCGACCGCGCTGATCTCATTGCCCCGGACGTGGATGTCGGCCGCCGGGAAGGCCTTCTCGATCACGCGCAGTAGGGAGTCGCCGGACCCCAGCACCGTCACCATGGGGTGCTGGGCGGGGACGGTGAACTGTGCTCTCGCCTGCCCCTGCGCGGGGGTGTGAGCTGTGGGTGTCTGAGTCATGGGCCGGCGCTTAAGGCCTGCACGTCCTCCTCGATACGACTCGCCTGCCACAAGGGCGGCCTGGCGATTTCCAGGGTACGCCGGACGACTGACATCGCCGTAGGACTTTTCCGTGCGCTGTGCGGCACACCGGGTCCGGGACACCGGCGTCAGACCGACCGGCCGAAGCCGATCGTCGGGACCGCGCGGCGCAGCGGCCACGGTCGGGCGGTGGCGGGGATCAGGTCCTCCAGGAACGCGTACCGGCGCAGCGCCGCCGGGTCCTGGTCGTCGAACGACTGCACCCGGCGCCACCAGGCGGCGATCTCGGACCAGCCGGGGGCGGACAGGGACCCCCCGAACTCCTGCACGGAGAGGGCTGCCGTGAGGCCGGCGAAGGCGAGGCGGTCGGCGAGCGGCCAGCCGGCGAGGGTGCCGGTGACGAAGCCGGCCACGAAGACGTCACCGGCGCCGGTGGGGTCCAGCGCCTCCACGTCGATCGCCGGGACCTCGGCGCTCTCTCCGGTGCGCCGGTCCACCGCGTACGCGCCCTCGGCGCCGAGGGTGACCACGGCGACCGGTACGTGCTCGGTGAGGGCCTGCGCGGCGGCGCGCGGGCAGGCGGTGCAGGTGTAGCGCATCGCCTCCTCGGCGTTCGGCAGGAACGCCTCGCAGTGTTCGAGGTCGGCGAGGCCGGCCAGGTCCCAGGCGCCGGTTTCGTCCCACCCGACGTCGGCGAAGATGCGGCTGCCCTGGCTCGCGGCCTGGGCGATCCAGGGGGCACGCTTGCCGGGGGTGAGCGAGGCGACGGCGGCACGCGCGCGTGGGGGGCACGGAGGCAGGTCTGCGCCCGAAGGGCGCCGTTTGAGGGTGGTGGTGGCCGACGGGTGGGAGGGCTCCTCGGGGGGCGGTTCGTGGCCGTGGGAGACCATCGTGCGTTCGCCCTCGTACGCCATCGAGACGGTGACCGGTGAGTGCCAGCCGCGCACCGTGCGAGACGGGGTGAGGTCGATGCCCTCGCCCTGGGCCAGGGCGTCCCAGCAGTAGTCGCCGTAGTGGTCGTCGCCGAAGGCCGCCGCGAGGGACGTCCTCAGGCCCAGCCGGGCCAGCGCTGTCGCCATGTTGGCGACGCCGCCGGGGCTCGAGCCCATCCCGCGCGCCCAGGTCTCGGTCCCGCGCACCGGGGCGGAGTCGAGCCCCGTGAAGACGATGTCGAGGAAGACCGTGCCCGTGAGATAGACGTCCCAGGGCGGGTCGTCCGGCGCGCGCACGGCGGCCAGGGGGTCGACGTGGGCGTGGCAGTTCGATCCGAGTGCGACGGGCGTCGGCCCCTCTCCGGTGGACGCGGTCACGGTGCGCTCCCTGACGTGGTGCTGATCTGGCCAGTGTGCACCACACCACTGACAAGGGGCCCATGGTCCGGCGGAGGGGGCGAATCAGGTCGTCGCAGGCGTCTACCAGCGAGGGACGGACGGCGTACGCCACTGCGGGTCGGCGACCCGCATCGCCGCCGCGTCGTCGCGGTCCCGCAGCGTGCCGTCGTCGTCGAGCCACCGCCGGTGCAGGAGGGCCAGTCGGTCACGGTCGAGTTCGACGCCGAGGCCGGGGGCGTCGGAGACGGTGACCTTGCCGCCGTCGAAGACCAGTCGCTCGGTGAGCACGTCCTCCGACTGCCAGGGGTAGTGGGAGTCGCAGGCGTGGTGGAGGTCGGGGACGGTGGATGCCACCTGGGTCATCGCGGCGAGGCTGATCCCGAGGTGGGTGTTGGAGTGCATCGACACCCCCACCCCGAAGGTGCGGCAGATGGCGGCGAGTTGCTGGGTGTTGCGCAGCCCGCCCCAGTAGTGGTGGTCGGAGAGGACGACCTGGACGGCGTCCTTCGTGAACGCCTCCCTGATCTCGGCGAACGTCGTCACGCACATGTTGGTGGCGAGCGGCACGCCCGCCCGTCGCCCACCACCACCCTTGTCCGAGGCGCTTCGCGCCGCCCCCTTCAATCCGGCGGCGACCTCGGCCATCGCGGGCGTGCCCAGCGCCGGGTCCTCCAGGTACTCGAGGACATCCGCCAGCTCCTTCGCCACCTTCAGCGAGGTCGCAACGGACCAGGCGCCGTTGGGATCCAGCCGCAGCGGATGCCCGGGGAAGGCCTCGGCGAGCGCGCGTACGGCGGCGATCTCCTCGTCCGGCGGGAAGACACCCCCCTTGAGCTTGAACGACGTGAACCCGTACCGCTCCTTGAACTTCCGCGCCTGTTCGACGACTCCGGCCGGATCGAGCGCGGCACCCCAGTCGTCCTTCTCGGCGGGGACGCCCTCGGGGTGGCCGGCCCACTTGTAGAAGAGGTACGCGCTGTACTCGACGGCGTCCCGCACCTTGCCGCCGAGCAGCGCGTGCACGGGCAGGCCGAGCGCCTTGCCCAGCGCGTCCAGACACGCCACCTCGAACGCCGAGACGACGGACAGCCGCAGCTTGTCGGCGGTCTGGACGCCGCGCAGCCCGCCGACGTCGACCTGGCCGGAGACCCGGGACTGATCGACGGCCACCTCGTCCGCGATGGCGAACAGAGCGTTCACATTCGTGACTTGGTGGCCGATCAGCTCAGCAGCGAAGGGCCGGGCCAGCTCGAGGTACTTGGTGTCGCCGTACGTCTCGCCGAGTCCGGTGACCCCGTCGGCCGTCACGACCTCCACGATCAGCCGGGGCGTGTACGGCTGGTGGACGCCCTGGGTGTTGAGCAGGGGCGGGTCGGCGACCAGGATCGGGGTCAGCCGTACATCCGTAATGGCGAGGTTCACAGGACGGCTCCCCCATGCAGATGTCATACACGTATGAGAATGGAGATTAGGTAGGCGAACAGCAGGCGTCAATGGCGGCAGCGGGCCGTGAACCGGCACGAGTCGGTGGGAGTGCGCACGTTTACCCGCCCTCCTCCACCCCAAACAGAACGTGCCCCAGATCACACCCCCCGCCCTCCCTCGCCCCACCCCCCGCTTGATACAAATTGCCCGCGCGTTCCTGTCCGTCGACGGTCGTCGCCCAATCCCCCCTTTTTGTGCCGCTCCTTTCGCATGCCCTGGGAACGCCCGTGCTCGCCCCCCGCACCACCGCCCACTGGCCCCTCGTCGCCCTTTTCACGGCCGGGTACCTCGCCCCCTATCTGCTGCCGACGATCGTCGGCCGGCTCGACTCCGGACTGTCCGTCTCCGCCACCCAGGCGGGTGCGATCGGCAGTGCACTGCTGCTGAGTTCGGCGTCGGCGGGCTTCCTGCTCGCATCCCGGGTCGACCGGCTCGGCCCCCGCACCCTCGCCCGAGCCGGCCTCGCTCTCGCCGTCCTCGGCTACGGCGGCGCCGCCCTCACCAGCACCGTCTGGGCCGTCGTCACCGGCGCGGTGATCGGCGGATTCGGCTCGGGTACGGCCACCGCGGTCGCCGCCACCGGCATCGCCGGCCGACGCGAGCCGCACCGCACCACCACCCTCGGACTGCTCAACGTCTCCGCGCTGGCGGGCGCGGTCTATCTGACGGTCCCCCACCTCGGCCCCGGGCATGGCCTGCCCCTGGCCGCGATCGCCCTGACGGCGCTGGCGGTCTGGCCACTCACCGGCCGCCTCGCGGTCCGTGGGACGCCGCCCCCGCAGCACGGCAGCGGCCACGACCGGCCCCGCCTCCCCCACCTTCGCTCCGGTCTCGTGCTGGCCGCCGCGATGCCCTGCTGGTCGATGGCCCAGAACTCCCTCTGGGGCGTCAGCGGGCGGATCGGTCTGACCCAGGCGCATCTGACGGAGGCGACCGTCGGTGTCGTCTTCGCGGTCGGGCTGGGCGCCGGGCTGCTGGGCGTGATCGGCGCCGGGACGCTGGGGCCGCGGCTCGGACATGCGCTGCCCATCGGCGCGGGGACCGGCCTCATCGCGGGCTGCATCGCCGTCAGCGCCTCGGCGACCGGTCTGACGACGTTCGCGGCGGGCGAGATCGCCTGGAACGCCATCTACCCGATCGTCCTCTCCTACGTCATCGGCCTCGCCGCCTCGCTCGACCCGCGCGGCCGCTGGGCGGTACTCGTCGGCTCGGCGTCGTCGCTCGGCACGGCGGCGGGCCCGCTGACCGGCAGCGTCCTCTCAGCACAGGCGGGTTTCCCGGCGATGGGCCTGATCCTGGCCGCCGGGCTGCTGGTGATCGCCGTCCCGATGACGGCCGTGGCGCTGCACGCGACGCGCCCCGCACCGGTCGTGGACGTCCTGGAGATCCCGGTGGACGCCCCGTCCCTCCCCGCCGACCGCTCGGCCTACGACACGGCAGGCCCCCGGCAGGCATTCGCCGCACCGGGGTCCGCAACCGACTAGCGATCAGCGGAACTCGTAGGCCTCGACCTCCGCGAGATACCGCGCCCGCCGCTCCTCGTCGTGCTCCAGGAAGGAGGCGACGAAGGAGTTGCGGGCCAGCTCGCGCAACTGTTCCTCGTCCAGCCCGAGGGCCTGGCGCACCGCGTCGAAGTTGTCGCCGGCGTAGCCGCCGAAGTAGGCGGGGTCGTCGGAGTTGACCGTGCACAGCAGCCCGGCGTCGAGCATGGCGGGCAGCGGGTGCTGCTCCAGGACGTCCACGGCACGCAGCCGCACGTTGGACAGCGGACACAGCGTCAGCGGGACGCGGTCGCGCACGAGCCGTTCGACCAGGGCCGGGTCCTCCAGGCAGCGCAGGCCGTGGTCGATCCGCTCGACGCCGAGCACGTCCAGGGCCTCGGTGATGTACTCCGGCGGCCCTTCCTCACCGGCGTGCGCCACCCGCCGCAGCCCGAGGGCGGCGGCCGCCTCGTACACCTCGCGGAACTTCACCGGCGGGTGCCCGACCTCGGCGGAGTCCAGCCCGACACCGGTGATCCGGTCCAGGTAGGGCCCCGCGGCGTCCAGCGTCTCCATCGCCGACTCGGCGGACTCGTCCCGCAGGAAGCACATGATCAGCCGGGTGGAGATCCCGTGCGTCTCCTGGCTGCGGTCGAGTGCCCGCCAGAGCCCTTCGACCACGGTCCCCATCGCCACCCCGCGCACGATGTGCGCCTGCGGGTCGAAGAAGATCTCCGCGTGCCGCACACCCTGCGCGGCGGCGCGGGCGAGGTAGGCGTCCGCGAGGTCCTCGAAGTCCCGCTCGGTGCGCAGGACGGCCATGAGCTCGTAGTACAGGTTCAGAAAGGACTGGAGGTCCTCGAACCGGTACGCCTCGCGGAGCTCTTCTGTGTCCGCGTACGGCAGGGTCACACCGTTGCGTGCGGCGAGCTCGAAGGCGAGCTCGGGCTCCAGGGTGCCTTCGATATGGAGGTGCAGTTCGGCTTTCGGGAGGGGCATCAAAGCATCGTACGGGCGTTTCACCGACGCTTCGGAACCGGCACTCTCTGTAGGTCGTGCGCCACGCTCAGCTCCCCCTCGAACCCGGCGGCCCGCGCCTGCCGCTCGAACTCGTCCGGTTCTGAGTAGCGCTGGCTGAAGTGGGTGAGGACGAGGTGCCGTACGCCGCACTCCTTGGCCACCCGCGCCGCCTGACCTACCGTCAGGTGCCCGTGCTCCACGGCGAGTTCGATGTCCTCGTCGAGGAACGTCGACTCGATGACGAGCATGTCGCAGCCCTCGGCGAGCGCGTACACCCCGTCGCACAGCCGGGTGTCCATGACGAACGCGAACCGCTGTCCGCGGCGCACCTCGCTCACGTCTTCCAGGCGGACGTCCGCGAGCACTCCCTCCCGCTGGATCCGCCCCACGTCCGGCCCCTTGATGCCGTGCGCGGCGAGCCGGTCGGGCAGCATGCGGCGGCCGTCGGGCTCGATCAGCCGGTAGCCGTAGGACTCGACGGGGTGGGAGAGCTTGCGGGCCTGAAGCGTGTACGACGACGTCACCGCGAGATCGCCGTCCCGGTGTACCGGCGCCTCGGTGAGGTCGACCGTCTCCCGGTAGGCGGTGGCGTACCGGAGGCGGGTGAAGAAGCGCTGTCCGGAGCGGGGGTAGTGCGCGGTGACCGGGTGCGGCACCTGGTCGAGGTTGATGCGCTGGATCACTCCGGCGAGGCCGAGGGAGTGGTCGCCGTGGAAGTGCGTGACGCAGATCCGGTTCAAGTCGTGGGCGGCGACCCCGGCGCGCAGCATCTGACGCTGGGTGCCCTCGCCGGGGTCGAACAGGATGCCCTCGCCGTCCCAGCGCAGCAGGTAGCCGTTGTGGTTGCGGTGCCGGGTGGGGACCTGACTGGCGGTGCCGAGGACCACCAGTTCTCGTACGGACAACGTGCTTACCCCGGGGGCCACTCGAGGCCGCGGCCGCCCAGGACGTGGGCGTGGGCGTGCCAGACGGTCTGGCCGGCGCCGGTGCCGGTGTTGAAGACGACGCGGTAGCTCTCCAGCTTGTCCTCGTCCGCGACCGCCTGCGTCTCGCGCAGAACGTCCGCGGCGAGCTCCGGCGCGGCGGCGGCGAGTGTGGCGGCGTCCCGGTAGTGCGCCTTGGGGATCACCAGGACGTGTGTGGGCGCCTGGGGGTTGATGTCCCGGAACGCAACGGTGGTCTCCGTCTCACGGACGATCGTCGCCGGGATGTGCCCCTCGACAATCTTGCAGAACAGACAGTCGTCCTGCGCTTCCCCTGCCATGTTCCCTCCGGGGGTTGGGCGGTGTACGGGGGGCATCGTATCGCCGCCGCCGCTGCGGGCAGTCGTGCCGCAGGGCGGCACGGGTGGGCGCGGCGGCACCCCGTTCGCACCGGGCTGCGCTACCCGCCCCTCCCCGCCCAGCCCAGCGCACGGTCACGGCAGGCTCGGCGGTACCTTCGCGGGCGCCTCCTCCAACGCCGCCAGCGCTATCCGCACCGCCTCGTCCAGCTGAGCGTCGCGCCCCGCCGCATAGTCCTGCGGTCGCTGCACGACCTCCACGTCCGGATCCACGCCGTGGTTCTCCACGCCCCACTCGTAACCCTCCAGCCAGAACGCGTACTTCGGCTGAGTGATCAGCGTGTCGTCGACGAGCCGGTAGCGGCTGTCGATGCCGATGACACCGCCCCAGGTGCGGGTGCCGACCACCGGCCCGAGCCCGAGCGCCTTGATCGCCGCGTTCACGATGTCGCCGTCGGAGCCGGAGAACTCGTTGGCGACGGCGACCACCGGCCCGCGCGGCGCGTCCTGCGGATAGCTGTACGGCCGCATCCCGCGCGGCACGGCCCAGCCGACGATCCGCCGGGCCAGCTTCTCGACGACCAGTTGGGAGGTGTGCCCGCCCCGGTTCTCCCGTACGTCCACCACGAGCCCTTCCCGGGCCACCTCCACCCGCAGGTCCCGGTGGATCTGCGCCCAGCCCGGCGCCTGCATGTCGGGCACGTGGAGGTAGCCGAGCCGGCCGCCGGACCGCTCGTGGACGTAGGCCCGCCGGTCGGCGACCCAGGCGTGGTAGCGCAGCGGCTCCTCGTCGGCGATCGGCACGACCACCGCGTGCCGTACCTCGCCGCCGCCGGACGGCGAGACGGTCAGCTCGACGGGCCTGCCGGCGGTACCGACGAGCAGCGGCGCCGGCCCGGTCACCGGATCCACCGCCCGCCCGGCCACAGCCACGATGGCGTCCCCGGCGCGCACCGCGACGCCGGGCGCGGCGAGCGGGGAGCGGGCGTCGGGGTCGGAGGTCTCCGAGGGGAGGATCCGGTCGATACGCCAACTGCCGTCGGCGTGCCGGGAGATGTCCGCGCCGAGCAGTCCCTGGCGGGGCCCGTTGCCGTAGCCGCCGTTCGGCATGACGTAGGCGTGGGAGGTGCCGAGCTCGCCCTGTACCTCCCACAGCAGGTCCACGAGGTCGTCGTGGGTGGCGATCCGCTCAAGGACCGGCCGGTAGCGGTCGAGGACGCCGCCCCAGTCGACGCCGTTCATGTCCGGCCGCCAGAAGTGGTCCCGCATGATGCGGCCGGTCTCCTCGTACATCTGCCGCCACTCGGCCGCCGGGTCGATGATCTGCCGTACCCGGCCGAGGTCGACGGTGACGTTGGTGTCGCTGTCGTCGTCGTTCGAGGCGCGCCGGTCGCTGGGGACGACCTTCAGCCGGCCGTCGGTCCACAGCAGCACGCGTTTCCCGTCGCCACTGACCTCGAAGTGGTCGGCGTCGGCGGCGAGATGCTCCAGACGGTGCTGGGCGAGGTCGTAGCGCTCCAGCTCGGTCTTGGGGTCGGGGTCGTCCGGGGTGGCCCGGGAGGAGCCGAGGACGCCCTGCACGGGGTGCCGCAGCCACAGCACACCGTCCTTCGCGGCGCGCAGGTTGGAGTAGCGGCCGGCCTCGACCGGGAACGGCACGATCCGGTCGGCGAGCCCCTCGAGGTCGATCCGGGTCGTCGGGGTGCCCTCGCTGTCGGGCGTCTCGTCCTTGTCCGGCGTCTCGAAGGGGCGGCCGTGCCGCTGCGGGCCGAACGGCGAGGGCGTGGTCGCGGCGAGGGTGATCAGGTGGGGGCGGTCGCCGACGACGAACGCCAGGTCGAAGACGTGCTCGTCGTAGACGGGGTCGAAGGAGCGGTTGGAGAGGAAGGCGAGGTGCTTGCCGTCGGCGGTGAAGGCGGGCGCGTAGTCCTGGAAGCGCAGCGGGGTCGCCTCGGTGACCGACAGATCGGTGGTGTTGGCGAGCCTCAGCTGGCAGAGCGGGCGGGGGCCGGGGTGGGACCAGGCGAGCCACGCCGAGTCCGGCGAGAAGACCAGCCCGGAGACGTCTCCGTTGTCGCTGCGGTCGACCTCCCGCACCTCGCCGGTCTCCCGTTCGACGAGCAGCAGCCGCCCGTCGTGCGCGGCGACGGCGGCACGGCTGCCGTCGGGGGCCATGGCGAGCTCCAGGACCCGGCCGAGCTGCCCGGCGGCGAGCCGGCGCGGGACGGAGCCCGGGGTCAGTCCGGTGGCGGGCGCGAACTCCAGGGCGTCCTCGCCCTCGGCGTCCGTCACCCACACCACCCACTCCTCGCCCTCCGCACGGAAGGTGCGCGGCAGCCGGGCCCGTACGCCGGGTTCGGCGGCCAGCGCGCGGGCCGGGCCGGAGCGATGCGTCACCCAGTGCACCCCGCCGCGCACGGAGACCGCGCTGCCGCGCGCGGTGTGGTCGGGGGATGCGGACCCGAACCAGCGGGAGGCGTTCACCGGGTACGGCTGCCGGTCGGTGTGCTGCCCGCCGAGCCGCAGCTCGAGCCGACGGGGCTCAGCCCCGTCGAGGTCGTCCAGCAGCCAGAGTTCACCGGCGCAGGAGTAGACGACACGGGTGCCGTCGCTCGCGGCGTGCCGGGCGTAGAACCCGTCGAGGGGAGTGTGCCGGCGCAGGTCGGAGCCGTCGGCGAGGGAGGAGTAGAGCGCGCCGGTGCCCTCGTGGTCGGACAGGAAGGCGATCCGGTCCGCCACCCATACCGGGTACTCGATGTTCCCGTCCAGCTCCTCATGAAGCCGTACGAACTCCCCGTCCCCCTCCCGGTCGATCCACAACTTGCCCGCCGTACCGCCCCGGTACCGCTTCCACTTGGCGGCCTCGCGTCCCATCGGCGCGGACAGCAGCACGGTGTGCGGCCCGTACGCGACCTCACCGACCGGCCCGTACGGCAGCCGGGTCGCCGGTCCGCCGTCCAGCGGGACGGCGTGCGCCCAGGTGCGGCGCAGGCTGGCCTGGCCGTGCGTGGTGAGGGCGAGGACCTGGCCGTCCGGGGTCCAGCCGCGGACCTCGGTCTTCACGCTGCCCCAGTGGGTGAGCCGCCTCGCCGGGCCGCCGTCGACGGGGGCGATGTGCACCTCGGGGGCGCCGTCGCGGGTCGAGGTCCAGGCGACGGTGGTGCCGTCGGGCGAGATGCGCGGCATGGTGACCGGGACGTTGTCGGCGCTCACCCGCCAGGCCCGGCCGCCGTCGAGGGGGGCGATCCAGACGTCGTCCTCGGCGGTGAAGGCGACCACATCGCCGTGCAGGTGCGGAAACCGGAGATACGCCGACGTGGCGGGCGCTGCGGACTCTGTCACCCGATCACCCTATGCAGCGGCGGGGCCCGCGCGCAGAGGTTTCGATCACCGGTTTCCTCCAGGGCGAAGGACCGCCCACACGGCCAGGTACCATGAGCAGTGCGCGTCGCGAGAGCCAAGCACGTGCAACTTCCTTGTCTTTCGGGGCAACCGGGCTGGTTCCAACCCGGCTGGTGTTGATCGGGTAAGACTCGGACCTTCGCTGAGGGACTGAGCGCCGTGAGTCAGGAATCCCCCTGCCTTTGGGCTGGGGGAGGGTTCAATTGCCCTCCGGCCAGCAGTTTGGATCGCCGACGGTGATGTCCTTGCCGTCGGTGGTCCGGCCCTGGCAGTCGACGCTCGCGGACGGGGTCGAGCCGGTCCTGTTGCCGAAGTCGGCGGTGCAGCTGAGCCATTGGACGTCGGCCTTCTGCCGCTCCAGCTCCCGCGTCACGAGCTCGTCGGTCGTGTAGGCCACCGTCACCGAGCTCATGGCACCCGGTTCGCAGGCCACGATCCCGCCCACGCCGACCACCACGGCCCCCGCCACAGCCATCACCCGCGTCCCGCGCGGCCGCCCCCGAATCCACCGCAATGCCCCCATGGACGGCAGCCTGCCACTGCCCCGGCCGTCGCGGTAGAGCACATACGGCCACTTGGTGCCCTCGGTGGTCAGCCGCGCAGCAGCAGCCACTCCTGCAGTTCCACCAGGTTCCCCTCCGGGTCCTTGAGGTGGGCGGCCCGCATGCGGTCCGTCATGGGCGCCGGGCCGTGCAGGAGGGTCGCGCCGCGTGCGGTGATGCGCTCGCAGTAGCCGTCCAGGTCGTCGACGCGCAGCACGACCAGCGAGCGGTGCCCGGTCGCCGTGTCGCCCAGCTCCCCCAGGACGCCGGCCATCATGGCGCGGTCCTGGAGGGCGATGCCCGCCGATCCGGTGGCGGGACTGAACTTCTCGTACGGCCCCTCGGTGGCGCCCGACTGCGGCTTGAGGCCGAGGACGTCGGCGTAGAAGTGGTAGCAGGCGGCGAAGTCGCCGACCAGCAGCCTCACTTGGGCGAGTTCCATGACGTCCTCCCTCACCTGGGTCAGGACCAGCGTCCGGTGCGGCCGAGGAGCAGCGCGGCCGCGGCCGTACCGGCGGTCGAGGTGCGCAGCACGGTCGGCCCGAGGCGGTAGGCCTTCGCGCCCGCCTCCTCGAACAGCGCCAACTCCTCGGGGGAGACGCCGCCTTCGGGCCCGACGACCAGCACGATCTCTCCGTCGGCGGGCAGTTCGGCGGCGGCGAGCGGCTCGTCGCCGCTCTCGTGCAGTACGGCGGCGAAGTCGGCCCCGGCCAGCAGCGCGGCGACCTGCTTGCTCGTCGCCGCCTCCCCGACCTCCGGGAAGCGCACCCTCCGGGACTGCTTGCCGGCCTCGCGAGCCGTGGCCCGCCACTTCGACAGCGCCTTGGCTCCGCGCTCGCCCTTCCACTGGGTGATGCAGCGGGCGGCCGCCCACGGCACGATCGCGTCGACGCCGACCTCGGTCATCGTCTCCACGGCCAGCTCGCCACGGTCGCCCTTGGGGAGGGCCTGGACGACGGTGATACGGGGGGACTCCTCCGGTTCCTCGCGCACCGCGTGCAGCTGCACGACCAGCCGGTCCTTGCCCTCGGCGGCCTTGACGACCCCTTCCGCCCAGTGGCCGCGTCCGTCGGTGAGGACGACGTCCTCACCGGGCCGCAGCCTCTTGACGGAGACGGCGTGCCGCCCCTCGGGGCCGTCGAGCACGAACTCGGGCCCGTTGTCGTCGAGCCGGTCCACCACGAAGACGGGCGCGGTCATCCGGCACCGCCCCAGGAGGACAACGCTGTCCTGGCGGCGTCGAGTTCGGCGGCCAGCACCTCCACCAGCTGCCCGGCCGGCAGCTCGCGCGCCATCCGGTGGCCCTGCCCCGCCCACAGCGCCATGCCCTGCGCGTCGCCCGCCTTGGCGGCCGCCTTGCGCAGCGGGGAGGTGAGGTGGTGGATCTCCGGGTAGGCGGCGGGGGCGTACGGGCCGTGTTCCCGCATGAAGCGGTTGACGAGCCCGCGGGCGGGCCGCCCGGAGAAGGCGCGGGTGAGTGCCGTACGGACGAAGAGGGGGTTGGTCAGCGCCTGCTTGTGCACGGCGCTGGCGCCGGACTCGGGCGTGGCGAGGAAGGCGGTGCCCAGCTGGGCGGCGCTCGCGCCCGCAGCGAGGGCGGCGGCGATCTGGCTGCCGCGCATGATGCCGCCGGCGGCGACGAGGGGAAGTCCGACGGCCTCGCGGACCTGGACGATCAGGGAGAGCAGGCCGAGAGCTGAGCCGTCGTTCTCGGGGATGTCCCGATGAGTGCCCTGGTGGCCGCCGGCCTCGACGCCCTGGACGATCACGGCGTCGGCGCCGGCCCGCTCGACGGCGCGGGCCTCGTCGGGCGTGGTGGCGGTGACCAGGGTGAGGGTTCCGGCGCGGCGCAGGGCGTCCAGGACCTCGCGGCTGGGGCAGCCGAAGTGGAAGGAGACCACCGGCACGGGGTTGTCGAGCAGCACCGCGAGCTTGGCGTCGTAGCCGTCGTCCCGCCCGCTGTCCGGGTCGCCGAGCTCGGCCTCGTACCAGGCGGCCTCGCCGGCCAGCTGGTGGGCGTAGACGTCCACGGCGGCGGCAGAAGGGGGCGCGGCGCCAGCCGCTCCGGTGGAGCCGGTGCTTGCACCGGGGTACTCGGGCTGCGGCATGAACAGGTTCACGCCGAAGGGACGGCCGGTGAGTCCCCGCAGCTGCTTGATCTCCTGGTACATGCCGTCGGCCGTCTTGTACCCGGCGGCCAGAAACCCGAGCCCGCCCGCCTCGGACACGGCAGCCGCAAGCTGCGGCACGGAGACGCCGCCCGCCATGGGGGCCTGCACGATCGGAAGCGGGAAGAGATCGGTCAGTGCGGAGGACATGACGGCATGTTGTCACGTCCTCCGAACAAGTCCGAATCCGGCCGTCCGTCTGGCATATACCGGGGGCACGCCGAGGGGATCCCGGCGGTCACCGCCCGTTGAAGGCATCCTTCAACCGCGAGAACAGCCCCTGCTGCCCCGGCTGGAACTGCCCCTGAGGCCGCTCCTCGCCGCGCAGTTTGGCCAGCTCCCGCAGGAGCCGCTCCTGCTCGGGGTCGAGCTTCGTCGGGGTCTGGACCTCGACGTGGACGACCAGGTCGCCGCGCCCGCCGCCGCGCAGGTGCGTGACGCCCCGCCCGTGCAGGGGGATCGACTGGCCGGACTGGGTGCCGGGGCGGATGTCGACCTCCTCCATGCCGTCGAGGGTCTCCAGCGGCACCTTCGTACCGAGGGCCGCCGCCGTCATCGGGATCGTGACCGTGCAGTGCAGGTCGTCGCCGCGACGCTGGAAGGTCGGGTGCGGCAGCTCGTGGATCTCGACGTACAGGTCACCGGCCGGACCGCCACCGGGGCCGACCTCGCCCTCGCCGGCGAGCTGGATCCGCGTGCCGTTGTCGACACCGGCCGGGATCTTCACCGTCAGCGTCCGACGCGACCGCACCCGGCCGTCACCCGCGCACTCCGGGCACGGGTTGGGCACCACGGTGCCGAAGCCCTGGCACTGCGGACATGGCCGGGAGGTCATGACCTGCCCCAGGAACGATCGCGTGACCTGCGACACCTCACCGCGACCGCGGCACATGTCACACGTCTGGGCGGAGGTCCCCGGTGCCGCGCCCTCACCACTGCACGTGGCGCACACGATGGCCGTGTCGACCTGGATGTCCTTCGTCGTACCGAAGGCCGCCTCGTCCAGCTCGACCTCGATACGGATCATCGCGTCCTGGCCCCGGCGCGTACGCGAGCGCGGCCCGCGCTGCGACGCCGTACCGAAGAACGCGTCCATGATGTCCGAGAAGTTCCCGAAGCCGCCCGCGCCGAAGCCGCCGGCGCCCGCGCCGCCGCTCTGCGAGAGCGGGTCGCCGCCGAGGTCGTAGACCTGCTTCTTCTGCGGGTCCGACAGCACCTCGTAAGCGGCGTTGATCTCCTTGAACCGCTCCTGGGTCTTCGGATCGGGGTTGACGTCCGGGTGCAGCTCGCGAGCGAGCCGCCGGAAGGCCTTCTTGATCTCTTCCTGCGACGCGTCGCGGCGCACGCCGAGAACGGCGTAGTAATCCGTGGCCACTTACGACTCCGCCAGGATCTGTCCGACGTACCGTGCCACTGCGCGTACCGCTCCCATCGTTCCCGGGTAATCCATGCGGGTCGGTCCGACCACGCCGAGCTTGGCAACTGCCTCGCCGCCCGAACCGTAGCCGACCGACACCACCGACGTGGAGTTGAGTCCCTCATGGGCGTTCTCGTGCCCGATGCGCACGGTCATGCCCGAATCCTTCGCCTCACCAAGCAGCTTGAGGAGCACGACCTGCTCCTCCAGCGCCTCCAGCACCGGCCGGATGGTGAGGGGGAAGTCATGTCCGAAGCGGGTCAGATTGGCGGTGCCGCCGATCATCAGCCGCTCCTCGGTCTGTTCGACGAGCGTTTCCAGGAGGGTGGAGAGTACCGTCTGGACCGTGCCGCGGTCCTCGACTTCGAAGGCCTCCGGCAGATCCTGCACCAACTGCGGCACGTCCGTGAAACGCCGGCCCGCGACCCTGCTGTTGAGCCGGGCCCGCAGATCCGCCAGGGACGACTCGCCGAACGGTGCCGGGCAGTCGACCATACGCTGCTCCACCCGGCCCGTGTCCGTGATCAGGACCAGCATCACGCGCGCGGGCGCCAGCGACAGCAGCTCCACGTGCCGCACCGTGGACCGGGTCAGCGACGGATACTGCACCACCGCGACCTGCCGCGTGAGCTGCGCGAGCAGCCGCACGGTCCGGGCCACCACATCGTCGAGATCGACGGCGCCGTCGAGGAAGTTCTGGATCGCGCGCCGCTCCGGCGCGGTCAGCGGCTTGACCTCGGCCAGCTTGTCGACGAAGAGCCGGTAGCCCTTGTCCGTCGGGATGCGCCCGGCGCTGGTGTGCGGCTGGGCGATGTACCCCTCGTCCTCCAGGGCCGCCATGTCGTTGCGGACGGTCGCCGGGGAGACGCCGAGGCTGTGCCGCTCCGTGAGGGCCTTGGAGCCGACCGGCTCCTCGGTGCCGACGTAGTCCTGGACGATGGCGCGCAGCACCTGAAGCCGTCGTTCACTGAGCATGGCGCACACCTCCAGCACGTCGTCCCCTTGGCGCTCCCCTTGGCACTCGTCGCATGCGAGTGCCAGCCTTACCCGGCCCAGTGTACGGCCGTCGGGTACGGCCCGGGCAAGGCCGGTCCTGCGAGGTCGTGGCATGCGGGCGCCTACAGCTAGCGTCGCCGTATGACGGTGACTTGGGAAGAGCTCGGGTGGGAGCGGCTGGCGGCCGGTGTCGGCCGGTGCCGCCTGCCCGGCTGGGACTGCACGGTGGGGCTGGTGGTCGGCCGGGGCGCGGCGCTGCTGATCGACGCCGGGTCGAGCCTTGCGGAGGGGGCCCGGCTGCGGGTGGAGGCGGAGGAGCTCGCCGGGCACCGTGTGACCCATCTCGCGCTCACCCATCCCCACTTCGACCATGTCTTCGGCGCGGCCGCGTTCGCGGGTGCGGAGGTGTTCGGTGCGGTCGGTGTGGACGCCGTGCTCGGCGGGCGGCGCGGCCGCGAGGAACTGCGCGCGGACGCCGTCCACAACGGCCTCGACGCGGATACGGCGCAGGAGGCGGCCGACACCCTGGTGCCGCCCCGGCATCATGTCAGCGGCGAGTGGACCCTCGACCTGGGCCCTGACCGCCAGGTCCTGCTGGCCAACGTGGGCCCGGCCCACACGGCCCACGATCTGGTGGTGCTGGTCCCGGGGGACCCGGAGGTGGTCTTCTGCGGTGACCTGGTCGAGGAGTCCGGCGAACCGCAGGCGGGCCCCGACGCCGTACCGTCCCACTGGCCCGCCGCCCTGGACCACCTGCTCGACCTCGGCGGCGCGGACGCGCTGTACGTGCCCGGACACGGAGCGGTGGTGGACGCGGCGTTCGTACGGCGGCAGCGCGACGCCCTGGCGACGCGTTTCGGCGTGTCATAGGCACCGCCCGCCGGCTTCTCCTATCGTCATCCGAATGCGCCAGTACTCTCCGGACCTGACCCCGCCGTGGAAGAAGCCCAAGCCCGTCCCGGAGGTCCTTGCCGAACCCGGCCTGGTGGTCGAGGAGCCCGGCACCGGATTCTGCGGCGCGGTGATCCGCTGCGAGGCGGGCACGGTCACCCTCGAGGACCGCTTCGGCAAGCACCGGGTGTTTCCGCTGGAGCCACGCGGGTTCCTGCTGGAGGGGCGGGTGGTGACGCTGGTGAGGCCTGCTTCCGGTCCGGTGCGCCCCACCCGTACGGCATCCGGTTCGGTCGCCGTCCCCGGCGCACGCGCGCGTGTCGCCCGAGCCGGGCGTATCTACGTGGAGGGCCGGCACGACGCCGAGCTGGTCGAGAAGGTCTGGGGCGACGACCTGCGCATCGAGGGCGTCGTCGTGGAGTACCTGGAGGGCATCGACGACCTGCCGTCGATCGTCGGCGCCTTCGCCCCCGGCCCCGACGCCCGGCTCGGCGTCCTGGTGGACCACCTGGTGCTGGGCACGAAGGAGTGGCGTATCGCGGAGGCGGTGACAAGCGATCATGCGCTCGTCGTCGGCCACCCGTACATCGACATCTGGCAGGCGGTGAAGCCGTCGTCGCTGGGGATCGCCGAGTGGCCGCGCGTCCCGCACGGGCAGAACTGGAAGACGGGGGTGTGCCGGGCACTGGGGTGGCCCGAAAACACCGGGGCGGCCTGGCAGGGGATTCTGGGGCGGGTGCGGTCTTACAAGGATCTGGAGCCGGAGCTGTTGGGGCGGGTGGAGGAGTTGATCGACTTCGTTACGGCAGGCGGTGACGTCGGACTCCGGTGAGGGTTCCGAATTCGCTCGTGTCCAGTTCCACCCCGAGCGATTCGAGCAGCACCGGGTCGCCGAATTTCGTGATCCACTGCCCGCGGTAGTCGGCTTGGTCCCCTTCACCGATGGGGTCGGTGAGCAGAACGCAGTGCGCCACGATCGGGTCGATGATCAGGTAGGCAGGGATTTTGCCTGCCGCGTAGATGGAGCGCTTGATCCCGTAGTCCCGGTCTACGCTCGTTTTGGAGACCACCTCAACCACCAACGTGATCAACTGGGACGGCAGCAGACGACCTGAGCGCGGAGCCACACCGCGTTCCAGCACCAACAGGTCCGGCACAGACTCGCTGGCCTCGTCGATGATGTCCACATCGGTTGTCTGGAGCCGTTCCCAGCGCTTCCGCGGGATCTGGTCCTGCACGTCCGCCACGATCCGGTTGTGTACCAGATCGGGAGTGGCCATCATCACGATTTCCCCCCGGAGAAGCTCAACCTTGATGCCCTCGGGAGGCTCGAACTCCTCGAAGAACCGGGTCATCCCACGCTCGTCCACAGCGGTCATCTCCGTGGCCCTCCACATCCGCCGCGTACTTTTGGCGGCAGCCTACGAACCAGGTTAGGGACCGAACCGGCGTTCCGCACCGATTCACCCGCCGGAGTGATCAGTCCACGAGGTCCCTGACCACCGCATCCGCCAGCAACCGCCCCCGCAGCGTCAGCACCGCGCGTCCCTCCTCGTACGGCCCCGCCTCCAGCAGCCCGTCCGCCAGCGCGCGCCGCGAAGCCGCAAGCCCCTCCTCCCGCAGGAGCTCCAGCGGCGCCCCCTCCCGCAACCGCAGCTCCAGCAGGATCCGCTCCACCCGTCGGTCCTCGTCCGACAGCAGCTCGCGCCCGGCCCCCGGTGACCGCGCCGCCGCCAGCGCCGCCGCGTACGCACCCGGATGCTTCACGTTCCACCAGCGCACCCCGCCGACGTGCGAATGCGCTCCCGGTCCCGCGCCCCACCAGTCGGCACCCCGCCAGTACAGCTCGTTGTGCAGGCAGCGTGCGGATTCCGAGGTGGCCCAGTTGGACACCTCGTACCAGTCGAAACCGGCTGCCGACAGCCGCTCCTCCGCGATCAGGTACCGGTCGGCGTGGACGTCGTCGTCCGTCATCGGGATCTCCCCGCGGCGGATGCGACGCGCCAGCTGCGTGCCCTCCTCGACGATCAGGGCGTACGCGCTGATGTGATCCGGCCCCGCACCCAGCGCCGCATCCAACGACGCCCGCCAGTCGTCGTCCGACTCGCCCGGCGTGCCGTAGATCAGATCCAGGTTGACGTGCTCGAAGCCCGCCACGCGGGCCTCCGCGACGCAGGCTTCCGGGCGGCCCGGGGTGTGCGTGCGGTCCAGGACCTTCAGCACGTGCTGCCTGGCGCTCTGCATGCCGAAGGAGACCCGGTTGAAGCCGCCGTCCCGGAGCTTGGCGAGATACGCCGGGTCGACCGACTCCGGATTCGCCTCCGTCGTGACCTCCGCGTCCGCCGCCAGCCCGAACTCGTCCCGGATCGCCCCCAGCATCCGTACGAGATCGTCCGCGGCCAGCAGCGTGGGCGTACCGCCTCCGACGAAGACCGTACGGACCTCGCGCGGATCGTCGCCGAGGACCTTGCGGGCGAGCCGGATCTCGTCGATCAACGTGTCCGCGTAGTTGTCGCGGGACGCCAGCACCCCGCCCGTGCCGCGCAGCTCGGTCGCCGTGTAGGTGTTGAAGTCGCAGTAGCCGCAGCGGGTCGCGCAGTACGGGACGTGCAGGTAGAACCCGAGGGGGCGGTTCGCGGCCCCGGCGAGCGCGGGCGCGGGCAGCGCGCCGTCGTCGGGGACGGGCTCGCCGTCGGGGAGTGCGGAAGGCATGTCCTCCATTGTCCAGCACCCGAATGACGTACTACTCCGCCTGCAGGACCAGCAGGGCCAGGTCGTCCTCCGGCGGGCGCCCGCCGAACTCCTGCACCAGCCGATTGATCCGCTCCGCGATCAGCTCGGCGCTCAGCCCCGCGCAGCCGGCCAGCGCCGTCGCCAGCCCGTCCCCGTCGTCGAACTGGCGGGAGCCGCAGCGCCGCTCGGTCACGCCGTCCGTGACGCACAGCAGGGTGTCACCGGGCCGCAGCTCGAACGTCTCACTCGTGTACGTCTCGTCCTCGACGACCCCGAGGAGGGTCTGCGGCTGCGCGGCCGTACGGACGTCGCCGTCGGACCCGAGGAGCAGCGGCAGGGGGTGTCCGGCGGAGGCGAGGGTGCAGCGGACGCCGCCGTCGAAGGGGGCCAGCTCACCGTAGAGGAGGGACAGGAAGCGGGTCTGCGGGCCGTCGCCGGGGCCGACCGGGCCCACCAGGGCGCGGGCGGCCGCGTCCGCAGCTTCCGTGGCGTCGTCGAGGAGAAGCTGGTTGAGGCGGTCGAGGACATCGGCGACGCGGTAGCCCTCGCGGGCCAGCAGCCGCAGCCAGGGGCGGGCCAGGCCGATGACGACGGCGGCCTCGGGGCCCTTGCCCTGGACGTCGCCGACGGCGAAGCACCAGCGGCCGTCGCCGGCCGGGAACAGGTCGTAGAAATCGCCGCTCGGTCCGCCCTTGTCGCAGGGCTCGTAGACGAGGGCACTGCGCACGCCGGGGATCTCGGCGACGGCGCCGGGCAGCAGTCCGCGCTGGAGCACGGCACTGATGGTGGCCTGCCGGGCGTACTGCCGGGCCGCGCCGATGGCGAGCGCCACGCGGCGGCTGAGGTCCTCGACGAGCCCGGTGATCTCGTCCGGGAACCGCGCGACGCCGACCCGCCCGATGACGAGCGTGCCGAGCGGCCGCCCACCGGCGACCAGCCGATACGCCAGGGCGGCCCCCTCGGCTCCGCGGCCTTCCTCGCCGGCCTGCGCACCTCCTGCGCCGGACGCCGCGGCACCAGAGGCGACGTCCCGCCCGCCGGGCGCACGGCTGTCGGCCTGCGTGCCGCGCACGCCATCGATGTCGATCGCCTCACCAGCGGCAGCCGCCCCGCGGACGCCCTCGACGCCGGGCGCCTCACCAGCGGCAGCCGCCCCGCGGACCCCGAAGCCCTCTCCAGGCCACGGATAAGCCACCGGCCCCGCCGATAACCCGTCCGACGGACGCGGCGGTTCCTGCTCCAGGCACCGGCGGAGTTCCTCGATGCGTTCCTCGCTGCTGTGCCAGACCCGGGCCAGCCGCGGCCCGGGTGCCCCGGTGCCGTCGCTCCAACCACCCCGGCCGCCCAGCGCCTCGTCCTCCAGCCACACCGCGCACCAGTCGGCCAGCCGCGGCACGATCAGCTGGCCGGTGAGCGCGGCGACGAGGTCCTCGTCGAGCTGTCCGGCGAGCAGGTCGGAGGCCTCGGCGAGGAAGGACAGCGCGCCCCGGCCCAGCCAGTCCCGGTCCCGCTCGGACCGATGGGGCTCGGGTGCGAGGAGCTCGGCGCCCAGGAAGCCGGCGCGCTCGGCGGCATACGCCTCGGCGTCCGCGCTCCCTTCGGCCGGCACCCGCGCCCACACCGTCTTGGCGCCCCGGCGATAGGTGACGCCCCAGGCATCGGACAGCGCGGAGACGAGACGCAGTCCACGGCCGTACTCCGCCGCCTCGTACGCCGCTTCGCTCTCCCCGTCGCGCGGCGCACGCGAGGGGTGGTGGTCGCAGACCTCCACGACGACGGCGCCCGACTCGGGCTGCAGGCAGCAGGCCAGCTCGACGTCGGTGCCGGCGTGCACGACGGCGTTCGTGACGAGCTCGCTGACGACGACCATGGCGTCATGGGCCAGCCGGTCGGTCAGCCGGTCCGCGCCGGGCAGGCCGAGGCCCGCCCACTGCTGGAACGCCACCCGCAGCAGACCGCGCGCGGCACCCGGCGCGAGCGGGCCACCGTGGAGGGTCGCGCGCATCCGTGCGGCGTCCTGCGGCCCACCCGCGTACGCCGACGGGTCAAAGGCGTGCGCAGGCACATCAGAGGCAAGGGAAACGGTCTCCCGCTGCGCCGGAATGGCCCCCATCTACAGCTCCCCGAGCAGTTCGGACGAATACGCCTCGATCGTTGCCGACAGGGTGACAGATGGGGCACGCCCATAAGCGTGGAGTTATCGAAGTGGGCCGCCATGGGCGAGAACCGTGCTACGGGCGTGTTCGAAGCCGGACAGTTTCGAGCACTGTCCGGACCCGAAGCGACTTCTCGGAGGTCCCGGACATCAGGGGCGCGGGGAACTGCGCGACCAGCCCCCCACGCGCCCGCAGCCGCAAGCGGCCCTCTATGCCTCCCGCGTCCCCGCGTACATCTCATCGAGCAGATGCTGGTACTCCCGCTCGACAACCGGCCGCTTCAGCTTCAGGCTCGGCGTGATCTCGCCGTGCTCCACGTCCAGGTCCCGCGGCAGCAGCCGGAACTTCTTGACCGTCTGCCACCGCTGAAGCCCGGCGTTGAGCTGCCGCACGTACCCGTCGATCATCTCGACCGTGGCCGGCGCGGCCACGACCTCGGCGTACGACTTGCCCTCCAGCCCGTTCTCCTTGGCCCACTGCAGGATCGACGGCTCGTCGAGCGCGATCAGCGCAGTGCAGAAGTTCCGGTCCGCACCGTGCACGAGGATGTTGGAGACGTACGGACACACCGACTTGAACGAGCCCTCGATCTCGGTCGGCGCGACGTACTTGCCGCCCGAGGTCTTGAACAGGTCCTTCTTCCGGTCGGTGATCCGCAGATACCCGTCGGGCGACAGCTCGCCGATGTCACCGGTGTGGAACCAGCCGTCGGCCTCCAGCACCTCGGCGGTCTTCTCGGGCAGCCCGTGGTAGCCCTCCATGATTCCGGGCCCGCGCAGCAGGATCTCGCCGTCCTCCGCGATGCGGACCTCCGTGCCGGGCAGCGGCTTGCCGACCGTGCCCGTCCGGTAGGCCTCGCCGGGGTTGCAGAAGGACGCCGCGGAGGACTCCGTCAGCCCGTAGCCCTCCAGGATGTGGATGCCGGCGCCGGAGAAGAAGAAGCCGATCTCCGGGGCCAGCGCGACCGACCCCGACACACACGCCCGCAGCTGCCCGCCGAAGGCCTCCCGCAGCTTGGAGTAGACGAGCGCGTCGGCGACCTTGTGCTTGGCGCCGAGCCCGAAGGGGACGGACGCGGTGCCGGTGCGGCGGAAGTTGTCCTGGGCGACCTTGGCGTACTCGCGGGCGACACCGGCCGCCCACTGGAAGATCTTGTACTTGGCGGGGCCGCCGGCCCGGGCCTTCGCGGCGACACCGTTGTAGACCTTCTCGAAGATGCGGGGCACGGCCGCCATGTACGTCGGCTGCACCACCGGCAGATTCTCGATGATCTTGTCGACCCGCCCGTCGACCGCGGTGACGTGCCCGACCTCGATCTGCCCGGAGGTGAGCACCTTGCCGAAGACATGCGCGAGCGGCAGCCACAGGTACTGCACGTCCTCCGCGCTGATCAGCCCGGTCGCGGCGATCGCCTTCGCCATGTACGACCAGTTGTCGTGCGGGAGGCGGACACCCTTGGGCCGGCCGGTGGTGCCGGAGGTGTAGATCAGGGTGGCCAGCTGGTCCTTGGTGATCGCGCCGACCCGCTCCTTGATCAGGTCGGGGTCCTTCTCCAGCCGGGCCGCGCCCCGGGCCTCCAGGTCGGCGAGGCTGAGCACCCAGTCGCCGGTCTGAACGCCGTCGGCGTCGATGACGACGACATGCGTGAGCTCGGGCAGCTCGGCGCGCTTCTCCTGCGCCTTGGCCAGCTGCTCGGCGTTCTCCGCGACGAGGACCCGGCTGCCGGAGTCGGCGAGGATGAACGCCGACTCGTCGGCGTTGGTCTGCGGGTAGATCGTGGTGGTGGCCGCGCCCGCGCACATGATGCCGAGGTCGGCGAGGATCCACTCGAGCCGGGTGGCGGAGGCCAGGGCGACCCGCTGCTCCGGCTGGACGCCCAGCTCGATCAGCCCGGCGGCGATCGCGTAGACCCGCTCGGCGGTCTGTCCCCAGCTCAGCGACTTCCAGTCGTCCGGCCCCTGGCCGGAGGCCGGCGGGACCGGGTAGCGGTATGCCTCGGCATCCGGTGTGGCCGCCACGCGCTCCAGGAAGAGGCCCGCGACGGACGGCGGACGGTTCTCGATCAAAGTCTGTGTGTCGCTCACGACATCCTCCGGGGCCCGCGACAGTGCGGCTGGCTCAGGGCGGCATGCGCCTTCGGTGCGGCAGTTTTCACTCGCGCGCTGTTGTTTAACTCGCGAGTAACTATCGAGCAGGGATCAGGGTAGAGGCCGACCGGCCACTGCGTAAGACTCCGCGCTTTGTCACTTCCTCCAGAAGGACGGCCGTATGCATGCCACAGGGGCCCGCCGTCGCGTACGGCAGGCCCCTGTTGCGCACGATTTGCGAAGTATCCGTTTGTTACCCGCGGTTACTTCTTGCCCTTGGCCGATCCCGCGCTGTCATCGCTGGACAGCACCGCGATGAAGGCCTCCTGCGGAACCTCCACGGAACCCACCATCTTCATCCGCTTCTTGCCTTCCTTCTGCTTCTCCAGCAGCTTCCGCTTACGGGAGATGTCACCGCCGTAGCACTTGGCGAGGACGTCCTTGCGGATGGCGCGGATGGTTTCGCGGGCGATCACCCGGGAACCGATGGCGGCCTGGATCGGCACCTCGAACGCCTGCCGGGGGATCAGCTCACGCAGCTTGGCGACGAGGCGCACACCGTACGCGTATGCCGCGTCCTTGTGGGTGATCGCGGAGAAGGCGTCGACCTTGTCGCCGTGCAGCAGGATGTCAACCTTGACCAGGCTGGAGGTCTGCTCGCCGGTGGGCTCGTAGTCGAGCGAGGCGTAGCCGCGGGTCTTGGACTTCAGCTGGTCGAAGAAGTCGAAGACGATCTCGGCGAGGGGGAGGGTGTACCGGATCTCGACCCGGTCCTCCGACAGGTAGTCCATGCCGAGCAGGACACCGCGCCGGGTCTGGCACAGCTCCATGATCGATCCGATGAACTCGCTCGGCGCCAGGATCGTCGCCCGTACGACCGGCTCGTACACCTCCCCGATCTTCCCTTCGGGGAACTCGCTCGGGTTGGTGACCGTGTGCTCGCTGCCGTCCTCCATGACGACGCGATAGACCACGTTCGGCGCGGTGGCGATGAGGTCGAGCCCGAACTCACGCTCGAGCCGCTCGCGGATGACGTCGAGGTGCAGCAGCCCGAGGAAGCCGACACGGAAGCCGAAGCCCAGCGCGGCGGAGGTCTCCGGCTCGTAGACGAGCGCCGCGTCGTTGAGCTGGAGCTTGTCGAGGGCGTCACGCAACTCGGGGTAGTCGGACCCGTCGAGCGGATAGAGCCCCGAGAAGACCATGGGCTTGGGGTCCTTGTACCCACCCAGTGCCTCGGTGGCGCCCTTGACCTGGCTGGTGATCGTGTCACCGACCTTGGACTGCCGGACGTCCTTCACACCGGTGATGAGGTAGCCCACCTCACCCACGCCCAACCCGTCCGCGGGGAGCATCTCGGGCGAGTTGGTCCCGATCTCCAGCAGCTCGTGCGTGGCGCCGGTGGACATCATCCGGATCCGCTCGCGCTTGTTGAGCTGCCCGTCGATGACACGGACGTAGGTGACGACACCCCGGTAGGAGTCGTAGACCGAGTCGAAGATCATGGCGCGGGCGGGCGCGTCCTTGACGCCGACCGGCGCCGGAACCTCGGCGACGACCTTGTCGAGCAGCGCGTCCACGCCGACACCGGTCTTCGCGGAGACCCGCAGCACGTCGTCCGGGTCGCACCCGACAAGGTTGGCCAGCTCTTCCGCGAACTTCTCGGGCTGAGCGGCGGGCAGATCGATCTTGTTCAGCACAGGAATGATCGCGAGGTCGTTCTCCATCGCCAGGTACAGGTTGGCGAGGGTCTGCGCCTCGATGCCCTGGGCGGCGTCGACGAGGAGGATGGTCCCCTCGCAGGCGGCGAGCGACCGCGAGACCTCGTACGTGAAGTCGACGTGCCCCGGGGTGTCGATCATGTTGAGGATGTGCGTGTTGCCGGGGTCGTGGGTGGGAGCCCACGGCAGCCGCACCGCCTGGGACTTGATCGTGATGCCGCGCTCGCGCTCGATGTCCATCCGGTCGAGGTACTGAGCACGCATCTGCCGCTGCTCGACCACACCGGTCAGCTGAAGCATCCGGTCGGCGAGCGTGGACTTGCCGTGGTCGATGTGCGCGATGATGCAGAAATTGCGGATCAGAGCCGGGGCGGTACGGCTCGGCTCGGGCACATTGTTAGGGGTCGCGGGCACGCAGGGTCCTGATTCTTGAGGTATCCGCAGGTAACGGTCTCGGGTCGGATCGATACGTAGTCTCCATGGTCCCACGGGCCGGGACCGGCGACCGGTTTGGGCCACCAAGAGGGCCGCTGGTAGCCTGGGTGGCTGTGCCTCATGCCCTCTCAGCGCGAGGCGCACCCCAAGAAAATCACCGGTGCGGGTCCCGTGCGGCCTCGTGCCAGAACCTGAAAAGGCTCATTCGTGGCGAACATCAAGTCCCAGATCAAGCGGATCAAGACCAACGAGAAGGCTCGGCTGCGCAACAAGGCCGTCAAGTCCTCCCTGAAGACCGCGATCCGCAAGGCCCGTGAGGCTGCTGCCGCGGGTGACGTCGAGAAGGCCACCGAGTACCAGCGCGCTGCCGCGCGTCAGCTCGACAAGGCCGTCTCCAAGGGCGTCATCCACAAGAACCAGGCCGCCAACAAGAAGTCGGCGCTGGCTTCCAAGGTCGCTGCCCTCAAGGGCTGAACCTCTCATCTGGTCTGATCGCCGGCAGGACCCAGAGCGGGCCCTCTCTCATCCGCTCCCGACCGGCACCCCGAGTCCGTACGCGGCCTGCGTTCGCCACGCGGGTACGGGCTCACCAGCTTGAACCGAAGGCCCCGGCACCTCGCTCTTCCCCAGAGCGGACGCCGGGGCCTTCGGTGTGAGCGGGCCGATGCGCGGTCACGACCAGAAGTCGTTGCCCTTGTCGATGTCCGCGACGCACTCGTCGAGATCGCTCATCTTGTCTCCGACGATCCGGAAGACGATCGCTCCGTCCTCGTCGAGGCGCTTGCCCTGGCGCTCCGCCGTGATGTGGTGCACGGCGACCGCGTGGCCCCGGCCGTCGACGAGTACGGTGCGCAGCTCGACCTGCATCGTCCCCGCCGTCTCCTGGAAGAGCCGGCCGTACATGTCGATGACCGCGTCCTGCCCCTTGAAGTCACCCGACAGGGGGTGACTGCCGGGCACATGGTGCGTGCAGTCCGACGTCATCAGCCCTCGCAGGGCGTCCATGTCACCACGCGTGAAGGCCTCGTAGCCCTTGCGGACAAGAGTTGCGTGCGGGTGCTCGGCCATACCTGATCGCCACCTTTCCTCATGTCCGGCGATGTACGGCTGATACGCCCGATTCTCCTCCGTTCACCCCGTCACTGCCGCCGGGGAACGCTGGGAACGCGGGGGAGTGCCTGGGAAAACGTCGGGGAGCTACGCCCGCCCTCTCGACCGAGCCGCCCGCGCGATCGTCACGACCGCCTTCTCCAGGGCGTACTCGGGATCGTCCCCGCCGCCCTTCACCCCGGCATCGGCCTCGGCAACCGCCCGCAGGGCGGCTGCGACCCCGTCCGGCGTCCACCCCCGCATCTGCTGCCGCACCCGGTCGATCTTCCACGGCGGCATACCCAGTTCCCGCGCGAGATCGGCCGGCCGCCCGCCGCGCGCCGAGGACAGCTTCCCGATCGCCCGCACCCCCTGCGCGAGCGCACTCGTGATCAGCACCGGCGCCACTCCGGTCGCCAGCGACCAGCGCAGTGCCTCCAGGGCCTCCGCCGCCCGCCCCTCGACCGCCCGGTCGGCGACCGTGAAGCTCGATGCCTCGGCCCGCCCGGTGTAGTACCGCCCGACCACCGCCTCGTCGATGGTCCCCTCGACGTCCGCGGTCAGCTGGGACACCGCGGACGCCAACTCCCGCAGATCGCTCCCGACGGCGTCGACGAGCGCCTGGCAGGCCTCGGGCGTGGCCGACCGCCCGAGCGCACGGAACTCACCTCTGACGAAGGCCAGCCGGTCCGCCGGCTTCGTCATCCTGGGGCAGGCCACCTCCCGCGCGCCCGCCTTGCGCGCGGCGTCCAGCAGCCCCTTGCCCTTGGCTCCGCCCGCGTGCAGCAGCACGAGGGTGATCTCCTCGGCGGGCGCCCCCAGATACGCCTTCACGTCCTTGATCGTGTCGGCGGACAGGTCCTGCGCATTGCGTACGACGACGACCTTGCGCTCCGCGAAGAGCGACGGGCTGGTCAGCTCCGCGAGCGTGCCGGGCTGCAGCTGGTCCGGTGTCAGGTCACGTACGTCCGTGTCGGCGTCGGCGGCCCTGGCGGCGGCCACCACCTCCTGCACGGCACGGTCGAGCAGGAGGTCCTCCTGGCCCACGGCAAGCGTCACCGGGGCGAGAGGATCGTCATTCGCAGTCTTCCTGGCCATCGCGACAAGCATCCCACGGGCCACTGACAACGGGGTCCACGTCAAGGGGGGCCGGCCACGCCAACCGGGTCCGCGTGGCCCGGCAGGGCTACGGTTCCTCCCGCCACCCGTCCCACTCCCCCGCGAACTCGTCCAGCTCGCCGGGATCCAGCCGCCCCTCCTCGTCCCGCAGCACGACCAGCCACTGCGCGTCCTCGGCGTCATCCTCACCGGCCAGCGCATCCCGCAGCAGCCGCGGCTCCTCGTCCAGCCCGAACCGCTCCCCGAGCGCCTGGGCCACCTCTTCCGCGGCATCGCGGTCCGGCAGCACCAGCACATGTCTAGCATCACTCACGGCAGCCATTTTCCGGCACCGCTCCCGGAATCGAACAAGCAGGTCAGCCCGCCCGGCCGGGGTGCCGCACGGCAGGCACCCGGTCCAGCTCGATCCCGAACCGCTCCCGGTACACCGCGAGCACCTCCTCGTCCCCGGCGAGCTCCCGCTCGTCGCGCTTCCCGTCGGCTGCCGTCACCTTGAGCCGCCGCCCGCTCAGCGTGATCCGCCCACCGTCCTCCGTGACCCGCGAGCAGACCAGCGACTTCCCGAAATGCGACTCCGGCGATGTGCTGTGCCACCAGGCCCCGGTCACGAAGTCCCCGAGCACCCGCGGCCGCAGATCCAGCCGGTACACGGGGCTGCCGTCCCTGACAACGTCCAGGTCGGCCGCCCCGGCCGCACCCGCCGCGCCCGGGCCGCCCCGTACGCCCGCCGCGTCCGGCCCCGCCTCGACGATCCGGAAGATCCCACCGGGATCCGTCTGTTCACGGGTCTCCTCGAAGGCCAGCGGATAGTGGAAGTGCGCACCGAACCCGACGTCGGCGAGCCACTCGCCCGCGTCGACCGTCCGCACCCGCAGCGCGAGGTGGTCGTACGGGATCCCGAGCCGCCTCCCCTCCCCGTACACGCGTCCCGCCAGCAGCGTCACGTCGTACCCCAGCGCGCCGAGCAGCGCGCCGAACGCCCCGTTCAGTTCGTAGCAGAACCCGCCGCGCCGCGCCCCCACCACCTTGTCCAACAGCCGCTTCTCCTCCAGCACGATCTCCTCGCCGAGGTGGATCGACAGGTTCTCGAAGGGCACAGTCTGCAGATGGCGCAGATGCAGCTCGCGCAGAACGTCGACGGTGGGCCAGGCCGGGTTTGCGACCCCCAGGCGGCGGAGGTAGGCATCAACCTGTGCGGAGTTCATGCCTTCAGTCTCGCGCCACGCGCAACTCCGCGCCCGCACCGACGACCGCCATCGCCCCGTCCAGATCCGTCCGCAGCACCGCCGCGCCCCCGTCCCGCAGCGCAGCGACCGTGCTGGGAGCGGGATGTCCGTAGGCGTTGTCCGCACCGCAGGAGATCAGCGCCAGTCGCGGGGCCGCCCGGCGTATCAGGTCAGGGTCCTGGTAGGCGGAGCCATGGTGGGCCACCTTGAGCACGTCCACGCCGCCCAGCACCGCGGCCGCCGGTGACCGCAACAAGGCCTGCTGGGCCGGGGGTTCGAGGTCCCCGAGCAGCAGCATCCGCAGCCCTCCCGACCGTACGAGCAGGGCGACACTGGCATCGTTCGGACCCTCCGGGGCCGGTGCCGGACGCGGCGGCGGCCACAGCACCTGCCAGGACAGGTCGCCGGTGCGCCGCTGCTCCCCCGCGAGGGCATGCCGGACCGGAATCCCCCGGGCAGCCGCCTGTCTTCTGACGAACTCCGCCTGATCCGAGGGTTCTTCGAACCCTGTCGTCTCGACCGCCCCCACCGCACGCCCCCGCAGAACGCCGGGCAGCCCGGCCACATGGTCGGCGTGGAAGTGGGTGAGGACCACGAGGGGGATCCTGGTGATGCCGAGGTCGCGCAGGCACCGGTCGACCAGCCTCGGGTCCGGGCCCGCATCCACGACGACCCCGGTTCCCTCGCCCGCCGCGAGCACCGTCGCGTCGCCCTGCCCCACGTCGCACATCGCCAGCCGCCAGCCCGGCGGCGGCCAGCCCGTGATCACCCTGGTCAGCGGCGGCGGCTGTACCACGGCCAGCGCCAGCAGCACCCCGCAGGCCGCGCACAGCCACGGGTGCCTCAGCAGCCGCCGGCCGGCGACCACGACGCCCACCGTGACCAGGGCGAGCAGTGCCGCCCCGGACCAGCTGCCCGGCCAGTCCACTCCGGCGCCGGGCAGCGCCGCCCCGGTCCGGGCGACGTCCGCGATCCACCCGGCAGGCCAACTCGCGCCCCACGCCAGCGCCTTGGCCACCGGCATCGCCACCGGCGCTGCCGCGAGTGCCGCGAAGCCCAGTACCGTGGCCGGCGCGATCGCGAACTCCGCGAGCAGGTTGCAGGGCACCGCCACCAGGCTCACCCGGGCCGACAGCACCGCGACGACCGGCGCGCAGAGCGCCTGCGCCGCGCCCGCCGCGGCCAGCGCCTCGGCGAGCCTGGGCGGCACCCGGCGCCGTTGCAGCGCGGCGCTCCAGCGAGGCGCGAGGGTGAGCAGGGCGCCGGTGGCCAGGACCGACAGCAGGAAGCCGTAACTGCGGGCCAGCCAAGGGTCGTACAGCACCAGCAGAAGCACTGCCGTGGCCAGTGCCGGGATCAGCGATCTGCGGCGACCGGTCGCCAGGGCGAGCAGTGCGACGGCTCCGCAGGCCGCGGCCCGCAGCACGCTCGGGTCGGGTCTGCACACGACCACGAAGCCCAGCGTGAGCGCTCCGCCGAGCACCGCGGTCGCCCGGAGCGGGATGCCGAGCCGGGGTGCGAGGCCACGGCGCTCACTGCGCTGCGCCAGACCGGGCGGCCCCAGGAGCAGGGCGAGAATGATCGTGAGGTTGCTCCCGGAAACGGCGAGTGTGTGCGCGAGGTCGGTCTCCTTGAAGGCCTCGTCCAGCTCCGGTGTGATCCGCGAGGTGTCCCCGACGACCAGCCCCGGCAGCAGCGCACGCGCGTCCGCCGGCAGCCCGTCGGTGGCCTCCCGCAGCCCCTGACGCAACCGCCCCGCGAACCGTTGTGCCCCCGACGGCTCCCCCACCACCTCGGGCACCGGCTGATCCCGGATCCGCAGCACCGCCGCGATCCGGTCGCCGCCCACCGCAGCGGGCGCCAGCCGCCCGGTCACCCTGACCCGCGTGGAGGGCAGCAGCTTGAGCCACTCACGCCCGGCACCCCACTCGGCGTCGACGATCACCAGTACCGGTGTCCGCGTCACCGTCCTCGCCCCTGGCGTCACCTCCACGCCTCGCACCTGCGCGTTCAGCAGCACGGAGGCCGGAGCCAGGCGATTTCCCGTGACGCGGGGCCGGGTCAGCCGGGGATCGGAGGTGACCTCCACCTCGGCGGACACCCAGGCGGACTGCCGCGCCAGCCCCGGCACCGGCCCTCGGCGCAGGTCCGCCCCGTGCAGCCCGGCCGACGCTGCAGCCGCGGCGACACAGAGCAGCACGGCGGCGACCGGGACACGCGGCCGCGGCCGCTCGACCGCCGGACCTCGGTCTCTGCCGCCCCATCGGCCTCTTTCACCCCTTCCGACCCGCCGCCGGAGCAGCAGCCCACCGGCCACGACCAGGCAGGTGACCACGACCCCGGTGAGCAGTCCGGGCGCGGCATGCAGCGCCAACGCCGCGGTCGCCCACGCCGCGAGGGCGGGCGGTACGAGGCGGAGGTCCGTCGGGCCCTCCTGCCGCGGGTGGGCGGCTCCCAGCCGCTTGCCGGAGGCAGCGTGCACGGCTCGGCGGGCGACGGGAGGAAGCTCCTGCTCCTGCCTCATGGCCGTACCAGATCCCGCAGGTCGGCGAACCGTCGCTCGCCGATGCCGTTGACCTCCCGCAGCTCGTCCACCGAGCGGAAGCCGCCGGCTTGCGTGCGGTAGTCGATGATGTGCTGCGCGAGCACGGGGCCGACGCCGGGCAGCGTGTCGAGCTGTTCCACCGTGGCGGTGTTCAGGGAGACGGGTCCCGCTGGGGCCCCGGGTGCTGCTCCGGCGGGTGCTCCGGCGGGGGCACCCGGTGCCGACACGGGTGGGGGTCCGCCGACGACCACTTGCTCACCGTCCATGAGGAGGCGTGCGCGGTTGAGGCCGTCGATGTCCGTGCCGGGACGCACCCCACCGGCCGCGCGCAGTGCGTCGGCGACCCGCGAACCGGCCGGCAGCCGGTGAATCCCGGGTTCGCGCACCTTTCCGCTGACGTCCACCACGATCTCGGCAACGGGCGTGCCGGTGGCGCCGGCCACGTCTGGCGGCGAGCCCGACGCGGCAGGCCCGGCCTCCTGAACTCCGTACGGAGCCGCCGCCTTGACCACCTCGGGCGCCTGCACGGACTGTGTCCGCCCGGTCCAGAAGTGCTGCACGGCGAAGCCGGCGGCGACGACGAACACCACGGTGAGCGCGAGCACGCTCCGCCGCTCCAGGCCACACCTCGCCTGCAACCACAGCGGCATCCGCTCCCGCACGGCAAGCCCGGCCCGCTCCCGCCAGGACCCGGCCCCCGCCCCGACAGGTGCAGTTGACGTCTCCTCGCCACCGGGGTTCGCCTCCGGCCCACTGGCCTCCCCAGAACTTAACCGCCCCTCAGCCGGAGGCCCCGCCCCCGACTCCCGCCATTCCCCGGCCCGTTCGGCGAAGAGCACCTCGGCTCGTCGACGGAGTTCCTCTGCAGACGCATGCCGACTGCGGCTCCGGCCCCGCGCCGGTGGACGGCGATGGTGATGGCGATGACGATGGAGGGTACGGCCGTCGGAGGCGGGACCTCGGCCCGGTCCGCTGGTGACGGATGCTGCGCGAGTGCGTGATCGAAGTGCCATGCGACGAGGATCCGGCACTGCCGCACCCTCGCGGTGATCTTGCTCAATTCCCGGGGACTACCGCCCAGTTGTGGAAAACCTCGCCACCCACACGAGTGAACACAGCGTGCCGACGCCCCTCACCGCGGCGACACCACAACGCCCAGCAACCCGGGCCCCGTATGCGCCCCGATCACCGCCCCCACCTCACTCACATGCAGGTCGGCCAGCCCCGGAACCCGCGCCCGCAAGCGGTCCGCCAGGGCCGACGCGCGGTCGGCCGCGGCGAGATGGTGGACGGCGATGTCGACCTGTGCACCACCCGCCCGCTCGGCGGCGATCTCCTCCAGCCGGGCGATCGCCTTCGACGCCGTGCGGACCTTTTCCAGGAGTTCGATACGGCCGCCGTTCAGCTGGAGCAGCGGCTTCACGGCGAGCGCGGAGCCGAAGAGCGCCTGCGCGGTGCCGATCCGGCCGCCACGGCGCAGATAGTCGAGGGTGTCGACATAGAAGTAGGCGGACGTTCCGGCGGCCCGTTTCTCCGCGGCCGTGACCGCCTCGTCCACCGTGCCGCCCGCGTCCGCCGCCTCGGCCGCGGCCAGCGCGCAGAAGCCGAGCGCCATCGCGATCATTCCGGTGTCCACCACGCGCACCGGCACCGGAGCCTCACGCGCCGCCAGGACCGCCGCGTCGTAGGTGCCGGACAGTTCGGCGGACAGGTGCAGGGAGACGATGCCGGTGGCGCCGGCCTCGGCGACCTTGCGGTAGGTCTCGGCGAAGAGTTGGGGGCTGGGGCGTGAGGTGGTGACAGGGCGTCGCTTCTGCAACGCCTGGGCCAGGGAGCGGGTCGAGATCTCGGTGCCCTCCTCGAGGGCCCGGTCACCGAGGACCACGGTCAGCGGCACCGCGGTGATGCCATGGCGCTCCATCGTCCGTGGCGGCAGGTAGGCCGTTGAATCGGTGACGATCGCGACATGGCGGGACATGAGCTGGAGGTTACCTGGCGTAGCGCCCGGGCGGCAGCCCGGCCCTCTCACCTGTGCCGGGGCCGGACTCGGCTCGCCACGGAAACGCGGGCAAGCGGGAGGTTCAGGTCGTGCTCTCGGGGCGGGGCTTCTTCTGCCAGGGGTAGGTGGGGCGCGGGCCCGGCGGGGTGATGGCGGGGCGCGTCGGTTCCTCGGCGGTGTTCGGCTGCGGGGTTTCCTGCCGGGTCTGCTGGGGCGCCGCCGCGTCGGCCGCCGGTGCCTCCGGCCACGGGGGCGGCGTCGCCGAGGTGTCGGAGGTGGTCCAGTGCCGCAGGGCGCCGGCCTCGACGTCGATCTGTGTGCTCAGGGAGTCCAGGTCGTCGTCCGCGAAGCGGTGGGCCCGGTCGCGGGCGGCCCAGCGCAGTGAGTCGGCCGACCGTGTGATGCGCTCGGTGCGCTCGCGCAGCGTGGGCAGCCGCTCGGTGAGCGTCGCCCGGTCCGGTTCTGACTCCAGGCGCCTGAGTTCGTCGTCCAGTTCGTGTCCGTGCGCGCTGAGCCGCTGGAAGAGACCGAGGGCCTCCTTCAGGGATTCGTCCTCGGCCGCACCCGCGTGCAGCGCGTCCTGGGTGGCCCGCATCGACGTCCGCAGCGACAGCCGCAGCTGGGCGATCTCGCCCGCCGGGCCGGGCTGGGCGAAGGACTTGGCTCGCAGCGTGTGGTCCTCGACGGTGCGGCGGGCCTGCGTGATGGTGCGGTCCACACCGCGCTTGGCGGCGCCGACGACCTTCACGGTGGCGTAGGCGCCGAGCACCACAAAGAGCACGAAGAGAAGGGCGAACACTGCGAACACTGCTTCCACGATGCTCCTCCTCCGACCCCGCCGCGGCAGGCACCGCGTCGCTCTTCAACGGTAAACGAGGCGGGCAGGCCCGGAGTTCCAGAAGAACCCCGAACCTGCCCGAACAGAACCCCGAACCTCCCCGCACGGACCAGCGAACCAGCCCTTAGGGGACGACCGTCAGCCGCAGGTGCCTACGCCGGAACGATGTTCACCAGCTTCGGCGCCCGCACGATCACCTTGCGGATCCCGGCCCCGCCCAGCGCGGCGACGACCTTCTCGTCGGCCAGTGCCGCCTTCTCCAGCTCCTCCTCGGAGATGGCCGGCGACACCTCCAGCCGCGCCTTGACCTTGCCCTTGACCTGCACGACACAGGTCACGGTCTCGTCGACCACGTACGCCGGGTCGGCGACCGGGAAGTCCTGGTGCACCACCGAATCGGTGTGCCCCAGCTTCCGCCACAGCTCCTCGGCGATGTGCGGCGCCAGCGGCGCGACCATCAGCACCAGCGGTGCGGCGACGGAGCGCGGCACCGCGCCTCCCGCCTTCGTCAGATGGTTGTTCAGCTCGGTGACCTTGGCGATGGCGGTGTTGAACCGCATGCCTTCCAGGTCCCCGCGCACACCGTCGATCGCCTTGTGCAGCGCCCGCAGCGTCTCCTCGTCGGGCTCCCCGTCGACGACCGTCACCTCACCGGTGGCCTCGTCGACGATGTTGCGCCACAGCCGCTGCAGCAGCCGGAACTGGCCCACCACCGCGCGGGTGTCCCACGGCCGGGAGACGTCCAGCGGGCCCATCGCCATCTCGTACAGCCGCAGCGTGTCGGCACCGTACTCGGCGCAGATCTCGTCCGGAGTGACCGCGTTCTTCAGGGACTTGCCCATCTTGCCCAGCAGCCGGCTGACCTTCTCGCCCTGGTGGTAGTACGCGCCGTCGCGCTCCTCCACCTCGGCGGCCGGCACCGCGATACCGCGGCTGTCGCGGTAGACGTAGGCCTGGATCATGCCCTGGTTGAACAGCTTGTGGAACGGCTCCGCCGAGGAGACGTGCCCCAGGTCGTACAGCACCTTGGACCAGAAGCGCGCGTACAGCAGATGCAGCACGGCGTGCTCGGCGCCGCCCACGTACAGGTCGACGCCGCCGTGCGGCTGCCCCTCGCGCGGACCCATCCAGTACCGCTCGATCTCCGGGTCGACCAGCTTCTGGTCGTTGTGCGGGTCCAGGTAGCGCAGCTCGTACCAGCAGGAACCGGCCCAGTTGGGCATGGTGTTGGTCTCGCGCCGGTACTTCTTCGGCCCGTCACCCAGGTCCAGGGTGACGTTGACCCACTCCTCGTTGCGCGACAGCGGCGTCTCGGGCTGGGTGTCGGCGTCGTCCGGGTCGAAGGTGCGCGGCGAGTAGTCCTCGACCTCCGGCAGCTCCAGCGGCAGCATCGACTCGGGCAGCGCGTGGGCGACGCCCTCCTCGTCGTAGACGATCGGGAAGGGCTCGCCCCAGTAGCGCTGGCGGCTGAACAGCCAGTCGCGCAGACGGAAGTTGACGGTGCCCTCGCCGATGCCCTTGCGCTCCAGCCACTCGGTGATGCGCGCCTTGGCGTCGACGACGCCCAGGCCGTCCAGGGAGATCTCGTCGTTGGCGGAGTTGACGATCTTCGCGTCGTACGACGAGAAGGCGTCCTCCCATGTCGAGGTGTCCGTACCACGACCGTCGGTCGGCTCGACGATGCAGTGGATCGGCAGCTCGAAGGCGCGCGCGAACTCGAAGTCGCGCTGGTCGCCCGCCGGGACGGCCATGATCGCGCCGGTGCCGTAGCCCATCAGGACGTAGTCGGCGATGAAGACGGGGACCTGCTCGCCGTTGACCGGGTTGGTCGCGTACGCGCCGATGAAGACGCCGGTCTTGTCCTTGGCCTCGGCCTGCCGCTCGACGTCGGACTTCGAGGCGGCCTGCGCGCGGTACGCGGCGACGGCCTCGGCCGGGGTCGCATGGCCGCCGGTCCACACCTGATGCGTGCCCTCGGGCCATTCCTGGGGCGTGAACTTCTCGACCAGCGGGTGCTCGGGCGCCAGCACCATGTAGGTCGCGCCGAACAGGGTGTCCGGGCGCGTGGTGAAGACCGTGATGCGCTCGCCGTCGATCGGGAAGTCGACGCGGGCGCCCTCGGAGCGGCCGATCCAGTTGCGCTGCTGCAGCTTGATGGCCTCGGGCCAGTCCAGCTGCTCCAGGTCGTCCAGCAGCCGGTCGGCGTACGCCGTGATGCGCATGTTCCACTGGCGCAGCTTGGCCTTGAACACGGGGAAGTTGCCGCGCTCGGAGCGGCCGTCGGCGGTGACCTCCTCGTTGGCCAGCACGGTTCCCAGGCCGGGGCACCAGTTGACCGGCGCGTCGGAGGCGTACGCCAGGCGGTACTCACTCAGGACGTCGGCGCGCTCGGCGGCGCTCAGCTCGTTCCAGGAGCGCCCACCGGGCAGCGCGCGCTCGCCGCTGACGAACTGGGCGATCAGCTCGGAGATCGGGCGGGCCTTGTTCGCCTCGTCGTCGTACCAGGAGTTGAAGATCTGCAGGAAGATCCACTGGGTCCACTTGTAGTAGTCCGGGTCGATCGTCGCGAACGACCGGCGCTTGTCGTGGCCCAGGCCCAGCCGGCGCAGCTGGGACTTCATGTTCTCGATGTTGGTCTCGGTGGACACGCGCGGGTGCGTGCCGGTCTGCACGGCGTACTGCTCGGCGGGCAGGCCGAAGGCGTCGAAGCCCAGGGTGTGCAGGACGTTGTGGCCGGTCATCCGCTGGAACCGGGCGAACACATCGGTGGCGATGTAGCCCAGGGGGTGGCCGACGTGCAGGCCCGCACCGGAGGGGTACGGGAACATGTCCATGATGAACTTCTTGGGCTTGGCGACCGTCTCGGAGTCACCCGCCAGGTCACCCTCCGGGTTCGGTGCCGCGTAGACGCCCTCGGCGTCCCAGAAGTCCTGCCAGCGTGCCTCGATCTCGGCCGCCATGGTGGCCGTGTAGCGGTGCGGTGCGGCCTCCGCCGGCACGGCTGCGGCGGCAGCGGGGTTCGTCTCGCTCATGATCCTCAAAGCTCCATCGATCGTCTCTGCCAGCGGCTGTCACGTCAGGAAACGAAAAATCCCCTCGCACAGGAGGGGACGCCGCGCCGATTCCGGCCCACTCGGTTGACCCGGTGGCCGGGACTGATCAGCGCGGCCCGCTAAGCAGAAGGCGTACGGCACGCATGGCGCCAGGGTACCGCAGCCGTCGAGCGGCCCGCGACGGCCTTTCGGGCGCACCCCGGCACCGGGTGCCACCCCGGAAAGCTGAACCATGGTCAAAGATTACTTCGCGTAACCGCCACTAAGGGACATCACAACAAGCACATTGCCCTTTGATAACAGCGCAATAACTCAAACCCCGTACTCATCGGTATGGCTGCGCCTAGAGTGCGGCAACGGGACCGCATTCCCATACCGCTCGGAGTCACCCCATGGACCCTTGTCCTCACAGCAGCCCGCTTCCCCGGCCGGGCCGGCCGGCCCTCGAGGTGGCGGCCGCTGCCGTTCTGTTGTTCCCGCCCTTCGTCGTGATGTCGGGAGGAATGTCGTGACCACGGACGACAGCACGGCGGACGACTCGTTCGCGTATTTCCTCGACTTCGGCGCGGGCGTCCTGTCACTGGTCTGCCTCAGTTGCTCGGTGATCTGGGGACTCGTCGCCCAGGACCGGATCCTCCTCGACGCCCGCCGTCGGATCCTGGCGCAGGCGGTGCACCGGACCACCGCCGTCGCCTCGATCGTCTTCCTGCTGGTCCACATCGTGACCAAGCTGGCATTGGACCACACCACGTGGATCGCCGCGGTGATCCCCTTCGGGCTCCTCCTCGCCAACGACGACGAGGTCATGGGCAGGGGCTTCCTCATCGGACTCGGCACCCTGGCCGGTCTGTTCATGATCTTCGTGGCCATCACCGGCATCCTGCGCAACCGCTTCGCGTCCCCGGCGCCCGTCGCGGCACGTTGGCGGGCCATGCACATGCTCGCCTACCCGGCGTGGTGTGCGGCGCTGGTCCACGGGCTCTACGCGGGTCGCTCGGCAAAACCGTTCTTCGTGTTCCTGTACGTACTGTCCCTGATCGGCGTCGGGGCGGCCCTCGCGCTGCGCGCGGCGCCCCGCCCTGTCAAGCGCCGGGTCGCCGACCGGATCACCGCGCTCCTGGGAACCGAGCGGGCGCCCGGCCGGGAACAACTGGAGGAGAGCCGGGCCCGGGCGGGCGAGTCCGCGCTACCGGGCTACGAGAACCAGCGAGACTCCCAGCCGCGTACGGCGGCGCCTTCAGGACCGCTGTACGAGACCGCCGAGCGCCCTGCCCGCCCGGAACCAGCGAACGGTTTCTCGGCGGCGTACCGCGCCGTCTCGGCACCTCCACGCCCCCAGCAGTCCTTCGCAGCCGACCAGACCGCACGCATGGAGTTGCCGTTCGACGCACAGCCCACGGAGGCGCTCCCGCGCATGGACTCCGGCGGCAGCACGTCCGGATCCTGGCCGATCCCGTCCCCGCCCCCGGTCGGCGAGGCGCCCCCGTCGGCCTACGACCCTCTCCAGGACACGGGATACAACATCCCGGCCTATGGCAATCCGGACGCCGGCGGGTACGGCGGGAGTGATGTGTACGACACCGGTGAGTCGAACGCCCTCTATGACACGTACAACCCGAGTGACACGTACAACAGCGGTCCCGCCACTGAAACACTGCCCGGTGCGTCCTACGACTTCGACGCACCGGGTTCGGGCGAAGCTTGGAACACGCCTTCCGGAGGCTATAAGTGAACGAGGCCCTGCCCGACGTCCCAGAAGTCCGCGTGGTCGGTCTTCCCCAGCTCACGTCGGGCTTCGACCTTGTCGAAAGACTCGATCTGCCCATGCACCTGAAGGTGCACGGGCCGCTCGAACCCCTGGGCGGCGAGCAGCTCGCACAGCTCGCCGAACGCATCAACCTCAAGGGCCGCGGCGGCGCGGGCTTCCCCTTCCACAAGAAGCTGCGCTCGGTCGCCGAGTCGGCGATCAAGCGCGGCGTCCGGCCGGTGGTCGTCGTCAACGGCAGCGAGGACGAACCGGCCTGCCGCAAGGACACGGTGCTGATCAACCGTGCCCCCCATCTGATCCTCGACGGCGCCCTGCTGTGCGCCGAGGCACTGGGCGCCCGCACGCTCGTGGTGGGGGTCACCCGTGAGTCCACGCAACGCTCCATGGAGGCCGCGCTCGCCGAACGCGGCCTGAGCAACGGACGCCGATCGGCACTCCGCGCGCGCGTGCAGCGGAATCCGGTCCGTATGGTCACGGGAGCCGCCGCCTCCCTGATCCGCTCCATCGACGGCGGCCCGGCGATCCCGCCCGGCCGCAAGATCAGCGCCTCGCAGAGCGGCGTCGGCGGCGCGCCCACACTGCTGTCCAACGCCGAGACGTTCGCCCAACTGGCGATCGCCGCCCGCATCGGCCCGGAGCGCTACGGCAACACCGGACTGTATGACGAGCCGGGCACCGTCATGCTCACGGTCTCCGGCGCGGTCGCCCGCCCCATGGTGATCGAGGTCCCCACGGGCGTGCCGCTGCGCTACGTTCTCCAGCTGGCCGGCGCCCCGCCCGTCCCGCAGGGTGTGCTCACCGGCGGCTACCACGGCAAGTGGATCGACGCGGCGACGGTGAACGAAGCGATCGTCTCGCGCAATTCACTCGACGCGGTGGGCGGTTCGCTCGGTGCCGGCGCGATCCTGCCGATCAGTCAGGACACCTGCCCGCTCGGCGAGTCGCTGCGGGTGGCGCAGTGGCTGGCGGAGGAGAGCGCGGGCCAGTGCGGTCCCTGCTACCTCGGCCTGCCGGCCGCCGCGCGCGGCATGGAGGACATCCTCAACGGCGGCGGCCCGGCCGCCCTGGAGGCGCTCAAGCAGGTCGCCAAGAACGTGAAGCGGCGCGGCGCATGCTCGCACCCGGACGGCTCGGCGATGTTCCTGGAGTCGACCGTCAAGGCCTTCACCGACGACCTGGCGGCCCATGTCCTCGGAAACGGCTGCGGACGGCCCGTGCAGGGCGTTCTGCCGCTCTTCGAGGGGGGCAGGGCCCCGACGGGCATCCCGGGCGGCGGCGAGTCCGAGGAGAACGGTCCCAGCCGTCAGAAGATCTACGTCGACTGGACGCTGTGCCGGGGCCACGGGTTGTGCGCCGACATCCTCCCGGAGGTCTTCGAACTCGGCGCCGACGGCTTCCCGACGGTCGCGCAGGCCCAGGTCCCGCGCTACGCCGAGGCGAAGGCGCTGCGCGCGGTCCGCCGCTGCCCGGCCCTCGCCCTGCGCATCGAGGTGGGCACCCGCTCCCAGGCGCCCACCCGCAACAACCTCCCGGTCCTCTCCCAGGGCCGCGGCCGCCGCGCCCTCGGCCGCTGAGCACGCAGGAAGGGGCCGTCCCGTCAGGAACGGCCCCTTCAACTCCGGTCGCCCGTGCCGCGCTTGCCGCGCTTGCCGCGCAGAAAACGACGAGGGCGACCCGGTCCGCTTTCCAGCGGACGCAGGTCGCCCTCGCACTTGTGGAGCTAAGGAGAATTGAACTCCTGACCTCCTGCATGCCATGCAGGCGCTCTACCAACTGAGCTATAGCCCCTTGTATTGTTCCGCCCGGTTTCCCCGGCGGCGACGCCAACTTTACACGGTCCCCCCGGGGCATCACCAAATCGTTTCCGTTCTGCGCCGATACGACCGCTATGGTCGACCCCCGTGACCGTGATCGCGTTCTCCGCCGTCCACCGTCGGGTGCCGGTAGCCCTTACGGCGTGCCTCGTTTCCTTCGCGGCGTTCTGGATCGCCCAGCGGGCCGCGCACGTCTCGATGCTCGACCTGATGGTGTACCGGGCCGAGGGCGCGACCGTACGGGCGGGCGGCGATCTGTACGCGCTGCGGGCGACCTGGGCGCAACTGCCCGCCACCTACCCACCGTTCGCGGCCCTGCTGTTCACCCCGCTGACACTCCCCGACACGGAGAGTCTGCGCACGCTGGCGACGGCCGGGAACCTCGCCCTCCTTGTGGTGCTGGTGCGGCTGTCGCTGCGGCTCGTGGGGCACACGCGTGTGGCGACGGTCTGGTGGGTCTCGGCGGTAGCCGTGTGGTGCGAGCCGGTGTGGACGACGCTGCGGTACGGGCAGGTCAATCTGCTGCTCGCGGTACTGGTGCTGTGGGATCTGGCACGGCGTCCCGATCGCTGGGCGGGCCTGGGCATCGGGCTCGCGGCGGCCGTCAAGCTGACGCCCGCTCTGTTCGTCGTCTTCCTGCTCGCCACCGGTGTCGTGGCGCACCGGGGGCGGCGCAGCGGCCCTTGGCTGCGGCACGCGCGCGGGGCGGCGGTCACGTTCGCCGGCGCGACCGCCCTCGCGGCGGCCGTCCTGCCGTACGACTCCTGGCGGTTCTGGACCCACATGGTCTTCCGGACCGGCCGGGTCGGGTATGCCGAGGAGACGGCGAACCAGGCCCTGCGCGGCGTCCTCGCCCGGCTGCTGCACACGCCGGATCCCGGCGCCGTCTGGACTGCCGTCGCGGCCGTCGTGGCCGGGGCGGGGCTGGCGGTGGCGGTGGTGGCGGAGTTGCGGGGCGAGCGGGCGTGGGCGGTGACCTGCTGTGCGGTGACGGCGCTGCTCGTCTGCCCGGTGTCGTGGTCGCACCACTGGGTGTGGTGCGTGCCCGCGGTGCTCGTTCTGGCAGCGCGCGGACACCGTGCGGTTGCCGTCGGCACGCTGCTGGTGTTCTGCTCGTACGCCCTGTGGTGGGTGCCACATGGCCCGGGGCGGCCCGAACTCGACCAGGACGGCATCGAGTTCACTCTGTCGGGGCTCTACGCAGCCATGGGCTGCCTCTTCCTCGGGCTCGCCGCGGCCTCAGGAAGCAGGGGTCGCAGCAGAGGTCAGGCCGTCACGAACGAGTAGAACCGTTTGAGCGTGCAGTGCTCCTCCAGGAGGCGGCCGTAGATCGGCTCGCCCTCCAGTTCGCGGTACGTCTCGATCGGGTCGCCCTTTATGATCAGCGCCCGCGCGCATTCCTCGCACCAGTACTGGTAGTCGGGGTTCACCGGTTCCATGTCGCGGACGATCGGCGTGCCGCTGCCGCACCAGTCGCACTTCCGCCTGTGTGCACCCATCGATCAGCTCCAGCTGTGGCCGCAGGCCGTGCACACGTACGAGATGCCACCGTTGTCCCCGAGGACCTGGGCGACATGCGCGGAACCGCAGGAAGGGCAGCTGAGGCGGGTGATCGTGTCCCGTATCAACGCCGCTCCGCCGAGGAGGTGGCCGACCTCCTCGAGGATGCTCGCAGGCATCGCTACTCCCTCCCGTCGGGCCGCGCCCCCTTCCGGCCGTTTGATTCTGCCACGACCGGACCAATACGGTCAGCGACGCCTTGGTACCAGTCCGGACACGGCAGCCCGGGCGCGCCGCCCTAAGAGGTATACGCCTCCCGGGCCCGGACTGCTCAAGCGGGCGACAACGAAAAATCCCGCCCCCTGAGGGGGACGGGATTCGTCCGTGGAGCTAAGGAGAATTGAACTCCTGACCTCCTGCATGCCATGCAGGCGCTCTACCAACTGAGCTATAGCCCCTGGTGCCACGCGGCGGAGCCGCATGGTGTTCTGCCCCGCTCGGCGGGGCGAACAAGAAGAACTTTAGCCTGCGACCTGCCGGAAAGTGAAATCCGGGCCCCTGGTGGACTCCGCCGCTCAGTCGTCGTCGCCGAGCACCGGTTCCGGCAGTGTGCCGGCATTGTGCTCGAGCAGCCGCCAGCCGCGGGCGCCCTCGCCGAGGACGGACCAGCAGCAGTTGGAGAGCCCGCCGAGGCTCTCCCAGTAGCGGGACTCCAGGCCGAGGAGACGGCCGATGGTGGTGCGGATGGTGCCGCCGTGGCTGACCACGACCAGCGTGCCGTCGTCGGGCAGCTTCTCGGCGTGCCGGAGCACGACCGGGGCGGCACGGTCGGCGACCTCGGTCTCCAGTTCGCCGCCGCCGCGGCGCACCGGCTCACCGCGCTTCCACGCGGCGTACTCCTCGCCGTGCCGGGCGATGATCTCCTCGTGGGTCAGGCCCTGCCAGACGCCCGCGTAGGTCTCGCGCAGGGCCTCGGTGTGGTTGACCTCCAGGCCGGTGAGCGCGGCCAGCTCGGCGGCCGTGTTCGCGGCCCGCCTCAGGTCCGAGGAGACGATCGCGTCGGGCTTGAGGGAGGCCAGCAGCCGGGCGGCGCGGCGGGCCTGGGCCAGGCCGGCCTCGGTCAGCTCGACGTCGGTGGCGCCCTGGAAGCGGCGCTCCACGTTCCAGGAGGTCTGGCCGTGCCGCCAGAGGATGACGCGGCGGCCGCGGCCCGGCTTCGCGCCGGTCACCTCCCCGGTGGCGCTCACCGCCACTCACCACCCGTCTCGGCGGCCTCCTCGGCGGCCTGCAGTTTGGCGTGCTCCTCGGCCTTGCCGCGGGTGGCCCGGGCGTCGGCGGGCAGCTCGAGCTCGGGGCAGTCCTTCCACAGCCGCTCCAGGGCGTAGAAGACCCGCTCCTCGCTGTGCTGGACGTGGACGACGATGTCGACATAGTCCAGCAGCACCCAGCGGGCCTCGCGGTCGCCCTCGCGGCGCACCGGCTTGGCGCCGAGTTCCTTCTGGAGCCGTTCCTCGATCTCGTCGACGATCGACTTGACCTGGCGGTCGTTGGGCGCGGACGCCAGCAGGAAGGCATCCGTGATCGACAGCACATCGCTCACGTCGTAGGCGATGACGTCGTGCGCGAGCTTGTCGGCGGCCGCCTGGGCGGCGGTGTTGATGAGCTCGAGAGATCGGTCTGTTGCGGTCACTACATGGCTTTCCGTCGGCGGTCACTTGTCCTCAAGGGTCTCACGGACCGCCGACGGCACCCCACGCGATTAACCGGCCGAGGCCGGCTCGTAGTCCTGCCCGAGCACCACCGACACGTTCGCGTTCGCGGAGACCTTGCCCTTGACCACCGCGTCCTCCGGCAGCCCCAGGGTCTTGGCGACCTCGGTGGCGTTCTCCTTGTCGGCGGCGTCCGCGTAGGTGATCTCGGAGGTGGTCTGGGCGCTGCCTGCCGTACCGGCCTCCAGGAAGGTGAAGCCGCCGTTGAGGAGGACCACGCGGGCCTTCTCCGTGTTGTCCTTCACACCGCTGGCGTTCCGCACGGAGACCCGGACGGCCGCGTCCTGGTCGGGGCTCTTCGCGGTGCCGCCGAGGACGTCCTTGACCACGCTGTCACTGGCCTGCGCGCTCAGTGTGCCGTCGGTCTGGACGGGCAGCATGGCCGTCTTGTGGTCGCCGCCCTTGGCGAGGTCGGAGAGGCCCGCGAGGAAGGTCCCGAGGTCCTTGTCGGTGAGCGACGGGTCGAGGATCTGCGCGAGGGTCTGCACGGTGGTCGTCGCGGCCTGGGCGTCGGAGGACATCTTGCGCAGCACGCCCTGCATGACCTGCCCGAACCGCTCCAGCTGGGCGTTCTGGGCCTCGCCGGAGGCGCGGTAGGTGGCGTAGGCGACGGCCATCTTGCCGCTGAGGGTCTGGCTCTCGCCCTTGCTGACGAGGGGCGCCTCGCCCTTCTTCTTGGCCTCGGGGTCGGGCACGTCGGCGTTGGTGTCGATCTCGATGTTGCCGACGAGGTCGACAAGGTTCTGCAGGTAGGGGGTGTCGAGGCGCCAGGTGCCCTGGATCGAGGTGCCGAGGACGGTGTCCAGGGCCTCGCGGGTGCCGGAGGAGCCGTCGTCCTCGACCGACTTGGCCAGGGTCGTCGTGCCGTCGTCGCCGGTCAGGGCGAGGGCATTGGGCAGCAGGACGGTGGTGCCCTGCTTGGTGGTGGTGTTGTCGACGAGCAGCGCCGTGGAGGTGCCACCCTTCTTGGTGTCGTGCAGGTGGACGACGATCACGTCGCGTTTCTGCGCGGTCGCGGTCGTCGTACCGCCGGTCTTGTCGTCGGACGACGACAGTCCGGGGAGCTTTCCGGCGTACCAGAGGTAGCCGACGCCGCCGGTCGCGGCCAGCGCCAGGACGACGACCAGGGCGATGAGGCGGCTACGGGCGCGGCGCCGGGCCTCCTCGCGGCGCTCGGTGCGGTTCTCGGTGAACTTCAGCCAGTCGATGACGTCCTCGGAGTCCCCGTCGGGGTCCTCGACGAAGGCGAACTGCTCGGTGCGGTAGTCCCGGTCGTCCCGGTCGTCCTGGTACTCCCGGTCGTCCTGGTACGCCGGGTCGCCCCGGTGATCCCGGTCGTCCCGTACGGGTTCCTCGACCGGGCCCGCCTGCTGCGGGATGTAGGCGGTCTGCTCGGCGACGCGGGGCTGCCGGCCGGTCCCGTACGGGTCGTACGACGGCACCGGCTGCTGCTGCCCCGTCCCGTAGGGGTCGTACGGGGGTACCGGCTGCTGCTGGCCCGTCCCGTAGGGGTCGTACGGGGGTACCGGCTGCTGCTGGCCCGTCGCGTACGGGTCGTAGCCGTGACCCTGCTGTGTGTAAGGGTCGTACGGCTGCTGTGGGGACGGCTGCTGCGGCGCCTGCCGGTACACAGGCCGGCCGTACTCGTCGTAGCCGACGAGCTCGTACTGGTCGCCCCCGTAACCAGCGTCGTATCGGTCGTTCACCGGTGCCCCTCTCGGCTCACTCGCCGCGGTACAGCTCTCGTTTGGCGATGTAGCGCACGACTCCGTCCGGCACCAGATACCAGATGGGGTCGCCCTTGGCGACTCTCGCACGGCAGTCCGTGGAGGAGATGGCGAGGGCGGGCACCTCGATCAGGGAGACGCCGCCCTCGGGGAGCCCGGGGTCGTTGAGGTGGTGGCCGGGCCGGGTCACGCCGATGAAGTGGGCGAGGGAGAACAGCTCCTCGCTGTCCCGCCAGGTCAGGATCTGGGCGAGGGCGTCGGCGCCGGTGATGAAGAACAGGTCCGTGTCGGGGTTGAGCGCGCGCAGATCGCGCAGCGTGTCCACGGTGTAGGTGGGACCACCGCGGTCGATGTCGATACGGCTCACCGAGAACTGGGGGTTCTCGGCGGTCGCGATGACCGTCATCAGGTAGCGGTCCTCGGCCAGGGAGACCTTGCGGTGGGTCTTCTGCCACGGCTGCCCGGTGGGCACGAACACCACCTCGTCGAGGTGGAACTGCGCGGCGACCTCGCTCGCCGCGACCAGGTGCCCGTGGTGGATCGGGTCGAACGTTCCGCCCATGACGCCGAGGCGGCGTTTGCCGCTCGTGGTGTCATATGCCGGACCGGTAGGCATGTCCTGCTCTCCCATGCGTGCAGACCCTACCGGCCCGGTCTGTGGACTCAGCGGTCGCGGTTGAAGCGGGTGGTGATCCACAGCAGCAGCATCAGGGCGAGGAACGCGCCGCCACCGGTGACCAGGGGGTTGATGCTCTCGTGGTTGCCGCTGTGCTCCTCGCCCTCGGCGGCGAGGGTGACCAACTGGGCTGCGGCGCTGTGGAAGCTCATCTTCGGCAGGACCTATCGCGTGTGGGCGGAAGAGACGTCGGCTCATCGTATGCGGGCGCCTCGGTCGCGATCACCCCGACTCCGCCGTCGGGCAACCTTCCGGGGCACTCAGTCGTCCTCCCGCTTGTAACCCCGAAGCAGGAACCAGGCGGTCAGCACACAGCCGACCACCATCACGATCAGTACGACCCGGAGAAGATTCCCCGCCCCCTGCTGCTGGGCGGCGCTCGCGGCCTCGGTGAGCCAGACGGCTGCGGGGTGGTGCTCCATGGTGCGGGACTCCTTCGCTGTACTGCCCGTCCACGGTATCTCCGCCTAGGCTGGGCCTTGCTTCGGGGGCGTACAAGAAAGCGCAAAGACAACAGCGCGCGGACAACAGCGCGCAGAACACACAGGGCACACCGACGCACATGGGGGAAGACATGTCCGACGACGGCCACCAGCAGCACGGGCACGAGCACGTGCCGAGCCGGCAGCGCAGGCGCTTCCCGGGAATCTCCTCGCGTGCGTACGAGCATCCGGCGGACCGCTCCGCCCTGGTCGCGCTGCGCAAGCTGAGCGGCTTCGACACGGCCTTCAAGGCACTCAGCGGCCTGCTGCCCGAGCGGAGCCTGAGGCTGCTGTTCCTGTCCGACTCGGTGCGCGTCTCGGACCGGCAGTTCACCCACCTCAACGACATGCTGCGGGACGCCTGCTACATCCTGGACCTGGAGAAGGTCCCGCCGATGTACGTCAACCAGGATCCGCAGCCCAACGCGATGTGCATCGGCATGGACGAGCCGATCATCGTCGTCACGACCGGGCTCGTCGAGCTGCTCGACGAGGAGGAGATGCGGGCGGTCATCGGCCACGAGGTCGGCCACGCCCTGTCCGGGCACTCCGTCTACCGCACCATCCTGCTGTTCCTGACCAACCTCGCCCTGCGGGTGGCCTGGATTCCGCTGGGCGGCGTGGCGATCATGGCGATCGTGACCGCGCTGCGCGAGTGGTTCCGCAAGTCGGAGCTGTCCGCCGACCGCGCGGGACTGCTGGTCGGCCAGGACCTCCAGGCCTCGATGCGCGGCCTGATGAAGCTCGCGGGCGGCAACCACCTGCACGAGATGAACGTGGACGCGTTCCTGGAGCAGGCCGAGGAGTACGAGGCCGGCGGCGACCTGCGCGACTCCGTGCTGAAGATCCTCAACACGCTGCCCCGCAGCCACCCCTTCACCACCGTGCGCGCGGCCGAGCTGAAGAAGTGGGCGGCCTCCCGCGACTACCAGCGGATCATGGACGGCCACTATCCGCGGCGCGACGAGGACAAGGAGACCTCGGTCTCGGACTCCTTCCGCGAGTCGGCCTCGCACTATGCGGGCCATGTGCGCGCCTCGAAGGACCCGCTGATGAAGCTGGTCACCGACATCGCGGGCGGCGCCGGCGACCTGGGCAGCCGGGTGCGGCGCGGCTTCGGCGGCTTCACGGGCGGCTCCGCCGACACCCCGCCCAAGGACCAGCCGCCGCGCGACTAGGACGGTCCGGCGTTCACCTTGGGCTGGGCGCTGTCCGCCAGTGTCCCGCACAGGGCCGTCGCGCCGTGCGGGGCGTACGGGTCCGTGCCGGCCGGGCCGCCGGCCTTCGGGGTCTGGCCGGCGAGCAGCGGGCGCAGCCGGCCGGCGGCGTCCTCGGCGCAGGACAGCGGGCCTGCCTGGACGTGCGAGCCGACCAGTTGGGCCTGGTGCAGACGCAGGTCGTCGCGGTCGAAGCGGAAGTGCAGCTCGCGGCGGACCGTGAACAGCGACGCCTCGGCCTTTGCACCGGCGTCGGCCGGTCGCAGCGCGTACACGAAGGTGTGGTCCGCGGTGACCTCGAGGCTGGCCGAGTCGGCCTCGGTGACCTGCAGGGTGCCCTGCACCCGGATCTCGCGGTCGGTCAGTTCGGCGTGGGCGGGGTCGAAGCGCACCAGCCAGCCGGTGGGAGCGTGCCGGCCGTCGGCGGAGGGCACCTCGAAACTGCGGTCGAACTGGTCGAGTTGGCCGGGGTCGAGCAGGACCCGCACGGGCCGGACCTGCTCGCCGGTGAGTACCTCGGGGTAGAGCGAGGAGCGGACGATGTAGTCCTTGGCAGTGGTCAGGGCGGTGACGACCTGGCCGTCCGAGAAGTTCGCGGTGCGCCGGGCGGCGGGCAGCGGTATGCCCTCGGCGCCGGTGCGGAACTGCGCGGCGGGACTGTTGACGTACAGCTGTTCGGGGTCGGTGGCGCCGGGCACGCTGCCCTGCGGGGCGAGCGGGATGACGGTCATCCGCAGGGGCTCTACGGGCTGGCGGGCCTGCGGGGTCTGGTAGGGGTGCCGTACGCCCATGTAGATCGCGGTGCCGAAGGCGAGGGCGATCAGCACGACCAGGACGAGCGCCTGCCGGGACAGTCCCCGGCGCAGGGGCGGCCGGCGGCGTACGGCGGGCGCGTGGTCGGTCAGGCGCTCCTGCGCGGAGAACTCCTGGAGGCGGGCAGCGCGGACGAACGACTCGTCGAAGACGACGGATCGGTATTCGTCCTCCGCACCGTTGGAGGCGCCGTCGGGTGTCCCCTCGGGTGGTTCTCCAGGCCCGCCCATAACTTCAGAGTAGGTCTCCCGAAGCTCCGGTAAACGCCCTGCTACGCCACAACTTCTGACAGGTACTCACCAGAATGGCGCATGCCTGCGCAGGGCGCGTTCAGGGCGTGCGCGGAACCGCGGAGACGGCCGGCTGGGAGTAGTCGGCGGAGGCGGAGGGGGCGGCCGAGGTGCCCTGCTCCAGGCCGGTGGAAGCGGGCGGCGGGACCTGGTCCTGGCGGCCCGAGGAGGCGCCCCGGTAGACCGCGGCGAAGGCCAGCGCGACCATGCCGATGCCCATCACCAGGGCGAGCAGCCAGGCGACCGGGCGGTGCCAGCGGACCTGCTTTGCGTACGGTCCCGGCATGCCGTCGCGGCTGTCGAGGAGCTCGGGGTCGTCCAGGTCGTCGAAGTCCGGGTCGCGGCCGAAACCGGGGTCGTCGGCGCCGTATCCGTCGTCGTACCGCTCGCCTCTGCCGTGTGTCCGGCGGGCCTCCGCCTCGGAGGCCTCGGCTCTGGCCTGCGCGGCGGCCAGGAGGCGTTCGACGGCGGTCGGCTCGTGCACCACGGCCGCCTGTACGAAGGCCTCGTCGAATACCACGGAGGCGAACTCTTCGTCCGACACCCCGCGGTCGTGGTCGTCGTCGGGCTCCCAGCCGTCAGGGAACGGCGTGCCCCCCACGTCCTCCGGCACGGATCCAGAGTAGACCTGGGGGGTCAATTTGGGCAGACAGTATGGAAATTCATCCGCCTGCTGAGACGTCTCCGCCGGGGCACGGACGCGACCCGGGGGCGCGTGTCCGCCGCATATGCCGGTGCCGCGCTCCTCAGCGCCTTACGTGTCCGTCCCCGGTGACGATGTACTTCGTGCTGGTCAGTTCGGGCAGTCCCATCGGGCCGCGTGCGTGCAGCTTCTGCGTCGAGATGCCGATCTCCGCGCCGAAGCCGAACTGGCCGCCGTCCGTGAAGCGGGTGGAGGCGTTCACGGCGACCGTGGTGGAGTCGACCAGCTGGGTGAAGCGGCGGGCGGCCTGCTGGGAGGTCGTCACGATGGCCTCGGTGTGACCGGAGGTCCACAGCCGGATGTGCTCCACGGCCTTGTCGAGGGAGTCGACGACGGCTGCGGCGATGTCGTACGACAGGTACTCGGCCTCCCAGTCCTCCGGGGTGGCCTCGACGACGGTCGCCTTGGTGTCCTTGGCGTACGCCAGCACCCGCTCGTCGGCGTGCACGGTGACCCCGGCCTCGGCGAGGGCGTCCAGCGCGCGCGGCAGGAACTCGGCGGCGATGGCCCGGTGGACCAGCAGCGTCTCGGCGGCGTTGCACACGCTGACCCGCTGTGCCTTGGAGTTGATCAGGATCTCGAGGGCCATGTCGAGGTCGGCGTGGGCGTCGACGTAGACGTGGCAGTTGCCGGTGCCGGTCTCGATGACCGGGACCGTCGACTCCTGGACGACCGTCTGGATCAGCGAGGCGCCGCCGCGCGGAATCAGCACGTCGACCAGTCCGCGGGCCCGCATCAGCTCGCGCACGCTCTCGCGGCTCTCGCCGGGCACCAGCTGTACGGCGTCGGCGGGCAGCCCGGACCCGCCCACGGCGTCGCGGATGACCCGGACGAGGGCGGTGTTCGACTCGTACGCGGAGGCCGAACCGCGCAGCAGCACCGCGTTGCCGGACTTCAGGCACAGAGCGGCGGCGTCCACGGTGACGTTCGGCCGGGCCTCGTAGATGATCCCGACGACGCCGAGCGGGACACGGACCTGGCGCAGGTCGATGCCGTTGGGAAGGGTGGAGCCGCGGACGACCTCGCCGACCGGGTCGGGCAGCGCGACGACGTCCCGCACGTCGGAGGCGATGGCCCGTACGCGCTCCGGGGTCAGGGTCAGCCGGTCGACGATGGCCTCGCTGGTGCCGGCCTCGCGGGCCTTGGCGACGTCCTTGGCGTTGGCCTCGACGATTTCGCTCGTACGGACCTCGAGCGCGTCCGCGATGGCGAGCAGCGCGTCGTCCTTCACGGCCCGGGGCAGCGGCGCGAGGTCGGCGGCGGCGGCCTTGGCACGGTAGGCGGCCCGGGTGACCGGGGTCATGGAGTCGTACGGCGAGAGCGTGGTCATGAGGGAAGGGTAGTGCGCCGGACGGGACCGTTCATCGAGCGTTCCACACCCCGAGACAGGCCCGAATGCCCTCAAAAGGGGTGGACGCCGACCGGGCTGGCCGGTGGCGGGCCGTAACCCTCGGAGATGCGCTGGTGGTAGGTGGCGCGGTCGATGACCTCCAGGCCGACGATCTCCCAGGGCGGGAGCCCCGCGGTCTGCCGGTGCTCGCCCCACAGGCGCAGCGCGACGGCGGCCGCGTCGTGCAGATCGCGGGCCTCCTCCCAGTATCGGATCTCCGCGTGGTCGTCGGCGTACCGGCTGGTCAGCAGGAAGGGGTGGTCGTGGGCGAGCTGTTCCAGGGCGCGCCGCAGCTCTTCGACGGGGGCGGCCTCGCCGGAGACACTGAGGGTGATGTGCCACAGGCGGGGGATGTCCTCGGGCTCCTCGCCCGCGTACCGCTCCCCGGCTGCGACGCTGGTGAGGGCGCGCTCCTCGCCGGCGGTGCGGCGGCCGGTGTCGCGGGAGGGGGAACCGCCGCGGGACGCCGCTGCCCCAGGGCGTACTCGTCTCACGACGGCCTCCTTTGCGCGGTGTCGAGCCGGGGTCGAGCCGTGCTCGTGCGGGATGTGCCTGAGACAAAGTTGAGCAGGCCGCCAGGGTTTGCGGGGCCGTTTTGCGCAACGTCCACCTCAGGACGGGCGCTTTTTGCGGGGCGTTCCCCCCGTTTTCGGCCTGCGCCCCGCGCTTCACCGGCTGAGGATCACCCCGTCGTCGTTCCTCACCGGTGGAGGAGCACCAGATCGTCCCGGTGGACGACCTCCCGCTCGTAGGCCGGTCCCAGATCCCGGGCCAGTTCCCGGGTCGAGCGGCCTATCAACTGGGGGATTTCCTTGGCGTCGAAGTTGACGAGCCCGCGGGCCACCGCGCGCCCGGCGCCGTCACGCAGTTCGACGGGGTCGCCCGCGCTGAACTCGCCCTCGACGGCGGCGATTCCGGCCGGCAGCAGTGACTTGCGGCGTTCCACGACCGCGCGCACGGCGCCGTCGTCGAGGGTGAGCGAGCCCTGCGGGGCGGAGGCGTGCTGGAGCCACAGGAGCCGGTCCGCGGAGCGCTTGCCGGTGGGGTGGAAGTAGGTGCCGGTGTCCTGGCCGGTCAGCGCGTCGGCCGCGTGGATCGCGCTGGTGAGCACCACGGGGATGCCGGCGGCGGCGGCGATCCGGGCCGCCTCGACCTTGGTGACCATGCCGCCGGTGCCGACGCCAGCCTTGCCGGCGCTGCCGATCTCGACCTGTGCGAGGTCGGCCGGCCCCGCCACCTCCGCTATCCGCGAGGTGCCGGGCTTGGCGGGGTCGCCGTCGTAGACGCCGTCCACGTCGGAGAGCAGCACCAGCAGATCGGCCCGTACGAGGTGGGCGACGAGCGCGGCGAGCCGGTCGTTGTCGCCGAAGCGGATCTCGTCGGTGGCGACCGTGTCGTTCTCGTTGACGATCGGCAGGGCGCCCATGGCGAGGAGCTTGTCGAGGGTGCGGGAGGCGTTGCGGTGGTGGGCGCGGCGGCTCATGTCGTCGGAGGTGAGCAGGACCTGGCCGACGCGGGTGCCGTAGCGGGCGAAGGATGCGGTGTAGCGGGCGACCAGGAGCCCCTGGCCGACGCTGGCGGCGGCCTGCTGGCGGGCGAGGTCCCTGGGGCGGCGGCGCAGGCCCAGCGGGGCGAGTCCGGCGGCGATGGCGCCGGAGGAGACCAGCACGATCTCCTTCTCCCCTTGGCTGCGCACCTTGGCGAGGACGTCGACGAGTGCGTCGACCCGGTCGGCGTCCAGACCTCCGGACGCAGTGGTCAGCGAGGAGGAACCCACCTTGACGACGATCCTGCGGGCCTCGTGCACATCCTGCCTTGCCGCTGCCACCTTGCTGTCTGTCCCCTCGCGTAGGTTCGGCTGCCCCGCACGCAATCTACGCGCAGGGGAACGGGAGCCCCGCATCGGTCCAGCCTCCGGACAGGCGGGCGTAGCCGTTTGCTCACGGTTCGCATACGGCAAAAAGGTTGTACAGGTTGTCTATGGCAATAGAAGACAGAGCAAACTTATTCTGAACGCTGTGTCATCTCAAGATCGCCGCGTGCAGCGCATTCTCCTCAGATCGGGGAAGAGCCCCTTCGACGTCGTACCCGTCGAAGAAGCCCTCCACCGGGACGTGATCGGTACCAACTCCGGCAACCTGATCTTCAGCGACGCCGCACACAAGATCCTCCAGACGCCGCGCACCGAGGTGGTCTCGAACGGGATTCAGACCAACGTCGCCGCGGCCGGACGGATCAACGAGCAGTACGACGTCTTCGTCGTCCCCCTGGCGAACGCCTTCCGCCCCTCCTTCGAGCCCATGCTGAAGCGGCTGACCCGGCTCATCACCCAGCTCCGCATCCCCGTGGTCGTCGTGGGCGTCGGCGCACAGGCGGGGCTGGACTACGACCCGTCCCGGCTGAAGGCCATGGAGCCGAGCGTGCGGGAGTTCGTGTCGGCGGTGCTGGACCGCAGCGCGTCCATCGGGGTGCGGGGCGAGTTCACCGAGAAGTACCTCAAGGACCTGGGGTTCCGGGACGTCGAGGTCATCGGCTGCCCGTCGCTGTTCATGTACGGCAAGGACCTCGCCGTCCACAAGGACGCACCCGCCCTGACCGCAGCCTCCCGCGTCGCGGTCAACGGCTCGCACAGCGCGGTGAAGTCGCAGGGCCTGGACCGGGTCATCGCCCGCGCCCACCAGCGCTATCCGCATCTGCGTTTCATCGGCCAGAACCTCTCCGACGCACGGCAGCTGCACTGGCGGGAGGTGGCGGGACCAGACGGTCTGGTCACCGCGATGCCTACGCACCCGGACCACCCGATGTACCGGGAGGACAAGGTCCGCGTCTACATCGACCCCGTCACCTGGATCGACGACCTGCGCGACTTCGACTTCTCCTTCGGCTCACGCATCCACGGCAACATCGCCGCGCTGCTCGCGGGCACCCCCGCGACCGTGCTGTGCGGTGACTCACGGACGCTGGAGCTGTGCCGCTACTTCGACATCCCGCACCGCACGATCGACGACCTGCCCGAGGACCTGGATCCGGCGCAGTTGTACGAAACGGCCGACTTCGGTGCGTTCATGAGCGGTCACCAGGAGCGGTTCGAGCGGTTCACGGGATTCCTGAGCCGGAACGGGCTGGACAACACGTTCACGCACAGCGACGGGGGCGCGGCCTTCGAGGAGCAGCTGCGTGCGCTGCCCTTCCCGGCAGGCGTCCGCCCCTGGATAGACACGGACATCGCCTCGCTCGCCTCCCGGTTCGGCTGGCTGCAGAGCCGGATGAGTGAACTGGCCGCGGACAACGCCAAGCTGAAGAAGGAGCTGGCGCAGTCCCGGGCAACCGAGAAGCCGGCCGCCCAGAAGCCCGCGCCGAGCACCACCTCCGTCTACCGCAAGGCCCGCAAGGTGGTGGGACGCCCACTGCGACGCGCGTTGCAGTCCGGACGGCAGTAGACCGTCACCGGGATCTGCGGGACGAGGCGGAGGGACTTCCCCCGCCTCGTCCCGCTTTTCATGCCGCAGCCGCCCGTCCACCGGGCGTGGACGAGCGTGACGTCAGCATCCGCCGCGCCTTGCGCACCGCCCTGCGCAGCAGGGACTCGGCGCCCCCCTCGCGGTACCCCGGGAAGGGGCGGGCCTCGTGCGGCTCGGCGAGGTAGACGGAGTCGGGGACACCGGCCGCGCGGTCGCGGAAGTGGGGGTAGGCCAGGTACAGGCGGCGGCCCTTCTTCTCCAGGAGAGCCGTCGGCTGTTTCTTGGCCTTGAGGAACTGCAGGACGTCCACGAGGAGTTCGGGCCGCTGCTCGGCGACCAGATGCAGCCGCAGCCGCTCCTGGACCTTGATACGGCGCCCGATCCCGTCCCGCCAGTACGCCTCCATCAGCGGCTTCGCCAGCTCCATCTTGTGCCGCCGCACCTCCTCGCTGTCCGTGAGGAACTTCGGCCCGAACTGCGGCAGCAGCGTGACCAGGAAGGGGCGGACCATCAGCGCGTCGCGCCGCTCACCCGCCGGGACGAGGTCGGCGATCAGCTGCATCAGGGCGCACGCGGAGTCGAAGCGCAGGGTGTAACTGCCGCTCTTCGTCACGTGCTTGCCGTCCTCGCGGCCCACCAGGTAGTAGCAGGTGTAGTCGGCGAGCACGGAGACGCCGTTCGCCCGCAGATACGCCTCCATCGTGAACAGCGCGTCCTCGCCGGTCCACAGGGACTCGTCGAACCGCATCCCGTGCCGCTCCAGCAGCTCACGGCGGAACAGCTTCTGCGCGCTGAGCGTGAACTTGATCTTGGACGAGAAGACGTCCGTACGCTCCAGCGTCCTGCCCCACATCGACTTGGGCGCCGAGCGGTTGACGCCCACGACCCGGCCGAGGACCACATCGGTGCCGTTGCGGTCGGCCATGGCGACCATCCGCTCCAGTGCCTCGGCGCCCAGTCGGTCGTCGGCGTCGAGAAAGAACACGTACCGCCCGGCCGCCTTGCCCAGGCCGACATTGCGCGGGCCGCTGGGCCCGCCGGAGTTCTCCTGCCGGATCACCGTGACCGACATGGGCGCGCGGGCCGCGAACTCCTCCAGGTACTCCCCCGTACCGTCGGTCGACCCGTCGTCGACCGCGATGACCTCGATGCGCTCCGGATCGATGGTCTGTGCCTCGACCGACGCCAGGCACTCGACCAGATACGGCATCGCTTCGTACGCCCCGATGATCACACTGACATCAGGCTGCGTCACGGTCACATTTCCCCCCAGTTAACGGAAGATTCCTCCCGTATCTCCTCTATCGCTTCTTAATAGACGGTGCACTGGGGCAAGCGGTTGCCCTGGTCAGCCATGTTGGTGACTCAAGTCACAGTACGAGCGGAGGGGCCAAAACGTTCGGCCCCCGAGAAGCATGTGCTTCTCGGGGGCCGACAGGGGGTACGGGTGGCCGGTCAGCGCGCCGGTTGTTCGGCGTCCTCCGGCTCGACCTCCTCCACGGCACCGGCCGCGGCCCGGGACTCCTGGCCGAGGTTGCGGGTCTCGGCCTTCAGCGTGAGGTTCGCCACGGCGGTGTTGAACTGGTCGATGGACTTCGGCTCGTCCGGTCCGAGCAGGTACCGCTTCAGCTCCCCCCGGTCCTCGGCCAGCGGGTCGGCCGCAGGCTCGCGCACCGCCGCCAGCAACTCGCCCAGTTCGGCGGCACTGTTGGACAGGATCGTGGCGGCGCGCACCGCGGTGTTCTGCCGCTTGAACTCCTCCACGCCCAGCTCCGCGGAGTCCGTCACCGCGTACGGCTTGCCGCTCGCGATGAAGTCGGAGACCACGCTGGAGATGTCGGAGACCATCGCGTCGGAGACGTTGAAGCAGTCGTACAGACGCGGCTCGGCGCCCGTGATGACCCGGTGCTCGTACGCCGGGAAGGAGCGCCAGTAGGCGTTGTCCCACTCGGCGCGCAGCCGGGCGATCTCCTCGTGCTTGCGTACGTCGATCAGGCCGTCGCGGGTCGCCTCGGCCTCGTCGCCCTTCTCGCCGCCGGCGCCGGACAGTTCGGCGAGCCGGGCCTCGATCCGGGCCAGCTCGGCCCTGGCGGCGGCCTGCGCGGCTGCGTCGGTGGGGAAGCGCGGGTCGGCGGCGCGCTCGGCGGCGGCCTGCTCGACCAGCGCCGTGATGCGCCGGTGGGCGGCGCCGGCCTCCTTGCTGACGGTGCCGGTGAAGGGGTGCGGCTTGTACAGGACGCGGACCGGCGGGTCGGCCTTCACCAGCTTCTTCACGATGTTCTCGCCGGCGAGCACGAGCGAGGTGTTGCCCGGGTTGCCGTCCCAGCCCTCCCAGGTGGGCGCATAGAGCACCGTGGGGCAGCGTCCATCAGCGGCTCCGCCGCGGGGGCCCTCCGGCACGCCCTGCCAGGTCTCGATCGGCGCCAGCTGCGGGCGGCCGACCTCCACGATGTCGTCGTCGCGGACGCCGACGTCGGCGATGGCGTACCGGTCGCGGCCCGCCCGGCCGGCCGTCCACACCTCGTCGTACACCTTGCTGAACGGGTTGACGCTGGCCAGCTTGTCGCTGTCGCCGTGGCCGATGAAGACGTGCTTCATGGTCGGGACGCGCAGCATGTGGATGTTCTTGCCGACGTTCGCCGCGTACAGCGCGACCCGCACCGTGGACAGGTCCATGTTCATCAGGTGCACCCCTCCGGGCACGCAGATGACGGGGACCGTGGTGGGCGCCATGCGCTCCAGGATGGCCCGCTCACGCAGGATGATCAGCGGCCTGGAGTCCAGCTGCTCCATGGTCTCCAGCCACATGTTGACCTGGTACGCCGAGTCCTTGGAGCCGGAGAAGTACAGCACCGTCTCGGGCCGGTACTCGCGCAGCCAGTCGTCGACGGCGGCCAGGACGACCTCGGCGCGCGGCGGGATCCGGCGGCCGCGGACGTACGGCATCAGGGCGAGGACGTACCCGCAGCCCAGGGCCAGCGTCACGCCGATGCCGACGAAGCCGGCCACGGCCGAGTCGACGGCGGCCGAGACCAGCACGCCGACGACCGCGGCGAGGTCGATGTGGAGCATCTTCTCGGCCGAGCGGTGCAGCAGCCGGCGCGGCGGGGCGTCCGGGATGCGGACGCGGGAGGCCAGGTCGACATTGCGGGTGGCGACCGGCATCCGGCGGCGGTTGCGGATCAGGGTGACCAGGGCGCCGTGCGGGGCCTGGAGGCCGTAGAAGGCGATGAAGCAGGCGATCGCGCCGTAGAAGATCAGGTCGTCCGAGAGGGACAGCCGGGCCAGCAGCAGCACCAGAAGCAGCTGCCGGATCAGGAAGCGGATCGACAGACCGGCCCGGACCTTGCTGAGCCGGTTGATCAGGTAGCTGCCCTTGCGGTGCAGATAGTGGTCCGCCAGATACGTCGCGGCGGCCGCGGCCGCGAAGGCGGGAACGCTCGGGACGAGCGCGGCCAGCATGAGCACCGGGAAGCCCAGCATCATGAGGGCCGCCGCGGCCAGCTCGGCCGCGCTGCCCACCCGGGCGACGCGTATAGCGGTGGAAATCACTTGGGAAACCTGCTCTTGAGGGGGATGCCGGTTTTGTTCGCCTACGGTTCAGGCCTCTGCGAACAACCCGTGAACGGGCGCACACAGAGGCCTGAATTACCGAAATCTAATGGGCGTCAATTATTACACGCCGTCCTGACGGTCCAGGACGGCGGCCAACGCCGCCTCGAAGCCGGAGGCCCTGCTCGCGTCGGCCGTCGGGTCCTGCTGGCGGACGTCGATGACATGGCCGGTCAGCTCGGACAGCAGCACGTCGAGCGAGGTGCGGGCCACGGCCTCGGAGGACAGCAGCGTGCCCGCCGGCTCCTGGCCGAACGCCTTGGTGCGCATCGGGGTGGCGGTGCGCTCCGGGTTGATGCAGTTGACGCGGATGCCGTCGCCGGCCCACTCGTCGGACAGGGCCTGGGTGAGGTTCACCATGGCGGCCTTGGTCGAGGAGTAGAGGCTGTACTCGGCACGGCCGCGGGTGTAGCTGCTGGAGGTGTACAGCAGCAACTGGCCCTTGGTCTCGGCGAGGTACTTGTACGCGGAACGGGCGATCTGCACCGGCGCCAGGTAGTTGACCTTCAGCGCCTCCTCGATGGTGGCGTTGTCGGTCTCGGCGAGCTTGCCGATGCGCAGCACGCCGGCGGTGTTGACGACGTAGTCGATGCGCCCGGTCTCGGCGTACGCCTTGGACAGCGCGTCGTCGACCTCCTCCGGGTTCTCGACGTGCGTGCCGGTGGTGGAGCGGCCCAGCGCGTAGACGTTCGCGCCGTAGGACTCGGCGAGTTCGCAGATGTCCTTGCCGATGCCGTACGAACCGCCGAAGACGACCACGGTCTTGCCGGTGAGCAGCTCGCGGTAGGCCTCCTCGCCGTTCTGCTCCGGCGCGGCCGTGGAGGCGAGCTGGAACAGCTTGTCGGCGATGAAGACGTCGACGGGCTGGGTGACCTTCATGTTGTACTCGTCGCCCGCGACGACGTGGATCGGCACGTCCGGCAGGTACTTGAGCACGACCGTGCAGTCGTCCGTGGCCTGGAAGTTGGGGTCGCCGGCCGCGACCTCGTAGGCCCGCTTGATCGTGGACAGCTTGAAGGCCTGCGGGGTCTGGCCGCGGCGCAGCCGGGAGCGGTCCGGGATCTCGGTGATGAACTCGCCGTCCTCGCCGTGCGTGCGGGTCACGATGATGGTGTCCGCGGACGGGATGGCGACGTCGACCGCCTGGTAGCGCTCGAGTGCGGCCACGCAGTCGTCGATGACGCGCTGCGACAGCAGCGGGCGGACGGCGTCGTGGAAGAGGACGTTGAGGTCCTCGCCCTCGGCCAGGCCCTCGCCGAGGGCGGAGATGGCGCGCTCGGTCGTCTCGTTCCGCGTCGAGCCGCCCTCGATGATCCTGGAGACCTTCGTGAACCCGGCCTTGGCGACGATCTTCTCCACGTCGGGCACATAACCCGGCGCCATCAGCACGATGATGTCGTCGATCGAGTCGGCCTTCTCGAAGGTGGTCAGAGTGTGCTCGATGACTGCCTTGCCGGCGATCTTCAGCAGCTGCTTGGGGATCGACAGACCCACGCGCTGACCGGTGCCGCCGGCCAGGATCACTGCGGTGGTACGGGGCTTGGCTATGTGCTGTGACACAGGTGACCTACCTTGTGGCGACTGGGAACTTGGAAATGGTCCCACTTGGGGTTACCGCAGTGCAAGGTGAGCGTCCCCGGCTGCATATGTGCGCGCAACCTGTCATTCACCTTGCACGCATGGTCATTGCCGGGGGGTCCTCCGAAGGTTCCGGGTAATTGCTGTGAGTAACGGCACAGGTTCAGCGAAGCCGTGGCCGCTTGAGGCAACGATGGCCGAGTGCCCGCACGAGTTCCTTGGACGACGTCTGGTGAACCGTACGCGACTTGGCGGGTGCGGTGTGCCGTACGGGCGCTGCAGCTGCCGCCGCGAGCGCCCCGTACAGCGCCTGAGCCGCAGCCTCGGGGGCTATGCGGGGTTCGGCATGGGTCCGGGTCTCAGGTTTGGGCACAGCGGACAAAAGACTCATGTCGCCCAGAATGCGCACCCCTGTCCCGCCGATACGCTCCGCCATCTCCGCACCGATCTCGGCGGCGGCCTCGACGGCCCACTGCGGAGTGCCGATCTTCACGTCGCCGGGACCGGGAGTGCACGTGTTCTTCATATGCATCACGGCACCGTTCCGGACGAGTTGCGAATAGAGCTCCTCGGGGAGTTCATTGGCGCGGAATTCCTTATTAAGATTCCGTAGCATTTCGGTCTCGGCGAGGGTGAGCGAGCGATTCGCCGCGTCCGGAACGGGACGCAGAAGACGCGCCGGCAGTCCGAGCAGCGCCTCGAAGGTACGCATCAGCCCCTCCCGGTCCCGGTCGTCGACCACGACGACGGTGACCCGCTCCGGGCCGACCACCCGGGCCCAGCGCTCGACCAGCCGGTCGTGCCGGTGCCGGCGCCAGAAGCTGGGGTTGGGCCTGTCGTACGGCGGCTTTTTGAGCATGTGCTCCAGCCAGTCCTCGTAGCCCATGCGCAGGCCGTTCTGCACGTACTGCTGCCACTGCGAGGGCATGATCCGCGCCAGCGGACGCAGGGTGACCAGGACGTGCACCCGGTCACCGCCGAGCTGCTCGACGATCCGCCGGGCGGTGTCGTCGTCGGGGGCGTCGGCGAAGAACTCGCTGCTGATCACCGACGTGCGCCGGCCCGTGGCCCGCACCTGGGCCAGCAGCCGCTCCCAGTGCCGCTCGGTCGGCCGGATGTCGCCCATCATGCCGAGGCAGGCGCAGGCGGCCAGGACCGCCTCCATGGGATGCCGGGTGGTGGCCGGCCACGCGACGCCGTGCCGGGCCATCTCGTCCTTCGCCGCGAACAGCGCGCCCTGGATCGAGGTCGTGTCCGTCTTGTGCGGGCCGATGTGCAGCAGGCGGGTCCCGGGCGGCAGCGGGGTGACCACGCCGCCGTTGTCCGGGAGTTCAGCTCTCGTACAGTCCGTCTCCATGGCAAGAGGACGGTAAGAGGGCTTGCTGAGAGTGCGCTGAGAGAGGCCTGGGACGGGGATGAGTCCCAGGCCTCTCATCAGAGGTGACGCGAGTTACACGACCTCGACGCCGGGCCGTCCTGCCTCGACCCGCAGCCGTGCCAGCGTGCTCGGCGTGGCCGTCTGCTGGCGGACCGTGTCCACAATCCGCACCTGCGCGTCGATGCCGTCGCGGCGGATGTCGAAGAGGTGGTAGCCGCGGTGGGCGTCGAGCAGCTTCCAGTGCGGGTTGTCCGGCAGGCGCGGGTCCCACTCCCGGTGGAAGGCGGCCTGGTCCTGGTCGCCGTTGCTGGAGATGGACGTACCGACGAACTCGGCGCCGACGACGGCGGAGTCAGGGTCGGCGTAGTCCTCCTTCAGGTCGCTGATCATTGTGAGGTGGCGGTCGCCGGTGAACACGACCGGGTTGCGGACCTGCTTCAACTCCGCCATCAAAGCGTTGCGTTCGACCTGGTAGCCGTCCCAGGCGTCGTAGTACCAGAGCTTGCCCTCGCCGACCTTGAGGTCGGTCTCGGCCATCATGATCTGCGAGCCGATCATGTTCCAGCGGGCCGGCGAGTGGCGCAGCCCGTCGAGCAGCCACTGCTTCTGCTCGGCGCCGAGCATGGTGAGCGCGGGGTCCTGGGCGCCTTCCTGGCTGGTGGCCTGGTCGCTGCGGTACTGCCGGGTGTCCAGCACGCTCAGCCGGGCCAGGCGGCCGAACTCCAGGCGGCGGTACATCTGAATGTGCGGGCCGTTCGGGATGGCGCTCGCGCGGACCGGCATGTGCTCGTAGAAGACCTGGTAGCCCGCGGTGAGGCGGGCCACGAACGCGTCGTGCGGCTGCTTGTCCGGGTCCTGCGGTATCTCGCCGGCGAAGTCGTTGTCGACCTCGTGGTCGTCGAAGGTGACCACCCAGGGCGCGTTCGCGTGCATCGCGGCGAGGTCGGGGTCGGTGCGGTACTGGGCGTACCGGTTGCGGTACTGGACCAGGGTGTACGGCTCGTCGCTGCCCTCGTGTTTGCGCAGGGCCGTGGCCGACGGCCGGGACTCGTAGATGTAGTCGCCGACGAAGAGGACGAAGTCGGGGTCCTGGGCCAGCATGTCGGCATACGGCGTGAAGTAGCCGTGCTGCCAGTTCTGGCAGGAGGCAAGCGCCATGCGCAGCCGGCCGCCGGAGCTGTGCGGGTGGGGCGCGGTGCGGGTGCGGCCGACGGGCGAGAGCTGGCCGCCGGCGCGGAAGCGGTACCAGTAGGTACGGCCCGGGCGCAGCCGCCGTACGTCCACGTGCACGCTGTGCCCCAGCTCGGGCCGGGCCTGGGCGACGCCGCGGCGCACCGGCTTTCTGAACCGCTCGTCCTCGGCGAGCTCCCACTCGACCGAGACGACACTGTCCGGCATCCCGCCGCCGTTGAGTGGATCAGGGGCGAGTCGCGTCCACAGCACGATGCCGTCGGGCAGTGGGTCCCCGGAGGCGACGCCGAGGCTGAACACACCGTCGGGCAGCGGGGTTTCGGCGGCCCGGGCGGCGGTCGGCAGCCACAGCTGGGCGGAGGCCGCGGCGCCGAGCACGGCGGCTCCGGCAGTCAGAAAGCGGCGTCGGTCGGGCGATACGGATCCGGACACACCGGTCATCGGCGAACTCCCCTGCCTCGCTGGCCTCTTGGACACTTCGGATGCTCATGCTTCTGGGCGGACCGCCCGTTGAACGGCATACTTCGTGTACATGACAAACAGGGAGACAACAGAAAACCCGTCGCGGCGCAGCAAGGTGCCTTTGCCGCAACGGGTCTGTCGATCGATCAGGTGATGAACACGCTGGGATCAGTAATTGAATCCGGAGCCCAGCTTCGCGTTCGCGGCGACCGTGCCGAGGGTCCCGGCGCCGAAGGTGAACGAGCCGGTCGCGGTGATCCCGGCCGACGTGGACCGGAACACCCACACCGACCCGGCGTTCGTGTTCTCCCCCGGTGCGCCGACGACGAGTTCGGCGCGGCCGTCGCCGTTGCCGTCCACGAGGTGGGTGGCGCGGCCGAAGGCGTCGTTGGTCTCCGCGGTGCCCGGGACGCCGGTGGTGTTCTGGTTGAAGCCCTGAGCACCGGTCCCGGTCAGGCCACCGGCGCTGCCGCGCAGCACGATGACGCCGCCGGCGTTGCTCAGCCCGTCGAAGTCCTCGCCGGGCACGCCGGTCGAGACGTCGGCGTAGCCGTCGGCGTTGACGTCGGCGACCGAGACGTCGGTGCCGAAGCCGTCCATCCGCTCGGCGGCGCCCGGGACTCCGGTGCTGTCCTGGTTGACGTACATCGCCTTGGTGCCGTCGGGCCCGTTCGTGCCGCCGGGTATGAACGTGACCCGGCCGCCCAGCGGGATCGGGGTGTCGGCGTCGCTGTCGTAGCCGTCGACGGGCCTGCCCACGACGATGTCCTCGTAGCCGTCCCCGTTCACGTCGCCGAGGTCCAGGGACTCGCCGCCCTGCACACGCCAGCCCCTGCTGTCCTCGAGCACGACCTTCTCCGCGAGGCCGTCCGGCGTGCCCCGCCAGTACGTGATGCGGCGGTGGTCGTACTCGTCGCCGTCGTTCATGGTGCCGACGACGTCGTCGATGCCGTCCCCGTTCACGTCACCGGTGGCCAGATCCAGGAAGCGCGGGTCGGAGTCGTCCAGGATCGTCTGCTCCCCGCCCTTCGCCGCACCGTTGCGCCCGAAGGGGCCCTTGATGACGCGCAGCTTGACCAGACTCTCGACGACCACCAGGTCCGACGCCCCGTCACCGTTCACGTCGCCGACAGTGAGCTGGTTCCTGGCGCTGAGCCGGTCGTAGGTGTTCTTCCCGTACGCCAGCGTCGACCCGCCGGACAGACCGCCCGCGCCGCCCCAGACGACCCCCACCTGCCCGGTCTCGGCACCGCCCTCGACGCTGTCCTCACCGGTCACGCCGACGATCAGGTCGTCGTAGCCGTCCCGGTCGAGGTCGGCGGTGCTGAGCGCGCTGCCGAACAGGTCGTCCGTCTCCGCGGAGTCCGGAATGCCGGTGGTGTTCTGGCTGATCACCTGCTTCGAAGCGGTGTTGAGCCCGCTCGCCGAGCCGTACAGCACGGCGACGTATCCGGCTCGCGTCTTGCCGTCGACGGTCGCCTCGGGCGCCGCGATCGCGACGTCCGCGTAGCCGTCGCCGTTGAAGTCGTCCCGGAGCTCGGTGGCGGCCGACGCGGTGTCGCCCGCCGCCTGGGCGACGGTCACGGTGACGGCGCCGGTCACAGCCAGGACGACGGCGAGTCCCGTACGCCACGCTCTCTTGCGCCTGTTCATGGTGGTCTCCTGTCGTTTCCGTGGGGGGATGTCCGTGGGGGGATGTCCGTGGGGGTGCGTCGGGGATGTCAGTCCGCCAGCGAGGCCGCGAACCGGGCCCCGGTCGCGGGCAGGCCCATGGTGGTGGGACCGAAGGAGGAGGAACCGGAAGCGGTGATGCCGCCGGCCGTGGCGGAGAAGACCCACACGGAACCGTTGCCCGCGTTCTCCGCAGGGTCGCCCACGATCAGGCCGTCCTTCTTGTCGGCGTTGGCATCGACGAGGGCGGTCTCCGCGCCGAAGCGGTCGCCCTTCTCGGCGGTTCCGGGGACGTCGCTGGTGTTCTGGCTGAACGACTTGTAGCCGGTGGCGGTCAGGCCGTTCGCACTGCCGCGCAGCACGAGCACGGTGCCCGCGTCGGTGATGCCGTCCAGGTCCTCGCCGGGCAGCCCGGTCGCCACGTCGAGGTAGCCGTCGCCGTTGGTGTCGCCGATCGACAGGGCCGATCCCATGCCGTCCCCGTGCTCCGCCGCGCCCGGCACACCGGCCGTGTCCTGGTTGAACCACACCGGCTTGCGGGTGGTGGAGAAGCCGCCCGGGCCGCCGTACACGACGGCCAACCCGCCGCCCCGGTAGGGCGGTTCCGCGCTGTCGTACATGTCGTTGGAGCGGCCGACGACGATATCGCCGTATCCGTCCTTGTTCAGGTCGCCGATCGCGGCGTCCTCACCGCCGATGATGTGGCCCTGGGCGTCCCTGAGCCAGCCCTTGAGGGTGAGCCCGCCGCTGCCGCCCGTGAGGAGGGCGGCCGCACGCGAGTCGGGCGAGCCGTTGCTGCCGAGGCGCACGACGACGTCGGCGACTCCGTCACCGTTGACGTCACCGGCCGTCAGCGAGTGGAAGTTCGTCCCCCGATCGGGAAGGAGGCGGAAGTAGTCCTTCTTCGCGGCCTGTCCGCTGCGGGTGAAGGGACCGTGCCGCACCGTGCCGTCCCCGTTGTCCGCGTCGGGTGTGTCGCTGTACCAGTCGTCGGAGCTCGCCGTCACCACGTCCGGGTGCTTGTCGCCGTCCACGTCCGCGACGGTGAATCCCCCTTGCCACTCGAACTGCGGGGCCCAGGTCAGGGTCGTCGGGGTGGCCGAAAGCCCCTGGGGGCCGCCCCAGTTGACGAGGAGGGCGTATCCGTGGTCGACATCCATCATGTACTGCCCGACGGTCGACAGCAGGTCCGCGTACCCGTCTCCGTCCAGGTCGGCGCTCTGCAGTTGGGTGCCGTACCCGCCGTTGTACTCGTCGGCCGCCTGCTTCAGCACCTGCTTGCGCGAGGTCGACAGCCCACCGGAGGAACCGTACAGCACACTGACCGCACCCACCCGTGTCTCACCGTCCGCCGCGGTGCCCGGCGCGCCGATCGCCAGGTCGGGATACCCGTCCCCATTGAAGTCGTCGTGCAGCCGCTTGGTGCTCGGCGTCGTCGCCGTGGCCTCGCTGCCGGCGGCGTTGACGGCGGGGACCGCCAGAGCGCCGGCGACGAGCGTGACGCCGGTGGCGAGGACGAGCCGTCCGCGGCGGGAGAGAAGCGTGCGGCGGTGAGAACGTGAGGCCATGAGCCTTTCCTGATGTACGTGGTGGGTGGGAGGAGACCGGTCAGCGGGCGAAGGACGAACCGGGGGTCCTGCTGTCAGCGCGGGAACTCGGCACCCAGTCGGGCACCGTCCGGGTGCGTGCCGAGCGCCTTGGCACCGAAGGCCAGCGATCCCGTCGTGGTGACCCCGGAGGCGGTGGAGCGGAACGCCCACACCGAGCCGGCGTTCGTGTTCTCGCCGGGGGCACCCACGACGAGGTCGGCCCGCCCGTCGCCGTCACCGTCGAGCAGGGTGACGGCCTCGCTGAAGTAGTCACGGCGCTCGGCGGTGCCGGGGACACCCGCCGTGTTCTGGCTGAACACCTTCGAGCCTGCGCCGGTCGGGCCGGACACCCCGCCCGGGATCACGGCGACCGTGCCCGCGTCCGCCACTCCGGCGAAGTCCTCGTAGGGGTTGCCGGCCACGATGTCGGCGTAGCCGTCGCCGTTCACATCGCCCACCTTGACGGACGCGCCGAACAGATCGCCCGCCTCGTCGACGCCCGGTACGCCGGGAGTGTCCTGGTGGATCATGCGCGGATCCCCGGACGGCAGCCCCTGTGCGGTGCCCAGGACGACGCCGACGCGTGAGCCGTACTGGCTCGGGTCGCTCGGTTCCTCGTTGCCGTTGGCCGGGCGGGGCCGGCCGAAGACGAGGTCGTCACGGCCGTCGCCGTTCACGTCGCCGAGCTCGATGTCCTCGCCGCCCTCGATCTTCTCGCCCCGGCCGTCCCGCAGCACGGTGAGCGGTTCGATGCCGTCCGGGGTGGCGTGGAGATAGTTGAGCGTGTGGTTCGAGCTCTGGTCGCCCGGCTCCCAGTCGGCCGGCATGGTCAACGAGACGAGATCGGTGCGGCCGTCACCGTCGACGTCCCCGGCCGCCATCTCCAGCAGCGAGTCGTCGGCTTCGGAGACGGAGATCTGCTGGGTCCGGGCGGGCAGGCCCTCCCGGGTGAAGGGGCCGAACCGCACACCCCCGGGCAGGGCCAGGTCGGTGTGGCCGTCGCCGTCGAAGTCGCCGGGGATGCTGAAGTGGGTGGCGAAGGTGCGGCCCGGCTGCAGGAGCGTTCCGCCGGACAGGCCCGCGACGGAACCCCACAGCACGGTCTGGCTGCTCGTGCGCGCCTCGCCGCCCCAGGTCCAGTCCTCGCCGGTCGCGGGCACCACCAGGTCGGTGTAGCCGTCGCCGTCCAGGTCGGCGGTGATGAGGTGGGCGCCGAAACGGTCGTCCGCCTCGGGGGTGCCGGGAATCCCCGGCGAGGCCTGCGTGACGACCTTCTTGCCGGCGAGGTCCAGCCCGTGCGCCGAGCCGTACACGAGGGCGACGTAACCGGCCGCCTTCTTCCCGCCGACCGTGGCGTACGGGGCGCCCACGGCGAGATCCTCGTACCCGTCCCCGTTGAAGTCCTGCCGTGCACCCGCCGCGGCGGCCGACTGCGGTCGCTCCTGTGCCTGTACTTCTGCCTGTGCCACAGGCAGGGCACCACAGACAGCGGAGAGCAGGACGACCGCGACGACGACAGCACGCCGCGGTCGGTGCGAGGCGGGCAAAGACACGTCCACTCCGGTTGTCGCAAGGGCAGTTGACGGCGGATGAGGATCAAGATCCTCATCCGCATCGCCCAGTACGACTCACCGGACCGACGGTTGGTTGCCCTGCCGTACGCCCCGACTTTCCCAGTCGTTAACCCACCCCGGGGAAGACGCTCCCAGGGTGTTCCTAAAACGGCTCGAAGTCGTCGAACTCCCGCGCCGCCTCATCCCGCTCGGTCTGCTTGTCCCGCCGACGCTGCGCAGCAGGCCGAGGCGCCTCGAAGCGGTGGTCCTCGCCGCGCCGCCCGAGCATCTCCGCACCGGCCATCAGCGTCGGCTCCCAGTCGAAGACAACGGCGTTCTCCTCGGGCCCGATGGCGACGCCGTCACCGGAGCGGGCCCCCGCCTTCATCAACTCCTCTTCCACGCCAAGCCGGTTGAGCCGGTCGGCGAGATACCCCACGGCCTCGTCGTTGTTGAAGTCGGTCTGCCGCACCCACCGCTCGGGCTTCTCGCCGCGCACCCGGAACAGCGGCTCGCCACCGGCCTCCTCGCGCGTCACGGTGAAGCCCGCGTCGTCGACGGCCTTCGGCCGGATCACGATCCGCGTCGCCTCTTCCTTCGGCTTCGCGGCCCGCGCCTTCGCGACCAGGTCGGCCAGCGCGAACGACAGCTCCCTCAGCCCGGTGTGCGCGACGGCGGACACCTCGAAGACCCGGTATCCACGGGCCTCCAGATCCGGCCGCACCATCTCGGCGAGGTCCTTGCCGTCCGGTACGTCGATCTTGTTCAGGACGACGATCCGCGGCCGGTTGTCGAGGCCGCCGTACTCCCGCAGCTCCGCCTCGATGATGTCCAGGTCGGAGACGGGGTCCCGGTCGGACTCCAGCGTCGCGGTGTCCAGGACGTGCACGAGCACGCTGCACCGCTCGACGTGCCGCAGGAACTCAAGGCCCAGGCCCTTGCCCTGGCTTGCGCCCGGGATGAGCCCGGGGACGTCGGCGACGGTGTACACGGTCGAACCGGCGGTCACCACACCGAGGTTGGGCACGAGGGTCGTGAAGGGATAGTCCGCGATCTTCGGCTTGGCAGCGCTCAGCACGGAGATCAGCGAGGACTTGCCGGCGCTCGGGTATCCGACGAGTGCCACGTCGGCGACCGTCTTCAGTTCGAGGACGATGTCCTGCAGGTCACCCGGCTCCCCCAGCAGCGCGAACCCGGGCGCCTTGCGCCGCGCCGAGGCCAGCGCCGCGTTGCCGAGCCCGCCCCGGCCGCCCTGCGCGGCGACGAACGACGTCCCCTGCCCGACCAGGTCGGCGAGGACATTGCCCGCCTTGTCGAGCACGACGGTTCCGTCCGGCACCGGCAGGATCAGGTCCTGGCCGTCCTTGCCGGAGCGGTTGCCGCCCTCGCCGGGTTTGCCGTTGGTGGCCTTGCGGTGCGGGGAGTGGTGGTAGTCGAGCAGGGTGGTGACCGACTGGTCGACGGTGAGGATGACGTCACCGCCACGCCCGCCGTTGCCACCGTCGGGCCCGCCCAGCGGCTTGAACTTCTCACGGTGGACGGAGGCACAGCCGTGGCCTCCGTTACCCGCGGCGACATGCAGTTCGACGCGGTCCACGAAGGTGGTCATGGGATGTGCCTCCTGGGGGTCCCCCCGGCCGAAGGCTGGGGGAGTACGAAAAAGTCTTATCGAATGAAACACGCGAAAGGCGGACCCTCTTCCCCCTAGGGAAGTGAGGTCCGCCTCGCGAAAGTTTCCGATCAGGCGACCGGAACGATGTTCACGACCTTACGGCCACGGCTGGTGCCGAACTCCACCGCACCGGCCTGCAGCGCGAACAGCGTGTCGTCGCCGCCACGGCCGACGCCCGCACCGGGGTGGAAGTGGGTACCGCGCTGGCGGACCAGGATCTCGCCCGCGCTCACGACCTGACCGCCGAAGCGCTTCACGCCGAGGCGCTGAGCGTTGGAGTCACGACCGTTACGGGTGGACGATGCGCCCTTCTTGTGTGCCATCTCTCCTCAGTCCCTTACTTCGCAGCCGCGGGGATCTCAGTGACCTTGATCGCCGTGTACTGCTGGCGGTGGCCCTGACGACGGCGGTAGCCGGTCTTGTTCTTGTAGCGCAGAATGTCGATCTTCTGCCCCTTGTGGTGGTCCACGACCTCGGCCTGGACCTTGATGCCGGCCAGCACCCACGGGTCGCTGGTCACAGCGTCGCCGTCGACAACGAGCAGGGTCGAGAGCTCGACCGTGTCGCCAACCTTGGCAGTGGAAATCTTGTCAACCTCAACGATGTCGCCGACAGCAACCTTGTGCTGGCGACCACCGCTGCGCACGATGGCGTACACGCGGATCTCACTCTCTCGCTCGGGAACGGCACCCCCGCAGTCCAGCCGCCCGCAGCAGGCGGGCAGCCTCTCCCGGTCACGCCGTGCCCGGGAGGAAGAGGTTTACGGGGATGTGGCGCGTCTGTGGACACGCCGACGGTCAAGGTTACGGGGCCGTGGCCGAAGGGGTCAAACCGGGCCGGGCCCGTGCGGTGTGCGGCCGGTCACCCGGCAGCACACCGCACACGGACGTCAGCTCTCGTCGGTGGAGGCCGTGACGGAGGACAGCGTCTGCTGGGCCGCCGCGGTCTTCTTCGACGCCGACTTCGCGGCCGTCTTGGCGGTGGTCTTCGCCGCCTTCTTGGCCGTCGCCTTCTTCGCGGCGGTCTTCTTGGCCGCGGTCTTCTTGGTGGCGGCCTTCTTCGCGGTCGCCTTCTTGGCCGTCTTACGGGCCGTCTTCTTGGCCGGGGCCGTCTCCTCGCCCTCGGCCTCGACGGGCGCCTCCTCCGCCGCCGGTGCCGCGGGGACGACCACGACGGCCGCCTCCTCGGACGCGGTCGGCGCGGTGGCCTTGCGCACCGCACGGCGCCGCGGACGGGCCGGGGCGGCGGGCTCGACGGGCGCCTCGGCCTGCGGCACCTCGGCCTGCGCCGGCTCCGGCGTCACCGGGGCTTCCGGCACCTCCGGCGCGGTCTCGGGGACCGTCACCACGGCCGACTCCGCCGACGCCGACGCGGGCGAACCGGCCGGCGCGGACACCTTGCGGGTGGCCCGACGACGCGTACGGCCCTTGGGCGCGGCCTCCTCAGCGGCCTCGGCGGCCGACGGCGCCTCGACGACCGGGTCCTCGACGGCCACGGGCTCGGCGTGCGCCTCGGCGGCCGGCTCCGGCTGCACCGGACGCGCGATCTCCTCCTCGGTCGTCACGTCCTGAGCCGTGGGCACCCGGACCGGGGCTCCGTCCGCCTCACTCCTCGGCGCACCGGCGGGAGCCGAAGCCCGTCGGCTCGCCCGGCGCCGCGAACGACCGCGGGTGGCCGCGGCCTCCGCCTCTGCGACGCTGCTGTACAGCTCCTCGTCGGGTGCGAACTCGGGAGCGGGCAGGGCAAGCGGCTCGGCGGCCTCGGCCGCGACCTCGGCCTCGGTCTCCGCCTCCTGCTCGGCAGTCTCGCCGACCTTGACCATCCCGCCGACGATGACCTCGTGCGGCTGCTCCGGCTGCTCGGCACCGGCCCGCGCACGCTTCTTGCGCTTGCCGCCGCCACCCGTGGTGGCCGCCTGGTCCAGGTGCACGATGACACCGCGGCCGTTGCAGTGGACGCAGGTCTCGGAGAACGACTCCAGCAGCCCCTGCCCGACCCGCTTACGGGTCATCTGCACCAGCCCCAGCGAGGTCACCTCGGCCACCTGGTGCTTGGTCCGGTCCCGGCCCAGGCACTCCAGCAGGCGGCGCAGCACCAGATCGCGGTTGGACTCCAGCACCATGTCGATGAAGTCGATGACGATGATGCCGCCGAGGTCGCGCAGCCGCAGCTGACGGACGATCTCCTCGGCCGCCTCCAGGTTGTTCCTGGTGACGGTCTCCTCGAGGTTGCCGCCCTGGCCGGTGAACTTGCCGGTGTTGACGTCGATGACGACCATCGCCTCGGTCCGGTCGATCACCAGCGAACCGCCACTGGGCAGCCAGACCTTGCGGTCCAGCGCCTTGGCGAGCTGCTCGTCGATCCGGTACGTGGCGAAGACGTCGACCTCACTGGTCCACTTCTGCAGCCGCTCGGCCAGATCCGGCGCGACGTGCGAGACGTAGCCGTGGATGGTCTGCCAGGCGTCGCCTCCGCTGACGATGACCTTGGAGAAGTCCTCGTTGAAGATGTCGCGCACGACGCGGACGGTCATGTCCGGCTCGCCGTACAGCAGCGTCGGCGCGTTGCCGTTCTTCGCCTTCTTCTGGATGTCCTCCCACTGCGCCTGCAGCCGCTCGACGTCCCGGCGCAGCTCGTCCTCGCTCGCGCCCTCGGCGGCGGTGCGCACGATGACGCCCGCGTCCTCGGGGACGATCTTCTTGAGGATGGTCTTCAGCCGGGCCCGCTCGGTGTCGGGCAGCTTGCGGCTGATGCCGGTCATCGAGCCCTCGGGCACGTACACGAGGTAGCGGCCGGGGAGGGAGACCTGGCTGGTGAGGCGGGCGCCCTTGTGGCCGATCGGGTCCTTCGTCACCTGGACGAGGACCGACTGGCCCGACTTCAGGGCGGACTCGATGCGCCGCGGCCCGTTGGCCATGCCCAGCGCCTCGAAGTTCACCTCACCCGCGTAGAGAACCGCGTTGCGGCCCTTGCCGATGTCGATGAAGGCGGCCTCCATCGACGGCAGCACGTTCTGCACCTTGCCGAGGTAGACGTTGCCGACGTACGAGGTCGACTGCTCCTTGTTGACGTAGTGCTCGACGAGCACGCCGTCCTCCAGGACGCCGATCTGCGTACGGTCGCCGTTCTGCCGGACGACCATGACGCGCTCGACGGCCTCGCGGCGGGCCAGGAACTCGGCCTCGGTGATGATCGGAACGCGGCGGCGGCCCTGCTCACGCCCCTCGCGGCGGCGCTGCTTCTTGGCCTCCAGACGCGTCGAGCCCTTGATGGACTGCACCTCGTCGGACGGCTCGGCCTTCGGGCGGGGCTCGCGGACCTTGACGACGGTGCGCTCGGGGTCGTCGGCGGACGGCTCGGTGTCGGGGGCGGAGTCGCCGGCGCGACGACGACGGCGACGGCGACGCCGACTGCTGGTGGACGAGCCACCGGACTCAGCGCCCCGGTCCTCCTCCTCGACGTCCTCCTCGACCTGCTCGGCGGTGTCCTCGGCGTCCTGCGCGGCCTGCTCGGCGGCGAGCTCCTCGGCCTCGTCACCCTCGCCGGACTCGCCCTCGGCGGACTCGCCCCGGCGACGGCGCCGGCCACCGCGACGACGTCGGCGACGCGCCCCGGTCTCCTCGCCCTCGTCACCCTCGTCACCCTCGACGGCCTCCTCGGCCTCCTCGGCCTCCTCCTCCGCCTCGTCCTCGACGGCGGTCTCGGCGGCCTGTGCCTCGGGCTCTTCGGCACCCCGACGACGGCGGCGACGCCGCGGCCCGGGCTGCTCCTCGGGGAGTTCCTCGGCCTCGGGGGCCTCCTCCGCCGCCTCGGCGGCCGCTTCGGCGGCGGCCCGCTCGGGCGTCTGGAACTGCGGCTCGGTGAACACGGGCGCCTGGAACACGGCGACCGCGGGCCGCGCGGGCCGGCGCGGCGACTCGGCCTCGCCCTCGGCGACGTCCTGCTGCGCGGGGGCGGCGAACCCGGTGGCGGCCTTGCGCACGACCCGGCGCCGGGCACGGCGCGACGTACCGCCCTCGCCGCCCTGGTCGGCGACGGCTTCGGGGGCGGCGACGGCGGGGGCCGCGGTCACCGGCACCTCGACGGCGGCGGGCGTCTCGGGCCCGGCGGGAACCTCGGCGGCGGCGGGTGCCTCGGCTCCCTCGGCACCGGACGGCGTCCGCTCGCTCGTGGGCTCCCCGGCCGGTGCGGCGGCCTTGCGGGTGGCACGCCGACGGGTGCGGCGCGGAGCCGCCTCCTCGGCGGTCTCCGGTGCGGGCGCGGCGGCCTCGGTCTGCGGCGCGACAGCGGGCTCCTCGACGGCTTCTGCCGCAGCGGGGGACGCGACGGGCGCGGACACGCGACGGGTCGCACGCCGACGGGTACGGCCGGCCGGCGCAGCCTCCTCAGCGGGCTCGGCCTCGGCGGCAGGCGCCTCGACGGCCTCGCTCACCGGCGTGGCGGACGGAGCGGTCGCGGGCACCACCGTCTCGGTGGCCTCGGCGCCTTCCGGGGACGCGACCGGCGCCGACACACGACGTGTGGCCCGGCGCCGGGCCCGCGGCGGAGCGGGCTCCTCGGTGACTTCGGTGACTTCGGCAGCCGCGCTCTCCTCGGGAACCTCGGCAGGGGCCGGAGCCGCGGCCGTCACCGGCACCACGGTCTCGGCGGCCTCCGCGGCGGCGGGGGACGCGGCAGGCGCGGAGACCCGGCGAGTCGCACGCCGGCGCGTACGACCCGCAGGCGCGGTGGCCTCATCACCGGCGGCAGCAGCCGCCTCGGCGGCCTCAGCGGTCTCGACACTCTCAGCGGCGGCCTCAGTCTCCTGGGCCTCAATGACCTCGACCGCCTCCTCGGCCTCCGCCGAAGCAATCTCGGTGGACTCAGCAGCCGGTATGGCCGGCGTGACGGTCTCGGCCGGGGTGTCGGAGGTGGCGGCCGGCGGTCCCGCCGGGCGGGAAGCGGCACGGCGCCGCCGGCGCGGCGGCAGGGTGTCGCTAGGGGTGTTCAGTTCGGGGCCCGTGGTGGGCTCAGTGGGTTCGATCGGCTCGAGCATGCGGGCGTTTCTCCCGTCAGGCTCCCGGGCGCCGCACCTGGTCCGGCGGGTATGCCGGTGACGTCCGCGGCTCGCGCGATGCGCGACTGCCGCCGTCCGGGGCGCGGGCGCCGCACGGGAGCTCTCTGTAGTCCTGTCTCGCCGGTTCCGTATGCCGTGTTGCGTACGGCCTGGCGAAAGTCTTGTGGTCGGTGCGCTGCCCGACCCAGGTGGCTCCCGAGTACGAGGGCGGCGCTACGACGTGCGTCCCTGCGCGGGACCTTCCTTACGCCGACGCCTTCGCGGCGGCAGGATCGGCGGCTCCCGGAGTGGTGGCCGGGGCGGCCGTGACTGCCTCGCGGTCGGGCGCGAGCGGGTCGGTCACCGTGCCGGTCTCTTCATCGAACAGCCCCTGCGCCAGCCTGGTCACCGCTGCGGGGACCGGCGGCGCCAGGTCGGCCACGGCGCGGAGACCGGACAGGACGTCGTCGGGTCGTACGGCAGGCGTCACGTGCCGAACAACCAGCCGCAGTATCGCACAGGGCTGGTCCGTCGGCCTATCAGCCTGCGAACTGTGCATTTCAGAACTTGCCGCGCTGTCCAGGCTCGCGACGGCCGGGCGGGCGTCGAAGGTGCGGACGCCGTTCTTGGTCAGCCGCTGTACCTCGACGGTCTCGGCCGCGTTGAAGACGGCCACCGCGCGGGCGGCGTCGGCCGGGTCCACGCCGTCCAGCCGCAGCTCCCAGACGGAGGCCGTCAGCCGGTCGGCGAGCCCCGAGGTGCGGGCCTCGACCGCCTCGACGATGTCGAGCCCGTCGGGCAGCGACTCGTCGAGGAGCGCGCGCAGGGTCTCCGGATCACGCGGTTCGGTGAGGGCGATCTCCAGGTACTCCGCCTCACTGCCCGTGCCGGTGGGTGCGGCATTGGCGTACGACACCTTCGGGTGCGGGGTGAACCCCGCCGAGTACGCCATGGGCACCCCGGCGCGGCGCAGCGCACGCTCGAAGGCGCGCTGGAAGTCACGGTGGCTGGTGAACCGGAGGCGGCCGCGCTTGGTGTAGCGCAGTCGGACGCGCTGCACCGCGGGTGCCGGCGGCGGGCCTTCGGGCTGTCGCTTGCCCAGTGTCGTTCAGTCCTTAGTGAGTGCGGTCGTACTGCTACCAAGAGTACGTGTGCCGGCGGCCGCAGGTTCCCGTCGGGCCCTCGCCGGCGGCTGCCGCGGCTCGCCGAGGAGCATGCCCCGGACGTCGGCCCGCGCCTGCCGCACGGTCTCCCGCGCCGACGCCAGCGCCTGCCGCGTGGCCCGCCCACGGCCCGCAGCGCCTCACCCACCGGCCGCAGGACGGCGTCGCGTGTCCGGCCGGCGTCAGGGCGTACCGGTACAGCCAGACGCAGGGACGACGATCCGCACGGGGAGGCGGATCGCGACCACCAAGCACCCTTCAGGTGGCTGCTGAGCAGGCGGTTTTCCCAGGTCCATACCGTCGTGGACGCCGCCGCTTCCGTTCTGGATGCGCCTTCTCACTCGAAAACCTGCTCGCCGAAGAGATAGATGTGCGGGTTTTGGGAGACATGGAGCATTGAGGATAGTTGGTGATGATATGCCCGGAAACGAGAGAGTCTCGGCAGCCCAGGCGATGCGACAGGCGACCGAGCAGCTCGCGGAGCTGCTGGGCCGGCCTCCGGAGTCCGTGTCCTCCTTGAAACCGACCGAGGACGGCTGGGAGGCCGCGGTCGAGGTCGTGGAGCTGGAGCGCATCCCCGAGACCGCGAGCGTGATGGCCAGCTACGAGGTCGCCCTGGACCCGGCCGGCCAACTGCTGGCCTACAAACGCGGGCGGCGCTACACGCGGGCCCAGATAGACCGGAACGAAGGGAGCAGGTCGTGACCGTGATGCCGGGCGGTGGCGGGGTGCCCGCCCCGAGCGGAGGTGGCTCCGGCAACCTCTACGACGTCCTGGAACTGGTCCTGGACCGCGGTCTGGTGATCGACGCCTTCGTGCGAGTGTCCCTCGTCGGCATCGAGATCGCCAAGATCGACGCTCGCATCGTCGTGGCCAGTGTGGACACTTATCTGCGCTTCGCCGAGGCGTGCAACAGGCTGGACCTCGAAGCGGGCCGCAAGGCCCCGGCCCAGCTGCCCGACGTGATGGAACGCGTCACCGAGGGCGGCGCCAAGGGCAAGAGCAAAGGCGCGCTGAGTGGCGCCGTCGAAGCCTTCACCGAGTCCCTCCAGAAGGGCCGCCACGACGAGATCGAAAGCGGCGAACGACCTCGGCGCGGCAAGGAGGAACGGCGCGAGCGCGAACCCGTCGAACGTGGTTCGGAACGCCGTTCCTCAAGAGAACGCGAGGAGTGAGCGATGTCGCTGTACGTCTACGCCATCACCGAGGCCTCGCACCCCCTGCGTCTCGACGACCTCAAGGGCGTCGGCGAATCGTCCGAGTTGCGTGTGGTGCGCGGCGACTCGCTGTGCGCCGTCGTCAGCGAGGCACCGGAGGATTTGTCGGTGGCCCGCCGTAACCTCGAGGCCCATCACACGGTGCAGGAGCGGCTGTGGTCCGACGGCGTGACGCTGCCGCTGGGCTTCGGCTTCATCGCCCAGGACGAGGAGGCCGTCCGCGCCGTTCTGGAGCAGAGCGCCGAGCAGTACAGCCAGCGACTGGCCGAACTCACCGGCCGGGTGGAGTTCAACGTCAAGGGTGTGCAGGACGAGGACACGCTGCTGCGGCAGATCGTCGAAGAGTCCGACCGGATACGTGAGTTGAACGAGGCGACCCGCGAGGGCCGTGGAAGTCCCGAGCAGCGGGTGGAACTCGGCCAGCTCGTGGCCCAGGAGGTGCAGGCCCGCCAGGAGGCGCTGGCCGAGCGGGTCGTCGCCGCGCTGCGACCGCTCGGGTACGCCGAGAACCTGTCGGCGCCCTCCCAGCAGTACTTCGTCAACGCCTCGTTCCTCGTGGACGGCGAGAAGTCCGAAGAGTTCACCAACGCCTGCGCGGAGCTCTCCGAGCAACTGCCCGAGGGAGCCGAGCTACGTCTCGGCGGACCACTGCCGCCCTACAGCTTCGCCTGACGACCGTCGACGGGCGCGGGCACCGAACGACACAAGGAGACACCGTGGGACTGGTCTACGAGGTGCTGGCCCTGCCCTTCGCCCCGGTGCGCGGCATCGGCTGGGTGCTGGAGAAGGTCGTACAGGTCGCGGAGAACGAGTACTACGACCCCACCCCCGTGCAGGCGGCGCTCGCCGACCTGGAACGGGCGCGGGTCGAGGGCCGTATCGACGAGGAGGAATTCACGGCACGCGAGAAGGAGCTGCTGCGGCGGCTGGAGGAAATCAGGCTGTATCAGCTCGGAAAGACGGCATCATGAACAGCGCCAAGATCGGAGCTGCCCTCATCAGCGGCTATGTGCTGGGCCGCAGGAAGAAGGGCGGGGCCGCCCTGGGCCTCGCCCTGGCGATGGCCGCCAGGCGGGCGAAGGCCGGCGACCTCGCCGAGGCCCTGGCCCCCGTGCTCGGCAACCTCAACCGGCAGGCCCGCACCGAACTGGCGGGCGCGACCAAGGCCGCGGTGGGTTCCGTGCTGAACGCCCAGGCCGACCACCTGGCCGACGCCCTGCACCAGCGCACCCTCGGCCTGCAGGGGCAACGGGAGGACGAGGGCCGCGCGGCGGAGGAGCCCCGCGAAGAAGAACCACGCGAAGAGGAAGAGCCGCGCGGGGAGGAAGAGCCGCGCGGGGAGGAGGAGCCGCGCGGGGAGGAGGAGCCGCGCGGGGAGGAGGAGCCGCGCAAGGCCAAGAAGACGGAACGTTCCTCGTCGGAGCCGAAGTCCGGCGGCGACCGGGCGTCCTCCAAGCCGGGCGGTACCTCGCGAGCGAGGGAGTCGGACGATGACTGACGGCAAGTCGCCGGGCGCTACCAGCGTCTTGAAGGGCCCGGGCGCGAACAAGCTGGTCGAGGAACTGGGCCACTACGCAGAGGCCCGCCTGGAACACACGCTGACCGGCGTGGGACACAAGATGGGCGACGCGGCGAACCGGCTCGGCTCCGCCCACTTGGGGCCCGGCCCCCTCGTCCGCGTCCTCGGCAAGGGCGGCAAGCTGCTCGGCGGCAAGGGCGGCAAGCTGCTCGGCGGCAAGGGCGGCAAGCTGCTCGGCGGGCAGATCGCCGCCCGGGCCAAGGAGACCGCCGCGCACGCCAAGGACGCGGTGACCGACAAGGTCAAGGAAGCCGTCGGCCTGAAGCGGGGGTCGAAGAGCGGCGGAGCCAAGAGCATGACCATCATCGAGGACGTCGACGTCGGCGTGCCGGTCCACGAGGCGTACAACCAATGGACGCAGTTCGCGGAGTTCGGCCGGTTCGCCAAAGGCGTGGTGGGTGTCGAACAGAAGGACGACACCACCACCCAGTGGCAGGCCAAGATCGCCAAGTCGAGCCGCGCGTGGACCGGCACGATCGTCGAACAGGTGCCCGACGAGCGGATCGCCTGGACGGCGGAAGGCGCCAAGGGCACTCCCAACGGAGTGGTCACCTTCCACCCGCTGGCCGACAACCTGACCAAAGTCCTGCTGGTCCTCGACTACTACCCCAAGGGACTCGTCGAGAAGACCGGGAACCTCTGGCGGGCCCAGGGCCGCCGCGCCCGCCTCGATCTGAAGCTCTACCGCAAATTCGTCATGCTGCGCGGCGAGGCCACGGGTGCCTGGCGCGGAGAGATCCGCGACGGCCGGGTGGTTCGCGGCCCGGACGAGGAGGCCGAGGAGAAGGACCGCGAGGCCCGCGGCGAGGAGACCGAGGAGGGCCGCGAGGGCGGCGGCGAGGACAAGGCGAAGCCCCGCGACGACGAGGACGAGTACGAGGACGAAGAGGACGAGGACGAAGAGGCGCAGCCCGAGGACCGCTACGACAAGAGGGACGAGGCCGAATACGAGGACGAGGAGGACGAAGAGGACGAGGACCGCGACGACGAGGAACCCGCGGCCGAGAGCCGTCGGCGCTCCAGGTAGCCGACGGCGCCGAGCCGCTCCCAGGAACGAGGTCGAGGACGACGTGACCGAGCCCCCATCCGCCGGTCCCTCTCCGGCGCGGACGCTTCAGCCGTACGGCCAGGGAACCGGTGCGAACCTCGCCGACATACTCGAGCGCGTGCTCGACAAGGGCATCGTCATCGTCGGCGACATCAAGATCGACCTGCTCGACATCGAGCTGCTCACCATCCGGCTCCGCCTGCTGGTCGCCTCCGTGGACAAAGCCAAGGAGATCGGCATCGACTGGTGGGAGCGCGACCCGGCCCTGTCGTCCCGCGCCGACGGCGCGCGCGACCTCGAGGAGCAGAACGCCCGGCTGCGCGACGAGATCAAGGAGCTGCGCAAGCAGGTGGCCGAGTCGCAGGCGGAGCTGCCCGAAGGCGGTTCGGGCAGCCGCCGCCGTTCACACGACCGCGAGCGGGAGCGGGAGCGCGAGACCACGGCGGAGCCGCGGCGCAGGAGCCGCAGAACCGCAGAGGACGACGACCGCCGGAGTTGACGCCATGGACGACCAGGACGACCAGCTCAGCTACGCGTACGCCGTCGTACGGCCCGTCGCTGCCCTGGAGCGGGACGCACTTCCCGGCGTGCGCGGGGTCGCGGACGCGCCCGTCACGCTGGTCCACCACGGCAACGTGGCGGCAGCGGTCAGCCCGGTCCCACGGGCCGACTTCTCCGAGGCCGCCCTCAAGACTCACCTGGAGGACCTGGACTGGCTGGAGACCGTGGCCCGGGCCCACCACCACGTCGTCGAAACCCTTGGCGCTCACACCACGGTGCTCCCGCTCCGCCTGGCGACGGTGTACCTCGACGACGCCCGGGTCCGCGAGATGCTCGGCGAACAGGAGAAGGCCTTCACCGCGCTGCTGGACCGGCTCGCCGACCATGTCGAGTGGGGCGTGAAGGTCTACGCCGAGCAGTCCCGTACAACCGCTCGGCCGCAGGCGGCCACCCCGGCCGACGAACCCGACTCCGGCCGCGCCTACCTGCGGCAACGCCGACGCCAGCAGCACGCACGCGAGGACGCCTGGTCGTCCGCCGTCCAGGCCGTCCGCCGTATCGAGGACCAGGTCTGGAACCTCGCCGTGGCACACGCCCGGCACCGGCCCCAGCAGGGCAGACTGGCCGGCGGAACCGGGGAGAACGTCGCCAATGACGCCTATCTCGTCCCTCGCCGCCTCGCCGAGGAGTTCCGCGACCGGGTCCTGCACGCCGCCGAGGAATTCCCGGGCGTACGGGTGGAGGTCACCGGCCCGTGGGTGCCGTACTCGTTCGCCCAGGCGCCGGAACCCCAGCCCCCGGAGGGAGCGCGACAGCGGTGACCACGTACGAGGATCCCCCGCTCGCCCAGCGCCAGGTCGCCCTGATCGACCTGCTCGACCGGCTGCTGAGCAGCGGCGCGGTGCTCACCGGCGACATCGTCCTGTCGATCGCGGACATCGACCTGGTCAGGATCTCGCTGCGCGCGGTGATCGTCGGCGTGCACGAGCAGCAGTGGGAGGCCCTCGCTCCAGAAGCGCTCCTCCCCGGAACGACCCTCGTCGGAGGCGACGACCGGCATGACGAACCCCGCTGACCGCCCGCACGCCGACCGCCTGGAGGAAGTCGCCGACGCCGCGCGGCGCGCCTTCGCACTCCTCCCCGCCCGACCGGACGAGGTGCCGCCCCTCGGCAACCAGGACCACCGATCGTCGGTCGCCCGCCGCCTCCGCACCAATCCGGAGACGGTGGAACGCGACCTGGTCAAGCTCGTCCTCACCATCGTCGAACTGCTCCGCCAGCTCATGGAACGCCAGGCCCTGCACCGCGTCGACCAGGGCGGCCTCAGCGAGGAGCAGGAGGAACGACTGGGCCTGACCCTGATGATCCTCCACGACCGCATGACGGAACTCTGCCGCCGCTACGACCTCACGATGGACGACCTCAACCTCGACCTGGGCCCACTCGGTCCGCTCCTACCGCCCTGACACGGTCGGCCCGTTGACCACACTCAACGGCAGCAGCTTCTTGCCCGTCGGACCGATTTGGATACTCGTGTCCATCTGCGGCCAGAAGGAAACGGGTCCAAATCCATCATGTACTGTCCGGCCCCGTGAAGACGTACGACATTGAGACCGAGTGGACCGCCGCTGACCTGGCCCTACTTGAGGACCTGAAGAGAGCGGAGGCGCTGCTCCCCGAGGATGCACCCCGAGCCCTGCTCTCCATCCGCCTGTCCGTACTTACGGACGACACTACGTCGCCGGTGCGGCAGGAGCTGGACCTCCGCCTGCTCGCCAGGGAGAAGGGGTACCGCGTCGTCGGTGTCGCCTCGGATCTCAACGTGTCGGCGACGAAGGTTCCGCCGTGGAAGCGGAAGGCGCTCGGCGAGTGGCTCAACAACCGGGCCCCCGAGTTCGATGCTCTGCTGTTCTGGAAGCTCGACCGGTTCATCCGCCGCATGACGGACCTCTCAACCATGATCGAGTGGTGCGAGAAGTACGGGAAGAACCTCGTGTCGAAGAACGACGCGATCGACCTCAGCACGACTGTCGGCCGGATCATGGTCACCCTCATCGGCGGTATCGCCGAGATCGAGGCAGCAAACACGTCCACCCGCGTCGCGTCGCTGTGGGACTACACGCGAACTCAGGACGCGTGGCTTGTCGGTAAGCCTGCGTACGGCTACGTCACGACGAGGATCAACGGAAAGCCCGCCCTCGCTATCGACTCGAGTGCGCACAAGGGGCTGCACTGGGCTCGCCGCATGGCGCTGCGAGGAGTGTCCGCCCGGCGCATGGTTCTGTGCATCCTCCGCGCTGGGCTCATGTCCGCCGGGCTCACCCCGTCGACTCTCCTCCGGCGCCTTCGGAACCCGGCGCTCATGGGGTACCGGGTCGAGGAGAACAAGCAGGGCGGGAAGCGGCGGAGCAGGATCGTCCTCGGCAACGACGGCAAGCCGATACTGGTCGCTCCCCCGATCTTCACCGAGGAGGAGTTCGAGACCCTTCAAGCGGCACTCGACCGCCGAAGCAAGAACCAGCCTGCCCGGCAGACAGGCGGCGCTACACAGTTCCTCGGCGTGCTGACCTGCGTCGACTGCTCAACCAACATGACCGTGCAGAAGACGAGCCACAAGGGGCGGGACTACGCCTACCTGCGCTGCGGCGATTGCAAGAGCGGAGGACTCGGCGCACCCAACCCGCAAAGCGTGTACGACGTGCTTGTGAGCGACGTCCTCCGGGTCCTCGGGGACTTCCCCGTACAGGTCCGGGAGTACGCGCGAGGGGCTGAGGCTCGCGCCGAAGTGAAGCGGCTCGAAGAGGCGATCGCGTACTACATGACCGAGCTCGAACCGGGAGGCCGGTACACGAAGACGCGGTTCACTCGGGAGCAGGCGGAGAAGGCGCTCGACAAGCTCACGGACGAACTGAATGCCATCGACCCCGAGACCACACAGGACCGGTGGACGCTCGTCCACAACGGGAAGACGTTCCGCGAAGTGTGGGAAGCGGGAGGCATGGAAGCTATGGCGGAGGATCTGCGCCGAGTCGGCATCACGTGCGAGGTGACTCGGACGAAGGTCAAGGGCGTACGCGCCCCGTCCGTACACCTGCGATTGAAGATCCCTCGCGACGTGCGCGAGCGCCTTGTCATCAAGAGCGACGACTTCGCCGCCAAGCTCTGACGGAGTGATGCCCCTGCCCTGGCTCGCCCTTGCGACGCGAAGGGCAGGGGCTCGGCCAGCCAGCTTGACGGCCGAGCGGCCTGCCATGTAGGAAGATCCCTCCCGCTCCTTCGAGAAGCGGACACCGTAGCTCCCGCCGTGCGGCGGCGGTAGAGCTGGCCACTCCGTGAAGGGGCCGCCATCCAGAGGGCTGGCAGGGGAGGCAGGAGCCCCCCGAGCGCGAACGGTACGCGCGACTTCCACTCACTCGCCGAGGTGCAGCTACGCGCTGCCCTTGGCTACCGACCGGAGGTTGCCGACCTTTGAACATCACGATCGAAATCGTCTGGACCTGCGAGGTCTGTGCGTCCCCCCTCATCGACGGAGAGACTCACGCCTGCGGCACCACTGAGGCCACTACCTGAACCCACCCCCTGTTGACCGTCGCACAGAAAGAAGGGAGACACATGTCCCGCCATCCGGCGGGGGCACATGTCCCGCCGTCCGGCGGGGGTCACTGGCGCGCACCCGTGCGCCACACAGGGAAGGGACCACACCGGGTGGCCATCAGCTTCGGCATGAACAATCCATGGGGTGCCCCGTGTCTCAGCGCGAGTTCCGGCGCATGGCACGCGACACACGGCACGTCCTTCACTACCGCGTCCACTTCGCCGCCATCGGATGGGCCGATCGCCACGGGCACGCCAGCTTCCAGGCGGGCGAGCTTGCCGCCGTCCTCGCCGATGAAGACGGCAAGCCGCTGAGTAAGCAGAGCGCGACCGGCGCAGTGAACCGCGCCAAGAGGCTGGACCTTGTGTCTTCGCAGTCCACGGCTGCTTGCCTGGTCCTGACGCGTCGCCTGTTCCAGAAGGAGAAGGGGGCGCCTGTCCCCTGCCGGGCGCACAAGGACCGCCGTTAGCCGGAGCAGTACACGCCCGGCACTTACCCAGTACACGCGTGACGCGTACCGATGCATGGCCTGACCTGCGTAAACGTCCGCTTCTTCTCTATCTAGTTAGCCCCCTTCGGGGGAGCAGCGGCGAAGAGGAGGAAGGGAAGCAGGAGCCAGCCCAAGACGTGAGCCACAAGCAGATGGGGCGGCCTACGGCCGCCGCCTTGAAGGAGACGATTCGTTCTTGAGTAAGCCTGAGACGACAGCAGACCCGCGCCGCTGCGCTCACTGCGGCGAAGCGCTGACGGGCAAGCGCCCGCAAGCCCGGTACTGCGGCGCTCGATGCCGAGACCGGGCACGTCGGCAGAGAGACCGTGAGGCAGGGCGTTCCTCGTACGTCCGCAAGGGATACCCGAAGACGCGCCCGAACCGTCAGGTCTACAAGCTGGGGCATCGGTTCGGCAGTCTGGTCATCGTCGAGCGTCGCGGCACGGCCAACGGTTCTCAGCGCGTCCTCTGCGAGTGCGACTGCGGCACCGTCCGGGAGTACAACTTGAGCAACCTCATCAGCGGGGTGACAGCGCGCTGCACGGATCGCATTCAGCACGTCGACCCCCGGTACAAGGGGGACGACGTCACGTACGCCGGTGCACACAACCGCACCAAGGCGAAGCGGGGCAGCGCCAGCCTGTACCGGTGCTGGAAATGCGGAGGGCAGGCGCGGGACTGGGCGTACTCGCACACGGACCCAGATGAGAAGCGCATGACTCAGGGCAAGGAAGCGGGCATGCCGTACACCACGGACCTGATGCGCAACCTGCCCCTGTGCCGCGCCTGCCACCGCCTGTTCGACTCGACGACCGCGCCGCGCATGGTCGCCAGTGGCATAGCGACTTCCTCACCGGCACTCGCGCTGACGTGGGCCTACGTGGCGGACCGCCCCGGCATGAGGCAGGACACTGCGTAAGCCGCAGAGACGCTGCCCTCCCTGGTCGTGCGTCGGGGAGGGCGCCACCTTTGCGTTCTCATGCACCGCGCCTCCGCCGGCTCAAGCGCCTATAAAGGTCATGACCTGCGCTTTCTTCGTCGCTGACTAGGCTCGCCGTCGCCTGATCGACCTTGGAACCGGGGCAGTTTCCGAGCTGCCAAACGCGGCGGCCACCCTTGCCAGGCTCAAGGGGTCATACCCCACCCCCTTCGCCGTCGCCTCATACGTCTCCGCTGTCCGCTCGCCGTTGCCCTTGGGTAGGCGTGAGTCTTGCCGTTCCCTCCGCCGTTGGGCTCGCCGGTAGCAGGTGGCAGGCGAACGGCTGTGCGCCCCTATGAGAGGCGACAGGCCACACGACTCACGGCGCGACCAGAGCGAAGCGGCAGGCGCTCAGACAGGCACACAGCCTCACGTCTGGCAGGCCGGGCAAGGGCGCGACAGGTCGTCGCTTAATCGGGGGGGGGTGCCCCTATCTGTTTCGTCAACCCCGGTGGGGTCGGCTTGTAGGGGTTGATCGTGGTTTTCGGGAACGTCCCGCGGATCGGGGTGTTCCCGGCGGATCGGGTGGCTGATGGGCAGCCCGGTGGCCGGCAGGGCCGGATTGGCCGTGCCGGTACGCGGGCGTGATGGGGCCTGGAGGGTAGGGCGGTGGAGTCGTCAGGCGGCGAGGTCGACGTCGCCCGGGGTGCGTGCTTCGTAGAGGGCCCCGGTGCGGATCATCGCGTGGATGACGTTCACGCGCTGGCGGGCCAGGCGGAGGATCGCCTGGGTGTGGGTCTTGCCGCGTGCGCGTTGCCGGTCGTAGTAGATCCGGGAGGACAGGTCGGCTTTGCAGCCGATCGCGGCGAACGCGGCCTGGAACAGGGCGCGTTTGAGGAGCCGGTTGCCGCGGTGGGGTGCGTGCTCGCCGCGGATGGAGGTGCCCGAGGACTTCGTGGCGGGCGCGAGTCCGGCATAGGAGGCGAGGTGCCCGGCGGTGGGGAAGCCGGTGCCGTCACCGATCGCGACGATCACGGCCGCCGTGGTCCTGACGCCCAGGCCGGGCAGGGACGTCAAGAGGTGGAAAAGAGGGAGGGCCTCCAGCAGGGCGGCGATCTCCTGCTCGGCCTGGCGGCGCTGGGTGTGGGCGGCGGCGAGCTGGGCGGCAAGTCCTGGCACGATCAGCGCGCTGGCCTCGGTGCCCGGAACGACCAGGGTCTGCTCGGCGAGCGCGTCGAAGATCTCTGCGGTCAGGTGGTGGGCCTTGCGCGAACCGTGCACCTTGAGCAGGGCCTCGCAGCGGGCCCGGCCCAGTTTCCTCAGTCTCGCCGGGGAGCCGTGGCGCTGAAGGAGGGCCTGGACATAGGGGTAGGCCAGGCGCGGGCCGAGCACACGCTCGAGAGAGGGGTGGATCTGGGAGAGCAGGCCGCGCAGCCGGTTGGTGGCGCGGTTGACCTCGCCGGCCAGGTCGTTGTCGTAGCCGGTGAGCATGGTCAGCTCGGCCAGCACCTCGTCGTCGCGGTCCACCGCGCGCAGTGTGTGCGGCATGGTGCGGGCGGTCTCGGCGATCACGAACGCGTCGCGGGCGTCGGTCTTGGCCTCGCCCGGGTGCAGATCGGCGGCCCGCCGCATCGACAGCCCGGGCAGGTAGGCCACCCGGCAGCCGGCCGCGCGGGCCACCGTCAACGGCAGCGCGCCGATGTTGGCGACCTGGTCCACGATCACCAGAACGGTGCCGAACTTCGCCACCAGCTTGGTGAACAGCTCCAGCAGTCTCGGCTCGGTGTTGGGCAGCCGCTTGTCGTGCACGGTTCTGCCGTCCGCGGTCCGGCCGTGGGCGTGGTGGAACTCCTTGCCCAGGTCCAGGCCGAGGAAGAGATCTATCGCGGTCGTGTCGACCATGTGCGCGTGCCCCTCGCCACTCGTCTCCTCAGCTCCCGGCCGTCCCTGCGGCACCACACGCCGGCAACCACGTTACGCAGACATGCCGCCCGTGAAGCGGCCCGGCATTGCGCCGGACCAGGCGGTCGTCAGGCCCCTCATCAGCGGTCAAGCGGTGCCCCGAAGCCCGGCGGCAACACCCCCCAGGTCATCCGTACGACAGGGGGCACACAGCCATACCGGACCCGGGGGCCAGGCGCCCCATTGCGGGGCCACGAAAAAGGTAACGGGGGTCGGATACGCGACTGTGCGACACCCTCCGGGCCGTGTCCGTTTCGCTCCCCCTTGGCTGTCGCGCAACCTGTCGCGAAACATCACCTTGGGAGTTGCGTTGCGCGACACGTTTATGCGACAGTCCCGATCATGACCACGAACATCCCGGCCGATCAGGTCGAGCGTCACTCCTGCCCGAAGTGCGAAGCCCCCGCCGGTAGCCCCTGCCGGACGGGAGCGGGCAAGGTGGCAGCCAACTACCACACGGGCCGCTTCGCCCTCGTGCCCGCGCTGAAAGCAGAACTCACCGTGAAGACTCCGGCCGACCGCAACCCTGGTAAGCGGTGGGTGCAGGGTGAGCCCATGCCCGTGGTAGCCGAAGCCGTACCGGGCGCAGCGATTCGACTGGGCTATGCCAGGTGTTCTACGGCAGGGCAGGAACTCCAGTCGCAACTGGACATGCTGGCCCGCGCACAGTGCACCCGCGTCTTCTCCGAGAAGATCAGTAGCCGGGTGAAGGAGCGGCCGGAGCTTGAGAAGGCGCTCACCCTCGCGCGGGAGTTCAAGGCTGCTGCCCCGAACCAACCGGTCATCCTCACGGTGGCGGAGATGAAGCGCCTTGCCCGCAGTGCGGCAGAGCTCATGACGTTGTCGTCCACTCTCCAGGCGGACGGCATCCAACTGGAATTGCTCTCCGGGCCACTCACGGGCGTGTACGACCCGAACGGCGCGGGCGCCATCGTGTTCGCCGTGTTGGCCGTGGCTGCCGAAGTGGAGCGGGAAGGCATCCGGGAAAAGACGTTGGAAGGGCTGGACACCGCCGCCCGGCAGGGCCGCCACGGTGGGCGGCCGTCCGTGGTCGATGACGACAAGCTGGCCATAGCCCTCGCCAGACGTGAGAAGGGGGAGAGCGTCACGTCCATCGCGAAGGCGCTGGGTATCCATCGCGCCACCCTCTACCGCCATCTTGCAGAGACCGCCTGAGACAGGCGCACAGCCACTTCTGACAGGCCCCTGGTTCACGCCGGGGGCCGCTGCGCTTTCTGCTCCATCCGTTCCATGTCACTCTCCCCGTTCACCAGTACAGGCACAGCCAGACCACCCCGCGCGGCGAACACGACAGCGTGTTGCAGGTGGGGCGGAAGCGACTCGCTGAGCGGCGCCCACTTCACGGGTGGCATCGTGCCCACCTGATCCGGCAGCGCTGCCAGCGTGCGGGCGCGTTCCTTGCCGACATGGCCAGCGTCCAGTACGACCGTGAGCGTCTCGCCCGTACCGGAGAACGTCCCGCCCCACGTCTGATCGAACGTCAAGGCACGCGCCAGCGGGAGCGCCAAGCCTGTCTGCTGCTCCAGCAACCGGGCCGCCGCATCGGGCAACGCCTCACCCTCTGGGACCTCACCACCGGGCAGGTCCCATGAAGCTGTCACTAGGTCCTTCACCAGCAGGACCAGCGGCACTCGCTTGCCGTCCTGCCTGCCGTCGGTGGCCACCAGGAGCCGCACGATCAGCCGTCGCATCACAAGCCTCTCTGCGCCTCTGCGGGCGCGTACAGGGGTTCCGGGCGATGCGGCCCCTGTCGACCACGGGGGAGGCCGACAGGGGCCAGCGTCCCTCACCGCGCGCAGGCGCGGCACCCCGCGTACGAGGGCGGACCGGGGCGAGAGCCTGAGCACGTCAGCTCAGACGGAGACACGGCCTGTCTCCTGCTCAGGGCTTGTCCGGTCGGGGGACAGCCGACCTGCCCCCACCGCGTCGCACCGCCGCGATCACGGGAGGGACAGGAGCTTGGGACTACTCGGTACGCACCACCATCGCGAACGACGTGCAGATCCGCCGGAAGCCCTTGTGCCCGCTCCGGCCGGTGTGGCTCATGCACTCCAGGTCGACCGCTGCACCGTCCGTCGAAGGCGTTGCCGTCCACTCGCACCACAGGCACTCGGCCTCGAAGGTCACGTCAGTGTCCGGGTGTTGGGTGATCCGGTGCTTCACGTACCGCAGGACCGACCGGCTAGGCACCCTGCGACTCCTCGTGCTCCGCTTCCAGGTGCCGCCGCAGGTACACGTTCGCGTCCGTTGCTGCGCTGTAGTCGGACGCGGAGCGGGCGTTCTGCCGACGATTCGCGAACCCAAGGCACTCGGAGCAGCCGGGCACGGGTGAAGGCTCCCTCTCGGCAGGCGAGAGTGTGGAGCCCTTGTGTCTGCGTGCCGCCATTCGCAACCTCCCCGACTCTGTCCGTGGGAAACAATGATCCACCCAGGATTGACGGGAGATCGCGATTATTTGCGTTGTCGGGTAAAGATCACGAGCGGAATTGGCTGGCCCACTCGGACAGTCGTTCCCTGGCTTGGTCCCCGAACAAGGCGTAGCCGTCATATACGGCGAACTCGTCCAGGTATGCCGACACGTCCCGGCGATCCCGAAACACCATTGCCCCCGTCGATGTCTCCACCGTTGCTATCCGAGTGTCGTAGACAGTGAAGGTGTTCAGCGGGCACACCGGCATGTGGCTTCCGAGAGGGATGATCCCGAGTCGCACATTCGGCAGGAGACTTACGGATGTCAGCCGGTCAATCTGCATGGCCATGGCCACAGCAGGGAGGTACGGCCACCTGACAGCTTGCTCGGTAAGAATGAACGTGAACCGTTTCGACGTGTCGTAAAGGACTGCCTGCCGCTCCAGCTTCTTTGCGATGGCCTTGCTGTGGTCGCCCGGGATACCCGCAAGGCTCGCCCTTACGTACTCGGGGGTTGCAAGTAGGCCGGTCACCATGGAGAGCAGGAAGTAGCGGAATTCTGAAGAGGATTTCTCGAACCCGGCCAGCTCGTTCTGCTTCTTCTCCAGACCCGTACGGCGCTGCGACCACACGTCTTGCCACTCGGTATTGGCGATTCGGGTAAGGGCCGCAACCTGCGAGACAAGCTCTGGCGGGGCGTCCAGCGCCCGGAGGATCAGCTCCACGTCGACAAGGCTCGGCGTCAGTTTCGCACTCTCGATGTTGCTGATCTTTGTTTGGGACATGTTGCAACGCTTCGCGAGCCAGACCTGAGTGCGTCCGGCTCGCTTGCGAAGCGTCTTGAGCGTTTCGGCCAGATCAGTCTTCGACTGGCCCAACGCTTCCGGGTCAAACGTCAAGGCCCTTCACGTACTCCTCAAAGGGCACTGACTCGGCCAAGGCAATGCGCTGATACTCGATGAAGGGACTCACGTCTCCCTCGTGCACTTCCCGATTGATCTGTGTTCCGTCTGCCTCATAGTTCATGAGGACGACTTCCGTTTTGTCGAACATCCAGAAGTCCTGGACACCAGCCAGTGGGTTAGGCCGGTCAGTTACGTCCATGATCCGGACGTCTTCACCCGCCCACACGTGAGGCCGGTAATACATGAACTCATAGCGGAGGTATTCGGAGAGCGGCCGAGTGACGATGTGCACGCGCCCCTTGTTTTTACCCTCGCGACGTACCCGCTTCAGATCCTCGGTGTACTCATTCGAGTGCGTGTGAGGGTCGATGCGCTCGCCGGCCAGAAAGGCTCGGATCTCGTCCGCTTCCTGTGGAACGTTATAGGCGGGCAGGGTCTCAAGCCGCCACGCCTCCGATTGGAAGTCCCGGAACTTGGCCTGCCAAGCCTCACCATCCAAGAGCACGGATGGCCTCCCTCAGCACCACTTCGGGGATCTCGACGAGCCCCTCACCGGACGGCGGCGTGAAGGCGTTGGACACGTCGCCCTGGATAACGAAGGAGCCGGACGAGGTCCGGTAGACATTCGGGCAGTCGTTCTGGTTGCACTCGCCGTTCCCGGTACCGGTAAGCCGAGTCAGTTCCTCACGAGCCACGGTAACCCCCTGTCTCGCGCCCCCTCGTGGGGCGACGTCACGACGGTACGGAGGCATGGTGTCGGCCGTCCATGCGGTGACGCCAATATTTGCGTTGTCGCATAAACCCGGGCCGAGCCGGGGGCGCAGCGTGGGCATACGGCCGCTCACGCGGCCTGCCTATGGGCGGCACCCTAAGCGCAAGCGAACGGCGGCCGGACTCGCTGTCCGACCGCCTGTCACTGGCTACACCCACTCGACCGCAGAGACGATGTCCGGGTCTCGCCGAGGAGCAGGGAGCGGCGTACGCCGCGCAGGGCGGGAGGCCTGCTCACGCCCCCTCGCACCGAGACCCCGGAGGATCTCGCCACGCTCCGCCTCAGTCATTCCAGCGAGCGCCTCAGCCATCCTCCGGACGGCATCGCCGCTGGTCACGAACCCTTCTTGACCGTAAGCGGGAGCAGCTTCTTACCGCTGTCGCTCAGTTGTGGCCATGTATCAAATTGGGGACACACCCCACAGTCGAAGCAGGGCGTCCACCGGCAGTCCTCGACCTCTGTCTCGTCGAGGGCGTCCTGCCAGTCCTCCCACAGCCAGTCCTTGTCCAGCCCCGAATCCAGGTGGTCCCAGGGCAGGACCTCCTCGTAGGTGCGCTCGCGCGTGGTGTACCAGTCGACGTCGACGCCGAAGGGGGCCAGCGCCTTCTCCGCGCAGTTCATCCAGCGGTCGTAGGAGAAGTGCTCGCGCCAGCCGTCGAAGCGGCCGCCGTCCTCGTAGACGGCGCGGATGATCGCGCCCACCCGCCGGTCACCCCGCGACAGCAGGCCCTCGACGATGCCCGGCTTGCCGTCGTGGTAGCGGAAGCCGATGGAGCGGCCGTACTTCTTGTCGCCGCGGATCTTGTCGCGGAGCTTCTCCAGGCGGGCGTCGGTCTCCTCCGCGGACAGCTGCGGCGCCCACTGGAACGGCGTGTGCGGCTTCGGCACGAAGCCGCCGATCGACACCGTGCAGCGGATGTCGTTCGAGCGGGAGACCTCGCGGCCCTTCGCGATCACCTTCGTCGCCATGTCGGCGATCTGCAGCACGTCCTCGTCGGTCTCCGTCGGCAGACCGCACATGAAGTACAGCTTCACCTGGCGCCAGCCGTTGCCGTACGCCGTGGCGACGGTCCGGATGAGGTCCTCTTCCGAGACCATCTTGTTGATGACCTTGCGGATGCGTTCCGAGCCGCCCTCCGGCGCGAAGGTCAGACCGGAGCGGCGGCCGTTGCGCGTCAGTTCGTTCGCCAGGTCGATGTTGAAGGCGTCCACGCGGGTCGACGGGAGGGACAGGCCGATCTTGTCCTGCTCGTAGCGGTCGGCGAGGCCCTTGGCGATGTCGCCGATCTCGCTGTGGTCCGCGGAGGACAGCGACAGCAGGCCGACCTCCTCGAAGCCGGTTGCCTTCAGGCCCTTGTCGACCATCTCGCCGATGCCCGTGATGGAGCGCTCGCGCACCGGGCGGGTGATCATGCCGGCCTGGCAGAAGCGGCAGCCACGCGTGCAGCCGCGGAAGATCTCCACCGACATCCGCTCGTGGACCGTCTCGGCCAGCGGGACGAGGGGCTGCTTGGGGTACGGCCACTCGTCGAGGTCCATCACCGTGTGCTTGGACACGCGCCACGGGACGCCCGACCTGTTCGGTACGACGCGGGCGATGCGGCCGTCGGGCAGGTACTCGACGTCGTAGAAGCCGGGGACGTACACCCCGCCGGTCTTCGCCAGCCGGAACAGCAGTTCCTCGCGGCCGCCGGGGCGGCCCTCGGCCTTCCAGGCGCGGACGAGCTCGGTGACCTCCAGGACGGCCTGCTCGCCGTCGCCGATCACCGCGCAGTCGATGAAGTCGGCGATCGGCTCGGGGTTGAAGGCCGCGTGGCCGCCGGCCATGACGATCGGGTCGTCGACGGTGCGGTCCTTCGCCTCCAGCGGGATGCCGGCGAGGTCCAGGGCGGTGAGCATGTTCGTGTAGCCCAGCTCCGTGGAGAAGCTGATGCCGAACACGTCGAAGGCCTTCACCGGCCGGTGGCTGTCCACGGTGAACTGCGGGACGCCGTGCTCACGCATCAGCGCCTCGAGGTCCGGCCACACGCTGTAGGTCCGCTCGGCGAGGACGCCCTCGCGCTCGTTGAGGACCTCGTAAAGGATCATGACGCCCTGGTTGGGCAGGCCGACCTCGTACGCGTCCGGGTACATGAGCGCCCAGCGGACATCACAGGCGTCCCAGTCCTTGACGGTGGAGTTGAGCTCTCCACCGACGTACTGGATCGGCTTCTGCACATGCGGGAGCAGGGCTTCGAGCTGCGGGAAAACCGACTCGACAGACATCGTGGGACTTTCGTGAGCTGACAGGGGTGACCATCAAGCGTAACGCGGCCGGGCCCCTCGCCCGTACGCTCAGACCCCCGCCCCACCCTTCATCCGCTCCCACGCTCCCGGCAGCTCCTCCTCCACCGCCGTGGCCCGCTGCTCCTCCCTGCCGTACAGCACGCCGTACGTGAACGAGCTCTCCCCGGCGGCGTGCGCCTGCTCGGCCAGCTCCTTCAGGGATCCCCGGCTCATCACGCTGTCCTGGTGCTCGCCCAGCAGGTTCTGCAGCTCCTTCATCGACGAGACCAGTTCGGACGCCGGCCGGCCGAGTGCGGGGGCTGCCGCCTCCGCCGCGTACCGGGCCCGCTTGGCCTTCTTGCGGGCCTCGTGCAGCGCCAGGTCGCGATCGTGCCCGGCAGATGTGGCGAGGCCCTGCTCGACCAGCCCGGACACCACGTCGAAGGCCTCGTGCACGGCGTCGGCGACCACCTTCGACGGCTTTCCGGCCGCCCCCTTGCGCAGCGGCGGGTCGGTGATCAGGGCGTCCAGCGCGGCCAGCAGCGCCAGGTACCGGGGGCCGTCGAGGACGTCGATGATCCGCCGCCGGGAGTCTCCGCTCCGGGACTGCGACCAGCTGTGCAGCCGCTCGCGCACCGGCGCGGTGACCAGGGCGGGTGGCAGTTCACCGAGGATGGCGGTGAGCCGCTCGGCGAGCACCTCCTGGTCACGGCCGGCGCCCAGCTCGCCCGCGAGCCACTTCAGTTCCTCGCCCACGGGGTCGGTGACGGCACGGTCGAGGACTTTCCGGTACGTCCTGAAGGTGCTGCGCATCCGCCGGGTGGCGACCCGCATGCGGTGCACCGAGTCCTCCACGTCCCGGCGTACGGCCGGATCGAGCTCGACGACGGCGTCCCGCTGGGCCCGCAGGTACGCCAGAACATGGTCACCGGCGGTGACGGGCTCGGTGCGGTCCGGCGTCCGGTGCTTCTTCTTCCCACCGGTCTCCTCCAAGGCCCGGGCCAGCTTCGACGCCGACCGGGAGGGTCGCACGCCGGCCTTGCGGAGCCGTTTGTCGACCTTGTCGAGGAACGCCGGGTCGCGGCCGTCGGCTAGCTCGACCTCGATCTCGGTCCACTCCGCTGCGCCGCCGCGCGCGGTGAGCCGTTCGGCTCGTACGGCGTCCACGCTGACCTCGGCGAGCAGTCCTCCGTCGGCGTCCACGAGATGGCGTACGTCCCGGGCCGACCGCAACCGCACCAGCGGCTCCAGCTCTGCGTCGCGTACCCGGGAGCGGACGAGCCCGGCCAGGGCGGAGGGCACCTGGTCGGAGAGCGGCGCCCGGATCTCGTCCCGTACATCGGCCGCGACGGGGAACTTCAGATGCCAGCCGGCGTCCGAGCCGCCGGTGCGGCGGCGCAGGGTGATCGAGGACGCGGCCAGGCGCTGGTCGGCGGTGTCGTAGTAGGTGGCGTCCAGTTCGGCGAGGCCCTTGTCGATGACGGCCGCCACCCCGGCGACACCGGTCAGGTCGGGCAGCCCGCTGTCGTCGGACTCGTACTTGCGCTCGATCTCACGCTTCGTATCCGCCATGACCTGAATCTAGTGGGAGTCAGGGTCCGACGGCAGGGGCAAGCCCCGGGTTGATACGGGAGAAACGTCACGCGGACAGCGGGCGTTGCACCCGGATCGACTGCAGCAGTCCCACCGCCACCCACACCGCGAACATCGACGAACCGCCGTACGACACGAACGGCAGGGGCAGACCGGTCACCGGCATGATGCCGAGTGTCATACCGATGTTCTCGAAGGACTGGAAGGCGAACCAGGCCACGATCCCGGCGGCGACGGTGGTGCCGTACAACTCGGTGGAGTCGAAGGCGATCCGGCAGGCTCGCCACAGCACCACGCCGAGCAGCAGGATGATGAGCCCGCCGCCGAGGAAGCCCAGTTCCTCGCCCGCGACGGTGAAGACGAAGTCGGTCTGCTGTTCCGGCACGAACTGTCCGGTCGTCTGCGAGCCCTGGAACAGGCCCGACCCGGTCAGCCCGCCCGAACCGATCGCGATGCGCGCCTGGTTGGTGTTGTAGCCGACGCCCGCGGGGTCGAGGTCCGGGTTGGCGAAGGCCGCGAAGCGGTTGATCTGGTAGTCGTCGAGGATGTGCAGCTGCCAGACGGCGATCGCACCGATCGTGCCCGCGCCCAGCAGCCCGAACACCCACCGGTTGGATGCGCCGGACGCGAGCAGGACACCCAGCACGATCACGGCCATGACCATGACCGATCCGAGGTCGGGCATCAGCATCACGATCAGCATGGGCACGGTGGCCAGGCCCAGTGCCTGGACGACCGTGCGGTGGTCGGGGTGCTGCCGGTCGCCCGCGTCCACCCGGGTCGCCAGCAGCATCGCCATGCCGAGGATGATCGTGACCTTCACGAACTCCGACGGCTGGAGCGAGAAGCCGCCGCCGATCTGGATCCACGAGTGGGCGCCGTTGACCGTGGTGCCCAGCGGCGTGAGCACCAGCAGCACCAGGAAGACCGACGCCCCGTACAGGATCGGCACGGCGGTGCGCAGCGTCCGGTGGCCGAGCCAGACCGTGCCGATCATCAGCGCGAAGCCGATGCCGGTGTTCAGCAGGTGCCGGATCAGGAAGTAGTACGGGTCGCCCTGGTTGATCTCGGTGCGGTTGCGGGTCGCCGAGTACACCAGGACCGAGCCGATCAGCGACAGCGCGATCGCGGCCAGCAGTATCGGCCAGTCGAGCCGCCGGGCCAGCGAGTCACGGGCGAACAGCCGTGTCCAGCCGGCCCGTTCGGGCCCGTATCCGGAGACGTGGAAGCTGTTCGCACCCGTCATGTGAGCATCCTCCGGCGTCCCCTGCGGCCTTGCCGCCTGCGCGTGTCGCGATTGCCCGTGGTCGGCGTCTGCACGGTCGCCGCGGTCTGCGCCTCACCGTCCGCGTCCTCGGGCGCCTTCTGGCTGGCCTGCTGTTCCTTCGCCGGGTCCTCGGAGATCTTCGGCGCGGTGATCGAGCCGTCCGTGTGGATCTTCGGCAGGGCCTTCTGCGGGGTGGGCAGCAGGGCGTTCTTCTTGTTGATGGTGCCGTCGTCGGAGACGCCGTACAGCGCGTCGTAGATGTTGCGCACGGCCGGGCCCGAGGCGCCGGAACCCGTACCGCCCTGGGAGATCGTCATGACGACCGCGTAGTCCTTGGTGTACGTGGCGAACCACGAGGTCGTCTGCTTGCCGTAGACCTCCGCGGTACCGGTCTTGGCGTGCATCGGGATCTTGTCCTGCGGCCAGCCGACATCGGCGAACCGCCAGGCGGCGGTACCGCGGGTGGCGACGCCCTCGAGGGCCTTGTCCATCTGCGTCAGCGTCTGCCGGGTGACCGGCAGCCTGCCGTGCGACTCGGGCTCGATCTCCGAGACCTGCTTGCCGTCGGCGCTGACGACGGCCTTGCCGACGGTCGGGTCGTACAGGGTGCCGCCGTTGGCGATGGCCGCGTAGATCGTGGCCATCTGAATCGGCGTCACCAGGGTGTCGCCCTGGCCGATCGAGTAGTTGATCTCGTCACCGGCGCGCATCTTGTTGCCCTCGAGGCAGTTCTCGTAGGCGATCTTCTCGACGTAGTCGCCGTCCTTCTTGCCCGTCTTGCACCAGGCGTCCTTGTTGGCCTCCCAGTACTGCTGCTTCCACTGGCGGTCGGGGATCCGGCCGGTGACCTCGTTGGGCAGGTCGATACCGGTCTCCTTGCCGAGGCCGAACTGGTGGGCGGCCTTGTAGAACCAGTCCTTCGGCTTGCCCTTGGGGTTGATGCCGCCGTCCTTCTTCCACTCGTTGTGCGCGAGCTGGTAGTAGACGGTGTCGCAGGAGACCTCGAGGGCGCGGCCGAGGTCGATCGGGCCGTGGTTCTGGGACTCGAAGTTCTTGAAGACCTGGCCGCCGACCGAGTACGCGCTGGAGCAGTTGTAGCGGCCGTCGAAGGCGTAGCCGGCCTGGACGGCGGCCGCGGTGGAGACCACCTTGAAGATCGAGCCGGGTGCGGCCTGACCCTGTATGGCCCGGTTGAGCAGCGGGTAGTTGGACTTCTTCCCGGTGAGGCTCGCATAGTCCTTGGCGGAGATGCCGCCGACCCAGGCGTTGGGGTCGTACGTCGGGTTGGAGGCCATGGCGACGATCCGGCCGGTCTTCGCCTCCATCACCACGACGGCGCCGGAGTCGGCCTTGTACCGCTCGTTGGTGTTGCGGTCCCACTCCTTGCGGGCGGTCTTCATCGCCTCGTTCAGCTCGTACTCGGCGACCCGCTGCACGCGTGCGTCGATGCTGGTGACCAGGTTGGAGCCGGGCTCGGCGGCGTCGGACTCGGCCTGCCCGATGACCCGGCCGAGGTTGTCGACCTCGTAGCGGGTGACGCCGGCCTTGCCGCGCAACTCCTTGTCGTACTGCCGCTCCAGGCCGGACCGGCCGACCTGGTCGGACCGCAGATACGGCGAGTCGGTGTCCTCGGACTGCTGGAGCTCGTCGTCGGTGACCGGGGAGAGGTAGCCGAGGACCTGGGCGGTGTTGGCCTCGCCGGGGCTCGGGTAGCGGCGTACGGCCTGCGGTTCGGCGGTGATGCCGGGGAAGTCCTCGGCGCGTTCACGGATCTGCAGGGCCTGGCGCGGGGTGGCCTCGTCGGTGATGGGGATCGGCTGGTACGGCGAGCCGTTCCAGCACGGCTGCGGCGTCTGCGCGTCGCACAGCCGCACCTTCTCCATGACCTCCTTGGGCTGCATGCCCAGCACTCCGGCCAGTTTGGTGAGGACGCCCTGGCCGTCGTCCTTCATCTTCAGCAGTTCGGTGCGGGAGGCGGAGACCACGAGCCGGGTCTCGTTGTCGGCGAGCGGCACGCCGCGCGCGTCCAGGATCGAGCCGCGTACAGCGGGCTGGACGACCTGCTGGACGTGGTTGCCGGACGCTTCCTTGGCGTAGGCCTCGCCCTCGCGGATCTGGAGGTACCACAGGCGGCCGCCGAGCGTGGCGAGGAGGGAGAGGACGAGAACCTGGATGACGATGAGCCGGGTCTGGACCCGGGGGGTCCGACCGGTCTCGGGGATGTTGGTCACTGCGGCTGTTCCCCCTCTCCGTGTGTGTACGAGTGATATACGACGAAGCTGTGAGCCCCGGCGGTCGCCGACTCCCCTGCGTTCACAGCCGCTTGACCCCCTTGATGCGCCCGGCCCGGGCCACCCGCGACCGTGCCGCCTTCACCTTCAGCCCGCCGAGTCCGCCGCGTTGGCTGCCGATGCGCAGGCCGGTGCCGGAGGAGAGCCAGCCGGAGGAGATGTCGGTCGCCTTGGACGCCGAGCCGGACTCCAGCGGGTCGTTCTCGGCGCGCCGGGCCAGCGCCATGATGCCGGGGACGACGAAGGGGGCGAGCAGCAGGTCGTACAGGGTGGCCGTGAACAGCAGGCTCGGCAGGCCGACATGGCGGGCTGCGGTGTCGCCGACGAGGGCGCCCACCCCGGCGTACAGCAGCGTGCTGCCGATCGCGGCGGCGACCACGACCGCCATCGGTGCGGTGGCCGACTTCACCTGGCCGTTCTCCGGCTTCACCAGGCCGGCCAGATAGCCGATGACGCACAGCACCAGCGCGTAGCGGCCGGCGGCGTGGTCGGCGGGCGGGGCCAGATCGGCGAGGAGCCCGGCGCCGAAGCCGATGAGGGCGCCGCCGACATGGCCGTAGACCAGGGCGAGGCCCAGCACGGTGAGCAGCATCAGGTCGGGGACGGCGCCCGGCAGATGGAGGCGGGCGAGGACGCTCACCTGGATCACCAGGGCGACTACGACCAGGGTGGAGGAGAGCAGGATCCTGTTGAAGCGCATGAGTTCAGCTCCCCCTACTGGTCTTGCTCTTGCTGGGACTGCCCGTCGGTGGGCTCCTCGGTGTTCTCCGCGCCCGCGTCTTCCGCGCCCGGGGTCACCGTCACTGTCACGGTGGGCGTCGGCGTGGGCCTGGGCTTGGCCGGGAGTACCGTGTCGCGCGGGTCCTTCTCGGGGGCCTGGACGACGACACCGACGACGTCGAGCTTGGTGAAGCTGACGTACGGCGTGACGTACAGGGTGCGGGTCAGGTCGCCGCCGGAGGGGTCGACGCGGGAGACGACGCCCACGGGCACCCCGGGCACGAACGGCCTGTCGGCCTGCGAGCCGAAGGTGACCAGGCGGTCACCCTTCTTGATCCGGGCCTTGCCGTTGAGGAGTTCGACGCGCAGCGGGCGGTCGCCCTGCCCGGAGGCGAAGCCGAGCTCGTCGCTGCCCTCCATCCGCGTGCCGACGGTGAAGTCGGGGTCGCTGGCGAGCAGGACGGTCGCGGTGTTCGGGCCGACGGTGGTGACCCGGCCGACCAGGCCGTCGCCGTTGAGGACGGTCATGTCGCGCTGGATGCCGTCGTTCGCACCGATGTCGATGGTGATGGTCCAGGAGAAGCCCTGCGCGGCTCCTATGGCGATGACTTCGGCGCCCTTGATGCCGTACTGGCCGGCGCCCGCGACCTTCAGCATCTTGTCGAGTTGCTGCAGCCGACTGCGATTGCGGTCGTCGCTGCCGAGTCTGGCCTTGAGGGCCGCGTTCTCCCGCTCCAACTCGGCGAGCCGGTCGTGCCGCTCGCCGGAGTCACGGATCGCGGCGATCGCGTTGCCCACCGGGTCGACCGCGGAGGACACCCCGTTCTCGATCGGGCCGAAGACCGTGGCCGCGGCCTGTCGGGCACCGTCGACCGGTGAGTCCTCCCCGCCGCGGATGTCCACCGTGATCAGTGCGAACGCAATGGCGATCAGCAGCACCAGGAGCAGCCGGCTCTCTCGTGTGTCCCTCACGTGCGGCGGCCGTGCCCTTCCTCATAGGAATCCGGGAAATCGGGTGAGCCCGAAGGGAATCCCCAGGGAAACCCGCGGGCTGTTTTGTGGCAGCTTATGCCTCTATATCAACGATCCGCCGTACGAGAGGGAATCATCTCGTACGGCGGAGTCGAAGAGTTACGTCATCTGCGCGGCTGGGCGTCCAGGACCTGCTGGAGCGCCTCGAACTCCTCGACGCACTTGCCGGAACCGAGCGCCACGCTGTCCAGCGGGTCCTCGGCGATATGGATCGGCATACCGGTCTCGCGACGCAACCGCTCGTCCAGGCCGCGCAGCAGGGCACCCCCGCCGGTCAGCACGATTCCGCGGTCCATGATGTCGCCGGACAGCTCCGGCGGACACTTGTCGAGCGTCGTCTTCACCGCGTCCACGATCGCGTTGACGGGCTCCTCGATCGCCTTGCGTACTTCGGCGGCCGAGATGACGACGGTCTTGGGCAGTCCGGAAACGAGGTCCCGGCCGCGGATTTCGGTGTGCTCGTCGGAGTCGAGTTCGTACGCCGAACCGATCGTGATCTTGATCTGCTCGGCCGTGCGCTCACCCAGCAGGAGCGAGTACTCCTTCTTGATGTGCTGGATGATCGCGTTGTCCAGTTCGTCGCCCGCGACGCGGATGGACTGGGCGGTGACGATGCCTCCGAGGGAGATGACCGCGACCTCCGTGGTGCCGCCGCCGATGTCCACCACCATGTTGCCCGTGGCCTCGTGGACCGGCAGGCCGGAGCCGATGGCGGCGGCCATGGGCTCCTCGATGATGTGCACCTGGCGGGCGCCGGCCTGGGACGACGCCTCGATGACGGCACGGCGCTCGACGCCCGTGATGCCCGAGGGCACACAGACGACGACCCGCGGACGAGCCAGATACCGCCGCTTGTGGATCTTCAGGATGAAGTAGCGGAGCATCCGCTCGGTGATCTCGAAGTCGGCGATCACGCCGTCCTTCAGTGGACGTACGGCAACGATGTTGCCCGGCGTACGCCCGATCATCTTCTTGGCTTCGGCACCGACCGCGAGGATGCCACCGGTGTTGGTGTTGATCGCGACGACGGACGGCTCGTTGAGTACGATCCCGCGACCCCTGACGTACACCAGCGTGTTGGCGGTCCCGAGGTCGACAGCCATGTCACGGCCGATGAACGACATTGAGTTCCCCATCAGGATTCGTCTGGCCTTCCCACGGAGCTTTTGAGGGCTTTTCAGGTCGGCGAAGTGGGTTGCTGTGACGTGAAGGCTTCCATCGTAGACGCGCCTCCCCGCACACTGCGCGAGGGTCTTCGCCATTGTCGGCGGATGGCGTGTCGCCTCGCTTGTGGAGACGGGCCATCGGGGGCACTCGTTCCCCCGATCGGCACGGATATGCCGGGGGACGACCGGAAGTGCGCGGCCGTCCCAGGTCAGGCGATTGGGAAAAGTGACGGTCCCTCAGAAGGACCCTCGGTGAATTCGTTCCGCTTCTGCGGCGACCGGTCAGGCGCGACCGGGGAAGAAGATCTTCACCTCGCGTTCGGCGGACTCCTCGGAGTCGGAGGCGTGGATGAGGTTCTCACGGACGATCACGCCGTAGTCACCGCGGATGGAACCGGGCGCCGCGGCGATCGGGTCGGTCGGACCGGCCAGCGCGCGCAGGCCCTCGATGACCCGCTCGCCCTCGACGATCATCGCCACGACCGGGCCCGAGGCCATGAACTCCACCAGCGGCTCGTAGAAGGGCTTGCCCTTGTGCTCGCCGTAGTGCTGCTCCAGCGTCTCCTGGTCCAGGGTGCGCAGCTCCAGCGCGGTGATCCGCCAGCCGGCCTTGCGCTCGATACGGCTGATGATCTCGCCGGTCAGGCCGCGACGGACGGCGTCGGGCTTGAGCAGGACGAGGGTCCGCTGGGTCACGACGGGGCTCCTTCGAAGGAAAAGGTGTGCGGGGTGGAGATGAGGCTACAGGGCTGTCCCGGCGCCTGTTACGCAGCGTCAGCCGAAGAGCCGGCCTGGGCCGCGAATCGTGCCTTGGCCTCGTCGATCTTCCTGCCGTAGTGCACCGACGCCCACCACAGCGCGGCGAACATCGCACCCATGAAGAACATCGTCGGGACGACGAAACCGGAGGCGATCAGACCGATCTGCAGGGCCCAGCCGAGGGCCACGCCGCCCGGCCGGGTGATCAGACCGCACAGCAGCAGACACAGGAACATCGCGATGCCGCTGACCGTCCAGACCGTCGACATCGACAGGTCGGGGTCCTTCATCGCGACCAACCCGGCGAAGCCGATGACGAAGAACTCGCCGATCAGGGTCGAAGCACAGAGCGTACGCACGAGAGTCAGCCCCTCCCCAGGAGCAGTCGGGCCTCGCCGACGGTGATGACGGAGCCGGTCACGAGCACGCCGCCGCCCGCGAACTCGCCCTCCTCCTCAGCCAGGGTGATCGCGGCCTCCAGCGCGTCCGGCAGCCGCGGCTCGACCTGTACGCGCTCCTCGCCGAACACCTCGACGGCGATCGCGGCCAGCTCGTCGGCGTCCATCGCGCGATGGCTGGAGTTCTGTGTGACGACGACCTCGGCGAAGACCGGCTCGAAGGCCTCCAGCAGCCCGCGTGCGTTCTTGTCGCCGCTCGCGCCCACGACCCCGATGAGCCGGCTGAACTGGAAGGCCTCCCCGATCGCCGTGGCGGCCGCGCGGGCCCCCGCCGGATTGTGCGCGGCGTCCAGCACGACGGTCGGCGACCGCCGTACGACCTCCAGCCGCCCCGGCGAGGCGACGGCCGCGAACGCCTTGCGCACCGTGTCGATGTCGAGGGGCTCGGCCCGCTGGGCGCCCACCCCGAAGAAGGCCTCGACGGCGGCGAGCGCGACGGCGGCGTTGTGCGCCTGGTGGGCACCGTGCAGCGGCAGATACACCTCGGTGTACTCACCGCCGAGCCCGCGCAGGGTGACGAGCTGCCCGCCGACGGCGACCTGCCGGTCCACCACCCCGAACTCGAGCCCCTCCCGCGCCACGGTCGCATCGACCTCGACGGCCTTCTTCAGCAGCACCTGCGCCGCGTCCACCGGCTGCTGCGCCATGATCACGGTCGAGCCGGGCTTCACGATCCCGGCCTTCTCGGCGGCGATCTCACCGGGCGTGGCACCGAGCCGGTCGGTGTGGTCGAGGTCGATGGGGGTGACGACGGCGACGTCCCCGTCGATCACGTTGGTGGCATCCCAGGAGCCGCCCATGCCCACTTCGACGACAGCGACATCGACGGGCGCGTCGGCGAAGGCGGCGTACGCCATGCCGGTCAGCACCTCGAAGAAGGACAGCCGGAACTCCTGCTGGGCGTCGACCATCTCGATGTACGGCTTGATGTCGTGGTACGTCTCGATGAACCGCTCGGCGGAGACCGGCGCCCCGTCGAGGCTGATCCGCTCGGTGACGGACTGCACGTGCGGGGACGTGTACCGCCCGGTACGCAGCTCGAAGGCGCCCAGCAGGGCCTCGATCATGCGGGCGGTGGAGGTCTTGCCGTTGGTGCCGGTGATGTGAATGGAGGGGTACGACCGCTGCGGCTCGCCCAGGACGTCCATCAGCGCGGAGATCCGGCTGACGGAGGGCTCCAGCTTGGTCTCGCCCCAGCGGGTGGCGAGCTCCGCCTCGACCTCCCGCAGCGCCTTGTCGACCTCGGGATCCTCCGGCCGCCCCGGCACATCGGCCTGCGGCGGACCGCCCTGCGTCCGCAGGGTACGACTGCCGGCCTCGATCACCGCGAGATCGGGGTCGCGCTCGGTCTCGGCGTCGATGATCTCGTCGAAGGAGTCGAGGGGGTCGGGCTGGTCGTGACTGTCGTTCGGGGGGAGCTCGCTCACGAAGCCAGTCTACGGAGGGCCGGGGGCCGACGTGGCTGCGCCCACCCGTGCCGCCCCAGCTGCGGGCAGTCGTGCCGCTGTGGCGGCACGGGTGGGCGCAGCGGCACCCAGTCAGCGCGGGCGAGCGAACCGCCCCGACGGCAACCGAAGACCCCGGAACCCCAAAGGGCTCCGGGGCCTTCATCGCCGTACGAACCCTTACGCCGCCGGCAGACGTTCAAGCTGCGCCTGAATCCGCGCGATGTCTTCCTCCGCCTTGGCAAGCCGCCCCCGGATCTTGTCCACGACATGATCCGGAGCCTTGGCCAGGAACGCCTCGTTCCCCAGCTTCGCCGTAGCCTGCGCCTTCTCCTTCTCCGCAGCGGCCAGATCCTTGGCCAGCCGCTTCCGCTCCGCCGCGACGTCGATCACGCCGGACAGATCCAGCGCGACCTCGACCCCCGCCACCGGCAGCGTCGCGGTCGCCGCGAAGCCCTCACCCTCCGGCTGGAGACGCAGCAGCTGACGGATGGCGGCCTCGTGCGCGGCGAGGACCGAGCCGTCGAGGGCGAGCCGGGCCGGAACCCGCTGACCGGGCTGCAGCCCCTGATCCGCCCGGAAGCGCCGCACCTCGGTGATGACGGACTGCAGCGTCTCGACCTCCCGCTCGGCCCCCGCATCCCGGAAGCCACTGTCCTTCGGCCACTCGGCGATGACCACCGACTCACCACCGGTCAGCGTCGTCCACAGCGTCTCCGTCACGAACGGAACGACCGGGTGCAGCAGCCGCAGCGTGACGTCCAGGACCTCACCCAGGACCCGCTTGCTGACCTCGGCCGCCTCACCGCCGGCGGCGAACGTCGTCTTGGACAGCTCGACGTACCAGTCGAACACCTCGTCCCACGCGAAGTGGAACAGCGCGTCGGACAGCTTCGCGAACTGGTAGTCCTCGTAGTACGCGTCGACCTCGGCGACCACCGAGTTCAGCCGGGACAGAATCCACCGATCCGTCGACGACATCTTCGACGCGTCCGGCAGCGGACCCTCCACCGTCGCGCCGTTCATCAGCGCGAAGCGCGTGGCGTTCCAGATCTTGTTGGCGAAGTTCCGGGACCCCTGGACCCAGTCCTCACCGATCGGGACGTCGACGCCGGGGTTGGCACCGCGCGCGAGGGTGAACCGGAGCGCATCGCTGCCGTACTTGTCCATCCAGTCCAGCGGATTGACGACGTTCCCGAAGGACTTCGACATCTTCTTGCCGTTCTGGTCACGGACCATGCCGTGCAGGGCGATGGTGTGGAACGGCGGGGTGCCGTCCATCGCGTACAGCCCGAACATCATCATGCGGGCGACCCAGAAGAAGAGGATGTCGTAGCCGGTGACCAGGACGGAGTTCGGGTAGAACTTCGCGAGGCTCTCGGTCTGCTCCGGCCAGCCGAGCGTGGAGAACGGCCACAGGCCGGACGAGAACCAGGTGTCGAGGACGTCGGAGTCCTGACGCCAGCCCTCACCGCTCGGCGGCTCCTCGTCGGGACCGACGCAGACGACCTCACCATCAGGCCCGTACCAGACCGGAATCCGGTGCCCCCACCACAACTGCCGCGAGATGCACCAGTCGTGGAGGTTGTCGACCCAGTCGAAGTACCGCTTCTCCATCTCCTGCGGGTGGATGGCGACCTTGCCCTCGCGGACCGCGTCACCGGCGGCCTTGGCGAGCGGCCCGACCTTGACCCACCACTGCATGGAGAGCCTGGGCTCGATCGTGGTCTTGCAGCGCGAGCAGTGGCCGACGGAGTGGACGTACGGCCGCTTCTCGGCGACGATCCGGCCCTCGGCGCGCAGCGCGGCGACGATCGCTGAGCGGGCCTCGAGCCGGTCCAGGCCCTGGAAGGGGCCGTGGGCGGTGATGACGGCGTGGTCGTCCATGATCGTGATGGCCGGCAGGTCGTGCCGCTGGCCGATCTCGAAGTCGTTCGGGTCGTGTGCCGGGGTGACCTTGACGGCACCCGTGCCGAACTCGGGGTCGACGTGCTCGTCCGCGACGACCGGGATGGAGCGGTCGGTCAGCGGCAGCTTGATGAGCTTGCCGACCAGGTGCCTGTACCGCTCGTCGTCGGGGTGGACGGCGACCGCCGTGTCACCGAGCATCGTCTCGGCACGGGTGGTGGCGACGACGATGGTGTCGTCCCCGTCCCCGTACTTCATGGAGACCAGCTCACCGTCGTCGTCCTGGTACTCGACCTCGATGTCGGAAATGGCGGTGAGGCACCGGGGACACCAGTTGATGATGCGCTCGGCGCGGTAGATCAGCTCGTCGTCGTAGAGCCGCTTGAAGATGGTCTGAACGGCCTTGGACAAGCCCTCGTCCATGGTGAACCGCTCACGCGACCACGCGACACCGTCGCCGAGGCGCCGCATCTGCCCGGAGATCTGCCCACCGGACTCGGCCTTCCACTGCCAGACCCGCTCGACGAAGGCCTCGCGTCCCAGGTCGTGCCGGGACTTGCCCTCCTTCGCGAGCTCCCGCTCGACGACGTTCTGCGTGGCGATACCGGCGTGGTCCATGCCGGGCTGCCACAGCGTCTCGTACCCCTGCATCCGCTTGCGGCGGGTGATGACGTCGATGAGGGTGTGCTCGAAGGCGTGCCCCAGGTGCAGGCTGCCCGTGACGTTCGGCGGCGGGATGACAACGGTGAACGGCGGCTTGTCGCTCTTCGCGTCCGCCTCGAAGTAACCCCGCTCTACCCAACGCTCGTACAGCGTCCCCTCTACCTCGGCCGGCGCGTACTGGGTCGGCAGTTCGGTGGTGGGCGCTGGTGGCTGCTGCTGAGCGTTCTCGGTCACGGGGTCAGTTTAGGGGTGTCGCGGGCGTGTCCCGAAACAGGATTCTTCTGTAACGGTGCGCCCCCCGATGCCGTGCGTGCGCTGCCTTTGCGCCAGGATGTCGTGAACACATAAGCATCTGGAGGGGAACCCAGAAATGAGCTACAACCAGCCGGGCCCGTACGGCGGGCAGCCCCAGCAGCCCGGACCGTACGGCCAGCCGGGTCCGTACGGCCAGCAGCCGCAGGCTCCGCAGCCCGGCTACGGCTACCCTCAGCAGCCCGCCCCGCCGCAGCCCGGCTACGGCTACCCCCAGCAGCCCCCGCAGGGCGTCCCGCCCCAGCAGCCCCCGTACGGCCAGCAGCCTCCCTACGGCCAGGCCCCGTACGGCGCCCCGATGCCCCCGCCCCCGAGCGGCGGCAAGAAGAAGACGGGCCTCATCATCATCGGCGCGGTGGCGGTCGTGGCGGCGATCGGCGTCGGGGCGTACTTCGTGATCGGCGGGGGCAGCGGTGCGGGCGGCATCGAGGACGACGGCCCGCACAAGCTGACGACGCCGAAGACGGTGCTCAGCGAGTACAAGCTGTTCACCAAGGACTCCGAGGGCTCCGGCACGGACACGGCGGAGGACCTGGAGAAGAGCGGCGTCAAGAACGGCACCGCGGTGTCCGGGATCTACTCGACGGCGGACCTGAGCGACTACGACCCCAGCAATCCCTCCACCGCACCCGACCCCAGTGAGGTCGCGACAGCCAAGGGCATCACCTACATCGGCGCCTACGGCGAGATCGCCGATCCCGAGACGGCCCTGGACAAGTTCTTCACGCTGCTCAAGGAGGAGTCCGAGGACGGCTCCTCGTCCTCGGACAGCACCGCCGCCCCGAAGACCGAGATGGTCGGTGAGCCCGAAGAAGTCGAGCTCGACGGTGCGGTGATGAAGTGCCAGGCGGCCAAGGGCACCGACGTGGCCACTCAGAAGCAGAAGACCGACTGGTTCTGTGCCTGGGCCGACTACAGCACCATGGCCATGGTGTCCCCCGGTGACGCCACCAAGGACATGGCGAAGGACGTCGCCGCCGACATCACCACGAAGCTGCGCGACGAGATTCGCGTCGCGAAGTAACACCGGTCTCAAGTGGGAGCCCCGCAAACCCTGTGGGGCTCCCTGGCTTTGTCAGCTTCCACGAACATCACCGGACTCCCTCCCGATCATGGGATTAATTCTGTCATGACCACGACCTTCCGAGGTCGAAGAACGAACGGGAGGGTTCTGCATGTTCAAGCGAGCATTCACCATTGCCGGGCTACTGATTGCGGCGGGGGTCGCCCCCCTCGCAACTGCAGCGCCCGCATCCGCCACCGCAGCGCAATGCACGGGCATCTTGAACAGCTATGGCTACAAGGTGGGCGCCAAGGCGACTGAGGCCTGCGGCTGGCCTCACAAGACGCAGTTTGGCATAGCCCTGCCCCACCCGAACTGCCTCAACGGTCTCCTTGCCCTTAACGTGAAGTACAGCCACGCGGAATCAGCTTGTGAGTGGGCGTAAGAAGCCGCGCCCACAACTGTAGATAAGGAGGCCGCCCGTGGGCACAGCCAGCCCGGGCGGCCTCCCGCTCCCATGAACCGTCAGACGGATACCCTCGGACGACTCAGAGCCTCACCGACAGATTTCCCACCGTGGCCAGTATCGTCAACTCCCCTCCGATCGCCTGCAAATAGGCCGCCATTGTCGACGTGTCCAGACGAACGCCCCCGCGCTCGATCTGGCTGATGCGCCCCTGCGTGACACCCATCGCCTCCGCGACCTGAACCTGCGTCATCCCCTGAGCCTTGCGCAGAGCGGCGAGTTCGTGGCCGCGCTCAGCGTCGACCATCCCCCGCTTGATCTCATCGATGCGGGCGCGCTTCTCCGGAGTGATGTCGGCGGTCAGGTCCGCCATGGTGCCGAGTTCGGGCTTCATGCTTCGTTCTCCTCCTCCAGAGCTTCAAGGTACGCGGTGTACTTGGCGTCAGCCTCTTTGATCGCCTTCCGGTACCAAGCGTCCCATTGCCGCCCGCTCGCCTTGTTTCCCGCCACCAGGAACACCGCGCGCCTGACAGGGTCGAAGACGAACAACATCCGGATACTGACCAAGCCTCCGCTCCGCGGCCGCAGTTCTCTCATGTTGCGGAAACGGCTGCCGTCAATGGCTCCCACGGTCGGACGCCGCAGGGCGGGACCCGATTCTTGTAACCGCTCCAGCGCGGCGATCACGTGATCGTGACTGTCCGGGTCCTCCTTGGCGAGCAGCTTGATCCATTCCAGGACATCGGCGAAGAACCTCAGCTCGTACGGTCCATCCACACTGGAATATTAGCACTGACTAATATTGATGGGCAAAGAAAGGGCGCTCGGCGAATCGCACCGAGCGCCCTCCGGTGTACCGGGACTGGCTACGCCGTCTTCTGCTCCCCCGTCCCCCGCCCCCGCGCATCCCGCGGAATCAGCGTCGGGTTGACGTTGGAGTGGACGACATCCGCGGTGATGACGACTCGGGCGACGTCCTTGCGGGACGGGACCTCGTACATCACGGACATGAGGACCTCCTCCATGATGGCGCGCAGGCCTCGCGCGCCGGTCTGGCGGAGGATGGCCTGGTCGGCGATGGCCTCCAGGGCCTCGCGTTCGAAGTCCAGTTCCACGCCGTCGAGTTCGAAGAGGCGCTGGTACTGCTTCACCAGCGCGTTGCGCGGCTCGACCAGGATCTTGAGCAGGGCCTCGCGGTCGAGGTTGTGGACGGAGGTGATGACGGGGAGGCGGCCGATGAACTCGGGGATCATGCCGAACTTGACCAGGTCCTCCGGCATGACGTCCTCGAACTGGTCCTTGGCCTCCAGCTCCCGCTTCGAGCGGATCGTCGCGCCGAAACCGATGCCCTTCGCGCCGGCCCGGGACTCGATGATCTTCTCCAGACCGGCGAAGGCGCCGCCCACGATGAACAGGACGTTCGTCGTGTCGATCTGGATGAACTCCTGGTGGGGGTGCTTGCGGCCGCCCTGGGGCGGGACCGAGGCCGTGGTGCCCTCGAGGATCTTCAGGAGCGCCTGCTGGACTCCCTCGCCGCTCACATCCCTGGTGATCGACGGGTTTTCGCTCTTTCGGGCCACCTTGTCGATCTCGTCGATGTAGATGATGCCCGTCTCGGCCTTCTTGACGTCGTAGTCCGCCGCCTGGATCAGCTTCAGCAGGATGTTCTCGACGTCCTCGCCGACATAGCCGGCCTCCGTCAGCGCCGTGGCGTCGGCGATCGCGAACGGGACGTTCAGCATGCGGGCCAGGGTCTGGGCGAGGAGGGTCTTGCCGGAGCCCGTGGGGCCCAGCAGCAGGATGTTGGACTTCGCCAGCTCGATGGCGTCGTCGCGGCCCTGGGCGCCGCCGTTCTCACCGGCCTGGACACGCTTGTAGTGGTTGTACACCGCGACGGAGAGGGCCTTCTTGGCGGGCTCCTGGCCGACGACGTACCCCTCGAGGAACTCGTAGATCTCGCGCGGCTTGGGCAGCTCCTCCCAGCGCACCTCGCTGGTCTCCGCGAGCTCTTCCTCGATGATCTCGTTGCAGAGATCGATGCACTCGTCGCAGATGTACACACCGGGGCCTGCGATGAGCTTCTTGACCTGCTTCTGGCTCTTGCCGCAGAACGAGCACTTGAGCAGATCGCCGCCGTCACCGATGCGTGCCACGGTGTGCTTCCCCTTCGCCTGGGAGACGCCTGGACGCGATGAGTCCAGCGGCTCCTGGTGCTGCCTTATGTCCGACGGTACCTTGCCGAGCCCCCCGTTCGGGCCCCCCTTGGCACGGTTCACTTTGACGTGCACCTTGCGATGCATGGTGACACAGCGCGCCAAGGGGCGGCAGACGATACAGGATCCGCGTCAGCGGACCGACTCGTTGTTCATCTTGCGCGTGGAGATGATCTGGTCGATCAGACCGTACGCCAGCGCGTCCTCGGCGGTGAGGATCTTGTCGCGCTCGATGTCCTCACGGATCTTGTCGATCGACTGGGTGGAGTGCTTGGCCAGCATCTCCTCCAGCTGCGAGCGCATCCGCAGGATCTCGTTCGCGGCGATCTCCAGGTCGGACACCTGGCCGCGGCCTGTCTCGCTGTACGGCTGGTGGATCAGCACACGCGCGTTCGGCAGCGCCATGCGCTTGCCGGGCGTGCCGGCGGCCAGCAGGACGGCGGCGGCGGAGGCCGCCTGGCCCATGCAGACCGTCTGGATGTCCGGCTTCACGAACTGCATCGTGTCGTAGATCGCCGTCAGCGCGGTGAAGGAGCCGCCGGGGCTGTTGATGTAGACCGAGATGTCCCGGTCGGGGTCCATCGACTCAAGGCACAGCAGCTGCGCCATGACGTCGTTGGCGGAGGCGTCGTCGATCTGGACGCCCAGGAAGATCACGCGCTCCTCGAAGAGCTTCGCGTACGGGTCGTACTCGCGAATGCCCTGGGAGGTGCGCTCGACAAAGCGCGGGATGACATAGCGGGACTCGGCCGCGGGGCCGGTGTACTCGGCACGCGTACGGTCGTAGAGGCCGCTGCCGGGGAAGTCGTTCACGGTGTCTCCTGAAGGGGGCTGGAGCGGTGGCTGGGGGCTGAAGGGGACCGCGGGGGCCTTGCTGGCCCGAGCGGCCCTCAGGAGCCGCCTCCGGTGCCGCCGCCGCCCGGCATGTGGGCCGCCGTTGCGATCACGTCGTCGATGAGGCCGTACTCCTTGGCCTCATGGGCGTCGAACCAGCGGTCGCGGTCCGAGTCGCGGGTGATCTGCTCGACCGACTGGCCGGTGTGCAGGGCCGTGAGCTCGGCCATGCGCTTCTTGGTGTGCAGCAGCCGCTCGGCGTGGATCTTGATGTCCGAGGCCGAGCCGGCCAGGCCGGCGGACGGCTGGTGGATCAGGATCTCGGCATTGGGCAGGGCGAAGCGCTTGCCGGGGGTGCCCGCACTGAGCAGGAACTGCCCCATCGAGGCCGCGAGGCCCATGGCGATCGTCACCACGTCGTTCTTGATGAACTGCATCGTGTCGTAGATCGCCATACCGGCCGTGATCGATCCGCCGGGGCTGTTGATGTAGAGGTTGATGTCCTTGTCCGGGTCCGCGGCAAGGAGCAGCAGCTGTGCGGTGATCTTGTTCGCGATGTCGTCGTCGACCGGCTGGCCGAGGAAGATGATTCGCTCGTTGAGCAGCCGGTTGTAGACCTGGTCGCCGAGGCCACCACCGATGGAAGGCTCGCCGGCGGCGGAGGGCATCAGATTCGTCACGTATCCACCTGCTCGTCTTACGACGGCGCCGGGCCGTCTCACGTTTCCCTGCGGGGGGCCTTCGGCGGTTTCGCCGAGTTCCCTGACCCCGTATTCATGGACCCTAACGCGCGGGTCCGTTCGGGGAATCCCGCGGAGGGGAGTGTTCGCCGGGGGCGTAGCGCCATGGTCACTCCGGTTCGCGGGCGACTGCGGGTTGTGGAGGGCTGATCGCGCAGTTCCCCGCGCCCCTTAGGGCACTGTCCCACCGTACGTCGAAGGACCCCGGGGCGTGACGCTTCCCCAGGGCCCTTCCTACGACTTTCCAGGCGCCGTGGGCTCAGCCCTCGGTCTTCTCCTCGTCGCCGGCGTCGGCCGCGCCCTCGGCGGCCTCGACCGTCTCCGTGGCGGTCTCGTCCTCGTCCTCGTCCTCCAGGTCCACGATCTCGCCGTTCGTGTCCTTGACGGTCGCGGCCTCGACGACGACGGCCAGGGCCTTGCCGCGGGCGACCTCGCCGACCAGGAGCGGGACCTGGCCCTGCTCGACGACGGCCTGCGCGAACTGGTCGGGGGACATGCCGGAGGAGGCCGCACGCCGCATGAGGTGCTCGGTGAGCTCCTCCTGGTTGACGTTGAGCTTCTCCTGCTTGACGAGCTCGTCGAGCACGAACTGGGTCTTGATGCCCTTGACCGCGGCCTCGCGGGTCTCGGTCTCGAACTCCTCGGCGGTCTTGCCCTGGATCTCCAGGTACTTGTCGAGGGTGAGGCCCATCTGGCCGAGCTGGTGGTGCTCCAGGTTGTGCTTACGGGTGTTGATCTCGTCCTCGAGCAGCTTCTCGGGGACGGGGACCTCGACCAGCTCGAGCAGCTTCTCCAGGACGCGCTCCTGGGCCTGCGTGGCCTGGTCGAACTGCTTCATGTTCTCCAGGCGCTTGCGGCTGTCGGCCTTCAGCTCCTCGAGGGTGTCGAACTCGGAGGCGAGCTGAGCGAAGTCGTCGTCCAGCTCGGGCAGCTCGCGCGCGGCGACCTGGCTGACCTTGACGGTGACCTCGGCCTCCTGGCCGGCCGCGGAGCCGCCCTTGAGCTCGGAGGTGAAGGTGGCCTCGCCACCGGCCTCAAGGCCCTTCACGGCGTCGTCGATGCCGTCGAGCAGCTCGCCGGAGCCGATGGTGTACGAGACACCCTCGGCCACGCCGTCCTCCAGGACCTCGCCGCCGACCTTGGCCTCCAGGTCGATCGTGACGACGTCGCCGTCCTCGGCGGCGCGCTCGACCGGGGAGGTGGACGCGAAGCGCTCACGCAGCCCCTCGACCGCCTTGTCGACGTCCTCCTCGGTGACCTCGACGGCGTCGACCTCGACCTCGATGCCGGAGTAGTCCGGGATCTCGATGGCCGGGCGGATGTCGACCTCGGCGGTGAAGTTCAGCGTCTCGCCGTCCTTCAGCTCGGTGATGTCGACCTCGGGCTGGCCCAGGACGTCGATCTCGGCCTCGTTGACCGCCTCCGTGTAGAACTTCGGAAGCGCGTCGTTGACGGCCTCCTCCAGCACGGCGCCACGGCCGAACCGCTGGTCGATGACCCGGGCGGGGATCTTGCCCTTGCGGAAGCCCTTCACCGTGACCTGCTGGTTGATCTTCTTGTACGCCGCGTCGAGGCTGTCCTTGAGCTCCTCGAAGGGCACCTCGACAGTGAGCCGAACCCGGGTCGGGTTCAGGTTCTCCACGGCGCTCTTCACGGTTCGGTCTCCTTGTGGCTGACTTCTCGGGTTCTGCCGGGACCCGACGGGTCCGGCGGATGTGGCCGCCCGGAGGACTATCAGTGATGAGACACACGGGCGTGCAGCTTGCATAGTAACGGCAGCGGCTACACGACCCAAAAGGCGATCACGCAAAGTGATCGGACAGGTGGTCGGGGTGGCGGGATTTGAACCCACGGCCTTCCGCTCCCAAAGCGGACGCGCTACCAAGCTGCGCCACACCCCGTCTGGTGCGACACGTAGGGTACATGCCCGCAGGCAGCGCGGCTGCCGCATTTCCCGAGCACCGGTGCGGTGTCGGCGTCCGTACGGATGGGGTGTGCGGTGAGGGGGGCCGACCCGCTACGATGCCTGCAGTGCCGCGGTCGGCTGACCTGCGGCGCGTTGTGTGCGGGCGTAGCTCAATGGTAGAGCCCCAGTCTTCCAAACTGGCTACGCGGGTTCGATTCCCGTCGCCCGCTCCGTATGGCGAAGGGCCCGGTTCCTCGGAACCGGGCCCTTCGTGTTCCACAGGGCGCGCACGTCCGCTCTTGATCAGCGCCGAGGCCGGCCGGTCAGAACTGGATCTCGTTGATGGTCTGGGCTATCGAGTCCAGGAAGCGCTGAATGTCGTCGGCCATGCCGGTCGAGGCGAGGAAGAAGCCGAAGAGGACCGCAACGATCGCGGGGCCCGCCTTGATGTTCCCTGCCCTGATCATCACCACCAGGATGATCGCCAATAGCAGCACCACTGACAGCGAAATGGCCACAACTGATCACACCCTCGGTCGGTCCGCTCTCCCGGCCCGGGATGCAGCCCGCACACCCCCGGCAGAACCATCGTGCCACCAACACGGCCCTGGTATGCGGGCCGTGACGCATCGTCCGCCACACCCGTGTCCGACAAGTCCGGACCCGTCCGGGCGCGCACACACCCCTGTCGCAGCCGGCGACGCAATTCGACAGTCAACTGCGCAAGAATTCGGCTGGTTCGTTTCCGTCTCCGCACAACGCGTTCGCAGGGAATTCGATTTGTTGCACATAAAGAGAGAGGAAGCGGACATTCCGTCATCCGCCGCGTTGACTCACTGTGTTGACCGTCACGTCGTCCGCCATGCCAACTCTGCGGAAACACGGGTAGGCGCGACGGAAAAGCAGGAATGACGCCGAGGGTTTTACGGGAACCCGCAGACGACGCTAGGGTGCCTCAGATGTTTCGACAGCGCGACGCCTTCTTCGACAACGCCAAGTATCTGGCGATCGTCCTGGTGGCCGTGGCCCACGCGTGGGAGCCGTTGAAGGGGGACAGTCGGACCCTGGAGGCCGCGTACATGGTCGTGTACGCGTTCCACATGCCGGCGTTCATCGTCATCTCGGGCTTCTTCTCCCGCAGTTTCGACATGCGCGCGGACCGGCTCCAGCGGCTCCTCACCGGTGTCGTGGTGCCGTACATCGTCTTCGAAACCGCCTATTCGCTCGGCGAGCGCTACTTCGGCGACGACCCGGAACAGAAGATCAGTCTGCTCGACCCCTGGTATCTGACCTGGTTCCTGATCGCGCTGTTCATCTGGCGGCTGACCACCCCCATCTGGAAGCTGGTGCGGTGGCCGCTCCCTCTCGCGCTCGGTATCGCCATGCTGGCGTCCGCCACCCCGGGAATCGGCAACGACCTGGATCTGCAGCGGGTGTTGCAGTTCCTGCCGTTCTTCGTGCTGGGCCTGTGCATGAAGCCCGAGCACTTCCAGATGGTGCGCCGGCGTTCGGTGCGGATCCTGTCGGTGCCGGTGTTCGCGGCCGCGGGTGTCGTCGGCTGGTGGGCAGTGCCGCGGATGAACACCGGGTGGTTCTACCACCGGGACGCCGCGCAGGAGCTGGGCGCGCCCTGGTGGACCGGGCCGGTCATGGTGCTCGCGCTGTTCGGCTGCTCGCTGTTGCTGACGGCCTGCTTCTTCGCCTGGGTGCCAGGCCGGCAGATGTGGTTCACGGCGCTCGGCGCGGGCACGCTGTACGGCTATCTGCTGCACGGCTTCCTGGTCAAGGCCGGTGGGTACGGCGGCTGGTACGAGCACGCCTGGCTGCACCGGCCGTCCGGCGAGATCCTCGTGAGCGTCCTCGCGGCCGTCGCCGTCACGCTGCTGTGCACCAAGCCCGTCCAGCGGGTCTTCCGGTTCGCGATGGAGCCGAAGATGGAATGGGCGTTCAAGCGGGACGCCGCGGACCTTGCGCGGGAGCGCGAGCGGGCGCGGGAGAAGGAGCTCGCGAAAGCCGACGCCTAGTCGTACGGCCGGTCGTCCGGCAGGCCGAGGAGTGTGCGCATGCGGGCGTACTTCTCGGTCAGTCGGGTGCGGGTGGGCTCGTCGAGGCGTGCGAGGCGGGCCGGGTCCGCGTTGTGGGCCAGGTCCGCCTCCTTGACGAGGAGTGCGCCCGGCGTGGCGAGGATGCGGGCGGCGTACGCCTCCGGTGGTTCCCCCGCGCGTTTGGTGACCGCGCGCACCATGTCCTTCGTACGGCGGCTCAGCGTGGCCTCGTGCAGCCACTGCTCGGACAGGGCATCGTCCTCGACGGCGTCGTGCAGCCAGGCCGCCGCGATCTGCTCCTCGTCACCGCCACGGGCACGGACGCCGTCGGCGACGGCGGCGAGGTGTTCGGCGTAGGGGCGGCCGGCCTTGTCCGTCTGCCCCTGGTGAGCGGCGCGGGCGACGGCCTCCACTTCGGCCAGGGTGAGGTGCGGGTTCTCGGTCACTCGTCGAGTGTCTCAGCGGGCGGCCGCCGCCAGGGCCGTCGGGCCCTCACGGCAGATCAGCAGGAGGGCGCGGTCGTCGTTGACGTCCTTCGCCACCGCCTCGATGAGGTGCCAGGCAGCGCCGTGGAAGCCGCCGGCGACATAGCGGTCGGCCTCGCCGGTGAGGCGGTCGAGGCCCTCGACGATGTCGCGGTCGGACGTTTCCACCAGACCGTCCGTGAACAGCATCAGCACGTCGCCGGGCCGCAGTGAGCCCTTCACCGAGTCGAACTGGGCGCCTTCGTACACACCCAGCAGCGGCCCCTCCGCCGCCTTCTCCTCCCAGCGTCCGCTGCCCGCGTTGAGCTGGAGGCCCGGCGGATGGCCCGCGGAGTACAGCTCGTAGTCGCCGGAGTCCAGGTCGAGGACCAGGTGGATCGAGGTCGCGAAGCCCTCGTCCCAGTCCTGGCGGAGGAGGTAGCCGTTCGCCGCCGGGAGGAAGGCGTGCGGCGGCAGCGAGCCGAGCAGACCGCCGAAGGCACCCGACAGCAGCAGGGCGCGCGAGCCGGCGTCCATGCCCTTGCCGGAGACGTCCGTGAGGACGACCTCCAGGGTGCGGCCGCCGTTCGTGCGGGCTGCGACCACGAAGTCGCCCGAGAAGGACTGGCCGCCCGCCGGCCGCAGCGCCATCTCCCGGTGCCAGCCCTGCGGCAGCTTCGGCAGCTTGCTCTGCACCCGGATCCGCTCGCGCAGGTCGAACAGCATGGTGCCGCCGCGCCGCCAGGGCACGCCGACCCGGCTGCGGAACTGCGCGATCAGCAGCCCGAAGAAACCGCACGCGGCCACCACCAGGACCACGCCCGGGGTCACGCGCGAGGGCCCCTCCGTGTACGGGCCCAGCTGTATCGACTCCACGATCAGCGCCGTGGCCGCCGCCGCGTACAGGCCGAGCAGGCTCGCCGGGCGCAGCAGCAGACCGCCCGCGACGATCGGCAGGACCAGCGCGGCCGGGGAGCACCACACCGAGTTGGCGAGCGTGATGATCGTGATCAGCGGGACGGTGAGCAGCAGTCCGGCCAGCGCGATCCAGTCCGAACCGTCGCCGCGGAAGTAGTCGACGGCGCTTCTGCGCACGCCGACGCGGGCCCGGTGCCACCTCATCCTCAACCGGGCCGGGAACGTATCGGCCGCCGCGCGCCGCTCTCGTCCTGCTGCCATTAGTTCGGGACCCTATCCATCGGACCAGCTGCTTGGCACGGGAGGTCCCACTTGTCCCCCGTCCGACGCTCGACTTCACAGTGAACTCCACGGAAAGCCGCCGCGCCGCCGTCCGGGAAAATTCCCTCGCTCGCCCCGCAGTGCCCTGGTAGGCATGGGCTCATGGCGACAGACTTCGCGACAGGCCCGGCGGCAGAGCTACGGGTGCTGCGGCAGGACGAATGGGGCCCGTGGTACGACACCCTGATCCGCGCCTTCGGTGGCATGCCGGAATCGGCCGAGGAGCGGGAACTGTGGGACGCGCTCACCGAGTACGACCGGTCCCTCGGCACCTGGGAGGGCGACGCCTGCGTGGGGACGGCCGGGGCGTTCACGTTCCGGCTGAGCGTGCCCGGCGGGGCGTCGGTGCCGGCGGCGGGCGTCACGATGGTCAGTGTCGCCGCCACGCACCGGCGGCGCGGGGTGCTGACGTCCATGATGCGGCGGCAGTTGGACGACGTCCGCTCCTGGGGCGAGCCGCTGGCGGTGCTCACCGCCTCCGAGCCGGCGATCTACGGCCGGTTCGGGTACGCCGCCGCGGCGTTCGGACTCAGCGCCGAGATCGACACGAGTCGGGTACGGCTGTCGGTGCCGGTCGGCACCGATGACGTACGACTGCGGTACGCGGCGCCCGCGGACGTGCTCGACGCGTGCGAGGCGGTCTACGCGCGGCTGGTGCCCCGGCGTCCCGGGATGCTCGCGCGGCAGCCGGGCTGGGAGCGGATGGGGCTGCTCGACCCGGAGAGCGAGCGGGACGGGGCGTCGCCGCTGCAGTGCGTCGTCGCCGAACGGGACGGGGAGGTCACCGGGTACGCGCGCTTCCGCGTCAGGCTGGGATGGGGCGTGACCGGGCACAACGGCACGGTGGCGCTGGCGGATTCGGCCGCCCTCGACCCGGTGACGGAGGCGGCGCTGTGGCGGTTCCTGTTCGGGATCGACCTGACGACGACGCTGACCATGCGCGGGCGGCCGGTCGACGACGCGTGGCAGTACCTGGTGTCCGACATCCGGCGGTGCCAGCCACGGCTGCGGGACTCGCTCTACGTACGGCTGGTGGATGTCGGGGCCGCGCTGGAGGCGCGTACCTATCAGGCGCCGGTGGACGTGGCGTTCGAGGTGGCGGACGACTTCTGCCCCTGGAACGCCGGGCGTTGGCGGCTGACGGGGGATGCGAAGGGGGCGTCGTGTGTGCGTACCTCGGATGCGGCTGATCTAGCCTTGTCCGTACGGGAGTTGGGGGCTGCCTATCTCGGCGGGGTGAGCCTGGCCGCGCTGGGCGCCGCCGGGCGGGTGCGGGAGCTGCGGCAGGGCGCGCTGGCGGAGACGTCGGTGGGGTTCGCGTCCACGGTGGCGCCCTGGCTGCCGCACGGGTTCTGACGCGGGGTCAGCCGCGTCACGGCGTCTGGCACTCCGGGCACCAGAAGAGGTTGCGGGCGGCGAGATCGGCGGTGCGGATCTCGCCGCCACAGATGTGGCAGGGCAGGTCGGCCCTGCGGTAGACGTAGACCTCGCCGCCGTGGTCGTCGACGCGCGGCGGGCGGCCCATCGCCTCCGGGGTGTGCTCGGGGCGGACGGTGTCGATGCGGTTGTTGCGGACACCCTCGCGCATGAGCTCGACGAGGTCCGCCCAGATGGCGTCCCACTGCGCGGGGGTGATGTCCTTGCCCGCGCGGTACGGGTCGATGCGATGCCGGAAGAGGACCTCGGCACGGTAGACATTGCCGACGCCCGCGATGACCTTCTGGTCCATGAGCAGGGCGGCGATGGTCGTACGGCTGCGGGAGATCCGCCGGTAGGCGAGGTGCGGGTCGGCGTCCTCACGTAGGGGATCGGGGCCGAGGCGGTCGTGTATCGCACGCTTGTCGCCGTCCGTGATCAACGCACAGGTCGTGGGGCCGCGGAGATCGACGTACGACGCGCTGTTCGCGAGGCGGAGGCGGACGGTGTCCGTGGGCGGGGGTGCGGGGGCGCTGGCGCTGGCCTCGCCGAGGGTCACCTTGCCGAAGAGGCCGAGGTGGATGTGGATCCAGTCGGCGTCCCGGAAACCGAGGAAGAGGTGTTTGCCGTGGGCGTCGGCGGTGTGGAGGGTTGAGCCGTCGAGGAGGGCTGCAGCGTCGGAGAACTTACCCTGGGGGCTGGTGACGTGGACGGGGCCGCGGTTCTTGAAGCGGGCGGCGTAGTCCTGGGCCAGGCGGTGGATGGTGTGGCCCTCGGGCACCGTGCGGGTCCTTTCTTACGCCGTTGCGATCACCTGCGGTGGGCGGGACGCGTGCGTTGTGCTTCCGCGAGGCTCGCCCACCCGCCCACCCGTCTCGGTCAGTTCAGGGGTGAACGCCCCTGGGGCTCCGCCCCAGACCCCGGCGGGGACTGCGTCCCCTGCACCCCTCGCGGGGCTTCGCCCCTGCACCCCGGCGGGAGCTGCGTATCCCGCACTTCGACGCCGGGCCCCGCCCTCCCCCGGCCACGCCGAGAGTCCGTTACCGCTGAGGGTGATGCGGCGGGATCGGCGGGAGGTCGCCCGTCGTCTCGTACGTGGTCAGCATCTCGATGCGGCGTGCGTGGCGTTCGTCGCCTGAGAACGGGGTGTTCAGGAACGTCTCCACGAACTTCGTCGCCTCGTCGAGGGTGTGCATGCGCGCGCCCACCGCGACCACGTTGGCGTTGTTGTGCTGGCGGCCCAGCGACGCCGTCTCCTCGCTCCAGGCGAGCGCCGCGCGCACGCCCTTCACCTTGTTCGCGGCGATCTGCTCGCCGTTGCCGGAGCCGCCGATCACGATGCCGAGGGCTTCGGGGTCTGCGGCCGTGCGCTCGGCGGCGCGGAGGCAGAAGGGCGGGTAGTCGTCCTGGGCGTCGTAGATGTGGGGGCCGCAGTCGACGGGGTCGTGGCCGGCCGCCTTGAGCCACTCGACGAGATGGTTCTTGAGTTCAAAACCGGCATGGTCGGAGCCGAGGTACACGCGCATGGAAACGAGTGTGTCATGCCGGTTTCGGGGCGGGCGCGCCGGGTCGGCGAGGCGGAAAGTGTGAGTAACACTACAGAATCTCAAGAAAACCTCAAGTAACGATCCGGAATCAAAGGTTCCCGAATTCGTTCACCTCCGATTCACTGGACCGATTCGTACCCCCCCCGCACACCGCTCGGGCGGGCTCGTACGGGGAAACTGCTCGACCGGCGCAAAGGAAACCCGTCCCATGACTTCGCAGCCGACCCTGACGAAGGCCGGAACCGGCCCCGGAGGCACCGGTGACCCCGGCCACGGCCTCCAGGCCGGGCTCAAGAACCGTCATCTGTCGATGATCGCCATTGGTGGTGTCATCGGCGCAGGCCTGTTCGTCGGGTCCAGCTCCGGTATCGCCACCGCCGGCCCCGGCATCCTCCTGTCGTATGCCCTCGTCGGCACGCTCGTCGTGCTCGTGATGCGGATGCTCGGTGAGATGTCCGCGGCGAATCCGACGTCCGGTTCGTTCTCGGCGCACGCCGACCGCGCGCTCGGGCCCTGGGCCGGGTTCTCCATCGGCTGGCTGTACTGGTTCTTCTGGGTCGTCGTGCTGGCGGTGGAGGCGACCGCTGGGGCCGCGATTCTGGAGGGGTGGATTCCCGCCGTGCCCCAGTGGGGGTGGGCGCTGATCGTGATGGTGGTGCTGACCGCCACCAACCTCGTCTCCGTCGGTTCCTACGGCGAGTTCGAGTTCTGGTTCGCCGGGATCAAGGTCGTCGCGATCGGAGCGTTCATCGTCGTCGGCGGGCTCGCCGTCTTCGGTGTGCTGCCCGGGGTCGACAGTGAGCAGGCCGGGCTCTCCAACCTCACGGAGCACGGCGGCTTCCTGCCCAACGGGCCCGGCGCCATCCTCACCGGTGTGCTGCTCGTCGTCTTCTCCTTCATGGGCAGCGAGATCGCGACCCTCGCGGCCGGCGAGTCCGAGGACCCGCAGCGGGCCGTGACCAAGTCGACCAACAGCATCATCTGGCGTATCGCCGTGTTCTATCTGGGGTCGATCTTCGTCGTCGTCTCCCTGCTGCCCTGGAACTCCCCCGCCATCGCCGAGAAGGGCTCCTACGTCGCCGCCCTGGACTCCCTCGGCATCGCGCACGCCGGTCAGATCATGAACTTCATCGTGCTAACGTCGGTGCTGTCCTGCCTCAACTCCGGCCTCTACACCGCTTCCCGGATGGCGTTCTCGCTGGGCGAGCGCGGGGATGCGCCGAAGGCCTTCGCACGGACGACGGGTCGCGGTGTGCCGCGGACGGCGATTCTCGTCTCCGTCGTGTTCGGGTTCGTGGCCGTGTTCTTCAACTACAAGTTCCCGGACTCCGTCTTCCTGTTCCTCGTCAACTCCTCCGGGGCCGTGGCCCTGTTCGTCTGGCTCGTCATCTGCTTCTCGCAGCTGCGGATGCGGAAGATCATCCAGCGGGAGGCGCCGGAGAAGCTGGTCGTGCGGATGTGGCTGTACCCGTATCTGACCTGGGCGACGGCCGCGCTGATCGTGTTCGTGCTCGGCTACATGCTGACCGACACCGAGCACGACGGACGCAAGACCGTGCTGCTGTCGCTGCTGGTCGCGGCCGTGGTGCTGGTGATCGCCGTGGTCCGGCAGAAGCGCCGGGGTGCCGTCGGTGCTCCCGGCAAGGTGTCGGTGGGCGACTGACGCGCCGCTTCGTGAGTGGTCGAGGGCCCCGTGGCTTCGCGCCGCGGGGCCCTCGGTGTCGTAGGCCGTCAGGGGTCGTTCGTCACCTGTTTCTTGCGATTCCTCCCCGGCGTTCCCGCGGGGGAGGAATCGCATACGGGTGTTGCGGCGCGGAGCGTCGCCGCATCCGGTTCAGGGCGCGGAGTGCCCGTACGGCTGCCCGGCACCCGAGGAGATGTGAACATGTGTGCCCGGAGTCGCTGACTGGGGTGGCGACTGTGGGATCTGGGTACGTGTGTGCGGCGGTCGTCCGTATGGTCCTTCGGAGGGTTCGGGATGTCATGGCATCCCGGCCGGGGACCGTGAGGGGGCGAGATGGCGCAGGTGGGGGCGGTTGCGGAGGCCGGGCACGCCCGATACTCCTACCGGCTGCGTGTGTCGTCTGCCGCCCGTACTGTCCTGGTGGCGGAGTGGGACCGTTGCCGGTGGGTGTGGAACGAATGTGTGGCCAAGTCCAAGGCCGTACACCTGCACAACAAGGCGACCGGGGAGAAGCAGACGTGCGGTCCGGCTCAGCTCGACAGGATGCTGACCGAGGCCCGTACCCGTATGCCGTGGCTGCGTGAGGGCTCATCGGTCCTGCAGCAGCAGATCATCCGCGACTTCGGCCGCTCCCGCGCCAAGGCGCTCAAGGACATCAAAGAGCACCTGCCCATGGCACGCCGGGCCGGGATGCCGAAGTGGAAGACCAAGCACGAGGCACTGCCGAGCCTCAACTACACCCAGCGCGGGTTCCGCCTGAAGGGCGGCCAGTTGCACCTGGCCGGGGGCATCGTGGTGACGGTGGTGTGGTCGCGGGAACTGCCGGCTGAGCCGTCCTCGGTGCGCGTGTACCAGGACAGCATCGGGCACTGGTACTGCTCGTTCGTCGTGCCCGCCCAGGTGCAGCTGCTGCCGGAGACCGGCCGCGTGATCGGTATCGACTGGGGCGTGAAGGAGACCGCCACCACCACCTCCGACGCCCACGATCTCCCCCACGCCGAGCACGGCAGGAAGGCCGCCGCGAAGCTGTCGCGGTACGACCGGATGATGGCCCGCCGCAAACCCGCCAAGGGACAGGCGGCATCCAAGGGCTACCGCGCGGCGAAGAAGCTGCGGGCGAAGGCGTACAAGAAGGTCGCCAGGCAGCGCGAGGACACCGGTCGCAAGTGGGCCAAGAAGGTTGTCCGCGACCACGACGCCATCGCGGTGGAGGACTTCCGTCCGAGGTTCCTCGCCAAGACCACGATGGCCCGCAAGGGTGCCGACGCCGCCATCGGCGCCACCAAGGCCGCTCTGGTCGAGATGGGCCGCAAGCACGGGCGGGACATCCGCCTCGTACACCCCGCGCACACCACGATGGACTGCGCGCACTGCGATGCGAGAGCCAAGCATCGCCTGCCGCTGGGTGAGCGCACCTACACCTGCACCGCATGCGGAACCGTGTCCCCGAGGGACAAGAACTCCGCACGCGTGATGCTCGTCCGGGCTGGTCTCAACCCGGCTGGTGCCGATGGCGGAAGACCTCCTGGAGCGCTGCTCCAGGAGGCGGCCTGAGCCAGGAATCCCCTCCTTTCAGGGAGGGGAGGATTCAAGTCCCGGCGCCAGCCCTCGGGGGTCTTCCACGCGAACCCTCCGGCCTCCTCTCGCGCGCCCGGCGGGAGGCTCGGCGGCCCGGGAGGAAGGACGTCGACGAGGCACCGGCAGGGTGGAACTGACCACGCTGCTGCCCGAGAAGATCTCGGTCGACAACGGTTCGGAGGAAACGGCGATCACCGCCACGGTGAAGAATGAGGGGACAGCGGACAGGAGGCCGATCAGGCTCTGGGTCGTCGGTTTCGGCGGGCTGACGGTCAGGAATGTCCCCGGCTGCTCCCCGATCGCCGAAAAGGATCTGCCCGAGGGTTCGAACAGCGGATTCAGCTGTTCGCTCGACAGTCTCGCCGCCGGCGCGTCGAAGTCGTACGACGTCGACGCGACCTACGACCTGGGCAGGACCGGGAAGATCTGCCTGCCCGTCCAGAACGGTGACGGAAGCAAGACGTTCTGGCAGCAGGGCCCGGTTCCGTTCGGTACGACGAACCCGTCACCGAACGCCCCGGCCACGCCGCTGCTGCTCGGCACCGACAACAAGCCGGTCGCGCCGGGCGGCGACGAGCTGCCCAGGACCGGCGTCGGACGGGACGTCCTGCCGCCGGCCGCGGCCGGCGGGGCGCTGGTCATGGCCGGAGCGGCGGGCCTGTGGTGGTCGCAGCGGCGGCCGAGGCGGCCACAGGAGGGATGAGCACCGAAAGACACCGACCGGGGCGCGGGAAACCGCGCCCCGGTCGGTGTCTGGCGGCACTCGGTCAGCGCTTGTCGACGAGCTTCCAGGCGGTGGGCAGCACGCCCATCGCCAGGGCGGCCTTCAGGGCGTCGCCGATCAGGAACGGGGTGAGGCCGGCCGCGATCGCGGCAGAGGCGGACATGCCGGTGGCGAGGGCCAGGTAGGGGACGCCGACGGCGTAGATGATCGCCTCGCCGAGCAGCATCGCGCCCGCCATGCGCCACGGGGAGCGGTCGGCGCCGCGACGGGCCAGGGCCCCGACGGCGGTGGCGGCGAGCAGCAGGCCGATGACGTAGCCGAAGGACGGGGCGGCCGCACCGGAGCCGCCCTCCGCGAACCACGGCACACCGGCGATGCCGGCCAGCGCGTACAGCGCGAGCGACAGGAAACCGCGACCGGCGCCGAGGGCCGTGCCGACGAGCAGCGCGGCGAAGGTCTGGCCGGTCACCGGCACCGGGGAGCCCGGTACGGGCACGGCGAGCTGGGCCGCGAGGCCGGTGAGCACGGCACCGCCGGCCACCAGGGCGACGTCCCGGACACGGGAGGAGGGAAGCAGGTCGGCGAGGACCCGTCCCTGGAGGGCGGGGGTGGCGGCAGCGGTGCTCATGGGGACTCCGCGAGTGAGGGCGGTTCGGGACACCGTGACGCTAACCCAGTGCGCCTGAGCCCGACACCGTCACCGCTCGACAAAGGCGGGAGCCGCGGTGTGGTGGGCTCTGTACAAAGAGTGGTGGCTACACGTGAGTGGGCGTGATGCTGGTCACTGAGGTGGGGATGCGTGCGTCACGAGGGGCGGACGGGGAGCGGACTGTAGGGTTCCACCAATCCGCATGTCCCACCCACATTCACTCGGGCCACCCCGTGAGCGTAGCCGTACACTCCGTGTCTCCGGTGTCCGGATAGTGAACACCGCGCCCCGCGAGTGGGACCGCCGCCCAGACTGTGGGCGTTTTACCCCTCTCCCGTACGAACGTAATGGACGAGCCGCGCCCATGCCCAGCACCCCTGTCGAGACGCCGCCGAAGTCGGACGCGTCCCTTTCCCATGGCCTGAAGCAGCGCCACCTGTCGATGATCGCCCTCGGTGGCGTGATCGGCGCCGGGCTGTTCGTCGGCTCCGGCGCCGGTATCGCCGCTGCCGGGCCCTCGATCGTCGTCGCCTACATCCTCTCCGGCCTCCTGGTGATGCTGGTGATGCGGATGCTGGGCGAGATGTCCGCCGCGTATCCCTCCTCGGGGTCCTTCTCCGCGCATGCCGAGCGGGCGATCGGGCCGTGGGCCGGGTTCACCGCGGGCTGGTCGTTCTGGGTGCTGCTGTGCACGGCCGTCGGCCTGGAGGGCATCGGCGCCGCGAAGATCGTCACCGGCTGGCTGCCGGGCACGCCGGAGTGGGCGTGGGTGGCGCTGTTCATGGTGGTGTTCTGCGGGGCCAACCTTGCCGCGGTGAAGAACTTCGGCGAGTTCGAGTTCTGGTTCGCGGCGCTGAAGGTCGGCGCGATCTCGCTGTTCCTGGTGCTCGGCGTGCTGGCAATCGCGGGCGTCCTGCCGGGCACGGACGTGCCGGGGACGGCGAACCTCACCGGTGAGGGCGGTTTCCTCCCGAACGGCAGCGAGGGCCTGATCATCGGTCTGCTGGCCTCGGTGTTCGCCTACGGCGGCATGGAGACGGTCACCATCGCGGCGGCCGAGTCGGAGAACCCGATCAGTGGCGTGGCGAGCGCGGTCCGTACGGCCATGTGGCGCATCGCCCTCTTCTACATCGGCTCGATGGCGGTCGTCGTCACCCTCGTCCCCTGGGACTCCGAGGAGATCGTCGAGAAGGGCCCGTACGTCGCCGCCCTCGACCACCTCGGCATCCCCGGTGCCGGCCAGCTGATGAACGTCGTGGTCCTGGTGGCGCTGCTGAGCGCCATGAACGCCAACATCTACGGCTCCTCGCGCATCGCGTACTCACTCGTCGAGCGCGGGCAGGGACCGAAGACTCTCGGCCGAGTGTCGGCCGGGGTTCCGCGGATCGCCGTCCTCGCGTCGTCCGTGTTCGGCTTCGTGTGCGTGGTGCTGAGCTACTGGCGGCCGGACGACGTCTTCCCCTGGCTGCTGAACATGATCGGCACGGTGATCCTGGTCGTCTGGATCTTCATCGCGGTCTCCCAGCTGCGGCTGCGGAGGCGGCTGGAGCGTGAAGCGCCGGACAAGCTGGTCGTGCGGATGTGGGCGTTCCCGGCGCTGACCTGGGTCGCGCTGGCGGGCATGGTGGCGATCTTCGTCCTGATGGCGCGGGAGCCGGACACCCGGGTGCAGCTGTACTCGACGGGCGGTATGACGCTGTTTCTGGCGGTCGTCGGGTACGCGTGGCAGAAGGCGCGCGCCAGGAGCTGACCCGGCGTCCCGACGGCTCGAAGGCCCCCGTGTGGATCACACGGGGGCTTTTCTGCTGTTAGCTTGTTGTTGCAAGCTACTTGCAATAAGCCTCTGAGGGGACCCTCCATGCCCGTCTACACACTCCCGGAACTGCCCTACGACTACTCCGCGCTCGCCCCCGTGATCAGCCCCGAGATCATCGAGCTGCATCACGACAAGCACCACGCGGCGTATGTGAAGGGCGCCAACGACACGCTGGAGCAGCTCGCCGAGGCGCGGGACAAGGAGCAGTGGGGCTCGATCAACGGCCTGGAGAAGAACCTGGCCTTCCATCTGTCCGGGCACATCCTGCACAGCATCTACTGGGGCAATATGACCGAGGACGGTGGCGGGGAGCCCCTCGCCGTGGACGGGGTGGGCGACCTCGCGGACGCCATCACCGAATCGTTCGGCTCCTTCGCCGGGTTCAAGGCGCAGATGACCAAGGCGTCGGCCACCACCCAGGGCTCCGGCTGGGGTGTGCTGGCGTACGAGCCGCTGAGCGGTCGGCTGATCGTCGAGCAGGTCTACGACCACCAGGGCAACGTCGGCCAGGGCGCGACGCCGATCCTCGTCTTCGACGCCTGGGAGCACGCCTTCTACCTGCAGTACAGGAACCAGAAGGTGGACTTCATCGAGGCCATGTGGCAGGTCGTCAACTGGCAGGACGTGGCCCGGCGTTACGAGGCCGCGAAGTCCCGGGCGGATGTGCTGCTGCTGGCGCCGTAACGGCCCGTCGAGTCGTCCTGTCTCGTGATCGTCTTCTCACCTTTCACGCGGCAGGCGGAGAAAAGGGGCGGCCCCGCGAGGACGTGACTCGCGGGGCCGCCTCCGTTGTGGAGCTCACAGGTTGCTGAAGTCCGGCCCCTTGGTGCGGGTGCGCTTGATCTCGTAGAAGCCGGGGACCGATGCCACCGCGAGGGTGCCGTCCCACAGGCGGGCGGCCTCCTCGCCCTTGGGGGCGGGCGTGACGACCGGACCGAAGAAGGCGATCTCCTCGCCGTCGGGGCCGGGGACGGAGATGACCGGGTGCCCACCTCCTGGCCGACCTTGTCGATGCCCTCCTTGTGCGAGGCGCGCAGCTGGGCGTCGAACTCGAAGTCCTCCTGGTCGAAGTAGTCGATCAGGTCCGCGGGCAGGTCCGCCTCGGCCAGGGCGGCGGCGACGGACTCCCGGGTCGGGCCCTCGCCACGGTTGTGGAAGCGGGTGCCCAGAGCGGTGTAGAGCGGGCCCAGGACCTCGGCACCGTGCTTCTGCCAGGCCGCGGTCACCACCCGGGCCGGCTGCCAGGCCGTCTTCGCGAGCATCTCCCGGTATTCCTCGGGCAGCTCGTCCAGCTTGTCCTCGTTCAGCACCGCCAGGCTCATGATGTGCCAGTGCACCTCGATGTCACGGACCTTCTCCACCTCCAGCACCCAGCGGGAGGTCATCCACGCCCACGGGCACAGGGGGTCGAACCAGAAGTCGACGCGGGTCTTCTTGCCGGAGGTCGTCGCGGTCTCGGACATGGCTCTCCTCGGTAAGCGGTCTTTTAACGCGCAACATCGACCGTCCCCCCGAGCATTCCCTGCTGCCTGGCGTCAGGGGCACATGGCAGGATCGGTCCTGATCAGCCGTAGCCGAGACCAGCCTGAGGGAGCGCCGCCCGTGCCCGGTGAGAATCTGTCCCGCGACGAGGCCCGGGAGCGGGCCGCCCTGCTGTCCGTCGACGGGTACGAGGTGTCCCTCGACGTGCGCTCCGCGGTGGGTGCCGACGCCGGGGACGGCGGGCCGCGGACCTTCCGGTCCGTGACCACGATCCGGTTCCGCTGCGCCGAGCCGGGCGCGGCCGGCTTCGCGGACCTGATCGCGCCGAGCGTCACCGCGGTCTCGCTCAACGGCAGGGACCTCGACCCCAGCGAGGTCTTCGACGGCACCCGCATCCTGCTGGAGGACCTCGCCGCCGACAACGAACTGATCGTCGACGCCCAGTGCGCCTACTCGCGCACCGGCGAGGGCCTGCACCGCTTCGTCGACCCCGAGGACGGCGAGGTGTACCTGTACACCCAGTACGAGCCGGCCGACTCCCGCCGGGTCTTCGCCACCTTCGAGCAGCCGGATCTGAAGGCGCCCTTCCGTTTCGAGGTGCAGGCGCCGGAAGGCTGGACGGTGTGGAGCAACGGTGTCGGCCAACTCGCCGACGGGGTATGGCGGTTCGCGGAGACCAAGCCGATCTCCACGTACATCACCTGCGTGGTGGCGGGTCCGTACCACTATGTGACGGACACGTACTCCCGCACCTTCGGCGACGGTACGACGCTGGAGATCCCCCTCGGCGCCATGTGCCGCAAGGGCCTCGCGCCCTACTTCGACTCCGACGACGTCTTCCTGGTCACCAAGCAGGGCCTGGACTTCTTCCACGACCACTTCGACTACCCGTACCCCTTCGGGAAGTACGACCAGGCGTTCGTGCCCGAGTACAACCTCGGCGCGATGGAGAACCCGGGGATGGTGACCTTCCGGGAGGAGTTCATCTTCCGCGGCAAGGTGACGCGGGCGTCGTACGAGGGCCGGGCGAACGTGATCCTGCACGAGATGGCGCACATGTGGTTCGGCGACCTGGTCACCATGGAGTGGTGGGACGACCTGTGGCTGAAGGAGTCCTTCGCCGACTTCATGGGCGCCTTCTCACTGGTCGGCGCGACCCGTTTCAAGGACGGCTGGATCACCTTCGCCAACCGGCGCAAGGCGTGGGCGTACCGCGCCGACCAGCTGCCCTCCACGCACCCGATCACGGCGGACATCCGTGACCTGCAGGACGCGAAGCTCAACTTCGACGGCATCACGTACGCCAAGGGGGCTTCGGTTCTGAAGCAGCTGGTGGCGTACGTCGGCCAGGACGCGTTCCTGGAGGGCGCGCGGCGCTACTTCAAGCGGCACGCGTACGGCAACACGCGGCTCGGCGATCTGCTGTCGGTGCTGGAGGAGACCAGCGGCCGGGACATGGGGGCGTGGGCGCGGGCGTGGCTGCAGACGGCGGGCGTCAACTCGCTGACCCCGCAGGTGCTGCTGGACGCCGAGGGCCGGATCGACGAGCTGGCGGTGGTGCAGGAAGCCGCGGAGTCGCACCCGGAGCTGCGTCCGCACCGGGTGGCGGTGGGTCTGTACCGGCGGGGCGCGGACGGGGCGCTGGAGCGGTACGCGCAGACCGAGGCGGACGTCGACGGGCCGCGGACGGTCGTGACGGAGCTGGCGGGCGCCGAGGCGCCGGAGCTGGTGCTGGTCAACGACGACGACCTGACGTACTGCAAGACCCGCTTCGACGAGACGTCCCTGGCGACGTTGCGTGCCGCTCTCGGCGGCATGACCGACCCGCTGGCGCGCGCCCTGTGCTGGTCGGCGCTGTGGAACATGACGCGGGACGCCCTGCTGCCGGCGCGGGAGTTCATCGGCCTGGTGCTGAAGTTCGCGGACCGGGAGTCCGACATCGGTGTGCTGCAGATGCTGCACGCGTGGGCCGAGTCGGCGCTGACGCACTACGCGGCGCCGGAGTGGCGGGAACAGGGCTCCCGGCTGCTCACTCAGGGCGCGGTGGTCCAGCTGTACGCCGCCGAGCACGGCAGCGAACACCAGCTGGCGTGGGCACGGTTCTTCGCCCGGGTGACCGACGAGCCGGGCTTTCAGCTGCTGACGGGCCTGCTCGACGGCTCGGCGACGGTCGACGGTCTGGAGGTCGACCAGGAGCTGCGCTGGGCGCTCCTGGACACCCTGGCCACGCACGGCGTCGTCGGCGAGAAGGAGCTGGCCGCCGAACTGGCCCGGGACGACACCGCGTCCGGCAAGCGCCACCAGGTGCGCTGCCTGGCCGCGCGGCCGTCGGCGGCGGTGAAGGCGCAGGCGTGGGCGCAGGTGGTCGAGTCGGACGCGCTGTCCAACGCCCTGGTCGAGGCGACCATCGCGGGCTTCACCCAGCCGTCGCAGCGGGAGTTGCTCGCACCGTACGCCGAGAAGTACTTCGCGGCGATCGAGCGGGTGTGGGCCGAGCGGTCCATCCAGATCGGCATGGACGTGGTCCGGGGCCTGTTCCCGGCGCTCCAGCAGTCGCAGGCCACGCTGGACGCGACGGACGCCTGGCTCGCGGCCCACGAGGACGCGGCGCCGGCGCTGCGGCGACTGGTGCTGGAGGCACGGGACGACCTGGCGCGGGCGCTGCGGGGGCAGGCGTGCGATGTGGCTGCCGCCGGCTAGGCGTGTGATGCGGGCCAGCTGTCGCCGGGGCGGGTTTGCCGGGGCCCGGCGCTGAGGGCTGTGCCCGCCCTCCCCCATCGCCCTGCGGAACGACTGCCCACAGCCAGGCGGCGGTCGCGGGGCGGTCGTAAGTCGTTACTGAATCCGGGTAATCGGAACCGTAACCCTTCTGGCCCACCTGAACGGACCAGGGGGTTTCGGCATCCGAACATCCGTCCTTTAGGGCGAGCTTGTCCGGAATTGTCGACGGGCGTGTAACAGCGGTTAGGGAGCCGTTCGGGTACGGGAACTTCGGGGTCATGAACCACAACACCCCGCTCTCCCCCCGCCCCCTGCGTCACCTCTCCGAGGTGCACCGCCGTGTCATGACGGCCGCCCAGCTCCGCTCGCACGGTGTCCCCGCCGCGGAGATGAACGAGCAGTGCCGCTCCGGCGGCCCCTGGCAGCAGATCCTGCCGGGCGTGTTCCTCCTCCACCCCGGCCCGCCGACCAGCGAGGAGCGGCTGCACGCGGTGCTGATGTACGCGGCCCGCGAGTCGTCGCCGGGCGTGCCCTCCCAACCGGGCGCGGACGAACCGCACCGTCCCGTGTACGCCGAGGCGATGATCACCGGTCTCGCGGCGCTGAACCTGCACGGTTTCTCGGCCGCTCCCCCGCTGCTCTCCCTGGACCGTATCGACGTCCTGGTCCCCCGGCTGCGCCGGCTCCGCTCGACGGGCTGTGTGCGCATCGTCCGCACCTCGGCCCTGCCCACCCCCCAGCAGGTCATCGGCGTACCGGTGGCTCCGGTGCCGCGCGCGCTGGCCGACGCGGTGGCGGATCTGGCGGACGCGGGTGCCGTGCGCCGGCTGCTGACCGAGGCGGTGCGCGGCCGACACTGCGAACCGGCGGTGGTGGTACGGGAGTTGACCAACGCGAAGCTGCTGAGCCGACCGCATGTGGTGGACGCGGTGGACTCGCTGCTGGCCGAGGGCCGGGCGATCGCGGAGGACCGGCTGTACCGGATGGTGCGGGAGTACGGTCTGCCGGACCCGGTCTGGAACGTCGATCTGCGGCTGCCGGGCGGCCCCCACCTCGGCGGTCTGGACGCCTACTGGCCGGAGCAGGCGGTCGCGCTCGAGCTGGACACCCGGGCGCCGCGTCAGGGCCATCGGCAGGACGACGACGGGCTGTGGTCGGAGTACGCCCGCAAGCGTGAGCACCTGGAGCGGCTGGGCATCACGGTCGTCCACGTCACGCCGAAGAAGCTGCGGGACTCGATGGAGCAGCAGGCGACCGTCGTCCGTACGGCGCTGATGGCGTCGGCGGACCGGGACCCGGCGGCGTATGTCGTGGTGCTGCCCCGGTAGTGACGGACCGGGACAGTCGCCAGGAGGGGAGAGGAGGGGCCACCGAACCCGGCGGCCCCTCCTCGTGCATGGCCCGGCCGCGCCCCGGTCGGTCGGGTTTCAGCCCTTCTTCAGCAGGAGCTCGGTGTTGCGGTCGCGTGAGGTGCCGGCCAGGTCGGTGCGGGCGCCGGGGGCGTTGAAGGAGAGTTCGCGGTAGAGGGCGGCGAGGCCGGTCTGGGAGAGGTCGGTGAAGTCCGTGCGGTGCGGGGCCGCCGACTCCACCAGCGTGGTGAAGACCGACAGGGTGCCGTCCTTGTTGTCGACCAGTTCGATGACCCGGGCGAGCTGCGGGAAGTCGACGTGCGAGGCGGTGGAGATCTCCCAGAAGGAGTGGCCGGCGGAGCCGGTGTGCGGGGTGATGTCGTTGCGGTGGATATGGCCGTTCACCCAGGCGAGGACGTTGCGGTGGCGACCGAGCACGGCGAGGACGTCGTCGCCGTTGTGTCGGCGCTCGTTCGGACGGGCCGGGTCGGGGCGCGGGTTGTCCATCGTCTTGCTGGTGTGATGGCTGAAGACGATCGCGTACGAGTCCCTGTTCTCGCGCAGCGTGCGGTCCAGCCAGCGCAGCTGCGCCGAGCCGATGGAGCCCGCGTAGTGGCCGCCGGGATCGGTGGTGTCGAGGCTGATGCCGATGACGTCGTCGGCGATGCGGAAGCTGTAGTACTGGGTGCCCGCCTCCACGTTGGCCGTGGAGTAGCCGTGGCCGACCGGGCCCGGGCCGGTGTACGCGGGGTCGAGGTGGGCCTTGACGTACTCGGCCGGGGTGTAGGGGGCGCGGCGCTCGTCCGGGGTGATGGGGCGCAGGTCGCGGGTGTGGGCCTTGAGCAGGTCGCGGAACTGGGTGCCGATCGGGTCCGTGGCCTGCTTGATGGTGTCCTGGAGCTTCTTCGCCTCGGCCGGGGCGAGGCTCATCAGCTTCCTGCCGCCGACGGCGAAGTCGGCGAGGTAGGGGTCGCCGTGGCCGTAGCAGCCGAGCGGGAGGGAGTCGTGGTTGCCGACGGTGGAGTACCAGGGCAGGTTGAGGCCGGGGCTCTGCAGTTCGCGGACGGCGGCGGCGAGGAAGCCGTCGAGGTGCGGGAAGCCGCGCTCCTTGTCGGCGTCGCGGACGCTGGAGTCGGGCTGCCAGAACTGCTTCAGGCCGCTGTTCTGGACGCCCTCGTAACGGCGCGGGTCACCGGAGTTGGGGGTGATGCGGCCGCCGCTCATGACGGTCAGGAACCACTCCAGTTCGGTGCGGGCGTTGTTGTCGGTGTTGTCGCCGGTCGTCATGGCGAAGTGCAGCGGGGCGCCGGTGACGGGGGCGCCCCGCAGCGCGTTGACCCGCTCGACCAGTGAGACAGCACCCTGCACGGTCAGCAGTTCCTGCGGCCGCCAGGCGTGCACGTCGGTGGAGCGCAGGAACTCCAGGCGCAGCGGGTGCTGGGCGTCGATGAGGTGCAGGTCGGTGAGCTGCACGAACGCGGCCAGTGCGGTACGGCGTTCGCCGCGGCCGGATTTGGGGGCGGCGAGCTCGTTGCGTACGACGCGCCGCCAGCCGGGGCCGTCGCCGAGCCGGCGGTAACCGGAGCTGGTGCGGGGCGCGGCGACGGTGGCGAGGGTGGTGCCGCGGGTGTACGGGGCGAGCGGCCCGACGGGCGCCTTGCGGGAGGACGCGATCGGCGCCTCGCCCTCCGGGGCCGCGGCGGCGGGCGCGGCCTCGCTGTCGGTGGGGCGCAGGGCGTAGCCGACACCGGCGGACAGGGACACCGCTCCGGCGGCGGCGAGGACCGTACGGCGGTTGACCGCCAGTGCGGAGGCGGCGGAGCTGGCGACAGAGCGTGTGCGCGACATGGCGCTTCTCTCCCCGAGTGCGAACGCGTCGGCAGTGGTCGCGGACGGCCGCGTCGCGAACCCCCCGCTCGCTCTGGATCGTTGGCACCGGGAATGACCTGCGCGTTAATGAGACGCCAACGGGCAGCGCCGATCACCGTACGTCGATCTTGAGCTACCCTGCGCGCCCACGGCCGCTCGTCGAACGGCCCGTGGGCGGTCACTCGGCGTTCATCTGACGGGGTAACACCCCTGTTTCTAGGGCAGGTCGACGCGCCCCGCGGCCGGGCGTTCGCGCCACAGTTTCAGGCCCAGGTCGACCAGCCCGATGCGGCGCAGCGCGGGCACGGCGTCCAGCTCGTGCCAGGCGGCCATGTCGGTGGAGCCCCCGATCTCGTGCCGCAGTTCGCCGCCGACGACCGTCCCCTCGTACACGAGGCGTACGCCGTGGTGGTCGGTCGCCGGGCGGAAACGGCGGCCGGGAAAGGTGCGGTGGAGGGAGTGGACGCCGAGGATGCCGGTGACCTCGATGCGGTAGCCGGTCTCCTCGCGCACCTCACGGCGGACGGTGTCGTAGGGGTCCTCCCCGTGTTCCATGCCGCCGCCGGGCAGCACCCACTCGGGGGTGCCGTCGGGTGCCGGGGAGCGGGCGAGCAGGACCTGGCCGTCGCGGACGCATATGGCGTAGGCCGCCACCCTCAGCTTCTTGCGCACGCAGGGACGTTAACGCGCCGGCTCCGGGTTGGCAGGCGAGTATTCGGGCGCGGACCAGCGCAGCGGGACGGCCGACGGGCTCTCGACGGCCTCCTGGACGGTGAAGTGGACCGTGCGCCGGCCGTCGGGGGCGAACTCGGTGCGGGCCTCACCCGTCAGCTGGAGCGTGGTGCCGGTCGTCCAGTCGAGGAGGAGCAGGCCCGCGCGCGGGTCGGCGACGAGGTTGCCGAGGGTCAGGAACATGGCGTTGCCGGGGTAGTCGAGCCAGGTCAGTTCGGTTGGTGACGCGACACGTACGAAGCCGGGGTTGCCGCCCCGGTGACTGGTGTCGGCGCCGTCCGGGTGCACGGTGGCGAGGAAGAAAGTGTCGGCCGCCTCGATGAACTCGGCCTGCGTGGGGGTGAGTTCCGTGGCGTGCCGGGGCGCTTGCGGCATGCGGTCGGGCAGCAGCTCGTACGCCTCCCTCTTCTGGAGGTATTTGGGGCAGTTGGAGAAGACCCGGTCGGCCTCGATCGCGAAACCCCGCGCCGTGGGCTCGGCACGTCCGTTGAGGCGCATACGGCGGCGGGTGCGGGGGTCCAGGGTGAGGGTACCGACGGGGGTGCCCAGGGTGGCCAGGGCCGTCGCGAGCGGGTCGGTCAGGGGTGGCCGAGACGCCACGGAGACGCGGTGCGGGCCGGTGGCGCGGACGAAGCCGGGGGTGCCGGTGAGCGGCGAGGCCCACACCCTGCCGGTCGCCGGGTCGGCGGCGCCCAACACCAGCAGCGGTTGCAGTTCCAGGAAGGCTGCGGCGACCGGTCGGATGCCCGGACCGACGGACCGGCCGACGTGGTCGGCGAGGTCACGGACGCCGACGCGGTCCTGCACGGCGCGCGAGCCTTCGTGATAGACGCCCATGGCTAGAAGAAACCGCAGGTCGGAGCAGACTCGGTGGGTGCCGGGGCGCCCTCGACGCCGCTCGGGACGGAGATCTCCAGGCGGGTGCCGTCGGGGTCGTGGAAGAAGATGCCGCCCGAGGCCGCGCCCTCACTGTGGGCCACCACTCCCTCGTACGCGAACTCCGCCCCGTACGCCCGCAGCGCCGCCTCGTACTTCCTGACCTGCTCGATCGAGTCCGCCTCCAGCGCGAGGTGGTGCAGGCCGGCGCGGCCGCCCTCGTACGGCTGCTGCGCCTGCTGCCAGAGAGTGAGGACCAGGTGTCCCTCCTCGCCCAGGAACGCGTACCGCCGGTCGTCCTCCTTGCCCTCCGCCAGCAGGGCGAAGCCGAGAACGTCGCGGTAGAAGGCGAGCGAGCGGTCGAGGTCGGTGACGTTCAGGCCGATGTGGCCGGTGCGCAGGGTCATGGCTGTGCCCTTCCGTAGATCACTGACTGCACTGATATAACCTCTCTACTTGAGATTAGCGGTTAGAATCGGTGAGCGTCAACCGGTCACGTACTCTTGAACGGTTAGCGGTGAAGGGAGTCCACACATGTCCGCCGTCCGCGATCCGCGCCCGCTCACCGGTGAGCCGCTCTCGCTCGACCTGCTCAACACACGGTGGATCGCGGACGGGACCGCGCGAGACCTGCTCGCCGACACCGACGGGCTCGCGGTCTGGCTTGCCACGAACGGGCTCGATGACCGTTTCGCCGCCGACGCGGCGACCCTGCGGCACCTACTGCAGGGGCGCGACGCCCTGACGGCCGCGGTCGACGGGTCGTTGGAGAAGGGTGCGGACCTCGTCGACGCCGTCCTCTCCCACGGGCGGATCCGGGCCGTCCTCACCGCCGAGGGGCCGGGCGAGCGGGCCGAGTTCCGGGACGCGGCGTGGGGGCCGGCCTGGCTCGCCGCGCGCGACTACCTGGAGTTGCTCACCACCGCGCCGGACCGGATCCGCCACTGCGCCCACGAGGCATGCGTGCTGCACTTCTTCGACACCTCGCGCAACGGCACGCGCCGCTGGTGCTCGATGGCGGCGTGCGGCAACCGCGCGAAGGCGTCCCGGCACTACGCGCGGTCGCGGGAGGCCTGACGCGAGCACACGGAAGGGCGGGCCCCCGACTGCGGGGACCCGCCCTTTCCTGACCTGCCGCGGTGTGCGAGCCGTTCAGTCGCCCTTGGCCCGGATACCTCCGATATTGATCTCGCTGCAACTGCGTTCGATGAACTCCCCCACGGCGAAGCTCGCCTCGCGGGCGTCCTTCTCGTCCTCGGGGTCGAAGTGCTCGTACCAGTCGAGCAGGGCGTCGAAGTCGCCGCGGACGCCGTCCGGCGCGAACTCCCGCACCTCCTCAAGAATGTGGTGCTTCTTGTGGAGTGTCAGGTCATGCGCGCTCTGCAGGTCCAGGGGGCTCGCCGCCCGGCAGAAGGAGTCCTGGGCCTTGCGGTCTGCGAAGTTGTTCGCTGTCGCCCACTGGTAGCCCGTGATTCCCACGCCGAGGGCGACGACGACCGACGCGACTCCCACGCGCAGGCCCGTGCGCCGCGCCATCACGTGCCCGCCTGGATCGCGTTCAGGTCGTGGGTGTCGAACTTGTAGTAGGCGGACTGGACAGTGCTGCGCATGCAGGAATTGTTGTCCGTGTCATTGCTCTTCGAGCGGTGGCCCAGGTCGCCGGTGTGACCGAATTCGTGGCACCCCATGACGAGCCATTCCCAATCGCTGTGGTACATGGCGGTGTTGAACTGGATGGTGATGACGTCACAGGACGTCCACAGCGCGTTCCAGTCCTTGCACCGGGTCTGGGCCGCCCAGTCCACTCCGGTGGTCTTGTAGTCGTGGACCTCGATGTCCCCGCCGCCCCATGAGGTGCTGATCACGCTGCGTTCGAGCTGCTGCTTCCCCCATTCCATGGCCCCCTGACCCTTCACGGTCAGATTGAATCCCTTGACGGCCTGGCTTCTGTTGTCCGGGTCGAACCCGTCGTCGTCGTGGCTCGCATGGGCCGGCGAGGACAGGGAGGCCAGCAGCACTCCCGCCACCGCGATCCAGGGCGCGCGTGTCACACGTGGCATTTTCTCTCCCGTTTTCGTCAGCTGGAGGACGGGTACGGAGTGGGCTCCGAACCGTCGTTGGTGCCCAGGTCGGTGGGTTCCGCGGTCGGCGTCGCGATCGGCGCGCTCTCGTATCCGGTGGGCCCGGCCGCCGGCATATCGGCCGGGGTCGGCATGTCCTCGGGCGGGTTCTTCGTGTCGTAGATCTGCCGGAGGTAGATCGGCAGGGAGAACACGTCATAGCTCTCGATGCTCCCCGCCAGGGCCGAGCCCGGCTCCGCGGAGGAGTGGTAAAACCCCCACTCGTCGATCTCCGCCCGGCCCTCCGTGGAAATCACGTTCCAGCGGAGCGGATCGCTCGTCTTCAGCAGGAAGAACAGGTACTCCTTGCCGACCTCGCTCCAGGAATAGTTGTTGACCTGATATCCGTCGCCGCTGGCGTCCCAGCCCCATTCCTCGACGGTGATCGGGTCCGGGAATTTGTACCAGTTGTTCCGCGAGTACGCCTCGGTGACCTGGAGCGTGACATCGCGGGCCTGGGCGGCCGCGCTCTCCTCGCCCGGCTCGGCGGTCTCGTCGGCGCCCACGATGCGTCCCGGATTCACCGCGGTCACCTTCGCCCGGACCACTGCGACCGACGTCACCGCCATTTGCCCGACGCTTTCGAATTCCACGGATTCAACGGCGTGGGCGACCACTTCCGGCTCTTTGTCCAGGGCCCTGGCCTCGGCCGCCGGCTGCATGGCCACCCCGCCCGCCACACCACCCGCGACGACCACCACGGCCAGTGCGGCCGCCCAGATTCTCCATTTCGGGACGCGCGATTCCGGCATACGTATTCACCCTTCCGACCCCAACCCAATACACCAAGATCAACTGCGCGGCGATCGTAAAGGTTTGACGCAGGCATGGCAAGACACACTTCAACTTCCCTTTTCCGGAATGTCACGCTCCGCTCACTCACAACCGAGGGCCCTACGCGCGTAACGCCGCACACCTCCCCAGGGGAATGTCACAGCCCGCCCTCATACGTCCCCCATGACGCATGGCGGAATTACGCCATACCCCATAACGCCTCGGTCAACTCTCCCCAAACATCCGCCCCTTGCGTAAGGCTGAGCGGTCGTCCGGGATCACATTCCGGACTGCCGCGGCCAGGGCCGATCGGCCCGGTCGCTCCACGCTCGTTCCTTTACCTACAAGGGATGCCGATGACCCTCACCCCCCAGCGCGATCCGATATCGGGCGCGAGACGCGTGGCCCGCATTGCCGTGGCCGCCGGTCTGGTCGCCGCGCTCTCGGCGGCCGGCCCGATTCCGATAGCCGTCGCCGCCGACGCCCCCGCGGCGGCCGACCCCGGCGTCAAGTCGGCCCACGACAAGCTCGGTTCCGACGACGCGGACCTGCTCGCCGAGGCGAAGGCCGACGGCGACAAGACGGTCACGATGATGGTCGCCACCGCGCCGGGCAAGACCGAGCAGGTCGCCGAGCAGCTCGACTCGGTCGAGGGCGGCCTGGTGGGCCGTACCCACGACAAGCTCGGCTACGTCCGTGCCACCGTCCCGACCGGCAAGGCGGACGCGGCCATCGCCGCCGCCGTGAAGCTGTCCTCCGTGCACGGCATCGACCTGCGCGAGGAGATCCCGCTGGACGACCCGAGGCCGAACGGCTCACAAGAGGCCGGCGCCACGGGGACGTACCCCGCCCCCGGCAAGAAGACCCCCGCCGAGAACCCGTACAACCCCTCCTTCGAGACGGGCGCCGTCGAGTTCGTCGAGGACCACCCGAAGGCGGACGGCCGCGGCATCACCATCGGCATCCTCGACTCGGGCGTGGACCTGGGTCACCCGGCGCTGCAGAAGACGACGACCGGTGAGCGCAAGATCGTCGACTGGGTGACCGCCACCGACCCGGTCGCCGACGCGGACGGCACCTGGCGGCGGATGACCACCTCGGTCTCCGGCCCGATGTTCTCGATCACCACCGAGTCACTGGGCACCGAGACGTTCAAGGCGCCCGAGGGCACCTACAAGTTCAACTACTTCTCCGAGTCCGCCACCACCGGCGGCGACATGGCCGGCGACCTCAACCGCGACGGCGACAAGACGGACGTCTGGGGCGTGCTGTACGACGCCGCCTCGGGCACGGCCCGCGTCGACCTCGACGACGACCTCGACTTCACCGACGACCAGGCCATGAAGCCGTACAAGGACGGCTTGCAGGTCGGCTACTTCGGCACCGACGACCCGGCCACCGACGTCGTCGAGCGCATCCCGTTCGTCGTCGAGATCCGCAAGGACGTCGTCTACAACGCGGCGGGCGCCAAGGCTGACTACGTCAGCATCGGCGTCATCGAAGGCTCGCACGGCACCCACGTCGCCGGCATCACCGCCGCCAACGGCCTGTTCGGCGGCGAGATGAACGGCGCCGCGCCCGGCGCGAAGCTGGTCTCCTCCCGCGCCTGCACCTGGTCCGGCGGCTGCACCAACGTCGCGCTCACCGAGGGCATGATCGACCTCGTGGTCAACCGGGGCGTCGACATCGTCAACATGTCGATCGGCGGTCTGCCCGCGCTGAACGACGGCAACAACGCGCGCGCCGAGCTCTACACCCGCCTGATCGACGAGTACGGCGTCCAGCTGGTGATCTCCGCGGGCAACTCCGGCCCCGGCGCCAACACCATCGGTGACCCGTCCCTCGCCGACAAGGTGATCTCGGTCGGCGCGACCATCTCCAGGGAGACCTGGGCGGCCAACTACGGCTCGAAGGTGGAGAAGCGGTACGCGATGATGCCGTTCTCCTCGCGCGGCCCGCGTGAGGACGGCGGCTTCACTCCGACGCTGTCCGCGCCCGGCGCCGCGATCAACACCACGCAGACCTGGTCGCCCGGCGGCCCGGTCGCCGAGGCCGGCTACAGCCTCCCGGCCGGCTACTCGATGCTCCAGGGCACCTCGATGGCCTCCCCGCAGGCAGCCGGCGCCTCCGCGCTGCTGCTGTCCGCCGCCAAGCAGAAGGGCATCGACCTCACCCCGGCGACCCTGCGCACGGCGCTCACCTCGACCGCCGACCACATCAGCGGCGTCCAGGCCTACGAGGAGGGCGCGGGCCTGATCGACATCGTGGACGCCTGGGACGCCATCCGCGACGGCGCCACCGCCCACACGTACACGGTCAAGGCGCCGGTCGACACCGCGATCGACTGGGCGCTGAAGACGCCGGGTCACGGCACGGGCCTCTACGACCGTGAGGGCGGTCTGAAGGCCGGTCAGAAGAAGACGTACGAGATCACCCTCACCCGTACGTCCGGCGCCGACCGCGCGATCCGGCACGAGCTGGACTTCGAGAACAACGCCGGCGACACGTTCCGGATCGTCGGCTCCGACGAGGTGCGGCTGCCGCTGAACCAGCCGGTGACCGTCAAGGTGCAGGCCGCGCCACGGTCCGCGGGCCTGAAGAGCGCGATCCTCGAGGTCGACGACCCGCGCACCGAGGGCGTCGACAAGCAGGTCCTCAACACGGTCGTGGTCTCGGCGCCGCTGAAGTACACCTACTCCGCGTCGGGTTCGGTGCAGCGCAACAGCACGAAGTCGTACTTCGTGACCGTGCCCGAGGGCGCCAAGTCGCTCGAGGTGGCGATCGGCGGGCTGAAGGACAAGAGCCAGACCCGGTTCATCGCCATCCACCCGTACGGCGTCCCGGTCGACAACACCGGCACCCCGTACTGCTACAACAACTACCTCGACGGCAACGGCTGCAGGCCCGACGTGCGCTCGTACGCCGACCCGCAGCCCGGCGTCTGGGAGATCGAGGTCGAGTCGCGCCGTACGTCGCCGCTGCTCGACAACCCCTACAAGCTGGACGTCACCGTGCTCGGCACGGCCTTCGACCCGGAGACCGTGACCGTGCCCGAGGCCAAGGTCGGCACCCCGGCCGCCACCTCCTGGAAGGTGACGAACAACTACGCCGCGATCGACGGCAAGCTGGCCGGCGGACCCCTCGGCTCCTCCAAGACCACCCGCCCCACGATCAAGCAGGGCGAGGCCCAGACCACCACGGTCGAGGTGCCCGCGGGCGCCACGTCACTGGACGTCGTGATCGGCAACGTCTCCGACGCGGCCGCCGACCTGGACCTGACGGTCTACGACAAGAACGGTGACGTCGTCGGCCAGGACGCCGACGGCGACTCGGAGGAGCAGGTCTCCGTCGCCTCCCCGGCCGCCGGCACGTACACCATCGAGGTGTACGGCTACGCCATCCCGTCCGGCTCCACGGCCTACGACTACCGGGACGTCTTCTTCTCCGCCGCCCTGGGCACCGTGACCGTCGACGAGTCAACGCCGGTGAAGCTCGGCACGGGCGCCTCGGCGTCGGTCTCCGGCAGCGTCACCGCCGCCGCGGCCGCGCCCGAGGGACGTGAGTTCTTCGGGCAGGTCCAGCTCGTGAACGCGCGCGGCACGGTCGCGGGCGTCGGCAATGTGAAGATCGAGAAGGTCACGCCGTAACACCGTAGGTGGTACGGCTGGGGGGCGGGCGTCCGTGCGGGCGCCCGCCCCTTTCTCGTGTGCAGGAACCGGTGGGCGCAGGAATCAGCCGGCGCCGGAGCAGGCGAGGTCCTGCGCTCCCGGCAGCGCCTGCTCGACCAACTGCCGCCCCACGTCGAGGGCGTCACGGGCCGGCCCAGACTCGCCCTCAGGGTGGGAATCGCCTGCGCGGAAGGTCTGCGGGGGCTCGCCGGGCAGGCTGGACACCAGGACCAGCATGCGCGCCCCGGTCTTGTAGTACTCCGGGACGTTGGGCCCCTGGTCGGTGAAGATCAGCCGCCGCTCCCCGATCTCCGGCTTGTAGGAGCGGTCCACGTCAAGGACGATCCTGAACCGGTCGTCCCCGCCCAGCTGTTCGACCCGTGCCACCGTGCCCTCGGCGATGTCGCGGGAGCAGGCGACGAGCCCCTCCTCGGTGAGCAGGGCGTCGGAACCGCCGTGCACGGCGCCGTTGTGGGCCACGAGATATGCCGCACCCGTACCCAGCAGCGCGACGGCCACGGACGCGGCGAGGACGAACAGCCCCAGCCGCCGTCTCCGGGGCGCGGGAACGGGCACGGGCGCGGGGTCCGGCCGCTGCCCCGCGACGGCCTTGCGGGCCAACCCGTCCCCGATCCACCGCAGCTGCTCCCGTACCACGGTCATGTCCCGTTCCGCGGCCGCATGCCGCTCGGCGGCGTCCCCGCGCTCCTCGCGGGCCGGCTCACCCAGCAGGACCGCCATCAGCTCGTCGTCCTTCTCCACCCTCACACCGCCTCTTCCACGCGCAGCCGCTCCCGCAGGAGCTTCGCCGCCGCGTACAGCCTGCTCTTGACCGTGCCCAGCGGAATGCCCAGCTGCTCGGCGATCTGCGGCACCGACAGATCCGCGTAGTGGCGCAGGATCAGCACCTGCCGCTGGGCCGCGGGCAGGGCGTCGAGCCCCTCGGCGACGGCGAGGGCCAGCAGGCCGCTCTCCGGTCCGTCGTGGATCTGCGCGTCGGGCGCGCTCAGCAGGGTGAGCCGTTCGCTGACCCGTTCCTGCCGGTGCTTGCTGCGGTGCCAGTCCACGGCGAGGTTCGACGCCACCACCGTGGCCCAGGCCCCGACGTCACGCGGCGGGTCCTCCCCCCGCGCCCGGCGTTCCAGCAGGCGCAGCCGCACCTGCTGGAGCCCGTCCTGGAGATCGTCCTGCGGAACGCCGCCGAGGGCCAGAACGGCGCGGACCCGGTCGGCCTGCGCCGCGTCCAGCGGGTCCGCGTCCGCCTCCGCGTCGCGAGGTCTCCTGATCGGCACCGGTGTTCTCCCTCAGTCGTGTTTCTCCTATGACGTGCGAGCAGCACAGATCGTTCGATCATCCCTGACAGCCGAGGTCGCGCGACTCGGGCAACGCAGCGACGATCCAGGCCCGTTCGCGGGCGATGTTCTTCTCGCCGACGGTCCACAGGTCGGGCGAGGCGTCGTGCCGCGGGATGCCGATCAGGACGTGGTCGTTCTCGCGGAGGCGGGGGTCGGCGTCCTCGGCCATGACGAAGGTGACCTCGTCCTCGCCCTCGGCGGGCTTGTAGGAGCGGGTGACGTCCAGGGTGACGCGGTCCTGCTCGGTGCCGGGGACCGGGTCGACGGCGGTGACCGTGCCCTCGACGACGAGGCGCGCGCAGGCGAGGTAGCCGACGCGGCTCTGGGACGCGCTCCCCTCTTGCGCCGATTTGTCCGAGGTGGCGCTGCCGGCGCCGCTGTCGGTCGCGCTCATCCCGGCCCCGGACTGCACGACAAGCCACCCCATCCCTGCGACCACCGCGGCCGCACACGCCACAGCGAGCCCGCCGAGCGCGACCTTGAACCCCCGGCGCCTGGACTGCCGTACCGGAGCGGACTTCTCGGCCTTCCTCTCCGCAGGGGCGGCGGACAGCGCGTCCCCGATGATCCCCAACTGCTCGCGCAGCAACGCCACATCGGCGGCCGCCGACTGATGCTCCGCCATGAAGGCGGCGTCCGCGCGGGCCTCGTCCTTGAGCGGATCGTCGGTGATCGCGGCCATCAGCGCGTCGGCACCGTTGTGCTCGGCGGTCACGTCACACCACCTCGTCCTCGTGCAGGCGGGCGCGCAGAGCCCGTACCGCCGCGTGCAGCCTGCTCTTGACCGTGCCCTCCGGGATGCCGAGCTCCTCGGCGATCCCGCGCACCGGCAGATCGGCGAAGAAGCGCAGGACGAGGACCTGCCGCTGGGCGTCGGGCAGCTCGTCCAGGCCCTGGGCGACGGCGACCGAGAGCACGCTGGTGTCCTCGCCGGAGGGGTGCGCCGGCTGGCGCAGGGCGGCCAGCCGCTCGCCGAGCCGCTCCTGGCGGCGTTTGGCCCGGTGCCAGTCCATGGCGAGGTTCGAGGCGACGACCGCCGCCCACGCGGACACGTCCCGCGGCGCCTCCCGGCCGCTCGCCGCCCGCTCCAGCAGCCGCAGGCGTACCTGCTGTACCCCGTCCAGCAGGTCCGCCTGCGGCACCCCGCCCAGCGCGAGCACCGCCCGCACCCGGCGCTCCTGCGCCGCGTCCAGCGGGTCGTCCTGCACGTCGTCCCGCCGGCCGCGGCGGGCCTTTCTGCGCAGCACAGCCACCCCTCCCCTCGCCGCGTTTCCTCTATGACGTGGGTGCGGGCCGGAACGTTCGACTCCGTTTGTGGCGTACGTCACACAGGTTCGGAAACTGAGAGGAGGTTCACGCAGGAAAGCCGGGGCCGACGGGGTCGGTGTCCCATTCCTCGGGCACAAGGGCAAAGAATTGGACACAGGGGCCCGGGTGCCCCGCATGATGGAAAGGCCCCGGTCAGGGACGGGGCGCCCCGCAAGCCAGGTAAAGGAGTCGCCGTGAGGGTCGGAATCGTCGGAGCCACCGGTCAGGTCGGCACGGTCATGCGCAGGATCCTCGCCGAGCGGAACTTCCCGGTCACCGAGCTGCGCCTGTTCGCCTCGGCCCGTTCGGCGGGGACGGTCCTCGACGGTGTGACGGTGGAGGACGCGTCGACGGCCGACTACACCGGCCTGGACATCGTGCTGTTCTCCGCGGGCGGCGCCACTTCCAAGGCGCTGGCCGAGAAGGTCGCCTCGCAGGGCGCGGTCGTGATCGACAACTCCTCCGCCTGGCGGCGGGACCCCGAGGTGCCGCTCGTGGTGTCCGAGGTGAACCCGCACGCGATCGCGAGCCGCCCCAAGGGCATCATCGCCAACCCGAACTGCACGACGATGGCCGCGATGCCGGTCCTGAAGCCGCTGCATGCGGAGGCGGGGCTCGAGGCGCTGGTCGTCGCCACCTACCAGGCGGTGTCCGGCTCCGGCCTGGCCGGCGTCGACGAGCTGTTCGAGCAGGTCAAGAAGGTCGGCGAGGACGCGCCCAAGCTCACCCACGACGGCTCGGCGGCCGAGTTCCCGGCGCCGGACAAGTACGTGGCGCCGATCGCGTACAACGTCCTCCCGCTCGCCGGCTCGATCGTGGACGACGGCCTCAACGAGACCGACGAGGAGCAGAAGCTCCGCAACGAGTCCCGCAAGATCCTGGAGATCCCCGAGCTGAAGGTCTCCGGCACCTGTGTCCGCGTCCCGGTCTTCACCGGCCACTCGCTCCAGGTCAACGCCCGTTTCGCCCGTCCGATCAGCGTCGAGCGGGCCAAGGAGCTGCTGGCCGGCGCCCCCGGCGTCGCCCTCACCGAGGTCCCGACCCCGCTCCAGGCCGCCGGCCAGGACCCGTCCTACGTCGGCCGCATCCGCCGCGACGAGACGGTGGACAACGGCCTCGCCCTGTTCGTCTCCAACGACAACCTCCGCAAGGGGGCGGCGCTGAACGCCGTGCAGATCGCGGAGCTGGTGGCGGCAGAGCTGAGCGCGTAGGCGCCGCCGACACGCCAGAGGGGCGCCCACCGTTCGATCGGTGGGCGCCCCTCTGTCCGCTCCGCCCACCGGCGGTAAACGGACATCGCGTTCCGTGCAGGTCCCGTGGAAGGATGGCACAACCGACACATAACGAGGAGATGACCGCGTGCCTGGCACAAACCTGACTCGCGAAGAGGCGCAGCAGCGGGCGAAGCTGCTCACCGTTGACTCGTACGAGATCGATCTCGACCTCTCCGGCGCGCAGGAGGGCGGCACCTACCGGTCCGTGACGACGGTGCGCTTCGATGTCGCAGAGAACGGCGCCGACTCCTTCATCGATCTCGTGGCCCCGACCGTCCACGAGATCACCCTGAACGGCGACCCGCTCGTCCCCGACGAGGTGTTCAAGGACTCGCGGATCGCCCTGCCGGGACTGCTGGAGGGGCGCAACATCCTCCGGGTCGTCACCGACTGCGCGTACACGAACACCGGCGAGGGCCTGCACAAGTTCATCGACCCGGTCGACGACCAGGCCTACCTCTACACCCAGTTCGAGGTCCCCGACGCCCGCCGTGTCTTCGCGTCCTTCGAGCAGCCGGACCTGAAGGCGACCTTCCAGTTCACCGTGCGCGCGCCGGAGGGCTGGACCGTCATCTCCAACTCGCCCACCCCCGAACCCAAGGACAACGTCTGGGTCTTCGAGCCGACCCCCCGGATCTCGACGTACATCACCGCGCTGATCGTCGGCCCGTACCACTCCGTGCACAGCGTGTACGAGCGGGACGGCCAGAGCGTGCCGTTGGGCATCTACTGCCGGCCCTCCCTCGCCGAGTACCTCGACTCGGACGCGATCTTCGAGGTCACCCGGCAGGGCTTCGCCTGGTTCCAGGAGAAGTTCGACTACGCCTACCCGTTCAAGAAGTACGACCAGCTGTTCGTGCCGGAGTTCAACGCGGGCGCGATGGAGAACGCGGGCGCGGTGACCATCCGCGACCAGTACGTCTTCCGGTCGAAGGTGACGGACGCGGCGTACGAGACGCGCGCCGAGACCATCCTGCACGAGCTGGCCCACATGTGGTTCGGCGACCTGGTCACCATGGAGTGGTGGAACGACCTGTGGCTGAACGAGTCGTTCGCCACGTACACCTCGATCGCCTGCCAGGCGGCCGCCCCCGAGTCGCGCTGGCCGCACGCGTGGACGACCTTCGCCAACTCCATGAAGACCTGGGCGTACCGGCAGGACCAGCTGCCGTCCACGCACCCGATCATGGCCGAGATCCGCGACCTGGACGACGTGCTCGTCAACTTCGACGGCATCACGTACGCCAAGGGCGCGAGCGTGCTGAAGCAGCTCGTCGCCTACGTCGGTGAGGACGAGTTCTTCCGCGGCGTGCAGGCCTACTTCAAGCGGCACGAGTACGGCAACACCCGTCTGTCCGATCTGCTGGGAGCCCTGGAGGAGACCTCCGGCCGGGACCTGAAGACCTGGTCGAAGAAGTGGCTGGAGACCGCCGGCATCAACATCCTGCGCCCGGAGATCGAGACGGACGCCGATGGTGTCATCACGTCCTTCGCGATCCGCCAGGAGGCCCCCGCCCTGCCCGCCGGCGCCAAGGGCGAGCCGACGCTGCGCCCGCACCGCATCGCGGTCGGCCTGTACGACCTCGACGAGGACAGCGGCAAGCTGGTGCGGGACGACGACGGCGGACGGATCGAGCTGGACGTCGACGGTGAGCTGACCGCCGTACCGCAGCTGGTCGGCCGGCGCCGCCCGGCGGTGGTCCTGCTCAACGACGACGACCTGTCGTACGCCAAGGTCCGCCTGGACGAGCAGTCGCTGGCGTTCGTGACCGAGCACCTGGGCGACTTCACGGCGTCGCTGCCGCGGGCGCTGTGCTGGGCGTCGGCGTGGGACATGACGCGCGACGCCGAGCTCGCCACGCGCGACTACCTCTCCCTGGTGCTGTCGGGCATCGCCAAGGAGTCCGACATCGGTGTCGTGCAGTCGCTGCAGCGGCAGGTGAAGCTGGCGATCGAGCTGTACGCCGACCCGGCCGCCCGCGAGACGCTGCTCACCCGCTGGACCGACGCCACGCTGGCGCACCTGCGGGCGGCCCAGCCGGGCGGCGACCACCAGCTGGCGTGGGCGCGGGCGTTCGCGGCGACCGCGCGGACGCCGGAGCAGCTGGACCTGCTGGAGGCGCTGCTGGACGGTTCGCAGACGATCGAGGGCCTGGTCGTGGACACGGAGCTGCGCTGGGCGTTCGTAGAGCGGCTGGCCGCGGTGGGCCGCTTCGACGAGGCGGAGATCGCGGGCGAGTACGAGCGGGACAAGACGGCAGCGGGTGAGCGGCATGCGGCGACCTCGCGGGCCGCGCGTCCGACGCCGGAGGCCAAGGCGGAGGCCTGGGCCTCGGTCGTGGAGTCCGACAAGCTGCCGAACGCCGTCCAGGAGGCCGTCATCAGCGGTTTCGTCCAGACCGACCAGCGTGAACTGCTCGCCCCGTACACCGACAAGTACTTCGAGTCGGTCAAGGGCGTGTGGGAGTCCCGCTCGCACGAGATCGCCCAGCAGATCGCGGTCGGCCTGTACCCGGCGATCCAGGTGTCGGAGGAGACCCTGCGCAAGACGGATGCCTGGCTGTCCTCCGCCGAGCCGAACGCGGCCCTGCGCCGGCTGGTCTCGGAGTCGCGCGCGGGCATCGAGCGTGCGCTGAAGGCCCAGGCGGCGGACGCCGCGGCCGCGTAGCCGATGCGAGGGGCGGGTGACCGGTCCGGTCACCCGCCCCTTCGGCCTTGGAAGGGCACTCAGTGTCCGAGCGCGGCGGTCAGGGCCGTCTCCACGGCCGTGGCGTCCGCGTTCTCCGCCGCCCAGGCCACATAGCCGTCGGGGCGGACCAGGACGGTCGTTCGCCGGTCGCCTGCCCACCTCTCCACGGTCAGGCGGTTCGTGCGGTCGCCGGACTCCTCGTAGGACCCGGCGGGAGCGATGAGGACGAAACGGCCGCCGCGGAGGGCCTCGTGGAGGCGGCCGCTCTTGAGGGCGACGTCCGGGATGCGGGTGCCGGTCAGGCCGTGGGAGCCGCGGGGAGCCGCGTACTTGTAGCCGAGGCCGGAGATCTGGGCCAGGGCCTTGCGCTGGGCGGGCTCGGCCATGTTGACGAACGCGGAGACGAGGGCGCGGACGGCGCGCAGTACGGGGCTGTGCGCCCGCGCGAGCCGGACCAGCCCGCCGCTGCTGCGCAGCACCGCCTTGCCGACCGGGTGGCGCTCGGCCTCGTACGTGTCCAGGAGGCCCTCCGGCGCCCAGCCCTGGACGGCCGCGGCGAGCTTCCAGCCGAGGTTGGCCGCGTCCTGCAGGCCGGTGTTCATGCCCTGACCGCCGGCCGGGGAGTGGATGTGTGCGGCGTCGCCGGCGAGGAAGACCCGGCCGACCCGGTACTTCGGCGCCTGGCGCTCGTCGCTGTGGAAGCGGGACAGCCAGCGGGCGTCGTGCATGCCGTAGTCGGTGCCCAGGGCGCGGCGGGTGATCTCCTTGACCTCGTCGAGGTCGAGCGGGGCGTCGTCGGACACCTCGTGACGACGGTTCCAGCCCATGACGCGGTACCAGCCGTCACCGAAGGAGGCGATCATCGCGAAGGCGTCGCCCGCGCCGTTGACGGTGAGCACGCCCTCGGGCTGCTGCGCCAGCCGGACGTCCGCCAGGATCAGGGACCTGATGACGGAGACGCCGGGGAACGGCAGGCCGATCGCCTCCCGTACGGCGCTGCGATGGCCGTCCGTGCCGACGACGTACGCCGCGCGGTGGGTCACGACCGTCCCGTCCGAGCCGCGTACGGCGAGGTCGACGCCGGTGTCGTCCTGCCGCAGCCCCACGACCTCGCTCTCGTGGGCGAAGTCGACCCCGAGCTCGCGCGCCCGCCGCTCCAGCAGCCGCTCGACCTCGTACTGCGGGGTGATGAGCAGGAACGGGAAGCGGGACGGCAGCGTGCCCAGGTCGAGGGTGAGGCGGCGGAAGAGACGCAGTCCGGTGATGGTGTCGCCGGTGGCGATCAGCGGGTCGGCGAGGCCGCGGGCGTCGAGCTGCTCCAGGGTGCGGGCGTGCACGCCGAAGGCGCGGGAGAGGTTGCTGATCTTGCGGGGGCGCTTTTCGAGGAGGGTGACGGGGACGCCGGCGGCGGCGAGGTCGCCGGCCAGGAGCAGGCCGGTGGGGCCGGCGCCGACGACGATGACGGAGCGGGGGGTGCCGAGGTTGCCGTTCATCTTGGCCTCCGGGGTGCCAACGCTTGTTGGTCAACAGTTGTTGGTCAACGATTGTTGGCAACAGTAAGGTGCGACACCGAGACATGTCAACGCTTGTTGGCCTACAGATGTTGGCCTACGTTTGTTGGCATGAACGACAGTGACTCCAAGCCCGCCCCCCGCCGCTCCGAAGCAACCCGCACCGCCATCCTCGACGCCGCTCGCGAGCGCTTCGCCGCCGACGGATACGAGCGGGCCACCATCCGGGCCATCGCCAGGGACGCGAACATCGACCCGTCGATGGTGATGCGCTACTACGGCAACAAGGAGGGCCTCTTCGCCGCGACCGTCGCCATCGATCTCCAGATGCCCGACCTCCGTGCGTTCCCCCGCCACGACGTCGGCCGCGCTCTCGTGACGCACTTCCTCGGCACGTGGGAGGAGAACGAGGTGCTGACGGCCCTGCTGCGGGTCGGGATGACCAATCAGGCCGGGGCCGAGCGGATGCAGGGCATCTTCCGGGACCAGTTGCTGCCGGCCGCGTTGCACGTCTGCCCCGACCCGGAACAGGCACCGACCCGGGCCGCACTCTGCTCGACACAGTTGCTCGGCCTGGCGCTCACCCGCTACGTCCTGCGGCTCCCGCCGGCCGTGGCGCTGCACCGCGAGGAGATCGTGGCCTGGCTGGCGCCCACGCTCCAGCGCTACCTGACCGCACCGAGCCCCTGAGCCTGGCTCACGCAAACACGCCGAGGGCGCCGTTCGGCGTCGGCGTACGGCGACATGCGCGTGCGTACGACGACGGGAACGGCGCCCTCGGAAGGTGCGCGGCGGGCTGCGGAGCCCTGCGTCAGGCCTTGGTCGTGATGTTGGTGCTGGTCGTGTCCCTCTGCTTCTGCGACTTGTCCAGGACCATCACCAGTCCGGCGATGACCGCGAACAGCGCGATCGGGGCAACGACGAACAGCCCCAGCGTCTCGATGACGCTCAGGCCCGTGCCGGGGTCGTCACCGTCGTCCGGGGTGAGCGCGAGCGCGGGGGACGACATCAGCAGCATCATCAGCGTCGTACCGGCGGCCAGGGCGCCGGCGCGCAGGGCGTTCTTCTTGTCCACGGTGCCAAAGTATCCAACGCCTGGCGGGGGCGCGCGGCCGGGGTGCCGTAGGAGGTGCCGGGGGCGGTGACGCAGCCCGGCGTCTCAGGAGTCACCGGCCCGCAGCACCTCGACCAGCGCATGCAGCCTCGCCGACCCCGCCAGCCCCTCCAGCGTCACCGGCCGCCCCTCCGCGTCCGCCATCGGCAGCCGCCAGTTCGGGTACTCGTCCCACGTTCCGGGAAGGTTCTGCGGACGCCGGTCACCGACCCCGTCCGGCAGCCATACGCCGATCATCCGGGCGGGGGTACGCAGCAGGAAACGGTGGACGGCCTGGACCTCGGCCTCCTCCTCCGACGTAACCAGACCGCCGCCCGTACCCCGCAGCAGGCCGAGCCGGGTGAGCAGGGCCAGCCATTCGCCGGTGTCGGCGGCGGCTTCGGCGCGCTCCACGTCGAGGGGGCGGGTGAGCAGGCCGAGGCGGTCGCGGAGTTCGACGTGTTCGCCGGTGAGACGGGCCGCGGTGGGCGGCAGGTCGTGGGTGGTGGCGGTGGCGAGGCAGTCGGCGCGCCAGCGTTCGGGGGGCAGTGGCCGGCCGTCGCCGTCCCAGTCGCGTTCGAACCAGAGCACCGACGTGCCGAGCACCCCGCGGTCGCGCAGTGTCTCCCGTACGCCGGGCTCGACGGTCCCCAGGTCCTCGCCGATGACCAGCGCCCCGGCCCGTGAGGCCTCCAGCACCAGTACGGCGAGCATGGCCTCGGCGTCGTAGCGGACGTACGTCCCTTCCGTGGGCGGCAGTCCGCGCGGCACCCACCACAGCCGGAACAGTCCCATCACGTGGTCGATGCGCAGCGCGCCGGCGTACCGGAACAGGCCTCGGAGCAGGCCCCGGAAGGGGGCGTAGCCCGCGGCGGCGAGCCGGTCCGGGCGCCAGGGCGGCAGGCCCCAGTCCTGGCCGCGGGCGTTGAAGGCGTCCGGCGGGGCGCCCACGGACATCCCGGCGGCGAAGTACTGCTGCTGCGCCCAGGCGTCGGCGCCCCCGGGGTGCACGCCGACCGCGAGGTCGTGCACGATCCCGACCGGCATGCCCGCCTCGCGCGCGGAGTGCTGAGCGGCGGTCAGCTGGATGTCGGTGAGCCAGGCGAGGCGCGAGTAGAAGTCGACGCGGTCCATCAACTCGCCGCGGGCGCGGGCGGTTTCCGTCGAGCGCGGGTCGCGCAGGCCGACGGGCCACCGGTGCCAGTCCGGGCCGTGCACCTCGGCCAGGGCACACCAGGTGGCGTGGTCCTCCAGGGCCTGGCCCTGCTCGGCGAGGTAGTCGCAGTAGGCGGCGCGCCTGCCGGGCCCGAGGGGCACGTCGTGAAGGAGCTCCAGCGCCTCCCGTTTCAGCTCCCACACCGCGTCACGGTCGATCAACGCGCCTTTCTCCAGCACCGTTTCCCGCAGCCGTTCGGCCCGCTCGGTCAGGGCCCGCACGCGCTCGCGGTCCCCGATGTACGCGAACTGGGGGACGGCCTCGATGCGCAGGTGCACGGGGTCGGGGAAGCGGCGGGAGGAGGGGCGGTAGGGGGAGGGATCGGTGGGGGCGCCGGGGACGGCCGCGTGCAGCGGGTTGACCTGGACGAATCCGGCGCCGAGGGCGCGGCCGGCCCAGGCGGTGAGTTCCGCGAGATCACCGGCGTCACCCATCCCCCAGGAGCGGTGCGACAGGAGGGAGTAGAGCTGGACGAGGAGTCCGTACGAGCGTCCGCTGGGCGTGGGCAGGCGGGCCGGGGCGGCCACGAGGTGGGCGTGGGCGGTGCGGCCGTCGGGGGCGGTGGCGGTCAGTCGGTGGACGCCGGGCGGGAGTTGCTCGGCGGCGGCGCGGGTCTCGCCCTGCTCGGTCTCGATCCGCAGCCGGGTTCCCGCGGGCAACGTCGCGAGGGCGTCCGGCGCGGCGGTGCCCCAGCACACCACCGTCGGCGGCAGCAGCCGCTCGTCCAGTTCCCGGCGCCGGGCGGCGAGCGCGCTGCGCACGGCCTCGGGAGCGTCGGCGTCGACGCCGAGCGCGGCCAGGGTGCGGACGATCGCGGCAGCCGAGGCGGTGACCGTACGGTCCGGGGAGGGACTGTAGGAGGTGGCGACGCCGTGCAGCTCGGCGAGCCGGCACAGGTCTTCGCCGGGGGGTTCGGCCGGGCGGGATGCGGTCATCTACGGCCTCGTGGAGTCGGCGTCCAGGGCGGCGAGTGGCGGCTCGCTGGTGAGGGGCTCGGCGTCGGGCAGCGGGGGCTCGCTGGTCAGCGGGGCCTGGGCGCAGGCTCCTTCCGCGCTGAACATGCACAGATGGAGGTCTTCGGGGTGGGCGGAGAGGTCCGCCGGGCGTTTGGAGCGTTCGGACAGGGCCGAGAGCAGCAGGTGTGCGGATGCGGCCACGGTGGCCTCCTTGTTCGGCAACGGGTTCATCGCAGCCCTACCCAGCGAACGCGAAGCCAGACGCCCCACGACCAATAACGCGCTTCTCGTCACATTCCGCGTCTGCCCCGGTGGAGGACTGCGCCTGCTCAATCTGTCCCCGGATATTTTCCGCTCCCACTATTCACTCAGTACATGTACTCAGTGCATAATGATCTCCATGAGCACGCGCCACATCCTGCTCGGACTGCTCGCCAGGGGTCCCAGCCACGGCTACGACCTGAAACGACGGCACGACGAACGCTTCCCACAGGCCCGTCCACTGGCCTACGGGCAGGTGTACACGACCCTGCAACGTCTGGTCCGCGACGGTCTCGCGGAGATCGACAGCACCGACTCGGACGGCGGCCCCGAGCGCACCATGTACCGCTCGACGGCCGACGGAGAGCACGAACTGGCCCACTGGGCAGGGGAGGTCACCCCGCCCGCGCCGTTCGTCACGAACGAGATCTTCGCCAAGGTCGTCGTCTCGATCCTGTCCGGCGGCGACCCGGCGGCCTATCTGCACGCCCAGCGCACCGCCCACATGGAGCGCATGCGGCAGCTCACGGCGGTCAAGACCGGCCCGGGCGCCGACCTCACGACCGTTCTCTCGGCGGACTACGCCCTCAACCACCTCGACGCCGACCTCCGTTGGATGACCACCACGGCGGCCCGGCTCACCACCCTGACCGCGGAGGTCGACTCAGCATGAGCAACCCAGTGCCGCTGCTCGCGGCCCGTGACCTGACCAAGGCACACGGCAGGACCGAGGCCCTGCGCGGTGTCTCGGTCGAACTGCAGGCCGGCGAGATACTCGCCGTCACCGGCGCCAGCGGCAGCGGGAAGTCGACGCTGCTGCACTGCCTCGCCGGGATCGTCCGGCCCGACGGGGGCTCGGTGTCCTACGGCGAGGAGCGCATCGACCGACTTCCGGAGCGGCGGCTCAGCGAACTCAGGCGCACCGAGTTCGGTGTGGTGTTCCAGTTCGGGCAGCTGATCCCCGAGCTCACGGCCCTGGACAACGTGGCGCTGCCGCTGATGCTGGGCGGCGCCGGGCGCAGACAGGCGCAGGAGCGGGCGGGCGAGTGGCTGGAGCGGTTCGGGGTGCGCGGGCAGGGCGCGCTGCGGCCGGGCGAGATGAGCGGCGGGCAGGCACAGCGGGCCTCGCTGGCCCGCGCCCTGGTCACCGGGCCGAAGGTCGTCTTCGCGGACGAGCCGACGGGCGCGCTGGACTCACTGGCGAGCGAGCAGGTGATGACGGCCCTGGTGCACACCGCCCGCGAGTCCGGCACGTCGGTGCTGCTGATCACGCACGATGCGCAGGTGGCGGCGTACGCGGACCGCGAGGTGACGCTGAGCGACGGGACCGTGGCTCGCGCGGAGGTGACCGCATGAGGGCCGAGATCCGGCTGGCCGGGCTGCTGACCCGTGGCTCCGACCGGCGCGAGTGGTGGCGGATCACGCTGACGGCGTTCGGCGCGCTGCTCGCGACCGGGTTCGCGCTGGCCGCGGTGACGCTGGCCGCGCTGCGCGGCCACCACCGGGTGCCGTTCGCGAACGGGCTGCTGGACAACCAGGGCGAGCGTGGGGGTGTGGTCGTCGCGCTGCTGCTTCTGCTGATCCCGGTGTTCGGGTTCCTCGGCCAGTGCGCCCGGATCGGCGCGGTCCACCGGGACCGGCGGCTGGCCGGGCTGCGGCTGGCCGGCGCCTCGCCGTGGCAGGTGCGGCGGATCGCGGCCACCGAGGCGGGGCTGGCCTGCCTGGTGGGCTCGGCGATCGGGACGGTGTTCTCGGTGCTGCTTCTGCTGGTGGCGTGGGAGGTGCCGAGCGGCTACGCGTGGGCCGGGATCGCGGTGGTGACGGTGGCCGTGCCGGTGATCGGTGCCGTGGTGAGCGTGCTGGCGCTGCGCCGGGTGGTGGCCTCGCCGCTGGGCCGGGTGCGCCGGGTGCGACCGCAGTCCCGTCCGGGGGTGATGTTCCTGCTGGCGGTACTGCTGTTCGCGGGAGTGGCGCTCGGGTCGTACGTCGTCGTGTCCGACTCGGGCAACCGGTCCACCCCCTCCGCGCCCCTGCTGGTCTTCGCCCTGCTGATCGTGACGGGGACGGCCGCACTGTGGCTGGTCGGCGCCACCGCCCGGCTGACCGGACGGCTGCTCGCGTCGCGCACCGACCGCCCGGCGGTGCTGATCGCGGCGGAACGGCTGCGCGACGACCCGTGGGCGGCCGCCCGTACGCATGCGGCGGTGCTGCTGGTGACGATGGTGGGGACGGCCTTCGTGGGGATCCGGCAGGTGCTGCTGGAGGTACTGCACTCGGACAAGCGACTGTCCGAGGACGCCTCCTTCTACACCACCGGCCTCGACCTGACGGCCGCCGCCATCGCCGTGGCCCTCGCGATCACGCTCTCCTCGCTCGCCGTCGGCACGGCCGAGTCCCTGGCCACCCGCCGTCGGGGGCTGGCCGCGCAGGCCGCCGCCGGGGTGCCGCAGGCGGTGCTCGGCCGGGCGCTGCTGCTGGAGACCGCGCTGCCGCTGGCACCGGCAGTGCTCCTCGCGGGCGCCGGAGGCATGGCGATCGGCACCGGGTACGCCGGCTTCGTCGAGGGCGGCGGCTGGTCGACGCCGTGGGCCGCGCTGCTGGTGCCGGCCGGCGTGTACGCCGCCTGCCTGCTGGCGGCGGTCACCTCCCTGCCGCTGCTGCGGCGGTCGGTGCGGCCGGGGGAGCTTCGGTACGCGTAGGACAGGACACGCCTACGGGACCGGGGTGCACAGGGGTCTCCCCGGTCCCGTAGGCAAACCCGCTGCCGGGACATGCAAAAGCCCGGATCGTCAGGCGGAAATGCCGTCGATCCGGGCCAAGGCGTCGTCCGCGCCGTACGGCTGCAAGTACGGCAGCCAGCGCGGATCCCTATGGCCGGTCCCGATGATGCGCCAGGCCAGGCCGGTGGGCGGGGCGGGTTTGTGCCGCAGCCGCCAGCCGATCTCGCCGAGATGACGGTCGGCCTTCACGTGGTTGCAGCGACGGCAGGACGCAACCACGTTGTCCCAGACGTGCTTGCCCCCGCGCGAGCGCGGGATGACGTGGTCGACGCTGGTTGCGACGCCACCGCAGTACATGCACCGGCCCCCGTCGCGCGCGAACAGCGCTCGACGGGTCAATGGAACGGGTCCCCGATAGGGAACCCGGACGAATCGCTTGAGCCGGACCACGCTGGGTGCGGGGACTGTGACGGTTGCGCTGTGCATAAAGGCGCCGGACTCCTCGAGGCATACGGCCTTGTTCTCGAGGACGAGGACGAGCGCGCGGCGGAGCGGTACGACGCCGAGCGGCTCGTACGACGCGTTGAGGACCAGGACGTGCGGCACGGATGCCTCCTTGTACGCCGGCGGCGCGTGGCTCGCGCCGGGACGATCTGCAGTCAGTCTCCCCTCATGCCTGGTGGAAGCGCCACCATGTCCCGGTAACGGGCTGAGAGTGTTTTCGACCACATCCGATTCCTCCCCCGGATCACGACCACTTCATTCCCCCCTTGGTGTCACTGCTCGTCCCACCTGGTGTTCGTCTGGTCTGTTCATCCCCACGGGGACGCCGCGTCTCCCTCGAACACCGCAACAATCCCCACACGATGCCCCGATAGTGTGGTGAATCCGCCCGCCCGGTGACCTTTCCGTGACCTTGACCACCTTCACGACCTTGAACTGTGACCGCCGTACCGGGGGCGGACCGCTGCACCTGGAGGTACCTGCTGTGTCGCCCATCTCGGACCTACTCGCCGCCGGTTCGTCGCCGTCGCCGTCCCCGTCGAAGACGGCCCCGTCGGTCCCCTCCCTCCAGGACGCCCAGGAGAGCGCCACGAACGCCGCCGGCTGGGTGGAGGAGAACTGGTCGACCTGGCTCGCGATCGGCCTCAGGGTGCTGCTGATCGTGGTGATCGCGACGGTGCTGCGGGTGGCGGTGCGGCGGGCGATCACCAAGCTGATAGACCGCATGAACCGCACCGCGCAGGCGGTCGACGGCACGGCGATCGGCGGTCTGCTGGTGAACGTGGAACGCCGCCGACAGCGATCCCAGGCGATCGGCTCGGTGCTGCGCTCGGTGGCGAGCTTCCTGATCCTCGGCACCGCGGGCCTGATGATCCTGTCCACCTTCGAGATCAATCTGGCGCCGCTGCTGGCGTCCGCGGGTGTCGCGGGTGTGGCGATCGGTTTCGGCGCGCGCAACCTCGTCACGGACTTCCTGTCCGGCGTGTTCATGATCCTGGAGGACCAGTACGGCGTCGGCGACTCCATCGACGTGGGCGTCGCCTCCGGAGAGGTCATCGAGGTGGGCCTGCGCGTGACCAAGCTGCGCGGCGACAACGGGGAGATCTGGTACGTCCGCAACGGCGAGGTCAAGCGCGTCGGCAACCTCTCCCAGGGCTGGGCCACGGCCGGCGTCGACGTCACGGTCCGCCCCTCGGAGGACCTCGACCACGTCAAGGCCGTGCTCACCGAGGTCGGCGAGGCGATGAGCAAGGAGGACCCCTGGAACGAGATGCTGTGGGGCCCGGTCGAGATCCTTGGCCTGGACAGCGTCCTGCTCGACTCGATGGTCGTCCGCGTCTCCGCCAGGACCATGCCGGGCAAGTCCCTCACCGTCGAACGCGAGCTGCGCTGGCGCATCAAGCGCCGCTTCGACCGCGAGGGCATCCGCATCGTCGGCGGCCTGCCGCTGCAGCAGGAGACGGAGGCGGACACCGACCCGACGTCGGGCATGGCCGCTCCGTCGGCCTACGCCAACACGACGTCCCCGCAGGCCCAGGCGGCCACGCCGCTGACGCCGCCGAGCGTGACGAAGTAGCGGAACGGTTCAGCACACTCGTTCGAGTGAACGGTCGGGCATTCCGGGATCGCACGTGAGCCGCGTACTCCATGGTTCTGCCGGGGCACCCAGCACGGGCGTAGCCTGGCAGCGACGCGACGAGGAGATTCAGCGATGACCGCCGACCCCATCCCGGAGCAGGCCGTGAAGCCGAAGCAGGACCCCATCGATCTGTTGATCGCGATCGAGGAGGCGTCCGTGGCGCCGACTCGGCCCGAGTACGTCGAGGGGATGGCCATCGTGCCGCCGCAACCGAACGACCACCACAATGACGGAGCCGGGGAGCTGTACTACCAGTTCCGAGCTGCCGGGGTCCGTCTGGCCGGCTTCAACAACGGCTACCGCGCCGCCCACAAGGACGGCAGCACCATGGCCTTGATGGTCCCCGACTTCTATGTCCGCCGCCGTCGACCGTCCGAGCTCGACGAGGCTTACTCCAAGGCCAACAAGGGTTGGTACCCCATCGACATGCTCGCTCTGGTCGGCGAGATCACCTCCACCAACCATGAAACGGACACAGGCCCCAAACTCCGCGCCTACGCCGCTGCGGGCGTTCCGGTCTACGTCCTCATCGACCGTCACTCCAAGACGGCTCACTGCTACACAGACCCCGTCCTCCCCGGCGACGACCCCACCGAGGCCTACTACGCAACCGACGACAAGGTCAACTTCGGCGAGCCGCTCCCCCTGCCGACGCCCTACCCCACCCTGGATACCAAGCCCTTCGTCGACAACTGACCGCCAGTTCCCTCCCGCCCCTGGGTAACGACTACGTTGCCCGGGGGCGTTCGCTGTTGACGCTCCATCGGCGCCTCGCCCAAAGGGGTTGACAGACCGTATGAAACTCACCGTCGTAGGCGGCGGCTCGACCTACACACCCGAACTCGTCGACGGCTTCGCCCGCCTCAGGGACACCCTGCCCGTCGAGGAACTGGTCCTCGTCGACCCGGCGGCGGACCGCCTGGACCTGGTGGGCGGCCTGGCCCGCCGTATCTTCGCCCGCCAGGGGCACGAGGGGCGGGTCGTCACCACCTCCGACCTGGACGCGGGCGTCGAGGGCGCTGACGCGGTCCTGCTCCAGCTCCGCGTCGGCGGCCAGGCGGCCCGCGAGCAGGACGAGACCTGGCCCCTTCAGTGCGGCTGCGTCGGCCAGGAGACGACCGGCGCGGGCGGCCTGGCCAAGGCCCTGCGCACGGTTCCGGTCGTCCTCGACATCGCCGAACGGGTGCGTCGTACCAACCCCGACGCCTGGATCATCGACTTCACCAACCCCGTCGGCATTGTCACCCGTGCACTGCTCCAGGCCGGTCACAAGGCGGTGGGATTGTGCAATGTGGCGATCGGGCTCCAGCGGAAGTTCGCCGCACTGCTGGGCGTCGACCCGGCCGACGTCCACCTCGACCACGTGGGCCTCAACCACCTCACCTGGGAGACGGGCGTACGCGTGGACGGCGAGGACGTCCTGCCCGGGCTGCTCCGCGAGCACGGCGACGCGATCGCCGCGGACCTCCGGCTGCCGCGCGCCCTGCTGGACCGCCTGGGCGTGGTCCCCTCGTACTACCTGCGCTACTACTACGCACACGACGAGGTCGTACGGGAGCTGCGCACCAAGCCGTCGCGTGCCGCCGAAGTGGCCGCGATGGAACGGGAGTTGATGACGATGTACGGCGATCCCGCGCTCGACGAGAAGCCGGCGCTGCTGGCCAGGCGGGGCGGCGCCCACTACTCCGAGGCGGCGGTGGACCTGGCGGCGGCGCTGCTGAGCGGCGCGGGAAGCCCGTACCAGGTGGTGAACACCCTCAACCGGGGCACTCTGCCCTTCCTGCCGGACGACGCGGTGATCGAGGTGCAGGCGGCGGTGGGTGCCGAGGGCGGCCCGGCGCCGCTGCCCGTGGCCACCGTGGACCCCCTGTACGCGGGCCTGATGGCCAATGTGACGACGTACGAGGACCTGGCGCTGGAGGCAGCCCTGCGCGGCGGCCGCGACCGGGTCTTCCGAGCGCTGCTCGCCCATCCCCTCATCGGTCAGTACGAGTACGCCGACACCCTCACCGACCAGCTGATCGCACACAACCGGGAGCACCTCGCGTGGGCCTGACCGCAGCCGTCCTCGCCGTCGACGCGGGCAACAGCAAGACGGACGTCGCGGTCGTGGCGGCCGACGGAACCGTGCTCGCCGAGGCCCGCGGCGGCGGTTTCCGGCCGCCGGCCGTGGGCGTCGAGTCGGCGACGGACGTCCTCGCCGAGGCGGTGGAACGTGCCTGCGCCACGGCCGGAGTCACCTCCGTCACGCACGTCTCCGCCTGTCTCGCCAATGCCGACTTCCCCGTCGAGGAGGAGCGGTTGACGGCCGCGCTGCACGCGCGCGCGTGGGGCACGACCGTCGAGGTGCGCAACGACACGTTCGCGATCCTGCGGGCCGGTGTCACCGAGCCGCGCGGGGTGGCCGTCGTGTGCGGCGCCGGCATCAACTGCGTCGGTATGCGCCCCGACGGCCGCACCGCCCGATTCCCGGCCGTCGGGCGTATCTCCGGGGACTGGGGCGGAGGTTGGGGACTTGCCGAGGAGGCGCTCTTCCACGCGGCCCGCGCGGAGGACGGGCGCGGCGGCCCCACCGAGCTGGCCCGGACCCTGCCCGCGCACTTCGGGCTGGACTCCATGTACGCCCTGATCGAGGCACTGCACCTGGAGCGGCTGGAACCCGCGCGGCGCCACGAACTGACGCCGGTTCTGTTCGCCACGGCGGCCGACGGGGACCCGGTCGCCCGTGCCATCGTCGACCGGCTCGCCGACGAGGTCGTGACCATGGCAACGGTGGCGCTGACCCGGCTGAACCTGCTGGCCGAGGAAACCCCGGTGCTGCTCGGCGGCAGCGTCCTCGCCGCACGGCACGCCCGACTCGACGACCGCATCCGGGACTTGCTGGGTGCCCGGGCGCCGAAGGCCGTCCCCCGAGTGGTGACGGAGAGCCCGGTGCTGGGGGCGGCGCTGCTGGGGCTGGACCGGATCGGCGCGGGAGCGCGGGTGCAGGCGCGGCTACGGGCGCACTTCGAGGGCTGACCGCCGGATCAGTGGAACCGAACCGATTCCACCGGCGTATTCATGGGCAAGGGGTGGTGCGGGGTGCTCCGCGGTGCGCCGAAATGCGTTTCACCGCACTGCGATCCGATCAAGATCGGAGCAAGGCCGGTGCGGATGTCAGTCCCGGCAGCGATACTGGCGGCGACGGATGACCATGGGGGAGGTCAAGAGTGACACAACCGCCGAAAAGCAGCACGGCACCACCGGGCCCGGACCCGGCGTCGGGCTCCGGCCTGCCCACGATGCCGGGCATCCCGCCCCAGCCCACCTCCATGGGCTCCCCCGCGTCCCCGGCACCCGCCGGGGAGCCGCCCCGCCGTACCGCGTTCGCCGAGGGCGTGGACCGGGTGCGCGCCGCCGCGACCACCGAGCCGGGCCGGCTGCGCATCATCGGCGCCGTCCTCGCCCTGCTGGTCGTCTCCTTCGGCGCGGTGACGGCCTGGCAGGCCGCCGACCGGGCGTCCGCCGCCGACGACGTCCTGAACAAGAGCCAGCCCCTCAGCTCGGCCGCGGCCGACATCTACCGCTCCCTCGCCGACGCCAACACCGCCGCGTCCAGCGGCTTCCTGGCTGGCGGTCAGGAGACGAAGACCTCCCGCGACCGCTACGAGAGGGGCATCCGCACGGCGGCGGCCAAGCTCGTCACGGCCGCCAACAACTCCGACCCCGGCTCCCCGTCCGCCGCGACGATCGCCGAACTCAACCGGCTCCTGCCACAGTACAAGGGCCTCATCGAACGCGCCCGCGCCAACAACCGCCAGGGCTACCCGCTCGGCGGCGCCTACCTGCGCTACGCGAACGACACGATGCAGACCGAGATGCTCCCGGCGGCCGAGGACCTCTACAAGTCGGAGAACGAGCGGCTGCGCGGCGACTACGCGGACGCCACGCCCTACCCGTGGGCGGCCATCGCCCTCGGCATCGTCGCCCTGGCGGCTCTCGCCTGGGCGCAGCACCGCAACTACCGGCGCACGAACCGGGTCCTGAACCACGGCCTGGTCGCCGCCGGCGCCGCCACCACCGTGGTCCTGCTCTGGCTCGTCGTCGGCCACAGCGTCGCCCGCGCCGGCCTCAACGACTCCTACGACCACGGCGTCCGCTCGCTGAACGTCCTGCACGACGCCCGCATCGCCTCCCTCAAGGCGCGGGGCAACGAGAACCTCACCCTGGTCAGCCGGGGCGCGGAGACGGTCGAGGTCAAGCCGGGCGAGTTCCAGGACAAGTTCGACGTCGCCTACAAGGAGTCGATGCAGGACCTGGCCGACGGCCTCACCGCGGCGCAGTCCCTCGCCGACGACCGGGCCGGCGAACAGCCCGTGCGGTCCGCCGGGGGCAACATGGACGAATGGCAGGACCGCCACCAGCAGGCCCGTGCCGCCGACGACGCGGGCGACTACCAGGCGGCACTGAACAAGGTCATCGGCGCGAAGAGCGACAAACCCACGGGCGAGTGCTTCGACAACGTCGACAAGAACCTCGACACCGCCCTGAAGCACGAACAGCGCGAGTTCCAGCAGGCCGCGGGCGACGGCCTGGACGCGATGACCGGCCTGTCGGTCGGCGCGGCCGTCCTTGCGGTGCTGGGCGCGGCCGGCGCGGTGCTCGGTATCGGCCGCAGGCTTTCGGAGTACCGGTGAAAGGGGGCGTGACGATGCATGCACGACGTTTGCGGGCCAGCCTGAAGGGATGGGGCGGCGTGGGCGCGATGGCCGTCGTCTGTGCCCTCGCCGTGGCCTTCGCGCTGCTGCTGCCGCACACCCGGCCGGCCGGCGACGGCAGCACGGGCGTCGGTGGCCAGGGCGTGGCCGACGGGTCGCACGCGAAGGCCGAGGAGTGCGAGAACCCCGAGGACCAGAGCCTGTCCCCGTCGACGGCCGAGGGCGCGTCGATCGCGACGATCAAGAAGCGCGGCTATGTCTCGGTGGGCGTCGACCAGAACAGCTACCGCTGGGGCTACCGCAACCCGAACAGCACGGCGAAGGACGTCGAGCTGGAGGGCTTCGACATCGACCTCGCCCGCCGGATCGCCGAGGACCTGCTGGGTGATGCGGACAAGATCCGGTTCAAGGCCATCCCCACCAACCAGCGCATCCCCGCGATCCAGAGCGGGCAGGTCGACATGGTGGTGCGCACGATGACCATCAACTGCGACCGGCTGGAGCAAGTGGCCTTCTCCGCCCCGTACTTCCTGACCGGCCAGCAGGTCCTCGCGCCCACCTCCTCGACGATCGAGGGCTACGACGAGACCCTCGCCGACAAGAAGATCTGCTCGGCGGCCGGCTCCACGGCGTACGACAAACTGGACGCGGACAAGAAGGCCGGCCGGCTGCCCGCCTCCACCGACATCTCCACCACGGTTCCCAACCAGCTCGACTGCCTGGTCCGGCTCCAACTCGGCCAGGTCGACGCGGTGGTGACGGACGGCGCGCTCGCCGCGAGCCAGGCCGCGCAGGACCCCACGGTGGAACTGAAGGGCGACCGCTTCACCACGGAGTACTACGGCGTGGCGATGAAGAAGGACGCCGACGATCTGGTACGCCGGGTCAACCGAATACTGGAGGACTACCGCGAGGACGGCGGCTGGAAGGAGTCGTACGGCACATGGCTGTCGGCGGCGCTGGGCAGTGACTCGGAGTCGGCGACTCCGCCGCGGCCCACATACGCATGACCGGCCGTCGGCAGACGGACGGATGAAGGACGGCCGACGACACACCGGCACGGAACACACCAGCAACGAGAGGTGATCGATGGGCGTCGCGGGAGCCTCCGGTCCGGTAATGGACCGGGACGAGGTGGACCGTGCGCTGGCGCGGCTCGGCGCGGAACACGAGGCCATCGAGACCTCGCTCCTCGCCCTGCAGGACCACGCGGGCCGCCGACTCCTCGAGGGCGCCGAGCTCACCGGCACGACCAAGGAGCGCTGGTCGGCCGCGGAGGCGTCGATCACGCTGCTGTGGGCGTACTTCGACGCGTATACGAGCGCGTTGCGCTCCGCCCGCGAGATCCGCGCCCGCCGCCGCTGGTCCAGCCGCGAGGACCTGCTGGAGCTGACCGAGCTGCTGCGCGGCGAGTCCGTCACGGTCGCCGGCAGCGCCGCGGCGACGGCGAACGCGCCCACACTGCACGGCGCGGGCAAGCTCAGCCAGCAGTTCTCGCTGGCCGGGCTGGTGGACCGGATGAACGAGCTGTACGCGACGTCGCTGGACATGGTCGTCGCCGCCGACGCGGTGTGGTCCGCGCTGCCCGCGCGGATCGATTTACTGGCCGCCGAACTCCAGCGCACCCGCAGGCTCGCGCACTCCGTCGGCGTACGCCCCGGCGAGCACCCGGCGGGCGACGACCTGGAGCGCATCACGCGCACGCTGACGAAGCTGCGCGAAGAGGTGGTCTCCGACCCGCTGGCGTTCTGGCTGCCCGCCGAGGGCAGTTCGGCACCGGGCGGCGGCAGACCGGACACCACGGTGTACGACCGTGAGGCGCGCGCCCTGGAGGAGGTTCGCCGGGAGATCGACGCCGTACTGACGGTCCGTCAGGATGCCGAGCAGCGGCTGATCAGGCTGCGGGACGTGCTGTCCCGGGCCGACCGCACGCTCGCCGAGGCCCGCACCGCGCGCGGCGAGGTCCTCGCGAAGATCGCCGCCACGGAGGTGCCGGTCGTCAGCGGACCGCCGACCGCACTCCAGGAGCAGCTGGCGGCGGCCGCCGAGTACCGCAGACAGGCCCAGTGGCACCGGCTGTCCCCGCTCCTGGAGTCCCTGGAGCAGAAGGCCGAGGACGAACTGCTGCGCGCCCGCGAGTCGTTGACCGCCGTCACCGCACCTCTGGCGGTCCGTGCGGAGCTGCGCGGCCGTCTGGACGCGTACAAGGCGAAGGTCGCCCGGCACGGACTGGCCGAGGACCCGCTGCTGATCGAGCGGTACGACGCGGCGCGCCGCATGCTGTGGAGCGCACCCTGCGACCTGCGGGTCGCCGAACAGGCCGTGCAGCGCTACCAGCAGACGGCGGCCGATCTGCTCGGCACCGCCCCGCGGGTGCCGGGGCAGGCGGGGCCGCAGGACCGGAGGGGGCCGGGCGCGGTGAGCGACAAGGGGGATGCAGCGAGATGAGTCAGGCACAGCAGTCCTGCCAGCGCCCCGGCTGCGAGGGGTCGTACGAGGACGTCGGCGGCGGCGAGCTCTACTGCGACACCTGCGGCCTGGCGCCGGTGGTGTCCGCCAGCGGCATGGTCGCATCGCCGCCCACCGGGATCACGGGCGGCGGCCGGGGCTCGCGCGGTTCGGCGGGCAGCGGCAGCTCACGCTCCAGTGCGCGCAGTTCGCGTACGTCGTCGCAGTCGTCGAAGTCCCGCCGCTCGGTGTCGGGGCGGTTGTCGCGCTCGCTGTCGGGCCGTTCGACGGGCCGCTCGGTGTCGGTGCGCAGCTCCGGCTCCACCACCGGTTCGACGGGCCGTGGCCGGCTGGGCGCCGGGCTGGTGCAGGTGCCGCAGGTCCCGCGCCCCGACCCGCACTCGATGGTGCTGGAGAACCCCGAGGTTCCGGAGCGCAAGCGGTTCTGCTCGCGCTCCGACTGCGGGGCGCCGGTGGGGCGCGCCCGCGGGGACCGTCCCGGGCGCACCGAGGGCTTCTGCACCAAGTGCGGCCACCCGTACTCGTTCGTCCCGAAGCTGAAGGCCGGCGACGTCGTGCACGGCCAGTACCAGGTCATGGGATGCCTCGCGCACGGCGGCCTGGGCTGGATCTACCTCGCCGTCGACCGGGCGGTGTCGGACCGCTGGGTCGTGCTGAAGGGCCTGCTCGACACCGGCGACCAGGACGCGATGGCCGCCGCGATCTCCGAGCGGCGCTTCCTCGCCGAGATCGAGCACGCCAACATCGTGCGGATCTACAACTTCGTCGAGCACCTCGACCAGCGCACCGGCTCCCTCGACGGCTACATCGTCATGGAGTACGTCGGCGGCAAGTCCCTCAAGGAGATCGCGAACGCCCGCCGCACCCCGGAGGGCCGACGCGACCCGCTGCCGGTGGAGCAGGCCTGCGCGTACGGCATCGAGGCGCTGGAGGCCCTCGACCACCTGCACAGCCGCAACCTCCTGTACTGCGACTTCAAGGTCGACAACGCCATCCAGACCGAGGACCAGCTCAAGCTGATCGACATGGGCGCGGTGCGCCGTATGGACGACGACGAGTCGGCGATCTACGGCACGGTCGGCTACCAGGCGCCGGAGGTCGCGGAGACCGGCCCGTCGGTGGCGTCCGACCTGTACACGGTGGCCCGCACCCTGGCCGTCCTCACCTTCGACTTCCAGGGCTACACCAACGTCTACGTCGACTCCCTGCCCGACCCCGACAACATCGAGGTCTTCCGCCGGTACGAGTCCTTCTACCGGCTCCTGGTCCGCGCCACCGACCCCGACCCGGCCCGCCGGTTCGCCTCCGCGCAGGAGATGTCGGAGCAGCTGACGGGGGTACTGCGCGAGGTGATCTCGCTGCAGACGGGTCGGGCACGGCCGTCGCTGTCGACGCTGTTCGGGCCGGAACTGCGGGTGACGGACACGGAGTTGTTCCCGCCGCTGGAGGGTGAGGTGTCGCGGCTCGGGGCGCGGGTCGTACGGGCGCGGAAGCAGCAGCCTCAGCTCACCGGCGCCGCCCCGAGCACCACGGCCGGCCTCGTCAAACCCGTCGGTACCGCTGCTGCCGCCCTCGCGCTGCCCGTCCCCCGCGTCGACCCGAGCGACCCCAACGCCGGTTTCCTCGCGGGCCTGATGGCGACCGCCCCGGCCGAGCTGCTCAGTGCGCTGGCCGCGGCGCCGGCCCCGTCGGTCGAGACGCGGCTGCGGCAGATCCGGGCGTGGCTGGAGAACGACGACTCCGCCGCCGCGCCGGCCGCCCTGCGCACGCTGGAGGAGGAGCGGCCCGACGACTGGCGGGTGGTCTGGTACCGGGGCGTGACCGCACTGGTCACCGGCGACCACGAGGGCGCCGCCCTCGCCTTCGACGCGGTCTACGACGCCTTCCCCGGCGAGACGGCACCCAAGCTCGCGCTCGGCCTGTGCGCGGAGGTGCTCGGTCAGCTCGACAACGCCGCCGAGTACTACCGCCTGGTGTGGTCGACCGACCCGAGCTATGTCAGTGCCGCCTTCGGCCTGGCCCGCGTCCAGCTCGCGACCGGCGACCGGCGCAGCGCCGTGACGACGCTGGAGTCGGTACCGGAGTCCTCCATCCACTACACGGCGGCCCGTGTGGCGGCCGTCCGCGCCCGGCTCCGGCAACGCACGGCGGTCGGCTCCGACGTACCCTTCCTGGAGGATCTGAGCGCCGCCGCCGGGCAGGTGGAGGCGCTGGATGAGTACCGCCTGGATCCGACGCGCCGCGAGCAGTTGGTCACGGAGGTGCTCGGCTGTGCCCTGGACTGGATACTCTCCGGTGGCCAGGGATCCGTCCCTCCCCCGCACCCGGCTCCGGCCGGACGGGGGGACCCCCATGCCGCCGGGGGACGGACGCTGCTCGGCAGCGGCCTGGACGAACGAGGCCTGCGCTTCGGCCTGGAGCGTTCGTACCGCACGCTGGCCCGGCTGGCGCGGGGCGGCGAGGAGAGGATCGACCTGGTGGAACGTGCCAACCGTTACCGCCCCCGGACATGGGTGTAGTTGATGTCGCAGATGCCCCAGCAGGCCGCCTTGTCGAGGTGTCCGAGCTGCGAGGAGCCGCTCGAGTCGGGTGACCGTTTCTGCGGTGCGTGCGGATACGACCTGTCCGCCGTACCGCCGCGGCCGGACGACGGCCCGACGCTCACCCTGAACGGCTCGGGAAGCCCGGGTGCCGCGCCGCCGGCCGGCTGGCCCGTCGCCGCCGTTCCGGGCAGCTCCGACACGCCCCCCGCGGTGCATCTGCCGGCGGACGTGCCGGGCACGGACTCGGGCGGTTCGCCCCTGCCCACCGCACCGCAGTCGCCGCCCCAGGTCGCCGCCGGTGTGCGGTTCGACCGGCCCAGGGAACCCGAGGAGTACCCCCTCCAGGCCCCGGACCCGCGCGTCGCCGCCGATGTCGCGGCGCCCGCCGACCCGGCCAAGCTGTGCGTGGCGTGCCGAGCGGGCCGCGTCGACGACGACGGCTACTGCGAGAACTGCGGACACGCCCAGCCGCGCGAACGCGACCACATGGAGCAGGAGTACGGCCCGATCGCGGCCGTCAGCGACCGCGGTCTGCGCCACCACCGCAACGAGGACGCGTTCGGCATCGGCCGCACCGCGCTGCCCGACGGCTCGGGCGCCCTGGTGGCGATCGTCTGCGACGGCGTGTCCTCGGCGACCCGCCCCGACGACGCCTCGCTCGCCGCATCCCGCGCCGCGAGCGAGTCGCTGCTGGCCGCCCTGCCGCTCGGCACGCACCCGCAGCAGGCCATGCATGACGCGATCGTCGCCGCCGCCCACGCGGTCAACGCGCTCGCGCAGGAACCCGCCACGGCCCGCGAGCACGCCCCGCACCAGAACGCCCCGGCCTGCACGCTGGTCGGCGCGGTGGTCACCGCGGGCCTGCTGGTGGTCGGCTGGGTCGGTGACAGCCGCGCCTACTGGGTGCCGGTGGACCGCACCTCACCGCCGGCCCGGCTCACCGAGGACGACTCCTGGGCCGCGCAGATGGTAGCCGCCGGCCTGATGAACGAGGCGGAGGCGTACGCCGACGAGCGCGCCCACGCGATCACGGGCTGGCTGGGTGCGGACGCGTACGAACTGGAGCCGCACACCGCTTCCTTCAAGCCGGACCGGCCGGGTGTAGTGGTGGTGTGCACGGACGGCCTGTGGAACTACGCGGAAGCGGCCGAGGAGATGGCCGACGTCCTCCCGGCCGACGCCGCCGTCCGTCCGCTGCACGGCGCCCGGGTTCTGGTCGGTCACGCGCTGGACGGTGGGGGCCACGACAACGTAACAGTGGCCCTCGTGCCGTTCCCGGCCCCGCCGCAGGGGGCAGGATCGGCCTGAGGCTGCGTACGGGGACGCCTCGACGGACCGGAGGGGACCGGTCCGTATTCCGTCATCGCCCCGCATCCTGCGGGGCGTTCAAGGGGGAGCCGATAGGCATGGCCAATTTCTCGAAGTCGAACGTGCCGCAGTTCTCGATGGACGTGTACCAGAACGAGTACCTGCCGGAGGGCGGCCGGGAGGTCAACGCGATCGTGACGGTGACCGCGACCGGCGGCGGCACGATCGGAAGCGCGGTGGCGGCACCCCACCTCTACGCGCCGGGCGAGGGCCCGTCCGCGGCCGTGGCGATCATGGTCGACTGCTCGGGGTCGATGGACTACCCGCCGACCAAGATGCGCAACGCCCGGGACGCGACGTCCGCCGCCATCGACACCCTGCGCGACGGCGTGCACTTCGCGGTGATCGGCGGTACGCACGTCGCCAAGGAGGTCTACCCGGGCGGCGGCCGTCTCGCCGTCGCCGACGCCACCACCCGCGAGCAGGCCAAGCAGGCCCTGCGCAAGCTCAGCGCCGGCGGCGGTACGGCCATCGGGACCTGGCTGCGTCTCGCCGACCGACTGCTGTCCTCGGCCGACGTCGCCATCCGGCACGGCATCCTGCTCACCGACGGCCGCAACGAGCACGAGTCCGCGGAGGACCTCAAGGCTTCGCTGGACGCCTGCGCCGGACGGTTCACCTGTGACGCCCGCGGCGTGGGCACCGACTGGGAAGTGAAAGAAGTCACAGGGATCGCCTCCGCCCTGCTCGGCACGGCCGACATCGTCGCCGACCCGGCCGGACTCGCCGCCGACTTCACGCAGATGATGGAGACGGCCATGGGCAAGGAGGTCGCGGACGTCGCCCTCCGGCTGTGGACGCCGGTCGGCACCACCATCAAGTTCGTCAAGCAAGTCGCGCCCACCGTGGAGGAGTTGACCGACCGGCGCACCGAGGCGGGCCCGCGCGCCGGGGACTACCCCACCGGTTCCTGGGGAGACGAGTCCCGTGACTACCACGTGTGCGTCGAGGTCCCGCCCGCCAACATCGGCCAGGAGATGCTGGCCGCCCGCGTCTCACTGGTGATCCCGCAACCTGGGGGCACCTCCCGCTCGAGCGGAGCCGAGAGTGGGGGAGGCACGGCGCAGAACTTGGGCGCGCAGGGCCTGGTCCGGGCCGTGTGGACCGACGACATGGTCGCCTCGACGTCGATCAACCCGCAGGTGGCCCACTACACCGGCCAGGCCGAACTGGCACAAGTCATCCAACAGGGGCTCGATCTGCGCAAATCGGGAGATATCGATGGAGCAACGGCCAAACTGGGCCGGGCCGTTCAGCTCGCCAGCGCCTCCGGGAATGCGGATACTGCGAAACTCCTTGCAAAGGTGGTGGACGTGGTCGATGCCGCGACAGGTACTGTGCGACTGAAGGCGAAGGTCGAGGAGGCCGACGAGATGACTCTCGAGACCCGGTCGACAAAGACTGTTCGTGTAAAGAAGTGACGTAGCAGGACCCTGACAAACAGCGAGCCTGACCCCTTGGGGTTGGAGAAAATCCGGCCGGACGGCCGGAAAGGAGAGGGGGAAGCGCCGACATGCCGACCTGCCCGAACGGACACCAGTCGGGTTCCGACGACTGGTGCGAGGTCTGCGGTCACCGCATGGCCGGTGCCGTACCACCACCCCCTCCGCCACCGCCCCCCGCAGGCGGCGGCTACGGCTTCCCGCCGCCGCCCGGCCCGAACGGCCAGCCCGGCGGACGCCCGCACCCGTCCGCCGTACCGGACGCCGCTCCGGAGCTCTGCCCGCAGTGCCGTACGCCCCGTGAGGGCGGCGCGCCGTTCTGCGAGGAGTGCCGGTGGAACTTCCTGACGAACACCGCGACCTCGTACACCCCGGCCGCCCCGCGCCCGTCGGCGTCCGGCCCGGGTGACCCGCGCTTCCAACGGCCGCCCGCCCCGCCGTCCTTCGGGGGCGGTGAGTCGTACGAGTACCAGGGCTCGCGGCCCTCGCAGATGAACCGGCCCGCCGAGCCGATCCCGCCGGGCCCGCCCTTCGGCGGCGACCCGAGCGGTCACCCCGGCCGGCCCGGTCCCGGCGGTCAGCCCGGCTTCGGCGCGGACCCGTCGCGGCCGGTTCCGCCGCCGCCCGGTCCCGGTCCCGCGGGAGGCCCCGGTACGCGCCCGGGTGCTCCGCAGGCGTTCCAGCAGCCCGGCCCGCCCGCCCCGCCCGCGTTCCCGCAGGAGGGGAACCGTCCGCAGCCGGGCGGCCCGTCCTTCGGCGGTGACGACGACTGGGTGATCTCCCCGCCGTCCTCCGCGGGCCCCGGTCAGCCCGGCGGCTACGGCTATCCCCAGCCCGGCTCGCAGACCGCGCCCCCGCCGCCCGGCCCCGGCGCCCCGCAGCGGCCGGCGACCTGGACGGCGACCATCGGCCCGGACCGCGAGTACTTCATGGCGATGATGCAGCGCTCCGGCCCCGAGGCCGCGGGCCTGAACCTGCCCGCGTACTCCCCGGAGCAGCAGCGCACGCTCTCCGGCAACCAGGTCACGATCGGCCGCCGCCGGCACTCCACCGGTGACACCCCCGACATCGACCTGTCGGTGCCGCCGGAGGACCCGGGCGTCTCGCACCAGCACGCGGTGCTGGTGCAGCAGCCGGACGGCACCTGGGCGGTCGTCGACCAGAACTCGACGAACGGCACCACGGTCAACGGCTCGGAGGACCCGATCCAGCCCTTCGTGCCGGTACCACTCCAGGACGGCGACCGGGTGCACGTGGGCGCCTGGACGACGATCACCATCCGCCGGGGCTGACACGCCGGTTCAGCGGAGGGACCAGGTGTACGGTCCCTCCGGCTCGTCCAGCCACGCCCACTGGTGTTCGCCTGCGACGGTGACGCCGTACCGCTCGCGACGGGGGTGCCCCTCGCCCTCCCACAGCGCGTACGCCTCCAGCGGGTCCAGGCTGCCCCGGGTCAGGGCGAGCAGGAACCGGAACAGCTCGTGTTGCCGGCCCCGGAGCGGCACCGCGCCCAGGGACGCCCGCTCCGGCTCGGGCCGGACGCCGCCGCGCAGCGGCACGAAATAGGCGGGCGTGTGCAGGAAGCGCCCCTCGGCATGCGCGGCGTCCTGCACCGTCAGCGCGACCAGACCGGTCGCCAGCGGGGTCAGGATCCGGCCGCCGGGGCGGCACTGGGCGAGCCAGGCGTGCGGGACGGACGACATGGTGCAGGTCGCAATGATCCGGTCGAAGGGGGCGCGTTCGGGCACCCCGCGCGCCCCGTCCCTGGTGACGACGACCGGGTGGTACCCGGCGGCGGCCAGGTGCCGGCGGGCCGACTCCGTGATCTCCGGCTCCAGGTCGACGGTGGTGACGAGGTCGTCGTCGCCGAGGCGGTGCGCGAGCAGCGCCGCGTTGTAACCGCTGCCCGCGCCGATCTCCAGGACCCGGTTGCCGTCCGCCACCTGCAGCTCGGCCAGCATCAGCGCCATGAGGGACGGCTGACTGCTGGAGGAGACCAGCTCACCGTCGCGCAGTCGGGTGGCGAGCGGGGTGTCGGCGTAGGCGCCGCGCACCCAGCGCTCGCGGGCGCGCGGGTCGGGATCCTCGCCCCAGAGCCGTTCGTAGCCGTCCACGGTCCCGATGTAGTAGTAGGGCACGAAGACATGGCGCGGGACCGCCGCGAACACCTCCCGCCACACCGGGTCCGCGGCCCAGGCCCCGCTCGCGTCGATCTCCTGCACCAGCGCCGCCCGCGCCGAGGCGGCGACGGCCTCCAGGTCCTTGTCGAGTGCATGCGCGCCCATATGTCCACTGTGCTGCGGTTCACGACGCCAGGCGAGTACCTCGGGGCGTGGTGGCGGAGGTGGTCCTAAGTCTCGAGTCCTCGGTCACCCGGTCTGAGAGCATGGACAGCGTGAAAGAGATTCGGCGCGGCACGCTTCAGGAGCAGACCTTCTACGAGCAGGTCGGCGGGGAGGAGACCTTCCGCCGCCTGGTCCACCGTTTCTACGAGGGAGTCGCCGAGGACCCGGTCCTGCGACCGATGTACCCCGAGGAGGACCTGGGCCCCGCAGAAGAGCGCCTCACCCTCTTCCTGGTCCAGTACTGGGGCGGCCCGACGACGTACAGCGAGAACCGTGGCCACCCCCGCCTGCGGATGCGCCACGCCCCCTTCACCGTCGACCGGGCCGCGCACGACGCCTGGCTGAAGCACATGCGGGTGGCCGTCGACGAGCTGGGCCTGTCCGAGGAGCACGAGCGCACGCTGTGGAACTACCTGACCTACGCGGCGGCCTCGATGGTGAACACCCCGGGCTGACGCCCGGACGATGAGTCCCGGATTCCGGTCGTACGACGTCGGATTCCGGTCACAATCCGGTCAAGCCCGATCCACAAGCGCCTACCCGAGGCCGGCCCCTCTGCCAACATCGCCCGGAGGTCTGGACAACAGCGGGGGTCATGTGACGGGGTTCGCGGCATTCGTGGTGTTACGGGCGCGGGCGCACCGCCTGCTCCTGACCGCGGCCCTGCTCACCGTCCTGCTCACCACGGCCGTCCTGGCCACGCTCACCGCCTACTCGGGTGCGATCGGCGATGCGGCGCTGCGCCACTCTCTGCACGACCCCCGCAACGCCGCCGACACCGCGCTGATCGTCAAGGCCGACGTCCCGGCCGATGGTCGCGCGGACGCCGACGAGGCCGTACGGGAAGGGGCGCGGCGGACCTTCGACGGGTCGCCGGTGACGGTGCGGAGCTACCTGCGGTCGGGGCCGTACGCCCTGCCCCGCGCCCTGCGCCCCAGCGACGAGCGGTCGGCGCAGGACTCGGACCCGGACCTGACGTACTTCGCCGCCCTGGACAGCACCCAGGTGCGGATCACCGACGGCCGCCTCCCCCGCGCGTCCGCCGACGCCGTCGAGGCGGCCGTACCCAGCACCGTCGCCCGGCGCCTCGGCCTGGAGCCCGGCGCCCGCCTCACCGTCGTCGACCGCCTCGGCGGCCCGGACGCCCGCGCCCTGATCACCGGCGTCTACCGTCCCGCCGAGCCGACCGCGCCGTACTGGCAGCTGGACGACCTCCACGGCCGCGGCATCACCAAGGGCGGCTTCACCACCTACGGCCCGCTGCTCGCCGCCCCCGAGACCCTGACCGGCAAGGCGGTGAGCACCGGGCAGTCCGGCTGGCTGGCGTCGGCGGACTTCTCCACGCTGTCCACCGGCCGGGTCGACGCATTGCGCGAGGCGGCCCGCGCCGGGAGCGCGGCACTGCGCGAGCAGCCGGTGCTCAGCGGCACGACCGCCGCGTCCACCCAGCTGCCCGCCGTCCTCGACCGGCTCGACCGTTCCCTGCTCGTCTCCCGCTCCACCCTGCTGATCGTCGCCCTGCAGCTGGTGCTGCTCGCGGGCTGTGCGCTGCTGCTGGTGGCCCGGCTGCTGAGCGCCGAACGCGCGGGTGAGACCCGGCTGCTGCGGGCGCGGGGCGCCTCGGGCACGCGGATCGCGGGCCATGCCGCGCTGGAGGCGCTGCTGCTCGCCGCGCCCGCGGTGATCTGCGCGCCGCTGCTGTCCGGTCCGCTGACCCGGCTCCTGGCCGGGCAGGGGCCGCTGGACCGGATCGGCCTGCACCTGGACGTGCCGGCCGGGGGCCGCGGTGGGGTGTGGCTGGTGGCGGTGGGCGTGGCCCTGGGGTGCGCGCTGGCGGTGACGGGGCCGGCGCTTTGGGCGGCGGGGGTTGGGGGCGGGGGCGGAATGCGCGTAGCTGCGGGCAGTCGTGCCGCTGGGGCGAGGGGGGTCCCCCCGCTCGAGCGAAGCCGAGAGTGGGGGAGGGTGGGCGGTGGGGGTCCCCCCGCTCGAGCGAAGTCGAGAGTGGGGGAGGCACCCCGCCGGCGCGGGCAAGCGCAACGCGGGCGCACCGTCGCCGGGTCCGGGACACGCGCCCTCCTCCCCACCCCCGTCCGCGCCGGCGCCGACATCGGCCTCCTGGCCGTGGCCGGCGTCGCGTACTGGCAGCTCGACCGACACACCTCCGGCGCCGTCAGCGGCACCAGCGCCGGCACCCTCGGCATCGACCCCCTGCTGGTGTCGGCGCCCGCGCTCGCGCTGCTCGCCGGGACGGTGCTGACGCTGCGGCTGCTGCCGCCGGTGGCGCGGCTCGCCGAACGCCGGGCGGCCGGCGGGCGCGGGCTGACCGCCGCGCTCGCGGGCTGGCAGCTCAGCCGCCGCCCGATGCGCGGGGCCGGACCGGTGCTGCTGCTGGTGCTCGCGGTCGCGCTGGGCATGCTGGCGATCGGTCAGGGCGCCTCCTGGAACCGCTCGCAGGACGACCAGGCGGACTTCCGCGCCGGTGCGCCCGTGCGCGTACTCGCCGCCGGGGAGGCCGGCCCCGGCCGCACCGAGGAGTACGCGTCCGTCCCGCACGTCGCCGAGGCAGCCCCCGCCGTCCGTACGGAACTGCCGCTGTCCGGCAACCGGACGGCGACCGTGCTCGCGCTGGACACCGCCCACGCGGCGGACGCCGTGCTGATGCGTCCGGACCTGACGGCCCAGCCGGTGCGGCCGCTGCTGACCGGCCTGGGCCCCGAGGGATCGGCGGCCGGCGCCCGCATACCCGCGCACACCGCCCGGCTCCAGCTGACGGCAGGCCTGCGCGCCTCCGCCCCCGGCATGACGGCGGACGTGACCCTCGTCCTGGAGGACCGCTACGGCACGCCGTACCGCATCCCGGCCGGCGAACTCCCCGCCGACGGCCGCCGCCACACCCTCACCCCCGACCTCGGCGGCACGCTCGGCCCGGCCACCCTGACCGGCCTGCACCTGACCATGGGCCAGCCGTCCGGCCGCGCCCAGCAACACCGGTTAAGCGTCGACGCGTTGACAGCCACCGCCACCGACGGGACGGTTCGGCGGCTGCCGCTGCCCACCGGCTGGAAGGCCGTCTCCGAGAGCGACGGCACGGCCGCGTCTCCCGACGCCGACACCAGGCCTACCCGCCCCCGCGTCAGCTCCTCCGAGCCGCTCACGGTCACCTACGGCACCGGCTACGTCCCCCGCGAATACACCTGGATCATCTCGTCGTTGACCATCCGACTGCAGGCCGGCCGGCCCGCGCCGCCGCAGATCACGGCCGTCGCGACCGACCGCTTCCTCGAGTCGGCGGGCGCTCACCCCGGGGAGCGCGTGGACGTCGCGTTCGGCGGCCACACCCTGCCGGTGCGGATCGTCCGGGCTGTACGGGCGCTGCCGACCACTCCCGACGACCACGACGGAGGGGCTCTGCTCGTCGATCTGCGGTCCGTGAACCGGGTGTTGCAGGCCCGGTACGGCACCGGCGTCACGCCCACCGAGTGGTGGCTGGGGACCACGCCGGGCGAGGCCGGCGAGGTGGCCGCCGTACTGCGGGCCCGGCCCGATCTGGAACCCGAGCAGGTGATCGTCCGGGACGAGATCGCCGAGGAGCTGCGCGACGATCCGTTCGGCGCCGGCCCCGAGGCCGCGTTCGCCGCCGCGGCCGGGGTGGCGGCGGCGCTGGCCGCGGTCGGTTTCGCGGTGAGCGCGGCGGGGTCGCTGCGGGAGCGGGACGCCGAGTTCGCCGTGCTGCGCGCCCTGGGCACCCCGCGTCGCCGGCTGGCCCGGATGGTCGCCGTCGAGCAGGGCGTCCTGGTGGGGCTGGCGCTGCTGGTGGGCGCCGCGCTGGGGACCGTACTGACCCGGGCGGTGATCCCGTTGATCGTCCTGACCGCGCAGGCCACCCGGCCGGTGCCTCAGGTGCTGGTGGAGCTTCCGGTTCCCCGCGTGGCCGCCCTGCTGACGGCCGTTGCGCTCGTCCCGCTGCTCGTCACCGCGGCACTCGCGCTGCGCCGCACGGACCCGGCGCGGGCGCTCAGGGAAACAGGAGGTGAATGAGATGCCGAAGCCGGCCCGCCCTGCCGCGCCCTGGATCCGCACCCGGCTGCGCGCCGCCCCGGGCGCCGCCTGGGCGCTGGCGCTGCTGGTGGCGGTGACCGCCTGCCTGGCCGCCGCGTTCCCGCGCACGGTCGACCGGTACGCGGACGCCGGACTGCGCCGGGCCGTCGAGCAGGCCCTCCCCGACCGCACCACCGTCCAGCTGTACGCCCCACAGCCCGACTTGGGCCTGGAGCAGGGCCAACGGGAGCGGGCGCTGCGCCCGGGCCCTCTGGCCGAGCAGTACACGCACGTGCTGCGAGCCGCCCGTCCACCGCTGGTCGCCGACCCCAACCAGTCGACGTACGGCGTGCGCACCACCGTCAACCAGGAGGTCCCCGAACGCTGGCTGGCCCGGCCCAGCGGACTGCCCGCGCAGGTGTCGCTCGCCGCCCAGCACGGACTCGCCGGCCACTCCCGGCTGACCGAGGGCCGGCTGCCGCGCGTGTCCTCCCCGCCGGTGACCGCCGCGACCGCCGAGGTGGAGGCCGCGGTCACCGCCGAGACCGCCAGGAGCCTGCACATCAGGGTCGGTTCGGTCATCCACGTACCGGGCGTGGAACGCGCCCCGCTCGCCGTGCGCGTCACCGGCATCGTCACCCCCCGCGACCCGGCCGGCGCGTACTGGTCGGCCCAGCCGCTGCTGCGCACCCCCGCCCTGGTCCGCGTACCGAACGACCCGAGCGGCAGCCGGTACTGGCTCGGCGCCCTGCTGCTCGCCCCCGAAGCGGCCCCCGCCCTGCTCGGCACCGCCGGAGCCCCCGGGCGCTACTGGCAGGTGGCCCCCGACGTCGACGCCCTGCACGGCCACGACCTGGGGGCCCTGAAGTCCGCGGTCGCCGCACTCGAATCGGGGCCGGGACTGCGCGAGGTCCGCACGGCCACCGACCCGCGCACGGAGGCGGCGACCGACCTCGACGACGTGCTCACCTCCTACGACGAGCAGCGCGCCGGCATCGGCCCGCTCGTCGCCGTGGCCGCGTTCGGTACCGGAACGGTGGCCGTCGTCGTCCTTGTGATGGCGGGCGGTCTGGCCGCCGACCGCCGCCGCAGCGAACTCGCCCTGCTGCGCGCCCGCGGCGCCTGGCTGCCCGGCCTTGCGGCCCGCCTGCTCGGCGAGACCGCGGTCGTGGCCGTGCCCGCGGCTGCCCTCGGCCTCGTCGCCGCGCTGCTCGCGGTCCCTGAGGGCCGCCGCACACCCGCGCTCGTCGCCGCCCTCGCGGTCACGGCGGTGGCCTGCCTGGCGCTCCCCCTGCGTGCCGCGGTCACGCACCGGGTCGTGCGCGTCCACGGCGACCGCGAGGACGTGGCGTCCGTACGTCCTTCCCGGCGCCGTACGGTCGCGGAACTCACGCTGGTCGTACTGGCGGCCGGCGCGGTCGAGACGCTGCGCAGACGGGGCACGACGGGCGATCAACTGGCGTCGTCGGCACCGGTGTTGGTGGCGGTGATCGCGGCCCTGGTCCTGATCCGGCTCTACCCGCTCCCGCTGCGCGGCCTCGCCCGCCCGGCCGCCCGGCTGCGCGGCGCGGTGGGCCCGCTGTCGCTGGCCCGCGCGGCCCGTACGTCCGTCTCCGCGGTGCTCCCGCTGCTGGCCCTGTCCACCGCCCTCACCACGGCCGCCTTCGGCGGCTCGGTGCTTGCGGGTGTCCAGGAGACCCGCGACCGCGCGGCGGTCCTCGCCATCGGCGCCGACGCCCGCGTCGAGGCGACCGCCCCACTGCCGTCCGCCCTGCCCGACCGGATCCGCCAGGCGCCCGGCGTGCGTGGACTGGCCGAGACGAGCATCGCGTACCAGGCGAAACCGCACGGCGGCCCGCAGTCGGTACCGCTGGCGGGCGTCGACCCCGACGACTACGCGGCGCTGGCCCGGCGGACGTCCCTCGGGGCCTTCGACGAGGGCGAGTTGAAGCGCTCGGGTCACGCGCGGACGCCCCTGCCCGCCCTTGCCTCCCCCGCCGTCGCCGAGACCTACGGCACCCGGCCCTTCCCGGTTCGCCTGGAGGACGGCAGCACGGTCACCGTCCGGATCGCCCTCGTCCGGGACCGCACCCCGGCCATGACCGGCACCGAGTTCCTGGTCGTGGACCGCGCCGGGCTGGGCGCGGAGGCCGCCCGGCCGACCGCGCTGCTGGTGACCGGCGAGCACCTGGACGGGGGCGCGCTGCGTCGGGCGGCGGGCGACTCGGCGCACGTACAGCTGCGGGCCGAGAAGCGAGGACGGTTCGTCGACTCGCCGCTGCAGTCCGGCGCCGAACGCCTCTACACGACGGCGGTGGCGGCCGGTGCCGGGTACGCCGTCCTGGCCCTGCTCCTGTCCCTCCTGCGCGCAGCCCCCGAACGCACCGCCCTCCTCGCCCGTCTGCGCACCATGGGCCTCACCCGCGCCCAGGGCCGCCGCCTCCTCGTCCTGGAGTCGCTCCCCCACTCCGCCCTGGCCGCCCTCGGCGGCACCCTCGCCGCCTGGGCCACCATCCGCCTCCTCTCCCCCGGCATCGACCTCATGACCATCGCCCTGCCCTCGTCCCAGCCCCAGGCGGGCCCGGCGCAGCTGAGCACGGACCCGCTGTCGCTGGCCGTACCGGCGGCGGCGGTCCTGCTGCTGACCATGGGCGTGGCGGTGGGGCAGGCGTGGTGGTCGGGACGGCGGGGGTCGGTGAGAGAACTGAGGGCGGGCGACACCCGATGAGCCATGAGCAGCCACTCGACTCCGCGAACTCGAATCCGGCGAACTTGAATCCGGCGAACTCGAATCCGGCGAACTCGAATCCGGCGAACTCGAATCCGGCGAACTCGAATCCGGCGAACTTGAATCCGGCGAACTCGAATCCGGCGAACTCGAATCCGGCGAACTTGAATCCGGCCAACTCGAATCCGGCGAACTCGACCTCCGGCGAACTCGACCTCCGGCGAAGGAGCCCTGCGATGACGACGAACCCCACCCTCGCCGACCTGGCCCACCGTGCGAACGCCCACCGCGAGCGCCCCGCCTACGGCCACGACGCCCTGATCACCTGCGACCGTCTGGTCCGCATCTTCAGCACGGACGGCGTGGAGGTCCAGGCGCTTCAGGGCCTCGATCTCCTCGTCCGCGAGGGCGAACTCATGGCCCTGGTGGGCGCCTCCGGCAGCGGCAAGTCGACGCTGATGAACATCCTCGCCGGTCTGGACACCCCCACCGCCGGCGCCGCCCGGGTCGCCGGCCGCGACCTGCTGTCGATGACTGCCGGGGACCGCCTCGCCTATCGTCGCGAGGTCGTCGGCTTCGTCTGGCAGCAGACCTCCCGCAATCTCCTCCCCTACCTCACCGCCGCCCAGAACGTCGCCCTGCCCATGCAGCTCGCGGGCTCCCGCCGGGCCCGCCGCCGCGCTCAGTCCGAACGCCCTCTGGAACTCCTGGAGTTGCTGGAGGTCGCCGACTGCCGCGACCGCCGCCCGCACCAGATGTCCGGCGGCCAGCAGCAACGCGTGGCCATCGCGGTGGCCCTCGCCAACAACCCCGCGGTCCTGCTCGCCGACGAACCCACCGGCGAACTCGACTCCCACACCGCGGAACAGGTCTTCGCCGCCTTCCGCACGGCGAACGAACACCTGGGCACCACCATCGTCATCGTCACCCACGACCAGGCGGTCGCCGGCGAGGTCCGCCGCACGGTCGCCATCCGCGACGGCCGCACCTCCACCGAGGTCCTGCGCCGCAGCGAACGGGACGCGACGACCGGTCACGAGACGGTGGTGGCCCGCGAGTACGCCATGCTCGACCGCGCGGGCCGTCTGCAACTCCCCGCCGAGTACACCCGCACCCTGGGCATGCGCGACCGCGTCGCCCTGGAACTGGAACCGGACCACATCGGTGTCTGGCCGGACGACAGCGAGCGGGACTGACCGGAAAGGGTCCCGCGACGGCATGACCGGACGGGACGGACGACGAGACCGGCCGGAAGAGGCCGGACGACGAGACCGGCCGGAAGAGGCCGGACGACGAGACCGGCCGGAAGGGGCCGGGCGCCGGGACCGACAGGACGGGCGGGCGCCGAGCTGCCCGGAACGGCTCCCGCGACGAGCTGCCCGAAAAGGGCCAGGCACCGGGAATGACAGGACAGGCCGCGCAGCGAGCCGACCTGATACGGACCTGGCGACTGACTGCCCGGACCCACTCACCCGGCCCGCCCGACCGCCCGTGAGTGAGTCAGCGGACGCTGACGTCCAGCGGTCCGAGTCCTGCCCGTCGGACGGCGATCGAGCCGTACGGGGTCCGCAGCCGCAGCCAGGCGCCCGACGCGAAGAAGCCCAGGCCCTCCGCACTCGTGACCGGCCGAAGGAACCCCAGGGACTGCGCCGCGTGCACGGCCCGTACCGGAAGCGCCGTCTCCCCGACCGTCCGGGACCAGATCTCCCGCCCGATCCGGTCGAGTTCGGCCCGCGTACGCCCCTCGGGTGCCAACTCCTGCGTACGGGAGCGGAATTCGGCCACCGCGGCGGCGACCATCGCCCGTAGCGCATCCGCGTCCGGCAGCCCCGGCTCCGGCCGCCAGCCACCGCGCGGCGGCATGACGCCGGCCCACGGCGGTCCGGTCACCGCGGCCGGGACGGCAGCCGTGGCCGCCGCCTCGTCCACGGACTCCAGCAGTTCACCGGCGGACACGGTCACGTCCAGCGTGACGTCCAGCCCGTTCTCGTACGGCTTGGCCAGCCGCACCGCCCGGATCGCCAGCACCTCGAAGGACGGCGGCCGCCCGAAGACGGCGAGTGCGGTGCCCGCCGCCTGCAGACGCACCGCTGCTCCACGGTCGTAGTGGAGCAGCCGGGAGAGGAAGGCCGCGAGGTCCGCCGCCTCCCCCTCGTCGGCGAGGTGGAGCACCGTCATGCGGCGACGGCCTCCCCCTCGTTCTCATCCGCGTCCACGTCGTCCATGTACTCCTGGAGGAACTCCCGCTCCTCCGCGGCGATCCGGCGCGGCCGCTGCGCCTCGAAGTCGAACGGCACTATCACCGTCGAGGCCCGGACGTAGACCTCGTCGCCGTCCTTGACCTCGTAGGAGAGGGTGAAGGACGCCGCCCTGATCTCCGTGACCCACAGCTCGATGTCCACGGGCGCGTGCCGGTGGACGAGCTGCCGCTTGTAGTCGATCTCATGGCGCGCCACCACGGACCCCTGCTTGAACTCCTTGTCCGGGCGGAACAGGAAGTCGATACGGGCTTCCTCCAGGTAGCGCAGGAAGACCACGTTGTTGACATGGCCGTACGCGTCCATGTCCGCCCAGCGCAGCGGGCAGCGGTAGATATGCCGCAAGATCAGCCCCGGGTCAGCTTCTTGTAGGTGGCGCGGTGCGGACGCGCGGCGTCCGCACCGAGGCGCTCGATCTTGTTCTTCTCGTACGACTCGAAGTTGCCCTCGAACCAGAACCACTTGGAGTCACCCTCGTAGGCGAGGATGTGCGTGGCCACGCGGTCGAGGAACCACCGGTCGTGGGAGACGACCACGGCGCAGCCCGGGAACTCCAGCAGCGCGTTCTCCAGCGACGACAGCGTCTCGACGTCGAGGTCGTTGGTCGGCTCGTCGAGGAGCAGCAGGTTGCCGCCCTGCTTGAGGGTGAGCGCGAGGTTCAGCCGGTTGCGCTCACCGCCGGACAGGACGCCGGCCGGCTTCTGCTGGTCCGGCCCCTTGAAGCCGAAGGCGGAGACGTACGCCCGCGAGGGCATCTCCACCTGCCCGACGTTGATGTAGTCCAGCTCGTCCGAGACGACGGCCCACAGCGTCTTCTTCGGGTCGATGTGCTCGCGGCTCTGGTCGACGTAGGAGATCTTGACGGTGTCGCCGACCTTGATCGAACCGGCGTCGGGCTCCTCCAGACCCTGGATCATCTTGAACAGGGTCGTCTTGCCGGCACCGTTCGGACCGATGACACCCACGATCCCGTTACGCGGCAGCGTGAACGAGAGGTCGTCGATCAGGACCTTCTCGCCGAAAGCCTTGCTGAGGTTGTTGATCTCGACGACCACGCTGCCGAGCCGCGGCCCCGGCGGGATCTGGATCTCCTCGAAGTCCAGCTTCCGCATCTTGTCGGCCTCGGCGGCCATCTCCTCGTAGCGGGCCAGACGCGCCTTGGACTTGGCCTGCCGCCCCTTGGCGTTGGACCGCACCCACTCGAGCTCTTCCTTCAGACGCTTCTGCCGCTTGGCGTCCTTCTGGCCCTCGACCTTGAGGCGGGCGGCCTTGGTCTCCAGGTACTTGGAGTAGTTGCCCTCGTAGCCGTGCAGACGGCCACGGTCGACCTCGCAGATCCACCCGGCGACATTGTCGAGGAAGTACCGGTCGTGGGTGACGGCCACGACGGTGCCCGGGTACTTGGCGAGGTGCTGCTCCAGCCAGTTCACGGACTCGGCGTCGAGGTGGTTGGTGGGCTCGTCGAGGAGCAGCAGGTCGGGCTGCTCCAGCAGCAGCTTGCACAGCGCGACGCGGCGCTTCTCACCACCGGAGAGGTTGGTGACGGGCCAGTCGCTGGGCGGGCAGCCCAGGGCGTCCATCGCCTGCTCGAGCTGGGCGTCGAGGTCCCAGGCCTCCGCGTGGTCGAGCTCCTCCTGGAGCTTGCCCATCTCCTCGAGGAGCGCGTCCGAGTAGTCGGTCGCCATCAGCTCGGCGATCTCGTTGAACCGGTCGAGCTTGCCCTTGATCTCGGCGACACCCTCCTGGACGTTCTCCAGGACGGTCTTCTCCTCGTTCAGCGGGGGCTCCTGGAGCAGGATGCCGACGCTGTAGCCGGGCGTCAGGAACGCGTCACCGTTGGAGGGCTGCTCCAGCCCCGCCATGATCTTCAGCACGGTCGACTTACCGGCACCGTTCGGGCCGACGACGCCGATCTTGGCACCCGGAAGGAAGTTCAGGGTGACGTCGTCGAGGATCACCTTGTCGCCGTGCGCCTTGCGCGCCTTGCGCATGGTGTAAATGAACTCAGCCAAGAGAAACCGTCCGGCAGCTTGAAACTGGCAGTGGGCAGATACACCCCATCTTGCCTGACGGCCAGGCCCGGGGGGAAACGCGTATGGTCAAGGGGACCTGACCTGGGGTTTCGTTCCGAGGACCCCAGGCTCATCTGTCACTGCCGGTCGTCATCGATCGGCCTCGGGCGCCCTCGCACGGCCAGAGACGGCCCAGCGCGGCCTGTGGGCTGACGATCGCCATGGCGATGGAGGTCTACACCGAGGCGAGTGACTACGAGGTGCGCACGGCGCTCGGCAAGCTGTCCGCAGGGCATGACCCGGCCGTATCGCTCGGCGCGGTTCACGCATTCGGCCTACTCGGACCGCCCCGCGAACACAGCGCGTGATGGACTGATGACACAGCGGAGCGCAAGGTGTGGAGCCGCTCCGGGACAGGACCCGGACCACGGCTCGGCAGACGGGAGGCGCCGGGGGACCGATCCGGGCGCCGGGTGTCCCGGGCCCGTTGTGAGGCCGCATCCGACAGGCCCTTGCATCGCACGGGCGCACAAGGAAGGCGTGGCGATGATCGCTGTCCGAGACACGGGTCGAATACCCAGGCGGAGGCTGCGCGGCAGGGTGGCGGCGCTGGGTGCCTGGGGGCTGCTGTTGACCGCCCTGTACGCCGGCCCGCCCGCAACAGCCCCCGCGACGCGGCCGGCTGGGGCGGACGGCAACGCCGCCGAAGCGGCCGTCCCGCCGGAACTGCGGCGCTACTACCAGCAAGAGCTCCACTGGAAGTCCTGCCCCGACTCCCCCTCGTTCCAGTGCACCACCGTGAAGGTGCCTTTGGACTACGCCCACCCCAACGCGGGCGAGATCCTCCTGAAGGCCGCCCGGAAGAAGGCCACCGGGAACGGCGCACGGATCGGCTCGCTGCTGGTCAACCCCGGCGGCCCCGGCGCATCCGCGACCGACTTCCTGGTGGGCACCGCCGACAGCTTCTCCCCGTCCGTGCGTGCCTCCTACGACCTGGTCGCGGTGGACCCGCGCGGTGTGGGGGACAGCACCCCGGTGGACTGCAAGACCGACATACCCGCGACCACCATGGGGTTCGGCCTGGACCTATCGGCCGACCCGGCGAAGATCGGCACCTATGACGAGGCGTTCAAGCAGGTTGCCGCCGCGTGCGCACGGCACGCCGGGCGGCTGCTGCCCCATGTCGGCACCCTGGATGCGGCCCGGGACATGGACGTGCTTCGTGCGCTCCTGGGCGATGACCGGCTGCACTACGTCGGCCTCTCCTACGGCACCTACCTGGGCGCGACCTACGCCGATCTCTTCCCGTCCCGGGTGGGCCGGCTGGTGCTGGACGGTGCCATGGACCCCGCTCTCGACGGATACCAACGCATCCTGCAGATCGCAGCCGGCCACCAGACGGCCTGGGAGTCCTTCGCCGCCGACTGCGCCGCCCGCACCGACTGCCCGCTGGGCCACTCCGTCGAGGAGATCGGCCGCGGATTGGACACGCTGCGGCGCTCCCTGGACCGCGCCCCTCTCCAGCAGGGCAAGGACATCTCCGTCACCGGGGAAGATCTCTTCCTTGCGGTCACGACGGCGCTGAGGGCCTACCTGTGGGAGGAGCTGCGCGCCGCGCTCCGCGGAGTGCTGGCCGGTGACACCACTGCGCTGCAGCAGCTCCTCGACGCCGACGAGGACGATTCCGGCAATGCCATCGAGGCGCTCTACGCGGTCAACTGCCTGAGTTCCCTCTCCGGCCCGCGGTTCACCCCCGCGCAGGCCCAGGCGGCGCTGCCGCAGTTCCTGCGCGCCTCGCCCCAGTTCGGCGAGTCGATGGGGGTATTGCTCATGATGTGCGCCCACTGGCCGGTCCCGCCGACCCAGCCCGCGCACCCCCTCACCGCGCCAGGTGCCGCTCCGATCCTGGTCGTCGGCACCACTCGCGATCCCGCCACCCCGTACCCCTGGGCCAAGGCGCTCGCCCGCCAGCTCTCCTCCGGTCGCCTGCTCACCTACGACGCCGACGGGCACACCGCGTACTTCCGCGGCAGCACCTGCATCGGCACCGCCGTCGACCGCTACCTGACACGCGGCCAGCTCCCGCCCACCGGCAAGGTCTGCACCTGACAGAGCCCCACAGGGACGTGACCCAGATACGCGTCAAAGAGGCAATGAGATGATCTTGAGGGTCGGATCGGGGCCGGAGCGCGGTTCTGTCACGTGTCGCCGGTGAGGCCCGCTGATCGAGGCTCACCCCATGGTGGCTGCGTAAAGCCGTGGAGCCGACCGGCCCCGGCGCGCCGCGCTCGCCGGGTTACGACTTCTTCCTGCGGACCACGACCAGGGCCGCGCCGCCGATCACGACCAGGCCGATGGCCGCGCCCGCGATCACCGGCGTCGCGTCGGAACTGCCGGTGGCGGCGAGGTTCACGTCGGAGGCGGTGCCGCCTGCCGTGGCCGGGCTCGGCTCGCTGAGGATCTGCGTCGACTCACCGGCCTCACCGGCCTCGCCGGCCTGGGTGCGGCAGTCGAGCACTCCGGCGAAGCGCTTCTCGTAGCCGCCGGGTCCGGGGATCGTGAAGTCGTAGGCCTGGTCCTCCTGAAGCGGGATGGTCACGGTGCGCGACTCACCGGCGCCGATGGTGTGCTCGGCACCCATCAGCTCGAAGGTGAAGGCCTCGTCGCCCTGGTTGACGGCCGTGATGTCCACGCCGCCCTCGGCGCAGTTCTCCTGCGCGGACAGCGCGGGTATCGCGCCCTTCTCCGCCCAGGCCGCGCTCACCGTCGCCGAGACCGTGGACTCGCTGGAGCCGGCCAGGATCTGCGTCTGGCTTCTGCTCTCGGAGGCGAAGGCCCGGCCCACGGGCACGGTCGTCGAGGCCTGGACGGTCAGCTCGGCCGAACCGGCCGCCGCGTCCGCCGGCACCTTGAAGAACAACTGGCTGCCGTCCGTCGCGGTGGTGACGTCCTTGCCGTCCTTGCCGACGATCCGCACTCCGTCGACGGCGGCGTCCGGCGGCGGGGTCGCCGTCACACTGTCCGCGTCGGTGTGCACCGTCACCGGGCCGAGCAGCTCACCGGGGTGACCGGAGAGCGCGGGCGGGCCGAGAGTCAGTGACGCCTCGGGTTCCGCCGTGTCACGGGCGCTCTTCTCCAGGTGGTCCGCGAGCTTCTCGGCCTCCGGATCGACGGCGTCGACGTCCACCCCGTCCGAGTAGCGCCAGATGGCCACCTGGGTGCCGGCCGCCGCGTCCTGCTCGGTGAGGCCGCCGCGGATGCCCGCCTTCTTCGCGAGCGCCGCGAGGTCGTTCACCTGCGGGTAGGAGTTCTGCAGAATCCAGCGGATCCGGCCCGCGTCGTCGTTGGCGCCCAGCGAGGTGCCGCTCCACGGCGTCTCGTGATACTTGGCGTCCTTCTGGGTGGGGTTGTGCAGGTCGACGCAGTACGTCTGCAGCGTGCCGCCGCCCTCGACGGACATCTCGAACAGGCCCGCGGATATCTCCAGGTCGCCCTCAGCGTCGTGGACCACCGCCGCGCCGTAGGTCTTCAGGCCGCTCATGGTGGCCGCCGCCCCGCCGTGGGTCTGCGCCGCCCCTGAGTCGGACGCGGCAGGCACCGCCATGGCCGGCCCGGCAGCGACGGTCAGTCCCGACACCAGCGTCACGGCGGCGAGACGGGCCGCCCGTCGCCCGCACACGGACAGTGCGGAGAACGAAGAAAACACAGAATTCCCCTTCGAGCAGGACCCGTTGACGTGGGGGTACGGTCCCACCAGCAGAATCTCAGGCCCCGAGAGCCATGCCCGGCATCCTAGGGATGCGGGCGCACCACCTTTCCCAGTGATCCCGCCGGGCCGACAATCCGACTCGGAATCGTTATCGCCAGGAGGCCCACAAACCGGGCTTATCGACAAATCACCGTGGCCGTCCGGGAACGCACTCGCCGATAAGCCGCAGTTCGGTCACTCTCGTACGGCTCCGGGTCGGACCCGGCCCGTAGCCGACATCACGTCACCGCCATGGGTTCCGGCCGTTGTTGGAGCTCCTTGCCTGCCGTGTCGGCGACGGGCGTCTCCCAGGCGGGCTCGGGCTGTGTCGACGAACTGGTCGTCTCCGTCTCGTTCTTGGGGTTCGCACGCCGGAAGGCCGAGGTGCCGCGCGCCAGATCGTGGCCGATCGCCACGGCGTCGATGTCGGCCGAGGTCCAGCTCTGCCCCTCGCGCACGTCCGTCCGTACCTTCAGCCTGCCCTGCACGATGACGGGATCGCCCACCGACAGGGACGCCGCCGCGTTGGTGGCCAGCTGCCGATTGGCCCACACCGTGAAGAAGTTGGTGTGCCCGTCCGTCCATGTGCTCTTCTCGCGGTCCCAGTACCGGGCGGTCACCGCCAGCCGGAACCGCGCCGACGGTCCCGCCGCCAGCTCCCGGTAGACCGGCTGCGTCGCCACGTTGCCCACCGCACAGACCATCGTCTCGTTCATCTTCTGGCTCCCCTCCCCGCCCAGCCGCTCGCGCCGGGCAGGCATGCGTACGGGCCCGTCCCGTACGGCTGCGTCTGCCGCGGCGGCCGCCAACCCTGCGCACACCGCCGCTCTCGTGGCGACCGCGTCCGTCGCGATCGCCGCGAAGCCAGACTGCCTCCGCCGAGCCGAGCCCGCAGAGGGCTGTGGATCATCCCCAGCCTGTGGATAACTCCACCACTCGTTCGAGGGGTCCCATCCCGCACGCCCAACCGGTGTGGCCGGCCTTCCGAGCGGCTACCTCACCCCGGCCCTCGCCCCGATGACCCGCCCGTACTGGTCACGAATCTCCTGGTATCGCAGCAGCTCCGACGCCACCGGATCGAGTACCCGGGCCCGGCCGCACCCGGCCGCGGCCTCCCGCAGCCGCCGTTCCGCCTCCAGTCCGTACCGCCGGGCCGGTCCCCGGGCCGCCATCTTGCAGCTCCACTCGACGAGCGGGCCGCCGATGATTCCGGCCACCATCAGCAGCACCGGCACCCCGAGATTCGGCGACATGACCCCGACGATCTGCCCCACCAGCCACAGCCCGCCGACGACTTGCAAGAGCGTCATGGACGCCTGCGCCAGTACGGCCACCGGCCACCAGCCCGGTGTCGGCGGCCGTCCCGTCGGCAGCCCGGCCCGCGCGGCCAGCTCGTCCAGCGCCTCGGGCAGCCCCTGGGAGCCGCGTACGGCCGCCTCGCGCACGGCCTGCGCCCAGGGCGCCGGCAGCCCCGCCGACGCCCGGTCGGACACCGTCCGCACCGCCTGCTCGACGCGCTGCCGCGCCGTGGCCTGCTCGTCCGCCTGCGTGCGCACCGGCAGCTGGCCCGTGGTGGGTTCGCTCCGCTCCAGGAACCAGCGCCACAACCGCAGCCAGGGCGTCCCGCACGCACGGTTGGCGTTGCGCAGCCAGGCCCGCTCGGAGGCCTCGCCGGCGGCGGTGGCGCCCACGGCGTCGGCCAGCCGCCCGGAGAACTCGTCCCGCGCCCGCTCGCTGAGCCCGGTACGTCGCCCGGTGGTGTACACCGGCCACAGCCGCACCGCCGCGGCGTCCAGGTCGGCCAGGATGCGGCGGGCTGCGGCACCGCGCTCCGCCACGAACTGGCCGAGCGCCTCACGCAGTTCCCCGATGCCGTCACCGGTGAGCGCGGACAGCGCGAGCACGGTCGCGCCCGGTTCGCCGAACTCCCCCAGGGCGATCCCGTCCTCGTCCAGCAGCCGCCGCAGATCGTCGAGCACCTGGTGGGCCGCCTCCCCGGGGAGCCGGTCGATCTGGTTGAGGACGACGAACATGACCTCCGCGTGCCCGGCCATGGGCCGCAGATAGCGCTCATGCAGCACGGCGTCGGCGTATTTCTCGGGATCCACGACCCAGATGACCGCGTCGACGAGCGCCAGCAGCCGCTCGGCCTGCTCGCGGTGCTGTACGGCCGCCGAGTCGAGGTCGGGCAGATCGACCAGGACGAGCCCGCGCAGCTGCGCCTCCGCCTCGGGGCTCTGCAGCGGGCGGCGACGCAGGCGTCCGGGGATGCCGAGTCGGTCGATGAGGCTCGCCGCGCCGTCGCTCCAGCTGCACGCGATGGGCGCGGCTGTCGTCGGCCGCCGTACGCCCGTCTCCGAAATGGCCACCCCGGCCAGCGCGTTGAACAACTGCGACTTGCCGCTGCCGGTCGCGCCCGCGATGGCGACGACGGTGTGCTGCCCGGACAGCTTGCGCCGGGCCGCCGCCTCGTCGAGGACCCGGCTCGCCTCGGCCAGCGTCCTGCTGTCGAGCCGGGTACGGGACAGGCCCACCAGTTCGCGCAGCGCGTCGAGCCGGGACCGCGTCGGACCGTCGTACGCGAGCGGGGCCACGGTCTGCGGCCCCGACGGCTTGCTCTCCGCCACCGCGAGCTGCTCGGCGGCGGTCTTCTCGTTCACCCGCCGCGCGATCAGACCATCGTCCCAGGTGTCTTCGGCGGCCGTGACAGAGTCCGTATGGGGCTCCGTAGGAGAGTCCGTACGGGATTCCGCCAGAGAGTCGCTACGGGACTCCGCGAGGGAGCGGGGACGGGAGTCCGCAGGAGATCCGGTACGGACGTCCATACGGCCATCGCTCACACGGTCACGGTAGGTGTCATGGTCGGCCTGCACGCGCGCGTGGTCCTCGTTCCCTTGCGCACCGGACTCCCCTGACTTGCGCCGTCCCCACCAAAAACGCCGCTCGACGGATTCGCCCTCTTCGGGGAGGGGGTTTCCGCGATCGCCGTCGCCCTCCGTGGAGGAGGACCCCTTTCCCGAATCGCTCTCCTTGGAGGCGTCCCCTTCGGCAGCGCCCTCCCTGGAGACGCTCTTTCCGGAATCGCCCCCCTTGGTCATTCCGGAAACGGCCTGCTCAGGGGCTCTGTGTCCGGAAGCGCCTTCCCTGGAGGAACGGTTTTCGGAATCGCCCGTCACAGGGGCACGGTTGTCTGCGCGCTCGTTCTCGGAGGCCGCGTCCTCCTGGTGGTCGGGATCGGCGTGCTCCGTGTGGTCTTGGTCAGTGACGGCAGTCACCGGTCACCTCTCCTTCTGCAGTACGGACAGCGCGGCGATGAGTTCGGCCTGGGGTTCGGGATGGACTTCGAGGGCGTCGAGCGGGGCGAGCCGGCGTTCACGTTCGGCGTGCATCACCCGGTCCACGTACTCGCCGAGCAGCCGTCCACCCCGTTCCCGCAGCCGCAGCGCACCGTGGGCGCCGATCCGCTCGGCGATCCCCTCACCCGCGGACCGGGACCGGTGGCCGCCCAGCAGCACGGTGGCGACCAGCGCGGAGACCACCTCGGGGTCCGGAGCGACGCTGCGGTCGAGGTGGCGCACCTCGTCCTCGGCGTGCTCCTCGAGCTCGCGCCGCCACCGCCGTACCGCCATCCCGACCCGGTGCTCGGCGGTCTCCAGGGACGCGTCGCGGTCCGCAAGCTCCGGGGCGTCCGCCGCCGGCTCGCGCCGCCAGGCCTCGTCGATGCGCTCGTCAGCGGCGGTGACGGCGCACAGCAGCAGCTCGCTCAGGCTCTCCACGAGGGCGTCCAGGAGCTCACCGGCGGTGCAGTCGAGCGGGAAGGCCCGCCAGCGCTTCAACGCGTCACCGGCGAGCACGGCACCCCCCTGCAACCGCCCCCGCACGCGCGCGTGCTCACTGTCGTAGGCGGAGTCGACGGCGGAGGTGAGCCGCAGGGCGGCCGCGTACTGGGCGGCGGCGGCACTGGCCAGCTCGGGCATCCGGGACTTGAGCGAGGCGATGAGGCCGTACGCCGTACGGGCCATGGCGTGCTGCCGGGCCGCGGGGTCCTGGGCCTGGTGCACGAGCCAGGTGCGCAGCGGCGCCACGGCGGTGGTCGGCAGCAGCCCGCTGCCCCAGGCCGACTCGGGCAGCTCGGGCACGGTGAACCGCGGTACGTCGCCGAGCCCGGCCTTGGTGAGCAGGGCACCGTACTGCCGGGAGACCTCGGACACCACCTGGTGGGGCACCCGGTCGAGCACGGTGATCAGGGTGGCGTCGTACTCCTTGGCGGTCCGCAGCAGATGCCACGGCACGGCGTCGGCGTACCGGGCGGCCGTGGTGACCATGATCCAGATGTCGGCGGCACAGATGAGCTCGGCCGCGAGGGTGCGGTTGTCGGCGACCAGGGAGTCGATGTCGGGCGCGTCGAGGAGGGCGAGGCCGGGCGGCACGGTATCGGCGGTCTCGACGCGCAGCACGCGCGCGGGGTTCTCGCCCGGGAGCAGCAGATCGTCGTCGGGCTCCTGGTGCGGCACCCACACGCGCGTGAGGTCGGGCAGCACGCGCATGCCGCTGAACCAGTGATGGTCCTCCGGGTGGCACACCAGCACCGGCGTCCGTGTCGTCGGCCGCAGTACGCCCGCCTCGCTGACCCGTCGGCCCACCAGGGAATTGACGAGCGTCGACTTGCCGGCGCCGGTGGAACCTCCCACGACGGCCAGCAACGGCGCTTGGGGCTCTCTCAACCGGGGCACCAGGTAGTCGTCGAGCTGAGCGAGCAGTTCGTCGCGGTTGGCACGCGCGCGTGGCGCCCCGGGGAGGGGCAGCGGGAAGCGTGCGGCGGCGACACGGTCGCGCAGCGCGGAAAGTGCGTCGAGCAGCTGAGGCCGTACGTCCAAGGTCACCACATGCGAAGAATGCCCAATTTTAGGGCATATCTGAAGCATATGAGCATGTCTGCGCGCCGATAGAACACAAGGGACGGAAGGGGCGACTGGGGCAGGGACACAGTCCAGGCATAACGAGTGCACAACACCCGCTGCGTGTGGCGTGAAAAGCGATGCACGATTCGTACCCGCCTGCGATTATCAGGACCGCTTCACCGAACCTCCACATCGAGCCACGGAGGCGAAGCAACAGGGGCAGGGATCCGGGAGCTCTATCCTTGTCCCCGGCAACGTCACGGATCAGCCCACACCCGGGCACCACGACAGAGGCCACCACACCCGGCCCCCGTAGCTCAGTGGATAGAGCAGGCGCCTTCTAAGCGCTTGGCCGCAGGTTCGAGTCCTGCCGGGGGCGCATACAGCCTCTCACCCGCGGAAACGCGTGAGGGGCTTTTTCGCGTCCGGATGCACATCGCTCTAGAGCAGGCGCCTTCGCCTATCCGTGATCGCAGGTAACGGTGTAGCACCGGGTAGCACGCCTTCGCTATTGTGGACAGCATGACAGCGCAGCCGGAGATCACTCAGCGCGATCTGCGCACCCGCTCCAAAGAGATCATGGACGCCGTCCAGGGAGGACAGGCGTTCACCGTCACCCGCGACGGGCATCGTGTCGGCGAGCTGATCCCGCTCCGCCGCCGTCGCCGCTTCGTTCCCCGCGCCGAGTTCGCGGCCATGTCACGTACCGCCCCTGACATCTCGCTGGACGCCTTCCGCGACGACCAGGACGCCGTCGTCGAGCAGGAGTTGGACGACCCGTATGCCCGTTGAACACGAGCAAGGCCTGCTCGACACCAACATCATGATCCTGCGCAAGTGGATCGACGCCGACGAGCTACCTGCCGAGATGGCCATCAGCGCCATCACCCTCGCGGAACTCTCCGCAGGCCCCCACCAGGTGCGCGGCGGCGAGCAGAGCGACTACGACGAACACGCCGAGCGGGCCCGCCGCATGGACGTCCTGCAGCGCGCCGAAAACGAATTCGACCCCATCCCCTTCGACGTGGAGGCGGCCCGCATCTACGGCAGAATCTGTGCCGCCGTGGTCTCCACAGGCCGCAAGCCCCGTCGCCGTGTGGCCGACCTGATGATCGCCGCCGTCGCGGCCGCCGAGGGGCTCCCCCTGTTCACCACCAACCCCGACGACTTCAAGGGCCTCGACGACTTGATCACCATCGTGCCCGTCACCCGACCCGGGATCCTGCACGACCGGTAGCACCCCGTCCGCCCCGCCCTGCGCCGGAAGCCAAGGTGGTTCCACTCCCGGTCGCCGACACCACCGCCCGTCACCAACTCACGTCACGCGAGACCTCGATCTGCACGGAGATGGCGCCCGGAGCCTCGGTGCCGGCACGCGCCCATACAGTTATCCGATGACGCCGATCAAGAAGTTCCAAGTCACCTTCGACTGTGCAGAACCCGAGCGGCTCGCTCGTTTCTGGTGCGAGGTGCTGGGGTACGTCATACCGCCGCCACCGGCAGGGTTTGCCACTTGGGACGATTTCAAGCGCTCGCAGCCACCTGAGCAGCGGGATTCCTGGTTCGCCTGCGTCGATCCCTCAGGTGTGGGCCCGCGGCTGTACTTCCAGCGTGTCCCCGAGGGGAAGGCCGCCAAGAACCGGGTGCATCTTGATGTGCGGGTCGGCACCGGACTCGTAGGGGAAGAGCGCCTCGCCGCACTAGAGGCGGAATGCGCACGACTGGTCCCGCTCGGTGCGGTGCACGTGCGCACGCTGTACGACGGCAATGATTCATGCATCCCGATGCTGGACATCGAGGGCAACGAGTTCTGCATCGACTGAGAGGCCGCGAACGTGCCTTCGCCCTGTCCCCATGAGCCAGGGCGAAGGCACGAGGGGCGGTCATCGGCCGAAGGTCCCCCGGAAATGACAGCAAGCGCTTTGACGGTATTCGTTCGCGAGCGTCCAGCGAAGACGCAGGTGAGCACATCGCTCAACCCCTGACACCTTCTAAGCGCTTGGCCGCAGGTTCGAGTCCTGCCGGGGGCGCCCACTCCTACCAGCAAAAACGCCCCAGAGGGCTCCTCCCCTCCAGGGCGTTTCGCGTCTCTGACGGCAATGCTGACGGCGGCGTTGTCACGTTGTTGGGTGTGGGGGTGTCTGACGGTGTGCCGGGGCGTGGTGGAGTCGGGTTCCGGCTGTGTGCTCACGGCGGGGTGGGCAGGCCGGCGACGCCGGTGATCTGCTCCCAGATCGCAAAGCGGATGCTCATCTCGGCTCGGTGGGCGGCAGCGGGCATCAGGTGGCGGCGGGGCCGGAAGTGGGGCGAGATGCCGCTGAACGCGGACAGAAACCGCTGGGCCCCGCCCACGGAGCGGAAGCCCTTCATCGCCCGTTCGCGCTGCCTCGTTGGCTGGTGGCTGTTCTCCGCCCGGTTGTTCAGGTACTTCGACGGCCGGTGCTCGGCGGAGGGCATGACCTCGCGGTGGGCCGCGCCGTAGGAGCGGAGCTTGTCGGTGACGATCACCCGCGGCACCGTGCGGGTCTTCTTCAGCAGGCGGCGGAAGAAGCGCCTGGCCGCGGCCTTGTCCCGGCGGTCCTGCACGAGGATGTCCAGGACGTTGCCGTCCTGGTCGACGGCCCGCCACAGGTACTTCTGTTCCCCGTTGATCTTGATGAAGACCTCGTCCGGATGCCATTTGCCACCAGGCCGTGGCAGCCGGCGGCGCAGCGCGCTCGCGTACTGCTGCCCGAACCTGGCGCACCAGCGGCGCACCGTCTCGTAGGAGACGACGATCCCACGCTCGAGCATCAGCTCCTCGACCTCGCGGAACGACAGCGGGAAGCGGAAGTACAGCCACACGCAGTGGGAGATGACCTCGACCGGGTACCGGTGCCCCTTGTACGACGGTGACGCGGCCCCCACGAACAGCCCCCTCAAGCACGATCAACCAAAAGATCATCCCACCCGGTCAACCAACGTGACAGCGCCGTCGGTAGACCTCAAGTTGTTTGAGACGGGACAGAAACGGTCGAAGGTCCGGTGGGCTGACAGCGAGGCGGTCACCTGCGAGTGCGCTGGCGAGGCCTGGTAAGCGCCCGGCGCTACCATCTGGGTATCCTGCGGTAGTCGTTCCCTGGAGCAGGGTCTTGACGACGGCGCTTCCAGCCGGGAGCGGGCGGCAGAGGGGCGTTGGGTGCGCACGCGAACTGATTATGATCTTGGTCATGTCCGTGCAGAACTCTGACAAAACCGTTTCCCGTAAACAGAGGCTTCAGGAGAAGCAGCGCCGCCAGTTGGCGGTGGTCGACACCGTGGACAAGGCTGAGGCCAAGGTTCGCAAGGCAGAGGTTGAACTGGCTGTGGCTGTCACCGAGGCTGTGCAGGTGTTCGGCGACGAGCAGTCCGCGTCTGAGGGGCTCGATATGCCGGTCGAAGCGATCCGGCGCTTCCTCGGCATGGCGCAGGACGAAGCGGCCAGCGCCAGCGACGTCGCTGGCGCATCCTGAGCCTGGCGTTTGTGCGAGCCGTGGTTCGAGATCGGTGTCGACAGTCGCCGCAGGGAGCGCGCCCCGGAGCGGGGGCAGCCGCTGACCTGGCAAGCCGTCTCCGGTAGAGGTGTGTTCATCCAAAACCCGACCGCCGGCACCTGGACGATTCAGGTCATCGCCAGCCAGGTCAACGCGGACGGACACGTGGAGATCCCCGCGACCGACGCTGACTTCGGCGCCGTGAACACGGCGAAGGGGCAGCCGGGCGGTTGCCCGCTCGGCTGCCCCCTTTGGGTGCGCGTCAGTTGCTGGTGGGCCGGTTGACCAGGTCGGCGGGGTCGGTGTTGGCCCCGCACAGGATGACGCAGGCCTTCTCGCGGCGCTGTCACGTTGGTTGACCGGGTGGGATGATCTTTTGGTTGATCGTGCTTGAGGGGGCTGTTCGTGGGGGCCGCGTCACCGTCGTACAAGGGGCACCGGTACCCGGTCGAGGTCATCTCCCACTGCGTGTGGCTGTACTTCCGCTTCCCGCTGTCGTTCCGCGAGGTCGAGGAGCTGATGCTCGAGCGTGGGATCGTCGTCTCCTACGAGACGGTGCGCCGCTGGTGCGCCAGGTTCGGGCAGCAGTACGCGAGCGCGCTGCGCCGCCGGCTGCCACGGCCTGGTGGCAAATGGCATCCGGACGAGGTCTTCATCAAGATCAACGGGGAACGGAAGTACCTGTGGCGGGCCGTCGACCAGGACGGCAACGTCCTGGACATCCTCGTGCAGGACCGCCGGGACAAGGCCGCGGCCAGGCGCTTCTTCCGCCGCCTGCTGAAGAAGACCCGCACGGTGCCGCGGGTGATCGTCACCGACAAGCTCCGCTCCTACGGCGCGGCCCACCGCGAGGTCATGCCCTCCGCCGAGCACCGGCCGTCGAAGTACCTGAACAACCGGGCGGAGAACAGCCACCAGCCAACGAGGCAGCGCGAACGGGCGATGAAGGGCTTCCGCTCCGTGGGCGGGGCCCAGCGGTTTCTGTCCGCGTTCAGCGGCATCTCGCCCCACTTCCGGCCCCGCCGCCACCTGATGCCCGCTGCCGCCCACCGAGCCGAGATGAGCATCCGCTTTGCGATCTGGGAGCAGATCACCGGCGTCGCCGGCCTGCCCACCCCGCCGTGAGCACACAGCCGGAACCCGACTCCACCACGCCCCGGCACACCGTCAGACACCCCCACACCCAACAACGTGACAACGCCGCCAGGTCCACAGGTCGGCGGTGTCCGCATGACGGACCTTCGGGGCCGTCCAGCCGAGGGTCTGTTTCATGAGCCTGAAGGTGTGCTCGAGATCGAATCTGCGGAGGAAGGACTGCCACCAGCGGTTCACGTCCGCCGGTGTGGCGGCGGTGGCCGAGCACCACAGCCAGACCGGCTTCGGGTCGCGGTCGCCCGGCAGGCGCTCGGCCTTCAGGCGGATCAGCGTGCCGTGCAGGATGGGAAGTTCCTCTTCCGCGTGGTCCAGCCAGGGACCGCGGTGGGTGAGTCGGGGGTGCATCCGGTCCCAGGCTCTGGCCTCGGCCTTGCCGTAGCGGGTGGTGTCCGTGACCGTGGTGACCTCGGGTTCGTGCCAGCTGTCGGGCTTGGCGAAGGTCAGGATGCCGCCGTGCCGACGCGATCGTCCGCCCTTCGGCCCGGGGCGGGCGGGGCCGGGGTCGCGGAGCATGACGCGGTCCGAGCGCAGGCGTCAGACCAGGACGACGGGCAGGTCGGCCAGGGCGTGGGAGAGGTAGGCGACGTCGTAGCCGGAGTCCATGACGATCCAGATCTCCGGATCACCGGCCTGCCACTGCCGGGCCTGGATCAACTACTCGACGACGTCCCGTAGTTGGGCAGCGGTGACGGCGGTCGCGTCGTCCGCCGGCCCGAGGCGCACGGCGTCCAGCAAGGCGACCCAGGAGGTCCGGCCGGTCTCCACGGCGGCGACGAAGGAGTACGGCCAGCCCGGCACGAACTGGTCCGTCTTGCGGTCGCCGCGCCCGTAGGCGTGGCAGAACAGCCGGTCGTCGCTGGTCGGGGCGTCCGGGCGGAGCCAGTTGCTGACATCCACGGCCAGCACGATCCGCCCGTCGGCCGCCCTCGGCAGCGGCAGGCCGGCCGGCGTGCGGCGCAACCGCGTCGGCCCCAGCCAGCCCCGGTCCAGCGCGGCATACAGGGCCCCGTGCCCCGCCGGTGCTCCACCGCCAGGCAGAGCTCGACCAGGGTCTTCACCGGCCCGTCCGCGCACAAGACCGCGTCGGTGAGCTCGAAGAGCGCATCGGCACGGCTGTACAGGCAGTCGTAGAAGTCGACCCGAAAGCGGGACAACACGCTCAATGCCTCGCCTGCGGGCGCGTCGACGGGGAGACTCATAGGCAGCGGCCGTTCTTTCGTGCTTCGTTACTCGACATCTCGAAGCGTGAAGAACGGCCGCGCCACGTGCCGCCGGTTCCCGGGGATCTCAGCAGGTTGAGTGACCTGCGACGTTAAACGCCAAGCTAAGCGCATACGCGGCGCTGGGCCGTCTCTGGGCCGCGCGAGGGCGCCCGACAGCACCCAACGGCGACAACGAGTGACAGATCAACTACGCGTGCCATCCGGGAAAGCCCAGGTCACAGGCTCTCCGCCATACGGGTTTCCCCAGACCTGGCCGTCAGGCAAGATGGGGCGCTTCTTGCGTCAGCGCCAAAGAGGGAGGGGCTCATGGCCGACTACGCCGCGCATGCTCACAAAGCTCAGGAACTGCTCGACCAAGCGGACAAGCAGACGAAGCGCCGCTATTCCGAGAGTCAGCTCATCGCCATGGCGCAGGTCGAGGCTCTTCTCGCCACGACACGTCCCGGTCAACGCTCCGTCCGCTCCAGTGATCGACCCCAACGGTGCGGCGACGCCCCTGCACGTCTCGGACTCGCCGACTGCGCCTGCCTCGGCGCCGCCCCGGTGCCCGCGCCTGCACAGCGGAGGGCGGTCTCGCTCTCATCGGGGCGGACACGCTGGAGTCGGCTCAGGTCTCCTTTTCCGGTACGTAGTCGGCCTCCTCCAGTCCGAAGGTCCAGGCGACGCCCTCCCGGGCGGTCCGGGTCCGCGGCGGCACCCGCAGCCAGTAAGTGCGGTGGGTGCCGTCGGGCTCCGGGGTGGAGTTGACCACCTCGACCATCACCAGCGGCTCGTCCCCCTCCAGTTCGATACGCCACAGCACACCTGCGTCGTCCCGCTGCACGGGCTCGGCCCCGGACTCCTCCAGATAGCGCTCGTAGCCGTAGTGCTCCAGCATCACGCGGCGCAGCTCGGCATTCTCCTCCTCGCGTATCCGCCGCGGGGTCAGCCCGCCCAGTAGGCCGAGGAATTCGGCGGGGACCGGCATGCCGCGCCAGGCGTGCAGCGCGAATCCGTCGGGGAAGGCGAGCGCCGGTCCGTCCCCGCGGTCGAGCCGACCCGCCTCGTCCCGGTGCAGCTCCACGGGGCGTTCGCAGACGACCGCGGTCTTCTCGTACGGCCACCACCAGCCTGCGGCGCGGGCGACCGCGGCGATCCCGTCGAGCTCCTCCCCGCCGTCCTGGCCGTCGAAAGCTGCCAGCCACGCCGCGTCGTGCTGCCCCAGAACCGCGTCGAGCAGCACCAGCCGGACAGCCTGCTCACCTCCCGGCACACCGGCCAAGGCCTCGACCATGCCGGTCCGTATGCGCTCGGTCAGCATGACCGTGATGTCCCACAGCTGAGCGCCCGTCAGGGCCCAGCGCTCGGCCCAGCCGCTCGGCCCCAGCCGGTCGAGGACGCGCTCCCGCGCGGCGGCCCACGGCCGGGTGCGCACCGCGTCGCGGACGCTTCGGCCGGCCGTGCCCTCCGCCGTGAGCCGTGCGGCCAGTGCCGCGCCCTCGCGGGGCGAGCCCGCCCAGACGATGCGCTCCGGCTCGGGCAGGCCCGCCAGCCGGTAGGCCAGGCGCACGCCGCCCTCGGCAGCCGCGCGGTCCGCCGGGCCGGTCGCCGCAACCACCTCGCGCCACAGCACCATCGTGTCCACCTGCGCCGTCTCCATCAGCGTCGTCATCGTGCCGCTCCCCCGTTTCCTCAGTCCGCCACGACGCGCACCGCGCCAGGCACGTACTCACGCTGCCGCACCACCCGGTACCAGCCCTTGGGCAGCGGTATCGCCGCGTGCTCCTCGTGCACCACCCGCCCACCGTCCGGGAGATGGAGGTAAGAGGCACCGAACGGCCCGGGCTCCCGGACCAGAGTCCCCGGCCCGACCACCGCGTGGGCGTGTCCGGTGACCTCGCCGAGAGCCAGCACGAGCCTCCCCCGCACGTCCCGCGGCTGTCGCGGCAGCCTGTCCGTGCCTGGCGGCACGGATGTCTCCGCCATGGGCACGATCAGGACATCCCCCTGCCGGTACATGCATGTCTCCCTTCGCCGTCGGCGCCTCGCCGACCGATGTCCACGACGCTACGCCGGGGGTCTGACAACGCCCCTCGGACCGGGCCCGCACGGCCCGTCGACGGTGTTGTCAGAGCGACTTGGTAGAACTCTCCGCACGAGCAGCGCCCGTCCACCTCAGGAGACCCGCGACCATGTCCCACGTCGAGCATCTGCAGGAACTGCACGGCCTCCCGGCCTTCGACTTCCCCGAGCCCGGCGCGGGTCGGCAGCTGCCAGAAGCGGGCGCCGTGGCCTGGCGGCTGGCCGTCGATCCCTACGGGGACTCCTCGGAGGAGGGGTTCGGTGACCTGTGGGACCGCTTCCTCGACTCCGTGGACCCCACGGGTGTCCGCGCGATCGTCGTGGGTCAGTGGGGTGAGCCGTACGACAACGACTCCAGCGGCATCGTGCAGCGCCTCGTGGACGCCCGGGACCGACTGACTGCGCTTCAGGCCGTGTTCATCGGGGATCTGGAGATGGAGGAGGCGGAGATCTCCTGGATCGAGCAGTCCGATGTCACGCCGGTCCTCGAGGCCTATCCGCTGCTGGAGGAGTTCGGGATCCGTGGCGGCACCGGACTGCGCTTCCCGGCGGTCCGGCACAAGCACCTGCGCACGCTCTGCTTCGAGGCCGGCGGTCTGCCCGGCGAAGTCGTGCGCGGTGTCGCCGCCAGCGAGCTCCCCGCGCTGGAGTACCTCGAAATGTGGCTCGGTGTCGAGGAGTACGGCGGCGACACGACGGTCGCCGACCTCGCGCCGCTCCTGGCCGGCGGACGCTTCCCGGCACTGCGCCATCTCGGCCTGCGCAACAGCGAGATCCAGGACGAGATAGCCGCCGCCGTCGCCGGGGCCCCGGTCGTCGCCCAGCTGAAGTCGCTCGACCTGTCCCTCGGCGTGCTCACCGACGAGGGCGTGACGGCGCTGCTCGACGGCCAGCCACTCACCCACCTGACCTGGCTGGACCTCCACCACAACTTCGTCACCGAGCCGATGACCCAGCGGATTCGGGCGGCACTGGAGCCGTCCGGTGTCGAGGTCGACCTGTCCGAGCCCGGCGAGACGTGGGAGGACGACGGCGTCGTCCACCGCTTCACCGCCGTCGCGGAATGAGGCCGTCATGACCTTCGCCGATCATTTCGAGACCTTCCACGGGCTGCCCGTCCTCACCCTCCCCGAGCCAGGTGAGGAGAAGCTTCCGGACGCGGATGGCGTGGCCTGGCGACTGGACTGCTACGCGGCCGGGGAAATGCCGTTCGCCGAGCTGTGGCGGAGCTTCACGGACCGGGTGCCGAGCACGGACGTGCGAGCCCTGGTCATCGGGCCCTGGTGGGACGACGAGTACAGCGACCTGCGTCCGGCACTGGAGCTGATGGTGGCCGACGCGGGGCGCTTCCCCGCGCTGCGCGCGCTGTTCCTCGCCGACGTCACCGGCGAGGAGTGCGAGATCTCCTGGCTGCAGCTCACCGATGTCACCCCCGTCCTGGAGGCCTTCCCTCTGCTGGAGGAGTTCGGCGTCCGCGGCGGCGACTCACAGGGGCTCGGCGAGGAGCCCCTGTCGCTGCGCCCGGTGCGCCACGACACACTGCGTGCGCTGCGGTTCGAGTCGGGTGGCCTGCCCGGGCAGGTGGTGCGGGCGGTCGGCGCGTGCGAACTGCCCGCGCTGGAGCGGCTGGAGCTGTGGCTCGGAGTGTCGCGGTACGGCGGCGACACGACGATCGCCGACCTCGCGCCGCTCCTGGCCGGCGGACGCTTCCCGGCGCTGCGCCATCTCGGCCTGCAGGACAGCGAGTTGCAGGACGAGATCGCGGCGGCGGTCGCCTCGGCACCGGTCGTGGCACAGCTGGAGTCGCTGAGTCTGTCCATGGGCACCCTCACCGACACCGGCGCCGAGGCCCTGCTCCAGGGCCAGCCCTTGACCCATCTCAAGCGGCTGGACCTGCACCATCACTTCCTGAGCGAGGCCGTGGCCGACCGGGTCCGTACGGCCCTCGGCTCCGCCGGGACCGAGGTGGACCTGTCGGAACATCAGGCGAACCGCTGGGGTGACGAGGAGTGGCGCTATGTCGCTGTCTCCGAGTAGTTCCCGGGTGCGGCGCCCCGTTCCCGGTACCGGCCTTCGGTTCGCCGTCGTCGGCAATCCCGAGAACCGGCGGACGACGATGTTCGCCGACGCCGTCCGCGCGGCGGGCCACCCGGCACCACGCGTGCTCGCGTGGCGGGACGTGCTGCGCGGGCGGTACGCCTTCACGCCGGGCGAGTTCGTACGGATCGACTCCCCCGGCGAGAACGCCGAGGTCGACCGGCTGCTGCGGGGCACCGACGATCCCGCCCGGGTCGAAGGAACGGCTCTGTGGCACCGACGGTTCACCGCTGCGGTCCGGGACGTGACGGGCGCGGCGCACCGTGCGGGCGCGGTACCTTCCGCCGACCCGGAGGATGTCGCGGTGATGTTCGACAAGCGGCGCTGCCATGCCCGGCTCGCCGCCGCGGGCGTCCCGGTGCCCCCGGCCCTGACGGGTCCGGTCGGCGGCTGGGAGGAGCTCAGGGAGCAGCTGAAGGCCGCTCGTGTCTCGCGGGCGTTCGTGAAGCCGGCACACGGTTCGTCGGCCTCCGGTGTCGTGGCACTCGCGATGGCGGGTCCCGGCCGGGTGAAGGCGACGACCTCCGTGGAGACCGCTCCCGACGGCCGCCTGTACAACTCCCTCCGGGTGCGCCACTACACCTCGGAGCCCGAGGTCGCCGCCCTCGTCGACGCGCTGGCCCCCGACGGGATCCACGTCGAGCGGTGGCTGCCCAAGGCATCGCAGGGCGGCCGGGCCGCCGATCTGCGGGTGGTCGTGGTCGCCGGACGCGCCACGCATGCCGTCGTACGGACCAGTCGGCACCCCATGACGAATCTGCACCTCGGCGGCGTCCGCGGCGACCTCGGCACGGCACGCGCGGCGATCCGGGCCGCGGGCGGCAGCTTCGACGACGCGCTGGATACGGCCGAGCGGGCGGCCGCGTGCTTTCCGGGCACGCTGTGCGTCGGCGTGGACATCCTGCCGGCCACGGGGTGGCGCCGCTTCACCGTCGGCGAGGTGAACGCCTTCGGGGATCTGCTGCCCCGCCTGACCGGCCTGCCCGGCAGCGGCGCCGAGGGCCTGGACACCTACGCCGCGCAGGTCGCCGCCGCACCGGCCGCCGTACGGCGCACAGAACGCGAGGAGCACCACCATGACGCCATCGCCTGACATGAACGAGGTCGTGGGCAGCCACGACCTCCTGCTGGTCACCCTCGACACGCTCCGCTACGACGTGGCTCAGGAGCTGGCGGCAGCCGGCCGCATCCCGAACCTGGTCCGGCATCTGCCCGGCGGCGTCTGGGAGCGCCGGCACGCCCCCGGCAGCTTCACCTACGCCTCCCACCAGGCGATGTTCGCGGGCTTCCTGCCGACACCGGCCACACCGGGTCCGCATCCGCGGCTCTTCGCCGCCGAGTTCGCGGGGAGCGAGACCACCGCGAACGGCACCTTCGTCTACGACACTCCCGATCTGGTGTCGGGTCTGGCCGCCGTCGGCTACCGCACCGTCTGTATCGGCGGCGTGGGCTTCTTCAACCAGCGGGGGCCGCTGGGCTCCGTCCTGCCCGGCATGTTCCAGGAGAGCCACTGGGACCCGGAGTTCGGGGTGACCTCCCCCACGTCCTTCGAGGCACAGGTGGCCTGCGCCGAGAAGGTGATCGCCGGGCTCCCCCAGGAGCAGCGTCTGTTCCTCTTCGTGAACGTGTCGGCCCTGCACCAGCCCAACTGGTTCCATCTGCCCGGTGCCACCCGCGAGGCGGGCGATACCCGGGCTACCCACGCCGCAGCCCTTGAGTACGTGGACCGGCAGATGGGACGGCTCTTCGCGGCCGCATGCAGCCGACGTCCGTGCTTCGCCGTCGTCTGCTCCGACCACGGCACCGCCTACGGCGAGGACGGCTACACCGGCCACCGCATCGGCCATGACGTCGTCTGGACCGTGCCCTACGCCCACTTCTTCCTGGACTTCCCCGACAAGGCTGCCCGATGACCCTCACCGAATCGGCGGCCCCGCCCGCCGTCCGCCCGTACCAGCACTACGTCTACGCGTATCCGCACAAGACCGCGTACCGCCCGCTGAGCCGGGAGCAGGCGTCCTTGCGTGAGCTGTGGGCGGACGAGCCGAAGGACGCCCTCTCGCTCTACTTCCACATCCCCTTCTGCGAGGTGCGCTGCGGCTTCTGCAATCTCTTCACCCGGATCGGGGCGCCCGACGGCCTGACCACCGCCTATCTGGACGCGCTGGAACGTCAGGCGGCCGCGGTGCGCGAGGCGCTGGGCGACGGGGCGCGGTTCGCCGGCGCGGCCTTCGGCGGCGGCACTCCGACGTTCCTCACGGCCGCGGAGCTGGACCGGCTGTGCGATCTCGCCGAGCGTGGCCTCGGCGCCGATCTGACCGCGATCCCGCTGTCCGTGGAGGCCTCGCCCGCCACGGCGACCGCCGACCGGCTGGCCGTGCTGGCCGAGCGCGGCACCACACGGCTGAGCCTGGGCGTGCAGAGCTTCGTCGACGCCGAGGCGCGAACCGCCGTACGCCCGCAGCGCCGGGCGGACGTCGAGGCGGCCCTCGCCCGGATCCGCGACGCCGGCATCCCCGTCCTCAACATCGACCTGATCTACGGCATCGAAGGCCAGACCGAGGAGTCGTGGCGCCATTCCCTCGACGCCGCCCTCGCCTGGCAGCCGGAGGAGCTGTATCTCTACCCTCTCTACGTGCGCCCGCTCACCGGTCTTGGCCGGCACCGCGACGCGGCGCTCGGCGACGCCGAGTGGGACGAGCAGCGGCTGCGGCTGTACCGCCACGGCCGCGACCATCTGTTCGCGCGGGGCTACGAGCAGGTGTCGATGCGCATGTTCCGCCGCGTGGGCGCCCCCACCACCGGCGGGGAGGACTACGCGTGCCAGACCGACGGCATGGTCGGCCTCGGCTGCGGCGCCCGTTCGTACACCTCCACGCTGCACTACTCCTTCGACTACGCCGTGGACATGCACCGCATTCGCGGGATCATCGACGACTACACCGGCCGCGCGACCGACGACTTCCGCCACGCCGACTTCGGCTGGCAGATGAGCGCAGAGGAAGCCCGGCGCCGCCATCTGCTGCAGTCACTGCTGCAGACCGAGGGCATGCCCGTCGCGGACTACCGGACCCGCTTCGGCACTGCGCCCGGCGACGACTTCGCCGCCGAGCTGGCCCGCTTCCGCGACCGGGGCTGGCTGGACGACTCCGCCGCTCCGGACCTCCTGCGGCTCTCCCCCGAGGGCCTGGCCCACTCCGACGCGCTGGGCCCCGAGTTGTTCTCCGCCGCCGTGCGGGAGCGCATGGCCGCGTACGAACCGAAGTGACGGAGCCGCATGGACCTCACGATCCTCTACCGTGGCCCGCTGGCGTCGTGCGACTACGACTGCCCGTACTGCCCCTTCGCCAAGCGCCGGGACACCCGCGCCCAACTGGCCGCCGACCGCGCCGCGCTGGAACGCTTCGCCACCTGGGCGGCCGCACAGCGGGAGGACCGGCTCTCCCTGCTGTTCACGCCGTGGGGCGAGGGCCTGGTGCGCTCCTGGTACCGGCGCACGCTCGCGGAACTGAGCCGGCTGCCGCACATCCACCGGGTGGCGATCCAGACCAATCTCAGCTGCCGCACGGACTGGCTGGACACCGCCGACCTGGACACCCTCGCCCTGTGGTGCACCTTCCACCCCGGCCAGACGCCGTACGACCGCTTCCTGGCCAAATGCCACGACCTGGCCACCCGCGGCGTCCGCCACAGCGTCGGCGTCGTCGGCCTTCCCGAGCACCTGGAGCACGCACGTCGCCTCCGCGCCGACCTCCCCGCCCACGTATACCTCTGGGTCAACGCCGCCGAGGGTCACACGTACACGGACGCCGAGGCCAAGCAGTGGTCCGCCCTCGACCCGCTCTTCCCGTACAGCCGCCACCCGCACCGCAGCGCGGGCCTGCCCTGCCGGACGGGTGAGTCCGTCATATCGGTGAACGGCGAGGGCACGGTGCGCCGCTGCCACTTCGTGCGATCGGAGCTGGGCAACCTGTACGACGGCTCCTACCGGAGTGCACTGCGTCCCCGCGCCTGCCCACTGGCCGTCTGCGACTGCCACATCGGCTACGTCCACCTGGAAACCCTGCCGCTGTACGACGTGTTCGCGGGCGGCGTCCTGGAGCGAATCCCGGCAACGCTCCCGGTGGTTCAGCACTTGACAGCGGGAACCAACGCGATACGCCGAGCAGGAGCGGGGTGACCAGCGGATCGCCAGTGGCATCGCACCGCCCCACCAGCACCCAGGCCCTTGCCCGTGCCGGCACCCGAGTACGCCGCACAGCGGCAGGAGTGGCTGGAACGCAGCGAGCGGCCAAGAACACCGAATACGCCCGCGACCCACCGCCTCCAGCACCGCCCGCGAATGCGACGCCTCCCGTTTGGCGTACCCCGAGATGCGGAGTGAGCTGACAGGAGGTCAGATGGTTCTCATGAGAGGAACTGTGGCCATGGCTGCTCCACGCTGCGGGGACGGGAGAACACGGGGATGGCCGGGACCCGGTATCGGGTCCCGGCCATCCTCCGCCGTCCAGGGAGACTTGCGCGACAGGTGCCGAGGTGAACAAGGGCGCCTCGGCTGCCTCGGTTCGAGGTCAGGACTTCTTGTCAGGGACGACGACGTTGCTGGTGCAGGTGACCTGGTTCTCCGAAGTGGAGCAAGTCTGCGTCGACTCGTTGACGAGTTCGACGTTTCCGAGCTTGTCGGTGGTGAACCGGTGCTTGGTCGTCTGCACGCAGCGAATGTGACCCTTGCCGTCGTTGACGCACCTGCCGGGGCCTTCAACCGGGGAGGCCTGAACGGCTCCCACACTGATCACAGCGAAGCCGCCCAGCAGTCCCGCCACCGCTGCGATCTTCTTCGAATTGAACATCTACCTTTTCCTTTTACGGTCGCCTCCCCGCCACTGGACGGCGGAGGCGTTCCGGACGCTTGGGCCAGCAGAAAAGCCAGACGGCAGACCCCGGGGCTCGAACACCTGAGCGCGAGCCCCGAGACCTGCCTGGATCAGCTGATCAGCGATCAGCCCTTGCCGCCGCCAAGAACGAAGGCCTGGCTGCACTCCTGAGACTTCTTCTCGCTGTTGTCCTGCTGCGAGAAGCCGAGGAGGCCGACCGAGACGTTGACGTCGTCAATGTTGATGAGCCCGTAGGCCGATTCGTTCGCCTCGCACGACTGGGTCTGCTTGTTCTCGAGCTTGACCTTCTCGTCCCCGTCCGAAGCCTGGCCGATGCCAGCGCCCATGAAGCTGACGCTGCCGAGCATGGCCACGACGACTGCGGCCTTCTGGTACTTGCGCATTACCTCTCCGTTTCTCGAGAGACACAGCTCGCAACGAGCTGGTCACTGACAGTCGCCAACTGTAGGCGACTTTTTCTGCCTTTTGCGTGCGAAACGCCCCAATTGCATTGGCTTCTTGACGAAAGGCTTGGGCCGCCGGAGGCGTCAGGACCACTAGCCGGGGATCACGGTGCTGTCGATGCAGGTGACCTGGCTGCTCGAAGCGGAGCAAGCCTGCGTTGACTTGTTGACGAGTTCGACGTTTCCGAGCTTGTCGGTGGTGAACCGGTGCTTGGTCGTCTGCACGCAGCGAATGTGACCCTTGCCGTCGTTGACGCACCTGCCGGGGCCTTCAACCGGGGAGGCCTGAACGGCTCCCACACTGATCACAGCGAAGCCGCCCAGCAGTCCCGCCACCGCTGCGATCTTCTTCGAATTGAACATCTACCTTTTCCTTTTACGGTCGCCTCCCCGCCACTGGACGGCGGAGGCGTTCCGGACGCTTGGGCCAGCAGAAAAGCCAGACGGCAGACCCCGGGGCTCGAACACCTGAGCGCGAGCCCCGAGACCTGCCTGGATCAGCTGATCAGCGATCAGCCCTTGCCGCCGCCAAGAACGAGGGCCTGGCTGCACTCCTGAGACTTCTTCTCGCTGTTGTCCTGCTGCGAGAAGCCGAGGAGGGCACCGACCCCAACGTTGACGTCGTCAATGTTGATGAGTCCGTAGGCCGATTCGTTCGCCTCGCACGACTGCTTCTGGTCGTTGGTGAGCTTGAACTTGTCGTCCCCGCCGTTAGCGTGGCCGACGCCGGCGCCCAGGAAGCTGACGCTGCCGAGCATGGCCACGACGACTGCGGCCTTCTGGTACTTGCGCATTACCTCTCCGTTTCTCGAGAGACACAGCCCGCAACGAGCTGGTCACTGACAGTCGCCAACTGTAGGCGTTATTTGTCGCTTTTGGCAGACAAAACGCCCAATCGCGCAAGTTTCTTGAAATGGCATGTTGGCCACCGCGCCGCCACACCTCTGCGTCAGGCGGCAGACCCCGGGGCCCGGACACATGATCCGAGCCCCGCCGCCTGCCTGGATCACCCAGCGATCACTTACCGAAGGAGTTGCCGCAGTGCTGGAACTCCTTGTCGCTGTTGTCCTGGTGGCTGAAGCCGATGAGGGCACCAGCGCTGATGGGGAGGACTTCATCGGCCTCAACGAGCCCCTGATACCAGTCGTTCTGCTCGCACGACACGAACTGCTTGTTGTCGAACTTGCCCTTGCCGTGCCCGTCGTCGGCGTGGCCGACGCCGACACCCAGGAAGCTGACGCTGCCGAGCATGGCCAGGACGACTGCGGCCTTCTGGTACTTGCGCATTGCCTCTCCGTTCTCGAGTAGACGCAGTCCGTGATGGACCGATCACCAACAGTTGCCAACTGTAGGCGACAGTTATGAGGATTTACACATGAAACGCCCAATGACATTACTTTCGTATGAAAAGCATGTTGTGACACCGGCGTGCGCGGTCGTACCGGGGTCACATCCAGCCAACTGCCTGTCGTGAAGGGAGTTCTGACAGCGAGCCAGGGACTTGCTCGACCGGACCACGTCCCGGGAAGCGTGGGCCGCCACGAGCGGAAACCGCAGCCCGTCCGGCGAAGCCCCTCTACAAACTGGGTGATCCCGTGAAGATCGCCGTGACCGCTCCGGGGCCGTCGCGTTGTAAGGGCAGCGCGGCCGCGTCTTCTGCCGCCGCGCTTGCCGATTCACTAAGGAGAACGTGATGTCTCGCATCGCGAAGGTTGGCGCTGTCGCTCTCGGCACGAGCGCCGTGGTGCTCAGCGGGGCCGGTCTCGCCGCGGCGGACGCCGGCGCAAAGGCCGCGGCGGTAGGCTCGCCCGGCATCCTGTCCGGCAACGTGGTCCAGGTTCCGATCCACGCGCCAATCAACGTGTGCGGAAACACCGTCACGGTGATCGGCGGGCTCAACGAGTCGGTCGGCAACTTCTGCAAGAACGAGAGCCACAAGAACAAGAAGTAACGACAGGACCCCGGCACGGCCACTGACGTCTTGTGACGTCTGTCGTCCTGACCTGAAAGCCCCGGCACCCTCCGGCGCCGGGGCTTTTCCCATGAACACGCATGACCCTGAGGCTGCTGACTTCGCGTCACCTCACGCGTACCGGTAGATCCGGCTGACGTCCTCCAGCTCGTGCGGCGTCACGTCCCAGGGCGGCAGCTTCTGGTGGCGTGCCACGATCCGGTTGTGCTGCTCGTCGCGAAGGCCCGGCGGGGTCGCGGGGAGGTAGCGGGCCCCGCGGTGCCGGCGCTGCCAGCGGTACCACTGCAGGTCGACGAAGGCGTGGTGCAGCCAGAAGACGGGGTCGTTGGCGGAGGCGCCGCCGAGCATGGACCCGCCGACCCAGCGGTGCACCCGGTTGTGGTTGCGCCAGGAGGCGCTGCCCCGGCCGGTGCCCCAGCCCTCCAGCTTGTTGCGGAAACCTCGGGTGACCGTCGAGTCCCAGGGCGCCACGTCGTAGGCGGGGTCCTTCAGTGCCCACTCCAGATCGCTCTTCGTGGGCAGGTCGATCGGGTTGCGGGAGCGGCCGAGGTCCCGGGTGAGGAACGCGCCCTCGGTCACACCGTGCTTGATGGTCCAGTTGCCCTCCCGATGGGCGAACGGGCCCGTCATCACCTGATGGTCGGAGCGGCGCCCGTTGCCGCCGAGGAGGTCCGCCGTCCAGGGTGCGGAGGTGGTCGTGCGGTCGCGTGTCCAGTCCCAGTACGGCACCGTCACCGACGAGTCGACCCGGCGCAGTGCGCCCTCCAGATCGAGCAGCAGCCGGCGGTGCCAGGGCAGGAAGGAGGGCGTCATGTGCGCGGCGCGCAGTGCGTGCTCGCCGTCGGCGGAGAAGTACGCGATATGCATCCGTACGAACTCGTCGTACTCGCCGCGCCGTTTGACCTCGAGCAGCGCATTGACGAACCGGCGCTTCTCGGCCCGGGTGAGCGTGCCGGCGTCTTTACGCACGTACGCCATGCCGGTCCCCCTTGTGCCGGTGTCCCGCATCGACCGGTCCCGGAGCCAGGTCACGCAGCTGTTGACCGGGGCCGAGTTCGTCGACGGCGGCGCGGGCGGCCTCGAGCGGTGTCCGGTACGAGCAGTAGTGGTCGACCATCGTCAGCCAGGTACCGTCGGCACGGCGCATCAGATGCAGCGGGCGGTCGTCCACGGTGACGTGCCACCGGTCGCCTTCCGCCGCGCCGCGCGCCGGGATCCGCACACCGCGGATGCGGCGGCCGCGGTACGTCTCGTCGAAGGTGGTGTCGTCGCCTGCGGCGTTCCCGGGGCCGGACAGGGGGCGCTGCGGGCGCAGGACGGCGACCACCGGGGCCGCCAGGGCGGCGGCGAGCGCGCAGGCGCGTAGACCACGCGCCACCGCCCGCCGTGTTCTGCCCGCCGGTGCCGACCGCGCCGGGTCCGGTGCTCCGTCCTCGGCGCCCACCGGTGCTCCGCCACTGCTGACGACCATGGTTCACTCCTCGTCCGGTTCGGTTGTCCGTAGCCGTAACCGAGGAACGTCCTGCGCCGTCACCGCCACACGGCCAGGACAGTGATCACCGGTGGCCGTCCCGGTGACCACGGGTGTGTGCACACGGAGAAACGGCCCTCGAACTCCACCGAGGGCCGGCTCCGCACGGCGGGTCTCCGCCCTACAGCCACAGGTTGCCGTGCACCGGCTTGGCCTCGTTCACTGCGGCCGCGGCCTCCCTCGCCGTGGGGATCAGCGAGTTGTGGCCCGACACGTCGAGGGGGACCCTGGTGGTCAGGCCGCCGCTGAGGTCGGTGCTCGCCAGGTCGCGGCTCGGGGCAGCAGGCGCCGGGGAGGGAGCACTCTGGGCAGCCGGCGCCTGGTACGAAACGGTCGGGCCGGCCAGCGCCGGGGCCGGAGCACTCTGGGCAGCCGGCGCCTGGGCCGGGGCACTCTGGGCAGCCGGCGCCTGGTACGAAACGGTCGGGCCAGTCGGCGCCGGGGCCGGGGCACTCTGGGCAGCCGGCGCCTGGTACGGAGCACTCTGCGTAGCAGGCGCCTGGTACGAAACGGTCGGGCCGGCCGGCGCCGGGGCCGGAGCACTCTGAGCGGCCGGCGCCTGGTACGGAGCGCTGGGGGCAGCCGGCGCCATGTCGGGGGAGCTGTGGCCGGTGGGCGCCTGGTACGGGGTGTTGTGGGCGTACGCAGGAGTGGCGGCACCGGCGGCGATCAAGGACCCGGCAACGACGGCGGCAGCCTTCAGGGACTTCATCGTGTTCCTTTCTTCGGCAACGCAGGTTGCCGGAGGGGATCTCTGTCGCCGTGCCTAACGAGCTGTGGCCTGGGCGGAAACCGGAGGTGCCGAAGATTGCAAGTCCTCATATGAGATCTCTGAAAGGCTGAGATCTCGCACGTGCGCTCACGGAACCGTCAACAGCACCGTCTGGGTCTGCGTCGAGGTGATGTCGGGGAGCGTGACGGCCGACGCCTCAGGCGCCGTCGTCGATGTCGACGTGCTGGGCAGCGGCGTCAGAATGGACAGGCCGGTGCCGAGCAGTCCGTCGACGAGGCGCCCCACCTCGTCCAGTAGGTCGTCGACCGACAGAAGCACCTCGCTTTCGTCATCGGAGGTGGTCGCCGCCTCCACAAGACTGTCGATGGCTTCCTCTAGGGCGTCCAGCTCGTCGCTCGTGAGGTCGGTGTCACTCGGCAGCACGCCCGTCGTCGGAGTCGAGGTCGCCGGAGCCTTGGCGGCCGCCTTGGCCAGGGCAGCCTTCGCGGCATCGCCCAGTTTCCTGGCCTTGGCGGCGGACAGTTGGCGGTCGTCCGCCTTGAGCGCGGCGTCCAGCAGGTCGGTGACCGGCGCGAACTCGCTGCCGAGGGCGTTGAGTTGCCTGACCTGCGCGTGCAGCGTGTCCGCGCCGGGGAGCCGCATATCGGGCGACGCCGTACGGTTGCGCTCGCGGGTCGAGTCGGCCGCCATGGCGACGGGGCCGGTGATCCCGACCAGGAGGGCGGCGCACAGTGTGCTGGACGCCATGCGCCGTGCGGGCAGAGCACGCATGGGGGGGTTCCTTTCGACGGGCGTTGGATCCTGAGCCCACCGTCAGATCACCCATGGCCTCCCGCAACCGATCATAGGCTTTTCACACTCCCGCGTTTCCCCCGGTTGCCACGTTCTGCCTGATCAGACGGTATGTCAGGCCGACTGCGCCCCGGCCCTCGTTCGGCGGAACGGCACCGGCCGTGCTCCTGGGAGTTGCGCCGCCAATGGCGTGATCCCGAGTGTCGCCTTTCACCATATTTGTCCGGTTAGCGACTAGAGTGACGCACCTCCCCGATACACCCTCTGGGCGGACACATCGCACTCGTGTCGCTGCTGCCACCGCCACCTGTTCCGAAAGGGCACCGACGGTCATGCGTCATTCCCTGGGTCCGCTGCTTCGCCATGCGACGGTCGGCGTTCTCGCCCTCGCCGCGATGTGGACACCCGGCAGCTCCCTGGCTGCCGCCCCCGCACCTGAGGCGGAGAGCCTCGCGTTCGCCCAGCGGTACCGCGCACACCAGCACGGCGGCATCGTGCGCGCGGCCAACTCCTCCATCACCTGCAGGCAGAGCACGGCACCTTCGTGCCCGGACGTGCAGGGGGGCAGGCAGGGGGCGAACGGCGACTTCGACATGTTCTACATCGACGTGGACCGCGACCCGAACACCTACAACTCCTCCCGCGCGGAGGTCCGCCTGCCCTCCGGCTCCCGAGTGACATACGCGCGCCTGTACTGGGGCGGAAACCTGCGCGTCGGCGAACAGAAGCCGCCGGAGGACAACGGACGCGTGCTGATCGCCGAACCCGGTGGTGAGTACCGGGAGCTCCTCGCGGACACGGTCGTCGGACACCGTGTGGCAGACGGCGCGGACGCCTTCCAGGCATCGGCGGACGTCACGGGGCTGGTGCGGGAGGGCGGGTCGGGCCTGTACACCGTGGCGCAGGTGAACGTGGCCATGGGCGGGTCGGCGGCCGGGGCGTGGGGCGGCTGGACGCTGGTGGTGGTGTACGAGAACGCGGCGGAGCCGCTGCGGCACCTCGCGGTCTGGGACGGCTTCGTGCCGCTGAAGTCCAGCTCGGGACAGGAGATCCAGCTGCGCGATCTGCGCTTCGCCGCAGGCGCCGGGGGCCGCTCGGGCCTGGTGGCGTACAACGGCGACCGCGGCACCACCGGCGACTCGCTCACCGTGACGAACGGGTCCGCCTCCATCGCCCTCGGCAACGACGCCAACCCCCAGGACGACGTCCTGAACTCCACCATCAGTGAACCCGGAGAGGGTGCGGCGCGGGTGCCCGCGCACGCCAACACCCTCGGCTACGACTCCGATGTGTTCGACCTCGGCAGAGTCCTGCAGAACGCCGGTGACCAGCTGACCTTCCGGCTCCAGTCCCAGCAGGACGCCGCGTGGGCCGGTGCGCTCTTCGTCGCTGTCGAGGCCCAGCAGTGACCCCGTTGCCGCCCGCCCCGAGCGCCGTCGTGAGCGAGGAAGCCGCGCATATGCACCTGTCACCCATCAGCCCTCGGCTGCGGGTTCTGCACCTCACCCAACCGGTCGACGGCGGGGTCGCGCGCGTGGTGACGGACCTGGTCCGGGCTCAGCTGGCGGACGGCCTGGACGTCACCGTGGCCTGCCCCGACAGCCCGCTCACCGGGCAACTGCGGGCGCTCGGCGCGCACGTACGGCACTGGCCCGCGACGCGGTCGCCGGGTCCGTCGCTCGTGCGGGAGGTACGGCACCTCGCACGGGTCATCCACGACGTACGCCCCCATCTCGTGCACGCACACAGCGCGAAGGCCGGGCTCGCCGGGCGGCTCGCGGTGCGCGGGCGGATTCCGACGGTCTTCCAGCCGCATGCCTGGTCGTTCGAGGCGGTCGGCGGGGGCACCGCGGCCCTGGCGCTCAAGTGGGAGCGATGGGGGGCGCGTTGGGCCGCGCGGTTGGTGTGTGTGAGCGAGGCGGAGCGCGCCACCGGCGTGCGCGCGGGGATCACCGGCCGGTGGACCGTCATCCCCAACGGCATCGATCCCGAGCGCTTCCACCCGGCCGACGCCGGCGCCGTGCGGGCCGGGCTCGCACCGCTCGCCGACGTCCCCCCGGCGGTACCGCTCGCGGTCTGCGTGGGGCGGCTGTGCCGGCAGAAGGGGCAGGACGTCCTGCTCCGGGCCTGGGACGCCGTCGTGCACCGGGTGCCCGACGCCCGCCTCGTCCTGGTCGGCGACGGGCCGGACCGCGAGCTGCTGCGTGAACGCGCCCCGGAGTCCGTGCTCTTCGCGGGAGCCGTCACCGACGCCTCCCCCTGGTACCAGGCCGCCGACCTCGTCGTCCTGCCGTCCCGCTGGGAGGGCATGGCGCTGGCCCCGCTGGAGGCGATGGCCTGTGGGCGGCCCGTGGTGGTCACAGATGTCGACGGCGCCCGCGAGAGCCTGCCACCCTCCTTCGCCGCCCGGTGCCTGGTCCCGCCGGAGAAACCGGCGGCACTGGCCGGGGCCGTCACTGAGCTGCTGCTCGACCCGCTGCTGCGCGCGTCGCTCGGCGAGGCCGGCCGCCGGCATGTGCTGTCCACCCACGGCGTGCGGCACACCGCCGAGGCGCTCGCGAACGTCTACCGCGACCTGCTCGGCACCTGGCCCGCCGCCCGAAGCACGCGCCCCTCCCATGCAGTCGAGCCCGCCGAAGCCCGCGGCGCTGAACACGGTCAGCCGCCCGGCACGGGCCGTAGCGCCGCGGCGAACCAGACAACACAGTGCGTCGAGCCCACCAAGCACAGGGAGTCCAGTCACTCGTGACCGCCGAACGTACCGTGCCCTCCCCCGGCCTGCCGCCACGGGACCACGGATTCTCACCAGTTTCGGTCCTGCCGCCGCGCGGCACCGCCACCGGTTTCCGGTTCCCCGTCCCGCGCCGTCCGGCCCGGTCGGCCTCACCGGTCCCGCTGCTCGTCGCGGACGGCGTCGCCGCCCTGTCGGGCACGCTGGCGCTCACCGAGGCCCAGCGCCATCCGCTGCTCGTCACCCTGCTGGTCGTCGCGTCGCTGCTGCTGCGTCCGCGCGACGGCCGGCCGCCGGTGCCGGTACTGCTGGAGGAACTGCCCGCCGTGTGCGGCCGCATCGCGGTGGCCTGGCTGGCGCTCTCGGCGCTCTGGGCGGCGTACCGGCCGGAGCACGCGTTGTCGGTCGGCACTGTACTGACGGGCCTGGCCCTGCAGGCGGCGGTCGGCTGTGCGCTGCGAGGGGCCGTGCACGGGCGGCGGCGCGCCGCACTGCTGCGCCACCCGCACACCGCGCTGGTGATCGGCCCGGTGGCGACCGCACAGCGCGTGGCCGCCGCCGTGCTGCGCCACCCACGGTGCGGTGTGCGGCCGGTGGGGATCGTCGCCGAGCAGCCGGACGGCACCGAGGGCCTGCCCGTGCTGACGACCGGCGAGGAGGTCGAGCGTGCGGTCATCCAGAACGGGGTGCGGGCGGTGCTGACCGTTCACCCCTCCGTACGCACCGAACAGGGGCCGCTGCTGCGGGCGCTGGCCGAGTCGGGCTGCGTGGTCTGGGAGGTCGACGCCGACTGCCCGTCGTACGCGTCGAAGGAGCGGCTGGCCGGGTTCTCCTGCAGGCGTCTGGACATGTCCCCGGTGCGCCGCGGCAGTGTGGGCAAGCGGGCGCTCGACATTCTTGTGTCGGGAACGCTGTTGCTGCTGGTCAGCCCGCTGCTCCTGGCGTGTGCGGTGGCGCTGCGGATCAGCGACGGGCCGGGCGTGGTGTTCCGGCAGGAACGTATCGGGAAGAACGGAAAGCCGTTCACGCTGCTGAAGTTCCGTACCCACCGACCGGTCGACGAGCACGAGTCGGCGACCCGGTGGAGCGTGGCGAACGAGATCGAGATGCGCTGGTTCTGCCGAACGCTGCGGCGCACCTCGCTCGACGAGCTGCTCCAGCTGTGGAACGTGCTCCGGGGCGACATGAGCCTGGTCGGGCCGCGGCCCGAACGCCCCTTCTTCGTCGCCCAGTTCAGCCAGACCTACCCCGGTTACGCGGTCCGCCACCGCATGCGGACCGGCGTCACCGGCCTCGCCCAGGTCCACGGGCTGCGCGGTGACACCTCGATCGAGGACCGCTGCCGGTTCGACAACGCCTACATCGACGACTGGTCGCTGTGGCAGGACATCTGCATCCTGCTGCGCACCGCGGCCACCCTGGTGCGCCCGACGGGGGGCTGAGAGACGTGAGCCACGCCCTGACATCGCTCCCCGGCCGAGCCGCCGCGCTGACGCCGGTCCTCCCCGTGGTGGCCGTGCCCGCGCTGCTGGCCCTGCCGCTGACGCCGGACGGCGCGGGGCCCGCCGACGTGGTCTCCGGGCTGGCGGTGGTGTACTGCGTGCTCCGTCTCCTGCGCGAGCGGCGGCGTCCGCTGTCGCCCGTCGCGGCCGTGGTGCTGGGCCTGCCGGTCGTGGGGCTCGCGCTCGCCGCGATGGGAGCGTCCTCGCCCCAGGCCGGGCTCACCGGCCTGGGGCGTTATCTGCAGATCTTCGTGCTCGTCCCGGCAGCCGTGCTGCTGCTGATCCGCGACCGGGCCGGGTGCCGGCTGGTGGCCTGGTCGTTCGTGGGGCTCGCGCTGTGGCAGGGGGCCGTGGGCGTGCACCAGTACGTCACCCGGACCGGCGCCTCCTACCAGGGCGAGAACATCCGGGCGGTCGGCACGTTCGGGCCGCATGACGTGATGAGCATGGCGATGGTCGTCTCGCTCGGCCTGGTGTGCGCGGCCGGGATCGCGCTGGGCCCGGCGTCCGTACGGCAGCGGGCAGCCGCCGCCGGGTGCGCGCTGGCCCTGCTGGCGCCGCTCGCGCTCTCCTTCAGCCGGGGCGCCTGGATCGCGACCGCCCTGGCGTGCGCCGTGCAGCTGGCGCTGACCGGACTGCGGCGCGCGCTGAAGGTGGCGGCGGCCGCGGTCGCCGCGGGCGTGATCCTGGTGGGCGGGTTCGGCGTCGGCACGGCGCTGCTGCAGCAGCGGATCGACAGCATCGCGCAGGTCACCGACGCCCCGGACCAGTCGGTCGTCGACCGGTACACCCTGTGGGGGTCCGCCACCGGTATGTGGCGCCAGCAGCCGCTGACCGGCGTCGGGATGAAGGGCTTTGCCGAGTACCGGGACCGGCACGCCACCCTGGCGCTGTCGGCGGGCAGCGAGATCGCGGGCGCGGGGACGGCGTACCAGCGGCAGCCGTTGCTGTCGCCGCACAATATGTACCTGCTGCTGCTGAGCGAGCAGGGCCTGGTCGGGCTGCTCGCGCTCGCCGGGAGCTGGCTGGCGCTGTTGGTGTGCGGGCTGCGGCGGCTTCGGCGCGCCCGCCGCCGGGGACCGGTACCCGACTGCGCGCTGGTCGCCTGCGGGCTGCTGGTCTGGCTGCTGACCGACTTCGTGTACGGGGACATCGGCGGCCCTTCGACCGTCCTGACCGCCGTGGCCCTGGGGCTCGTGGCGTGGTGGGCGCTGGCCGGGGACCAGCGGGTGGACGGCGTGCCACGGGGCGGGGTGCGCGAGCGCGTCGAGGAGGCCGTGGCGCGATGACGGTGACGCCCTCGCAGAGCCCCGGATCCGCAGCCGACGGCGCGGCGGCCGTACCCGCGGCGCGTGCCGCCGCCCTGTCCGGGGACGGCGCCGACCGTGCCTCGTCCTCCCGGAGGTTTCTCGCCCGGGCCGCGCTCGTCACGGCGTCGCTGTCCATCGCCGGCTCACTGCTCGGCCTGGTGCGCGACCAGGCGCTGGCGCGGCTGTTCGGTGCCGGGAGCGACACGGACGCCTTCCTGGTCGCGTGGACTGTGCCGGAGTTCGCCGCCACACTGCTCATCGAGGACGGGCTGGCGTTGGTGCTGATCCCGGCGTTCAGCATGGCTCTGGCCCGCCGCGCCCGGGGCGCCCCGGACGACCCCGTCCGCGCTCTGGTGGTCGCCACCCTTCCCCGCCTGTGCCTCGCACTCGCCGCCGTGGCCGCGTTGGTCGCAGGCGTTGCTCCCTACCTGGTCCAGGCCCTGGCGCCGGGCCTGCCCGACCCCCGCCTCGCCGCCGACTGCACCCGGCTCACGGCGACCTGCGTGCTGGCCTTCGGGCTCGCCGGGTACTGCAGCGCCGCCCTGCGGGCACACCGCCGCTTCCTCGCGCCCGCGGCGATCTACGTCGCCTACAACACCGGCATCATCGCCGCGATGTTCCTGCTCGGCGAACGCTGGGGGGTGCGCTCGGCGGCGATCGGGGTTGCGGCGGGCGGCTTTCTGATGGTTGCGGTGCAACTTCCGTCGCTGTGGCGGCAGTTGGCGTCGCGTATGTCGACCCCTGGCGGGGGCGGCGCCGGCGTCGAGGAGCGGCCGATGCAACTCGCCCTGATCGGCGCCGTACTCCTCTTCGCGCTGTGCCGCCAGTCGCAGGTACTCGTCGAACGCTTCCTCGCCTCCTCCCTGCCCGCCGGGGCCATCTCGCACCTGAACTACGCGCAGAAGGTCGCCCAGCTCCCGATGACGCTGTCGCTGATGCTGTGCACGGTGACCTTCCCGGTGGTGGCGCGGGCGCTCGCGGACGGCGACACCGCACGGGCCCGCAGCCGCGTGGAGCGGGATCTGGTGCTGGCCTCCTGTGTGGTGCTGCTGGGCATGTGCGCGGTGATCGCCTGTGCCCCGCAGATGATCGAACTGCTCTTCCAGCGCGGCGCGTTCACGGCGAGCGACACCGCGGCGACGGCGGCGGTCATGCGCGTGTACGCCCTCGGGCTGCTGGGCCAGACCCTGGTGGGCGCCCTGGTCCGCTCGTACTTCTCTGCGGGCCGGCCCAGCTGGTACCCCGTCGCCGTGATGACCGTGGGCATCGCCGTGACGTCCTCGATCGGCGCCGCGACCGTGCGTCCCTGGGGCGTGGAGGGGATCGCCGCCGCCAACGCCGTCGGCATCACCGTCACGGCCGCCCTGCTCCTCGCCGGCCTGCGCGCGGCCCGGCGCAGCAGCCCCCACACCGTCTCGATCCGCCTCCCGAAGGTCCTGGCCGAGCTGAGCAGGCCGGTGCTCGCCGCGGTCGCCGCCACCGCAGCCGGCGCGTTCGTCGCGAGCCGGTTCCAGTCCCCGGTGGCGGGCCTCGCGGCGGGCTGTCTGACCGTGACCGCCGTCTTCGTCCCGCTCATCTCGGCCCTAGGCCCTGTCGCATCCGCACTGCACTCCGTACGCACCGTCACACGAAGGCTCACACATGGCCGCTTCCACTGAATCCCTAGACACCGGCAGACTCCCCGCCCCGCGCCCCGGCCCGGTCCCGTGGGTGGCGATGTACCACTCGGTGGGCGACTGCACGGACGACCCCTACCGCATCACGGTCACGCCCGAGCGGCTCGACAGGCAGCTGGCCTGGCTGCACCGGCGCGGACTGCGCGGTGTGTCCGTGGCCGAGCTGCTCGCCGCCCGCGCCCGGGGCGGGCGGCGGGGACTGGTCGGGCTCACCTTCGACGACGGGTACGCCGACTTCGTCACCCACGCGCTGCCGCTGCTGCGCCGTTGGAACTTCGGGGCCACCCTCTTCGTACTGCCCGGACGACTCGGCGGCGACAACGCCTGGGACCCGCTCGGCCCGCGCAAGCCGCTGCTGACCGCGGACGGCATCCGGCGCGCGGCCGCCGAGGGCGTGGAGATCGGCTCGCACGGGCTGACCCACGTCGACCTCACCAAGGCGGACGACCTCACCCTGAAGACCGAGGTCGTCGAAAGTCGCGCGCTGATCACGGAGTTGACCGGCGCCCGGGTCGACGGCTTCTGCTACCCGTACGGCACGGTCGACGCCCGCGCCGTCGCGGCCGTACGGGAAGCGGGATACGCCTACGCCTGCGCCATCGACCCCGGCCCGCTGACCGGTCCGCACGCCCTGCCACGCGTGCACGTCGGCCAGAACGACACGGCCTGGCGTCTGCACCTCAAGCACCGGCTGCACCGGCTGCGCCGGCGTCCCGTGGAGGGCTTGTGAGATGAAGGCTCTGCACATCATCACCGGCCTCGGCGTCGGCGGCGCCGAGCAGCAGCTGCGCCTCCTGCTGCGCCACCTGCCCGTCGACTGCGACGTCGTGACACTCACCAACCCCGGTACGGTCGCCGAGGGCCTCACCGCCGACGGCGTCCGCGTCATGCACATCGGCATGGACGGCAACCGCGACCTGAGCGCACTCCCGCGCCTGGCCCGGGTGATCCGCGCAGGCCGCTACGACCTGGTGCACACGCACCTGTACCGGGCCTGCGTCTACGGCCGGCCCGCCGCACGCCTCGCCGGGGTCCGCGCAGTCGTCGCCACCGAACACTCCCTGGGCGACTCGCAGATGGAGGGCCGCAGACTGACGCCAGGCGTACGCGCGCTGTACCTCGCCAGCGAGCGGCTCGGCTCGTCGACGGTCGCCGTCTCCGCGACGGTGGCCGACCGCCTGAAGCGCTGGGGCGTGCCCGCGCCCCGCATCGAGGTCGTCCCGAACGGCATCGACGTGGACCGCTTCCGCTTCGACCCGGAGCGGCGCGAGCGCACCCGCCGGCGCCTCGGCCTGCCGGAGGGCGCGTACGTCATCGGCGGCGTCGGCCGGCTCACCCGGGGGAAGCGGTTCGACGTCCTCGTCCACGCACTCACCCGGCTCCCGGACGACCACTGGCTGCTGCTGGTGGGCGGCGGTCCCGACGAGCCCATCCTGCGCCGCACGGCCCACGAGGCCGGCGTGGCCCACCGCGTCCTGTTCACCGGCGAACGCCCCTACGTCCCCGACGGCTCCCCCGGCCCCGACCTGCCCTCGCTCACCTCCGCGATGGACCTGCTCGCGTCCCCGTCCATGGAGGAGTCCTTCGGCCTCGCGGCCGTGGAGGCGCTGGCGTCCGGCCTGCCCGTGCTCTACGCCTCCTGCCCGGCGATCGAGGACCTGCCGCCGTCGGCCGCCGCCGACGCCCGGCGGGTGCGCGGCGGCTCCGAGGCGTACGCCCGCGCGATCGCCGAGGTCCGCGCGGCGGGACCCCGGCCGCGCACGGCACCGGAGGTCACGCACCACTACAGCATCACCCGCAGCGCAGCCCGCCTCATGGACGTGTATGCGGCCGCGCTCTCCAGTTCGTCGTCGTCCCTCTCACCTCTGGGAGCCAGCCCGTCATGACCACCACCCCGATCCGTCAGCGCCTGTCCCCGGCCCGTCTCAGGAAGCTGCCGTCCTGGTCCGTGCTCGCGGCCGGCACCCTCCTCGGGGGCCTACTCGGCGGCGCGTACGGCCTGGTCACTCCCCCCGAGTACACGGCCACCAGCTACGTCATCGCCGTACCGACCGACAAGTCCGGCCCGGACTCCGCCCTCGGTTTCGCGCAGGCGTACGGCCGAGCCGCCACGCAGCTCGCGGTGCTCGGGGACGCACAGGTGTGGGCGCGCGTGCCGGTGCGGACGCTGCAGCACGACGTGCGCACGGCGACCTCGCCGGACGCGCCGATGGTGGCCGTCTCGGCCACCTCCTCGCGCCCCGGCCTCGCCGTCGACATGGCCAACGCGGTCTCCCGGGCGCTGACCCGGCACGCGGACGACACCAGCGACAACACCCAGGTCCGGCTCGTGCAGTTCTCGCGCGCGGTGAAGCCGACCGAGCCGACGTCCACGTCGACGGCGGTGACCGCTCTGGTGGGCGCGAGCGCGGGCGGGCTGCTGTGCGGCCTGACCCTGCTGGCGCGGCCGAGGCAGACCCGCCCGGACGACGACCCCCTCCCCGCCGCCTCGGTGCCGGGCCCGGCCGCCGCCGCCGATGTGCGCGGACAGCGGTGACGGCGGTGGACCCGATCGAACTCCCGGCGGATGCTCTACCACCAGTCGAAGCGCAGGCAGAGCTTCCCGCCGAGCCAGTGCTCCAGCCAGCTGCCCAGGTCGACCGGCGTGCACTCCTCCTGGGCCGGCGGTTCGGTGGGCGGGACCGGCTCCTGCGTGGGTGGGGTGGGGGGCGGCGTCGCCTCGTCGGTGTCGCCGAAGAAGGACCGGTAGAGGTCGGACGACCTCGGGTTGTCCTCGCAACTCCACACACCGTGCGGGCAGTAGTCGGCCAGCGTGTTGTAGAGCGGCCTGTGCTCGGCGATCCACGCGAGCATGCGCCGCATGTACTCGGCATTGTCGCCGTTGCGGAAGAGTCCCCATTCGGGATACGAGATGGGTTTTCCGTGGGCCTTCGCGAAATCCACATGGTCCTGAAGCCCGTACGGCTCGTTCACCTGCTGGTCGAACGACTTCCCGGCCGGCTGGTCGTAGGCGTCCATGCCGATGATGTCGACGGTGTCGTCCCCCGGATAGCACTGCGTCCAGGGAATGGCGTCCCGGCCACGGCTCGGCGTGAATTCGAACCGGAAGTTCTGGCCCGGCACCGAACGCATGGTGGTGACGATCCGGTGCCAGTACTTCTTCCACGCCCTCGGGTCCGGACCGCAGCGATGGGTGTACGTGGTGCCGTTCATCTCCCAGCCGAGCACCAGGACCGTGTCCGGCACCTCCAGCTGGACCAGCCGCTCGGCGAGGGCACGGAAGTGGTGATCGAACTCCCCGGCCGCGCCCCGCCGCAACAGCCGGCGGACCTCGGCGTCGGAGACGCCCCCCTCGTTGCGCTCCTGAAGGGGGACGTTGAGGACGAGCATCCGGTCGTCGTCCTGGTTGCGCCAGTTCGCCCACACGTCGAGGAAGCCGGGGGCACCCTCGATGTCGCGCCAGCGGTTGCCGGGCAGGTAGGTGTGGCCGACGCGGAGCTCGGCACCGTCCAGCCAGTGACTGAACTGCGTCATGCGGGCCACGCCACGGGCGTCGGAGCCGAGGAAGGCACCGAAGGTCAGAGCCCTGCTGCCCGACGAGGGCCCTGGGACCTCGGGCGCGGGAGCCGCCGGGACCGGCGCCGGAGGGCGGGCATCGTCGCTCGGCACCACCCTCACCTCCACCGGGAGTCCGGACGCCAGGACGGCCGACGCGGCTGCGACCGCCACCGCGCCCGCAGTCAGCCAGCGGACCCGGATCCGCTTGTGGTGAGGAGCCATGCTGTTCCTTTCCTCGTTCTCGTCCGGCCTTCCGCCGCAGTCCTCCTTATTGACCAACCGTCACATGAAGTCAGGCACAGGAACACCAATGGCGCCACTGCCATTGCGGCTTTCGAGTGCTGCGCCCGCCCGTGCGGGTGATCCGATCCGTTAGAAAGTGAGAATTCGTGCCGCTACTCGACACCCGCGTCCCCGCCGTACTGCTACGAATCGACCGTAATCCTTTTCACCACGGAACCTTGGGCGCCGTGCGTTCGCTCGGCAGGGCGGGAGTGGAGGTGCATGTCGTCGCCGATTCAGCGAAAAGTCCCGTCCACGTGTCGCGTTACGTGCGTCAGATGCATCCCCCGCCGCTCCCGGGAGCCTCCCCGGACGACATCCTCGGCGTGCTGCGCCGCGTGGCCGACCGGATCGCGCGTCCGGCCGTGCTGGTCCCGATGGACGACGCGTGCGCGATCGCCGTGGCACGGATGCGGGAGGAACTCGCGCCCTCCTACCTGCTGCCGACGATGCCGGGCGCGCTGCCCGAACGCGTGGCCGACAAGGCGGAACTGGCCGCCGTGTGCGCGTCCGCGGACGTTCCGCACCCGGTGACGCTGATCCCGGACAGTGCGGCGCGGGCCGCCGCCGACGCGCGGCGGCTCAGGCTGCCGCTGGTGGCGAAGTGGAGCAGGCCCTGGCTGTTGCCGTCAGGCAGCGGGCTGCGCAGCACGGTGCTGGTGCGCTCCGTGCAGCAGGCCCGGGAGCTGTATCTGCGCACCGAGGAGGCGGGCAGTCGGCTGCTGCTGCAGTCGTACCTGCCGCCGGGACCGAACCGGGACTGGTTCTTCCACGGTTACGCCGACCACTCGGGCACCGTGCGTGCGGGCGGACCGGGCCGCAAACGCCTGGACCGGCCGCGGGGAGCGGGGCTGACCGCGGTGGGCTGCTGGACACCCAACCCGCAGGTGCAGGCGCTGGCCGAGCGGCTCACCGGCGAGCTGGGCTACCGAGGGATCTTCGACCTCGACTTCCGCCGCTGCGGCACGACGGGCAGCTATCACCTGCTCGACTTCAACCCGCGCCCCGGCGCCCAGTTCCGGCTCTTCGCGGACAGCGCGGGACTGGACGTCGTACGCGCCCTGCACCTGGACCTGACGGGCCGTCCGCTGCCGGACGGGGACCCCCTGGTCGGGCGCGCGTTCGTGGTGGAGAACTACGCGCCCCTCGCGGCGCTGCGTGCGGCGCCGGGCGGGCGCGAACTGGCCTGGTACGCCCGGGACGACCGCGCGCCCGGATGGGCGATGTGGGCCCTGTGGAGCCGTCATGTGTCCCGCCGGCTGCGTGAGCGGCTGGGCGCGACGGCGGCGGCACCGGCACCGCGGCCCATCCCCCGGGCGTCCTCGCCCTCCCTGACCGATAACGAGAAAGCGAGCAGTTGATGATGTACGACCTTCTGGTGGTGGGCGCAGGCCCGTACGGCCTGTCGATCGCGTCCCACGCCGCGGCCGCCGGGCTGAACCTGCGCGTGTTCGGCCGGCCCATGGCGTCCTGGCGGGACCACATGCCCCGCGGCATGTTCCTGAAGTCGGAGCCCTGGGCGTCCAACCTCTCCGACCCGGCCGGCCGTTGGCGCCTGGACGCCTACTGCGCGGAGCACGGCCTGACAGCACGTCATGCGCAGCCGATCCCGGTCGAGGCGTTCGCGTCGTACGGCCTGTGGTTCGCGCGCCATGCCGTGCCGGAGGTGGACGAGCGCACGATCACCCGGGTGGCGTCCGGCCCCGGCGGCTTCACGGCGGTCACCGAGGACGGACAGGCGCTGTACGCGCGGGCGGTGGCGCTGGCGGTCGGTGTCATGCCGTTCGTCGAGGTCCCGCAGGCGTTGCGCGGACTGCACCCCTCGCTGGTGACGCACAGCAGCCACCACAGCAACCTCGACCACCTCCGCGGCAAGGACGTCACAGTCATCGGCGGCGGCCAGGCGGCCCTGGAGACCGCGGCACTGCTCGCCGAACAGGGCACGTCCGTACGTGTGCTGGCGCGGGCCGACGGACTGCGGTGGAACGACGTGCCGCCGCCCTGGGAGCGCCCCTGGTGGCAGTCGGTCCGCTCCCCGCACAGCGGCCTCGGCCCCGGCTGGCGGAACTGGTTCTACGCCGAGCGCCCCGGCCTCTTCCGGCGCCTGCCGGAGTCGACCCGGGCCCGCATCGCGACCACGGCGCTGGGGCCGGCGGGCGCGTGGTGGGTGCGGGACCGGGTGGAAGGCGTGGTGGAGCTGCTGCCGGGTCATGAGGTCACCGCGGCCTGTGCGGTACCGGGCGGCCTACGGCTGGACTTGGTGAGCCGCGCGGGCGTCCGGAGCGCCCTGGAGACCGAACATGTCATCGCCGCCACGGGGTTCCGGGCGCGCTGCGACCGGCTCGGACTGCTCTCGCCCGAGCTGCGCGGAACGCTGGCGGCCCTGCCCGACGGCTCCCCGGTGGTCGGGCGCGACTTCGAGTCCTCCCAGCCCGGACTGTTCCTCGCGGGCCTGGTTACCGCCTCCGGCTTCGGCCCGGCCATGCGCTTCGTCCAGGGCGCGTCCTTCACGGCGGAGACCCTCGTCCGAGGGGTACGCCGCCGGCTCAGGACGACCCCGACCGGCGGGACGGTCCCCGTACCGGGAGGCGGCCGTCTGACCGAGTCGCCGTCGCCGGTGCGCCGCTGACGAAAGACCGCGAAGCCGCTCGGGGCCGCTGACGGCGAGAGAGTCGTCAGCGGCCCCGAGCGGCGTTTCGTCCCCGGACCGGCTCGGGCTGCCTCGCGCGGTGACCCGCGTCGGTCCTTGTGGAGTGGGTGCGGGTGCCGGACGGGACGCGTCCGGCACCCGGGAGCACCTACCGGTGGGAGGTGGCGCGGGCGCGGCGGTACACCAGGACCCCGCCCGCGAGCAGTGCGGCACTGGCGGCCGAGGCCGCCATCAGCGCCCCACCGCCGGTCTCGGCCAACTGGCCCGACTCGCCGAGCTCCACCTCGGCCGGAGGCATCTGACGGGCACGCGGCGTCTCCTCGGCCCGCGGGGCACGCGGGGTGGGAGTGCTGAGCGTGGGCGGCTCACTCGGCTTCGGAGTGGTGACCTCGTCGGTGTCGTAGCCGCCGTCGCCGTACGAGCAGGGGTTACCGGCCACCTGGTCGAGCGCCGCGAGGACATCGCCGCTGATGCCGCACGCCTTCACCGGCACCTCGACCGGCACCTCCAGGTCGTTCCCGGTCAGCACGCCGGAAGCGTCCTTGGCGACTTGAGTCGCGTATACGTCGGTGGAGTCGTCGCCGGAGGCGTCGTACGCGGACTCGGACGACATGGTGGCCTTCTTCTTGACCGCCTTCTTGTCCGAGGTGTTGCCGCAGACGTTGCCGAACGCGTCGTTGAGTGCCGCGACCGCATCGACGGTTTTGCCGCAGAGGTCCAGCGGCACCTTGACCGGGACCTTCAAGCTGTTCCCGGTCAGCACGCCGGAAGCCTCCTCGGCGGCTCCTGCCGCGTTGGTGCCGGCGAGAGCGGAGCTGCCGTACAGGGACAGAATGCCCGTGGCGGCGGCCGCCGCGAACACTCCCCTGCTCAGGGTCTGTCGCAATGTGGTTGTCTTTCCTGCTCGAAGAATTGGGAAAGCCGGCCCTGGAACGGAGATCGACGTCCAAGGCCGGCCTGCTGCCGATCGCCGGGTTCAGCGCAGTGATGAAGTTGGCAGAAAAAGCGGCGGCCTCTGCGGCGACGATTGCCTCAACTGAGCACTGCGCTTTCCCCTCTCATGGCGTCGCATGCCCTACGGCTTCATCAACCCGGCGCCCGAGAATTGGTTGCGCAGGTTCACCCGGTTGGACCGCGCCGCATTCGGAAAGGCCCGGACATCAGTGGGGCCGCGCCCTGTGAAATCGCCGCCTGACCGGCTACGACACCACGTCCTTGCGAGCGAAACCCCGGAAGGCCAGGGCGAAAAGCACGAGTGCGTATGTAATGGAAATCGCGGTGCCCTGGATCATGCCGGACCACTCGGGGCTGGGCTGGACGGCGTCCGCCCAGGCGAACTGCCAGTGCGCGGGCAGGAAGTGGCGCCAGTCGCCGAGGGCGGTCACCGCGTCGAGGACGTTGCCGACGATGGTCAGGCCGACCGCGCCGCCGACCGCGCCCAGGGGGGCGTCGGTCTTGGTCGACAGCCAGAACGCCAGCCCTGCGGTGACCAGTTGCGACACGAAGATGAACGCCACGACCACCACGAGCCGCTGGGCCGCGGTGCCCGCGTCGAGCGCACCGCCGGTGGGGATCTGCAGCGGGCCCCAGCCATAGGCGGCGATGCCGACGGCCAGCGCGACGACGGGCAGCAGCACCATCGCGGCCAGGCTCAGGCCGAGCCCGACGACCAGCTTGGACCACAGCAGCCGGGCTCGCGGCACGGGCGCCGCCAGCAGATAGCGCAGGGACGACCAGCTGGCCTCCGAGGCGACCGTGTCCCCGCAGAACAGGGCCACCGGGACCACCAGCAGGAAGCCCGCGGAGACGAAGAGGTTGACCGCGGCGAAGTTGGCGGCGGACGCGGTCGCCGAGTCCATCAGCGTGATCCGGTCGCCGCCGGCGTCCGGCTCGCCGCCGATCGCGAACGCGACGACCAGCACGAACGGCAGGACGGCGAGGATGCCGAACATGACCAGCGTGCGGCGCCGTTTCAACTGGCGGACCAGCTCGACCCGGAGGGGCAGCGTACGGCCCGCCCGGTAACCGGAGGCGACCTCGGTGCGCTCGGCGAGCGTGCTCATGCGGAACCTCCGATCAGGGTGAGGAAGGCGTCTTCCAGGCGGCGGTGCGGGCCGACCGACGCGACGGGCACTTCGAGCCGTACGAGTTCGGCGACCAGGCGGGCCGGGCTGCCGTCGGGGTCGAGGCGGACGAGGAGCCCGTCGTCGGTGAGGACGGCGGAGGCGACGCCCGGCAGGGCGGCGACCTTCTCGGCGACCGGCTCCTCCACGGGCACGGCGGTGCCGACGAGGAGGGTGTCGCCGGAGCCGACGATCTCGCCGACCGGGCCCGCCTGCACGAGCCTGCCCCGGTCCATCACCACGAGATGCGTACAGGACTGCTCGACCTCCGCCAGGAGGTGGCTGGAGACGATCACCGTACGGCCGGCCGCCGCGTACCGGATCATCACCTCGCGCATCTCGCGGATCTGGGGCGGGTCGAGGCCGTTGGTGGGTTCGTCGAGGATGAGCAGGTCAGGCAGGCCGAGCATGGCCTGGGCGATGGCCAGGCGCTGGCGCATGCCCTGGGAGTACGTACGCACCGCGCGGGCCAGTGCGTCGCCGAGACCGGCGATCTCCAGGGCCTCGTCCAGGTGGGCGTCCTCGGCCGGGCGGCCGGTGGCCCGCCAGTACAGCTCCAGGTTCTCGCGGCCGGACAGATGCGGCAGGAAGCCCGCGCCCTCGACGAAGGCGCCCACCCGGGACAGCACCGGCGCGCCGGGGCGGATCGCGTGGCCGAAGACGCGGATCTCGCCGCCGTCCGGCTTGATCAGGCCCATCAGCATGCGCAGGGTCGTCGTCTTGCCCGCGCCGTTGGGGCCGAGCAGGCCGAGCACCTGGCCCTTCTCCACGCGGAAGGACAGGTCCTTGACCGCGTACCGGTCCGCCGACTTCGCGTACCGCTTGCTCAGGTCGGTGATCTGGAGCGGGACGTCGGACAAGGCAGGGTCCGGGGCCGGCGTGGCGGTGCGGCGGCGGGCCGAGAGCAGCAGCGCCAGGGCGATCACGGCGCCGGTCAGCGGCAGCCACCACACCCACGCCGGCAGCGGGGCGGCGGCGGTCGTGACGCCGGGGGCCGTCGGGATCGTCAGGTCGCTCTTCAGGGAGACGGTGTACGTCGCCGGGGCGGCCGGGGAGGCGTACGCGAGGTCGGTCGAGGCGAGGACCAGGCGCAGCCGGTGGCCCTTGTCGACCTCGTGGTCGATCGCCGGGAGCGTGATCGTCACGTCCTTGCCGGACCTGGCGCCCTCGATCCTGAGGGGGGTCACCAGCTGGGAGGGCAGCACCTGCTGGGTGCCGTCGGCGCCGACGTCGTACACCTTGGCGAACAGGACCGCGTCGTCGCTGCTGGACTGCACGTGGACGGTCACCGTCGGCGATCCGGTGATGCGCAGGTCGTCGCCGGCCGGCGCCGACTCGAAGCGCGCGTACTGGCCCGGGAAGTCGAGGGACACCCCTACACCCAGCGAGGACAGCTGGGCGAGGCCGCCGGCGCCGCCGAGGCCGGGGAGCGCGGAGACGGCGGGCGGGCCGGCGCCGGGCGGATTGTCGAAGGTCTGCTCGCGTCCGGTCAGTTCCACCGAGCGCTGTCCGCTCTCCAGGCCCGGATACGCGTCCGCGCTCGCGCCCCGCAGCAGGGCCTCGCCGTCGGTGGAGTCGACACCTCCGGTGCGCGTGACCCGGAAGGCAGGACCGGTATCGGCGCCCTTGTCGTCCTTGAGGTACCGGTCGAACCAGGACTGCACGCGCGCCTGGACGCGGCTCACCTCCATGTCGCCGCCGTCATGGCCGCCGGCGATCCAGTCGACGTCCACGGAGGCGCCGTTCGCCTTGATGGCCCTGGCCGCCGCGTCGGCCTGGCCGAGCGGGAAGAGGGAGTCGGTCTGGCCCTGCACCAGGAGCGTCGGCACCTTGATGCGGTCGCCGACCGCCGACGGCGAGCGGGCCTGAAGCAGTTCCCGCGCCTCGGTGTCCGGGGTGCCGGACTCGGCGACCCGCTCGTACATCTCGCACAGCCGCGGCTCGAACTCGGCGCAGCCGCCGCCGGAGTTGACGAAGATCCCGGCCCACAGCTCCTTGAACACACCGTTCGGGAAGAGGGCGTCCGCGAGGTTCCAGTACGTGACCGCCGGGGCGATGGCGTCCACCCGGTCGTCGTTCCCGGCGCCGAGCAGGGAGATCGCGCCGCCGTACGACGCTCCTGCCATGCCCACGCGCGGGTCGCCGCTCCTGTCGAGCTGTACCTGGGGCTGCTCGGCCAGCCAGTCGATCAGCCGGGAGACGTCGGCGACCTCGGCGTCGGGACCGTTCAGCCCGATCTTCCCGGTCGAGTCGCCGAACCCGCGCGCCGACCAGGTCAGCACCGCGTACCCGTCTCTCGCCAGGTCCTCCGCCTGCTGCCGTACGTCGTCCTTGCTGCCGCCGAAGCCGTGCGCCAGCAGGACGGCGGGCCGACGGCCGTCCGAGCCCGAGGTGAAGTACGAGGTGTCGAGGCGCACCCCGTCGCCCATGGCCATCACCCGGTCGGCGCGGCGCACCGCGGGCGCGTCGTCGTCGGCGACGGCCGTCCACGTACCGGCACCGGCGAGCACCACGACCGCGGCCGCGGCCGCGACGATCCGCCGCGGCCGCTGTAGCCCACGCCATGCGGGCAGTCGAAGATCCATGCGTCAACGGTACGGGGCGAACCTGTCGGCATGTTGTCGACCGGAGACCGAACCCCCACACCTCCCATGGGCGTACACGCCCCTTTCCGCGTACTGCGGCCGTGGTACGACCTCACCGACCGCCCACCAGGTGGGGCACTGGCGTTCGAGGCACCACTCGATCCGCTGAAAGGGCGCAAATCAACACGTTTCCGGCGTATGTGCATCAGATCCTTGAAGATCCGCCCCCCCCTGCGAACGGAGACGCCCTGTGCGCATCACAGACATCCAGCGGTGCGAGGTCCGGCCCGGACGGCTCATCGAGTGGACGCTCAGTCCGGCGACCGTTCAGGCGGCGGCGGGCCTGCCGGACGACTCCCGACCACCGGCGTACATCCAGGAGTCGCACATCCGCACCGCCCGGTCCGTGCGTGAGGACGGCCTGTTCGTGCCGACCTGGCTCGGCACAGCGTTCGACATCCCGGGCCGGATCGACCTGGGCGCGCTGGAGGACGCACTGCGCAGCTGGACCCTCCGCCACGAGACGCTGCGCAGCGGCTTCCGTCTGCGGGACGGCGAGATGCGCCGGTTCACGCTCGACACCGGGGCGGTGTCGCTGCAGCGCGAGGTCGTCGGCGACTTCCCCGAACCGGCGAAGCTGGTCCGGCACCTGCAGGACCGCTTCGACGTCGCGGCGGACGCGCTCGGCTGGCCGAACCTCATCTACACGGCGGTCGTCCGGGACGACTGCACCAGCGTGTACATGGCCTTCGACCACAGCAACGTCGACTCCTACTCGATCCAGCGCATCCCCGCCGAGGTCCATGAGCTCTACGCGGCGAACGTGGCGGGCCGTACCGTGGAGCGGACACCGGCGAGCAGTTACATCGACTTCTGCGAAATCGAGCGGGCGGATGCGGACCGGATCGACGAGACCCATGAGATCGTCGCCCGCTGGCGGGAGTTCATCCAGCGGTGCGACGGCAGGCTGCCGAGCTTCCCCGTCGATCTCGGTGTGGTTCCCGGCGGCCCGCTGCCCACCCAGAAGCTCATGTCCGAGATGCTCGTGAGCCCGGACGACGCCGCCGCCTTCGAGGCGTACTGCCGGCCCTACGGCGGAAGCCTGGTCGGCGCCCTGGCCGCCACGAGCATCATCGTCCGGGAGATCGGCGGGCAGTCCGTGTATCGCACGGTCGTGCCGTTCCACACCAGGGTGAAGTCCCAGTGGTCGGACTCGGTCGGCTGGTATGTCGGCGGCGCGCCGATCGAGGTTCCCCTGGTGCCGGCCGCCGACTTCCCGACCCTCCTGAAGACCGTGCGCAGCCAGCTGCAGACCAGCAGGCCGCTGGCCCGGATGCCCCTCGCCCGGGTGCTCCGCCTGCTCGGCTCGGACTTCCGTCCGACGTCGCCCGACCTGTACTCGATCGTCTCGTTCGTCGATGCCCGGGGCATCCCCGGTTCCGGGCGCTGGTCCGAGCTGGCGGCGTACGGACTGATCAGGGTGTCGTACGGCGACCAGGTGTGCGTGTGGCTCAACAGGCTCCACGAGGGCCTGTGGTTCGCGTGCCGCTACCCGGACACCGACATCGCGTACAAGAACATGCGGCTGTACGCCGAGCGGTTGCGCGACCTCATCGTCCTCGTTGCCCGCGGTTCGGCACCGCCGGCCTCGGGCGTGAAGGCTGGTCGCCTCTCCGGCGGGTGAAGAGGGCCGCCGAGCAGCAGGGCTGATCCCCGGCTCGGCGGCCGTACGGCCTCAGGTGGCCGCTGCTTCCTCAGTGGTTGCGCGGGAAGCCCAGGTCGACGCCCGCCGGGGCGTCCGCCGGGTCCGGCCAGCGGGTGGTGACGACCTTGCCGCGCGTGTAGAAGTGCGTGCCGTCGTTGCCGTAGATGTGGTGGTCGCCGAAGAGGGAGTCCTTCCAGCCGCCGAAGGAGTGGTAGCCGACGGGAACCGGGATCGGGACGTTCACGCCGACCATGCCGGCCTCGATCTCCAGCTGGAAGCGGCGGGCGGCGCCGCCGTCCCGGGTGAAGATCGCGGTGCCGTTGCCGAACGGCGAGTTGTTGATGAGCGCCACGCCGTCCTCGTAGGTGTCCACGCGCAGCACGCACAGCACCGGGCCGAAGATCTCGTCCTGGTAGGCCTTCGCGCTGGTCGGCACCTTGTCGAGCAGCGAGATGCCGATCCAGTGGCCGTCCTCGAAGCCGTCGACCGTGTAGCCGGTGCCGTCCAGGACGACCTCGGCGCCTTCCGCCGCCGCGCCCTCGACGTACGACGCCACCTTGTCGCGGTGGGCCGCGGTGATCAGCGGGCCCATCTCGGAGGCCGGGTCGTTGCCCGGGCCGATCTTGATCTTCTCGGCGCGCTCGCGGATCTTCTCCACCAGCTCGTCGCCGATCGCGCCGACCGCGACGACCGCGGAGATCGCCATACAGCGCTCGCCCGCGGAGCCGTAGGCGGCGGACACGGCCGCGTCGGCCGCCGCGTCCAGGTCGGCGTCCGGCAGGACCAGCATGTGGTTCTTGGCGCCGCCGAGGGCCTGGACGCGCTTGCCGCCCGCGGAGGCGGTGGTGTGGATGTAGCGGGCGATCGGGGTGGAGCCGACGAAGGAGACGGCCTTGACGTCGGGGTGCTCCAAGAGGCGGTCGACGGCCACCTTGTCACCGTGCACGACGTTGAAGACACCGTCCGGCAGCCCGGCCTCGGCCAGCAGCTCGGCGAGGCGGATCGACGCCGACGGGTCCTTCTCGCTGGGCTTCAGCACGAACGTGTTGCCGCACGCGATGGCCAGCGGGAACATCCACATCGGCACCATCGCCGGGAAGTTGAACGGCGTGATGCCGGCGACCACACCCAGCGGCTGCCGGATCGCGGCCACGTCCACCCGGTTCGCCACCTGCGTGGACAGCTCGCCCTTGAGCTGCACGTTGATACCGCAGGCGAGGTCGACGATCTCCAGGCCGCGCGCCACCTCACCGAGGGCGTCGGAGTGCACCTTGCCGTGCTCGGCGGTGATCAGCTCGGCGATCTCGTCGCGGTGCTCGTCCAGCAGTGCCCGGAACCTGAACAGGATGGACGTGCGCTGGGCCAGCGAGGACTGGCCCCAGGTGGCGTAGGCCTCCTTGGCGGCGGCCACCGCGGCGTCGACCTCGTCGACGGACGCGAACGCGACCTTCGTGGTGACCGCGCCGGTCGCCGGGTCCGTGACCGGACCGTACGTGCCCGACGCGCCTTCGACGGACTTGCCGCCGATCCAGTGGTTGACGATCTTCGTCATGCCCAGTTGCTCCTTCACAGATGGCGGCGTCGGGTCGAGACGTGCCGTTCGTACAGCTCACGGGCCTTGACCGCGGACGCTCGGGTCGCGGTCTCGGCCACGGGTACATCCCACCAGGCCTGCGCCGGAGGCGCGCCCGACACTGTGTCTGCCGTTTCGGTCTCCACGTAGACACATGTGGGAGTGTCGGCGGCCCGCGCCTCGGCGAGCGCCGCCCGCAGGTCGCGTACGGTCTTCGCCCGCAGCACCCGCATGCCCAGGCTGGCCGCGTTGGCGGCCAGGTCGACCGGGAGCGGGGCTCCGGAGAACGTCCCGTCGCCCACGCGATAGCGGTAGGCGGTGCCGAAGCGCTCGCCGCCCGTTTCCTCCGACAGGCCTCCGATCGACGCGTACCCGTGGTTCTGCACCAGCAGTACCTTGATCGCGATGCCCTCCTGCACGGCGGTCACGATCTCCGTCGGCATCATCAGGTAGGTGCCGTCGCCGACCAGCGCCCACACCGGCCGGTCCGGGGCGGCGAGCTTCACACCGATCGCGGCCGGGATCTCGTAGCCCATGCAGGAGTAGCCGTACTCCAGGTGGTACTGGTCGTACGACCGCGCCCGCCACAGCTTGTGCAGGTCGCCGGGGAGCGAACCGGCCGCGTTGATGATCACGTCCGACTCGTCGACGATCGCGTCCAGCGCGCCGAGCACCTGCGGCTGCGTCGGCCGTACGTCCGGCTCCTCGGCCTCGTAGCAGGCGTCGACGCGCTGCTCCCAGCGCTCCTTGTCCTCCGTGTACTCGGTGACGTACGCGTCCGTGACCCGGTACTCGTGCATTCCCAGGGACTGGGTCAGTTCCTGGAGGCCGCTGCGGGCGTCCGCGATCAGGGGCATTCCGGCGAGCTTGTGACCGTCGTACGGGGCGACGTTGAGGTTGAGGAAGCGGACACCGTCACCCGTGAACAGCGTGCCGGAGGCCGTGGTGAAGTCGGTGTAGCGGGTGCCGACGCCGATCACCAGGTCGGCGGTGCGGGCGAGTTCGTCCGCGGTGGCCGTGCCGGTGTGGCCGATGCCGCCGACGTCCTGGGGGTGGTCGTACGGCAACGAGCCCTTGCCGGCCTGGGTGGAGGCGACCGGGATGCCGGTGGCCTCCGCGAACTCGGCGAGGGCCTCCTCGGCGTGGCTGTGGTGGACGCCACCGCCCGCGATCAGCAGCGGGCGACGGGCCGCGCGGATCGCGTTCACGGCCTCGGCGAGTTCGGTCGGATCGGCGCCCGGACGGCGTACGACCCAGGTGCGCTCGGCGAAGAAGTCCTCCGGCCAGTCGTACGCCTCGGCCTGCACGTCCTGGGGCAGCGCGAGCGTGACCGCGCCCGTCTCGATCGGGTCGGTGAGCACGCGTATGGCCTGCAGCGCGGCCGGGATCAGGGCTTCCGGCCGGGTGATCCGGTCGAAGTACTTCGACACCGGGCGCAGGGAGTCGTTGACCGACACGTCGCCCGCGTACGGCACTTCGAGCTGCTGGAGGACCGGGTCGGCGGGGCGGGTGGCGAAGATGTCGCCGGGGAGGAGCAGGACCGGGAGGTGGTTGATGGTCGCGAGGGCGGCGCCGGTGACCAGGTTGGTGGCGCCCGGGCCGATCGACGTCGTCACCGCGTGCGTGGACAGGCGATTGGACTGGCGGGCGTAGCCGACCGCCGCGTGCACCATCGCCTGTTCGTTGCGGCCCTGGTGGTACGGCATGACGTCCGCGTACTCGACGAGCGCCTGGCCGATCCCGGCGACGTTGCCGTGGCCGAAGATGCCCCAGGTGGCGCCGATGAGCCGCTGCCGTACGCCGTCCCGCTCCGTGTACTGGGCGGCGAGGAAGCGTACGAGCGCCTGTGCGACCGTGAGCCTGGTGGTCATCGGTAACCCCCTGTGCTTTCGACGTGGTCCGGGTGGAAGCAGATCCGCCACTCCCGGGTCTCGCCCGGTCCCGCCATGACGTTCAGGTAGTACATGTCGTGGCCGGGCTGGGCGATGGACGGGCCGTGCCAGCCGTCGGGGACGAGGACGGCGTCGCCGGAGCGGACCTCGGCGAGGACGTCGGATCCGCCGTCGCGCGAGGGGAACACGCGCTGATAGCCGAACCCGTTCGGGCCGTCGATCTCGAAGTAGTAGATCTCCTCCAGTTGCGACTCCTCGCCCGGCCGGTGCTCGTCGTGCTTGTGCGGCGGGTACGAGGACCAGTTGCCGCCGGGCGTGATCACCTCGACGGCGATGAGCTTGTCGCACTGGAAGGCGTCGGCGGAGGCGAAGTTGCGCACATGGCGGGTGCAGGTACCGCTGCCGCGCTGCTCGACGGGGACCTCCGGCGCGGGGCCGTAGCGGGCGGGGAGTCGTCGCTCGCACTTCGCTCCTGCCAGGGCGAAGCGGCCTCCCGCGCCGGAGGAGATCTGTGCCTGGGCGTCGCGAGGCACGTAGGCGAAGTCGGTGACCGAGGCGAACACGCTGTCCCGCCCCAGGAGGCGGAACACCTCGTCCATGACCTGCACCGTACAACCGCCCTGCAGGGGCAGCACGATCCACTCGCTGTCCCCGGTGGTGAAGGTATGGGTGCCACCCGGCTCCAACTCGACGATCCGCAGGCTGCTGTGCGTCCAGCCGGCCAACTTCGGGTCGATGTCGAGCGTGTGGTACGCGTCGGCGGTGGTGCCCTTCGGGACGTACAACTCGTTGCTCATGCGGCCCTCACAGCAGTCCTACGGCGGTGTCCACGGCGGCGGCCACATCGCCGTCCGCCGGGTACAGCAGCGAACGGCCGACCACCAGGCCCCGCACGGTGGGCAGTTGCAGCGCGCCGCGCCACTTCTCGTACGCGCCGTCCTGATCGTCCCCGACCTCACCGCCCAGGAGCACGGCGGGCAGCGTCGTCGTCTCCATGACCCGCGCCATGTCGTCGGGGTTGTCGGTGACCGGCACCTTCAGCCAGGTGTACGCCGAACTGCCGCCGAGGCCGGAGGCGATGGCGATGGACCGGGTGACGGCGTCGGCGGACAGGTCGTTGCGCAGCCGCCCGTCGGCGTCGCGGCGGGAGATGAACGGCTCGACGAAGACGGGGAGTCTGCGGGCCGCCATCTCGTCGATGGCGCGGGCGGTGGCCTCCAGGGTGTTCAGGGAGCCCGGGTCGTCGTAGTCGATCCGCAGCAGCAGCTTGCCGGCGTCGAAGCCGAGGCGTTGCAGATCCTCGGGGCGGTGGCCGGTGAAGCGGTCGTCGAGTTCGAAGCGGGCGCCCTGGAGTCCGCCGCGGTTCATCGAGCCCATGACGACCTTGTGGTCGAGGGCGCCGAGCAGCAGCAGGTCGTCGAGTATGTCGGCGGTGGCGAGGACGCCGTCGACGCCGGGTCTGCCGAGCGCGAGGCAGAGGCGCTCGAGGAGGTCGGCGCGGTTGGCCATGGCCAGTTTGCGGTCGCCGACCCCGAGGGCGCCGCGGGCGGGGTGGTCGGCGGCGACGATCATCAGCCGGCCGCTCTCGCCGAGCAGCGGGCGTCGGACGCGGCGGGCGGCGGCCTCGGCGATCGCCTCGGGGTGGTGGGTGCGGGTGCGGACGAGATCCGCGACGTCGACGCTCACTGTCCGGCCCCCGTGGTGCCTACGGCTCCTGCCGCGAGGACCGCTGCCACCTCGTCCGGGGTCGGCATCGCGGAGGAGCACTCCAGGTGGGATGCGACGATGGCGCCGGCCGCGTTGGCGTGGCGCATGATCTTCTCCAGCTCCCAGCCGGCGAGGAGGCCGTGGCAGAGGGAGCCGCCGAAGGCGTCGCCGGCGCCGAGACCGTTGAGGACGGTGACCGGGAGCGGTGGGACCTCGGCCGACTCGCCGCTGCGATGCACGGCGAGGACTCCCTTGGGCCCCTGCTTCACGACCGCGAGCTCGACACCGGCGTCGAGGAGGGCGCGGGCGGCGGCGTGCGGTTCGCGGATGCCGGTGGCGACCTCCACCTCGTCGAGGTTGCCGACCGCGACGGTGGTGTGGCGCAGGGCTTCGGCGTAGAAGGGGCGGGCTTCAGCCTCGTCCTTCCAGAACATCGGGCGCCAGTCCAGGTCGAAGACCGTCGTGCCCGCCTTCGCCCGGTGGGCGAGGGCCGCGAGGGTCGCCGTACGGCTGGGCTCCTCGCTCAGGCCGGTACCGGTGACCCAGAAGATGCCCGCCTCGCGGATGGCGTCGAGATCGAGGTCATGGGCGTCGATCTCCAGGTCGGGGGCCTTGGGCTGCCGGTAGAAGTACAGCGGGAAGTCGTCCGGCGGGAACACCTCGCAGAAGGTGACCGGGGTGGGCAGTCCGGGCACGGGGGTGACCCAGCGGTCGTCGACGCCGAAGTCGCGCAGTGCTTCGTGCAGGTAGGTGCCGAAGGGGTCGTCGCCGGTGCGGGTGATCACCGCCGTACGGCGGCCCAGGCGGGCGGCGGCGACCGCGACGTTGGTCGCCGATCCGCCGAGAAACTTGCCGAAGGACGACACCTGCGGGAGCGGGACACCGGTCTGCAGCGGATAGAGGTCCACGCCGATCCGCCCCATGGTGATCAGGTCGTACGCCATCGAGATCCCTTCGCGTTCCCGTCGCGCCGTCGTCGGCGGTTCTCTCCGGTTTCTAGTCTCCGCACGGGAGCCTGTCAATAGTTTGTCCAGACATTCGGACCAGTGAGGGATCTCGCATATGTCTTTTGCTGCACCCGCGTCACAAAAGCCACTCCCTTGTCACAGATGTCGCGAGTCCGCGGGTCCTGGGTCACACCCCGCCCACAGGCGCTTCCCCGCGCTCACTCTGCGTCGTTGACCGGACACAGGCTTGGTGATCGCCAGTGCACTGCCCGGCTCCCCCGACGGCCGCTCCCGGCCGACGCCGCGGCAGTGCAGGGAGGTACAGCTCATGACCGACCGAAGGCTCTGGTCGTACAAGGAGATCGCGGCGCACATCCGGGTGCAGCCGGACACCGTGCGGTCGTACCGCAAGCACGGACTGCTGCCTCCGCCCGACCACGTCGAGGGCGGCAAGCCCTACTGGTACGCGGACACCGTCCGCGCCTGGGTCGCCTCCCGGCCGGGCAACCGCGGCCGCAGAACGGAGTGACCGCGCGAGCCTTTCGAGGTCAGCTCCACGGTTCGATGACCGTCACGCCCGAGCCGGGTGCGGTACCCAGGGCCGCCAGCGCCTGCGGGGTCGCGTCCAGGGAGATGGTGGAGGTCACGAGGAGGTCGGGGCGGAGGGCGCCCGCGCCCACCAGTTCCAGCATCGGCGGGTAGGTGCGGGCGGCCATGCCATGGCTGCCGAGGAGTTCGAGCTCCAGGGCGATGACGCGGGCCATGGGGACGGGAGTCGTGCCCGTGGGTGAGGGGAGCAGGCCGACCTGGACGTGGCGGCCGCGGCGGCGCAGGCCGCCCACGGAGGCGGCGCAGGTGGCGGGGGAGCCGAGGGCGTCCAGCGAGAGATGGGCGCCGCCGCCCGTCAGCTCACGGATCGCCGCCACCGTGTCCTGCGTCCGGCCCGCGTCGACGCACTCCTTCGCCCCGAACTTCCGCGCCAGCTCCAGGGCCTGCGGCGACACGTCCACGGCGATGACCCGCGCGCCCGACGCCGCCGCGATCATCACCGCCGACAGGCCCACGCCCCCGCAGCCGTGCACCGCCACCCACTCCCCCGCCGCCACCCGGCCCTGCTGCACGACCGCGCGGAACGCCGTGGCGAAGCGGCAGCCGAGCGAGGCGGCCGTCGCGAAGGCCATGCCGTCCGGGACAGCGACGAGGTTCACGTCCGCATGGTCCAGCGCCACGTACTGGGCGAACGAACCGTTCCTGGGGACCGAACGGGAATGAGCCCGCTCAGCCGCACGCCCCGAACGGTCTTGGGCGCACTGGTCCCCGGCGTACTCGACCCCGGGGCGGCGACACGCATCGTGTGCGTGGTCCGAGCCCGGGAGGCCAGTTCCCTGTGCGACCTGGCCATATGGGCACGGCCAGAGGCGCCGGGGAGGCCCCGAACCATCACTCTGGTGGAGCGGGGGCCCCGCACGCTGGCGCCGCACCCTGCGTCCCAGATCGCATAGCAACGCTAACCCGGTCGGCCCAGCGCGTCGCAAGCCTGCGAGCGGACCATCACACGATCGAGTCAAAGCGGCCTTGTGTGCACTCTTCGGGGAACAGGTTGCAGCCCACTACCCGGGCCGATCGCGCTCCGCCACTCCACGATCAACACCCCGGCCTTGGATTCATACCCCCCAGGGGTATAGTCTGAGGTGTACGGGCACCATCGTGGGCCCCGCCGACCCCATACGCCTCGACGAGGAGTAACGACATGACCGCCCAGACCGACACCCCGGGTTCCGTCACCGCCGTCTACAAGGTGAGCGGGATGAGCTGCGGACACTGTGAGGGCGCCGTCTCCGGCGAGATCTCCGCGATCCCCGGCGTCAGCTCGGTGCAGGCCGTCGCCGCCACCGGCGAGGTCACCGTCGTCTCCGAGTCACCGCTGGACGAGGAAGCCGTGCGCGCCGCCGTCGACGAGGCCGGCTTCGAGCTGGCCGGGCACGCCTGAAACCCACTTTCCCGGCACCGGGCCGTACCGGCCGGCGGTCGTGCACCGAACCCGACCCCGGCCCGTACGGTCCGGTCCGCGGTCTGGACGTCGTCTGGAGTCCGCACATGACCAGCACCGCAGAGATCCCCGCCCAGCCCGCCATATCCGCCCCCGCACCGGACGTCTCCCAAGTGGAGCTGCTCATCGGGGGGATGACCTGCGCCTCCTGCGCGGCCCGCGTGGAGAAGAAACTCAACCGGATGGACGGCGTCACCGCCACGGTGAACTACGCGACGGAGAAGGCGCGGATCAGCTACCCCGCCGGAACCGAGGTCGCCGATCTGATAGCCACCGTGGTGCAGACGGGCTACACCGCCGAGGAGCCCCCGCCCCCACAGCCCGTACGCGAGCAGGAGACCCCGCCCGCCCCTGACGCGGACCCCGAACTGGCGGTCCTGCGGCACCGTCTGATCGTCTCCGCGCTGCTCGCCCTCCCCGTCGTCCTTCTCGCGATGGTCCCGTCCCTGCAGTTCGACAACTGGCAGTGGTTGTCCCTCACCCTCGCCGCCCCCGTCGTGGTCTGGGGCGGTGCGCCGTTCCACCGGGCCGCATGGACGAACGCCCGGCATGCCGCGGCCACCATGGACACACTGGTGTCGATCGGCACGCTGGCCGCGTTCGGCTGGTCCCTGTGGGCGCTGTTCTTCGGCGACGCGGGCATGCCGGGCATGCGGCACGGCTTCGGCCTCACCGTCTCGCGCGCCGACGGCGCCTCGACGATCTACCTCGAAGTCGCCGCCGGAGTCACCGCGTTCATCCTCCTCGGCCGCTATCTGGAAGTCCGCTCCAAGCGCCGCGCGGGTGCCGCCCTGCGGGCGCTGATGGAGCTCGGCGCGAAGGACGTGGCGGTGCTCCGCCACGGGCGCGAGATCCGCATCCCCGTCACCGACCTGGCCGTCGGCGACCGGTTCGTCGTACGCCCCGGAGAGAAGATCGCCACCGACGGAACCGTCGTCGAGGGCGCCTCCGCCGTCGACGCGTCGATGCTGACCGGCGAGTCCGTGCCGGTGGACGTGACCGCCGGAGACGCGGTGACCGGCGCGACCGTGAACGCCGGGGGCCGCATCGTCGTCGAGGCCACCCGGGTCGGCGCCGACACCCAGCTCGCGCGGATGGCGCGGCTCGTCGAGGAGGCGCAGACCGGCAAGGCGGAGGTGCAGCGGCTCGCCGACCGGATCTCCGGCGTCTTCGTACCCGTCGTCCTGGTGATCGCCACGGCCACCTTCGGGGCGTGGCTCGGCGCGACCGGCGACGCCGTCGCCGCCTTCACCGCGGCCGTCGCGGTGCTGATCATCGCCTGCCCCTGCGCGCTGGGCCTGGCCACCCCGACCGCGCTCATGGTGGGCACCGGGCGCGGGGCGCAGCTCGGCATCCTCATCAAGGGACCCGAGGTGCTGGAGTCCACACGCCGCGTCGACACCGTCGTCCTGGACAAGACCGGCACGGTGACCACCGGCCGCATGACCCTTCAGGAGGTGCACGTCGCCGAGGGCACCGACGAGCGGCAGGTGCTGCGGCTCGCGGGCGCCCTGGAGCACGCCTCCGAGCATCCCGTCGCCCGGGCGGTGGCCGCGGGTGCCGAGATGGGGGTCCCCCCGCTCGAGCGAAGCCGAGAGTGGGGGAGGGTCGGGGAGCTGCCGGGGGTGGAGCGGTTCGAGAACGTGCCCGGGCGGGGCGTACGCGGGTACGTGGCCGGCCACGAGGTGGCCGTGGGGCGCCTGTTCGGCGAGCTTCCGCAGGAGTTGGCCCGTGCCAAGGAAGGAGCCGAGAGAAGCGGCCGTACGGCCGTCGTCGTCGGCTGGGACGGGGTGGCGCGCGGGGTGCTCGCCGTCGCGGACGCCGTGAAGGGGAGCAGCGCCGAGGCGGTGCGGGAACTGCGCGCGCTGGGGCTCACGCCCGTGCTGCTGACCGGGGACAACCGGGCCGTCGCGGAGGCGGTGGCGGACGCCGTCGGGGTCGACGAGGTGATCGCCGAGGTGCTACCCGAGGACAAGGTGGACGTGGTCAGGCGGCTGCAGGCCGAGGGGCGCACCGTCGCCATGGTCGGCGACGGCGTCAACGACGCGGCCGCGCTCGCCACCGCCGACCTCGGGCTCGCGATGGGCACCGGCACCGATGCGGCGATCGAGGCGGGCGACCTGACCCTGGTGCGCGGGGATCTGCGGGTGGCGGCGGACGCGATCCGGCTGTCCCGCCGGACCCTGGCCACGATCAAGGGCAACCTCGTCTGGGCCTTCGGCTACAACGTGGCCGCGCTGCCGCTGGCCGCGGCCGGTCTGCTCAACCCGATGATCGCCGGAGCGACGATGGCCTTCTCGTCGGTCTTCGTGGTGACGAACAGCCTCCGGCTGCGGACCTTCCGCTGAAGCCGGAGGGAACGAAACCGAAGCAGGGCCCCCTGGAGTCCGAGACGAGCCTCACATAAGCTCTTCACAAGGCTCGCGCATCTTCCTTACGCTTGAGACCCGATCGCCATATCGGGCCTCTTGCGTATCTAACAGGACATATGCAAGAGACGCAGATCACAGTGATGTGAACGTAACCATCGAAGGGGTTCGAAGGTCTAAGTTGGCGATGTCAGAGGGCGTCTTGGGGGGCGCCACCTGGCATCTGGGGATGTCTTGGGGGACTTCCTCAGAGATGCGTTGCCGGGACACGTACACCGGGGAGCTTTGAGCGGCCCTCCCAGCGTGCGATGTCCCGGCAGACCGCAGCAGCCGTACAGTTCGCACCACCGAGCACGAAGAGTTCTGCTCATTGTGCTCACAGCGATTCAGGCGCTGGTCTCACAGGCGCCCGGCCGGATCCCGTGGGGGGAATCCGCACCGGGACACGGGAAGGCGCCCTGGTCGTCGGCCCGTGGGGGGACCGATGCCAGGGCGCCTTCTGTATTTTTTTGAGGTTTGTTCGCCTCCGGGGTGCCCCTTCGGCTCACTCGCCGGGCCAGTTGCAGTGAACGGCCAGCGGGCCCGGCGAGTGGAAGCTCAGCGCTCCTCGACCGGAACGAAGTCGCGCTCGACCACGCCCGTGTAGATCTGGCGCGGGCGCCCGATGCGGGAACCCGGCTCCTTGATCATCTCGTGCCACTGGGCGATCCAGCCCGGCAGCCGGCCGAGGGCGAACAGGACCGTGAACATCTCGGTCGGGAAGCCCATGGCCCGGTAGATCAGGCCGGTGTAGAAGTCGACGTTCGGGTACAGCTTGCGCTCGGTGAAGTAGTCGTCGGAGAGCGCGTGCTCCTCCAGCTTCAGCGCGATGTCCAGCAGTTCGTCGGACTTGCCGAGGGCCGACAGGACATCGTGTGCGGCAGCCTTGATGATCTTGGCGCGCGGGTCGAAGTTCTTGTAGACCCGGTGGCCGAAGCCCATCAGGCGAACGCCGTCCTCCTTGTTCTTCACCTTGCGGATGAAGGAGTCGACATCGCCGCCGGAGGCCTGGATGCCCTCGAGCATCTCCAGCACCGACTGGTTGGCGCCACCGTGCAGCGGGCCCCACAGGGCGGAGATGCCCGCGGAGATCGAGGCGAACATGTTCGCCTGCGAGGAACCGACCAGACGCACGGTCGAGGTCGAACAGTTCTGCTCGTGGTCCGCGTGCAGGATCAGCAGCTTGTCGAGCGCGGCCACGACAACCGGGTCCAGCTCGTACTCCTGAGCCGGCACCGAGAAGGTCATACGCAGGAAGTTCTCGACGTAACCGAGGTCGTTGCGCGGGTAGACGAACGGGTGGCCGATCGACTTCTTGTACGCGTACGCCGCGATCGTCGGGAGCTTGGCGAGCAGACGGATCGTGGAGAGGTTGCGCTGCGTCTCGTCGAACGGGTTGTGGCTGTCCTGGTAGAAGGTGGACAGCGCCGAGACGACCGACGACAGCATGGCCATCGGGTGGGCGTCGCGCGGGAAGCCCTTGTAGAAGTTCTTGACGTCCTCGTGCAGCAGGGTGTGCCGCGTGATCTCGTCCCGGAACCGGGTGAGCTCGTCGACCGTCGGCAGCTCACCGTTGATCAGCAGGTAGGCCACCTCCAGGAAGGTGGAGCGTTCGGCCAGCTGCTCGATCGGGTAGCCGCGGTACCGGAGGATGCCCTGCTCGCCGTCGAGGTAGGTGATGGCGGATTTATAGGCGGCCGTGTTCCCGTAACCGCTGTCCAGGGTCACGAGACCGGTCTGGGCCCGGAGCTTGCCGATGTCGAAGCCCTTGTCCCCGACGGTGCTGTCGATCACCGGGTAGGTGTACTCGCTGCCGTCGTACCGCAGTACTACAGAGTTGTCGCTCACGTCTTCCCTCACCGACGTAGTGCCTCATCTTCGAGGTGCCCTGACTGTCTCTACCATCCCCCATTTGGCTCAGGAGAGTGCACTCGGGGTCGACCATTGGGCTTATCGGCGGCACTCAGTGCCGCCAGCCTGCTCATCCTGCCCCCTCGATTTCCCATCCGGAAGTACTGTGTGACGTTTGCGACTCGCTTGATCGATCATTTTTTGCGGAGGGGATCCGCGAGCCTGAAGTCGAGGGCTGTGCAACGCCGTCCCGCCGACACCGTGCGCACCGCCTGGCCGATCGCCTTGCGCGAACCGACCAGGACGACCAGCTTCTTGGCGCGGGTGACCGCCGTGTAGAGCAGGTTGCGCTGAAGCATCATCCAGGCGCCCGTGGTCACCGGGATGACGACCACCGGGTACTCACTTCCCTGCGAGCGGTGGATGGTCACCGCGTAGGCATGTGCCAGTTCGTCCAGTTCGTCGAATTCATACGGAACCTCCTCGTCCTCGTCCGTCAGCACCGTGAGGCGCTGGTCGACCGGGTCGAGCGAGGTGACCACGCCCACGGTGCCGTTGAAGACACCGTTGTTCCCTTTCTCGTAATTGTTGCGAATCTGGGTGACCTTGTCGCCGACGCGGAACACCCGGCCGCCGAACCGCTTCTCGGGCAGGTCCGGGCGGCCCGGCGTGATGGCCTGCTGGAGCAGTCCGTTGAGGGTGCCGGCGCCCGCCGGGCCTCGGTGCATGGGCGCCAGGACCTGCACCTCCCGGCGCGGGTCCAGGCCGAATCTGGCCGGGATACGACGGGCGGCCACATCCACCGTGAGCCGGCCGGCCTCCTCCGTGTCGTCCTCGACGAAGAGGAAGAAGTCCTTCATGCCGTCGGTGAGGGGGTGCTGCCCCGCGTTGATCCGGTGGGCGTTCGTCACCACCCCCGACTGCTGGGCCTGGCGGAAGACGCGGGTGAGGCGGACGGCGGGGACGGGACTGCCGTCGGCCAGGAGGTCTCTGAGAACCTCCCCCGCGCCGACGCTGGGGAGCTGGTCGACGTCGCCGACGAAGAGAAGATGCGCGCCGGGCGGTACGGCCTTGACGAGCTTGTTGGCAAGGAGGAGGTCGAGCATGGAGGCCTCGTCCACGACCACGAGGTCGGCGTCCAGGGGGCGGTCCTTGTCGTACGCCGCGTCACCGCCGGGCTTGAGTTCCAGCAGGCGGTGGACGGTGGAGGCCTCGGCGCCGGTCAGTTCTGCCAGGCGCTTGGCGGCCCGGCCGGTGGGGGCGGCGAGGACGACCTTCGCCTTCTTGGCGCGGGCCAGCTCCACGATCGAGCGCACCGTGAACGACTTGCCACAGCCCGGGCCGCCGGTGAGGACGGCGACCTTCTTCGTCAACGCCAGCTTGACGGCGGCCTCCTGCTCGGGGGCGAGGTCGGCGCCCGTGCGGCCCTTCAGCCAGGTCAGCGCCTTGTCCCAGGCGACCTCCCGGAAGGACGGCATCCGGTCGTCCTCGGTGCGCAGGAGGCGCAGCAGCTGGGCGGAGAGGGAGAGTTCGGCGCGGTGGAAGGGGACGAGGTAGACGGCGGTGACGGGCTCTCCTCCGTCCGGCCCCGGCACCTTCTCCCGTACGACACCGGGCTCGTCGCCGTCGTCAGGGGGCGCCGCCAGCTCGGCGAGGCACTCGATGACGAGGCCGGTGTCCACCTGGAGGAGCTTGACCGCGTCGACGATCAGGCGCTCCTCGGGGAGGTAGCAGTGTCCCTGGTCGGCGGACTGCGAAAGGGCGTACTGCAGGCCCGCCTTGACCCTTTCCGGACTGTCGTGCGGGATGCCGACGGACTGGGCGATCTTGTCGGCGGTCAGGAAGCCGATGCCCCAGACGTCGGCGGCGAGGCGGTAGGGCTGGTTCTTCACGACGGAGATGGAGGCGTCGCCGTACTTCTTGTAGATGCGCACGGCGATGGAGGTGGACACCTCGACGGTCTGGAGGAAGAGCATGACCTCCTTGATCGCCTTCTGCTCCTCCCAGGCGTCGGCGATCTTCTTCGTCCGCTTGGGGCCGAGGCCGGGCACCTCGATGAGCCGCTTCGGCTCCTCCTCGATGATCTTCAGGGTGTCCAGGCCGAAGTGCTGGGTGATGCGGTCGGCGAAGACGGGTCCGATACCCTTGACCAGCCCCGAACCGAGGTAGCGGCGGATGCCCTGGACGGTGGCGGGGAGGACGGTCGTGTAGTTCTCGACGGTGAACTGCTTGCCGTACTGGGGGTGGCTGCCCCAGCGGCCCTCCATGCGCAGGGATTCCCCGACCTGGGCGCCGAGCAGCGCGCCGACGACGGTCAGCAGATCGCCGCCGCCACGGCCGGTGTCGACCCGGGCGACCGTGTAGCCGTTCTCCTCGTTGGCGTACGTGATGCGCTCGAGCACGCCTTCCAACGTTGCCAATCGGCGGTCCGCTTCTGCCTCTTGCCTGGACATGATCCGACGGTACCGGCCGGGTCTGACAGCGGGAGCAGCTCCCGCCCTCCAGCCCGATCACCGACTTGTCAAAACCATGTGATCCGCTCCAGCACGCCTTCGAGCACGGCCAGTCGTCGCTCGTCCGTGGAAGTCCCCGCCTGATTGGACATGATCCGAAGGTACAGCGGGGGTCTGACACGACGCCGGGACAAGGCCGACGACCCTTGCTGGCGCTCATCCGAGCGGGACCATCACGATCCGGTCACGGACTCTTGCCAACGCGGGTGTAATCGTTTCCAATCCTTCGTGTAATCGATTCCACGAGGAGGTGGAAGCGGCGATGGCGAGTATCAAGGACGTTGCCGCCGAGGCGGGGGTATCCGTCGCCACGGTGTCGCGCGTCCTGAACGATCATCCGTCGGTGAGCACGGACGCACGCGCGCGTGTGCTGGCCGCCGTCGAGACACTGGGGTATCGGCCGAACGCCGTCGCCCGTTCGCTGCGCACCGATCAGACCCGGACCCTCGGGTTGGTCATCAGCGACGTACTGAACCCGTACTTCACGGAACTGGCCCGCTCCGTCGAGGAGGAGGCCCGCGCCCTCGGGTACAGCGTCATCATCGGGAACGCCGATGAGCGGCCCGAGTTGCAGGACCATCACGTACGGACCCTGCTCGATCGCCGGATCGACGGACTGCTCGTCTCCCCCACCGACGGCGGCTCCCCGCTCATGCTGGACGCCGCGCGCGCCGGGACGCCCATGGTGTTCGTGGACCGGTGGATCCCGGGGGTCGACGTGCCCGTCGTCAGGGCGGACGGCCGGGCCGCCGTACGGGATCTCGTCGCGCATCTGCACGGGCTGGGGCACCGGCGGCTCGCCATCATCGCCGGGCCCGCCGCCACCACCACCGGCAGCGAGCGCGTCGAGGCCTTCCGGGACGCCATGGCCGAGTACGGGCTTCCCCTCCCCGACGCCTATATAGGCCAGGGCGACTTCCAGGCCGACAGCGGGCGTCGGGTCACCGAGGGGTTTCTGGAGCTGGCCGAGCCGCCCGAGGTCGTCTTCGCCGCCGACAACCTGATGGCGCTCGGCGCGCTGGACGCCGTACGCGCGCGCGGGCTGCGGATTCCCGACGACATCGCGCTCGCCGCGTTCGACGACATCCGCTGGTTCGTGCACACGGATCCGCCGATCACCGCGATCGCCCAGCCGACCGGTGAGCTGGGGCGGGCCGCCGTCCGTGCGCTGGTCGACCGGATCGAGGGCCGGCCCCCGCAGTCCGTCACCCTCCCCGCCCGTCTCGTCGTACGCCGCTCGTGCGGCGAGTCCGCTCCCCAAGAGCCGTCCCCCGCAACGAACAGGAGGCAGCCGTGAGCAACCCGGACGAGCTGCTGCGCATCGAAGGCATACGCAAGACATTCCCCGGTGTGGTCGCCCTCGACGGCGTCGACTTCGATCTGCGCCGGGGCGAGGTGCATGTGCTGCTCGGCGAGAACGGCGCCGGCAAGAGCACGCTCATCAAGATGCTGTCCGGTGCCTACACGCCCGACTCCGGGCGGATCCTGGTCGGTGGTGAGCAGGTGCGCATCCACGGCGCGCAGGACTCCGAGCGACTCGGGATCGCCACCATCTACCAGGAATTCAATCTTGTTCCCGACCTGACCGTCGCCGAGAACATCTTCCTCGGGCGGCAGCCGCGCCGGCTCGGGATGATCGACCGCAAGCGGATGGAGGCCGAGGCCGCCGAACTGCTGAAGCGGGTCGGCGTCAACGTGTCCCCGCGCGCGCGGGTGCGTGAACTCGGCATCGCACGCCTGCAGATGGTCGAGATCGCCAAGGCGCTCAGTCTGAACGCCCGTGTGCTGATCATGGACGAGCCGACCGCCGTCCTCACCTCCGAGGAGGTCGAGAAGCTCTTCTCCATCGTGCGCGCCCTGCGTGCGGACGGGGTCGGGATCGTCTTCATCACCCATCACCTGGAGGAGATCGCCGCCCTCGGCGACCGGGTCACCGTCATCCGCGACGGCAGGAGCGTCGGGCAGGTCCCCGCCGCCACGCCCGAGGACGAGCTCGTACGCCTCATGGTGGGACGGTCGATCGAGCAGCAGTACCCACGGGAGCGCACCGACACCGGGGAGGCCCTCCTCAAGGTGGAGGGCCTGACGAGGGACGGCGTCTTCCACGACGTGAGCTTCGAGGTGCGCGCCGGTGAGGTCGTCGGCATCGCAGGCCTCGTGGGCGCCGGCCGTACGGAGGTCGTACGGGCCGTGTTCGGGGCCGACCCCTACGACGAGGGGGCCGTGAAGGTCGCGGGCGCGCAGCTCAGGCGCCATGACGTGGGCGCCGCCATGTCCGCCGGGATCGGGCTCGTCCCCGAGGACCGCAAGGGGCAGGGGCTGGTACTGGACGCCTCCGTCGAGGAGAACCTCGGCCTGGTGACGCTCCGTTCGGCCACCCGCGGCGGGCTCGTCGACCTCAAGGGCCAGCGTGCGGCCGCCGCCCGGATCGCCGGGCAGCTCGGGGTGCGCATGGCGGGCCTCGGCCAGCATGTGCGCACCCTCTCCGGCGGCAACCAGCAGAAGGTCGTCATCGGCAAGTGGCTGCTCGCGGACACGAAGGTGCTCATTCTCGACGAGCCGACGCGCGGTATCGACGTCGGCGCCAAGGTCGAGATCTACCAACTCATCAACGAACTGACGGCCGCCGGCGCCGCCGTCCTGATGATCTCCAGCGATCTGCCCGAGGTGCTCGGTATGAGCGACCGGGTGCTGGTGATGGCGCAGGGCCGGATCGCGGGCGAACTCCCCGCCGACCGGGCGACCCAGGACGCCGTGATGGCGCTCGCCGTCAGCACTCCTACGACTGAAACGGAGGCCTCCCGTGGCCACTGACACGCTCAAGAGCACGGCGGGCGCGGGTGGCGCCTCCGGCGGACTGCGCCGGCTGCTGCTCGACAACGGCGCGCTCACCGCTCTCATCGTCCTCGTCATCGCGCTGTCGGCGCTGTCCGGCGACTTCCTGACGACGGACAACCTGCTCAACATCGGCGTCCAGGCCGCCGTCACCGCGATCCTCGCCTTCGGCGTCACCTTCGTGATCGTCTCGGCGGGCATCGATCTGTCGGTCGGTTCGGTGGCCGCCCTCTCCGCCACCGTGCTCGCCTGGAGCGCCACCAACGAGGGCGTCCCGGTCGTGCTGGCGGTACTGCTGGCGATCGGGACCGGCATCGCGGCCGGCCTGGTCAACGGCTTCCTGATCTCGTACGGGAAGCTGCCACCGTTCATCGCGACGCTGGCCATGCTGTCGGTGGCCCGCGGTCTGTCGCTGGTCATCTCGCAGGGCTCGCCGATCGCCTTCCCGGACTCGGTGTCGCACCTCGGTGACACGCTCGGCGGCTGGCTGCCGGTGCCGGTGCTCGTGATGATCGTCATGGGGCTGATCACGGCGTTCGTGCTCGGCCGGACGTACATCGGGCGCTCCATGTACGCGATCGGCGGCAACGAGGAGGCGGCCCGGCTGTCGGGGCTGCGGGTGAAGAAGCAGAAGCTCGCGATCTACGCCTTCTCCGGGCTGTTCGCCGCGGCCGCGGGTATCGTGCTCGCCTCCCGGCTGTCCTCCGCGCAGCCGCAGGCCGCGCAGGGCTACGAGCTGGACGCGATCGCCGCGGTCGTCATCGGCGGTGCCTCGCTCGCGGGCGGTACCGGCAAGGCGTCCGGCACGCTGATCGGTGCGCTGATCCTGGCGGTGCTGAGGAACGGCCTCAACCTCCTGTCCGTGTCCGCCTTCTGGCAGCAGGTCGTCATCGGTGTCGTGATCGCGCTGGCGGTGCTGCTCGACACGGTGCGGCGCAAGGCGGGGGCGACTGCGGCACCGGCCGGGGCCGGTGGCGGCAACAAGGGCAAGCAGGCGCTGACGTACGTACTCGCCGCCGTGGTCGCCGCGGCGATCGTGGGCGCGACCTCGCTGCTGCACAGCGGCTCCTCGTCGACGACGCAGAAGGTCGGGCTGTCGCTGTCCACGCTCAACAACCCGTTCTTCGTGCAGATCCGGGCGGGTGCGGAGGCGGAGGCGAAGAAGCTCGGCGTGGACCTCACCGTCACCGACGCGCAGAACGACGCCTCGCAGCAGGCCAACCAGCTGCAGAACTTCACCAGCGAGGGCCTGTCCTCGATCATCGTGAACCCGGTGGACTCGGACGCGGCCGGTCCGGCCGTACGGGCCGCCAACAAGGCGGACATCCCCGTCGTCGGCGTCGACCGAGGCGTCAACAAGGCGGACACGGCGGCCCTGGTGGCCTCCGACAACGTCGAGGGCGGCGAACTGGGCGCCAAGGCACTCGCCGAGAAGCTCGGCGGCCGGGGCACGATCGTGATCCTGCAGGGCCAGGCCGGAACCTCCGCCAGCCGGGAGCGCGGCGCCGGCTTCGCCGAGGGCCTGAAGGCCTACCCGGGCATCAAGGTCGTCGCCAAGCAGCCCGCCGACTTCGACCGCACCAAGGGCCTCGACGTGATGACGAACCTGCTCCAGGCCCACCCGGACATCGACGGCGTCTTCGCGGAGAACGACGAGATGGCGCTCGGCGCGATCAAGGCGCTGGGATCGAAGGCCGGGAAGTCGGTCCAGGTCGTCGGTTTCGACGGCACGCCGGACGGGCTGAAGGCGGTCGAGGCGGGCACGCTGTACGCGTCGGTGGCGCAGCAGCCCAGGGAACTGGGCAGGATTGCGGTGGACAACGCGCTGCGGGCCGCCGACGGCGAGAAGGTCAGCGAGACGGTGAAGGTGCCGGTGAAGGTGGTCACGAAGGAGAACGTGGCCGGCTTCGGCGGCTGACACCGGGCAACAGGCGGGCGCCCCTCGGTTCGGGCGCCCGCCTCAAGTCACCTACCAGGGGAGACATTGATGTACGACTACGACCTGCTGGTCGTAGGGTCGGCCAACGCCGACCTGGTGATCGGGGTCGAGCGGCGGCCGGCGGCCGGTGAGACGGTGCTCGGCTCCGACCTGGCCGTCCATCCGGGCGGCAAGGGCGCGAACCAGGCGGTCGCGGCCGCCCGGCTCGGTGCCCGTACGGCCCTGCTGGCCCGGGTCGGCGACGACGCGCACGGCAGGCTGCTGCTCGACTCGCAGCGGGCGGCCGGCGTCGACACGGTGGGCGTCCTGGTGGGCGGCGCGCCGACCGGCGTCGCGCTGATCACCGTGGACCCGTCCGGCGACAACAGCATCGTGGTGTCGCCGGGGGCGAACGGGAAGCTCACGCCCGAGGACGTGCGGGCGGCGGGCAGCCTCTTCCACGCCTCGCGGGTGGTGTCGGCGCAGCTGGAGATCCCGCTGGAGACAGTCGTGGAGGCGGTACGGAGCCTGGGGCCCGACAGCCGGTTCGTGCTGAACCCGTCCCCGCCGCGGCCGCTGCCGCAGGAGGTGCTGGCGGCCTGCGATCCGCTGATCCTGAACGAGCACGAGGCGAAGGTGATCCTGGGCGACGCCCTGGTCGGCGACGACCCCGCGGACTGGGCGCGGATCCTGCTGGCGCGCGGCCCGCGTTCGGTGGTCGTGACACTGGGAGCCGAGGGCTCGCTGGTGGCCTCCGCGGAGGGCGTGACGCGGGTGCCGTCCGTGAAGGTGGACGCCGTGGACACCACCGGCGCGGGCGATTCCTTCACCGCGGCGCTGGCCTGGAAGCTGGGCGCGGGCGCGTCCCTCGCCGAGGCGGCGGCGTACGCGGCCCGCGTCGGGGCGGCGGCCGTCACGAAGCAGGGCGCGCAGGAGTCCTTCCCGACCGCGGAAGAGGTCGCGGCGCTGTGAAGAAGGCCGGAATCCTGAACCGTCATCTCTCCGGTGCGCTGGCCGAACTGGGCCACGGCGACGGGGTACTGGTGTGCGACGCCGGTATGCCGATACCCGGCGGGCCGCGCGTCGTCGACCTGGCCTTCCGGGCCGGAGTCCCGTCCTTCGCCGAGGTCCTCGACGGCCTGCTGGCCGAGCTGGTGATCGAGGGCGCGACGGCCGCGACCGAGGTGCGGGAAGCCAACCCGGCGGCATCAGCGCTGCTGGACGGCCACTTCCCCGAGCTGACGCTGGTCTCCCACGAGCGGCTCAAGGAGCTGTCGGCGGGCGCCCGGCTGGTCGTGCGGACCGGGGAGGCCCGGCCGTACGCGAATGTGCTGCTGCGGTGCGGGGTGTTCTTCTGACGCCCACGGCTGCTTGGGTCCGGGAAGGGCTGCACTGTCCCTTCGAATTCTCTCCGGGTTTTTCCGGCCCCGCCTCCCTACCCTGTTCTCATGCTGGTGCAGGAGTTCCGGACCGAGGTCGTGCCGGCCGGCGAGCGGTGGGACCTGTGGCAGGACATCGCCGGGCGGACCCACCTGCCCAACCTGCTGCGCAGCGAGCGGGAGGACGACTTCCTCGCGACGATGCGGGTACTGCCGCTCGGCGACGTACAGATCGCCGAACTGCGCTTCCCGCAGCTGGAGACGGTGCGCACGGCCCGGGGCATCCGGCGGTCCGACCCGGAGGTCTTCCAGGTCAACTGTCAGTTCAGGGGCGAGGGGTGCGCCGCGCAGGACGGACGCGAGAGCACGTTCCGCAGAGGTGACCTCGTCCTCGTCGACAGCAGTCTGCCGTACGAGGCACGGCTCACCGAGGTGTCCGCGCCCCTGTCGTGCGTGGTCGTCACGCTCCCCCACGCTCTGCTGCCGCTGCCGCCGAGGACGATCCGCCGGGTGCTGGCCGCACCGGTCCCGCTCGGCCACGGCATGGGCGGGGCCTTGTACCGCTGGCTGGCCGATGTCGCCGCCCGCGCCGACGAGTTCACGCCGGCCGACGCCCCCGCGCTGGCGTCGGTGACGACGGACCTGCTCGTCACCGTGCTCGGCCGCTGCCTGGACGTCGAGGACGCGATGACCCCGGAGTCACGCCGACGTGCCCTGCACGTACGCATCCGGGACTTCATCGACCGGAACCTCGGCGATCCGTCCCTGTCCCCCGCCACCGTCGCGGCCGCCCACGGCATCTCGGTGCGCCACCTCCACCAGCTGTTCGCGGAGGAGGGCGCGACACCGGCGGCCTGGATCCGGCACCGCCGCCTGGAACGCTGCCGCCGCGACCTGGCCGATCCGCGCCTGCACGGCCGTTCCATCCAGGCCGTGGCCGCCCGCTGGGGCTTCGGCGACCCCGCGACCTTCAGCCGGCTCTTCCGCCGCGCCTACGGGACGACGCCGAGGGACTACCGGCACCACGACCAGCGCCGGAACGCATGACGATATGCAGGAATTATCAAGATCCGTGCACGCGCGGCCAAGGAATCAAGGGCCCGTCCTTGTCATCCTTGCGCGTGTGCACAGCTGAAGGGCGTGCACGGCGGGGAAGCACCGGGGGGACCGGCGTGCGGTACCGATGTCGTCGTATCGGCGTCGACGACCGGCACCGCACGCCGGGCTGCTGCCGGACATGACCATCAGTCCAGGTGGCGCACCATGAACACGTCCACCGGATCCTCGGACTCGACCGTGAACCCGTGCCGCTCGTACAGCTGTTGGGCCCGACTGCCCTGCAGCACGTTCAACCGGACGAGGACACCGCGGCGGTCACACCGCTCCAGCAGCTCGCGCAGCACGCCCGAACCGATACCGCTGCCCTGAAGGTGCGGGGCCAGGTAGAAGTGCTCCAGCCAGTGGGCGTCCTCGGCCGGTCGCAGCGCCACGCAGCCGGCGAACACACCGCCCACCTCGATCACCCAGGTGTGGGCCGGGTCGAATCCGTTCCGCAGCCGCTGCCGCACCCGCTGCTCGTCGTACCGCCCGAGCCGTTCCAGATCCGCCCGCAGCACCACGGCACGCAACTCGGCCACCGCCTCGACGTCCGACGCCGACGCCTGCCGAACATCCCAGTCCGCCATGATCGCCACGCTACCGGGCAGGCAAAGGCAGTGGACACAGATCGCGCGAGCGGCAGACTGGCCCCATGACCGCATCGGATCCCAAGGCAGACCTCCACTTCTACCTGCAGTCCGCCCGCGATGCCGTGCTCTGGAAGCTCGAAGGACTCTCGGAGTACGACATCCGCCGCCCGCGGACGCCGACCGGCACGAACCTGCTGGGCCTGGTGAAACACGTGGCCACCGTGGAACTGGGCTACCTCGGCGACACCTTCGGACGGCCGTCCGGCGAGCCGCTGCCCTGGCTCGAAGACGCGGCTCGGACCAACGGGGACATGTGGGCCACCGCCGACGAGTCACGCGAGTACATCGTGCAGCTCTACCGCCGGGCGTGGGCGCACGCGGACGCGACGATCGACGCGCTGCCGCTGGACACGGTCGGCAAGGTGCCGTGGTGGCCGGCCGACAGAAACGAAGTGACGCTGCATCATGCCGTGGTGCGCGTGATCGCCGACACGCACCGGCACGCCGGGCAGGCCGACATCGTCCGGGAACTCACGGACGGTGCCGTCGGGATGAACAAGGGCAACGACAGCATGCCGCCGGGCGACGCGGCGTGGTGGGAGAACTATCGAGACCAGCTGGAACGCGCAGCTCAGGAAGCCGACCGGCACGAGTGACGTCGGCGGCCGACCCCCGGGTGACCCGCATTCCGCTACGGGCGGGCCACCCGGTAATCCCTACGCGGTGTGCTCCACGAACCGCCGGGCGGTCTCCGCCAACACCTCCCGTCCGTCCCGGGCCCACAGCTCCTCGTTGAACAGCTCGACCTCGATGGGGCCGGTGTACCCGGCCGCCTCGACGTAGCCCTTCCACTCCCGCATGTCGATCGCACCGTCGCCGATCTGACCGCGGCCGTTGAGGACACCCTCCGGCAACGGGGTGGTCCAGTCGGCGAGTTGGAAGGTGTGGATACGGCCGCCGGCGCCCGCGCGGGCGATCTGCGCGGGAGCGGTGTCGTCCCACCAGATGTGGTACGTGTCCACCGTGACCCCGACCTGGTGCGCGGGGAAGCGTTCCGCGAGGTCCAGGGCCTGGGCGAGGGTGGAGACCACGCAGCGGTCGGCTGCGTACATCGGGTGCAGCGGCTCGATGGCCAGGCGTACGCCGTGGGACTCGGCGTACGGGCCCAGCTCCGCCAGCGCGTCCGCGATGCGCTCCCGGGCGCCGTGCAGGTCCTTGGAGCCGGGCGGCAGGCCGCCGGAGACCAGGACGAGGGTGTCGGTGCCGAGGGTGGCGGCCTCGTCGACGGCGCGGCGGTTGTCGGCCAGGGCGTGGGCACGCTCGTCCGGGTCGATCGCGGTGAAAAAGCCGCCACGGCACAGCGTCGTCACCGTCAGGCCCGCGTCCCGGACCAGTTTCGCCGTCGCCTCCAGGCCGTACGACCGGACCGGCTCGCGCCACAGGCCCACCCCGGGGACCTCCAGCTCGACGCACGCCTCGACCAGTTCCGGCATCGACAGCTGCTTCACCGTCATCTGGTTGATGGAGAAGCGGGAGAGGTCACCGGTCACTGGGTCACTCCGTACAGTGCGAGCAGGTTCTTCATCCGGTCCTTCGCCAGCCTCGGGTCCGGGAACAGGCCCAGGCCGTCGGCGAGTTCGTAGGCGCGGGCGAAGTGCGGGAGGGAGCGGGCCGACTGCAGGCCGCCGACCATCGTGAAGTGGGACTGGTGGCCGGCCAGCCAGGCCAGGAAGACCACGCCGGTCTTGTAGAAGCGGGTCGGGGCCTGGAAGAGGTGGCGGGACAACTCGACGGTCGGGTCGAGGAGTTCACGGAAGCCCTTGACATCACCCGTGTCCAGGACCCGTACCGCCTCGGCCGCCAGCGGCCCCAGCGGGTCGAAGATGCCGAGCAGGGCGTGGCTGAAGCCCTGCTCGTCGCCCGCGATCAGCTCGGGGTAGTTGAAGTCGTCGCCCGTGTAGCAGCGGACGCCGTCCGGGAGGCGGCGGCGCAGGTCGATCTCCCGCTGGGCGTCCAGAAGGGAGACCTTGATGCCGTCCACCTTGTCGGGGTGGGCGGCGATGACCTCCAGAAACGTCTCGGTCGCCGCGTCGAGGTCGCCCGACCCCCAGTAGCCCTCCAGCGCCGGGTCGAACATCGGGCCCAGCCAGTGCAGGATCACCGGCTCGGCGCACTGGCGCAGGAGGTGGCCGTAGACCTCCAGGTAGTCCTCGGGGCCCCGGGCCGCCGCCGCGAGTGCCCGGGACGCCATGAGGATGGCCTGCGCGCCCGACTCCTCGACGAGCGCGAGCTGCTCCTCGTAGGCCGCCCGGACCTCGGTGAGGGATGCCGGGCCGGTGATCTGGTCGGTGCCGACGCCGCAGGCGATACGTCCGCCCACGCCACGGGCCTCCGCCGCCGACCGGCGGATCAGCTCCGCCGCGCCCGCCCAGTCCAGGCCCAACCCCCGCTGGGCGGTGTCCATCGCCTCGGCGACGCCGAGCCCGTGGGACCACAGGTGGCGGCGGAAGGCGAGGGTGGCGTCCCAGTCGACGGCGGCCGGTGAGTCGGGGGTGACGTCGGCGAACGGATCGGCGACCACGTGGGCCGCGGAGAAGACCGTGCGGGAGGAGAAACCCGCGCCGGGAGTGAGCGCGAGAGGTTCGGTGCGGGGCTCGTAGGTCCGCAACTCGCCGGAGGTGTCAGGGAGTCGGATGGTCACAGCGCGATCTCCGGTACGTCGATACGGCGGCCCTCGGCCGTGGACTTGAGGCCCAGCTCGGCGAGCTGGACGCCACGGGCGCCGGCGAGCAGGTCCCAGTGGTAGGGGGCGTCGGCGTAGACGTGCTTGAGGAACAGCTCCCACTGGGCCTTGAAGCCGTTGTCGAACTCGGCGTTGTCCGGCACCTCCTGCCACTGGTCGCGGAAGGAGTACGTGGCCGGGATGTCCGGATTCCAGACCGGCTTGGGGGTGGCGCTGCGGTGCTGGACGCGGCAGTTGCGCAGGCCGGCGACCGCCGAGCCCTCCGTGCCGTCCACCTGGAACTCGACCAGCTCGTCGCGGTTGACGCGCACGGCCCACGACGAGTTGATCTGGGCGATCGCGCCGCCCTCCAGCTCGAAGATGCCGTACGCGGCGTCGTCGGCGGTGGCGTCGTAGGGCTTGCCGTTCTCGTCCCAGCGCTGCGGGATGTGGGTGGCGGTCAGGGCCTGGACGGACCGCACCCGGCCGAACAGTTCGTGCAGGACGTACTCCCAGTGCGGGAACATGTCGACGACGATGCCGCCGCCGTCCTCGGCGCGGTAGTTCCAGGAGGGGCGCTGGGCGGGCTGCCAGTCGCCCTCGAAGACCCAGTAGCCGAACTCGCCGCGCACGGACAGGATCCGGCCGAAGAAGCCGCCGTCGATGAGCCGCTTGAGCTTCAGCAGGCCCGGGAGGAAGAGCTTGTCCTGGACGACGCCGTGCTTGATGCCCTTCCCGGCCGCCAGGCGGGCCAGCTCCAGGGCACCCTCGAGTCCGGTGGCCGTGGGCTTCTCCGTGTAGATGTGCTTTCCGGCCGCGATCGCCTTCTTGATGGCCTCCTCGCGGGCCGAGGTGACCTGGGCGTCGAAGTAGATGTCCACGGTGTCGTCGGCGAGGACAGCGTCCACGTCCGTGGAGAGGTGTTCCAGGCCGTGCCTCTCGGCGAGTGCCTTCAGGGCGTGCTCGCGGCGGCCGAGGAGGATCGGTTCCGGCCACAGCACGGTGCCGTCGCCGAGGTCGAGGCCGCCCTGTTCGCGGATGGCCAGGATGGAGCGGACGAGGTGCTGGCGGTAGCCCATGCGCCCGGTCACACCGTTCATGGCGATACGCACCGTCTTGCGTGTCACGTCGTTCCCTTCGTGGGCGTCTGGTCCGCCCCGTTGAGCGTCTGGATTCCCTGGATTCACTGAGGTCACCGGTGCTACTGGTAAGCCGCACAGCAAGCGCTTTCTATCTAGTGAGAAGCTAGCCTCTGACCAGTGGTCGAGACAAGGCCGTGACCGTCCCGAGTTGTTCGAGGGGGCGAACAAGCGGGGTGCTGGGCCTTATGGTCTGGACGAAACCGTGGCCAGTGCACTGCACGTGTATGACGACGTACGAGCACCGCACGTGTATGACGACGTACGACAAGACGCGCGACCGGAGGACGACGAGATGACGGTGACCCTGGCGGACGTGGCGGCCCGCGCGCAGGTCTCGCCCGCGACGGTGTCGCGCGTGCTGAACGGGAACTACCCGGTGGCCGCCTCCACCCGGGAGCGGGTGCTCAAGGCGGTCGACGAGCTGGACTACGTGCTCAACGGCCCTGCCAGCGCGCTCGCCGCCGCGACCTCCGACCTGGTCGGGATCCTGGTCAACGACATCGCCGACCCCTTCTTCGGGATCATGGCGAGCGCGATCCAGTCCGAGATCGGCGGGCCGGGCGGGCGCGCGGGCGGTGAGCGGCTGGCCGTCGTCTGCAACACGGGCGGCTCCCCGGAGCGCGAGCTGACCTACCTCACCCTGCTCCAGCGGCAGCGGGCCGCGGCGGTCGTCCTGACCGGCGGCGCGATCGAGGACGCCTCGCATGTGGCGGCGGTGTCCGCGAAGCTGCGGAAACTGGCGGACGCCGGGACGCGGGTGGTGCTGTGCGGCCGGCCGCCGGCGCCGGACACCCAGGCGGTCGCGCTGACCTTCGACAACCGGGGAGGGGGCCGGCAGCTGACCGAGCACCTGATCGGCCTCGGCCACCGGCGGCTCGGCTACATCGCGGGCCCGGAGGAGCGCACCACCACCCGCCACCGCCTGGAGGGGCATCGGGCGGCGCTGGAGGCGGCGGGAATCCAGGAGGACCCGCGCTGGACGGTCCACGGCCACTACGACCGCCGGTCCGGCTACGAGGCCACCCTGGAGCTGCTGCGCCGGGACCCGTCCCTGACGGCCGTCGTCGCCGCGAACGACTCCGTCGCGCTGGGGGCGTGCGCGGCGCTGCGGGAGTCGGGGCTGCGGATCCCGGCGGACGTCTCGGTGGCCGGCTTCGACGACCTGCCGTTCAGCATCGACGCGGTGCCTTCGCTGACGACGGTGCGGCTGCCGCTCGCGCAGGCGGGGGCGCGGGCCGGGCGGATCGCCATGGGGCGGGAGGAGCCGCCGCCCGGGGGGATTGCGACGGTGCGGGGGGAGTTGATGGTGCGGGGGTCTTCGGGGGTGCCGCGGGGGTGAGGCGTGCCGCCCCGGGGAAGGGGCGGCTTTCCAGCCAGGTCACCTCGATGGCGCAGGAGGACGGCGAGGGGGATGGGCCTGCGACTTTCCCCGTGCCTTCTATGACAGAAGCCGGCGACGGGCGGACTTGGCCGACTGAAAGGCAGCGCCTAGCGGAAGGCCGCGACAGCCTCGGCCTGCTGCCGGGGCGTGACGAGGGCGGGACCGGTCAACTCGTAGGCCTGCCCCGCATGTCGGCCTCCATCGCGCAGCGCCGCCGCGGCGACCTCGGCGATGTCGTCCGGGTCGATGACGGGCAGCCCGACATCACCGAACGGCGCGGCGACGGTCCGCCGGATACGGATCGACTCGGCCCAGGCGTAGGTGTTGGAGGCGAAGCCGCCGGGCCGCAGGACGGTCCACTCCAGCCCGGACTGCCATACCGCGTCCTCGATGGCCCGGGCGACCTCCCCGTGCGAGGCCGATCCGGGCCGGGTCGCGACCCCTTGGGAGGACAGCAGCACGATCCGCCGCACACCGCCCGCCTTGGCGACGTCCACGAGGTCCCGGGGGCTGAGCAGGTGCGCACTGGGCCCCCGTTCTGCAGGAACAGCGCGTCGGCGCCGTCGAGGACCGGCCGCAGGCTCTCCGCGTCGACGAGATCCGCCGGTCGCCGCAGCACCGTCTGAGGCAGATCCGCGTCGGCGATCCTGCGCGAGGTCGCGGTCACCGGCTCGCCGGCCGCGGCCAGGATCCGTACGAGCGAACGTCCCACATTGCCGGTCGCACCCGTCACTACGATCATGTCCAACTCCCGTGTTTGGCAGCGCATTTGAATCTGCTGAAAGGGCCCCGGAGGCCGGCTCTCCGGGCGATGGAAGGACGCTAACACCGTCGGTATAGTAGGTACCTATAGGAAAGTGGCTACCCCAGGGGGATGCGCATGGCGCCCGACACGACGACCCGGACGCCGACCGGGGCCACCGAACCGGAACTCGCCTGCCCGATCAGTCCGGTCGTGGACATCGTCTTCAGCCGCTGGACCACACCGATCCTGTGGACGCTCCACACCCACGGCCGGCAGCGCTTCGTCGAACTGGAGCGGCGCATCGCGAAGATCACGCCCAAGGTGCTGACGCAGCGGTTGCGGCAACTGGAGCGCGACGGCCTGATCGTGCGCACGTACCACCCGGAGGTCCCCCCTCGGGTCGAGTACGAGATCAGCGAACTCGGCCGCAGCCTCGCCCCGCTCTTCGCGCACCTGGCCGAATGGGCCGCCGAGAACCTGGACAGGGTCGAACAGGCCCGGCACGACTACGACACAGAACCGGCTGCCCGCTAGCGCGTCTGCGTGGGGTTCGATTCGGGAGTCGCGTCCTTGACCTCAAGTCCACTTGACGTACGACCGTTCCTGATCAGTGAGCAGGAGTGAGTCTTGGACCCACTGCCCGACACTGCGCGCATCCCGAACGGTTTTGGGTGCGCTGGTCGCCCGCGTTCCTTGGTGTCTTCCTGTCCGGGCGCGTGGCTCCTGGCCACGGTCCGTGACGAGGCGGCGGGTTCCCTCACGCCCAGGGGCACACCGGTCGGCCTGGATGGTCCGATGCCCCTGTTCATCACTCCGGTGAGCAGGGGGCGGTGCCGTCCGTCGCCGGATCGGGTGCCCTTGGGCGCGCCTGCCGATCGCGATGCTCGCGGCATCGTGACGGGTGGTCTTCCTGTTCTTCGAAGCGAGGGGTTTCTGCCAGTGCTGGGCGCCCCACTTCGAGGTGTAGGCCGGGTCGACCGCGATGATGCTGATGCCGGTCTGGTCGGCCATCGAGGTGAGCCGGGCGCGGAGCCTGCCGGTGGGCATGCCGGAGATCAACTGGCGGAACCGCTTCTTGCGGCCGTGCTTCTCGCGGGTCTTCTCCGCCGCGAAGTCGAGGTCCTCGATGGCGATCGCGGCCACACCGCAGGCTGTCGCCCAGTGCAGCAGCCGGGACAGGGCATGCCGTACTTGTGCGTCACGGTGCTGCGTGGTGCCGGACAGCTCGTAGGAGAAGCGGCGGGGCTGGCCGGTCGGGTTGCCGTGGGTGTCCAGGCGCCAGGCGGCCAGGTGATCGGCGTTGGTGTCCACCCCGATCACCCCGTGGGCGAGCGCGGCTTGGAGCGGAATCGTCTTGGCGGGCGGGATCTGCCAGGCGGCGGTCAGGTACCAGCGCCCGCGCACCGTGTCGTAGTGGATGCGGTAGGCGACGGCCCGGTTGGCCTCGACGCGGTCGGCCCACTCGGTGCCCCGGTGGGCGAAGCGGACCGTGCCGGTGAGGACGTACCGGCCGTGCGGGGCGTTCGCCAGGTTCTTCAGCGGAGCGGGCAGCTTGATGCTCAGCCGACCGTCGGGGGCGATGCGGAGGGTCTCGTTGCCGTACCGCTTGCCGGACTCGCCGTCGGCCTGCAGGAACCAGCGCCCGCACTCCCACCGCCGACGCCACTCGGCTTCGGTCAGCTGCCCGGCTGCTTCCAGGTGGTGGCGGGCGCGGGCCAGGCGCTTGCCGCCGCGCACCACGTGCACAATCCCGGCCTTGTGGTCGGCCCGTTCCCGCTCCAGCCGGTCCTCCAGGACGCGAAGGCGGCGGGACTTGGCGAACCACTCCTGACGGGAGCGGTAGCCGCCCGGAGCGTTCTTGGATCCCTTCTGCCCGACTGGTTGCGCCAGCCGGTGCGCGATCGTGGCGACACCGGCCTCCAGGCTGTGGATGTGGGCGAGCTGGCAGCGGCGGGCCAGCGCCCACTGGTCGTGCGACGCCTTGGTGATCGCCCCGCCCCAGCGCGAAGACGCAGCTGGCGTCAGCGCGCGCTTCCTGGCCGCCCAGGTCTCGGTGGAGTGCTCCAGACCGTCCGCGCAGCGCGTCTTGAGGTCCCGCGACGCCAGCGAACCCAGATGCGCGCCGACCATCGCAAGAACCTTCTCGTCCTGCGCGGTGAGGTGCTTGATCCGGGTACGGATCGCCACTCCGGACGGGCCGGACGCAACGAACGGCTCGGCGACCTTCCGCAGCCCGCTCATCCCTCACCCCCGGCCCGGCTCCGCCCCGACGATCTCCTCCTCCATCCAACGAAGCCCGACCGCAGAGGTCACGCATTCGACGTCAGGATTTCCGTTCGCATCCCGAGCCGCTCTGGCGGACACGCGGGTCACGGCAACGACTGCTCGCACTCACTCTCGCTCACCAGAACACGCTTGAGCACACTTCAGCGGCCGCAGTTCCACACCCTCTCCCCATGACTGATCACAACAGCACCATGGACGTCCACACCCTCGTCCATCGCCTCTTCCGCGCCCTGGACGCCCGTGACTTCACCCCCGGCTGGATGGACGCCCTCCTCACCGCCGACGCCCGCATGGAGACGCCCCTCGGGACCACCGAGGGGGCGGAGGCCGAGCGGGCCGCGAAGGAGGCGCTCGGGCGGTACGCGCGGACGCAGCACGTCGCCTCGGGGATCCTCGCCGACATGGACGCCGGGGCGGGCCGGGGCAGCGTCTCCTGGAACGCGCTGATGTTCCATGTGCACGAGGACGACTCGGTGTTCACGGTCGGCGGGATCTACGGGGGCGACCTGCGCCGCACCTCGGACGGCTGGCGCTTCAGCCGGATCTCGGTGCGGGCCGTGTGGACGCAGGGACGGCCGCCGGTGTTGCCGGACGCCGAAGCTCGAGCTGTTTCTTGATCACTACTGAATGAGGGATTCCGCAGCGAGGCTGGTGCCCGGCATCGCGGTGGACGCGGTGTCGCGCGATCTTTTCGCGGGGCGGCGATGAGTTTCCGGCGGGGCGTCGGTCTTCATCGGCGTCAGCTCAGGAACCGACGCAGGAGTGAGTGAGCCCTATGCGCATCGTGGTCACCGAGTTCATCAGCATCGACGGAGTCGTGCAGGCGCCCGGCGGGCCCGAGGAGGACACCGACGGCGGGTTCGCGCACGGCGGCTGGTCGCACCCGTACTTCGACCCGGAGGTGCTCGGCCCGGTCTTCGACGGGGGGCTGAGCAGGGCCGAGGCGCTGCTGTTCGGGCGGCGTACGTGGCAGACGATGGCCGCGGCGTGGCCCGAGCGGGCGGGCGACGACCCGTTCGCCGACCAGATGAACTCCCTCAAGAAGTACGTCGTTTCGAGCACCCTCACCGACGCCGACCTGACCTGGAACAACTCCACCCTCATCCCCGGCTGCGAGGCCGTGGCCCGGATCCGGGAGCTGCGCGCGGCCGAGGGCGGCGACCTGGCGATGATGGGCAGCCCCACGCTGGTCCGGACGCTGCTGAGCGAGGGTCTGGTGGACGAGCTCCAGCTGATCGTGATGCCGGTGCTGCTCGGCGGCGGCAAGTCGATCTTCCCGGAGGACGGCGGGAAGTGGCCGTTCGAGCTGGTCTCCACGGTCACCGGGAAGACGGGCGTGAACGTGTGCGTCTACCGGCCGGCCGCCGAGGGGTAGCCGCGGGGGCGCGGGAGTCCTACGCTCGACCCAACGGTATCTCTGACTGAGTCAACGATCCGGAGGGTCGACGATCATGATCGTCCAGGACATCCGCGCCTTCAACCGCTTCTACACCAACGTCATCGGCGCCCTCGACTACGGCCGCCACCTCTACGCCCCGTACACCCTCACCGAGGCCCGCGTCCTGTACGAGCTCGCGCACTCGGCGCGCACGGACGCCGCCGATCTGCGTGCCGAACTCCATCTGGACGCGGGGTACCTGAGCCGCATCCTGAACAGGTTCGAGAAGGACGGGCTGATCGAGCGCGGACCGTCGGAGAGGGATCCGCGCCGCCGCCGTATCACCCTCACCGCGCCCGGCCGGGAGGCGGCCGGTCTGCTCGACGAGCGGGCGCGGGAGACGGTCGGGGCGCTGCTGGCCACGGTGCCGCCGGACGACCGGCCGCGGCTCGTGGAGGCGATGCGGACGGTCCGTACGATCCTGGGCGGCGGCCGGACAGCGCGCCCCGAGGCCCCCGAGGACGTCGTGCTGCGTGATCCCGGCCCCGGCGACCTCGGCTGGATCGTGCAGCGCAACGGCGCACTGTATGCCGCCGAGTTCGGCTGGAACACCGACTACGAGGGGCTGGTGGCGAGGATCGTCGCCGACTTCGCTGAGGACCACGATCCGCACCTGGAGCGAGCGTGGATCGCCGAGCTGGCCGGGCGGCCGGTGGGGTGTGTGATGTGCGTACGGGACGAGGCGCCCGGCACGGCCCGGCTGCGGCTTCTGCTCGTCGAGCCGGACGCGCGCGGTCTCGGCATCGGGGACCGGCTCGTCACGGCGGTCGTGGACTTCGCGCGCGGTGTCGGCTACCGCGACCTGGTGCTGTGGACGAACGACGTCCTGACCGCCGCCCGGGGCATCTACCAGCGCCACGGCTTCGCCCTGGTCGCCGAGAAACCGCACCGTTCCTTCGGCAGGGACCTGGTCGGCCAGGACTGGCGGCTGGATCTGCGCGCGACACCGGATTGACTGCTCCCCTCCCTGAAGGAGGAAATTCCTGGCTCAGGCCGCCTCCTGGAGCAGCACTCCAGGAGGTCTCACGCCCTCGACACCAGCCGGGGCCAGACCAGCCCGGACGAGCATCACGCGGGCGGAGTTCTTGTCCCTGGGGGATGTGGCTCCGCACGCGGTGCAGGTGTAGGTACGTTCGGACAGCGGAAGTGCGTGCTTGGTTCTCGCTCCGCACGATGCGCAGTCCATGGTGGTATGCGCAGGGTGCACCAGGCGGACATCCCGCCCGTGCTTGCGGCCCATCTCGATCAGGGCCTGCTTGGTGGCGCCGATGGCAGCATCGGCGGCCTTGCGGGCCATGGTGGTCTTGGCAAGGAACTTCGGCCGGAAGTCCTCGACCGCGATGGCGTCGTGGTCGGTCACGACCTTCTTCGCCCACTTGCGGCCGGTGTCCTGCCGCTGCCGGGCAACCTTCTGGTACGCCTTCGCCCGCAGCTTCTTCGCCTCGCGATAGCCCCTGGAGGCTGCCTGCCCCTTGGCGGGCTTGCGGCGGGCCATCATGCGGTCGTACCGAGTCAGCTTCTCCATCGCCCGCTTGCCGTGTTCGGCGTGCGGGAGGTCGTGGGCATCGCTGGTAGTGGTCGCGGTCTCCTTCACACCCCAGTCCACGCCGAGCAGGCGGCCGGTCTCCGGGAGCGGCTGGACTTCGGCGGGAACGACGAACGAGGCGTACCAGTGCCCGACGCTGTCGCGGTACACGCGCACCGAGGAGGGCTCGGCGGGCAGGTCCCGCGACCAGACCACTGGCAGCACGATGTTCCCCGCCAGGTGCAGACGCCCATCCTTCAGCCGGAACCCGCGCTTGGTGTAGTTCAGCGTGGGCAGCGCCTCGCGCTTCTTCTTATGCTTCGGCATCCCGGCCCGCTGCCTCTGAGGCAGGCGTTCCTTGATGTCCTTCAGCGCTTTCGCGCGGGACTTGCCGAAGTCCCGGATGATCTGCTGTTGCGGCACCGACGAGCCCTCGGCCAGCCACGGCGTCATCGCGCGGGCCTCGGTCAGCATCTTGTCCAGCCGGGCCGGGCCACATTTCTCGTTCTCGGTGTGGGCCTTCTTCGATCGGGCCACGCCAAGTCCGCCCGCAGGTCCCTCAACTCCGAGATCGTCTACCGCCTGGAGGGCGAGCGCGCCGCCACCGAGGCAGACGGCGAATCGCCCTGACGGCGATTCGCATTCCCTGCCCTGCTCCGCAGGAGTCCGATTCCTCCCCGACCTGATGGCCAGGGCATCCTCGGAGGTTCCCGGTGACGGGAAGGGCCGGTGTGTATGAAGCTGGGTACATGAAACTGGCGTTCTCCACCCTCGGTGTCCCCGGCCTCCCCGTACCGGAAGTGGCCCGGCTCGCGGCCGCGCACGGCTACCACGGCGTCGAGCTGCGCGCACACCCGGAGGAACCGGTCCACCCCGGCCTCGACCTCACCGCACGGGCCGACACGGTCGCCGAGTTCAAGGCGGCCGGCGTCGAGATCCTCGGCCTCGCCGGGTACGCGCGCGTGGCCGCGCCGGGCGACGACGAGCCCGTGCTCGCCGAGATCCGCGACCTCCTCGACCTGGCCCGCGACCTGGGTGCCCCGTACATCCGGGTCTTCCCCGGAGGCGGCCCGGACCAGGAGCCCGCCGAAGCGGACGCGACCGCCGCCCGCCGTCTGGGCACGGCCGCCGAGTACGCCGCCGACGCAGGCGTCCGCATCCTCCTCGAGACCCACGACTCGCACCGCACCGCCGCCGACGCGATCCGCGTCCTCGGCCAGGTCGGCCACCGCCAGGTCGGCGCTCTGTGGGACGTGATGCACACCTGGCTGGGCGGCGAGCAGCCCTCGGAGAGCTACGCGGCCCTGTCCCCCTACCTCGGCTACGTCCAGGTCAAGGACATCGCCTCCGCCACCGACACCACCCCGCTCCCCCTCGGCGCGGGCGTCCTCCCGCTCGCCGAGTGCGTCGAGATCCTCTCCCGGCACGGCTGGGACGGCTGGCTGTGCTGGGAGTACGAGAAGCGCTGGTACGAGGCGGCCGAGCCGCTTCCCGGCCTGCTGGACAAAGGCCGGGACCACCTCGGACGCCTCCTCAACGACTCGGCGTGACCGACCGCTGCTCCGGAGGGCCTCTGCGGCGGAGTGCCCGACTTCCCCTGAAACCGTGCGGAATGGGAACCCACCCCGCCCCGCCGTCGTCCAAGGGCCAGGCTGCCGGATGAGTCTCCTCGGTGCGGTGTCGGCCTCGCTGCTGGCTGCGAACGCTGACCACCCTCTCCGCCGCACCGCGGCCGGCGCCCCGCCGCCATCGGCGCGCCCCCCTCCCATGCGCCGATGGCGGCCCCTCGCCCCTTCCCTGTGCGTCCCCTTGACCGGCAGAAACTTCCCGGATATTGGTGACACTTTGGAAGTTTCCTTCAGCGGACCTCCTCCGGAAGGAGCGCACGTGCACCACACCAGCACGGGAAGCACGGGAAACACCGCGATCCCCTCCAGACGCACCGTCCTCGCCGCCACGGCGGGCGTGACCGCGGCCCTCACGGTCGGCCCCAGCGCCCACGCCCACACCCACGACGACCGCCACCTGCGCCGCCTCATCTCCCGTATGACATTGGAGGAGAAGGTCGGCCAGCTCTTCGTCTCCCGGATCTACGGCCACTCGGCGACCACCCCCGACCAGGCCGACATCGACGCCAACCTCAGGGAGTTCGGCGTGCGGACGGCCGCCGAGCTGATCGCCAAGTACCGGCTGGGCGGCGTCATCTACTTCGTCTGGGCGCACAACACCCGCGACCCGCACCAGATCGCCGACCTCTCCAACGGCATCCAGCGGGCGTCCCTCGCACTGCCGCGCGGGCTGCCCGCCCTCGTCTCCACCGACCAGGAGCACGGCATCGTCGCCCGCGTGGGCAAGCCGGCCACTCTGTTCCCCGGCGCGATGGCGATGGGCGCCGGCGGCTCGCGCTCCGACGCCCGTACGCTCGGCCGGATCGCGGGCGCGGAACTGCGCGCGATGGGCATCCAGCAGGACTACACGCCGGTCGCCGACGTGAACGTCAATCCTGCCAACCCGGTCATCGGTGTGCGCTCCTTCGGTGCGGACCCGGCCGCGGTGGCCGGCCTTGTCGCCGCCGAGGTCGCCGGATACCAGCGCTCGAAGGTCGCGGCGACCGCCAAGCACTTCCCCGGGCACGGCGACACCGAGGTCGACAGCCACTACGGCTTCCCCACCATCAAGCACACCCGGGAACAATGGGAGGCGCTGGACGCACCCCCCTTCCGCGCCGCGATCGAGGCCGGCATCGACTCCATCATGACCGCGCACATCCTGGTCCCCGCGCTGGACGACTCCGGTGACCCGGCCACCCTCTCCCGCCCCATCCTCACCGGCATCCTGCGCGAGCAGCTCGGCTACGACGGGGTCGTGGTCACCGACGCCCTCGACATGGCGGGCGTGCGGACGAAGTACGGCGACGACCGGGTGCCGGTGCTGGCGCTGAAGGCGGGCGTGGACCTGCTGCTCAACGCGCCCAAGCTGGACGTCGCCTGGAACGCGGTCCTGGGGGCGGTGCAGGACGGCGAACTGACCGAGGAGCGGCTCGACGAGTCGATCCTGCGGGTGCTGCGGTTGAAGGCGAAGCTGGGGCTGTTCGACGATCCGTACGTCGGCGCGCGCGGCGTCGACCGCACGGTGGGGACGAAGGCGCACCTGGCGGCGGCCGACCGGATCGCCGAGCGCACGACGACCCTGCTCGTCAACGGGGGGCGGCTGCTGCCGCTGTCCCGGCGCGAGCATCCCCGGCTGCTCGTCGTCGGCGCCGACCCGGCCTCGCCGTCGGGCACCACGGGCCCGCCCACCGGTGTGCTCGCGAGCGCCCTGACCGAGCTGGGCTTTGCGGCGACCGCCCTGTCGACCGGCATCAATCCGTCGGCGACGGCCATCGACCGGGCCGTGACGGCGGCCGGGGACGCGGACGCCGTGGTGGTCGGGACGTACAACGTCACGGCGAGCAGCGCGCAGAAGACGCTGGTCGAGCGGCTGCTGGCGACCGGGAAGCCGGTGGTCGCGGTGGCGGTCCGCAATCCGTACGACGTGGCCCAACTCCCCGGTGTGCGCGCCTACCTGGCCTCGTACTCGTGGACGGACGTCGAGCTGCGAGCGGCCGCCCGGGTGATCGCCGGGCGGGTGGAGCCGCGCGGGAAGCTGCCGGTGCCGGTGCAGCGGGCCGACGATCCGACGCGGGTGCTGTATCCCATCGGACACGGGCTGACGTACTAGCCGTCAATTGGACGTAGGACGCCGTACGCCGCACACCCGACGCACCACCCCCAACGTACGCAAAGCGCTCTGCTTGTCTGGCGTGGGCCCGCCGCGGCGGGTCACGCTGGACGGGGGTGGGGGGAATGACCATGCGTGGGAGAAGTGCGGTGGGGGTGGCTCTGCCGGTCCTGCTGGCGGTCGCACTGATGGGCTGTCAGGCGTCCGCGAACGGGGGGTCCGAGGACGATCCGCCGGGCGGTGAGGGTTCGACGTCGGCCTCGGCGATGCGGCCCTCCGGGTTCGGGGCGGTGTTCCTCACGGTCGACGAGTGCAGTTCCTTCGGTACGAGCAGCTTCACCGAGGTCTCCTGCACCAGTGAACGGGCGGCGGCGCGGGTCGTGGCGCGGCACGACGGCAGGGTGAGCGAGGGTCCCGCCTGCCCGGCGACCACCGACTTCGTGCTGCACATCAGCGAACAGCGCCCCTCGCACGACGAGGACGGTGACGGCGCGATCCCGCAGGGCTACGCCTGCATGCGCAAACTCCAGCCGCCGCACCCCGGCGACCCCGGCGGCGGGGGCGGCCCCCGCACCATCGTCGGCGACTGCGTCTACGACTCCGGCGACGGCCAGGTCCGGGAGACCGCGTGCAACGGCAGGGGCAAGCAGCAGCCGGAGTACGAGGTGACCGAGGCCGTCACCACACGCGGCGACTGCCCGGCGTCGACGGCCCTTTACGTCGAACTGGGCGGCGAGAACCCGGTGGGCTGCGCCCGCCCCTGGTGAGCCAGGAGGCGGGCGCAGCACCGACGTTACGGACGCAGCGTCCGCTCCGCGCCGCGCTTGTCCAGCTTCGCGTCGTACTTGGCCAGCGGCTTGGCCGCCGCCGGGTCCGACTGGACGGTGGCGGACGCGACGCCCGCCCACTTCAGGATCTTTGCCGTGGCGAGCGCCTTCTCGTCCGCGACGAGGCCGGCCACGTTGGCGCCGTGGTTGGCGCCGGGGGCGGTGAACACGTACGAGTCACGCGCGCCCTTGCCGAGGCGGAACGGCTCGGCACCCCACGGGTCGTTCTCGCCGTAGACGAAGAGCATCTGGTGCGCGTTGTGGCGGACCCAGCTGTCCACGTCCCGCATCACACCCGGCTGGAACCGCATCTCGATGTCCCGCGGCACGAAGTAGCGCGGCGGCAGGTAGCCGTAGCGGATGTACTTCTTCTCGATGTGCGGGAACCCGATCGTCGGCGCGCCCAGCTGGGTACCCGCCTGGTAGTAGTACGGCGTGTACGGCTCCAGGCCCTGGTCCGTGTAGAAGGAGAACCCGGCGATCGTGTCGATCGAGTTCCAGATCTCCTCGTCGGTGGCGTTCTTGGCGTCCGCGGGGATCGTGTCGCAGTCGGACAGCAGGCTGTACTGCCAGAAGCCCCACACGTAGTCGAGCACCGTGGCCTCGTAGGCCTTGTCGAGGCTGCCGACGGTGTTGAAGGTGTAGCCGTTCTCGGCCGCGTACGCCGCGTACTTCTTCTCCATCGGCTCCCGGCGCACGAGCGCCTCGCGCTGGACGCCGTTCAGACGGTCGCGGCACTCCTCGGTGCCGACGTGTCCGAAGAACTCGTCGTACGCCGAGTCCTCCTTGTTCACGACGTCGTTGGGGGCGACGTAGGCGACGACGCCGTCCATGTCGCGCGGGTAGAAGCGCTCGTAGTACGTGGCGGTCATGCCGCCCTTCGAACCGCCCGTGGAAATCCACTTCTTGTCGTAGATGGGCTTGAGCGCCTTGAAGATGCGGTGCTGGTCGCTGGCGGCCTGCCAGATGTCCAGCTTCGTCCAGTCGGCCGGGCTGGGCCGGGACGGGGTGAAGAAGCGGTACTCCATGGAGACCTGGTTGCCGTCCACGATCTGCGTCGGCTCGCGGCGGCTGGGGTTCGTGGAGACGTTGTAGCCGCCGGTGTAGAAGACCGTCGGGCGGGAGACGTCCTTGTGCAGCACGGTGATCCGCTGCTCGAACGTGCCCTTGGAGGGCCTGCGGTGGTCGATCGGCTGGGTGTAGTTGAGGACGAAGAAGCGGTAGCCGGTGTACGGCTTCTCCTCGACCAGCCGCATCCCCGGTATGGAGAGCAGCCTCTCCTTGATGTCGGTGGAGCCGTCGGCCTCCGGCTGAGCGGCGGTGGCCGCCCCCGCCGTGCTCAACGTGCCTATGAGCACGGTGAGCGCGAGCAGCCATCTGAGCGCCTTGCGCATGCACCCTCCCTGTGAGAACAGATGTGCGCCGGAAGCTATCGGAGCAACTCCGTTCACACCAGGGGGGTTTCAGGCACCCACGCCTGACCAGGGATTCAGCAGAGGATCCAGCCCGAACTCACCGAGCCCCCACTCACCGAGCCCTTGACCCACACGCACCGGTTCCCCACGTACACGAGCGGCGTGCTGATGCGGCGGGTGCGCTTGTCCTTGCGGACCACCGGGCGGTGGCCGCGCGCCTGCACGCTGACCGACATCGTCCGCTCGCGGCCGGGGTTCTTGGCCAGCGTGACGGCGCAGACGTAGCGGCCCTGTTTGTAGACGTGCACGGTGCCGGTGGAGAACGGGAGCGTCCTGACCTTGCGGCCGGTGCAGGAGGCGGCCGCCTGTGCCTCGGCCGGTGCCGCGAGTGCGAGCAGTCCGGACGCGGTCAGTACGGCCATGCCGAGCGCGAGTCCCCGCCGTATCCCTGTCGCTCCCCTGTCCACTTCGCCCGCCCCTCCCGTACCGCGACACATGGCGTACGGGTGTACGGACGCGCGACGTATGTCGGATGGTTGCACGACCGTCAATGGGACGCGCCGACCGGCTCCTCCGGCTCCGGTGCACCGACGAACGTCCGCCACAGTTCGGCGTACCGTCCACCGCGCGCCAGCAGTTCCTCGTGCGTGCCGTCCTCCACGACGCGGCCGTGGTCCATGACGACGACCCGGTCCGCGCGGGCGGCGGTGGTCAGCCGGTGCGCGACCACGAGGGTCGTACGGCGTCCTGCCAGCCGGTCCGTCGCCTGGTTGACCTGTGCCTCCGTCGCCAGGTCGAGTGCGGCCGTCGCCTCGTCGAGGAGCAGCACGTCCGGGTCGACCAGCTCGGCGCGGGCCAGCGCGATCAACTGCCGCTGCCCGGCGGAGAGGTTGCGGCCTCGCTCGGCGACCTCGTGCAGGTAGCCGCCCGTGAGCTGAGCGATCATCTCGTGTGCGCCGACCGCGCGGGCGGCCGCCTCGACCTCGGCGTCGGTGGCGTCCGGGCGGCCGTAGGCGATGGCGTCGCGGACGGTGCCCGGGAAGAGGTACGCCTCCTGCGGGACGACGCCGAGACGGTGCCGGTACGAGGTGAGGTCGAGGGCACGCAGGTCCTGGCCGTCGACGGTGACCCGGCCGCTGGTGGGGTCGTAGAACCGCGCCACCAGCTTGACGAGGGTCGACTTGCCCGCGCCGGTCTCGCCGACGAACGCGACGGTCTGCCCGGCGGGGACGGTGAGGTCGATGCCGCTGAGGGCCGCTTCGTGCTCGTCGGCGGACCCGTAGGCGAAGTGCACGTCCTCGAAGGCGATGTCGCCGCGCAGGGAGCGGACGTCGCGGGGCTCACCGGCCGGCTTCGTGGACGTCGGCTCCTGCAGCAGCTCCTGGATGCGGCCGAGCGAGACGGACGCCTGCTGGTAGCCGTCGAAGACCTGGGAGAGCTGCTGGACGGGGGCGAAGAACAGGTCGATGTACAGCAGGTACGCGACCAGCGCGCCCGCGGTCAGCGTGGCCGCCTCGACCCGCCCGGCACCCGCGATCAGCACCGCCGCCGCGGCGACCGACGACAGGAACTGCACGAACGGGAAGTACACGGAGATCAGCCACTGGCCGTGGATACGGGCCTGCCGGTAGCTGTCGCTGCGCTCCGCGAACCGCCGCCCGCCGTCCCGCTCACGCCGGAAGGCCTGCACGATCCGCAGCCCGGACACCGTCTCCTGAAGGTCGGCGTTGACCGACGACACGCGCTCACGGGCGAGTTCGTACGCCTTCACGCTCGCGCGGCGGAAGAAGTAGGTGGCGATGATCAGCGGGGGCAGCGTGGCGAACACGACCAGCGCGAGCTGCACGTCGATCACCAGCAGGGCGACCATGATGCCGAAGAAGGTGACGACCGAGACGAACGCCGTGACCAGGCCCGTCTGCAGGAACGTCGACAGGGCGTCGACGTCGGTCGTCATCCGGGTCATGATCCGGCCGGTCAGCTCCCGCTCGTAGTAGTCGAGTCCGAGCCGCTGGAGCTGGGCGAAGATCTTCAGCCGGAGCGAGTACAGCACGCGTTCGCCGGTCCGGCCGGTCATCCGTGTCTCGCCGATCTGCGCGCACCACTGCGCGAGCACCGCGAGCAGCGCCAGCAGCGAGGCCGCCCACACGGCACCGAGGGCCATCTGGGTCACGCCGCTGTCGATGCCGTGCCGGATCAGCACGGGCAGCAGCAGTCCCATGCCGGCGTCGACGGCGACGAGGCCGAGGCTGATCAGCAGGGGCAGTCCGAAGCCTCGCAGCAGCCGCTTCAGCCCGTACGACTCCTCCGGCCGGACCGCGCGCGCCTCGTCGACCTCGGGGGTGTCGGTGGCCGGGGGCAGGGCGTCGACCTGGGCGAGGAGTTCGGGGGTGGCGGGGGTCCCGGCGAGCGCGGTGTCCTTCGGCTCGCGGTCGCCGGTCCACAGGCGGGGGGTGACCCCGCGCTCGGCGTCGAACTCGGCGTCCAGTTCGTCCCGTACGGAGGTGTCCTCCGGCGGGACGGCGGGCTGGGCGTGGCCCGGGGAGACGCCGCCGAGTCCGTCGGGGTCGGTGAGCAGGCGGCGGTAGAGGGCCGAGCGCCGCTGGAGCTCCTCGTGGGTGCCGAGGTCGGCGAGGCGGCCGGCGTCGAGGACGGCGATGCGGTCGGCGAGGTTGAGGGTGGAGCGCCGGTGCGCGATGAGGAGCGTGGTCCGGCCCCGCATGACGTGCCCCAGCGCCTCGTGGATCTCGTGCTCGACGCGGGCGTCCACGGCGGAGGTGGCGTCGTCGAGGACGAGCAGGCGCGGGTCGGTGAGGATCGCGCGGGCGAGCGCGATGCGCTGGCGCTGGCCGCCGGAGAGGGTCAGGCCGTGCTCGCCGACCTTGGTGTCGTAGCCGTCGGGGAGCTCGGCGATGAAACGGTCCGCCTGGGCGGCGCGGGCGGCGTTCTCGATCTCCTCCTGGGTGGCGTCCGGGCGGCCGTACGCGATGTTGTTGCAGACGGTGTCGGAGAACAGGAACGAGTCCTCGGGGACCAGCCCGATCGCGGACCGGAGCGAGTCGAGGGTCAGCTCACGGACGTCGTGGCCGCCGACGAGGACGGCGCCGCGGGTGACGTCGTAGAAGCGCGAGAGGAGGAGGGAGACGGTCGACTTTCCGGAGCCGGAGGAGCCGACGACGGCGAGGGTCTCGCCGGGGCGGATCTCGAAGCTGAGCCCCTCGAGGACCGGCTTGGAGTCGTCGTAGGCGAAGGAGACGTCGTCGAACTCGACGGTCGCGGGGGCGTCGGCGGGGAGTTCCTTGGTGCCGTCGGCCAGCGAGGGCTCGGTGTCGATCAGCTCCAGGACGCGTTCGGTGCCGGCGCGGGCCTGCTGGGCGACGGTGAGAACCAGGGCCAGCATGCGGACCGGGCCGACGAGCTGGGCGAGATAGGTGGAGAAGGCGACGAACGTGCCGAGCGTGATGTGGCCACGCACGGCCAGCCAGCCGCCGAGCGCGAGCATCGCGACCTGGCCGAGCGCCGGGACGGCCTGCAGGGCCGGGGTGTACTTGCTGTTCAGACGGATGGTGCGCAGCCGCCCGGCGTACAGCTTCCGGCCGACCTCGCGCAGCTTGCCGGTCTCCTGGTCCTCCTGCCCGAATCCCTTCACCACGCGGACGCCGCTGACGGCACCGTCGACCACGCCCGCGACGGCGGCGGCCTGGGCCTGCGCGTACCAGGTGGCGGGGTGGAGCTTGGAGCGGGAGCGCTTCGCGATGAACCAGAGAGCGGGGGCCACGGCCAGGGCGACCAGCGTGAGCGGGAGCGACAGCCACGCCATGATCACGAGGGAGATCAGGAAGAGCAGGACGTTCCCGATGGTCATCGGGAGCATGAAGAGCAGGCCCTGGATCAGCTGAAGGTCGCTGGTGGCCCGGCCGACGACCTGGCCGGTGGACAGCTCGTCCTGACGGCGGCCGTCGAGCCGGGTGATCGTCCCGAACATGTCCGTCCGCAGGTCGTGCTGGACGTCGAGGGCGAGGCGGCCGCCGTAGAAGCGACGGATGTAGGTGAGGACGTAGACGAGCAGTGCGGCGCCGACGAGGGCGCCGGCCCAGGGGGCCATGCCCCGGGTCCGGTCGCCGATCACATCGTCGATGATCACCTTGGTGATCAGGGGGACCAGGGCCATGACGGCCATGCCGGCGAGCGAGGAGCCCAGGGCCAGGACGACGTCCTTGGGATATCGCCAGGCGTAACCCCACAGTCTCCGTGCCCATCCCCGTTGCGGTGCCACGCCGGTGCCCTCCTGCAGATCTGATCTTCCGGAAGGCACCAACGTCGACGGAAGCGGATTTCATCCCTCCGCAACAGTTCACATACGAACGCGCAGCGAGTAGAACCGTGTCGTCTGGACCGCGTTCTGATTGTCGTCGCTGGCCAGGAGGACGTTCAGGCGGCCCTTGGTGCGGCCGGTGATCGTCATGGACTCGATGTTGTCGAGGAGCGGGTTCGGCTGGGGCTGCTTGGCGGTGGCGCCGAGGTCGGGACAGTCGGCGATGTCAGCCAGCAACGTCTTCTTGATCAGTCGTACGCCGTCCTGTCCCGTCAGGTTGTCGATCCCGCTGGTGTCCGTGGCGTGGCGCGGGTCGGCGAGGTACAGGCGGACGGTGTTGCCCACGCCGACGGTGAAGCCGCGCTCCAGGACGAGCAGACGGCCGTCAGGGGTCGCGGTGACCTCGGGGACGCCGAGGCCGCTGTCGGCGCGGTAGGCGTACTGGGCGCCGAGCGCAAAGCTGCCGTGGTGACGCTTCCAGGTCTGGAGGCGGACGATGCCCGCACTGTCACCGGAGAGCGCGTACTCCATGGAGGCGATGAGCGTACGGCCGCCGGGCAGCATCGTCAGCCCCTCGAAGGTGCCGTTGCCGACGGCCCGCCCGGCCGGGGCGACCCGGAGCGCGTCCGGGACGGGGAGCCGGTCGAGGATCCGGCCGTCGCGGGAGTGGCGGCGTATGGACGGCTCGGTCTCGGAGGAGACGAGGTACGTACCGATGGGGGTCCCCCCGCTCGAGCGAAGCCGAGAGTGGGGGAGGTCGACGACCAGCCCCTCGGCGTCGAGCGCGGCACCGCTCTCGTCGGCGAGCTGGACGACGCCCTCCGGCTGGAGGGTCCTGCCGTTCAGGGCGAACAGCGAGGAGCGGTCGGAGAGGGCGGCGAGGTCGCCGTTCCGGTCCACGGCGAGCGCGGAGAAGTTGCCGACGAAGGTGCCCTCGTACGTCGTCTTGTCGAGGGCGTCGGAGAAGCCGGCGATGGAGACGGAGGGTGAACAGGCGTGACTTTCCTGCGCGTTGGCCGGTCCGACGGCGGTCGGGCAGGTGGCCGCCGCCAGGCCGGCGGTGACGGTGGCGAGTACGGTTCGCAGGCGCATGGCGGCCACCGTAGGGCGGATTGGTGACGGGGTGGGGACCGTCTCATGAAGAGAAAGGTCGCCGCTGTGGCCGCACGCCTTCCAGGAGGCGGGCCGCAGCCCTCAGGCCCGGGCCGATCCGGTGAGGTTGCCCAGCAGAATGCCCTTCACCAGGCGGAGCTTCGCCAGCTGAGCGTGCCGTACCTGCCGTTCCCGGGCCAGCGAGGTGAGACGTTCGGTGAAGGCCTTCTGCGCCTCCCTGCCGGGCACGTCCACTTCCACGTCCAGCAGGCGGGCCGGACTCACGAGACTCAGGCCGCCGGTGGACCGCGCCACCGTGTGAATGCGTTCCTGGGCCTCAGGCAGCATCAGCCACGCGGCAAGGTAGTCGGCGGCCAGCCGACCGGCGTCGGGCCTGATGCGGAGGACGCTCTGGCTGTACGTCGCCTGCCCTCGCTCTCCCCGCCATACGGCGGCGCGGAACGTCCGCCCCGTCGCGTCCGCCGCGGCGAACAGGACGTCCCCGGGGAGCAGGGCCGCTTCCTGACGTCCCTGGAGCCGTGCGGGTTCGGCCGCGGCAGACCCGCTCCCGGGCGTCCCGAGTGCGCCTCCGGCCAGATCGGCGGGCCGGAGAACCGGCACGCCGGAGCGGCCCTCCCGGCCGACGGCGGCTCCGGGCCGTACCGATGCGACCACCTCACGCAGCGGACACCGCCGGGCCCGGTCCGCTCCCCCGGGCTCGATCGCCGTGAGCAGTGCGAGCAGCTCGTCGAGGTCCAGCTTGGCGAGCTCGCCCTCGACCTCCTTCTCGGCGTCGATCAGCGAGCGGACGACGTCGACGACCGTGTCCCGGTCGGGCTCCGCGCCCGTGCTGTCCGCCATCACCTCCCACGCACTTCGCCGGGACCAGGGATAGCTGGGGACCGCGCCGCCTTCCGCCGTCCCCTTCAGCTGCTGCTCGATCTCCCGGAAGGAGAGCCCGTACTTCTGCCACCAGTTCTCGTAGGCGCGCATGAGTTCCTGGCGCCGGTTCCGTACTAGGTCGTCGAGCTTGCTCCGCAGAGCCTGCCGGAGGATGTCCAGAACCGCCCGGCGCTCTTCGTGACCTGCGGCCAGTGCGGTACGGGCCTGTACGAGGCGAGCCGGCGCGCTCGCCTCAAGGCGCTTGACCGCAGCGCCGGCCACCGTACGCTCGCGCCTCACCCGAGCCAGTTCCGTCAGCCGCTCCGCGTGCGCGGCGGCCACCTCGTCGGCGGGAGAATCGCCGCTCCCCTGCTCGTCTCCCCGCGTGCCGAGGTCCTCGTCGTCATCGGCCAGCCGGGCCCTGAGGTCCTGCCAGCGCGCGTCCGCCGCGGCCTTCCGCGCGTCCGCCACCGCCAGTTCCTCCAGGAAGTCCGGGACGAGGGCGGCGACCAGTCTGTTCCGGTACGCCTCGCGTCGCTCCACGGCGGTCGGCCGGCGCTCCTTGCCGGTGCCCGGGTCGAGCACCGGCGCGAGCCGCGTCTCGATGTCCGCGACCCAGCCGTCGAGCACGCCCGCGAACCCTCTCTCGGACAGCGCCAGCAGGTCGTATCTGGCCTCGTGCCACCACTCGGCCACCGCGCCCGCGAGCACGGGCCGGTCGAGGAGCCCGACCCCGCCAAGGCGTTGCGCGAAGGACTCGACCAACCACTCCCGAGCCGCCCACAGCGCGGTCCTCGCCTGTGACGGCGGCACGCCTGTCGGCTCCTCGGCGGCCGTGGCGACCGCCTCCAGGTGCTGTGCCTCCGTGTCCCACCACTCGGTGAAGGCCGCCCCCAGCTGCTCCTCGCGGGGGCGGGCCAGATCCGCGAACCGGGCCGCGTCCGGCCGCCGCGCCTGTGGCGGGAAGTCCAGGTACCGCGGATCCGCGGGCAGACGCTCTTCGAAGAGATCGGTCGGCGCCACGCCGTACGCGTCGAGCAGTTCCTTCCTCGCCTCGATCTCGGCGCGCGGCACACCGCCCACCAGATGCGCCCGCACGTCCTGCGGCTCCGACGGCGGTGTGTTGTCCACATAGCGGCGGACGTTGAGGTTGTCGTCGTTGCGCCGCAGTTCGTCACGGCCGACCACGCGCGAGAAGCCGGATATCTCCGCGAACGCATGGAAGACGGACGTGATCTTCTCGGCGTGCTCGGGCCGCAGCACGTTCTGGGCGCGCTCCGCGTGGAATTCGCGGTCGGCGTTGATGAAGAGGACCTTGCCCGCCCGCGCCGGATCCTTCTTGCCAGGCGGGCGCAGCACCAGGACGCAGGCGGGGATCCCGGTGCCGTAGAAGAGGTTCGGCGCGAGGCCGATGACCGCCTCGATGGTGTCGTCGTCCAGCAGCCTGGTACGGATCGCCTGTTCCCGGCCCCCGCGGAACAGCACACCGTGCGGCATGACCGTGACGACCGTGCCGCCCCGGCCCTCCCGCTTGGTCTCCCACAGCATGTGCTGGAGGAACATCAGGTCGGCCTTGCCGCGCTCGCCCGCCACCCCGTAGGCCGCGCGCTCCTCGGGGTACGCGAGATCGGCCAACGCGTAGTCCATGGCGAACGGCGGGTTGCTGAGCACTCCGTCGAACCGGTCCGCGTCCGATGCCGGCACATGCGCCGGTGCGCTGAGCGTGTCCCCGGCGCGCAGGTCGAAGCGGCGTGCCCCGTGCAGGACCAGGTTCACCGTCGCCGTCGCCAGGGAGCCGCTGTTGGCGTCCTGGCCCGCGAGGAACAGCTCCGAGGTGTCGCCGCCGTGCTCCTCCACGTACTCCTTGGCGGCGATGAGCATGCCGCCCGAGCCGACGCACGGGTCGTAGATCCGCATGCCCGGCTGGGGGCCGAGCAGGTCCACCATCATGCGGACCACCGCGCGCGGGGTGTAGAACTCACCGCCCGCGCGGCCCTGCGAGTCCGCGAACCCCTTGACCAGGTACTCGTAGGCGGCGCCGATCAGGTCGGGGAACTCGAAGTCCTGGGTGGTCAGCCGGACCCGGCCGAAGTGCGCGATGAGCGCCTTCAGCCGCTGGTCGGCACGTTCGGTCAAGGACAGGCCGTATCCGCCGCCGATTCGGAGAAAGTTGAGGTGGCTGAAAAGCCCCTGGAGCTGGGGATGCCGGCCTTCCAGCGCCCGGAGTGCCGGATGCAGCCGACTCTCGGCGATGTCGTGCGTGGCCGAGGCCAGCTCCGGCCAGCGGGCCTGCTCCGGTACGAAGAGCACGCCTCTTTCGCGGTACGCGGATTCCTGTTCGAGGAAGTCGGTGAGCTTCTCGCCGGTCGGGCCCAGCTCCCGGGCCTCGTGCTCCTTGATCGCCTCACGCGCCGCCTCGAACTCGTCGTTGGCCCCTTTCAGGAACAGCAGGGCGACGATGTAGTCCTTGTACTCCGAGGCGTCCATCGCCCCCCGGACGATGTCCGCGGCTGCGAAGAGATGCCGCTGCAACTGCGCGAGAGTGAGCTTGGCCACGAACCGCCCCCTATGACCTGCAGTGGTGTCAGTACTCGGTGATGCCGAGCCCGCGTTCCACGAACTCGTGGACATCGGTGTACGGGTCCCGTTTGACTAGGGCCACGTGGTCGCCATGCTGCGCGTTCATCTGCAGGACGCGCTTCCTGGCGTCGGCATAGCGTCCGGTGACCTGGTGCGGCAGCACCAGCTTGGGGTTGGCCCCGTCCTTCGGATCCCTGGCGAAAGGCAGTCTCGCCGCGACCTGCCCGCACACCCCGCCGAACGTGCCGGTGACCGGCTTGTGGTGCAGCAGACGCCAGACCTCGAAACAGGGATGGGAGAAGGCGACCTTCACATCCCCCTCGCGGGCCTGCTTGAGCGCGGTTTCGATGCCCTCGTGCTCGTCCCGGTCGAAGAGGCACCAGACCTGCGGCAGGTACTCCGCCCCCAGACCGCTGCGTTTGGCCTGCCGCCGTTCATCGTCCATCAGCTTGACCGCCGCCTCGACCAGCTTGAGCGGTTTGCGCTGGGAACCAGGGGCGGAGGCGTTGGCGATCCGCACCTCGACGGTGGTCGCGTACTCCTTGATGATCTCGATGTAGGAGGGTTCCGTGACCAGGCCCTCGGTGAAGACATGAACGACCCTCTTGCGCCGTCCATGCTGCTTCGCGGGGCCCAGCGAGTCCTTCCCCTTCTTCGGCTTCCCCATCAGCTCCGCCCCGCCTCGGGCCCGTCCTGCTCCCGGCCGACGAGCAGCCGTCGGGCGATCTGGCCCTCGAGAAGAGACGGGACCGCACCGAAGGCCCCCGCCAGATACGACTTCATCAGGTCCTCTTCCCTCCCCGGGGACGCGGCGGTCAGGGGATAGAGCTCACTCGCCCCGTCCGCGTCCTTCTCCGTGAGCCATACCTGGCCAGGTTCGAGCAGCCGGCCGCCGCTGGGGGTGGTGAGCACGGTCGGGTCGTGCGAGGTGAAGACCAGCTGGGCGCCGTTCGGATTGGCGTGCGGGTCGTGGAAGAGCCGGACGACCTCGGCGGCGAAGCGGGGGTGCAGACTGGCGTCCAGTTCGTCGACGAGCAGCACGGCACCCTCGTCGAGCGCCAGGAGCAGCGGGCCCAGGAGGGCGAACCAGGAGCGGGTGCCGAGCGACTCGGCCTGCCAGTCGAGCGCGGTCTCGCCCGCGGCCGAACGGTGCACGAGCTTGACGGTCGAACGGCCTCTGCCGTCCTCGACCACCTCGCTTCCGGTGATGCCGAGGTCTGCCACGCGCAGGAGTTCCTCGATGCGGCGGGCGCGGGCTCCGGAGAGTTCCTGCCGGGTGAACGCCTCGCGTTGGTCCCGATCGACCTCCGGATCGATCAGCCACAGGTTGCGGCGAAACCACTGGAAGAGAGGCGACAGCTGCGGGTGATTGTCCGTACCCGCGGTGGAGAGCAACAGGGCATTGGGGCGGGTGCGCCGTTCGAGCTGTGTGCGGTCCTTGACCCGGTTCCCCGGCCAGTCGTACACCTTCGCACGGGAGGCATCCCGGTCCAGCCAGACCTGCCGGTGACCGCGCGGGTAACTGTGCAGCCATTCGGCTTCGACGCGGCTGCTGCCCAGCTCGAATCCGTACGTCCAGCGGACCTCTTCCAGGACGAGGTCCACTTCGAAGAAGCTCGGCTCCTCACTCCCCTTGGGGTCGAGCGCGAAGAAGGAGCGCGGAATGCCGTCGTACGAAGCCCAGCGGGCATAGGAGTCGAGCACCGCGCTCCGCATGTCGACGAGCGCCGCGAGCACGTTCGACTTGCCTGAGGCGTTCGCGCCGAAGATCCCGATCAGCGGGAAGACACCCAGCGACCGGCCACCCGCAAGATGCACGGGGCGGGTGGGAAACGGCTCCTCATCCTCGGGCGCCACGAAGGACAGCTCCTGCTCGTCACGCAGGGACCGCACATTCGCGACACGGAACCTCAGCAGCACGCTGTCCTCCTCTCCTGCCTCAGCGTAGTCGCCGGGACTGACACCGCCCCTCGGCGGCGGTCCTGACCTCGGCGAACATACCCGCTGTCGCCGGTCCCGCGTGGCCGAACGAGTGATCCTGATGCGCCTGGCCGACCGCCGCCTTGCACAAGCCGTTGCCCGCTCCTTGCACACCCCTTGGCTTTTTCACAGCCGACCGCCAGGTACGGCACAGCGCGCACCCACCCCCGGTTTGCACGATGCGCGGGTGACATCAGCCACCGATCCACACCCCCACACCGAGAACGTGTCCGCCGAGTCCGCCGGCTGGCCGCCTCCGGCCCCGCCCGCGGCGCCCCGGACAAGGCACCCCGCTGGTCGCTCCCCGCGCTGATCGCGATCCTGGTCCTGGCGGCCGTCCTCTACTCCTGGAACCTCTCCGGCTCCAGCCTCAACAGCTTCTACAGTGCGGCCGTGCTGAGCGGTACGCAGAGCTGGAAGGCGTGGTTCTTCGGCTCGCTGGACGCCGGCAACTTCCTCACCGTCGACAAGCCGCCGCTCGCGCTGATGGTCATGGGCCTGTCGTGCCGAGTCTTCGGCTACGGCACCTGGCAGATGATGGCGCCGATGATCGCGGCGGCCCTCGGCACGATCTGGATCCTGCACTCCTCCGTGAAGCGGGTCTGGGGCCATGCAGCGGCGGCCGTCGCCGCGCTGGTCCTGGCCCTGACCCCGATCACGGTCGCCATCAACCGGGACAACAACCCCGACACGTTGCTCGTGCTGCTGATGGTCGCCGGGGCCGCACTGGCCCTGCGGGCCACGCGGGACGGCAGGCTGCTGCCGCTGCTCGGCTCCGCGGCCTGCTTCGGACTCGCCTTCAACACGAAGATGCTCCAGGGCTACATCGCCCTGCCGGCCGTCTTCGCCGTCTACCTGTACGCGGCCAGGCCGAAGCTGATGAAGCGGATCGTCAACTTGGCTGTCGCGGCCGTGGTGTTGGCGATCTCCAGCTTCTGGTGGGCGGCCGCGGTGTCGCTGGTGCCCGCGTCCGAGAGGCCGTACATCGGCGGCTCCACGGACGGCACCGCCTGGGACCTGATCATGGGCTACAACGGCCTCGGCCGGATCTTCGGCGGCGAGGGCAACGGCGGAGGCGGTGGTGGCGGAGGCTTCTCCGGTACGGCGGGAATCGGCCGTCTCTTCAACGACATCCTCGGCGGCCAGATCTCCTGGCTGATCCCCTTCGCCGCGATCGCCTGCATCGGCGGCCTGGTGCTGTGCTGCCGCGCCCCGCGCACCGACATGACGCGCGCCGCGCTGGTGATGTGGGGCGGCTGGACCGCGCTGCACTATCTGACCTTCGCGATGGCCGAGGGCACCATGCACCCGTACTACACGACCGCGCTCGCGCCCGGCATCGCGGCGCTGTGCGGAGGCGGCGGACTCATGCTGCTGCGCGCCTTCCGCACGGACAAGCGGTGGGTGTGGGTGCTGCCGGCCGGTCTGGCGGTCACCGGTATCTAGACCGTCGTACTGCTGCGCCGGGCCTCCGACTGGAACACCTGACTGTGGCCCGCCATCGCGGTGGTCATGGCGCTGGCGATCGTCGGCCTGTTCGTCTTCCGGTCCGGCAACCGTGTGCGGCTGCTGGCCGCGTCCGTGGCGGCGGCGATCGTCGCGGCGGTGGCCGGCCCGGCGGCATACGCCTGGTCGGTGCCGTCCGGTTCGGGCGGCGGCATGGGCGGTACGAATCCGACGGCCGGTCCGTCGACGGGCAGCGGCTTCGGCGGCGGGGAGATGCCGGGCGGGGCTCAGCAGAGCGGGCAGAACGGTCAAGCGGCCGGGGGCTTCCCCGACGGGGGCATGCCCAGCGGGGCGCCGAGTAGCGGTACGTCCGGCGGTGGGCAGCAGGACGGCGCCCAGGGCAGCGGCTTCCCGGGCGGCGGCCAGAACGGCGAGTTGCCCGGCGGCAACGCCGATGCGGGCGGCACCCCTCCGAGCGGCACCTCCCGGAACGGCGGCCCCGGTGGCGGCGGCATGGGCGGCGGCGTAAGCACGGAGCTCATCTCGTACCTCAAGAAGCACCAGGACGGCGCCACTTGGCTGCTCGCCGTCTCCAGCTCGCAGAGCGCGGCCGAGCTCATCGTCAGCAGCGGTGAGCCCGTGATCTCCATGTGGGGCTGGTCCGGCTCCGACAAGGCGATGCCCCTCGCCAAGCTCAAGGAGCTGGTGCAGAAGGGCGAGTTGCACTACATCCAGATCGGCAGCGGAGGCATGGGCGGCGGCCCCGGCGGCAGCTCCAGCCTCTCCACCGAGGTCACGGAGTGGGTGCAGAAGAACGGCACGGCGGTGAAGGAGAGCGAGTACAGCAAGAGCTCGACTTCCGACTCCGCGTCGGGCACCGGCAGTACACCCACCGAGTCGTCGATCTACCGCCTGGATCCGTCGGACGTCGGCTGACGATCCGGCTCCAACGGCCCCTGCCTTTCCGGTCAGGGGCCGTTTTCGCGTGTCAACTCGCGCAGACAAGGGGCGATTTGCCGACCCCGGTCACCGAATGGACACACAGAGTCCATTTACACCGCCGCATGTCCATGCCACTCTCGCGATTGCCGCCTCCATTCAACCCGCGTAGATGGGACCCCCCTTATGCTGGCGACACGCATGCGCCGCTGGAAGTCGGTGGCGCTGGCCACGGCCGCCGTCCTGGCCGGCCTCAGCGTCCCCGCTCTCACCGCGCCCCCCGCCGCGGCCGCGACCACGGCATACGACGACACGTACTACCAGGACGCGATCGGCAAGACGGGCACGGCGCTGAAGGACTCGCTCCACACGATCATCAGCAACCAGACGAAGCTCTCGTACTCGGCGGTCTGGAACGCCCTGAAGGTCACCGACCAGGACCCGAACAACAGCAGCAACGTGATCCTGCTGTACTCGGGCATCTCCCGCAGCAAGTCGCTGAACGGCGGCAGCACCGGCAACTGGAACCGCGAGCACGTGTGGGCCCAGTCCCACGGCGACTTCGGCACCTCCGCCGGCCCCGGCACCGACCTACACCATCTGCGCCCCGAGGACGTGCAGCTCAACAGCATCCGCGGCAACAAGGACTTCGACAACGGCGGCAGCGCGGTGAGCAACGGCGGCGGCAGCCTGACCGACTCCAACTCCTTCGAGCCCCGCGACGCCGTCAAGGGCGACGTGGCCCGCATGATCCTCTACATGGCCGTCCGCTACGAGGGCACCGACAGCTGGCCCGACCTGGAGCCCAACGACTCCGTCAGCAACGGCAGCGTCCCCTACCACGGCCGCCTCTCGGTCCTGAAGCAGTGGAACGACGAGGACCCGCCGAGCGCGTTCGAGGAGCGCCGCAACGAGGTCATTTACGACTCGTACCAAGGCAACCGCAACCCGTTCATCGACCACCCGGAGTGGGTCGAGGCGATCTGGTAGTTCCGGCCCTTTTCGGCAGACGGACTGAACTCCCGGCGCCGCCCCTTGGTTCCGGGAGTTCACGTCATGGCCTGCTCCTCCCATGGGGAGACGTGTGATTCCGGATCTCGACGTTGTAGTCCGACACGCGCGAGTAGTCGCCGATCGCAGCAGCCTCCGCGCGTTGCCGGGCCAGCGCCGCGCACACTCCGCAGCCGGGGCTCGGCTTCGGCCACGGCGTCGGCACCGGAAGGTTGACGGGTGGGCTCATTGCCGTCGTCATGCCATCCCCGCCGCAGAAAGTCGGTGCCCACCCGGTCCGAACGCCGCAGCGAGTACGGCAGGATCGGTGAGCCGACCAGTCCCATCAGGCCGCCAGAGCCACCACCGGCCGGCCACCTGCTGCCCGGTCGGCGGACAGTGCAGTGACCAGCCCGCGGGTTGCACCGTCACCTGCCGCACACCAGCCAGCTCCCCGGCGCCACCCGTCGGCACCAGCCACCACGCCCGGTCGAGCTCCGGGTCGGCGAGCACGGGCCCGCGCTGCTCCTCGCGAATGCGTACAGCGGCGGCCATGCCCGTGACGAGACGCGACTCGGCGACGAGCCAGCTCTCACCAGAAGCCAGCGTTGCGAGGTCGTCGGTTTGCCAAGCCTGTCGGACGAGGTCCGGGTGCGCGGAGCACTGGGCGAGCCACGCGTCCCCGGCCACGTACCGCTGCGCGAGCTGCATGGGGTGGTCCATGACCAGCACGGTATGCAGAGGGATTGCGCGCCTGCGCGCCGATTGCGCGCGATTGCTCGCGTGGTCGGCCGCCTTGCGACGGATTGCCTACATGGGGTCCAGAGCGGTCAGGGACGCCATGGCCCTGCCGATCAGCAGGCGGGCCCTCGATCCGTACTCCGCGGACTCGGCGAGCCAGTCCCAGGCCCGCTCGTACAGCTCAATGTCCTCGTTGCCGGTGAGCCACAGTTCTTCGCTGATCGTCTCGACGATCACCAACCTGCGGTCGTAGATCCAGAAGGCGTGTGGTGCTGTACGGCGCAGTTGCGCGCCGAAGGGCAGGATGCCGAGCTCGATGCGCCGCCGGCCGACGAGGTTGTACAGCCGGTCGAGCTGCTCGGTCATGACGTCCGCAGGACAGGGGCGGTGGTACAGGGCAGCCTCGCAGACGAGGAACCGGAACGTCTTCTCCGGGTCGTACAGCGCCTCTTGCCGCCGCATGCGAGCCTCGACAGCGGCCTCGGTCGTCGGTGGGATGCCGCGGAAGTCGGCGTTGGCGTCGAAGATGACGCGCGCGTACTCCGGCGTCTGGAACAACCCTGGGACACGGGAGACCTTGAGGCCGCGGATCACCTTGGTGGCCTCGGTCTGCCGGACGGCGATCTCCTGACGGCCGCGGTGCCCGCAGGCCAGTTGGCGCCGCCACGAGCGGTGCCGCTGCTTCATGTCCAGCCCGGCGAGCAGTCCATGCAGTTCCGGCTCTACGTCCGGCCGACCGATCGCCCGCGCCCACGCGGTGAGGTCGTCGCGGGTCGGGGTCTGCTTGCCGTTCTGCAGACGGGAGACCTTCGAGGTCTGCCAGCCCAGAATGGCGGCCAGGTCTTTGCCGTCCAGACCGGCCTCGGCGCGCAGTTCACGCAGACGCGCGCCCAGGGCTTCCCGGGCCGTCTGGAAATCCGTCGTCACACGATGGAACGTACCCGCCTGGCGAACTCCTCGGTACGGACAGCATGGTGCCAAGCCGCATCGCGGACCTGGCAGGCGGCGAGAACCTCCGCGGGATCCTCGGTGACGTACACGCCGAGCGTGGTGTCGTCCTCGTCGAACGCGAACCGAGCGACGGTCTTGGAGTCGAACAGCCAGAAGTCGTAGTCGGGCAACCGCAGCCGCTCGGCGTCCGCGCGGGTGAGGTTGCGGATGTCCTCGCCGGCGGCGACGTTGCTCGGTGCGCTCGCGAGAAGGAACGCCTGCCCCTGGGTGGGTGGTTCGTCAACGATGCGAACCCGCTCGAACCGCTTGCCCTGCGCGGTTTGGGTGCGGACGTTCTCCCGCCACGGGTTGTCGGGGGCCTGGGCGATGCCCTCCCCGGCGAGGAACCGCGTCCACTTCACGCTCTTGCGGTCGGAGGCGTATCCGCGGCGGGTCTCCAATCGCCAGGCGGTATGGCGGAACTCGCGGAACAGGTGCGAGATCGAGGCGAACGGCTGCAGTGCCGGTGACTCGGTCCTCGGCGCACAGCGCGTGAGCAGGCTGCGCGGGACGCGTACGAACGTCTCGGTCGGCTTGACGTCTCGCAGGTGCACGAGGTGCTCGGGGTCAGTCTCCCGTTCGCCCTGCACGAGGATCTCGTCGGTGCCCTCGATCTCGCACAAGGTCGGGCAGTCTCCATCGTCGCTGGTCGTGCCGAGGAACCTGAGCGCCATGTCGCCTCCGATGTCCGGTGGTTGGAGATCCAGGATGTGCGCGGAGGCGCGGATACGCCTCGGGATTGCGGCAGATTGCGCATCTGGGGGCGGGCCTGGTGATTGCGCGCAAGGCGCCCCATAGGGGGCGTCAGGCCTCGAAGTCGTACTCCAGGATGTACGCGGACGAGTCCAGCGCCATCTCGTTGACCTCGACGGCGACCCCTTCCTCATCGAAGGCGGTCCGTACGACGAGCATCACCGGCACCCCGGCGGGAAGAGCCAACCGGTCCGCCTCCTCGGCGCTGGGCATACGTGACCGGATTTCCTCACGAAAACGAACCGGCTTGCGCCCCAGGTCCTCAAGCCTCGCGTACGTACCACCGGGTCCCGTGTCCGGCTGCGTGATCGGCGTACCGGCTACGAGTTCGGCCGCCAGGTAGGACGTGGAAAGAAGCACCGGTTTGCCGTCGAGCACGAACCGACGGCGGCGTACACAGACCCGGGCCCCGTCCGGCAGATCCAGCATCCCCGCGACCACGGCCGGGGCCTCCTCCTCGGCCACCTCGACCGAGTCGACGACGAGATCGCGGCCTTCGGCGTCGGCCTCCCAAATGGACCGGCCCGAGCCCCACTGTGAGTGGGAAAGACGCTCGATTCCCCGTCGGCGGATCGGCTTGAAGTCCCGCACGAAGACCCCGGCGCCCTTGCGCGCCTCGACAATGCCCTGCGCCTGCAGGACGCCCAGAGCCTGCCGTGCCGTCATACGGGCCACGCCGTGCGCGGCCATGAGGTCGTTCTCGCCGGGCAGCCGCTCACCCGGGCCATACTCTCCGGCTTCGATGGCTGCCCGCAGCTCCGCCGCGATGCGCTGGTACTTGGGCTGACGCTCTGTGTTGCGGCCGCTCATCAGGTCTCTCCTCTGATCATCTCTAGACATCCTAGGTACCGCGGGTCACACCCACCCAGCCATTCGGCGGCTCCGTTCGGGCAACTTCGTACACATCTCTAGAGATGTGTTGCGAAGGGGTGACGACGGGCGCTTCACTGGAGCCTCGTCTCTAGAGATGTCACCCACTCCGTCGGAGGTCTCATGTCGGCACACGCCGCCCCGGAACAACCGGCCACGCCGGACGTCTCAGAAGTCGCCTGGCAGTTGCCCCACGGTCCCCGCAGCGCCCGACGCGCCCGCGAACTGCTCCGCACCCAGCTGGTCGAGTGGAAGATCGGCGGCGAAGTCGCCCACACCGCCGAGCTGTTGCTCTCGGAGTTGGTCACCAACTCCGTCCTGCATGCACGGCGGCCGACGGGCCGCGAGATCGGCTTACGCCTCGCCCGCTACGAAGGGCGCCTGCGTGTGGAGGTCGCCGACGCGAACCCCGCCCAGCCCGTGCCACGGCAGGCCGCCACCGAAGACGAACACGGCCGCGGTCTGGCCCTCGTCCAGGCCCTGGCCGGCCGCTGGGGCTGCTGCCCACGCGCGTACGGCATCGGGAAGGCGACGTGGGCAGAGCTGTCATTGCCGAAGTGAGCCTGGCACATCGACGGTCCCGCCGACCTGCCGTCCATTGAGTGAGGTGCCCTCAGCCGAGATCGGCGTGAGGCGATCCGGTGGACGCAGGGCTGCGTACGGCTCGCCCGGAGCCGCGTCTGGCGCCGGTGCGCGGCCCGTGCGCCCCGCGCACCGGCGCCTGCCCCACCGGGAAGATCACCTCGCCGGGCTTCGGGTTCGCTCCAAGAGGTGGTGTGGGCGACAAACCCGGGCAAGCCGACCCGTCTCGCCAGGAGCATGGCAGTGCCTCGGCAACTCCGCCGGGGCGCACCGGAGTTCTCGAGGAGTGCCATGAAGCTTCGTTCCTGGTCCGTCGCCGCCGCCCTCGCCCTGACCGCCCTCGTCCTGCCGGCCCACGGTGCCGGCGCAGCCGAAGCCGCCGCCCCGCCCGCCTGCCCGGACGGGTCGGTGTGCTTCTGGAGCGGCGAGGGCTTCCGCGGCAGCTACTGGGAGTGGACCGCGCGCAGCGGCTATCGCGACATGCCGCCCAGCCTGCACGACCACGTCGGCTCGGCCGTCGCGAGCACCCGCGCCTGCTTCGTCAACTGGAGCCCGGTCGAGAAGCGCGACGTCTTCAACGGCGACTGGCGCTCGCGCTACCTCGGCGACTTCGGCGGACGTATCGACGGGGTCGGTCCGGGCGCCTGTTAGTTCAGCCCAGGTGCGTCGGTGCGAACATCCGCAGCACCGCCGGGAGGACGACCACCGACGGTCCGGGTGACGCCAGCGCCTTCGCCAGGTCCTGCTCCAGCGTCTCGGGGGTCGTCCGTACCCCCGGGACGCCGAAGGACTCCGCGAGGGCCACGTAGTCCGGTCGGGTCAGTTCCGTCGCCGTGGCCTGGCCGAAGGCGTCCGTCATGTACTCGCGCAGGATGCCGTAGCCGCCGTCGTCGACGATCAGCCAGGTGACGTTCAGGTCGTACTGGCGGGCCGTCGCCAGCTCGGCGATCGAGTAGAGCGCGCCGCCGTCGCCCGACACCGCCAGCACCGGGCGGGTGGAGTCGGCGGCGGCCGCGCCCAGGGCCGCCGGGAAGCCGTAGCCGAGGCCGCCCGCGCCTTGGGCGGAGTGCATCGTGTTGGGGGCCTTGGGGTCGAAGGCCGACCAGGCCCAGTACGCCAATATCGTCATGTCCCAGAAGGACGGCGACTGCGGCGGGAGCGCCCGGCGGACCGACGCCAACACGTCCTGTTCCAGGGTGAGTTCCTGGGCGGCGATGCGCTCACCCACACGGGACAGCAGGTCCCGTACCCGCTCCGGGGCCGTCTCGTCCTCCCGCACCGAGACCGTCTCCAGCAGCGCCTGCAGAGCGAGGCGCGCGTCCGCGTGGATGCCGAGTGCCGGGTGGTTGGACTCCAGCTTCCCTAGGTCCGCCTCGATCTGGATGACCCGGCCGCGGGGCTTGAACGTGTGGTAGTTGGAGGACAGTTCACCGAGGCCCGAGCCGACCACCAGGAGTACGTCCGCGTCCTCCAGGAAGTCCGTGGTGTACCGGTCCTCGATCCAGGACTGGAGCGACAGCGGGTGCGTCCAGGGGAACGCGCCCTTACCGCCGGGGGTCGTGACGACCGGTGCCTGGAGCCTCTCCGCCAGCTCCTTCAGCTTGCCCGAGGCGTCCGCCCGTACCACTCCCCCACCCGCGATGATCGCCGGACGTTGCGCACGGGACAGCAGGTCGGCGGCCACAGCGGTCAGTTCGGGGCGCGGGGACAGCTCCTCGGGGAAGGCGTCGCCGCCCGTCACCACCGGGATCGCCGTCTCGGCCAGCAGTACGTCCTGCGGGATCTCCACCCACACCGGCCCGTGCGGGACCGTCAGCGCCGACTTCCAGGCCGCCTCGATGGCGGACGGGATCTGCGACTGGGTGCGAACGGTGTGGACGGACTTCACCACGCCCCGGAACGAGGCCGCCTGGTCGGGCAGTTCGTGCAGATAGCCATGCCGGCCGCCGCCCAGCCCCGCCGTCGGGATCTGGCTGCTGATCGCCAGCACGGGGGCCGAGGCAGCCGCCGCCTCCTGGAGCGCGGCCAGCGAGGTCAGCGCCCCCGGACCCGTCGACAGCAGCAGCGGTGCCGCCTCACCCGTGATGCGGCCGTACGCGTCCGCCGCGAACCCGGCGTTGTTCTCCACCCGCAGACCGATGTACCGCAGATCCGAGCGGCGCAGCGCGTCGAACATGCCCAGCGCGTGCTGGCCGGGCAGGCCGAAGACGGTCGTCGCGCCGAGCCCGGCAAGCGTCTCCACGACCAGGTCTCCGCCGTTGCGGCCGGAAGGAGGGTTGAGGGCCGCCTCCGTCTGTGCGGCGGTCGGGCGGAGCACCAGGTCGTGGTCGTGAGTCACTTCTCGCGAGCCTCAGCAATCTGACGGGACATGATCGTGGTCAGTTCGTACGCCGTGTGGGAGGCGGCCACCGACGTGATTTCCGCGTGGTCGTAGGCGGGGGCCACCTCGACGACATCCGCCGAGACCAGGTTGCAGGATGCCAGCCCGCGCAGGATCTCGAGGAGTTCGCGGGAGGTCATGCCGCCGGCCTCGGGGGTGCCGGTACCGGGCGCGTGCGCCGGGTCGAGGCAGTCGATGTCGATGGAGATGTACAGCGGGCGGTCACCGATGCGCTGGCGCAGCTGGTCGGCGATCTCGTCGACGCCGCGCCGCATCACATCCGCCGACGTGACGATGCCGAAGCCCATCTTGGCGTCGTCGTTCAGGTCCTGCTTGCCGTACAGCGGGCCGCGCGTACCGACGTGCGACAGCGCCGACGTGTCGAGGATGCCCTCCTCCACGGCACGCCGGAAGGGAGTCCCGTGCGTGTACTCGGCGCCGAAGTACGTGTCCCAGGTGTCGAGGTGGGCGTCGAAGTGCAGCAGGGCGACGGGGCCGTGCTTCTTCGCCACCGAGCGCAGCAGCGGCAGCGCGATGGTGTGGTCTCCGCCGAGGGTCATCAGACGCGCCCCCGTCCCCAGCAACTCGTCCGCCGCCGCCTCGACGGTCTCCACGGCCTCGTTGATGTTGAACGGGTTGACGGCGATGTCGCCGCCGTCGGCGACCTGCGCGAGGGCGAACGGGGAGGCGTCCTGCGCCGGGTTGTAGGGGCGCAGCAGCCGGGACGCCTCGCGGATCGCGTTGCCGCCGAAGCGGGCGCCCGGCCGGTAGGAGACGCCCGAGTCGAACGGCACGCCGACCACGGCGACGTCGGCGCGGCCGACCTCGTCGAGGCGCGGCAGCCGGGCGAAGGTCGCGGGACCGGCGTACCGCGGGATGCGGGACGAGTCGACGGGGCCGCGGGGCGTCTCGTTGCTGCTCATCGGGAACTGCCTTCTTTCTTACGCTTCGTCGCGTATGTACTGCTTGCCATACGACTCTACTGGTGGGCCGGGAGCGGCTCGGCCACGGGTTCGGGTGCCCGCCCGGCCAGTCGCTCGCGCCAGGCGGCGAGGACGGCCTCGTCGGTGGCGGGAGTTGCCAGGGAGACGATCAGGTATGCGGCCAGCGAGGACAGCAGGCCGTAGTAGACGGGCTCGTTGGCGAGGATGCCGTACGTCGCCATCAGCACGATCACCGCGAGGCCGCCGACCGCGACCGAGGCGAGGGCGCCCTGGGCGGTGCCGCGCTTCCACAGCAGCCCGCCGAGGATCGGCACGAGCAGCCCGCCGACGAGCAGGTTGTACGCCACCGTCAGCGCCTCGACGACGTCATTGAGCACGATCGCCGTGCCGATCACGGCGAGGCCCATGAGGAGGATGAAGGCGCGGTTGCCCTTGACCTCGTCGTGCTCGCCGTTCGGCCGGACGATGCCCCGCAGCCGCGACCAGATGTCGTTGTTGGCGACGGTGGCGCAGGCGATGAGGGCGCCGGAGGACGTCGACATCACGGCGGCGAGCGCGGCGGCCAGCACCAGCCCGCGCACGCCGACGGGGAGTTCGTCCTTGACGATGGTGGCGAAGGCGTCGTCGGCGCTGGCCAGGTTGGGGTAGAGGACCTTGGCCGCGGTGCCGATGACGGCGCCGGCCAGGGCGTACACCAGGCAGTACGTGCCGGCCACCGTGCCGCCCCACTTGGCCGTCGTGTCGCTGCGCGCGGTGAAGACGCGCTGCCAGATGTCCTGCCCGATGAGCATGCCGAACGTGTAGATCAGCACGTAGGTGAAGATCGTCTCGCCGCCGATGCCCAGCGGGTCGAAGTACTCCGTGGGCAGCTGCGCCTTCATCTCGCTGAAGCCGCCGGCCTTGACGACCGCGATGGGCAGCAGGAGCAGCAGGACGCCGATCGTCTTGACCACGAACTGCACCATGTCGGTCAGCGTGATCGACCACATGCCGCCGAGCGTGGAGTACGCGACGACGATCGAGCCGCCCAGGATGATCGCGAGGGTGCGGTTGATGTCGAAGAGGACGTCGAAGATCGTGGCGTACGCGATGGTCGACGTCACCGCGAGCATGAGGGTGTACGCCCACATGACCACGCCCGAGATCACACCGGCCCGGCCGCCGTATCTGAGATCCAGCATCTCGGAGACGGTGTAGACCTTCAGGCGGGCGATACGGGCGGAGAAGAAGATGCTCAGCGCGAGCAGGCCGAGGCCGATGGTGAACACCATCCACGCGCCGGACAGCCCGTACTGGTAGCCGAGCCCGACGCCGCCGATGGTGGACGCGCCGCCGAGGACGATCGCCGCCATGGTGCCGGAGTACATGGACGGGCCGAGGCGGCGGCCCGCGACCAGGAACTCGCTCTTCGACTTGGCGCGGCGCATGCCCCACCAGCCCATGGCCAGCATGCCGGCCAGATAGACGACGATCACGATGTAGTCGACGGCCATGGGGGCCTCCTTCACGCGCTCTCGGTGGCGTGTCGTGCAGATGGGATGTGCGGTGGCTCCTCGCGGGGACATCCGCCCGTACCCGCGGCCACTGGTCCGGACCGACACTAGGTGGCCGGAAAGCGACTGCGAAGTGTACGTTTCATCCATCCGGACCGAACGGAATGGAGGGAACGCACATCATGCCGGACCCAGCGGTTCCCCCCACGCCACCCGTGCCCCTCGCTTCACTCCTGGCCCGCGAGGACCTGGCTCTGCGCCAGATCGCCGGCCCGTCCGGTCCCGGCATCGTCATCCACTGGGCGCACACCTCGGAGATGTCGGACCCGTATCCCTACCTCCTGGGCGGCGAGCTCCTGCTCACGGCCGGCGTGCACATCCCGGAGGCGGCGGGCTCGGATGGGGGTGCCCCCGGTCGAGCGAATTCGAGACTGGGGGAGTACTTCGACGACTACGTCTCCCGGATCGTCGCGGCGGGCGGCGCGGCGCTCGGCTTCGGTGTGGCGCCCGTGCACGACACGGTGCCGCGGGCGCTGGTCGCGGCCTGCGAGGCATACGAGCTGCCGCTGCTTGAGGTCCCGCCGCAGACCACCTTCTCCGGCGTGGCCCGCGCGGTCTGGCAGCTGATGGCCCAGGCCCGGCTCGCCGAACTGCGCCGCGTCACGGAGGCCCAGCAGAGCCTGGCCGCGGCGGCGTCCCGCCCGGACCCGGTGTCGTCGGTACTGCGACAGCTGGCCCAGCGGATCGGCGGGTGGGCGGTGCTGTACGGGCCGGAGGGGTCCCGGATCGCCGAGGCGGGCCGGGCTCCGGAGGTCGGGGTGAGCGGGGCGCTGGCGGAGCTGGCGGCGGTGGTACGTCCGGACGGCATGCGCGCGACGCCGGGCGAGGCGCCGGGAAGCCCGCAGGCAACGGCAGCCGGCCGCCCGGCCCCGGCCCGCACCACGTCCCCGGCCACCACGACCAGCCGCACCACCACCCCGGCCACCACAACCAGCCGCACCACCACCCCAGCCACCACAACCAGCCGCGCCACCCCCACCTCGGCCACCGACACCGTCGCCGGCACCCACCTCGCCGCCTACGCCCTCGGTGCCGGCGAGGGTTTCGTCCTCGGCGTCGCCGCACCGCACCGCGAACCCGGCGCTCACGCCATCGCCTCGGTCGCCGCCGTGCTGCTCTCCCTCCTCACCGGCGAGCAGCAGAGCGGTATGGGAGCGGCCAGGTCGTCGGCGCTCGTACGGCTGCTGCTGGGCGCCGAGCCGGAGGCGGTCGCGCCGCTGCTCGGCGGGGAGCGGTGGCTGGTCGTGCACGCCCGGCCGGACGCGCACGCCCCCGACCAGGTGGCCGCCTCCGCGCTGGGCGCGGCGCTGGGTTCGCCGCTGGTCGACCTGGCCAGGGACGTCGTACGGATCCTGCTGCCGACGGACCGTGAACCCGCCCCGCACCCCGGCTGGACCCTCGGCGTCAGCGCCCCCGTCGCCCCGCACGACTGGCCCGCCGCCGACGCCCAGGCCGCCCGCGCCCTGGCCCGCGCCCACGCCACCCGCGCTGCCCTCGCCCGCCACGACACCCGCCCCGGCCTGACGGGCCTGGTCCCCCCGGCCGAGGCAGAAGCCCACGCCCGTACCCTTCTCGCCCCCATCACCGCCGCTCCAGCCCTGACCGAGACGCTGCGCAGCTGGCTGTCCCTGCACGGCAGTTGGGACCGCACGGCGGTGGCCCTGTCGGTGCACCGCAACACCGTGCGGCAGCGCATCGCCCGGTGCGCGGCGCTGTTGGAGGCAGACCTGGACGATCCGGACGTACGGATGGAGCTGTGGTTCGCGCTGCGGCAGGTGTGAACTGCGGTAAGTGACCCACGTCCCAGCGTGCGGGACGTCGGGGACTGGCACAGGGACGTGCCTCACAATGGGAGCCATGCCGATACCCGGGACACCCAGCCGCGCCGAGCTCGTCGAGCACCTTGTGAAGACCCGTATCGCGGGCGACGTCGCCACCCCGCGTGAGAACAACCTCTCCCACTACCGCCAACTGTCGAACGGCGTCCGCAACTTCTGGCTCGGCCTGGAGCTCGGCGACCGCTGGACCGACGAGCAGGACGTGCTCGCGGTGATGGCCGAGCGGGTCGGCGTGAACGACGACCCCGAGTACCGGTACGGCCAGGACACCATCGACCCCGAGCTCACCGTGGCCGCCCTGGAACGGCTCGCGGCGCGGCTGCGCAAGGCGGCGGACAGCAAGCAGCGGGTGCTGTTCGCCACCGGCCACCCCGGCGGCCTGCTCGACGTGCACCGCGCCACGGCCGCCGCACTGCGCACCGCCGGCTGCGAGATCGTGGTGATCCCGGACGGGCTGCAGACGGACGAGGGCTACGTCATGCAGTTCGCGGACGTGGCGATGCTGGAGCACGGCGCGACCCTGTGGCACACCCACTCGGGTGAGCCGATGAAGGCCATCCTCACCGCCATGGAACGCGACGGCCGCGCCCTGCCCGACCTGGTCGTCGCCGACCACGGCTGGGCGGGCTACGCGGGCCAACACGGCATCGACTCGGTCGGCTACGCCGACAGCAACGATCCGGCGCTGTTCCTCGCGGAGGCGGAGGGGGCCGTCCAGGTGACGGTCCCCCTCGACGACCATGTGGTCAGCCCCCGGTACTACGACCCGATGACGGCGTATCTGCTGTCGGAGGCGGGGCTTACCTAGCCCTCGGTGCCCGCACGACCCCTTCCTGGATCACCGTGATGGCGAGGCGGCCGTCCTGGGTGTAGATGCGGGCCTGGCCGAGGCCCCGGCCGCCGTACGCCGACGGGGACTCCTGGTCGTACAGGAGCCACTCGTCGGCGCGGAACGGGCGGTGGAACCACATCGCGTGGTCCAGTGAGGCCCCGACCACATCACCGACGGCCCAGCCGCCGCGGCCGTGCGCGAGCAACACGGAGTCGAGGAGCGTCATGTCGGAGACGTACGTGGCGAGCACGATGTGCAGGAGGGGGTCGTCGGCGAGCTTGCCGTTGGTGCGGAACCAGACCTGGGAGTGCGGCTCGCGCGGCTCGCCGAACTGCCCGTACGGCGGCTCGTCGACATAGCGCAGGTCGACGGCGGCGCGCGCCTCGAGGAACTTCTCGACCACCTGCGGGTCGATGTGGCCGTACCCGCTCAGCCGGTCCTCGGAGGTGGGGAGCGTGACGGGGTCGGGGGCCGGGGGCATCGGGGCCTGGTGCTCGAAGCCTTCCTCGTACTTCTGGAAGGACGCGGACAGGGCGAAGATCGGCTGCCCGTGCTGGATCGCGACGACCCGGCGGGTGGTGAAGGAGCGACCGTCGTTCATGCGGTCGACGGTGTAGACGATGGGCGCGCCGGGGTCGCCGGTGCGCAGGAAGTACGCGTGCAGGGAGTGCGGGGGCCGGTCCTCGGGGACCGTACGTCCGGCGGCGACGAGCGCCTGGGCCGCGACCTGTCCGCCGAAGACGCGCGGGACGACGGCGGACCGGGACTGGCCGCGAAAGATGTTCTCCTCGATCTGCTCCAGGTCGAGCAGATCGAGGAGAGACTGAAGTGCCTGGTTCATGGCCACATTTTTACTGGCCGGTAATTTCCGGAACCTTACAGGCCCATGTCCTTCGCGATGATCGTCTTCATGATCTCGCTGGTGCCTCCGTAGATGCGGTTGACGCGGTTGTCCGCGTACAGGCGGGCGATCGGGTACTCGTTCATGAAGCCGTAGCCACCGTGGAGCTGGAGGCAGCGGTCGATGACGCGGTGCGCGACCTCGGTGCAGAACAGCTTGGCGCTGGCGGCCTCGGCGGGGGTCAGCTCGCCGGCGTCCAGGGCCTCCGTGGCGCGGTCGGCGACGGCCTCGGCCGCGTCCACCTCGGCCTGGCAGGCGGCCAGCTCGAACTTGGTGTTCTGGAAGTGCGCGACCGGCTTGCCGAAGACCGTCCGCTCCTGCACGTACTGCTTGGCGAACCGGACGGCGGCCTTGGCCTGCGCGTACGCGCCGTAGGCGATGCCCCAGCGCTCGGAGGCGAGGTTGTGGCCGAGGTAGTAGAAGCCCTTGTTCTCCTCGCCGAGCAGGTCCTCGACGGGCACCTTGACGTCGACGAACGCCAGCTCGGCGGTGTCGGAGGTCCTGAGTCCGAGCTTGTCCAGCTTGCGGCCGACGGAGTAGCCCTCGGCCTTGGTGTCCACGACGAAGAGGGATATGCCGTGGCGGCGGTCCTCGGCGGTGGGCGCGGCGGTGCGCGCGCAGACGATCATGCGGTCGGCGTGGACGCCACCGGTGATGAAGGTCTTGGCACCGTTGAGGACGTAGTGCGTGCCGTCCTCGCTCAGCTTGGCGGTGGTCTTCATGCCCGCGAGGTCGGAGCCGGTGCCCGGCTCGGTCATCGCGATCGCCCACATCTCCTCACCGGAGACGAACTTCGGCAGGAAGCGCTTCTTCTGCTCGTCGGTGGCCAGCATCTTGATGTACGGCAGGCCGAGCAGCACGTGCACGCCGGAGCCCCCGAAGGTCACGCCCGCGCGGGCGGTCTCCTCGTACAGCACGGCCTCGAACTTGTACGAGTCGATGCCTGCGCCGCCGTACTCCTCGTCGACCCGGATACCGAAGACGCCGAGCTCGGCGAGCTTGTAGTAGAACTCGCGCGGCGCCTGCCCCGCGGCGAACCACTCGTCGTACACCGGTACGACCTCGGCCTCGATGAAGGCGCGCAAGGTCTCCCGGAACGCCTCGTGATCCTCGTTGAACACCGTACGGCGCACGGCCGCCCACCTCCACGGGTACATGTCTAAGCGCTTGCTCACTCAACCGTACCGGCGAGTACGAACCCGCGTCCAGAGTGAGCCCTCCGTAACGCTCGTCACGCCCGGCGCTACTCCCCCACCGCCGCGAACGCCCCCCGCGCCATCCGGTGCAGCAGTTCCGCCGTGGCCCCCCGCCCCGGAAGCGAACCCGGCCTGCCCAGGTGTGGCGTCGAGTTCAACAGACCGAAGACCGAGTGGACGGCCGAGCGGGCCGTCGGTTCGGACAGGCCCGGGTAGAGATCTCGGACCACCTCCACCCAGAGCTCGACGTACTGCCGCTGGAGCTGGCGGACCAGCTTGCGGTCGCTGTCCCGGAGGCGGTCCAGCTCGCGGTCGTGCAGGGTGATGAGCGGGCGGTCGTCGAGCGCGAAGTCGATATGACCCTCGATGAGCGAGTCGAGAACCGCCTCGGGGTTCCCGTCCGCCTCGGCGACCCTGCGCTTCCCGCCGGTCAGCAGCTGACCGCTGATGCCGACGAGCAGCTCGGCGAGCATCGCGTCCTTGCCCGCGAAGTGCCGGTAGAGACCGGGGCCGCTGATCCCGACCGCGGCGCCTATCTCGTCGACTCCGACCCCGTGGAAGCCGCGCTCGGCGAAGAGCCGGGCGGCCTCCTTGAGGATCTGCTCGCGGCGGGTGGGGGCGTCGGTTCTGGTGGCCATGGACTCAATTCTAGACAGGGAGGTTAGCGCTCGTTAACCTGAAGGAAATGCGTTAACGCTCATTAACAAGGTGAGGGGACCGCAGGATGCTTCAGGCACCGGAGCTGCACAGCGCGGCAGATCCCGCGTCGGAGGCCTGGCGCGCCAACGAGGAGGCGCACCGCGCCCTCGTCGCCGAGCTGCGCGCCAAGCTGGCCGCCGCCCGGCTCGGCGGCGGGGAGAAGGCCCGCGCCCGGCACACGGCGCGCGGCAAGCTGCTGCCGCGCGACCGCGTCGACACCCTCCTGGACGCGGGTTCGCCGTTCCTGGAGCTGGCTCCGCTGGCGGCCGACGGGATGTACGACGACCAGGCCCCCGCGGCCGGTGTGATCGCCGGGATCGGGCGGGTGAGCGGCCGGGAGTGTGTGATCGTCGCCAATGACGCCACCGTCAAGGGCGGGACGTACTACCCGATGACGGTGAAGAAGCACCTGCGGGCACAGGAGGTGGCGTACGAGAACCGCCTGCCGTGTGTGTATCTGGTCGACTCCGGCGGCGCCTTCCTGCCCATGCAGGACGAGGTCTTCCCGGACCGTGAGCACTTCGGGCGGATCTTCTACAACCAGGCGCGGATGTCCGGCGCCGGCATCCCGCAGATCGCCGCGGTGCTGGGGTCGTGCACGGCCGGTGGGGCGTACGTTCCCGCGATGAGCGACGAGGCCGTGATCGTCCGGAACCAGGGGACCATCTTCCTGGGCGGCCCCCCACTGGTGAAGGCGGCCACCGGTGAGGTCGTGACCGCCGAGGAGCTCGGCGGCGGCGAGGTGCACGCGCGCGTGTCCGGTGTCACCGACCACCTCGCGGAGGACGACGCGCACGCCCTGCGGATCGTGCGCACGATCGTCTCCACCCTCCCCGCGCGCGGGCAGCTGCCCTGGGAGGTGCAGCCGGCCGTCGAACCGAAGGTGGACCCGTACGGGCTGTACGGCGCGGTGCCGGTCGACCCCCGCACCCCCTACGACGTGCGGGAGATCATCGCGCGCGTGGTGGACGGCTCCCGTTTCGCCGAGTTCAAGGCCGAGTTCGGGCAGACCCTCGTCACCGGTTTCGCCCGGATCCACGGCCACCCGGTCGGCGTCGTCGCCAACAACGGCATCCTCTTCTCCGAGTCCGCGCAGAAGGGCGCCCACTTCATCGAGCTGTGCGACCAGCGCGGGATCCCGCTGCTGTTCCTGCAGAACGTCTCCGGGTTCATGGTGGGCAGGGACTACGAGGCCGGGGGCATCGCCAAGCACGGCGCCAAGATGGTCACGGCCGTCGCCTGTACGCGCGTACCGAAGCTGACGGTGGTGGTCGGCGGCTCGTACGGCGCGGGCAACTACTCCATGTGCGGCCGGGCCTACTCCCCCCGCTTCCTGTGGATGTGGCCGAACGCCAAGATCTCCGTGATGGGCGGCGAGCAGGCCGCCTCCGTACTGGCCACGGTCAAGCGGGACCAGATCGAGGGGCGCGGGGAGTCCTGGCCCGCCGAGGAGGAAGAGGCCTTCAAGGCCCCGATCCGTGCGCAGTACGAGCGTCAGGGGAATGCCTACTACGCGACGGCCCGCCTCTGGGACGACGGGGTGATCGACCCCCTGGAGACCCGGCAGGTGGTCGGCCTGGCCCTGACCGCGTGCGCCAACGCGCCCCTGGGTGACCCCCAGTTCGGCGTCTTCCGGATGTGAGGGGACCGATGTTCGACACCGTTCTTGTGGCCAACCGCGGCGAGATCGCCGTCCGTGTCATCCGTACGCTGCGGTCGCTCGGCGTGCGCTCCGTCGCCGTCTTCTCCGACGCCGACGCCGACGCCCGGCATGTGCGCGAGGCCGACACGGCGGTACGGATCGGTCCGGCACCGGCGGCCGAGAGCTATCTGTCGGTGGAGCGGATCCTCGAGGCCGCCGCGCGCACCGGCGCCCAGGCCGTCCACCCCGGCTACGGCTTCCTCGCCGAGAACGCCGGATTCGCGCGCGCCTGCGCGGACGCCGGGCTGATGTTCATCGGACCGCCCGCCGACGCCATCGCCCTGATGGGCGACAAGATCCGCGCCAAGGAGACGGTGAAGGCGGCCGGCGTGCCGGTCGTGCCCGGCGGCCGGGACCCCGAACTGTCCGAGGCCGCCCGGGAGCTGGGTGCGCCCGTGCTGCTCAAGCCGAGCGCGGGCGGCGGCGGCAAGGGCATGCGCCTGGTGCGGGACCTGAACCGGCTGGACGAGGAGATCGCGGCGGCCCGGCGCGAGGCGGCGGCTTCCTTCGGCGACGACACTCTCCTCGTGGAGCGCTGGATCGACCGGCCCCGGCACATCGAGATCCAGGTCCTGGCCGACGGCCACGGGGGCGTCGTCCACCTGGGCGAGCGCGAGTGCTCCCTCCAGCGGCGCCACCAGAAGATCGTCGAGGAGGCGCCGAGCGTGCTTCTGGACGAGGCCACGCGTGCGGCGATGGGCGAGGCCGCGGTCCAGGCGGCGCGCTCGTGCGGGTACGTGGGGGCGGGCACGGTCGAGTTCATCGTCCCCGGCGGCGACCCCTCGTCGTACTACTTCATGGAGATGAACACCCGCCTCCAGGTGGAGCACCCGGTCACCGAGCTGGTCACGGGCCTGGACCTGGTGGAGTGGCAGCTGCGGGTGGCGGCCGGCGAGCAGCTCGCCCTCACCCAGCAGGACATCACCCTCACCGGGCACGCGATCGAGGCCCGCATCTGCGCCGAAGACCCCGCCCGCGGGTTCCTCCCCTCCGGCGGCACGGTGCTGAGGCTGCGTGAACCGCAGGGCGACGGTGTCCGTACGGACTCCGGGCTGAGCGAGGGCACGGAGGTCGGCAGCCGGTACGACCCGATGCTGTCCAAGGTGATCGCGTACGGGCCGGACCGCGCGACCGCCCTGCGGAAACTGCGCGCCGCCCTCGCTGAGACGGTCACGCTGGGTGTGCAGACCAACGCGGGGTTCCTGCGGCGACTGCTGGCCCATCCGACGGTGGTGGCAGGCGAGTTGGACACCGGGCTGGTGGAGCGGGAGGTGGCGGGCCTCGTGCCGGACGAGGTTCCGCGGGAGGTATACGCGGCGGCGGCACTGCTGCGCCGGCAGGCGCTGAGCCCTGTGCGGGGCTCCGCCTGGGTGGACCCGTTCTCCGTCCCGGAGGGGTGGCGCCTGGGCGGCGAGCGGGCCTGGACGGCGCACCACCTGCAGGTGCCGGGGCACGACCCGGTCACCGTACGCCTGCGCGGCACGGCGGACGGCGGGTTCGAGCTGCTGCTCGACGCCGCCGAGGCCCCGGTCCCGGGGGCCGGGGGCCCGGCCGCGGCGGGTGCGGAGTCCCGGTTCACCTTCCGGCTCGACGGCACCGCCCACACGTTCGCGGCCCTGCCGGGAGGCACCTGGCTCGGCCGCGACGGCGACGCCTGGCATGTGCGCGACCACGACCCGGTCGCCGCCTCCCTCTCCCGCGCCGCCCACTCCGGCGCCGACTCGCTCACCGCCCCCATGCCGGGGACGGTGACGGTGGTGAAGGTCGCCGTCGGTGACGAGGTGAGCGCCGGTCAGAGCCTGCTGGTGGTGGAGGCGATGAAGATGGAGCACGTCATCTCCGCCCCGCACGCCGGCACCGTCACCGAACTCGACGTCACGCCCGGCACGACGGTCGCCATGGACCAGGTGCTGGCGGTCATCGCCCCCGCAGCGGAGGAGACGCCATGAGCACCCCGGAACTGGGCCTCCCCATGGTCGTACCGGCCCCCGACCTGCCCGCCCGGGTGCGGATCCACGAGGTCGGCGCCCGCGACGGACTGCAGAACGAGAAGGGCGCCGTCCCGACGGAGGTGAAGGCGGAGTTCATCCGCCGCCTGGCCGACGCGGGCCTGACCACCATCGAGGCCACAAGCTTCGTCCATCCCAAGTGGGTGCCCCAACTGGCGGACGCGGAGCAGCTGTTCCCGCTCGTCCGGGATGTGCCGGTCGAGCTCCCGGTCCTCGTGCCGAACGCCCGCGGACTCGACCGGGCACTGGCGCTGAACGCGACCCGCGTCGCCGTCTTCGCCAGCGCCACCGAGTCCTTCGCGAAGGCCAACCTCAACCGCACGGTCGACGAGGCGCTGGCCATGTTCGCGCCGGTGGTCGCACGGGCGAAGGCCGAGCAGGTGCACGTCCGCGGCTATCTGTCCATGTGCTTCGGCGACCCGTGGGAGGGCCCGGTCCCCGTCCACCAGGTCGTGCGCGTCAGCAAGGCCCTGATGGACATGGGCTGCGACGAGCTGAGCCTGGGCGACACGATCGGCGTGGCGACGGCGGCCCATGTGCAGGACCTGCTGTCCCGGCTGAACGAGGAGGGTGTGCCGACCTCGGCGATCGGCGTGCACTTCCACGACACCTACGGCCAGGCCCTGGCCAACACCCTGGCCGCTCTCCAGCACGGCGTCACCACCGTCGACGCCTCCGCGGGCGGCCTCGGCGGCTGCCCGTACGCCAAGTCCGCCACCGGCAACCTCGCCACGGAAGACCTCGTGTGGATGCTGCAGGGCCTCGGCATCGACACCGGCGTCGACCTCGGCCGCCTCACCGCCACCAGCGTGTGGATGGCCGACCACCTGGGCCGACCCAGCCCGTCCCGCACCGTACGAGCCCTCTCCCACCAGGAGCAGTGACGCACCATGGACCACCGACTCTCCCCCGAGCTGGAAGAACTCCGCCGTACCGTCGAGGAGTTCGCACACGATGTGGTCGCCCCCAAGATCGGCGACTACTACGAGCGGCACGAGTTCCCGTACGGGATCGTCCGCGAGATGGCCCGCATGGGCCTGTTCGGGCTGCCGTTCCCGGAGGAGTACGGCGGCATGGGCGGCGACTACCTCGCCCTGGGCGTCGCGCTGGAGGAACTGGCCCGCGTCGACTCGTCGGTGGCCATCACCCTGGAGGCAGGCGTCTCGCTGGGCGCGATGCCGATCTTCCGTTACGGCACCGAGGAGCAGAAGCGGCAGTGGCTCCCCCGCCTGTGCACGGGCGAGATCCTGGGCGCCTTCGGCCTGACGGAACCCGACGGCGGCTCGGATGCGGGCGCGACCCGTACGACGGCCCGGCTGGACGAGTCGACGAACGAGTGGGTGATCAACGGCACCAAGTGCTTCATCACCAACTCGGGTACGGACATCACGGGTCTGGTGACGGTGACGGCCGTGACGGGCCGGGGCGCCGACGGCAGGCCACAGATCTCGGCGATCATCGTCCCGTCCGGCACCCCTGGCTTCACGGTCGCGGCCCCGTACTCGAAGGTCGGCTGGAACGCCTCGGACACCCGGGAGCTCTCCTTCTCCGACGTCCGGGTGCCCGCGGCGAACCTGCTGGGCGAACCGGGCCGCGGCTACGCCCAGTTCCTGCGCATCCTCGACGAGGGCCGGATCGCCATCGCGGCCCTCGCCACCGGCCTGGCGCAGGGTTGTGTGGACGAGTCGGTGACCTACGCGAAGGAACGTCATGCCTTCGGCCGCCCGATCGGCGCCAACCAGGCCATCCAGTTCAAGATCGCCGACATGGAGATGAAGGCCCACACGGCCCGCCTGGCCTGGCGCGACGCGGCGTCCCGCCTGGTGTCCGGCGAACCCTTCAAGAAGGAGGCGGCCCTGGCGAAGCTCTACTCCTCCACGATCGCCGTCGACAACGCCCGCGACGCCACCCAGATCCACGGCGGCTACGGCTTCATGAACGAGTACCCGGTGGCCCGTATGTGGCGCGACTCCAAGATCCTGGAGATCGGGGAGGGGACGAGCGAGGTACAGCGGATGCTGATCGCGCGGGAACTGGGGCTGGCGGGCTGAACACGCGGGCCTGAGGCCCAACGACCGTTGATTGCAATGGAGTTGGGCCTCGCCCCGTGAGGCTGTGGAGCCTGTGAGGGACTCACAGGCTTCGAATGCCAGGGCCCACCCCTGGACAAGATCTGAGGTTAGGCTAACCTTCCTTTCGAATTGTCCGGCGGGTGATCCGCCCCGTTCGAAAGCAGCACACCCATGCCCAACGCCCGTGCCACCCACCTCACCCGCCGCGGCATACTCGCCGCCGGCGGCGCCCTCGGCCTCGGCGCCGTGCTCGCAGCCTGCGGCGACGAAGACACGAACAGCGGCGGCTCGGACTCGACGGCGTCCGCGAAGGCCTCCGGCCCCTGGTCCTTCAAGGACGACCGCGGCGAGACGGTGAAGCTCGGCCAGGTGCCCGCGAACATCGTCGCGTTCACCGGTGTCGCCGCCGCGCTCTACGACTACGGCATCCAGGTCAAGGGCGTCTTCGGCCCGACCACGACCACGGACGGCAAGCCCGACGTCCAGGCCGGTGATCTGGACGTCAGCAAGGTCACGGTCCTCGGCAACGCCTGGGGCAAGCTCAACGTGGAGAAGTACGCTGCCCTTTCGCCGGACGTGCTCATCACCACGACGTTCGACGACGCGGGCACGCTCTGGTCCGTGCCCGAGGAGTCCAAGGACCAGATCGCCAAGCTCGCCCCGAGCGTCGCCATCTCCGCCTACGACCGCCAGATGCCGAAGCCTCTGGAGCGCATGTGGGAGCTGGCCGAGTCGCTCGGCGCGGACATGAAGGCCGACAAGGTCGTCCAGGCGAAGAAGAAGTTCGAGGAGGCCGCCGCCCGGCTGCGTGCCGCCGCCAAGGCCAAGCCCGACATCAAGGTGCTGGCCGGCTCCGCAAGCGATCAGCTCTTCTACGTCTCCGGCACCAACTTCTCCATCGACTTGGAGTACTTCAAGGCCCTCGGCGTGAACTTCGTCGAGCCCTCGGAGAAGGCCAAGGAGGCGACCGGCGGCTGGTTCGAGTCCCTGAGCTGGGAGAACGTCGACAAGTACCCGGCCGACATCATCATCATGGACGACCGCTCCTCCACCATCCAGCCCGCCGACATCACCGAGAGCACCTGGAAGAAGCTGCCCGCGGTCAAGGCCGGCCAGGTCATCGCGCGTTCGCCCGAGCCGATTCTGTCGTACGACAAGTGCACGCCGTTGCTGACGAGTCTCGCCGAGGCGATCGAGAAGGCGAAGAAGGTCAGCTGAGCGGGGCTTGCGGTTGCGGGGGAAGTGCGGGCCGGTTGTGGCTGGTCGCGCCCACGGTGGGGGTCCCCCCGCTCGAGCGAAGCCGAGAGGGGGGAGGAGCCGCATATTGACACAGCCCCGCGCCCCTGAGGGCGTTGCCCAACCGCCCCTCGGAAAAATTCCCTGACGGCAACTCAGGAGCCTTGATGTCGACCGGCGTAGCCGCCCCGTTCCGTTTCTTCTCTCTTCACGTCGTACGGACGAGGCGACTCGGGCCGTCTCTCGTCCGGGTCACCTTTGCCGGGACCGACCTGAGGGACTTCCACTCCGACGGGCGTGATCAGTCCCTGTCGCTGTTCCTGCCCCACCCGGGGCAGAGCGAGCCGCAGGTGCCCATCGAGCTCGGTGATCACTGGTGGCAGGGCTGGCGCGCGCTGCCCGATGACGTACGGGCGGTGATGCGTTCGTACACGCTTCGGGCGCTGCGCCGCGACCCCGATGAGATCGACATCGATTTCGTGCTCCACGGTGTCGAAGCCGACGCCGCCGTGCCCGCCGGTCCCGCCTCCCGATGGGCCGCGTGGGCCGCCGCCGGTGACCGGGTCCTGCTGCTCGGCCCGGCGATCGCGGACAACCGGGCGATCCGGTTCCGGCCGCCGGAGGACACCGACCTGGTGGTGATCTGGGGTGACGAGACCGCCGTACCGGCCGCCGCCGCCATCCTCGAGTCGCTGCCGGCCGGCACCCGCGCCCGGGTCTGGCTGGAGGTGCACCATGCCGAGGACATCCAGGACCTGGTGACCGAGGCCGACGCCGAGGTCACCTGGCTCGTCCAGGACGAGTCGCGCGGCGAGGGGTCCCCCATGGCCCTCGCCGCGCTCAGGGATGCCCAACTCCCGCCCGCCGAGCACCCGTACGTGTGGATCGCGGGCGAGTCGTCCTGCGTGAAGCAGCTGCGCCGGCACTTCGTCGGCGAACGCGGCATCGACCGCCGTCGGGTCACGTTCGTGGGCTACTGGCGGCAGGGGCTGACCGAGGAGCAGCTGCGCGAGCGGGGCGAGTAACCCCGTTCGACGTGACGGAAGTTACGGTCGGGCCCGCGTTTCGCCAGAGTTACTTAGCTTAGGCTAACCTAAGTTGAAGCCGCGGTTCCGACTGGTACCGGCCGGGTTCCACCCCTTCCGTCCGCACGGACCGTCCCCACCGGAGGACCCCCACATGCGCTCGCACCTGCTCAATGACACGACCGCGGAGCAGTACCGCCGCTCCGTGACCGAGGGAGTCGAGCGGGTGGCGGCCAAACTCGCCACCACCACCCGTCCGTTCACCGGCGTCACGGTCGACGCACTCTCTCCCCGCATCGAGCAGATCGACCTCGACAAGCCGCTGCACGACACCGCCGCGGTCCTGGACGAACTGGAGGACGTCTACCTCCGGGACGCGATCTACTTCCACCACCCCCGCTACCTGGCCCATCTCAACTGCCCGGTCGTCATCCCGGCCGTGCTCGGCGAGGCGATCCTCTCCGCCGTCAACTCCTCCCTCGACACCTGGGACCAGTCGGCCGGCGGCACCCTCATCGAGCGCAAGCTCATCGACTGGACCGCCGAGCGCATCGGCCTCGGCCCGGCCGCCGACGGTGTGTTCACCTCCGGCGGCACCCAGTCCAACCTCCAGGCGCTGCTGCTGGCCCGTGAGGAGGCCAAGCCAGGGCGGGCAGGGTGGGAAGAAGGGGCCTCCTTCGCCAAACTGCGCATCTTCGCCTCCGAGGTGAGCCACTTCAGCGTCAAGAAGTCGGCGAAACTGCTCGGCCTGAGCCAGGACTCCGTGGTCTCCGTCCCCGTCGACCACGACAAGCGCATGCAGACGGTCGCGCTCGCCCATGAGCTGGAGCGCTGCAAGAGGGACGGTCTCGTCCCCATGGCAGTAGTCGCCACCGCCGGCACCACCGACTTCGGCTCCATCGACCCGCTGCCGGAGATCGCCGAACTGTGCGCCCAGTACGGCGCCTGGATGCACGTCGACGCCGCCTACGGCTGCGGACTGCTCACCTCGCTCACCCGCCGCGCCCTCCTCGACGGCATCGAGCGCGCCGACTCGGTCACCGTGGACTACCACAAGTCCTTCTTCCAGCCGGTGAGTTCGTCGGCGGTCCTGGTCCGCGACGCGGCCACGCTGCGCCACGCCACCTACCACGCGGAGTACCTCAACCCGCGCCGCATGGTGCAGGAACGTATCCCCAACCAGGTCGACAAGTCTCTCCAGACCACCCGCCGCTTCGACGCCCTCAAGCTGTGGATGACGCTGCGCGTGATGGGCGCCGACGGCATCGGGCAGCTCTTCGACGAGGTCTGCGACCTGGCGGAGGAGGGCTGGAAACTGCTCGCCGCCGACCCGCGCTACGACGTCGTCGTCGAGCCGACCCTGTCCACCCTGGTCTTCCGCTACATCCCGGCGGCCGTCACCGACCCCGCCGAGATCGACCGCGCCAACCTCTACGCCCGCAAGGCCCTGTTCGCCTCCGGCGAGGCCATCGTCGCGGGCACCAAGGTGAACGGCCGTCACTACCTGAAGTTCACCCTGCTCAACCCCGAGACGAAGGCGTCCGACATCGCCGCCGTCCTCGATCTGATCGCCGGCCACGCCGAGCAGTACCTGGGAGAATCCCTTGACCGCGCTTCCTGACACCACGAACAAGACCTACGACTTCGTGGGGATCGGGCTCGGCCCGTTCAACCTCGGCCTCGCCTGCCTCACCGAGCCCATAGCCGAACTCGACGGGGTCTTCCTGGAGTCGAAGCCCGACTTCGAGTGGCACGCCGGCATGTTCCTCGACGGCGCCCATCTCCAGACGCCGTTCATGTCGGACCTGGTCACCCTGGCAGACCCGACATCCCCGTACTCCTTCCTCAACTACCTGAAGGAGCAGGGTCGGCTGTACTCGTTCTACATCCGCGAGAACTTCTACCCGCTGCGCGTCGAGTACGACGACTACTGCCGCTGGGCCGCGAACAAACTGACCAGCGTCCGCTTCAACACGACGGTCACCGAGGTGACGTACGAGGACGACCTGTACGTCGTCCGCACGGCGAAGGGCGAGACGTACCGCGCCCGCCACCTGGTCCTCGGCACGGGCACCTCGCCGTACATCCCCGAGGCCTGCCGTGACCTGGGCGGCGACTTCCTCCACAACTCCCGCTACATGCAGCACAAGGCGGAGTTGCAGCAGAAGGAGTCGATCACGCTGGTCGGCAGCGGCCAGTCCGCCGCCGAGATCTACTACGACCTGCTCAGCGAGATCGACGTCCACGGCTACCAGCTGAACTGGGTGACGCGCTCCCCGCGCTTCTTCCCCCTCGAGTACACCAAGCTCACGCTGGAGATGACCTCCCCGGAGTACATCGACTACTACCACGTGCTGCCGGAGAAGACGCGCTACCGCCTCACGGCCGAGCAGAAGGGCCTGTTCAAGGGCATCGACGGCGACCTGATCAACGAGATCTTCGACCTGCTCTATCAGAAGAACCTCGGCGGCCCGGTCCCGACGCGGCTGCTCACCAACTCGTCCCTGAACAGCGCGTCGTACGACAACGGCACGTACACCCTGGGCTTCCGTCAGGAGGAGCAGGAGCGGGACTTCGAGATCAACTCGCAGGGCCTGGTCCTCGCCACCGGCTACAAGTACATCGAGCCGGAGTTCCTGGCACCGATCCGCGACCGGCTCGTCTACGACTCCCAGGGCAACTTCGACGTCGCCCGCAACTACGCCGTCGATGTCACCGGCAGAGGCGTCTTCCTCCAGAACGCCGGCGTCCACACCCACAGCATCACGTCCCCCGACCTGGGCATGGGCGCGTACCGCAACAGCTACATCATCCGCGAGCTGCTCGGCTCGGAGTACTACCCGGTCGAGAAGACCATCGCGTTCCAGGAGTTCGCCGTATGACCTTCACTTTCCGCCCCCTCGACCCGCTGAAGGACGCGGAGCTCCTGCACGCCTGGGTCACGCACCCCAAGGCGGCCTTCTGGATGATGCAGGACGCCGAACTCCAGGACGTCGAGCGCGAGTACATGCGGATCGCCGCGCACGAACACCACCACGCGTACCTCGGCCTGCACGACGGCGAGCCCGCCTTCCTGATGGAGAAGTACGACCCCCGGTACGTCGAACTGGTGGGCCTGTACGACCCCGAGCCCGGCGACGTCGGCATGCACTTCCTGGTCGCCCCCACCGACCGGCCGATCCACGGCTTCACGAAGGCCGTCATCACCGCCGTGATGAAGGAGCTGTTCGCCGACCCGAGCACCCGCCGGGTCGTCGTCGAGCCCGACGTGAGCAACAAGGCCGTGCACGCGCTGAACGAGGCCGTCGGCTTCGTGCCCGTACGTGAGATCGACAAGCCGGAGAAGCGCGCGCTGCTGAGCTTCTGCACGCGCGACCGCTTCTTTAATAGGCACAGCCTGGCTGCCCGAGGAGTAGCTGTATGACCCTGTCCGACGCCGTAGCGCATCTGTCCCCCCACCGCTGGGCGCGGGCCAACCGCCTCCTGATCCGCAAGGCGCTCGCCGAGTTCGCGCACGAGCGGCTGATCACTCCGGAGCAGGACGGGGAGGAGTACGTCGTCCGCAGCGACGACGGCCTGACCCGCTACCGCTTCACCGCCACCCGCCGTGCCCTCGACCACTGGCAGGTCGACGCCGACTCGATCACCCGCACCCGCGACGGCGCCGAACTCCCGCTCGCTGCCCTCGACTTCTTCATCGAGCTGCAGAAGTCCCTGGGCCTGAGCGACGAGATCCTCCCCGTCTACCTGGAGGAGATCTCCTCCACCCTCTCCGGCACCTGCTACAAGCTGACCAAGCCGCAGATCCCGGTCGCCGAGCTGGCGAAGAGCGGCTTCCAGGCCATCGAGACCGGCATGACCGAGGGCCATCCCTGCTTCGTCGCCAACAACGGGCGGCTCGGCTTCGGCATCCACGAGTACCTGTCGTACGCCCCCGAGACCGCGAACCCGGTCCGCCTGGTGTGGCTGGCCGCGCACAAGTCGCGCGCCGCGTTCACGGCGGGCGTCGGCATCGAGTACGAGTCCTTCGTACGGCAGGAACTGGGCGAGGAGACCGTCGAGCGCTTCCACGGCGTCCTGCGCGACCAGGACCTCGACCCCACCGACTACCTCCTCATCCCCGTCCACCCCTGGCAGTGGTGGAACAAGCTCACCGTCACCTTCGCCGCCGAGGTGGCGCGCGGATACCTGGTGTGCCTCGGTGAGGGCGACGACGAGTACCTGGCCCAGCAGTCCATCCGCACCTTCTTCAACCGGTCCCACCCCGAGAAGCACTACGTGAAGACGGCCCTGTCCGTCCTCAACATGGGCTTCATGCGCGGACTCTCGGCCGCCTACATGGAGGCCACCCCGGCGATCAACGACTGGCTCGCCCAGCTCATCGACAACGACCCGGTGCTCAAGTCCACCGGCTTGTCGATCATCCGCGAGCGCGCGGCCGTCGGCTACCGGCATCTGGAGTACGAGAAGGCGACCGACCGCTACTCGCCGTACCGCAAGATGCTGGCGGCCCTGTGGCGCGAGAGCCCGGTCGCCTCCCTCCAGGAGGGCGAGTCGCTGGCCACCATGGCCTCCCTCGTCCACGTCGACCACGAGGGCGCCTCCTTCGCGGGCGCGCTGATCGAGCAGTCGGGGCTGGCGCCGAAGGAGTGGCTGCGCCGCTACCTGCGGGCGTACTTCACCCCGCTGCTGCACAGCTTCTACGCCTACGACCTGGTCTTCATGCCGCACGGCGAGAACGTCATCCTCGTCCTGAAGGACGGCGCCGTCGAGCGCGCGATCTACAAGGACATCGCCGAGGAGATCGCGGTCATGGACCCGGACGCGGTGCTGCCGCCGACGGTGGAGCGGCTGCGCGTGGACGTCCCCGAGGACAAGAAACTCCTGTCCATCTTCACGGACGTCTTCGACTGCTTCTTCCGCTTCCTCGCCGCGAACCTCGCCACCGAGGGGATCCTCGAGGAGGACGACTTCTGGGGCACGGTCGCCGACGTCACCCGTGAGTACCAGGCGTCGATGCCCGAACTCGCCGACAAGTTCCGGCAGTACGACATGTTCGCCCCCGAGTTCGCGCTGTCCTGCCTCAACCGGCTCCAGCTGCGCAACAACAAGCAGATGGTGGACCTGGCGGACCCGGCCGGCGCGCTCCAGCTCGTCGGCAACCTGAAGAACCCCATCGCGGGGCTCTGACACACAAGGACGGACGGGCACCCCGGAGTACGGTCCTCCGGGGTGCCCGTCAGCGTTCCCTGAGCTCCGACAGGTGTGGACCACTCTCTCGCGAGCCGGGTGGAACAATCCCCCTCATGGTGGAAATCATCCAGAAGGACGGCACATGGGTCTTCGACGGCGACGCCCTGCGGCTGACCCCGGGTCGGGACAAGAACGTCAGTCTGCTGCGCAAGGCGCTGGGTGAACTCGTCGTACCCCTGGGGGCGTTGGCAGGCATATCCTTCGAACACGGCCGTAAGACGGGACGGCTCCGGCTGCGGCTGCGGGACGGCGCCGACCCGCTGCTGCACGCGGCCGGCGGCCGGCTGACCGAACCCCACGACCCGTACCAGCTGATCGTCGACTCCGACCGCTACGGCGTCGCCGAGTACGTCGTGGACGAGGTGCGCAACGCCCTTCTACTGGACCAGGTGCCCTCCGACCCGGTCTCCCAGTACCTGCTGCCGGGCCCGGCGGTCCCGCTGTCGGCTGCCGCCGGCGACGGCACCGCGAGCTTCGACGGCGAGCAGGTGCGCCTGGAGTGGAACTGGAAGACGGAGGACGCCAAGTCGGCCGCCGGCACCCGCGTCCTGGCGGTCACCGACATCGCGGCCGTGGAGTGGCATCCGGCGGCCGGCCTGGAGAACGGCCACCTCCGCTTCACCGTGAAGAACGCCCCCACCAAGGCCCCGCCGAAGTACGACCCCAACTCCGTGGAGCTGTGGGGCTTCAAGAAGGACCCGCTGATGGCCCTGGTCGCGGCGGCCGTACAGGCCCGGCTCCCGCACCCCGCCGCGGCCACGGACGTACGACAGCCGGAGCCCGAGGACGCCCGCCCCCTGCCGTCCGCCGCCGAGGACGACCACGACGCGCTGCTGCGCCGCCTGCGCGAGCTGGGCGAGCTGCACCGTTCGGGCGTGCTCACCGACGAGGAGTTCACGCTGGCCAAGCAGGCGGTCCTGAAACGGATGCAGTGAGGGTCACACACAGCTCCTGCCCGGAAACGGGCAGGATTCTTGCGGAACCGTCTCCCGTACTCCAGGATCTACCGGGTGCACGACGAACTCGTTGATCATCTGACGCGGTCCACGCCCCTCAGCCGGGGCGAGGCGCTGCGCGTGATCCAGGACGTGCTCGCCTACTTCGACGAGACGACCGAGGAATACGTCCGTCGCCGCCACCGCGAGCTCCAGACGCAGGGCCTGGTGAACGCGACGATCTTCGAACGGATCGAGGCGGACCTGAAATATCGCGCGGTGGCGCCGCCCGAGCTCACGCTCAGGCAGCTCCGGCGCATCGTCTACGGCTGAGGAATACGTATATGTGTGGAATCGTCGGATACATCGGGAAGCGTGACGTCGCCCCCCTGCTCCTGGAAGGTCTGCAACGCCTGGAGTACCGCGGCTACGACTCGGCGGGCATCGTCGTCACGTCCCCGAAGGCGGCCGGCCTGAAGATGGTCAAGGCCAAGGGCCGGGTCCGGGACCTGGAGGCCAAGGTGCCGGCCCGCTTCAAGGGCACCACCGGCATCGCCCACACCCGCTGGGCCACCCACGGCGCCCCCTCCGACGTCAACGCCCACCCGCACCTCGACGCCGAGAACAAGGTCGCCGTCGTCCACAACGGCATCATCGACAACGCCTCCGACCTGCGCCGCAAGCTGGAGGCGGACGGCGTCGAGTTCCTCTCCGAGACCGACACCGAGGTCCTCGTCCACCTCATCGCCCGCTCGCAGGCGGAGAAGCTGGAGGACAAGGTCCGCGAGACCCTCCGGCTCATCGAGGGCACGTACGGCATCGCCGTCCTGCACGCCGACTTCCCCGACCGGATCGTCGTCGCCCGCAACGGCTCCCCGGTCGTCCTCGGCATCGGCGAGAAGGAGATGTTCGTCGCCTCGGACATCGCCGCCCTGGTCACCCACACCCGCCAGATAGTGACCCTCGACGACGGCGAGATGGCCACCCTCAAGGCCGACGACTTCCGCACGTACACCACCGAGGGCACCCGCACCACCGCCGAGCCGACCACCGTCGAGTGGGAGGCGGCCTCGTACGACATGGGCGGCCACGACACGTACATGCACAAGGAGATCCACGAGCAGGCCGACGCCGTGGACCGCGTGCTGCGCGGCCGCATCGACGACCGCTTCTCCACCGTGCACCTCGGCGGCCTGAACCTGGACGCCCGCGAGGCACGCCGGATCCGCCGCGTGAAGATCCTCGGCTGCGGCACCTCGTACCACGCGGGCATGATCGGCGCCCAGATGATCGAGGAGCTGGCCCGCATCCCCGCCGACGCCGAGCCGGCCTCGGAGTTCCGCTACCGCAACGCGGTCGTCGACCCCGACACCCTCTACATCGCCGTCTCGCAGTCCGGCGAGACATACGACGTCCTGGCGGCCGTCCAGGAGCTGAAGCGCAAGGGCGCGCGGGTGCTGGGCATCGTGAACGTGGTCGGCTCCGCGATCGCCCGCGAGGCCGACGGCGGCATCTATGTGCACGCGGGCCCGGAGGTCTGCGTGGTGTCGACCAAGTGCTTCACGAACACCACGGTCGCCTTCGCCCTCCTCGCCCTCCACCTCGGCCGCACCCGCGACCTGTCCGTCCGGGACGGCAAGCGGATCATCGAGGGCCTGCGCAAGCTGCCGGAGCAGATCGCCGAGATCATGAAGCAGGAGGAGGAGATCGAGAAGCTGGCCAAGCACTACGCCGACGCCCGCTCGATGCTCTTCATCGGCCGCGTGCGTGGCTACCCCGTGGCCCGCGAGGCCTCCCTGAAGCTCAAGGAGGTCTCCTACATCCACGCCGAGGCCTACCCCGCCTCGGAGCTGAAGCACGGCCCGCTCGCCCTCATCGAGCCCGCCCTCCCGACGGTCGCGATCGTCCCCGACGACGACCTGCTGGAGAAGAACCGCGCCGCGATGGAGGAGATCAAGGCCCGCAGCGGCAAGATCCTCGCGGTGGCCCACCAGGAACAGGAGAAGGCCGACCAGACGATCGTCGTCCCGAAGAACGAGGACGAACTGGACCCGATCCTGATGGGCATCCCCCTCCAACTCCTCGCCTACCACACGGCATTGGCCCTGGGCAGGGACATAGACAAGCCCAGGAACCTCGCAAAGTCGGTAACGGTCGAGTAGTTGGCCTAAGGGGCGCGGGGAACTGCGCGACAAGCCCCCACGCACCCCCAGAGGCCATACAAAGAGGACGGACCCCCAGGTGTTGCCACCGAACACGGGGGTCCGTCCCTGTTCGCCGGGGAGCCGCCCAACTCCCCAGCCTGCGCAGCTAACCGGTGGCCGTCACCCCCCGGCCCGCCGCGCGCCGCGGAAGAGCCGTCGGCCAGTGCGCCAACGCCGCAGTCGCCGCATACCAGGCCACCGCCCCCGCCGCGACGGCGAACCAACCGCCGGCCTTGGCAAGACCGTCGCTGTCGGCGAAGTTGGCGATCGCCATGAGCAGCAGGGCGACGAAGAACAGACCGTACGCCCCCTGTCCGAGCTGGTCGCCACCGGCAAGCGCCAGGGACAGCGCCACAAGGGCGAACAGCAGCAGGAACAGCCCGGCCGCGTTGGCGGATACCTGGTTGTCGGCGGATACGGCCCACGTGAACCACAGCGCACCGAGCGCCGAGAACGCCGTACCACCGACGGAGTCCCGCTCACGGAAGGCCATCAGCCCGGCGACGAAGAGGGCAATGCCGCCCACATACTGGGCGATTGATACGGCGTCGGCAGCCGACACACCGTCGATCACGCCGGTGTGGCCAAGCCCGAAGGCCAACAGGGTGATACCCAGGGCGAGTCGGCCGACCACGGTAGTGATTCCGCTTCCCGCAGAGACGTCATTGTCCACGGCGGGCTCCCTTCATGCATGTGCAGTTGTGCGGTGACCGGTATATGCCCTTCACAAAGGCACAAACACATCTACGCGCGAGTAGATTTGTCCAGCGCACAAAGGGAGTTCGCCGTGCCCACCGGGCATCTCACCTGGGCCAACGGCGAGTTACGGAATCACAACGACGGGCCGCTTGGCCCGCTTGGCGAGCCGCCCGGCGACCGAGCCGAAGATGCGCCCGACGATGCCGTGCGTGGAGCCGACGACGATCGCGTCCGCCTCGTACTCCCGCCCGACCTCCTCGAGTTCGTGGCAGATGTCACCGCCGCGCTCGACCAGGATCCAGGGCACCTCGGCGAGGTAGTCCGCGCAGGCGAGTTCCAACCCCAGGACCTCGGTCCGGTGGTCGGGAACGTCCACGAACACGGGTGGCTCGCAGCCGGCCCACACGGTGGTGGGCAGCCGGTTGGCCACATGGACGATGATCAGGCCCGCACGGGAGCGCTGGACCATGCCGATCGCGTACGCGAGGGCGCGCTCACTGGAGGTCGAGCCGTCGAAGCCGACGACGACGCCGTGCTTGAAGGCGGGGTCGCACGAATGGCGCGACTCTTCCGCCGCCAGGGGATCGGCCGCCGTCGGGTCGGCGACCGGCCGCTTGCGGTCCGCGGGTTCGAAGAATTCGTGACCGGCCATGGCTGTCTCGGCGTTGTGATCCTTTATGGGAGGGACGACAGTGTGCGGCGGAGCTGTGTCCGGGAATCATCTTCCCAACCCCATACCCTCAAGGGTACGGCGGCACGCCTCCTTAGCCCAGATCCCGCGCACGTCCGCAGCGGGTTCCCCGGAGCATGCACGAGGGGGCGCCCGTAACGCAATGGTTGCTGCCCCGTACAGGCGGTTTGCACAGCATTCAATTACATGAGGGTGCGACTTCCGCCCGGCGACGACCCGGATCAGGCCCCGCCCGGAGCCGGGAGTGACCGACCGGTCGAACAGGCGTTGAACCTCGTGACCATCGCCACAGGGAGCCCGATGTCCGCACCCCCCACGCCCCCCGAGGCGCACCCCGGGACCCCGCCCGGCCCGGACCCGGTGACCGACCTGATCCGCTGGGCCGCCTTCAGCTGCGTCCTCGTCCCGGTGGTCCTGCTCTGGTGCGGAACCTCCCTGGCCGGCGCCGCCGGCACCGCCCTCGGTCTCGCGGCCGTCACCGCCGCCTGCCGGCTCCTGCTGCGCCGCTCGGAGCGCGGCGCCCGGCTGCTCGCCGAGGAGGGCGCGCCCCAGCGGGGCCGGCATCACCGGACCGGCCCGGGGGCGCACCGGGGCGGACGCCGGTCAGGCGGAAATACTCCGGCCGGTTGACCGGTTTCCGCGCACGCGCCCGTATCTTTTCAGCCAACTTCTCAAGGGTGTGCATCACCAGCCCCAAGCACCCCCCACCCCTCGTTTGACCTGCACGGAAAGGGTCTTGGAGGGCTCGCGCACCCTACGTGGATTGGCCACTGCTACAAGGCGCACTTCCCTGCACGGCCCGGGAGTGCAACGCTTCGTGATCGAATGCTTTACGCCAAGTTGCCAAGTCGACAATGTGCCGGGTGATGAACTGGCCACGCCGGCACGGCGGAACACAGTAGATTCGATCTTGACTGTCTACGGCGGGGGACTCGTGCAGGACCAAGGGGAAACGTGCAGGAGCGACACAACCGAGGAGCCGCGACCACCAAGGGGGGCTTAGCAGTATGAGCCACGACTCCACCGCCGCGCCCGATGCCGCAGCCCGGAAACTCTCCGGGCGACGCCGCAAGGAGATCGTCGCGGTGCTGCTGTTCAGCGGCGGCCCCATCTTCGAGAGTTCCATACCGCTGTCGGTGTTCGGGATCGACCGCCAGGACGCCGGCGTGCCGCGCTACCGACTGCTGGTGTGCGGCGGCGAGGAAGGCCCACTACGGACCACAGGGGGCCTGGAACTCAGCGCACCGCATGGCCTGGAGGCGATCGCCCGGGCGGGCACGGTGGTCGTGCCGGCCTGGCGTTCGATCACTTCACCGCCACCGGAGGAGGCGCTCGACGCGCTGCGCCGGGCGCACGAGGAGGGCGCCCGCATCGTGGGCCTGTGCACCGGCGCGTTCGTGCTGGCCGCCGCCGGCCTGCTGGACGGCCGCCCGGCCACGACCCACTGGATGTACGCACCGACCCTGGCCAAGCGCTACCCGTCGGTGCACGTCGACCCGCGTGAGCTGTTCGTCGACGACGGAGACGTACTGACCTCCGCGGGCACCGCGGCCGGGATCGACCTCTGTCTGCACATCGTGCGGACGGACCACGGCAACGAGGCGGCCGGCGCGCTGGCCCGGCGTCTGGTGGTCCCGCCGCGCCGGAGCGGCGGTCAGGAGCGCTACCTCGATCGGTCTTTACCAGAGGAAATCGGCGCCGACCCGCTCGCCGAGGTCGTCGCCTGGGCACTGGAACACCTTCACGAGCAGTTCGACGTGGAGACGCTGGCCGCGCGTGCGTACATGAGCCGGCGCACCTTCGACCGCCGGTTCCGCTCACTGACGGGCAGCGCGCCGCTGCAGTGGCTGATCACCCAGCGAGTGCTGCAGGCGCAGCGCCTGCTGGAGACGTCGGACTACTCGGTGGACGAGGTGGCGGGCCGCTGCGGCTTCCGCTCGCCGGTCGCCCTGCGCGGCCACTTCCGCCGCCAGCTGGGCTCGTCCCCGGCCGCGTACCGGGCGGCGTACCGTGCCCGCCGCCCGCAGTCCGACCGCCCGTCGGACACCGAAGGCCCGACCAGCCCGCCTCCACCAATGACCGGACCGTCGGCTCAGGCGGGCCCTCCGGCCGCGCCCCTGCACCCGGAGGCCCCGGTCCCGCTCCAGACCCGCCGCACGGCCGCGAGCGCGGTCGGCTCATCGGCGCCCCTGTCGCCCGACCACGCCCGGGACGCCTACGCCCGGGCGAGCCTGCCGGGGCAGCGCAGCGGGACGTGATCACGTGAAGCGGGGTCCACGGGCAGCAACGCCCTGTGGACCCCGCCACACTTTTCGGCGCAGGCCGACAGAAATCAACCGGTGCCGCCCTCGAGGACGAGGCCGTCCAGGCCGAAAGCGGGGGCCTGGCGGCCGCAGCCCCCGGTGAGACCGGCACCGACGCGGGGACCTCACAAGCGGACGTCGGCTTTAGGGTGGTCGCATGAACGATCGCATGGTGTGGATCGACTGCGAGATGACCGGCCTCTCGCTGTCCGACGACGCGCTCATCGAGGTGGCCGCCCTCGTCACCGACTCCGAGCTGAACGTACTCGGCGACGGTGTCGACATCGTCATCCGTCCGCCGGACTCCGCGCTGGAGACGATGCCGGAAGTGGTACGTCAGATGCACACCGCGTCCGGACTGCTCGCCGAGCTGCCGAACGGCACGACGCTGGCGGACGCCGAGGAGCAGGTCCTGGCGTATGTACGCGAACACGTCAAGGAACCCGGCAAGGCCCCGCTGTGCGGCAACTCCGTCGGCACGGACCGCGGCTTCCTGCTGCGCGACATGCCGACCCTGGAGAACTACCTCCACTACCGGATCGTCGACGTGTCCAGCATCAAGGAGCTGGCCCGGCGCTGGTACCCGAGGGCGTACTTCAACAGCCCGGAGAAGAACGGCAACCACCGCGCCCTCGCCGACATCCGCGAATCCATCGCGGAACTGCGCTACTACCGCGAGGCCGTCTTCGTCCCGCAGCCAGGCCCGGACTCGGACACCGCCAGGGCGATCGCCGCGAAGCACGTCGTGCCCGCGCAGTAGGCGCCGACGGGGCCCACCGGAGGGGCCCCGGAAAAGCCGGGCGCGAGCACCCCTGCGGACCCTGTACACTTTTTCTCGGCCGGTCGGGGAAACCACTGCGAGAACCGCCGGTCATGGTGGGTGTAGCTCAGCTGGTAGAGCACCTGGTTGTGGTCCAGGATGCCGCGGGTTCGAGTCCCGTCACTCACCCTTGAGGACCGAGGGCTGATCCCTGAAAAGGGATCAGCCCTCGGTCGTTCCCCGGCCCGATTCCGGATCCGGCAGGATCTTCCTCAGTTCCGCCTCGATCTCCGGCCGCGTCCGCCCCACTTCCTTCGCATACTCGGAGACGGTGGCCCCGAGGTCGCGGTCGAGATCGCGCCAGGCGCGCCACGCCGTCTCGTACGTCTCCGTCTGGTTCTCGGTCCAGCCGCCCTTCTGGGTCGGCGGACCGTAGGCGTCCCGAAGCTCCAGGACCTTCGTGTGCGCCTCGTCCGCGGCGCGCTGCATCTCCACAAGTTCTTCGAAGGTGTGTGCCACGCACGGATCTTAAGCACGACCCCCGGGGGCGCGCGCTCCGACCGGCCGTCCGCGCGCCCGGGCCTGACTCACCCGGCGCACACCCGGCTGCTACGACGACGTCCGCTCCACCAGCTCCGTGGCCAGCACCACCTGCCGCCGCTCCAGCCCCCGGGACACCGCGGGCCGCCGGTCGGCGATCTCGGCCAGCAACAGGTCGATCATCCTGCGGCCCATCTCCTCTATGGGCTGGCGGACGCTGGTCAGCGGCGGTTCCATGTGGCGGGCGATGGCGGAGTCGTCGTAGCCGACGAGGGCGACGTCCTCGGGGATACGGCGGCCCGCCTCGCGCAGGACCTGGCGGGCGCCGGCCGCCGTGACGTCCGAGGCGGCGAAGACCGCGTCCAGGTCGGGGCAGCGGGCCAGCAGCTCGGTCATCGCGCGCCGGCCACCCTCCTCGGTGAAGTCACCCGGCTCGATCAGGTCCTCGTCCACCGCGTGGCCCGCGTCACGCAGCGCCTCGCGATAGCCGTCGATACGCCGCTGGGCGCCGTACACGTCCAGGCGGCCGGTGATGTGGGCTATGCGGCGTCGGCCCCGGGCCAGCAGGTGCTCGACGGCCGAGCGGGCGCCGCCGTAGTTGTCCGAGTCGACGGAGGTCAGCGTCTCCTGCGCCGATCTCGGGCCGCTGATCACCGCCGGGATCTCCAGCTGGGCCAGCAGATCCGGCAGGGGGTCGTCGGCGTGCACCGAGACCAGCAGGACGCCGTCCACCCGGTGCGCCGCCAGGTACTGGGCGAGCCGCTGCCGCTCCCGGTCGCTGCCGGCGAAGATCAGCAGCAGCTGCATCTCCGTGTCGGACAGCTGGGCGCCGACACCCTTCAGCATGTCCGAGAAGTACGGTTCCGCGAAGAACCGGGTCTCCGACTCGGGGACGACGAGGGCGATCGCGTCCGTGCGGTTGGCGGCCAGGGCGCGGGCGGCCGTGTTCGGGACGTAACCGAGCTCGGCGACCGCCGCCTCCACAGCGGCGCGGGTCGCGTCACTGACCCGGGGCGAGCCGTTGATCACCCGGGAGACCGTGCCGCGGCCCACACCGGCGCGCGCGGCGACCTCCTCCAGGGTCGGCCGGCCACCGCTCCGGCTCCGCACCATGGGCTCCGCCTTTCGCCGCCGTTTGTCAAGCTGACCTGGAATGTAACAGCTCCGTCTGTTGCGGTGACCGCCCCTGGGGGCTGCCGCCCCCAGACCCCCGCTTCGGCCTTGACGGCCTCGTCCTCAAACGCCGGACGGGCTGATTGGTGCCGACCCGCGCTGAACAAGCTCGGGACCTCTGCATCCAGTTAACAGCCCGATAACTGAACGCATCTCGCCCTGTCCGCTCCCTTGACACCCCCGCTGGAACCGACGACCCTTCAACACATCACTTGTGGGAGCGCTCCCACAGCACCTGACACATACACATCCCGCACGTTCCCCGCCCGAGCCGCAGCGAGCAACTTACGGGTCCAACCATGCAGTTGGCCGGGGGGTCGGCACGTCAGGGCAACAGGAGGACGCAATGCGAGCACGTACCCGAATCCGCCGCAAGGCGGTTGTCCTCGCGGCGCTGGCGTCGCTGGGCGCCGGGCTGCTGGCCGGCTGTGCCGACGACGGCGACGACGGCAGCTCGTCGTCGGACGGCGGTAGCGGCAAGATCAAGATCACCCTCGGTCTGTTCGGCACCGCCGGATTCGAGGAGTCCGGTCTGTACAAGGAGTACGAGAAGCTCCACCCGAACATCGACATCCAGCAGACCGTCGTGGAGCGCAACGAGAACTACTACCCGGCGCTGCTCAACCACCTCACCACCAACAGCGGCCTCCAGGACATCCAGATGGTCGAAGTCGGCAATATCGCCGAGATCGTCCAGACCCAGTCGGACAAGCTGCTCGACCTGTCGAAGTACGGCAAGGAGGGCGACTACCTGGACTGGAAGTGGCAGCAGGCCACCACCGAGGACGGCCAGACGATCGGTCTCGGCACCGACGTCGGCCCGATGGCCATCTGCTACCGCAAGGACCTCTTCGAGAAGGCCGGGCTGCCCACCGACCGCGAGGAGGTCGGCAAGCTGTGGACCGGCAGCTGGGACAAGTTCGTCGAGGTCGGCCAGGACTACAAGGCGAAGGGCCCCAAGGGCACCACCTTCCTGGACTCCCCCGGCGGTCTGATCCAGGCGATCCTCAGCAGTGAGAAGGACCGGTTCTACGACTCCTCCGGCGAGGTCATCTACAAGACGAACCCGGCCGTGAAGGCCGCCTTCGACCTCACCGCGCAGGCCGCCGAGGACGGGCTGATCGGCAACCAGACGCAGTTCCAGCCCGCCTGGGACACGACGATCGCCAACAGCAAGTTCGCCGCGATGTCCTGCCCGCCGTGGATGCTCGGCTACATCAAGGGCAAGTCGAAGCCCGACGCGGCCGGCAAGTGGGACATCGCCCAGGCGCCCAAGTCCGGCAACTGGGGTGGTTCCTTCCTGGCCGTGCCCAAGTCCGGCAAGAACGCGGAGGAAGCGGCGAAGCTGGCCGCCTGGCTGACCGCTCCCGAGCAGCAGGCCAAGCTCTTCGGCGTGCAGGGCAGCTTCCCGAGCACCCCGGCGGCGTACGAGTCCTCCGAGGTGACCGGCGCCAAGAACGACATGACCGGTGACGCGCCGATCGGCCCGATCTTCGCCCAGGCCGCCGAGAACATCCCGGTCCAGACGATCGGCCCGAAGGACCAGATCATCCAGCAGGGTCTGACCGACAACGGCGTGGTCCTCGTGACCCAGGGCAAGTCGCCCGAGGAAGCCTGGAACAACGCCGTCAAGACCATCGACAACGCACTGGACCAGTGACCCGTATGACCACTGGGCACGACACCGCCGCCGCGTCCCCCGCCAAGGAGGGGGGCGCGGCCCCGGCCCGCCCGTCCGGCGGCGGTCCGGTCACCGAGCAGGAGCGGCGGCGCCGGTCCCGGCTGTCCCGCCGCTGGCAGCGGGACGTGCGCTGGAGTCCGTACGCCTTCGTCTCCCCGTTCTTCCTGCTGTTCCTGGCCTTCGGTCTGTTCCCACTGCTCTACACGGGTTGGGCCTCGCTGCACCAGGTGGAGCTGACCGCGCCGACCGACATGGAGTGGGTCGGCCTGCGCAACTACACCCGGATCTTCGACGACGACTTCTTCTGGAACGCGGCCGAGAACACGCTGACCATCGGCATCATCTCGACCGTTCCGCAGCTGCTGATGGCGATGGGCATCGCCCATATCCTCAACTACAAGCTGCGCGCGTCGACGTTCTACCGGGTCGCCATGCTCGCGCCGTACGCGACCTCGATCGCCGCCGCCTCGCTGGTCTTCGTGCTGCTCTTCGGCCGCGACTACGGCATGATCAACTGGGCGCTGGGCGCGGTCGGTATCGACAACATCGACTGGCAGAACGACAAATGGGCCTCCCAGATCGCCGTCTCCACGATCGTGATCTGGCGCTGGACCGGGTACAACGCGCTGATCTACCTGGCCGCGATGCAGGCGATCCCGCAGGATCTGTACGAGTCGGCCGCGCTGGACGGGGCCAGCCGCTGGCAGCAGTTCTTCCATGTCACGCTGCCCTCGCTGCGTCCGACGATCCTGTTCACCTGCGTGGTGTCGACCATCGGCGCCTCCCAACTGTTCGGTGAGCCACTGCTGTTCGACGCGAACAAGGGCGCGTCCGGTGGATCCCAGCACCAGTTCCAGACGCTCGGTCTGTATCTCTACGAGCAGGGCTGGGTCAACCAGCACCTGGGCCGTGCCTCCGCCATCGCCTGGACGATGTTCCTGATCCTCATCGTGATCGGGATCGTCAACTACGTCATCTCGCGCCGGCTGCGCGCCAGTAGTTAGGAGACCGGCCGTGACGACGACACTGACTCCCCCCTCCGACACACCTCCGAAGCAGCCGCGCCGCGTACGTCGGCCCAAGTCGGCGCGGGCCGGCGGGCAGATGCACGCGGGACCGGTCGCGTACGTCATCCTCGGGCTGTTCACCATCGGCTCGCTGTTCCCGCTGGTGTGGACGGCGATCGCCGCCTCCCGCGACAACCAGCGGCTGGCCGAGACGCCACCGCCGTTCTGGTTCGGCTCGAACCTCTTCGACAACCTCGATCTCGCCTGGAACGACGCCAATCTGGGCGAGGCGTTCCTCAACACCACGTTCGTGGCCGGGGTGTCGGCGGCGACCATCGTGTTCCTGTCGACGATCGCCGGGTTCGCCTTCGCCAAGCTGAAGTTCAAGGGCCGTAACGCGCTGATGCTGATCGTGATCGGCACGATGATGGTGCCGCCGCAGCTCAGTGTGATCCCGCTGTACATGATGGTCGCCGAGCTCGACTGGTCCGACCAGCTCCAGGCGGTGATCCTGCCCTCGCTGGTGAGCGCGTTCGGTGTGTTCTTCATGCGGCAGTACCTGCTCCAGGCGCTGCCGGACGAGATCATCGAGGCGGCCCGGGTGGACGGCGCGAGCAGCTGGCGCGTGGTGTGGCACGTGGTGTTCCCGGCGGCCCGGCCCGCGATGGCCGTGCTGGGCATGCTGATGTTCGTGCAGACCTGGAACGACTTCCTGTGGCCGTTCCTGGTGCTGACGCAGAACGGCAATCCGACCGTGCAGGTGGCGGTCGCTGGCCTGGGCCGCGGCTATACGCCCGACCAGTCCCTGATCATGGCGGGCGCGCTGCTCGGCACACTGCCGCTGCTGATCGTCTTCGCGATCTTCGGCAAGCAGATCGTGGGCGGCATCATGCAGGGCGCGGTCAAGGGCTGACGCCCGCTGGTCTTCCAGAGGGCCGGGTCACCGCCGCCTCGGCCCCTCTCTTCTCCCCCTTCCCCCTACATCCTGGTCTCGACGACCTCCAATGGGAGCGCTTCCATGCCTGAGTCCGCACAGCCGGCGACCCCGGTGACCTTTCCTCCCGCCTTCCTCTGGGGCGCCGCGACCTCCGCCTACCAGATCGAGGGGGCGGTACGGGAGGACGGCCGCACCCCCTCGATCTGGGACACCTTCAGCCATACGCCCGGAAAGACGGCCGACGGCGACACCGGTGACATCGCTGTCGACCACTACCACCGCTTCCGCGACGACGTGGCACTGATGGCCGAGCTCGGCCTGACCGCATACCGGTTCTCGATCTCCTGGTCACGGGTGCAGCCGACGGGCCGGGGCCCGGCGGTGCAGGTGGGCCTGGACTTCTACCGCCGTCTGGTGGACGAGCTGCTGGCCCATGGCATCAAGCCTGCGGTCACCCTCTACCACTGGGACCTGCCGCAGGAACTGGAGGACGCGGGCGGCTGGCCGGAGCGCGACACCGCGTACCGGTTCGCCGAGTACGCGCAGATCGTCGGCGAGGCGCTGGGCGACCGGGTGGAGCAGTGGATCACGTTGAACGAGCCCTGGTGCAGCGCCTTCCTGGGCTACGGCTCCGGGGTGCACGCGCCGGGCCGTACGGAACCGGCGGCCTCGCTGCGCGCCGCCCACCATCTGAACCTGGCGCACGGACTGGGCGCTTCGGCCCTGCGCTCGGTGATGCCGGCCCGCAACTCGGTGGCGATCAGCCTCAACTCCTCGGTGGTACGGCCGCTTTCGCAGGACCCGGCGGACCTGGCGGCGGTCCGGCGGATCGACGACCTGGCCAACGGTGTCTTCCACGGCCCGATCCTGCACGGCGCGTACCCGGAGACACTGTTCGCGGCGACGGAGCTGGTGACCGACTGGTCGCACGTACAGGACGGCGACCTGGCCGCGATCAACCAGCCGCTCGACGCGCTGGGCCTCAACTACTACACGCCGACGCTTGTCTCGGCGGGGGAAACGGAGGTGACCGGCCCGCGCGCGGACGGCCACGGGGCGAGCGAGCACTCGCCGTGGCCGGGCGCGGGCGACGTGATGTTCCATCAGTCGCCGGGTGAGCGCACGGAGATGGGCTGGTCCATCGACCCGACCGGCCTGCACGAGCTGATCATGCGCTACACGCGGGAGGCACCGGGCCTGCCCTTGTACATCACCGAGAACGGCGCGGCATACGACGACAAGCCCGACCCCGAGGGTCGCGTCCACGACCCGGAGCGCATCGCGTATCTGCACGGCCACCTCTCCGAGGTCCGTCGCGCGATCGCCGACGGCGCCGATGTCCGGGGCTACTACCTGTGGTCCCTGATGGACAACTTCGAGTGGGCGTACGGGTACGAGAAGCGGTTCGGGGCGGTGCACGTGGACTACTCGACGCTCGCCCGGACGCCGAAGTCGAGCGCGTACTGGTACGGCGAAGCGGCGCGGACGGGAGTGTTGCCGGAGCTGGAGCGGGAGGTCTAGCGGAGGGGCCTGACCGGGGCGGGGCGCGGCACGCACAGACGGAGGGGGGCTTGCCGCGCCCCGCTGCTCACCGCGTCACTCCTCCTCGAACAGCTCTTCGGCGTTCGCGGCGGTCAGAGACCGGTCGAGCCAGGTGCCCAGGACCTCCAGGTCGGCGCAGGACGTGACCCGCTCACGGGCTGCCTCGGGGACTTCGATGCCACGCCGGTCAAGGATGCGGAGGATGTCCTCGGCACGGCCCGCGATGAGGGTTTCCTCGATGAGGGTGCCGCTGCCGGGGAAACGGGGGGTGTACGTGGCCATCAGTTGCCTCCACAGTGCACGGGCCGGGGTGTTGTCCAGGCCCACTTCGGTGAATTCCGCCCAGCGCTTCGCGGTCTCGCCGCCGGTGTTGGTCACTGCCGCCGCCAGCGCATCCAGTATCGCAGGCAGGCCCGGATCCTTGGCATGGGTGAGCGCGGAGAAGACGGCGAGGGCGAGGTCCTCGGTCGCCTCGTCCGGGTCGGTGACCGCGGGAACGTTGCCCGGGCCCAGAACGAGCGGGAAGACCGCCATGCTGGTGTGGACCGGCAGGCCGACGCGGACGGGCTCCGCCGCCCAGGACGCGGTGGCCTTGTCCTGGCAGACCACCAGCAGGATCGGGGGCAGCCGGTACCTGGCGTACAAGTGCGCCAGGTAGTACGTCCAGCTGTTCGGCTTGTCCGGGGCCGGCTTGCCCTGGGCCTCGACGGCGAGCAGGAAGCCGCCGTCCTCGGCCGTGTCGACCCGGAACAGGGTGTCCACACGGCGGGCCAGGGGCCGGATCTCGGTGAGATCAGTGTCCAGGGGCTGGAACGCCGTGGGCTCGGGGAAGGGGATGCCCGCCCGGGGGAGAGCCCGGGCCAAGAGCCCCGGATCCTCCCGGAAGATCTGGTGCATCGCCTCGTGCGCTGAACTGATCATGCGACGGAACGTAGGGGGCGTCGGTGCGGCGTCGGCCGTTTCGGGGTGGATTCAGCCGTTTGGGTGAATGCGTCGGTGGCCTATGCCAACCCTGCCAAGCCTCGCTGCCCGAGCTCGAACCAGGTGGCCTTGCCCCGCCCAGGGCCATGCGTGCACACGCCCCAGGCGTCGGCGCCGTAGGAGATGAGCTGCATGCCGCGGCCGTCCTCCTCGTCGGGGGTGGGGGTGCGGCAGGTGGGCAGGCCGGGGGCTTCGTCGTGGATCAGGACGCGGAGGCGGGCGGGGTCGGTCCAGCCGGCGTAGAGGGTGACGGGGGTGGTGCAGCCCTTGTCCGCGCAGGCGTTGATGGCGTTGGTGACGGCTTCCGAGGTCAACAGAACTGCGATGTCGGTGAGTTCGGGGCGGTGGGATGCGGTGAGCAGGGTGCGGACTGTTTCTCGGGCGGTGCGGACCCAGGCGGGGTGGGGCGGGAAGACGAGGGAGACGTCGGCGGTGGGGCGTGGGGGATCGTCCACGGGGGGGCTCCTTTGCGAGGGTGGGTGCGCACGAGGTGACCAGGTCCGGGCCTCAGCAACTGGCTTGAGGGCGGGGGTACTTCCTCGTGGCGCGGGGTGGTTGGGTTGCCGCTGACAGTAGGGAAATGTTTTCCTTCAGTGCAACAATCTCCCGTCGATGTAACCCGAGTGAGTGACGTACCAACAGCTGGGCGACTCAAGGTCGTTGGCATCGGCAGACTGCTCGATCAGGAGGTCGAACATGGCACCCAGGAGCAACCCCAGCGAGCGTCAGCGCAGGCTCGGAGCGGAACTGCGTAAACTGCGCGTACGCGCCGGACTCTCCGGCGAGCAGGCCGCGGCCTTCCTGGACGCAGACCGCGCCCGGATCAGCAACATCGAGACCGGACGCATCGACGTGTCCCGCAACCGCCTGTACAAGGTTCTCCGAGAGTACGGCTGCCCACCGGGGCCGTACTTCGACGGGCTGATGGCGATGGCCCAGGAGAACGGCAAGGGCTGGTGGAACGAGTTCGCCGACGTCATCGGCCCCGCGGCCCGGGACCTGGCCGAACTCGAATCCCGGTCGGCGGTGCTGCGCACCCACGGCCCCATGGTGATCCCCGGCATGCTCCAGACTGCAGAGTACGCCCGCGCGGTGCTCAGCATCACGGAGGACGAGCCTCAACGTGCCGGTCGATACGCCGAGTTCCGCCTGGCGCGGCAGCGCGTGCTGACGGGCGACTCACCGGTCACATACCGCGCCGTCATCCATGAGTCGGCGCTCCACACCCGAGTGGGCGGCCCGGCGGTGATGCGCAGGCAACTGCGGCGGCTGATAGAGGTCTCCCGACTGCCCAACGTGACCGTGCAGGTGTACCCGTTCGAAGCCGGCGTCTACGCTGCCCACAGCCGCTCGTTCGTCATCTTCGGCGGCGGGATCCCCGAGTTGGACACCGTCTACCTGGAACACCCGACGAAGTCGCTCTTCCTGTGGGATGGAGCCCAACTCGACGAGTACGCCAAAATGTTCGAGCGGCTCTCCGAGTTGGCGCTGGCGCCGGTCGACCCGGAATCGGCACCGGAGTCGCACGAGTCCCGCGACTCACTGAGCTTGATCCAGCACGTCATGTACACCCTGTGAAAGGACTCCGGCATGCCCCAACTCGTCTGGCAGAAGTCGTCGTTCAGCACGGGCGGCGAAGGCGAGTGCGTCGAGCTGGCGGCAGCGGCCCCCGGGCAGGTCCACCTCCGCGAGAGCGACCGCCCGAACGAGATCACGACGACCACGACCGGCGCGCTCTCCGCGCTCCTGGCCACCCTGAAAGCGGGCGGTGCCGACGCGCGTTGAGGTACGGCGTCCGTCCGCCGCCCTCCCAGCCAGTTTCGCCGACGGTGCGCAGGCGACGGCTGCCACCGTCGGTGCAACATGCGAGAAACGAGGGTCTCCGGGGAGTTGTCCCCCGAGACCACGAGTGGCCGGTTTGGGCCAGCTCCAACAACTGTGACCAGACCTTCCCGATGTCGCGAGTACTCCAGACTGGCCAACCGTCCAGTGGCTCCCCACTCGACTTCAAAACCCGAGAAATGAGCCAGGGCCACGTCCACGAGGACATCGGGCGGGATAGCAGGAGCAGGTCAAGGCCGATACGTGTAATTTTCCAGTCCCGTTGGACACACCAAGAACTCTGATTCCCCAGCGCGCCTTCGCGGCAGAGGCGTTGCCTGGGAGATTAATAGGCGAGGTCGCAAAGAAAGCCTGCGACACGTTTTACACCCTCTCGGCGGGCGTTGTTGGAAAAGATCTGGGACTCCGCAGCACTCTCGACCTCTACGCATTTCTATGCCCTTTGAGCGGGCGTTGTTCGGAAACACATCGACCTCTACACGTCTTCCGTCCCAGAGTGGTTGGTTTCTATTCCCTTTGGGCGGGCGTTGTTGGGAAACGGGTGCTCAGTGCGCTGATGGAGAAGGAGGTCGTTCCGTTTCTATGCCCTTCGGGCGGGCGTTGCTGGGAAACCCTTGGCCGATCCTACCCCCGCTGGCCTGCGGGGATGGTGTCCGTTGCGCAGAAACGCACCAGCGGGCCACTCGCCGGGGTGACGTAGGCCACACTTCACTACCTCGCATGGTGTGACCGGGGAAAACGCGTCGCGCAGAAAGCAGGGTTCTGGCCCCCTTGGCGACCGCGGCGTCGGGGATGAACACCTCGACGACGGCGATCTGACCGGAGCTCAACGCGACCGGCTGGAGCAGGGCCGAGCCGTCGGGCACCTCGGCGGTGGAGGCGCGCCCCGTCTTCCGGGTGGCAGCCACGTCCGCGTCGGCGGCGCGCTGCCGCCCGATCTCCACGGCGTCCGTGCCGTCGCCGCCCGGTATGTGCACGGCCATCCCGGCGTCGGAGCCCGCGGAGGCGACGACCCGTTCGAGCTGGGCGCGGTCGGTGGTGATGGACAGCGCGGGGGCGATCTCCGCGGCGTCCCGCTCGGCGTTGGAGAAGGCGCGGTCACGGGCCATTTCCTTGATGACCAGCCCGAGCGGCACCGCGAAGGCGACCACGACCATGGCGGTGACGGCGAGCGAGACCTTGACCAGGGCCCACCTCATGGCTGCGCCTCCGCTCCCGGCGGCTCCAGCTTCACACCGACGCCCCGCAAGGTGTGCAGATAACGCGGCCGCGCCGCCGTCTCGCCCAACTTGCGGCGCAGCCACGACAGATGGACGTCGATGGTCTGGTCGTCGCCGTACGACTGCTGCCACACCTCGGCGAGCAGCTCCCGGCGCGGGACGACGACACCGGGCCGCCCGGCCAGGAAGGCCAGCAGGTCGAACTCGCGCCGGGTGAGATCCAGTCGTACGCCGTCCAGCTCGGCCTGGCGGCGCAGCGGATCCACCGTCAGTCCGCCGACCCGCAGCACCGGTGAGGGCGGGGCCTCGCCCGCGGCGGCGCGGGAGCGGCGCAGCACGGCGGCGATCCGGGCGGACAGGTGCTCGACGGAGAACGGCTTGGTCAGATAGTCGTCCGCGCCGGCGTTCAGCAGCCGGACTATCTCCGTCTCGCCGTCCCGTGCGGTGGCGATGATCACCGGTACGTCCGTGATGCCGCGCAGCATCTTCAACGCCTCGGACCCGTCCAGGTCGGGCAGACCGAGGTCCAGGATGACCAGGTCGAAACGGAAATGGGCGACCTCGCGCAGCGCCTCCAGTGCCGTACCGACGCTGCGCACGGTGTGCGAGGCGTCGGTCAGATGCCGGATGAGCGCCGAGCGTACGAACTGGTCGTCCTCGACCACGAGCACACTTGCCATGCGCCGCACCGTACGCCATGCGGGAGAGAGCGGTCCGGCGCCTGTGGACAACTCTCGCTTGTGGAAAACTCCACACCGTTCGTGACCCGTGGGACGCCCGTGACCGGTGTGAGGCAGTATGGCCCGCGATGCTCAGAGGAGTCGTACACGTACTGGCCTGGTCGCTCGCCACGGGCGCGGCGACCACGCTGTCGTGGTGGGGTGTCCACACGGTGATGGCGGACACGGCGTACGACCCACCGCGCGCCCTCCCGGTCACCGCGGCCGACCCGACCGCACCCGAGCCGCGGTCCACGTCGGCGAGCACCCGCCGGCCGAAGCCGTCGCCGAGCGCGACCCCGTCGGCCACCCGCAAGCCGACCCCGGCTCCCTCCGCCGCCCCGACCACCGGGGACGCGCCCCCCACCCCCACGGCCGCCACCTCCACCTCGGGAGAGGTCAAGAGCTACGCCACCGAAGGCGGCCGGGTCGTCTTCGATCTCGGCGAGCGCTCCGCGACGCTGGTGTCGGCCACCCCGGACGCCGGCTGGTCGATGCAGGTGTGGAAGACGGAGACGTGGATCCGGGTGGAGTTCAGCGCGGGCGCCGAGCGGGTGTCGGTGTTCTGCACCTGGCACGACGGTCCGCCTCGGGTGGACATCGGCACCTACTAGCGCTGTTGGCTCAGCGGAACACCGACGCCGGTGGTGCGGGTGACGCGACTGCTGCCGCGTCCGTGACCGGGGCGGCGCCACCCGTGAAGTCGGTGAGTGTGCGGCCGTGCTCGACCCGGCCGGGGTGCGGGTCGGAGGCGGCGCGGCGGGTCAGTTCGGCGAGCGGGAGCGGGTGGTCGGAAGCGACGAGGACCGCGTTGCCGAAACGCTTGCCGCGCAGTACGGCCGGGTCGGCGACCAGCGCGAGTTCGGCGAAACGGGCGGCCGCGGTGGCTATCTGGCCGCGCAGGTGGGCGAGTGGCGGCCCGTCGGCGAGATTGGCGGCGTACAGCCCGCCGGGCCTGAGCGCCCTGCGCACCTCGTCGAGGAACTCCGTCGAGGTCAGATGGGCGGGCGTACGGGCCCCGCTGAACACATCGGCGACCACGAGGTCGGCCCAGCTGTCCGGCACCTTGCCGAGGCCTTCGCGCGCGTCCGTGGACCGCACCCGGATGCGGGCGTTCGGCGCCAACGGCAGCTCACGGCGGACCAGTTGGACAAGGGGCGCGTCCCGCTCGACGACCTGCTGGGTGGAGCGGGGGCGGGTGGCGGCCACGTAGCGGGCGAGGGTGAGGGCGCCGCCTCCGAGGTGCACGGCCTGAAGGGGTTTGCCGGGCGGGGCGGCGAGGTCGACGACATGGCCGAGGCGCCGCTGGTACTCGAAGGACAGATACGCCGGATCGTCGAGATCGACGTGCGACTGCGGCGCCCCGTCGATCAGCAGCGTCCAGGCCCGCGCCCGGTCCCGGTCGGGGATCAGCTGAGCAAGTCCACCGTCGACGGCCTCGGCGACGGCTTCGATGGCGGCCTGCGCTCGGCGGGCTTTCCCGGACTTTCCCATTCGGCCATTTTCGCAAGCCGCGAGCGGCCGCGCCCGCCCGGCCGGCCGGCGCACGTCAGCGGCAGCTGTCCGCCGCCTCGATCATCCGGGCCGCCTCTCCCAGCGCCCGCCTCAGCACCGCCGGATCCGTCGCCAGTTCCGCCTCGTCCGGGGGCAGCAGCCACTCCGAACCGGCGGCCTCCGCCTCCCCGGCCGACGGCTCGGGGGCCAGACTCAGACCGCGCCCGTTGGTCTGCGTACACGTACTGCCCGGGACGTCCCACGCCGCCGCCGTCCCCGCCGGCACCACGAAGCCGAGGGTGTCGCCGCCGTCGTCGTGCAGAACGGGCCCGACCGCCTCGGCCTCGCCGCGCCGGAGGATGTCGACCGCTTCCAGCCCCTGCCGGGCGGGTACCGTCACGAGATCGCATGCGGGCAGCGGCGTACGAGGATCGATGCTCCGACTGGTCTCCATCCCGGCCTCCACTACGGAACCCCTCCTTGGGCGAGCAGGTCGGGAGTCGGGCGGCTCCCGGTCCACAGGATTCAACGCCGTGGCGGCGTCAACGGCTACGGCGGAAGTGCGCCGCAAAGGATGGCAGTTCATGGCAGATCACGTATGAGATATCCGGTTTGTAGCTGAACACTGCGTGCCGGACCCGTCACAGCAGGTACGTTCTTGCCCGCCGGAAATCAGGGCACCACAGTGACCACTCAAGTCAACTCGACCCGGATCCGGCATGGTTCGACGGTTCGCACGAGAGGACCCGGCCATGACGTCGTCAACGGTGACCTCGTCCCAGCCCAACCGGCCACCGCGGCCGAACCTCGCCTTCCGGCGTCTGCGCGGCAAGCGCTCGGCCGCCGAGTTCGCCGCGGCGGTCCGTCGGGCTGCCCGGGAGATCGGCGAGCAGGTCAGCTGTGACGCGCGCTACATCGGCCGGGTGGAGGCGGGCGAGATCCGCTGCCCCAACTACGCCTACGAGCGGGTGTTCCTGCACATGTTCCCCGGACGCACGCTCACCGACCTGGGGTTCGCGCCCCGCGCATCCGTACGCGGACGCGGGGCGCGCAGCGCCGCCGACCCGCCCCCCATGCCCACCCCGAGCTCCGCGCCCACCACCACTGAGGAGGGCGGGACCCATGAGCCGTATGACACGCAGGACCCGTACGACACGCACATCAACTACGAGGAGAGCGACGTGCTGCGTCGCGCATTCATGACCGGCGGCGGCGCCACGGTTGCCGCCGCCTCGCTGGGCCCCTTGGGGCTCGCCTTCGACGCGTCGGCCGCCGAGCGCCCCGTGCGCCGCGTCGGGACGAGCGAGGTGGGCGCCCTCGAAGAAGCCGTCCGCAGGATCCGGCTGCTCGACGACCGGCACGGCGCCGACGGCCTCTACCGGCGCGCGGCGGCACCGCTGCGCGCCGCGTACGCGCTGCTGGACGCCGGCGCCACGCGGCAGGCGACCGCCGACCGCTTGCACTCGGGCGCCGGTGAACTGGCGATCTCCGTGGGCTGGCTGGCGCACGACTCGGGACGGTTCGAGGACGCGCGTTCGCACTACGCGGAGGCGCTCGCGACCGCCCGGATGACCGGAGACCCGGGACTGGAGGCGCACGCCTTCTGCAACACGGCGTTCCTCGCGCGGGACGCCGGGCGCCCCCGTGAAGCGGTGCGCGCCGCGCAGGCTGCGCAGCGCATCGCGCGCCCCCTGGGCTCCGACCGGCTGATGTCGCTGCTCGCGCTGCGCGAGGCGGGGGGCTGGGCCGGGCTCGCCGACCGGACCGGCTGCGCACAGGCGCTCACCCGCGCGCATGCCCTCTACGAGCGGGGCGCCTCGGACGCCGACCCCGAGTGGATGAGCTTCTACGGCGAGGCCGAACTGGAGGCGCTGGAGGCGCAGTGCTGGTCGACGCTGGGCGACTGGCCGCGGGCGGCGCGGCATGCGCGGCGGGCGGCGCATCTGCAGGATCCGCACTTCAGCCGGAACATCGCGTTGTACACGGCGGAGCTTGCGGATGATCTCGCGCGCGGGGGGCGGCCGGATGAGGCGGCTGTTGCGGGGATGCGAGTGCTGGATCTGCTGGACGAGGTGCAGTCGTCGCGGATTCAGGCGATGTTGGCGGGGACGGCGCGGGTGTTGCTGCCGCATCGGCGGGCTTCGGGGGTGGGGGATTTCTTGGAGCGGCATGCTTCGTTGCCGCGGTCGGTTTGAGCGGGGGGGGTCTTGGCGGGGGTTTTCCGGGCGGGGTTTCGGGGGTGCCCGGCGTTGTCGCTGGGGCGGGGGTGGGTCGCGCGGCCCGGCGCTGACGAGGTGCCGCTGCGCCCACCCGTGCCGCCCCAACGGCACGACTGCCCGCAGCTGAGTCGGCGCTGCTGCCCGCAGCTACGCCAGATGTCCGATGTCGTTCCAGCTCTCGATCGCCGGCTCGCCGTATGCCCAGCCCAGGATCGACAGTGACGTCGGGTTCAGACGTATGCGAGCCGCGAAGTCGATCGGGAGGCCCAGCCAGCGGGCGCCGATCGAGCGGAGGATGTGGCCGTGGGCGAAGAGGAGGACGTCACGGTCCTGTGAGCGCGCCCAGGTGACGACCTCGTCCGCGCGGGCGGTCACCTCGGCCAGGGTCTCGCCCTCGGGCACACCGTCGCGCCAGATCAGCCAGCCGGGGCGGACGGCCTGGATGTCGGCCGGGGTCATGCCCTCGTAGGCGCCGTAGTCCCACTCCATGAGCGTGTCCCAGGTACGCGCGCGTGCGCCGAAACCGGCGAGTTCACAGGTCTCACGCGCGCGTGCCAGCGGACTGGTGCGGACCTCGACCCCGGGGAGCCCGTCGTGCGGCGCCTGGTGCAGTCGCTCGCCCAGCAGCTTCGCGCCGCGCCGCCCCTCGTCGAGCAGGGGCACGTCGGTCCTGCCGGTGTGCTTGCCGGACAGCGACCACTGAGTCTGTCCGTGCCGGGCCAGCAGGATGCGCGGTGCCATGAGAGGACGAGACCTTCCCGGGAGAACGGAGAAATCGGAGGCGGAACCCCTCCATCATCGCGCACGCTGTCCGGGGGCAACCCGGGGGGCGATCTCCGCGTCTATCAGGGCCGGGAGGCGCGCCCCTCGAGGCGCCCACCCGTACGCCCTATGGTGTACGGCCGGTCCGACGGCCGGGGCGCCGCGCGACGAGAAGGGGGAGGGCGATCGGATGCAGGCCGTGACACCGGGCATCGAGGCAGCCCCGCGACCCCGGCTCCGCTGGTTGACCGAACTGCCGCTGATCCTCCTGGTGTACGCCTGCTACTCGGCGGGCCGACTCCTCGCCCGGGGCGATGTCTCCACCGCCGTCGACCACGGCCTGGCGATCCTGCGCATCGAGAAGGTCCTCCACATCAACGCCGAGCACCCCCTCAACCGCCTCTTCACGCGCGAGGCCTGGCTCGGCATACCGGCCGACTTCTGGTACGCGTCACTGCACTACCTGGTCACCCCCGCCCTGCTGATCTGGCTGTTCAGATCCCGCACCAAGCACTACCGCGCGGCCCGCACCTGGCTGATGACCTCGACGTTCATCGGCCTGATCGGCTTCACGCTGATGCCGACCTGCCCGCCCCGGCTGCTCTCGGCCGGGTACGGCTTCGTGGACACGATGGCCCAGTACAGCTCGTACGGCTGGTGGGCCGGCGAGGCGAGCGCGCCGCGGGGGCTCGGCAGCATGACCAACCAGTACGCCGCCATGCCGAGCCTGCACGTCGGCTGGGCACTGTGGTGCGGGGTGATCCTGTGGCGGTACGGCGGGACGCGCCTCACCAAGCTGGCGGGCGTGCTGTATCCGCTGGTGACGACGATCGTGGTGATGGGCACCGCGAACCACTACTTCCTCGACGCGGTCGCGGGTGCGGCCGTCATGGGTGCCGGGCTGCTGCTGGCGCCGTATGTGATGCGATGCGCGAACCGGGTCCGGATGCGGCTGGTGGCGCGCGTCTCCACTTCGGGGGGTACCGCTTCGCCGGTCGCGGGTTCCGCCTCCTCCACACCGGGCTCTCATGCCGCAGGTGCCTCAATTGTCAGTGGCGGATGCCAGACTTCGGCGGGTGAGCGAATTCCACGGCAGCGCGAGTCACGGCTCGGACCGGGAGCCGAGCCGAGTGCCTCCCCCGCGGACACGGGGGGCGGCGCTCCGGCAGCAGCTCGCTGAGCTGCGCGGTCCCGACGTACCGGCCAAGGCACTCGACGCGCGCGCCCTCGCGGCCCTGGCCGCCAATCCCGGCTGCAAGCGGCGCGCCATCCTCGACGGCGCCGGGGTGAACAAGGCGGCGCTGGCCGGTGCGCTGGGCTCGCCGTCCGTGTTCGGGCAGTCCCAGTTCGCCTTCACGCGCGGCAACGCGTTCGAGAGCCGGGTCAAGGCGGACGGCGGCGCGGAGCTGCTGCGGCTGGCGCACGAGAAGCTGGACCCGGGCGCCGAACCGCCCGCACGCGCGCGTGTGCCGGAGCTGTCCGCGATCGGCCCGGAGGGCCGCGCCGCCCGCACCGCGCTGGCGCTGCGCGAGGCCGTCGAGGCGGGCGGCTGGACGCTGCTCGACCATCCGATGGTCGCGCTCGACGTCGCCGGTTCCCCCGCGTTCCTGGAGCCGGACGCGGTGGTCGTGCACCCGGACGGCAGCTGGACGGTCGTGGAGATCAAGTCGTTCCCGATGCTGGACGGTTCGGCGGACCCGGCGAAGGTGGGTGCGGCGGCCCGGCAGGCGGCGGTGTACGTGCTGGCACTGGAGGTGGTCGCCGCGAAGCTCCAGCCGGCCCCGCCGGTGCGGCACCGGATCCTGCTCGTCTGCCCGAAGGACTTCTCCAACCTCCCCACCGCCTCCGCCGTCGACGTGCGCAAGCAGCGCGCGGTCACCCGCCGCCAGCTGGCCCGCCTCACCCGCCTCCAGGACATCGCCGAAGCGCTCCCCGAGGGCACGTGCTTCTCCCCCGAGCTGCCGCCCGCCGAGCTGACCGCCGCGGTCGAGTCGGTGCCGGCGACGTACGCGCCGGAGTGCCTGTCGGCGTGCGAGCTGGCCTTCCACTGCCGGGACCGCTCCCGCGCGGCCGGCGCGGTGACCTCCCTCGGCCGCTCGGTCCGCGCCGAGCTGGGCGGCCTGTCGACGGTCGGGGACGTCCTCGCGGCGGCCCGCGGGGAGGCCGGGGATCCCCAGGACCCGGCGGTGGCGGCCCTACGCCGGGCGGCACACCTGCGGGCCGAGGCAACGGGCGACGCCCCCGAACCCAGGGCACGCTCCGAGGCACGGCAGCCCACCGAGGCACCGGGCCGGCGGCAGCACCCCGAGTCCGTGGAGGCAGCCCCGTGTCGCTGATCTCCACGCTCGCCCGTCTCGAGGCCGTCGACACCGGACGAGCGCAGCCCACCGCCACGGTCCGGCACCGGCATCTGTCCGAGCGTCTGCTGGTCCTCGTGCCGTTGACCACCGCCGGTGAGGCCGGCGCACCGCTCGGCGCGCTCGTCGGCACCGACCCGGACGCGCCGCGTCTGCTGGTCGTCCCGCAGCCCCGCGACCGCGACCTGAGGTTCACGTTTTTGGCCGAACTGGCCGACGTGGTCCTGCCGTACATCGACGCGCACGCGGAGAGCGTCGAGGCGGCCGAGCGCACCGAGACCGACCCGGAGACCGGCAAGCGGGTCAAGGTCGAGGTCGAACTGTGCGCGGACGCCCCGCAGTTGATCGTGCCGAGCCGTGCGGGCATCGACTTCGTACGGCTGCTCGGGCGCTCCATGCGCTTTCGCCGCACGGCGGAACAGGACCCGGAGACCCCGCACCCGGCGCCCCCCAGGGTGCCGTTGCTCGGCCGGTGGCTGACCCACTTCGGGGAGCGGGCCCGGGTGCCCGGCTCGTCCCTGCTGCTGGCCCTGACGGACGTGCTCGCCCGGCACTGGGCGACCGGCCAGTCCAGCCTGGAGGACCAGCACCTCGGTGCCCTGCTCGCCTGGATCGACCCACCGGAGAGCACCACCGGCGCCGAGGCGGCCCTGCGGGCCGAGCTGCACAGGGACGCGCAGGGCCAGCTCACCTGCCCGCCCGCGGGTCCCGCCACCGACCCGGCGTTCGACAACAAGCTCCTCGCCCCGGCCATCGAGCGCTACGACCGCGCCCGCACCGCCCTGGCCGCCGCCGAGGACGGCATGGCGGCGGACGACCGGCTCGGTGACCTCACCGCCGCCGAGCGGGAGATCCGCGCCCTCGTCGAGCGGGTCACCCGGCCCACCTGGGACGCGGTGTGGCGCGGGCTCGGCCTGCTGCGGGAGCTGCCCGAGGGGGCGCACGTCGAGGAGCGGTGGACCCGCGACCGCTGGTCGTTCACCGGCCACCGGGACCGCGTCCTGGCCGGTGAGCCCCCGCAGCCGCGCCGCGACGACGCGGTGACCGCGGCGAACAAGCTCGCCGCCCGCGAGCGCGAACAGGCCCGCCTGGAGGCCCAGGAGGCGCTCGACGACCCGCTGGTGATGGCCGGGCGACGGCTGGCCGGGGAGGCGTTCGCGGGAGAGGTCACGGATGTCGTCATGGCGTACAGCGAGGGCAAGCGCCCGAGCCCGCGCCCCCTCGTCACGGTCCGCACGGACGACCGGTCCCACCTGGGCGAGCGGGCGAAGGTGTACCGGTCGTACAACGGAAAACCGCAGGCGGCGGAGTTCGTGGGATACGAGGAGGACGGCACGCTGGTCGTCCTGCGCATCCTCGACAAGATGGGCCGCGGCAAGGAGCCCGAGGCCGGGTCCGTGCCGGAGAAGGGCGACGCGGTGTGCTTCACGCTGTTCGAGCACGAGCAGCGGGGCGGCGCGAAGCTGCCCGACCCGGAGGACACGCCGTGGACGCACGGCGGGCCGCCCGGCGCGGACACCGCCCCCGAGCCCGCCGACCCCGTCACCGAGGAAGATGTCCTGTGACCACGCAGACCGCCTTCGACCCCGGTGCCGCGGCGGCGCGGGCCACCGACGCGATCCTCCACGACACGCTGCACGGCCCGCACCGCGGCGTCGTCGTCGACTCCCCACCCGGCGCCGGCAAGTCCACGCTCGTGGTCCGCGCCGCGCTCGAACTCGCCGACACCGGGCGCCCACTGATGGTGATCGCGCAGACCAACGCCCAGGTCGACGACCTGGTGCTGAGGCTCGCCGAGAAGAACCCCGAGCTGCCGGTGGGCCGCCTGCACAGCAGCGACGCCGACCCGTACGACAAGGCGCTCGACAACCTGCCGCACGTACGGAAGTCGGCGAAGGCGGCCGACCTGACGGGACTGCCCGTCGTGATCTCGACCGCCGCCAAATGGGGCCACGTCAAGGTCGATGAACCGTGGCGGCACGCGATCGTCGACGAGGCGTACCAGATGCGCTCCGACTCGCTGCTCGCCGTGGCCGGTCTCTTCGAGCGGGCGCTGTTCGTGGGCGACCCGGGCCAGCTGGATCCGTTCGCGATCGTGGGCAGCGAGCAGTGGGCGGGCCTGTCGTACGACCCCTCGGCCTCCGCGGTGAGCACCCTGCTCGCGCACAACCCCGATCTGCCGCAGCACCGCCTGCCGGTCTCCTGGCGGCTGCCCGCCTCGGCGGCTCCCCTGGTCTCGGACGCGTTCTATCCGTACACGCCGTTCCGCAGCGGGACCGACCACGGTGACCGACGGCTCACCTTCGGCGTCCCGTCGGACGGCTCCGGCACCGACCGGGTGATCGACGAGGCGGCGGAGTCGGGCTGGGGCCTGCTGGAGCTGCCCGCCCGGCACACGCCGCGTACCGACCCGGAGGCGGTGCGGGCGGTGGCGACGGTCGTACGACGCCTGCTGGACCGGGGCGGGGCGGCCACGTCGGAGCGCTCACCCGAAGCCGCGCCGCTGACCGCCGACCGGATCGCCGTCGGCACGGCCCACCGGGACCAGGCGGCGGCGGTCCGGGCGGCCCTGGCCGAACTGGGCGTCCCGGACGTCACCGTCGACACGGCGAACCGCCTCCAGGGCCGGGAGTACGACGTCACCGTGGTCCTGCACCCCCTGTCCGGCCGCCCCGACGCCACCGCCTTCCACCTGGAAACCGGCCGCCTGTGCGTCCTGGCCTCCCGCCACCGGCACGCGTGCATCGTCGTGTGCCGGGCGGGGGTGAGCGACCTGCTGGACGACTACCCGTCGACAGAGCCGGTCCAGCTGGGCACGGTCGTGAAGTTTCCTGACGGTTGGGAGGCGAACCATGCGGTGCTCGCGCATCTGGCGGAACACCGGGCGGCCTGGACGCCCTGACCGGCGCGCCGGTGGCTGCCCGGCGGACATCGAGTGCCACGCCCCATCCCGCCGGACGGAGTCCGGCACGCCGCCGGAGGCGGCCAATGGTTACAGCCCTGACGGTTGGGAGGCGAACCATGCGGTGCTCGCGCATCTGGCGGAACACCGGGCGGCCTGGACGCCCTGACCGGCGCGCCGGTGGCTGCCCGGCGGACATCGAGTGCCACGCCCCATCCCGCCGGACGGAGTCCGGCACGCCGCCGGAGGCGGCCAATGGTTACAGCCCTGACGGTTGGGAGGCGAACCATGCGGTGCTCGCGCATCTGGCGGAACACCGGGCGGCCTGGCGACGCTGAACGCCAGAGGTGACCGAGGGCCCTCTTGCGCAGGCGCGAGACAATTGAGGGTGGCCCACCCCCACAGGCGGCGCCATCGGAACCGTACGAGGAGGAGACAAGACATGGCGGAGCCCACGCCGCGTCGGAACGAACCGCGGCTACGCCCCGCGCCCCTGCTCTTCGAGCCCGCGGAAGCGGCCGGCGACCCGGAGCACTTCTTCGACCTGGAGTCGATGGACGACCCGCGCGCGCTGCTGGCGCGGGCGACGGAGCTGACGCAGGCCTTCCGGGCGGCGGCCGACCGGGCGGTGGAGTTCCAGGCGATCGCAGCGGCACAGCTCGCCGATCCGCGGCGGTTCGACCGGCTGACGCCCGCGGACATCGCCGAGCGGGCCGAGTGGACCGAGGACTACGCCAAGAAGATGGTGGAGTTCGGGCGGGACCTGATGCGGGGGGCCGACGGGCGGGGACCCGATCCCGTGTGAGCGGCCGGGGCTGCCGGGGCGGCCACACCTGCTTGGCATATGCCGGGCGCGCAAGATACTCCCCTTCACCCTCCCGCGTCCCGATTTCCGGCAACCTACAGGAGGGGAATGCTCACACCCCGTAGATGTGGGTGTATGAGCAGCAGCACACTGACCTCGGACGGCGCCGCCTGGCTCGCTTCGGCCGGAGCGTATCCGCGCAGCACGCTCGCCCTCTGGGAGGAGCGTCCGGACGCCCCGGTCGTCCTGCCCTGCGGTTCCGCCTTCGATGTGGTGAGCACGCCCGCGATCTTCGGGCGCCGGATGCTGGACCGGTTGTGGGACGAAGGGCCGGGGTCGGGGCCGGTGGCCGCGTTCCGGGGGCGGATGCTGCTGTTCGCCGCGCCGGGCACCGCCCAGCGGCTCCCCTCGCTACTGGAGTGGGAGGAGTGGGGCTCCCCCGGCCGCACCGCCGCCATCCCACCGCTGCTGTGCCACGGCACCGGCGACACGATCACCGTCCCCGCACCCGCCCCGACCGTCCCGACGCCCGCCTCCACGGGCCGATCCACCGGCCCCGGCCGATCCGCCCCCATCGACCCATCCGCCCCCACCGGCCGCCCCACCCCCACCGACCCGTCCGACTCCCGCTGGCTGGTCGCCCCCGACACCCGGCACCCCTGGCTGCCGGGCCCGGAAATCCTGCTGTGGGCAGCGGTACGGGTCGCCCGTTCGGCCGTGCGGATATCGATTTTTCCTCCCCCGGACCAGGGTGCTAATGTCTACGACGTCAGCAGGCGCCGCTAGCTCAGTTGGTTAGAGCAGCTGACTCTTAATCAGCGGGTCCGGGGTTCGAGTCCCTGGCGGCGCACGATGTCGATGGCGAGGCATGTTCGCAGAAAGCGCGAACCGCCTCGCCATCGTCGTTTCTGCGCGGCTGCGCCGCGCGCAGTGGGGGCTCCGCCACCCACACCCCCGTCGAAGCCTGCCGCAGCGACCGTCGGCCGACCGCTCACCCCATTGTGATCTTCACCGTCCATGCCCCCGTCGCCGTACGCCCCTCCACCTCGACGCGGACGGCCTCGCCGGGCACCGTGAAGGTCTCGCCGAGATCGACCGGGGCGTCCGCAAGGGGCGGGTAGACCGAGTTCTCCCAGCAGGCCTCCGTGTGCGGGTGGGCGTCGATCACCTGGACCGGGCCGCCGCCGGACTCGGCGCCGCTGTGCACGCGGTAGACGAGGACGCCCTGCCGGCAGGCGCCGTGATCGTTGCCGGCCGAGCCGCGCGCCTCGAAGGCGAGGACGCTGTCGGCTCCGATGCGCACGACCGCCAGCTTGGTCCCCCGCCCCAGCCCGAAGGCCGGGGCGCCCGCCGCGGCCGTCATGGGCGTTCCCGGCCCGGCGCCCAGCGGCTCCAGCGTCAGCCGAACCGGCCCCGCGCCCTGCACGCACGTCACCTGGCGTCGCTCCAGCCAGCCCAGCTTCCACTTGTGCCAGCCGAAGAGATCGGGGGCGAGTCCGAACTGGCTGCCCATCAGGTCCCAGTCGCCGACGTGGGTGTCCCAGTCGCCCTTGCCGTCCGCCGGGCGGTGGTAGAGGTCCGGCAGGTCGAAGACATGGCCGGTCTCGTGGGCGAGGACGAGCCGGTCCGGCGGATGGTTCTCGAACACCGTGACGACCCGGCGGATGTCGGTGCCGTCCACCCGTAGAGGGCCGTCCAGGTTGACCACCTTCGTGGCGTCCGAGTCCACGCCGGGCGCGTCCGGATCGGCGATGAGGTAGACGATGTCGTAGCGCGAGAAGTCGACCCGGCCGTCGGCGGCGGCGAGCGCGTCGCGCAGGTAGGCGGCCCGGTGCGGGGCGGACCAGTCGCGCTGTATGCCGTACGCCGTGGACGGCCGCGGCATACGGATCCAGTGCCGCAGCGGGTGCGGGCGGAGCCGGAACCTGCCGTAGGAGGCGCGGGTGAAGTAGCGGCTGGTGGCCGGGAAGTGGTCGGCGGTCAGCTCTGCGGGGGTGACCGTCGGGGCCGAGTCCGGGAAGGAGAGGAAGACCATCACCGCGTCCAGCGTGCGGGCCGGCCGGGGATAGTCGGCGTTCCAGGTGTCCAGGCCCTCCGAGTGGTGGGCCTCGGTGCGGGTGAGGGCGCAGGGCGCCGCCCAGAGGGGCTCGGCGACCGAGGGGCCGGTGATGAGGGAGGTCGCGGCGAGCGCCGAGAGGGTGGTGAACACGGCCGCGGTGCTGCGCAGTCGGGGACGCGGGAGCAGACGCGGCACGGGGACCTCCGGGTGCGGTTATGGGACACCGCACCCAGACTGTGTTCATTACATGTTGTATGCCCTGTTTGTCTGCATCGGACGAGTGACGGCCGTTCGAGGGAACGGCGGCAGCATCCCGGAAGTGCTCACGGACCGTCACAACCGGTCTGTCGCCGATGGAACCGGTGCTCGGGCGGGCAGAAACGATCTGTCAGGACGACGGGTGGTTCCGCGTCGATTCCGGAACACTGGACAGTGGCTGCAAGGGTCCGGGGCGAACCTCTATGATCGGCACACTTTCCTGACCTTTCCTGCCCGGACAGAGATCGAGCAGAGATCGAGCAGATCGAGTGCACTGCGGGAGCGAGCGGTGAGCGGAACGTCCGAAGGGCCGACGCCCGCGGCAGACCTCATCCGGCCGGCCGTCACAGACAGTAATCAGCAAGCGTCTCGTCGTACGAATGGCGAGGTCTCCGACCCGTTGCGGTCGGCCTTCGTCTCCGCCCCACTGGCGATGGCGGTCGTCGACCGCGAGGGCCTGGTCGTCACCGCCAATGACGCGCTGGCCGACCTGTTGGGCGCCGGCCCCGGGGAACTGGAGGGACGGGTCGCCGCCGATCTGGTGGACCTGGCGTCCGACGCCCGCACCTGGCACGCGTACCGCGAGCTGCTGCGCGGCCGTGAGGCCCGGCTGCGCTGCACCCGTCGCCTGAAGCAGCCCGAGGGGCACAGCGTCTGGGTGCAGGTCACCGTCTCCCCGCTCCCCGAGGGCACGGACGGTGTGCTGCTGGCCGCCGCCGACATCAGCGCCCGGCGTGAACTCCAGGCCCGGCTGCGGCACTTGCAGATGCACGACCCGGTGACCCGGCTGGCCAACCGCACCCTGTTCTTCGAGCGCCTGTCGGCCGCGCTGGACGTGGAGGCGTACGAGCACGGCGGCACCGGCCGGATCGGCCTGTGCTACCTGGACCTGGACGGCTTCAAGGCGGTCAACGACACCCTCGGCCACCGTGTCGGCGACCGGCTGCTGGCGGCCGTGGCCGACCGTCTGACGCGCTGCGCGGGCGAGGCCGGGTACGGCAGGGCGAGCGCGCCGCTCGTGGCCAGGCTCGGCGGCGACGAATTCGCCCTGCTGGTCGAGGACTCGACGGGCACCGAGCAGCTCGCCGATCTCGCCGAGTCGGTGCTGACAGCCCTTCAGGCCCCGTTCGACCTGGCCGGCCAGCGGCTGTCGCTGTCGGCGTCGATCGGGGTCGTGGAGCGGCAGGCGGCCGGGACGACCGCCACCGGTCTGATGCAGGCCGCCGACACGACACTGTACTGGGCGAAGACGGACGGCAAGTCCCGCTGGACGCTGTTCGACCCCGAGCGCAACGCGCACCGCATGACCCGTCAGGCGCTCGCCTCCACGCTCCGGCAGGCCATCGACCGCGGCGAGTTCACCCTCGAGTACCAGCCCCTGGTCGGCATGGCGAACGGGCGGCTGAGCGGGGTGGAGGCGCTGGTGCGCTGGAATCACCCACAGTTCGGGATGCTGACGCCGAATCGGTTCATCGGATTGGCGGAAGAGGACGGCGCGATCGTCCCCCTCGGCCGCTGGGTGCTCGCCACCGCCTGCCGTCAGGCCCGCCGCTGGCAGCTGGAACACCCCGACGAGCCGCCCATCTTCGTGTCGGTCAACGTGGCCGTGCGCCAGGTCTGGGACTCCGACCTGGTCGAGGACGTGGCGGAGATCCTCGCCGAGACCGGCCTGGAACCGCACCTGCTCCAGCTCGAACTCACGGAGTCCGCGGTGATGGGCTCGGCAGGCCGCCCGCTGCAGGCCCTGCAGGCGCTCAGCGAGATGGGTGTGCGCATCGCCATCGACGACTTCGGCACCGGTTACTCGAACCTGGCGTATCTGAGCCGGCTGCCGGTGTCCGTGCTGAAGCTGGACGGGTCCTTCGTACGGGGATTCCAGTACGAGGACTCCGGTGCCCATCCCAACCCGGCCGACGAGGTCATCGTCGAGGCGATGATCGAGCTGGCCCATCGGCTGGGGCTGACCGTCACCGCGGAGTGCGTGGAGACCTCCGCGCAGGCCGGGCGGCTGCGCCGGATCGGGTGCGACACCGGGCAGGGGTGGCTGTACTCCCGGCCGGTGTCGCCGGATCGCATCTCCGAGCTGCTGGAGTGTCCGTCGGACCAGGCGGGTCAGGCGGGTCAGGTGGTCGGCAACGCGTAGGCGTCGGCGATGAGTTCGTAGGAGCGCAGCCGTACCTCGCCGGTGTGCGCGTTGGCCGTGATCATCAGCTCGTCGGCTCCGGTGCGCTTCTGGAGGTCGTCCAGGCCCGCGCGGACCTCGTCGGGGGTGCCGTGGATGACGTTGGCGTTCCAGGAGTCGGCGAACTCCCGCTCCGACGGGCTGAATTCGTACGCCTCGGCCTCCTCGGGGGTGGGGACGAGACCGGGGCGGCCGCTGCGCAGCCGGATCATGTTGAGCGCGGCGGCGCGGACCTGCCGGCGGGCCTCCCGCTCGTCCTCGGTCGCGAGCGCGGAGACGCCGATGAGGGCGTACGGCTCGGCGAGCACCTCGGACGGTTTGAAGGTCTCCCGGTACAGGTCGAGGGCGGGGATCGTGTTCTGCGCCGAGAAGTGGTGCGCGAAGGCGAAGGGCAGGCCGAGCAGGCCGGCCAGACGGGCGCTGAAGCCGGAGGAGCCCAGCAGCCAGACCGGCGGGCGGTGCGGGGACTGGACGCCGCCCGGAGAGGTGGCCTGGACCGGGCCGGGGACGGCGTGGATCGGGCGGTAGGGGTGGCCGTCGGGAAAGTCGTCGTCGAGGAAGCGGGTCAGCTCCGCGAGCTGCTCGGGGAAGGCGTCGGCGACCTCGTGCGGGTTGTCGGTGCGGCGCAGGGCGGCCGCGGTGGCGCCGTCCGTGCCCGGAGCGCGGCCGAGGCCGAGGTCGATACGGCCGGGGGCCATGGCCTCCAGCGTGCCGAACTGCTCCGCGATCACCAGGGGGGCGTGGTTGGGCAGCATCACGCCGCCCGAGCCGAGCCGGATGCGGTCGGTGTGGGCGGCGAGGTGGGCGAGGATCACGGCGGGGGAGGACGAGGCGACACCGGGCATGGAGTGGTGCTCGGCGACCCAGTACCGGTGGAAGCCGCGGGACTCCGCGAGACGGGAGATCGCGACGCTGGTGCGCAGTGCGTCGGTGGCGGTCCCGCCGGCACCCACGGTGACCAGGTCCAGTACGGAGAGGGGCACGGGGGCGGTGCCCTGGCTGGTACCGCGGATGTCGTCTGCCGTCACGGGGTCCTCCTGCGTGTTGCGCTGTCCTCAGGTCTTCCTGGCGTCAACGGACGGATGACCCCATCTATTCCTGTGCATATATTCGTCACACCTGGATGATCGGCTCCTTGGTGAACAGAGACCCCAGCTCCGGCGCGTTCACCCGTCGGTCGGTCAGGCGCAGGGCCTCCCAGACGGTGACCTGGTTGGCCGTGAGGACGGGTTTGGCGAGCTCTTTCTCCAGGGCCGGGATGTGGGCGGCGGTGTGCAGGGCCGTGTCGGGGAGCAGTACCGCCTCCGCGTCGGTGTGGTCGGCCGCGCGGGCCAGGGCGAGCAGCTCCGCCTCCCCCCAGGTGCCGACCTCGGCGGCGGTGATGATGCCGGAACTGCGGACCGCGACCACCTCCGCACCGCCCGCCCGCAGGAAGTCCGCGAACAGCGACGCCACATCGTCCGGGTAGGTCGCCCCGACCGCGACCCGGCGCACGCCGAGCTCCTGCACGGCGTGCACGAAGGCGAAGGCGGTCGAGGAGGCCGGCATGCCGGCGCGGCGGGCCAGGGTGCGTACCTGCTCGTGGGCGCCCTCCCAGCCGTACACGAAGCTGCCGCTGGTGCAGGCCCACACCACCGCCTCGGTGCCCGCGAGGCGCAGCTCCTCGACGCCCGCCGCGAGCCGCTCGGCCGAGCCCATCTCGCGCAGCGCATCCACCCGGTGGGCGTCCTCACCGATGTCGGTGTGGACGAGGTCGACCCGGATGTCGCTCCCCAGCAGCTGCTCGATGCGTGGATAGTCGTCCTCGGCGGAGTGGCCCGGGTAGAGGAATCCGAGTGCGGTCATGTCGAGCCTTCCTGCTGTTGTTCTTCTTCGGGCAGGGGTTCGGGCAGTACAGGGTCGGGCTGTACGGCACCAGCACCTGCCTCCGGCAGTACGGGGCCGGTGCGTGCCGCCGGATCGATCAGCGCCTGATACGGCCCCACCGCCCAGGTACCCAGCCGGCGCAGTGCCGCCCACACGGTCACCTGGTTGGCCGAAAGGACCGGCATCCGCAGTTCGGCCTCCAGTTGGGGAATCACGTCGTACGTCGGGAGATTGGTGCACGCGATGAACAGGGCGTCCGCGCCGGCCCGCCGGCGCACCGCCTGACGCGCCATGTCGGCCACGTCGCGGTAGGGGACCTTCCAGATGTCCCGCGTCAGCCCCATGAACGCGCATCCGGTGACCTTGACGCCCGCCTCGGCCACGTACTTCTCCAGCGACCGGGTCACCGACACGGTGTACGGCGTCACCAGGGCCACCCGGCGCACGCCCAGCTCCCCGAGCGCCTCCAGCAGTGCGCCCGAGGTGGTGACGGAGGGCACCGCGCCCGCCCGGGTCATCGCCTCGCACATCGCCCGCTCGCCGACGATCCCGCCGACGAAGCTGCCCGAGGTGCAGGCGTAGGCGACGACCTCGGGCGCGATCGCGTTCAGCGTGCGCACCGCGTCGCCCAGCGTCTCGTGCTCGCTCACCAGGCGCGCCAGGTCGAGACTGACCTCGACCGGCACGAACGGCGTCCGGGTCAGGTGCAGCGACACCTCGTCCGGCACCCAGCGCCACAGCTCCCGGTCCAGCGCGAAGTCGAACGGGGCGACGACCCCGACACCGCGCTGTGGACCTGGTCCGCCGAGAAAGGAGACGTCCATGGCAGGCACCGCCCTCACACGGGGAAAAGGGGTGAGCAACGGACCGCACACACGCCCGTGTTGACGAAGGTAGGTTCGGGTGCGAGCGTGGTCAAACCTCGCATGTCAGACGGCCGCCAACCCCTCCATTTCGCCCCGAGAAACGGCTTCCGCATGACCGTCGCTCCCCCGCCCACCGGCACTCCCACCCTGCTCGTCCTGGACGCCGATCCGCTCCCCCGCCTCGGGCGTCTCACGGGCCGCGCCAAGATCGAGCACACCGACGAGCCGGGGCTCGCTAAGCGGCTGCCGCACGCCGATGTGCTGCTGGTGTGGGACTTCACCTCGCACGCGGTCCGCGAGGCCTGGCCGGGCGGCGGGCCGCGGCCGCGCTGGGTGCACACGGCGAGCGCGGGAATGGACCATCTGCTGTGCCCCGAGCTCGTCGCCTCGGACACGGTGGTCACGAACGCGCGCGGCATCTTCGACCAGCCGATCGCCGAGTACGTCGCCGCGCTCGTCCTGGCGATGGCCAAGGACCTGCCCCGCACCTGGGAGCTGCAACGGGAGCGGGCCTGGCGGCACCGCGAGTCCCGGAAGGTCGCCGGGACCCGGGCCTGTGTCGTCGGCTCCGGCCCGATCGGCCGCGCGATCGCCCGTACGCTCAAGGTGCTGGACATCACGACCGCGCTGGTCGGCCGCACTCCGCGCACCGGCGTCCACGGCCCCGACGACCTGGACCGGCTGCTCTCCCGCGCCGACTGGGTGATCGCGGCCGCGCCGCTGACGGAGCAGACGCAGGGCATGTTCGACGCGCGCCGGTTCGGGGTGATGCAGCCCTCTGCCCGGTTCGTCAACGTCGGGCGCGGGCAGCTGGTCGTCGAGGACGCGCTGGCCGAGGCGCTGGCCAAGCGCTGGATCGCGGGCGCCGCGCTGGATGTCTTCACGGACGAACCCCTTCCGGCGGACAGCCCGCTGTGGCAGGCGCCGGGCCTGATCGTGTCCCCGCACATGAGCGGTGACACGGTCGGCTGGCGGGACGAGCTGGGCGCCCAGTTCGTGGAGCTGTACGAGCGATGGGAGGCGGGCAGGCCACTGCCGAACGTGGTCGACAAAAAGCGCGGATACGTACCCGGACACTGACGCCCCCGGGAGGGTGGATGACCCAGCCGACCGAGCTCACCGAACTGACCGCCGTACAACTCGTCGACGGCTACCGCAAGGGCGAGTTCAGCCCCGTGGAGGCGACCCGCGCGGCACTGGAGCGGGCCGAGCGGATCCAGCCGGAGGTGAACGCCTTCGTCCGCCTCACCGCCGAGGACGCCCTCGCCCGGGCAGCGGAGTCGGCGCAGCGCTGGCGGCGCGGGGAACCGGCCGGAGCGGTGGACGGGGTCCCGGTCACGGTCAAGGACCTGCTGCTGCTGCGCGGCACCCCGACCCTGCGCGGCTCGCGGACCATCGACCCGGAGGGCCGCTGGGACGAGGACGCGCCCTCCGTCGCCCGGCTGCGCGAGGCCGGCGCGGTGTTTCTCGGCAAGACCACGACACCCGAGCACGGCTGGAAGGGCGTCACGGACTCCCCGCTGACCGGGGTGACCCGCAACCCGCACGACCTCTCCCGCACCGCCGGCGGATCGAGCGGGGGCGCGGCGGCGGCCGTGGCGCTCGGCGCGGGGCCGCTGGCGCTGGGCACGGACGGCGGGGGCAGTGTGCGTATCCCGGCGGCGTTCTGCGGGATCTTCGCGCTGAAGCCGACGTACGGCCGGGTCCCGCTCTACCCGGCGAGCGCCTTCGGCACGCTGGCGCACGTGGGGCCGATGACGAGGGACGCAGCGGACGCGGCCCTGCTCCTCGACGTCATTGGCGCCCCCGACTCCCGCGACTGGTCGGCACTCCCGCCGGCTCCCGGCTCCTTCGTGCAGGCCCTGTCCGACGGCATTCACGGTCTACGCGTCGCCTACTCCCCGTCCCTCGGCGGCCAGGTCGCGGTCCGCCCGGACGTCACGACGGCGGTACGGCATGCGGTGGAGCAGCTGGCGGAACTCGGCGCGTACGTCACCGAAACCGACCCCGACATCACTGAGCCGATGGACGCCTTCCACACCCTGTGGTTCAGCGGGGCGGCCCGGGTGATCCAGCACTTCGGCCCCCACCAACGGGAGTTGCTGGACCCGGGCCTGAGGGAGATCTGCGACCTGGGCGCCCGCCTCACCGCCCTCGACTACCTCGCTGCGGTGGACGTCCGCATGGACCTGGGCCGCCGTATGGGTCACTTCCACGACACCTACGACCTCCTCGTCACCCCGACCCTCCCGATCACGGCCTTCGAGGCAGGCGCCGAGGTCCCCAAGGGCTCGGGCCACCGCCGCTGGACGGGGTGGACCCCGTTCACGTACCCGTTCAACATGACGCAGCAGCCGGCGGCGACGGTCCCGGTGGGGGCGGACGGGGACGGGCTGCCGGTGGGGATGCAGATCGTGGCGGCCCGGCACAGGGACGACCTGGTGCTACGGACGGCGCATGCGCTGTACGAGGCGGGGGTGGCCGGGGTCGCAACTCCGTCTCCGCAGACCACCAGGTACGACGAGCGGTCCGAGCCTTCCCCCTCTTAGCTCGGACCAGGGGTCGGTGGCCTTGGGGTTGGCGCCCTGGAACGCTTTGACCTGACCCTATGAGGGCCGGGCCCCCTTCCCTGCTCAGCCCGGCGATACCTATCGTCCGGGTATGTACGGGCTCAGGAAGGAGGCCCTCGATGTCTGTCTACGTCGGTATCGACGTGCACCGCAAGCGGTCACAGATCGCGGTGGTCGAGGACGACGGTGCGGTGCGGGCCAACCGCAACGTGCCCAACGGGGTCGAACCGGTCCTGTCGGTGATCGGGGATCTGCCGATCGGCGCCCCGGTCGCCTTCGAGGCCGCCTACGGCTGGGGCTGGCTGGTTCAGCTGCTGGAGGACTACGGCTTCGAGCCGCATCTGGTCCACCCGCTGCGCTGCAAGGCGATCGCCTCCGCGCGGCTGAAGAACGACAAGGTCGACGCGGCCACCCTGGCCCAGCTGCTGCGCGCCGATCTGCTGCCGGAGGCGTGGATCGCCCCGCTGGATGTGCGGCAGCAGCGCGCGTTGGTGCGGCACCGCTGCCAGCTGGTGCGGTTGCGCACCCTGCTGCGCAACCGGGTCCACGCCGTCCTGGCGGACTACGGCTGCGACCGTCCCGGCAGCTGTTTCACCGCTCCGGGCCGCATCTGGCTCGACAGCCTTGATCTGCCCGACGCCTCGCGCCGCGTGGTCGACGACCTCCTGGTCCTGATGGACGCCCTCAAGGAGCCGATCGACACGGTGGACCGGCAGCTGCTCGCCACCGCACGGGGCGACCCCCGCATCAAAGCGCTCACCCGGCTGCCGGGGGTGGGCGTACTCACCGCGCAGGTCATGGTCACCGAGATCGGTGACGTCACCCGCTTCCCCTCCGCCCGCAAGCTCGCCGCCTGGGCCGGACTGACCCCCACCGTCCGCGCCTCGGACCTGACCGTGCGGCACGGACACATCTCCAAGCAGGGCTCCAACTGGCTGCGATGGATCCTGTGCGAGGCCGCACAGAGCGCCAAGCGGTCCCCGCAGTTCGCCCCCGCCTACCAGCGCCTGGCCCGCCGCCGCGGCAAGAAGATCGCCACCACCGCGATCGCCCGAAAACTGCTCACCCACGCCTACCACCTGCTGCGCGCCGTCCCGGCCCGGCAGGACCACCGGGGGGCGCGATGACAGCAGCACACGACAACCGCCACAGGCGGTCGCAAACCCCGGGCGAGCTCGCAAAACACCATGAGACGGCCCTGTGGCCGCGCTCGATGACCTGACTGAGCAACCCGGATCCCCGCACCATGGTCATGGCGCCGGCCTGCGGCCGGACGCCGAATGGGTGTGTGTGAGACCACTCCGCCGACCAGCCGGTACCGGGGATGACAACGACCGTTTCTGCCAACATCCGTGACGCTTCCTCGGCCTCCATTCTCGGCCGCCGCTCGTCGGCGTCCAGCTCGTTCGTCCTCGCCCCGCTCGTCCCTCGCGGGGCTCCGGGCGCTCCAACTGGACCCCTCCCACGCGGCGGCCCCCCACAAAGACCGCGAGGAAGGTCCGCAAGGAAAAACGCCCCGGCATCCCACCGAAAAGCCGCAGGCGGGGGCCGTCTACGCCCCCTTGACAGGCCCGGCCCTCATGGGTGGTGTTTCATGCGTTTCAGGGCGTTGCCGGGGGTGCGGGTTTTTGCGGGCTCGCGCTCCCCCGGGGCTCCCCAGACTCCCCAGGGACTCCCCGGGAAACGCAGTGAAACCGCCGCCGTCCGACCCCTTTGACCTGGGGCGGGACGGCGGCCGAAGCACAGACAGGCAGCGCGTGCCCCTGCACCGAGAAGCTGCGCTATCGCCTCAGCAGGCGTCGGCGCTGGGGAGGTGTCTCCATGACCACCCTCACGCCGGCGCGGAACGCCTCCTCGGACTGCTCCCACTTGGTCATGATCCCTGCGATGCGCGTCTCGTCGCTGAGGGGCCGTCCGCGCCGCTCAGCCAACCGCAGCTCGAAAGCAGCATCCCGTACGGCCTGCACCACGTTGTTGGACAGTTTGGCGAGCCGACCAGGACCAAACTGATCAACGCCCGCCCGTGCCTGCGTCAGTAGTTCTGCCTGCTCCTCGAAGAGACGCGCCGCGGTCCGCAGCGCCTCCCGTTGCGACGCCGTGAGCGGACCATCCCCGTGATGATCTATGTCAGGAACATCGAGGTCTGAGTGCGAGTCGATGGTCCGTTGGACCTGCGTCAGGGCTTCCAGAAAGGCACTGCAGGCCACCAATCGCTTCTCCCGTAGCCAGTGCCCGTGTTCAACCATCCCAGCGTCACGTGTCTGCGCACGGGTTGCCGCATAGGTAAAGACGGCTGTTCCCAACGTGCCAACGACACCAACTGCGGCCCCGAGAACGGCTGCTACCCCCTGATCCATGGTCCACATCCTGTCGCGGATCACGATCAAGCGACACTGTCCGTGCCCGCGCCGACGTAGCAGCGGCAGGGCCCGCCTCAACGCCGCAATGCGTCGATGAGTTCGGCAATCTGGGTGCACGGGAAGTGTAGAAGCGCCTCTGCGGCCAGCCCCTCAGGTTCGAGGGGGACATTCATTCGCCAGGAGCCGACGCTCCAGGGCCTGCGTATGCGGTCGCCAAAGGCCACGGTCTCAGCGAGCAGCGCAGCCAGCCGCTGGGCGTCGGGGACCGGCATCTTCACCAGGGCATAGCCGCGGTGGTAGGCAATGAAGCCGTCACCGCCGTAGCCGAGTGGGGTGTCGCGCTGGGCACGGACGCCAGCGGTGGCTTCGCCGACGTCTTGGCAGCAGGCCGTGGTCGTGAAGCCGAGGCGCCAGAGTTCTCGGATGACGGGGACCATCTCGGTGTCGATGTCCACCTGGTCCCCAGTAGGGGTGGTGAGCATCTCGGTGGGGTGGATAGGCGGGTCGGTTGCCATCGGAGTTCCCCTCGTCGTCAGGCGCGGCGGTAGGCCGACCAGCGGGCTGCCGCGTCGGCGAGGCCGCGCTTCCAGGGCACGTCGGGGGCATCCGCGGCGATGCCCTCCCACAGGCGCTGCTGGGCGGTGGCGAACACGTCGAGGGCGCGGGTCGGTGCCGTGGCCCAGGCCGGGGTCTTGGCGGCCCACTGTTCGGCGGCCTCCAGCGTGTGGCCGGCGGAGATCAGCCAGACGACCCAGCACGCGGCGTCGATCCAGGCGGCGCCTCGGGTGGGCCAGGCCCAGTCGACGACGCGGGCGGCGTGATCGACGATGAGGACGTTGTCCGGGGTCCAGTCGGTGTGCAGCAAGGTGTCGCCGCTCAGGAGTTTGGCGTCATCGGGGGTGTCGACGTAGTCGGCGAAGCGCTGCTCGATCTGCTTGAGCTCGATTTCCGACGGGGCCGGGACAGAAGCGAGCGTGATGATCGCCTCGGCAACGAGGGGCAGGTCGGAAGACGAGGGGCCGTAGTCGGCAGGGCGGCCGTCGAGGTGCTCGAAACCGAGGAGGTTCCACTCGCCGTCGTCGATTCGCCAGAGGAGGCGTGGGGCGAGCGGGGCGACGTGGGGGTTAATGGCGGCTTCGCGTTGCTGGGTCCAGGCGCGGGGGTGGTCGCAGCGCAGGCCCTTGACGAAGACGCGGCCGGCGCTGGTGTCGAGAGTGGCGGCGATCTCGCTGTTGAGGCCCTTGTCGGCGGTCGTCGCCGCGTAGATAGGGCCGGTGCAGGCGGCGACGGCGTCGCGGGTGGCGGTGGGGAGGTCGTTCCAGTGCAGTCTCATAGTCACCACGGCGGAAGTGTAGGGGCGGGAGAGACACGAGTAGCGGGGCCGCCCGCACGTGGCGGGCGACCCCAGTGCGGGCGCGGTTTAGTACGGGTTGTCGTTCCCGCAGCCGAGCATGATCTCGGTGCTGGAGGCGGCGTCGAGGTCGTCGACGAACTCGATCTCGTCCTCTTCGACCTTCGCCCTGGGGGCGATCTTCACTGCGACGGGCGCCATGGTGGGTGTCACCTCCTTCCCGTGGTCTCGGTGTGCTGGCAATAGCGGTTCAGGGGCGCGCCCGCCTTGCGGTACAAGGCGGCGAGCGGCATACACGTGCTGCACGACTTGCTGAGGGTGCAGCCGGCGCAGCCGCCTTGGCGCCCCAGCGCCCGGTCGGCGATGTCGCCGAGCCGGGCCAGGCCCGCGACCCCCTCGGACATCAGGGAGATCAGGCGGTCGCGGGAGACTTTGCAGACGCTGGCCATGCCGTAAGGGTCGACGTGCAGGGAGGTGTGGCCGGCGTCGCAGCCGGTGAACGGCTTCCGATTGCGCAGGTACGCCATCGCTTGGGATGACAGGGACTCCGCCCCGCCGTAGATCGTCGGCGACATGTGGGAGTACTCACGCGTCACGGCGCCGTACCGCTCGCCGAGCGCGTGCATCGCTTCAACCTCATGCACGTTGTCCCCGGTGACGATGACCGTCAGCTCCAGCGGCAGCCCCGCCTCGTGCGCCGCGTTCAGCCCGCGCATGAAGTGGGCCCAAGATCCGCGGCGCTGGGTCAGGCCGTCGTACGTCTCCTCCGTGGCTCCGTAGACGCTGAGCGTCAGCCGGTACGGGCGCTGGGCCGTGAAGAGGCCGAGGAGCAGCGGGTTGTGGAGGCGGGAGCCGTTGGTGAGGACCTCGATCATCATCCCAAGCTCGTACGCCAGGGAGTAGACCGCGGCGAAATGTCGGTCGATTGTCGGCTCGCCGCCAGTCAGCTGAAGCCAGACCACTCCCGCGTCCCGGAGGACGTGCAGGAGTTTCTCCCGCTCATTCCATTCGAGTCCGGCGAATTCCTTCAAGCCCAGGTAGCAGTGCTTGCAGGCGTAGTTGCAGCCAAGGTTGAGCTCGTACGAGGCGCGGCCGTGGCCGTACGGGGACAGATCTCGTACCAGCAGCGCGGTCTCGGCGCGCGTGTTCGTCAGGTCCAGGGCCCACTGCCGGAGTACGGGGCCGCATAGCCAAGCGGGGACTTCGCCGCCGGCTGTGACAATCTGCTGGAGCTCAAGGTACCGGTGCGCCGGGATTCTCATCCCCTTCGCGCTCCCCGGGCGTAAGACGTAGTAGTCGCCCAGGAACGGGGCGACGATCAGTTCGTGCACGGGACCCTCCCGTTGTTGAGGGGGAACTCGTAGTCGATGCCCATCGCGCCCAGCGTGAGCGCGGTACGGCGCTCTCTCTGGCCCCACTGCTCCACGCGGCGCTCATGCGCGAGGACGTAGGGGCGTACGAGGGCAACTGCGTGCCCGTCGAGGGGACGGAGCCGCTCGCGTACGTGATCGGGCAGCGGACGCCGCGTGTACGCCGCGGGTTCCGGAAGCACAGGCTTCGGAAGTTCGGGGGCGGTGGGTAAGAGACAGGCCGCAGCCCGACGCGCCGCCGAGTGCAGCAGGCGCCGGAGAGAGGGCCCTAACCAGATGGAGAGGCAACCGATAAGGTCGCGCATTGCGTCATCAGCTCCTACTTAGCTGTTGGCGTCTGCCCGGCGGTCGTTGCCTCGGCCGCCGGGCGCTGTGGAGGGAAAGCTCCAGGGATCAGGTGTTGCTACCGGGTCGCTTCAGACGGGCGTCACCCCCGGGCGGTTGGCGTTCCGTGGATGCTCGGCGCGGGTCTTGCCCAGCAACAGCCGCCCCTCGGTGACCCGCTGGGTGATGTACGCGTCGACGGCTTCGATCGGAGATCCGGGGGCGAGCGGGTCAAGGCCGACCACGACGGTGACCGTTCCGCCGTCGCAGACGAACCGCGCCCACTGGCCGCCGATCGGTACGTGGAGGAGGTAGTCGCAGTCGTCGAGGCTGAGCAGCGCGTCCGCGGATCGGTACATGAAGAGGCGGGGCCCGATGTCGGGGAGGGGCTTGTGCGGTTCAGCGAGGGTGAGGGCGTGGGCCAGTCCGCGCATGCGCGCCTCGATCACCTGGGGCGACTCATCGGGGCGCCGCTCGGGTGGGTGCGCGATCAGGAGAAAGGCGACGTGGCCGGCCTGCGTGACGTCGATCCAGAACCACGCGGCCACCGAGGCGAGGAGTCCGGCGCTCGGGGCGATGGTGACGGGCGCGGTCCGCTCCGCGGTTTGGATCAGCACGAGGTCACCCCCGCTGGTAACCCCAACCGCTCCTCGATCTTGAATTCGGTCCATACGGTCTTGCCGTACGGGACGCACGGCTCCACCCCCCATCCGTCCGCCAATGCGTCGACGAGCAGCAGACCGCGTCCAGAGGTGTCCTCTGGTGTCGGGGACTGCACATGCGGTTTCCGCCGTGTCAGGTCCCGCACCTCGATACGTAAGCGGCCCTCGGCAAGGGAGATCTCGACGTCAAAGTGCTCGCCTTCCGGCCCCGCGTGGAGGATCGCGTTCGTTGCGAGTTCGGACAGGCAGTACAGGGCGTCATCGGAACGGTCGGTGATGTTCCACTCGCGCAGTACGCGGCGTAAGAAGGTACGGGCTTCGGGTACTGCCGCATCGGCTCGGGGGAACCGGTGCGCCACCGGTCTTGGCATGTGCAACTCCCTCGCCTTCACGGTCGGTTCGCTCATCCAGGCAACCGCTGCACCGTGTCCGGGGGTACCGTCGAAGGGGGTGGCACAGGGTGGCAGTTGAACTACGCGCCGCAGCGAAGGGGTAAGGGCTGAACATGACGTCACCGAACACGGATCTCGCACGGTGGCTTGAGCGGTCCGGCATGAGTAACAAGGAATTGGCCCGACGCGTCAAAGCCGCAGCTCAGACATGGGGGCAGCCGCACATCCAGCCGGACGCCACGGCCGTACGACGCTGGCTCGGCGGACTCCAGCCACGTCAGCCCGTCCCGGAGATCATCGCCGACGTGATCTCGGCCGGCGTCGGATTCCGGGTCACGACGTACGACCTTGGTTTCGCCGAGGGCGGCAGTACGGACCGCTCGCTCCTCTACAACGCCGACTTCGCCGTTACGGTGGAAGCCGTTGCCGACTTGGGGAGGGCCGACGTGGATCGTCGCAAGTTCCTGGCAGCGGCGCCCTTTGCCGCAGTCGCAGCCGTCGGGCCATCGCGCGACTGGCTGCTCAGCACCCTTGACCAGCACCCCGAGCCCGGACCGCGTGTACGCCTCGAAGACGTCACCGCGGTGAAGAACATGTTCGGCGAGTTCCAGAAGATGGACGTGCTCCAGGGCGGCGGCTCAGGGCGTCTCATCCTCGCCGAGTACATGAACCAGCACGTTTACCCGCTGCTCCGCCGTACGCACTCCGACGACGTACGGCGCGCGCTGTGCGAGGCCGCCGCCGAACAGACGTACCTGCTCGGGTGGATGGCATACGACAACGGCGAACACGGCACCGCGCAGCGCTACTTGATTCAGTCCCTGCGCTTGGCCGAGGAATCGAAGAACGCCGCCCTCGGGGCGCATGTCCTGGCGGGCATGGCCGACCAGGCCACGCTGCTGGGCAACCCCGAGGAAGGACGGAGGCTCGCGCAGGCCGGCCGCGCCGGGCTCGGTAAGAGCACCTCCCCCGCGTGCCTCGCGGACCTGTGGGCGCTGGAGGCCCGCGCGCTGGCGAAGCTCGGCGACAAGAGCGAGGCGGCGCGTGCCGTCGCCCAGTCGGAGACGGCGTACGGCCGCGTTCGGATGGAAGACGAGCAGGAGTGGGCGGCGTTCATCGACCCTGCATACCTGCATGGCGAGCACGCGAACACCTTCCGGGACCTGGGGGAGGCGGACACCGCCGAGCAGCACGCGCGTCAGTCCATCGACCACGCCCGCAAGCAGCGGCGTGCCCGACGGGGCGCCATGTCGCAGGCGGCCCTCGCCGTCTCGCACCTTCAGCGGCGCGACCTTGAAGCGGCGCACGCGGCGGGGCTGCGGACGCTCTCGCTGTCGCAGCAGGTTAAGAGCTCCCGGTGCGTCGAGGCGGTGCAGGACCTGCAACGCCGTATGGAGCCGTTCGGGACGCATCGACTCGTCGCCGACTTCAACGAGCGGGCACGGGAGCTGGTCGCCGCGGCGTAGCGAGTCCGCACAACGACAGAGGCGCCCCCCGTCTCCGGCACTTGGCCGGAGGCGGGGGCGCTGTGTGTCTGGGGTGGGCTAGAGGATGGCGACGAGGACCGCGGCGACGGCTGCGAGTGCGGCGATAGTGAGCCAGGGCCATTGTCGGGATTCGAGGCGGCGGAGGCGCTCCTCGTGGTCGTCGAGCTGCTCGTTGATGCCAGCGAGGCCGTCGAGCTTGCCCTCGATGCGGCTGACGCTTTCGCGGGTAGCGCGGAGCTCGCCGTACATCTCGGCGGCGGTGATGGTGACGACCGGAGCGGGCTGCTCGTCGGTCACGGGTTGCCGCCCGTGGCTGTGGTCGGGCGCGTGTCGTAGGGGGTCTCGGTGACGCCGGGGCCGTCGCTGCCCACGAGGGAGGTGGCCACCAGGATCTAGCGAGGGGGTACCGGGCTTCAGCCCGGTAGGGAATCGCTTCTCAATCCTGCTCTGACCCGCGTCGTGGGCACGGGTCCGCACTGTTGACCCCGGCCGGCTGCGGCGGGCGGTTCTGGTTCTCGATGTACCGGCGCATTGTCGCCAGGGGTGCCCCGCCGACGGACCCGGCGAAGTAGGAGCCGGACCACAGCTTGTTGGCTCGGTAGTAGTGCTGGACGAGGTCGGGGAACTCCTGGCGCATCCGGCGCGATGAGACGCCCTTGAGTGAGTTGACCAGCTTGGAGACGGCGACCTTGGGCGGGAAGTTCACCAGCAGGTGGACGTGGTTGGACTCGCCGTTGAACTCGGTCAGCTCGGTCTCGAAGTCGGTGCACACGGCCCGCATGATCTCCTCCATGCGGGTCAGATGCCAGTCGGTGAAGACGTGGTGCCGGTACTTCGTCACGAAAACCAAGTGGGCATGCATGAGGAAAACACAGTGCCGACCAGTCCTGATTTTCTGACGCTCAGCCATAACCCAACCGTAGTACGGTGATCGCTGTGCAGCTTCGCTTCCAGTACCGCGCCTACCTGACGCCGGGCCAGCGCATCAGCGCCAACCGGGTGTTCGGGTGCAAACGCGTGGTCTGGAACGACGCACTCACTCTCCACAAGCCGCGCAAGGCAGCGAACAAGCGGCTCGGCAACCCGAAGGCGCGCACGGCCGAAGGGCCGTACTGGACGATTCCGAAGGCCACCGAGCTGGGCAAGCTGCTGATCACCACCGCGAAGAAGACCCCCGAGCGGGCGTTCCTCGCCGACGCTCCGGTCGGCGTCCTCCAGCAGACCCTCCGCGACCTGGACAAGGCGTGGAAGGCGCATGAGGACTCCAAGACCGGCAAGCGCAAGGGGCCGAAGGCCGGACCGCCGCGCCACAAGTCCCGCAAGGACAACCGGCAGACCGCACGATTCACCATCTCCGACCGGTTCAAGGTGCTGGCCGATGGCAGGCTGAGGCTGCCGAAGATCGGGGACGTGCGGATCAAGTGGTCCCGCGATCTTCCGTCGGTCCCGTCGTCCGTGACCCTGATCAAGGACCGCTCCGGCCGGTACTGGGTGTCCTTCGTCGTGGATACCGATCCGGCCGGCGACGTGCTCCCGCCCGTCGATGGTGACCAGGGCATCGACCTGGGACTGACCCGCTTCGCGGTGCTGGCGGACGGGACGCACATCGCCAGCCCGAAGTACCTGCGGCGGGCGGAGAAGAAGCTGAAGAAGCGGCAGCGTGAGCTGTCGCGGAAGAAGAAGGGATCCAGCAACCGGGACAAGGCCCGGATCAAGGTCGCCCGCGCTCACGCCGCAGTGGCGGATGCGCGCCGCAACTTCCACCACCAGTGGTCGAACAAGCTGACGTGCGAGAACCAAGCCGTCTTCGTGGAGACCCTGAACGTGCGTGGCATGGCGCGTGGCCGCCTCGCGAAGAGTGTGCATGACGCCGGATGGGCACAGTTCGTGTCCTTCTGCGCGTACAAGGCGATCCGCCGGGGGCGCACCTTCGTCAAGGTCGCCCGCGACTTCCCGTCGTCTCAGATATGTTCCGCTTGCGGGCACCGCGACGGCCCCAAGCCGTTGCACGTCCGCACCTGGACGTGTTCCCAGCCGACCTGCCGCACCCGGCATGACCGGGACTGGAACGCGGGCAAGAACGTCCGCCATGAAGGCCGCCGCATCCTCGCGGCGACAGCACCACCCACCCCCGGACCGGGGGCCTCACGCCGGTAACGGCGGCGAGTAAACGCCTGCGGAGCGCACGTAAGACCAGGCAGCAGCCCGGCAGCGCGCACAACCCCCACGATCGTGGGGAAGAACCAGGAACCCACCCGGAGCGGGCCGACCTCACCAAGAGGACCACCCGCAGACGGAGAATCCCCGCCCTTCAGGGCGATCGGAGGAGGTCAATGCGTGGACAGAACACCTACGCTTTACGGTCCTGGTGCCGACGGTGCTGGTTACCGCCGCCGTGGCCGGTCTGCGGGTGGTGCGGTGGGCGGCTCCCTTGGCGCGTTGGCACGGGGCCGGCTGCCCAGGAACCGTCGGCCGTTTCGTCGGAGTCGAGCACCTCCTCGCCGTAGAGATCCCGCAGCCAGTTGGATTGGTAAATGGTGTCGAGGTAGCGCTCGCCGAGGTCTGGGGCGATGGCCACCGCGGTGAGTTCACGCGTGTCATGGTCGGCCAGCCAACGCATCGCGCCGCTGACGACCGTGCCGGTGGAGCCGCCGAACAGGAATCCGCGTCTGGCCAGACGATGGCAGGCACGGATGGTGTCCGTCTCCTCGACACGTATCACCTCGTCCACGTAGGACTCGTCGAGCAGCGGCGGACGCATGCTCATGCCGAGACCGGGAATCATGCGGCGGCCCGGCGCACCACCGAAGATCACCGAGCCGACGCTGTCCACTGCGACGATCCGCACCGGCCGGTGCCACTGGCGGAAGTAGCGTGCGCAGCCCATCAGAGTCCCGGTGGTGCCGACGCCGACGAACAGTACGTCCAGGCGCGGGAAGCGCTGGATGATCTCCGGCGCCGTCTTGTGGTAATGCGCCTTCCAGTTGCCCGGATTGGTGTACTGACTGAGCCACACGTACCGGTCATCGGAATCGCACAGCGCGCGGACGTAGTCGATCCGCGCGCACAGGAAGCCGCCGCCGACGTCCAAGTCGGCGATGGTGTGCACCCGGCTGCCCAATGCCTCCATCAGCAATCTGGTCGACAAGTTGCAGCGGGAGTCCGTCACGCACAGGAACCGGTAGCCCTTGCTCGCCGCGATCATGCTCAGCGCCACGCCCAGGTTGCCCGACGAGGACTCGACCAGGATCGACTCCGGCTTGATGACTCCGTCCCGCTCGGCGGTCTCCACCATCTCGGTCGCGGCCTTCAGCTTGATCGAGCCGGCGAAGTTGAAGCCCTCACACTTCAGGAACAGGGAGCGCCCGAAGATGGGCCGAAGGTCGACATAGAGCTGTGCTTCGTTGAAGGCATGGGGAGCGGATATGACGGGCACGACGGCCTCCTCCTCATCTGCAGCAGGACTTTCGGAACGTCCCTCCGGCCGTGGCCAGAGCTGAAGGCCTCTCGGACGGTCATCCGTACCTGCTCAGTTCGTGGAAGAAGTCGTCGATGACGTGCAGCTCTCCGGAGCGGACCACCTCGTCGTATACGTACTTGCCGACCGCGAGGTCGAGCACCCCGAGGCCGAAAGGCGAGAACACCACCGGCCGGTCCGCCGGCACCGTCACCCGCCCGGCCATCACGTCGTCCAAGGTGCCCTGCAGGAAGTCCCGGTTGCCCGTGAGCTGCTCGGTCAGATGCGGCGAGGTGTCGGCCTTCAGACAGTGCTCGACGTCATCGACGATGTTGGTCGAGGCGAGAACGATCTCCGGCGCGAGGTCGCGCAGCGACACGTGCAGAACCACAGGATTGTGCGAGAACCACGTAGGGTCGCTGACGTGCGGCTCACCGGCGACGGTGGCGAAGACCACCAGGTCGCTGAAGCAGATCAGCCCCTCGGCGCTGTCGTGCACCGTGATCCGGCCTGTGGTGCCCGACTGCTCGAGATAGCAGCGGAACCCGGCCGCGCTGTCGGCGGACAGGTCGTGTACGCCGATCTCGTCGAACGACCAGCCGCTGCCGGCCAGGAACGCGTGGATGTAGCGGGCGATCAGGCCCGTCCCGAAGAACCCGACGCGCGTGGGCCGTGGCCGGTCCCGACTGAGCCGGTCCGCGGCCAACGCCGCCGACGCGGCCGTCCTGGTGGCGCTGATGATGGAACTCTCCAGGCAGGCGAACGGGTAGCCGGTGTTCTGGTCGTTGAGGATCAGCACGGCGGACGCCCTCGGGATGCCGGCCTGTACGTTCTCCGGGAAGCTGGAGATCCACTTCACGCCGTCCACCCGTACGTGCCCGCCGATCGAGGCCGGCAGCGCGATGATCCGGGAGGACGGGCGGTCGGGGAAACGCAGGAAGTACGACGGCGGGTTCACCGAGTCACCGGCGCCGTGCAGCCGGTAGGCGGCCTCGACCAACTCGAGGATCTGCTTCTCGCGCCCCTCCAGCACCTGCTGGACCTGGGCACCGGAGATCACCGCGAAGGGTGGCACGGTGTGCGGCTCGGTTGTCGCGGACGCCGTCACGGCGGTGGGGATGGTGGTCATCGGACGGTCACCTCGACGGTCGGCGAGCAGTCGGACAGTCGCACCGAGTCGGCCATCGCGACGAGCACGTCGCGCGATCCCTCGAAGGGCTCCCGGCTGTGCGCGGTGCGTATGTTGTCGACGAGCATCAGGTCGCCGGCCTGCCACGGCTCGCGTGCGGTGTTGGCCTCGTAGACCTCGTTGAGCAGCTGCACCACGTCCTCGCCGATCGGGTCGCCGCCTCCGAAACGGGTGTTGAACGGCAGCCCGTCGGCGCCGTAGACCTCGACGAGGTACTCGCGGACCTCGGGGGCCAACGTCCACTCGTTGAGGAACGCGATCTGGTTGAACCAGCAGCGCCGGCCGGTGACCGGATGGCGCACCACGGCGCTGCGGCGCTGCCTGGTGCGCAAGGCCCCGTCGGGTTGCCAATCGAACTCGATCGCGTTGGCACGGCAGTAACTCTCGACGGCGCCCCGGTCGTCGGTGCCGAACGCCTCGGTCACGGACGCCCCGATCTCGTCGTTGTAGCTGCGGGTGAGCAGCCAGCCCTCCCGCTCGAACCGCTCGGTCAACTCGGTGGGCAGCTCCTCGAGCACGGTCGCCGCGTCGGCCACTCCGGTCGCCCCGCCCTCGGTGGGCGCAGTGAGGCAGGCGAACAGCATCAGACCGGGGAACTCCAGCGTGTAGCTCAGTTCGTGGTGCATGCACATCGGCTGGTTCGGCGGCCACTGCGCCGAGGAGTACACGCCGTCGGCGTAGATCCGCCGGAGCGCGAAGGCCTCCCTCTCCGTCATCAGCCCGGTGCTCAGCCGCTCGAAGACGGCACCGGTCCCGGCCACGTCGCGCAGCCCGAGGCCGCGGACCAGGACACAGCCATGCTCGGCGACGACGGCGCGCAGCGCGTCCCGGTGCTCGGCTGCCCAGCTCGGCGCGTCGCCGGGGGTCTCGGCCCGCAGTATCGGAGGACGGCCGGGTTGCAACTCGACGTCGTCGAGCAGCGACGTCGGGGATATGGAGGACATCCTGATTTCCTTTCAGTGTGCAGCTGTGTGTGCCGCTCAGGAAGAAGGCAGTAGTTCGGCGGTGCGCAGCACGGCCTGTGCTGCCTCGGTCGGACGGGTGCGCAGGAAGTAGTGGCCGCCCTCGGCGAGTTCGTGCAGGTCGACGCGGACCGCGAGGAGTTCCCAGTCGCGGTGGCGGCGCCGGTGATCAGCCGTGATCGGGTCGTCGGTGGCGACCACCACGGTGACCGGCGCGGACAGCTTCACCGCCGGGGGAGTGTCGAGGACGTGGGCGAAATAGCGGTGTGCGGACACGCAGTCGTGCCGGTAGGCGGCACCGACATGCTCGGCGCGCTGCGCATCCAGCTCATGGAGCTCGGTGTAGCCGCTGCCCGTGCTCAGCTTCGCGGCGATCTCGGCGTTGCTCTGCCCGGTCAGCTCGGTGACGGCGTCGCGCCGGTCAGCGGCGTTGCCGAGCAACTGCGCGCCGAGAAAGACCCGTTGGACATCCACCCCGCGCTCCTCCAGCTGCCTGGCGGTCTCCACGGCGAAGGCCGAGCCCGAGGAGTGACCCCACAGCAGTACTCCGGGCAGGCCACGTTCGGTGATCTCGGCGACGACCTGCGCAACCACGTCCGCCATCGGCGCGAAAGGCTCGCTCTCGGCGGCCACGTCGTGACCGGGCAGCTCAACGGCGTAGACCGCGATCCCACTGTCCAGCAGCGCCTTGGCCATCGGCTGGAAGTTCACCGCGTTGCCGCCGGCGTAGGGGAAGCACACCAGGGCACCGGCTGGCGCACCCTCCGGTTCGGACAGCGACTGAAGCAGCCCGGAACGCCGATCGGACCTGCCGTCGACCAGCGCGGCCAGATCGGCGAGGACCGGATGACGGGTCACGTCCTTGAGCGATACCGCGCGGTCCAGGGTGATCACCAGCTTCACGGCCGACAGCGATGTGCCACCCCGGCCGAAGAAATGGTCCCGTCGATCGATCTGAGCCTGCGGGATGCCGAGCACCTCCGCCCAGGCGGCCGCCAGCCGCTGCTCGGTCGCTGTACCCGGCGCGTGGTGACCTTCCTCGTAGTCCTCGACGACGTCGAGTTCTTCCGCGAGCGCCGCCAGCGCCCTCTTGTCGGTCTTGCCGTTGGCGGTCAGCGGCAGACTCTCCCGCCAGTGGAAGGCCGACGGCACCATGTACTCCGGCAGCGACTCACCCAGCCGGTCCCGCAGGTCCTCGGCCGGGAGTGATCCCGGGCCGGAGTAGAAGGCCACAAGGTGCTTGCTCCGGTCGGGCCGCTCGGCGACCACCACCGCGCCGTCGCGGACACCGGGCACCTGCAGCAGGGTGTTCTCGATCTCGCCGATCTCGATCCTGAAGCCACGGATCTTGACCTGGGTGTCGCGGCGTCCGAGGAACTCCAGCTTGCCCTCGGGCAGCCAGCGACCGTGGTCGCCACTGCGGTAGAGCCGGGCGCCCTCGCGGTGCGGGTCGGGCATGAAGGCCTGCTTGGTGCGGTCGGGGTCGTTGACGTATCCGCGGCCGACGCAGACGCCGGAGAAGACGATCTCGCCGGGGGCGCCGAGCGGCACCGGTGACAGTTGCTCGTCGACGACGTAGACGTGCACGTTGCTGACGGGGGGACCGAGCGGGACCCGTTCGCGGTCCGGCACCCGGTCCATGACCTCGTGGTTGGTGTCGTCGGAGGTCTCGGTCAAGCCGTACGCGTTGACCAGCTTGATGTCGGGCTCGGCCGCGAACCAGCGCTGTGTGAGCTCCTTCTTCAGCGCCTCACCGGTGACAGACACGTACCGCAGGCCGGGCAGCTCGCGCGGGTGCTGCTCCAGATACGTCAGTACGACCTCGAGGTACGACGGCACGACCTGGAGCACGGCGACCCGGCCGCGGGCGATCTTGTCCACGAACCGCTGGACGTCCAGGATCACCTCCTGCTCGACCAGCAGGGTCCGCCCACCGACCAGGAGCGCGGACACCAGTTGCCACAGCGAGATGTCGAAGCACTGGGGGGCGGTCTGGGCGACCACCTGCCCCTCGCCGATCTTCAGGTCGTCGATCTTGGAATAGAGGTGGTTGACCATGCCCGCGTGCTCGCACATCGCGCCCTTGGGCTCTCCCGTGGAGCCGGAGGTGAAGTAGATGTAGGCGAGTTGGTCCGGCGCGACGGCGATGCCCAGGTCGTCGTCGGCATGGCCCTCGTCGTACGCCGTGCCGACGAGGAGCTTCCGGACCCCCGGTAGCGAGTCCAGGGCCTGGTCGAGCGAGTCGGTGCTGCCGGGTTCGGTGAGCACGAGCCCGCACTCGGCGCGGGAGAGCATGGCCGCGATGCGGTCGGCCGGGAAGTGCGGTTCGACGGGCAGGTACGCGCCTCCGGCCTTGAAGACCGCGAGGACGGCGGCCATCCAGTCCAGGTTTCTCTCGGTCACCACCGCGACGACACCTTCGCGCCGCAGCCCCCGCGCCAACAGGGCTCGTCCCAGCTGGTTGGCACGTGCGTTGAGCTCGTGGTACGTCCACTGCCGGTCGCCGTGCACGGCGGCGACGGCATCCGGGTGCAGCCTCACCCGCTGCTCGAACAGCTCGTGCATCCGGGCGTCCGGCAGGGTACGGCACGGTCCGGACAGCCCTTCGAGCTGGAACCGGAGCTCATCGGTGGAAAGCAGGCTCTGCCGCGCGTGCTCGGCATCCGGATCCGTAGCGATGAGCGCGAGCGCGTTGACGTGGTAACTGGCGATCCTGGCGGCGTAGTCCGCGTCGAGTACGTCGGTCCGGTACCGCAGTCGCAGCACGGATCGGCCACCGTGGTCCGAGAAGCCCACCCACAACACGGTGTCTCCGGCGAGATCGCCGCCGACGCCCGTCGGACGGGGATCGAAGGTCGGATTCGGATCGAAGACGGTCTCGATCGACGGTTCGGTCAGGCCTAGCTCGCGCCTGAGTGAGTCGACCGGAAAGTCCTTGTGCGACAGCAGTTCCGACGCGACGCGATGGGTGTCCACCAGCAGCGCCCGCCACGATGGGGGTGCGGTCGTCAGCCGGCAGGGCAACGGTCGGCCGCCCTCCTCGGCGACGTAGCCGGTGGTGACGTCGTGCTCGCCGGACAGCGCGGCGAGTACCTTGGCGTGCGTGGCCAGCATCACGGAGTCCAGCGGCATCGTGAGGTCCTCCGCCAACCGGCGCAAGGCGCCCATGACGTCGTCCGGGATCGTGGCCTCGTGCTCGTCGACGCCCGTCATCGGATGGAGCGTCCACCGCGGGATCGTGGTGGATCCGCCGGCGGCGAGCACACCGCGCCAGAACTCCTGGTCCGCTTCCACTCGCCTTGCCATCGATCTGTCCCTCTCCGCTCACCGTGGCCACCATGTCTGTCGCCGCCGGCCAGGGCGGCTCCACTGTCGTCGTTGCTCTCGGCAGACCGGCAGACCGGCGTGTCCAGCCAGGTGAGCCCGCTGACCGAGATGGTCCTGCTACCCCTTCCGCACCAGTGCTGTCGGCTGACGGGGGGCATCTCTCATCTCCGTGGCCGGGTTTCCACCCCACCGCGCGTGCTGCGGGACTTCCTCGCCCTTCATGAGAAAGGAGTCGGGCGCCAGCACTGAACCGTCACCCATCGTCACGCCGTAGTGGACGTGGGAGCCGACACCGAGGGTGCATCCGTCGCCGATCGTGCTGCGGTCGGACTTGAAGGTGCCGTCCTCCTGCGAGTGGCACTGGATCTTGCTCCCCGCATTGAGGGTGCAGTCGTTCCCGATGGTGGTGAGCATCCGCTCCGTCAGATAGCAGCCGTCATCGAAGACCCTGCTGCCGAGCCGAACACCCAGGAACCGCCAGATCACGTTCTTGAAGGGGGTGCCGTTGAAGAAGTTGAGGTACTCGTCAGGCACCTTCCACAGACGCTCGTGCCACCAGAAATACGGGTCGTAGATGGAGCACAACCGCGGTCGCAGCGCGCGGAAAGCCACGATGGCACGCTCCACCAGTACGAAGTAGAGGGGGGTGAACGCCAGGGTGAACACCATGAATACCGCGATCGATACATGTCCAAAGGAGTCATACAGTTCGACGTCCGCGAGGGCGAGCACCGTGAGCACGAAGAAGTACAGCCACCGCACGAGCAGAAAGAGGACCATCGAGCGGATGTTGTAGCGGTTCTTGGCAGCGAGGTTGCGGTGCAACTCGTCCCCGGTCCGCATGTGGTCGAACCGGGAGTCGCGTTCCACCGACCGGGGAATCTCGAAGCACGGTGAGCCGAGCAGACCCACCCCCTCGCGCATCTCGCCGTCGAGCGGAATCATCACTTTCGTCGCGAGGAGGCAGTTGTCGCCTGTCTTGGCCCCAGACGGATAGGCGATGTTGTTCCCGAGGAAGTTGTTCGACCCGATCGAAGCCCGGGACACCCGGAAAGACGTGCTCGAGAAGTCGGCATTGACGATCGACAGGCCGTCAGCGACCATCGTGCCGCTGCCCACAGAGCACAGGTACGGGGTCTCGTGCTGCACTTCCGTACCGAAGTTCGACCCGGTTTGCTCCACCCGGGACAGGTCGTATCCAAGACCGCGCAGATAGTGGACGATGTAGGAGCTGTCACCGAAAAGCCATGTGAAGAACTTCACGTTGGTGATGCGTGCGATCGCCCGGTGCGTCGAGTAATGAAAACCGTACAGCGGATATACCTTGTCCGGCTTGACGACCAGATTCAGCAGGCGCGGAACGGTGAACAGAACGGCGACGCCCACGACGACGAAGCTGAAGAACAGAACGCAGGAAACGATCAGCGCATCGACGTAGAGCTCCGGCGACCCGAGCCCTCCCGCGCCCGGGCCCAGCCGGTCACTCAGCCCCGGTACCTGTGTCAACAGCATGTACAGGCCCCCGACGGCCAGCGGCACGGAGAGGAAGAACAGCTGACCCACGGTGGCGAGGCCGAAGCCGAGCCGGCGCAGGGTGCCACACCTGGCGGGCGGGACCCTCACGTAGTCGAGCTCCGTGCGCTGCGCCGGAGATCCGTGCCACCGCTGGCCGCCCGGGACCGCCTGGCCGCTGTGGAGCGAGGACGTATGACCGAGCTGCGCCCCGTCGCCCATAGACGTGTCGATGTCGAGCACGGTCTTCTCGCCGATGAACACATCCCGGCCAAGGGTGACCGGGCCCGTCTGAATACGGCCGGCGTGCGCCCGGTAGCAGAGGAAGAACGAGTCCTTGCGGATCACCGTGTCGGCGCCGATCGTGAGCAGGTCGGTGCAGACCGGAACGTTGCGGGAGAGGATCGTGACACCCTTGCCGATTCGTGCGCCGAGTGCACGCAGATACAGCACGTACAGGGGATTACCGACGAAGAAGACCATCGGGTTGGCGTGGAGCAGCACCTTGACGGTCCAGAAGCGTAGATAGGTCAGACTCCAGACCGGGAATTCGCGTGCTTTCCACCGGCCAATAAGGATCCATTTGGCCACGACCGGTAAAGTGCACATGCCGACGAAGGCGGCGCCACCGAAGACGGTCGAGCGCAGGTAGATTTCCGTCAAACTCGAGCCGGCGGATACCCATGCATAGCCGCGGGCGGTGAAAATTGCAGCGAGGAAGGAATATCCCAGGAAAAGAAGGAACTGCAGTGTTCCGCAGAGGGTGTACTGCAGTGTGCTGAGCGGAGTCACCGCCTCCGACGATTCCGGGACCGGCGAACCGACGGGGGCGGGTGCGGCAACGGCACCGGTTCCGGCGTCGGCACCGGTTCCGGCGTCGGCACCGGTTCCGGCGTCGGTACCGGTATCGGCGAGCGCCGTCGCCAGGCTGCGGATCGTCGGGTAACGGTAGATATCTTTCATCGACACGGACGGCAAATCCGCCCGCTTTCTGACGCGTGCACAGAATTGAGCCATCACCAATGAATTACCGCCGAGGTCATCGAAGAAATGGCTGTCGACCGACACCTGCTTGACGCACACGACGCCAGCGAGTACCTCGGCGAGATTCATCTCGGTTTCCGTCGACGGGGTGTTGTCCGGCACCGCCGTCAGGGACTTGGCAGACTTCTCCACCATGCAAGCTCCTTGCTGAGCGTCGAGCGCTGGGCAGATAAAGCAACTCGGACGCCGCGAGTTCGCGAATTCATGCCTTCACGAAACCATTACCTCTAGTTTCCGTCGTCCACCGCCGGGGTGCCACTCGACTCGATCGCGGTGGTGCGACACGAGGGCTCGCCGGTGTCGGGGAACTCGGCTCCAAGGGCCTCAGCGCCGGGCATTCAGACCAGGTTCGCATTACTGCATACGGGTGGCGCGGGCCTGGTCCGTAGGTGAGCTGAGCCGGCACTGAGCCGGGGATGCGCAACGGGTCACCCGGCGGTGATTTCCGCAGGTGGAGAAACATCTGGAATTCCGTACCGCTGCCTGATATCCGAAACAGAAAAAGGGTCCACGGCGGTCCGGTCGCAGACTCGCCACGAGCCCTCTGCGTACACTTCGATGCGTTCCTTCTGCATGCCGCTCAGTTTCAAACGCGGAGTTCGTCGGAAGGGTTTCCGGGCTTGTTCGAGGATCTGCCGGTCGGTGGCGCCGAGCCGGGCGACGTACGTGGATACCCCTCCTTCGAGTCGCCTGACCGGTCGGCCGGGCTGGTGTGGGAGCACTTGGACGGGGCCCAAGATCGCGTCCATTCCGGTGCTCGCGACTCGGGCTCCGGCGAACGGTCACTGAGACGCCGGGGACAGCGTCGCGATCGCGTGTAAAGAGTCGTTTGGACAAGCGCACATGTTCCGGCCGACGCGTGCCGGGCAACTCCGAAAGTCGACAGGTTCCGTCTGCAGTCGGACTGCAGTCGGTTCACGAGGGCACGGCGGCGTGCTTCGCGGCTCGATGCCCGTCGAGGCACCTCGGTTTCACCGGCATTGATCTGTGCCACCAACGTCATGTCCCGCAACAGCTGGTCGGCAATCGTATTTTCCGGGCGCACCAGGCGTCTGCGGTACTGGTCACACCCTCCGGAAGCCGAGCGTCTCCCCCGCCGCCCCCGACCGCCACAGGTCGTTGCACGCCTCCGCCATGGTCTCGAGGCCCTCGACGACCTGGCCCCACACGATGCCCGGCACCCATCCCACGTCCCCGTTGAGGAGGATGTTGTTGCGCTCGTAGAACAGGGCGAGGTCCACCAGCGTGGTGCCCGCGCGCACCTCGCGGTCGTAGCCGTATGCCCGGGTCCCCAACTCCGTTCCCGCGAAGGAGAAGTAGCACAGGTCGCCCGGGATCGGGGTCACCGTCGGGTTCTCCAGCGGCGGTTCGGCGGCGGCGAAGGGCGGGAAGAGCGCGTAGATCTCGTTGCGGGCGTACTTCGCGTGGTAGACGTCACCGGCGAGCGGCAGGGCGTCCCAGACGGCGGCGCAGGTGACCGGGGCGCGGTCGTCGAGGAGCTTCGCGGTACAGCGGACGTCGCGCTCGGCGAGGGAGAGTTCCACATAACGGTCGGCCATGCCCTGTCCCCTCCCCGGCCGCACGGGTCTCACACCCACCCACCCTCGGAAACGGGCCGGTCACGCTCCGGTCACCGTTGCGTCACATCGCACGGCGGTCCTGCATACCCCCCGCGGATCGGGCAGGCGCCTCCACTGGCCGCGGCCGCATGTCAGGCACGACTCTGGAGGTTGCACGTCCATGACCGAGTTCCCGAACCTGTCCCGCAGGGGCTTCCTCACCAGAACCGCGGCCGTCGGCGGTCTGTTGACCGTCCCCGGACTCCTCGCCGCGTGCAGCAAGACGGACACCGGCAGCTCCGGCGAGGGCTCGACCGTGGACAAGCTCAAGGAGCAGGGCTACGTACGGGTGGCCTACGCCAACGAGGCCCCCTACGGCTACGAGGAGGACGGGAAGCTCAAGGGCGAGGCGCCCACCCTGCACCGGGAGATCTTCAAGGCCCTCGGCGTGGACGAACTGCGGCCTACCTTCTCCGAGTGGGACGGTCTGATCCCGGGGCTGCAGGCCGGCAAGTACGACGTGATCAGCGCCGGCATGGCGATCATCCCGGAGCGCTGTGAGCGGGCGCTGTTCTCGGAGCCGGAGTTCATCTCGCCCACCGCGCTGATGGTGAAGAAGGGCAACCCCGAGAACCTGACCGACCTGGCGTCGGTGAAGGAGGCCGGGGTCACCGTCGGCGTGATGTCGGGTGCGGTCGAGAAGAACTACGCCACCGCCGCCGGCATCTCCGACGGCAACATCAAGGCGCTGCAGAAGCCGCAGGACGGCGCGGACGCGGTCAAGGGCGGCCGGATCGACGCGTTCCTGCTCACCGGCATCTCCCTGAACTGGCTCGCCAAGAACAACTCGGGCCTGGAGGTCACCGACTCGTTCATCCCGGAGCTCGACGGCGTCAAGCAGTACAGCCCGGGCGGTGCCGTCTTCCGCCAGGGCAGCGAGGACCTGCGGGACGCCTTCAACAGGGAGCTGAAGAAGATCACTTCGGATCCGGACCGCTATGTGCAGCTGATCGGCGAGTACGGCTTCGGCAAGGACACCATCCCGCCGGCGGACCTGAAGACCGCCGACCTGTGCAAGGGCTGACGGGACCCGGCTGCCCATGGGTGACTTCTTCACATACTTCTTCGACCATCTGCCGGACGTCTGGTCCGGGCTGGGCACGACACTGGCGGCGACGGTCCTCGGCTCGGCCGTGGCGCTCGCCCTGGCGTTCGTGTTCGGCTTCATGGCGCGCAGCGGGTCCGTGCTCGTGCGGGGGGTGTCACGGGTCGTCGTGGAGTTCTTCCGCGGCACCTCGCTGTATGTCCAGCTGTTCTGGCTGTACTACGCGTTTCCGCTCCTCTTCGGATACGAACTGACCCCGCTGTTCTGCGGCGTCGTGGCGTTCGGCATGAACTACGGGGCCTACGGCTCCGAGGTCGTGCGCGGTGCGCTGAACGCCGTACCGAAGGCGCAGTGGGAGGCGGCCGTCGCGCTGAACATGACACCGGCGCAGCGGATGCGCCGGGTGATCCTGCCGCAGGCGTGGGTGCAGATGATCCCGTCGTTCACCAACCTGCTGATCCAGCTGCTGAAGTGCACGCCGCTGCTCTGGCTGATCTCGGCCGCCGACCTGACGACCGTGGTCCAGCAGATGCGGGACCGCACGGGCGAGACGACCTGGGCGTATCTGACGCTGCTGGTGATGTACTTCGTCCTCGCCTACGCGCTGACCCTGCTGATGAACGCCCTCGAGCGGCACGCCAAGGCCCGGCTGGGACAGCGCACCGGCGTGCGCGGGCTGCTGCGCAGCCGTAGTGCGCAGCCCGCCGAGACGGCCGGGACGACCGCGGGAGGCTCCCTGTGAACTACAACTGGGACTGGGCCTCCGTAGGCGACTCGCTGCCGCTGCTGTGGGAGGGCTTCAAGACCACGCTGCTGGCCACGGTGCTCGGCACCCTGGTGGCCGCCGTGCTCGGGCTGATCGTCGCGATGGCCGGGCGGGCGCCCAGCCGGCTGGTGACGGTACCGGTGCGGGCGGTCACCGAGTTCGTCCGGTCCACCCCGCTGCTGGTGCAGCTGGCCGGCGCGTACGCGGTGTTCAACACGGTCGAGCCGCTGACCATCGGTATCACGGTGCTCGGCATCCACTACGCCTCGTACCTGTCGGAGGTGTACCGGGCGGGCATCGACGCCGTGCCGAAGGGCCAGTGGGAGGCCTGCCGGGCGCTGTCGATGTCGCCGCGCCGCACCTGGCAGGCCGTGATCCTGCCGCAGGCGGTGCGCAACGTCCTGCCCGCGCTGGGCAACTACGCGATCGCCATGTTCAAGGAGACCCCCTTCCTGGCCGTCATCACGGTCTCGGAGATGGTCGCCGAGGCCCGGGAGTACGGCGCGACCCACTTCGTCTACGCCGAGACCTTCACGCTCGCGGGCCTGATCTTCCTGGCGGCGAGCTACCCGACCTCGCTGCTGATGAGAAAGCTGGAGAAGCGCCTTGGCCACTGACCCCCTGCAGAAAACCAGTCCCGAGCCGTCCGTGGCCGACACCGCCGCACCGGGCCACCTGGTGGTGTTCGACCAGGTGGTCAAGCGGTACGGCGACCATGTGGTCCTCGACCACCTGGACTTCACCGTCGACCGCGGACAGCACGTCACCCTGATCGGCCCCAGCGGCTCCGGCAAGACCACCATCCTGCGGCTGCTGATGACGCTGGAGCAGGTCAGCGATGGCGTGATCATGGTGGACGGGCAGTCCCTGACCCATATGCCGGGACCGAACGGCTCCCTCAGGCCCGCCAACGAGAAGCACCAGCGGGAGATCCGCAAGAAGATCGGGATGGTCTTCCAGCAGTTCAATCTGTTCCCGAACATGAACGTGCTGCAGAACATCACCGAGGCCCCGGTCAACGTGCTCGGCCTCGACCGCGCCGAGGCCGAGGAACGCGCCCGGGACCTGCTGCAGCTGGTGGGCCTGGAGGAGAAGGCCACCGCGCATCCGACGCAGCTGTCCGGCGGGCAGCAGCAGCGGGTGGCGATCGCCCGCGCGCTGGCCATGCGGCCGGAGATCCTGCTGCTGGACGAGGTGACCTCGGCGCTGGACCCGGAGCTGGTGCACGGCGTTCTCGATGTGCTCAGGGACATCGCGCACACCACGGACATCACCATGCTCTGTGTGACCCACGAGATGAACTTCGCCCGGGACATCTCGGACCGGGTCATGATGTTCGACAAGGGCAAGGTCATCGAGTCCGGCACCCCGGAGAAGATCTTCGGCGATCCGGACCATGAGCGGACCAGGGAGTTCCTCGGAGCGGTGCTCTGAGGAGAGTGCCGCTGGCATATGCCAACCGCCTACGCCCCTGCTGAGAGGGCCCCAATCTGGTCAACTACCGCTCCCTACCAGCCCCTTGACGGCTATCGTGGAGGGGACCCGCCGTCCGGACTTACGGCCAGCCAGTAAGCGCAGGGGGGATACACCGTGGCGCTGACGCACGAGCCGACCGCCCCGTACCACTCGGCTCAGGACGCCCTGCGCGTCCTGGAGACGGTGGCACGGCACACCTCCGGTGTCACCGACACCGAGATAGCCCGCCACACCGGCCTCGGCGCGGAGCGGCTCACCGGCCTCCTGCGGATGCTGCGCCGCGAGGGCTACGTCGAGCAGGTCACCGACGGCGCGTACGTGACGGGCCCCGCCCTCGCCCGCCTCGGCTCCGCCCAGAACCGGGAGGAAGCCCTGCGCGAGCAGCTCCAGCGGACCCTCGACCGACTGCGCGACTCCGTCGGCGCCGCCGTCTACATCAGCCGGTACGTCGACGGAGAGGTCAAGGTCACCCAGTACGCGGACGGCCCCGCCACGCCGGCGGTCAACGAGTGGGTCGACTTCCGCTACTCCGCCCACGCCACGGCGGTCGGCAAGAGCCTGCTCGGCCAGCTCGACCACACCAGCCGTCGCGAGCACCTCTCCCGCCACAAGATGGCCCGCCTCACCTCGCGCACCATCACCAGCGACAAGCTGCTGCTGTCCCGGCTGGAGGCCCAGCCGCCCACGGTGCCCGTGCTGGACCTCCAGGAATACGCGGTCGGCACGGTCTGCGCGGCCGTCCCGATCACGGCCGGCTCCTCGGTGGGCTGCCTGGCCCTGTCCCTGCCCGTCGAGCGCGCCCACCGCCTGCGCGAGGCCGCGGACGCCCTGAACCGCAACGCGGCGCCGGTACTGCTGTCGCTGGCGATCTAGGTGCTCCGGGCCACTGGTCCGGAGTACCCTTCTGGACCAGGTAGTATTTTCTGTGTCGCCGACCGCGAGAGCGGACGGCGGGAGTCATGCGCCGCTAGCTCAGTTGGTTAGAGCAGCTGACTCTTAATCAGCGGGTCCGGGGTTCGAGTCCCTGGCGGCGCACAGATGAGGAGCCCTCCGCAGTGAGCGGGGGGCTCCTTCGCGCGTCCGGCGGGCTCAGAAGGTGACGTCCGAGCAGGCGTAGAACGCGTTGGCCGTGTCAGCGATCGTCCACACCGCGACGATCACATGCCGACCGCTGAGCCCGGACGGCAGCGTGCCGCTGTGCGAGAGGGTCTGCGGCGGGCGCTGGCCGCCGTAGGGGACCGTGAGGAACGGGGTCAGGTTGAGGTCGGAGCGGGCCAGGTTGTGGTTCTGGTTCCAGCCCGGCTTGGTGACGTAGTACTTGAAGTCGGTCGTGGCGTGCATGGCGGTGAACTGCCAGCGGAAGGTGTAGCTCTGGCCGCCGTTCACCTTGGTGGCGGGCCAGGCGGCGCCGGACGGTGTCCTCGGTGCGCTGAGCTGGGCGAACTGGCTCAGGCCGGCGTTGCATATCTGCCCGTCGGCCGGGCCGGCGGCCGGGAAGCCCTTCGGGCCCTCGACGCTCTGCGGCTCCCACTGGATGGGGCCGCAGTTGGTCACCGTGCCGTTCTGGCAGAGCTTCTGCCGGCTGATGGGCAGGTCGGTGTAGCCGTGGCCGCTGGCGCCGCCGGAGGAGAGCACTAGGGCGCCGGTGGTCGCCAGACCTACCATCGCGGCGGACAACTTGGTCTTTTTGCGCATACTGCCGCTCCTGGAGAACGTGGGGGAAGTTCAGCGAGCTTGCAGGTCTAGACCAAGTCTGAGCGTATTGCCGTTAGTTGGCTGTGTCCATATCAAAGACGTGTCCATACCAATCACGGACCTGCTTCTCCCCGCCCCGCGCAGAACGCCACCGTCAAGTCCTTGACCAGCACCTTGCGTTCGTAGTCGTCCAGCTCCACCAGCCCGCGCATGGTCAGCCGCGTCACCGTGTCCTCCACCGAGTCGACCACCGACGTCAGCACGCTCGCCCGGTGCTGCGCGTCCAGCGCGGCGATCCGGCGGCGGTGCATCGCGGCGGCGACCTCAGGGGCGTACTCGATCCGCACCGGCTGCACCGAGAAGATCTCCAGCCCGACCGGCGCCACGTCCGCCGCCACCAGCCGGGTCAGTGCGTCCGTGGCCGCCTCCACGTCGGCCCGCGCACCGGCCGGCATCTCCACCGGCACCCGCAGGAGCCCCGCCTCCACGCACTCGCGCAGATACGTCTCGTGGTCCTCCACGCCCAGTACGGCCCGCGCGGTGTCCCGCACCCGCCACACCACCAGCACCACCACCCGCACCGCCACCCCGCTCCGGTCGGCCGCGGGCATCGGCTCGCTGCGCCAGTGCCGCAGCCGCACATCGGCCCGGCGGCGCAGCAGCAGCGGGTTGACCCACATCAGGCCGGTGCGCCGCACGGTCCCCCGGTAGCGGCCGAACAGATCGAGCACCCAGGCCCGCCCGGTGCGGCCCCGGGACAGTCCCCCGAAGCCGAACAGGCCGAGCGCCCCACCCCCGGCGTACGCCGCCCACTGCGCCGGCCCGAGCCCGGCCCCCGCGAACGGCGGCAGCGTGCCCGCCCACCAGGAGGTGACCGCGCACCCGGCCAGACCGGCGGCACCGGCGAGCACCCCGACCGCCCCCGGCAGCGCCCGCGCGGGCCGTTCCACCAGGTCGGGGTCGACCTGTGCCACCGAGCGGTCCTTCGCGGACGCCGGGCGGCGCAGCCGCGGCTGCTCGCCGGTGCCCTGGCGGCGGTTCACCACGGTCGGTCTGAGCGGCACGGACACCGGGTCGGGGTCGTCGCGGAACAGCAGATGGACGGGGATCTCGGTGGTCGTCTCGTTCTGGATCACCCGGGCGGACCGGGCCGGGGCCCCGTCGGCGCCGCCGGACCCGGGCGGCTGGGGAGTGGTCGTGGTCATGTGTGCCTCCAGCCTCCGCGCCAGATGCGTCAGAACAGGTGGTGCAGCAGGTGGTACAGGTGGTCAGGAAAAGAGCCGCCGCCAGGTCTCCGGCCCCGGATAGCCGTCCGCCGCCCCGCCCCGCCACCCCTGGGAGCGCTGGAAGGCCTCGACGTTCCGCCGGTCCGCCTCGCCCCAACGCGGTCCCGGCCCGGTGCCGGCGTAGTGCTTGCCGAACCCTTTCCTCACGAGCTGTTTCCCGAGCAGCGTGACGTGCGCGTTGTCCGCCCCTGGCCGGAACATGCCCCGGCCGGGGTAGGCCGGGACCCGCGAAGCGGGCGCGAGCGGACCGGCCGCTCCGGCGTGAACGGCCTTGCCCTCCTCCTTGGTGTCCTGCGGCACGGCGGTGTCCTGCGGCGCGGCGCTCTCCTCCACACCGGTCACGTCCGCCTTGACGCCCTTGTAGCGATAGGGGACATAACGGTCGGAGTTGTTCCAGTAGGCGTACGGCGTGGTCTGCCTGCGGGCGTGCGGGCGGGTCGACTCGTAGGCGATGTAGTACGTGTGGGTGTAGTCCGTCCAGCCGCCGAAAAGGACCACGTGCGAGCCGTTCTGCGGGTTGTCCGGGTTGTGGAACAGCAGCATGTCGCCGGGCTGGAGTTCCTCCTTGGTGATCCGCACCCCGAACTCATGGAGGGAGCCGGTCCACTCGTTTCCCGGCAGCTTCCAGGCCATCGAGACAAAGCCCGAGCAGTCCTGCCGGTAACCGTCGGTCCAGTAGTCGGTCATGCTGTACGGCACTTTCTCCGCGACCCATTTCTTGGCGCGGTTGATGATCTCCGCGCGGGTGATCTCGGGCAGTGGGGCGGCTCCCGCCGGCTTGGCCGGTGCCCCGCCCGGGCCGTACAGCGGGGCCCTGCCGCCCTGGGGGGTGCCGGGCGTGTCACCTGCGGGAACGCCGGGTCGATGGGGGGCGTGGGGGATGGCCAGGGCGGGGGCGGTATGGCTCACGCCGAGTGCCGCCGAGGCCATGGCGGCGACGGCCAGCGCGCGGGTCGCGGCCGGGCGGCCGACGGTGGAATGCGGCGATACATGGGGCACGCGGCGCCAGTGGGCGCAGCCGGGGCAGTCGCAGTCGCTCGTGGGATCGAATTCCTCGAATACCGGAGGCTCCATGCGATTCCCCTCACACTCCAGATGGAAATGTCCAGACCTGTGCACGTTGATCAGTTTCACAACTGTGTTCCCGGTGCGCATGTTGACGGTCCGAACGATGTACAGGGCCCCTGGAGGAGAGGATCGGCCCAGCTCCCGTGGTCCGGAGCACCCCGAGAGGTCATGTAGAGTTAACGACGTCAGCACGCGCCGCTAGCTCAGTTGGTTAGAGCAGCTGACTCTTAATCAGCGGGTCCGGGGTTCGAGTCCCTGGCGGCGCACCGACCGGAAGGCCTCTCGCAGCAGCGAGGGGCCTTTTGCGTGACCGGAAGCGGGGCCTCCCCTCATTTGGCCGGTTACCCTCTGGCCATGGCAGCGCGTGACCTCCAGGAGAGGATCAAGAAGCTCATCGTCGACCGCCGGCTGACCTCCGGGTCCCCGCTGCCGACCGAGCCCGAGCTGATGGAGTTCCTCGGCGCGAGCCGGAACTCGGTGCGGGAGGCCCTGAAGGGGCTCCAGGCGATGGGGATCGTGGAGATACGGCACGGCTTCGGCACCTACGTCGGCCGGATGTCGTTCGCCCCGATGATCGAGGGCCTCGCGTTTCGCACGGTCGCCGGGCACTGTCGCGGGGAGGACTCCCTGCTTCAGCTGCTCGAACTGCGCGAGGCGGTGGAGACGGGACTGGTCTCCCGGCTCACGGGCCGGCTCCCGCAGGCGGACCTCGCTGAACTGGACGCCCTCGTGGACCGTATGGATGAGCAGGCCGCGCAAGGCGCCGGCCTCGCCGAGACCGACCGGGCCTTTCACGCCACCCTCTACCGAGGGCTGGACAACGTGCTGCTGAGCGAGGTGCTCGAGGCGTTCTGGGACGCCTTCCACCGCGTGAGCAGGGATCTCGTGGAGGTGCCGCAGGACCCGAGGGTCACCTGCCGGCAGCACCGGGAGATCCTGGAAGCGGTGCGGTCCGGTGACTCGATCCGAGCGGAGGAGGCCATAAGGGACCACTTCGGCAACATTCGTGCACGACTGGCCTCAAGCGCACCAGCGAACGCCAACTTGCGTCCCAATGAGCGCGTATAGCCGGTAAATACCGTGTATCGCATCTTGCGATCATGCTGAACGGCGTAGAACCCTGGTTTGCAAGAGGCTGCGGATACGCGCCAATTGGGGGGCACGAAACCGGTTGCCGGTGCTGCGGGGAGAGGGGCCCCGTTCGTGAAGCGATGCCGAGGGGGGCATCATGCAACCGGAACGTCGTAGTTCCATGTCTATAGAGTGTGGATGACGTGGTGACTGCGGCACACCACTGACACGTCTGTGACGGCCGAGGGGGCCCTGAACAGGCGAAAGGAACCGACAGACACGCGCTGAACCGCGTGTGGGGGGATGACTCATGACGTCGACGCCGACGGGCGCCCGGCAGAACTTCGACCCGTCACAAACCACCCAGCTCAGGGTGCCTTCGCACCGGACCGGCAACACGGGGACCTTCCGCCGGATCAAGAAGACGCTGCCGAGGTACGACTACGAGCACTACAGCCGGTTGGCGGGCCCCCTCACCCAGCCCGATCCGAACAAGCCGTACAGGGTGCAGTACCGCTCCCTGATCTCGCAGGAGCCGCACCGGATACGCGTGGCCCTGATGCTCGCCGCGGCACCGCTGCTCTCGCTGGTGCTGCTGGCCTGGCTGCTGCAGCCCGAGCACTGGACCGAACGCGACTACCCGGCCTACGACTTCCTGCCCGCGCTGGACATCGTGATGCTGGTCTCGATCGGTCTGATCGAGTTCTTCCGCTGCATGAACGTGCTGTCCAACGCGCACGCCACGCTGGTCGCCCGCGACCCGATCCCGGTGGTTCCGGAAACCGGCACGAGAGTGGCCTTCCTCACCTCCTTCGTGCCCGGCAAGGAGCCGCTGGAGATGGTGACGAAGACCCTGGAGGCGGCCGTGAAGCTGCGCCACCGGGGCCTGTTGCACGTGTGGCTGCTCGACGAGGGCGACGACCCGGAGGTCAAGGAGGTCTGCGCCCGGCTCGGCGTGCATCACTTCTCCCGCAAGGGGATCGCGAAGTGGAACCAGGCCAAGGGCCCGCACCGCGCCAAGACCAAGCACGGCAACTACAACGCCTGGCTCGACGCACACGGCGACGACTACGACTTCTTCGCGTCCGTCGACACCGACCACGTACCGCTGCCGAACTACCTGGAGCGGATGCTGGGCTTCTTCCGCGACCCGGACGTCGGCTTCGTGATCGGCCCGCAGGTCTACGGCAACTACGACACGTTCGTCACCAAGGCCGCCGAGTCCCAGCAGTTCCTCTTCCACGCGCTGATCCAGCGCGCCGGCAACCGCTACGGCGCCCCGATGTTCGTCGGCACCTCCAACGCGGTGCGGATCAAGGCACTGAAGCAGATCGGCGGTCTGTACGACTCGATCACCGAGGACATGGCGACCGGTTTCGAGATCCACCGCCACAAGAACCCGGCCACAGGCAAGAAATGGCGTTCGGTCTACACCCCGGACGTGCTCGCGGTCGGCGAGGGCCCCAGCGCCTGGACGGACTTCTTCACCCAGCAGATGCGCTGGTCGCGAGGGACGTACGAGACGATCCTCAAGCAGTACTGGAAGGGCTGGTACTCGCTGCCGCCGAGCAAGCTCTTCAACTACACGATGATGATTATTTTCTACCCGATGTCGGCCCTCAACTGGATCCTCGCGGCGCTGAGTTGTGCGCTGTTCCTGGGTCTGGGTGCCTCGGGTGTGAACATCGACCCGACGATCTGGCTGATGCTCTACGGCAACGCCTCCGCCCTGCAGATCGGTCTGTACGTCTGGAACCGCCGCCACAACGTCTCGCCGCACGAGCCGGAGGGCTCCGGCGGTGTGGCCGGCATGGTGATGTCCGCGCTGTCGGCGCCGCTCTACGCCAAGGCGCTGATCGACTCGGTGCTGCGCCGCAAGAGCAAGTTCGTGGTCACGCCCAAGGGCGACTCGGCGAGCCCGGACCGGTGGTTCGGGACCTTCCGGTACCACTGGTACTTCATCCTGATCTTCGGTGCCTCGATCGCCGCCGGCTTCTACTACGGCCACTCCCACCCCGCGATGATCATCTGGGCGTCGTTCGCGATGCTGATCACCGCCACGCCGATCTTCGCCTGGCGCTGGCAGCTGCGGCAGGAGAGGAAGAACCCCGCCGACCCGGCCGGGCCGGAGCCGCAGGACGCGGTGCCCACTGCGACGCCCGCGCAGGGGGTGCCCACACCGACCCCGGCGCACGGAGTGCCCGCTCCGTACGCGCCGCACGCCCCGCAGCAGCGGCCCAGTTGGGCGGCCTCGAACGAGGGCAACGACCAGACCATGCAGATCGCCCTTGGTGGACTTGGGGGACGTAAGGAATGAACGACCGTGCCGGCCGCCGCCGCGCCCGTCGACTCGCGATAGGCACGGCGGTGGTAATCGCGCTGGCCGGGATGAACGGGCCATGGCTCTACCGGGTCGGGTCCGAGAAGTACCACCAGTACCAAATCAACAGACCCGAGTACAAAGCGGACAACGGCCACTGGAAGACCGTCGAGTTCCCCGAGGAGTACCGCCTCAACACCATCCACGCGGCGCTGCTGCGCACCGGCAAGATCCTGCTGGTGGCCGGGTCGGGCAACAACCAGGACAACTTCGACGCGAAGAAGTTCGACACCCGGATCTGGGACCCGGTCAAGAACACCATCAAGAAGGTGCCGACGCCCAACGACCTGTTCTGCACCGGCCACACCCAGCTCGCCAACGGCAACCTGCTGATCGCGGGCGGCACCAAGCGGTACGAGAAACTCCAGGGTGACGTGAAGAAGGCCGGCGGCCTGATGATCGTCTACAACGAGAACCCGGACAAGCCGATCACCCTGCCCGCGGGCACCCGGTTCACCGGCAAGGAGAACGGCAAGACCTTCGTCTCCAAGGACCCGGTCCTCGTCCCGCGCGCCAAGAAGCAGTTCGACAAGGAGACCGGAAAGTTCCTGGGCAACGACCCGGGCGTCGGCCGGATCTATGTCGAGGCCGCCAAGGAAGGCGCCAAGTACGAGACCGGCACCCAGGACAACTACACCGTCCAGGGCCTGACCGGCGCCGACGCGCGCAACACGTACGGCATCGCGCAGAAGCTCGCCCTGGACAAGAAGGACTTCCAGGGGATCCGGGACGCCTACGAGTTCGACCCGGTCGCCGAGAAGTACATCAAGGTCGACCCGATGAAGGAGGCCCGCTGGTACCCGACGCTCACCACCCTGAGCGACGGGAAGATCCTCAGCGTCTCCGGCCTCGACGACATCGGCCAGCTGGTGCCGGGCAAGAACGAGATCTACGACCCCGAGACCAAGAAGTGGACCTACACCGACAAGGTCCGGCAGTTCCCGACGTACCCGGCGCTGTTCCTGATGCAGAACGGCAAGGTCTTCTACTCGGGAGCGAACGCGGGATACGGGCCGGACGACGTGGGGCGTGATCCCGGCGTCTGGGACGTGGACACCAACAAGTTCACCAAGGTGCCCGGCATGAGCGACGCGAACATGCTGGAGACCGCGAACACCGTGCTGTTGCCGCCGGCGCAGGACGAGAAGTACATGGTGATCGGCGGTGGTGGCGTCGGTGAGTCCAAGCTGTCGAGTGAGAAGACCCGGATCGTCGATCTGAAGGCCGACAACCCGCGGTTCGTGGACGGGCCGTCGCTGGGCAAGGGCACCCGCTATCCGCAGGCCTCGGTCCTCCCGGACGACAGCGTGCTGGTCTCCGGCGGTTCGGAGGACTACCGCGGGCGCAGTGACTCCAACATCCTCGAGGCGCGGCTGTACGATCCGGAGACCAACGAACTCGACCGGGTCGCCGATCCCTTGGTGGGCCGTAACTACCACTCGGGCTCGCTGCTCCTGCCCGACGGCCGGGTGATGTTCTTCGGTTCGGACTCCCTCTTCAGCGACAAGGCGAACACCAAGCCGGGAAAGTTCGAGCAGCGGATCGAGATCTACAGCCCGCCGTATCTCTTCCGCGACGCGCGTCCCTCGCTGTCCGGCGGGCCGCAGACCATCGAACGCGGTGAGACGGGCACGTTCACCTCGCAGCATGCGTCGTCGATCAAGAAGGTGCGGCTGATCCGGCCCAGCGCTTCGACGCACGTGACGGATGTCGACCAGCGGTCGATCGCGCTGGACTTCAAGACGTCCGGCAACAAGGTCACCGTGACGGTGCCGGAGAACCGGAATCTGGTGCAGGCGGGGTGGTACATGCTGTTCGTGGCCGATGACGAGGGGACGCCGTCCGAGGCGCAGTGGGTGCGGATTCCGTAGCTCATACGTCAGTGGGGGCGCCCTCCGTGACGGAGGGCGCCCCCAACTGCGTACCGGGCGACGCTACTCGCTCGCCTGCGCCAGCTTCAGTGCGTACTCGGGCCACCACTCGCCCGCCTTGGGACCGCCCTTGCACTCGCCGTCCGACTCTCCCGGGCGCTTGACCCACAGATACGCGTCGACCAGGGGGTCGGCGGTCTTGGTGCTCGGGGTTTCGCCGAGGGCGCGGCCCGGCGGGTTGCACCAGCGTTCGCCCGGGTCGCCCTCGGTGTAGGGGCCGTTGCCGTTGCGGCTGGTGTCGATCACGAACGGCTTGTTGCCCACCTTGGCGGAGAGCTCCTTGCCGTACGCGATGGAGTCCTCGGTCGTGTAGAAGTTGGAGACGTTGACCGAGAAACCGTCGGCCTGGTCGATGCCCGCCCACTTCAGGGGCTCGAAGATCTGGTCGGGCTTGCCCCAGCCGGCGTTGCCCGCGTCCAGGTAGACCTTGGTGTTCTTCAGGGACTTGAGCTTGCTGATGGCGCCGTTGAGCAGGTCGTAGCGCTCCTCGTGGTACTCACCGGGTGTGCAGTTGTCCACCATGTGCAGCACCGCGTCCGGCTCCAGGATCACCGTCGCACCGCGGTCACCGATGCCCTTGGCGACGCTGTCGATGAACGCCCGGTATGCGTTGCCGTCGGCGGCGCCGCCGCCCGAGAACTGCCCGCAGTCGCGGTGCGGGATGTTGTAGAGGACGAGCAGCGCCGTGCGGTCGGCCTCGGCCGCCGCCTCGGTGAAGCCGCGGGCCTGCTCCTCCGCGTTCTCCGGGCTGAGCCACTCGCCGGTCGGCTGCTGGGCGATCTTGCGGATCGTGTCCGCCTCGGACTCCTTGCCGCTCTTCTCGTAGTCGGCCACCTGCTGGGCCGCGGTGCCGTCCGGGTTGACCCAGAACGGCGCGGCGTCCTTGGGCTGTTGGGTGATCCCGGCGCCCGAGCCGCCGGTGTCGCCACCGTCGCCGTCTCCGTCGCCGGAAGAGCATCCCGCGATCAGCAGCGCCGCCCCCAGCGCCACCGCGGTCGCCCGCACTCCGGTCACCCCCCTGCTGCGGTACATCCAACTCCCCCTTGGGTGCACTGTTCCAAGTCTCAATCCTGACATACGTCGCGCTGCCCTCACGAGGTCGCCCGCGCCTTGTCCGTGAGCTGTTACAGGCGGCCGACGGGGCCGGGTGAGTGGGCGCCGGGAAGGCAGGCTCAGGGACCGGTGCCCGTGAGGTAGGCCGACACGACCACGTTGGCGGTGTAGCTGCGGCTGACCCGGTCGTAGGTGCCGCCGCAGGTGATCAGCCGGAGCTCGGCCCGCCCCGACTTGCGTACGCCGTAGGCCTGTTGGGCGTCGAAGTGGTCGCGGCTGAGGACCTGGACGTCGTCGACGGTGAACTCGGCGACCCGGCCGTCGGCGCGGACGACCCGGATGGTCTCGCCGGGCTGCAGCGCGCTGATCCGGTAGAAGACGGCAGGGCGGGTCTCGGTGTCGACGTGGCCCACCATGAGCGCGGTGCCGACCGCGCCCGGTTTCACCCCGTTCGCGTACCAGCCGACGACGCCCGGCTGGTCGTACGGCGGTGGATCGATCGCCCCCTGCGCATCGAGGCCGCGGGCCACGACGGGCGCCTGCACGCCCAGGCCGGGGATGTCGAGGCGCTGCGGCAGGGCGGCGGCCAGGGGCTTGGCGGCGGGCGGCAGGTCCGCCGTGGGCGGCCGTCCGACGGCTGCCATGTCGCCGGTGATGGGCGCGGATATGCCGTGCCGTACGTCGGTCACCTCACGGCCCCACAGCCACAGCCCGAGCAGCAGCACCGCCCAGGCCACGCCCATGAGCATCCGCCCGGTGCCGGAGAAGTGTTCCCGGTCGGACATGGTCGCTCAGCCCGTCCTACGGCTCCGGCGGGTGCCGCGCAGGACGACGGCCACCGCCGCGGCGCCCGCGAGGACCAGGCCGGTCACCGTGTGTGCGGTGTTCGGGCCGGTCGTGCGGGTGTCCACGGACGCGAGGTGGGCGGTCCCGCCGCCGCCCGCCTTGACGGGGGCGATCGGCGAGGCGGGCGCACTCGGCGCGGCCGAGGCGTTGCCGATGGTGACGTGCGACTTCATCGACTTGGACTTGTCGCCACCGCAGATGACGTGAACCTCGTAGCGGCCGGGCCCCACCATGGAGCGGACGCGGGTCTCGCCGGCCAGCGTGCCGTCCCCGCCGGTGAGCTCGGCGTCGGAGACGAAGGCCTTCGAGGCCGCGGTGCCGGTGGTGCCGGTGCAGCCGGTGGCCCGCAGCGCGAGGTCGCTGCCGGGCCCCGGGGTCGAGGGGCTGACCGAGACACCGCCGTCCGCCGCGCTTGCCGGCGGGCCGACCGCGGCGACGGCGGCCAGGACGCCGGTACAAAGAGTGAGTCGCAGTGAACCCATCGTGAACCTCCAGACACTCTGGAGACTCCCCCGCGCGGCCCGGCCCCGCATCCTCGGCGGGGTCCGGACTACGCCGTACGGGTGGGTTTTACCTCCGGGGCGGTTTCAGACGCGGTCCACAAGATCGGCGATGGAGTCCACGACCTTCGACGGCCGGTACGGGTACACGTCGACCTCACTCGGCTGGGTCACTCCGGTCATGACGAGGAAGGTCCGCATACCGGCCTCAAGCCCCGCCAGTACGTCCGTGTCCATGCGGTCGCCGATCATGGCCGAGGTCTCCGAGTGGGCCCCGATCGCGTTGAGCCCGGCGCGCATCATCAGCGGGTTCGGCTTGCCGACGAAATACGGCTTCTTGCCGGTCGCTGCGGTGATCAAAGCTGCGACGGCGCCCGTGGCGGGAAGCGCACCCTCGGTCGAGGGTCCCGTCTCGTCAGGGTTCGTAGCGATGAACCGGGCGCCGTTGTTGATCAGGCGGACCGCCTTCGTCATGGCCTCGAAGGAGTAAGTCCGGGTCTCGCCCAAGATCACGAAGTCAGGCTCGTGGTCCGTCAGGATGTATCCGATCTCGTGCAGGGCGGTTGTCAGGCCCGCCTCGCCGATGACGTACGCGGTGCCGTTCGGCCGCTGATCGTCGAGGAACTGCGCCGTCGCCAGCGCCGATGTCCAGATGTTCTCGATCGGCACCTCCAGGCCCATGCGGTTCAGCCGGGCATGCAGGTCGCGCGGGGTGTAGATCGAGTTGTTGGTGAGGACGAGGAACGGCTTTCCGGACTCGCGCAGCTTCTTGAGGAAGGCGTCGGCGCCGGGGATGGGTACGCCCTCGTGGATGAGCACACCATCCATGTCGGTGAGCCATGACTCGATGGGCTTGCGGTCTGGCATGTGCGTCGATCACTCCTGGCGTGCGTACGAGAACGAGCGGGGCGCCGGAACCACGGCGTACCGACGCCCCCAGGGTAGTCAGGAGTGGCTGATCCTGACCCCGTCGATCACGACTCGGGCCACGGGACGACGCAGGTGCTCAGCGGCGCCTCCGCACAACCACCAGGGCGCAGCCTGCGGCGACCAGCAGTACGGCGGTGGCGGCGAGCGCGCCCCGCGGAGTGCCGAGGCCGGTGCGGGCGAGCTCGTCGGCGAACGACAGCTGTCCGTCCGGGGCGGGGGTGGTGGGCGTGGCGTCGGGGGCGGTGTGTGTGCCGGAGTCGCTACTGGGTTTGAGTTTGGGTTTGGGCTCGGTGCTGGATTCGGTGTCGGGCTTGGCCTCGACGCGGAAACGGTAGTCGTTCGACTGACCGACCCAGTCGCCGTCGTTGTCGCGCCGTTGCACGACCGCGGCGTTCGCGGTGATCTCGTTCGGTACGGCGTCGGGGGTCAGCGCCAGCCGCACCCGCACGGTCAGGGTCCGGCCGGGCGCCACGGTGAACCCCGCGAAACCGTCGAAGGCGCCGACCAGCTCGTCTTCGTCGGTCCTCTCGAACCGGACCGGGTGCAGGCGGGCACGCTCGTAGAACTCCAGCTTCGGCTGCGTCGGCGTCAGCGTCCGCCCCTTGTCGACGAGGACGACGACCGGGTGGATGCCGGTACAGGGGCGGGCGGTGCTGTTGGTGAGGTCGATGGACCACGTGCTGTAGCCGCCGCCGGCGGCATAGGAATCGGGGCCGCCGTGGATACGGGTGGTGATCGGAAAGTCGCGGCCACCGGACCCGGCGGCACAGCCAGGAGCCGACCCGGAATACGCCGGACCGGCAACGAACAGCAGGGCGGCTGAGGCCGCCGTACAGAGGGACACGGGCGTGCACAGTCGCATGAACACATGACCATGCCGGAGGGCGCCCACCCCGGGCCGACGCCACCCCGCAGGAACCGCAAACTCCGCCCAATCAGCGGAGCACAGCTGCGGGCGGGCGCACGCCATAGCTGCGGGCGGTCGCACCGCCGTAGCTGCGGGCAGTCGCACCGCCGTAGCTGCGGGCGGTCGCACCGCCGTAGCTGCGGGCAGTCGTGCCGCTGGGGCGGCACGGGTGGGCGCAGCGGCACCCCGCAACGCGGGCAACCAAACCGCCCCCGACGCCCCCTACGCGTCCCCCCGCCCGAACAACGGCCCCAGCAGCAACTGCGCAGCCCCCTCCGCGACCCCCCGCGCACCCCCAGCCGCAAGCCGAACCGGCACAGCCTCCTCCCCCGTACGCCGAGCCCGCTCCTCCAACACCCCCGCAACCCCCCGCACAAACCGCTCCGGCTCCCCGGCAACAACCCGCCCACCCAACAAAATGAAGTCGATATCGAGCAGCGCCACCAAATTCCCCGTCCCCACCCCCAGCACCCGCGCCGCCTCCTCCACATCCCCCCGCCCCACAGCCTCCAGACACAACGCCTCGACACACCCCCGGTTCCCGCAACTGCACAACGGCCCGTCCAACTGCACGACCTGATGCCCGAACTCCCCCGCACCAGTCCGGGCCCCCCGATGCACCGCGCCCCCGATCACCAGCCCCCCACCAAGCCCCGCCCCGAAGTGCAGATACGCGAACGACCCACCCTCACCCCCGACCGCAAGCCCCAGCGCCGCCGCATTGGTGTCCTTGTCGACGACAACCGGCACCCCGAGCTGCAACGCCAGCACGTCCCGCAGCGGAAACCCGTCCCACTCCGGGAACCCGGTGACCCGATGCAGCACACCACGGACGTGATCGAGCGGGCCGGGCAGCGCGACGCCGACCCCGAGGACCGTGTCCGACGACCGTTCCGCCAGCAGCGACGTCACCTCCCGCACCACCCTCGCGAGCACGGCCTCCGCCCCCGCCCCCAGGTCCAGCGGAGCGCTCCGCTCCGCGACCACCGCCCCCGCCAGATCCACGAGCACCGCCCGCAGCTCATCCCGGTCGAGATGCACCCCCACCGCATGCCCGGCCCCCGGCACGAGCCGCAGCACCGTACGCGGCTTGCCCCCGGTCGACACCAGCCGCCCGGCCTCCGTCGCCAGCCCGTCGGCCCGCAGCCGGGCGGTGATCTTGCTGACGGCCTGCGGGGTCAGCCCGGTCCGCTCGGCCAGCTCGAGCCGGCTGATGCCGTCCTGCCCGGCACGCCGCAGCAGGCCGAGCACGAGCGCCGCGTTGTGGCTGCGCAGCACCAGCAGATTCGCGCCCGCCGCCCGCACCGAACCCCCCGTGGTCGTCCTGTTCACGCCACCCATTCTCCTCACCGCTTGCACTTTGGCAACAGCGTTGCGAAAGTGGACCCATGACCGGACGCATCACTGGAACGACGGGTACCCCCCTCCGAGTCGGCCTCATCGGCTACGGCCTCGCGGGCTCCGTCTTCCACGCCCCCCTGATCGGCGCCACCGACGGCCTCGCCCTTGACACGGTGGTCACCTCGAACCCCGAGCGGCAGGAGCAGGCCCGCGCCGATTTCCCGGACGTACGGGTCGCCGCCACGGCGGAGGAGCTGTTCGACCGGGCCGACGAGCTGGACCTGATCGTCATCGCCTCCCCGAACCGGACGCACGTCCCGCTCGCCACCGCCGCCCTGAAGGCCGGTCTCCCGGTCGTCGTCGACAAGCCGATCGCGGGCACGGCGGCCGAGGCACGCGAACTGGCCGCCCTGGCCGAGGAACGCGGCCTGCTGCTCTCCGTCTTCCAGAACCGCCGCTGGGACAACGACTTCCGCACTCTGCGCAAGCTGCTCGCCGAGGGCGCGCTGGGTGACGTATGGCGCTTCGAGTCCCGCTTCGAGCGGTGGCGGCCGCAGCCGAAGGGCGGCTGGCGGGAGTCCGGTGACCCGGCGGAGATCGGAGGTCTCCTCTACGACCTCGGCAGCCATGTCGTCGACCAGGCACTGGTCCTGTTCGGCCCCGCGGCCTCGGTGTACACCGAGTCGGACATCCGCCGCCCGGGCGCGGAGACGGACGACGACACGTTCATCGCGATCACGCACACCAACGGCGTCCGTTCCCACCTCTACGTCTCCGCGACGACCGCCCAACTCGGCCCGCGTTTCCGGGTGCTGGGCTCGCAGGCCGGCTACGTGAAGTACGGCCTGGACCCGCAGGAGGCGGCCCTCAAGGATGGGCAGCGCCCCGGTCCCGGCTGGGGCGAGGAGCCCGAGTCGCTGTGGGGCCGTATCGGATCCGGCGAGTCCCCGCTGACCGGCGGCGGCCGCCCCGAGCCCACCCTGCCCGGCGACTACCCCGCCTACTACGCCGCGGTGGCCGCCGCCCTGCGCGACGGCGCCGCCAACCCGGTGACCGCCCTGGAGGCGGCCGCCGCCCTCGACGTACTGGAAGCGGCCCGCCGTTCGGCCCGCGACGGAGTGACGGTGACGCTGTGACGAACTCGCACAAGCCCGCGATGACCCCGAAGATCACTCCTGAACTGACGCCCTCGATCGAGGAGTTGGAGGCGCAGGAACGCCGTCTGGTGTTTCGCGGGTTCACCCACGACGACGCCTGGGCGCTCGGCTCGCTGCTGGTGGAGCTGGCCCGGGAACGGCAGGCCCCGGTCGCCATCGACATCCGCCGTGCCGGCCAGCAGCTCTTCCACGCGGCCCTGCCCGGCTCCACCCCCGACAACGACGCCTGGATCGACCGCAAGCGCCGGGTCGTGGAACGCTACGGCTCCGCCTCCTACCTCGTCGGCGCCCGCTTCCGCGCCAAGGGCACGACGTTCGAGGAGTCCTCCCGCCTGGACCCGGACACGTACGCCGCCCACGGGGGCTCCTTCCCCATCACCGTGGAGGGCGCCGGCGTGATCGGCACGGTGACGGTGTCCGGCCTGCCGCAGCTGCAGGACCACCGGTTCGTGGTGGAGGCGCTGGAGCACTACCTGGGCGACCAGGTCTGACACCCGTCCGGCGGGATTAACGCGAGCGGCCCTCCGGTTGGCACTACCGTCACCAGCACCAGCCGTCACAGCCGGAGGGACCGCAACCGATGAACGACGTCGCAGCCACCGTGAAACAGAAGGTGGGCCGGTACGGCATCTGGAGCATCGGCCTGCGCTCGGAGGACCCGGACCGGCGCGGCGAGCTCGCCGAGGCCGCCGCCGAACTGGAGGAACTCGGTTACGGCGCCCTGTGGCTGGGCGGCAACAGCACCGCCCGCAACGCCGCTCCGCTCATCGGGGCGACGTCGAGGATCGTCGTGGGAACCAGCATCCAGAGCATCTGGCAGCAGGAGGCCCGCGACAGCGCGGCGGCCTACGCCGACCTCGAGTCGACCCACCCCGGCCGCTTCGTGCTGGGCCTCGGCGTCAGCCACGCCAAGCTCGCCGAGCAGTACCGCCGCCCGTACTCGTCGCTGGTCGCCTACCTCGACGCCCTGGACACCGCCGGAGTGCCGGCGGGCCGCCGCGTCCTGGCAGCGCTGGGCCCCAAAACGCTGGAGCTGGCCCGCGACCGGGCGGCCGGCGCAATCCCGTACCTCGTCACGGCGGAGCACACGGCCCGGGCCCGCGAGACCCTGGGCGAAGGCCCACTGCTGGCCCCCGAGCTGAAGGTCGTCCTGGAAACGGACCCGTCCCGCGCCCGCACCCTGGCCCGCGGCGCCCTCGCCATGTACCTCGCCCTGCCGAACTACACCAACAACTTCCTCCGCCACGGCTTCACCGAGGCCGACTTCACGGACGGCGGCAGCGACCGCCTCATCGACGCGGTGTTCGCATGGGGAGACGAGGACCGCATCCGGGACCGCATCAAGACCTTCCAGCAGGCGGGCGCGGACCATATCGCGCTCCAGGTGGTCACCGGCGGGCCCAGTGACGTCCTGCCGCGGGAGGAGTGGCGCAGGCTGGCCGGCCTGCTGGGCTAGCGCATACCGAACGACCTCGGCCCGCCGACTGCGAGGGTCGGCGGGCCGAGGTATGGGACGAGCTAACTACACGACCGGCGGCCGGCTAGTCGCTAGCAGAACCTGTCGATCGCCGAGTTGAAGGCGGTGCTGTATGCGTTCTTGTAGGCCTCCTGCGCCGCCTTCTGGGCCTCAGTACTGGGAGCCAGCCGCTGTCGCTCCTGCGGCTTCGGCTCCGCGTCACAGGCGCCGGACTGGGCCAGCTCCCTCCCGTCCGCAAAACCCTCCCTGGCGCCGCGCTTCCGTTCGGAGTCGATCAGCTTCTTGTCGACCGCTTCCTGGGCCGCTTGGCCGCCCAGGCAGTTTGCACTGGCACCGCCCTCTTGGAAGGCCCTGTAGTTGCCGGCCGGCAGTTCACCGGACGCGAACTTGCCGTCATCCCCCACAGTGGCGGATCCCCCGCCTTGACCATCGGTCTGGTCGAGGAACGCCTTGCCCTTCTTGAATCCCTCGCCTGTGACCGTCACCTTGGTGGCATCGCCCGCCTTGGCTTCGACGAAGCACGTCTGAGTAGGCGCGGCCTCCGGAGCGTGGCCCCATGCCGAGGCGGCGGCCGGTCCGAGGGCGAGAGAACCGACCATGAGAGGGGTGAACAGAGTGATACGGGTTCGCTGGTTCATCGTCATTTCCTCACCTGGGGTGGGGGAGTGTGACAGGGATCGCGAGGCCGTTACCCGAACGGGCACACGGTCTCACCCCACGACGCATTCGCAGTGCCGGAATGGTGCGCGCTCCACGCGCACGTACTGATCGGCCCGGAACTAGTCCGTCACTGTCATCGTCCCCCGCCCGTCCGGACATGTCTACCGGGGACCGGTGGCGCCCGTTGCCGCCGCCCTGGAGATACAACTGCGAGTCCGCGCCCTGCGACTGCGCCGGGAGCACCGCCACCGGGCCCGAGTCGCGGCGCAGGGCGAAGAGCTCCGCCGGCGTTGCCCCGTCCCGGCCCACGCCCTCGTCGGTGCCGAGCCACTCCGAAGGCCCGCTGCCCGCAGCCGAAATCCACGGAGAATGACGGCATTTCAACGGAGCATGCGTATCGCAGCAGCAATCTCCTGCTGCCTGGCGATTGGCGCATGAGGTGCCTCAGCAAGCGAGGCCCCCTTGCCGCGGCATTCCCAGGCAGCACCCCCGAAGGTTCTCAACTGTCGATGAAGGTAAGTAGCCCGCCACCGTGCCCATTGAGCGCTCCAAGTCGCCATCTACTCGCCCACGCTGTGACAGTTGAGGAATCAATCGCATCGATTAGCCCAAAAGTGGACACCTAGCCGCACGATCGGTACGGTCGAATCAGAGGCGCCACGGCTGCAGTAGTCGTTGTCGGCAAGCAGCGTGATCGGCCTCAAGCCGGAATGCACCGGCCAAAATTGGCACTCAGCGCCATCCAGTGCGCAGCACGACCGGCCCCATGAACGAGCCGTGTGAGGTCGGGCACGGCCCTCATTGGCAGGCGCATCAACCCACGCGACGGCACACGCATGTGGCGATTCGACACCGTGAAACATGTCCACGCAGCTCGGTGTCCTCGTCAAAGTGGTCCGAAGCAGATGAGTGGAGAATGAAATGCGGGATTCCAGCAGCAAGCCAAAGAGGTTGCTCGGCTCCGCTGTGGCCGTGGCCTCGCTCGCAGTCGCCGTTCCCATGGCAGCGACCGACGCGGCACACGCCAACCCGGATTCAGGAAGGGTCAAGGTTTCGGGAACCGCGAGCTGCGAACGATTCGAAAATGCGGCACCGTCTGCCGTGACGATCACCCCCAGGGGTAAGCTGGCCAAGGTGGACCAGCTCGCCGGGGAGGACGCGGCGGAGCCATTCTCACTGACCTTCACGCAGGTTCCGAAGACGGGCTTGTCAGCCAACGCCAAGGTCACCTGCGTTGACGAAGACGGCGACGAGCTTCCATACGGCAAGAGCTTCAGGATCACGAGGCCGCCGGGGACCACCGAAATACAGAACCTCACCCTCAAGTGACGGTCGTCGCCCAGTGGCGCCAGGGCCTCTTGGTAGCTCGGGGTTGCAATCCCAACCGAGCCGTACCAGGAGGCCCTGTTGTCGCGGTCCTGCGTGCCCGCGTCCGCGGAGTCCGACCCGCCGTCTTCGGCGTGCGACTGTCTGGCGCACAGGTTCGACAACGCGGCGGACGGGCCGACCACGAGCACTCTAGGCGTCTTTGAACTCCTGCCGCTGCCGCCCCAACCCCTCGATTTCCAGCTCCACCACGTCCCCAGCCCGCAGATACGGTTTCGGCTCCGGCTGCCCCAACGCAACCCCCGCCGGCGTCCCCGTATTGATGACATCACCGGGATACAGCGTCATGAACTGGCTGACGTAGCGCACGACTTCCCCCACGGAGAAGATCTGCTCGCCCGTCGTCCCGTCCTGCTTCAACTCCCCGTTGACCCACAACTTCAGCGCCAGCTTCTGCGGATCCGGCACCTCGTCCGCCGTCACCAGCCACGGCCCCAGCGGATTGAACGTCTCGCAGTTCTTCCCCTTGTCCCAGGTACCGCCCCGCTCGATCTGGAACTCCCGCTCGGAGACGTCATGCGCCACGGCGTACCCGGCGACATGCGCGAGCCCGTCCTCCACCGACTCCAGATAGCGAGCCGTACGTCCGATGACGACCGCCAGCTCCACCTCCCAGTCGGTCTTGCTGGACCCGCGCGGCACGAGCACGGTGTCGTTCGGTCCGACCACCGTGTCCGCGGCCTTGAAGAAGATCACCGGCTCGGCGGGCGGCTCGGCCCCGGTCTCGCGGGCGTGGTCGTGGTAGTTCAGCCCGATGCACACGATCTTGCCGATCCGCCCCAGCGGCGGCCCGATCCGCAGCCCCGCCGCGTCCAGCGCCGGCAGCTCCCCGGCGTCGGCGGCGGCCCGGATCCGGCCGAGCGACGCGTCGTCGGCGAGCAGCGCCCCGTCGATGTCCGGCACGAGGCCCGACAGGTCCCGCAGAACCCCCTCGGCGTCGAGCAGCGCGGGCCGCTCGGCCCCGGCCGTACCGACTCGCAGCAGCTTCATGAGCACAATCTCCCTCGATCGTGGGCGGTCCTCCGATCGGCCGCGGCCCGGGTGCGGCGGGAACGCAGCCATCGGAGGACTGGTTGATCCTCCAAGGTCGGGTTCCAGTCCGCAAGACCCGGTTCACGTACTGGACCGTAAGGTGCCGTGCTCAGCGTTCCGGGGCCGGCCGCATGGAGGTGAGCGTCCCCCACACCACCAGGCGGTACGTGGAGGTGTATTCCGGGGTGCAGGTGGTGAGGGTGAGGTAGTAGCCGGGGTCGCGGTAGCCGCGGGCGGGGTGGACGAGGCTGCGGGGCACGGGCCGTAGGACACCGGTGTCGCGTGCGGAGGTCTGCGGCACGGTCTGGTCGACGGCGTACGTGTACACGGCGTCCTGCGTCTCTACGAGGATCCGGTCGCCGTCGTCGAGCCGGTTGAGGTACCGGAAGGGCTCGCCGTGGGTGTTCCGGTGCCCGGCGAGGGCGAAGTTGCCGGCGCGGCCGGGCTGCTGGGTGCCGGGGTAGTGGCCGACGTACCCCTTGTTGAGGACGTCCGGCTTGCTGATGCCCTCGGCGACGGGGACGCGGAGGTCGAGACGCGGGATGGTGAGGATGGCGTAGGCGGGGTCGGGGGCAGAGGGCTGCGGCTGGTCGGCACGCTGCCGACGGGCGGGCTCCTCGCGCGCGGGTTCCTCGGAAGGCCCCGCGGGGGCCGCCGCCCCCTGCCCGCCTCCCTCCTCAACTCCTCGCCCTCCACTGCCCCACTCCCGCTCCAGCGCCTCCACCTTCCGCTCGGCGCCCTCCCTGGCCTGACGGTTGGTCCACCACAGCTGGTGGACGACGAGGAGCAGAAGTACGACGCCGACGGTGACAAGAGCTTCGCCTCCAGCCCACAGGGCACGCCGGCGCAGCGCACGCCGGCGCCGGGTGCCGTGCTGCACGACGGGAACGCGCATGGCGGACGCCTCCTCCACGTGGGCCGCCCGCACGATAAGCGCCACGCCACGAGGTCACCAGACCCATACGCGTCCGTACCCTCGAACGCTCCCGCCCATCCTTCTTCCACCGGTTTGAGAAAGGGGTTCGAGAAACCCGCAGAAAGCGCTGTCACACCTCTCGACAACCCCAACCGCCACACCCGATGCTTCCTGACGGCATGAGCGGGACGGGCCCCGACGCCGGTTCGACCACCCGGCAGTTGATGGAGGCGGAGAAGCCATGATCCGACGCAGAACCCTGCTGGCCGCGGCAGGCGGTACGTTCCTCGGCAGCGCCCTGGCGACCGGCACCGCACACGCGGACGCGACGATCGCCGTCAACCCGTCGACGACGTACGGCACATGGGAGGGCTGGGGCACATCCCTCGCCTGGTGGGCCAACGTCTTCGGCAACCGGAACGACTTCGCCGACCTCTTCTTCACCACCAACTCGGTGACGTACAACGGCACGGCACTCCCCGGCCTGGGACTCAACATCGCCCGCTACAACCTGGGCGCGTGCAGCTGGAACAGCGTGAACGGCGAGACGATGGCGGAGTCCCCCAACATCCCCGCCTTCAAGCAGATCGAGGGCTTCTGGCAGGACTGGAACAACGAGGACCCGGCCTCCTCGGCCTGGGACTGGACGGCGGACGCGGCCCAGCGCGCGATGCTGCAGAAGGCCGTACAGCGCGGAGCGATCACCGAGCTCTTCGCCAACTCACCGATGTGGTGGATGTGTTACAACCACAACCCTTCGGGCGCGGCAGACGGCGGCAACAACCTCCAGACCTGGAACTACCGCCAGCACGCCTCCCACCTGGCCGCGGTCGCGGCGTACGCCCGTACGAACTGGGGCGTGAACTTCGCGACAGTGGACCCGTTCAACGAGCCGGCGTCCAGTTGGTGGACCGCCACCGGCACGCAGGAGGGCTGCCACATGGACCCGGCGGTCCAGGCCGCCGTACTCCCGTACATGCGCAGCGAGTTGGACAAGCGAGGCCTGACGGGCGTCCGCATCTCGGCCTCCGACGAGACGAACTACGACACGGCCCGCTCGACATGGGCCTCCTTCGGCTCCTCCACCAGGGCCCTGGTGTCCCAGGTGAACGTGCACGGCTACCAGGGCTCGGGCGGCCGCCGGGACCTGCTGTACACGGACGTGGTGACGACGTCCGGCAAGAAGCTCTGGAACTCCGAAACGGGCGACGGCGACGCCTCGGGCCTGACCCTGGCGTCGAACCTCTGCTACGACTTCCGCTGGCTGCACCCGACGGCCTGGTGCTACTGGCAGGTGATGGACCCGACCACGGGCTGGGCGATGATCGCGTACGACGCGAACACGTTGCAGCCGACGACGGTCCAGCCCAAGTACTACGTCATGGCCCAGTTCAGCCGCCACATCCGCCCCGGGATGACGATCCTCGACACAGGCGTGAGCTACGCGGCAGCCGCGTACTCGGCCTCGGCGAGGCGCCTGGTGATAGTCGCCGTGAACACCTCGACCTCGGCCCAGACCCTGACCTTCGACCTCTCCCGTTTCTCGACGGTGACCGGCGGGTCGGGCGGCCTGGTCCCCCGCTGGAACACGGCAACGTCCGGCTCGGACCGCTACCGCGCGTACTCGGACACGTACCTCTCCGGCAAGTCGGTGAGCGTGCCGTTCGCGGCGGGGACGGTGCAGACGTTGCAGGTGGACGGAGTGATGCTCTAACAGGACTCCGTCAGGTCTTGACGATTATTCGATCAACTGGAGTCACGGGTCAGGTCGACGACGGAGCCGTCTTGCTGAACGTGCAGAGTGGGAGACAAAACCGGCGCTGAGAAAGCACCTGTCTTGGGTCCGGCCCACACCTTCGCCTGCACAGCGGCGGGAGTTCTCGCCACAGAGCAGCCCGGCACCGTGACCCAGCGGGTGTCAGCGCCCGGCTCGACGGAGAACATCGAACCTGCATCGCCCGTGCACGACGTGAACCCTTGTGGCACTGCGGTCAGATACCCGAAGCGCAGACGAACGGTCTGCCCTTCTCCCGTGTTACGGAGCATGACCCCGAAGGTGATCCGGTCCTTCTCGACACGTGCGCAGGGCCACCACTGGACGGGCCCCACAGCCTGGAGGCTCGCTCTGCAGTGCAGGTCCGCCCCTCCAGGAGTGGCGGTGGCTTCGGTTCGACCGTCGGGCGTGCCCTGCGGCTTCGTCCCCGGTACTGGTGAGCTCTCCGGAGCCCCGAGGGTTGTCCCTTCCTGGAGCTTGTGCTCTGCCCAGGCCCCAACCACAGCCGTGAGGATCGCCAGCGTCAGGGCACCCAAAACGCCCAGGACCTTCCTACGCCACGGCTGCGACCATCCGCCGCTGGGCGGAGGAGGGCTCGGCGAGCCCGGGGAGATCGAGTTCACAACGACTCCGGCAGAGTGAAGCCGACGCAGGGTGCGTCGGGAGGGGCCACATCATCGGACAGTGCTGCGGGTGAACGGACCGGATTCAGCCGTCTACGGGCTCGCGAGGCTCTCCTGGAGGTGCTGATGGCGGAACTGATAGACAGGCCCGTATTGACGCAGGATGCCGCGCCGGTAGGCATCCTCCAGGAAGGTCATCAGCCGGAACGGGAGTCGGCCGGTGAGGGCCAGCCAGCAGCGGGTGAGGAGAAAGAACCCCCAGGCGGAGTCGCCGTATCCGGACAGGGCGGCCACCAGTCCGAAACCGATGGCGGAGACGATTCCAGCGTCGCTTCTGGTCAACGTCACGATACCGAGTGCCACTCCGATGCTGAGGCCGATGGCCCGCAGCGTTGCGGTCGTCCGGTCGCTGGAGAGTATGGATCTCGGGGTCAGCTCGGTCAGGCTGACGGGGCCGCGTAGTACGTCGGCGAGGCCCGTTACCATCACCAGGCACGCGACGAGTGCGCAGAGAATAACGACCGGGCCCCATGCGGGGCCCAGCCGGTGCCAGGCCAGGAGAGCGAGTGCGAACCCAAGGCCGCCGACGCCGCCCGCCACAAAGGTCCCGGCGAAAAGCCGAATGCGCCCGCCTTGGTGGATGACCGCATGGACGGGAACGGGGGCGGAGCGGTCGATGTGCTGGCCGAAGAGGCGGAAGACGGCTTCGACCAGTTCGCCGCCGAAGCCGAAGAAGGCCCCACCGATGATCCCGACCGCGATACCGACGCCGGTGCCGAAGAGTGCCGCGGCTGCGAAGCCCAGGAGAGATCCGCCCCCGATCAGGAAGAACGCGCCAAGTACTGCACGAGGAACCAGCTGTGCCAGCTTCCACCAAGCGATATCGCGTGTGGCCGTGCGCTGCAGGTTCCGTGCCAGGTAGCCGAGCCAACGCTCGGCTTGGTCGGCGCTGTAGGTGCGGCGTGGCTGGGCGTGCGTGGGGTCGGGATAGGCCGTATAACGGGCTGGGACCAGAGCTTTGACGAGATGGCGCTCGACGTCCTGACGGGAGCTCATGTTCTGGATCGTGTTGATGAGGGTTGCGGGCGCCTGTCGGCTTCCGTAGGCGGTCTGAGCCAGGAACACCATGAGCGGTGTGGACAGCGCCTCGGCCAGGGGGCTACTGGGATTGGCTCTCAGATAGCGAATGACGGGGTCCCAGCGGGCGTCTCCGACGGGTACGGACCGGTCCAGGCATGTGACCACGTCGTTGATGTCGAGGGGGGCCAGTTCGACAACGGCGGCGGCGACGAGAACTCCGGACTCGTCGACCATCGCCTGGTAGGGAGCGACTCGGCTGGTGACGACGACCGGCTGGCGGCCGCCGGTCGCGCGGTCGATGGCGGCGAGGGCGTGTCGTCGGGAGGCTTCTGCTATCTCGTCGAGGCCGTCGAGTATGGGGATGAGAGCACCATCGAGCAGGAGCTGACGCGGCACTTCCTCGCTCCGACCGTAGTAGAGCGTGGCCAGTTCGCGGACGATCCAGTCGTTGAGGTGCTCGTTGCTGGGGTCCCAGGTTCTTACGGGGAGGAGCACCGGTACTGGTCCGGTGTCCTGCCGCTCGCCGAGGAGGTCGAGAAGTAGCCGGGCCACGAGTGCGGACTTGCCGGAGCCGGGCTCGCCAAGGACAACGAGGCGCTGCTTAGGGAGTGAGAGGTACTGCTGTGCCGCGTCGGCGACCGTGCCATGGAAGTCGACCTCATCCTGGGCGGTGGCGCCGGCGCCGAACACAGCCTCGGGGTGGTCGCGTAGACCGCTACGGTCGGTGACGGCCCAGCGTACGGCAAGGGATTCGAACCGGTGCAGAGCTTGGTTCGCCACCTCCCGCTGCCATTGGTCCTGGACAGCGGTCGCCAGAGTTTTGGCGAGCATGGTGGTGTCGGGATCCTCGCCTTGCGAACCACGCGCCGGACGGAGGGAGAGAACCATGCCGAGGACACCTGTGAGGAAACCGCCCACGCTGCTCATCTGGTCCGCCCGTTGCAGGCCTTGGTGGCGAAAGAACCAAATCACCCCTCCGAGGGCGATGAGAACCGAAACAGCGAAGAAGAGCCACCGACGACGCGACATGATCTGGATAGTGCCAGGTCGGAGGAGTACGCGTGGCCTTCTTCACGAGGCAAGCACGGCATGTGCGGAGACGGACACCGGGCGGCCGACGATCTCGCTGAGGTCACTCACAGTGCGCCGGGGAGGACATACCAGCATGGCGCCTGCGGCACCGCACACCCACCACCCGACCGTCCTCCAGCCGAACCAAAGCGATCACTGCCTCCGGCCAGGCTGACCCGTGCCGGGATGTCAGTGACCTGCCAATACCTCTCCTCCGACACCCGTCGGCAGTACGGTGTCCCCCATGCGCCCCGACACGCCCGCCGAGAACGTCGACCACCACGCCGAAGCGGCCCGCCTGGAGCGAACCGTCGGCCTGTACCCCGAGGACGCCGAAGCCCTCCTCCTGAGGGCCGCCGCCCACCTGGAACTGGCCGGCGACCGCCCCGCCGCGTCCGCGCTCTACGACCGCCTGCTGTCTGCCGACGCCCTGGAGAACCCTTCCCTGGTCCGAGCCCTGAAGGCCTCGAACCTGTGGGAGTACGGCCACGAGGCCGAGGCCCGGGCGATCATCGAGGGCATCCGCACAGCCTCGCCCCGGGACCCGGCCCCCTGGGTGATCATCGCCGAGGCCCTGGAATCCCACGACGAGCTGGAGGCGGCGCAGGAGACGTTCACGGAGGGCGCACGGCTGCTCCTCACGGACGTGACGGAGCCCCCGTACTCCACGCACCCGCTGCTGTTCGGCCGCCACCGCGTCCGCCGCATGCTGGGCGTCGCCCATGACGAGTGGGACCTGCTCGCGGACACACTCCACTCGATGCCGGTCTCCCTGGACGAGCTGCACGACCCGAAGCGGGTGTGGTCCCTGGGCTCGAACAATCCGGCGGAACTGGAGGCGGAGATCTCCCGCCTACGTGCGGAACTGGGCGCCTACCGGGAGGCACTGTCCCGCCCGTTCCCGGTGGCGGTGCTGCACTGGCCGGCGGGGGAACTGGCGGAGCTGGTGGCTGTGTATCCGTCGCTGGCCGCGGAGTATCCCTCGCATGAGGAGCACCTGGCGACGATAGAGGCGTCGCTTCGGGAACTGGCGTCGTCTGGGACGCCGAATCTGGGGATCGTGACGGGGACGGTGCCGTCGTATGAGGCGTTCGCGGCGTCGGAGGGTTCGTCGCCCTCGGACGCGGACCTGCTGCCGCAGTATGCGACGACGCTGGCGGCGAGGGGGCGGGCTGTGGCTTGGCCGCCGCAGAGGGGAGCGGGATGTTGGTGTGGGTCGGGGCGGGTTTATGGGGAGTGCCACGGTACGGAAGCCTGAGCCAAGCTCGACAGCTGTCCAAAAACGATCACCTTTCGGCACAAGACCTTCGATTGTCAGTGACTGCTGTTAGAACTGATCCCTATCGGCACCAAAGGTCGTGCGGAAGAACGCATGGGGGATCGAAGGAGCGGTCGTGGGGGAATCAGGGGACCTGACGCAGCCGGTCGCGGGCGTCTACGAGCAGCTCGTCACGCAGAACCTGCACGAACAGCTGGAGGGACTCGAAGCCGCGGGTTGGAAGGCCATCGATGCGGAGGTCAGTGAAGAGTCCACGCCGCACGTGCTGGCCCGCCACATCGGGGAGGTCGTAGGACGCCGGTTGGCCCAACTACCGCACAAGAAGCAGGTGGCCGTCGCCAACGACCTCATGCGGTCGCTGGCCGCTAGCGCACCCGACCCGGATGAGGACCATGCCGGCGGCACCATCGCTGACGGCCCCCGTCAGCTCCTGGCCCTTGCCGAGCAGGAGGCACCCGGTGTCTACGCGATTCGCCCCCTGACGCCTCTCTCTGAAACGGCGTTGATCACCAACGCTCCAGACGACCCCAACCTCGGCGCCGAACTGCGTGCGGAGCTTGCCACGGCCGACCGCATCGACCTGTTGTGCGCGTTCGTCAAGTGGCATGGAATACGGGTGCTCGAAGACTCGCTCCGCGCGGCGAAGGAGCGGGGAGTCCCCATCCGGGTCATCACCACCACCTACATCGGGGCCACCGACAGGTACGCGTTGGACCGCCTGGTCCGCGAGTTCGGCGCCGAGGTGAAGGTCAACTACGAGATCCGGTCGACGCGTCTGCACGCGAAGGCTTGGCTGTTCCGCCGTGACACCGGCTTCGATACGGCCTATGTGGGCAGCTCCAATCTGTCCAAGGCAGCACTGCTCGATGGTCTGGAGTGGAACGTACGACTGTCATCGGTCGCCACGCCCCGGGTGCTCGACAAGTTCGAGGCGACCTTCGACGCGTACTGGGACGACGTCGCCTTCGAGTCGTACGACCCCGATGACGACGGCGAGCGACTCGACGAAGCGCTGGCCCGAGCGGGAGGCAGGGGGGCGGGTGACGACCTCAAGATCAATCTCTCCGGGCTCGAAGTGCAGCCCTTCTCGCACCAGCGGGACATGCTGGAACGTCTCCGCGTCGAGCGAGAGATCCGCGGCCACCACGAGAACCTCCTGGTCGCGGCTACCGGTACCGGCAAGACGGTTATGGCGGCCCTGGACTACCGCAGTCTGCGAGACCAGCGCGGTGGACGGCTTCCTCGGCTGCTCTTCGTCGCGCACCGCAAGGAGATCCTGAGGCAGTCCTTGCGCACCTATCAAGAGGTGCTCGCCGACGCCTCGTTCGGTGAGCTGCTCTACAACGGTCAGGAACCTCGCGACTGGAACCATGTCTTCGCCAGCGTCCAGTCGCTCAACGTCCAGCGACTGGAGCAACTCGATCCCGGCCATTTCGACGTCATCGTCATCGACGAGTTCCACCACGCCACTGCGAACACATACCGCCGCGTCCTCGACCACTTCAGACCGTCCGAACTGCTCGGCCTCACCGCGACGCCGGAGCGAATGGACGGGCTCAATGTGCAGGACGAGTTCTTCGACGGCCGGATCGCTGCCGAGATGCGGCTTTGGGAAGCCCTTGAAGCCGATCTGCTGTGTCCCTTCCACTACTTCGGGATCCCAGACGGCACGGACCTGACCCAGCTCAACTGGCGAGCGGGCTCCTACGACCGAGACGAGCTCGGCAACCTCTTCACGGCCAGCCACGTGCGGGCTCTCATCGTCGTCAAGCAGGTCAAGGACAAGATCTCCAACCCCGCGGCAATGCGCGCCCTGGGATTCTGCGTGACCAAGGCACACGCGCACTTCATGGCCGAGGAATTCCGGAAGGCGGGGTTCCAGGCCGCGGCACTCGACAGCGACTCGACTCCCGCGGAGCGAGAACGGAAGCTGACCGACCTCAAGACCGGAAAGATCCAAGTGATCTTCTCCGTCGACCTGTTCAACGAGGGTCTGGACATCCCTGAAGTCGACACACTGCTGCTCCTGCGCCCCACGAACAGCGCGACTGTCTTCCTGCAGCAGCTGGGGCGCGGCCTGCGCCGTACGACGGCCAAGCCCGTACTGACCGTCCTCGACTTCATCGGCCAGCACCGAGCGGAGTTCCGCTTCGAAGAACAGTTCCGCGCGCTGACGAACCTATCCCGCAACCGACTGGTCGACAGCATCGAGCGCGACTTTCCGCAGCTTCCCTCCGGCTGTCAGATCATCCTGGAGGGCAAGTCCAAGGACCTCGTCCTCGACAACATCCGCACCCAGCTCAACGCCACCATCACCACGCTGGCGAAAGAGGTCAGGGACTACAGCACACCCAGGCTCGACGCCTACCTGCGCGAGAGCCGGCGGGACATCAAGGAGCTCTACAAGAGCGACAATTCATGGACCAAGGTCCTACGCAAAGCCGGGATCATCAAGGAGCCTCCGCTGCCGGGCGAGGAGGAGCTCCTCAAGCGTGTCCACGCCTTCCTGCATGTGGACGATCCTGAGCGAGCCCAGGCCTATCTGCGACTTCTGGCAGATGAAGCCCCTGACTACGACGCCCTGTCCCCGACCGAGCAGGCGTACGCCCGCATGCTCTTCTTCAACCTGTGGGACAAGGCGGGCGGCTTCACCAGCTACCGGGAGGGGCTGGAGTCGCTGCGCACACAACACCTGCTCCGCAACGAACTCCAGCAAGTCCTGTCGTACGTCCTCGACCGCTACGACCACTTCCCCCTCCCTCTGGACGGACCACTCAGCCATCTTCCTCTGAAAATCCACAGTGCCTACAACCGCTCCGAAGTCCTCGCAGCCCTCGGAGTGGCGCGCCTGGGCGGGCAGATGCCCGGAGTCTTCAGCCAAGGAGTGAGCTGGGTCGAGGAGATCAAGACAGACGCTCTGCTGATCACCCTGGAGAAGAACGAGCGGGATTTCTCCCCCAGCGTCCGCTACAAGGACTACGCGATCAGCCCCACCCGATTCCACTGGGAGTCGCAGGGCAACACCCCCGAGAACTCTCCGACCGGCCTGCGCTACCAGCGGCACGCCCAGCAAGGCAGCCACGTCCTGCTGTTCCTGCGCCGCTACAAGCGCAACGCCATCGGCAAGTCCGAACCCTGGATGTTCCTGGGCCCTGCCACCTACGTGAAGCACACGGGCAGCAAGCCGATGGCGATCACCTGGGACCTCCAGCACGAACTCCCGGCCGACGTCTGGACGTACTCGGCCATCGCGGCCGGGTAGCCCGCTCCAGAAGCAGAGATTGGCAGTCCCGATACCCATCGGGGCTGCCTCACCGCCGGGTTCGGCAAGGATGTCCTTATGTCGTCCCCGCGACCTCCGCCTCAAAGCGCGTTTGAGCACGGTCCAGGGCCTCGTCCGGATCGGACCCATGGGCTCGGAGCCAGTGGAGGAAGTCCGTGATGACGTCGATCGCGGTCTCCTCAGAGATCGCCACACTCAGCTTGCTCGAGCTCCGCTCACGAGGCGGCCTTGCTGTCGTGTAGACGTCGAGCACAGCTTCGGCGCGTGTGACACTGGCGCCTCCTACATGCCCGTTCGGCGAGGTGAGTCCCGTTGCCAGCTCGCACCAGGTGACTTTCCGATCATCGTGGATCTGGACACCCCAGCGGTCGGCGACGGCGTCGATGAGAGCCATGCCTCGTCCGGCCTCAGAGTCGGAGGCTGCGACAACAAGTGTGGGGAGGGCGCGTGTGTCGGGGTCATTGACCGCGATGCGCAGGTGTGTGCCCTGCATGGAGACCTCGAGAGTGGCCGGAGTCCCATGACCGACGTGCTTGATGACATTGGCGACCAACTCGCTCACGCAGAGTTGGGCTGCGTCCGTGATGTCATGCAGGCCCCAGATCCCAAGATGGACCCGTAGCACGCGACGCAAGGCGGCCACTTCCTCGGGCGCTGCCAGAAACGCCAAGTCCCACTGCTTCCTCTGCATGCATGCAGTGCAGCTCATACTCAACCCCTCCATCCGCACGTTGAGTCGCGGTGTGCAACCGGCAACACACCGAGAGTTGCATTGGAACTCTCAAAATGGAACTCTCATATCGCACAGAAAGGAGCGCGCGGCCACGTCACGCGCTCCCGGCGTACGCCGTCTTGCTGTCCCCCGGCGCAGCCAGGACGATCTGATGGCTCGACATGAAGGGTCGCAAAAATGGCAATTGGACCGACGACACGCCGTCGCCAACTGGGCGCCGGCCTGCGCCGACTGCGTGAACTCAAAGGGCTCACTCTGGAGGAGGCCGGAGCACGCGTCGGCATCTCGAAGGCGACGCTGAGTCGTTACGAGACCAAGGAGGGCCCGGTCAAGTGGCCTGCTGTCGATGCCCTGTGCCGCGAGTACGGCGCTCCGGACGAGGAGCGTCAAGCGCTAGTTGAACTAGCCAAAGGGGCCAGGATTCGGGGCTGGTGGCAGTCACTGGCCGACCCCATCCCCGAGTCCCTGAACCTCATGCTGACGCTTGAAGACGAGGTGATCCGCGAGGATCACTACGCGTGCATGTACGTCCCAGGGCTCCTACAAACACGCGACTACGCCGAGGCGGTCCACCGCGCCTCGGAAGTGCAGTGCGGAGAGCGGGAAGTGCACCACATGGTCGACGTTCGCATGAAGCGACAGGAGCTGCTCCAGCGTCCCGAACCGCCACACATCTGGTGTGTGATCGACGAAGCTGCGCTCCGACGAAGGGTAGGGGGCGGCAGCGTCATGCAGGACCAGCTCCGGCACCTTCTCACCATGTCGGACCTGCCGCACATCACCCTCCAGGTGCTGCCCTTCTCAACAGGCGCACACGCAGCAGCCGTCGGCAGCTTCGCCATCCTCCGCGGTCCGACCTCGGAGCTCGACGTGGTCTACGTAGATCTCATCGGAGGTGGGCTGTTCATGGAACAGCCCAAGGAGTTGGAGCGTTATAGGTTGGCGTTCGAGTACCTCAGTGCGCAGGCACTCGATCTGGAGTCCTCGGCGGAGATCGTCCACCGCATAAGCAAGGAGTTGTGATGACGGCGCCCTCGACGCCCCACTGGTTCAAGTCCTCCTACAGCGGCGGCAGCGGGACCGAATGTGTGGAGTGCGCGGGGCAGGAGCAGGGCACGCTCATACGCGACTCCAAGCAAGCCGATGGGCCCGTTGTCGCTGTAGGTCACGTGGCCTGGCGTGTCTTCACAGCAGCCTTGGAACAAGGTGAGTTGAGGGGTAGTGCCGACCACAGACGCTAATGCCGGTCTCCACGTCTTCTCGACGGGCCTCAACCAACCATCGTTGCCGAAGCACGATCCAAAAGGTCGCGAAGTTCTGGAAGGACATCCCTGACAGCTATCCACCTCACTCACGTGTTCGGTCTTCTTTCTTATGCCGAGCCAAGGATTTGGTCGCTTGCTGCTAGGCCTCACCGAGAAGCTGGTGCGCGCCGACACGACGCCCGCGCGGCTGGGCCACGAGTGCCTCACGCCCGCCAGCCACTTCTGCGCACCGGCGCCTCGGCTCACACCGCCGATACCCTGCCCCCCATGATTCGCGCAGTAGTCTTCGATGTCGGCGAGTGCCTAGTGGACGAGACCGGGGAGTACGGGACTTGGGCGGACTGGCTGGGGGTGCCGCGGCACACCTTTCATGCGATGTTCGGGGCCGTCATCGCGCAAGGGCGTGACTACCGCGAGACTTTCCAGGAGTTCCGGCCCGGGTTCGATCTCTCCAAGGAGCGGGAGAAGCGGGTCGCTGCCGGACAGGCGGAGGGTTTCGGGGAAGAGGATCTGTACGCGGACGTCCGTCCGGCGCTGGCTCGGCTCCGGGCTGAAGGGCTGTGGCTCGGCATCGCGGGCAACCAGACCGTGCGGGCCGGGCGAATCCTGAGGGAGCTCTTTTCCCGTGACGTGGATCTGATCGGCACGTCGGACGACTGGGGGGCCAGTAAGCCCGATCCCGAGTTCTTCAAGCGGGTCGCGGATGCCGTGCCGTACGACGCTGACGAGATCCTCTACGTCGGGGATCGATGCGACAACGACATCCGGCCCGCCGGCCAGGCCGGCATGTACACCGCGTTGGTGCATCGAGGGCCGTGGGCCACGATTCAGTGGAACAGCGCCGAAGCCCGCGAGCTGCCGACCTTCCGCATCGGGAGCCTGCTGGAACTTGCGGGTCACGTTCGCCAGTTCAACGACTCCATGCTCTGACTGTCGGCGACCGGACGTGCAGCCGGACGTCGAGGTGGCATACGCAGCTCCCGTGCTGGTGCGAGGTGAGCGCGCGGCGGACATCGCGTACGAGATCCATGGCGGTGGCGTACCAGCGTCCCCGGCATCGACAGCTGCGGCAAGGAGGTCGAGGGCCCGGCGCTGGAAAGCGGGGTTCGCGCCCTTCGCAAACCACGAAGTCTTGATGACCGGCCGGATCACCCTGCGGGGTAACTGAGTTGGGGGGACACTTGCCTCGATCTTGCCCCACAGGCCCTTCGATAGCAGGGCATTGGGGCGTAACGCTGCCTGCAGTCGGTATTCGGGGCACTCTGAGGCGCGTCAGCTCCAGCCGGTCATCGGCTCTTCGGGCAGAATTCGTTCAGCGCGTTGTTGAAGCCCGCGATGAAGGCGTCCCGTGCGGCCGAATTGGGGGTGAGGAACTTGGGCGGAGTCCTGGTCTTGCAAGCCCCCGGGACCCGCGCCTTCCCGGCCTGGAAGCCGGCGGTGGATGCCCTTGCAACATCGGACCCCCTCCCGGAAGGCTCCCCCGGCTTGGTTCCCTTAGGGCAGAAGGTGGCCAGTGCATTGTTGAAGCCCGCGATGAAGCCGTCCCGTTCGGCCTTGCTGGGTGTGAGGATCTTGAGTGGAACCTTGGTCGTACAGGCCTTCGGGATCTGCGCCTTCCCAGCCTCGAAACCCGCGCGGAATCCCCTTTCGAAATCGCCGCCGCCCTGCGTGACGGCGGCCGACGCGGAGGCATGAGCCGCCGGGCTAGGTGCAGCGAAAGCCTGCGGGAGCGCCAGGGAGACGAACAGCGCCGACGCGATCAGCGCGACGCTTCGCCTGGCCGTGCATTTTCTGTTCATGGTTTCTCCTGAAGCGGCGAGGATGCAGCTCTGCGCTGGCTGCGGTGTTTCGATAGTCCGCGTCTTAGTTGCAGAATTGGTCGATTGCACTCTTCTTCCCGGACTCGAAGCCGCGTTCGTAGTTCGGGTCGAGGGCGGCGACGCCCTTCTTCGGTGCGGCGGCTTCGCACAACTCCCGGCCGAGGGCGAACCCGTCCTTTTGCCCCTGCCGGAATTCCGCCCGGGCCTGCTCCTGCTCGGACTGGCCCGGCTTTTCGGGCTTCGTCTCACCGGGTTTGGTGGCCGCCGGGGAGCAATCAGCACGCTTAACTGTAGTGGCGAGGTCAAACACAACTGAATAATCGCCGGGCGGGAGGCTTGCGTGGTCGATACTCCCGTCAGCCGCGAAACGGGAAGACGCTTCCGTGGCGCCGTTGCGGTTCACCACTTCGTATGGCCCGCTACCTGGAAACCCCGAACCCACAACTGAGACGGTGCCGTTCCCCGCCGGTATTACCGAGCACGTCGCGCCCGGGGCAGCAGAAGCCGACGCAGCCGGGATAATGGAAACACCTCCGGTCAGCGCAATGGCAGAAGCGACAGTCGCTGCGATCTTCTTCATCGGTCTCTCGATTCTTCGAGGGCGGCCGCCTCGACCGAAGCACCGCGTGGGGTGTCCGTCATTCGCCCGCGGCGTGTTGCCGGCTCAGCGGCGGCTTCGACACGGGCGGGAAGCCATGCCCGAGCGGCGGAAGTCCGCGCCTTTAGTCGCATAAGAGGTCGAGCGCGCTCTCCTTCCCGGACTCGAAGCCACGTTCGCAGTTCGGGTCCAGGGCGGCGACGCCCTTCTTCGGCGCGGCGGCCTCGCACAGCTCCCGGCCGAGGGCGAACCCGTCCTTTTGCCCCTGCCGGAATTCCGCCCGGGCCTGCTCCTGCTCGGACTGGCCCGGCTCTCCGGGCACCTGCTCCGGGAGCTCGGGGAGCTCCTGCATCTCCGGGGGCAGGTTGAGCGTGGAGCAACGCACATCCTGCTTCACCTCGTTGTTCACCGATTCTCTGAGGAAGTAGCTCGCCGGCGGAGTCGGCGGGGTGAGCCCCGGTACCGTCGCATTCCCCGCGGCGTCCGCGATCACCGTGGTCCCCGGGGTCCCATCCGGCTTTCGGACCTGGAGCTGCGCGCCGCCGGTGAATCCCGTCCCGTTTGCCGTGACCGATCCGCCTCCTGCCGCCGGCTCCAGCGTGCACTTGGCCGTCGGCGGGATGGCGGGAGCCGGCGCAGCAGCGGCAGCGGGCTGGGTCATGCCCGCGAACGAGATGGGGCCAGCAGAACTGCAGCCGTTATGACATGTGCAAGCTTCATCTTCGAACCTCGCGGAAATCAGAGCCCACCTCGATGGGCGGGCACCGCGTCGCTGGTGAGGGCGTCGAGGTGAACCCCGTACCGTCAGAATCCCACTGCGGCAATTCCGGCGCATCTCGTGGAGGCGGTCCGGCATCAAACAGAATTTCACCCGTAGTTGAATGGCGCACGGACCAGGGCTTCGGCAAAGTCTTGTGATGTCCAGTTCGTGATCATGTGAGTCCGAGCAGGGCAACCGGTCGGGGCGTCGGGGGCGTTGGGCCGCAGTGCGGGGGCGATGTTCGTCTTGCCGGCCAGGCGGAGGGCGCCGATGGCGAGATGACGCCAGGTGGCCATGGCGCGCGGTGCGGTGCCCGTCCGCAGCTGGGAAGCATCCTCGGCGAACGTCACATCCCTGACATGGTGCAGGGCCTCGACTTTCCAGTGGCCGCGGATCAAGCTCGCGAGCTCGGCGGGTGTGGCCTGCTCGGCAATGAGGCTGCTGACCGCGTAGACGGTCTTGATGCTGATCTTGCCGGTCTTGCGGCAGCCGCGTGAACATCACCGAACTCCTCAAAGGCCTCCAGGCCCGGCAGGACGGGGCCAACGCCCAGGTCGGCGAACTACGCGGCCGGATCGAGCACCTCACCGTCGCCCTCACCGAGACCGAAGCACGCCTCGCCGACCTGGCCACCACCCGGAAGGTCATCGCCGAACTCGCGCCTACCGGAGACGAACCCAATCCGCCCGAGACGACCACCGCCTACCAGGCCATCCTGAACGCCTTCAACCAGCACCCCAACCAGGCATTCCGGGTTCGCGAACTACACGAACTCCTCGGCATGCCAACCGACGACCCGGGCAGCACTTACCCGACGAAGAGCGACAAGAAGCTGCCCGGCGGGAGTGCCTTGAACCCGATGCACCGCCTCGCACCGGGCTTCGGGCCGAGCGAGCAGGCACGCTACGACGCCAACCGCTCCGTCGTCTCCTCCACGTGCAACAACGCCGCCGTCCCCGGTCGACCCACGGCGGGAGAGCAGCGCGACTGCGACGAATTCCCCTTCGCCTCCAGTTACCAGGGGGCCGCGCGCTACCAGTACGAGGACGATCCGTACCGCGACGACTTCTCCGTCCGCTACATCGACTCGGACGAGAATCAAGAAGCCGGGCGGCGTCTCGGCGCCTGGTACGACAATGACCGGATCCTGAGCCATGACCCGTTCATAGTCGTCATCGGCGACTGACCGGGACATCTGGCCCGAGATGGTCATCATGCGGGGCCGGCCCACCAGACCGGCCCCGCATTTCTTTCACTCAGTCTCTTCACTGGCGGCTGTGCGCCAGATCTGGACCAGGCAGTATTGATCTGCGCCATTCAGTTTCTCTTCGTGCCCCGGCGGCATGGGCAAGGGTTCCCGGCGCCCCGCCAACGGAGAGGTGAAAGGCCCGCCTGCACGATTGAATATCCACTGCCATTGCATCCGGTACATGCCGGACGAGGGCAGAATCAAGGGGACTTCTTTCTGCCCCCCGTCGATGGTTTCCAGCGCGAGGTCACCGCCGGGAAGCTCCACCTCCACGTCCTCCGCACCGGACCACTGAGCATCGCTTGCCGGAGGGACGGTTGACCAACTCTCCAACCGCACGAACGCCCGGGTTACTTGGGGCGGCACCTGTAGATAGACCATGCCAGGGGCGGAAAGGAGCCAATTCGTGCGATCCGCATGTGGTGCATACGTATCGACACTCGTGTCAACCAGCCCAAAGATGCGATAACTTGGGGAAATCACGGTCTCGGAAACGTCCAGCAGCCTGCTCAAGGGCACCTCGTACGTCATCAGTTGAGTCGCGAGCAGCATAATGTCCTCGGATTGGTCGACGGCCTTGTGCTTGGCGAGTTGATGTAGGCGGCCGACGAGGTGGGCGGTCGCGTCGGGGCCCCGATGATGTTGTTCATCGCGTAGCCGAAGGCGATGCCGTGGTCCGGATCGGCGACACCCTCGCAGGACAAGCTGGTCATCAGCGGTTCCCCGGCGGATCGGGAGTGCGTCGCGTTCTCGCCGCGGGAAGGCTGGGTCCAGGCCAGGATGGCGGTGAACACCTGGGACCGGATGGGCGAGCTGAGCGCCCTCATCCGCTCGGGCGATCGGATCTCCGGCGCGGCCCTGGGGAGGTTCGCCGCGTAGGGATGTCACAAGCGGGGAGGCCGTCTTGTCCTTCCTGTGGACAGTCCCTGTTGGAGGAAGACATGAGTGCTGAGCACGCACACCTGCCCCCAGGCGTTGAGGTGATCACGACCCTGCCGGAGGCGGCGGCCCGGATCCCCGATGGCGCCGAGGCCAGGACCATCCGGGTCACCCTGCCGCCCGGTGACCCCGGCGCGCCGCCGCACCGGCACCCCGGGCCGCTCTTCGGCTACGTGACCCAGGGCGAGATCCTTTTCGAGCTGGAGGGGCAGCCGCCCCGGGTGCTCAAGGCCGGTGACGCCCTGTTCGAGCCCGGGGGCGACGTGATCCACTACCAGGGCGCCAACAACCTTCCGGACGCGCAGTCGCAGCTGGTGGTGACCATGTTCGCGCCGGCGGGTACCCCGGTTCTGACCGTGGTCAGCGCGGAGGAGCTGGCCGAACGACGACACCTACGGATTACCCAGCCATGATGACCACCAGTATTCCGGATCTCTCTTTCCGCCCTGGCCGAGCAGCAGCTGGCCGCCGTCAGGGCGGCTAGCACCGGCCGCAGCGCCGTCACCGTACACGGCGGGGAGGAGTACCGCCTGCGGCAGACGGCGCTGCTGCTCGCCCAGGGCGAGCAGCAGCACGAGCGAGCTGGGCGTCGACGCCCTGGTCGCCGTACCGCCGCAGTCTGCGGCACTCCGGGCCGCGAGCAGCGAGGAGACGACGGCTGCCGCGGAGGCGATGGATACGGGCACAGCGTGCCTATGCTTCCGAACACTGTCGACAACGCCGAGGCGAAGGATCCGACGCCGGATCAGGAGAAGCGGACCTTCGCCGCTCAGACGGAGGTCGGCCCGAAGGCGACGGACGACAGGACTCCGATGTGGCTGTCCGACCGCGGCGCCCTCGCGGCCGACTACAACCCCTGCCTGGCGGGCGGCAAGGACATAGCGACTGCCGCAACAGCGCGGTCCGACGGGCGACTCCGGGGCCGGCGTGGTGAACAGTGCCAACGTGCGGGACCGTTCGGGCTATCTGGCCTTGTGGCGCTGATAGTGGCGGGCGACGCGCATCCGGTTGCCGCAGCGGGCGGCCGAGCACCAGCGGCGGCGCGGATGGGCGGCCAGGAAGAGCATCACGCAGTCGTCCGCCTCGCACTCCCTGATTTTGGTGACCGCCGGATCGACCAGCAGTTCGGCGGCGGCTTCCGCGAGGTGGGCGGCCAGCCGTCGGCCCGGTGAGCCGTCGCGTCGGCGCGTGGCGGCGACTGCCGACCCGTTCCACGCCAGCTCGTTGATCGCCGGCGCGGCACGTTGCGCCTGGTTGAGCGCCTCCAAGTCGGCAGCCAGGGGCTCGTCGCCTCGGCGGACGTGGTCGAGGGCGCGGGCCGTGTGCTCCCGCACGGCGTGCACGGCGGCCAGGTCCGCGGCGGTGACCTCCTGTGGCGCCTCGTCCGGGAGACGGTCGGCCTGGAGGCCCCACCAGGACCGCAGGTCGCCCGGGGTCGCGAGCAGGTCGCCGGCAGTGGGACGGGTGTTGACCAGGTCCAGCGCCAGTGGTTCTCCGGTCAGCGGCACGGCTTCACTCATATGGCTAATGGTACATGAGCGCGTTGATGCGTTAGCCTGATCGCAGTAGACCTAACGCATAAAACCGCAATTAAGGGGTTAATATGTCTGCTCCAATCGCCCGCACCGTCCACCGCCACCTCGAGGTCGACGGCGTCCGCGTCTTCTACCGGGAGTCCCTCCCCGACCGGGCCGACGCGCCCGTACTGCTGCTCCTGCACGGCTTTCCGTCCGGTTCTCACCAGTTCCGGAGCCTCATCGACGTGCTCGGCTCGCACTACCGGCTGATCGCCCTGGACTACCCCGGCTTCGGCCACACCGAGGCCCCGGACGACTTCACCTACTCGTTCGACCGGCTCGCCGACATCACCGAAAGCTTCGTCCGGCGCCTCGGCCTCGACCGGTTCGTGATGTACGTCTTCGACTTCGGCGCGCCCATCGGCTTCCGCATCGCCGAACGTCATCCCGAGTGGATCGCGGGACTGGTCGTGCAGAACGGCAACGCTTACGAGGAAGGGCTCTCGGACGCGGCCCGCGGCCTCATCGGCCTGACCCCCGAGAGCCCTGGCGCCCAGGACGCCATCCAGGGCATCCTCACCCTCGTCGGCACCCGCAGCCAGTACGAGACCGGCGTCACCAGCCCCGAGCTGATCGCCCCGGACGGCTGGACCCTCGACCAGCACTTCCTCGACCTGCCGGGCCGCAAGGAAGCCCAGCAGGCACTGATCTTCGACTACCACTCCAACGTCGAGCGCTACGACGACTGGCAGGCGTGGCTACGCCGGCACACCCCGCCCACCCTCATCACCTGGGGAAGCAACGACCCGTTCTTCCCTGAGCCTGGCGCCCGCGCCTACGTCCGCGACCTGCCCGACGCCGAACTCCACCTCTTCGACACCGGCCACTTCGCCCTCGAGACCCATCTGCCGGAGATCGCCCCACTGATCGCCGACTTCCTCGACCGTGCCTGGACGTGATCGGCCTCGCGTCTGAGACACCAGAGCGGCCGGCTCGTGGTTCAGGTGGACGGCCACCAGCGGGGTGCTGCCCAGGCAAGCGCGTAGCCGAAGCCGTTGATCGCCCAGTGCAGGGCCGCGGGTGCCAGCAGGCTGCCGGAGCGGCGGCGCAGCTCGCACAGGACCGCCCCCGCGGCGACCGTGGCGACGACGGCCGCCGCCACGGTCGGTGCCACGCTTGCCGAGCCGGTTCCGAAGGCCGTTCCCACGGCGGAGTTGGAGCGGTTGAGGCCGCGGGAGGGCAGCAGGTGCCACAGGCCGAAGAGCAGGGACGAGGCGGCGGTGGCCCATGCCGTGCCGCGTCGGCGCCGGATCATGGCCCAGAGCACTCCGCGGAAGGCGGTCTCCTCCAGCAGTACGGTGCCGATCGGTACGCGTACCAGCACGCGCGACAGCAGCTGCCCGGCGGACAGGTCGGCACCCCTGGAGTCCCGGAACGCCTCCCGGCCGGCCGGAACGGCGAGGAGGAGGAGAAGGACGACCAGGACGGCAGCGGCCAGGACGGGCGCCCACCGCAGTCCCTGGCGCAGCCCCGCCGCGTCGAGCCCGAGATCGGCCAGGGTGAGACCGTCCCAGCGGGCGATCAGCAGGAGGACGGCCGTCGCGGCCACACAGGTGAGGACGTACGCGACGGGGCCGCGGGCGAGCCAGTTGTTGATCAGGTTCGCGGCGGCCAGGACGAGCACGACACAGACGATCCGCATCCTGATTCCAGGATCCCGCAGTTGGTCGCGGCAAGCGTGGTCAAGTCAACAGGAGTGATTTGCCGAGGGTGGTGCGTTGTTCCAGGGACGTGTGGGCGTCGCCGGCCCGTTCCAGCGGATAGGTCGCGCCGATGACGGGGTGGATGCGGTCCTGCGCGGTCAGCGTGAGCGCCTGCGTGAGCATGTCCCGTACGGTGGCCAGGTCGGGCGGGCCGGCCTCCAGTGCGTTGGTCACCTGCACCTGCCGTTGTTCGGCTGCCTTGGGGTCGATGTCGGCGAACGCGCCGCTGGACGTGCCGTAGGTGATGAATCGGCCGCCCGGGGCCACTGCTTCGAAGGCCGCCTTGCCGAGTTCTCCTCCCGCGCCGTCGAAGGCCAGGCCGACACCGGAGCCGCCGGCCGCCTCGCGGACCTGGTGCTGCCATCCCTGCTGCGAGTAGTCGATCGCGATCTCCGCGCCCAGCTCTCGGGCCAGCGCGAGCTTGCGCTCGCCCCGGGCCGCCGCGACGACCCGGGCTCCGGCGGTGCGCGCCAGTTGCACCAGCAGCGAGCCCGCCCCACCGGTGGCCGCGGCCACCAGGACCCACTCGCCCGGTGCGATCTTCGCCTTGTCGGTGAGAATCATGGCGGTGGCCCCGTCGTGGAGTACGGCCGCCGCATCGAGGGAGCTCACTCCATCGGGAACCTCCACGATCTCCTCCATGGCGGCGACGAGCTGCTCGGCATAGCCGCCGGTGGACGCCCGGGCGACGACGTGGCGCCCGATCCAACCGGAGTCCACCCCCTCCCCCACGGACAGCACCCGCCCCGCGCCGCCGCCACCGGGTACGTAGGGAGGCTTGACCGGGAAGTACTCCCCTCCCCAGCCGGCGCGCAGCAGCGTGTCGAGGTAGATGACGTCGGCGGCGGCCAGCCCCACCACGACCTGTCCCGGACCGGCCACCGGATCGGGAACCTCCTCGGGCACCAACACTTCGGGGCCGCCGAACTCCCGCACCTGAATCGCACGCATCACGAACACATCCCTGTTCTGGTGGACATCGCAGAGGCAGCCTCAACCTAGAACCTCAAGCAAAGTCGAGGTCAAGTCGTTCCTCGGCGGGAGATCGCCTTTGGGATGGCGGTCCCAGGGGCAGGTTTTTGGGATGGGCCTCAATTTCAACGATCACTACCACCCGCTGCTGCTGAAGCAGGTACCGGACGGGGCGCGGACCGCGCTGGACGTCGGGTGCGGGACGGGGCGGTTCGCGCGGCTGCTCGCGGGGCGGGGCCTGGACGTCGAAGGGGTCGACGCGAATGCGGAGGTCATTGAGGCGGCGCGCGCGGCTGGGGGTGGACCTCAGTACCGTCAGGCCGATGTGCGCGAGGGGCAACTGCCCGACGGTCGGTACGAGTTCATCTCGTGCATCGCCAGTCTCCACCACATGCCGTTCGAGACCGTGCTGACGTTGCGGCAGGCCCTCGCACCGGGCGGTGTTCTGGCGGTGCTGGGGCTCTATCCGGTCAGAACGGCGACCGACTTCGCGTGGGCACTGCCGACGTTGTGCCTGCTCAGGGCGGACCGTGTACTGAGCAGGCGCGACCGCGCCCCGTCCGTGCAGATCCCGATGGTCTGGCCGCCGCCACTGTCGTACGGCGAAACCCGCGCCGAGTCCGCCCGTCTACTGCCCGGCTCGACTCTGCGCCGCCTGCTGTTCTGGCGGTATCTGCTGGTGTACCGGGCTTGAGAGTCGTCATCAGGGGTCTCGGTGACGGTCTCGACGGAGCGCCGGGCATTCCTCGACCAGCGGCGACGAGGGGCCGAGATGCGATCTCGTCAGCTCGCACGGACGATTGATCGAGAGAACTGCTCCATCCGTACGACCACCCCTGATGCCCATGTTGCTCGCAGACAAGAACGCCGTGATCTACGGAGCCGGTGGGGCGATCGGCGGCGCGGTCGCTCGCGCCTTTGCCCGAGAGGGAGCCAAGGTCTTCCTCGCCGGTCGTACCGAGGCCAAGCTTCAGGCCGTGGCCGGGGAGATCGCCGGCTCGGGAGGAACGGCAGAGACCGCTCAGGTCGATGCGCTCGACGAGCAGTCCGTCAACGAGTGCGTCGCCGGCATCGTCAAGGCAGCCGGGAGAGTCGACGTTTCGTTCAACGCCATCGGGCTGGATGAAGTTCAGGGGATACCGCTCATCGAGATGTCCTACGACGACTTCGCCCGCCCGATCACCATCGCGACCAGAACGCAGTTCCTGACCGCGAAGGCGGTCGCGCCGCACATGATCGGGGCGGGATCGGGTGTGATCATGATGATCACGGCGTCGCCGTCCCGGATTCCCTTCCCCCTCGTCGGCGGCTTCGGCGTCACCTGCGCCGCGCTGGAGGGCTTCTCCCGCACTCTGGCGGCGGAGCTCGGACCCAAGGGCGTGCGCGTCATCTGTCTGCGCTCGGCCGGATCGGTGGAGTCGATCGAGGACGTGCTGGACAAGCACGCCGGCACCATCGGGATGACGCGTGACGAGTTCATCGCCGATCTCACGGACATGACGCTGCTGAAGCGGTTGCCCTCGCTCGCCGACGTCGGCAATGTCGCGGCGCTCATGGCATCGGACTACGCCGGCGCCATGACCGGAGCGGTGCCCAATGTGACCTGCGGTCAGGTGGTCGACTGACGGGCGCCGTCGGGGCGCAGCAGATAAGGGGGGCCATGTGCGGGGGTCAGGCATGTCGGTGGGGCCACCGCCGATCAGCTCGGCGGTGGCCCCGCGCTTGTGCCGTCAGTCGTCCTTCGCGCCCAGGTCCGCCCGGCCGAACAACAGGGCGTAGCCCGGAGGGAGTTGCCTCAGGACGCGGTTGGTCAGGGCGTCGCCGATCAGAGGTGGCAGGACGCTCAGGACCGAGCTCACGTCCCAGCGGGCCGTGGCCGGGGTGGCGCCCTCGATGCGGGCTGCCACCGAGTCGACGAACTCCGCTGCTGTCAGGGGGCGGGTCGCCGCGAGCTGGGAAGCGATGACAGCAGCCGCCTCCTCCGGGAGGGCTCGGGCCAGGGCCAGTCGTTCGTCGCCCGTGACGTGGCCGCCCAGGGCGGAGAGGACGATGCGGGTGATGCGTTCGGCTTCCGCGCTCGTCGGGTACTGGCCCGCGTCCCGTACCGCCTCGACCAGGGCCCTCCAGTCGTCGCTCGCCGGGCGGCGCCGCGGTGCCGGTGCGGGGTGGGGGGTGGTGACGGGGGCGGGCGTCGTCGGGGTCGGCACCGTCGTCGTGGTCATCGTGCGGCTCCTCCTCCGGGTCCGATGTGGCCGATGGGTCCGATGGGTCCGATGGGTCCGATGGGTCCGATGGGCACAGGGGACGCGTCCCGCGGACCCGTACGGCGTACGGCGTACGGCTCCGCGGGACGCTCTGCGTCGGCTGCTGCGGTCAGCTGCTGATCTGCTTGCGGCTGTCACCGCCGGTGATCTGGATGCGGCGCGGCTTCGCCTGCTCCGCCACGGGGATGCGCAGGGTCAGGACGCCGGCTTCGTACGAGGCGTCGATGCGGTCCGTGTCGAGCGTGTCGCCGAGGAAGAGCTGGCGGGCGAAGCTGCCCGTGGGGCGCTCGGCGACGATCAGTTCCGTGCCCTCGGGGGCGGGGGAACGGCGCTCGGCGCGGATGTTCAGGACGTTGCGTTCGACGTCCAGCTCGATCGTCTCGGGGTTGATGCCGGGCAGGTCGAAGTGGACGATGAAGTCGTCCCCGGCCCGGTAGGCGTCCATCGGCATCGCGGCCGGGCGGGTGGGGCCGAAGACCTGCTGCGCGAGTCGGTCGAACTCGCGGAAGGGGTCGGTGCGCATGAGCATCACGGGTCACTCCCTTCCTGAAAGGGCTGGGTGCGTGCCCTACGGCTTCCTATATAGCTCCGGGGAGGAAACTTGACAAGCCCCGACTCAGGTTCAGGGCTGCGGCGCAGGTGAGCGTTAGCCTCGGTGCATCAGACCCTCGTACGCAGGAGGCACGGATGGACAGGGTTCCCAGCGCACTCGTCGCCGCGAGCGGGCTCGTCGGTGGGTACGGCGTCGCCCGCTGGACGAAGAAGCGGCAGCTCGGCGGGGCCGTACTGGCCGTCGCGGGAGCCGCTGCCGCCCAGCAGTGGCGGGAGCGGGCCGGCGGGAAGGCCGCGGGGGCGCTGACCGCCGCGTACGTCACCGCCTTCGGCGCGTCCCATCCGCTGGCCAAGAAGGTGGGCGCCTGGCCCGCCGTGTTCGGGGTGGCGGGGGCCGTTGCCCTCGCGTCCTGGGCCGTCGCCGACCGGCGGGCGTGAGCCCTGATTCCGTAGGCCTACGACAGTTTTTGTTATCGCCCCCGCCCCCGCCCGTCTCCTCACCGTCCCCGCGCAAGCACGCCACCGACGACGCTGAGGTACGACGACGTGACACGACAGATCAGCCGACGGACCATGCTCAAGGCAACCGGTGCCGCAGCCGGCGCCGTCGGCATGAGTACGGTCCTCGCGCCGGCCCCCGCGACCGCCGCCCCCGCCGCCTTCGCCCACCCGGGCCTCCTGCACACCCGCGCCGACCTGGACCGTATGGCCGCGAAGGTCAAGGCGGGCGCCGCGCCCTACACCGCCGGGTTCGCCAAGCTGACCGCCAACCGGCATGCGCAGAGCGGATGGACGGCCAATCCGCAGGCCACCGTCTACCGAGGAGCGGGCAGCCCGCAGAACTACCGGACCCTCTACAACGACATCCACGCCGCCTACCAGAACGCCCTGCGCGCACATGTCTCCGGCGACACCGCGCACGCCGACACCGCGGTCGCCATCCTCAACGCCTGGTCGGCGAAACTGACGTCGATAGAAGGCTCCGCCGACCGGTTCCTCGCCGCCGGCATCTACGGCTACCAGTTCGCCAACGCCGCCGAACTCGTCCGCGACCACGACGGGTTCGACCTGGCCCGGTTCCAGAAGATGATGCGGGAGGTCTTCCTCCCGCTCAGTGACGACTTCCTCGTCAACCACAACGGCGCGTACGTCACCAACTACTGGACCAACTGGGACCTCACCGCGATGGCCTGCGTCCTGGCCACCGGCATCCTCTGTGACGACCGCGCCGCGGTCGACCGGGCCGTCGAGTACTTCAAGAACGGCACCGGCCTGGGGTCCATCAAGAACGCCATCCCTGTCGTACACGATGACGGGCTCGCCGAGTGGGTCGAGGCCGGGCGGGATCAGGGGCATGCGCTGCTCGGCATCGGGCTGATGGGCACGTTCTGCGAGATGGCGTGGAATCAGGGGATCGATCTGTACGGGTACGACGACAACCGGTTCCTCAAGGGTGCGCAGTACGTGGCCAAGTGGAGTCTCGGCGGGGATGTGCCGTACACCGCGAACACCCGTAAGAAGGGTGCGATCAACGGGTGGTCCGGGTCCGAGACGGCGAGCGAGGCCGCGGGCGTCGATCCGGCGATGACGCGTCCGATCTGGGCGATGATTGCGAACCACTACACCAAGCGGCGGGGGCTGGATGCCTCCTACGTCACGCAGATCGCCGCCAAGGCCGCGCCTGAGGGGGGTGGCGGGGACTACGGGCCCAACAGCGGGGGGTATGACCAGCTGGGCTTCGGGACGCTCGCGTTCACTCGGGATCGGGGGGAGGTTGCGTCGTCCTCCTCGCCGGTGCCGACCGTTACGGCATCCGAGGCGCCGTCGCCATCTCCCGCCGGGCAGTCGGCGGTTCCGAATGCGGGCGGTACGGCGTCCTCGTCCACGTCCGCCTCGCCCGCCGCGGACGGTGACCTCGCCGCGACCGGTACGGGGGACGTTGCGGGGTGGGTTGCCGCCACCGGTATCACCGCGGTGGCCGGCGGGCTGCTGCTCCTGCGCCGTCGGGGGCGTGCGGGCGGCGGGGCTCGATAAGTGCCCGTCGGTGCGGGCGGGTGGCGTTCGCTCCCCCGCGCCGACGGGGTGCCGCTGTGCCCGCCCTCCCCCACTCTCGGCTTCGCTCGAGCGGGGGGACCCCCATCGCCCCAGCGGCACGACTGCCCGCGCCTACGGCGGCTACGCCGTAGCCGTCCGCGAAGGCGCCCCCGTCGCCGTCAGCGGTGCAGCGATGTCCTCCAGCGACCGCCGCTCCGCCCGTACCGCCAGGAACGCCGCCACCAAGCCCGCCGCGCACATCAGGGACGCGCCGACCTGGAAGGCGAGGACCGTGTCGCCGACCTGCCCCGTTCCCGTCAGGTCCGCGAACAGCAGTGGCCCGCTGATGCCGCCGGCGGCGGTGCCGAGGGCGTAGAAAAAGGCGATGGACATCGCCCGCGTCTCCATCGGGAAGATCTCGGAGACGGTGAGGTACGCGCTGGAGGCGCCCGCAGAGGCGAAGAAGAGCACCGCGCACCAGCACGCCGTCAGTGTCGTCGCGTTCACTGCGCCGCGGTCGAAGAGCCAGGCCGTACCGAACAGGAGCAGGCCGGACAGCAGGTAGGTCGAGGAGATCATCACCCGGCGGCCCACCGTGTCGAAGAGCTTGCCGAGCAGCAGCGGGCCAAGGAAGTTGCCCGCGGCCAACACCGCGAAGTAGTAGCCGGTGTTGCCCGACGGCACGTCGAAGAATGTCGTGAGGATGGCGCCGAAGCCGAAGGTGATCGCGTTGTAGAGGAACGCCTGGCCTATGAAGAGGGAGAAGCCGAGGACCGTGCGTTTGCGGTAGGTCGTAAAGACCGTGCGGGCGATCTCGCCGAAGCCGATACTGCGGCGCTGGTTGATGATGATCTCGCCCTGGGGCGGTGGGAGCGCGCGCCCCGTCTCCGCCTCCACCTCCCGCTCGACCCTCGCCACGATCCGTTCCGCGTCCTCCTCCCGGCCGTGGATCAGCAGCCAGCGAGGACTCTCCGGGACGGTGCGGCGTACGAGGAGGATGACCAGGCCGAGGACGACGCCGAGCGCGAAGGTCAGCCGCCAGCCGACGTCGGCGGGGAAGAGGTCCGTGTTCAGCGCGACGATCGACAGCAGCGAGCCGCCGATCGCGCCCAGCCAGAAGCTGCCGTTGATGATCAGGTCGACGCGGCCCCGGTAGTAGGACGGGATCAGCTCGTCGATCGCGGAGTTGATCGCTGCGTACTCGCCGCCTATGCCGAAGCCGGTGAGGAAGCGGAAGAGGAAGAACCACCAGGTGTCGAAGGAGATCGCCGTCAGGGCGGTGGCCGCGAGGTAGACGGCGAGGGTCAGCATGAACAGTTTCTTGCGGCCGAAGAGGTCGGTCAGGCGGCCCCAGAAGAGGGCGCCGGAGCAGGCGCCCGCCACATACAGCGCGGCCGCGATGCCGGTGACCTGCTCGGAGGTGATCGGCAGTCCGCTGCCGGGCTCGGACAGGCGGCTCGCGATGTTGCCGACGACCGTGACCTCCAGGCCGTCGAGGATCCAGACGGTGCCGAGACCGATCACGATCGTCCAGTGCCAGCGTGACCAGGGGAGACGGTCGAGGCGGGCGGGCAGAGCGGTGGTGACGGTACGGCCGGACGGGGCGGTCCTGGTGCTGGGCACGGGCGGCTCCTCCACGTCGCGAGAAGTCGAGAGGATGCGGGAGAACCTCGAACGACGCCCGGCCGAGTGCCCACAGACGGGTGGTTCACGCCCCCAGCGCGTGCGTCACCGTGTAGATCAGCAGGCCCGCCAGCGAGCCCACCACCGTGCCGTTGATGCGGATGAACTGCAGGTCACGGCCGATGTTGGCCTCGATCTTCTTCGTGGTGTGCTCGGCGTCCCAGCTCGCCACGGTGTCCGTGATCAGGGAGGTGATCTCCTTGCGGTACGTCGTCACGACGTGCACCGCGGCGCCCTCGACCCAGCTGTCGACCTTGCCCTGGATCTTGGGCTCGGTGGCCATGCGGGCGCCCAGGGACAGCAGGGACGCCCGCACCCGCAGGCGTAGCTCGCTGCGCTCGTCCTCGGCCGCGGCCACGATCATGGAGCGTACGGCCGTCCAGGCGGAGGCGATCAGGTCCTGGACCTCGCCGCGGCCCAACACCTCGCCCTTCAGCCGCTCCACGCGCGCGCGGGTGTCGGTGTCGGACTGCAGGTCGGAGGCGAAGTCGGTGAGGAAGCGGTCGAGGGTGCCGCGCGCCGGGTGGGAGGGCATGTCGCGCATCTCGGTGACGAAGCGCAGCAGCTCCTTGTAGACCCGCTCGCCGACCTTCTTGTCGACGAACCGCGGGGTCCAGCCGGGCGCGCCGCCCTGCACGGCGTCCATGACCTGCTCGTCGTGCAGCACCAGCCAGTCGTGCGCACGCGAGACGACGAGGTCGACGACCCGTTTGTGGCCGCCGTCGAGGACGATCTTCTCCAGCATCTTGCCTATGCCGGGCGCGATCTCCTGGATGTTGGCCCGCCGGGTGATCGCCTCGCCGACCACGGCCTGGACGTCGGAGTCGCGCAGCACGGTCAGGGCGCCCCTGAGGGCCGTCGCCAGCTCGGCGGTGACCCGGTCGGCGTTCTGCGGCTCGGCGAGCCAGGCACCGAGGCGGCTGCCGATGCCGACGGCGCGCAGCCGCTGGCGTACGACGGCCTCGGAGAGGAAGTTCTCGCCGACGAAGTCGCCCAGCGTGACGCCCAGCTGGTCCTTCTTGGTGGGGATGATCGCGGTGTGCGGGATGGGGATGCCGAGCGGGTGGCGGAAGAGGGCGGTGACCGCGAACCAGTCGGCGAGCGCGCCGACCATGCCGGCCTCGGCGGCCGCCGCGACATAGGCGGCCCAGGGGCCTGCGCCCGCGTTCGAGGCCCACTTGGCGAGGACGTACACCACGGCCACGAACAGCAGCAGGCCGGTCGCGGTGAGTTTCATCCGCCGCACCCCGCGCTGCTTCTCCTCGTCGGCGGCGCTGAAGGTCGTCATGGCGCGGACCGCCGAGGCGGGAACACTGCCGCGAGCGCCGGCACGGTTACCGGCGGTGTCGGGCCGGGCATGCTGCTCTACGGCAGCTGCTCCGGTTTCACCTTGTTCTTCCGGTTTCGTACGGTCCATCCGCTCCACCCGTTCATGATCTCCCACAGCAACATTGTCCCTTCCTGACCGACTCCTGGAACGGAAGAAGAGTTCCCGGCGTCCTTCCGGGCGGGGAAGTCCGCAGGTGAACTCTCGTGGCCCGAGGGGGGGCCCGGTCAACTTCCCGCAGCTCCATGCCGCATCATGGGGTGATCAACATCGGAGCCCCGGGCTCCATTTCGCCCGAGGAGAAACGCACCGCATGACCAGGCGTCATCACGGTTATGCCTTGCTCAGCGCGATCATCGCTCTGATCGCGGGACTGTCGGTCGCCCTCTACGTCGGAGTGGCCTCCGACAACGGCACCGCCCAGCGCACGGTCGCAGGCCCCCGCCCCCACAACTCCGCCGCCCCTGCCTCCACCGGCATCTGGGTCGGCTCCTGGGCGACGTCCCCGGCCGCCGCCGAACCCGGCACCGAGACGGCCGGACTGACCGACCGCTCGGTGCGCAACGTCGTACACGCGAGTGTCGGCGGTACGAGTGCCCGGATCACGCTGTCCAACCTGTACGGCCGGCAGCCGCTGACCATCACCCACGCGACGATCGCGCTGGCCGCCGCCGACGACAGCGCGGCCGCCGCGGCCGACACGATGCGGCGGCTGACGTTCAACGGCACCACCACGGTCGTCATCCCGGCCGGACGGCAAGTGGTGAGCGACGCCGCGCGCCTGACCATCCCGCCCGACAGCGACGTCCTGGTCACCACCTACTCCCCCGCCGAGCCGGGGCCGGTCACCGTCCACGCGCATGCGCGCCAGATCTCCTACGCCGCACAGGGCGACTACGCCGAGGACGTCACCGGCGCCCCCTACACCGAACAGGTCGAGTCCTGGCGGTACCTGACCGCGCTGGACGTCCTCAGCAGGGAGTCCGACGGCACCCTGGTCGCCTTCGGTGACTCCCTCACCGAGGGCCACTCCTCGACCGTGGGCGCCAACCGGCGCTGGACCGACGTCCTCGCCCAGCGGCTGCGCGAGGCGGCCGACGCCGGCCAGGACGTGCCGCGCTACGGCATCGTCAACCAGGGCATCGGCGGCAACCGCATCCTGACCAGCGGCAACGGCCGGCCCGCCGACAACCCCAGCGGGCTCAACCGTTTCTCCCGTGACGTCCTGGGCCGTACGAACGTCAAGGTCGTCGTCATCGACCTCGGCGTCAACGACATCCTGCGCAATCCTCCGGTGACCGACCCCGACCAGATCCTCGAGGGCCTGCGCACCCTGGTCAGCCAGGCGCACGCCAACGGCATCAAGGTCATCGGCGCGACCCTGATGCCGTTCCAGGGCCACCGCGGCTACACCGACGCCCGCGAAGCGATACGGCAGGAGATCAACGCCGAGATCCGCTCGGGGCGGGTCTTCGACGCGGTCGTCGACTTCGACGAAGCGCTGCGGGACCCGTACAACCCGCGCAAGTTCCGCTCCGACTACGACTCGGGCGACCATCTGCACCCCAATGACAAGGGCTATGCGCGGATAGCGGAGGAGTTCGACCTCAAGGACCTGAAGGGCTCGGCCCCGGCGCAGCTGTAGCGCCCCCGTCAGGCCGCAGGCAGTCGTGCCGCTGGGGCGATGGGGGTCCCCCCCGCTCGAGCGAAGCCGAGAGTGGGGGAGGGCGGGCGCTGGGGGTCCCCCCTCTGGGGGAGGCACCCCGTCAGCGCCGGGCTGCGCACCCTACCCCCGCCCAGCCCCCACGCCGGTCACTCCTCCCGGCGCCGCTCCCGCTTCTCCCGCCGCTCCTCATGCAGGTCGCGCACGAAATCCCGATGCCCCTCGACCATCTTGCGATGTGCCTCCGCGACATCCTCGTGGAACGACGCGTGCAGATTCCGCACCGCAGCCTTGCGCTCCAGCTTCTCCCGCCGCCGCTCCTCCTTCAGCCGCCGCCGCTCGGCCCGGGTCAGCTTCCGTTCCACGCCGACCCCGCCCCAGAAGGCGAACCCGGAGACGATCACCCGCGGGGCGCCGGGGTCGCCCGGCACGCCCTCCTCGCGGTGATCGAAGCCGCCCATGATCCCGATGCCGCGCACCACGACCTCGACGCCGGGCGGCACGGTGACGTTCAACCCGCCCATGATCGCGATGCAGTTGATCTCGACCTCGCGGTCGGCGAAGTTCGCCTCGCGCAGATCGATCTCGCCGCCGCCCCAGAAGGCGAAGCAGGTGAACCGCTTCGGCGCGGTCCAGCGCCCCTTGCGCTGAAATCCCGACATCACGGCGACACCCCACGTCGACGTGCCCTCGCCGCCGACGATCCGCTCCGCCCAACTCCCGCTCTCGGCCGGTTCCTTCACCAGCGAGACCGAGGGGGCCGGGGCGCCGCCGGCGACCGGCAGGTCGCGGGTGATCGGCGCCAGCTCGCCGTACGTCCGTGCCTGGTACGTCGCCTCCAGCCGTTCCTCGAACTCCGCCATGTCCAGTCGGCCCTCCGCGAGGGCGTCCCGCAGGACCTCGGCAACCCGCTCACGATCGGCGTCGGAGGCACGCAACTCCGGGGCATCGTCGGTCATGCACAGCAGCGTACGTTTTCCCCGCCCCGGAGACTACGCGCTCAGCGCATCCCCGCCGCCTGCACGGTGCCCTACGCGGTCGCCCGGTCCGCGTACATGCGCGCGATCACCGCCTCGATGTCCGGCTCCCGCACCGACAGGTCCACCAGCGGATACTCCGCGGCGATCCGCGCCACCAGCGGCGCCGCGGACTGTGCCGCCGGGAAGGCCAGCCACTGCCGCGGCCCCTCCACCCGTACCACCCGGGCCGGTGCCGGCGCGTCGATCGGCGGCAGCTCGCACTCCAGGTCCACGACCAGGGTCCGCTCGCTCTCCCCCGCCTCGTGCAGGCCGGCCAGCGGGCCGTCGTACATCAGGCGGCCGTGGTCGATGACCATCACCCGGGAGCAGAGCTGTTCGATGTCCTGGAGGTCGTGCGTGGTCAGCAGCACCGTCGTCCCGCGCTCGGTGTTCAGTTCGCGCAGGAACTCCCGCACCCTGGCCTTGGAGATGACGTCCAGGCCGATCGTCGGCTCGTCGAGGTAGAGCACCTCGGGGTCGTGCAGCAGGGCGGCCGCGATGTCGCCGCGCATCCGCTGGCCGAGGGAGAGTTGCCGTACCGGCACGTCCAACAGGGCGTCCAGCTGCAGCAGTTCCACGCACTGTTCGAGGTTCGCCCGGTAACGGGCTTCCGGGATCCGGTACATGCGGTGCATCAGCTTGTACGAGTCGATCAGCGGCAGGTCCCACCACAGCGTCGTCCGCTGCCCGAACACCACCCCGATGCGGTGCGCGAGCCGCGTCCGCTCACGGGAGGGGTCGATGCCGGCCACCCGCAGCCGCCCGCCGCTCGGGGTCAGGATGCCGGTCAGCATCTTGATCGTGGTCGACTTGCCGGCGCCGTTCGGCCCGATGTAGCCGACCATCTCACCGCGCGCCACCGAGAACGACAGCGAGTCGACGGCCCGCACCTGACGCCGCTCCCACCTGAGGAAACCGGTCTTCTTCCGCATGTCGAAGACCTTCTCGACCCGGTCGAGTTCGATGAAGCCACCAGTCAACGGTCTAACTCCCTGTGCTTCGATACGACTTCAGCCCCGCCCGCCACGCCACCCCCGCGAGCGCACAGCACCCCACCGCCACCAGCGGCGGCGAGAACGCCACCCATGTCGGCAGGTCCAGCGGATACGGCCGCCCCAGCACATAACTCGCGGGCAGCCAGTTGACGAAGGCCAGCGGCAGCACGAACGTCACCCCGCGCACCAGTTCCTTGCCGAACACGGTCGGCGGATACTGGAGCAGCGTCGTACCGCCGTAGGTGAACGCGTTCTGCACCTCGGAGGCGTCCTGCGCCACGAACTGGAAGGCCGCGCCCCCGACGAACACCGCACAGAAGATCACCGCCCCGCTGAGCAGCATCACCGGCATCAGCAGCACCTTCAGCGGCGTCCAGTCGATGTCCACCGTCGCCAGCGCGTAGCCGAGCACCAGCGCCCCCTGGGTGACCCGGCCCAGGCGGCGCAGCCCGAAGCGGTCCGCGGCGACCTGCGCGAGCACCGGCGCCGGCCGCACCAGCAGCGTGTCCAGCGTGCCGTCGCGCACCCGGCGCCCCAGCCGGTCCATCGACCCGATCGCCAGATCGGCCAGCCCGAAAGCGACGCTGGACAGGCCGTACAGGAAAGCGATCTCGGGCAGCGCATAACCGCCGAGCGCCTCCACGCGGGAGAACATCAGCAGGATCGCGACGAAGTCCAGCGACGTCGCCGCGAAGTTGCCGACCGTGGTCATGACGAAGGAGGCCCGGTACGCCATCGTCGAGCGAATCCACATCGCGACGATCAGGCCGTACCCCCGCAGTCCCTCCGCCACCCGACCGCGCTCACCCACCCTGCACCACCACCCGCCGCGTCGCCGCCGACTGCACCAGCCGCCCCGCCGCCAGCAACGCAACCGCCCACACACCCTGGAACGCGAACGTGCCCAGCGGATCTGCCCGCCCCAGCAGCACATCCGCCGGCGCCTGCAGCAGCGACGACCACGGCAGCACCCGTACGATCTCGCCCAGCAGGCCCGGGAAGACGTTCAGTGGCAGCAGCATGCCCGAACAGAAGAACCCCAGCAGCCACGCCATTTGCACCACCCCGGTGCCGTCCATCAGCCAGAACGCGCTCAGCGCCACCAGGTACCGGATCCCGAAACTGACCACCATCCCGAGCAGCACCGCCAGCAGAAAACCCGCCCACGTCACCGGATCCGACGGCAGCGCGACATCGAAGACCAGCGCCCCGAACGCGAACGGCACCACCCCACGCCCCAGCAGCTGGAACAACGCCCGGCCCAGGTCGCCCGCCAGCCACCACAGTTGGAGGTCGGCCGGCCGGTAGAGGTCGATCGCCACATCACCCGTACGGATACGCTCGATCAACTCGTCCTCGAAGCCGCCACCCCCGATCGCGAGCGTCGACAACAGCGCCTGCCCCAGCCACACATAGGTGACGGCCTGCGCCTGGTCGTATCCGCCGAGCTGCGGCCTCTCCTCCCACAGCGCCAGGTACGTGTAGACGAGAATCAGCCCGAAGACGGTGTTGGTGAACACCCCGGCGACCGTGGCCGTCCGGTACGTCGCGTATCGTCGGAAACCTCCCACCGCGACGGCCACGTACAACCGTCCCGCGCCCACACCCACCACCATCCCGACCGCGTCCGGCACCGAAGCGCAGGAGCCTAGTACGCGGCCGATCCCGGCGGCCACGCAATTTCCGGGCAAGACGCGTGCCGGGAACCGGGAACGGAACGCTTGGTGCGAGAGTCTTCAACAGGGGGCGCAGAAGACGTACGAGGGCGTACGGGATCGTACGAGGAGAAATTCGTACCGGAACGTACGAGGAAAATACGAGGAAAACAGGAGTCCGTGCACGACATGAGTCACGAGCCGCAGCCGCAGCAGCCGACCCAGGGCGCGACGGGGGGCGGCAAGCCCAAGCGGCCCAAGCGCACCGGCTGGCGCCGGATCATCCCCACCTGGCGCATGGTGCTCGGCACCTTCGTCCTCGGCGTCCTGCTGGTGATCGGCCTGTTCTTCCTCGGCTACTCACTGGTCAAGATCCCGCCGGCGAACGCCCTCGCCACCAAGCAGAGCAACGTCTACCTCTACGCGGACGGCTCCCAACTCGCCCGGGACGGCGAGGTCAACCGGGAGAACGTCACCCTCGCCCAGATCTCCAAGAACGCCCAGCACGCCGTACTGGCCGCCGAGGACCGCGACTTCTACAGCGAGTCCGCCATCGACCCGAAGGCGATGCTCCGCGCGGCCTGGAACACCGCCACCGGCAAGGGCAAGCAGTCCGGCTCCACGATCACCCAGCAGTACGTCAAGAACTACTACCTCGCCCAGGAACAGACCGTCACCCGCAAGGTGAAGGAGTTCTTCATCTCGATCAAGCTCGATCAGGAGAAGAGCAAGGACGACATCCTGGAGGGCTACCTCAACACCAGCTACTTCGGCCGCAACGCCTACGGCATCCAGGCCGCCGCCCACGCCTACTACGGCATGGACGCCACCGACCTCGACCCCGCCCGCGGCGCCTACCTCGCCGCGCTGCTCAACGCGCCCAGCGAGTACGACGTCGTCGCCCACCCGGAGAACAAGCCCGCCGCCGAGGCCCGTTGGAACTACGTCCTCGACGGCATGGTCAAGGAAGGCCGGCTCAGCCGCTCCGAGCGGGCCGGCCTGAAGTTCCCGATGCCGAAGGAAGCCACCGTCTCCACCGGCATGTCCGGGCAGCGCGGCTACGTCGTCGACGCGATCAAGCAGTACCTCGCCGAGAACAAGATCGTCGACCCGGACGAGCTCGAGAGAGGCGGCTACCGCATCACCACCACCCTCGAGAAGCCCCGGCAGGACGCCTTCGTCGACGCCGTGAACGACCAGCTGGTGTCCAAGCTCGACCCGAAGAACCGCAAGGTCGACACCTACGTCCGCGCGGGCGGCGCCGCCGTCGACCCCAAGACCGGCAAGGTCGTCGCCATGTACGGCGGCATCGACTTCGTCAAGCAGTACACCAACGGCGCCACCCGCCGGGACTTCCAGGTCGGCTCCACCTTCAAGCCGTTCGTGTTCACCTCGGCCGTCGAGAACGACTCCACCACCCAGGGCGGCACACCGATCACCCCCAACACCCACTACGACGGCACCAACAAGCGCCCCGTCCAGGGCTGGAACAGCGCCTACGCCCCCGAGAACGAGGACCAGAAGTCGTACGGCGACATCACCGTCCGCGAGGCCACCGACAAGTCCGTCAACGCGGTGTACGCACAGATGGCCGTCGACGTCGGCCCCGACAAGGTCGAACAGACCGCGATCGACCTCGGCCTGCCGACCGCCACCCCGGACATGGACCCGTACCCGTCGATCGCCCTCGGCGTGGCCACCGCCAGCGTCCTCGACATGGCCGAGGCCTACGCCACCCTCGCCAACCACGGCGAGCACGGCACGTACACCATGATCGAGAAGATCACCAAGGACGGCACCGAGGTGATCGAACTGCCCGCACGACAGACCCACCAGGCCGTCAGCCGCGAAGCCGCCGACACCACGACATCGGTCCTGCAGAGCGTCGTCGAGAACGGCACCGCCACCGCCGCCCAGGCCGCCGGCCGCCCCGCCGCGGGCAAGACCGGCACCGCCGAGGAGGACACCGCCGCCTGGTTCGCCGGCTACACCCCCGACCTCGCCACCGTCGTCGCCGTCATGGGCCAGGACCCCGTCACGGCCGACCACATGCCGCTCTACGGCGCCATGGGCCTGGACCGCGTCAACGGCGGCGGCGCACCCGCCGACATCTGGGCCCAGTTCACCAAGGACGCCCTCGAAGGCACCCCGCCCACCGACTTCAACCTCCAGCTCCAGGACGGCGCCGAGGAATGGGACCTGCCCGAGATCCCGCCCTCCCAGAACCCCGGCACCAACGCCCCCACCGACGGCGCCACACCGAGCGACGACGCCGACCAGGAGAGCCCGGACGAGACGCCGGGCGACACGACCACCGACGGCGGCACCACCGGCGACGGCGGCACGACGACCGGCGGCACCCCCACGGACGGGACGACCGGCGGCACCACGACGGGCGGCACACCCACGGACGGGGGCACGACAACCGACGGCGGGACCACCACAGGCGGCGGGACCACAACCGGCGGTGACCCGACCACAAGCGGCGGCACCACCGGAGGCGGCACCGGAGGCACCACCGGCGGCGGAACGACCACGGGCACCACGAACTCGGCTCCGCAGTACACGCTCAGACTGTGAACCGCACGGCTCAGTGCCCCGAGGTCGCCTTCAGCCCCACCACGGCCACCAGCAACAGACAGACGAAGAAGATCCGGGCGGCGGTCGCCGGCTCCCCCAGCACCACCATGCCGACCACCGCCGACCCGGCGGCCCCGATCCCCACCCAGACGCCATAGGCCGTACCGATGGGCAGGGACCTCGCCGCGTACGACAGCAGCAGCATGCTGGCGACGATGCCGGCACCGGTGAACAGGCTCGGAACGAGCCGCGTGAAACCGTCGGTGTACTTCATCCCGACCGACCAGCCGACTTCGAGCACGCCGGCGACGATCAGCAGAACCCAGGCCATGACAGGCACCTCCGAGAGACAGACAGGACGGACGGGGGTGCGTCGTCTTTGCCTTCGTCCCGGTACGGCGCGTCTCGTCGGGCTCCTACGAATGTAGCAAGGAGGGCGACAAAAAGGGCCGGTGACGATGGTCACCAGCCCCTTCTCGTCCCTGATCTACAGGCACAGCCCTGATCTACAGGTACAGCCCGGTCGAATCCTCCGACCCCTCGAACCGGTCCGCCGCCACGGCATGCAGGTCCCGCTCGCGCATCAGCACATACGCGATACCCCGCACCTCCACCTCGGCGCGGTCCTCCGGGTCGTACAGCACCCGGTCACCCGGCTCGACGGTCCGTACGTTCTGCCCCACCGCGACAACCTCCGCCCACGCCAGCCGACGGCCCACGGCCGCCGTGGCGGGAATCAGGATGCCGCCACCGGAACGCCGCTCGCCCTCGCTGGTGTCCTGCCGCACGAGCACACGGTCGTGCAGCATCCGGATGGGCAGTTTGTCGGGATGGGTGCTGTGGTCGTTTCTGTTGGAGCTCACGCCTTTGAACCTACCCGCCATCGAAGCGTTCGTCCGCAGGAGGGTCAGCGGTTCCGCCGCCGGGTACCCAGCACGAGCAGCCCCACGACCCCGACGGCCACGAGCGCGACAGGCAGCACACGCTTCATCCGAGGCGCGCCCTCCTCATCGACGAACTGCCCCTTCACATCACTCACCACCCGATTGACCTGCACGTATGCCCGCCCGAGGGTGTGATCGACATTCGACACGACCTTGGCCTTGGCGTCCCCGACGATCGTCTTCGGATGCACCCGCACCCCGATCTCGTCGAGCGTCTCGGCCAGCACTTCGCGGCGGCGCCTGATGTCCGCCTCGATCTGCGCCGGGGTTCTGGTGTCCGACGTGTCCGCCACCGTACGGCCTCCGAAGTCAGCTGATGCTTGTTCCGGACAGTCTGTCAGTTCTTCGGGCGACCGCACCGTCAGGACCCCCGGTTACGCTAGCCCGATGAGTGAGCGACTCCAGCCCGGGGACGTGGCCCCCGCCTTCACCCTCCCCGACGCCGACGGCAACGAGGTCTCCCTGTCGGACCACAAGGGCCGCAAGGTCATCGTCTACTTCTACCCGGCCGCCCTGACCCCCGGCTGCACGAAGCAGGCCTGCGACTTCACCGACAACCTCGACGTCCTGGCCACCGCCGGCTACGACGTCATCGGCATCTCGCCGGACAAGCCCGAGAAGCTGGCGAAGTTCCGCGAGAAGGAATCCCTGAAGGTCACCCTGGCCGGCGACCCGGACAAGACCGTCATCGAGGCCTACGGCGCCTACGGCGAGAAGAAGAACTACGGCAAGACGTACATGGGCGTCATCCGCTCCACGATCGTCGTCGACGAGGAGGGCAAGGTCGAGCGGGCGCTGTACAACGTGCGGGCGACGGGGCACGTGGCCAAGATCATCAAGGACCTGGGCATCTGAGCGCAGGCTCCGCCCGACGCGAGCGGCCCGTACCGGGGTGACCCGGCACGGGCCGCTTTGCATGTCGGGCGTGACTGTCCGATAAGCGGTTCGTTACTCCGTGTGGACCACGAACGTGCGGTCGGAACGGAGGGGGCTCGATGGGGGCCAGTGCGTACACCAAGGAGCGGCTGGAGGAGGCGGCTCGGGGGGCGCGGACGTTGTCGGAGGCGTTGGGGAGGTTGGGGGTGGATCCGGGGAGTTCTACGCGGCGGTACGTCCTTGAGCGAATGAAGAAGCTGGGGGTGGATGTCTCGCACTTCGAGCGGGAGGGCGTGAAGTGGGCGAGGGAGATCCTTGAGGGTGCGGTAGCGGCCTCCACCAACATGTGCGAGGTACTGCGCTACCTCGGGCTCGAGGTCGTCGGTGGGCACCACACCCACATCAGCCGCCGGATCAAGGCGTACGGCATCGACACCTCGCACTTCCAGATGCCGACCCGGCGCGGCAAACCCTGGCGGCCACGAACGCCGGAGGGCCTGCTCGTCGAGCAGCCAACTGCGCACGCCCGGCGCATCCCGAGTGACCGCCTCAAGTGGGCGATGACGTCCATGGGGGTGCCGGAACGGTGCGCCCTCTGCGGAAACGAGGCGGTATGGCTGGGGCAACCATTGTCGCTCGAGGTCGACCATGTCGACGGGAGCTGGTGGGACAACCGCATCACGAACCTTCGCTTCCTCTGCCCCAACTGCCATTCCACGACCGACAATTACCGAGGGCGCGGCAAAGGGCGGACCAGGGGCGGCACCGCATGAGCAGTGGCGTTCAGTACACCCGCGAACAGCTGACACAAGCGGCCACGCAGTGCTCCAGCCTCGAAGAAGTCATCGCCTTCTTCGGGACGCGTCCCTACGCGAAGCTCGACCGCTACCTGGTGAAGCGCTTCGCTCACTTCGGCATCGACATCTCACACTTCAGCCGCCCGGGCAGAGTCCCCCGGCCTACGCCCGAGGAACTGCGTGCGGCGGTCGCCGAGTCGGTCTCCATCGCAGGTACGCTGCGCCGTCTGAGACGTCCGGACAGCGGCACACAGCGCGCGCTGTTGCGTCAGTGGATCGCTGAAGAACGCCTGTCGACGGCGCACTTCCTGGGACAGGCGCATCAGCGGGGTAAGTCGGGCTTCGTCCCTGCCAAGCGACCAGAGGAGATTCTGGTCCAGCACGACGGCAAGCGCCGGACAAAGACCTACCTGCGACGTCGCGCTCTCTGCGAAATCGGCGTACCCGAGGAGTGCGCCCAGTGCGGCGTCGGTCCCGAGTGGCTCGGCAAGCCGATGACGTTGGAGGTCGATCACATAAACGGGCACTGGAGCGACGACCGGCGGGAGAACCTCCGGTTGCTGTGCCCGAACTGCCACGCGATCACCAACACCTGGTGTCGAGGCGGTGGCCGAGGCCGACGTAGTCAAGCGCCACACGACCGGTAGCATGGCGGCAACGCGGCCGTGGCGAAATCAGGTAGCACGCGAGGGTTTTAGGTGCCCTTGGGCGAAAGCCCGTGTGGGTTCGAATCCCACCGGCCGCACGCCAAAAGAGGGGCCGTCCAGCCGGACGGCCCCTCCTCCGTTCCTCAGCCCAACAACTCCCGAACCACCGGCACCAACGCCCGGAACGCCTTCCCCCGATGGCTGATCGCGTTCTTCTCCTCGGGGGACAGCTCCGCGCACGTCCGCGTCTCGCCCTCCGGCTGGAGGATCGGGTCGTAGCCGAAGCCGCCGGTGCCCGCGGGCGCATGCCGCAGTACGCCCCTCAGCTGGCCCTCAACCACCCGCTCCCGCCCGTCCGGCAACGCCAGCGCCGCCGCGCACGCAAAGTGGGCCCCCCGATGCTCGTCGGCGATGTCCGCGAGCTGGGCCAGCAGCAGCTCCAGGTTGGCCTTGTCGTCGCCATGCTTGCCCGCCCAGCGGGCCGAGAAGATGCCCGGCGCGCCGTTGAGGACGTCGACGCAGAGGCCGGAGTCGTCGGCGACGGCGGGGAGGCCGGTGGCCTGGGCCAGGGCGTGGGCCTTGAGGAGGGCGTTTTCGGCGAAGGTGACGCCTGTTTCCTTGACGTCGGGGATGTCGGGGTAGGCGTCCGCGCCGACGAGGTCGTGTGGGAGACCTGCGTCGGCGAGGATCGCCTTCAGCTCGGTGATCTTTCCGGCGTTGCGGGTGGCGAGGATCAGGCGGGTCATGCCGTCCAGTATCCCGGCTCCCCCGCCGCGCCCGTTACGGCGTGCAGACCTTGGTCAGTTCGCCGGCCGCGTCCGTGACCGGGCTGATGTCGGGGGTCTCGTCGCCGTTCTCGATGGCGGTGCGGACGTTGGTGACAGCCTTCTCGAGGTCGTCGACCGCCTTGTTGACGTCGGCGTTGTCGGTCTTGTCGCCGATCTCGCCGAGGTTCTGCTCGATGGAGTCGAGGGATTCGTCGAGCTGGGTCGGGTCGTTCGCCGCGTTGTCCACGGCCTGCTGGAGGTCGGTGACGCTGTCGGCGATCGCATCGGCGGTGTTGACGCAATCGAGCGCCTTGTTCACGGCGTCGCAGCCGGTGGTCAGTCCGGCGGTCAGCGCCACCGCCGCCAGGGTGGCGGCGACGGCGGTACGGCGTCGGCGGCGGCTCGCGGCCATGGAACGGTCCCTCCCTTGGTTGGGCCCGACGGGCCCGGTCAGTTGGCCGGGCGCACAGGGATGAGCCGTGCGCCCGTATCTCTTCAGACGCGGTGGTGGTCGGCGCGGTTGCCCGCTCCGACCACGTGTCTTGGTCCGCCCTTTACTTTTCGACGGGGGTTTCGAGCGCGGCACGCTGCAGTGCTGCCAGTTCGGTGCAGCCGGCGACGGCGAGGTCGAGCAGGGCGCCCAGTTCGTCGCGGGCGAAGGGTTCGGCTTCGGCGGTGCCCTGGACTTCGACGAAGCGTCCGTCTCCGGTGCAGACGACGTTCATGTCGGTCTCGGCGCGGACGTCTTCCTCATAGCAGAGGTCGAGCAGCGGGATGCCGCCGACGATGCCGACGGAGACGGCGGAGACGGTGCCGGTGAGCGGGTTGCGGCCGGGCTTGACGAGCTTCTTCTTCTGCGCCCAGGACACGGCGTCGGCGAGGGCGACGTAGGCGCCGGTGATGGCGGCGGTGCGGGTGCCGCCGTCGGCCTGGAGTACGTCGCAGTCGAGGACGATGGTGTTCTCGCCGAGGGCCTTGTAGTCGATGACGGCGCGCAGGGAGCGGCCGATGAGGCGGGAGATCTCGTGTGTACGGCCGCCGATCTTGCCCTTGACGGATTCGCGGTCGCCGCGGGTGTTGGTGGAGCGGGGCAGCATGGCGTATTCGGCGGTGACCCAGCCTTCGCCGCTGCCCTTGCGCCAGCGCGGGACGCCTTCGGTGACGGAGGCGGTGCAGAAGACCTTGGTGTCGCCGAAGGAGACGAGGACGGAGCCTTCGGCGTGCTTGCTCCAGCCGCGTTCGATGGTGATCGGGCGGAGTTGTTCGGGGGTGCGGCCGTCGATTCGAGACATGAGGTGAGCCTAGCTCGCTACGGCCGAGGGGCCCCTTCCGGTGTGGAAAGGGGCCCCTGAGGGTGAGCGGGTGCTCACATCATGTCTTCGATGTCCGCGGCGACGGGGTCGGCGTCGGTGCCGATGACGACCTGGATGGCGGTGCCCATCTTGACGACGCCGTGGGCGCCGGCGCCCTTGAGCGCGGCGTCGTCGACCAGCGAGGCGTCGGCCACCTCGACGCGCAGCCGTGTGATGCAGCCCTCGACCTCTTCGATGTTGTCGATGCCGCCGAGCCCGGCAACGATCTTCTCAGCCTTGCTGGCCATGTGTTTCTCCCTGATCCGGCCTGGTCCGAAGCGCTATGTCGCAGTAATCCACAGTCGGCCCAGCTTCGCGAGCGGTCATGGCGTGCGTACCGAATGATGGCGTCACGACAGCGGAACCTTCCGCCAACTGGTCTACACCAGCTGGGGGGTGGTCGCCAAACCCGGCCCTTCCGGGAGGAGCCCGATGAGTGCCGACAGCGCTGCCAGTCCCGCCCGTGCGCGCTGGAACAGCCTGTTCCAGGGCTTGCAGAAGATGGGCCGCAGTCTTCAGCTCCCGATCGCGGTGCTGCCGGCCGCGGGCATCCTGAACCGGCTGGGGCAGCCGGATGTGTTCGGCGACGAGGGGCTGGGCCGGACCGATGTCTCGAGGGTGATGGCGGGCGCGGGCGGTGCGCTCCTGGACGGTTCGCTGGGGTTGCCGCTGCTGTTCTGTGTGGGTGTGGCCATCGGCATGGCGAAGAAGGCGGACGGGTCGACGGCGCTCGCGGCGGTTGCCGGGTTTCTCGTCTACTTCAATGTGCTGCGCCAGTTTCCGGAGGACTGTCCGGAGGGTTCGCGGGCGGTGGACACCGGCTGCCAGGTGGCGGACGGGACGGTGACCGAGTTCACCTACCCGAATCCGGGGGTGTTCGGCGGCATTGTCATGGGGCTGCTGGCGGCTTTCTTCTGGGCGCGTTTCCACCGTACGAAGCTGGTGGACTGGCTCGGCTTCTTCAACGGGCGTCGGCTGGTGCCGATCATCATGGCGTTCGTGGCGATCGCGTTCGCGGTGCTGTGCCTGTGGATCTGGCCGCCCATCGGTGACGCGCTGGAGAGCTTCAGCGACTGGATGAGCGATCTGGGCGCCCGGGGCGCGGGTGTCTTCGGCGTCGCCAACCGCGCGCTGCTGGTGATCGGCCTGCACCAGTTCCTGAACGTGCCCATCTGGTTCCAGTTCGGCACGTACACCAAGCCCGACGGCACGGTGGTGCACGGCGACATCAACATGTTCCTGAACGGCGACCCGGACGCGGGTCAGTTCACGTCGGGGTTCTTCCCGATCATGATGTTCGCGCTGCCGGCCGCCGCGCTGGCGATGACGCACTGCGCGCGGCCGAGCCGCCGCAAGGAGGTCGGCGGGCTGATGCTGTCCACCGCCCTGACGTCGTTCGTCACGGGCATCACCGAGCCGATCGAGTACTCGTTCCTCTTCATCGCACCGGCGCTCTATGCGGTCCACGCGCTGCTGACGGGTGTGTCGATGGCGGTGACGTGGGGGCTCGGGGTGCATGACGGGTTCAGCTTCTCGGCCGGTCTGATCGACTACGTCATCAACTGGAATCTGGCGACGAGACCTTGGGCGATCATCCCGATCGGGTTGTGTTTCGCCGCCGTCTATTACGTCGTCTTCCGCTTCGCGATCACCAGGTTCGATCTGAAGACGCCGGGGCGGGAGGCGGAGGAGGAAGTGGAGGACGTCACGAAGGGGTAAGCAACCGAACGGGCGCGGGAATCGCGGGTTCCTTATCTCGCCTTCATCGTGCTACAACAGGTCTACACCACTGAGTGGTGTAGACCCTTGCGGTGCTGCCGCGTGGCATCGCCGGACGCCGCCGTCCCCTTCTCATTGTCCCTGGGCGGCGCCATGCCCACTGGAGGAAGTTGTGACCACGGCCAGCGCCGCTCCCGCGGCCGACAAGAGGAAGGGCTCCGGCGTGATGGCTGTCATGCAGCGCATCGGCCGCAGCCTGATGCTGCCGGTGGCGGTTCTGCCCGCGGCCGCTCTCCTGGTCCGCCTCGGCAACACCGACATGCTGGGGCGCGAGTCGTTCCCGGCGTTCATCACCAAGATCGCCGGTTTTATGGCGGCCGGTGGCAACGCGATCCTCGACAACATGGCGCTGCTGTTCGCCGTGGGCATCGCGATCGGCTTCGCCAAGAAGTCGGACGGCTCGACCGCGCTCGCGGCCGTCGTCGGCTACCTGGTTTTCAAGAACGTCCTCGCCACGTTCACCGACAAGAACCTGCCGCAGGTCGCGGAGGTCGTCGACGGCAAGGTCGTGATGGTCGACGCGCCGGTGGACGCCAAGGTCCTCGGCGGTGTGGTGATGGGCATCGTCGTGGCCCTGCTCTACCAGCGCTTCTACCGCACCAAGCTGCCGGACTGGGCGGGCTTCTTCGGCGGCCGTCGTCTCGTGCCGATCCTGGCGGCGTTCGCGGGCCTGGTCATCGGCATCGTCTTCGGCTACATCTGGCCGGTCCTCGGCACAGGTCTGCACAACTTCGGTGAGTGGCTGGTCGGTTCGGGCGCCGCGGGGGCCGGCATCTTCGGCGTCGCCAACCGTGCGCTGATCCCGATCGGCATGCACCACCTGCTGAACTCGTTCCCGTGGTTCCAGGCGGGCGACTACGAGGGCAAGAGCGGTGACATCGCCCGCTTCCTGGCCGGTGACCCGACGGCGGGCCAGTTCATGACCGGCTTCTTCCCGATCATGATGTTCGCGCTGCCGGCCGCCTGCCTGGCGATCGTGCACTGCGCCCGCCCGGAGCGCCGCAAGGTCGTCGGCGGCATGATGCTGTCCCTCGCGCTCACGTCGTTCGTCACGGGCGTCACCGAGCCGATCGAGTTCACGTTCATGTTCATCGCGCCGGTCCTGTACGCGATCCACGCGGTCCTCACGGGTGTGTCGATGGCGCTGACCTGGGCGCTCGGCATGAAGGACGGCTTCGGCTTCTCGGCCGGCGCGGTCGACTTCTTCCTGAACCTGGGCATCGCGACCAACCCGTGGGGCCTGGCTCTGGTCGGCCTGTGCTTCGCGGCGGTCTACTACGTCGTCTTCCGCTTCGCGATCACCAAGTTCAACCTGCCGACGCCGGGCCGCGAGTCCGACGAGGAACTGGCGGAACTGCAGAAGGCGGAGGCCAAGTAGCCGCTTCCACAACCTCCCCAGCACACGCGAAGGCTCCCGGAACGCGGCGTTCCGGGAGCCTTCGCGTGTGCGTGCGGGCCCGGGTCGGTGCGTTCGGGCTCGTGCGGGCTCAGATCTCGTACGACCTCCTGGGCACCGCCAGCTCCGCCGGCCCGTCGTAGACCGCGCGGGCGTCGGCCAGGTTGATCTGCGGGTCGGTCCACGGGGGGATGTGGGTGAGGAGCAGCCGGCGGGCACCTGCCCGGGCGGCCGTCTCGCCCGCCTCGCGGCCGTTGAGGTGCAGGTCGGGGATCTTTTCCTTGCCGTGGGTGAAGGCGGCCTCGCAGAGGAACAGGTCGACGTCCCGGGCGAGTTCGTCCAGTGCCGTGCTGACGCCCGTGTCGCCGGAGTACGTCAGGGTCCGTCCGCCGTGCTCGATGCGGATGCCGTAGGCCTCGACGGGGTGGGCCACCCGCTCGGTGTGGACGGTGAAGGGGCCGATCTCGAAGGTGGACGGCTTGACCGTGTGGAAGTCGAAGACCTCGCTCATCGAGGAGGCCGAGGGGGTGTCGGCGTACGCGGTGGTCAGGCGGTGTTCGGTGCCCTCGGGGCCGTAGACCGGGAGGGGGGCGCAGCGGCCGCCGTCGTGCCGGTAGTAGCGCGCCACGAAGTAGGCGCACATGTCGATGCAGTGGTCGGCGTGCAGATGGCTGAGGAAGATCGCGTCGAGGTCGTAGAGACCGCAGTGGCGCTGCAGCTCGCCCAGGGCGCCGTTGCCCATGTCGAGGAGCAGCCGGAAGCCGTCGGCCTCGACGAGGTAGCTCGAGCAGGCCGATTCCGCGGACGGGAACGACCCCGAGCAGCCGACGACGGTGAGCTTCATGAAGCAGAAACCTCCGCTGGCGGATGTGGAGAAAACGGGGGTCGTGCGGTCCGTCGAGCGTAAGGCGCAAAACCGTTGGTCGCTCCTCCACCAAGGGCCGTTGTGGGCGAACTCACCTGTGCTGTCACCGGTTCGGCTGGACGTGGGGCGCATGGGGTGTGGAACAGGGCGCGCGGCCTGATGCGTGCGCCGGTAACGTCATCGTATGGACACGTCCTGGTGGTTGGCACTCGCGGCGGTGATACTGCTCGCGATCGTTGCCGCACTCGTCGACGGCTGGGGGCGGCGGCGTCCCGAGGGCCGGCGCACACGGCCGCCGGGGCGGGCGGAGCGGTCGCGGGCGGCGCAGCGGCCGCGGGCCGCGGAGATCTGGTGGGCGAACGTGCCCTACGAGGACGGCCCCGGCACGAAGGACCGGCCGTGTCTGGTGCTGGCGGTGCACGGGCGGCGGGCGACGGTCGCGAAGATCACCAGCAGGTTCCACGACGAGCGGGCCGGGGTGATACCGCTGCCGCCGGGCTCGGTCGGGGACACCCAGGGCCGGGCGAGTTTCCTGGAGACGGACGAGCTGCGGGAGGTCGCGGTGTGGGACTTCCGGCGGCGGGTGGGGGTGGTGGACCCGGTCCTGTGGGACCAGGTCCGTCACCTCGCAACATAGGGGGTCAGGCCCAGAGCTGGCCCTGCAGCCTCTCGATGGCCTCCTCTGTCGTGGCCGCGGTGTAGACGCCGGTGGAGAGGTACTTCCAGCCGCCGTCGGCCACGATGAACACGATGTCGGCGCTCTCGCCGGCCTTGATCGCCTTCTTGCCGACGCCGATCGCCGCGTGCAGGGCGGCGCCGGTGGAGACGCCCGCGAAGATGCCCTCCTGCTGGAGGAGTTCCCGGGTGCGGGTGACCGCGTCGGCGGAGCCGACCGAGAAGCGGGTGGTGAGGACGGAGGCGTCGTACAGCTCGGGGACGAAGCCCTCGTCGAGGTTGCGCAGGCCGTACACCAGGTCGTCGTAGCGGGGCTCCGCGGCGACGATCTTCACGTCCGGCTTGTGCTCACGCAGATAGCGGCCGACGCCCATCAGCGTGCCCGTCGTCCCCAGTCCGGCCACGAAGTGGGTGATGGAGGGGAGGTCGGCGAGGATCTCGGGGCCGGTGGTGGCGTAGTGGGCGCCGGCGTTGTCCGGGTTGCCGTACTGGTAGAGCATCACCCAGTCGGGGTGCTCGGCGGACAGCTCCTTGGCGACGCGTACGGCGGTGTTGGAGCCGCCCGCGGCCGGGGAGGAGATGATCTCGGCGCCCCACATGCCGAGCAGGTCCCGGCGTTCCTGCGAGGTGTTCTCGGGCATCACGCACACCATGCGGTAGCCCTTGAGCTTGGCCGCCATGGCGAGGGAAATGCCGGTGTTGCCGGAGGTGGGCTCCAGGATGGTGCAGCCCGGGGTCAGCCGGCCGTCCTTCTCCGCCTGCTCGATCATGTGCAGGGCGGGGCGGTCCTTGACCGAGCCGGTGGGGTTGCGGTCCTCCAGCTTGGCCCAGATCCGGACGTCGGCGGACGGCGAGAGCCGCGGCAGGCGCACCAACGGGGTGTTGCCCACCGCGGCCAGCGGGGAGTCGTAACGCATCGGTGGTCAGAGACCTCAGGCCATGCCGCCGGCCACGGCCGGCAGGATCGTGACGCTGTCGCCGTCGGACAGCTTGGTGTTGATGCCGTCGAGGAAGCGGACATCCTCGTCGTTCAGGTAGACGTTGACGAAGCGGCGCAGCTGGTCGCCGTCCACGATGCGGGCCTGGATTCCCGTGTGCCGGGCGTCGAGGTCGGCGAACAGCTCGGCGAGGGTGTCCCCACTGCCTTCGACGGCCTTCTGACCGTCGGTGTACTGGCGGAGGATGGTGGGGATGCGGACCTCGATGGCCATGGCTCAGGGCTCCTGTCGGGAGTGGTCAGGTCGGTGGGCGCGCGGCAGCGCAGCTACAGCAGGTCGTGCGTGTGAGGCTCCCCCACGCTCGGCTTCGCTCGCGCGGGAGGTACCTCCACCGGCTCACGGCCGTACGGCGGCAGGGCAGCGTCAACAGATGGCGCTGGCGAGCCTGCACAGGTCGACGTGCAGCCGCGCCACGAGCAGCAACGCCCAAAAGGGCTCCGCCGTCTTTTCGCTCACGTCGTGGAAAACCATGGGCTCATCGTATCGATTCCCGGTCCGGGTCCTGGAATGTGATCTCGGATAGTGGATGAATTCTGACCGAATCCCGGGATCAGTAGGCCTCCACCACCTTGACCTCCTCCTCCGTCACCTCGCCGTCGATGATCCGGAACGACCGGAACTGGAACTCTCCGGCTCCGTCGGTGTCCGCGGTGGAGACCAGGACGTAGTGCGCGCCGGGCTCGTTGGCGTAGGAGATGTCGGTGCGGGAGGGGTAGGCCTCGGTGGCCGTGTGGGAGTGGTAGATGATCACCGGCTCCTCGTCGCGGTCGTCCATCTCGCGGTAGAGCTTGAGGAGGTCGCCGGAGTCGAACTCGTAGAACGTGGGCGAGCGGGCCGCGTTCAGCATCGGGATGAAGCGCTCCGGGCGGCCCGAGCCCACCGGGCCCGCGACCACGCCGCACGCCTCGTCGGGGTGGTCCTCGCGCGCGTGGGCGACGATCTGGTCGAAGAGGGCCTGGGTGAGGGTCAGCATGCTGGCCAGGATAAGCAGAAGGGCCGCCCCGTACCGAGGGGTGGTACGGGGCGGCCCACATGCCGGACGTCCTGAGCGGCAGCGGCAGGGAGTGCCACGAGCACTCCCTGCCGCTAGGAACCGTCCGGTGGTCGTCAGCCGACCTTTTCGAACTCCGGCGTGCGGCGCTCGGCGACCTCCGGGTTGCGGGCCTTGAGGACCGCCCAGCCGATGGCCAGGGCGGCGGCCCAGCCGGCCATCACGTAGAGGCAGACGCGGGCGTCGGCGTCGTAGGCGATGATGCCGGTCACGAAGAGCAGGAACGCGATGGCGATGTAGGAGCACACCGCGCCGCCCGGCGCCGGGAAGGACGAGGCGGGCAGCCGGCCCGCGACCACCGCGCGGCGGTACAGGACGTGGCTGATCAGGATCATCAGCCAGGTCCAGATGCCGGCCGCGGTGGCGATGGAGGTGACGTAGCCGAAGGCCTTCTCAGGGACGACGTAGTTCAGGACCACGCCGATGCCCATGAAGAGCACCGAGACGAAGATGCCGAGGGCGGGCGTCTTGGTCGACGACAGCTTGGTGAAGGCCTTGGGGGCCTCGCCGCTCTCGGCCAGGTTCCGCAGCATGCGGCCCGTCGAGTACATGCCGGAGTTGCAGGACGACAGCGCCGCGGTGAGCACGACGAAGTTGACGATGGCCGCGCCCGCCGGGATGCCGATCTGCGCGAAGGCCTCGACGAACGGGCTGACGCCCGGCGCGAACTCCGTCCACTTCACGACACACAGGATGACGGTGAGGGCACCGACGTAGAACAGGGCGATGCGCCACGGCAGGGTGTTGATCGCCTTGGGGAGGGTCTTCTCGGGGTTCTCGGATTCGCCGGCCGTGACACCGACCAGCTCGACGGCGAGGTAGGCGAACATGACGCCCTGGAGGGTCATCAGGGACGAGCCGATGCCCTTGGGGAAGAAGCCGTCGAAGGCCCAGAGGTTGGAGACGGCCGCCGTGTCACCGGCGCTGCTGAAGCCGAAGGTGAGCACGCCCAGGCCGATCACGATCATGCCGATCAGGGCGGTGACCTTGACCATCGAGAACCAGAACTCCAGCTCGCCGAAGAGCTTCACGGAGATCAGGTTGACCCCGAACAGGATCACCAGGAACACCAGCGCCGTGACCCACTGCGGGATGGACGGGAACCAGTAGTTGACGTAGATCGCGGCGGCGGTGAGTTCCGCCATGCCGGTGACCACCCACATCAGCCAGTACGTCCAGCCGGTGAAGTAGCCGAAGAACGGGCCGAGGAACTCGCGGGAGTACTCCGCGAAGGAGCCCGAGACAGGGCGGTAGAGCAGGAGCTCACCGAGCGCCCGCATGATGAAGAAGACGATGACGCCGGCGAGGGCGTACATCAGGATGAGGCTGGGACCGGCCTTGGCGATGTTCGCGCCGGCACCCAGGAACAGGCCGACGCCGATGGCGCCGCCGATCGCGATCATCTGGACCTGACGGCTGCCGAGTCCCCGCTCGTACCCCTCTTCAGGGGCTTCGGTGACCTTCGCAGAGGTCATGTGTAGTGCGCCTTTCTCCATGCCGACCCCCGGCCTCTCGTCGACCTCGGATCGGGTTTCGATCCCCCCGGATTGATGGAGCTGAGCGACCTTTCCCCGGGCCGCTCGTGCCTGGCCGGCGATCGCCGGCTGGTGGCGCACCCGGCGGACATTAAGGGTGGTGTTCGCCGGGCGGTCGTGAAGATTTATCACGGCCGCAACTCTGATCACCTGGCGACCCTGTGGCGCATCACACAGGAAGAAGTGGACAGACCGCACCTTAAGCGCACATACGGAGCAGGCGCGGTGACGGGATTGTTATCCGGATTTGAGCGTCCACTGAGCGAACGCAAGATCCGCACATTTACGGCATAAGTGTGCCGATCAACGTCTCCTGAAGCCCGCCCAGCCACAGATACGCCATCACCATCGGCTTGCGCGGGTCCTCGTCCGGCAGCCGGTAGAGGAGGTCGGTGTCGTCCTCGTCGGTGATCTCCAGCCGGGAACCGATGGCCAGGCGCAGGTCGTTGAGGGCGCCGAGCCACTGCTGGGACTGCTCCACCGTCAGCTCCAGAACCGCCCCGCCGTCCCCTGCGGACGTCAGCGTGTCCAGTGAGCGGATCACGGCGAGGGCGTTCTCGCGCTTGCCGGCGCGCAGGTCGTTCTCGGTGTAGCGGCGGAACTCGGCGGAGTGCGCCTTCTCCTCCTCGGCCGCCTCGGGCCCCGGCGTCCCCTCGGGGTCGCGGTAGGCGTCCGGGAACAGTCGCCGGAGCACCGGGTCGGAGGGCGGTTCGCTGGGCCCCTCGGCGAACAGCTCGGCGAGCGGGTCGGCGGAGGCGTCCTCGCCGGGGCCGGGACCGATGAGTTCCAGGAGCTGGACGGCCAGCGACCGGATGATGGAGATCTCGACGTCGTCGAGGGCGACGGCCGCGCCGCCGCCGGGGAGCGGTTCGAAGGTTCCTGGCATGGCGGCGATCGCTACTTCCGGTCCTGCTGGAGGGTGGCCCACAGACCGTAGCCGTGCATGGCCTGCACGTCGCGTTCCATCTCCTCGCGTGTACCGCTGGAGACGACCGCCCGGCCCTTGTGGTGGACGTCGAGCATGAGCTTGGTGGCCTTGTCCTTGGAGTAGCCGAAGTACGACTGGAAGACGTACGTCACATAGCTCATGAGGTTGACCGGGTCGTTGTGGACGATCGTGACCCAGGGGACGTCGGGCTCTGGTACGGCAGAGACCTCCTCCGCCGACTCGGTGCGTTCGATCTCGATGGGAGCGGCTGACGTCACATGTCCCATGCTGCCATGCGCCCGCTAAATCGTCACACTGACGAAATGGGGGTACCATCGGTTGCCATGAGCACAGCGGACATTGGGCTGCCGGTGGAAGTTCCGTCTACGGCGCTCTTCACGGACCAGTACGAGCTGACGATGCTCCAGGCCGCTCTGAAGGCGGGCACCGCCGAGCGGCGCAGCGTCTTCGAGGTCTTCACCCGGCGGCTGCCGGAAGGGCGCCGCTACGGCGTGGTGGCGGGCACCGGCCGTGTCCTGGATGCCGTCGAGAACTTCCGCTTCGACGCGGGCGTCCTCGGTTTCCTGCGCGAGCGCGGGATCGTCGGCGAGGAGACCCTGGACTGGCTCGCGAACTACCGTTTCAGCGGCGACATATGGGGCTACCCCGAGGGCGAGGTGTACTTCCCGGGCTCGCCGGTCATGCGGGTCGAGGGGTCGTTCGCCGAGTGCGTGCTGCTGGAGACGGTGATCCTCTCCGTCCTCAACCACGACTCCGCGATAGCCGCGGCCGCCTCGCGCATGGCGTCGGCGGCAGGGGAGCGCCCGCTGATCGAGATGGGCGCCCGTCGTACCCACGAGCTGGCCGCCGTCGCCGCCGCGCGTGCCGCGTACGTCGGCGGTTTCGCCTCCACCTCCGACCTGGCGGCCGGCTTCCGCTACGGCATCCCCACGGTCGGCACGTCCGCGCACGCGTTCACCCTGCTGCACGACCGCGAGCGGGACGCCTTCCAGGCCCAGGTCAACACCATGGGCCGCGGGACCACCCTGCTGGTGGACACCTACGACGTCGCCGAGGCGGTCCGTACGGCCGTGGAGATCGCCGGTCCCGAGCTGGGCGCCGTCCGGATCGACTCCGGCGACCTGCTGCTGGTCGCGCACCGGGTGCGGCAGCAGCTGGACGAGCTGGGGGCCACGAACACGAAGATCATCGTGACCTCGGATCTCGATGAGTACGCCATCGCGTCGCTCGCCGCGGCGCCCGTGGACGCGTACGGCGTCGGTACGCGGCTGGTCACCGGCTCCGGGCACCCCACCTGCTCCATGGTGTACAAGCTGGTCGCCCGCACCGAGTCCGCCGACCCGAAGGCGCCACTGGTGCCGGTGGCGAAGAAGGCCACCGGCGGCAAGACCTCCATCGGCGGCCGCAAGTGGGCCGCGCGCCGGCGGGACGAGCAGGGCGTCGCGGAGGCGGAGGTGGTCGGTACCGGGCCGGTACCGGACGGGCTCGTCGACCGGCAGCTCCTGGTCGAGCTGGTCAAGGCCGGCAAGGTGGTCGCCCGCGAGCCGCTCGACGCCCCGCGCGACCGGCACATCGCCGCCCTCGCCGCTCTGCCGCTCTCGGCTACGCAGCTGTCGCAGGGGGAACCCGTCATTCCGACGGAGTACGTCCACGAGGGTTCCGCCGGTTAGGCAGGGAGCAGGGGTGCGCGCCCCGTGGTGCCCCCTCCCGCACCGTCCCCGAAGTCTCTAGGCTCGGAGGTTCAGGTTCATCACCGGCCGGGCCCGCACCTCTCGGCACCGTGACCGAAGAGACCCCATAGCCGCCCCATAGCCGAAGGACACCGACCATGCGCCGCGCCTTGATCGTCGTAGACGTGCAGAACGATTTCTGCGAAGGGGGCAGCCTCCCGGTGGCCGGAGGTGCCGATGTGGCCGCCGCGATCACCGAGCTGATCGGGCAGGCCCCCGCCGGGTACCGCCATGTCGTGGCGACCCGCGACCACCACATCGCCCCCGGGGGCCACTTCGCGGACAACCCCGACTTCGTCCACTCCTGGCCCGCGCACTGCGTCGCGGGCACGGAGGGGGTCGGCTTCCATCCGAACTTCGCCCCGGCCGTCACGTCCGGCTCGATCGACGCCGTGTTCGACAAGGGGGCGTACTCGGCGGCGTACAGCGGGTTCGAGGGGGTCGACGAGAACGGCGTGTCCCTGGCCGACTGGCTGAAGGCCCGGTCGATCGACGAGGTGGACGTGGTCGGCATCGCCACCGACCACTGCGTACGGGCCACCGCCCTGGACGCCGTACGGGAGGGTTTCCGTACGCATGTGCTGCTGGACCTCACCGCCGGGGTGGCCCAGGAGAGCACCGAGCGGGCGCTGGAGGAGCTGCGGGAGGCGGGCGTGGAGCTGTCGGGGAAGCCGGTCGTTCAGTAGGGGCGGGCCTTAGGGCCTGTCCGGCGGACAGGCCCTACGCCTGTGCCGTCGGCTGTCTGAGCAGGGCCCTGATCGGGTGCCACAGCTCCATGGGGCCGACTCCCCTGTCGGGGGCCGTGCGCCATATCAGGCCGTCGGGGTGGTGCAGGACCGCGGTGATCTCGTCCGGCGTCGGCGGGGCCGTGTTGCCGCGCAGGTAGACCGCGCGCAGGCCGAGGTTGCGCAGCCGGGTGAGGGCGCGGGCCCGGTTCTGGGCGTGCACCAGGACGCGCACTCCGGCCGGGTCGTCGGCGGCGGGGCTGGGCAGGTTCAGCGCCACGACCACCGTGCCGTTCGGCAGCTTGCAGAAACCTCCTGCGGCCATGCCGTCACATCCCCGTTCGATCAGGTGTCAATAAGAGAGCCATCAGGACGCACCTAAACACGATCGGCGGCAACCCGCCAGGGGTTGCCGCCGATACGCTTCTGACCTGCGGAAATGCTGGTTACTTCACCGCGGGACCGACTTCGAGCAAGATCGTCGAGCCGTTCTTGGCCTCCTTGACGATCCTGATCTTGGTGTTGGTGTCAGTGATCTTGACGCCGCCGGGCTTGTTGCTCTCGTCGTAGTAGGTGCTGGTGTGGTCGTTGAAGACCGGCACGCCCTTCGACGACGGGATCCGCGTCGCGACGTCCGCCTTGTGCAGCGTGATGCCGTCCGTGCGGTACAGGCTGAACGGCGAGTCATAGGACTGGATGCGGTTGCGCATCAGCGTGCCGTCGGACCACTTCAGCGCGGTCGGGTGGGAGTCGACGGGCAGGAGCAGGCCGACGCCCGGGTGCTTGCTGGTGTTGTTGTCCGTCTGGGAGGTGTCCCACTTCCAGATCAACAGGCCGTTCTGGTACGGGAAGTGCTCGACCCAGGACGGACGGGTGGTGGCGAAGCCGAAGTTGTACGGGCCGGCCTTCAGGGTCTTGTCGTACGACACGTACTGGCGGTTCTCGGCGATGTAGTACTGCGGGTACTCCTTGGTGAACGACGCGCCGATGCGGGAGAACCCGCTCGCCGTCCAAGCCGCGTCCGCGCTCTCGGCGTTGTCCGTGAACAGCGCGGTGCCGTCGGCGGTGACGGAGATCCGGTCGGCCGCGAAGCCCAGCTGCGCCACACCGCCGTCGGTGGCGTAGCGGAAGCGCAGGTCGATCTTCTGCCCTGCGTAGGCGTCCAGGGAGTACGACAGCTTCTTGTAGCCGTCGGCCGTGCCGGTCAGGGCCGGCTTGTCGCTGCCGTCGCGCGGGATCGGCTGACCGTCGACCGTGCCGTCGACCGGCGTCCAGGTGGCGCCGCCGTCGGTGGAGACCTCGGTGTAGAGGTAGTCGTAGTCGGCCTCGATGTCGTACCAGCCGTCCAGGGTGAGGGCGGCCGACGACTTGCCGGTGAGGTCGACGGAACGGGCCAGCGTGTTGCGGAGGTTGTCGCCGCTGCCGCTCCACCACTGGGTGGCGCCCTCGGCGGGGGTGACGACCTCGGTGGTGACCGCCTTGTCGGGCAGCTCGACCACCAGGGCCTGCTTGTTCTTGGTGTTGTACTCGGCGACGCCCAGCTTGTGCGTCGACTTCGTGGCCGCCTTGGCGACGTCGTAGTCGAGCCAGCCCAGCTGGAGCTTGTCCCAGGCGGTCATGTCGCCGGGCAGGTCGCCGATGGTGTCCTTGCCGGTGCCGAGCCAGGAGCCGGAGGACATCAGGGTCCAGAAGCCGGTGGAGTTCTCGCCGCCGTTGGTGTCGTAGTGGTCCGGCAGACCGAGGTCGTGGCCGTACTCGTGGGCGAAGACGCCGAGTCCGCCGTTCTCCGGCTGGATGGTGTAGTCGCCGACCCAGATGCCGCTGTCGCCGATCTGCGTGCCGCCGAGCCTGTTGCCGTCGGGGCCGGTGGCGCCGGCGTCGGTGCCGAACGCGTACCAGCGGTGGGCCCAGATCGCGTCCTCGCCCTGCGCGCCGCCGCCCGCGGACTCGTCCTCGCCGGCGTGCACGATCTGGAAGTGGTCGATGTAGCCGTCGCGTTCGTTGAAGTCGCCGTCGCCGTCGAAGTCGTAGCGGTCCCACTGGTCGTACTCGGCGAGCTTGGCCTTGATCTCCGCGTCGGTCTTACCAGCTGCCTTCTGCTGGTCGACCCACGCGTTGACGCCGTCCTGCACCGCGTACCAGGCACAGTTGTCGGGGTCGCACTTGTTGGAGCCGTAACGGGCCTCGTTGTAGGGGACCTTGACCCAGTCCGTGACCTCGCCCTCGATGGAGTAGCGGCCCGAGGACTGCTTCTCGTAGTAGGTCTTCATCGAGGCGGTGCCCTCGCCGAAGTACAGGTCCTGGAAGTGCTCCTGGTTGTAGTCCGCCTGCCAGGCCGTGCTGTTGTCCTGGGTGCGGTCCGGCTCGGCGATCTGGTTGTGCAGCGGGCCGGGCGTGCCGCCGTAGCGGCTGTCGATCTGGTCGCCGAACTCGACCAGAACGGTGAAGACCTTGTCGGTCTTCTCCCGGCCGAGTTCCACGTACTTGCTGTCGCCCTTGCGGCTCTTGAGCTCGACGACTTTGGAGCCTTCGCGCTCCTTGACCTTCGCCTGGCCGGATATGACCTGGTTCAGGGCCTCTTCGCGCTGGGCTTCGACGGTCTTGGTGAGCGGGCCGTCGAGGTCGTGCTCGTGCTCGTCGTGCGCCTCGGGCGTCGCCGGGTCCCTCCGCTCTACGGCGGCGGAGTCGGCGGGATCGCCCTGCGCCACCGCGTAGGTGGAGAACATGGCGGTCGCCGCCGCGAATGCGACCGCGGTCGCGGTCGCTCTGAACGTCCAGGGTCTGCTGGTCACTTGAGATCCTCCCCCGCGTCCGGGCGCGCGGAAGGAGAGGGCCCGGTTGCGGAGCGCTCCGCGCGCGCGTGATCAACGCGTGTAGTCAAGTGACGACATTTGACTAGAGGTTGAGGAGAAAAGACAGACCTTGACTTGAGCAGGACAACTGCATTATGCGGAGACGACGTTTCGCTTACCGAACAGTGTGCTTCGCTCAACGGGCGCGCAGGACCGTCCACTTGCCGGACTGCATGAATCAGTGCGCCCCTTATGCATCGGCACTGTTGGTCATCTCACGCTTACGGTTCGTTCCACTCGGGCATGCACGCGAATAGATTCTGTCCGCACCCTCCCCCAAGCTAGGGCCTGTCCGGCGGATCAGGTCGCGGAGAAGCAACGGTGACTGATCAGCGCAGGTGAGCGGGGTCTGGTGCGTCCAGCTGCAAGGCGGAGGAGGGCGTCGACGCGGAGCGTCGGCAACCGACGACAACGCCGCAGATGGGCGTGCCAGACCCCGCGTCCGCGGCATGATCCGCCGGACAGGCCCTAGAGGCACGGGGGGAGACCACCCCCACTTTCTAGGACTCGATTGCCATGCCTCGTCCGACTGCCGCACAGCTCGCCTACGGTTCGTTGACCGTCATCGCCTCGACGCTCGCCATGCTGCTGCTGTCACAGACGAGTTCGGGTGCGGGGATCGCGGTCATCGCCGTAGCGGCGCTCGTCCTCGGGCTGCTGGTCGCCCTGACGGTACCCATGCCGAAGCGCACACCGACCGTCGTTCGGCGCTCCGCCCCGGCCTCCCGCGTGGCGGCTCCGGTCCCGGCGGCACCCGAGCCGGTACGGGAGCCGACGTCCGGCGTCACGTCGCGCTGACCACCACCGTCTTGGCCGCCTTGTCGTGCAGGCCCTGCTTGTAGGGCTTGTCGAAGAAGCTCCAGCCGCCGCAGATCACCGTCCAGATGCAGGCACAGCAGAACGCGAACGGAATCCAGAGCACCGCGGAGCGGATCAGCGCGGTCTGCACCGAGGGCGTGGCGCCGTTGTCGAGGTTGGCCACCCGCATGCCGAGCCACTTCTTGCCCAGCGTCTGCCCCCACTTGCTGATCATGAAGGTGTCGTACGCCATGAAGAGCACGGCGGCGATGGCGGACTGCGCGAGGGAGCTGCCGGTGTCGACCTCGCCGGCGCCCACGCCGTACTCGTCGACGTTGAAACCCCAGGCGAGCAGCCAGACGACGACGCCGACGAGGATCATGTCGATGATGCGGGCGAGCGTGCGCTTGCCGCTGTCGGCGAGCGGGGGCATGCCGGCGAGCGGATCCTCGGGGGCGCCGCCGTAGGGGCCGCCGCCGTACGGGGGTGGCTGGCCACCGCCGTAGGGAGGTGGCTGGTCACCACCGTACGGCGGGGGTTCCTGGCCGCCCGGGGGCGAGTCGTACGGTGAGCCGGCCCCCTCACCGGGCGGGGGCTGCTTCTTGAACGGATCGTCCTCCGGCGGCTGTCCGCCGGATCCGGGGGGCGGTTCGGTGCTCATGGCCCGAGTGGACCCCGAACCCTCCGGCCGCGCATCCGGCGAGCGGCCGTCCGGGGGGTGTGGAACTGCTGTCGCTGAAGTGTGCTCAAGCGTGTTCTGGTGAGCGGGAGTGAGTGCAAGCGGTCTTTGGCATAACGCCCTGTCCGCCAGAGCGCCTCGGGATGCGAACAGACATCCTGATGCCGAATGCGTGACCTCTGCGGTCGGGCTTCGTTGGGTGGGGGAGGAGATCGTCGGGGCGGAGCCGGGCCGGGGGTGAGGGATGAGCGGGCTGCGCAAGGTCGCCGAGCCGTTCGTTGCGTCCGGCCCGTCCGGGGTGGCGATCCGTACCCGGATCAAGCACCTCACCGCGCAGGACGAGACGGTTCTTGCGCTGGTCGGCGCGCATCTGGGTTCGCTCGCCTCGCGGGACCTCAAGGCGCGGTGCGCGGACGGTCTGGAGCACTCCACCGACCGGTGGGCAACGCGTAAGCGTGAGCTGACCCCGCTCTCGTCGGCGCGCTGGGCCGGGGCGATCACCAAGGCGTCGCACGACCAGTGGGCGCTCGCCCGCCGCTGCCAGTCGGCTCACATCCGCACTCTGGAGGCCGGGATTGCCACGATCGAGCACCGGCTGGCGCAGCCGGTCGGGCAGAAGGGATCGAAGAGCGCGCCGGGCGGCTACCGCTCCCGGCGGGAGTGGTTCGCCAAGTCCCGCCGTCTCCACGTGCTCCAGGACCGCCTGGAACGCGAGCGGGCCGACCACCAGGCCGGGACCGTGCACGTGGCGCGCGGCGGCAAGCGCCTGGCCCGCACCCGCCACCATCTGGAGGCCGCGCAGCTGACCGAGGCCGCATGGCGTCGGCGGTGGGAGGCCGAGCGCTGGTTCCTGCAGGCGGACGGCGAGTCCGGCAAGCGCTACGGCAACGAGACGCTGCGCATCACCCCCGAGGGCCGGCTGAGCATCAAGCTGCCCGCCCCGCTGACGGACCTGGCGAACGCCCCGCACGGCCGGTACGTCCTCACCGGCACGGTCCGCTTCCCGCACCGGGGCACCGAGTGGGCCGACCGCGTCGAAGCCAACCGCGCCGTGGCCTACCGCATCCACTACGACACCGGCCGGAACCGCTGGTACGTGACCGCCGCCTGGCAGATCCCGCCGACCAAGACGATCCCCCTGGACGCGGCCCTCGCCCACGGGGTGGTCGCGGTGGACACCAACGCCGACCACCTGGCCGCCTGGCGCCTCGACGCACACGGCAACCCGATCGGCAGCCCCCGGCGGTTCTCCTACGACCTGTCTGGCACTGCCGGCCACCGCGACGCCCAGGTCCGGCACGCCCTGACCCGGCTGCTGCACTGGGCCCGCACCTGCGGCGTGGCCGCGATCGCCATCGAGGACCTGGACTTCACCGCGGAGAAGACCCGCGAGAAGCACGGCCGCAAGAAGCGGTTCCGGCAGCTCATCTCCGGCATGCCCACCGGCAGGCTGCGTGCCCGGCTGTCCTCGATGGCCGACGCCGCCGGCATCGCGATCATCGCGGTCGATCCCGCGTACACCTCGAAGTGGGGCGCCCAGCACTGGCAGCAGCCCCTCACCAGCAAGAACCGCACCACCACCCGCCACGACGCGGCCGCCGTGGCGATCGGCAGGCGCGCCCAGGGACACCCGATCCGGCTGGGGGTACCTCCCAGGCCCTTAAGACACTGGGGGAGGACGGCACCGCCCCCACACGACCGGAGCGATCGTGCGGGGCATCGGACCGTCCAGGCCCGACCGGAGGCCCTGGGGCGTGAGGAACCCCGCCCCCGCATCCCCGGACCACGGACACGATCCGTGCGCGCCAGGTGCGGAGCGAACGCGGGGAACCAGAACGCCCAACACCGTTCGGGGCGTTCGGCTGAGCATGAGTCCTGGCACCAGGACCCACTCCCGCTCAGCCTCTAGTAGGGCTTTGTTAGGTCCTGTGGTGGGGTTCGGGTGCTGGTGCGGGTTGGCCGCATATCGAGCAGGCGCCGGTCCAGGTGGCCAGGAGGGCCTGGAGTTCGCGGAGGACCGCGTAGAGGGTCAGGCCGGCGCAGGGGCTTTTGGGTCGAGCCTGAGCATGGTGCAGAAGGCCTGGGCGAGGGACGCGAGGGTGACGTGGCGGTGCCAGCCGAGGTAGTTGCGGCCCTCGAAGTGGTCCAGGCCCAGACCGTCCTTGAGCTCGCGGTAGTCGTGCTCAACTCGCCATCGGATCTTGGCGATTCGTACCAGTTCGCGCAGTGGGGTGTCGGCGGGAAGCGTCGAGAGCCAGTAGTCGGTTGGCTCGGCGGAGTCGGGTGGCCACTCGACGAGCAGCCAGCAGTCGGGCAGGGAGCCGTCGGCGGCGCGGCGGATGGTGCGGTTGGCCGGTCGGACCCGCAGGGCCAGGAACTGCGAGCGCATCTCGGCGTTCGGGTTGCGTCTGGTGGCCTTGCTGCCCTGGCGCCAGGTGACGGTGCGGGTGGCCGCTCGGCCGACGGCCAGGGCCAGGGCGCGCAGGGTGGTGTGCGGTTGGGGGTAGGCGGACACGGGAGGGCGGCCCTGCCCGGAGTACGGCGGGCGTTGGGGTGTGGCATTGCCGGGGTGCGCGGTCGTGGTGGCTTTGACCGCGACCGCGTAGGTCAGGCCGCGCTCGGTCAGGCCCTCGCGAAAGCCGGTGGCGTCGCCGTATCCGGCGTCGGCGGCGACCGGAAGGTCGGGCAACTCCCAGTTGTCGCGCACCTCGTCGAGCATGTCCAGCGCCAGGCGCCACTTCTCCCGGTGCCGCTCGGTGTCCGGGATTCCCGCCTTGGCGCGGCGGCGCCGGATCGCCTCGGCCATCAGCGCGTCCTCGCCGTACTTGGTGTCGTCCCAGCTCTCGGGCAGGAACAGGCGCCAGTCGACAGCCGATGACGCACGGTCACTGACCAGGTTCACACTGACGCCGACCTGGCAGTTGCCGCGCTTACCCAGGGCGCCGCAGTACATCCGCGCCACCCCCGGTGAGTCGTAGCCGTCCTTGGGGAAGCCGACATCATCGATCGCGTACGCCTCGGGAGAAATGTGCGCGGCAGCCCAACGGGCCAGCCGCTCACGGACCTTGGAGTAGTCCCAGGTGGACGATGAGACGAACTGCTGCAGCTGCTGGTGGTCCACGCCCAGGCGCTCGGCCATCGGCTGCATGGACTTGCGCTTGCCGTCCAGCATCAGCCCGCGCAGATACAGCTCGCCCTTGGCCCGCTGGTCCCGACGCGCCAGCGAACCGAGCATCTCCGCCGCGAACGCCTCCAGGCGCGGGCGGACCGTCTCCATCTCCTCAGGTGTCACACCTGACAGAACATCACAATCTACCTGACGATGATCAATCGGGGTACCTAACAAAGCCCTACTAGGAACGGTACGGAATTACCTGGTCACCCGGGCGGTTCAGCCCGCCACGAACGTGTGTGCGGCCTTGTCGTGCCAGCACTGGCGCCACGGCTTGTCGAACAGGCACCACAGGACACCGATGAGACCGACGCAGAGCAGTCCGGGGACGCTGTAGACCAGCCAGCGGCGCAGGGCCGCGCCGAAGGACGGAGCCTCGTGGGCCTCGATGTCCCGCACCTCCAGGCCGAGCAGCCGCTTGCCCAGCGTGCGGCCCCACTTGGCGGTCGGCAGCGCCTCGTAGAGGACGCCGAAGACGAGCAGGACGGCGAGGATGATGCCCAGGTAGGTGGACGTCGTGCCGTCGAGCAGCCAGACCGTGACCGTCCGGCCGGAGAGCTTGGCCTCGTCGATCTTGCCCTGGATGTGGTCGAGGGCCTGTGCGCCGAGCGGTACGGCGGCGACGGCGGTGACGGCGCCGATGACCACGGTGTCGATCAGCCGGGCGGCCAGCCGCTTGCCGAGCGCCGCGGGCCGCGCCGCCGCCTGCCGCCGCGCCGCCGCCTGGAACGGATCCTCGACCGGCGGCTTCCACGGTGCGACCGGCTGCTCGTCGGCCCCCGAGGTGCCGGCGAGATGGTGGACCTGCTGCGCCCAGGAGGACTGGCCGCCACCGGGGCCGCTGGTCACCGGGGTGGCGGTGCCCGGAGCGGCGGCCTGCTGGGGCACACCGGGGGGCGCGGACGAGGGGGTGGTGGACTGCGGGGTGGCTGGCGCCTCCTGAACGCCGGCCTGCGCTGCCGGCGCCACCTGCGCCTGCCCGGCCTGCACCGCGGCAGCGCGCGCCGCGGCCGCCTTGCCGGCACCGAAACCGGGGCCGCCCGAGCCGGAGGAGGACGCCGGGGTGGGGGCGCCGGGGCCGGAGGGGCCTGGGATTGATGCCGCCGGGGTGGAGCCCGCCTGGTCGGACTCACCCGGACCGGAACCCGCCGGACCGGACACACCCGGACCGGAACCCGCCTGGTCGGACACACCCGGACCGGAACCCGCCAGGCCGGACACACCCGGACCGGAACCCGCCAGGCCGGACACACCCGGACCGGAACCCGCGAGGCCGGCCGCCTCCGCCCCGGACCCCGCCGCGCCCGACGCTCGCGGTCCCGGCATGCCCGGGCTCCCGGGCTGCGCCCCCCGGGTCCCGTCCTGCTGATCCCTGCCGCGGGTGACGGCGCGGAAGGTCATGGTGCCCTCGTCCTCGGCGGCACCGTCCGTACCGGCGCCCGGGCCCTGGGAGTTGGCGGTCGGGCGGCGGAAGACGAACGTGTTGCCGGAGGCCGCGTCCGCGTCGGACGCGGCCGGCGGGATCGTCGCCGTGCCGTCCGTGCGGGCGGACTGGCCGTCGGGCGACGTCGGGGCGTCGGCGGGTACGCGCGGGTCGGCGCCCTGCGGTGCACCCCAGGAGACGCGGCGGTCCTGGTCGCCGCCGAAGCCGGACTGCCGGGAGCGGTCGGCGCCCCACGCGGAGGCCGGCTCGGGGCGGCTGCCGTGCTGGGCGTCGGCGGGGCCGGGCTGGGCCTGCGGTTCGGGGTCCTCGTCGAAGAAGTGCGGCCCGGTCTCCTCGACGGCGGGCTGCGCGGGGCGCGCGCCGGGCGGCGGCGCGAGCGGTTCACCGTCGGCCGGGGCCGGACGGCTGGTGCCCGGTACCCAGGCGGCACCGTTCCAGTACCGGACATATCCGGGAATGGAAGGGTCCGGGTAATAGCCCTCGCGGGGCCTGTCGTCGCCGGGTGCCGGGGTTGGGGCGCTCATGTCCGTCGTCCCGTATCTGCTCGGGGGTGTTATGGGGGCCTCCACATCTATCAGACCCGCCGGACCGGCACTGCCCGTCCCGCCGGACCCGCCCCTTTCGAGCACGCTTGTGCTACCTCCCGCGAAACAACTTCTTCGCAGAATCCGCGTAATGCTCCGGGTCTCCCCCGCTCTCCACTCGTACGGACCCGTACAGAGAGGAAAGACAGCCATGCACACCGTGGTAGAGCGGGAGCTGGAGATGCGGCTCGTCCTGTCGCCCGAGCGGAGCGTCCCGGTCGCGGCCCGGATCGGCTACCGCTCCGACGACCCGTACGCCGTCCACATCACCTTCCACATCGACTCCGACCAGCCCGTCAACTGGACGTTCGGCCGTGAACTCCTCGTGGAGGGGGTGTTCCGGCTGTGCGGACGCGGGGACGTGCGGGTATGGCCGTCGAAGGCGAACGGGCGCAGTGTCGTTCTGATGGCGCTGAGTTCACCCGACGGGGACGCCCTGCTCGAGGCCCCGGCTGCGCAGGTGTCGGCCTGGCTGGAGCGCACGCTGCGGGTGGTGCCCCCGGGGAGTGAGGGCGCGCAGCTCGACCTCGACGACGGTCTGGCCGAGCTGCTCGCCCGGTGAAGCGCACGCTTCAGAACAGTTTCCCCGGGTTGAGGATGCCCAGCGGGTCGAAGACCTGTTTGACCGCGCGCTGCATCTCCATGCCCACGGGGCCGATCTCGCGCGCCAGCCACTCCTTCTTCAGGACGCCCACGCCGTGTTCGCCGGTGATCGTGCCGCCGAGTTCCAGGCCGAGGGCCATGATCTCGTCGAAGGACTCGCGGGCGCGCCGGGACTCGTCGGGGTTCTGTGCGTCGAAGCAGACCGTCGGGTGGGTGTTGCCGTCGCCCGCGTGGGCGACGACGCCGATGGTGAGCTGGTACTTCTCGGCGATGCGCTCGACGCCGTCGAGCATCTCGCCGAGCCTGGACCGGGGCACGCACACGTCGTCGATCATCGTGGTGCCCTTGACCGCCTCGAGCGCGGTGAGCGACAACCGCCGTGCCTTGAGGAGCAGTTCGGACTCGGCCGCGTCGTCGGCCGGGACGACCTCGGTGGCGCCGGCGGCCTCGCACAGCGCGCCGACGGCAGCGAGGTCGGCGGCCGGGTCGGGGGTGTCGAAGGCGGCGAGGAGGAGGGCCTCGGTGGTCTCCGGCAGGCCCATGTGCGCCATGTCGTTGACGGCCTTGACCGTCGTACGGTCCATCAGTTCGAGAAGGGACGGCACGTGCCCGCCGGCCATGATCCGGCAGACGGCGTCGCAGGCGGCGGCTCCGGAGGCGAACTCGGCGGCCAGCACCAGCTGCTGGAGCGGCTGCGGCTTCAGCGCCAGGATCGCCCGTACGACGATGCCGAGGGAGCCCTCGGAGCCCACGAACAGGCGCGTGAGGTCGTAGCCGGCGACGCCCTTCGCGGTGCGGCGGCCGGTGGACATCAACCGTCCGTCGGCCAGGACGACGTCGAGTCCGAGGACGTATTCGGCGGTCACCCCGTACTTCACGCAACACAGGCCGCCCGAGGCGGTGCCGATGTTGCCGCCGATGGTGCACATCTCCCAACTGGAGGGATCGGGAGGGTAGTACAGGCCGTGCTCGCCCACCGCGCGGGACAGGGCGGCGTTGATGACGCCGGGTTCGACGACGGCGATGCGGTCGACCGGGTTGATCTCGATGATCCGGTCCATCTTCGTCAGGGACAGCACGATGCAGCCGTCGGAGGCGTTGGCCCCGCCGGACAGTCCGGTGCGGGCGCCCTGCGGGACGACCGGGACGCGCAGCTCGGTGGCGGTGCGCATGACGTGCTGGACCTGTTCGACGGTGCGCGGCAGCACGACCACGGCCGGGGCGCCGGCCGGGCAGAAGCTCGCCATGTCGTTGGCGTAGGAGGCGGTGACGTCGGGGTCGGTCAGGACGGCCTCGGCCGGCAGGCCCGCCAGCAGCCGGTCCGTGAGGTTGCCCTGCACTTCGTCGGAAGGGGCTTGGATACGGCTCATGATCACAGCGTGTCACCCGGGGCCATCGGTGTGAACCCCGTCGACGGCACCCTGGGCGTGCCGGGAACCGGTCGTCGTACTGGCGCACAGTGTGCGGCATGAACACCGTCATGGAGACCGAGGAGACCCGGAAGAACCAGGAGCGGGACAAGGGTCGGAAACGGGCGGGACGGCGTGGCCCGCGGCGCCGTTCCCGGCTCCTCGCGGGCGTCGTCATCGGCTCGCTCGTGGGGTGCCTCTTCGTCGTCGGGGTGCTGGTGCTGCGGCCCGAGCGGCCGGACCGCCCGCCGCGGCCCGCGCCGCGTCCGGCCGTACCGGCGATGACCGCGGTCACGAACGGGGTGCCGGCCGCACTGGACGACCTGGAGGCGCTGATCGGCGACCGCGAGGCCCGGCTGCGGGCGCGGCCCACGGACGCCCGGTCGTGGGCGGTGCTGGGCGCGGCGTACGTCCAGCAGGGGCGGCGGACCGCCGACGCCATGAACTACCCGAAGGCCGAGCAGGCGCTGCGGATGTCCCTGAAGGTGCGGCCGCGCGGCAACGTCGACGCGCTGAACGGCATGGCGGCGCTGGCCAACGCCCGCCGTGACTTCCGGACCGCGCGGAAGTGGGCGCAGGACGCGCTGAAGGCGGACCCCAAGAGATGGACGACGTATCCGCAGCTGATCGACGCCTATACGGGCCTCGGCGACTACAAGGCGAGCCGGCGGACCCTCGAACGGCTCCAGGAACTGCACTCCGGTCCGGCGGTCATGGCCCGGGCGGCCGGCGTGTACTGGGACCGCGGCTGGCGCGAGGACGCGGCGGCGACCCTGTCCGACGCGGCGGCGGCCGCCGGGTCTCCGGCCGAGCGGGCGGCGTGGCTGGAGCGGGCCGGGCAGCTCGCCTGGGAACGCGGGGACCTCAAGGCGGCGCTGCGGTACTTCGAGGAGGCGGTGCGGCTCGATCCCGACCAGCGGGCCGCGCAGGCCGGGCAGGGGCGGGTGCTGGCGGCGCTGGGGCGGACGGCTCAGGCGCTGAGCGCGTACCGGGTGGCGCTCGACAAGCAGCCGTCGCCGAGTTACGCCCTGGAGCTGGGCGAGCTGTACGAGTCGCTGGGGCTGCAGGAGGCGGCGGGGGTGCAGTTCGAGCGGCTGCGGTCGCAGGTGCTCAGCGCCGCCGAGGGCGGGGTCGACGAGGAGCTGGTGCTCGGGCGGTTCGAGGCGGACCACGGTGATCCCGAGGCGGCGGTGGAGCGGCTGCGGGCCGAGTGGCGGCGCCAGCCCGGGCTCGCGGTGGCCGACGCGCTGGGGTGGGCGCTGCACCGGGCGGGCGAGCACGAGGAGGCGCTGTGGTTCGCGGAGCGGGCGACGAACAGGGAGCACGGGGGTGAGGTGCGCAGTGCGCTGTACTCGTACCACCGGGGGATGATCGAGAGGGAGCTGGGGCTGGACGGGCCCGCGCGGCGGCATCTGCGGGAGGCGCTGCGGATCAACCCGTACTTCTCGCCGTTGCACGTGCCCGTGGCCGAGGCGGCGCTGGGGGAGTTGGGCGAGCCGGACGGCGCGTAGGGGCGGGGGTGAGCGGAGTCCGGCGGTACCGGACTCCGCCGCTGCCCTCGTCGGGAGCGCTCAGAGGTTGCCGCGCCTTGCCTGCTCCCGCTCGATCGCCTCGAACAGCGCCTTGAAGTTGCCCTTGCCGAAGCCCATCGAGCCATGGCGTTCGATGATCTCGAAGAAGACGGTCGGGCGGTCCTGGACCGGCTTGGTGAAGATCTGGAGCAGGTAGCCGTCCTCGTCACGGTCCGCGAGGATCTTCAGCTCGCGCAGGGTGTCGACGGGGACGCGGGTCTCGCCGACCCACTCCCCCAGGGTGTCGTAGTACGAGTCGGGCGTGTCCAGGAACTGCACGCCGGCCGCCCGCATCGTCCGTACCGTCTGGACGATGTCGTTGGTGTTGAGCGCGATGTGCTGGACGCCCGCGCCGCCGTAGAACTCCAGGTACTCGTCGATCTGGGACTTCTTCTTGGCGATGGCGGGCTCGTTGATCGGGAACTTGACCTTGAGTGTGCCGTCGGCCACCACCTTGGACATCAGCGCGCTGTACTCGGTCGCGATGTCGTCGCCCACGAACTCCTTCATGTTCGTGAAGCCCATGACCTTGTTGTAGAAGCCGACCCACTCGTTCATCCGGCCGAGCTCGACGTTGCCGACGCAGTGGTCGATGGCCTGGAAGGTGCTCCCCCAGCCTTCGGCCGGGAGGTGCCCCCAGGCGGGCGGTTCGACGATGGGCGCGGCGGCGGCGAAGCCGGGGAGATAGGGGCCGTCGTAGCCGGAGCGCTCGACCAGGGTGTGGCGGGTCTGGCCGTACGTGGCGATCGCGGCGAGGACCACCGTGCCGTGCTCGTCCTTCAGCTCGTACGGCTCGGCGACCGACCGGGCCCCGTGCTCGACGGCGTAGGCGTACGCGGCGCGTGCGTCGGGCACCTCGATGGCGAGGTCGATGACGCCGTCGCCGTGCTCGGCCACGTGCTCGGCGAGGAAGTGGCCCCAGGTGGTGGCGGGCTTGATCACCGAGGTGAACACGAAGCGGGCGGAGCCGTTCTCGAGTACGTAGCTCGCGGTCTCGCGGCTGCCGTTCTCCGGTCCGGAGTAGGCGACCAGGCGCATGCCGAAGGCGGTGGAGTAGTAGTGCGCCGCCTGTTTGGCGTTGCCCACGGCGAACACGACCGCGTCCATTCCCTTGACCGGGAAGGGGTCGGCCTGCCGTGCGGTGTCGGGAGTGTGGTGTGTGGTCTGCGTCATAGCCGCAGCGTCTCTCCGGCCCCGCAAGGTGCGCAATAGTTTGCGTCCTTGCTGGGCAATGTGACCAGTGAGATGCCCGTATCGGCGGGCGTTGTGTACAGGATGACCAGCTGGGAGGCCCGCTGTGGCGATCGATCATCTGGACGGCCGCATCATCGTGCTGCTGGCCCGTGAGCCGCGGATCGGCGTGCTGGAGATGTCGCGGCGGCTCGGCGTCGCGCGCGGCACGGTGCAGGCGCGGCTGGACCGGCTTCAGTCGAATGGCGTCATCCGCGGATTCGGCCCGCAGGTGGACCCGGCGGCCCTCGGCTACCCGGTCACCGCCTTCGCCACCCTGCAGATCCGGCAGGGCCAAGGGCCGGACGTACGGGCCCATTTGGCGACCGTACCGGAGGTACTGGAGCTGCACACCACCACCGGCAGCGGCGACATGCTGTGCCGGCTGGTGGCCCGCTCCAACGCCGACCTTCAACGTGTGATCGACCGGGTCGTCGGTTTTGATGGCATCGTCCGGGCCGCCACGGCGATCGTGATGGAGAACCCCGTTCCGCTGCGGATCATCCCGCTGGTGGAGCAGGCGGCGCTTCAGGAGTGAGCCACCGCGACCGGTGGGAGTGAGCAAGGCTGTGGAGTGATGGCGGGTGAACTTCTGGGAGTACCTCGGCAGCCGTCACCAGCAGCTGCTCACCGACGCCTACCAACACGCCAGCGCCGTCTTCCAGTGCATGGTCGTGGCGACTCTGCTGGGCGTGCTGATCGGCGTCGTCACCTACCGGTCGGAGTGGGCGGGCAACCTCGCCACCCTGGCCACCTCCACCATCCTGACCATTCCGTCGCTGGCGATGATCGGCCTGCTGATCCCGGTCGTGGGGCTCGGCGTACCGCCGACGGTGATCGCACTGACGTTGTACGGGCTCCTGCCGATCGTGCGGAACGCGATCGTGGGGCTGCGCGGCGTGGACCCCACGCTGGTGGACGCGGCCACGGGCATCGGGATGGCCCGGCCGATGCGCCTGGTGCGGATCGAACTGCCGCTCGCCTGGCCGCCGATCCTGACCGGCATCCGGGTCTCGACGCAGATGCTGATGGGCATCGCAGCCATCGCGGCGTACGCCTCCGGCCCCGGCCTCGGCAATCTGATCTTCCGCGGCCTCGCGTCCCTGGGCAGCAAGAACGCACTCAACCAGGTACTCGCCGGCACGCTCGCGATCATCATCCTGGCCCTGCTGTTCGACGCCGTGTACGTCCTCATCGGACGGCTGACCATCCCCAGGGGGATCCGTGCCTGAGACGTCCACCAGGGGGGCCGCGATCGAGCTGGAGAACCTCAGCAAGCGCTACCCGGGCAACCCGGCCCCCGCTGTGGACAACGTCACCATGCACATCAATGCGGGCGAGACCGTCATCCTCGTCGGTCCGTCCGGATGCGGAAAATCAACCACTCTCAAGATGATCAACAGGTTGATCGAGCCGAGCAGCGGTCGTATCCGGATCAACGAGGAAGACGTGACCCGCATGGATCCGGTCAAGCTGCGCCGCCATGTGGGGTACGCGATCCAGGCGTCCGGCCTGTTCCCGCACATGACGGTGGCGCAGAACATCGCGCTCGTCCCGAAGATGATCGGCTGGTCCAAGACGCGGATCCGGGAGCGGGTCGAGGAGATGCTCGACCTGGTCGGGCTCGACCCGCGCGAGTTCCACGGCCGCTATCCCCGCCAGCTGTCCGGCGGCCAGCAGCAGCGGGTGGGCGTGGCCCGGGCGCTGGCCGCCGATCCGCCGGTGCTGCTGATGGACGAGCCGTTCGGCGCGGTGGACCCGATCACCCGGGACCACCTCCAGGACGAGCTGATCCGGCTCCAGCGCGAGTTGCACAAGACGATCGTGTTCGTCACGCACGACTTCGACGAGGCGATCAAACTCGGCGACCGGATCGCGGTGCTGCGCGAGCGTTCGCACATCGCGCAGTTCGACACCCCGGAGGCGATCCTCACCAACCCGGCGGACGACTTCGTCTCCGGCTTCGTCGGCGCCGGGGCGGCGCTGAAACGGCTGAACCTGACCCGCGTACGGGATGTGGAGATCACCGACTACCCGACGGTGACCGTCGACGACCCGCTCCAGTCCATCTTCAACCTGCTCCGCTCCAGCGGCACCAACGAGATCCTTCTGCTGGACAAGCGGGGCCGCCCGTACAAGTGGCTCAGGCGTGGCGACCTGATGCGGGCCAAGGGCTCGCTGGCGCGCGCGGGCACGCTCGTGTACGACACGGTGACCCGGGACGCCACGCTGCGAGACGCGCTGGAGGCGGTGCTCACGGACAGCGCCGGGCGGGTGGCGGTGACCGGGCGGCGCGGCGAGTACACCGGCGTCGTCGACATGGAGACGCTCATCAACTCCGTGCACGAGCTGCTGGAGGCCGACCGGCTGGAGGCCATGGCGCACCGGCACGACCTGGAGGAGGCGAGGGCCGCCCAGACGCATGCCGAGCAGGAGGGCAACGGAGGGGAGGCGAAGGCGTGACCACCTCTTCGGACCGGAACCGGCCGGCGGGCGAACACGACGTCGAGGGCCACCCCTACCTGGAGGAGGGCGAGCTCCCGGACGAACAGGAGCCGCCTCCCCCGCCGAGTCCGACGGGCCCCCGGATCAGCTGGCAGAAGCTGACCGTGCTGCCCGCGTTCCTGGTGGCGCTGCTGCTCGCGACCTGGCTGTGGTTCGCGCAGGCCGACCTGGACACGATCTCCGAGAACGCGCTGTCCGGCGGCCGGGTGTCGAAGGCGCTGTGGCAGCACATCCAACTGACCGTGATCTCCACGTTCTTCGTGCTGATCATCGCGATCCCGCTGGGCATCCTGCTCACCCGCAAGGCCTTCCGCAGGGCAACCCCGGCGGCCATGGCGATCGCCAACACGGGCCAGGCGACCCCGGCGATCGGCCTGCTCGCCCTGCTGGTGATCTGGCTGGGCATCGGCCGCACAGCGGCCCTGATCGGCATCATCATCTACGCCGTGCTGCCGGTGCTGTCGAACACCATCGCCGGACTGAAGGCCACCGACCCGAGCCTGCTGGAGGCCGCGCGGGGCATCGGCATGTCCCCGACGGGGGTGCTGAGGAAGGTCGAACTCCCCCTGGCGGTCCCGCTGATCCTGGCCGGCGTCCGTACGGCGCTGGTCCTGAACGTCGGTACGGCGACCCTGGCGACCTTCGGCGGAGGCGGCGGACTGGGCGTGCTGATCACCACCGGCATCACCAGCCAGCGGATGCCGGTGCTGGTGCTGGGCTCGATCCTCACCGTCTCCCTGGCCCTGCTGGTGGACTGGATGGCCTCGCTGGCGGAACTGCTGTTGCGGCCGCAGGGGTTGGAGGTGGGGAGATGAGGCGCGGGTGTCTGCTGCCGACGGGGCTGCTGGTGGCCGTCTCCGGCTGTGGCCTGACGAGCGGTTCGCCGATGGTGGACGACGTGCAGCCGGGCTCGATCGGACGGGGCGAGCCGCTCAGGGGCGCCGATCTGACCGTGACGTCGAAGGAGTTCACCGAGCAGCTCATCCTCGGTGCGATCATGGGCATCGCCTTCGAGGCGGCCGGCGCGAACGTCCTGGACCGCACCGGCATCCAGGGCTCCGTGGGCTCCCGCGAGGCGGTCAAGAGCGGTGACGCGGACGGCGTCTACGAGTACACCGGCACCGCCTGGATCACGTACATGGGCAACAGCGAGCCCATCACCGACCCCCGGCAGCAGTGGCAGGCGGTGCACGACGCGGACCTGAGGAACGGCCTGACGTGGCTGCCGCCGGCGTCCCTCAACAACACCTACGCCCTGGCGATGAACCAGGCCAACTTCAAGAAGTACGGCACGAGGACCCTCTCCGACGTGGCCGCCCTGTCCAGATCGAATCCCTCGGCCGTGACGCTGTGTGTGGAGGGCGAGTTCGCCAACCGGGCGGACGGGCTGCCGGGGATGCAGAAGGCGTACGGCATGAACATCCCGCCGGCCCGCATCACCCAGATGGACACCGGGATCATCTACACCCAGGCGGCGAAGGGGAGTTGCACCTTCGGGGAGGTGTTCACCACCGACGGACGCATCAAGTCCATGAACCTGGTGGTGATGGAGGACGACCAGAAGTTCTTCCCCAACTACAACGCGGCGCCCGTGATCAACACCAAGACGCTGAAGGAGTGGCCGGCGATCACACAGATCCTCGACCCCATCACGAAGAAGCTGAACAACTCCGTGGCACAGACACTCAACGCGAAGGTGGACGTCGACGGGGAGGATCCGCACCAGGTGGCGCTGGACTGGTTGGTGGAGGAGGGGTTCGTCAAGGAGGGGTGAGCCGTGCTCGGCCGGACAGTCCCTAGCAACTCGGCACCGAGCCGGTCCCCTTCTCCAGGTTCACCAGGGACTCCACCGCCCCCTTCAGCGTGGTCACCGGAATCAGCCGCAGCCCCTTCGGCAGTTCAGACTTCGCGTCGGAGCACTCGGCCCGCGGCACCAGGAACACCGTCGCCCCGTCCCGCCGCGCGGCCTGCGTCTTCAGGGCCACGCCTCCCACCGCGCCGACGGTGCCGTCGGCGTCGATCGTGCCCGTACCGGCGATGGTGCGGCCGCCCGTGAGGTCGCCGCCGCTGCCGTCGCCGTCGAGTTTGTCGACGATGCCCAGGGAGAACAGCAAGCCGGCGCTGGGGCCGCCGACGTCGGCGAGTTCGAGGTCGACCTTGATCTTCTCGTCGCCCCGGTCCAGGTAGGACAGCGCGGCCTGGGTCGCCTCGTCCTGGGACTCCCGCATCTGGGCCTCGTTGTGCCGCTCGATCTCCTTGACGCTGTCACCGCTCGGATAGACCGCGTCGCGCGGCATGACGGCCTGGTCGGTACGCCACCAGGCGTCGATCACATCGCCGAGCGAGATGTGCGCGTCCGGGTTGGTCGCCTCGATCGTCGTCATCCGCAGCTGCCCGCTCGTGTCCCGGGTGGGGGCGCCGGAGATCGTGATCACCGGCGTGCCCCGGTTCTCGCCGAGGACGTTCGCCGTCATCCCGGGCTGCGCCACCGAGAACGGCAGCGGCGCGAACACCGCCGTGGCGATCAGGCCCACGACGGGCAGAGCGCAGACGGCGAGAGCCTGGGAGCGTGTGAGACGAGAGAGCACGAGGTCAATCTAACGCGGCGGCGTGTTCGAACCGCCCCCGGTTCGGATCACACCCGTCAGCGCAGCGCCTCCGCGACCTCGCGTGCCGCGTCCACGACCCGTGGGCCGACCCGCTCCGGCACCGCGTCCGCCAGCATCACGACCCCGACGCTGCCCTCGACCCCGGTGACCCCGACCAACGGCGCGGCGGCCCCACAGGCCCCCGCCTCCAACTCCCCCTGCGTCAGGGTGTATCCGGGGTCACCGGCCGGCCGCTGCCGGGCCGAGAGGATCGCCTTGCCGGCGGCGCCACGTTCCAGCGGATGCCGGAAGCCCGCCCGGTAGGCCACGTGATAGTCCGTCCACGTCGGCTCGACGACGGCGACGGCGAGCGCCTCGGCCCCGTCCACCAGCGTCAGATGCGCGGTCGCGCCGATGTCCTCGGCCAGCGACCGCAGCGCCGGCAGCGCGGCCTCCCGTACCAGCGGGTGCACCTGGCGCCCGAGCCCCAGCACACCCAGCCCGACCCGGGCACGTCCGCCCAGGTCACGTCGTACGAGCGCATGCTGCTCCAGCGTGGCCAGCAGCCGGTACACCACGGTCCGGTTCACACCCAGCTTGGTGGACAGTTCGGTCACGGTCAGCCCGTGGTCGGTGTCGGCCAGCAGTTTGAGGACGCGCAGTCCCCGGTCGAGCGTCTGAGAGGTCTCCGCGGTCACGACGCCCACTCCTTTGGTGGTGAGGTCGGCAGCCCCCTCGCGGCGTATGCGTCGCCGAGTCCCGTCAACGACGCGCTTCAGAGGCTGCCGATCGGCTGACGGCCCGGCCGGTGGTCCGGACCCAGTCGCTTCACGGCTGCGCTCCGCGGCGGCGCTGCCACGGGGCGTGTGCGTAGCGGGACAGTAGCGAAGGGAGTTCGCTGAGCGGAAGGCTCCGTCCAGAATCCGGGCAGTGGCCGACGTGGGCTGTTTCGGTTTGCCCAGATACGTACAGGCGCACATCGCAGGGCGTGCACCACCCCGGCACACAGCGCGCACGCCTCACCGGGGTGGGCCGGTCACCGCATCCGGGTGGCCCACTCCTGCACCTTGGCGATCCGCTGCCGCAGTTGCCCGGCCGTGGCCTCCGCGCTCGGCGGGCCGCCGCAGACCCGGCGCAGTTCGGTGTGGATGACGCCGTGCGGCTTGCCGCTCTGGTGGACGTACGCGCCGACCATGGTGTTGAGCTGCCGGCGCAGTTCCATCAGCTCCTTGTGCGAGACCACCGGCCGCCGCTCGGCGGGCAGTTCGAGCAGGTCGGCCTCGGTGTCGGGCTTCTTGCGGCTGTGCGCGATCTGCCGGGCCTGCCGCTTCTGCAGCAGCAGCTGCACCTGCTCGGGCTCCAACAGCCCGGGAATCCCCAGGTAGTCCTGCTCCTCTTCACTTCCCGGGTGGGCCTGCATGCCGAACTCGGCGCCGTTGTACATGACCCGGTCGAAGACCGCGTCCGACTCGAGGGCCTCGAAGGGCAGCATGTCCTGCTCGCCGGTGTCCTCGTCCTGCTGCTTCTCGGCCTCCTGGAGGAGCTTCTCCTCCTCGGCGTACGGGTCCTCCTCGCCGTCCTTCTTCGGCTTGTCGAGGACGTGGTCGCGCTCGCGCTCCATCTCGTTGGCGAAGGACAGCAGGTCGGGCACGGTCGGCAGGAACACGGACGCGGTCTCGCCACGCCTGCGGGACCGTACGAAACGCCCGACGGCCTGCGCGAAGAAGAGCGGCGTCGAGATGGTGGTCGCGTACACCCCGACCGCGAGCCTCGGCACGTCGACGCCCTCGGACACCATCCGCACCGCGACCATCCAGCGGTCGGTGTTGTTGCTGAACTCGTCGATCCGGTCGGAGGCGCCGGCGTCGTCGGACAGGACGAGGGTCGCCTTGTTGCCGGTGATGTCCCGGATGAGCTTGGCGTAGGCGCGCGCCGAGTCCTGGTCGGAGGCGATGACGAGGGCGCCCGCGTCCGGGATGGCCTTCCTGACCTCGGTCAGCCGCTGGTCGGCGGCGCGCAGCACGGCAGGCATCCACTCGCCGCGCGGGTCGAGCGCGGTACGCCAGGCCTGGCTGATCGCGTCCTTGGTCATGGGCTCGCCGAGCCGGGCCTCGATCTCGTCGCCGGCCTTGGTCCGCCAGCGCATGTTGCCGCTGTAGGAGAGGAAGATGACGGGCCGCACGACGTGGTCGGCGAGCGCGCTGCCGTACCCGTAGGTGTAGTCGGCGGCCGACCGCCGGATCCCGTCGTTCCCCTCCTCGTACGTCACGAAGGGAATGGGGTTGGTGTCGGACCGGAAGGGCGTACCGGTGAGCGCGAGCCGACGGGTCGCGGGCTCGAAGGCCTCGAGACAGGCCTCACCCCACGACTTGCTGTCACCGGCGTGATGGATCTCGTCGAGGATGACGAGGGTCTTGCGCTGCTCGACGCGGTTGCGGTGCAGCATGGGCCGCACGCCGACACCCGCGTACGTGACGGCGACCCCGTGGTACTCCTTGCTGAGCGGGCCGGCGCTGTACTCGGGGTCGAGCTTGATCCCTATCCGCGCCGCGGCCTCCGCCCACTGCTTCTTCAGATGCTCGGTGGGCGCGACCACGGTGACCTGCTGCACGACGTGGTGGTGCAGCAGCCAGGACGCCAGCGTCAGCGCGAAGGTCGTCTTGCCGGCGCCGGGGGTGGCGACCGCGAGGAAGTCACGCGGCTGCTCCTGGATGTACTTCTCCATCGCACCCTGCTGCCAGGCACGCAGCTTGCTGGCGGTACCCCAGGGGGCGCGGCCGGGGAACGCGGGCGAGAGGTGATGGGAGGACGAGGAGGAAGCGGCGGTGGTAGTCACGGTCTCCGGGGGGTGGGTCGGGCGGCTCGGCTACGTAGGACAACCGGGCCACCCTACCGGCGGGCCGGCGGTGTCAATGCGCCAACTGCGCCGGGTCGCCCGTGGGTGGGATCCACGTCACAACTCCCGCAGCCGCCCCGCGATCCCCTCCACATCACGCTCCGCACCCGAGGCCACATCGACGACCAGGTCATACGCCGCGTCCTGGTCGCAGCCCGCCGGATCGACCCCGTTGAGGGTCAGAAACGTCACCGCAGCAAGCCACGCGGTGCGCTTGTTCCCGTCGACGAGGGGATGGTTCGTCGCGATCGCGTGAAGCAGGGCGGCGGCCTGCTCGTAGAGGTCGTCGTAGGCCGCCGTACCGAACATCCGGGCGCGAGGCCGGTGCACGGCCGAGGCGAGCAACCCGGGCGCACGGGCCTCCGGCGCGCGGCCGCCGAAGGCGCTCTCGGCGAGGGCGGTCACCTCCGCAACCGTCAGGTACCGGGTCACTCCCCCAACCTCCTCAGCAGATCGGCGTGCGCCGCGGCCAGCCGCTCCGCGGTGGAGCGCACGCGCGCGCCCTCGTCTTGCAGATGCCTGCGTACGGCTTCCAGGGCGAGGTCCTCCGGCCGACGACCGCACGCGTCCGCGAGGTCGTCGAGGGCCTGCCGGAGGTCGGGGGTGATACGGAGAGTGAGCTCTTGCATGCAAGGAGAGTAGGGGCCACGGTCACATGGCGGCGATCGGTTTACGGCTTACCGCTCCCGCAACCGCGTAGTCACCCAAGCCCCCACCAACGCCACCCCCGCCATCGGCAGGAACACGGCGGCGAAGGCGGCCGGATGCGAACCCGTGGCCTCGGTCGCCGCGTGCGTCACCGTGCCGCCGCCCAGGGCCGCGAAGGCCGCGCCGCCCGCCGAGAGGAGGACCACGTTGGACAGACCGTCGGAGATCTGGAGGGCGGCGGAGTTGGTGCCGGCCTCCTCGGGGGCGGAGAGGTGGAGCAGCAGGACGCTGGTGGACGAGATCACCAGACCCATGCCGAAGCAGCCGAAGCCCCAGGCGACGGCCACGATCCATACGGGGACAGAATCGAGCAGGACACTCGGCGCGGTGGCGATGGCCACCGCGACCAGCAGCATCCCCAGCGTCATCAGGCGTTCGCGGTACCGCTCCAGGCGCGGTCGCGACTGCACCCACGAACCCAGCGCCCACGTCGCCCCGCCCGCCGCCAGCGAGAAACCGGCGAGCGTCGGCGACAGCCCTCGCTGGGTGACCAGCATCAGCGGCACGAAGGACTCCGCGGCGATGAAGGATCCGGCGGCGACACCGCGCAGCAGCACCACGGAAGGCAGTCCGCGTGCCGCCCGGTAGGTGCCGCGTGGGAGCAGCCCGAGCACCGCCGGCACGAGGAGGGCGGCACCCACGATGCCGGGGATCAGAGAGGGCCAGCGCAGATCCTGGGCGGCGTACTGGAGCAGGCCCGCGCCGAGGGAGATGCCGAGGGCGAGCCGGATCCGGCGGTGGTCGAAGGAGGCTCCGTCCGCCGAGTCATCGACGGCCCCGGACGCCCGGCGTCGTATCTGCGGCAGCGCCAGCGCCAGCGGAAGGACGACGAGCACCGGGATCCCGACGAACACCCAACGCCAGCCGAGGTGTTCGGTCACCGTCCCCGAGGCGAGCGGCCCCACGATCGACGGCACGACCCAGGCCGCCGCGAACGCCGCCATGATCGCCGGCCGCAGCCGCTCCGGGTAGGCGCGGCTCACGACGACGTACAGCGCGACGATGACCAGCCCGCCGCCGAGCCCCTGCACCGCCCGCCCGAGGATGAACGGCCACATCGCAGCCGCGGTCCCGGACAGCAGCAGCCCCGCGGCGAACGCCGCGATACCCGTGGTCAGCGCGCCGAGGGGGCCGCGCCGGTCCGACCACTGACCGGCGAGCACCATCCCGAACAGGCTGGTCGTGAAGTACCCGGAGAACGCGAACGCGTACAGCGACACACCGTCCAACTCCCGCGCCGCGACCGGCATCGCGGTCCCGACCGCCGTCGCCTCGAAGGCGATCAGCAGCACGACGGAGACGATCCCGACGCTGAGCGCCCGGTAGGACCGGCTCAGCACACCCTCGCTGTCGGATTCCGACGGGACGGTCCGGGTGTCTGCGACGTCGGTGTCGCGGGGTTCCAGGGCAGCCATGTACGCCAGCGTAAGGGGCACAACCCGACGTGACCCCTGTCGGGAGACGGTGGTGCTCTCAGCCCATGGTCGTAGGTCCGGCGGCCCTTTCCTGAGCTTTCATGAACGCCGTATGGCAGTCCCGTTGCAGCGCCCCGGCTTTCCTTGAGACCCACGTCAGCCCGCCCTACCTTCGAATCACACGGCCGTGTGCCCGAGTGGTTGAGGGGCTCGCCTGCAAAGCGAGTTACGTGGGTTCGATTCCCGCCACGGCCTCAACTGCCTTGACCAGGCAAAACAAAAGGGCGGCACCCCCGAGGGGTTGCCGCCCTTTTGGTCGTCCGTCTCAGTTGGCCGGTACGGGCGCGCTCCGTGCACGGACAAGGTGAGGCTCGCCGGCGCGGGTGCGGCAGCAGACGCCAGGGCCCACCAGCCCTGCCAGAAACCGTGCCGTCATTAAACGACATGCCAGTCGTAAACGATGTCGTAGTCGGCGTCGTGTTCGCGTACTTTCTGGGCCTTCAGGGAATCGACGTCAGGTTGTGTCCTGATGCGCCAGGGACTGTCGACCGTGAGGGTGATCGGGATGGGCGTGAAGATCTCATCCTGCAAGCCTTCGTCAATGACACTGATCAGCCCGTCGTAGCCGGCGCCGGCGAGAGCCCCTAGAGCACCCCCTACGGCAGTTCCGATCCCTGGCACCGCTGAGCCTACTGCCGCGCCGATGCCTGCTCCCACGCCAGCGGCAACACCCACGACGGCTGCTTTCATCTTGCCGCCGACCTGCTGGTGGAGTTCTTGGAAGTCCTGTTGGAGATCCCCGTTGTCCTGCTCCACGACGAAGAGCGTGGTGGTGTATGTGCGTGGAAAGTCGCCCTGCTGCAGGAGATCGAACTCGATGAGTGCGTGAGGATTTGCACCCCAAGGACCTCGCACGGAATCCTCAGACACATCACCGACTGGCTGTGCCGTAATTAGATTCACAACGGGCTTGCCGTCCGGGCCGACTCTTACAGATGATGAGTCAAGTCCCGTGGCAGATATGAATATTTCATCGTCCCCACCTTGGAGAAAATCATCCGTTGATTGGTTTTCCCTGAAGCCTCGCAGACGGAACTGAAGACGCGAGGAGTGCGGGACAACATAGTTGAAGCTGTTTTCGCCGCTGTGAGTTTCACCGTCAGCCGGGCACTTTCCTCGGAACGGGCCGAAGAACAGGCTCTGGCATTTCGGGCAGGCATTCCACTCGGGCTGAGAACCCGGCAACGGAGGGACATTGAAACGGAGAGCGTAGGCGAAGCTGCCCTCCGTGCTGTGCTGACCTCCTGCGGGGCAGGTCCCCTTGAATTCAGCGAAATGGAGACCTTTACAGTTGGGGCAGGAAGCCCAGCCGTGTTGCACATTTTCCTCTGCCGGCACGTCGAAGTCGATCTCGTAGCCGAAGGTGCCCTCCTGGCTGTGCTGGCCTCCTGCCGGGCAGGCTCCCTTGAAGTCATGCCCTGCGAAATGAAGGCCTTGGCAGTTGGGGCAGGAAGCCCAGCCGGGTTGCCTAGTCATGTCGAGCTAACCTTTCCTGCGATAGGGCAAGGAACGGTGATTGTTAGTCAAAGAATTCGCCTCACGCCAATGCGTAAGCGACAACACCGCGCGATTCGCATTGGCCAATAAGCTTGTCGTTTCGACGGCGTCCCGCGGTCTCCGCAGCTATGGACACGCTGATCCGGGCAGTGAGCACCTTGACCCCTGCGGTGAGGTGCTGGATTCGTCGGGCCAGCTACTGTCGGGCGGGTCCCACCGCTTGCTAAGCCCTCTACACCAGCCCACCACTGAGTTGGGCAGGGCGCAAGTCGCACTGCGGAGCGCACGTGAACGTGTATTCGATGCCGCTCCGTCAGCGTATGCCCGAACGGCGGGCTCCAGGGCGCCGATTCACCTTCGTGGCTGCGTCAATAGGGCGGCATCCCATCAGTGATACCGCCCTATTGTCCATCTCAGTTTCCGTCTCACCTGACCGGTACCAGCGCGCCGGCCGCCCCGTCGTCATCGTCCCGACGGTCCGTCTCGGTTCTCCAGATTAGGCCGTCCACCTGGCTCGCGATGTCGGCTCGCACGGCGTCCACCATGTGCTGATACCGGGCGGCCATGGCGGTCGTAGACCACCCCATGAGCCCCATGACGGCTCGCTCGGGGACATTGAGGATGAGCAGCACCGTGGCGGCCGTGTGGCGCGCGTCGTGGAGACGCCCGTCCCGGACGTTCGCCTCTGCCAGTAGAGCCTTCCACTCGGCCCAGTCCCGACGGTGGGACGGGCTGCGGCCGTACTCGTCCGGGAACACCAAACCGTTCTCCACCCAGCGCTTTCCGGCCGCCTGCCGCTCCGCTTCCTGCGCCTTGTGGTGGGTCCGCAGTAGGTCAACGAGCTGTTCAGGGAGGCCGACCGCGCGGCGGCCGGCACGCGACTTGGTGGTGGAAATCTCCGGGTTGGTGCGTCGCCTTTGCGGGCAGTACCCGGCGGCCTTGCGTCCGCAGGGTTCCACGCACCCGTGCGTGTACTGCGGCCGGTGGCGACTACGACGGACCACGAGGAACCCACCGTCAAGGTCCACGTCTTCCCATCTCAGGGCCAGCACCTCCCCTTGGCGCAGTCCGAGGGCGAGGGCGACGGCCCAGCGTGCGGAGTTACGGTGCTGGTCAGCGGCCTTCAGCAACCGCTGTACCTCTTGCACGCTGTAGGGCTCCACCTCGCACTCACCCGTCTTCGGGGCCTTGGCCAACTGAACCGGGTTCTTGCCGAGGTGGCCGCGCCGTACAGCCTCGTTGAGGGCGGTGCGGAAGGTGCGGTGCACCTGGTGGGCGGCGTGTTACGCGGGTTCGATTCCCGCCACGGCCTCCACGTCAACCCGTCTCAGAGGACCCCGCCCGCCTCGTCCTGGAACAGTTCCGTCCAGTAGTGCCAGGGCGAGGAGGGTGTCGTGCTCGTCGGGTCGACGGTTCTCAGGACCTGGATCATCGTCGCCGCCAGCTGGTCGTAGGCGTCGGTCGTGAGCGCGTGGTCCGACGTCTCGTCGATCGTCTTCTCCCGGTGCAGCAGCCAGAGGGTGAAAGCCAGCGTGGAGACATCCGTGTTGAGGGCGTACAGCCTCGCCTCGGGCTCGTTCCAGTTCAGCACCTCGCCCGTCGCGCCGTCGACGACCAGGCTGTTGTCCTCGATGAGGTATCCGAGGCGTATCAAGTGGTCGGCACGCGCGGGGAGTTGCTCGGCCGGGTAGTCGCCGGGGCGCTCGTCCGCGTAGTACTCGGTCAGGGTCGGCAGCGGGACGTCCGTGTCCAGGGAGAAGAGGAAGCCGTCCTCGGGCAGGCCCGTCTCGCGCAGGAAGCGGCGGGTCGGTTCGTGGGTGAGCATGGCGGGGAAGTCGACGTCCTCGAAGCGGGCGACCCGGCCCGGGCCGAACTCCTGGTCCAGCAGGCGGGACGGCAGGTCGAGGGTGAGGCCGGATTCCGTACCCGGGCCCGCCACCAGGGCGAGGGGACGGATCAGTGCCGCCATCCGCCAGAACGAGGGCACTTCACCGTCCGGGCCCGTCTCCTCCTCGAACACCGCCAGCAGTTGGCGTGACGCCCGCGCCACCGCCTTCGGCCCGAAGCGGCCCGCGTACGCGGCGAACTGTCCGCGCAGATGGGCCAGTTCCTCGGTCGTCGACGCGAAGCGCACCAGCGTCCGCAGGGAAGGAGCGAGCGGGCGGGTGTCCATCAGGTCGGGGCGGTCGTGGAAGAAGTACGTCGTCGAGACCTCGCCCGTCGCGCCGTCGAGCAGGACCGACTCGCCCTCCAGGCCCTCGGGGGCCAGGAGTCCCCCTATGACCAGCTGTTCGCTCAGCTGGGCCGCCAGGCGGTCGGGGTCGCCCGTCGAGTCCGCCACCGTACGCAGGCCGTCGCTGCGCAGCGCCTCGAACGTCAACAGCCCGCTGTCGCCCGGCAGTCCGGGACCCGTCAGCCAGCGGCGCGTCGGCGCATGCGTGACGTACGGATCCAGCTCGTCCTCCGTCAAGGTGATCACCGCCGGAGCGGCATCGATCGTGCTCATGGTTCCCCCGCGCATGGTTGTCCCCAGGGTGACGCCGGTCGTCCGTGCCTCGCGGCACCGGCCGTCCCCACTGCCCAGAACACTACGCGGCACCACTGACAATCGCTCCGACCTGCGCAAACAGCGAGCGAACAGCGTCCGTCGGAGAATCAGCGGCTGTGGCTCACTGGCCCGTCACCACCGCCGCCTGCGGGCGGATCGGCAGTCGGTTCACCGGGCGGCCCGTCGCGGCGCGCACGGCCGACGCGATCGCAGCCGGGGACGCCACGACCGGTACCGCACTGGCCGCCTTCGCGCCGAAGGGGGCGACCACGTCGCGTTCCTCGACCAGCTTGACGATCCGGATGTCGGGGGCGTCAAGGGCGGTCGGCAGGGCGTACCCGGTGAGATCGGGATGCCGTATCACTCCGCGCGGGGTGCGCAGGTTCTCCGTGAGGGCGATGCCCACGCCCTGGGTGACGCCCGCCTCGATACGGGCCGCGAGCTGCGTCGGGTTCAGCACCCGGCCGACGTCCTGGGCGACCGCCAGCTCGACCACCCGTACGGAACCGAGCTCGATGTCGACGTCGACCACGGCGCGGATCGCGCAGAAGGCGAGCCCGACGAAGGCGTCGCCCTGGCCGGTCGCGTCGAGCGGTTCGGTCGGGTGCGGGCGGCACTGCGCGGTCGCCCACAGTTCCTTGCCGTCCATCGCCTCGGTGACGGTGGTCGACAGGACTCCGTCGTACGACGTGATCTTGCCGTCGGTGATCTGGAGCAGCTCGGTGGACATGCCGAACTTGTGCGCCAGCGGCTGCAGCAGCTGCGTGCGGACCATCTTCGCCGCCCGCTCCACCGCACCGCCCGACACCCATGTGTGGCGGCCGCGGCAGCCCGCGCCGGCCGGCGGCTGGTCGGTGTCCACGGGGGCCACATGCACCTCGTCGATGCCCAGCGTCTCCTGGACGATCTGACGGGCGAGCGTGCTGAAGCCCTGGCCGGTCTCGACGGCCGCACAGAGCACCGTCGCCACGCCGTCCTGGACCTTCACCGTCGCCGTGGAGACCTCGTCGGCGCCCTCCGCGCCGAGCATGTGCACCATGCCGAGGCCGTATCCGACGCCGCGGCGCACCGCGCCCGGTTCGCCCGCGCCCTCGGGGCCGCCGGGCAGCAGCCACTCGTCCTCGGGCGTGTCCTTGGGCAGGGCCGGCAGGGGGAAGTCCCGTACGGCCTGGAGGAGTTCCGCGACGGGAGCCGGGCACGTCACCGTCTGGCCCGTCGGGAGTACGTCGCCCGTCGCCATGACGTTGCGCAGGCGCAGCTCCGCCGGGTCGACGCCCAGCTTCTTCGCCAGCTTGTCCATCTGCGCCTCGTAGGCGGCGGCCACCTGCATCGCGCCCTCGCCGCGCACATGGCCGGAGGGCGGGTTGTTGGTGCGCACGGCCCAGCCCTCGATGAAGGCGTTCGGAACGACGTACGGGCCGCAGGCGAAGGAGACGGCGGCCGCGAGGGCGTCCGAGGAGGTGTCGGCGTATGCGCCCGCGTCCAGCAGGATCTGCGCCTCGACCTTCACCAGCTTGCCCTCGGCGTCCGCGTGGTGGCGGTACCTGAGCAGGGTCGGATGCCGGTGCGGGTGGCCCAGGAAGGACTCCTCGCGCGTGGCGGTCAGTTTCACCGGGCAGCCGGTCTTCAACGCCAGCAGGCCGAGCGGGAGTTGGAAGCCCTGGTCCTCGCGGTCGGCGGTGGCGCCGGGCACTCCGGTGACGACGACCTTCACGCGCTCCGGTTCCAGGCCGTAGCAGGCGGCGGCGGTGTCGCGGTCGGTGTGCGGGTCCGTGGACGCCAGGTACAGCTCCACTCCGCCGTCGGGGCGCGGCACGGCGAGGCCCGCCTCGGCGCCGATGGGCGCCGGGTCCTGGCGGCCGATGCGGTACAGGCCCTCGACGACGACCTCGCCGGCCGCCTCCGGGTCGCCGTGGCGCAGCGGGATGTGCCGGATCAGGTTGCCGTCGGGGTGCAGCGGCTCGGCCTCGAAGGCCTGCTCGGGGTCGGTCACCGGGTCGAGTACCTCGTACTCGACGATGACGGCCGCGGCGGCCATCCGCGCGGTGTCCGGGTGGTCGGCGGCGACGGCGGCGATGGGTTCACCGTGGTGGCGTACGACCTCGGAGGCGAACACGGGGCGGTCGGACCTGCCGCGGCCGTGCAGCGGCGCGCCGGGCACGTCCTCGTGCGTCACGACGGCCCGTACGCCGGGCATCTCGCGCGCGTGGGAGGTGTCGATGGACACAATGCGCGCGTGCGGGTGCGGTGAGCGCAACACGGCCGCCCACAGCAGGCCTTCGGCCCACAGGTCGGCCGCGTACGGGAAGGTGCCCTCGGTCTTCGCGCGGGCGTCCGCGGCGGGCAGGGAGGCGCCGAGGCCGTGCGGGATCGACTCGGCAGCGGGGACGGCCTCCGCGGTGGTGGTCGCGGTGGCGGCTTCGTTGCTCACGCCTGGCCTCCGTCCTGTCCCTGTCCGTACGGCTGGTCATGCGGTCCGGGTGATCCGGGGGACTCGAACGCCGACGGGTTGACGCCGCCGGCCCCGGGCTCCGCCTGGTGGGGGATACGTGCCTCGTCCGCGTCGTGTTCGGCCGCGTCGGCCGCGGAGTGCGCCTCGCGTTCGGCGACGACGTCCTTGACGGCGTCCAGGACGGCCCGGTAGCCGGAGCAGCGGCACAGGTTGCCGCACAGCGCCTGGCGGGTCTCCAGCTCGGTCGGCGCCGGGTTGCCCTCCAGGAGGTCGTGCACGGTCATCGCCATGCCCGGCACGCAGAAACCGCACTGCACCGCACCGCACCTGGCGAGGGCCCGCTGCACGTCCGAGGGCTGTCCGTCGGCGGCCAGGCCCTCCACGGTGCGCACCTCACTACCGGCCGCGGTGACCGCGGGCACCAGGCAGGAGGCGACGAGCCGCCCGTCGACCTGGACGTTGCAGGCCCCGCACTCGCCCTGCGAGCAGCCGTCCTTGGCGCCCGCGAGGCCGAGCCGCTCCCGCAGGACGTAGAGCAGCGACTCGCCGATCCACGCGTCGGTGACGGGGCGCTCCGTGCCGTTGACGCGCAGCACGTACGAGACGAGCGGGTGCTCCTCGTGTGCGGACGGGGCGGCCGGTGCGTCGGCCTCCTCCGGGGCGTCGTCCGTGGTCTTGCCGTCGGCGCCCGTCACGGGCTGCTCGGCGCCCTCCGGCCCGGTGCCCGCACCTCCGGCCGGTGCGGGCGGCGCGGAGGACTCAGCGGGGCTCTCAGCGGCCTCCTCGGGCCCATGGGCACCTGGGGTGTCCTCGACCGTCTCACCGGCCACAGGGGCGGGCGGCGAAGCCTCCGCGTACGGCTGGGCGGGACGGGCGGCCTGAGCGGCCTCCTCGGCGCGCGCGGCCGACGCGTACGCGGACGCGGATGGCGCGGCCTGCCCCGGATGGGACTGCCCAGGATCGGGCTGCTGCGCGGCGGCACCGGACTGTTCCGGCTCATGGCGCTGGTCCCCGGACGGCCCCGGCTCACCGTGCTCATGCCCGGACGGCCCCGTCCCCGCGCCCGGCGACGGCTCCCGGCTCCACGGCTGCCCCACCGACTCGGTCGCCCATGGCGCGGATGCACCCCCGGGAAGCGTGGCCGGTGGTGTGCCGCCCCACTGCTCCACGAGGGACGAGGTGGTGAACTCGCCCGATTCGTCCGGAAGATCACCGTTCGCAACGGGGATCGACCACTGCCCGGTCACGTCGTGGCCGGGTGCCGCGGATGCCTCCGCGGCGTTGGCGTCCTCGAAGGTCCACTGGCCCGTGGCCGGGGGGTTGTACGTGAACTGGTCCTGCCCGGAGGCGTCCTGCGGCACCGCGTTCGGGTCGGGCCACTGCACGCCTTCGGAGGGCATCGCCCAGGTGCCGGTGGCGGCGGGGTCGGTGCCGGCGGTGGTCGCGGGCGTGACCGTTATCGGCGGCGGTACGTAGCCGTGGCCGGGCGCGGCGAGCGGGCTCTCGGCAGCGGCCAGCAGCGCGTCGACGCCGCCCTCGGGGAGTTTCACGAAGGCGGTGGCGCCGTCGTCGTAGTCGCCCTGGGGCAGCGGGTCCCAGCGGCCGCCACCCTGGGGCGTGCCCCCTTCGTGCTGGTCGTCGGTCACGACAGCGCCCTCCCCAGTGCTCGTCGGGCCAGCGCGGCGACGGTGCGCCGCAGGTGCAGTACGGCGGGCGGAAGCTGCTGTACGGAGCCGTCCTCGGCCGGGACCGGGTCGGGGATACAGGCCGCGGCGACGTACTCGCCGAAGGCGTTCAGCGCCTCGGGGACGATCGCGCGGTTGTTGTCCCAGTCGATGAGCTGCGCGACCCACTGCTCGGCCTCCAGGGGCCTGAGCGGCATCGGCGCTATGGCGCCGACGGCACACCTGACCCCGCGGCGGGCCGGGTCGAGGACGAGCGCGACGGACGCGACGGCCCGCCCGGGGCCGGTGCGGCCGGTCGCCTTCAGGAAGACCTGCGGCGCGTGCAGCAGCGGCACGCGCACGTAGCCGATGAGTTCGCCGGCGCGCAGCATCTCCATGCCGGCCAGCAGGTGCGACACCGGGAGCTCCCGGCGGGCTCCGCCCGGGCCCGCGACGATCAGCGTCGCCTCCAGGGCGGCCAGCACCGGCAGCGCGTCGCCGGTGGGGGCGGCCGTGGCGATGTTGCCACCCAGGGTGCCGGCGTTGCGGATGTGCGGCGGACCGGCGGCCCGCGCGGCGGCGGCGAGCGCCGGGATGAGCGCGGCGAAGTCGGGGCGGCCCATACGCGCGTGGGTGAGGCCCGCGCCGAGCAGGGCGTGCCCGTCCTGGTACTGCCAGCCGCGGATTTCGCTGATCTTGCCGAGGCCGACCAGCGCAGCGGGCCTGAGCTGCCCCGAGTTGACGGCGGTCATCAGATCGGTGCCGCCGGCCACGGGCACTGCGGCGGGCATGACGGTGAGCGCCGCCACTGCCTCGTCCAGCGTGGCGGGCAGCGTGACGGCCTGCGCCGCCTGCGGTGCGTGCGTGGTCAAACCGGCTTGCCCCTTCCCGCTGCCCCACCTGGTCCCGCCCGTGCTGCCGTACGGTACGTGCTGACAGGGCGGACGTGGCAACTCTGGCACATCTTCGCAGGGCCCGAACGCGCGGGTCCGCTAGGAGGCGTTCGCCCACCTCACCAGGGAAATGGTCCGATTTGGACATTCGTCACCCGTGCGTTGGAATTGCCACTCTTCAGTGACGCTTGGGTGCTTTTTCCGTCACTTGTTCGGGGGCGGACCGTCGATCGGCCGGCCGAGCACGCCGGGACGCCGCTGCCAGGGCCGCGGTCCGGCGGGCGGCCGGTACGCCACTCCCAGGGCGTCGAGCCGCCGGTGGTGGACGGCCATCCGCCGCTCGAAGTCCTCGAAGTCCCGTTCCGCCGGGGCGGGCAGGGCACTCCAGGCGACCTCGGCGAAGGCCGCGAGCCTCGGGAAGACCTGGTAGTCCACCCGGCTCTGGTCCTCCATCACCTCGGTCCACACGTTGGCCTGCGCGCCCAGGACATGACGCGTCTGCTCCCCGCCGAGCTGCGGCGGGACCGGCTCGAACCGGTAGACGTCCTCCAGGGTGCGCACATAGCCGATCGGGACGGGTTCGTCCGCGCCGGCGGACTGGCGGTGGTCCAGGTACACCTGCTGCTCCGGGCACATGACGACGTCATGACCGGCCCGCGCGGCGGCGACTCCGCCCGCATAGCCGCGCCAGGACGACACGGCCGCCCCGTCCGCGAGCCCACCCTCCAGGATTTCGTCCCAGCCGATGAGCCTGCGCCCGCGCGCGGAGAGCCACTTGTCGAAGTGGCCGACGAACCAGGACTGCAGCTCGTCCTCGTCGGCGAGCCCGAGTTCCCTGATCCGCGCCTGTGCGGACGGCGACTGCTTCCACTGGTCCTTCGGGCATTCGTCGCCGCCGACGTGAATGAACTCCGAGGGGAACAACTCCAGGACTTCCTCGAACACCCCCTCGTAGAAGCGCAGGGTGTTGTCAGTGGGGGCGAGTACGTTCGGATTGATCCCCCAGGTGTCCCAGACGGTGAGGGCGGTGGTGTCGATGACGTCGGTGTTGCCGAGTTCCGGATACGCGGCGATGGCGGCCTGCGAGTGTCCCGGTACGTCGATTTCCGGGACGACGGTGATATGCCGCTCGGCGGCGTAGGCGACGATCTCCCGGATGTCGTCCTGGGTGTAGTAGCCACCGTGCGGCTTCTCCTCCCACAACGGCGAGGCCCGGTGGCCGAATTTCGTGCGCGCCCGCCAGGAGCCGACCTCGGTGAGCTTCGGGTACCGCCTGATCTCGATCCGCCAACCCTGATCGTCCGTCAGGTGAAAGTGGAAGACGTTGAGTTTGTGCGCCGCCATCAGGTCCAGATAGCGCAGCACGCCCTCCTTGGGCATGAAGTGCCGGGCGACATCGAGCATGAGGCCGCGCCAGCGGAATCGGGGGGCGTCCTCGATGATCTGGTGCGGGATTCCGAGGGTGGTTCCGGGGCGTACGGGGGCGTGTCGGAAGGCCTCGGGGCCGAGGAGTTGGCGCAGTGTCTGCGCACCCCAGAAGACGCCGGCCGCGCTGCCGCCCCGGATCTCGACGCCCCGGTCGGCGACGACGGAGAGCCGGTACGCCTCCGGCTCCAGCGCGTCGTCCAGGTACAGCCGTACGGAGCCGGGCCGGTCCTCCGGTCCGGACGGAAACGGCAGGCCGAGGGCCGCACCCACGGTGGAGCGCAGCCAACGCTCCGTGGTGCCCGTGCCCGGGGCGGCCCACAGGGCCGTTTCCCGGTCGAACAGCACCTCGCAGCGCCTGGGTCCCTCGACGGCACGCGGCGCCGGAATCAGATCCGTCAATGCAGTCACGTCGTCAGTCCTTTGCGTCGACTGCGAAGTGTCGCTGATGATGAGGGACTTGGCGACCAGGACTGTTGAAGAATTGCCGTCCGAATTCCTGCTCCCCGAAGAAACGCCGGAAGGAGTCCAGGGAGGGGCCCGACACGAAGGCCCCCGGAGCGCACCGAAGCACACCCCGGGGGACCTCCCGGAAAACCAGACGGGCAGAGCTACCCGGCTACGGACCTACGGCCTACCGGCCTGACGGCCTACTTCTTGTCGCCGCCCTTGCCCTTGTCGTCCCCGCCGGCGCCCATGGACTCGTAGATCTCCTTGCACATGGGACACACCGGGTACTTCTTCGGGTCGCGGCCGGGCACCCAGACCTTGCCGCACAGCGCCACGACGGGCGTACCGTCGAGGGCGCTCGCCATGATCTTGTCCTTCTGGACGTAGTGGGCGAAGCGCTCGTGGTCACCGTCGCCGTGGGAAGTCTGCGGCGTGGGCTCTACGAGTGTCCCCGTACCAGTCCCGCGCTCGGGCTCGAGAGTGCTCATACCGCCAAGGGTACTGAAGCTCACACGCATCAGTTGAGCGAAGGGTCGTCCGGATAGGTGGCCACCATCGCCAGCTCGTTGCGCTGCCTGCGCAGCACCTCGCGCCAGAGCCGTTCGGGGGCCGGGTAGTAGACGTCGCCCGGTTCGGACTCGACCACGTACCAGGCGCCCTCGACCAGCTCGTCCTCCAGCTGGCCGGGGCCCCAGCCCGCGTATCCGGCGAAGATCCGCAATGAGCCGAGGGCCGAGGCGAGCAGCTCCGGCGGGGCCTCCAGGTCGACCAGGCCGATCGCGCCGTGCACCCGCCGAAAGCCGAGCGGGACGGCCTCCCCGGACGCGCCGCCCGGGATGACCGCCACACCGAGAGCGGAGTCCAGGGAGACCGGCCCACCCTGGAAGACCACGCCGGGTTCGCCGGCCAGCTCCGCCCAGCCCTCCAGGACGTCGCCCACCCCCACCGGCGTCGGACGGTTGAGAACGACACCCAGCGAGCCCTCCTCGTCGTGGTCGAGAAGGAGCACCACCGCGCGGTCGAAGTTCGGGTCCGCCAGGGCGGGCGTTGCCACGAGCAGCCGCCCTGTGAGCGAGGACACCTCGGTCATGGCAGACATGATCCCCCATCTTCGCTCGGTGTGGGGAGCCAATGGGAGGTAGGGAGTGAATGCAGCCATGAATTGAAGGAGTGGCCTGATAAGGCCTCGTTTGAGGGTGGTGGTGGGAGACGGGAGGGCGGCAGGAAGCACCCCCCGGCGCACGCCCCCGCCAGTGACCCCATGTGCCCGATTGGGAACGGTTCGTGTTGTGACAGAGCTATGACAGATCTGGGCGCTGCTTGGGCTTACAGGAGGGGGGTCGGCGGCCATTAGTCTGTCCCTCCGGCCCCTGCCCAACTCATCGGAACGCGAGATTCATGACCGTCAACGACGATGTCCTGCTTGTCCACGGCGGAACCCCGCTGGAGGGCGAGATCCGTGTCCGTGGTGCGAAGAACCTCGTACCGAAGGCCATGGTCGCCGCCCTGCTGGGCAGTGCGCCGAGCCGACTGCGCAACGTCCCGGACATCCGTGACGTCCGTGTGGTCCGCGGTCTGCTCCAGCTGCACGGCGTGTCGGTACGTCCGGGCGAGGAGCCGGGCGAGCTGGTCCTCGACCCGACCCGGGTGGAGAGCGCGAACGTCGCTGACATCGATGCCCACGCGGGTTCCTCGCGCATCCCGATCCTCTTCTGCGGCCCCCTGCTGCACCGCCTCGGCCATGCGTTCATCCCGGGCCTGGGCGGCTGCGACATCGGCGGCCGGCCCATCGACTTCCACTTCGACGTGCTGCGGCAGTTCGGCGCGCGGATCGAGAAGCGGGCGGACGGGCAGTACCTGGAGGCTCCGCAGCGGCTGCGCGGTACGAAGATCCAGCTGCCGTACCCGTCCGTGGGCGCGACCGAGCAGGTGCTGCTGACGGCCGTCCTCGCGGAGGGCGTGACGGAACTCTCGAACGCGGCGGTCGAGCCGGAGATCGAGGACCTCATCTGCGTACTGCAGAAGATGGGTGCCATCATCGCGATGGACACCGACCGCACGATCCGCATCACCGGTGTGGACAGGCTCGGCGGCTACACCCACCGTGCCCTCCCGGACCGCCTGGAGGCCGCCTCGTGGGCGTCCGCGGCGCTCGCGACCGAGGGCAACATCTATGTCCGTGGCGCTCAGCAGCGGTCGATGATGACGTTCCTCAACACCTACCGGAAGGTGGGCGGCGCCTTCGAGATCGACGACGAGGGCATCCGCTTCTGGCACCCCGGCGGGCAGTTGAAGTCCATCGCCCTCGAAACGGACGTCCACCCCGGCTTCCAGACCGACTGGCAGCAGCCGCTGGTCGTCGCCCTCACGCAGGCGACGGGGCTGTCGATCATTCACGAGACGGTCTACGAGTCCCGTCTCGGCTTCACGTCCGCGCTCAACCAGATGGGCGCCCACATCCAGCTCTACCGCGAGTGCCTCGGCGGCTCGAACTGCCGCTTCGGCCAGCGCAACTTCCTGCACTCGGCGGTCGTGAGCGGCCCCACCCGCCTCCAGGGCGCCGACCTGGTCATCCCCGACCTCCGTGGCGGCTTCTCGTACCTCATCGCCGCGCTGGCCGCCCAGGGCACGTCCCGGGTCCACGGCATCGACCTCATCAACCGGGGCTACGAGAACTTCATGGAGAAGCTCGTGGAGCTGGGCGCGAAGGTGGAGCTGCCGGGCAAGGCGCTCGGATAGGCGGCAGCCTCACCGCTCCGGCCGGGGCAGCGCCGGTCCCGGCCGGGGGTCCGGGGGTCGCCCCCGGATGAGCACAGCATGGAGAAGCTCGTGGAGCTGGGCGCGAAGGCGGAGCTGCCGGGCAAGGCGCTCGGATAGGCGGCAGCCTCACCGCTCCGGCCGGGGCAGCGCCGGTCCCGGCCGGGGGTCCGGGGGTCGCCCCCGGATGAGCACAGCATGGAGAAGCTCGTGGAGCTGGGCGCGAAGGCGGAGCTGCCGGGCAAGGCGCTCGGATAGGCGGCAGCCTCACCGCTCCGGCCGGGGCAGCGCCGGTCCCGGCCGGGGGTCCGGGGGTCGCCCCCGGATGAGCACAGCATGGAGAAGCTCGTGGAGCTGGGCGCGAAGGCGGAGCTGCCGGGCAAGGCGCTCGGCTGACAGTTCCTACGACGATGGGGCGGCCTCCCGGATGCCGGGTGGCCGCCCCATTGGCGTTACTCGGGCGCCGTACACCGTCCCGTGGTGTACGGGCAGGATTACTGGCCCTTGGCCGCTTCCTTGAGCTTCGAGCCCGCGGAGACCTTCACGCTGTAACCGGCCGGGATCTGGATCGGGTCGCCGGTCTGCGGGTTGCGCGCGGTACGAGCGGCACGGTGGGTGCGCTCGAAGGTCAGGAAGCCGGGGATGGTGACCTTCTCGTCGCCCTTGGAGACGATCTCGCCGACCACGTCGGCGAACGCGGCCAGCACGGCGTCGGCGTCCTTGCGGGTCACCTCGGCGCGGTCGGCCAGCGCGGCCACCAGCTCACTGCGGTTCATTTTGTTACTCCCGTGTTCTTCTTGCCATTGAGGCGTGCCACGCGGCGGAGCCGCATATCAGGCACAGCGAAGCCGATGCTGCCAGGGTCCTCGGACAGTCCCCGGACCCGGGTCCGTCGTCCGACGCTCGCGCCCAGGGACGCATCCTGCCCCCACCTGCGGCGGGAATGCCAATCCGGCACCCGCAGGAGTCGTGAGAACACCCTTGGGAGTCACACGAAAAGCGCCACTGACCGGCCGCCACCCTAGATGGCAGCCGACGCTGGGTGGTTCCACGACGCGCCGTTGACCAGCGCAGCCGTGGCAATCCTCACAGCCACAGCCCAGCGCGGGTCGACGCCGACGCCGCATGTGCTACAACGCCGCCGCCGATGCTCCGGCAGCCTTCGCCGCTTCCCGCACCGCACCCGCGACCGCGCCGGCGACCTTGTCGTTGAACACGCTCGGGACGATGTAGTTCGGGTTCAGTTCGTCCTCGGTCACCACGTCCGCCAGCGCCTTCGCGGCGGCGAGCATCATCTCCGTGTTAACAGTACGGGACTGTGCGTCCAGCAGGCCACGGAAGACGCCCGGGAAGACCAGGACGTTGTTGATCTGGTTGGGGAAGTCGGAGCGGCCGGTGGCCACAACTGCCGCCGTCTGGCGGGCGATTGCCGGGTCGACCTCGGGGTCCGGATTCGCGAGCGCGAACACAATCGCGTCGTCGGCCATCCCGGCCACGTCGTCACCGTCGAGCACGTTGGGAGCCGAGACGCCGATGAAGACGTCGGCTCCGCGCACGGCGTCCTTGAGGGTGCCGGTGATGCCGTCGGGGTTGGTGTTGTCGGCGATCCAGCGCAGCGCCGAGTCGGGGGCGGCGGCGTCGACCAGGTCCTCGCGGCCGGCGTGCACGACACCGTGGATGTCGGCGACAACGGCGTGCTTCACGCCCGCGGCGAGCAGCAGCTTCAGGATCGCCGTACCGGCCGCGCCCGCGCCGGACATGACGACCCGGACGTCCCCAACTGCCTTGTCCACCACGCGAAGTGCGTTGGTGAGGGCGGCGAGGACGACGATCGCGGTGCCGTGCTGGTCGTCGTGGAAGACGGGGATGTCGAGGGCCTCGCGCAGCCGCGCCTCGATCTCGAAGCAGCGGGGGGCGGAGATGTCCTCGAGGTTGATACCGGCGAACCCCGGGGCGATCGCCTTCACGATCTCGACGATGGCGTCGGTGTCCTGGGTGTCCAGGCAGATGGGCCAGGCGTCGATGCCGGCGAACCGCTTGAAGAGGGCCGCCTTGCCCTCCATGACGGGCAGCGCGGCCTTCGGGCCGATGTTGCCGAGGCCCAGCACGGCGGAGCCGTCCGTCACGACCGCAACGGAGTTGCGCTTGATGGTGAGGCGGCGGGCGTCCTCGGGGTTCTCGGCGATCGCCATGCAGACGCGGGCCACACCCGGCGTGTAGACCATGGACAGGTCGTCACGGTTGCGGATGGGGTGCTTCGACGCCATCTCGATCTTGCCGCCGAGGTGCATGAGGAACGTACGGTCCGAGACCTTGCCGAGCGTGATGCCCTCGATGCCGCGGAGCTTCTCGACGATCTCGTCGGCGTGGCTCGTGGAGGTCGCCGCGATGGTGACGTCGATGCGGAGCTTCTCGTGGCCGGACGCGGTGACGTCGAGGCCGGTCACCGAGCCTCCGGAGGACTCCACGACGGTGGTGAGCTGCGAGACGGCGGTTCCGCTCGCGGGCACCTCCAGCCGGATGGTCATCGAGTAGGAGACGCTGGGCGCCGTTGCCATGGCCGACTTCCTCTGCTTTCACCGAATGCTGCGTTGTGCCGTCCGATCGTCGCACCTACCCCTGAGTACGCGGTAGCCGCCCGGGATTGCGCTCATTTAGTTCACACCCAGGGATGCAATTTCGGAAAACACCTTCCACCATACGAGAACTGATCAGGCAACGAAAGAGGCCCACATCACATCGTGACGTGGGCCTCTCACAAGTCAGTGACACCGACCCGCCATGCTCGCCTCGCGGCAAGTGGTCGCTCGAAGCGACGAAGGTTGGGCCCGGGGGCTTGGATCGGGCCGGTGTCACGTCAAGGCTAACAAACGGATCCCGCACGGCCATTCCCGTCCCGGGAGTCCATCCGGGTCGGTCTCTTCCGCGTCAGTCTCTGAGCAGGTCAGGCACCCCGGCCGCGTCCGGCTCGTCGCGCGCGTCGGAGACGACCGTGAGCTGCTGGGTGGCCCGGGTCAGGGCGACGTACAGCACCCGCAGGCCGGCGGGCGACTCGTCGGCGATCTCCGCGGGCGAGACGACCACCGTCGCGTCGTACTCCAGGCCCTTCGCCTCCAGGCTGCCGAGCGCCACCACCCGGTCACCGAGCCCGGCGAGCCAGCGCCGGGCCTCCTCGCGCCGGTTCATGGCCACCACCACGCCGACCGTGCCGTCCACGCGGTCGAGGAGCCGGGCCGCCTCCTCGCGCACGGTGTGCCCCAGGGACTCCCGTACCACGGTGAAACGGGGCTCGACGCCCGTGGAACGGACGGCCGACGGCGACTCGGAGCCCGGCATGGCGAGGGCCAGCACCTTCGATGCCAGTTCGGCGATCTCGGCCGGGTTGCGGTAGTTCACGGTGAGGTTGAAGCGGCGGCGGGGGCGGGTGCCGAGCGCCTCGTCGCGGGCCTCGGCCGCCTCGTCCGGGTCGGACCAGGAGGACTGGGCCGGGTCGCCGACGACCGTCCAGGTGGCGTGCCGGCCGCGCCGACCGATCATGCGCCACTGCATGGGCGTGAGGTCCTGGGCCTCGTCGACGATGACGTGCGCGTACTCGGTGCGCTCCTGCGCCAGCCGCTCGGCCCGCTCGCGCTGCGACTCCTCGCGCACCGGCATCAGCTCCTCCAGGCCGGTGAGCTGGTCGAGCGGGTCGAGCTCGCGCTTCTTCCGGGGGCGGGCGGGGACACCGAGGAGGGCCTGCAGCTCGTCGAGCATGGCGATGTCGTGCACGGAGTGGCCGTCCCGCCTGAGCGAGCGGGCCACCTTGCGCACCTCGCCCGGGTTCAGGATCCGGCGGGCCCAGCGGCCCAGCCGCTTCTCGTCGGCCATGGCCCGCAGCACGTGCTGCGGGGTCAGCTCCGGCCACCAGGCGTCGAGGAAGCCCACAAAGGCATCCTCCGATGTCACGTCCTCGTCGAACGAGGAGCGCAGCTCGGCGGCGAGCTCGGGGTCGCTGTGGCGGGTCGCGCCGCCCGACTGCTCCCACAGCGCGTCGAGGAGCAGCCTGCGCGCCCGAGGGCGCAGCAGGTTCACCGGAGCCGTGCCGCCCAGCGCGCCCTGCCGGATCCGCTCCAGCTCGGCGGCCTCCAGTTCGAGCCGCCGGCCGAAGGCGACGACTCGCAGCCGCTGCGGTGAATCGTTCAGCTCCAGCGCTCCGCGGGCGGCCTTCCGCAGCACCTTGAGCATGCGGTACGAGCCCTTGGCGCGGGCCACGGACGGGGAGTCGTACAGCGTGGCCTCGGCGCCGTCGACGAGCGAGCCGATCGCGCGGATGGCGACCTGGCCCTCCTCGCCGAGGGAGGGCAGCACGCCCTCGGTGTACGCGACCAGCAGCGGGGTCGGCGAGACGATCAGGATGCCGCCCGCGTAGCGGCGCCGGTCCTGGTAGAGGAGGTACGCCGCGCGGTGCAGGGCGACGGCGGTCTTGCCCGTGCCGGGGCCGCCCTCGACGTACGTCACGGAGGCGGCGGGGGCGCGGATGACCAGGTCCTGCTCGGCCTGGATGGAGGCGACGATGTCCCGCATGGTGTGGCTGCGGGCCTGCCCGAGGGCGGCCATCAGGGCACCGTCGCCGATGACGGGCAGTTCGTCGCCGTCGAGGAAGGCCTTCAGCTCAGGGCGCATCAGGTCGTCCTCGACGCCGAGGACGCGGCGGCCCTTGGAGCGGATGACCCGGCGGCGGACCACCCGGCCGGGGTCGACCGGCGTGGAGCGGTAGAAGGGGGCCGCGGCGGGGGCCCGCCAGTCGATGACCAGCGGCGCGTAGTCCTGGTCGAGGACGCCGATGCGGCCGATGTGCAGGGTCTCGGCGATGTCGGCCGTGCCGTCGTCGCGGATCGCGCCCTCGGCGGGCTCGACCGCGGTGTACGCGCCGTCCGGGCCCTTCTTGCCGTCCTTGCCGGGCAGCAGGTCGATGCGGCCGAAGAGGAAGTCCTCGAACTCGTTGTTCAGCCGGTTCAGGTGGACGCCCGCCCGGAAGACCTGCGCGTCGCGCTCGGCGAGCGCACCGGGCGTGCCGACCTGGCCGCGTTTGGCCGCGTCGTGCATGAGGAACTCCGCCTCGTCGATCTTCTCCTCCAGGCGGTGGTACACCCGGTCCAGGTGTTCCTGTTCCACGCCGATCTCTCGGTCGCGTACGGAGTCGTGGACCGAGCCGAGCGCGGTTTCCTGTTGAGCCTGAGCGGCCACCGGGCCCCCTTCTGACGTGCTGGGCAGCCGTCCACCGTACGCGAAGGGGACCCGGAAAGGCTACGTATGGGCCCCGGGTCCGTCGTCCACAACGTCCCGGGGCCTGCCGTACGACTTACGCGTCGACCTCGACCAGCACTTCACCGTCGAAGGTCATGACCACGAAGTGGTCGATCTCGTTGGGGGCGAAGGCGGCGCCGCCCTGGACGTAGAGCGGGTTCTTGGCCTGCTCGGTCTTGGCGTTCGGGAGGCCGTAGCCCCAGTTCGGGACGGACCAGTTGCTGAGCGTCTCGCGCTCGCCGTTCTTGCCGACGGCGATCAGGGAGCACTTCTCGGGGCCCTTGACGCCCTTGAGCTCCAGGACGGCGTCGGTGCCGTGGGGCTTCTCCTCCAAGGCCACGGTCGCGCTGACCTTGGTGTTCGGGTCGGTCGCGGCGACCCGGTCGGGCATACCGTCGAACGCGGCCTTGGCGGGGCTGGACGCCTGGAGCGGGACGTTGCCGCCCCCGGAGTCGTCGCCGCCGGTCGCCGCGACGGAGACCAGCGGGCCGCCGACGATCAGCGCGGCGGCCGCGGCCACCATGTACATCCCGCGACGGCGCTTCTGGGCGCGGCGCTCGGCGACCTCGTCGACCAGCTTCTCCGCGAGCCGCGGGCTGGGCCTGGCGGACAGCGACTCGCCGATCGAGGGCGTGCCGGCACCGGGCAGGTCGGCGAGGGCGGCCAGCATCGGTTCCATCCCGGCGAGCTCGTCGAGCTGCTGGGCGCACCACTCACAGGTGGCGAGATGGGCCTCGAAAGCGGTTGCTTCGGCGTCGTCGAGAATCCCGAGGGCGTAGGCACCGACGGTCTCGTGTTCGTTCGGGCCCAGTGATCCGCCACCCGGTGTTCCCTGCATGGGACCAGACATACCCGGACCCCCTGCTCCGTATCCCCCGTATGTGTTCATCACGCCGTCACCCCCCGCTCCTCCAGTGCCAGCTTCATCGAACGCAGGGCGTAGAACACCCGTGAACGCACGGTGCCACTGGGTATGCCCAGCGTCTCTGCCGCCTCATTGACGGTACGCCCCTTGAAGTACGTCTCGACGAGCACCTCCCGGTGGGCCGGGGTCAGGTCGTCGAGTGCGTCCGACAGCGTCATCAGCCACAGCGCCTTGTCGATCTCGTCCTCCGCGGGGATGACCTCCAGCGGCGACGGGTCGACCTCCTGCGGCCGGGCCTGCCGGCTGCGGTGGCCGTCGATGACGATGCGCCGGGCGACCGTCACCAGCCAGGGGCGTACCGATCCGGTCGCTCGGTTGAGCTGACCGGCGTTCTTCCAGGCACGGATGAGCGTCTCCTGCACGACGTCCTCGGCGCGCTGCCGGTCTCCGGCGACCAGGCGCAGCACGTACGCGAGCAGCGGTCCGGCGTGCTCTCGATACAGCGCACGCATCAGCTCCTCGTCGGGTTCCGAGGGCTGGGACATGCGATGTCGGGCCCTCGATCCACGTTCATTGGCCACGGCCGCATCCTTGCGCACGCCCACCTCCGGTGTCCGGGGGTTCCCCCAGTCGGTCGCTCAACACCGGGTACGGACGCGGGCCGTGGTGTGTTCAAAGTGAGATGACAGTTTTCTTCGGAGTGACGTGATGAGCGGGACATGGGCACACAATTCCCCCGCTCATCCTTTACGTTTTCGCCACACTGGCAAGATCGTTACGGCGATGGGGCGTTCGAAGTCCGAAACGCGATGTTGTCGAAATCACTTCGACGACACACCAACCGACATGCCGCAGAAGGCATATAAGGGACCGTCAGCCGCGAGTGAGAGCGGCCGTGCGACGCCGGTGCCGGGCGACCCGCTCCCGGTTCCCGCACACCTCGCTGGAACACCAGCGCCTGCGCCGGCCCCGGGACGTGTCGAGGTAGACGATCGGGCAGTTGTCGCCCGCACACTGCCGCAGGCTCGCCCGGGCGACGGGATCGGTGAGCAGCTCCACGGCGTCCCGGGCGATCGCACCGAGCAGTGCGGCGCACTCAGGGGGCCCGTCCAACTCCCGTACGAGCGTGCCGTCCTCGGCGCGCAGGGCGCGCGGCACCGGTGGTGCGGTGCGGGCGAGTTCGTTGACGCGGGCGAGCGCGAGATCGTACGGCCGGGTCGTGGGCGACAGCGTGCCGTGCACCAACTGGCCGACATGGGCGCGCAGTTCGCGGACGCCGACCAGCCAGGAGACGTCGGCGTGCGCCAGCGGGGTGCCGGGCGGGACGAGCCCCGACCCGGTGATCCAGGCGCGCAGCACCTCGACGGAGCCGAGCCGTTCCACCGGGTGGGTGGTCGCCAGCAGGTCCAGACAGATCCGCCCGGCATCGAACCGCAGCTCGTACGGGGCCGGGGCCGTACCCAGTGCCATGCGCGCGTCACCGCCTAGCCGGGGGAGGCTGAGGAACCGTTCCCTCCCACAGTGCCTGCCCGCCGCGGCGACCGGAACCCCGCGTACCGAGCGCACCTCGCCGTGCTCGATCCGGCCGTCAGACGTCGGCGTACTCCGCGTCGGCCGCCGGATCCAGGGCGAGTCGGTAGCCGGCCGTCACACGTCCGCGTACTTGGCGTCGGCAGCCGGATCGAGGGCGAGCCGGTAGCCGCGCTTGACGACCGTCTGGATCAGCTTCGGCGCCCCCAGCGCCGTACGCAGCCGGGCCATCGCCGTCTCCACGGCGTGCTCGTCCCGGCCGGCGCCGGGCAGTGCACGCAGCAGCTCGGCGCGGGCGACCACCCAGCCGGGCCGCCGGGACAGCGCGCGCAGCAGGGACATCCCGGCCGGCGGTACGGGCTTGAGGTCGCCGTCCACCAGCACCGCGTGCCCGCGGATCTCCACCCGGTGCCCGGCGATCGGCAGCGACCGCGCCCGCCCGGGCAGCTCCTGGCACAGCAGCTGTACGAGGGGACCGAGCCGGAAACGCTCGGGCTGCACCGTGTCGACGCCGCGGGCCTGCAACGGCAGCGCGGTGACCGGCCCGACGCAGGCCGGCAGCACGTCGTGGTGGAGCGCGGCGAGCAGCTCGGGCAGCAGCCCGCGCTCCTCGGCCCGGGACAGCAGGGACGCGGCGGCCGGCGCGCTGGTGAAGGTGAGCGCGTCCACACCGCGCGAGACGGTGGCGTCCAGCAGCCGGTCGACCGGCGAGAGATCCTCGGGAGGCATCCACCGGTAGACGGGAACGCCGACGACCTCCGCCCCGCCCGCCCTGAGCGACTCCACGAACCCGGGCAGCGGCTCCCCGTGCAGCTGTACGGCGATACGCCTCCCGTCGACGCCCTCCTCCAGCAGCCGGTCGAGCACCTCGGCCATGGATTCGGAGGACGGCGACCACTCCTCGGTCAGCCCCGCGGCCCGGATCGCCCCTTTCACCTTCGGCCCGCGGGCGAGCAGCTCCACCCCGCGCAGCCGGTCCAGGAGCGCCTCCCCGAGCCCCCACCCGTCGGCGGCCTCGACCCAGCCCCGGAAACCGATGGCCGTGGTGGCCACGACCACATCCGGCACGCGGTCGATGAGCTCCTTGGTGGCGGCGAGCAGCTCGCTGTCGTCGGCGAGCTGCACGATGCGCAGAGCGGGAGCATGCAGGACGGCGGCGCCGCGCCGCTGCAGCAGCGCCCCGAGTTCGTCGGCCCGGCGCGCGGCCGTCACGCCCACGGTGAACCCGGCGAGGGGCCCGTGTTCCGCCCGCTGTCCCGCCATGTCCGCCGCCTGCCCCGTCGGCTGATCCGGTCGCTGTTGTTGCTCGTACATAACTCTCGTCCCGCACTCGAGTCGTTGCACCTACATGCCGACCGAGCCTGTCAACGGTGCGTGACAGGCTCGGTTCGGCTTGATGTCGGTGGTGTTACGTCACACCTCGGCGTAGCTGAGCTGCGGCTTTGCCTCTGAGGCCGGTGTGGCGTTGGTCTCCGGGGCGGCCGGGCGGCGAAGGTATACGGCCCAGGTGACCACGAAGCAGACGGCGTAGAAGGCGAGGAAGGCGACAAAGGCGCCGGTGCCGGAGCCCACGGTGAGGAAGGACTGGCGGAAGGCGAGGTTGATGCCGAGGCCGCCGAGCGCGCCCACCGCGCCGATGAGTCCCATGGAGGCGCCGGACAGCCGGCGGCCGTAGGACGCGGCCTCCTCACCGGTGAGCCCCTTGGCGACGGCCTTCGCGTGGAAGATGCCGGGGATCATCTTGAACGTCGAGCCGTTGCCGAGGCCGGACAGCACGAACAGGGCGATGAACGCGGTGGTGAACAGCGGCAGCGACTTCTGCATCGAGGCCACGATGATGACCGAGGTCGCGACGGCCATGGCGACGTAGTTCCACAGCGTGATCTTCGCACCGCCGAACCGGTCGGCGAGCGAACCGCCCACCGGGCGGATCAGGGAGCCGAGCAGCGGGCCGATGAAGGTGACGTAGGCGGCCTGCAGCGGCGTACGGCCGAACTGGGTCTGCAGGACGAGGCCGAAGGCGAAGCTGTAGCCGATGAAGGAGCCGAAGGTGCCGATGTAGAGGAAGGACATGATCCAGGTGTGGGCGTCCTTCGCGGCGTCCTTGGCTGCGCCGGTGTCGTTCCTGACGGACGAGATGCTGTCCATCTTGAGCCACGCGAGGACGGCGGCGATCACGATGAACGGGATGTAGATGCCGAGCAGCAGGCGCGGGCCGCCACTGGCGCCGATGACCGCGAGACCGACGAGCTGCACCACGGGCACGCCGATGTTGCCGCCACCGGCGTTCAGACCGAGCGCCCACCCCTTCTTACGGAGGGGGAAGAAGGCGTTGATGTTGGTCATGCTGGAGGCGAAGTTCCCGCCACCGACACCGGCCAGCATCGCGCACAGCAGGAACGTGGTGAACGACGTCCCCGGCTCCATCACGGTGAACGCGGCGACCGTCGGCAGGAGCAGCAGGCTCGCCGAGATGACCGTCCACATCCGGCCGCCGAAGACGGCGACGGCGAAGGTGTACGGCACGCGGACGATGGCGCCGACCAGCGTGGCCATCGAGACGATCGTGAACTTGTCGGCGGGGGTGAGCCCGTACTCCGGCCCCATGAAGAGCACCATCACGGACCACAGGGTCCAGATCGAGAACCCGATGTGCTCGGAGAGAACGGAGAAGAACAGGTTCCGCCGGGCGACCTTCTCACCCGTCTCGTTCCAGAAGGTCTCGTCCTCCGGATCCCAGTGCTGGATCCAGCGGCCGCCCCTGCTCGGGGGTGCGGGGGCTGTACTCGGGGCTGTCATGACGCCTCCACGGTGCTCCGGGACTCGGGTACTGCTCTGAGCGGTTGAGTCCCAAAGGTAGGGAGGGCGCGTTTCCTGTCTGTGGCTGTGGGTGACCGGAAAGGAACTTTGCTCTCACCGTTCCTGAAGACTGAGCGTGAGTTCCACGTACTCAGCCGCGTGTCCCGAACGGTCCTGGACACACTGGTCCCCCACTTTCTCACCGCATCCGGGCAGCACGCATCGGGTGCGTGGTCCGGGAATGCGAGGGCGGGATTCCTCGCGCCGTCGGGTGTCCGATTCGGCCTGGACGGTCCGATGCCCACGACGATCACTCTGGTCGTCGTGGGGCGGTGTCGTCCGTCGCCGGATCGGATGCCCTAAGGCGCGCCTCCCGATCGCGACGCTTGCGGCGTCATGACGGGTGGTCTTCCTGGTTTTCGTAGTGAGGGGCTTCTGCCAGTGCTGGGAACCCCAACGGGACGTGTAGGCGGGGTCGACGGCAACGATGGTCAGTCCGAGCTCGACGGCCATTGCCACGAGCCTGCCGCGCAGCCTGCTCGTGGGGAGCCCGGTAATCACCCTCCGGAACCTCTTGCGGCGACCGTGTTTCTCGCGAGTTTTCTCCCGTTGGAAGTCCAGGTCCTCGATGGCGATGGCCAGGCCGTGACGTTTGGCCCAGTGCAGCAGCCGGATCACCGCATGCCGGAGCTGGGCGTCACGGTGCGAAGCCGGTCCCGTGAGGTCGAAAAAGAATCGGCGTGGATCACCACAAGGGTTGCCGTGCTTGTCCAGCCGCCAGGCGGCGAGGTGGTCGGCGTTCGTGTCCACGCCGACCAGCCCGCCGACGCGCACCGTCTTCAACGGGACGGTTCTGCCCGGGGTCATCGTCCACGACGCGGTGAGGTACCAACGGCCCCTCGTCACGTCTTCGTGGATGCGGTACGCCACAGCCCGCTTCGCCTGTACTCGGTCGCCCCACTGGTCGCCCCTGTGCGGGAAAGAGACACGGGCGGCGAGGACGTAGCGGCCGTGGGGGGCGTTGGCGTGGTGGGCCAGCGGTGCTGGGAGCTTGATGCTCACCACGCCCTCCGGGGTGACGCGGATCGTCTCGTTCCCGAAGGGTTTGCCCGCCTCACCGTCCGCTTGGAGAAACCTGCGTTCAGCCTCCCACCTGCGGCGCCACTCGTCTTCGGTAAACTGTGCAGCTTCAAGGTTATGGCGGTTGTTCAGCAGCTTCTTCCCGCCGTGCACCACACGCACTTTTCCGGCTTCCCAGTCGGCCCGAACGGCGGAGAGCCGATCTTCGAGGACGTGCAGGCGGCGGGTCTTGGCGAACCACTCCTGAGCGCTGCGGTAGCCGCCCGGCGCCCGCTTCGAGCCAGGCTCGTCGACAGGGAGAGACAGTCGGTGCCGGATCATGCCGATTCCGCGCTCAAGGTTCTGGATGTACGCCATCTGGCCGCGCCGGGCGAGGGCCCACTGGTCGTGAGTCGCCTTCGTGATGGCGCCGGCGTAGCGAGACGACGACTCCGCGGTCAGCCCTCGCTTCCGCTCGGCCCACTGGTCTTTGTCGTGAGTGAGACCAGCCGCACACCGAACCTTCAGATCACGGGCAGCGAGCGCGCCAAGATGGTCGCCGACCAGCCGCAGCACCTTCACATCCTCAGCCGTCAAGTGCTTGAGCCGGGTACGGATCGCCACTCCAGAGGGTCCGGGCACGACAAAGGGTTCCGCCGCCTCTCGCAGCCCACCCATCCGTCACCCCCACACCCCACCGTGAAGATCGCTTCAGAGCATTCAACGATCACCAAGCGAAGAGGTCACGCATTCGAGACGGGAACCTTTGTTCTTGTCAGGGCTGCATGCTCGCCTCCCTCACCACTCTGCAGAACAGAGATGTTCACTCACGCAGGTCGCAACCCCTTGGAGGCGGGATGGGAGGTTGTGCTGCTGATTGTTATGAACCGGGATGCTGTGGGGGTTGGCCATAACCGTGTGGTTGCTGCTGATAGCCGTACGGCTGCTGGGGAGTGTATGGGCCGGGGGCGTTCGGGCCCGGGGCCGGGGACTGGGCATACGGGGCCGGGGGCTGCTGAGGGGCGTACGCGCCGCCGACCTGCTGCTGGCCGTACGGCCCGGGGCCCTGGGCCGGGACCTGCTGCCCGTAACCGCCACCCGGCATACCGGTGACGGGCGCACCCGCGAACGGCGCCCCGCCGAACGGATTCCCGTGCCCGGGCATCTGACCGCCCGGCGGCAGATACCGCAGCCGCCCGCTCTCGTCGGTGACCGGCGCGAACCCGGCGGCCTGGAGAAGGGCCGCGAACTTGGCGTTGCGCTTCCGGCCCCAGGTGATCGCGAAGCCGAGCAGACCCATGGTCACGGCCCACATGATCCCGCCGATGAGCAGGCCGATGTCCCCGCCGATGTTCACCCCGACGAGAAGGGACCCGACAGTGATGGCGACTGCCGCATACCCCAGCCGCTGCTTCTCGGAGTGCCGGCCGGTGAGGTCGAAGTTGATCCTCGCCTTGAGCAGCTCGACGGCGTCCGGCACGAGGGGCGGCAGCGAGACGCCGTCGCCGGCGTTCGGATACTGCGCCCAGTTCTGCGCGGCCCGCGCGCGGGCGTGCGGGCTGGGATCGGGCACGATCATCATCACGAGCGCGTTGTTGCGGGAGCCGGTCTGCCGTGCGTCCGCGTACTCGTACCCGAACTGCTGGGCGATGAAGGCGAGCCGGGCGAGCTTCTTGACGGAGGCCATGGGACTGGTGAGTTGCACGGGCTCACCACCAGCCATCAACTGCAGCATCTTCTGAATCTGCCGCTTGCTCACCCGCAACCAACTCCCCCGCCGCTTGGGCCGCCCTGTTCACATGCGCAACGTGGGCAGTTTTCCACACGAGTCTGTGGCTGCGGAACCACGCTCCGTCCGTCGAGAGCACACCTCGAACCACAGCAGCTTTCCGGCGCCCCGGTTGAGCGGGCCGTCCCCGAGCGGCCAGCCGCCCCACGCATCGGCGTACTGCTGCACGAGGTGCAGTCCGCGCCCGCTGTCGGCGTCCACGGGAGCGGGCCGGACCCGATCCATGGGCGACTTGCCGAAAGGGGCGGGGACATGCGGGTGACTGTCCCGGACTCCGACCCGCAATCGTCCGTCGCCGAGTGCGGTCAGCCGCAGCGAGGCGGGGCCGTGCGTGTGCCGGTACGCGTTGCTGACCAGCTCGGAGGTCAACAGCTCGACGACGTCCAGGACTTCATGCATGCCGTGCCCGTCGAGCGCTGCCCGCACGGTCATACGTGCGACACGTGCGGCGCGTGGGTCATGGGGCAGGCGGAGGGCGTACACCCAGGTGTTGGGCAGGGCTACGGTGACCATGGAACACCTCCGGGAGGAAGGGGATTGGACGACTCGCCCATGGCCGCGCCGGGCGGTGGCAGTGCCTGGAGTGGTGCGCTTCCGACTTATGGGCGTGGGGAGTTGGGCGGTACGGCATATACGCTAGCGACAGAATTGGAAGATATTCCATTGATTCAGCGAAGGTCTTCCATTCACCACTCATGTGGGTGACCGCACGCGCCCGCGTCAAGGAGAGAAGCGACCCGCCATGCCACCCGCCACCACCGCAACCCTGCGTCAGCAGCGCCTCGGCGCCGAGCTGCGGAAGCTTCGCGAGCGCGCAGGCCTCACGTCTACCGCTGCTGCCGCTCTCCTCGGCAGTCCGCAGGCCCGGATCAGCAACATCGAAGCCGGCCGGTACGCCGTGAGCGCCGATCGCGTGCGAACGCTGGCACGCAATTACAGCTGCGCCGAAGAGGCGTATGTCGACGCCCTCGCCGGGATGACAGGTGCCCGCAAGCGCGGGTGGTGGGAGGAGTACCGCGACAATCTCCCGTCCGGCCTCCTTGACCTCGCCGAACTTGAGCACCACGCAACGGCGCTCCGAGTAGCCGTCACGGTCCATATGCCGGGCCTGCTACAAACTCCGGAACACGCACGCGCCACCATGCGCGAAGCCGTGCCGCCGCTCCGCCCCTACGAGATCGAACACCGCGTCTCGTACCGCGTGAAGCGTCAGGCCATCCTGTTTGAGGACACCCCGACTCCCTACACGGCCATCGTTCACGAGGCAGCCCTGCGCATGGGCTTCGGCGGCCCGGACATCGCCCGCGCCCAGCTCGACTACCTCCTGGAAATGAGCGAGCAGACCACGATCACCGTCCTGGTGATCCCCTTCGGGCAGACCGGCTTCCCCACTGCGGGCCAACCCATCACGTACGCGACCGGCCCGGTCCCCCAACTCGACACCGTGGTCCTGGACACCGACCACGGCTGCGAATTCCTAGATGCTGAGGACCAGTTGAGCCGCTACCGCCGGGTGCTCGACCGCATGGAGTCCCGCGCCCTGCCCGAGCCGAAGTCCCGAGACCTCATCCAACGCATCGCCCGAGACCTCTGAGGAGCCCGCTATGCCCGAACTCGCCTGGCAGAAGTCGACGTACAGCGCCGAGGCTGCGAACTGCGTCGAGATAGCCTCCACTCCCACGACCCTCCACATACGAGACTCCAAGCACGCCGAGGGTCCCAACCTCACCTTCGAGTTCTCCGCCTGGGCGCCCTTCATCTCGTACACAGCTGCTCTTCCGTCACCGCGAGCGGGTTCTCGAAGCTGACCGTCTCTGCGATCTGGTGGAGTACGGCCTGTACTCACCCCGTCGCGCCACGGCCGTCGTGCTGAGCGTGAAGACGGCCAGGCGGCTGCAGACCCCGTGGGGCAGCAGCCGCGAGCGCCTCCGCGTCTACGGCGCCACCCGCAAAGAAGCCGACGACAAGCCCGCCGAGAAGATCGCCGACAGCAACCGCGGCCTGCCCGTCGCCACCGCCGACAGCACCGTGGGCAACTACCTGACGTACTACTGAACTTGAACTCGTGATGTGGGTTGGGTCGTGGTGTCGTCCAAATCGGAGACCGCTGGACGCTGGATCAAGAGCGTGACCGAAGCCACTGACGCGCGGCGGCCAGTGTTATGTCGATGTCGTCGCTCCATGAACAGACTTCCAGCCATGACAGGTAGCCGCCCTGCATGAACACCAGGACCTCACCGGGGCACTCGCCAGTCTCGGTGAAGAGCTGCGCCTCGGCCGCCACGACAGTGCCGGGGCGAGTCGCCACCGGCTCCACCTCGCTGGTGTCGAGCTCGAAGTAGGCGGTACCGCACCCACATGTGCAGCGCGCTCGCACGCTGAGGTGCGGAATTTGCTTTCGAAGCGCGACGTGAACAGGATCCTCCGCGTTCAGGACTGCCCCAAGCACGTCGGCTACGTCGGCAGGCAGGCTCTCGGTCACCCCGTCACCGTATCTGACCAGGGGCTTTGGGCTCCGCCCCCTCCCAGCCTGTCACCGTGGGGTCGGCGGGCGCGCTCACGCGTCCAGGACCAGGTCGGTGCCAGCGAGGCAGCCGTCAATGACCGACCCTGTCCAGGATCACGGAAGTGGCCTGCTCCATATCAGGGAACGAAGATTGGCCAGCGAACGCGCCAGCTCTTCCAGGTCCTCGGCGGCCTGATGGATGTGCCCGACGTGCTCCGTGGCGGTCCACATGGCTACGTCCGCTCCGTGCTCCGCCACCTGCCATGCATAGCGAACGCAGGCCAGCGGATGCGGTGAGTCCTCTTGTGACACATACCGGAAAGTCGTCACACCTTCGCCGAGCCGCTCGGAACGGAAGCTCTTGATGACGGGAGGTTCGACCGCGTTCGGGGCGTCCGCCTCAGTGAGAACACGGAGCGTCTCCTCGCGGGGAGCTTGCGCCGGCCCGATTGCTGCACAGACCGGAAGCGGAGTGTCCGTGGGGTGGTCGAGATGCAGGAGGAGCCAGTGGTCCGAACCGGGAGGGCAGAACTACTCGGCGCAGCGCGCCAGGGTACCGCCGACGAAGTCCATGCCGTTCGGCCTCGGATCGAGCTCACGGTCTGCCCACAGGTCCTTCTTCGCCCCGGGCTGGGCGGACTTCGGATCCGGCGGACGGTCGCCGGGCTCGGCGCGACGCGGACGGCGAACACGCTGGCGGTGGGGGCACTGAGCCGGGCGAGAGCCTCCTTCGGAGCGTTCTTGGCCCACTGCCCGATCGCGGCGAACGAGCGGGCCCCGGCCACCACGGCCGAGCACGCGATCAGCAGCACGCTCACGAACGGGTGACGCTTCCCGCGCCGGTGCCGCGGATCAGCCAGTGTGGCCAGCCGCTGTGGCAGTCCCGGCAGTGCGCGGTGCTGACGCGAGGGCGACTTGATCAGGCAGACACTGGCAGACTGGCGGCACATCGAAGCTCCGGTTCGGCAGGGCGACTTGAGAGGTCACCCGCTCCAACCGGAGCTTCATTGCGTACGAGACGGGCTGACCAGCAGCAGTCACACCACCGTGACCTGCAACTTCGCAGCGTCACCGGGACTTTGAAACAGCCCTGCGTGTCCCCCAGTTTCGCGCTGGCGCGAGGTCCGTCCTACAAGGCTCCTGCCGTTCAATCCGGCAGGACGACCATGTAGGCGGGGGGTACGCCGGGCATGGGCGGGAAGACACGGAATTCGCCGGTCACAAGCACGTCCCGCACGGCGCGGTAGACGTTCGCGACTGCCGGGCCGCGGTACTCCCGGAACGTCGGTGTGGCCTGAAGGAGCAGCGATCCGTTGGGCAGTGAGATCACGGAGTGGAAAGCCTGCGAATCCCGCAGGGCGTCGGCGCCTCCCAGCCTTACGGCAACGTCGGCGGAGATGACCATGAGCCATGAATAGCCCCGCAACTCCGAGCGCCACCGAGGAGTGTTGACCGCCGGGTCACCGGCCTCACCTCGGAGGAAACGCTCGAGCTCCGTCATTTCGCCGGCGTGACGGTAGGAGACATGCCCGAACACCACGTTGTACCGATCGCACGCCCACCGGGCGGACCGCAGTAGGCGGTCCTGTGCGTCCGAGGCCCTTTCCGGATCGAGAAGTTCCGCCTCATCCATGTGAACGACCAGCTTCACATATTCCGGAAGGTCCTCATCAAATGTGACCGAGATCCAGAGGCCAGGGTCGCCGATTTCACCTTCGGCCGTGAATTCCCCGCTCTCGACGGAGATCGACTCCGCCCGATCGTCGATGGACATCTTCAGCCACGGAAGGACTTCCGGGGTGTAAGGGTTGTAGCGGACGTCGAATGTGTCACGCGGCGCCACCGAAACGTAGGACCATCGGTTCGAGTCGCCACGTGGTTTCAAGGCGGGAACCCGAGAGAGTCCTTCACCGGAGATTCTGTACCGGCCAGCGCTCTGCAGGATACCGACTCCCGCATACTCTCGGACACCCTCGGTGAGCCAGCGGAACGCACAGTCATGCAACCCGGCGGAGTCGGTGTCGAACACCGTGAGCTCCATCACCAGCGCATGCGAAAGGTTGGCACTGATCGCATCGCGGATGTCCACTGAGCCCATCCAATCCCTCTATATCGCCACCCGAGAAAGCGCCAGGTCTGGATTACGGGCACACATCCGAACGGCCGACGCACATCGCCATGAGTCAACCAGCGGCGCTCAGATTTCCGACCTTGTCCAATTACGTCGACCGAAGCTTCAAATTCAGGCGCGCCAAGATTTCTGGATTCGGCGGTCAACTCTGTGTACGGCTGGGCTTCAAGGAACTCGGCAGCCCGGAAATCCAAACTGTCACATCGTAAGAGATGTCGGATGGCGAATCACTAACCACCACTCGATGCTCACCTCGACTAGAGCAGCGATAGACGGTCTCGAACTCGCCACTATCGAGCAACGATACCGACACGTACCAACCGACAGAAGGCTCTACCGGCTCCACAACGAAAGAGCCATTATCATGGGAATTAAGCTCGCCGATGAACTCAAAGATCAGGTCCTCGGAAGGATTATCGAAGCGCTCTCCGCGTTCATTTTCAATGAAGCAGTAAGGGCTGCCGAGGATAGACATTCTGTTTCCCTTTGCAAGTTGCGCCGTTCCAGGTCGACACCCGAGTTTAAGCGAAGGGTACCAGCCAGGAGCCACCGGCAGGGGATCGTCGGGGCCAGGAGTGAAGCCCCCGACCTCACGACCACATCTATCGCCCAAGGTCTCTGAATAGACCACCGCCGGTTGCATATCGGAGATCTTGCTCCCAGGTCTGACTCGGCGTGACGGCTCCTCTATGGTCTTCGAAGTTGGCGGGACCAGGGTGTCGCTCGACCATGTATCGTTCCGCGTCCAGAGCGTCACGCCTTGAATCAAAATTCTTAATGATCTGCATGCGCGCCCCACCCATCTCAGCTATTTGCCGGGACGAATAGCGAGCAACAGGGTTCCCCGATATACCCCACTTGATGAGCTTGCCAGTGGAGCTGACGATCGCATAGAACGAGGTCTGTCCGATATCAGGCAACGGTCCGGCAATCGGCTTGCTGGTCTTGAAGCTCCGCCCCCGGGCTCCAGCACTGGTCAGGTTGCCAGGCCCTTCGCCACCACCTCCACCAAGCACTGCGGCCGCAGACATCGCAGATGCGAAGGAGGCCACGCTCCCCATGCAGCCACTCTTGCGCCCAAGAATCGCACAAGCTCGGAATTTCAACAGCGCCAGCTGTTGCTGATCCATTTGGGCTGCTTCTGGGGTCTCCGCTCCAGTCAGGCACGGTCCCAGCGCGTACTTGCAGTAGTTGTCGATTACCCGGCTAAGGATGTGGCCGTACTGGTTGGCGTACTTCCAACTACGCTCAACGAAGACCTTCGGGTAAACCTCCTGGTATTTCTTCGTAACGACAGATGGGGTGACGTTGCCGGCGTCCAGGGCCGCTTGATAGTTCTGAGAATTCTTCTCTTCGCCCGGGACATGCCCCGGAGTGGTGTTTTCGGCACCAGGGCTGGGACGGGTCGGGCAGTCAATGTAAGGGCACAGCCCGGTGGGGTCGCTCTTGCTGACCGGGCTGTTGTTGCTGTACGCGTACCCGTTCATCTGCAGCGGATCCGCGAGGTTCATGATCGGGTCCGCCGACAGGAAACGGCCGGAGTTCTGGTCGTACTCGCGGGCGCCTATGTGAGTAAGACCCGTTGCCGCGTCATCAATGCCCACGCCCAGGTAGCCGCGCTTGTTGGGCCAGTTGGTCGGCTTGGTGCCACGGACCTCGCCGTACGGCTTGAACTCGCGGCGGGTGACGGGCTGACCGCTCGACACTTCCATCGTTGTGTTTGCCGTGCCGAGGTGGTCCGGGAGCAGGACGTTCAGCTTGTGGCCCGTCGTCGCGCCGTTGCTCGTGGTCCGGGTCACCGTAGGTGCGCCGGGTTGGGCGTAGGAGCGGGAAGCCTTGGTGATCACACCCGTGGCGTCCGTCGTCACCTCGGTCTCGCCCAGGTAGAGCGTCGAGCCCGACGGTGAGTTCTCCAGGGTGCGGTTGCCGGCGGCGTCGTAGACGTACGTCGTCTTCTTGCCGTCGTCCGTGATGGTGTCGAGCTTGTTCTCGGCCGTCCAGGTCAGGTTCTGCGTTGTGGAGGACAGGTCCCGGACCTCGGTGTTGCCGACCGCGTCGTAGGTGTAGCTGCTGCCCTGGCCGGACGGGTTGGAGCTGACCCACTTCATGAGGTGCGGCCGCGCGGTGTCGTAGCCGTACGTGAAGGTGGTGTTATTGGACGCGTCCGCCGGGTCCTGCTCCGTCATCACGCGGCGGTTGCCGAGCCAGTCGTAGGTGAAGGACTGGCGATAGGCCGTCGTGCCGGTGGCGACCGTGGCCGCGTCGGGAGCGGTAGCCGCCAGTGTCGACGACAGCGAGCTGTCCGGGCTCGACACGTCCGTCGACGCGTCCGGGGCATCGGCCACCGGGCCGGAGGACGCCACATAGTCGGTGCGGTGGCCCCACGTCGTGCCGTTCGACGCCTTGCAGCCGGTGCCGTTGCCGTCAGGGGTGATCTTCGAGGTCCAGGCGTTGACCAGCTCGCCCATAACGTCGTACGTGAAGCACTGGCTGTCCCAGGTCTCGCCCGAGGCGTCCGACAGCTTGCGCGCGTGGGACGTGATCGTGCCCGACTTGTCGTACGAGTAGTAGCCGTCCGAGATGCGATGCGGACCCGAGGTCTCCCGGTCGGCGACCGTGCGCTGGAGACGGCCGGTGTGCGGGTCGACGAAGTTGGTGGTCCAGACCCGGTAGGGCTGGGAGCCGGACACCGTCCGCAGGACCTCGCCGTACGGCGAGTAGGTGACGTCGGAGGCGACCCGGCCACCACGTACCCGGTCTTCATCGACCCGTCGGTGAAGAAGCACACGCAGGACTGGACCACCGCCTACAGCCGCCACCCCAACGCCACCTTCTACAACGGCAGGGGCTTCAACAAGGGCGGTACGCACGAGGCCCGCGTCGGCTTCGAGTCGGACACCTGGGGCACCTCCCGCTCGTACTTCAACATCGCCTTCGACAAGGACCTCAAGGGCACGAAGATCACCAGAGCGAAGCTGCGCATGCTGGAGACGTACTCCTGGTCGTGCAGCGCCCGTTCGATGAGCGTGCACCTCACCGGCCCGGTCAACGGCAAGACCAACTGGAAGAACGCACCCAAGCTGCACGATGGCAACAAGTTCGCGACCAAGAGCTTCGCGCACGGATACAAGTCCGGTTGCCGGGACGCGTACGAGACGTTCGACGTGCGGAAGGCGGCCCAGAAGCAGGCCGACCAGGGCAAGGACACCATCACCTTCGGCCTGCGCGCACGTGACGAGCACTCGCAGTACGCGTGGAAGAAGTTCCAGGCCAATGGCGACAACGCGCCCGTGCTGGAGCTCGTCTACAACCGCAAACCGACCATGGACGCCAAGTCGCTCGATCTCGGCCCGGACGGCAAGTGCACCACCACCGAGCCGTACGTCCGCATGGGCTCGGGCAACCTGACGTTCACCGCACGAGCGTCCGACAAGGACAGCAACCTCGACTACCTCGATTTCGACCTGTGGCCGCACGGCAAGTGGGAGACGACTGGCGATCTGCTGGGCTCCACCGGCAAGGTTTCCGTCGGCGGTGACAAGGACACCGCACTGCGCACGACGACGGGCTTCTCCACCAGCAAGCTCACCAACGGCACCCTGTACTCGTGGCGGGTGCGCGCCGTCGACGACGCCGGTACCAGCTCGAGCTACGCCCCGGCCAAGACGCCGTGCCGCTTCGTCCTCGACACCACCGCGCCCAGGCCGCCGAAGGTCAGCTCCACCGACTTCCCCAACGCCGACGGCAGCGAGAACGGCTTCGGCAACGACGCCGAGGACGCCAACTGGTCCACCAAGAAGTTCGGCACACCCGGATCGTTCACGGTCCGCGCGCTCAACAGCGACGTCGTGCGCTACGAGTATGGCTTCAACTCGCCCACCTACACCGGCAGCCTCACACGCACCGCCGGCACGGCCACCAGCGTCAGTGCGACCATCTCCAACGCCAAACCGCCGACGGCCGGGCCCAACGTGCTCTACGTCAGGGCCGTGGACAGCGCGGGCAACCCCTCGCAGGCGACGAAGTACTTCTTCTACGTCACGCCCCGGGACCAGGCCGACGCGTCGGGCGACTTCACCGGCGACAAGCTGCCCGACATGATGGTCGTCACCGAGGCAGGCAACCTGGCCCTGTATCCCTCGCAGGCCACCACCGACCTCACCAAGGGCAGCGGCGACCTGGACTACTCGATGCCCGGCGCCTACCGGGACAACCCCGACAAGGACCCCAACGGCGACGACCTGCCGCCCTACGTGGCCGCGCCCAACGGTCACTTCAAGGGCGCGCTGATCACCCACAACGGCGACATCTACGGCGGCGACGGTCTCCAGGACCTGGTCGTCAGGGTCGGAGGCAAGCTGTGGGTGTACCCCGGTGACGGCTACGGCGCCGTCAACATCGACAAGCGCCGCGAGATCCTCCTCCCCGACGGCGCCCCCAGCCCCGCCGACCTGACCCAGTTCGTGTCGGCAGGCGACGCCACCGGAGACGGCCGGACCGACTTCTTCGCCACCATCGGCGACGAGCTGTGGGTCTTCACCGGCTACCACGGAGCAACCATCGACCAGGCGACCCGGCTGTGGGCCTCGGGCTGGACCAGCCGGGACATCGTCACCGCGCTGGACGTCAGCGGCGACGGTGTCACCGACCTCGTCTACCGGTCCGACACGTCGGGCAGGCTCCTGCTGCGCAAGGGCATCGCCGCCTCCGGAGGCGGGGTCAGCCTCACCCTCACTGGGCAACGCCGGAAGCTCGGCCGGGGGCGAGGACAGCGAGTACGGCGCAGCAGGCTGGGCGGTCAGCAACTTCCCGCTGCTGATGGGCACCCCCGACGCCAACGGCGACGCCATCCCCGACGTATGGGGCGTGCGGTCCGACGGATCCGTACGGTTCTACGCGGGCGGCCGGACCACCGTCCCGGGGTCCGGCACAGAGATCATCGCTCCGGCGAGCTACTGGAAGACGCGCATCGCGATCGGGTGACGCCGTCCCTGGCCGCCAGTTGACGACACTGGCGGCCAGGTGCACGCGCGACAGAAGAAAGGAAACGGTCTCCAGCCAGGCCCGGTATTCTCCTACCTGGCGTGTGTGCGCCTCTTGCGACCCCCGTCCGGCCACAGCTGCGGCTTCCTCTTCGCCGCCAGGTCCTCCGCCCAGCCGAACCAGACGATGCAGCCTCCGATGAGCACCCAAGTGAGGGCCAGGACCGGCCATGGGCTCTCCAGCAGCCAGGAGTAGTGCTGCTCCAACGTCTCCACACCCCACAGCCGGTCCCACAGCGTCGCGGCCACGAGAATGCAGATGTTGTGCCAGAGGTAGATCGTCACGGCGCGGGAATTAAGGAGCTCGATCAGGCCGGACCAGCGGCGCAGCCGGTGGGGCCACTCGGACCAGGACGGGCTGACGTGCAACAGCAGCAACACCGTTCCGAAGGACCACATGGCCTGGGCCAGGGGCATGCTGTCCAGATCGTGGTCCGTGGTGAAGTTGTGGTTCACGGCGTACCAGAGGCCCAGGCCTGCGATGAACGGGGCGACGGACGGGATGACGTAGCGCGGCAGGCGCTTCAGGACGCCTTCCTGGTACGCCATGCCGAGGATCCAACAAGCGCCGAACGTGCTGAAGTCCGTGACGGCGGAGTCGATTCGCTCGCCGGGCAGGGAGAGCAGGCCGGATTCGAGGGCGGCCGACAGGGCGATCGGCATCAAGATCGTCGACCAGGGCAGCCGGCGCAGGGCTCGCAGCAGGAAGGGGGAAAGGAGGACGTACCAGACATATGCGCGGACGTACCACAGCGGTCCGGCCAGTTCCGTGGCCCAGTCCTCACCGAGGAGACCTTGGATGCCGGGCAGGCCCTCGGCGTACGGCGGGTCGCTGAGCGGCAGGATCCAAAACGTGAGGTGGAGCCACCACGAACCGGGGTGGCCGTCGTCCTCCGGTCCCCAGCCCTGCAACAGCATCCCCGCCACGCCGATCGCACCCAGTAGCCACAGCGGAGGAAGCAGTCGGCGGAGCCGGCCTCGTACGACGGACAACGGCGGACGCTTGAGCGAGCGGGCCATGAGATTGCCCGCGAGGGCGAACATCACGCCCATGGACGGGAACACCAACGGCAGCCACGCCCAGCCTGTCAGGTGGTAGAGGACTACTCGGAAGAGGGCGATGGCGCGGAGCAGGTCGAAGTAGCGGTCTCTGACCCGCCCCTGGGAATGGGAGGGTGGCTGATCTGGGGCGTCCGTGCCGGGCGGCATGGTGGCCGGGCTGCTCATCCCACCGGCCTCCGATCCTCACTGCTCGTAGTCCGCGGGCTGGGGACCGCCCCCAACGGCGCCCCGACCGCTCCCGTCCGCCGCAGCTTCTGCCACCGCAGCCGACCGCCCGTCAGGGCGGTGATCCAGGACTGGAGCAGGACCACGTACATGAGTTGGCGGTAGAGGATCTGCTGGAGCGGGAGCGAGATGAGGTGGGTCATGCGTTCGCGGTCCAGGCGGAAGGCGTACGCCGCGCAGAAGAGCTGGATCGCCAGGACGCCCAGCCAGGCCACGATCGTCTTTCCGGTCGGGCCGAAGATGATGCCATACAACAAGAACACGTCGATCAGGGGGGCCAGGAGTGGGGCCAGGACCATGAACAGGGACACAAGCGGCAGGCCCAAGCGGCCGAAACGGCCCGACGGGCCTCGGTCCAGAAGGGCGCGGCGGTGCTTCCAAATGGCCTGCATCGTGCCGTACGACCAGCGGTAACGCTGCGACCACAGCTGCTGGACCGTCTCCGGGGCCTCGGTCCAGGCGCGGGCGTTCTCCGCGTAGACCACTCGCCAGCCGTCGCGGTGCAACGCCATGGTGATGTCGGTGTCCTCGGCGAGGGTGTCGTCGCTCATGCCGCCGACTCGTTCCAACGCCGATCGGCGGAACGCTCCCACCGCGCCCGGGATCGTCGGCATGCAGCGCAGGATGTCGTACATGCGGCGGTCGAGGTTGAAGCCCATCACGTACTCGATGTGCTGCCACGCCCCGATGAGTGAGTCGCGGTTGCCGACCTTCGCGTTGCCGGCGACCGCGCCGACCTGCGGGTCGCCGAAGGGCTGGACGAGTTCGCGGACGGTGGAGGGTTCAAAGACGGTGTCACCGTCCATCATGACCACGATGTCGTGACGGGCGTTCGCCAGGCCCCGGTTGAGCGCCGCCGGCTTGCCCGCGTTGAGCTGGCGGACGACGCGGACGCCCGGCAGGCCCATCGCCTCGACGATGCGGGCCGTGCCGTCGGAGGAGCCGTCGTCGACGACGATCACCTCGATCGGGTGCTCGCTCGCCATCAGGGAACGGACGGTGTTCTCGATGCACTTGGCCTCGTTGTACGCCGGGACCAGCACCGACACCGGTTCGGTGACCGGTGGTCCCCAGCTGAAGCCGGGGCGCCGGACGCGGCGGGCGTGCCAGCCGGAGAGGACGAGCATCAGGACGAAGCGTCCGATGACCAGGGAGCCGACCACCGCCAGGCCGACCACCAGCACGTCGGTGATGTTCTCCGAGGTCTGGACGAGGACGATCCACGCCTTGCCCTTCCACAGCTCCAGGCCGCTGACCTGCGTGTGCGCACTGGGGGCGTCGAGGGCTTCGGTGAGGTTGTCGAACTCGTAGCCCCGGTCCTTCATGTCCGGCAGGAACCGGTCCAACGCCGCAACCGTCTGGCTGCGGTCGCCGCCGGAGTCGTGCATCAGGACGATCGCGCCCTTGCCGTCGGCCGGGGTGGAGCGGCGGATGATCTCGTCGGCGCCGGGCCTGCGCCAGTCCTCGCTGTCGGTGTTGTTGACGACGGTGATGTAGCCGCGCCTGCCGATGTACTCGGTCACCGGCCAGGACTTGTTGTCCATGGCGGCGGAGAACGAGGAGTACGGCGGACGGAAGAGCGAGGTACGGATGCCGGCGGCGCCGGATATCGCGAGCTGGTTCTGGGACAGCTCCCAGTCGATGCGCTGCTTCGACTGGTAGGAGAGGTCGGGGTGGTTGAAGGTGTGCAGGCCGACCTCGTGGCCCTCCTCCACCATGCGCTTGACCAGGTCGGGATAGCGCGAGGCCATGGTGCCGGTGACGAAGAAGACGGCGTGCGCGTCGTGCTTCTTCAGCACGTCCAGGACCTTCGGCGTCCAGTCCGGGTCCGGGCCGTCGTCGAAGGTGAGGACGAGGCGGTGGTCGGGCACGCTCAGGCTCGCGGTGCGGCCGCTGCGCGTGTCGATGACCGGGCCCCCGTTCAGGATCCGCTCCGGAACGCGGTCGGTGGCGGCCGGGGGGCGGACGCGGTGGTCGGCCAGGATCTCGCTGTGCACATAGCCGCGCAGCATCAGCATCGCCATCAGGGCGACGAGGACGAGCACGGGCAGCAGATAGCGCAGGGGCAGGCGGCGGCGCCGGGAGCCGTCGCGGGCTCCGGTCCGGCCGGCCCCTTGACGGCTTGGGCGGGATGCCATCAGAGGAGGTGCTCCAGGGACTACAGGGACTACAGGGACTACAGGGACGGGGTGGTGAGCGCGGCGGCAGCCTGGTCCTGGGCGGCAGGGACCGGCTGGGGCGGGCCGTCCGCCACCGTGCCGGTGCCGGCGCTCGTGCCCCCGCTTTCACCGCCCGTCGGCGGGGACGGGTCGGCCGAGGTGCCGCCGGTGGGGCTCGGGTCGGGCGAGTTGGTGACCGGCGACGACGGGACGGGCGGGGCCGGGTCGCTGGTGCCGGGGTCGGGGGTCGTCCGCGTCGCGGTGGGCGTGGGGTCGGCGGACGTGCCCGGCGCATCGGGGGTGGTGGCGGTGCCGGGGGCGGTGGCGTCGGCGTCGCCCGGCACCGGCGTGGTGTCGGGGCCGGCCGTCGGCGTGCTGCTCGGGGTTTCGACGGCGGTGGCGGAGGGCTGCGCCGACTGCGCGGGCAGCGGGGGGCTGTCGACCTTGCCGGCCGGTTTGCCGTTCTGGTCCGGGACGGGCAGCCAGGGGGCGTCGGAGCTGCCGGACAGTAGGGTCGCGACGATGACGACGGCGTAGATCGCGCAGGCCAGGCCCACGGCCATGCCTATACGGCGGAACGTACGGCTTCTGCGGCCCGACTCGTCCACGAACACGGGACCGTCGGAGGCGTCCTGCGCACCGCCCGGCCGCGCGGGTCCCGGCTGCCCGGGGACCAGCTGACCCAGGTGCAGGCCTACGGCGTCGAGCTGGACGGTGACCTCGTGGGGGTCGTGGGTGGGGGCGCCGGATATCTCGGGGGATATCTCGGTGTGCCTGTCCGCCGCACCGCCGGCACGTCCGCCGGGCTGTCCGCTCTCCTCGGGTTCCGCCCAGGGATCACGCAGGGCGATCGCCTTGGTCTCCGGGTCCCGGTCGTCGTCCTGTACGGCCGACGTGCTCCCGGTCTCCGGGAAGGCCTGGGTCTCCCCGACCCGGCGCCGACCCCGGCCCGACAGCCCCCGCACTTCCCCCGTCGGGGACGCAGGTTCGGGCCACTCTGCTTCAGGTTGGGCGTCTTCTCGCCACTTGCTCACGCGCGCACTTCCCCCCACGGGACAGTTCCGGGTGCGCAGACGACACCGAGCACCCGTCGACCGAACCAAGCCCCCTTGAGGTTCGAGCGCCCCGTTTACCACACCGTGCTCGGGCCATGAATGTAGCGCACGCGGAGGTTGTGTGTGTGCGGGGTGTCATTTCTGGACATTCGGCGAGCGCTTGTCGATGGCGGGGATCCAGCCCCCGACCGGCAGCCGCAGCCACCCCTCCTCGGCCGTCAGCCCGGCAGCGGCCCGACGCAGCGCATCGAACGCCGGATGCACCAGCCCCTTCCGCCACACCAACGACACCGGTGACAGCGGAACGGGGTCGACGAGCGGCCGCCGTACCGTCCGGGGCATGTCCGGGAAGTCCACCACGGCGAGCACCGGGCAGCGGGTCTTGGCCATGATCCGCTCGAACTCCTCGTCACCGACGGCCAGGGGAAGCGGTGGCGCGATCTCGATCCCCCGCCCCTCGAACAGGCGGCGCGCGAGGTCGGTCCACTCCGGCGTCCGCGGATTCCCCGCCCCCGCGTACACGGTCTCGCCCGCCAGCTCGGCGAGCGGCACCGCCTCCAGGGAGACCAGCCGGTGGTCCTCGGGCAGCACGATCGCCATCGGCTCGTACCGGACGAGCTGGTGCTCCAACTGCGCCCGCAGCGCCGGTTCCAGACCGGCGAAGCGCCCGAACGATGCGTCCAGCCGCCCGGCGAGCAGCTCCCCCGCCGCGCCGGTCAGCCCGCTCTCGTAGCGGGCCATCAGCTCATGCTCCGGAGCGAGTTCGCGGGCCCGGTGCAGCACCTGGCGCGGGGTACCGAGCCCCGGGGAGTTCAGGTCGACCAGCAGGGGGCGGGCCTGCCCGAAGGCGGCGAGGAGCTCCTCCTGCGCCGTCAGCGCCCGGCGCGCGTACGGCAGCAGCCGCTCACCGTCCGCCGTCAGCGTCACCTGTCGGGTGGTCCGCACGAACAGCTCGGCGCCCACCTCCCGCTCCAGCCGCCGTACGTCCCTGCTGAGCGCCTGCTGGGCGACGTAGAGACGGGCCGCGGCACGGGTGAAGTGCAGCTCCTCGGCGACGGTGACGAAGGCGCGCAGGAGGCGGGGGTCGAGGTGGGTCGGGGCGGGCATCCGGCGAACTTACAACACGGGTGCGTGAATCGGTACGGAGTAAGTGTTGGACCCGGTGATCGTTCACGGGCGACGGTTGCCCCCATGCCGGACATCCCTCAGCCCCTCCGCACCGCCACCCCTCAGCCCCTCCACACCGTCACCGCAGACACCCTCGTCACCGTCGACTTCTCCCCCCGCTCCGGCGACCGCCGGCCCGGCCCGTACCGCCGCCTGTTCACGATCCCCGGCACCCGGGCCTTCACCGCCGGAAACCTGATCGCCCGGCTCCCCATGGGCATGTTCAGCGTGAGCGCGGTCGTGATGATCGCCGGCACGCGGGGCTCGTACGCCCTCGCCGGCGCCGTCACCGCGACCGGCCTCGCGGCGACCGCGGTGGTCGCTCCGTGGGTCGCGCGGCTCATCGACCGGCACGGCCAGGCCCGGATCGCCGTACCGGCCACGCTGCTGGCGGTCCTCGGCAGCCTGGCCCTGCTGCTCTGCGTGCACTACGACGCCCCCGACTGGACCCTCTTCGCCGCCTACGCGGCCACCGCGACGACCCCCAACATCGGTGGCATGTCCCGCGCCCGCTGGGCCCATCTGCTGCGCGGCGACGCCGAGGCCCTGCACACCGCGAACTCCTTCGAGCAGGCCGCGGACGAACTGTGCTTCATGCTGGGGCCGGTGCTCGCCGCCCTGCTGTGCGGGTCGCTCTTCCCGGAGGCGGGCACGCTGGCCGGCGCGGTGCTGCTGCTCACCGGCATGCTGCTGTTCACCGCACAGCGTTCGACGCAGCCGCCCGTCGGACCCCTCCGGAAGACCCGGTCCCCGCTCCGCTCACCCGGCATCCCCCGGCTGCTCACCGCCTTCCTGGCCACCGGCGCGGTGTTCGGCTCGATGGAGGTGGTCACGATCGCCTTCGCCGACGCACAGGGCAGCCGCACGGCGGCGGGTGTCCTGCTCGGCCTCCAGGCGGCGGCCTCGGGCGCGGCCGGGCTGCTGTTCGGCACGCTGCGACCGACGGGCCCGGCGGAACGCCGGCTGCCGTGGTGCATGGCCGCGATGGCGTCCCTCATGGCCCTCCCCCTGCTGGCCGCGAACCTGACGCCGTCCCTCGTCGCCCTGGCGGCCGCGCTGCTCCTGGCCGGCATGGCAACGGCTCCCACGATGGTCACCGCCATGACGCTTCTCCAGCACCGCACGCCGGCCGACCGCCTCAACGAGGGCATGACCCTCGCCGTGACCGCCCTCCTCGGCGGCATCGCCTGCGGCAGCGCCGTCGGGGGCTGGGCGGTGGAGCAGCTGTCGGTGACGGCGGGGTACGGCGTGCCCGTCGCAGCGGCGACCCTGGCGCTGGCGGTCTCGCTCGGTTCGTTCGGCGGCCCGAACCGCCTCACGGATTCCCGCGCAAGTTCCCGCACAACCCATTGACGCCCTGACAGCTCCCCCATACGTTCCCCCGTCGAAGCGCTTCGACGTTTCTCTCCCTGGAGCTGGACTGATGGTCAAGATCACGGACGTGGCCCGGCACGCCGGAGTCTCCCCCAGCACCGTGTCCTACGCGCTCAGCGGCAAACGCCCGATCTCCGAGGAGACCCGGCAGCGCGTCGAGGCCTCCATCCGCGCCCTCGGCTACCGCCCGCACGCCGGCGCCCGCGCGCTGGCCACCAGCAGGTCGAACGTGCTGGCGCTGGTGGTGCCGTTACGGGCCGGGATCCATGTGCCGGTGGTGATGCAGTTCGCGGTGTCGGTGGTGACGACGGCACGCGGGCACGACCACGACGTGCTGCTGCTGACGCGGGAGGAGGGCGAGGAGGGGCTCCGGCGGGTCGCGGACACCGCGCTGGTGGACGCGCTGATCGTGATGGACGTCCAACTGGCCGACCCCCGGCTGCCGTTGCTGCGCTCACTGGACCGGCCGTCGGTGCTGATCGGCTTCCCCGCCGAGCCGGCCGGGCTGACCTGCATCGACCTCGACTTCAAGGCGGCGGGTGAGGCGTGCGTGGACCATCTGGCGCGGCTCGGGCACCGGGTGGTGGCGCTGGTGGGGTCACCGCCGGAGGTGTACGTACGGCAGACGGCGTTCGCCCAGCGGGTGGTGCAGGGCTTCACGGCCGCCGCCGACCAGGGGCGGCTGGCGTCGTCCGTGCACCCGTGCGAGGCGTCACCCGCGGCGGCTCGCGCTGTCGCGGAGCAACTGCTGCGGGAGCAGCCCGCGTTGACGGGCGTCGTCGTCCACAACGAGGCGATCCTGGAGCCCCTGATCGACGCCTTCGAGGAGCTGGGACTGCAGGTGCCGGGCGACCTGTCCGTCACCGCGATATGCCCGGACGAGCTGGCCGAGTCACTGCGGGTGCCGGTGACGTCGATCGCGTTGCCGTCTGGTGAGGTGGGGGCGCGGGCGGTGGAGTTGCTGGTGAAGAAGCTGGGCGGAAAGGCCGTACCGGAGGCGACGTTGCTGGCGCCGAGGATGACGGAGCGGGGGAGTACGGCGCGGCGGGCGGTTGCGTGAACAGTGGCTGATCACGGTGCCGGGTGGGGGGCTGGTGTGCTGTACTTGGATGCGAGGAACGGCGCCGTCTGGGCGGGTAATGCTTTACTCAGGCGGATGCCCAAGCTCAAGAGGAGCCTGTCGGATGTCCCCAGGACCTGTGGGGACATCCGGCTAGCTGCTGAGCCACCAGAGAAGGTGGGCCCCACTCAGAGCGCGAACTCCGAGCGGGGCCCCGGCTCAACAGGAGCCTGTCGGATGTCCCCAGACCGGATGGGGATATCCGGCTACCTGGTGAGCCACCAGAGCAGCCACCTCCTCGCGTGCTTCGCAGCCCGCTCCGGCAAGAGCCGGATCAGCCGCATGACGAGAGTCGGTTTCTGCTCCTCGTGACAACCCATGTGGAGGCGTCCTCCCTTCGACGCGAGGCGGCCTGCACACGGTCCCGGGACCGCTCTCGTCGGGCCGGGCCCCGAGGGGACGGGGCCCGGTGTGAAGGGAGGACGCACCCATAGGGCGCGTCACCGGACAAATGCTAGCGTCTCCAACGCCGTTGCTGTGCCAGGTCGTTCAACAGCGGGCGGGCTTGCGCCACGAGTACTCGAGGTCGCCGTTCATGCCGGCGGCGACAGAGCACTTCGGCTCAGCCCAGCCCCCAGGCCCGCCCCATCCGGAATGCGGCGCACAGGTTCACGTCGAGGACATACGCCCCGGCGCTCCCGCACTGCTCACTCCCGCTCCCGGGATCGACGGGCTGCCCGTGTCCCATCCCGGTGATGCTGTACGTCTCCACGACCGCACGCCCGCCCGCGTCCTTGAAGACCTGGTGGGGATAGCCGGCGACGGTGTCGCTGACGTCGGCGGCCTGATCGGCACCGTGCACATCGGTCCACTGCCGCATCAGGTCGGTCATGTTGACGGGCTTCACGGTGTAGTCGGCCGTGCCCTGGAAGGCGATCAGTGTGGGCCAGGGGCCGGTGTACCCGGGCCGGGCGGCGCGCACCCGGTCCCCCCACTGCTTCGGGGTCTGTGTGGCCCCGACGTACATGCACACATACGGCGACCCGGCGGCCTGCGCACACCCGTACGGCAGCCCGGCGACGATCCCGCCCGCCGTGAACTTCTCCGGGTACGCCGCCATCATCACGGCGGTCATCCCGCCCCCGGCGGACAGCCCGGTGATGTAGACGCGCGACGTGTCGCCGGAGGTGTCGGCGAGTTGCCGGTCGACCATCTGCGCGACGGACGCGGCCTCGCCCTGGCCTCGTGCGATGTCGCCGCTCTGGAACCAGTTGAAGCAGGACGAGGCGTTGTTGGCGGTCTGCTGCTGCGGCAGCACGACGGAGAAGCCCCAGCGGTCGGCGAGTTGCATCCATCCGCTGCCGGTGCCGTACCCGGAGGCGTTCTGCGTGCACCCGTGCAGCGCGACGACCACGGGGCGCCCGGTCGGGAGGCCGTCGGGGACGTACCGGAACATCCGCAGCGCGCCCGGGTTGGTCCCGAACCCGGTGACTTCCTGGAGGGATGCGGCAGCCGCCCGGCCCGGGGTGAGGACGGCGGCGATCAGGGCGACGAGAAGGGTCGCCAGCACGGGGATGTGGCTACGACGGCTTGCGGCTCTGGTCTGTGTCATGCGGAGGGACCGTAGAAGCGTGAACGACCCGCCGATATGGAGTGGGACACCACAACGGACGCGTCCACCATGGTGGTTCACCGAGTGAGCGACCTGCCCGTACGGAACTGCCGCGCAAGCGTCTTCGGGTCCCGCGCGACCTGCCACAGGCCGACCGCGAGCAGCAGCAGGCTGCTGACGAAACAGACCCAGAACACGAACTGGGCGCCCGACGCGAGATTGTCGGTGCTGCCGCCCTCCTGGAGGCAGTATGCCTGCGGGGGAAACGCCTTGGAGACGCCGATGCCCCCGTAGCGCATGGAGCACGGGTCCTCGCCGGGGTCCTTGATCGTGTCGTTCGCCGTGACGACCAGCAGCCAGGCCGGCGCCGCCACCGGAGCCGTGACGAACACGGTGGTCTTCGTCCAGGTCGGCACGCGGGGATGGCCGACGAGCCCGTTCAGCGCGATCAGTACGACGACGAACACCGCACCGACCCAGGCGGCGGAAGGCATTCCGAAGACCGCGTCCAGGAGCCAGACCACCACGGCCACCGGGGGCGCGGTGAGGACAAGGATCTTGACGCCGGGCGCGACACGCGGAAGGGCGAGCAGGTACAGCGCTCCCGCCCACGCGAGGAGGACCAAGAAACCGATCACCGAGGGCTCAGGGAGACGGGAAGGACGAAGGGACGACGGACGGGTACGGCGGCATCGGCCGCGCGGTGTCGATGTCGGTCCCTCGGTGCGTCTCGTCCCTCTTCCACGGCCCGACGCCGAGCTGACCCGTCGTCCCGAGGTCCAGTTCCGGCTCGACCACCACAGGGCCGGCACCGGGCTTCGCCCGCACGCGGACGTACGGCGCGTTGACCGGGTCGCCGACGCCGGCCTCCGTGGTGTTCCGCCACGCCAGCGTCGACTGCGCGGCCTCACCCGGCCGCAGAACAACGGGGTGCGGGCTGCCGCTCCCACCGGTGGCGGTGCTGATCCGGTCGGTCCCCTGGAGGATCCGCACGCCGTCGACTTTGTCGTGGTCCTCGTCGAGGAGTTCGAGCTCCGGGTAGCCGTTGAGCCGATAGGTCTCGGTGCCGCAGTTGACGAGATGCAGCCCGACGACGCGCAGCCCCATGGCGGCGTCCCCCTTGTCCGCGTAGACGTGCACGCCGGAGGCGGGGCACGGCCCCGAGGCGGACGGCGCCTCGTCGGCGGGAACGCTGCGCACCTTGATCACCTCCACGCCCGACACCTCTGGCGCGTCCCCGGCCGGCTCCGTCATGGCGACGATCCCCTTGACGGTCCGCCCCGGCCCGACCGACTCGACGGTCTTCTCGACGTTGTCGACCGCGCCTGCGGAACCCGTCAGGAACCCGATGGTCACCGTATAAGAGGTCGTTTGATGTAGGCGAATCGCCCTCTAAGTGGGCATTTAGGTATGGCTTGCGGTGTTGCGTCGTTCTTGCGGCGTGATCTCTTTGGAGTGATTCACGCCCTACGTGCAGTTTCACGGCCTTCCAGGCTCCAGCCTCGGCGCCTATTTACTCCGCATCTCGCACCCAGATTCCGTCTGGTCTATGGACGTCATGGAAACGCCCAGCCGGTCAAGTACCGCTGTCAGCGGTGCTGTTCGTGTAAGAGCCCTTTCGTGAGCCAGCGCAAGCCGTACCCCAGCGACCTGTCCGACGCCCGATGGGCGTTGATCGAACCGACCTTATCCGCCTGGAGGAAAGCCCGACTCGACCGCAGACCCACCGGCCAGCCGGCCCAGGTCGAACTGCGCGATGTCTTCAACGCAATCCTGTACGTCAACCGCACGGGAATACCCTGGAAATACCTCCCGCATGACTTCCCGAACCACGGCACCGTCTACGCCTACTACGCCGCCTGGCGCGACGAAGGAATCCTCGCCCAGCTCAACTACGACCTCACCGGCCTGGCCCGCGTCAAGGAAGGCCGCAAACCCGAACCGACCGCCTCCGTGATCGACACCCAGAGCGTCAAGACCTCCACCAACGTACCCCTGACCAGCCAGGGAACCGATGCCGCAAAGAAGATCGTCGGTAGGAAGCGGGGCATCATCACCGACACACTCGGCCTACTCCTCGCCGTAACCGTCACCGCCGCAAGCCTGTCGGAAAACGCCGTAGGAATACAACTCCTCGACCAGGCCAAGAAGACCTACCCCACCATCTCAAAGGCGTGGGTCGACACCGGCTTCAAAAACGCCGTCATCGAGCACGGAGCCAACCTCGGAATCGACGTCGAAGTCGTCAACAGAAACCCCGAAATCCGCGGCTTTCATGTCGTCAAAAGACGCTGGGTCGTGGAGCGGAGTATCGGATGGATCATGATGCACCGCCGCCTCACCCGCGACTACGAGACCCTGCCCGCCAGCTCCGAAGCCATGATCCACATCGCCTCGATCGACAACCTCACCAAGCGCATAACGGACGAGACCACACCAACCTGGCGAGGAACTTACTAGGAAATAAACGGCAATTCGTCTACATCAAACGCCCTCTAAGTGGCCGTCTTGGGCCTGTCGATGAATTAGTGGGGTGTGTTGCGCTCGCCGGGCATGGATGTCGCGTGCATGACGTAGCTGGCGAGGTCGCTGGGGTCGATCAGGCGGGCGGGGATCGGTTCGGGGCGGTAGCCGTAGTCCTCCAGGAAGGGGCGGACCTGTTTGATCAGGGCTCTCATCTGGTTCTCTCCGATGCGGAAGAGGTAGGCGGTCAGCGAGCGGGACAGGCCGCGCTGGTCGAGGACGGCGGCCCAGATGATGTTCTCCGTGGTGAGTTTGCGGTGCCGGGGCCGCTGCTTGGGCGGCAGGGCGTCGAGGCGTTCGCGGACGCTGATGGTGAGACGGTCCAGGTCGGTGCGCTCGAGACCCGTCAGGAGGGGATGGGTGGCCAGGGTCGCGCCGAAGGTGTGCGCGTGGCGGGGGTGGGACCGGCGGCCGGGCGGATGGAGCGGGACGTCGGGGAGTCCGGGTTGGGGTGGGATGGTGTAGTTCCACTCCCCGTGGAAGGTATCGGGGCGGATGGTCAGGGCGGCTGCGTGCTGCTCGCTGATCTCGATCCCCGTGGGGTAGCTGCCGGTGTCCAGGCGCGCGGTGACGGACAGCCCGGTGCGGGTGGTGGTCGCCGAGATCAGGTTCAGGGCGGTCTCGTAGCTGGTCAGCGGGTGGGCGCGCCAGTTGAGGGAGATGAAGGAGAACAGGCGGTGCTCGACCCGGTTCCATTTTGATGTTCCCGGCGGTAGGTGGCGCACGCTGATCTCGAGGCCGGTCTCGGTGGCGAGGACGGCGAGGTTGGCCTTCCATGCCTTGGCGCGGGAGCTGTTGGACCCACCGCCGTCCGCGGTGATCAGCAGACGCTTCGCGTGCGGGTATGCGGCCCGTCCTTCTTCCCGCCACCAGCGACGCAGGCAGGAGGCGGCGAACGCGGCGGTGTCGTGGTCGGTGCCCACCACGACGAAGCCGGTGTTGCGGCCCAGGTCGTAGATGCCGTAGGGGATCGCGGTGCCGGTCGCGTGTGAGGGGAAGTCGTGGTCGAGGACCTTGACCGGGGCGCCCGGCGGGGCCCACTCGCGCCCAGGCCGGGCGAAGGGGCCGATCAGTTCCTTCTTCTTGGTGTCCACGCTGATCACCGGGTCCCCGGCGTGGAGGAACTCGGCCACCGTGTCGTTGAGGTGCCGGAACTGTGCGTCCCTGTCCCGGTGGTGGCTGCCGGCCAGCACCCGCGCGTTGCCGCGCAGGCTGAACCCGGCCGCCTTCAGCAGGGCCGCGACGGTGTCGCGGCCCGCCTTCCGGCCCTGGGCGGCGAGCTCGTCCGCGAGGCGGCGCAACGATTTCGTCGTCCACGTCAGCGGCTTCATCGGATCGCCCTGCGTGCTGTCTTCGACCAGCTCCAGCAGGGCCGGCATCAGACCCGGGTCCTTTGTCGCCAGGGCGGGGCGGCCCGCCCCCGGCCGTCGCACCCGCCCGTCCGGTTCCTCGCCCGCAGCGAGATCGGCCAGGCCGCGGCTGACGCAGCCCTTCGAGACGCCCGCGGCCCGTGCCACCGCAGCGATCCCGCCGTGCCCGAGTTGCCGGGCCTCCGCGGCGTACAGGATCCGGCGCTGCCGCTCGTTCAGATGCGGCGTCACCGCCTCCAGCTTCTCCTGCAACGACCCGATCGACCCATCGAAGCGCCCCATACCGCATCAACGAGCCCAACTACCGCAAGAGACGCACTAATTCATCGACAGGCCCCTTCGTCCCTCGGTTGGTGACCTCGAACTCGGCGGAGAAGTCCGCCGCGCATCCGCTCTCCGCACCCCAGGCGTACAGGCCGGTGACCTTTACCCCGTCCTCGCCCGGACCCTCGAGGGAGGGCAGGGGAAGCAGCGTCGGCGTACCGGAGGGGGTGACGGACGGCTCGGAGGACGGCGGCGGACTGCCGTACTGCGAGAAGTCGGACGGGCACAGCGCGTCGGCTCGGACCCGACCGTCGCCGCCGGCACCCGTCGCGTCGTCGCCCTGCGAGGCGCTCTGGGAACCACACGCGGCAAGCAGCAGAGCACCGGCGAGGGCGGCGGGAACGGCGCGCGAGGCGGTAGGCATCCGCCCACCTCACCAGGGCACGCACCCACAGGCTGTGGCGGAACCCACACCTCCGGTCACAGCAGTGTCACAGATCACTCTGGACAAGGCCGTCGCCGCCCACAGCGTGACGAGGATCAGCAGGAACAGGCAATGCCGCCGTGCTTCGCGATTCCGGCACGACAAAGGCCCCGCTGCCCGGAGGCGGCGGGGCCTTTGCCCACATGGGTCAGGGAGGTTCGGAAACCTCCCGATCGTGGAGATGGCGGGAATCGAACCCGCGTCCAACGGTGCAGAATCAGGGCTTCTCCGTGTGCAGTCCGCTGTGATTTTCTCGGCCCCGGCGATCACGCGAACAAGTCGCCGACGGGCCCAGTCACTGTTTGGTTTCCCTCTTCACCCCGTGACCGGGATCAAGGTTTAGTTCCCTAGCTGATGCCAGGATCCGGGTCGGGAACAGCCCCGGGCTGACACTTCGCAGGTCGCTACTTAGGCAGCGAGGGCGAAGGAATCGCGCTTGGTGTTGGCGATTATTTTTTGCGACATATGGTTTACGAGATCATTGCCGCTTCCTCGACACGCTTCCCCTGCTTCAACAGCCGCTGTCGAAACCGATCATCCCCATGTTGATTTTTCAATGCGCCCACCGGGCCGGCCGGTGTTGGTGCCATCGTACGTGACCAACGCACGACGATGCCACTGTATTCCGGCCCGTCAGGCGCTCCGCTGTCGCCGCTTTGCCGCCGCGATCGCCCGGTCCGACTCCCGCCGGTCCTGCTTCTCCCGCAGGGTCTGGCGCTTGTCGTACTCCTTCTTGCCGCGCGCCAGAGCGATCTCGGCCTTCGCGCGACCGTCCTTGAAGTACAGGGCGAGGGGCACGATCGTGTGACCCGTCTCCTGTGACTTGGCCTCCAGCTTGTCGATCTCCTCGCGGTGCAGGAGGAGCTTGCGCTTGCGGCGCGCGGAGTGGTTGGTCCAGCTGCCCTGGTGGTACTCGGGGATGTGGGCATTGTGCAGCCATGCCTCGCCCCGGTCGATCTGGACGAAGCCGTCGGTCAGCGATGTCCGCCCCTCGCGCAGCGACTTGACCTCGGTGCCCATGAGGACGAGGCCGGCCTCATAGGTGTCGATGATGGCGTAGTCGTGCCGGGCCTTCTTGTTCTGGGCGACGATCTTGCGCTTGCCGCCCTTCTCGCCGTCCCTGGCCTTCGCGGTCGCCCCGCCCTGCTTGGGCTGGGACTCCTTCGGTACGTACATTCCCTTGCTCATAGTGCCGTCCATTTTCGCACTACCGAGGGGGTCCGGGGGAAGCCGATTTACGGTGCGGGCGGCTACTGACCGAGACCCGTCAGGACCGTCTCCGCCCGCTGCAGCGCCTGCCGGTCGGCCTCCAGGTCAGGGGTGATGCCGTGGCCGTCGACGCTGCGGCCGGCGGGCGTGCGGTAGTGGCCGACGGTCAGCTCGGCGACGGAGCCGTCGGGCAGCCGGCTCGGCATCTGGACCGAGCCCTTGCCGAAGGTGCGGGAGCCCACGACGACCGCGCGGCCGCGGTCCTGCAGGGCGCCGGTGAGCAGCTCGGCCGCGCTCATCGTGCCGCCGTCGACGAGCGCGACCAGGGGTCTGGTGGTGTCGCCGCCGGGTTCGGCGTGCAGGGCGCGCTGCTCGCCGTCGATGTCGTAGGTGGCGACCAGGCCGCCGTCGAGGAAGGCGGAGGCGGCGGTGACGGCCTCGGTGACCAGGCCGCCGGAGTTGCCGCGCAGGTCGAGGATGATCCCGGAGGCGGCCGGGGCCTGTCGTACGGCGTTGCGGACGATGTCGCCGGAGCCCTTGGTGAAGGCGCCGACCCTGATGGCGGTGACGTCGTCGGAGAGCTTCTGGGAGGTCACGGAGTCGGTGGAGAGGCGGGCCCGGTGCAGGGCCTGGGTCCACGCGCGCGTGCCGCGCTCCAGACCGAGGCGGACGGACGTCCCGGCGGCCGCGTCGATGGCGTCACCGCGCAGTAAGGAGACGACCTCGGTGACGGGACGCCCGTCGACCTTCGTGCCGTCGATGCTGCGCAGCCGGTCGCCCGCGCGGATGCCGGCCGCGGCCGCGGGTGAACCGGCGGCCACCTCGGTCACCTTGATCCGGCCGTCCCGCTCGCGCCGCGCCGACAGTCCGACGCCGGTGTACTCGCCGTCGAGGGCCTCCTCGAACTCCTCGTACTCACCCCGGGAGTAGACGGCGTCCCAGCGGTCCCCGCTACGGCTGACGGCGCGCTGCGCGGCCTCCATCGGGGACTTGCCCTCGGCCATGGCCTCGGCGGCGGCCTCGGTGACCTCGTCCGGCCGGGCTGCGGAGGCGGCGGTACGGGTGGCGCCGGGGGTGGGCTTGCGGTCCGACGTCGGCAGCGAGCCCGTGGCCGCACCGGCGACGAGCACGCTCGCGAACACCAATGTCAGGGCGGCCCCACGGCGCAGGCGGCGGGGCTGACAGAACGGGTCGGGACCTGACATGCCGGTGAGTCTAGGACAACGCGAAGGGCCGCACGGCGGGTTGACCGTACGGCCCTCTTGGCATGCGTCACACCTTCAGGTACTTGCGCAACGCGAAGAACGCGGCCAAGGCAGGCATCAGCAGACTTGTCGCAAGAATGAGTGGGAGCTTCGTCAGAACGGCGTCCCAGCCAATGAAGTTGATCAGATTCAGCTTCTCGGACAGCGCGAGCCCGTGATCGATGATGAAGTACCGCGCGATCACCAGGAACGCGCAGGCGACACCGCCGCCGATGAGTCCGGCGACCGCGGCCTCCATGATGAACGGCGCCTGGATGTAGAAGCCCGAGGCGCCGACCAGGCGCATGATCCCGGTCTCACGCCGTCGGCTGAACGCCGAGACGCGCACGGTGTTGACGATCAGCATCAGCGCGACGACCAGCATGAGCGCCATCACCGCGCGCGCGGCCCAGTTCATGCCGTTGAGCAGCCCGAACAGATTGTCCAGAATGCCCTTTTGGTCCTGCACCGACTGCACACCGTCCCGCCCGTTGAAGGCGGTCGCGATGACTTGGTACTTCTCCGGGTCCTTCAGCTTGATGCGGTACGACTCCTGCATCTGGTCCGGCGTGAGGGAGCTGGCCAGCGGGGAGTCGCCGAACTGCTCCTTGTAGTGCTTGTACGCCTGGTCCTGCGACTCGTGCGTCACCGTGTCGACGACCGACATCTTCTTGAGGTCGGTGAGGATCTGCTCCTTCTGCTCCCCGGTGACCGCACCCTTGGCGCAGTTGGGGTCGGACTCGGCGTCGCTCTTGTTGCAGAGGAAGATCGAGACGTTGACCTTGTCGTACCAGTAGCCCTTCATGGTGTTCACCTGGTCGCTCATCAGCAGCGAACCGCCGAACAGGGCCAGGGACAGGGCGACCGAGACGATGACCGCGAAGGTCATCGTCAGATTGCGGCGGAGACCGACACCGATCTCCGACAGAACGAACTGGGCGCGCATGGCGTCTGCTTCAAGCCTTTCCGTGGACGTCTGCGAGGGGTCTGCGGTTGCTGTCTCAGTGCTGGTAGCCGTAGACGCCGCGGGCCTGGTCGCGGACGAGGCGGCCCTTCTCCAGCTCGATGACGCGCTTGCGCATCTGGTCCACGATGTTCTGGTCGTGCGTCGCCATCACCACAGTGGTGCCCGTCCGGTTGATGCGGTCGAGCAGCTTCATGATGCCGACCGAGGTCTGCGGGTCGAGGTTGCCCGTGGGCTCGTCGGCGATCAGCAGCTTGGGCCGGTTGACGAAGGCCCGCGCGATGGCGACGCGCTGCTGTTCACCACCGGACAGCTCGCCCGGCATCCGGTCCTCCTTGCCGCCGAGCCCGACCAGTTCGAGCACCTGCGGCACGGACTTGCGGATCTCACCGCGCGACTTGCCGATGACCTCCTGCGCGAACGCGACGTTCTCGCCGACCGTCTTGTTCGGCAGCAGCCGGAAGTCCTGGAACACCGTCCCCAACTGCCGCCGCATGTGCGGCACCTTCCAGTTGGACAGACGGGCGAGGTCCTTGCCCAGGACGTGCACCTGCCCGTGACTGGCCCGCTCCTCGCGGAGGACCAGCCGCAGGAAGGTGGACTTTCCGGAGCCGGAGGACCCCACGAGGAACACGAACTCGCCCTTCTCCACTTCCAGGGAGACATCCCTGAGTGCGGGGCGGGTCTGCTTGGGGTAGACCTTGGAGACGTTGTCGAATCGGATCACGGATGCACCACGGGTCGCCGGGGGTAGATGTGCGTGACCATACGCGACCCGGGTGGGGGTGCGCAGTCGCCGGGAGGGGTTGTACCGGGGTTGTACATTTTTGTGAGGGACGGTGCCTCTTGAAGACTGCGGTGCGGCGTCCCCAAGGGGCGCGGGGCTGTGTCGACATGCGGCTCCGCCGCGTGGGCGCGACCAGCCCCCACAACCCGCAGCCGCGAGACAACGCAAAACCACCCCTATCGGACCGCCCCGCGCACCCTCCGGAGGAACCTGGCACAGTGGAGTGGGGAACATTCACGTACCTACAAGCGTTGTCCCGGTGGAACCGTTGGCTAGGAGGGCGAGCGCATGACGTACGACCGGCTGGTGTGCGCGAATTGTGCGTCGCCCGTCAGCGAGGGCCGCTGCCCCGTGTGCCGGGCCAACCGCGAGCGGCTGCAGCAGGAGAACCCGTTCGCCGCGCTGAACCCGATGACGCTGATCGCGCTGCTCGCGGTGCTGATCGCGGCGGTGGCTCTGCTGGCGCACCAGACCGCGTGATCCGGTAATCCGCGCGGCCGTCGGAGACAGCGACTGTCAGAGACATACGAAGGGCCCGGAGCCTGCGCTCCGGGCCCTTCGCTGTACGTCGTGCGTGCGTTCCGTACGACGGTGACTACTGACGGCTACCGTCAGGCAGCCGCACCACCACGGCCGCCCACGAGACGCGGCAGCACACGGAAGCCGATACCGCCGGCGATCATCGTGGCGGCACCGATGACCAGGAACGTGGTCTGCGCGGCACCCGTCTCGGCGAGCTCCTCGCCGCCACCCTGGGCCGAGGTGTCGGCCGAGGGCTCCGTACCGGTGTCGGTGAGGGCCGAGTCGCCCTCACCCTGGGCGGCGTCGCCGGAGCCGCCGTCGGGGTCGGTGTTGTTGTTGCCGCCACCGTTCCCGTTGCCCGGGCCGCCGGTCGGCTCGTCGGTCGGCTCCTCCGTCGGCTCTTCGGTGGGCTCCTCCGTCGGCTCCTCGGTGGGCTCGGTGGGCTCATCCGTGGGATCGGTCGGCAGGTCCGTGGGATCCGTCGGAAGATCCGTCGGGTCCGTCGGCAGGTCCGTCGGCACCGGCGGGTCCGTGGGAAGCTCGGTCGGCGTCGGGGACGGCGTGGCGCACCCGATACCCAGGAAGCCGCAGTCGTCCGCGGAAGCGGCACCCGCGGCGGTCAGCGAAGCGCCGGCGGCGATCACCGCACCGGCAGCGAGCCGCGCGATACGGATCCGCGTCTTGTTGGTCATGTGGTTGCTACCCCCAGTAGCTGATCGTCAGTGAGGCGGCGCTCGGGGCCGTGATCGACGGAGACAGCTATGGTGAAGCCCCCCGGTTCACATGCGCCCCAGAGATACGCATGCCACGCTTCACCCTTCCCATTTTTCAAAGCAACGTCAAGGCCGGTGCGCGCGCGATGTCCAGTTACGCCTTCTTTGCCGGGGGTTAAAGCGTGTGAGTGTGATGTAAAACCCAGACATGCAGGAACAGAAAAGGCAACTGCCGCCGAAAGGGCGGCAGTTGCCTTGTCGACAAAACGCTTCGCTTACTTCTCCTGCTGCTTGCGCCAGCGAATTCCAGCCTCCAGGAACCCGTCGATCTCGCCGTTGAACACGGCCTCGGGGTTGCCGACTTCGTGCTCGGTGCGCAGGTCCTTGACCATCTGGTACGGGTGCAGCACGTACGAACGCATCTGGTTGCCCCAGGAGTTGCCGCCGTCGCCCTTGAGGGCGTCCATCTTGGCCTGCTCCTCCTGGCGGCGCCGCTCCAGCAGCTTGGCCTGAAGGACGTTCATGGCCGTGGCCTTGTTCTGGATCTGCGACCGCTCGTTCTGGCAGGAGACGACGATGCCGGTCGGCAGGTGCGTGATGCGCACCGCGGAGTCGGTGGTGTTGACGCCCTGACCACCCGGCCCGGAGGACCGGTAGACGTCGATGCGCAGTTCGGACTCGTCGATCTCGACGTGGTCGGACTGCTCGACGACGGGAAGCACTTCCACACCGGCGAAGGAGGTCTGCCGGCGCCCCTGGTTGTCGAAGGGCGAGATGCGCACGAGGCGGTGGGTGCCCTGCTCGACGGAGAGGGTGCCGTAGGCGTACGGCACCTGGACGGCGAAGGTGGTCGACTTGATGCCGGCCTCTTCGGCGTACGACGTCTCGTAGACCTCGGTCTTGTAGCCGTGCTGCTCGGCCCACCGCAGGTACATTCGCTGGAGCCGCTCGGCGAAGTCGGCGGCGTCGACGCCACCGGCCTCGGCGCGGATGTTGACGAGCGCCTCACGGGCGTCGTACTCCCCGCTGAGCAGCGTCCGCACTTCCATCTCGTCCAGCGCCTTCCGGACGGCGGCGAGCTCGGACTCCGCCTCGGCACGGGTGTCCGGGTCGTCCTCCTCCTCGGCCATCTCGAACAGCACGGCAAGATCGTCGATCCGCCCGCGCAGCGCCTCCGCCTTCCTGACCTCGGCCTGGAGGTGGGAGAGCTTGCTGGTGATCTTCTGCGCCTCGTCCGGGTTGTCCCACAGGGACGGCGCGGCTGCCTGCTCCTCGAGCACGGCGATGTCTGCCCTCAGCCTGTCGAGGTCCAGAACGGCCTCGATCGACTCCATGGTCGAGGAGAGGGACTTGAGCTCTTCGGATACATCGACGACTGCCACGCTCCCAGCGTAACGGCTCCGCCGGGGAGTGAGTGCCGGGTGAGCGTCGGGCTGGGGCGCACCCGGCGTCGGTGCGGGCCTCGCTGGGGGCTCCGCCCCCAGACCCCCGTTTCGGCCCTGAACGGGCCTCGTCCTCAAACTCCCCCAGAGGGGGCACCCCCAACGGGCTGGTTGTACCTGGCCCGGGCTGGAAAGGAACGCCCAGTACAGCCCAGTACAGAAACGCCCCTGCTCAGGGCGGCGGTGGCGCCGAGTTTTTCGTGTCCTGCGGCGTTGCCCCCGCGTCGTCGCCCGACGTGGCCAGCCAGGTGCCGGTGCCCACCGCGGCCGCGAGGGCCAGCGTCGCCGCGGCCAGGGTGAGGCGGCGGCGACGGGTGGTGGCCTTGTGGCGGGCCGAACCGGGGCGCGGGGCGCCCGTCGCGCGCGGTGCCCGTGCCGTCCCCCGCGCACCGCCCGCCAGCTCGTCCGGGGCCGGCACCCTCATCGACGTATGCGTGTCACGGTTGGAGTCGGGCTTCGCGCCGGGTACCAGGGGCACGGCCCCCCGCCGCACCCGTACCGGCATCTCCGGCTCCCCCGCCACCGGCGCCGCCTCGGCCGGGACGTCGCCGTCCTCCACGTCCGGCTCGTCCACATCCAGCGGCGGCGTGCCCGCCAGCGCCGGAAGCTGCTCCCGCAGCCGCGCCGCCAGCTCCGACGCCCGCAACCGGGACGCCGGTCCCTTCGCCAGGCACTGCACGATCAGCTGCCACAGCTCGTCGGGGATGCCGGGAAGGGGGACGACCGTCTCCGTCACATGCCGGCGCAGCACCGCGCCCGGGTGGCCGCCGCCGAACGGCGTGAACCCGGCCAGCAGCTCGTACAGCACGGTCGCCAGCGCGTAGATGTCGACCGCGGCCCGCGGCGGCAGCCCCTCCACGATCTCGGGCGCCAGGTAGTCCGGCGTACCGATGATCTTCGTGGCGCGCGTCCGCCGTGGAGAATCGATCAGCTTGGCCACGCCGAAGTCCGTGAGCAGCGCTCGATGCGAGCCCCCGGGGCCCAGCGGGCCCTGCATGTCCAGCAGGACGTTCTCCGGCTTCACGTCGCGGTGGACGACCCCCGCCGCGTGCGCCGCCGCCAGCCCCTCCGCCACGTCGGCCACGATCGCGACGGCCGCCTCGGGGGACAGCCGCCGCTCGCGTTCCAGCCGGGTGCGCAGGTCCGTGCCTCGGACCAGGTCCATGACGAGCGCGAGGTCGTTGCCGTCCACCACCAGGTCGCGGACCGAGACGACGTTGGGGTGCTCGAGGCCGAGCAGGGCGGTGCGCTCCTGCACGAAGCGTCCGACGAGCTCCTGGTCTGACGCGAGGTCCTCGCGCAGCAGCTTGATGGCGACGGGACCGTCGGGTCCCTCGCCCAGCCACACCGTGCCGGCGCTGCCACGTCCCAGGATCTGGTTCGCGGTGTACCGGCTGCCGATCTTCCGTGCCAAGGCTGCTCCTACAGACGCGTGTTGTCGCTAAAACTACGCGTCCGAGGAGCCAACCTTCACCGAGGAGGCGGAAATCACCCGCCAGGTGTCGACAAATCAACACACCCGCTACTGCGTGGACGTGCTCCCGGAGCCCCCAGAGGTCCCGGAGTCCCCGCCCAGATCCCCGATCCATCCCGTCACCGTGGTGAACCAGTCCTTGAGCTGCTCCCAGTAGCCCTTGCCCGTGCCGATCCACTCCTGCAACGGGCTCAGCTCCCAGATCAGCCAGCCTGCGACGAACAGGATGACGATCGTGAACAGGCACCCCTTCAGGCAGCCCAGCCCGGGAATCCGCATCGGATTGGCACTGCGCTGCCGCGGCTGCCGCGGCTCACGCGCCGGCCGCTGCGGCTCGGGCGTGGGCGCAGGGGCATACCGCTGGGGCTGCTGGTGCGACGGCGGGGCGTACTGCTGCGGCTGTTGCTGCTGCGGATGGCCGTACCCGGGCGGCGGCCCCTGCTGCGGACGCCGCTGGGGCTGCTGCGCCGGCCGCGGCTGCTGCTGCGGCCGGGCGACCTGCCGCTGCGGGCGGCGGCGCAGCGGGTCCTCGCTGGGGTCGAGGTACTGGACCTGCGTCTGCTCGTTGCGGTCGCGCGCGGCACGCAGCTGCGACTGCCAAGGGTGCGGCTGGTCGGGCTGCTGCCCCTGCTGCCCGCCGGGCTGGTTCGGCGGCACCGGCGGCATCACCGCGGTCGGGTCGGCGGCCCCGGTGTTCGGCAGTACGGCGGTGGGGTCGGCAGCGCCCGCCGGGCCCCCGGTGTGCGGCAGCACGCTGGTCGCGCCGTTCGGGTCGTACGCCCCCGCCCCCGCCGATCCGTGCGGCAGCACCTGCGTCGGGTCGGCGGCACCCGGCGCTCCGGGCACGGGCGCGGGCGCCGGGTCGGGTGCGAGGAGCGCGGCAACGCCCTCGGCCGCAGCGATCTGCGCGGAGTTCGCGTGCACGCCCACGCCCTCGGCGACGACCCGCAGCCCGCGTGCGAGGTTCTCGGCGCTGGGCCGTTCGTCGGGGTTCTTGCGCAGGCAGCGCTCTATGACCGTCCACAGCGGTTCGGGAACCGTGGAGGGGCGGCGCGGTTCCGCGCTCAGGTGCTGGTGCAGCACCTCCAGGGCGGAGCTGCCGGAGAACGGCGGCCGACCGGTGACCAGCTCGTACAGCAGGATGCCGGCGCCGTAGATGTCGACGGCCGAGGTCTGCGGGCGACCCTCGGCGGACTCCGGTGCCACGTACGCGGGCGTGCCCACGAACTCCTGCGTGCGGGTGAGGCCGGGTGAGTCGGCGAGCCGGGCGATGCCGAAGTCGGTCAGCAGCGGGTGCATCTGGCCGCCGTGCTGCTGGAGCAGGACGTTCGCCGGCTTCAGGTCGCGGTGGACGACGCCGTCGGCGTGGCTGGCGGCCAGCGCGTCGGCGATCTGCGCGGTGAGCAGGGCGGCCGCGACGGGCGTGAAGGGGCCGTTCTCACGCAGGTGGCGGTGCAGGTCGGGGCCGTCGACGAGGTCCATGACCAGGGCCAGCAGATCGCCCTCGACGACCAGGTCGCGGACCCGCACGATGTTCGGGTGGGTCAGGCGGAGCAGGACGGACCGCTCCCGCAGGAACCGCATCACGACATCGGGATCGCTCGCGAGCTCCTCCTTGAGGACCTTGATCGCGACGGTCTCACCGGGCTGTCCGGGCACGGCCGCCTCGGCACCCGCGGTCTCCCGCTGGCGGGCTCGCCAGACGGTGCCCGTGGCGCCGCGTCCGAGCGGCTCCTCGAGCAGGTACTTGCTGCCTACCGGCCGCACGTCATGCGCTCCCTGCTGCTTGCTTGCGTGTTCCGACCCACTGTTTCCGACCCACTGTAGTGCCGCAGCCCTCGGTACCGGGCTGTCGTCTGTCCATGCGGCCTACGGACGGGTTCCCGTCTGGTTCCGGTACACGCTCCGTACTTGTTCCGGTACTTGTTCCGGTACTTGTTCCGGCACATCACTCCGGTACATGTTCGAAGGAAAGACGCTCGACCCGATCCGTTGGTTGCCGGACCCGGACGTGACCGATCTCAAGCGGTCATCCGCACGGCCCTGGTCAGTCACTTTTGCGGGCAGAGCCGACCAATCAAGATCACTTGACGGCGGGCGGCGGGCGCGTTGTCAGTGGCAGGTGCGAGGATGCCTCCAGTACTGGCCGACGTGCTCGTGTGGTGGTGGGGGAAGTCCGCGGTGGGGGACCGCGGGGCGGCCTCGGCCCCGTTCCGCGGGCGCCCGCGCAGAAGGGACCGCTGACGGCGATGCAGATCCGGCTGACCGTCGTAGACCCGCTGGGCCCGCCCGCGCCCGCCGACGCGCAGGGCCGCGCCGCGAGCCGCGACGTGCTGGTCACGGCCCCGGCCGGCACGGCTCTGTCGGCGGTGGCCTCGGCGCTGGCCTCGGCGGTCTCCGGAGACGGCGGCGCCCCGCTGTCCGGAGCCGTGGTGCTGTACGCCGGTGCGGAGCGCCTCGACCCACAGCGCTGCACGCTGGGCGAGCCCCCGCTGCTCGACGGCGCCGTCCTGTCCGTGGGCGCTCCGTGCGAGCCCGAGCCGCACCCCGAGGTGGACGACGCCCCGGCCCGCCTCGACGTGATCGCCGGCCCCGACGCCGGCGGCGTCCATCTGCTGCACGGCGGCCAGATCCGCATCGGCCGCTCCGCCGACGCCGACGTCCCGCTCGACGACCCGGACGTCTCCCGGCTGCACTGCGCGGTGACCCTCGACACCGCTGGCCGTATCTCGGTCGCCGACCTCGGCTCCACGAACGGAACCACCCTGGACGGCACGCGCGTGGGCACCCGTCCGGTCCGCTTCGCACCGGGCGTGCTGCTGCGGATCGGCGAGTCGGCCCTGCGGCTCGCGCCCGCTGGGGGGCCGGGTGCGCGGATGCGGACGACCCCTGACGGTGAAGGACACGTACGGGTGTCTCCGACCCCGGACGAGACCCACGCGCGCGCGAACACCCCGACCGACGGGACCCGGCACGCCTACGGCCCGGCGGCGGACCTGGAAGCGCCGGGCGAGCGGGGGGACGACGGTTCGGCGAGCGGGGGGCGTGGTGGCGCGACGCAGGGCGAGCCGTCGGCGGGCACGGTTCACGACGAGCTGCGGTCGAATCCGGCGGGCACGGCACAGGACAGGCGGTCCAACCCGCGGTCGGATCACGCAGCCACGGCTCAGGACAGCCGCCGGAGCACCCCAGCAGCCGCACCCCCCGAGAGCCGGCGGACACCCCCGGGCGGTGCACCCCAGGACGGCCGCCGCCCCTTCCCCACGTCCGCCGCAGCGCCCGGCGGCTCGGAGCACGGGCCCGGCGAGGCGCCCCTCGTGCCGGAGCAGGGCGGCGCTCCACGGATCGAGACCCGACAGGATCTGCACCCCGACCCGCACCCGGGCTCCGGCCCGGCGGCGCCCCCCGGCGGTGAGACGCACGCCGGATTCGGCGTAGGACACCTCGACGGCGTGCCGGCCGACGAGGGCCGCCGCAAGGGCACCCCGCTGCGGGGCATGGACGTACCGCAGGGCGTGCGCAGGCGCGGAGGGCTCACGGCGTGGGCGCGGCGGCTGGCGGGTGGGCGGGCCGAGCAGGGGGCGACCGGACGACGCGGGGTGTACGACGCCGAAGCGGCCGCCGGAGCGGCGGGGCCCGCCGCCGGGGCCACGGCACCGGAGACATGGCCGGACCCGGCGGCCCTGCTGCTGACGGCCCTGGGGCCGGGGCCGCGGCTGTGGGAGCGCGGGCCGGGCCATCCGGAGGCGCTCACCGTGCGGCTCGGCACGGCCGACCGGGCCGCGCCCGACGGTTCCGGACTGCTGCCCGCGGTGCCGGTGACCGCCGACCTGCGCGAGGCCGGGGCGCTGGGCCTGGCCGGGCCGCGCCCCCGACTGGCCGGGCTGGCGCGCGCGGTGCTGGCCCAGCTCGCCGCCCTGCACGCGCCCGATGCCCTGGAAATCATCCTGATCAGCACGGACCGCTCGCGCTCCGTCGAGGAGCGCACCGCCGAGTGGTCCTGGCTCGGCTGGCTTCCGCATGTCCGCCCGGCGCACGGCCAGGACTGCCGCCTCCTCCTCGCCCACGACCGCGAACAGGCCGCGGCCCGCACCGACGAACTCCTGCGCCGCCTGGAGGACCACCTCGCGGACCGGCCGAGCGCCACCCGGCCCCGCGGCACCGCCCACCCGGCCCCCCGCCCGGCGGACCACCTCCCCGAGCGGCCGAACAGCACACCACCCGCCGGCGCCGCCCCCGCCACTCCCCCTCGACGCCCCTCCTGGGCCCGGGACGACGGGCCGGAGGGCGAGGAGCCGGGCGGCGGCTTCGCGGGGCCGTACACCGTGGTCGTCGTGGACGGCGATCCAGGCGGTGCGGGACTGCGGGACGCGGTGACGCGGCTGGTCGTGGAGGGCCCCCGCGCCGGCATCCACGTGGTGTGTCTGGCCGAGACGGACCCCGCCTCGCCCGCCTCACCCGTCACCGAAACGTACGAGGCGGCCTGCGCGGTGGCGCCGGCGTTCCGGGAGTGCGGGGCCGTCGCGCTGCTCAGCGGTGACGTGGCGACGGCGTTGCGGCTGCTGCGGGTCGCACGGGCGGGGACAGCGCAGGGCGACCGGCCGGGCCCCGTCGGGCACGGCACGGTGGCCGCCGTGGACGCCGTCTCCCCCGCGTGGGCGGAGCGGTTCGCGCGGGCGCTGGCGCCGCTGCGGACGGATGCCGCCGCCGATGGGCGGCACGCGCGCGTGTCGGCGCCGTTGCCGCAGGCGGCGCGGCTGCTGGACGAGCTGGGGCTGGCCCGGGCCACGCCGGCGTCGCTGATGGCACGCTGGGCGGACGCGGCCGACGACACCGAGGCGCTCGGCGGCCGGGCGTGCGCCGTGCTCGGCGCCGGGCCGCGCGGGCCGGTCGGCGTGGACCTCGTCACCGAGGGCCCGCACCTGCTGGTCGAGGGCCCGCCGGGCAGCGGACGTACGGAACTGCTGCGGGCGATCGTCGCCTCGCTCGCCGCGGCCGAGCGGCCGGACCGGCTGAGCATGGTCCTGATGGACGGCCGGGACGGCGTGAGCGCGGGCCGTGGGCCCGGCGACGGACTGCGCGTCTGTACGGACATTCCGCATGTCACCACCCATCTCCTCGCCAACGACCCGGTCCGTATGCGGGAGTTCGCGCAGTCCCTGTCGGCCGAGCTGAAGCGGCGTGGCGAGCTGCTCGGCCGGTCGGACTTCACGGAATGGCACACCGGGCGTGTGGTGTCGGGCCGGATGGTCGCCCAGCGCTCGGCGAGCACGGCCGGTGCCGGGGATCTCGACACCCCGCCCAGTTCCACCCTGCGGCTGCGGCCCGCAGCTCGCCGGGAGGCGGAGGCGGGGCCGCCGCTGCCCCGGCTCGTCGTGGTCGTCGACGATCTGGACGCCCTGGTGTCGCCCCCGCTGGGCTCGCCGGGACGGCCCGCGGCCGGGTCCGTGATGCGTGCGCTGGAGGCGGTGGCCCGGGAAGGCGAGCGGCTCGGCGTCCACCTCGTGGCCGCGGCGGGCCCCGGGGGCCGTACGGCGGAGACGGAACCCGCGCGGAGGGCCTCCCTCCGCGTCACCCTCGACGCGCCCACCGCGGGGCCGGACGAACCGGCGCCGGGGCGCGGCCGGCTGACCCGGCCCGACGGACGGCTCACGCCCTTCCAGGGCGGTCGGGTCACCGGCCGCATCCCGCGCACGGCGACGCTGCGGCCGACGGTCGTTCCCCTGGAGTGGCAGCGGATGGGCGATCCGCCGACGCGCCGTCCCGTACGGGAGTTGGGGAACGGGCCGACGGACCTGGCGCTGCTGGCGAGCGCGTTGGAACGGGCGGCGCGGGAGGTTGCCGCGCCTGAGGTGCCGTCACTCCTCTAGCTGCCCGACGAGTCACGACGCGGTCACGATCACCCTCTTGACACCGTATGCGCTCTTGCCGACCCCACCTCCCCGGCGTAGACCAGAGCGCACGGGACAGCGCTCGAACGTTCGACGAGGAACGAAGAACGGGGCCGTGATGCACAGCAGGAGCAGCACCACCAGCCGGACACGGACACGCAGGGCCGCTCGGGCCGCCGCAGCCGCATTGGCGGGAGCGCTCGCGTTCTCGCTCACCGCCTGCGGGGGCGACGACGGCGATGGCGGCAACGAAACCGACGGCGGCGCGAACGAGACCGCCAACACCGTCACCCTCCCCAAGCTGAACGGCGAGACCCTGGAGGTCGCCGCCGTCTGGACCGGCCCGGAGCAGGCCAACTTCAAGAAGGTCCTTCAGGAGTTCGAGAAACGCACGGGCGCCAAGGTCACCTTCGTCCCCGCGCAGGACCCGATCATCAACTTCCTCGGCTCGAAGATCGCCGGCGGCGCACCGCCGGACGTCGCGATGCTCCCCCAGGTCGGGGCGATCAAGCAGGCCGTGGACAAGGGCTGGGCGAAGCCGGTCGGTACGGAAGCCCAGGAGCAGTTGGCCAAGAACTACTCGCAGGGCTGGCAGGACCTCGGCAAGGTCGACGGCAAGCAGTACGGCGTGTACTACAAGGCCGCCAACAAGTCCCTGATCTGGTACAACACGCAGGTCTTCGAGAACGCGGGCGCCGAGGAGCCCAAGACCTGGGACGACCTGCTCACCACCGCACAGACGGTCTACGACTCCGGTGTCACCCCGTTCTCGATCGGTGGTGCCGACGGCTGGACGCTGACCGACTGGTTCGAGAACGTCTACCTCTCGCAGGCGGGCCCGGAGAAGTACGACCAGCTTGCGCAGCACGAGATCAAGTGGACGGACCCCTCCGTGGCTGAGGCGCTGACGACGCTCGCGGAGATCTGGGGCAAGAAGGACTACATCGCGGGCGGCGCGGACGGCGCCCTGCAGACGGAGTTCCCGGCCTCGGTGACCCAGACCTTCACCGGCGGCGACCAGCCGAAGGCGGGCATGGTCTTCGAGGGCGACTTCGTGCAGGTCAACATCGCGGAGACGGACGCCGAGGTGGGGACGGACGCGAAGGTGTTCTCGTTCCCGGCGGTCGGCGACACCGCGCCGGTGGTCTCCGGCGGTGACGCGGCCGTCATCCTGGAGGACTCGAAGGCGGCGCAGGCGCTGGCCACCTTCCTGGCCTCGCCGGACGCGGCGACCATCCAGGCGGAGCTCGGCGGCTATCTGTCGCCGAACAAGAACGTGGACCCGTCGGCGTATCCGAACGCGGTGCAGCAGGAGATGGCCAAGTCGCTGGTCGCGGCAGGCGACGACTTCCGCTTCGACATGTCCGACCAGGCCCCGCAGGCGTTCGGCGGCACGCCCGGCAAGGGCGAGTGGAAGGCGCTGCAGGACTTCCTGAAGAACCCGAAGGACGTCAAGGGCACCCAGGAACAGCTGGAGGCCGACGCGGCCGCGGCGTACGGGAACTGAGCCGACGATGATGTCGTCGGCGCCGACGGCAGGGGTCCCGGAACCGAAGATTCCCGGGACCCCTCCCCGTAAGCACAAGAGCGTGACCGGCACCCGCAGGACCGTGGCAGCCCTCTTCCTGCTGCCCGCCCTGGTGCTGCTCGGCGCGCTCGTGGTCTACCCGATCGGGTACTCGGTCGTCCGCAGCTTCTACGACCAGTCCGGCGACGGCTTCGCCGGATTCGACAACTACAAGGCCCTGTTCACCGACGACGGCATCCGCACCGCGCTGAAGAACAACATCATCTGGGTGGTGTTCGCCCCGACGATCGCGACCGCGCTGGGGCTGATCTTCGCGGTGCTGACCGAACGGGTGCGCTGGGGCACGGCGTTCAAGCTGGTCGTCTTCATGCCGATGGCGATCTCGATGCTCGCGGCGGGCATCATCTTCCGCCTGGTGTACGACCAGGACCCGGACAAGGGCATCGCGAACGCGGTATGGGTGGGTGTACACGACACGTTCGCCCAGTCGTCGGCGTTCCCGAAGGCGCATCCGGGCCGTGAGTCGCCGCTCGAAGCGGCCGGCGGCGGCGCCTTCATCACCAAGGAGCCGGTCCGCCTGGGCGAGCCGGTCACCCTCCCCCTGGTCGGCGTCGCCCCCGACCAGATGCCCGACGACGCCACCAGGGCCGTAGCGGCGAAGCCCGACCCCGGCAAGGTCACCGGCACGACCTGGCAGGACTTCACGCGCGGCAAGGGCGTCGGCACCCTCGGCGCCCCGGACGCCTCCGAGCTGGGCTATCCCGGCATGAGGATCGAGGCCGTCAAGGACGGCAAGGTGGTCGCGTCGACCACGGCCGCCGACGACGGCACGTTCACGCTCCCGGCCGCCGCCGAGGGAGCCCAACTGCGGCTGCCCGCCGACAACTTCAAGGATCCGTACAACGGCCTGGACTGGCTCGGCCCGTCCCTGGTCACGCCGGCCATCATCGGCTCGTACATCTGGATGTGGGCGGGATTCGCGATGGTGCTGATCGCGGCGGGACTGGCCGGTGTCCCGCGTGAACTGCTCGAAGCGGCCCGCGTCGACGGCGCCAACGAATGGCAGGTGTTCAGACGGGTCACGGTCCCGCTCCTCGCACCTGTCCTCGCGGTCGTCACTGTCACCCTGATGATCAACGTCCTGAAGATCTTCGACCTTGTCTTCATCATCGCCCCCGGCTCCTCCCAGGACGACGCGAACGTGCTCGCCCTGGAGCTGTACCGCAAGGGCTTCTCCGAGGACCAGCCGGGCATCGCCAGCGCGATCGCGGTGTTCCTGCTGCTCCTGGTGATCCCGGTGATGTGGTTCAACATCCGCAGGCTCAGGCGGGAGGTGCGGCGATGACCACGCAGGCCGTGACCAAGAAGTCCGGCAAGGCCAGGGCATCCCTCGGCTCCCGCCTCGCCGAGGGCGTCAGCGGCGGTCTGGTCCGCGTCTTCCTGATCGTCGTCGGACTGTTCTGGCTGGTGCCGACGATCGGTCTGCTGCTCTCCTCGCTGCGCACTCCGGCGGACATGAACGAGAGCGGCTGGTGGACGGTGTTCACCGAGCCCGCCCAACTCACCTTCGAGAGCTACGACAAGCTGCTCCAGAACAGCGACATCACCGACTCGTTGGTGAACACGATCCTGATCACGGTGCCGGCGACCGTGCTGGTCGTGGTCATCGGCTCGCTCGCGGGCTACGCCTTCGCGTGGATGGAGTTCCCGGGCCGCGACTGGTGGTTCCTGGGTGTGGTCGGCCTGTTGGTGGTGCCCGTGCAGGTCGCGCTGATCCCGATCGCCGAATTCTTCGGCAACATCGGCCTGTTCGGCTCGATGCTGGGCGTGATCCTGTTCCATGTCGGCTTCGGCCTGCCCTTCGCGGTGTTCCTGCTGCGGAACTTCTTCGCGGAGATCCCACGGGAGCTGCTGGAGGCGGCCCGGCTGGACGGGGCCGGTGAACTGCGTCTGTTCGCACGGGTGGTGATGCCGCTGGGCGGGCCGGCGATCGCGAGCCTGGGCATCTTCCAGTTCCTGTGGGTGTGGAACGACATGCTGGTCGCGCTGGTGTTCTCCGACTCCGGCAGCCAGCCGATCACGGTGGCGCTGCAGACGCAGGTACGGCAGTTCGGCAACAACATCGACGTTCTGGCGCCCGGCGCGTTCATCTCCATGGTGATCCCGCTGGCCGTGTTCTTCGCGTTCCAGCGGCAGTTCGTGTCCGGTGTGATGGCAGGCGCGGTGAAGTAACCGCAGAAGCAACACCATTGGGGCGGGCCGACCGGCCCGCCTCTTCGCGTTCCCGGTGAATCCCCCACATGCCGCACACACCGTAACCAAATCACTCGATCGGCCGTTGCCGGGCAGAACGCCCGCGCAGACCCGAGGCCGGCGCCGTGGGCGGCAGCTTCACGTGACGCCCTCCCGGTAGCCACTGTTCCGCAACCTTCTGGTCACTTCACCGTCACCGAAAGCCACTGATCGCCGTTTCACCTGACAGGAGCCCGTATGTCCCGTAGTTCGACGCAACCCACCCTGAAAGACCGACATGCCCCGTTTCAGCATCATCGTCCCCTCGCACGGGGTGGAGGGCCTGCTGCCCCGGACCCTTGACTCGGTCCTCGCCCAGTCCTACGGCGACTTCGAGCTGATCACGGTGTGCGACGAGCCGGAGACCCCCGCAGCGGACATCACCGCCGGATACGCCGAGCAGGACAGCCGGGTGACGCCCGCGTACTCGCCGCCGTCCGCCGGCCTGAGCGCGGCGCGCACCACCGGCCTGCGCGAGGCCACCGGCGCCTATCTGCTGTTCCTCGACGGCGACGACGCCCTCGCGCCGGGCGCGCTGGCCGCACTGGACGCACGGCTGCGGGAGACGGGCCCGGTGGACGTACTGCACTTTGAACACGAGCGCGTGCACTGGCGGGGCGCCCCCACGCACACTCCCCCGCTCCCGCCGACCCCCGCGGGAACCTTCACTCCCGAAGCGGCACCGCGGCTGACGTCGGTGGACCGCCCCGCCTGGAGCGCGGCCTATCGCCGCGGATTCCTCACCGCCCACCAACTCGTCTTCCCCTACGGGCACTTCACGGACCTCGGCTGGGGCGGGGTGGTGACGGTGACGGCCGAGCGGATGGCGGTGCTCCGCTCGGTCGTCGTACGGCATCTGCTGCGCCCGCAGGGCAGCCGGCTCGATCTTCCGGGCGCGCACCAGCTCGATCTGCTCGACCAGGTCGAGCTGGTGCTGTTCCAGGCCACCGAGCAGCGTCTGTCCGCGGCGCGGCGCGACGCCCTGTTCGACCAGCTCTTCGCCGTGATCCTGAGGACGGCGGCCGATCCCCGCCGGCTGCCCGCGCGGCATCGCCGCGCCTTCTTCCGCCGGGCGGGCATGCTCTACCGCCGCCATCTTCGAGCCGGCCACCGCGCACCCGGCGGCAGCGTCGGCGTACAGCACCGGCTGCTGGCGCTGGGGGCCTACACAGCGTTCCACGCCCTGTGTCACGCCCACCGGTCGGCGTCGAGGGTCCGTGACGGCATCTCGTCACCGGGTTGGCGTAGCGGCGGTGCGGCCTGGCTGCGGGCCGGGATCCGCGGGGTTACTCGATGACGAGCTCGACCGGGATGTTGCCGCGGGTGGCGTTGGAGTACGGGCAGACCTGGTGGGCCTGCTCGACCAGCTTGCGCCCGGTCGCCTCGTCCACGCCTGCGGGCAGCTCGACGCGCAGGGTGACGGCCAGCCCGAAGCCCTCGCCCTGCTTGCCGATGCCCACCTCGGCGGTGACCGCGGCATCGCTCACGTCCACCTTGGCCTGCCGGCCGACCAGGCCGAGGGCACTGGCGAAGCAGGCGGAGTAACCGGCGGCGAAGAGCTGCTCGGGGTTGGTGCCCTGGCCATTGCCGCCCATTTCGGTCGGGATGCCCAGCTGCAGGTCGAGCTTGCCGTCGGAGGAGACGGCACGGCCCTCGCGGCCGTGGGTGGCGGTGGCGACAGCGGTGTAGAGCGCATCCATGGAGAAACATCCCTCTTAAGTCGTCTTCCGGCGGCCTGTCCGGCCGGCCTGACCCGCTAAGTAGAGCACACAATTCAATTGCGCACAACTAAATAGCGGGCAAGAGCTACCCTGGAGCCATGACGACCACGCCCACAGCGGACTGGCTCCGCCTCGACCAACAGATCTGCTTCTCCCTGAACGCGGCGTCGCGCGCCTTCGGCGGTGTCTACCGCGTGGTCCTCAAGGATCTCGGGCTGACCTACCCGCAGTACCTGGTGATGCTCGTGCTGTGGGAGCACGGCGACCTGCCGGTCAAGAAGCTGGGCGAACACCTGCGCCTCGACTCCGGCACCCTGTCACCGCTCCTCAAGCGGCTGGAGGGGGCCGGACTGGTGCGCCGGGAGCGCAGCGCCCACGACGAGCGCTCGGTCGAGGTCCACCTGACCGAGGACGGCGCCGCCCTGCGCGAGCGGGCACTTCAGGTACCGCGCCGTATCGCCGCGGCGACCGGCTTCGACGTCGACGAGATCCGCGAGCTGCGCAACCGCCTCGACCAGCTCACGACAGCGCTCGACGCGGCGGCCCGGGCGGAGGCATCGGGCGCCGGCTGAGCGCACGCCACGTCACCTGCTTCACTGAAGGCGGACACCACACGGGCCAACTGACGAGGGGACGGCCGTACATGACCTGGCTGATCACCGGCGGCGCCGGCTATATCGGGGCGCACGTCGTACGCGCGATGACCGAGGCGGGCGAACAGGCGGTCGTGTACGACGACCTGTCGACCGGCATCGCCGAGCGCGTGCCGGACGGCGTGCCGCTCGTGATCGGCTCGACGCTGGACGGTGAGCTGCTGGGGCGCGTACTCACCGAGCACTCCGTCACCGGGGTCGTCCACCTGGCGGCGAAGAAGCAGGTCGGCGAGTCCGTGGACCTGCCGCTGCACTACTACCGGGAGAACGTCGAGGGCCTGCGCGTCCTGCTGGAGGCGGTGACGGCGGCCGGCGTGCCCTCCTTCGTGTTCTCGTCGTCGGCGGCCGTGTACGGCATGCCGGACGTGCACCTCGTCACGGAGGAGACGCCGTGTGCGCCCATGTCGCCGTACGGCGAGACGAAGCTGGCCGGTGAATGGCTGGTCCGTGCGACGGGACGCGCCACCGGCCTGTCCACGGCGTCCCTGCGTTACTTCAACGTGGCGGGTGCCGCGAGCCCCGAGCTGGCGGACGTCGGCGTCTTCAACCTCATTCCGATGGTCTTCGAGAAGCTCACGGAGGAGGCGCCCCCGCGCATCTTCGGCGACGACTACCCCACCCCCGACGGGACCTGCATCCGGGACTACATCCACGTGGTGGACCTGGCCGAGGCCCACGTGGCGGTCGCCCGCGCTCTGCAGGCCTCCCCCGGCCGCGACCTCACGCTCAACATCGGCCGTGGGGAAGGCGTTTCGGTACGCGAGATGATCGACCGCATCAACGCCGTCACCGGCCACCACCGCCCGCCGACGGTCACCCCACGCCGCCCGGGCGACCCGGCCCGCGTCGTCGCCTCCGCCGACCGCATCACCGCCGAACTGGGCTGGAAGGCCCGGCACGACGTCCAGGACATGATCACATCGGCGTGGGATGGCTGGGTACGGCAATATCCGGGGGCGGCGCGGGACTAGTAGGGCTTTGTTAGGTCCTGTGGTGGGGTTCGGGTGCTGGTGCGGGTTGGCCGCATATCGAGCAGGCGCCGGTCCAGGTGGCCAGGAGGGCCTGGAGTTCGCGGAGGACCGCGTAGAGGGTCAGGCCGGCGCAGGGGCTTTTGGGTCGAGCCTGAGCATGGTGCAGAAGGCCTGGGCGAGGGACGCGAGGGTGACGTGGCGGTGCCAGCCGAGGTAGTTGCGGCCCTCGAAGTGGTCCAGGCCCAGACCGTCCTTGAGCTCGCGGTAGTCGTGCTCAACTCGCCATCGGATCTTGGCGATTCGTACCAGTTCGCGCAGTGGGGTGTCGGCGGGAAGCGTCGAGAGCCAGTAGTCGGTTGGCTCGGCGGAGTCGGGTGGCCACTCGACGAGCAGCCAGCAGTCGGGCAGGGAGCCGTCGGCGGCGCGGCGGATGGTGCGGTTGGCCGGTCGGACCCGCAGGGCCAGGAACTGCGAGCGCATCTCGGCGTTCGGGTTGCGTCTGGTGGCCTTGCTGCCCTGGCGCCAGGTGACGGTGCGGGTGGCCGCTCGGCCGACGGCCAGGGCCAGGGCGCGCAGGGTGGTGTGCGGTTGGGGGTAGGCGGACACGGGAGGGCGGCCCTGCCCGGAGTACGGCGGGCGTTGGGGTGTGGCATTGCCGGGGTGCGCGGTCGTGGTGGCTTTGACCGCGACCGCGTAGGTCAGGCCGCGCTCGGTCAGGCCCTCGCGAAAGCCGGTGGCGTCGCCGTATCCGGCGTCGGCGGCGACCGGAAGGTCGGGCAACTCCCAGTTGTCGCGCACCTCGTCGAGCATGTCCAGCGCCAGGCGCCACTTCTCCCGGTGCCGCTCGGTGTCCGGGATTCCCGCCTTGGCGCGGCGGCGCCGGATCGCCTCGGCCATCAGCGCGTCCTCGCCGTACTTGGTGTCGTCCCAGCTCTCGGGCAGGAACAGGCGCCAGTCGACAGCCGATGACGCACGGTCACTGACCAGGTTCACACTGACGCCGACCTGGCAGTTGCCGCGCTTACCCAGGGCGCCGCAGTACATCCGCGCCACCCCCGGTGAGTCGTAGCCGTCCTTGGGGAAGCCGACATCATCGATCGCGTACGCCTCGGGAGAAATGTGCGCGGCAGCCCAACGGGCCAGCCGCTCACGGACCTTGGAGTAGTCCCAGGTGGACGATGAGACGAACTGCTGCAGCTGCTGGTGGTCCACGCCCAGGCGCTCGGCCATCGGCTGCATGGACTTGCGCTTGCCGTCCAGCATCAGCCCGCGCAGATACAGCTCGCCCTTGGCCCGCTGGTCCCGACGCGCCAGCGAACCGAGCATCTCCGCCGCGAACGCCTCCAGGCGCGGGCGGACCGTCTCCATCTCCTCAGGTGTCACACCTGACAGAACATCACAATCTACCTGACGATGATCAATCGGGGTACCTAACAAAGCCCTACTAGGTCTACTGTCTCCGGTCACAGCGCCTTGACCGCTGCCGCGGTCGCCCGGGCCAGGGACGCCAGGTATCCCTTGGGCAGCTTCGGGCTGCGGATCACCACCGATCGCCAGTACAGCGGCCCCGAGATCAGGTCGAGAGCGAGCTCCTCGTCGACGCCATCGCGGAGCTCTCCGCGCTGCTCCGCCGCCGCCACGATCTTGCTGGCGACCCCCTCCTGCCCCTCCCGCAGGGCCTTCTGCAGGGCCTCGGCGATCTCCGGGTTGCGGGCCGCCTCCGCCTGGAGGTCGGGGATGATCTGCGAGGCCACCGGGTGCCGCAGCGCACGGGACGTCACCTCGTACAGCAGCCGCAGATCGCCCTCCAGCGAGCCCGTGTCCGGCGCGGGCAGGCCCTGCACCGCTATCGCCGAGACGACATCGAGCACCAGGTGCAGCTTGGAGCGCCACCGGCGGTACACCGCGGTCTTGCCGACGCCGGCCCGGCGGGCGATCCCCTCGATCGACATCCGCGCATAGCCGACGGCGGCGAGCTCCTCGAACACGGCTGCCCGGATGGCTTCCGTCACGTCCTCGCGGAGTACGGCCGCTCCTGCGGGGGTCCGGCGGCGCGGACGCGTCTGGGGCCCGTCGGCGTTCGTCGTCATGCGGACCAGCATAGGGCGTTACGACGAAACGGTTGCGTTCTGACGCTGGTGACGTCACGACGATACGGTCCCGTCCTGACGGATACGGTTCGACGAAACGGTTGCGTTCTGACGCCCACTGGCCATACGCTCACGTTGCGACGATACGGTCCCGTCCCGACGTAAGTAAACGTGCAGAGACGCGTAAGAAAACGCCGGAAGACACACACCCCGACCGCACGCACGCATCCCCCACCCCCGACCGAAAGCAGCGGATGTGAGCCAGGTCCTCGACACACCGCCCCTGAAGACGGCCCCCACCCCGGCGGCCCCGGCCGACGACGACCTCGCGGCCCTCGCCGCCCGCCACGGCCTCTCGGTCAGCGGCGCCCGCCCGTCCCTGCCCCAGTACGTCCGCCAGCTGTGGGCCCGCCGCCACTTCATCGCTGCGTTCTCGACGGCCAAGCTCACCGCCCAGTACAGCCAGGCGAAGCTGGGCCAGGCCTGGCAGGTGATGACCCCGCTGCTGAACGCGGCCGTCTACTACCTGATCTTCGGCGTGCTGCTGCAGACCAAGAAGGGCGTGCCGGACTACGTGCCGTTCCTGGTCACGGGCGTGTTCATCTGGACGTTCACCCAGAGCTCGATCCTCGCCGGCACCCGCGCGATCTCCGGCAACCTCGGCCTCGTCCGCGCCCTGCACTTCCCGCGCGCCGCGCTGCCGATCTCCTTCTGCCTCCAGCAGCTCCAGCAGTTGCTGTTCTCGATGGCGGCCCTGGTCGTCATCCTGCTCTTCTTCGGCGTGCCGGCCGCCGCCTCCTGGGTGCTGGCGATCCCGGCCCTGGCACTGCAGTTCACCTTCAACGCGGGCGTCTCGATGATCCTGGCCAGGCTCGGGGCGAAGACGCCGGACCTGGCACAGTTGATGCCGTTCGTGCTGCGGACGTGGATGTACGCCTCCGGCGTGATGTTCAGCATCGACCACATCCTCAGCCGTCACACCGATCTTCCGTCCTGGGTGGGCACCGTGCTCCAGGCCAACCCCGCCGCCGTCTACATCGACCTGATGCGGTTCGCGCTGATCGACAGCTTCCATGCGAGCCAGCTGCCCCCGCACGTCTGGCTGATGGCGACGGGCTGGGCGCTGCTCGCCGGAGTCGGCGGCTTCATCTACTTCTGGAAGGCTGAGGAGACCTACGGCCGTGGCTGAGCACACCAACGGGAACACGCCCGACCTGACCCCCACCGTCATCGCCGACCACGTCGACATCGTCTACCGCGTCAATGGCACGGGCGCCGGCCGGGGCTCCGCGACTGCCGCCCTCAACCGCATCCTGCGCCGCAAGCAGACCGAGAAGGCGGCTGGCGTGCGCACGGTGCACGCGGTCCGGGACGTCTCCTTCGTCGCGTACAAGGGCGAGGCGATCGGCCTGATCGGAACCAACGGATCCGGCAAGTCGACCCTGCTCAAGGCGGTCGCCGGCCTCCTCCCCGTGGAGAACGGCCGGATCTACACGGGCGGCCAGCCCTCCCTCCTCGGCGTCAACGCGGCCCTGATGAACGACCTGACGGGTGAGCGCAACGTCCACCTCGGCGGCCTCGCCATGGGCATGTCCCGCGAGCAGGTCAAGGAGCGCTACCAGGAGATCGTCGACTTCTCCGGCATCAACGAGAAGGGCGACTTCATCACCCTCCCGATGCGCACCTACTCCTCCGGCATGGCCGCCCGCCTGCGCTTCTCCATCGCCGCCGCCAAGGACCACGACGTCCTGCTCATCGACGAGGCCCTCGCCACCGGCGACCGCAAGTTCCAGAAGCGCTCCGAGGAACGGATCCGTGAACTGCGCAAGGAAGCCGGCACGGTGTTTCTGGTCAGCCACAGCAACAAGTCCATCCGCGACACCTGCGACCGTGTCCTGTGGCTGGAACGCGGCGAGCTGCGCATGGACGGCCCCACCGAGGACGTCATGAAGGAGTACGAGGCCTTCACCGGGGACGCCAAGCCGAAGCCGAAGCCGAAGGCCGCAGCCAAGCCGGCGCAGCCGACGGTCGCCCAGCCTTCCTGACGTCGCGACGGCCACCGACGTAAGACAGCGGGGCGCCCCGAGCCGTTCAGGCCCGGGGCGCCCCGCTGTCTTACGTACCGACGCCGGACGTCGGATGCGTACCTCGACTGCCGACTACGAGTGACTCCGCAGCAGCGTCCGCATCGTGCGCATCGCCACCGACAGGTTCGCCAGGTCGAAGGACTCCGAGCTCTTGATCTCCTCCAGGGTGGCGCGGGCGCGGCCGAGGATCGCCGCGTTCTTCTGCTCCCAGACCTTGAAGCGCTGCTCGGGGGTCGAGGCCCCGTTGCCCACCGCGAGGACGTCGGCCGTGACGGCCGCATGGGCCGCGTACAGGTCTTCGCGGATGGCCGCGCGGGCCATGGACTGCCAGCGGTCGGCGCGGGGCAGCTCGATGATGCGGTCCATGAGCTGGGTGATGCCGAGGCGGTCGGCGAGGTCGTAGTAGACATCCGCGACGTCCATCGGGTCCCGGCCCATACGGTCGGCCACCAGCACGATGTCCAGCGCCGGGAAGGCGGAGGAGAACCCGGCCACCCGAGTGGCGAGTTCGTCCGGCACGCCGGAGCCGGTCAGCTCCTCGTAGATCTTCTGCCACCACTCCAGGTCCGCGCCGCGCAACAGCTTGGGCAGCTGCGACCAGACCTGCTCGACGCGGTCGGCGAAGAAGGTGACGGTCTCGGCGAGCTGGAGCGGCTGCGGCCGGTTGTTGAGCAGCCAGCGGGTGCCGCGCTCCACCTGTCGGCGCGAGTGCAGCCGGATCCGGGTCTGGACGGCGGCCTCGACCTTGTTGTCCAGCGCCTCGACGGCGTCCCACACCGCCGCCGAGCGGAAGATCGTGCGGGCCGCGGTCTGCGCCCGGACGATCTCCTCCAGCGACGCGCCGGTTTCCTCGCGCAAGCGGTGCAGGTACGTCGTACCACCGGTGTTGACCGTGTCGTTGACCAGCACGGTCGTGGTGATCTCGCGGCGCAGCGGGTGGCTGTCGATGTGCTCGGGGAACTTCTCGCGCAGCGCGGTCGGGAAGTACGCGTAGAGCAGCCCGCGCAGGTACGGGTCGTCGGGCAGCGAGGTGTGCAGCAGCTCCTCGGCGACCGTGATCTTCGTGTACGCCAGCAGGACGGCCGTCTCCGGACCGGTCAGCCCCTGGCCCTGGCCGAGCCGCTCGCGGATCTGGCGGTCGGTGGGCAGGAACTCCAACGCCCGGTCGAGGTGGCCCTCGCGCACCAGGTGGCGCATGAAGCGCTGCTGGGCGTGGAGCATGTCCTTGGACTGGGCGAGCGCGTTGGCGATCGCCGTGTTCTGCGCGTAGTTGTTGCGCAGGACCAGACGGCCGACCTCGTCGGTCATGTCGGCGAGCAGCCTGTTGCGCTGCTTGACGGTCATGTCGCCGTCCGCGACCAGGCTGTTGAGCAGGATCTTGATGTTCACCTCGTGGTCGGAGGTGTCCACGCCTGCGCTGTTGTCGATCGCATCCGTGTTGATCTTGCCGCCGTGCAGAGCGAACTCGATCCGGCCGAGCTGGGTCAGGCCCAGGTTGCCGCCCTCGCCGACGACCTTGACGCGCAGGTCGGCGCCGTCGACGCGGATCGGGTCGTTGGCCTTGTCACCGACATCCGCGTGAGACTCGGTCGAGGCCTTCACGTACGTACCGATGCCGCCGTTCCACAGCAGGTCCACCGGCGCCTTGAGGATGGCCTTCATCAGCTCGGCCGGGGTCATCTTGGTGACCTTGCCCTCGATGCCGAGGGCGGCGCGGATGTGCGCGTTGACCGGGATCGCCTTGGCGCTGCGGGGGAAGACGCCGCCACCGGCCGAAAGCAGCTCGGTGTTGTAGTCCTCCCAGCTGGAGCGCGGCAGCTCGAACAGCCGGCGCCGCTCGGCACAGGAGGTGGCCGCGTCCGGGTTCGGGTCGATGAAGATGTGCCGGTGGTCGAAGGCGGCGACCAGACGGATGTGCTCGCTGAGGAGCATGCCGTTGCCGAACACGTCACCGGACATGTCACCGATGCCGACCACCGTGAAGTCCTCGACCTGGGTGTTCACACCCAGCTCCCGGAAGTGCCGCTTGACGGACTCCCAGGCGCCGCGGGCGGTGATGCCCATCGCCTTGTGGTCGTAGCCCGCGGAGCCGCCGGAGGCGAAGGCGTCGCCGAGCCAGAAGTTGTACTGCTCCGCGACGCCGTTGGCGATGTCGGAGAAGGTGGCGGTGCCCTTGTCGGCCGCGACCACGAGGTACGTGTCGTCCTCGTCGTGCCGTACGACGTCGGCGGGCGGGACGACCTCACCGGCCACCATGTTGTCGGTGATGTCGAGCAGCGCCGAGATGAACGTCTTGTAGCTGGCGATGCCCTCCGCCATCCACGCGTCCCGGTCCACGGACGGATCCGGCAGCTGCTTGGCGACGAAGCCGCCCTTGGCGCCGACCGGCACGATGACGGTGTTCTTCACCATCTGCGCCTTGACCAGGCCGAGGATCTCCGTACGGAAGTCCTCCCGGCGGTCCGACCAGCGCAGACCACCCCGGGCGACCTTGCCGAACCTGAGGTGCACACCTTCGACGCGCGGCGAGTACACCCAGATCTCGTACGCCGGACGCGGCGCCGGCAGGTCCGGGATGGCCTGCGGGTCGAACTTCATGGACACGTACTCGTGCGGCCGGCCGCCCCACGTCTCCTGGAAGAAGTTCGTGCGCAGGGTCGCCTTGATGACCGTGAGGAAGGACCGCAGGATCCGGTCCTCGTCGAGCGAGGCCACCTGGTCCAGGGCCGCGTCGAGCTCCTCGAGCAGAGCGTCGACGATCTCGCGCCCGGCGCGCTGCCGGTCCGGCGACATCCGCGCCTCGAACAGGGAGACGAGCAGCCGGGTGGTGTGGACATTGTTTCGGAGGGTGTCCTCCATGTAGTCCTGGCTGAACGTCGAACCCGCCTGGCGCAGGTACTTGGCGTACGCCCGCAGCACCATCGCCTGCCGCCAGCTCAGCCCGGCGCTCAGCACGAGGGCGTTGAAGCCGTCGTTCTCCGCCTTGCCGGTCCAGGTGGCGGCGAAGGCCTCCTGGAACCGCTCGCGGGCGTCGTCGCCGAGGTAGTCGCCGCCGGTCTGCGCCTTGGGCATGCGCAGACCGAAGTCGTAGATCCAGGAGACGCTGCGGTCTGAGCCGCGCAGTTCGTACGGCCGCTCGTCCACCACCTCGACGCCGAGCCGGTTGAGGACCGGCAGGACGGCGGACAGGGAGACGGCCTCGCCCTTGCGGTAGATCTTGAAGCGGCGCTCGTCGAGGGCGGCGCCCACCGGCTCGTACAGGCTGAGCGCGAAGTCGTTGTCCTCCTCGAGCCGTTCGATCTGGCCGAGGTCGGCGACCGCCGCGCGCGGGTTGTGGTCGGCCTTGTAGCCCTCCGGGAAGGCGTTGCCGTAGCGGCGCAGCAGTTCGGCGGCGCGCTCCTCGCCGAACTCGGCGTTCAGCGCATCGGCGAATCCGTCCGCCCAGGAGCGCGCGGCCTCGACGAGGCGGGCCTCGATACGTTCCTTGTCGGCGTCGGACAGCTGCGGCAGCTCGGTGCCCTGCGGGACCCGGACCACGAAGTGCAGCCGGGAGAGGATCGACTCGGTGTTCCAGGCGGTGAAGTCGACGCTGATGCCGCCGAGTTCCTCCTTCAGGATGTCGATGATCCTGAGTCGGACGCCCGTGGTGTAGCGGTCGCGGGGCAGATAGACCAGGGCCGAGTAGTAGCGGCCGTACTCGTCCTGGCGCAGGTAGAGCCGCAGCCGCCGCCGCTCCTGGAGGTAGAGGACCGAGGTGACGATGGACTGCAGCTCGTCGACCGGTGTCTGGAACAGCTCGTCACGCGGATACGTCTCGAGGATCTGGAGCAGATCACGTCCGTCGTGACTGTTGGGCGAGAACCCGGCGCGCTTGAGCACCTCGTCGACCTTGCGCCGGATGACGGGAACCCGGCGGACGGACTCGGTGTAGGCGGCGGAGGAGAACAGTCCCAGGAAGCGCCGCTCACCGACGACATTGCCCTGCTCGTCGAACTTCTTGACGCCGATGTAGTCCAGGTACGACGGCCGGTGCACGGTGGCCCGGCTGTTCGCCTTGGTCAGTACGAGGAGCTTGTGCTCGCGGGCCTTGGCGCGGGCATCGGCCGGCAGCCGCTCGAAGGACGGGCTGACCGGGTGGTCCTCGCCGGTCTCGTGGTGCGGGTCGGCCCGCAGTATGCCGAGACCGGTGCCGGGCACCGCGGCGAGGGAGTCGTCGTCGCGCAGCTCGTACTCGCGGTAGCCGAGGAACGTGAAGTGATCGGCGGCCAGCCAGCGCAGCAGCTCACGGGCCTCCTCGATCTCCTGCTCGGGCAGGTCACCGGCGATGGGCTCCTCGGGCAGGCCCTCGGCGATCCGCAGCGCCCCGTCCCGCATCTTGCCCCAGTCCTCGACGGCCTCGCGGACGTCGGACAGGACACGCAGCAGATCGGCGGTGATCTGCTTCAGGTCGGAGCGGTCGGTCTCGCGGTCGATCTCGACGTGGATCCAGGACTCAATGTGCGCGTCGTGCGGGAGGTCGCCGGTGGGCGGCGTGGTGAGCACCTCGTTGAGCTTGCCGGTGACATCGCGGCGCACCACCATCTGCGGGTGGATGACGACGTGGATGCCGCGTCCCTGGCGCGTCAGCTCGTTGGTGACGGAGTCGACCAGGAACGGCATGTCGTCGGTGACGACCTCGACGACGGAGTGGCTGCACGTCCAGCCGTTCTCCTCGACCGTCGGGGTGTGCACGCGCACGTTGGCCGTGCCCTGGGGGCGGTTTTCGGCCAGCCGGTAGTGGGAGTAGGCGGCTCCGAAGATGTCGACCGGGTCGCGGTCGGTGAGGTCCTCCGGGGCGGTGTGCAAGTAGTAGCGCTGGAGGAACGTGAGCACGGCCGCCCGGTCGGGGATGCCGTGTTCCGTCGTCCCAGTCGGTAGGTGCCCCCCGACCGGGCTGTGCTCAGCTACCCGGGCGGCCCGATCGAGCAGCTCGGCCTTGGCTTCGTCCAGCTTGGTCTGCATTGTCCTCTGGCTCCTGTCGCGCGCCGTTGCGTGACGTAGAAGGAAGTACGGTCTCTGCCCTTCCGACGCGACGCCGTGACGCGGGGTGTCCGGTCCGTTCCGACGCTATGCCGCAAGGTGAGATGAGCGGGGGGTTATCAGCCATTTCCAACGCAATCGAGGCATGTGACGCTGCTCTCCACAACGTCTGCGCCCCCAGTGTGCGCATCACCGTGGAGCCCTTCGGGGCCCCGACCCGCCCGCGAAGACCAGCGACCACTGCCCGGACACGGATGTCGTCCGTGCTCTCCGGGCGCAGAGCAGGGACACCAAGGCCCCCGCGAACTATCGCGCTGATCACGCCACAAGGCTATCGCTCATTACCGGGGGCCCGTCATGAGCCGTATGTGTACAAAACCGGGACCGGAACTTTGACAGTCTGCACAGGGACAAGCGCACCCAGCTGCGCCGGGCTGCGCGCCCCGCAACCCCACCTCGCCCGGAAACCGGCGCGTACCCTTGGCAACCCCCCGCCCCCGGAGGCACCTTGCCCCTGAACGCCCCACGCAGCCGGAAGCCACCCACGAAGGGCAGCCCACCGCCATGACCACCAAGATCCTCATCGTCACCGGCGACGCAGCAGAGTCCCTCGAAGTCCTCTATCCCTACCAACGCCTCCGCGAAGAAAACTACGACGTCCACATCGCAGCCCCCACCCGCAAGAAACTGCAATTCGTCGTCCACGACTTCGAACCCGGCTTCGACACCTACACCGAAAAGCCCGGCTACACCTGGCCCGCCGACCTCGCCTTCTCGGAGGTCGACCCCGGCCAGTACGCCGCCGTGGTCATCCCCGGCGGCCGCGCCCCGGAGTACCTCCGCAACGACCCCGAACTCCGCAAGATCCTCAAGTCCTTCTTCGACGCCGACAAACCCGTCGCCCAGATCTGCCACGGCCCCCTGCTCACCGCCGCGATCGACGGCCTCCGCGGCCGCCGCGTCACGGCGTACCCCGCGCTGGAACTCGACATGCAGGCCGCCGGCGCCACCTTCCAGGACGCCGAGGCAGTGATCGACGGCACCCTGGTCTCCTCACGCGCCTGGCCGGACCACTCCGCCTGGATGCGCGAGTTCCTCAAGGTGCTGCGCGCCAAGGCCCCGGCAACCTGAGCCCCGCACACCAGCAACGCCCCGGCGCCGCGCCGCCGAGCTGCGGGCAGTCGTGCCGGTAGGGCGGTTCGCGCAGCCCTACCGGCACCAACGCCCGCACCCCTCAGGCCGCCAGCTCCTCCGCCACCGCGACCGCCTCCCCGAGCGAGTCCACCACCGGCACGCCCGCTTCCTCCAGGCTGGCCCGGCTGTGCGAGCCCCCGGTGTAGAGCACGGCCCGCGCTCCCACGTGCCGCGCGGCCACCACGTCATCCGCGGCGTCGCCGATCACCACGGTCCGACCGGGCTCCACCCCGGCGAGCGCCGCGAGGTGCCGCACCATGTGCTCGGCCTTGCTGCCCCCGGAGGGCCCGGTCCGCCCGTCGACGCGTATGAAGTGCGTCTCGATCCCGAACCCTCGTACCAGCGGGACGAGTTCGTCATGGACGTACATGCTGAGGATCGACTGGCTGCGCCCCGCCGACTGCCACTCCGCCAGCAGCTCGATCGCCCCCTCGGTCAGCCCGCACCTAACCCGGTGCTCCGCGTAGTACCGGTGGAAGGTCGCATCCATGACCTCCCACTCGGCATCGGTGGGCAGCCGCCCCAGCAGCCGCTCGTAGAACTTCGGCACCGGCACGCAGTACAGCGCCCGGTACTGCTCCATCGTGATCGGTTCCAGCCCCAACTCGGCGAACGCCGCGTTCGTCGCCCCGATGATCGCGTCATTGTCGTGGAACAGCGTGCCGTTCCAGTCCCAGACAATGTGCTCAGCTCCGTGCTTCCCCATGCCCAAAAACGTTACCCGCCACCACTGACAATCAAGAGATTCCCAGGTCAGCCTGGCATCAAGCAGCCGTGAGCAGTCGTGCCACGGCGAGCGTCAGTCCTGCGAGCCGACCAGGTTGGGGATCTCCTGCGTCGCGTACCACAGCAACTCGTGGTCCTCGGCCCCGTCCACGACGAACTGCGCGTCGTCGTCCCCGCCGTCCGCCGCCTGAAGCGCCTCGGCGGCTGCGGCGACATCCGGCTCCGCCTCGTCCGAGTCGACATGCACCGAGGCCGCCTTGGCCAGCGGTACGGCGCCGACGATCCGCACCTCGCCGAGCGCGGCCGGGTCGGGCCCCCGTCCTGGGTCGGCGGCCGCCTGTCCGTCAGGTACGTCGATGGCGACCACCACTCGCCGCCGGGGTGCCCCCGGGTCCGCGGCGAGCAGCCGCAGCGAGGCCAGCGCGGCCCGGCTCAGCGCCGCGTACTCCAACTCCTCGATGTCGTCGGAGAGGTACCACTCACGCAAGGCCGGCGTGACGGCGTAGGCGACGAGCGGCCCCGCGCCGACCTCGCCCGTCTTGTACGCCTCGGCGAGACCGGAGAGGGTCAGGGGGACGTAGACGCGCATGGTTGGCCGCTTTCGTGGTCGGAGGGCCCCCACAAGGCCCCGGTGAGAGCCTTCAGGATACGTGTGGGGTCCCCTTTCGAGTCCCTGCCCGCGCCCCGCAGGGCGTCCACTCGACGCCGGAAAGTCACCCGGTGCACCCCGCTCCCCACGGGCTCCCGCCCCCGCTCCTCACCCGGATAGGTGAACATTCCGGCCACCCCCGTCCCCGCCCTCACTTGTTTGCCCGCCATCGACCAGGGCCCGTACAAGATCCCCAACAGCAAGTTACTGCCCGGTACGCACCGCGCGCCGAGCCCACCGAACGGGGACCCCCATGAACAAGGTCATGACCAGGACGCCACAGCACCACCCCGGCACCCGTCCCCCAACCCGCCGCGACTCCCGCCGCCCCGGCAGCAACCCACCCCGCACTCCAGGCGCGGGCCCCTCCCGTACGACCCCAACGGGCACCCGCCCCGCCACCACATCCACCACGCCCCCAGCCACCCAACGCCCCCTCACCGCCCCCGCCCCGAGCCCCGCCGCCGCCCCACGGCCCCTCCGCACCCCATCCACGCCCCAAGCCCCCGCCCCACCCCGCAGCGCCTCCCACACCCGAAGGCCGGTCGTCCCACAGCCCCGCCCCACCGACCTCTTCGCCGATCGGCTGCTGCTCGTCCTGAGTGGGCAACGCCCCGTCCACGCCATGCTCCGGCACACCGCCGGCCCCGCCTACGACGAGCTGGCCCGCCTCGCTGAACGCGGCCCCCTGCGCACCCGCGGCCCGCGCCCCGTCGTCCGCGACGTCGGCTACTACGAACCCCGCCCGGGCGCCATCGAGGCCTTCGCCCGTATCGGCGCGGGCGACCGCCTGCGTGCCATGGCGTTCCGCCTGGAGCTGGGCCGAGACCACCGCTGGCGCTGCACGGCCGTGGAACTGGGCGGCCCTCGCACACGCACCGCCGTCGGCAACTGACCACTACGTAACCCACTCACGCCGAAGGGCCGGGCACCCTCAGGTGACCCGGCCCTTCCGCCGCTACGACGCCTCAGGCGCCGTCACTTCTTGCGGCGCCGCCCGCCCTTGGCCTGCTTGCGACGCTCCGCGCGCGTGAGGCCGTCGGCCGCGGACCGCACCGGCTCCTCCTCGCTGAAGTCGCCCTCGATGGTGCCGCCCTCGCCGTCCACGGTCGGCGCGGTGAAGTGCAGGTTCCGCCGCTGCGGGGCCTCCAGGCCCTTGGCGCGGATCTCGGGGCGCGCCCCCGCCTGCGCGGGCACCGCGTCCTGCTTCTCCAGGGTCGGCTTGGCGTCCTCGACGGGCACCTCCTCGACCTGCTGCTCGACCTGGACCTCCAGGTTGAACAGGTAGCCGACGGACTCCTCCTTGATGCCCTCCATCATGGCGGTGAACATGTCGAAGCCCTCCCGCTGGTACTCGACCAGCGGGTCCTTCTGCGCCATCGCGCGCAGGCCGATGCCCTCCTGGAGGTAGTCCATCTCGTAGAGGTGCTCGCGCCACTTGCGGTCCAGGACCGACAGCACGACCCGGCGCTCCAGCTCACGCATGATCTCGGAGCCGAGCTGCGCCTCACGGGCCTCGTACTGCTCGTGGATGTCGTCCTTGATGGACTCGGCGATGAAGTCGGCGGTGAGCCCGGCCCGGTCGCCGGCCGCCTCCTCCAGCTCCCCGATGGTGACCTTCACCGGGTAGAGCTGCTTGAAGGCGCCCCACAGCCGGTCCAGGTCCCACTCCTCGGCGAAGCCCTCGGCGGTCTCCGCGGCGACGTAGGCGTCGATCGTGTCGTCCATGAAGTGCTGCACCTGCTCGTGCAGGTCCTCGCCCTCCAGGACGCGGCGCCGCTCGCCGTAGATGACCTCACGCTGCCGGTTGAGGACCTCGTCGTACTTCAGGACGTTCTTACGGGTCTCGAAGTTCTGCTGCTCGACCTGCGACTGGGCGGACGCGATCGCGCGCGTGACCATCTTGTTCTCGATCGGCACGTCGTCCGGGACGTTCGCCATCGCCATCACGCGCTCGACCATCTGCGCCTTGAACAGCCGCATCAGGTCGTCGCCGAGGGAGAGGTAGAAGCGGGACTCGCCGGGGTCGCCCTGACGGCCGGAACGACCGCGCAGCTGGTTGTCGATACGACGCGACTCGTGTCGCTCGGTGCCCAGCACGTAGAGGCCGCCGAGGCTCTTGACCTCCTCGAACTCCGCCTGCACCGCCTTCTCGGCCCGCTCCAGGGCGGCGGGAAGCGCGGCGGCCCACTCCTCGATGTGCTCCTCGGGGTCGAGGCCACGCTGGCGCAGCTCGGCCTCCGCGAGGTCGTCGGGGTTGCCGCCGAGCTTGATGTCCGTACCACGGCCGGCCATGTTCGTCGCCACGGTCACGGCGCCCTTGCGGCCGGCCTGGGCGACGATCTGCGCCTCCCGGTCGTGCTGCTTGGCGTTGAGCACCTCGTGCTGGATGCCGCGCTTGCTGAGCTGCTGCGAGAGGTACTCGGACTTCTCGACCGAGGTCGTACCGACCAGGATCGGCTGGCCCTGGCCGTGCTTCTCGGCGATGTCGTCGACGACCGCGTCGAACTTCGCGACCTCGGTGCGGTAGATCAGGTCCGACTGGTCCTTGCGGATCATCGGCTTGTTGGTCGGGATCGGCACCACACCGAGCTTGTAGATCTGGTGGAACTCGGCGGCCTCGGTCATCGCCGTACCGGTCATGCCGGAGAGCTTGTTGTAGAGGCGGAAGAAGTTCTGCAGGGTGATCGTGGCGAGCGTCTGGTTCTCGTCCTTGATCGGCACCCCTTCCTTCGCCTCGATCGCCTGGTGCATGCCCTCGTTGTAGCGACGGCCGGCGAGGATACGGCCGGTGTGCTCGTCGACGATCATGACCTCGCCGTCGATGACGACGTAGTCCTTGTCCTTCTTGAAGAGCTCCTTGGCCTTGATGGCGTTGTTCAGGTAGCCCACCAGCGGCGTGTTCACCGACTCGTAGAGGTTGTCGATGCCCAGCCAGTCCTCGACCTTGCTGACACCGGCCTCATGGATGGCGACCGTGCGCTTCTTCTCGTCGACGTCGTAGTCGCCGGTCTCCTCGATGCCCTTGAGCGGCTGGCCGGCCTCACCGCGCTTGAGACGGGTGACGAGCTTGGCGAAGTCGCCGTACCACTTGGTGGCCTGGTCGGCCGGGCCCGAGATGATCAGCGGTGTACGGGCCTCGTCGATGAGGATGGAGTCGACCTCGTCGACGATGGCGAAGTTGTGCCCGCGTTGGACGAGCTCCTCCTTCGACCACGCCATGTTGTCGCGCAGGTAGTCGAAGCCGAACTCGTTGTTCGTGCCGTAGGTGATGTCGCACGCGTACTGCTCGCGGCGCTGGGCCGGCGTCATGTTGGCCAGGATGCAGCCGACGCTCAGGCCCAGGAACTTGTGGACGCGGCCCATCATCTCGGAGTCGCGCTCGGCCAGGTAGTCGTTGACCGTGATGAGGTGGACGCCGTCACCGGACAGGGCGTTCAGATACGCGGGCAGCGTGCCCACGAGGGTCTTGCCCTCACCGGTCTTCATCTCGGCGACGTAGCCGAGGTGGAGGGCGGCGCCGCCCATCATCTGCACGTCGTAGTGCCGCTGGCCGAGGACGCGCTTGGCGGCCTCGCGCACAGTGGCGAAGGCCTCGGGCAGCAGGTCGTCCAGGCTCTCACCGTCGGCGTAGCGCTGCTTGTACTCATCGGTGAGGGCCCGCAGCTCGGCGTCGGAGAGGTCGACGAAGTCCTCTTCGATGGAGTTGACCTGGTCCGCGATACGGTGCAGCTTGCGCAGGATCTTGCCTTCGCCTGCACGCATGATCTTCGAGAGGACGGACACGGGGCTTGGTCTCCTTGCCGGTCGGGCCTGGGACGGTCGGTTTTCCTTCGACGTACTGAGCAACGGCCATCGTATGCGAGGACCCGGCCGCGCCGGGAGGCCTGCCGGGCGACGACAGTCCACTGCTGCACATCGACGTCGTATCCGACGTCAGACCTGCCTTCAATTCTGTCTTCACACGGAACAACGGCCGGGAGTCCCGGATAGTGCCGCGACCCGCCCACGAATTGCGCGAATCGTGATCACGTGGTCACACGCAGCGAAATGCATGGCATTGTCATGCCCTCCCGAGCAGAATCGGCCGATGGAGCCCGTCACCATCCCCACCGCCCGCCTCCTCCTGCGCACGGTCGGCCAGGACGACACGGACGCCGTCTTCGCCGCCTGCCAGGATCCCGTCATCCAGCGCTGGACCACGATCCCGTCGCCCTACCTCCATGAACATGCCCAGAGCTTCACGGAGCACCTGGTCCCCGACGGCTGGGCGACCGGCTCGATGTTCACCTTCGGAGTCTTCCTCAGCCAGGGGGAACTGGCAGGAATGCTCGGCATCACCATGCGTTCCCTCGGCGTGGGCGAGCTCGGCTTCTGGGCGACCGAACGCCACCGCGGCAACGGCTACATGACCGAGGCCACCCTCGCCGCCGCCCGCTGGGCTTTCACCCACCAGTCGATCGACCGCCTGGAATGGCGCGCCGAAGTGGGCAACACCGCCTCCCGCGCGGTCGCCGAACGCACCGGCTTCACCATCGAGGGCACGCTGCGCGCCGCGCTCAACAACAACGGGGTACGACGGGACTGCTGGGTGGGTTCCCTCCTGCCCTCGGACCTGGGGCTGCCGTCGACGGCGCCCTACCTGCCGCCCCGCCAGTAAGTCCGCGGGCATTCGTGCCTCCCCCAGTGCCTTAAGGGCCTGGGGCCCCAGGGCGATGGGGGTCCCCTCGCTCGAGCGAAGCCGAGGGTGGGGGAGGGCGGGCGCGGGCGGCACCCCGTCGCGCCGGGCTGCGCACCCCCTCGCTCGGCCACACAGGGCCCCGGTTCACGAATCCCCAGCTCACCCCGCATTGTCAGACCCACCGCCTATCGTTCGACGGCATGACGACCCCGCGCCCCACGGACCTCACCGCAGACGAAGCCCGCCGCATCGCCCTGCGCGCCCAGGGCCTCCTCGGCACCCCCAACCGCAAGGTCGGCGTCCGCGGCATACTCCGCCACCTCGGCGCAGTCCAACTCGACACCATCTCTGTCCTCGCCCGCTCCCACGAGCTCATCCCGTACGCCCGCCTCGGCGCCGTGGGCCGCAGAACCGTCGAGAACGCCTACTGGACGACTGCATCCATCGGCGCGCCTTCGGCACAACCCCACGCCTTCGAATACTGGTCCCACGCCGCCTGCATCCTCCCCATCGAGGAGTGGCCCCACTTCGCCTTCCGCCGCCGCGCCTACCGCAACCGCCCTCACTGGAACCACGAACTCCCGGACGGTGCCTACGACCAGGTCATCAAGCAACTCCGCGCGGAGGGCCCCCTCACGGCCACGCAGCTGGGCGGCGCGAAGCGCACCAGCGAGTGGTGGGACTGGTCCGGCGCCAAGGTCGCCGTCGAACGGGCCCTGATGTACGGCGAGGTGGTCTGCGTTGAGCGCCGCGGCTGGAAGCGGATCTACGACCTCGCCGAACGCGCGATCCCCGACGCCCTGCTGCACGACGAGCTCGACGACACCGAATGCCTGCGCCGTCTGGTCCGGCTCGCCGGCCAATCCCTCGGTGTCGGCACCCGCGCGGACATCGCCGACTACCACCGTCTCAAGGGCGAGCAGGTCGACGCGGTGATCGCCGATTCGGGCCTGGTGCCGGTCACGGTCGAGGGCTGGGGAAAGCCTGCCTGGGCGGACCCGGCGGCCTTGGAGACACCCCCACGCGGCCGCCACCGCACCACACTCCTGTCCCCCTTCGATTCGCTGATCTGGGAACGGGCGCGCACGGAGCGGATCTTCGGCTTCACCCACCGTCTGGAGGCCTACGTCCCCAAGCAGAAGCGGGTGTACGGCTACTTCGCGATGCCGGTGCTGGCCGGCGGCCGTCTCGTCGGCCGTGTGGACCCCGCCCGCGAGGGCCGCACCCTGGTGGCCAAGCAGGTCACGCTGGACGGCCCGAAGGCTGTTCCGGCGGTGGCCCAGGCCCTGATCGAGGCGGCGAGCTGGGTGGACTGCACAAACGTACGCGTGGAACGGGTGGACGCCCCGGAACTGCACGCCCCGCTCACCACGGAACTCGCCCGCGCCCTGGCCTGAAGCCCGGCCCGGTCACCGGATTTCGAGAATCTTCTCCCGCATCGCGTACACCACCGCTTCCATCCTGGAGTGCAGCTGCAGCTTCTCCAGGATGTTGCGCACATGGTTCTTCACGGTGTTCTCGGAGATGAACAGTTCCTTGGCGATGTCCCGGTTGTTCATACCCGTGGCGACGAGCTTGAGCACTTCCAGCTCCCGGTCGGTGAGCCGCGGCGCGGGCACCAGTCGGCGTTCGTCCGTCCGCTGGATCATCGATTTGAACTCGGTGAGCAGTTTCGACGCCATGGAGGGGCTGATCTGCGACTGCCCGTCGGCCACCGCGCGAATGGCCGTGGCCACCTCGTCTGTGGAGATCTCCTTGAGGAGATAACCCGTCGCGCCCGCCTTGATGGCGTCGTAGAGATCTGCTTCCTCGTCGCTGATCGTCAGCATGATGATCTTGGCGCTGGGTGCCACCTCCTTGATGGAGGTGCACGCCTCGATTCCGCCCCGCTTCGGCATCCGTACGTCCATCAGGACGATGTCGGGCAGCAGGTCGGCGGCTTTCTCCACCGCCTCGGCCCCGTCGCCCGCCTCCCCGACGACCTGGATGTCCTCCTCGGCCGCGAGCACGATCTCCAGGCCACGGCGGAACAGGGCATGGTCGTCCACGACCAGAACCTGGATCGGCTCCTTGCGTGGAGAGCCCGCGTCCGGCCCCATGCCGACGACACCGTCGTCGGCGTCCCCGTCCTGCATTGGTCCGAAGCTGTCCGCCATCGTTCCTCCCCCTGAAGGCTGTGGCCCGTGGTCCTGTGCCATCGCCAACCCAAGGCAACGGCCCACCGGTTGGGCCGTTGCCGCCATGATTTCATGCCCGGACGACACTCCGGTGACCGAGCGGCGGACGAAGTGGTCGCGCACCGGTGCCCCTGGGGGCGCACCCGCACTCCAGGGGCACCGGATCAGCTGTCGTCCGGTTGTGGTCAGCCGCCCAGCGGGCCACCCGCTTCAGGAGCGGGCGCCTGGGTGACCATCGTGTCCGTTTCGAGGTGGATCACGCCGTAGTCGTACGCATGCCGTCGGTAGACAACGCTGGGTGCCTTGGTCTCGGAGTCGACGAACAGATAGAAGTCGTGCCCCACCAGCTCCATCTCGTAGAGAGCCTGGTCAAGGGTCATGGGGGCGGCGACGTGGGTCTTCTCACGGACCACCAGGGGGCCTTCACCCTGCACCTCCAGCGAGCCGATCCTCTTGGTGGGCACCCCGCCCGGCTCCTCCGCCTGGAAGGCGCCGCCGTTGCCGTTGAGCGTGGCCACGCCCGGAACGTGGTCGGGGACCTCGGCTGCCGTGAGCCGGCGCACACCCCGGCGCGTGTGACGCTTGTCGTGCTGCCTGCGCAGCCGGGCTTCCAGCTTCTCTGCCGCCATGTCGAGTGCCGCGTACGGATCGCTGGCCGCTGCCTCCGCCCGGATCACCGGACCGCGAGAGCGGAGCGTGATCTCCACTCGGTCGCTGCGGTCCGCCTGTCGGGGATTGGGCTCCTTGGACACCTCGACGTCGAGGCTGATCACCTTGCCATCGAGCTTCTGGATCTTGTCCAGCTTCAGCTTCTCGGCCACGTGCTTGCGGAACCGCTCGGGCACCTCGGTCTTGCGGCCCTTGACGACGATGTCCACGCAGAACTCCGTTCCCGGATCGCTCCGCTCCAGTGGCGGAGCATCTCCCTTGTGCACCCGGTCCCGGGGAACCCCGGAACCTCGGACTCGGTGACGTCCACCTCCTCCTCCCCCATGGGCAAGATCTCCACCCAGCCGGCCCGGGTGATTGCGGAATACCCGCGGCACGGCATTCAGATTTGCGAGGTGTGGCCTGCGGCTTTCCCTCACAACCGAACATATCTCGCCCGGACGGATGTCGTCACCCTCTACTGCCGCGTACCTCCGTTCAGGTGAATACCCCCTCTCACTACCTGCAACGATGCAAGATCGCAGTCAGTTCCGGTTCATTTCGAAAGAATCCGGCGTTGCCGCGACCACAGCCGCGCAGATCACCTCGCCGGCACCGGCCGGCCTCGTCATTCCCGGGACGACACGGCCCAGGTCCGTACTCCCGTCCATTGATCCCGTCATCCGTTCCCCTGTCCTTTCCCGATTGCCTCTCCCGTACACGACCGTCTCCACATCTGCGCGTATCACGGACGCCACACGTCCGTGAGCGACCGCCCTGTCCGCCACCGCCGCCCGCACGGCACGCGCAGCCTCCGCGAGGGAGGACCCGGTGGTCATCAAGTCGTCCACCAGCACCACCGGACCGCCGCCCAGCAGCCCTGTACCACCGGCCGCCACCTGGAGAGCACCGGCGAGGTTCTCCAGCCGCTGCCGGGAGGTGAGCTCGGACTGGTCAGCGACGGCCCGCCGTTGCCGCAGTACGGTGAGCACCCGTGTGGGTGTCCCCGTTTGCCGCAGCTCGGCAGCCGCCGCGAGCGCGATCCGGCGCGCCGGATCATGCCCTCGCTTCCGCACGGCTCCTCGGCCGGACGGTACGGGAACGAGCAACACCGTCCCATCGACAGCACCGCGCCGCATCCCGGCCGAGCCCGCCGCAACCCCCGCACGCCCCGACGCCGCACCGCCCACCGCCGTCCGGCCCTCCCGCGCGTCCCGAAGCCCCGTCCGCACCGCCCCGGCCAGAGCGACGCCGAGCGGCCCGGCGAGGGTCAGCGCGCCCCGCTCCTTGTGGGCCAACAACACCGCCCGTACCTCGTCCGCGTACCGAGCGGCCGCGTACACCACCGGCAGCCCGGGCGGCTCCGGCGCCGGTCGCACCCGGCACGGTGCGGCCCCACTCAGGGCGGCACGGCACTCCGGGCAGAGCACCGTGCGAGGCCTTCCGCAGCCTCCGCACTCGGCCGGCAGCACCAGGTCGCTGAGGTCCTGCCACCACCCCCGCATGCCCACCACTGTGCCAACGCCCGCGCCGAGCGGCCACCCCTGTGGACAACTGCCTGTGGATAACTCCCCGTCGCCCACCACCAGCAGAAACGGCCGTCTCCGCCGAGTCTCTCCCCGACGAAGACGGCCGCCCTTCAACGCGTCACAACGCAACCCTGACCGGCGCCATCACCAACACGGCGCAACAACCGCACCGCGCCGGGCGCCGATCCACCACCCCTGACGCTGGCTCAGCGCCGCGCCAAAGCCTCACCCGGACAGGAGTCACCCCGGATAAACCGGCGCAGAGCCGTCCTTGACCACCGTCTGCCACTGCGCCCCGTCCGGCAGCCGTACGATCCCGTCCTCCGAGTACGCCACCAGCGGCAGCCGGTCGTCCTCGGCGGCGGCAATCGCCTTCACCCCGGTCAGAGCGTCGGGCGCCGGCCCCTCCGGCGTGGAGCCGTCGACCTGGACGTACTGCATCTGCTGCACGCCGCCCTCCTCGCGTCCGACCACCACGAGCCGCCCGTCACCGGCCCACGACATGGTGGTGACCTCCTCCAACGCCGGGGCGGCGGGCCGTAGTTCGAAAACAGAGACCCCGGGCTGTTCGCCGTCCTTCTCGCGCGTCTCGTCCTTCGCCGCCCGCTCGATCCGCCCGACCAGCAGGGACTGCTTGCCGTCGTTCTCCACGACCAGCGCGATCCGCACCCCGTCGGCCGCCACCCGCACGGACTTGATCCGCCCGTCCAGCCCCGGGGCTTCCACCTCCACCGGCTCGCCCTTGCCTTCCTGGAGCATGAGCAAGCGCGGCTTCTCGGGGTTGCGGTCGGCCACCCACAGGTCGCCCCGCGCGTCCCAACTGGGCGCGGTCAGCCGGTCCTTCTCCGTCCTGCCCGTACTGCGCACCACCGGCTCCCCGAGCGAACCGCCCGACACGAGCGAGCCGACGTACAGCTCCTTGCCGTCGATGGCGACCCCGGCCGCGGTGTCCTCGTCGCGTGACACTGCCACCGACCGCAACGCCTGTGCGCCCTCGCCCAGTTCGCCCGGCACCGGTTCGGTGTTTGAGCTCCTGCTGCCGCCCGGAATCCGTACCAGGCGGTGCTCACCGTCGATGAAGTACAGGTACTCGGGGCGCTCGGCCGAACCGCGTGCGGCGACGGCCGCTGCCCCGTCCTCGTCGAGCACGCACAACTGCGCTCCGCCGGCCTGCACTTCGACCTCGTCCACCGCGGTCGTGAGGCTCTGCAGCGTGAACAGCAACTGGGCTGCCATCTCGTTGCACTTGGCCAGCCCCACGCGGGTGGCCTTCCCGTTCAGAGGCACCGTCAGCTTGTTCTGGTCGTCGGGCGTCAGCGAGCCGGCGCCCTTCTCCAGGGCCGTACCGGTCGGGAAGCTCGACCGGACCACGGGCCCCAGCCAGGCCGTGGGCCCGTTGAGGAGCGAGCGCACCATGTGCGTCATCGGATCCACGCGCCGGCGCACGTACACGGGATCGGCGACGGCAGCCGGCTGCGAGGCCGCCCCGACTGCGGAGTTCGAGGCGAAGTAGTACTTGTTGACGGACATGTAGTTGCGCTGGAAGTCCGACTGCCCCATGACGACACCCGGCGGCAGCCCGTCGATGCGCCACTGCCCGTTCTTCTTGTCCCGCGTGAGGTACACCTGCCTGCTGTAGGCACCCTCGGCCGGCGCATACGACTGCTCCGCGTCCACCAGAGCGACCTTGGTGCCGGTGAGTGTGAAGGAGACGTTGTCGCCGCCCTCCCGGCCTCCCGCAGGACCGGCCTCGGTGTCCGGCCCGTCCGCGAGCACCATCGTGGACAGCTCCGGCCGCCAGCTCTTCGCCGCCTGCGCGGTCAGATACTGCTTCGCCGTCGCATAGTGCGGATCGTCACTGGTCAGCGCCTCGAGGAAGCCCTGCACGATCTCGGAGGGCGGGGCGTCCTCCCGGGGCGGCATGGCGAAGACCCGCACCTGGGTGTCCTGGCGCGGGGTCGACTCGACGCCCCGCAGGTCCCCGTTGTCCGGCATCGAGGCACACCCCGTCAGAAGTACGGCACCACAGGCGACGTACGCCACCGCGCGCGCCGACGTCCGCCGGGCGCCCCCCTCGCGGTCAGCGCCCACGAAATGCCTCCCCTTGATCGTTCGCTTCGTCCGGCCCTGCCTCCGTCGAACGGTTCAGGGCTGCGCTGCGTGCCGCCTCCACGGCGGGCTGGTCGTCCTGCCGTCGTGCGCCCCCCGCGGGTCGCGGCACCACCCGCGCGCCGTTGCCGGGCAGCGCCGTCGGATCGGCCGTGGGGGCAACGGCGGCCAGCCTGGGCGTGATCGGATCCCGCGGCGGCAGCGGTCCGCTGCCCGTCGTCTGTGCGGGCACCGTGGCGGTCTTCGCCCCGCCGCCGCGCGGCAGACCCGCGTCATTGAGCCCACGATTCCGGCGCGAGTCCTTGGGCTCCAGCGGTATCGGCGAGCCCCGCAGCGGCTCGTCCGCGGTCCGCGGCAGCGTCAGCCGGAACTGCGATCCACCGCCCGGCTCACCCCATGCCTGCAGCCAGCCGCCGTGCAGCCGCGCATCCTCCAGGGCGATCGACAGACCCAGGCCCGTACCACCCGTCGTACGCGCGCGTGCCGGATCGGCACGCCAGAAGCGGTTGAAGACCCGGGTCGCCTCGCCGGGCTTGAGCCCGACGCCGTAGTCGCGCACCGCGACCGCAACCGCCCCGCCCGCCGCGGCGAGCTTGACGACGACGTCCTTGCCCTCGCCGTGCTCCACGGCATTCACCACGAGGTTGCGCAGCACCCGCTCCACTCGCCGGGCGTCGGCCTCGGCGACGACGGGCTGCTGATCACCCACGATCCGGATCCGCGTGCCCTTGCGCTCGGCGAGCGGCTCGGCACCGCTGACGACCCGCCGTACGACCTCCCTGAGGTCGATCGCCTCGGCCTCCAGCGCCGCCGCGCCCGCGTCGAAGCGGCTGATCTCCAGCAGGTCCGACAGCAGCGACTCGAACCGGTCCAGCTGGTCGGCGAGCAGCTCCGCCGACCGCGCGGTCACCGGGTCGAAGTCCTCCCGCGCCTCGTGGATGACATCGGCGGCCATCCGCACTGTCGTCAGCGGCGTCCGCAGCTCATGGGAAACGTCCGACACGAACCGCCGCTGCATCCGCGACAAGTCCTCCAGCTGCTGGATCTTCAGCTGCAGGTTCTGCGCCATCTTGTTGAACGCCTCACCGAGACGTGCGATGTCGTCCTCGCCGGTGACCTTCATCCGCTCCTGCAGCCGCCCCGCGGACAGCCGCTCGGCGATACCGGCCGCCATCCGCACCGGCGTGACAACCTGGCGCACCACGAGCCAGGCGATCGCCCCGAGGAGTACGACGACGAAGACGCCAGCTGTCGCGAGCGTCCCCTTGACCAGGCTCAGCGACTTCTCCTCCTGCGTGAGCGGGAAGAGATAGTAGAGCTGGTACGGGTCGCCGTTCGGGTCGTCGACCTCCTTGCCGATGACCAGCGCCGGCTGGGATTCCTTCTCCCCGCTGTAGACGATGCGGGTGTAGCTCTGCGCGGCCGCCGTACTGCTGCTGACCTTTGCGCGCAGCGCCTCCGGCACGCTCTCGTTGGGGTCCACGCCGCCAGAGGCACGCGGGCCACGCCCACCGCCGCTGTCGTCCCCGGCCGGGAGCGTCACCACATCGAAGGCGCCCTGACCACCACTGGACAGCGAGGAGACGAGATCGCTCATCCACTGGATCACGTTCTGGGAGGGCCGGCCGTCGACCTGGGCCGCCCCGTCACCGGTCCCGCTCGCCGCCTCCTCGGCCTTCTGCTTGGCCACCGCGAATCCGCCCGTGGCCTGGCTCTGCGACGCCTTCACCTTGGCGTCCAGCAGTCCGTTGCGCACCTGCCCGATGACGACGAAGCCGAGCAGCAGGACGACACCCAGCGACATCAGCAGCGTCGTGACGACGACCTTGAGCTGGATGTTGCGCCGCCACAACCGCATGACGGGCAGCAACGGCCGACGCACCCAGCGCATGAACAGACGCAGGACCGGGCTGCCCTGGACCCCGCCCTGCAGCAGCCCACTCTCGAGAAAACGTCCCCAGCGGGAGCCCGCCGTCTTCCGGCCGACAGGCCGCCCCGCACCGCCCCCGGACCTGCCGGGCGCCGAAGCGGCACTGTCCCCGGACATGTCAGCTCGGCCCCGCCTTGTAACCGACACCACGCACGGTCACCACGATCTCCGGCCGCTCCGGGTCCTTCTCGACCTTGGAGCGCAGCCGCTGCACATGGACGTTGACCAGCCGCGTGTCTGCCGCGTGCCGGTAGCCCCACACCTGCTCCAGGAGCACCTCGCGCGTGAACACCTGCCATGGCTTACGGGCCAGCGCGACCAGCAGATCGAACTCCAGCGGCGTCAGCGCAATGGACTGCCCGTCCCGCTTCACGGAGTGTCCGGCCACGTCGATGACCAGGTCACCGATGGCGAGCTGCTCGGGAGCGGGCTCCTCGGACCTCCTGAGCCGCGCCCGGATCCGGGCGACGAGCTCCTTCGGCTTGAACGGCTTCACGATGTAGTCGTCGGCGCCCGACTCCAGGCCCACCACCACGTCGACGGTGTCGCTCTTGGCCGTGAGCATCACGATCGGCACCCCGGACTCCGCCCGGATCAGGCGACATACCTCGATGCCGTCCCGGCCGGGCAGCATCAGGTCGAGCAGTACCAGATCGGGTTTGGTCTCCCGGAAAGCGGCCAGCGCCTTGTCGCCGTCGGCTACGAAAGACGGCTCAAAACCTTCACCACGCAGCACGATGCCGAGCATCTCGGCCAGTGCGGTGTCGTCGTCGACGACAAGGACTCGTCCCTTCATAAACGACATCATCCCATTCTCGTAACAGTGACCGGGCCGCTGGTGAGGGAGGTCACTGGCCCGTGACGATAGTCGTACGAGGTCGCTACTGTCTGCCCTCGCCCGTCGCCGTTGATCTCAGCGGGGGATCCCGGGCCGCGCCTCGTGCGCACAGCAATCGGCCCCGACCTCCCGCTCCAGGGCCACAAGGACGGTGCTCGTCAGCCGATCACGGCCTGGCCCGACCTGGCACACATCTCGGCCAGGGCCTCAGCGGTCACCGGCGACACGGCTCCCTCCTCGGTCACGATCGCTGTCACCAGCTCGGGTGGTGTGACGTCGAACGCCGGGTTGTACGCCTGCGTCCCCAGCGGCGCCACCGGCACCCCGCCGCCCGCTCCCGTCACCGGCACGTTGGGGGCCGCGACCTCGGTCACCTCGTATCCCGGCCGCTGCTCGACCTCGATGGACGCCCCGTCCGGCGTGTCCGGATCCACCGTCGTCACCGGCGCCACCACAATGAACGGCACATGGTGGTACCGCGCGAGCACCGCGAGCGGATAGCTCCCGACCTTGTTCGCCACCGAACCGTCGGCCGCGATGCGATCCGCCCCGATCAGCACAGCGTCCACCTCCCCGGCCGCGAACAACGAACCCGCCGCGTTGTCGGTGAGCAGGGTGTAGGCCATGCCGCTGCGCGCCGCCTCGTACGCCGTCAGACGGGCCCCCTGCAGCAAGGGACGCGTTTCGTCCACCCACAGCCGCCTGAGCTGTCCTTGCCGGTGTGCGGCGAGCGCCACCGCGAACGCCGTCCCCGAGCCGCCCGACACCAGTGACCCGGTGTTGCAGTGCGTGAGGATCCGGTGACCGCCGCCGGGCAGCAGCTCGTCCAGCAGCGCCAGTCCGTGCGCAGCCATCCGGGCACTGGCCTCCGTGTCCTCCCGGTGCAGCTGCCGCGCCGCCGCCAGCGCCGCCTCGGCGGCCGACCCGGCACTCCCGCCCCGGGCGAGGGCCGCCAAGTACGCGGACCGGGCCCGGCGCACGCCGACGGAGAGGTTCACCGCGGTGGGCCGGGCGCCCGCCAGCGCGTTTGCGGCCTCGTCCACGTCGAACCCGCGCGCGGCGGCGAGCGCGACGCCGTACGCGCCCGCGATGCCGAGCAACGGCGCCCCGCGCACGGCGAGCGAGCGGATCGCCTCCACCAGCGCGGGTGCGTCCGTACAGACCATCTCGACCTCTTCGGCCGGCAGCCTTGTCTGGTCGAGCAGGACCACGACCGGACCCTCGGGGGGCTCTTCCCAACGGATCGCCGGTATCCCGGTCGGCGGTTTGTCCTCGCCGGATTGCGCGTACTGATCAGCCATGCGGTCAGTCTGCCCGTAGTACGGCGGACAATTGAAGGTGTGCAGCCCATACCGCGGCCGGTCCCTGGGTCAGCACCCCATGGCACGATGTCTGCCAACCTGCCGCCGCGACAGCGGACGGGCACCGTGAAGGAGCGACGATGAAAGACACGCCGGGCTGGGCCTCGCCCGGATCCGCCCCGTCCGACGGGCAGGAACCCGGCACGTCCGGCCCTGCCGAGCAGCCAGACCAGCCGACCCCCGCGCAGCCCGCGGATCAGCCGGGCCCGCAGTCGCAGGACCCCGGTTCGAAGTGGTCCAAGGAGCAGCCGCCACCCGCCCAGTGGTCCGCCCCCGGCGGCTCCCCGGGCCCGGGCCAGGCACCGCCGCCCCCACCACCCGGCCCCGGCTGGGGCAGCCGCCCCCCCGGCGGGTACGGCGGGGGCCACGGCAACTGGCAAGGCCCCGGAGGACACGGCGGCTGGGGCGGCCAGTGGGGCGGTCCCCCGCCCGCGGCCAAGCCCGGCGTGATCCCCCTGCGCCCGCTCGGCGTCGGCGAGATCCTCGACGGCGCCGTCTCCACGATGCGCACCTATTGGCGCACCGTGCTCGGCATCTCGCTGACGGTCGCGGTCGTCACGGAGATCGTCGTCATCCTGCTCCAGGGCCTCGTCCTGAACGACAGGACCAGCACGGAGGCCCTCAACGACCCGAGCGCCACCCTCGGCGAGCTGACCCGCGCCCTGGGCGACGCGCTGCTCAGCTCCGGAGTCGTCTTCCTGATCTCCCTGATCGGCACCGTCGCGGCGACCGCACTGCTCACCACCGTGACCAGCCGTGCGGTCCTCGGCAAGCCCGTGACCACAGCTGAGGCCTGGGGCGACGCCCGCCCGCGGGTGGTGAAACTGTTCGGCCTGATCTTCCTGTTGCTCCTCATCGCCGTTGGAGTCGCCTTCGTAGGTGCCGTCCCCGGCATCCTTGTGGCACTGGCAGGAGGAGGCGCCGCCGGCGCTGGACTCATCGTCCTGGGCAGCCTGTGCACCAGTGTCGTCGCCCTGTGGCTGATGATCCGCTTCTCCCTGGCCTCCGCGGCGCTGATGCTGGAGAAGCAGGGCATCATGAAGGCGATGAGCCGCTCCGCGAAGCTCGTGCGCGGCTCCTGGTGGCGGGTCTTCGGTATCCAACTGCTCGCCACGATCATCGCGAACATCGTCGCTGCGATCGTCGTCATCCCCTTCGGGTTCCTCGCCGCAGCGCTCAGCGGTGACGGCGTCAGCGGCTTCCTGGAGGGCACCGGCGACTTCGGCTGGACGTTCCTGATCATCAGCGGGATCGGCTCGGTGATCGGTTCCATGATCACGTTCCCGATCACGGCAGGCGTGACCGTGCTCCTCTACATCGACCAGCGCATCCGCCGCGAGGCCCTCGACCTCGAACTCGCCCGCGCCGCCGGTGTCCAGGGCTACGGCTCCGGCACTGCCGACTCCACGCCCGGGAGCTGATGCGGTGAGCCTGGCCGGGGACGTCCTCACAGCCGCGCCGGCCCTGCCGCGCGCCGCCGACACGGCCGTACGTGCCTGGCTCCGCGTCGGCGACCATGCCGTGCGCCCGTCGCACCACGGCGGCGGCACGTCTGTGTCGGCCCTCGCCGGCTCGAGCGACGAACCGCCGCTGACGATCCCGCGGGATCCCGCGCGGGAGGCGGCCCGGCGCGAGCTGTCCGAGCGGCAGTACCACGAGGACGACCCCGGCCTCTTCCAACGGGCCCTCGATGCCTTCTGGGGCTGGGTCAACGACCTGTTGGGCGCCGCGTCCGCTGCCACACCCGGAGGCGCGCTCGGCCTCGTCGTCGTCATCATCGCCGTCGTCGCCGTCCTGGCCGCCCTGTGGTGGCGCCTGGGCACCCCGCGCCGCCAACCGACCTCTTCCGCCACCCTGTTCGACGACCGCCCCCGCAGTGCAGTCGAACACCGCGCGGCCGCCGAGGCCCACGCCGCCCAGCACCACTGGAACCGGGCCCTCCAGGAACGCATGCGGGCCATCGTCCGCTCTCTGGAGGAACGCGCCCTCCTCGACGCCCGCCCCGGCCGCACCGCCGACGAGGCAGCCGCGGAAGCAGGCCGCGCCCTGTCCTCCCACACGGACCGACTGCGCGCCGCCGCCCGGGACTTCGACGACGTGACATACGGCGGACGCGCGGCGACCGAGCAGTCGTACCGCCGCATCGCCGAACTCGACCGCGACCTGGAACGCACCAAACCACAGCTCACCAGCACCAGCGCCCACCACGCCACCCGCCAGGGAGCCGCCGGATGACCGCCGAGGCCACGCTCCCGTCCACCTCGACCTCGCCCACCCCCCGCCAGGTGTGGACCCGCACGCGAGGCGTCGCACTCGCCCTCGTCCTCCTCCTGGCGGCCGCCGTCGCGATCGCCCTGATCCGCTCCGACACCCACCGCGGCAGCCTCGACCCGCGCTCCGCAGACCCACAGGGCAGCCGCGCCGTCGCCGAACTCCTCGCCGAACGCGGCGTGTCCACCCGCGTGGTCACCACCCTGGACGCGGCACGCGCTGCAGCCGCCCCGGACACCACTCTCCTGGTCGCGGTCCCCGACCTGCTGGCGGACCGTCAACAAACCCTGCTGCGTTCCACGATCGCCGAATCCGGCGGACGTACCGTCCTCGTTGCCGCCGGCAGCTCCTCCGTCGAGCAGCTCGCCCCCGGCGTCACCGCGGACCCCGCCACCAGCCTCGAGTCGACACTCGCCCCCAACTGTGACTTCCCCGCCGCGCAGCGCGCCGGCACCGCCGACACGGGCGGCCTGCGCTACACCACCACCCACCTCGATGCCGACCAGTGCTACCCCAGCGAACGCCTGGCCACCCTGATCCGCGTCCCGGACGCATCCGGGGACGGAGACACCGTCGTCCTCGGCGCGCCCGACATCCTCTTCAACGACCGCCTCGACGAGCAGGGCAACGCCTCGCTCGCCCTCCAACTCCTCGGCTCGCGCCCCCATCTGGTCTGGTACCGCCCCTCGCTTTCCGACACCTCGGCCGCCGACCAGGACGACGACCAAACCCTTTTCGACCTCCTCCCCTCGGGCTGGCTCTGGGGCACCCTGCAGCTCTTCATCGCCGCAGCCCTCGCCGCCCTGTGGCGAGCACGCCGACTCGGCCCTCTGGTGCCCGAAAAACTCCCCGTGGCGATCCGCGCCTCCGAAACCGTCGAAGGCCGCGCCCGCCTCTACCGCAAGGCCAACGCCCACAACCGCGCGGCCGCCGCTCTCCGCTCCACCACCCGCACTCGCCTCGCTCCGCTCGTAGGCGTCCCCGTCGCCCAGGCGCACGCGCCCGAAGCCCTGCTCCCCGCCCTGTCCGCCCACCTCCACAGCGACGGTCAGTCCCTGCATACCCTCCTCTTCGGCCCGCCGCCCAGCGACGACGCGGCCCTCATCGCCCTCGCCGACCAACTCGACGCCCTCGAAAGAGAGGTACGCCGTCCATGATGGACCCGACCACTGACAACGCCGGGCAGGCCGGGGAGCCGGGCAACGCCCGAGCCGCCCTGGAGGCCCTGCGCGCCGAGATCGCCAAGGCTGTGGTCGGCCAGGACCCCGCCGTGACCGGCCTCGTCGTCGCGCTCCTCTGCCGCGGACACGTGCTACTGGAAGGAGTCCCCGGGGTCGCCAAAACGTTGCTCGTCCGCGCCCTCGCCTCGGCACTCGAACTCGACACCAAGCGCGTCCAGTTCACCCCCGACCTCATGCCCAGCGACGTGACCGGCTCTCTGGTCTACGACACCCGCACCGCCGAGTTCTCCTTCCAGCCCGGCCCGGTCTTCACCAACCTCCTCCTCGCCGACGAGATCAACCGCACCCCGCCCAAGACCCAGTCGTCCCTCCTCGAAGCCATGGAGGAACGCCAGGTCACGGTCGACGGCGTCCCACGCCCCCTCCCCGAGCCGTTCCTGGTCGCCGCGACCCAGAACCCCGTCGAGTACGAGGGCACGTACCCACTCCCCGAAGCCCAGCTGGACCGCTTCCTCCTCAAGCTCACCATCCCCCTCCCCTCCCGCCAGGAAGAGATCGACGTCCTCACCCGCCACGCCGAGGGCTTCAACCCTCGCGACCTGCGCGCAGCCGGCGTACGCCCCGTAGCGGGCCCAGCCGTCCTGGAGGCCGCCCGCGCGGCAGTCGGCAAGACCACGGTGTCCCCGGAGATCACCGCCTATGTGGTCGACATCTGCCGAGCCACCCGCGAATCGCCGTCGCTCACCCTCGGCGTCTCCCCTCGCGGAGCCACCGCCCTGCTTGCCACCTCCCGCGCGTGGGCCTGGCTGACCGGCCGCGACTACGTCATCCCGGACGATGTGAAAGCCCTGGCCCTTCCCACGCTCCGCCACCGCGTCCAACTCCGCCCGGAGGCCGAGATGGAAGGCGTGACAGCCGACTCCGTCATCAACGCCATCCTCGCCCACGTCCCCGTACCCCGCTGATGGCACTCACCGGACGCGCCGCCCTCCTCGCGGCCCTCGGCTCTCTCCCCGTCGGCCTGTGGGAACCCAGCTGGACGGGCATCCTCGCCGTGAACGCACCCTTGGCCATCGCTTGCGCCTGCGACTTCGCCCTCGCAGCACCCGTACGACGCCTGCGCCTGACCCGCTCCGGCGACACCTCGGTACGCCTGGGCGAAACAGCCGACGTCACTCTCATGGTCAGCAACCCGTCCCGCCGGCCACTCCGCGCCGACCTCCGCGACGCCTGGCCCCCCAGCAGCTGGCCCCCCGGCACCGAGGTGACATCCTCCCGCCACCACCTGACGGTCCCCGCCGGCGAACGCCGCCGCATCACGACCCGCCTACGCCCCACCCGCCGCGGCGACCGCCAAGCCGACCGAGTGACCATCCGCTCATACGGCCCCCTGCGCCTGTTCACCCGCCAGGGAATCCATAAAGTCCCCTGGACGGTACGCGCCCTTCCCCCCTTCACCAGCCGCAAGCACCTCCCCTCCAAACTCGCCCGCCTACGCGAACTCGACGGCCGCACGAGCATGCTGCAGCGCGGCGAGGGCACGGAATTCGACAGTCTTCGCGAATACGTCCCCGGCGACGACACCCGCTTGATCGACTGGCGCGCCACAGCCCGCCAGTCCACAGTCGCCGTACGCACCTGGCGCCCCGAGCGCGACCGCCACATCCTCCTCGTCCTCGACACCGGCCGCACCTCCGCCGGCCGCGTAGGCGACGCCCCACGGCTCGACACCTCGATGGACGCGGCCCTGCTCCTGGCGGCCCTCGCGTCCCGTGCCGGCGACCGCGTCGACCTGCTTGCATACGACCGCCGAGTGCGCGCCCTCGTCCAGAGCCGTACAGCAGGTGACGTCCTCCCTTCCCTGGTCAACGCCATGGCGACCCTCGAGCCCGAGCTGATCGAAACGGACGCCCGGGGCCTCACGGCCACAGCACTCCGGACAGCCCCTCGCCGCTCCCTGATCGTGCTGCTCACCACCCTCGACGCGGCCCCGGTCGAGGAAGGCCTGCTGCCCGTCCTCCCTCGACTCACCCAGCGCCACACAGTCCTGGTGGCATCAGTGGCAGATCCCCATATCGCCCGCATGGCAACGTCTCGCGGCAACGTCGAATCCGTCTACAACGCCGCAGCCGCTGCCCAGGCCCAATCCGAACGCCATCGCACCGCCGAACAACTCCGCCGACATGGCGTTACGGTCGTCGACGCGACCCCCGACGAATTGGCCCCTGCCCTGGCCGATGCGTATCTGTCCCTGAAGACGGCGGGGCGGCTGTGAGGAAAACGCAGAAAACCCCCGTGCCGTCCGGCACGGGGGTTTTCTCAATGATTGTTCGGCGACGTCCTACTCTCCCACAGGGTCCCCCCTGCAGTACCATCGGCGCTGTGAGGCTTAGCTTCCGGGTTCGGAATGTAACCGGGCGTTTCCCTCACGCTATGACCACCGAAACACTATGAAACTGTGAACGCCGCACCACGCGTGGCGGCGCGGGGCTGTTCGTGGTTTCAGAACCAACACAGTGGACGCGAGCAACTGAGGACAAGCCCTCGGCCTATTAGTACCGGTCAACTCCACACGTTGCCGTGCTTCCATATCCGGCCTATCAACCCAGTCGTCTACTGGGAGCCTTACCCCATCACGTGGGTGGGAGTCCTCATCTCGAAGCAGGCTTCCCGCTTAGATGCTTTCAGCGGTTATCCCTCCCGAACGTAGCCAACCAGCCATGCCCTTGGCAGGACAACTGGCACACCAGAGGTTCGTCCGTCCCGGTCCTCTCGTACTAGGGACAGCCCTTCTCAAGACTCCTGCGCGCACAGCGGATAGGGACCGAACTGTCTCACGACGTTCTAAACCCAGCTCGCGTACCGCTTTAATGGGCGAACAGCCCAACCCTTGGGACCGACTCCAGCCCCAGGATGCGACGAGCCGACATCGAGGTGCCAAACCATCCCGTCGATATGGACTCTTGGGGAAGATCAGCCTGTTATCCCCGGGGTACCTTTTATCCGTTGAGCGACGGCGCTTCCACAAGCCACCGCCGGATCACTAGTCCCGACTTTCGTCCCTGCTCGACCCGTCGGTCTCACAGTCAAGCTCCCTTGTGCACTTACACTCAACACCTGATTGCCAACCAGGCTGAGGGAACCTTTGGGCGCCTCCGTTACCCTTTAGGAGGCAACCGCCCCAGTTAAACTACCCATCAGACACTGTCCCTGATCCGGATCACGGACCCAGGTTAGACATCCAGCACGACCAGACTGGTATTTCAACGACGACTCCCCCCGAACTGGCGTCCAGGGCTCACAGTCTCCCAGCTATCCTACACAAGCCGAACCGAACACCAATATCAAACTGCAGTAAAGGTCCCGGGGTCTTTCCGTCCTGCTGCGCGAAACGAGCATCTTTACTCGTAGTGCAATTTCACCGGGCCTATGGTTGAGACAGTCGAGAAGTCGTTACGCCATTCGTGCAGGTCGGAACTTACCCGACAAGGAATTTCGCTACCTTAGGATGGTTATAGTTACCACCGCCGTTTACTGGCGCTTAAGTTCTCAGCTTCGCCCACCCGAAGGTGAGCTAACCGGTCCCCTTAACGTTCCAGCACCGGGCAGGCGTCAGTCCGTATACATCGCCTTACGGCTTCGCACGGACCTGTGTTTTTAGTAAACAGTCGCTTCTCGCTGGTCTCTGCGGCCACCCCCAGCTCAGGGCGCAAGGCCCATCACCGGGTGTGGCCCCCCTTCTCCCGAAGTTACGGGGGCATTTTGCCGAGTTCCTTAACCATAGTTCACCCGAACGCCTCGGTATTCTCTACCTGACCACCTGAGTCGGTTTAGGGTACGGGCCGCCATGAAACTCGCTAGAGGCTTTTCTCGACAGCATAGGATCATCCACTTCACCACAATCGGCTCGGCATCAGGTCTCAGCCGTATGCAAGGCGGATTTGCCTGCCTTGCGGCCTACACCCTTACCCCGGGACAACCACCGCCCGGGATGGACTACCTTCCTGCGTCACCCCATCACTCACCTACTACCAGCTCGGGTCACCGGCTCCACCACTCCGCGCTTGTCCGAAGACGCACACGGCGGTTTCACGGGCTTAGCATCACCGGATTCGATGTTTGACGCTTCACAGCGGGTACCGGAATATCAACCGGTTATCCATCGACTACGCCTGTCGGCCTCGCCTTAGGTCCCGACTTACCCTGGGCAGATCAGCTTGACCCAGGAACCCTTGGTCAATCGGCGCAAACGTTTCTCACGTTTGTATCGCTACTCATGCCTGCATTCTCACTCGTCAACCGTCCACGACTCGCTTACGCGGCCGCTTCACCCGGCAGACGACGCTCCCCTACCCATCACAGCGGGCGTTGGCCCTCATGCTGCAATGACACGACTTCGGCGGTACGCTTGAGCCCCGCTACATTGTCGGCGCGGAATCACTTGACCAGTGAGCTATTACGCACTCTTTCAAGGGTGGCTGCTTCTAAGCCAACCTCCTGGTTGTCTCTGCGACTCCACATCCTTTCCCACTTAGCGTACGCTTAGGGGCCTTAGTCGATGCTCTGGGCTGTTTCCCTCTCGACCATGGAGCTTATCCCCCACAGTCTCACTGCCGCGCTCTCACTTACCGGCATTCGGAGTTTGGCTAAGGTCAGTAACCCGG
>NZ_CP176503.1:4800000-6065000 GCF_046267975.1 Streptomyces flavusporus | reverse complement strand
TCCGCCACCGTCGTGGCTGGCCGGGCGGTTCTCGGGGACTGACCTTTCCGCGGTCCCCGATGGGCTGTGGCTGGCCGTGCGCCAGTACCTGACGCGGATGCAGCAGCTTGACCCGCAGGTCGGCGGGGCCATGGCGGAGCGCTTGGCGGCCGACCTCGCGGGGCGGACCGGGACTCCGGTGCCGGAGGGTGTGCCTCCGGCGGCGTATCTGGCCGCGGTGGTGCAGGAGCGGCAGGCCCGGGAGGTTCGGCGGGCTTTCAGGAACGGGACGGCTCCGGGCGCGCCCGTCGCCGGTGGACCGCAGTACGTGGCTGGTGCGACACCGGGCTCGTACGGCTCGGTGAACGTGCGTCCCCCAGCCTCTTCCGCACCGCACTCCCCCGCCGTGCCGGACCCGCACAGTGCGGCCGCGCCGCCTGCACACCCGCTCGCTGGTGCCGCAGGGCCCGAGAGCCGCCCCTCGGATCATGCGGAGGAACCTCCGCCCGCGCTGCCGCCGGAAGGGCCGTCGGCCGATCCGCACCGGCCCGCCACGGGGTTCGTGCCGCCCGCGTAACGCCGTCGGCCCGCGCGGCAGCCGCCGTCAGACCCGTTGGTTCGGCGCCCAACGGCCAACGGCGCGACAGAGACAGCGGGACAGAAGGGCATGCCCGTCCTCTCGGCGATCTCGGGGGTTCCTGGCTCCGCATTCGGCCCGCGCTCAGGGGAAGACGGACGGCGGCGACTCGAGGTCCTCCAGCTCGATGCCGGGCGCCGCGAGCACGACGTCCCCGGCGATGTGGACGAGGTGCTGCTCTCCCGTGTCCAGGGCTGTGACCTGGTATTCGTCCACGGTCAGGGAGCCGTTGTCAGTGCCGTGTGTTTCTCTTTTCAGCAGAGTCCAGGACTGGTCCACGGTGCGTGGGGCGAGGACGGGATCAGTGAAGGCGACGAGTCGTACGCGGGTTGCGGAGTCGGAAGGGGTGAGGCGCAGCAGACGGGTGATGGCGATGAGGAACGCGGGGGACGTGCCGGTGAAGGCGTGGGCGCGGACATTGCCTTCCGTGGCATGGGCGCCGGTGGGGTCCGTACGGACCCAGGTGACGCCGTCGAGGGCGGCGCCCCGCACCTGCCAGCTCGCCGCGTGGAGTTCCAAGCGGATGGGGCGGCCGAGTTCGTCGAGGGCGAGGTCGACGGAGCCTCGGTGATCGCCGGTGGGGGTGGTCAGTTGGGAGACGTAGCGCCAGCCGGAAGGGCCGGGGGCGCAGTGGAAGTGCTCTTCTGCGAAGGGGGTGTGATCGTGCGGATCTTGGAGCGAATAGCGGCCGCGGGGCATGGGGGTCCTGGGGTGTGACTGGCTGGTCCGACGGGGCCAAAGGGGCAGGCCCCCGGCACGGGGGTGCGGGGGCCTGCCTTGGAGGACCTGCTGCTGAGCATCGCGTCAGTGCACGGACGCGCTGCTCAGCGGGTCGGCTGCGGACTCAGTACCGGTAGTGGTCCGGCTTGTAGGGGCCCTCGACCTTGACGCCGATGTAGTCGGCCTGCTCGGGGCGGAGCGTGGTCAGCTTCACGCCGAGCGCGTCGAGGTGCAGGCGGGCGACCTTCTCGTCGAGGTGCTTGGGCAGCACGTAGACGTCGGTCGGGTACTCGTCAGGCTTGGTGAACAGCTCGATCTGGGCCAGCGTCTGGTCCGCGAAGGAGTTGGACATCACGAACGACGGGTGACCGGTGGCGTTGCCCAGGTTCAGCAGGCGGCCCTCGGAGAGGACGATGATCTTCTTGCCGTCGGGGAAGGTCCAGGTGTGGACCTGCGGCTTGATCTCGTCCTTGACGATGCCGGGGACCTTGGCGAGGCCGGCCATGTCGATCTCGTTGTCGAAGTGGCCGATGTTGCCGACGATGGCCTGGTGCTTCATCTTGGCCATGTCCGAGGCCATGATGATGTCCTTGTTGCCGGTCGTGGTGATGAAGATGTCGGCCTTGTCGACGACCTCGTCCAGGGTGGTGACCTGGTAGCCGTCCATCGCGGCCTGGAGGGCGCAGATCGGGTCGATCTCGGTGACGATGACGCGGGCGCCCTGTCCGCGCAGGGACTCCGCGCAGCCCTTGCCCACGTCGCCGTAGCCGCAGATCACCGCGGTCTTGCCACCGATCAGGGTGTCGGTGGCGCGGTTGATGCCGTCGACCAGGGAGTGGCGGCAGCCGTACTTGTTGTCGAACTTCGACTTGGTGACGGCGTCGTTGACGTTGATCGCCGGGAACAGGAGGGTGCCCTCGCGCTGCATCTCGTACAGACGGTGGACACCGGTCGTGGTCTCCTCGGTGACACCGCGGATTTCGGACGCCAGCTGGGTCCACTTCTGCGGGGTCTCGCTCACAGTGCGGGTGAGCAGTTCGAGGATGACGCGGTGCTCGTCGGACTCGGCCGTGTCGGGCGAGGGGACCTTGCCGTCCTTCTCGTACTCGACGCCCTTGTGGACGAGGAGGGTGGCGTCACCGCCGTCGTCCAGGATCATGTTCGGGCCGCCGGTGGGGCTGTCCGGCCAGGTCAGTGCCTGCTCGGTGCACCACCAGTACTCCTGGAGGGTCTCGCCCTTCCAGGCGAAGACCGGGACGCCCCGCGGGTCGTCGGGCGTGCCGTTCGGGCCGACGGCGATGGCGGCGGCCGCGTGGTCCTGGGTGGAGAAGATGTTGCAGGAGGCCCAGCGGACCTGCGCGCCCAGGGCGGCCAGGGTCTCGATGAGGACGGCGGTCTGCACGGTCATGTGCAGGGAGCCGGTGATGCGGGCGCCTGCGAGCGGCTGCGCCTCGGCGTACTCCTTGCGGATCGCCATGAGGCCCGGCATCTCGTGTTCGGCGAGGGTGATCTCCTTGCGGCCGAACTCGGCCAGGGAGAGGTCGGCGACCTTGAAGTCCTGTCGGCTGTCGACAGTCGTCATTGCGGGCTGCTCCTCGGGTTGGGTCGAGGGTGGGTACGGCTGACCTGCGCGGCGGCGGACACATGCGTGCCCCGAAAAGCACACAGGCATGGCCGCGTGCGCGCAGCGCAGTCCGTCGGAGGCCCTCTCTCCCTCGGCCGGTCCACTGGGGACCGCCCGACCGCCATCAGCAGCGACGTCTGACTCCGTCCCAAGCTACACCGGGCGCCCCGGCCTTCCCCAGTCCGCCCTCGAACATTTCAGGCCGTTCACGGCAAGTGATCGGTATCGGCGTCGGTTGGCCGTGCACGTTCGCATCCTGGAGCAGGCCGGTCGGTTTGCGTCTTGGAGCAGGCCGGCCGGCATTGCAGGATGCGGGGGAGATCGGAACATCCGGTCGACCCTGCGGGACCTCCGGGACGGCGTTCCGGTGTGACAAAGGCGTTAGGAGAACGACGTGACGAGTCCGGTCGGCCCTCCCCCCCCACGGGCGGCGGTGACGAGCGCAGGCAGGTGAAGCTGCTTGCCGTGACCGCCTGCCCGACCGGCATCGCGCACACGTACATGGCGGCGGAGAAGCTCGCGCAGGCTGCCGAGAGCCGCGGTACCGAGATGAAGGTGGAGACCCAAGGTTCCATCGGGGCTGAGAACATCCTCGATGACAACGACGTCAGATCCGCTGACGGTGTCGTCATCGCCGCGGACAAGGACGTGGACCTCAGCAGGTTCGCCGGGAAGCGGGTCCTCACCGTCGGGGTCGCGGAAGGGATTCGGCACCCCGAGCGGCTGATCGAGCAGGTGCTGTCAGCGCCGGTGCACACGGGGGGTGGTGCGCCCACGGTGGCGCCGGCGGAGGGCGGCAAGGAGCGGAGCGTCACTTACAAGGCGCTGATGAACGAGGTCAGTTACATAATCCCGTTCGTCGTGGTCGGCGGGCTGCTGATCGCGATCTCCCTCTCGCTGGGCGGGCACACGGACCCGTCCGGCGGCCTGGTCATCCCGGAGGACTCCTTCTGGATGGACGTGAACAACATCGGCGTCATCGGCTTCACGCTGATGGTGCCGATCCTCTCCGGCTACATCGCCTACGCGATCGGCGACCGGCCCGCGCTGGTTCCGGGCATGATCGGCGGGTGGATCGCCAACACCGGTGAGCTGTACGACTCCGAGGCGGGGGCGGGTTTCATCGGGGCGATCGTGACCGGGTTCCTCGCCGGGTATCTGGTGTTGTGGATCAAGAAGGTCCGGGTGCCGAGGTTTGTGCAGCCGATCATGCCGATCATCGTGATCCCGATCGTGGCGACCACCGCGCTCGGCATGTTCTTCATCTACGTCATCGGCCGGCCCATCTCCTGGGTCTTCGAGCATCTGACCAGCTGGCTGGGCGGGATGACCGGCACCAGCGCGATCCTGCTGGGGGCGCTGCTCGGCCTGATGATCGCGTTCGACATGGGCGGGCCGGTCAACAAGACGGCGTTCCTCTTCGGTGCGGGGCTCATCGCGACCGGCAACCAGACCGTCATGGGCATGTGCGCGGCCGCGATTCCGGTCATGCCGCTGGGGCAGGGGCTCGCCACGCTGATACGCAAGCGGCTCTACACCGAGCAGGAGCGGGAGACCGGGCTGGCCTCGCTGTTCATGGGGTGCTTCGGCATCTCCGAGGGCGCGATCCCGTTCGCCGCCGCGCGGCCCGCGCAGGTCATCCCGGCCAACATGCTCGGTGGTGCGGTGGCCGGCGCGATAGCGGGGCAGGCCGGTGTGGAGGACGCCGTGCCGCACGGCGGGCCGATCGTTGCGGTGCTCGGTGCGGTGAGCGGGGTGCCGATGTTCTTCGTGGCCGTGGTGATCGGGACGGTGGTGACCGCGCTGACGACGGTCGCTCTGGTGGACATCGCCGAGCGGAAGCGGGGGCGAGGTGCGCCGGCCGGTGGCGGGTACGGCGCGGGATCCGAGGCCGCGCTGGTCGGGGCGGGGGTGGGGGCGCCCGGCGCGGGTGCCGTCGTATCCACGCAGGACGGTTCCGGGGCTACGGCTGCCGCGGCGCCGACGCCGGCCGGGCCCGGGGCGACGGCTGCCTCGGCGGGGGCACAGGCTGTGCCCGGGGCCACGGTCGGCGCAGTGTCGGCGCAGCCCCTGCCCGAGGCCACTGATGGTGCCGCGAGCACGGCATCCAAGCCCGATGCGGAGGCCGGGAGCGTCCGGGCTGCCAAGGACGGTGCGGAGGAGACGGTCGAGACAGGCGATGCCGTTGGTGCCGTCGATTCAGCCTCGAACCAGCCAGGGGATCGTGCGCCCGAGGTGCTCTCCGGGCACCTGACCAGGGAGACCGTGAAGGTCCGGCTGGACGCACGGGGCAAGGAGGACGCCATCCGCGAGATGGCCGGCCTGCTGGCACGGGTCGGCAAGGTCGCGGACGTGGACGAGTTGGTGCGGACGGCGCTGCGGCGCGAGGAGGAGGGTACGACCGGGCTCGGTGAGGAGATCGCGATTCCGCACGCCAAGACGGATGCGGTGACCGCGCCGGTCGTCGGCTTCGCACGGTCCGCCGAGGGCGTCGAGTGGGGCTCGCTGGACGGTACGAAGGCGAGGCTCGTGTTCATGATCGCCGTACCGGAGGCAGCGGCGGGTGATGAGCATCTGCGGATCCTCGCACTGCTGTCCCGGAAGCTGATGGACGCCGGGTTCCGCGAGCGGCTGCTGGCCGCGCCGGACGAGCGGGGGATCCTGGGCGTCCTGAGCGAGGTCGGGTAACCGGCCCTGCTGTGAGGCTGACCGTGGGGCTCGACGCTCGGGCGCCGGCCCGGCCTCCGGTCTGACGACAGCGGACGGGGCCCGCCGAATGTTCGGCGGGCCCCGTGGCCGTGGACATGGAAATGGGTCAGTGGCCGGTCGCGTGCGAGGCCGGGCCGCCCGGGGACGCCTCGCGGTCGGGGCCCTTGGCCGCTTCGGCCTCGCTGTAGATGTCCGGCTCCAGGTAGATGACGCGGGCGATCGGGACGGCCTCGCGGATGCGGGCCTCGGCGGCGTCGATGGCGGCGGCGATCTCGCCGGCCGTGTCCTCGTGCTGTACGGCGATCTTGGCGGCGACCAGCAGTTCCTCGGGGCCGAGGTGGAGCGTGCGCATGTGGATGACGCGGGTGACCGTGTCGCCGTCGACGATCGCGGCCTCGATCTTCTGGACCTCCTCGACGCCCGCGGCCTCGCCGAGCAGCAGGGACTTGGTCTCGGCGGCCAGGACGAGCGCGATCAGGATGAGCAGGACGCCGATGCAGAGGGTGCCGATGCCGTCCCAGACGCTGTCACCGGTGATGAGTGCCAGACCGACGCCGCCCAGGGCGAGGATCAGACCGACGAGGGCGCCGAGGTCCTCCAGGAGGACGACCGGCAGCTCGGGGGCCTTGGCGTGGCGGACGAACTCCTTCCAGGACTTCCGGCCGCGCAGGACGTTGGACTCCTTGATGGCCGTCCGGAAGGAGAAGGTCTCGGCGATGATCGCGAAGACGAGGACGCCCACCGGCCAGTACCAGTGCTCGATGTCGTGCGGGTGCTTGATCTTCTCGTAGCCCTCGTAGATGGCGAACATGCCACCGACGGAGAACAGGACGATCGAGACGAGGAAGGCATAGATGTAGCGCTCGCGACCGTAGCCGAAGGGGTGCTGCGGAGTCGCCTCGCGCTGGGCCTTCTTGCCGCCGAGGAGCAGCAGGCCCTGGTTGCCGGAGTCGGCGACCGAGTGCACCGACTCGGCGAGCATCGACGACGAGCCGCTGAAGAGGAACGCCACGAACTTCGCTACCGCGATCGAGAGATTGGCGAGCAGTGCCGCCACGATCGCCTTTGTGCCACCTGACGCGCTCATGTTGTTCGCGTTGTCCCTTCGTACGCCGTCCAGGGCTGCGCCGCTGGTGGGCTTTGCCCGTCCTTTGCCGGTGGGCCATTGTTGCAGCCCGGTCCGACAACGGCGCGCCTGGCCACCGATGCCCGTAGGTCAGGCCACCACCGTCGCCCGGAATACCGTGCCAGTGCCGGACACTTCGGCCTTTTCTCCCGCCGGTACGAAGACGGACCCGCCGGGCGTCAGCTCGTGCTCGCCGGCCCGTACGGTGCCGGCCGTGCAGAGCAGGATCTGCGGAGTGGCGCGGGTGAGGTCGTGGGCGGCACCGCCGGCCGGGAGGACGTACCGGGAGAGGCGGAACTCGTCGATGGGGGTCTCGTAGACCTCCTCGCCGTCGGGGGACGCCTCCGGGCGCAGCACGCCGGGGTCGCTCGGCTCGAAGCGGACGATGCGCAGGAGTTCGGGGACGTCGACGTGCTTGGGGGTGAGACCGCAGCGCAGGACGTTGTCGGAGTTGGCCATGATCTCGACGCCGAGGCCGTCGAGGTAGGCGTGCGGGATGCCCGCGCCGAGGTAGAGGGCTTCGCCCGGCTGGAGGCGGACGTGGTTGAGCAGCATCGCGGCGATGACGCCCGGGTCCCCGGGGTAGTGGTGGGCGAGGTCGGCGTACGGGGCGTAGGCGCCGCCGAGGCGGGAGCATGCGGCGGTGGCCTCGGCGACCGTGCGGGCCATCTCCTCGCGGTCGGCGGTGAGGACGGCGGTGAGGATCTCGCGCAGTGCCGCGTCCTCGGGGTGGGCGTGCAGCAGGTCGACGTACGGCTTGAGGGAGTCGACGCCGAGGCCGTCGAGCAGTTCGGCGGCCTCGTTGGGGTCGCGGAAGCCGCACAGGCCGTCGAACTCGGTGAGCGCGCAGATGAGTTCCGGCTTGTGGTTGGCGTCCTTGTAGTTGCGGTGCGGGGCGTCCACGGGGATGCCTCGGCGCTCCTCGTCCGCGTAACCCTCCCTCGCCTGGTCCAGGTTGGGGTGCACCTGGAGGGAGAGGGGGGCGCCCGCGGCGAGGATCTTGAGGAGGAAGGGCAGCGTGGGGCCGAACTTGGCCACGGCCGCGGCGCCGAGTTCGCGCTCCGGGTCGGCCGCGATGACGTCGACGAGCGTGCCGCGGTCGGTGCGCGAGGGTGCGCCCGGGTGCGCGCCCATCCACATCTCGGCCTGCGGCTCGCCGGTCGGCTCGACGCCGAGCAGCTGCGGGATCGCGGTGGTGGAACCCCAGGCGTAGGGGCGGATGGTGTTGTCGAGGCGGTCCATCGGTTCTCTCTGCCCGTTCTCTCTGCGTACGACGCGGGTTCTCGTCCGCGTACGAAGGTCAGCTCGTCCTGGGCCAGATCAGGCCCTCGATGCGAGCGCCAGGTAAACGGCGGCGAAATCCGTGATGGCGATCAGTTCCGCGAGAGTCTCCAGTTCGCCGCCGGGGTCCGGTTCGAGTTCGCTGATCGGCGTGTCGTGGCTGAGGGCCAGGTCACGGGCGGCGGGGGCGGCGGTGAGGCTGCCGATCGGGCGGTCGCGGAGCAGCACCACGCGCGCGTGCAGGGCGGGTGGCTCCTCGACGCGGTCGCGGAAGAAGTCCTCGGGGTCGGCGCCGGCGGCGAGCGGGCCGGCGAGCAGGGCGCTGTGCGCGGCGAGCGCCTCGGGCAGTTCCGACACCACGGCCGGGGTGCCGGAGAGTTCAGCCAGCGCGGCGGCGAAACGGCGGCCTGCCGGGCCGGCCGAGGTGCCCTCGGTCCAGATCACCGGGAGGGCGTCGGCGAGTTCGGCGGCGAGGGTCTTGGCGGGATTGCTGTACGCCGCGATGGCGGGCCCGCATCGCTCGGCGATGTGGTCGAGCCGGTCGGCGACCTTCTCCATCGCGTCGGCGGGGGCGGCGAGCAGACCTATGCGGTCCAGGAGCGCGAGGAGCGGGGTGAGCAGGGCCCACAGGACGCCGGGGGCGGACGCGGCGAGGGGTTCGTCGTGCTCGTACGGGGCGGTCGCCAGCGGTACGAACAGGCCGTGGGCGCCCTCGGCGGCTTCGGCGAGCGGGGTGCGGGCGGGCGCCACGGCGGCGACCGTGCAGCCGCGACGGTAGGCCTGCTCGGCGAGCAGGGACAGGCCCGGCTCGGTGCCATCGGGGGTGGCGATCAGGAGCAGGTCGACCGAGCCGACCCAGCCGGGCAGTTCCCAACGCAGGGCACCGGCGGCCGGTGCTACGCCGGTGGGGGCCAGCCGGGTCACGGGGCTGCCGGGGCCGGCGAGCGTGCCGAGGAGGTCGGCGGCGTGGGTGGCGGCGGCGCCGGGGCCGGCGATGAGGACGGCGCGGGGGCGGCCGTCGGGCTTGAGGTCCTGGACACCGGCCTCGGCGGCGTGCCGGGCTGCGGTGCGGACGCGGGCGCCGGCTTCCGCGGCGCCGCGGAGCAGGCCTCGGTGGTCGGCCTCGGCGAGGCCCTCCGGGGAGTCGAGCAGCGATTCGTCGAGCATGGGTGGGAGCCTCCGAACGCCGGGTCGTCGGTTACGCGGGCGGGCCCTCGCCTGTACGGGCCGGCGCCTCGTCCACGTGGGCGGCGGGCCTGGTTCTGCGCGGGCGGCGGGCCTCGTTCACGCGGGGCGGCGGGCCTCGTCCACGAGGAGGACGGGGATGCCGTCGCGGATGGGGTAGGCCAGGCCGCAGTCCTGGCCGGTGCAGATCAGCTCCGCGTCCTGCTCCTTGAGGGGGGCGTGGCAGGCCGGGCAGGCGAGGATCTCCAGGAGGCCGGCTTCGAGCGGCATGGGGGTGTCCCTTCGGGGGCGGATTGGGTGGTCTTGTTCGGGCGGGTACGTGCACGTCTTGTTGTGCGGATGTGCCTGGTCAGGGTACCGCCGTGGGGGGTGCTGTGCGGGGTTGCTGCGCTGGCTCGGGTTGGGGCCCGCGCGGCATTGGTGCTGGGGGGTGGGTCGCGCAGCCCGGCGTTTGCGGGGTGCCGCCCGCGCCCACCCGTGCCGTCCTGGGGGTCCCCCCTCTGGGGGAGGCACGAATGCCCGCGGACTGACGGGGTGGCGGCACGACTGCCCGCGGATGACGAGCAGGCCGCAACGCACCCCCCTGGCGGACCTCAGCCCCTGATGATCGCCAGCGCCTCGTCTCGCACCTTGGTCATCGTTGCCTCGTCCCGTGCCTCCGTGTTCAGGCGCAGCAGCGGTTCCGTGTTGGAGGGGCGGACGTTGAACCACCAGTCGGCGGCGGTGACCGTGAGGCCGTCGAGTTCGTCGAGTGTGATGCCCTCGATCCCCTCGTACGCCGCCCTGATCGCGGCGAGGCGGGCCGTCTGGTCGTCGACCGTGGAGTTGATCTCGCCGGAGCCGACGTAGCGGTCGTACTGGGCGACCAGGGCCGAGAGCGGGCCGTCCTGGCCGCCGAGGGCCGCGAGGACGTGGAGCGCGGCCAGCATGCCCGTGTCGGCGTTCCAGAAGTCGCGGAAGTAGTAGTGGGCGGAGTGCTCGCCGCCGAAGATCGCGCCGGTCCTGGCCATCTCGGCCTTGATGAAGGAGTGGCCCACGCGCGTGCGTACCGGCGTGCCGCCGTTCTCCTCGACGACCTCCGGGACCGACCAGGACGTGATCAGGTTGTGGATGATCGTGCCCTTGCCGCCGTTTCTGGCCAGCTCGCGGGAGGCGACCAGGGCGGTGATGGCCGACGGGGAGACCGGGTCGCCGTTCTCGTCGACGACGAAGCAGCGGTCGGCGTCGCCGTCGAAGGCGATGCCGAGGTCGGCGCCCTCCTCGCGGACCCGCTTCTGCAGGTCGACGAGGTTGGCCGGGTCGAGGGGGTTGGCCTCGTGGTTCGGGAACGTGCCGTCGAGTTCGAAGTACATCGGGACGAGGTCCAGGGGCAGGCCGGCGAAGACCGTGGGAACGGTGTGGCCGCCCATGCCGTTGCCCGCGTCCACGACGACCTTCAGGGGGCGGACGGACGTCAGGTCGACGAGGGAGCGCAGGTGGGCCGCGTAGTCCTCCAACGTGTCCCGCCGGGTGATCGTTCCCGGCGCGGCGGCAGGTTCCGGGGCACCCGACTCGATCCATCGCTCGACCAGTTCGCGGATCTCCGCCAGGCCGGTGTCCTGGCCGACGGGGGCGGCGCCCGCGCGGCACATCTTGATGCCGTTGTACTGGGCCGGGTTGTGCGAGGCGGTGAACATCGCGCCGGGCAGGTTCAGCGCGCCCGAGGCGTAGTACAGCTGGTCGGTCGAGCAGAGGCCGATCTCGGTCACGTCCACGCCCTGCGCCGCCGCCCCGCGCGCGAAGGCGGCCGACAGGCCGGGAGACGAGGGGCGCATGTCGTGCCCGATCACGATCGCGTCCGCGCCGGTCACCCGGACGAAGGCCGCGCCGAAGAGCTCGGCCGACGACTCGTCCCACTGGTCCGGGACGACCCCCCGTACGTCGTACGCCTTCACGACCTGTGACAGATCAGCCTCCACGGCCACCCCTCCTGAAAAGTCCTATCGGTGCCCCACAAAGTACCCGCAGCCTCTGACAGAGCTCCGTGCGGGCCGTGAGCGGAAGCTCAGCCGTAACCTCAGGTCAGGGCAGCATCCAGCCCAGCACCGGCGAACTCTGGCCGACCACGATCAGGCACATCACCAGCAGCAGCGCCACGCTCCAGGGCAGCACCTTGCGCAGCAGGTCCCCCTCGCGGCCGGCGAGCCCGACGGCGGCGCAGGCGATGGTGAGGTTCTGCGGCGAGATCATCTTGCCCAGCACGCCGCCCGAGCTGTTGGCGGCGGCGAGCAGTTCCGGCGACAGCCCCGACTCGCGGGCGGCGGTCACCTGGAGGGCGCCGAAGAGCGCGTTGGCCGAGGTGTCCGATCCGGAGACGGCGACGCCGAACCACCCGAGGACCGGGGACAGAAAGGCGAGCCCGGCACCGGCCGCCGCCACGAAGTGGCCGATCGTGGCCGCCTGTCCGGAGAGGTTCATGACGTAGGCGAGGGCCAGCACGGACGTCACGGTCAGGATCGCGAACCTCAACTCGTGCACCGTCGCGAGCCACTCCTTGACCGCCACGCGCGCGTGGACCCCGATCACGGCGGCCGTGGCCACGCCCGCGAGCAGTACGAGCGTGCCGCCGGTGGAGACGATCGGCCAAGTGAAGACATTGCCGCCGACCGCGTTCCCGTCGGCGTCGACGACGTCCAGGAAGGGCCAGTCGTATGTCTGGGTGGCCTTCGCCAGCCAGTCCTTGACCGCCGGGATCTGGGCGACGGAGAAGACGGCCACGATGAGGGTGTACGGCGCATAGGCCCGTACGACGTCCGCGCGCGGGTCGTCCTCGTCCAGTTCCTCGCTGCGTGCGCCGGTCAGCACGGACGCGCGTACGGGTTCGGCGGCGGGCCTGCGGGCCTGGGGTACGGCCACCAGCGCGGCCGCGCCCGCCAAGGCGGCGCCGATGTCGGCCAGTTGCGCGGAGACGTAGTTCGAGGCGGCGAACTGGGCGACGGCGAAAGCGATTCCGCACACCACGGCCGGCACCCAGGTCTCCCGCAGGCCGCGCCGCCCGTCCACGAGCCCGACCAGCACGAGCGGCACCACGAGGGCCAGCAGCGGGGTCTGACGCCCCACCACGGACGCCACGTCCTCCAGCGGCAGCCCCGTGACCTGAGCGAGTGTCACCACCGGCGTGCCCATGGCACCGAACGCCACGGGCGCGGTGTTGGCGACCAGCGCGACGACCGCGGCGCGCACCGGCTCGAAGCCGAGGGCGACGAGCATGACCGAGCAGATGGCGACGGGCGCCCCGAATCCGGCGAGGGCCTCCAGCAGGGCGCCGAAGCAGAAGGCGACCACGAGCGCCTGGATGCGCGGGTCGTCGGAGAGCCGCCCGAAGGACCGGCGCAGGATGTCGAAGTGCCGTGTGCGGACGGTCATCCGGTACACCCACAGGGCGTTGACGACGATCCACAGGATGGGGAAGAGGCCGAAGACGGCTCCCTGGGCGGCGCTGGAGACGGTTTGTTCCAGCGGCATGCCGTACGCGAGCCAGGCGACGAGGGCGGCCGCCAGCAAGCCGGTGAGGCCGGCCAGGTGCGCCTTCGTGCGGACGCCGCCGAGCAGGACCAGGACGATCACGAGGGGCAGGGCCGCCACCAGGGCGGACAGGCCGAGCGAGCCGGCGACGGGTTCCAGTTCCTGCATGTACACGAGCGCCTCCCCGGATTCCGCCATGCGGAAAGCGATTTCTCACGGGTGACGGAATGGTCGTGTCCGCGACAACGCCGCGTCAATGGGCGTGCATCACTCATGCACAACGGGAGGGGCGACCGAACCGGTCGGTCAGTTGTCGGGTGAGCGCAGAACCCGCAGGTGGCCGCGGCGCGCGACCTCCATCGGGTCCGCCGCGCGTCCGCCGCCACCGGCCTGGGCCGCGCGCTCCTGGGGGCGAGCCGCCTCGCGCACCGCGTTGGCGAGCGCTTCCAGGTCGTCGCCGCTGGGCCGGGCGGGAGCCGAACCGTCGAGGAGCCGGACGACCTCCCAGCCCCGAGGGGCCGTGAGGCGCTCGGAGTGCTCGGCGCACAGGTCGTAACAGTGGGGTTCGGCGTAGGTGGCGAGCGGGCCGAGGACGGCGGTCGAGTCGGCGTAGACGTACGTCAGCGTCGCTACGGCGGGACGGCCGCAAGCGGTTCGCGAACAGCGACGTACAGGGCTCACGACGTTGGACGGTACCGCACTCTTGAGCGGGCCGCGACGACTCTCCACCAGGTCACTCCACCGTGTCGTGGTGTGAAACGCCCCACACACCCTTCCCGCCCCACCGGGCTGACCTGCGCGGACACCGCTTTCCGGGATGTCGAACGATCCCGGAAACGGTCAACACTCCGCACAAACGCCATCAATTGCCTCGTGATTGCCGGTCTCGGAGGGATACGGAATCGAGCCCAACCTTGGCTGGAATGGTCATCTGTCGACATGCCGTCCCGGGGGACGACGGGGGTCCCGGACGCCGCGTGGGGCCGGGCGCGCACTGCCCGCGAGGACTACCCTTCACCAGTGATGGACAACCGAGTACCACCCCGTGCCACCGGCCCCGGGCCGCGCCGTCGTGATCGCCACGGCCGGGGCATGCGCGGGCCGATCGCCCCGCCGCAGGTGCCCCTCGCGGCGAGCCGCGCCGAGGCGTTCGCGGACTTGGTGCAGGACTCCGTGGAGCGCCTGGAGCGGCGGTGGCCGCAGCTCGCCGACATCGATTTCCTCGTCCTCGAAGTACCGAGGCTGGACGGGCCCGGGCAGGCCTGGAACGACGAGGCGGTTCCGCTCGGCGGCACGATTCCCGCGCGCGAGGGGCATCCCCCGCGCGTGGTCGTCTACCGGCGGCCCGTCGAGATCCGCACCAAGGGGCGGGACGAGCGGGCCGCACTCGTGCACGAGATCGTCGTCGAGCAGGTCGCCGAGCTGCTCGGGCTGACGCCGGAGACCGTGGACCCGCGGTACGGCGAGGACTGAACGCTGTCGTCGCGCTACTTCTGCAGCACCGACAGATCCTGCTCCGCTTCCGGCACCTCCACCGTCCCCCGGTCGTCCGGGAGGGTCTGCACCGTGAACGCCGGCACACCGCCCTGCGTCTCCGCGAGCGTCCGGGATGCGTACACCGGGCCGCCCGAGACAGGCTCGACCGTCAGCGCGTACGTGCCCTTCAGGCCGCTCGGCACCGGCAGGTCGACGTCCTGGGTGGTGCCGGACTTGATCGTGTACGTCTCGGAAGCAGCCGTACCGCCCTCCGCGCCGGCCGACGCGGTGACCTTGACCTGCGCCGTCTCCCCCGGCGCGGCCAGGGACAGCGTGGCGCCCTTCCCGGTGTTGCCGACGGACGTCGCGCGCGTGCCCACCGGACGCGTGGCCGGGATGAACGCCGTTTCCTGGGAGCCCGCCTTGCCGCGCATCACCTGAACCGCCGCCACCACCGGCACCGCCCGGTCCGTCGGCGTCAGGACCAGCGATCCGGGTTCGCCGCGCGTGACGTCGGCGAGGTCGACCGCCGTTGTCATGCCCGCCTTCACGTGCAGCGTCTCGTGCCCGGCGGGCGTGATCAGGCCCGACGGCGAGGCGAGCCGCACCTTCAGGTCGGCGTCGGTGTCGTCGGGCGTGAAGGCGATCAGGCGGACGGACGTGGCGTCCTTCGGGATGCCCGGCAGCACCAGGCTGCCGACCGGGTCCGTCGCCGCGGCCAGCCAGTCGCCGCCGAGCTCGTCGTCCAGTGCCTGGACGGCGGCGCCGACCCGTCCACTGCGGACGTTGACGTGCACCGTGAGGTCGGTCTCCTCGGCGTCGGTCAGCGTCGACAGCAGGATCGGCTCGTCGCCCTGCGGCGCGACCGTGATCCCCTCGCCCACCGTGGACTCCAGCGCCCCGTCCTTGCCGTACAGCTCGATGTCGACGACGGCGGCGGAGTCGTCCGGGTTGGTCAGATGGACATAGTCCGTGCGGCCGTCGGCGGTGCTCGCGCCCGGGAACCAGAACTCGGTGTCCGGCGCGGAGCAATTGACGCCCTGCAGTCCCCGGCCCGCGCCCGCGGCGACCTCCGTGGTCTCCTGCACGGTCCAGCCGGGCGCGAACTTCCCCTCCGCGGTACCGATCAGCGCGGGCGAGTCGCCTCCCGAGGTGTCACCGGAGACGGGCTTGCCGGGCTCCTTCGGCTCCAGCACGGGCTTGTCGTCCTGGCCCTTCTTGCCGCCCTCGTCGGACTCCCGTGTCGCGGACCGGAGTTCGGCCCTGCCCTTACTCGCCGCGCCCTTGGTGACGGGCGTGAAGGACGTGTACGTCGTCTCGGCGAGGTCGGAGGTGCTGGGTGCCGGGCACAGCAGGCTGGTGCGCTCCACAGGCAGCTCGGCGGCCGCCTTGGCGGTGTCCGTGCCGGTGGCGTCCGGCGCGGACAGCGCGGCGAATCCGGTGACGGCGGCGAGCGCGGTCACGCCGGCGATCAGGGACAGGGTGGTGCGGTTCACTGCTGACTCCCGTCGGGGCGCTCACTGCCGTTGTCGTGCCCGCGGTGCGCTTGCGTCGGGTCGTAGCCCTGCGGGTACGTCTCGTCGTAGGACTGGCCGTACGTCTGGCCGTATCCGCTGGTCTGCGACGAGCCGTCGTACGCGTACGGGTCGTACTGGCCGCTCTGGTACGGATCCGCCTGGTACTGGTCCGTCGGGTACGACTGCCCGTACCCGCCCGACGCGTACTGCTGACCGGCGCCCTGGTACTGCTCGCCGCCGTAGGTGCCGTACTCGGCGCCCGCGTAGCTCGCCGTGTCCCACTCGCCGTGGGGCTGCTGCTGCGGAACGGCCACCGGTGTCTCCTCCTGTTCGGGGGACGGGGACTCCTCGGCCCGGCCTGCCTCTTCGGCCTCGGCCTGGGCGCGCAGACGGCGGGCGCGGCGGCCCTCGCCGGCAACGGCCTGTGCGGGGATCGCCGGCTCCTCGGGGAGGTCGTCGTCGATGTCGCGGCGCCGGCCGGGCAGGGCGAGCACGACGAGGACGACGGCGAGGAGGCCCTGCGCCCACAGCCAGGCGGTGTGGCCGATCGGGTCCTCGTAAGTAACGTCCAGCGTGCCGCCGGTGGCGGGGAGTTCGAAGCCCTGGGCCCAGCCGTCGACCGTGGTGCGGGTGAGCGGCTTGCCGTCGAGGGTGGCGGTCCAGCCGGCGGCCGCGGTGTCCGCGAGGCGCAGGATCCGGCCCTCGGAGCCGTCCGGGACGGTCGTGTGGATCTCGACCGGACCGGCGGCGACGGGCTGCGGGTCGCCCGAGCCGGAGGCCGGGACGACGGCCGCGCGGGCGACCTGGCGGTCGACGCGCCACAGGGCGCTGCCGTCCTGCTGGCTGAGCCGGCTCAGGCCGGGCGTGGCGTCCAGGACGCGGCTGACCTCGCGGGGTGCACCCTTGTGGACGAGGACGTAGCGGACCGCGAAGTCACCGAGCTGGTCGGCCTGGTCGGCGCCGGAGCCGGCGACGAGGTTGGCGACGACCTTGTCGAGCGCGGCGTTGTCCCCGTCGGCCGCGGCGAGTTCGGCGTCGCCGAGGCGGGCGCCGGAGCCGCGGACCAGGGTGTAGCCGACATGCGCGGTGGAGTCGCTGTCGAGGACGAGGGTGCGGGCCTGGTCGCGGGTGTTGCTCTCCTCGGCGACGAACGCGGGCACCTGCACCGGGTCGCGGCGCTCCAGCGGCCCGTCGGCGCCGCGGATCATCCAGCCGGCGGCGACGAGCAGCGGGCCCGCGGCCGAGGCGAAGGCGATCAGCGCGGCGACCGGCTGGCGCCAGCCGAAGCTCTGCTCGGCGACCCGCGCGCGTGCACCTTCGGCGCCGATCACGGCGGCCGCGAGGAGGGCGATGCCGTAGACGAGCGTGGCCGGGCCGGCCCAGGCGGAGCCGTTCGACAGGACCGCGAGGACCAGACCCACCAGGGCGACCGCCCAGGCCGTCCAGATGCCCGACTGACGTTCGGTGCGCATCAGGGCGGCCAGCGCGGCCAGCACGATGCCGATGAGCATCAGTCCGCTGACCGTGCCGGGCCCGCCGGGACTGGCGCCGAGCAGATCGAGGGCGGAGGCGGCCGAGTCGCCGTACTCCAGGCCGGCCTCCTGGAAGAAGCCGAACGGCAGCAGCGACAGCGACCAGGGCGCGAGGACCAGCAGGGGTGTGCCCAGCTGGGCGAGGAAGCGCAGGCCGTAGGCGGTGATGTCGCCCCGGCGCACGGCCAGCAGCCCGATGCCGAGGACGAGCGCGACCGGCCACACGATCGGCGTGAACGCGGTGGTGATCGTCAGCAGCAGCGCGTAGGCCCAGGTGGCGCGCCAACTGCCACGCGCGCCCGAGGCGTTCGCCAGGCCGCTCGCCGCGACGCCCGCGCGCGCGACGAGCGGCAGCAGCACGGCGAGGACGGCGGTGCCGATGCGGCCGCCGGCGAGGGCGCCGGTGGCGGCGGGCAGGAAGGCGTACACGACGGCCGCCCAGGCACGCAGCAGCCGGGACTCGACGAGCGGGCGGGAGGCGAAGTACGCGGTGAAGCCGGCCAGCGGCACCGAGCCGACGAGCAGGACGGTGACCGCGAGCCCGGTGGAGCCGAACAGCATGGAGGCCAGCATCGCCACGAGCGCGAGGTACGGCGGTGCGGACGCGTCACCGCCGGCGCCGACGGGATGCCAGGAGTCGAGGTAACGCGACCACAGCTCGCTCGAGTCCGCGGGGGCGGGCAGCAGGGCGCCGCCCGCGAGGGCGCCGCCGCCGAGGAGTTCGCGGCAGGCGGCCAGCGAGACGAACAACAGCACCAGGAAGAGCATCGGGCCGGGATTGCGGGCGATGCGCTTCAGGCGTGCGAACTGCTCGATCTCCAGGAAGTCGGCGTCGTCGCCGCCGGGCCCGGACTCGACCGCGCCGCCGTGCCGTCCGGCGCCGCCGGCGATCTCCGGGTCGGAACCGCCGACGACACTGCTCGCCACCTGCTCGACGGTGGCCCGCACGGTCGCGCCGGGCGGCGGGAACAGCGCCCGCAGTTCGCCCTTGTCGATCTCCGGACGGCCGCGTCTGCGGCGGCCTGCGATGATCCGCTCGGGCCGCAGCAGCACACCCAGCAGACCGCGGATCTCGTCGACCGCCTGCCCGGGGACCTTGCCGACGAGGTAGGCGACGGTCCGCAGCAGCGTACCCAGGACGAGGCGCAGCAGTACCCAGGGCAGCGTGGCCGTACGGGTGTTGACCAGCAGGGTGTAGATGGCGCCGGCCTTGTCGACCTTGTGCGGGGACGCCGACGTCCGGCCCACGCAGTCGACGGTCCGGCGCTCACGGGATGCCGCCTCGGCGTGTCGTACGACCGCCTCCGGGGCGACGAGGACACGGTGACCGGCGGCGTGTGCGCGCCAGCACAGGTCGACGTCGTCGCGCATGAGGGGCAGTCGACGGTCGAACCCGCCGAGTCGGTCGAAGACATCACGCCGGATCAGCATGCCGGCGGTGGACACGGACAGCACGGGCCGTACGTGGTCGTGCTGGCCCTGGTCCTGCTCACGGCGGTCCAGGCCGGTCCAGCGGCGGCCGGAGTTGGCGATGGTGACGCCGACCTCGAGGAGCTGCCGGCGGTCGTACCAGCCGCGGAGCTTGGGGCCGACGACAGCCACGTCGTCGCGGCCCAGTTCGAGTTCGTTCTCCACGACCCGCAGCAGCTGTGCGAGCGCGTCGGGCTCGGGGGCGCAGTCGTCATGCAGCAGCCACAGCCACTGCACCGGCTCCCCGTGCGGGAGCTCGGGCATGTCGTACGCGTCGTCGCGCCATCTGCGCGTGACGGGGTCCCAGCCGCTCGGCCGCTTCAGGTACGGCAGTTCCTCCGGGGTGAGGACGGGGGCGGTGCGGTTGGCCTCCTCGACGGCCTGGCCGAAGCCGGTACGCCGGGCGAGGTGGAGCACGCGGTCGGGGCCGAGGGCGTCGGTGACCAGCTGGGCGGAGTCGTCGGCGCTGCCGGTGTCGGCCGCCATGGCGTACTGAACGGGCCGCTCCTGGCCGAGCAGCCCGGCGAGCGCGTCGGGCAGCCAGCGGGCGCCGTCATGGGAGACGAGGACCGCTGTCACCACGTGACGCGGAAACTCTGGCGGGCGGGTCGGGTCGAATCCCGCCGTGGCAGCGACGTCTTGACTGGCTGCCGTGTGGCTGTGCGCGGACATCGAGGTACGGGCCCCGGTTCGGTGGACTGCGGTGGACACCTGTGCCCACTGGGGGCAGCGGGGTGTCTCGGACGAGCGACCACACTATCGGCTGGCCATGACGACGGCCCGCCGCCTGTGGATAACCCACCCGCGGCGGACCGTTCGCCCCGTATGTCCGCAGTAGATGCATGCCGTTCGGTCAGATGGCCGCCTTCTTCAGCCGGCGGCGCTCACGCTCGGACAGACCGCCCCAGATGCCGAAGCGCTCGTCGTTGGCGAGGGCGTACTCGAGGCACTCGGAGCGGACCTCGCAGGCGAGACAGACCTTCTTGGCCTCGCGGGTCGAGCCGCCCTTCTCGGGAAAGAAGGACTCGGGGTCGGTCTGGGCGCACAGCGCGCGCTCCTGCCAGCCGAGTTCCTCGTCCGCGTCGTCGACCAGCAGTTGCTGCACCAGCTCGGTCATGTGCGCCCCTCGTCTGTCTTTCGCGTCCCCGTGATGTAGCCGTTACCGATTCCGGCTGAACGACACGAGTGAAATTACAAGTGTGCTGCTCCGGGCGAGTCAAGCCGAGATCTGCTATTGAGCCCCTTATTCACTCTGCGGAACCAAGGCCGTGCGGAAAGTGTTCAAATCGCCATAAACCTTGACACGCAGATCAGACCCCCGAGGCCTCCCGCTCCGCACGGGACCTGTACGGAGAAGGACGCTCACAGGTTCGATCTCGTTCCGGCACGCGCGACGAAGAGAACCGGATCACAGTCGGATCACGGGATCGCAACGAGGCTTGTGCGCCCGGTTGTGCGCCATGTGTCCCGGTGGGCCCGTGAACAAACCTTTCACCTGAGAGATGAACCGGATGAGGTGAACCATGTCCCACATTCCGGGCGTCAAGTTGACAGTGGGGGTGTGAACCGCTGTCCTTGTGGGCATGCTCGCGAACTTGGCGCCCACCTCGACCCGCTCCGCCGGGTCCCTCGGTGCTGCCCACGCTCGCTGTAGCTGTTGTTGCTGTTCCAGCTGTTGAGTCGAACGCGCTCCGGCTGCCGTCGAGTCCACCGCGACCCGACCGCTGTTTCCCCGTGAAGCCCCACCAGGGCACGCCCACCTCGCCCGTGACCCGGGCGGACGGTACGCGACACCCCGCCAGCCCCCTCTCTTCCGCCGAGGAACACCGCACCCCATGAACAGCGACAGCGACCTCCAGATCGCCGGCGACATCCTCGAGGTCCCGCACCTGCTCCAGGCCCCGCGCGAGCACCCGGCCACGGTTGCCGAGTTCGTCGGCCTGGCCCGCGCCATCGCCGCCGACCGCTCCCAGTGGGAGCACCTCGTCCAGTACGACGCGACCAGCCGCTGGTACCACCGGCTGCGCACCGGCCCCGGCTACGAGGTGTGGCTGCTGTCCTGGGTGCCCGGTCAGGGCAGCGGCCTGCACGACCACGGCCCCTCCTCCGGCGTCCTGACCGTCCTGGAGGGCACGCTGACCGAGCACAGCCCGCGCGGCACGCGCGCGTTGGAGCCGGGCGCGCTGCGCGTGTTCGCGCCGGGTTACGTCCACGAGGTCGTCAACGACACCCTCGAACCCGCCGTGAGCCTGCACATCTACTACCCGGGCCTGACCGAGATGCCGATGCACGGCGCCCGGTGCGCGGCGGTCGCCCAGGTCCATTGACCGCCCGGCCAGGTCCCCCAACCGCCCGGCGCGTTGTCACACCCACCTGCAAGACTGCTCCCATGCGCATTGTGGTTCTGGCAGGCGGCATCGGCGGTGCCCGGTTCCTGCGTGGTCTGAAGCGGGCCGTGCCGGACGCGGACATCACCGTCATCGGCAACACCGGGGACGACATCCACCTCTTCGGGCTGAAGGTCTGCCCGGACCTCGACACGGTGATGTACACGCTCGGCGGCGGCATCAACGAGGAGCAGGGCTGGGGGCGGGCCGACGAGACCTTCCATCTGAAGGAGGAGCTCGCGGCGTACGGCGTCGGGCCCGAGTGGTTCGGGCTGGGCGACCGGGACTTCGCCACGCACATCGTGCGGACGCAGATGATCGGCGCCGGGTATCCGCTGAGTGCGGTGACGGAGGCCCTCTGCGACCGGTGGAAGCCAGGGGTGCGGCTCATCCCCATGACGGATGACCGCGTCGAGACCCATGTCGCCGTCTCGATGGACGGGGAGCGCAAGGCGATCCACTTCCAGGAGTACTGGGTGCGGCTGCGGGCCTCCGTCCCGGCCGAGGCGGTGGTACCGGTCGGCGCCGAGCAGGCCAAGCCCGCCCCGGGTGTGCTGGAGGCGGTCGCCGCGGCGGACGTCATCCTCTTCCCGCCGTCCAACCCGGTCGTGTCGGTCGGCACGATCCTGGCCGTGCCCGGCATCCGGGAGGCGATCGCCGACGCCGGGGTGCCGGTCGTCGGCCTGTCCCCCATCGTGGGGAACGCGCCCGTGCGAGGCATGGCCGACAAGGTGCTCGCCGCGGTCGGCGTGGAGTCGACGGCCGCCGCGGTCGCCGAGCACTACGGCTCGGGGCTGCTCGACGGCTGGCTCGTCGACACCGTGGACGCGGAATCGGTGCAGCGGGTCGAGGCGGCGGGCATCCGCTGCCGGGCCGTACCGCTGCTGATGACCGACGAGGACGCGGCCGCGCAGATGGCTCGCGAGGCGCTGGCGCTGGCGGAGGAGGTGCGGGTGTCGTGAGTCAGAAGACCGCGGAGGGCTACCGGGTCTGGGCCGTGCCCGGCATCCCCGAGGTGGCGCCCGGTGACGACCTCGCCAAGCTGATCGCCGCCGCCGAACCGGGGCTGGCCGACGGGGATGTCCTGCTCGTCACCTCGAAGATCGTGTCCAAGGCGGAGGGACGGATCGTCGAGGCGACCGACCGGGAGGCCGCGATAGACGCCGAGACCGTACGGGTGGTGGCCCGGCGTGGCGCACTGCGCATCGTCGAGAACCGGCAGGGCCTCGTCATGGCCGCCGCCGGCGTCGACGCCTCCAACACCGCCGCCGGGACGGTGCTGTTGCTGCCCGAAGACCCGGACGCGTCCGCGCGCGCGATCCGAAGCGGGCTGCGCGACGCCCTCGGCGTCAACGTCGGGGTCGTCGTCACCGACACCTTCGGGCGGCCCTGGCGCGCGGGGCTCACGGACGTGGCGATCGGCGCCGCCGGTGTACGCGTCGTCGACGATCTGCGCGGGGGCGCGGACGCGCACGGCAATCCGCTCAGCGCCACCGTCGTCGCCACGGCCGACGAACTCGCCGCCGCGGGCGACCTGGTCAAGGGCAAGGCCGCCGGGCTGCCCGTCGCCGTGGTGCGCGGCCTGCCGCAGCTGGTGGCCGAGGAGGACGGAGAGGGGGCGCGAGCCTTGGTACGCGATGCGCGCGACGACATGTTCCGGCTCGGTACGTCGGAGGCGGTACGGGAGGCGGTGACCCAGCGGCGTACGGTCCGGGCCTTCACGGACGAGCCCGTCGACCCCGGGGCGGTACGACGGGCGGTGGCCGCGGCCGTGACGGCGCCGGCGCCGCACCACACGACGCCGTGGCGTTTCGTGCTGCTGGAGTCGGCCCGGTCGCGGACCGAGCTGCTGGACGCGATGCGGGACGCGTGGATCGCGGACCTGCGCCGGGACGGCAAGAGCGAGGAGTCGATCGCAAAGCGGGTGCGGCGCGGGGATGTGCTGCGCAACGCCCCGTATCTGGTCGTGCCGTGTCTCGTCATGGACGGGTCGCACACATACGGGGACGCACGGCGGGACGGGGCCGAGCGGGAGATGTTCGTGGTCGCCGCGGGGGCCGGCGTACAGAACTTCCTGGTGGCACTGGCCGGGGAGCGGCTCGGATCGGCGTGGGTGTCGTCGACGATGTTCTGCCGGGACGTCGTGCGCGAGGTGCTGGGGCTGCCGGAGGGGTGGGATCCGATGGGGGCGGTTGCGGTCGGGCATCCGGCTCAGGAGCCGAGGCCGCGGGCGGAGCGGGATGCGGGGGCGTTCATCGAGGTGCGGTGATCAAGCTGGTGCGGCGCCTACCCTCGTAGGGTCCGTTCCTCCCCTTTCCCTCTCCTTCTTCCGGGATCTCATTCGTGGCAGGACGTTTCGCCCCGCGGCCCACGCTCCCCCACAGCCTTAAGGGCGTGGGAGGAGCCCCCATGCCCGTGCGCGGTGGAGATGTCGTCGTGCCCGCGGGGGTGCCGCGGCCGACGGCGGCTGCGGCGGGGCGGGTACGGGTCTTGGTGCCGGACGGGCCGCTGGATCTGGGGCTGATGCTCGGGCCATTGCGGCGCGGGCCCGGGGATCCGACGTTCCGGGCGATGCCGGACGGGTCGGTGTGGCGGGCCAGCCGTACGCCGGTCGGGCCGGGGACGTTGCGGGTGTCCGTGCGGGGTGGGGAGGTACGCGGGGAGGCGTGGGGACCGGGGGCGGAGTGGCTGCTCGAGCAGTTGCCCGACCTGCTCGGGGCGTCGGACGATCCGTCCGTCTTCGTGCCGCGGCATCGGATCGTGGCGCTTGCGCGGCATCGGCGGCCGGGGTTGCGGCTGACCCGGACCGGGTTGGTACTGGAGTCCTTGATTCCGTCGATTCTGGAGCAGAAGGTCACGACCGATGAGGCGTATCGGGCATGGCGGTTGCTGGTGCGGAAGTTCGGGGAGCCGGCGCCGGGGCCCGTGCCGGGGCGGATGTGTGTGATGCCGACGCCGCGGACGTGGGCGCTGATTCCGTCATGGGAGTGGCATCGGGCCGGGGTCGACAACAAGCGGGCGTCCACGATCCTGCGTGCCGTGCGGGTTGCTGCGCGGCTGGAGGAGGCGGTGGGGATGGAGGCCCGGGCTGCGCAGGCGCGGTTGGAGGTTGTGCCGGGGGTGGGGCCCTGGACGTCGGCGGAGACCGTGCAGCGCAGTCATGGGGCGGCGGATGCGGTGACGGTGGGGGATCTGCATCTGCCGGGGATTGTGGGGTGGGCGTTGGCCGGGGATCGGGATGCGGACGATGCGGTGATGCTTGAGCTGCTGGAGCCGTATGCCGGGCAGCGGCATCGGGCGGCTCGGTTCGTTTTGCTGAGTGGGAAGGTGCCGCCGCGGAGGGCTCCGCGGATGCCGCGGGGGGATATCGGGCGGTTATAGGGGGCGCGGCGCTGGAGCTGACGCGGGGTGGGTCGCGCAGACCGGCGCTGACGGGGTGCCGCCCGCGCCCACCCGTGCCGACCCAGGCGGCACGACTGCCCGCGGACTGACGAGGTGGCTGGGTACCGCCCGCGCCTACCCGTGTCGCCCTGGGGGTCCCCCAGGCCCTTAAGACACTGGGGGAGGCACGACTGCCCGCCGACTGACGAGGTGGCGGGGTGCCGCCCGCGGGCTGACGGGTGGGGGCACGCGCCCGCGGGCTGGCGCGTGCCGCCCACCCCCGTTACTGATCCGACGAGAACCGCAGTGCCCCCGCTGGGATTTGGGCGTCGCACCAGACTCGGGCGCCGGATTGGAGTTCGTTGTCGGGGCCTATGATCGCGCCGTCGCCGATGACCGTGTCGGTGAGGACGGAGCGTTCGCCGATGCGGGCGCGGGTGCCGATGAGGGAGTCGGTGATGACGGCGCCGGGTTCGATGACGGCGCCGGGGAGGATCGTGCTGCCGAAGATGCGCGCGCCCTCGGCGACGAACGCGCCCTCTCCGACCACCGTGCCGCCCGCCAGCTTGGCGTCGGGTGCCACCCTTGCCGTCGGCAGGACCAGGCGGTCGCCGCAGCGGCCGGGGACCGCCGGGGACGGGGCGCGGCCCAGAACCAGGTCCGCCGAGCCGCGGACGAAGGCCGCCGGGGTGCCGAGGTCGAGCCAGTAGGTGGAGTCGACCATGCCCTGGAGGTGGGCGCCGGCCGCCAGGAGGTCGGGGAACGTCTCGCGTTCCACCGAGACCGGGCGGCCCGCCGGAATCGTGTCGATGACCGAGCGGCGGAAGACGTAGGCCCCCGCGTTGATCTGGTCGGTGACGATCTCCTCCGGCGTCTGCGGCTTCTCCAGGAAGGCGGTGACGCGACCGGACTCGTCCGTCGGGACCAGGCCGTAGGCCCGCGGATCGGTCACCTTCGTCAGGTGCAGGGAGACGTCCGCGCCCGTCGTCTCGTGCGTGCGCACCAGGGCACGGATGTCGAGGCCGGTGAGAATGTCGCCGTTGAAGATCAGGACCGGGTCGTCGGGTCCGGAGTGCAGCCGCGAGGCCACGTTGCGGATCGCGCCGCCCGTGCCGAGTGGCTCCTCCTCCGTGACGTACTCGATGTGCAGCCCCAGGTCCGAGCCGTCACCGAAGTACGGCTCGAAGACCTGGGCCAGATAGGACGTGGCCAGCACGATGTGCTCGACGCCCGCCGCTCTCGCTCTCGCCAGCTGATGCGTGAGGAACGGCACCCCCGCCGCCCTGACCATCGGCTTGGGCGTGTGCACCGTGAGCGGGCGCAGCCGGGTGCCCTTGCCGCCGACCAGGAGGATCGCTTCTGTCACCTGTCGTCTCTGCTTCCTGCCGGGACCGGCCGAACTGTGTTTCGGCCGGCCAGTGTATGCAGACCGTTGTCCGGCTCCTTCGACGGCCGTCGGTGTCGTGCGGCCTCAGGACCGCCCCTGGAAGCGCGCCGCCTGTGAGCGGATCGAGCCGAGCTTGCCGTAGAGGAGCCCTCCTGGGCAGTCCGTGAGGAAACCGTCCCGGTGACCGGAGATCACGTTCAGTCGTACGTTCTTGCCCTTTGCGTAGAGATTGCCACCGGCGGACTTCAGGTATGTCTTGCCACTGGGATTGCCTCCGTGCAGGCCCAGCTTCCAGGAGGCCAGCTGGCTGACGGCCGTCACCGTGGTGGCGGAGGGCCTGGTGGTGTTGAACGAGCCGATGACGGCGATCCCCGCGCTGTCGCTGTTGAAACCGAGGGTGTGGGCACCCATGACCGGGTTGGCCACGCCACCGGCGCGTCCCTCGTAGATGTTTCCGCACTTGTCGACGAGGAAGTTGTAGCCGATGTCCCGCCAGCCGTTGCTCACGACGTGGTAGCGGTAGATACCGCGGATGACGGACGGGGCCTGCGCGCAGGTGTAGTTGTTGCCGGTCGCCGTGTGGTGCACGAACGCGGCCTTGACCCGCTTCGTGTAGAGGAACGCCTTCTCCCGCAGCGACTCGTCCGCGCCCCAGCCGCGGCGGGTGACGATGGGCGGGCGCGGGCCGATGTACGGATTGGCCCGCTGCTCTTCGGTCAGCCCGTCAGCGTGCAGGGTGAGCAGTTCGTGCTGTGTCTGCGCCTGGTCCAGTGCCGGGATCTCGGTGGCGCCGAGCGGGGCGAGGTCGGAGTTGGGGGCGGAGGCGTCGGCCGTGTCCGGGCTCAGCGGTTCGGTCACGGGAGGGTCGGCGGGGGCGCCGCCGACGGGGGCCTCGACGGTGGATTCGGAGCCCGGGTCGACGAGTTCGAGGCGGAGGCCCGAGGGGAGCGGCGCCGGGGCGGTCCCGGCGGACTCGTCGGCCGACCGCACGCGCACCTCCACTCCGTCCGACTCACCCACCCACAGCGGTGCGGTGGCTCCGCGCACGCGGCCGGAGGTGCGTTCCTCCGAGCCCCGGTCAGGGGCGTGGTCGGCGTTGTGGGTCTCGACGTCCTGCCAGCCGGACCAGGCGCCGGTGGCTGCGGCACGGGTGCGGACCTGGACGCTGCCGTGCAGTTCGGTGTCGGGGTCGTCCCAGACGACGCCGAGGAGCGAGAAGGGCCGTACGTCCCGCGGGGTCAGGCCCTGTGCGGAGCCGAGGGTGCGGTCGTCGGCGAGGGGGGCGAGGGGCAGCGACTGGGTGCTGCCGGGGATACCGGGATCGGCGGCTCGCGCGGGCTGGGCGCCCGGTGCAGCGGCCGGCCTTGATATCTCGGTCGCCGTCGTCGTCGTGGTCAGGGTCAGCGGGAGGACGAGTGCGGCGGCGCAGGTGACGCCTATCGAGGAAGCGAGGAGTTTGCGCATGCCCCCGATCTTGGACATATCCATATGAATCTGTCCATTGGGGAATTGACGTGCCGTCGGGCCCCATTCGCCCGAACCGGTGAGCCCCGCCGCTCGATGCGCAGGCGGCCGCCCGCGTACGCTTGCCGGGTGAACGCCACCGATCGCACCCCTGCCGACCTGCTGCGTTCCGCGCTCGCCGCGGATCCCGCGCGCCCCCTGGTGACCTTCTACGACGACGCCACGGGCGAACGTGTCGAATTGTCCGTGGCCACCTTCGCCAATTGGGTGGCCAAGACCGCCAACCTCCTCCAGGACGGGATGTCCGCCGAGCCCGGTGACCGGGTCGCGCTACTGCTGCCCGCGCACTGGCAGACGGCGGTGTGGCTGCTGGCGTGTTCGTCGGTGGGCGTCCTCGCGGACATGGACGGCGATCCGGCGCGGGCCGACTTCGTGGTGGCCGGGCCCGGGCGGTTCCAGGACGGACTGGCGTGCGGCGGAGAGCGGTACGCGCTGTCGCTGGCACCGCTGGGACGTCGCTTCCCGGTGCCGCCCGAGGGGTACGCCGATTACGCCGTGGACGTGCCGAGCCACGGTGACCGTTTCGCGCCGTACGCGCCGGTCGACCCGGAGGCGCCCGCGCTGATCGTCGCCGGGGCGCAGTACACGGGGGCCGAGGTGGTGGAGCGGGCGCTGACCGACGCGCCCGGGCTGGATCTGACGGGGCCCGGTTCGCGGATCCTGTCCGCACTGCCGTACGACACCTGGGAGGGCCTCAGCGCCGGGCTCTACGCACCGCTCGTGACCGGCGGCTCGGTGGTGCTCTGCCGTCACCTGACGGAGCTGGGCGAGGAGGCCCTGGCCAAGCGGATCGAAAGCGAACGAGTCACGGCGACGGCCCGCTGAGCGCTCCGCTGGACGTCCGGTACGCCATCTGCGGGTGCGTCGTGGCTGGTCGCTCCCCCACTCTCGGCTCCTCCCCCACTCTCGGCTTCGCTCGAGCGGGGGGACCCCCATGAGCGGGGGACCCCCATCGCGGCGGAGCCGCATATCGGCACAGCCCCGCGCCCCTTGGGGGCACTGCCGAACCGCACCGGACTAGCCGCGCCCGTTCAGGGCCCGTCCGGAGAGCCGTCCTGTCCAGGGCAAGCGCAAGCGCGCCGCCCCCCACCCCCCCATCACCCATTCGGCCCTTCCCCGCCCGCGCCACCCTCCCGTCCGCGCCATGGTCGTAAGAGCAGCACGACATGCACGACTCGCTCGTACACGCTCGTACGCCATGAGGGGTGGATCCAGACGTGACGGACACCGCAGGCACGCCATCCGGAGGTCCGGACGACGACACGCCGGCGGCGGGCGGCGACAGAGCCCGGGGGCCGGAGGCCGGGGCGTCCGCATCCGGGACCGGGCTCATACGCAGGCGCCGGCGCAGATGGGCGCGGTACGGGTCCGTCGGGGTCGCCCTCCTCGCCATCGGGGCCATGGCCGCCGGATGGGCCCTCTACGCCAACCTGAACGGGAACATCACCCCCGACGAGGCCGCCGCCGCGGAGCTCGCGCGGTATGAGAAGGAGCGGCCCACCGCCCTGGTGCACGGCGCGCAGAACATACTGCTGATCGGGTCGGACTCCCGAGCGGGCGAGAACCGGCGTTACGGGCGCGACCCCGGGACCCAGCGGTCGGACACCACGATCCTGCTGCATCTGTCGGCCGGGCGGCGCAGCGCCACCGCCGTTTCGCTCCCCCGCGACCTGATGGTCGACATACCCAGCTGCCGGCGGTCGGACGGCAGCCATACCGAACCCACGTTCGCGATGTTCAACTACGCTTTCGAAAAAGGCGGTTCGGCCTGCACGATCCGAACGGTCGAGAAACTGACGGACATTCGTATCGACCACCACGCCGTCGTCGACTTCAGCGGCTTCAAGAAGATGGTCGACGCCGTCGGCGGCGTGCAGATCTGCCTGGCCGAGCCGATCCGGGACAAGGCCGCCAAGCTGCAGCTGCCCGCCGGCCGCGTGACGCTCAACGGCGAACAGGCACTCGGCTACGTCCGCGCCCGCAAGTCCCTCGGCGACGGCAGCGACACCGACCGGATGGAGCGTCAGCAGCGATTCCTCGCGGCACTGGTGAAGAAGGTGCGCAGCAACGACGTACTGCTCAACCCGGCGAAGCTCTATCCCGTGCTGGACGCGGCCACATCCGCGCTCACCACGGACCCGGGACTGGCGAGTCTGCGCGGTCTGTACGACCTCGTGCGCGGAGTGCGCGACATCCCCACCGAAAATGTGCAGTTCCTGACGGTTCCGCGAGAGTCGTATGTGCACAACTCCAATCGCGACCAACTGGTGGAGCCCGCCGCGGAGCGACTGTTCGAGCGGCTGCGCTCAGACGCCCCGGTCGAAGTCGCCCGAAACTTCGCGCGGGGTGACGGCAAGAACGCGCATGAGAACACCGATACGGAGTCGGACGGCTACAGCCTGTACGCCGATTCCGAGGTCTCCCCGGCCCCCACCTTCAGCGGGAACACAGCCGACGAGGACCACTGTCGGTAAAGTGCTCACCAAGTCGGCGAACTTTCGTTCCAGGAAATGGGCGGATTGCCCAGTTGTATGGACGTGGAATTTGTCACCGCCGTCGCTCGACGCTGAACTGGGCGGATAGTGTGAGCGCTCCGGTGCACCCGGCCCCCGGCCACGAAGTCCATTTCCGGGGGGTCGCGCACTGTGTACGAGGTTTGTACGAGACCGAGCGCCTCGAAGGGGGAAGGCGCCGCGTGGCCCCGACGGAGGATTCAGACAACCGTGGACGCGCAAGGCCGTGGGCGGGCGGACAACATCGACCCCGCAGACCAGTGGGTGCTCAACCCGAACACCGGCGAATACGAACTGCGACTGCCTGATTCCGGACCGCAGTCGACCGTGCCCCGACCGCGCAGAGCCGCCTCCCGTGGTGCCCGCGCAGAGCAGGTGCCGCGCGCCCGTACGGCGCCCGGCCGTGAGACCCATGACGTCCCCGGTCGCGAGATCCCGCCGCAGCGCAGGCGGCGCGGCGTGCCCAAGGCACCGGAACCGGGGCGGCGTGGGCGACGGCCGGCGAAGAAGTCGAAGGCCAAGAAGGCCGTGATGTGGACCGGCGGGACCATGGCGTTCGTGCTGGTCGCCGCCGGTACCGCAGGGTACTTCTACCTCAAGCACCTCGAGGGCAACGTCAACACGACGGACGTCGGTGACGTCGGCAACAGCGGCTTCAGCAAGGACGAGGCCTTCAACATCCTGCTCATCGGCACCGACAAGCGCACCGGCGCGGGCAACGAGGGCTACGGCGACAAGGGCAGTGTCGGCCATGCGGACACCACCCTGCTGCTGCACGTCGCCAAGGACCGGTCCAACGCGACCGTGCTGAGCATCCCCCGCGACCTGATCGTGGACATCCCGGACTGCCCGACCAAGCTGGAGGACGGCACCGAGGAGGTCATCCCGGGACTCCCGGGCGTCCGTTTCAACCGCAGCCTCGGCGAGAGTGGGCGGGACGCGGGCTGCACCTGGCGCACGGTGGAAGAGGCCACCGGCATCAAGGTCAACCACTTCATGATGGCGGACTTCAACGCCGTGAAGACGCTGACCACCGCGGTGGGCGGGGTCGACGTCTGTGTCGAGGAACCGGTCAACGACCCCGACTCCAAGCTCCAGTTGCCCGAAGGCAAGTCCACGGTCGAGGGCGAGGAGGCGCTGGCGTTCGTCCGGACCCGGCACGCCTGGGGCAACCAGGGCGACCTGGACCGCATCAAGGTGCAGCAGCAGTTCCTGGGCTCACTCATGCGCAAGATGTCCTCCAGCGACACCCTGACCAGCCCCACGAAGCTGGTGAAGCTGGCGGAGGCCGCCACCAACGCGCTCACCGTGGACAAGGGCATCGGCAAGGTCAGCACGCTCAAGGACGTGGCCCTGGAGCTGAAGAAGGTGCCGCCGAAGAACATCACGTTCCTGACGGTGCCGGTGAAGGACAACCCCGCCGAGACGGTCAAGGCGACGGTCGTCGTCGACGAGACGGCCGCACCCGAGGTCTTCGACGCGATCAAGAACGACGTGTCCTTCACCGAGGTCAAGCAGAAGAAGGAGCAGGAGAAGGCGGCCGTGGCCGCCCGCCTCAAGGGAACGAAGGCCGACCCCTCGGAGGTGCGCGTGCGGGTCCTCAACGGCGGCGCCGAGGACTACAGCGCACAGGCACAGTTGCTCTGGCTGCAGACCGAGGCGGGCGTGACCAAGTCCGAGAACGCCGGCAACGCGGACGCCGAGCAGGCCAAGACGACGCTGGAGTACGCACCCGACCAGGCGGACCAGGCACGCAGACTGGCCGACCTCATGGGCCTGAGCGGATCCGCGATGAAGCCGGGCAAGAGCGTCACCAACTCCCAGGGACTGCCGACGATGACACTCACGCTGGGAGAGGACTTCAAGGGAGCGGGCGTCTCGCTCACCGCTCCGACGAAGGCGCCGGACGTCAAGAAGACCACAGCGGACAAGGTTGAATGCGCCAGCTGAGTCGCTGCAGCAAGTGACCTGACGGGCCCGTCGCGCGTCCTACGGGGCGAGCGACGGGCCCCTGCCGGGTGCGGAGTTGGCCGGTACAAGTTCGGGATTGTTCGGCTGGGAACGCAACTGTGCGGGGCGCACGTTGGTCTGACAAGGGACACCGCTGTGTCGACTGCACGTCGGTCCGATGTCGACCGTACGTCGGGCCGGCAGCACGTGGCCGTGTCAGGGACGGATTTTGCCGACGCGCGGCCAACGCGGTCCGCCCACCGAGGTCTGACAGGTAGCGGCACGGTGTCGGACAGGGTGGTCTGACAGGGTTCGCCCCGCGTCGACCAGGGAGGTCCGGGCGCGGAGCGCGGCCTCGTCGGTAAAGGGTGCGGAAGGGCAGGGAGTTGGGGCAGAGCAGTGTGCAGGGGGAGGCACCCGCGGTCGAGGACACGATGTCCCTCACACCGCGGGGCCCGGACACGTCCGCCGAGGCCGGCCCGCACGGCGGAGGCGGGCGGCGCGGAGGGGGCCGCGGGACCGACCGGCAGCGCCGCAGACGGCGCGTCCTTCGCTGGTCGGCGACGGTTCTTGCGGTGGGGATACTGGGCACCGCGGGTGCCGGATACCTGTACTACCAGCACCTGAACAACAACATCCAGAAGGGCAAGCGCAGCAGCGGCAACTCCAAGGCGGAGAAGACGGAGCCGAACGCGGCCGGGCAGACGCCGTTGAACATCCTGCTGATCGGCTCCGACAGCCGTAACTCCGACGAGAACGTGAAACTCGGCGGCAGCAAGGACAACCGCGGCAACCCGCCGCTGGGTGACGTGCAGATGCTCATCCACCTGTCCGCGGACCGCAAAAGCGCCGCCGTGGTGAGCATTCCGCGCGACACCCGTGTCGACATCCCCAAGTGCACCGACCCAGAGACGGGCGACACGTACTCGGCGGCAAACGACATCATCAACACGTCGCTGGCCCGCGGCGGGGCCGGCTGCACGCTGGCGACCTGGCAGAACCTCACCGGCGTCTACATCGACCACTGGATGACGATCGACTTCGCGGGCGTGGTGAAGATGGCGGACGCCGTCGGCGGGGTCGAGGTCTGCGTGAACCAGAACGTCCATGACCGCCCGCTGCCCGGCGTGCCCGGTGGCTCCGGCCTGAAGTTGACGGAGGGCCCGCACAAGATCAAGGGCAAGGACGCGCTGCGGTGGCTGCGGACGCGGCACGCGTTCGGCAGCGACATCCAGCGGGCCAAGGCTCAGCACATGTACATGAGCTCCATGATCCGCGAGCTGCGCGGCCAGAACGTCTTCACCGACACCGGCCGGCTCATGGACCTGGCCGAGGCGGCCACGGACTCCCTGACGGTCTCCGAGGAGATCGGCACGGTCAAGAAGCTCTCCGACCTGGGCATGGAGCTGAAGTCCGTGCCGCCCAACCGCATCACCATGATGACCATGCCGTGGGCCGAGGACCCGCAGAACCGCAACCACGTGGTCCCGGACGGCGCCAACGCCGAGAAGGTGTGGGCGATGCTCCGCGACGACGTGCCCTTCGACAAGAACGGTTCGGGCAAGCCGTCCGGCAAGAAGCCCAAGGAGGTGGTCTCCTCCGACCCGGCCGCCCCGGACGGCGAGATCGGCGTGCTGGTGCAGAACGCCACGCAGTCCGACACGCTCGGGGTCGTCGACGGCCGTGCCAGCACGGTCGCGCAGGCCCTCGTGCAGCAGGGCTTCACCCTCGCGTCGGCCGACACCTCGGGTTCCTACGCCGAGGAGCGGACTGTCGTGCGCTATCCGAGCGCCGAGCTGGAGGGCGATGCCCAGCGAGTCGCCAAGTCGCTGCGGATTCCGCTGAGTTCGGTGAAGAGGTCGGCCGAGGTCTCCGGTGTCACCCTCATGGTGGGCGCCGACTGGCGCTCAGGTACGGCCTACCCGAAGCAGTCGCCGCCGAAGGCCGGTGACCTCCCCTCGAATGCCGACGCCCTGAACGGGGCGGACAGCGGCAAGTGCATGGACATTTACGAGCCCTACCGCTGGTAGTCGGCCAACGACTCCGGTGTGCCGCCGGGTTGATGGGGTTCGCCGCCAGGGACAGTGAACCCCTCACGCACGGCCACCAGCGGAACATCGCTGGCATCAACCGCTTACAGAGAAGTGAAGCTGAAGCGTGACGTGTGACGACCAACACATCTTGCATACCCAAAAACTTCATGACACGTACAGGTACTACAGCCGGAGATCTTGTGGCCGGGTCTGCGTGCCGTCGTTGACCGGGCATGATGCTGGGTGTGACGGCTGAGCAGATAGCCGGGTGGGATGCCGAACTGTCCGCGTTGACTGGTTCGTTGGGGTACTTGTTCAACCGGCCGGAGCCGCGTGTGGTGTTCGCGCAGTTCATCGAGGGGCTGCCGGCGGAGCTGCCGAGGAAGAACGGCTGGACGCTGTCGGAGCGGGCCGGGCATGTCACCGCGGACCGGATGCAGTAGCTGCTCAACGGCTCGGTGTGGGACGCCGACCGGCTGCGGGACGCGGTGCGCGACTACGTGGTGTCGCATCTGGGTAATCCGGATGCGTCGCTGGTCACCGACGGCACGCAGGCCCAGAAGAAGGGCACCAAGTCGGCTGGGGTGGCCTTCCAGCACTGCGGACTGACCGGGGACGTCCGCAACTGCCAGACGATGGTGATGCTCACCTACGCTGCTCCGGCCGGGCATGCCTTCATCGACCGCCGCCTGTACCTGCCCGGGGAATGGACCGCCGACCGTGAGCGGTGCCGCGAGGCCGGGGTGCCCGACCGGGTCGGCTTCGCCCCCAAGCCCGAGCTGGCCCTCGCCATGCTGGAGCAGGCCCTGGTGGCCGCCGTGCCGTTCACCTGGGTGCTGACCGACGCCGGCCACGGGCGCGATCCGCAGCTGCGGGCCTGGTGCCATGAGCGGGCCGTGCCCTATGTCTTCGGGGTCCCGGCCGACCTGCCCCTCGACGGCCCGCCCGGCCAGTCACGCCACCCGGCCGTGAAGCGCGCCGATGACCTGCTCCACTACGCCAAGGCCCGCGACCAGCGGGAACGCCGCTCCTGCGGCAACGGCGCCAAGGGCGAGCGGCTCTACGACTGGACCGCCTTCGCCGTCGAGGTCCAGGACGAGGAGCCGGCCGGCACCTTCACCCATTGGCTGGTGCTACGGCGATCTCTGCACCCGAACCGGCGCGGCAAGGACGGCCGGCTCCACCGTGAGATCGCCTACTTCCTCGTCCACGCGCCCGAGACCGCCACGGCCTCGGAGATCATCGCCCGGGCCGGCGGGCGGTGGCGGATCGAGGAGGCCAACGAGCTCGACAAGCAGCTCGTCGGCCTGGCGCAGTACCAGGTCCGCAAGCGGACCCCGTGGCACCGCCACGTCACCGCCTGCATGCCGGCCACCGCGTTCCTCACCATCCAACGCGCAGCGATCCCCGACCCGGAACACGCTCCCGAACCGGGAAAAGGCTCGAACCCCGACGAGAGCGAGGCCGCTGGCTGATCCCCGGACCGCTGCCGCGGCCCTCGGTCCACACCATCCGGCACTGCCTGGCCGCCACCCGGCTCAACCCCCACCATCCCGTCGAAACCACCCCGACCTGCGAGTTGTGGCGCCGTCTCCACCAGACCCGCGCGCTGGTCAGCCACTACCGACGCCGCGGCGACGCCCTCCCGCCCCGACTCCACACCTGGGCACAGCACCGACCGATCCCACCGATCACCGACCCTCAAGATCTCCGGCTGTAATACCAGCATGCCCGCAAACAGAAATCCCCGTTCTGAACGAGCAGAAAGGGTCCGTCAGCAAGCTGACGAACCCTCATGCAAGATCGAGGCTAACATCACCATCAGTGTCACGGCGCTGTCATCCACCCTGATCGATGATCTTGTCCGCTTCCGCCATGATCTGGGCCCTCTGCGCGTTCGCCTTCTCCAGGACCGACAGATGCTTCGCTATTTCCTTGTTCTGAATCTTGATCTCAACTTTCTGCCACGTGGAGATCAAATTGGTGGATGCTTTACAGGAATAATCGGCGGCCGCGATGCGCAGTTCTCTCGCGCTCGGCTTCGACGACCTCAGATCGGCCTTCGAAAGCGCCTGCAGTGGACCCGTGTATGAATATCCCTTCTTGGCCATGCAAGCCGACCAGTCCGCGGTGACCGCCTTCACCTTGGGATCCTTCAGAGACTCCATGAAGCTTTTACTGCTGATTTGCCGTGCGACCGGGGAGTCCAGAGAGCGGTTGCCGATGAGCTCTCTCCGGGCAACGGCAAGGCAACCCGACGGGCCGTTCATGGCAGCCTCCTGCTGAGCTGAAATTTTTGGAGGCGCAGTTGTACCGCCGAACCATGCAGGAGGGAGGTGATAGCCGTAAGTCAAAATATCGGCTTTGACGATCGGCCCATAGCGCCGCCCGACCTCATAGGGGTCGGGATAGCTTTGATGGCTTGCTGCACTCGTCGTCTGTTTTATTGGCGGAACGTTTCGCTGTCGCAAGCATGCATTTACTAGAATGGTGGTCGCAGGCCTGATTTCCGATATTTTACTCGGCGTCAGAAGATACTTCTGCACGGGCAATGGGAGCGGATTAGCCTCAACGTCGAGGGATGGCTGCGCGTGCCCGCCATGCGGCGGCCGCTGCGCGTGCCCCGTAGGCGCTGATCCTTGGGGATCATGGTCAGGACTGTCCCCGGAAGCGGCACAAGAGGAAAGCGCCAGCAGGGTGGCTGCGGCGCATGCCGTGGTGAAGATATTCTTGACGTATCGCATGATCCATCGATTCTTCGATCGCTCGACAGTCCGTAGCGAACCGCGGGTTGTACTAAACAGCTTGCCAGCCCTGGCTGAGGCAATCAGTCAGGGCTGGCGCATAGTTTACGGGCAGCCTGCCTTCAAGGAGGCGTTTTCGTTGTACGTGTACCAGAGCTGCCCATAGGAAGTATCGCCAAAATAGTCAATATTTCCGCCATAGTTGCTGTTGTAATAGACCCACATGGAACAATGGCTGCCGTAGATCTCCCCCGATGCGGCGTTATTCTTCACCGTCTGTCCCGCACCGGCACCGGAAGAGTCGAAGTAGTAGCCGGCGAGATCCGGTATTGCGAGCGTTACTTGGGCGCTACTGGCGTTGAAATAGCGGCTAAACTTGGCCCCGGACTGGCCCGAGTTATAGTAGAGGCATATGTGACTGTAGGCGCACCGACCGGTAGTCCCGTACGTATCCGACGAGTTATGAGTGTCGGCGAACGCGGCACCCTGCGCCGCCCCTAGGAAAGTTGTCAGAAATGCAGCGCCGGCGACGATGGCTCTCTTTATCTTCACTGAATGTCTCCGTTGTTGTGTACGCGCATGTCCATTTGCAAGATCACACACTACCGACCCGCAGCGATCGAAGTCAATGACTCGGAGGTGCGCTCGCGCATCATGCCCAGATTTCGGCGGCAACGAAATACGGGTAGCCTAAGAGGCTGTCTCATGTGGTGAGTTTTGCGAGCTTCTTGTAGCAGGTGAGGGCGGCTGCGAGGCGAGGAAGTGGGAGCCCTTTCGCTCGTACCGGACGGTGAGCCGGCGGTAGCCGAACAGCCAGGCGATCGACCGCTCGATCTTCCAGCGGTGTCGGCCGAGCCGCTCGCTCGATTCGATCCCGGAACGTGCGATGCGTGGGACGAGTCCGCGCTCGCGCAGCCAGGCGAGATGTTCGGCGGAGAAGTACGCCTAATAGGCACGCGTCGGGAGCGGACGGCGGGTATGCCGCGGATCAGCGGCTTGAGGGCCAGGCTGTCGTGGGTGTTCGCGCCGGACACCGCGACGGCGAGCGGGATGCCCTGGGCCTCGGACAGCACGTGCAGTTTGCTGCCCTTCTTGCCGCGATCGACCGGGTTCGGCCCGGTCAGCGTGCCCCCCTTTCAGCCCGGACCGAGGCGGCGTCGACGATCGCCGAGGCCCAGTCCGGTTCGCCCCGCGCACCGAGTTCGTCCAGGACCGCCCTGTGGAGCCGACGCCACAGCCCCGCCCGGGTCCACGCGGTGAACCGGCGGTGCGCCGTTGCGGGAGACACCCCGAACGTCTCCGGCAGATGCCGCCAGGCGCATCCGCTGGTCAGCACGTACACGACCGCCGTGAACACGGCCCGCTGGTCACACGGGGCGGTCCCGCCGCCCTGCGGACGGGAGTTGAACGGAGGCAGCAACGGGGCGACCAGTTCCCACAAGCCGTCAGGAACCAGCCGCTGCGACAGATCGACACCCACAAGCGGCAATCATGCCGCAGCCCACCCCATCACCACGTGAGACAACCTCTAAAGGCAGCTATTTAACCCTGGAACACTCCATTGTGATATTTATGCAGAAGATTCAATCTGAAACAGACCATTAAGGGCTATCCCGTAACTGCTGGTCACGGGTGAGATGATCTTGTCGTGTCTGGAGTGATCACGGCGTCGGAGCCGTCCTGGACAGCCCCCTTCACCGGGCTGAGCCCGCGACAGTTCGGCAAGTTGATCACCGCGCTTCGGCGTGAAGGCGCGGACCCGGTGCGCAAGGGCAGGCCGTGGAGCCTGCCGCTGGAGGACCGGTCCTGCTGGTCGCGGCGTACTGGCGCACCAACCTGACCCTGCGACAGCTCGCGCCGTTGTTCGGGGTGTCGAAGTCGGCCGCGGACCGCATCGTCGACCACCTCGGGCCGTCGCTCGCGCTCCAGCCCCGCAAGCGGTTCCGCAAGGACACCGTGCTGATCGTGGACGGCACCCTGGCGCCCACCCGCGATCACACCATCGCTGAGCAGTCGAAAAACTACAGGTACTCCACCAATCACCAGGTCGTCATCGACGCCGACGCCCGGCTTGTCGTCGCCGTCGGCCGGCCGCTGCCGGGCAACCGCAACGACTGCAAGGCGTGGGAACTGTCCGGCGCGAAGGAGGCCGTCGGCAACACGACCGTGATCGCCGACGGCGGTTACCGCGGCACCGGTCTGGTCATTCCGCACCGCCGCGAGAAAGGGCAGGCCGAACTCCCGGCCTGGAAAGAGGAACACAACGCCTCCCACCGCAAGGTCCGCGCCCGCGTCGAGCACACCTTTGCCCGCATGAAGAACTGGAAGATCCTCCGCGACTGCCGCCTCAAAGGCGACGGCGTCCACCACGCCATGCTCGGCATCGCCCGCCTGCACAACCTCGCGATCGCGGGGTGACGCGGAAACAAGCAGGTCACCCAGGCCACCGCCTCGCAGAGCGCGGATCCGCGCAAGGACACGGTGGTCAAGTACCCCAAGAGTGCGGGCGAGCAGGGCAAGGAGGACACCCTGTCGGTCGCCACGGCGCTCGGCCTGCCGCAGACGGCAGGCCGGGCCGACGACAAGGCGGAGGGCATCACCCTCGTCATCGGTGCGGACTGGCGCCAGGACACCGCGTACGAACAGCCGAAGACAGAGGCGGGCGACCTGCCGGAAGGCGCGAACGGCAAGACTGACTGCAGGGACGTCCCATGCGTCTACCGGTGGGACGGCAGGAGCTGACCCCGCGCCACCGGAGCGGAGCCCCGACGTGACACGTCGGGGCTCCGCTCTGTCCAGCTCTGTCCACCGGCGCTCCGGCTCGGACCTAGCGCCGCAGCGCTTCCACCGGCTGGATACGGCTGGCCCGCCAGGCCGGATAGAGCCCGGCGACAACCCCGGTCAGCAGGCCGACGGCGGGGGCCGCCACGACGGTGGCGGGATGAATGACCGGGGTCCATTCGCGCGCTATCGCGGTTCCGATGACGGCGAAGGTGCCGAGGCTGGTGCCGACCAGTCCGCCGAGGGTGCCCAGTGCTCCCGACTCGGCCAGGAACTGGAGGGTGATGTGGCGACCGCGGGCGCCCAGTGCGCGGCGCAGGCCGATCTCTCCGGTGCGTTCGAGCACGGCCACCAGAGTGGTGTTGGCGATGCCCACCGCGCCGATCAGCAGACAGATGGCCGCAAGGAGCAGAAAGAGCTGGTCGAGGTCCGACGTGACCGCCGTCCTGAGAGCCCTGGGGTCGGGTGGCGGAACGGCCTGGAAGTAGTCGGGGTGTGCGGGATCGAGTGCGAGGGCCGCCTCGCCGGCGACCTGCTGGGCGGCGCCGAGCTCCGTGGAGATCAGCATCTTGGCGCGGCTGCCGCTCGTGGGCCCGCCCCAGACACGCTCGGCGGTGGTGCGCGGGACCACGACGGAGAGCAGCACGTCCGACTTCCGGTCCACCTCCTCGATGATGCCGATCACCGTGAAGGCATCTCCGCCGATGAAGATCGCGGGGGCCGTCTCCAGGGTGGTGATGCCGAGCCGGGCCGCCATGCCGGAACCAACCACGGCGATCTGCTGCGCTTCCCGGTCGTGGTACGCGTCGAAGATCCTGCCCTGTTGGAGGTGCGGTCCTGCGGCGGCCAGGACGCCGGGTGACGCCGCGACGATCTGACTCTGGGTCTCCTCGCCGGCCTCGCCGACGGGCGCGGATCGTACCCCCCGCCCCTCCGGCAGCCGCACCGACCAGTAGACGCCGGCATCGCGCACCCCGTTCAGCCGCTCGATGGGGGCGTCTGCGTCGGCCGGGAAGGCGTTCTGCACGTACTCCGGCTGCTCACCGCCGGTGTCCTCGATCGTCACCTCGGTCGCGGTCAGTGCGTTGAAACGCTCGTCGATCTGCTGGGAGGTGGTGGAGGTCAGGCCCAGCACGGCGACGAAGGTGCCCACGCCCAGGACGGTACCGAGCGCGGTCAGGGCCGAGCGGCCGGGGCGCTGAAGCATCCCGGCTGTCGCCTCGGCCAGCAGGTCGCGTGGGGAGAGCCGCGAAGCACGGACCGCGGCCGCGCGCTTCCGACGGAGCCTCGAGAGCGCGGAGCGGGCGGGGCGCCTCATGCCGGTATCCGTTCGTGCAACAGGCCGTCCCGGATGGTCAGGGTGCGCCTGCCCCGGGCGGCCACCTCGGGATCGTGGGTGATGACGATCAGGGTGATGCCGTCCTCGTGGAGTTCGTCGAGCAGTCCGAGGATCTGCTGCGCGGTGGTCGTGTCGAGGTTTCCGGTCGGCTCGTCGCACAGCAGCAGCGACGGTCGGTTCACCAACGCCCGTGCGATGGCAACGCGTTGCCGCTCACCGCCGGACATCCGGGTGGGGACAGCGTCGACGCGGTGGCCGAGACCGACTCGGTGGCCGTCTACGGCTACCATCCTCCGCTGCCCAAGGGGATGACGGCCCGTCAGGCCGAGGCGGCCACGGCGAAGTCCCGCTCGCACTACGAGAACGTCTCGCCCGCCGCGGCCACGCTCTACCGGGGCGAGGGTCCTTCGTCGGTGAACGGCAAGGACGTCCCCGAGGGCGGTTGCCTCGGCGAGACCCGCCGCAAGGTGGGCCTGGGTGACACCACCCGCCTCGACGCCACCTTCAACAAGGTGAACCTCCAGGCTTCGCAGCAGGCGAGCAACGACCCCCGGGTCAGCAGCCTCAACAAGCGCTGGGCCGACTGCATGAAGGAGTCGGGCTACCACTACGCGGACCCACTGGCAGCCGCCGGCGATCCGGCGTGGACCGAGGGCGAGGGGGGAGACGGAAGCCAGGACAGCGACTCCGCGGGCACCCCGAAGCCACGGGAGATCACCGTCGCTTCCACCGACGTGCGGTGCAAGCAGCGGGTGGACTACGTCCGTGTCCGCTCGGGCGTCGAGGCCGAGTACCAGAACAAGCTCATCGAGCAGAACGCCACGGCTCTGTCCGCGGACCGTGACACCTGGAAGGCGGCCATCGCCAAGGCGAACGAGCTGATGGCGAAGCGAGGCTGACGACGGTCCGGGGGTGAGAGCTCCACCCCCGGACTGTTCCGCTTAGCGGCCTCTGCCCGGCACGACCGAGCATCCACGTCGAATCGTCCGAAGCACCGCGCCGGTGAGCGGCCCTCGTCGGCGCCGGAACCAGGTCGTCGGCAACAACGCGGTGTCCCTGTACTGCGCCATGGGCCCGCTGTTCACCTGCCAGACGTACTACAACTCCGGCTGGGCCGACGACTCGATCAAGCTCGGCGGCAAGCGGGTCAACCTCGCGAGCGGCGCCACGGTGATACGGGTCACGCCTTTATGAGTTGGGTACACGACATCCCACCGTAATGACCACATCCGGTTCCGTAACTGACCTGATGAAGACTCAACCATGCTCAACACAAAGCGACTTGGCTCGGCGGCGACCGTTCTCGGTCTGACCGTCGCCGGAACGATCGCCGCCACCGGCACCGCCTCGGCCGTCTCCTGCAACGGCGCCTGTGGGTCCGGCTACGGCGTGATCGACTCCATGGACACCTACGACGGCCACACGTTCCTGACGTACAACAGCTCCACCGGCTACAACTGCGTCGTGACCGTCAGCGACTTCCCGGGCACCTCGATGTACCTGGACGCCCGACTGCGGCTCTCCAGAAACGACACCGTGTGGAAGTCCAACGAAATGGACGCGGGCATCTACAAGTACTACGCCGGCCCTGTCTACGTCTCCGCCAGGAACTCCTGCGTCGACTGGGGCGGCGAAGCAGGGGCGCACAGCCACGTCCAGGTCGACTACGACGACCACTGCGGCTGACGAGAACCGGTGAGAGCAGGGCCTCCTGAACCGCTCGGGGATGAGCAGTCTGCCCCTGCGCCGAGGAGGCCCTGTTGCCGCTGCCGCGAGCGCCTCAGCGCTCAGCTCTCACCGACGACTGCGGGCCGCCGCGACGCGATCACCTTGCGCGCCAGCGCCTTCGGGCTGGTCAGGAACCCCCACCCCCACGACATGTGCATCGTGGCGAGGGCGACGGGGATCTGCAGGCGGGCCTTCAGCGACAGCCCCTTGCCCGCGGGGATCGAACCGGCCGCTATCGCCGCGAGATAGCCGCCGGGGATCAGGAAGCCCCAGTGCGTCAGCAGGGCGCCCACCACGAGGCCCGCCGCGATCGCGCACACCGCCGTCGGCGGGGCGAGGTAGCGCAGGTTGATGGAGCCGGAGTGGTAGCGGGCGACGACGTGCCGCCAACGGCCGTAGTCCTTGTACTGCTTGGCCAGCGCCCGCACGCTCGGCCGCGGCCGGTACGACACCTTCAGCTCCGGCGAGAACCAGATCAGGCCGCCCGCCTCACGGATGCGGAAGTTCAGCTCCCAGTCCTGGGCGCGGATGAACTCCTCGTTGTATCCGCCCTGCTGCTCCAGCGCCTCGCGCCGGAAGACGCCGAGGTAGACCGTCTCCGCAGGGCCGGCCTCCCCGCCCGTGTGGAAGGCCGCGTTGCCGACGCCGATCCGTGAGGTCATGGCCGCCGCGACCGCGTGCTCCCAGTCGTTCTCTCCCTCGGCGTGCATGATGCCGCCGACATTCTGCGCGCCGGTCTCCTCCAGGAGCCGTACCGCGGTCGCGATGTAGTTCGGCGAGAGCATGCCGTGGCCGTCGACGCGGACCACGATCGGATGCCGGGAGGCCTTGATCGCTGCGTTCAGCGCCGCGGGGGTGCGGCCCGTGGGGTTGGGGACCGTATGGACCCGCGGGTCCTCGCGCACCAGCTCGGCGGCGATCTCGTCCGTGCGGTCCGTGGACGGACCGAGGGCGATCACGACCTCCGTCTCGCCGGCGTACTCCTGGGCGAGGATCGCGTGGACTGCGCCGCGCAGATGCCGCTCCTCGTTGAGGACGGGCATGATGACGGACACGGCGGGAAGCTGCACGTCGGGATTGGCGTTCATAGGGGCCTCACGTTACCGCGAACGGGGGACAGCGAGCCGCCCCGCCCGGGTCGGTGCACCGGGCCACAGATCGTATGGGCCTACGGTGCTCATGATCCCATTTACGCCGCTCCCGCTTCAGCGGAGGTGCCCTCATGCCCGCAACGCCGCCTCGTCCGTACCCGGTCCGGCCGCAGCGCCGGCCGGAGTCGCGCCGCACCGTGCGGACGCCCGTACGGCGGAGGAAGCCGCGTTGGGCCATGCGGGCGGTGACCACGCTGTCCGTGGTGATCCTCGCCTCGGCCGGGATCGGGCACGCGGTGGTCTCGAGCCTGGACGCGGACATCGCCCGGGTCGATCCCTTCAAGGACATGAAGAACCGCCCGCGGGCCGGTCACGGCATGAACGTGCTGGTGGTCGGCACCGACGGCCGGGACAAGATCTCCGAGGCCGAGCGGCGCCGGTACCGGCTCGGCGGAGCCCCCTGCCACTGCACCGACACGATCATGATCGTGCACATCTCGGAGGACCGGGAGCGGGCCAGCGTCGTGAGCCTGCCGCGGGACTCCTACGCCGAGGTGCCCGCGCACACCGACCGCACCACCGGTGAGCGGCACAAGGCGCACCCGGTCAAGCTGAACGCGGCGTACGCGGAGGGCGGGCCGCAGCTGACCGTGCGCACGGTCGAGCACATGACCCGGGTGAAGATCGACCACTACCTCGAGGTCGACTTCACCAGCTTCATGAAGACGGTGGACGTGCTCGGCGGCGTGAAGATCTGCACCGCCCGGCCGCTGAAGGACACGCACACCGGCCTGAACCTGCGGGCCGGGAACCACCGGCTGACCGGCGGGCGGGCCCTGCAGTACGTGCGCGCCCGGTATGTCGACGGGGCGTCCGACCTCGGGCGGATGCAACGGCAACAGCGCTTCCTGGCCGCGCTGATCGACCAGGCGACCTCCTCCGGGGTGCTGCTGAACCCGATGAAGTTCCGCGACGTGACCCGGGCGGTGCTGGGCTCGGTGCGGGCGGACAAGGAGTTCGGCGCGCACGAACTGCTGGACCTCGGGCGGGCGATGCGGAACTTCTCCCCCTCGTCGTCCGAGTTCACGACCGTCCCGATCGGGCAGATGGGGTACGCCGTGAAGGGCATCGGTTCGACGCTGAAGTGGGACCCGGTCAAGTCCCGGCGGCTCTTCCAGGCACTGCGCGACGACAAGCCACTGGCGGCCGGGCGGCCGAAGGACACGGCGGTACTGGTGGACGTGGCCCCGCAGCAGATCCGCGTCCAGGTGGAGAACGGCACGAGGACGGCCGGGCTGGGCCAACGCGTCGACACGGCGCTGGTGCGGGCCGGCTTCCTCACGACGCGGCAGCCGAAAAACGCGAGGAATCAGTCGGCGGCGCGGACCGTCATCACCTACGACCCCCGATGGGACCGTTCCGCCAAGTCGCTCGCGGCGGCCCTGCCCGGGAGCCGGCTGCGGGCGGTCAAGGGGCAGGGGCCAACGCTCAAGGTGATCGTCGGGACGGACTTCCGGGAGGTACGGAAGGTCAAGGCGACGGATGTCCGGCAGGGCGAGGCCGGGGTGGTGCGGGGGGACGAGGTACGGTGCCCGTAAGGCCGCGTCAGTCCTCGAAGCCTTCGGCCGCCCGCTTCTCCCGCAGCTCCATGATGGCCCGGCGCCGGGCCAGGCGGTGCGTGCGCCGGATCTGCGCCTCCTGGTAGCGGCGCTTGTCCTTCTCCGACTCCGGGATCACCGGCGGGACCGCACGGGGCTTGCCGTCGGCGTCGACCGCAGCGAAGACGAGGTAGGCCGAGCCGACCTGGGTGGGCGGGGCGGACTCGTTCCACCGCTCGGCCAGGACCCGCACCCCCACCTCCATCGAGGTACGGCCGGTCCAGTTGACCTGCGCCTTCACATGGACCAGGTCGCCCACGCGGACCGGCTCCAGGAACGCCATCTCGTCCATGGAGGCCGTGACGGCGGGACCGCCGCTGTGCCGGCCGGCCACCGCTCCGGCCGCGTCGTCGACGAGCTTCATGATCACACCGCCGTGCACCGTGCCCAACAGGTTGGTGTCGTTGTGGGTCATGATGTGGCTGAGGGTGGTCCGGGAAGCAGAGGTGAGCTTGCCCGGTATGTCCGGAGTGCTGGGTGTCTCCTGCTCCGGGGCGCTGGCCTGGTCTGTCATGGCCTCCACCTTATGCCGAAGCGACTTCCGGTGATTTTGTGTCGGCTTCGCAACAGCCGCGCTGTGATTTCCCGCCGAACCTTGTAACGGACACAGCCCCGACCTGCACACTGGGGCGCATGAATGATTGGCCCCAGGGATGGTCCGACGACAACCGCGGCACCCGGTACGGGCGCGGCAGCTCAGGCGCGCAGCCTGAAGGCGCCCGTGTGATGCGCCAGGTGCGGCGCGGCCCGGCGGCACCGCCCGGCGGGGGCCAGGCGGCACCGCCGTACGGCGTTCCGCAGCAGCCGTCGTACGTCGACGGACAGGGATACGACGCGTACGACAGCGGTTACAACACCGGCCAGGTCTACGGCAGCCCCGGGGGCCCCGGCGACGGCGGAGGAATGTACGAGCCGCGCCCCGCGCCGAACTGGCGGCGCCGGATCAAGGTGACGTCGATCACCGTGGTGACCGTGCTCGTCGTGACACTCGTCGGCACGTACTTCTGGGCCGACTCCAAGCTCAACCGTGACGTCGACCTGTCGAAGGTCATCGACCGGCCGGAGAAGGGCGAGGGAACCAACTACCTCATCGTCGGCTCCGACAGCCGTGAGGGCATGTCCGCCGAGGACAGGAAGAGGCTGCACACCGGGTCCTCGGAGGGCAAGCGCACGGACTCGATGATGATCCTGCACACCGGTGACAACGGGCCGACGCTGATCTCGCTGCCGCGCGACTCGGACGTGGAGATACCGACGTTCGTGGGCTCCGAGTCCGGCAAGACGTACCAGGGCACGGGCCGGCATGTGAAGCTGAACGCCGCGTACGCCGAGGACGGGCCGGAGCTGCTGGTCCGCACCGTGGAGGCCAACACCGGCCTGTACATCGACCACTACGTCGAGATCGGCTTCGCCGGCTTCGCGAACATCGTGGACGCGGTCGGCGGCGTGGAGATCGAGATCCCCAAGGGCGGCATGAAGGACACGAAGTCCGGTGCCGACTTCGAGGCGGGCAAGCAGACCCTCAACGGCGAGCAGGCCCTCGCCTTCGTCCGCACCCGGTACGCGCTGGCCGGCTCCGACCTGGACCGGACGAAGAACCAGCAGAAGTTCCTCTCCGCCCTCGCCAACCAGGTGGCCACCCCGGGCACGGTCCTGAACCCCTTCAAGCTGTACCCGACCATGGGCGCGGGCCTGGACTCCCTCATCGTCGACAAGGACATGGGCCTGTTCGACCTGGCCGACATGTTCTGGGCGATGAAGGGCGTCAGCGGCGGCGACGGCACGTCCATGAACATGCCGATCTCCGGCTCGTCGGGCGGCAACCTCGTCTGGGACGAGGCCAAGGTCAAGACGCTGGTCGAGCAGCTGAACAACGACGAGAAGGTCACGGTGTCGGGTGACTGACGCCGGCGGCGGACTGCCCTTCGACGTGGTGCTCTGTGACGTCGACAACGTGATCCGGTTCTACGACCCCTCCCGGGTGACCGCCCTGGAGCGGGCGGCGGGGCTGGCCGAGGGCACCACGATGAAGGTGGCGTTCGCGCCCGAGACCGATCTGCCACTGATGCTGGGACGGATCACCCCGCAGGAGTGGGTCCACTCGATCGTCGCGGGCCTCGCCGGGCTGGTGCCCGAGCCCGTCGCCTACGAGCTGGGCAACGCCCTTGCGGACGCGCCGTTCCACGCCGACGAGACGGTGGTGGCGCTGCTGCGCCGGGCGCGGGAGCACGTCCCACTCGTCCTGCTCAGCAACGCCTCGGTGACCCTGGAGGCCGATCTCGCGTCCCTCGGTCTGTCCGGCCTCGCCGACGACCTCGTCAGCAGCGCCCGCGTCGGCCTCGCCAAACCGGACCCGCGTATCTTCCGGCTGGCGGCCGGGCGGGCGGGCGCCCCGCTCGACCGGTGCCTCTTCGTGGACGACACGCTGGAGAACGTGACGGCCGCGGCCGCGCTGGGCATGCAGACGGTCCACTTCCGCACACCGGCCGACCTGGAACGGGCGCTCGCGCCGCTGTTCTGAGGCCCGCCGCCAAGGGCCACGGAGCCCTTGACGGCGGCCGGGTTTCACATCGTGGCGCCCGCCATCGTGCGGCACATCTCGGCACAGCGACGACACGCCTCGGCGCACCGCATCATCTGCGGGTCGTCCGGCATGGACATACACGCCTCGGCACACAGGTCGCACGCCTTGGCACACATGGCGCACATGTCTGCCGACATCGGCGAGCGGCGCATCATCATGTCCGCGCACATGCGGGTCGTCTCGGCGCAGTCCATGAGCGCCCGCATGATCTGCATCTGAGCCTGGCCGCCCATCTGCATGACGGAGTTCATGGTCTCCTCGCAGATGCTGTGGCAGGACATGCACGCGTCGACGCAGTCCTGCATCTGCTTGCTCATTGCGGGCATGGTTCCGGTCATGGCTCCTCCTGGGGTGAGTGGAGTCCGGGGTCGGACCCCTCGCCCTTCCGTGGTACGCCTTGCCGAGGCGCCGCGCCATCCGGCGGACGCCCACAATCCACCACGAATGCCATGCCGCCAAAGCGGCAAAAGCCCCCGGATCCGCTCCGGGGGCTTGTTGTCGTACGCCGAATGCCGAATGTCTACGGCACGACTACGGCAGGTTCCGCGCCATCACAATCCGCTGAACCTGGTTCGTACCCTCATATATCTGAGTAATCTTCGCATCGCGCATCATGCGCTCCACCGGATAGTCACGCGTGTAGCCATAGCCGCCGAGCAGCTGGACGGCGTCCGTGGTGACCTCCATCGCCACGTCGGAGGCGAAGCACTTGGCGGCGGCACCCTGGAAGGTGAGGTCGCTGTCGCCCCGCTCCGACTTGGCGGCCGCCGCGTACGTCAGCTGGCGGGCGGCCTCGATCTTCATGGCCATGTCGGCGAGCATGAACTGGATGCCCTGGAAGTCCGCGATCGGCTTGCCGAACTGCTTGCGCTCCTGCACGTAGCCCTTGGCGTAGTCGAGGGCGCCCTGGGCGATACCGAGGGCCTGGGCGGCGATGGTGATGCGGGTGTGGTCGAGGGTCTTCATCGCCGTCGCGAAGCCGGTGCCCTCCTCGCCGATCATGCGGTCCGCGGGGATGCGGACGTTGTCGAGGTAGACCTCGCGGGTCGGGGAGCCCTTGATACCGAGCTTCTTCTCGGGGGCGCCGAAGGAGACGCCCTCGTCGGACTTCTCGACGACGAAGGCCGAGATGCCCTTGGAGCGCTTGGACGGGTCCGTGACCGCCATGACGGTGTAGTACTCGCTCACGCCCGCGTTGGTGATCCAGCGCTTCACGCCGTTGAGAACGTAGTGGTCGCCGTCGCGGACCGCCTTCGTCTTCATGCCGGCGGCGTCGGAGCCGGCGTCGGGCTCGGAGAGGCAGTACGAGAACATCGCGTCGCCCTTGGCGAGCGAGGTCATGTACTTCTTCTTCAGCTCCTCGGAGCCGGAGAGGATCACGGGCAGGGAGCCGAGCTTGTTCACGGCGGGGATGAGGGAGGAGCTCGCGCACACGCGGGCCACCTCCTCGATGACTATCACCGTGGCCAGCGCGTCGGCGCCCGCGCCGCCGTACTCCTCGGGTACGTGCACGGCGTGCAGGTCGTTCGCGACCAGGGCGTCGAGCGCCTCCTGCGGGAAGCGGGCCTCCTCGTCCACCGCGGCGGCGAACGGCGCGATCTTCGCCTCGGCCAGCGAGCGGACGGCGTCACGGAGCATGTCGTGCTCCTCGGACGGGCGGTACAGGTCGAAGTCAGCCGATCCGGCCAAGGTTTCTCACGCTCCAAAACGCTGCGATGGTGGCGCTAACTACCGTTAAGTAACCCAAATTTTATGGGGTCGCCCACTCGAGTGATACGTGAGCTTGGCGACAGCGGGAAAGTTGCCCGGTGAAGCGCGTTCCCATGCCCCGGCTATGCTCGGGCGCGCACTGCCCTGCCGTTGACCCCTGGAGCACCCATGGCCCTCAAGATCACCGTGATCGGTACCGGTTATCTCGGCGCCACGCATGCCGCGGCCATGGCCGAACTCGGCTTCGAGGTGCTCGGCCTGGACGTCGTGCCCGAGAAGATCGAGATGCTCCGGCGCGGTGAGGTCCCGATGTACGAGCCGGGTCTTGAGGAGCTGTTGCGCAAGCACGTCGCGGGGATCGAGGGGTCCAGCGGGCGGCTGCGGTTCACCACGGACTACGCGGAGGTCGCCGCGTTCGGCGATGTGCACTTCGTGTGTGTGAACACTCCGCAGAAGCACGGCGAGTACGCCGCCGACATGTCGTACGTCGACGCCGCGTTCGCCTCTCTGGCCCCGCATCTGACGGGTCCGGCCCTGGTCGTCGGCAAGTCGACCGTGCCCGTGGGCTCCGCCGGCCGCCTCGCCGCCTACCTCGCCGAGCACGCGCCGGCCGGTGCGGACGCCGAGCTGGCCTGGAACCCGGAGTTCCTGCGCGAGGGCTTCGCCGTGCAGGACACGCTGCACCCGGACCGGATCGTGGTCGGCGTGGTCAGTGACCGGGCCGAGAAGCTGCTGCGGGAGGTGTACGCCACGCCGGTCGCCGAGGGCTCGCCCTTCGTCGTCACCGACTTCCCGACCGCCGAGCTGGTGAAGACCTCCGCGAACTCCTTCCTCGCCACGAAGATCTCGTTCATCAACGCCATGGCGGAGGTGTGCGAGGCCGCCGGCGGCGATGTCGCCAAGCTCGCCGAGGCGATCGGGTACGACGACCGGATCGGGAAGAAGTTCCTGCGGGCCGGGATCGGCTTCGGCGGCGGCTGTCTGCCGAAGGACATCCGGGCGTTCATGGCGCGCGCCGGTGAGCTGGGCGCCGACCAGGCGCTGACGTTCCTGCGCGAGATCGACTCGATCAACATGCGCCAGCGTGGCCAGATGGTGGAGCTGGCCCGGCAGGCGCTGGGCGGCGGCCCCTTCCTGGGCAAGCGGGTCGCGGTGCTCGGCGCGACGTTCAAGCCGGACTCCGACGACGTACGGGACTCGCCCGCGCTCAATGTGGCCGGGCAGATCCATCTGCAGGGCGGGCAGGTGACGGTGTACGACCCGAAGGGCATGGACAACGCCCGCCGGATCTTCCCGACGCTGGGCTATGCCGACTCCGCGCAGGAGGCGGTGCGCGGCGCGGACGTCGTACTGCACCTGACGGAGTGGCAGGAGTTCCGCGAGCTGGACCCGGCGGCGCTGGGCGAGGCCGTCAAGGCCCGCGTGATCCTGGACGGGCGAGGCGCCCTCGACCCGGAGCTGTGGCGGCGGGCCGGCTGGACGTACCGGGCGATGGGCCGCCCGACCGCATAGCGCAACGCAGGGCGACGCCGGTTCGGCCGAGGCTCAGTCGGCCGAACCGGCGTCTTCCCGCATTCTGCACCAGGCGCCGCTGCCGCACGGCCGCTTCCCCCGGTACCGGAGCGGGTTGATGCCGGTCAAGCGGGGCACCCGTTCTGTCCCTGCGTCTGCTGAGTCCGGAGGTGAGTGCCATGGCGCCCGTGGCACGTGTGCATTCCGTCATCCTCGACTGCCCCGACCCGCGCGCGCTCGCCCGCTTCTACGCCGAGATCATCGGCGGCACCCCCGACGACGAGGATCACGACTGGGTGGTGCTCCAGGTCCCCGGCGGCCCGCGGCTCGCCTTCCAGCGGTCGGAGGGCCACACCCCGCCGGAGTGGCCGCGCGCCGACCGGAACGCGCAGCAGTTCCATCTCGACCTGGACGCCGGGTCCACCTGGGAGCAGGTCGACCTGGTCGAGAAGCGGGTGCTGGGGCTGGGTGCCCACGTCCTGGACGCGGAGGACTACGAGACCAAGGACTGGCGGGTGTACGCCGATCCGGCGGGGCATCCGTTCTGCCTCTGCCGGATCGAGCACCCGTAGGAGCCGTTGGTCCTATCCGTCCAGGTCCTCCAGCGTGGCGTTCGACGGGGAGCGTCTCGCCTTGAGCTCTCGTGCCACGTCCTCCGCCGCGCCCAGCACCCGTACCGCGTTCTGCCAGGTCAGCTTGGCCAGGTCGGACTTCGACCAGCCGCGGTCGAGGAGCTCGGCGATGAGGTTCGGGTAGCCGGAGACGTCGTTCAGACCGTCCGGGGTGAAAGCCGTGCCGTCGTAGTCGCCACCGATGCCGAGGTGGTCGATGCCGGCGACCTCGCGCATGTGGTCCAGGTGGTCGGCGACGGTCGCCACCGTGGCGACCGGGCGTGGATGGCGTTCCTCGAAGTCCCGGTGGACCTTCATCGCCTCGGCGGTGGTGTCGAGGTGGTGGAAGCCGTGCGCGCGCATGTTCTCGTCCGCCGCGGCGGTCCAGTCGACGGCGGCCTGGAGGACGAACTTCGGTACGAAGGTCACCATGGCCATGCCGCCGTTGCCGGGCAGCCGTTCCAGCACGTCGTCGGGGATGTTGCGCGGGTGGTCGCACACCGCGCGCGAGGAGGAGTGGGAGAAGATGACCGGCGCCAGGGAAGCGTCCAGCGCGTCCCGCATGGTCGTCGCCGCCACGTGCGAGAGGTCGACGAGCATGCCCTCGCGGTTCATCTCCCGCACCACCGCCCGGCCGAAGGCCGACAGGCCGCCGACGCCCGGCTTGTCCGTCGCCGAGTCCGCCCACGCCACGTTGTCGTTGTGGGTGAGCGTCAGGTAGCGGACGCCGAGTGCGTACAACTGCCGTAGCACGCCGAGAGAGTTGGCGATGGAGTGGCCGCCCTCCGCGCCCATGAGCGAGGCGATACGGCCTTCCGCGCGCGCCGCCTCCATGTCCGCGGCCGTCAGCGCGGGCGCCAGGTCGCGCGGGTAGCGGGCGAGCAACTGCCGTACGCAGTCGATCTGTTCCAGCGTCGCGGGCACCGGATCGGGCAGGTCCGAGCGGACGTACACCGACCAGTACTGCGCGCCGACCCCGCCCGCGCGCAGCCGCGGGATGTCGGTGTGCAGGTGGGCGCCCTGGGGGACGGCGATGTCCCGGGCGTCGAGGTCGTAGCGGACCTGCTCACGCAGCGCCCAGGGCAGGTCGTTGTGCCCGTCGACCACCGGGAACTCGCGCAGCAGTTCCCGGGCTTCGTCCAGCGCGGTCATCGCCGTACCCTCCCGTCAGTTGCCGAAGCCGAAGCCGTTGCCCGTGCCCTCGACCTTGGCGCGCAGACGCTTGCCCTTCTCGGTGGCCTGGTCGTTCAGCTCCTGCTGGAACTCCCGCATACGGGTGAGGAGTTCGTCGTCGTGGGCGGCGAGGATACGGGCCGCGAGCAGGCCGGCGTTGCGGGCACCGGCGACGGAGACGGTCGCGACCGGGACACCGGCCGGCATCTGCACGATGGACAGCAGGGAGTCCATGCCGTCGAGGTACTTCAGCGGCACGGGGACGCCGATGACCGGCAGCGGGGTGACGGAGGCGAGCATGCCGGGCAGATGGGCGGCGCCGCCCGCGCCCGCGATGATCACCTTCAGTCCGCGGTCGGCGGCCTGCTCGCCGTACGCGACCATCTCGCGCGGCATACGGTGCGCGGAGACGACGTCGACCTCGTAGTCGATCTCGAACTCGTCGAGGGCCTTGGCGGCGGCCTCCATGACGGGCCAGTCGGAGTCCGACCCCATGACGATGCCAACGACTGGGCTCATTCGGTGATCGTGCCTCTCAGGTAGCCGGCAGCGTGACGGGCGCGCTCCAGCACGTCGTCCAGGTCGTCGCCGTAGGTGTTGACGTGGCCGACCTTGCGGCCGGGCTTCACGTCCTTGCCGTACATGTGGATCTTCAGCTGGGGGTCGCGGGCCATGCAGTGCAGGTACGCGGAGTACATGTCGGGGTAGTCGCCGCCGAGGACGTTGACCATGACGGTCCACCTGGCGCGCGGGCGCGGGTCGCCGAGCGGGAGGTCGAGGACGGCCCGGACGTGGTTGGCGAACTGGGAGGTGATGGCCCCGTCCTGAGTCCAGTGGCCCGAGTTGTGCGGGCGCATCGCCAGTTCGTTGACGAGGATGCGGCCGTCGCGGGTCTGGAACAGCTCGACGGCGAGGTGGCCGACGACGTTCAGTTCCTTGGCGATGCGCAGGGCCAGCTCCTCGGCCTGCAGGGCGAGGGTCTCGTCGAGGTCGGGGGCGGGGGCTATGACGGTGTCGCACACGCCGTTGACCTGCTGCGACTCGACGACCGGGTAGGCGACCGCCTGGCCGTGCGGGGAGCGGACGACGTTCGCCGCGAGTTCCCGCACGAAGTCGACCTTCTCCTCGGCGAGGACCGGAACGCCGGCCTTGAACGGGGCCTCGGCCTCCTCGACGGAGTCGACCACCCACACGCCCTTGCCGTCGTAGCCGCCGCGGACGGTCTTGAGGACGACGGGGAAGCCGTCGCCCTCTGCCGCAAAAGCGGCCACATCGGCCGGGTCTCTCACGATGCGGTGCCGTGGGCAGGGCACGCCGATCGCGTCGAGCTTGGCGCGCATCACACCCTTGTCCTGGGCGTGCTGGAGCGCGTCCGGGCCGGGGCGCACGGGGATGCCGTCCGCCTCCAGGGCCCGTAGGTGCTCGGTGGGTACGTGCTCGTGATCGAAGGTGATCACGTCACAACCGCGTGCGAAGGCGCGCAGCGTGTCGAGGTCGCGATAGTCGCCGATGACGACATCGCTCACGACCTGCGCCGCGGAATCCTGAGGGGTGTCACTGAGGAGCTTGAACTTGATGCCCAACGGGATGCCCGCCTCGTGTGTCATACGAGCGAGCTGACCCCCGCCGACCATGCCGACTACCGGGAACGTCACGCCCCCAGGGTATCGGTCCCGCCAGGTCGGCCGGATTCCGCCTCTTTCCGCGCCGTTTCCCGGCTGGTTCCCGGCCTCTTTCGCAATCGTGAGCCCATACACAGGCGATCACAGAATGGCGGTGGTTAGCATGGCCGGGTTGACGAAACCGACGAGTGGGGGCCTGCACGACCATGGGACGTGGTTCCTCGGGGCTCCGACCGACGCCCCCCAGCGCGCTGCGGCAACGCATAGAACGGCTCGTGCGTGAGGTCGCCAAGTTCGGCGCGGTGGGTGGGGCGGGACTGCTCGTCAATCTCCTCGTGTTCAACCTGGTACGGCATGTGACCGACCTCCAGGTGGTGCGCGCCAGCGTGATCGCGACGGTCGTGGCGATCGCCTTCAACTACGTCGGCTTCCGCTACTTCACGTACCGCGACCGCGACAAGAGCGGCCGTACGAAGGAGATGTCGCTGTTCGGGCTGTTCAGCGCGGTCGGCCTGGTGATCGAGAACGGCGTGCTGTACACGGCGACATACGGCTTCGACTGGGACAGCCCGCTGCAGAGCAACATCTTCAAGTTCCTCGGCATCGGCATCGCGACACTGTTCCGCTTCTGGTCCTACCGGACCTGGGTGTTCCGCGCGCTCCCGGCCCGCCAGGCGATCGTCGGCGCGGAATCGTTCCTGGAGACGGAGCGGGCGCGCCCCCCGCAGCGCGCTCGCGTCTGAGCGACGGCTGAGCAGCGCCCAAAAGGGGCGCGGGGCTGTGTCGATATGCGGCTCCGCCGCGATGGGGGTCCCCCCGCTCGAGCGAAGCCGAGAGTGGGGGAGCGACCAGCCACAACGGTGCCGCAGCCGATCGACGGCATTTAGCGCACCGTCCGATCCTCATCCTTCTTCTTCACCGCTGTCCGCGACAGGAACAGGCCGAACACCGGAGGCTTGGCCTGGAGCATTTCCAGGCGGCCGCCGTCGGCCTCCGCCAGGTCGCGGGCCACGGCCAGGCCGATGCCCGTGGAGTTGCGGCCGCTGATCGTCCGCTCGAAGATCCGGGCGCCCAGGTCGGCCGGGACGCCGGGACCCTCGTCGGTGACCTCGATGACCGCCTGGTTGCCGGTGACGCGGGTGCGCAGCGCCACCGTGCCGCCGCCGTGCATGAGGGAGTTCTCGATCAGCGCCGCCAGCACCTGCGCGACCGCGCCCGGCGTGCCCACGGCCTGGAGGTGCCGTTTGCCGGAGCTGACGACCGCGCGGCCGGCGCTGCGGTAGGCCGGGCGCCACTCGGCGAGCTGCTGCTGGATGACCTCGTCGAGGTCGAAGGTGACGGCGGAGCCGGTGCGCGGGTCGCGGGAGTTGGTCAGCAGCCGCTCGACGACGTCCGTGAGGCGTTCCACCTGCGTGAGCGCGATGGTCGCCTCCTCTTTCACGGTGTCCGGGTCGTCGGTGAGGGTGATCTCCTCCAGGCGCATGGACAGCGCGGTGAGCGGGGTGCGCAGCTGGTGGGAGGCGTCGGCGGCGAGCCGTCGCTCGGCGGTGAGCATGCGGGCGATGCGCTCGGCGGAGGCGTCGAGGACGTCGGCGACGCGGTCCAGCTCGGGGACGCCGTACCGCTTGCGGCGGGGCCGGGGGTCGCCGGAGCCGAGGCGTTCGGCGGTTTCGGCGAGGTCGGTGAGCGGTGAGGCGAGGTGGCTGGCCTGGCGCAGGGCGAGCAGTACCGCGGCGATCACGGCCAGCAGCGCCACCGCCCCGATGATCATCAGCGTGCGGCCGACCTCCCGGGTCACCGCCGAGCGCGGCTCCTGGACGGTGACCGTCTCGCCCTCCTCGCCGGTGCGCGTGGCCTCGATGACGTCGCCCGAGGGCTTCTCGCCGACCTCGATCGGCTTCTGGCCGGGGATACGGACGACCGCGTACCGTTCGTCGCCGACCTGGTCGGCGAGTATCTCCGAGGTGATCTGCTCGGCGCCGAGGATCCGGCTGTCCACGATGCTGGCCAGCTGCACGGCCTCGGACTCCACGCGTTCCTGGGCGGTGGTGCTGATCGTCTTGGTCTCGACCACGACGAGGGAGACGCCGAAGACGGCGATCACGACGAGGACCACGGCGAGCGTGGACTGGATCAGTCGACGGCGCATTTTTCTTACTTACTTGTCTTACTTACTTGTAGGGAAGCTGTGGCTCGGCCTCATGTGCGGGGACGCCGTGGCTCAGCTCTTCTCGAAACGGAAGCCCACACCGCGCACGGTCGCGATGTACCGGGGGTTGGCCGCGTCGTCGCCCAGCTTCTTGCGCAGCCAGGAGATGTGCATGTCGAGCGTCTTGGTGGACGACCACCAGGTGGTGTCCCAGACCTCGCGCATCAGCTGGTCGCGGGTGACCACCCGCCCGGCGTCCCGGACCAGGACCCGCAGCAGGTCGAACTCCTTGGCGGTGAGCTGGAGCTCCTCCTCGCCCATCCAGGCGCGGTGCGACTCGACGTCGATGCGCACGCCGTGCGTGGCGGGCGGCTGCTGGGGCTCGGCGGCGCCGCGCCGCAGCAGGGCGCGGACGCGGGCGAGCAGCTCGGCGAGCCGGAAAGGCTTGGTGACGTAGTCGTCGGCGCCGGCGTCGAGCCCGACGACGGTGTCCACCTCGTCGGCGCGTGCGGTCAGGATCAGGATCGGCACGGTGTGGCCTTCGGCACGCAGTCGGCGGGCCACCTCGAGACCGTCCATACCGGGCAGGCCCAGGTCCAGCACGACCAGGTCGACGCCGCCCTGGAGTCCCGTGTCGAGCGCGGTGGGTCCGTCCTCACGCACCTCGACCTCGTAGCCCTCCCGGCGCAGTGCGCGAGCCAGCGGCTCCGAGATGGACGCGTCGTCCTCGGCGAGCAGTACTCGGGTCATGAGGTGATGGTAGTCCGCCCCTGACAAGTGCCGGAGGCCGATCGCAGGGCTCGGATTCCTACCCTCGGGTGTGCTGGTACGAACCTATGGCTGAGGGGTGCGATCCCGGGAAGGACCTTCGAATGGGTGTCTACGGTTCCCCCGACACCTGTGATCCGTCTCTCAAGTCCTTCCATATCTGGCAGTGTCATGACGTATGGTGATGGAACGCCTGCATCACCCGGGACCTTCAGCGAAGTGACGCTGAAGGTCTGTTTTTGTGTGAGGAATGACCTGTGGCCGGGCCTTGCGCGCACCACGCGCGGGGCGTGGATCCCGGTGGGCGCCGTCCACCGCTCCGTGATCCGGAGCGGACTCCCCGGGGGCGTGGGGTGGCCGGCCGAACCCGCCGGCGCCGGCCGTCCCCCACCGGGCGCGTATCGCTCTTGGAACGCGTCCCGACCAGCAAGGATCGACCATGGCGTCCAGCCTGACGAAGGACTCGGTCTCCCCGGGCACCCCCGGCTCCGAGAAGACCTTCTTCGGCCACCCCCGCGGACTGGCCACTCTCTTCATGACCGAGATGTGGGAGCGGTTCTCCTACTACGGCATGAGGGCTCTGCTCCCGCTGTACCTCGTCGCGCCGGGCGGCCTGCACCTCGACGCGGCCACGGCCACGGCGATCTACTCGGTGTACGTGTCGCTGGTGTACCTGCTTGCGATGCCGGGCGGCTGGTTCGGTGACCGGGTCTGGGGCCCGCGCAAGACCGTGGCCGTCGCCGGTGCGGTGATCATGCTGGGCCACCTCACGCTGGCGCTGCCCGCCTCCGGAACCTTCTACGCGGGTCTCGGCCTGGTCGCGATCGGTTCGGGTCTTCTGAAGGCCAACATCTCCACGATGGTCGGCCACCTCTACGACGGCCCGGACGACCCGCGCCGCGACGGCGGCTTCACCGTCTTCTACATGGGCATCAACCTGGGTGCCTTCGCCGCGCCGCTGATCATCGGCACCATCGGTGAGAACGTCGACTGGCACCTGGGCTTCGCGCTGGCCGCCCTCGGCATGGCGCTGGGTCTGGCCCAGTTCCTGCTCGGCAGCCGCCACCTGGACGCGCACTCGAGCGTCGCCCCCAAGCCGCTGTCCGCCGACGAGAGGGCCTCGACGCTGCGCAAGGCCGCGATCTGGGCCGGTATCGCCGTCGTCTTCTACGCGATCGTCGGCTTCTCCGGCCACTACACGCTGAACTGGATCCTGGTCCCGCTGACCCTGCTCGGTGTGATCATCCCGGTCATGGTGCTGACCCGGATCAAGCGCGACAAGGAGCTGGACCGCGCCGAGCAGTCGAAGATGTCCGCGTACATCTGGTTCTTCGTCGCCGCGGCCATCTTCTGGATGATCTACGACCAGGGCGGCTCGACCCTGTCGATCTTCGCCGAGTCGTCGGCCGACAACAGCGTCCTCGGCTGGGAGTTCCCGGTCTCCTGGTACCAGTCGGTCAACCCGGTCCTGATCATGGCCCTGGCCCCGGTCTTCGCCTGGTTCTGGCTCGCGCTGAACCGGCGCGGCAAGGAGCCGAGCACGATCGTGAAGTTCGCCTCGGGTCTGGTTCTGGTCGGTGCGTCCTTCTTCCTCTTCCTTGCCCCGCTGTCGATCGCCGAGGGTGGTCACAAGGCGGCCGCGATGTGGCTCGTGGCGATCTACTTCACGCAGACCGTCGGTGAGCTGCTGCTCTCCCCGGTGGGCCTGTCGGTCACCACGAAGATGGCGCCCGCCAAGTACGCCTCCCAGATGATGGGCGTCTGGTTCCTGGCCGTCACCGCCGGTGACGCCACGACCGGCCTGCTCTCCATCGCCGGCGTCGACCTCAACAAGACGGGCATCGTGGCCCTCGAGGCCGGGCTCGCCGTGGTCGCCGGTGTGGCGGTCTGGATGTACCGCAACAGGGTGAAGGAGCTCATGGGCGACGTTCGCTGAGCCCTGAAACAACCGACGGAGGGCGGCCGCGCCGGATGGTGCGGCCGCCCTTCGGCGTTGCTACAGCCCGCCTGGTATTCAGTTGTATTCTTCATGTATGGCCGACACCACCATCAAGATCAGTGAGTCGATAAGGGATCGTCTGCGCACCCTCGCCGAGGAACGCGGCCTCAGTACGCGTGCCTATGTGGAACGCGTGGTCGCCGCGACGCCCACGGAGACGGAGCGAGCGGAGCGTACAGCTCGAGCGATCGCCTACGTCCAGGCCAACCTGCGCACGGACTTCACCGAGGACGACGTACGCGAGGCGCAGGAATGGCGCGCCGCCATTGCGGCCCGGCAGCTGGGGGAACGCCGGTGATCATCCTGGACCATACGGCGGTCCTCGCCCTGTGCCGCGGCCACCGGTTGCTCTCGGGTCTGGCCGTCGTCGAGGTCGACGAGCCGCACCAGCGCGCACACGTCCCGGCGTTGTGCTTGGTGGCAGCGAGTCTGGAACGCCCCGGGGTGGCGGCGCACATCGGTGCGCTCCCCGGCCTCGAGTTCCTGCCGCTCGACTTCTCCGGCGCCGCCGCCGTCGAGCAGGCTGTGGCCACCGGACTGGACTGGACATACGGGCACGCCGTCTACGCAGCGGCTGCCGGTGCGACCGAAGGACAGGTACTGACCGCCACGCCTGAGGCCTACGACGGTACGGGAGTGTGGGCCGTCGACATCGGCAAACCCTGAACGGACCGGCCGCGGAACACTGAGGTGGGCGCCTCGCGAGAAGGCGCCCACTCGGCGCTACCGCACCCGCCGTCGCGGCAGGAACGTGAGGAACGCGCCGCCCAGCAGGATCACCGTCCCCGCCACCAGCCCCAGCGCCTTCAGGCCGCCGTTGTCCTCCGCGCCCGTCTCCGCGAGGCCGCCGTCGGGAGACGTGCCGCTCGATGTGCCGCCGGACGCCGAACCGCCGCCCGAGGCGCCACCCTCCTGTTCGGTGGTGTCCAGGGTCAGTGAGACCTCGGTCTTCGCCGGTGTGCACGTCGTGGTCGTGCCCAGCGCCTCGATCGTCAGGACACCCGGCGACAGGGTCGACTCACCGCTCGCGCCCGGCTTGTAGGTGCCGGTGAGGTCGGGGATCTCGATCGGGTCGCCCGCCTTGATGTCCTCGGCGTTGGTGGGGCCCTCCACATGGACCGTGCCGGTGTCGGCACCGCCCAGGACCACCTCCATCGACGGCTTGACGGAGTCCTTCGGGATGTCGGCAGGGCTGTCCATCACCGACTTCTTGAACTGCACGGTGAGGTCGAAACTCCCGCCGTTCTTCTTCGCGTTGATCTGCACCGGCGAGGTCGCGTTCTTGTCGCCGATCGGTGTCTTGCACTCGTACGGGACCTGGACCTCCTTGCCGGTGAAGTCGGTCTGGCCGCCGCCTCCGCCGCCCGTGCCCGAAGAACCGCCCCCACCGGAGTCCGAGCCCGTCTCGCTCTCGCTGGGCGTCGACGTCGGCGTCGGGCTCGACGACCCCGTCGGCAGACCGGTCGGCACGCTCGTCGGCAGCGTCGGGACGACCGTCGGCAGGCCTCCCGTCGTACCGCCCGAAGTCCCGCCCCCGTCCGTCACCTTGATGGTCGCCGCCGGCTTCACCGTCTCCTTCGGGGAGCACTTGGTGTCCGTCGAGATCGGCTTGTTGACGTTGATGTTGTACGCGTCCGGGGTCAGGGACACCTCGCCCGGCGCCGTCAGCTTCAGCTTGCCCTTCATGTCGGACAGCTTCATGTCGCTGTTCTTGGGGATCGGCGGGTTCTGCCGGGGCCCCTCCATGGCGACATCGGCCGTCTGCGCGCCGGCCGCCTTCAGCGTGCCGGTCGGCTGGACCGTGTCCTTCTCCAGGTCGAGGATGTCGGGGTTCTTGGACGCCGCCTGGACGAACTTCCAGACGATCTCCACCTCGTCCCCGACCTTCGCCTCCGCGGGGGCGGTGATCTCCACCTTCGTCGTCCCCTGGACCGGCGGCAGCCCGGAGATCGAGGGCGGGATGCACTCGGTCGCGTACGACACCTCCGCGGCCTGCGCGGGCCCGGCGGCCACGCCGAGCAGGACACCCGCGCCGCCGAGCATCAGGGCGACGCCCGCCGCTGACGTTCTGCTTCCGCGAGGACGACCACGTCGGCCGACCGGTGTGACTCTCCTTCTCTCGCTCACGTGGTTCCCTTCCTGGAGGGAGTCGTAGGACTCGTCGGGCTGTCGTCGTGCGGTGCGGAGAGCCGACCGGCCGTGCCCGGATCGGCGTCCGGGGTGAACCACGGCAGGGTCGAAGCCGATGCGGGCGCCTGCTCGCGCGAGGTCAACCGCGGCAGGCGCAAGGTGAGTTCGGGCGGTCGCAGGCCCCGGTGGCGGGTGCCGCCCGGCCGGGGCGGGCGGACCCGGTCCACCACGGCCATCCCGATACGGAAGACCGCGGCCGGTACGACCAGGCACACCAGGACCCGGAACAGGGTCACGCCCCACGGCCGGCCCACGCCCCAGGGCTGCTCGGCGAGCACCTTGCCGCCGTACTTCAGCGAGACGGTGTAGTCGCCGTGCGCCCCGGCCGCCAGCTCCACCGGCAGCCTGATCCGTGCCTTGCGGCCGGGCTCGATGGTGCCCCGCCACTGCTGCTCCTCCCACTGCGGCGCGAACACACCGTGCGAGGTGCCGACCTGGAAGACCGGGTTCTTGATCGCCGAGGTGCCGACGTTGCCGACGGTGAAGACGAGGGTGCGGGCGGGGGGCGCCCCGAACCAGGTGAGCAGCCCGCTGGAGCCGTCCAGCCGGGTGTCGTTGAGCACCGACAGCCGGCCGCCGGCCGGTTCCGCGGGCAGCGGTTCGACGGCGTGCCCGGCGACCTGGAAGATCGCGTCGGCCTGCGCCTTCGCCCCGGTCACGGTGGCGACGTGCACCACGCACGGGCACGGCACCGGCGGCTCGGCGACCGGCAGCTCCTTGCGGAAGCGGCCCTCGGCGTCGGTGGTGACGGCCCGGCCGTCGGCGTTGGCGCAGGAGTTGGTGCCGCCGATCACGCCCCTGGACGGCACCGACTGCCCGCAGATCAGGATCATCAGCAGCGCCCGCTCCCGCCATCCGCTGCCGGTCACGGTGACCGAACCGCCGGTTCCCGCCTGGGACTTGGACAGCTTCACGGTGGGCCCGTCGGCGGCAGCGGCCGGCGTGAGGGGCACGAGGAGCAGCGCAAGTGCCGCGATCAGCACAGGGATCCGCGTCATCACCGCATCGCTCCCGTCAACTCGGCTTGTTCCCACCGGAGTTCCGGCTCGCTCTCGGTCGTACGGCGCCTTCGACGTCGTACGACCGCCCCGGCCGCCGCTACGACGATCAGCGCACCGACCCCTGCCACCCCGCCCCACGGCACGAACCGCGCCGACGCCTGCGCCGTGTCGCGCGCCCCGCCCGCCGCGGTCACCGTCAGCCGGACGTCGACCGCGTCCAGGGCGGGCCGGTCGGGCCACGGTTCGTCGAGCCGCACCCGGTGGCCGGGCGGCAGCTGGAGCGGCAGGGTGCGCGAGGACCGGTCGAGAACGGTGCCGAGGACGCCGTCGGCGTGCACGGCGAGGGTCGGTACGAGGACCGTCGTACCCCGGTTGACCAGGTCGTACGTGATGCGGTCACCGTCCACGACCACATGCTCGACGGTCAGCGCGGACAGCGTCGGACCGCCGGTGCGCAGCCGCAGGGAGACGGACCGGGAGCGGCCGTCGGCGTCGCGTACGACGATCGTGCCCGCGCGGTCCCCCGGCACGGCCCCCTCGGGAACGGTCACGGTGAACGGGATGTCGGCGCGGGTGCGGGCGGGCACGCGCACCTCGGCGTCGGCGAAGGTGACCGGGACGCCGGTGCCGCGCAGCCGTACGGTGACCGGGTGCCCGGCACGGTTGGTCACGGACACCGTGTCCTGCAGGGCGGTTCCGGGCGTGCCCTCGGCGTAGAAGGACGGGCGTCCGCCGCCGGCGGGCGCGACGGACCAGCCGTCGGCAGCGGTCGCCGTCGGGGCGGCGCACAGCAGGGCGAGGAGGGACAGGCACACGACACGGGCGGCGTACGACATCGGCGGCTCCATCAACGCCTCGTTGAGAAGCGGCGGCGGGTGAGGGGCGGGCATACCGGCACGGTCAGCGGCGGACGCGTACCGCCTGGTTCCGGCGTGTCAGCCACAGCGCGCCCGCCGCGCCCGCGAGCAGGACCGTTCCACCGAGCGTGCCGAGGGCGATCGCGGAGTCCTCGGGGCCGGTCTGCGGGAGCTCGGCTCCGGTGTCGCTGCCGCTCTGGGTGCCGGTCGAGCCACCGCCGACCGCCGCCGTGACGTCGAGGGTCAGGGACGGTCCGGGATCGTTGCTGGGCGTGCAGGTGGTGGTCGTACCGAGGGCCTTGATGGTGAGTACGCCCGCCGTGAAGGTGACCTTGCCCGTCTTCTTCGGGGTGTAGGTGCCGGACAGGTCGTTGATCTTGATCGGGGTGTCGGCGGGGATCGCTTCCTGGTTGGCGGGGCCGGTGACCTTCATCGTGCCGCTGTCGGCGCCGCCGAGTTCGATGGTGGCGCTCGGGTTCATCGCGCCCTTGCCGAGTTCGACGGGGCTGGAGGAGACGCCCTTCTGCCAGGACATGGTGATCTTGTAGCCGCTGCCGCTCTTGACGCCCTTGATGTCGATCGGCGATACGGCACTCTTGTCGCCGATCGGCGTCTTGCACTGGTAGTTGACGTCGACGACCTCGGCGTGGGCCGTCGAGGCGGCGAGCAGCACCGCCGAGCCGGCCAGGGCCGCGGCGGACGCGAGCGCGGCGGTTCGTTTCCGGTACGACATCGTCCCCTCATTCCTGACGGCACATCAGATCGGCCGTCAAGGTACGCCGGGGGAGTTGAGGAGGGAAGACGCGGAGCACGCCGGAGTTGTGACGATCCGGCGTGCGTGTGGTGACGTACGAAGAGGGGTTCGAACCTCGGGTAACCCCAGGCGGGCGTTACGCGGGCGCTCCGAGTTCGGCCCACACCGTCTTGCCCGCGACGCCGGGCGTGCGCACGACCCCCCAGTCCAGGCACAGGCGCTGGACGATGAACATGCCGTGGCCGCCCGGGCGGCCGGCGCGGTGCGGGGTGCGCGGGGCCGGCTGGCCGGCGCCGCGGTCGGAGACCTCGATGCGCATCACCTTGTTGTCACAGGCGATCCACAGCTCGTCCGGCCCTTCCGCGTGCAGACAGGCGTTGGTGACCAGCTCGGAGACGACAAGCAGCACGTCCTCGGCGGCGGCCCGCTGGTCCGCGGTGGCGGCCGGCAGCCAGCCCCACGCGTACAGCGCCTGGCGGGCGAAGTCGCGGGCGAGCGGGACGACGCCGCTCGCGCCGTCGAAGCTCAGCCTGCGGGCCTGACGCGCCGCCGACGACACGGACGCCCCGGTCCCTGACGCGCCCCCCTCGGACGCCCCGGAAGCGCCGCTGGGCTCCGGGCCGCGGTCGCCCGGCGAGTAGGGCCGGGTGGTGCTCATCAGCGCTTCACCTCACCGATTCACCAGTTCACGTTTCAAGAGTGCTTTCCGAACACGCGGTGTGCTCAGTGTTCGATACTCAGTGTGGGTCACGCGGTCGACACGGGTACACACGGCCCGTACACCGCACGCAGGAAAGTGACCGGTTCGGCCGGTCCGCCGTGCAACCCCCGTCATGATTGCCGCCGACATGTTCAGGATGTCTCCTGCCCGGCCCGACCGGCGGGACACCCCCTTGTTCGGCACGACCGGCGCGCTCAGTCGGACTCGCCCTCACCGACCAGGGCTGCCTCGACCGAATCGTGGACGGTGAAGACCGCCTCGGCTCCGGTGATCTCGAAGACGCGGGCCACCACGGGCTGCATGCCCGCCAGGTGCACCCCGCCCCCGGCGGCCTCGGCCTTGAGCCGGGCGCCCAGCAGCACGTTGAGCCCGGTGGAGTCGCAGAACTCCAGCCGGGAACAGTCGACGACAAGTCGACTGAAACCCTTGGCGAGGCATTCCTCGAGTGGTTCACGCAACAGATCGGCGGTGTGGTGATCCAACTCACCCGCCGGAGTCACGACGGCGCTGGGGCCCTCTTCCCGCACCTCCACCAGAAGCCGGCCCGACTGTGCGCTGCCGACCGTCCCGTGGTCCATGCCGTCTCTCTCCCGAGGTCGTGGCTGCTGACGTTTGCCCTCGAACATTACGCCTTCCCTTCGCCCTTCGACAGCCGAACATCCGCCCAGAAACGGACATTTTCACACAGAACGGACTTGCGATCGGCTCAGGAAAGCGGGTAGGGCTAGTAGAGACACGTAACCGACACGGCCGGCTTTGGAGGCGCCGCACACCGCAGTGCACGTACTGGCTTCGGCAGCCATATGCCGAGAACGATGGAGGACATCATGTCACCCCGGCTCGACGCATCGCACACCCGGACGGCGACGTCGACACCCCCTCCGGAACATCTGGATCCCATCGAGCGTAACGGCGATCACACCGACACACTCGCCGTCAGGGACGACGTACTCGCCCTGCAGGACGACGTACTCGCCGGACTTCCGGAGATCCCCCCGTACGACGAGGTCGGCCCCGTCGATGCACGGGCCCTGTCCAAGACCCTCTTCGAGCGGCTGGAATCCCTCGAGGAAGGCACGCACGAGTACTCGTACGTCCGCAACACGCTCGTCGAACTCAACCTCGCCCTGGTCAAGTTCGCCGCCTCCCGGTTCCGCTCCCGCAGCGAACCGATGGAGGACATCATCCAGGTCGGCACGATCGGCCTGATCAAGGCGATCGACCGCTTCGAACTCAGCCGCGGCGTCGAGTTCCCGACCTTCGCGATGCCCACCATCGTCGGCGAGATCAAGCGCTTCTTCCGCGACACCTCGTGGTCGGTGCGCGTGCCGCGCCGGTTGCAGGAACTCCGCCTCGACCTGGCCAAGGCCGGTGACGAACTGGCCCAGCAGCTGGACCGCGCCCCCACGGTGGGAGAACTGGCCGAGCGCCTGGGCATCTCCCACGACGAGGTCGTCGAGGGCATGGCCGCGTCGAACGCGTACACCGCCTCGTCGCTGGACGCCCAGCCCGAGGAGGACGACAGCGAGGGTGCGCTCGCGGACCGGATCGGCTACGAGGACCACGGGCTCGAAGGCATCGAGTACGTCGAGTCGTTGAAGCCGCTGATCGCCGAACTCCCGCACCGGGACCGGAAGATCCTCTCCCTCCGCTTCGTCGCCAACATGACCCAGTCCGAGATCGGCGACGAACTCGGTATCTCGCAGATGCACGTGTCGCGGCTGCTGTCGCGCACGCTGGGGCGACTGCGCAAGGCGCTGACGGTCGAGGAGTGACGACCGTCCCGCAGTAACGGCTCGTCGTCCGGCGCCTTCCCGGGGCGCCGGACGAGCCATGCCCGGAAACCTCTCGGTTACCGGGTTGTTGGCGGAAAGACCTCCCCACGGGCCGCCTTCCACCACTATGGTCACCCGCAAACTGGCCGGTACGTCAGGGATCTTGACATGCCACGGGGTCACGAGGAGGCGGGTGGATGGCTCGGGCCGACGGGACCGGCAGGGATGCCGGAGCCGCACCGCACTCCGGCGCGTCCGACGCACGGCTGACGGAACTGCTGCGCGCCGACACCGCCACCGCGTATCCGGCCCTCCAGGAACTGCGCGCCCGCCACCGCGCATCGGTCCTCGCCTACGCCCGGCTGTGCACGACGAGCGAGTCCACCGCCCGGCAGCTCGCGGCGCAGGCCTTCACGCTCGCGGCCCGCGAGACGGCCCGCGGCACCGACCCCGCCGCGCCGTTGCGGCACCACCTCCTGCTGCTCACTGTGCGGGTGGCCACGGAGTGGGCCGCGGACGAACGGTCCGTCGGTCTCGACGCGGGTCTGCTGCTGGTCCTGAACACGGCAGGCCCGATCGGCCCCGTCCCGCCCATGCTCGCGGCGTACCAGTCCCTGCCGTCCCGCACCCAGGGACAGCTCTGGTACGCGGTGGTGGAGCAGGAACCCGACGAGCGCACGGCCGCACTGCTCGACCGCACCCGCGAGGACGTGACATACGGCACAGAACAGGCCCTCCAGGCGTTGGGCCGGGCCTGTCTGACGTCCCGGCTCGCGGCCTCCGACGACCCGCGCTGCCGGGACTTCCGTCGGCTCATCGAGGAGTCGGTACGGCCCGACGGCCCACGCCACAGCCCCGACCTGGACGCCCACATGGCGCGCTGCGTGCACTGCGCCACGGCGTACGAGGAGCTGACCGCCCTGCGCGACTCCCCGCGCACCGCGCTGGCCGAGGGGCTGCTGCCGTGGGCGGGCACGGCGTACGTCACACGCGACGGCGAGCCGGGCGTCACCTTCCGTGTCCGGCAACGGAATCGGCCGCCGTACCGCCGCCTCGCGCTGACCTCCGCGGTACTCGGCGCGGCCCTGGTGCCGCTGCTGGTCGTCCTGCTCGCACCGGGCGAGACCGCCTCCCAGGACAGGACCGACCCCGGCCCCATCACCACGCCGGTGGCCCCGCCCCCCGTGACGGTCACGGCGACGGTGTCGGCAAGCCCGCCGACACCCACCACGAAGTCCCCGTCACCGACGAGGAGTTCGGCCCCGCCGCACACTCCGAGCCCGAAGCCCTCCCCGACGCCTCCGCCGACACATCCGCCGAGCGGCTCCTACGCCCAGGTCGTGAACGTCGCCTCCGGGCTGTGCCTGGACATCCGCGACGGGGTGATGGAGAAGGGCACGGATGTCGTCACGGCGCCGTGCGGGGCGTCCCCTACGCAGCGGTGGCGGGTCGACGCGGTACGGGGTGTCGTCCAGTCGTCCGCCGACCCCGACTACTGCCTGGACAGCCGCGGCTCCACCGACAAGGGCGTGGGCATCTGGGAGTGCGCGTCGGTCGACGGGAGCAACGGGCAGAACCTGAAGTTCGCGGTGGGCGGTGACGGGGTGATCCGTCCGGCGGTCGCGGTCGAGACGGCGGTGACACCGGACGGGGACGGCGGTCTGGCGCTGCTGCCGGTGAACGGGGGAAGCGGGCAGCGGTGGCGGGCGGGCGCGCCGTGAACTGACCGGGCTCCAGCTACCTCGCCGCCAAGGAAGTCACCACGGCGCAGACCGTGCTGACCGTGCTGGTGCTGCGGTTCGCCGTGGCGCTGCCCGTTCTCGTGGTGGCGGCGGCTGCGGCGCTGAGCGCCGTTCAGACACGCGGCGCGGGGGTGCTGGGCGGCGTGCTCTTCGCGCTGCCGGGGACGGGTGCGTCGCCGTGGACGGCCGCGGCGGACCTCGGTGTCGGGGACTGGCTGGGGCTGCTGTACCTGTCCGCGTTCTGCACGCTGTTCGCGTTCTTCGTGCGGATGTGGGCGGTCCGGCGCACCTCGCCGTCCCGGGTCAGCCTGCTGCTCGGCACGGAGCCGGTGTGGGCGGCGGCCGCGGGCATCGCCCTGGCCGGGGACCGGCCGGGGTCGCTGGGGCCGGTGGGCGCGGTGCTGGTCCTCGTGGGCACGGCCTGGGGGCGGGCGGTGGCCGATCGGGGGCAGGCGGCGGAGGCTCCTGTACCGGTGGCTTCTGCGCCGGCTGCCGGGGCCCCTCCCGCAGGGTGTACCGAGTCCGGGGAAGCCGCCGAGTCCGCGAGGGCTGGGGCCCCTGCACCCTGGTCGGCGTCGTGCGCCGCGCACTGCTCGGCGCGGATGGTGGCGTGCTCGGCGACGGCCGGCGCGTGTCGCGCCTGACGCCGGGCGCAGGTCCCTCAGACCAGCCGCTCGCCCCGCCGCCACACGCCGGTGACCAGGGGCACGCCGGGCCGGTAGGCCAGGTGCACATGGCTCGGCGCGTCGAGGAGGACGAGGTCGGCGCGGGCGCCCGGGGTGAGGCGGCCGATGTCGTCGCGGCGGAGGGCTGCCGCGCCGCCCGCCGTGGCCGACCAGACCGCCTCGTCCGGCGTCATCCCCATGTCCCGTACCGCGAGCGCGATGCAGAAGGGGACGGAGGAGGTGAACGACGAGCCCGGGTTGCAGTCGGTGGAGAGGGCGACGGTGACGCCCGCGTCGAGGAGGCGGCGGGCGTTCGGCCACTCGGCGCGGGTGGAGAACTCGGCGCCGGGGAGGAGGGTGGCGACCGTGTTGCCGTTCGCGAGGGCGTCCACGTCCGCGTCCGTCAGGTGGGTGCAGTGGTCGGCGCTGGCGGCGTCCAGTTCGACGGCGAGCTGGACTCCGGGGCCGTACGACAGCTGGTTGGCGTGGATACGGGGGTGCAGGCCCTTCGCCTTGCCCGCGGTGAGGATCGCGCGGGCCTGGTCGCCGTCGAAGGCGCCCCTCTCGCAGAAGACGTCGATCCAACGGGCGTACGGGGCACAGGCGTCGAGCATCTCGCCGGTGACCAGGGCGACATAGGCGGCGGGGTCGTCGGCGTAGTCCGGGGAGACGATGTGGGCGCCGAGGTAGGTGACCTCGTCGGTGTGGGCGGCGGCGATGCGCAGGGCACGGGACTCGTCCTCGACGGTCAGGCCGTAGCCGGACTTCGTCTCGAACGTGGTGGTGCCCTGGCGGAGGGCCTCGCGCAGGTAACGGGTGAGGTTGGCTTCGAGTTCCTCGTCGCTCGCGGCCCGGGTGGCGGCGACCGTCGTACGGATGCCGCCCGCGCTGTACGGCCGCCCCGACATCCGGGCGTTGAACTCCTGCGTCCGGTCGCCCGCGAATACGAGGTGGGAGTGGGAGTCGACGAAGCCGGGGATGACCGCCCGGCCACCTGCGTCGACCCGATTGTCAGTGGCGGGTGCTTTGCTTTGATCACCGGTCCACGCGATGCGGTCGCCTTCGATGACGACGGCCGCGTCCTGGATCAGTCCGAGGGGGGATCTTCCCCCACTCTCGAATTTGCTCGAGCGGGGGGACCCCCATCCGAGGGAGGGGTCGTTGGTGACCAGGGCGGCGATGTTGGTGATGAGCGTGCTTGCGGTGCTCGCGGAGTGGGCGGGGCTGACGGTCGTCGCGTTGCTCATGGCGTCCTTGTTGGCCTGGTCGGCGGTGGGGTCGGGTTCGGGGGCGGAGGCGGGCCGCGCGGGTGGGCGGCCCGGGGTCATCCGCGCAGGGCTTCGACGGCGTCCGCGAGGGCTTTCGGCACATCCGGTACGAGGGTGTGAACCCCGTCCCGTACGACGTGCCGACCGCCCACGACCATATGCGACACGTCTGCTGCCGACGCAGCGAATACGGCCGTCTCGGCCCCGAGCCGCGGAAGCGGCCCTGCTGTCCTGACCGAGTCGAGCGCGATCGTCGCGAAGTCGGCGCGTGCGCCCGGCTCCAGGGTGCCCACGTCGTCCCAGCCGAGGGCCGCGTGGCCGTCGGCCGAGGCCGCCCGCAGAAGGGCCGCCGCCGTCCAGTGACCTCGCGTACGGGTGCGCAGCCGCTCGTTCAGCTCCATCGCGCGCGCCTCTTCCAGCAGGTCGATCACGGCGTGACTGTCGGAGCCGAGGGAGAGCGGGGAGCCTTCGTTCTGCAGGGCGACGGCCGGTCCGATGCCGTCCGCGAGGTCCCGCTCGGTCGTCGGGCACATACAGGTGCCGGTGCCGCTGCCACCGATGAGGGAGATGTCCTCGGCGGTGAGGTGGGTGTTGTGGACGCCGGTGGTGCGCGGCCCGAGCACGCCGTGCAGGGCGAGGAGCTGCGTCGGGGTGCAGCCGTGGACTTCCAGGCACGCCTCGTTCTCGGCGGTCTGCTCGGACAGGTGCACATGGAGCGGGGCCCGCCGCTCCTCGGCCCACCGCGCCACGGTCGCCAACTGGTCGGCGGGCACGGCCCGTACGGAGTGAATCGCCGCCCCGATCCGCGCGTGATCCCGTTCCTTGAGAACTGAACAGCGTTCCGCCCAGGCTTCCGCGCTGCCGTCGGAGAAGCGGAGCTGGTGGGTGTTGGGGGGCTGTCCGAAGCCGGAGGACAGGTAGGCGGTGTCGAGGAGGGTGATACGGATGCCGGCTTCGGCGGCGGCCGCGATCAGGGCCTCGCCCATGGCGTTGGGGTCGGCGTACGGGGCGCCACCCGGGGCGTGGTGGACGTAGTGGAACTCGCCGACCGCGGTGATCCCCGCCAGTGCCATCTCGGCGTACACGGCGCGGGCGAGGGCGTGGTAGGTCTCCGGGGTCAGCCTGTCGGCGAACGAGTACATGACCTCGCGCCAGGTCCAGAAGGTCCCGGAGCCGACCTGGACGGTGCCGCGCAGGGCGCGGTGGAAGGCGTGCGAGTGCGCGTTCGCCAGGCCGGGGAGCGTCAGCCCGCGGAGGATCTCGGCGCCGGGGGGTGGGGTGGGGACGTCGGTGCGGAGGGCGGTGATACGGCCGTCGTCCGTGTCCACGGCCACGCCCGGCTCAACGTGCGTGCCGAGCCAGGCGTGCTCCAGCCAGTACGTCTGCGTCTGCGTCACGTGCAGGCCAGCCCTTCCAGTACGTCGGCGAGTGCGGTCACCCCGGCCACGCAGTCGTCCTCGGCCGCGAACTCGGCCGGGGAGTGCGAGACGCCCGTGGGGTTGCGCACGAACAGCATGGCGGTCGGGATGCTCCCGGAGAGGATCCCGGCGTCGTGTCCGGCACCAGTACCCAGGACGGGGACCGTGAGGTCGGTGTCCTTGCCTAGGATGCGGGCCAGTTCGTCGCGCAGGGCGTGGTCGAACTCCACGACGGGCGTGAAGGACTCCCGGACGACATCGAGGTCGACGCCATGCGCGGCGGCGTACTCACGGGCGGCCTTCTCGACGCCGCCGACCACCGCGTCGAGGCTCGCCTGGTCGGCGGCGCGGGAGTCGAGCCAGCCGCGCACCAGGGAAGGGATGGCGTTGACGCCGTTGGGCTCGACGGCGATCTTGCCGAAGGTGGCGACGGCACCGGCGAGCTGCGCCTCCCGGCGGGCGGCCAGCACGGTCTCGGCGTACGACAGCATGGGGTCACGCCGGTCCACCAGCCGCGTGGTCCCCGCGTGGTTGGCCTCGCCCCGGAAGTCGAACCGCCACCGCCCGTGCGGCCAGATGGCGCTGGCGATGCCCACCCGGTCGCCGGACAGATCCAGCGCCCGCCCCTGCTCGACGTGCAGTTCGACGAAGGCACCGATGCGCGCGAGCCGCTCCGGGTCCGGTCCGATGGCACCGGGGTCGTACCCGGCGGCCTCCATGGCCTGCGGCAGCGTGACCCCGTCGCCGTCGGTCAGCCGATGCGCCTGCTCGACGGTGAGCTGCCCGGCGGTCAGCCGCGACCCGACGCAGGCGAGCCCGAAGCGTGCGCCCTCCTCGTCACCGAAGTTGACGATGGCGAGGGGCTTAGTGAACCGGGCGTTGCGGTGGCGCAGTTCGTCGAGCGCGGCGAAGGAGGACACGACCCCGAGGGGCCCGTCGAAGGCCCCGCCATCGGGCACGGAGTCCAGATGCGACCCGGTGACGACGGCGTCCCCTTGGGCGGGGTCCCCGAGCCAGGCCCACTGGTTGCCGTTCCGGTCAACTTCGTACGTCAGCCCACGCGACTCCGCCTGCGCCTTGAACCACTCCCGACACTCATCATCGGCACGGGTCCAGGCGAAGCGCCGGTAGCCGCCGGTATCGGGATGCCGACCGATGGGTCGCAACTCGCGCCACATCTCCTGGAACGAGACAGCAGTCGGTGCGGGCCGCCGCATCGGCTGTGGGCCGCCGCCACCCTCCACAGGCTGTGGGCAGTCGTTCCGCAGGGCGATGGGGGTCCCCCCGCTCGAGCGAAGCCGAGAGTGGGGGAGGGTGGGCACAGCCGGATCCGCACCCGGCGAGGAGACCTCAGCCCCCACCGGACGGTTGCCGCCCCCCGCGCCTTCCCGCTGGATCACGCGTCGTCACCCTCACGCATCGGCACCCGCACGCCCCGCTCCCCCGCCACCGACTCCGCGATGTCGTACCCGGCGTCCACATGCCGGATCACACCCATGCCCGGGTCGTTCGTCAGCACGCGCCGGATCTTCTCGCCGGCCAGTGCCGTACCGTCCGCCACCGTCACCTGCCCCGCATGGATCGACCGCCCCATGCCGACGCCGCCGCCGTGGTGAATGGACACCCAGGACGCGCCCGACGCCACGTTCACCATCGCGTTCAGCAGCGGCCAGTCGGCAATCGCGTCGGACCCGTCGAGCATCGCCTCGGTCTCCCGGTACGGGGACGCGACGGAACCGCAGTCGAGGTGGTCGCGCCCGATGACGATCGGCGCGGCCAGCTCCCCGCTCGCGACCATGTCGTTGAAGCGTTCGCCGGCCTTGTCGCGTTCGCCGTAGCCGAGCCAGCAGATACGGGCCGGGAGTCCCTGGAAGTGGACCCTCTCCCCCGCCATCTTGATCCAGCGGGCCAGGGACTCGTTCTCCGGGAAGAGCTCCAGGATCGCCTTGTCGGTCTTCGCGATGTCGGAGGCCTCACCGGACAGCGCGGCCCAGCGGAAGGGACCCTTGCCCTCGCAGAACAGCGGCCGGATGTAGGCGGGGACGAAGCCGGGGAAGGCGAACGCCCGGTCGTATCCGGCGAGCTGGGCCTCACCGCGGATGGAGTTGCCGTAGTCGAAGACCTCCGCTCCGGCGTCCATGAAGCCGACCATGGCCTCGACGTGCCGAGCCATGGACTCACGCGCGCGGGTGGTGAAACCGGCCGGGTCCTTCGCCGCGTACGACGCCATGTCGTCGAAGTCGACGCCGAGCGGCAGGTACGACAGCGGGTCGTGGGCCGAGGTCTGGTCGGTGACGATGTCGATGGGCGCGCCCTCGGCGAGCATGCGCGGCAGCAGCTCCGCCGCGTTGCCGAGCAGGCCGATGGACAGCGGGCGCCGGGCGTCACGGGCCTCGACGGCCAGTTGGAGGGCGTGCTCCAGCGAGTCGGCGCGCACGTCGAGGTACCGGTGCTCGATACGGCGCTCGATGGCCCGCGGGTCGCAGTCGATGCAGATCGCCACACCGTCGTTCATGGTCACGGCGAGCGGCTGGGCGCCGCCCATGCCGCCGAGGCCGGCGGTGAGGGTGATCGTTCCGGCGAGGGTGCCGTTGAACTTCTTCGCGGCGACGGCGGCGAAGGTCTCGTAGGTGCCCTGGAGGATGCCCTGGGTGCCGATGTAGATCCAGGAGCCGGCGGTCATCTGGCCGTACATGGTCAGGCCCAGCTGCTCCAGGCGCCGGAACTCCTCCCAGTTGGCCCAGTCGCCGACGAGGTTGGAGTTGGCGATGAGGACGCGCGGGGCCCACTCGTGGGTCTGCATGACGCCGACCGGGCGGCCGGACTGGACGAGCATCGTCTCGTCCTGCTTGAGGGTCCTCAGCGTGCGGACCATCGCGTCGAAGGAGCGCCAGTCACGCGCCGCCTTGCCGGTCCCGCCGTACACGACGAGCTTGTCGGGGTGCTCGGCGACCTCCGGGTCGAGGTTGTTCTGCAGCATCCGCAGAGCGGCCTCCTGCTGCCATCCCAGGGCGCTCGGTTCCGTACCGCGCGGCGCTCGGACAGGGCGAGGTCCTGACATGGTCTGCCTCCTGGTGGATTGCTCCCGGCGGAATGTTGCTGCGGTTATTCACATCCTGACTTTCTGAATAGAACTAGTCAATACCTTGGCCCCTCGGCGCGGGGGCACGGTGGATGTTTGGCTGGATGCATGGGCTCGGACATCGGCAGAACGGGGGACGGCATGGACAACGGCCACGAGGATCACGTGGGTGGCGGGGAGCGGGCCGCCCGGCGCGACGAGGCGGTACGGGCGGCGGTGGAGCAGGGGCTGCTCGGGCCCGGCATCCCCATCGTCGGTCTGCTCGACATCACCGGCATCCGGGAGTCGGCGGCCGAGCTGCGCGCGGCGTTCGACGCCGTCGTGGCGCCCGGCACGCCGGTGCTGCACGCCTTCGCGGTGAAGGCGACCCCGCTGGTGCCGGTGTTGCGGCTGCTGCACGACGAGGGCGTCGGCGCGGAGGTGGCGAGCCCGGGCGAGCTGGCGCTGGCGCGGGCGGCCGGGGTGGCGCCGGAGCGGACGGTGCTGGACTCGCCCGCGAAGACCCCGGCGGAGCTGCGCGAGGCGCTGGCGCTGGGCATCGCCGTCAACGCGGACAACCCTCAGGAACTGGACCGCATCGACGGTCTCATGCGGTCGGCGCCGAGCCGCTCCCCCATCGGGATACGGGTCAACCCCCAGGTCGGCGGGGGTTCCATCGAGGCACTCTCGACCGCCACGGCGACCTCGAAGTTCGGGGTGGCGCTGCGGGACGAGGGGGCGCGCGAGTGGGTGGTGCGGGCGTACGGGGAACGCCCCTGGCTGACCCGGCTGCACGCGCACACCGGCTCGCAGGGCATCCCGCTGTCCCGGATGACCGACGGCGTGGCGCAGACGTACGCGCTCGCGGAGGAGATCAACCGGCGGATCGGCCGTCGGCAGGTCGACACGATCGACATCGGCGGCGGACTGCCGGTGAACTTCGCCTCGGAGGCGACGACACCGACGTACGCGCAGTACGCGCGGATGCTGAGGGAGGCGGTACCAAGGCTGTTCGACGGGCGGTACGGGCTGGTGACCGAGTTCGGGCGGTCCCTGCTGGCCAAGCACGGGACGGTGGTGGCGCGGGTCGAGTACACCAAGAGCGCGGGCGGGCGGCCCGTCGCGGTGACACACGCGGGCGTGCAGGTCGCGACGCGGACGGTGTACGCGCCGGGGACGTGGCCGCTGAGGATCGCCGCGTACGACGCGAAGGGGCGGCCGAAGGAGGGGCCGGCGGTGGTGCAGGACGTGGCGGGACCGGCCTGCTTCGCGGGGGACCTGCTGGCCGAGGGTCGCGCGCTGCCGCTGCTGGAGCAGGGGGACTACGCGGCGGCACTGGACACGGGGGCGTACTACTTCGCCCACCACTACGCCTACAACTCGCTCGCCCGGCCGGGCATTCACGGCTTCGCCCCGGACGGTACGGGGGGCGTGGCCTTCGCGACCGTACGCGCTCCGCAGACCCTCGAGGAGATCGTGGCGGAGGCGGGAGGGGCGCACGCGACGGCGCTCACCACCCTGCGCACGCCGGACCGCCGTTGACGCCGACCGGTGGACGTGGTTGATCAACTGGCCTGAAAACAGGGCCAGTTGACCCACCCTAGTAACTCTGCGGCAAGTTCCACTGGAAAATGCCAGAACTCTCACCCGCCGCACACACGTTGCGTAGCCTCAGGGTTACTCAGCCGAACCCAGGCGGGAGGGGAGTCAGGGTGCCCGGAATCGACGAGTGCTTGCTGGAGGCCATGCGGCTGCCCGGTGCGCGGGGGGCCGCACTGGTCGACTGGACCAGCGGACTGGCCCTGGGCACCGTCGGTGAACCGCCGGGCGGCGACCACGAGACGGCGGCCGCCGAGGCCGCGGAGCTGGCCCGCCTGGCCGCCGAGCAGCGGGCGTTCGCACCCGACGACGGGGAGGAGGCGGCCGATCCGCCGGTCGAGGACCTGATCCTCAGCAACCGGGACAGCTATCACGTGCTGCGGTTCGTGCGGACGTCGTTCGACAGCAGCGTGTTCCTGCATCTCTGGCTGGCCCGCGCGGACGGCAACCTCGCACTGGCCCGTATCCGGCTGGGCGAGATGGCCGGACGGCTGGTGCTGGGATGACGATGGTCGGCACGACCCCACCGCCCCGGCTGCCGGTGCGGAACAAGGCGGCCGAGAGCCGTTCGGGCGGCGTCTCGCCGATGCTGACCCGGCTCGCCGCCGAGCGGGCCACCGGAGTCCTGGTCCGTGAGTGCGGCACGCTGTACCTCACCGAGGGCCGGGTGGTGCACGCCGAGAGCCCCCTCGCCCCCGGGCTCGACGTGATCCTCACGGCGCACGGCACGCTCGACGCGCGGGCCTGGCAGGACGCCGTCGACCGGGCCGACCAGCGGCATGACGCCGACCGCCTGCTGCTCGACGGCGGCCGTCTCGCCCCGGGCGCGCTGGAGCTGTGCCATCTGAGCGCGCTGTACGACGCCGCGTACTTCGCCCTCGCCCCGAGCCGCACGCCGGGCCGCTTCCACTACGGCACCACGCACTGGCTCGGATCGGTCCACCCCGTCCCGGTCGCCGCCGTGGAGCACGAGACGCTCCGCCGGCGCAGCCTGCTGCACCGCATCTGGCCGGACCCGGCGAGCGACAGCGCACTCCTGGAACGGGTCGACACTGCCGCGGCCCCCGCGGTCGCGCCCCGGCAGAGCGCGGTGCTGGCCCGGGTGGACGGCACACGCACCGCGCCGGACATCGCCCGCGAACTGGGCAGGCCGGCGTTCCACACCCTGGTGGCGGTACGGCGACTGGCAGCGGCCGGGCTGGTGGCTCCACGGACGCCGCCGACTCCCGCCGGGGCTGCTTCGGCCGCCCGCGCCGGAACCGGAATCGCCCCCGACGGCCTCAGGCCCGCCGCCCCCGACATCGCGCTGCTGAAGAGGGTCAGGGATGCGCTGGAGGCCCTTTGAACGACAGCAACCGCGGCAGCGGGCGCCGCACCACCCATCTCACCCGCCCGCCGAGAGGAGACCCCTGATGGCGGTGGAACCCCCGATACTCGACGAACTCCACCGGCTGAGAACCCGCGTGCCCCAGCTGACCGGCGCCCTCGCTGCCGGCGTGGACGGCCTGGTCATCGCCCACGACACCCCGGGCGTGGAGCCGGAGGGCCTGGCCGCGCTCACCGCAGCCGCACTCGGCGTCGCCGTGCGGATGGCCGACGTGACCGGTCAGGGCGACCTCCGGGAACTGCTCGTTCGCGGGGTGGACGGCTATGTCGCAACGTACGCGGCGGGACGTACCGCCGTGCTGACGCTGCTCGCCGAGGACCGCGTCAACGTCGGCCGCCTTCACCTGGAAGGCCGCCGCACCGGAGCCCGTATCGGCGAACTGGTCGGCGACGCCGTACGGGACACGGTCCCCGAGCCCCCCGCCAAGCCCGCCCCCGCCCGTCAGAAGGCCGTCCGCACGCCACGAACCCCACGCCCTCCACGAACCAACACACCTACAAACACGGAAAGTTGAGAGGAAACCGCAGCCATGGCCAACACCGAGACCGCACTGAAAGAAGCACTCGCCTCCATCGAGGGCGCGACCGGAGTCGCCCTCGTCGACTACACCAGCGGCATGGCCCTGGGCACGATGGGCGGCAGCAAGGGCTTCGACCTCAACGTCGCCGCCGCCGGCAACACCGACGTGGTCCGCGCGAAGATGCGCACGATGGAACACCTCGGGCTCAAGGGCCAGATCGAGGACATCCTGATCACGCTGTCGGACCAGTACCACCTGATCCGGTTGCTCAGCGGCCGCGGCGGCAACGGGCTCTTCCTCTACCTGGTTCTGGACGCCAAGCGGTCCAACCTCGCCATGGCCCGGCACCAGCTGCGACGGATCGAGGAGGAGCTCGAGGTCTGACGGGCGGTCAGACCAGCGCGGCGGTGCGGCGGCGGGAGCCGCCCGGGGCTGCGTCACCCGCCGCGATGCCCGTGCTGCGGTACGCCCTGACCGCCTTGCCGGCCGGGCGGCCGCCGTCGCGGGCGAGCCAGTCGACGCGCACCCACAGCAGCGTCTCCTCGGCCCGTTCGCGCCGCCCGAGCCACGCGGCCTTCAGCCACAGTCCCGCGCCGGTCCCGGCGAGCAGCATGCCGCCCGCCGCGGGCACGGCGTAGGAGCTGCCGAGCGCGGCGAGGAAGGCGAGCAGCAGCCACCAGCGGTGCCCGCGCCGCCAGTTGCGCACGGTCACCGCGCGGTCCTGGAGCACGTCGTGCTTGCCGGCGCGGGCGGCGCCGCGGGCGAGGGCGGCGTAGCGCCTGCGGCGGCGGAAGGCCACCGTGACGGCGGCGACGATGAACAGTGCGGCCCCGGCGAGCACACCGATCCTGCGCCCGGTGACGCCGGGGACCAGCACGCCGATGCCGGCCGCGAACACTCCGAGCCACCACAGTGGTGCGGCCCCCGCCCGTACGACACAGGCCACCCGAGCCAGCCCCTGACCTCCGCGTGCCACGTTCCGCCTCCTTGTCGCCTTGGCACAGCCCTGTCGTCGGGCAGATTAGCGAGCGAAAGTGAGACGCAGCTGAGAACACGCACCTGCGCAGGACCCGCCCTACTCCACGAACAGGCCCCGCGCCGCCGCCCGTGCGTCGAACTCCTCCAACCGGGCCTGCGCGTCCGGCAGGTCGTCGCACATCGCCTCCAGCAGGACCCGCCCGAGGAGCATCGGCGCACAGGCCGTGTCGAAGGCGAGCCCCGTGCCGACGGCGGCCGGCAGCAGCAGGTCGGACACCTTGGCGACGGGCGCGAAGGCGGAGTCGGCGACAGTCACGACGGACAGGCCCGCCTCCTTCGCATACGCCAGTGTGTCCACGACTTCGCGCGGATGCCGGGGCAGCGCGAAGCAGAGCAGCGCCGAGGCGCCGGCCCGTACGGCTCCGTCGATCCGGTCGTGGATCATCGTGCCGCCCTCGTGGAGCAGCCGTACGTCCGGATGGACCTTGGCGGCGAAGTAGGCGAAGCCGTACGCCTGGGAGGCCGCCGCTCTGAGGCCGAGCACCGGCAGCGGGCGGGAGGCGGCCAGCAGCCGGCCCGCCTCCTGCACCGGCCGCGGATCGGCGAGCAGTTCCGCGAGGTGCTTCAGATTCTCGATCTCGGCCTCGACGGCCTGCTGGTACTCGTTGTACGAAGCCGAGTCCGCGCTCTGTTCGGCGGGCGCGACCTCGCGCAGGTGCTTGCGCAGGGCCGGGTAGCCGTCGAAGCCGAGGGCGACCGCGAAGCGGGTGACGGACGGCTGGCTGACCCCGGCGAGTTCGGCGAGCTCGACGCTGGACAGGAACGGCACGTCGGCGGCCCGCCGCACCATGCTGTGCGCGATGCGCCGCTGGGTCGGCGTGAGCCGGTGCCCCTCGAAGAGCGCCTGCAGCCGCGCCGCCGGACTGTCTGGCACACCCATGTTCCTGTCCTCGCTCACGACGTGCTCCCCCTCCAGATGTCCGTGAACCGGTCGAGCAGTTCGGACGCCACCGTCACGTCGTGCGTGAGCGGCCGGTCGGCCGGGTCCGCGTCCAGCACCGACTCGGCGAGCTCCAGCGCCCGGCCCGCCAAAAGCTCCGGCTCGGGGCGGAGGTCGCGTTGCCGCAACGCCCGTACGGCAGCGACGAGTTCGCAGCCGACGACGAGACGGTACGCGCCGCACGCCCGCAGCGTCTGCCGTGCGGCGAGCGAGGCGAAACTGGCCTGTTCCTCGACACCTCGGGAGAGTACAGCGTGGCCGAGCGACGCGGGCGCGGAGAACGCACGCAGATCGCCGAGGGCGGCACCGGCGGCGTACTCGAGGATCATCACGCCGGAGGAGGCGGGCTCGTGGTCGGCGAGGAAGGGGCGCAGGCGGGTGTAGGCCGGCTCGTTCAGCGTCGACAGCCGTGACGTGGACAGGCGGGCGACCTGGGTTATGGCGAGCCTGAAGTGGTCCAGGGCGAGGGCGAGCTGCGCCTGGTAGAAGCCGCCGTGGTGGTACGCCGCCATGTCCTCGGGGGAGATCAGCGGGTTCTCCGCAGCCGCGTTGATCTCCACGGAGAGGACCTCCTCCAGGGCGTCGGCGGCGTCGTGCGCCGGGCCGTGGATCTGGGGCAGGCAGCGGAAGCCGTACGGGTCCTGGATCCGGCCGAGCGGTGGGGTGGGCCGGTCGGCGGCACCGATCAGCTCCCGCATCCGCCGGGCGACCTCGGCAGAGCCGCGGTGCGGGCGGGCGGCGTGCACGGGGGCGGCGTAGGCCTCGTGGGAGCCGTCGACGGCCAGCAGGGACAGCGCGGCGACGACCTGGGTGGCGGCGAGCAGGCCGCGCAGTTCGTGCAGGGCGAGCGCGGACTGGCCGAGGGTGAGGGCGTTGCTGCTGATCAGGGCCAACGCGTCGTTGTTGTCGAGGGGTTGGGGCGCGGGGGCGACCGTTCCCCGCCAGGGGTGCTCCCCGGCGAGCGCCAGCCCGACCTGCGCGAGCGCGGCGATGTCTCCCGTCCCGACCGACCCGAACTCGTTCACCACCGGGTACGCCCCGGTCTCCAGTGCCTCGCACAGCGCGGTGACGACGGACGGCCGCAGCCCGGCACCCCCGGCCAGCAGCTGGTTGGCGCGTACGGCGAGCATTGCCCGTACCTGCGGGGCGGGCAGCTCCTCCCCGATGGCGCCGGCGTGGCTGCGCAGCAGCCTCAGGCCGTGGTCGGCGGCCGCATCGGTGGGCACGTCCTCGTTCCGGTTGGCGCCGACGCCGGTGGAACGGCCGTAGACGCGACCGGTGGCGGCGATCCGGCGGGCGGCGTCCCAGGACTCCTCGGCGCGCTTCATCGCTTCGGTCCCCGGCACCGGCCGCGCGGCCCCGTCGGCGAGCCGGACGACATCCGCGACGCCGAGCCCACGCCCGTCGAGAACGACGAGGCCGGGGGCCACACCCTCCGGGGCGTCCACGATCCGAGACGACATCACGCGCATACCCTCCTCAAACCGGACACCTGATCTTGCCCACCAGCCATCCGTAACCGCGGATTAACGCCGGAGCATTGACAACCTATTCAGACACCAAGAACTCTGCATGACGTTATACAGGCCGGGCAAGGGACACCTCATGATCCAGTTCGACTGAGGGCCGGAAGTCCAAAACGAGAGTGTGAACCTCAATGCGATAGTGCACTTGATAGCGTGAACTTCAAGATGAGAGTGCTCTGGGACACCTTCGATGGGGTGAGCGTGTGCTGCCACGACGATTGGCCCTGGTCACGCCCCCGCGGCCAGGTGAGACGTTCGGGTCGTGGGTGGATCGGATGGCACGGGTGAACCGGTGTCCGCCGGCTGAGGTCGCCGACCTGATGGGACTCCGCCTGCGGGGTGCCTCCGGGGAAGTCCGACCGCCTGTGTTCGGGGTGCAGTCCGATGAGGCTGTTCGGCACACCGTGTACGCGGCGACGGGTATCTCTGGCGGCTTGGTGGACGGGATGCACCTGTCCGTTTTCGACGGCGGGCCGTTGAGCGTGGCGGCGGTGCTCTCGACAGCCAAGGCGCATCTGCCATCGACGGGGCGGGAGTGGGTGGAGGTGTACGGAAGCCGTGCGTGCCCGCACTGTCTGCTGGTGTCGGGTGGGGTGTGGCAGCTGTGGTGGAAGTTGTCGTGCGCCGCGGTGTGCCCTGAGCACCAGGTGATGCTGTTGGATCGTTGCCCATCGTGCGGTGGGGTCCTGCGGTGGGGTGGAAACCGCCCTCGAGTCGTGCCGGCGCAATGGGTCAGGCCACCGACTTGTTGCGCGAACTCCGTTCGCGGGAGGCCGTGTTCACAGTGGTTTCCCGCGATTCGAGCGAGGCGCGCACATGACCGGACGGTCGAAGCACAGCGGAGATGGCTGGACATCGCGTTCGGGCGGGCACGCCCTGTACTGGGAGGCGTGGATGTGCCGACGAGCGAATGGTTCGCGGCGTTCCGTGCGTGTGTGATCTTGTTGCGGCTTGGGTTGCCAAGAGCCTTGGGATGTCTGCCTGGTGTGCCTGTCTGGTGCGGTCGGGTTCTGCTGGCGGAACGCGGCGAGCGAGGGCTGCACCGGAGCCAGTTCGGGTGGGGTCCGGCTTCGGCCGAGGCCGCAGCGGCGTTCCTCGCGGTGGTGATGCCGCTGCTCGCGACAGCTAACGTGCGGGAATTGTCGCGGCGCCTGGCGCCGCTGGTGCGGACGGCTGTCGATGAGGGGTGTTTGGCGGCCCGGCCATTGGCGCGGCTCGCGGTGCCGGAGGTTTTCGCGGAGGCGGTGGCGGCGCAGGTTCCGGTGGGGCGCTCGGCCAGGAGTCCGTGGAGGAAGGGAGGTTCTTGGTGAACGGTGGTGTGAAGGTGCCGGAGCCATCTGTTCGGGAAATCGATCTGGTGCGGGTGCGGTACGTCGATGCCGAGGGGATCGAGCATGTAGTGCGGCTGGAGGAGGCGTCCCGCGTGCCGTTCGAGGACGGCCGGATGGTGCGGGCCATTCCCAGCTACCGGGACCAGGGGCACATGCCGGGCCAGTACTGGGTGGCGAAGTGGGGTGACTTCGTCGACTACGAGAGCGTGCTGGAGTCGAAGTGGCTCATGCTGCTGGACTTCGACCCGCAGGTGACCGCGTTCGTCTCACAGCCGTTGGAGTTCGACGCGATTGACGCCCGCGGGCCGTGGCGCCACACGCCGGATGTCTTCGCGCGCCGTCGGGACGGCAGCGTGCTGCTGCTGGATGTGAAGAACCCCGAGCTGCGGGACGACCCGAAGGTGCGGCTACAGGAGGAGCGCACTCGGCGTACGTGCGAGCGGTTGGGCTGGGAGTACGCGATGGTGTCGGAGCCGAGCGGTCAGCGCTGGGTGAACATCGACTTGCTGTCCAGCGCCAGGCGTCCGCTGCATCTGGGTGTGGAACTGGTGCCGCGTCTGCTGGAACTGGCCCGTGAGCCGGTGGAGATCGGGGAGTTGATGCGGTTCATGCAGTTTCCGGATCTGGCGCGCGGTGTGCTGTATCACCTGATGTGGCATCAGCGAATCATCACGGACCTGGACCGTCCGTTGCGGGAGACAACGCTGGTGAAGACCTCAGCGGAGGAGCGGGAATGACGGTCGACGGCGCGGTGCGGCTGCGGCACGGGACCAAGGTGTGGCTGGACGACGAGGTGCACACCGTGACCGGGGTGACCGATGCCGGGGTGCGCCTGCGTTCGGAGAGCGGCTCGTGGACCGTGATCGGCGTGGGGCACCTGCTCGCGGACCCCACCTTTCGTCCCTGCGATGGCGACGCGGACCCGGAGAGCGAGGACGCTGCTGAACACAGTGCCACGGCAGGCAAGTTGTGGCTGGATGCCGCTGCCCTGTTCGACAAGCTGAGTGACAAGCAGTTGGAGGACCTCCAGCGCGCCCAGGAGCACCTTCTGGAGATGACCACCGGTTATCGCAGTGGTGATCCGGAGGACGCGCTGCCCGGGGAACCCCGACCGGAGTACGCCCCGGACGTGTCGCTGGCCCAGCGGGTGCGGAGCAAGGCGGGAGAACTGGGCTACAGCGAGCCGCAGATCTGGCGGCGGCTGCGCAGGTGGCGGGAGGAGGGTCCGTGGGGGCTGCTGGACCGGCGCAGCCATCGGCCGTCGGATCCGCTGGCGGGCGTGGATCCCCGACTGGTCGATGCGATCCTGGCCCAGCACTACGTGACGGAGGAGGACGACTCGACCGGCAGCCTGAACCGCCTGCGCCGCCGGGTGGAGCGTCGCCTGGTCGATGTCCACGGCCCGGGCACGGTGAATGTGCCGTCGCAGAAGTCGTTCAACCGGTATGTCGCCGCTCTCCTGCCCGGCCGCTACACCACCGGGCAGGCCACGACGCGCCAGTCGGTGGCGAACCGGCCGGACGGGCACTACCAGCCGATCATCGCCAGCCGTCCCGGCGAGCTGGTGATGATCGACACCAGCTGGCTGGACGTACGCGCCTATGACCCGGTCGAGGACGTCGTCTTTTCGGTGGACCTGACGATCGCCATCGACGTGTGCACCCGCAGTCTGCTGGGGTGGCGTCTGGTACCCAAGGGCACGAAGGGCGTGGACGCGGGGCTGGTGATCGCGGACGCGATGATGCCGGAGCCGATGCGTCCGGGCTGGCCGGACGGATTGCGGCACCGGATGCTGCGTCTGCCGTGCGAGCCGCTGCTCGCGCAGGACGAGCGGTTCGCGGCCGCCGCGGCCCGTCCGGTGGTGTTTCCCGAGAAGATCGTGATCGACCACGGCAAGGCGTTCGCCTCGCAGGCGGTGAAGAACGTGTGCCGCCGCTACGGGATCACCATCCAGGACACCCGTAAGTACCGGCCTACCGACAAGCCACAGGTCGAGGCCGCGTTCAAGACGATCAGAAGCCAGTTCTCCGAGCACATCGCCGGATACAAGGGCAATCACGTGGTGCACCGGGGCCGGGACGTGGACGCGGTGGCCCGGTGGACGATCGAGGAACTGGAGGAGTTCTTCGCCGAGTACGTCGTTGCCGTCTATCAGCGGCGCCGGCACAAGGGTCTGGTGCTGCCGGGGTTCCCGGAGCTCAATCTGTCGCCGAACGACGCTTACCGATTGGCCGTGCACCGCTGCGGCTACATCGCGGCCCCGCGGGACCCCAACCTGTTCCTGGAACTGCTGCCGATCCACTGGTGCGCGGTCTCCAACCGTCGGATCCAGAAGGACTACCTGTACTACAGCGCGCCCATCCTGCGTACCCACAATGGGACCAAGTCCCCGTACGCACAGGCCAAGGGCGCCTGGCCCGTCCGCCACGACCCGCGGGACATGACGCAGGTGTACTTCCATGATCCCTACAGCGGTGTCTGGCACACGCTGCGCTGGACCCATGCGCTGACCGGTCTGGAGCCGTTCACCGACGTCACCCTGCGCCAGGTCAAACAGGAACTACGTGAACGAGGCCGCGACCCGGAAGATCAGGAGGCTGTCCTGGACGCGTTGTTGGACCTGCAGAACCGCACGGACGCCGCCGAGGCGTCTACCGCCCGTACCCGCCGGGCACGAGCCCGGGACGCCGAGCGCGCCAGGGCGGCAGCCCGGGACAAGGCTCGCACCGAAGTGGTCGACTCCGCCGCCGACGCCCCTGTCCAGGAGCCCCGGCTGCGAGTCGTGCCGCCGCTGCCCGCAGGGGACGAGGAAGAGGTCACGATCGACTTCGACGCTCTGCCCTCGTACGAGGTGTGGGGCGGCCGTCCGGAGGGGAACGACGCCCCGTGATGGCCCCACTGCCTCCGGAGGATGTGGAATGCCTGCACCCGGGGCTGGCCGAACCGCGTATGAAAGAGGATTGGTTCGCGTACGTCTTCTATGATCCGCCGTCTCGGCCGTTCCTGCCCTCGTACGAGGTCTACTTGGCGATGGACGGCGCTGAACGCCGTCGTCTGAACCGGATCCGCAACCGTTACCACAGCGCCCTGGTGCTGGCCTGGACGCCGGCCGTGCAGCACTTCGAGACGGAGATCACGGAACTGCTGGCCGCCAACGAGATGGCTCCGCCGGGTGCCCGGCTCGGACTGCTCATCGACGGCCCGCCCACCGTCGGCAAGTCCACCCTGGTCAAGATGATCGCCCGGAAGTTCGAGCAGGAGCTGCGGGAGGACTTTCCCGAACGGTTCGTCCCCGAGCGGCTGGGCTCCTACGTCCCCGTCGTCTACATCTCCCTCACCGACCAGGTCACCCCCAAGCAGATCTCCCTCGCGATCGCCCGTTACCTGAACGTCCCCACGAGTGGCACCAAGGACACGATCGACGACCGCGTCCTGACCGCGCTCACAGCCAGCGGCACCCAGCTGATCATCTTCGACGACCTGCACTTCCTGGACTGTTCCCTCAAGGAGGGCCGGGCCTCCAACGACCACATCAAGTTCCTGGCCAACCATGCCCCGTGCACCATCGTCGGCACCGGCGTCGACCTTGAGAACAGCCCGCTGCTCAGCGAGGGCGGCCCCATCGGCCCCCGCACGAAGTCTGCCCGCCCCAAGAGTCCGGCCAGCGGACCCAGGACACAGACCGCCGGCCGCTTCAGCCGCCAGGAACTCGCTCCCTTCGCCCTCGACAGCAACGATCGCATCCTCCAATGGGTCGCTGTCATCCGCTCGTTGGAAAGCTCGCTGGCCCTGTACCAGCACAAGGAGGAGAGCCTGACCCGTCGGCACTGGCGCTACCTGCACGAGCGCACCGACGGGAGTATCGCCGGCCTCCATGCCCTCATCCGCCGCAGTGCGGTACGCGCCGTCCAGCAGGGAACCGAGGCCATCACGCGGGAAATCATGGACTCTATCGTCCTGTCGTACGCTCACGAACGCGCCTACGCAAAGGTCACGGAACTCAAATCCCGTCAGGCGGCAACGGAAGCGAAGAAGCAGAGCCAGAAGCAGCGGGCGGCCGACGGAACCGCTTGAGGAGGCCAACAGCGGCCACCCTGACGCCCGTTATGACCATACTGGCAAGATCAGCATCATGCCCCCGCCACTGCGCCGCCTGGCCCTGGTGCCCGAGCTGTACCCCGGCGAGTCCCTGCTCAGCTGGGTCGATACACTCGCCCGCCTGAACCGCGTCAGCCGCATCCACTCCCTGCGTCTGGCGGCCTTCGTCCGCGCCAACGCCGCCTGGTACCGGCCCGGCGTGCACTTCGGCGCCTACGTGTCCGCCAAGACGATGGACCGTGTCCAGGCCACCACTGGGCTGTCCGCGGAACAACAACGCCGGATGACGCTCATGCACTTCGCCGCCGGCGTGCTGCCCGCACTAGCCTCTCCTTCGCACCAGACGGCTGCTGCCGTCTGGCTGGCCCGCCTCCGGCTCGCCCTGCCGGACCGGTCGCGCGCATGCCCGCCCTGTCTGCGCGAGAACGGCGGGCGCTGGCTGCTGCGGTGGCGGCTGACCTGGTCCTTCGCCTGCGTACGACACCGCGTCTATCTCCTCGGCGCCTGCCGCGGCTGCGGCAACGGTCTACACCAGGTCGTTCCCGGTCCGACCGACGCCGCCGTCTGCGGCCAGTACGACCGCAGCCGTCGGGGACGTGTCTGCCCGCAGGTCATCTCCCGCATGCGCCCTGCTCGGCTCTCCGATGCGCACCTGCTGGAGTGCCAGCGCCGTCTCGAAGATCTCGTCGACCGCCCACACCGCGAGGGCGGCCAGGACATCCTGCGGTCCTTGCACAGCGCGTTGGAAGGCATCCGCATCGGCTACGACGACGCCCCGCCGTTGCCGGATACCGACGCCGTGCTCCACCGGCGCTGGCGCGGCCATGGCGGCGCCCTGGGGTACCGGAACGATCCGCTACTGACGGCCGCCCTCATCAAGATCGCGACAGTGGGCGGACTCGCCCCTGACCACGACGCCCGGGCCCAGACTGACGCTGCGTCGTGGTCAGCCAGAAGTCTCCTCCCCTCGCACAGTGCTGCGTCGGCCAAGGTCCTGTCAATCGCTTCGGCGGCGCGTGCCGGGCGGTCCGTTGCGCGGTCTGGGTGCCGCCCGGGCACGGACACATCGTGTACACGAAGGACGGATGGCACGTGCTGTGCCCCACGCATGCGGGGCACAGCAGTCGTGACGATCGCCCACGGTTCCACAGTGCCTCGGCCTGTGCCGTACGACGAGACCGCAACGCGGTGAAGGCGGAGAGCGAGCGAGCCGGCCCCGCGCGTCAACCACCGGTCACATCCACACTCCGGCTGATATCCCCCGCTCAGGGCGCCTGGATCCCCGAGTGGTTAGCCAGTACGGTCCGAGCGGCGATGCGTACCAGCGCGGAGACCGCAGCGGGCGATCCATGTTCCAGAGTCCACGACAGCGGAGGCTGCCACGGCTGTCGCTCTACGTCATGCACGGCGCGGATGACGGCGCTCTCCATCCCGTCAAGGAGACCGGCTGTCGTCTTCCGTCGTGTGGCGTCGTGGACAATCCGGGCCAGATGCTGCAGCAGTTGGCGCGAGGCCTCGTTGTGAGAGGCGTCGGCAGGGAGCAGAAGCGCGGAGACACGGCGCTGGATGTGGAGGGCCTCCTCGTCGTTCACCGGGAGTGCCTGCATCTCCGCCACCGGGAACCCGCACACAGCTGCCCCACTGCGTCTTTGGCCGCGTCCCTGCCGCACCGTCGGCCGGATACAATGTGTGCGCTGACCGGTAGCGGTCGCCTCCAGGCGCCAGTAGAGCCGCAACTCGCAGCGCGGGCAGCGGTCCACCAGATACACCAGGTGATCCGCGCACAGGAAGGTCCACTTCAGCCGCCAGCTGAGCAGCCACCGGCCGCCTGACGCATGGATGCACAGCGGACACGCTGCCGAGTGCTCACGGCGCAGCCATGGATTGCTCACTCGCTCACTCATGTCCGGGGCCAGCTGCGGCAGCGCCGTGGGAGTGTAGAAGCTGAACAGCATCCGCTCCACCTGCGCCGGACGCAGACCGGTCCGCTGCCGCAGTTCTTCCAACTGCCTTGGACTCAGGTGGAATTGATGTGTGCTGAAGCTCGCCGTACCCGAGAGCCCCAGTACCCGCAGTGCCGCCGCTCGCGACAGCTGCATGGTCACCGCAACCGTGTCGACCCAGCTGACGAACGACTCTCCGGGAAACGGGACGGGGACCATTCCGAGCCGCCGGACACGCTCTTCCTCACCCACGGTTCAGGCAGCCTGGGACGGCGGCCCGGTGGAGCCTCGCACCACGAGGTGGACCGGCAGGGAGACTGGGTCATTTGTCACCCCTTGACGCAGGCGCAGATACGCGTGCATCCCCTGGGCGCCCAACTCCTCAGCGGGTAGGCAAACGGACGTCAACTGTGGGTAGAGCAAGGAGGCGATCGGGAGGTCGTTGAAGCCTACCACCGAAAGATCATCAGGGATAACTATGCCCAGTTGAGAGGCCGCCGCATAGACGCCCACCGCGATGTTGTCGTCGTCGCAGATCACTGCGGTGGGGCGGTGGGCCTTCGCCAGCACCTTCGTCACCCGGTCGCGCGCATCTGCGGGCTCGAAGGAACACGCGACCTGATAGGCAGCCAGATCAGGGTAGGTCAGGCTTCCCCTAACAAACGCAACAGATCGAGAGGTAAAGGTCCAGGCGGACCGCGAGGCACGTACGTGAAGAATCCGCCGGTGCCCCAGCCCTACCAGATGCTTCACAGCCTGCTCCATGCCTCCGGTCACGTCCATGCTCACCACGGGAGCCTCGAAAGACGGGGCGTCATCCAGCACCACCAGCGGCAGTCCGTCCCGCAAAGCTGAGACCGAATCAGGCGACACCGAGCAGGAGATGACACCGTCGATCGCCTGCTGCGGCGCCGAGAACGGGCCCCGGCCGTCCTCGGCGCCCAGCGGGAAGAGCACCAGGCCGACCCCGTGTTCCATGCCGACCCGGGCCGCGCCGGCGTGGACGGCCGCAAAGAAGGGGTTGGTCAGCGCTGGTACGACCATCAGAGCCGCACCGGTGCCACCGAGTCGGAGGCTGCGCGCGGCAATGTTGGTGCGGTATCCCATCACGCGAGCGGTGTCGATGACCCGCCGCGCCGTCTCCTTCCCGATCCGGTTCTGCCACTTGCCGCTCATAACCAAGGAGACCGTGGACTGCGACACGTTCGCCGCACGCGCCACGTCTGTTGCCGTCACCTGGCGAGGTGCAGCAGCCCCGTCTTGACCCGAACTGATCATCAGTCACCTTGACTATTCGCCTTGGACCTTCGCCCAAAGCCCGTGTACTGTCAAAATCGCCCGTCATACGTATGATGACATGCACCGCCGCCTCTTGCCTCTGAGGGTAAGGGGCTTGGTCATTACCAAGGCTGAGGACTTACCTGTGCTTCACATCACCGTATTCTGTGGCGCCTCGCCGGGTCACCACCCCGTCCATCTGGAGGCGGCCACAGCATTCGGGCGGTTACTGGTCGAGGCGGATCTCGGCCTCGTGTACGGAGGGGCCTCCACCGGTCTGATGGGGGCGCTCGCGGACGCCGTCCTGTCGAACGGCGGCCGCGCGATCGGCGTGATGCCACACGACCTTGTCCGGCACGAAGTCGCACACGCCGGTCTAACCCAGCTACACGTAGTCGACAGCATGCACGAACGTAAGGCCCGGATGGCTGACCTCGGCGACGCCTTCGTCGCTTTACCCGGTGGATTCGGTACCGCGGAGGAACTGTTCGAGATCCTGACTTGGGCCCAGCTGGGATTACACGACAAGCCGTGCGCGCTACTCGACACTAACGGGTTCTACTCGCCGCTGCTTGCGTTCCTGCGTCATGCCGTCAACGAGGGCTTCATCCACCAGCGGTACCTGGACAACGTCATCGTCTGCGACCGGCCACAGGACGTGCTCGTGCAGCTGACCAAGCACCGGGCGCTTCCCCATCTGTTCGAGACGGCATGAGCATGCGGCAGTTAGCCAACCAATCCCCGATCCGACTCGCCGTGTTCGACATGGACGGGACCCTGCTGCCCGGTACCACCGCGTGCCAGCAGATCGCCCTTGCCGCCGAAGCCCCCACCGTCATAGAACAGTTGGAGCACGACTACCGGAACGGGCTGATCGACAGCACCGTCTTCGCCGAGCGCGCGCTAGAGTCCTGGGCTCACGCGGGCGACGACCTCTACCAGCGGGCCTACCTGGCAGCGCCGAAGATCGCCGGAGTCGACCGCACACTCCGCTGGCTCCGCTCCCACGGCATCGTCACCTGCCTGGTGACCATGGCGCCCAGGCAGTTCGCCGAGTGCTTCAGTGACTTCGGCCATGTCTACGCATCGACCTACCCCACGGACATCCTCAATCCCGAGGACAAGCCGCACGTTGTCCGGGAGCTCCAGCAGAAACTGGGCATCGCTGACTTAGAGACGATCGCCTTCGGCGACTCTGATTCGGACCTTCCGCTGTTCCAGAGGCTAGGCCGGACCGTGGCCGTCAACGCCACACCGAGCCTGCTCTCTGTCGCGGCACACAGCTACGAGGGTGACGACATCTGGGACGCACTTCGGCTGGTGTGCCCCGAGGCGGAGTCAAGGTCGTGAGGCCAGCGACAGCGATTCTCGCCGTGTGCCGGGCGTTCGGGCGCGACTTCCCCGGCCAGTCCACGAACCTGACTACGGCGCTTCAGGAGGCCGGACTTGCCGTTGACCTGCACCCTGCCGTAGACCAGCGCTTCCCCGACGGGGAGTTGTGCATAGACATCCCAGTGGACCCGGCCGTACGACCGGTTCTGCTGACTCAATCTCTCACTGGGCCGCATGCCGATCCAGACAGCGCGCTACTGGCGCTACTCGCTACCGCCCGGTCGTACCGGGAGCACGGCGCGGGTCCCATCACCGCCTTCGTCCCGCACCTGGCGTACGCTCGGCATGACCGGCATGTCCCCGGCCAGCGTCGTCCGTTGATGGCGGCCCTGCTCGGCGACCTCGCCGCCGCAGCCGGCCTCGACCACGTGATGACCCTCGCGTCTGGGGCCCAGGATCTGCTCCAGGCGCTGTTCGTCGGCAGCCGGCTGACTTTCCTCGCGGCGCAGCCGCTCCAACTCGAACTACTGGGGAAGCTCAGCGTCCCGCCGACGTTGCTGGCGGCCCCCGATGCGGGAGCCGCCCCTCGCGTCCGGGAGCTGGGCCGAGCGCTGGGCGTGCCGACTCTGGCGGCCGAGAAGCAGCGGCTCGGGCCGGAACAGGTCCTCGTCACGCTTGGAGGCGACGATCGGTTGCCGGCGAACGGCCACGCCGTGATCGTCGACGACCTGGTCACCAGCGCTGGCACCCTCGAAGGCATCACCCGGGCGCTGCGCGAGCAGTCGCCCGGCCTGCGGGTGAGCGCAGTCGCCACGCACCTGCGCCCCACCGCGCGCGGGCTGGAGCGGCTCCGCAACCTGTGCGGGCCCGAACCTGCGCTGAATCTAAATGTCACCGACTCGGCCGGCCACCGGCCGTCACTCGCCGGACTGACCGTGTCACCCGCACTCCCCTCGCTGTCCCGAGCCGTCGCAGCCTCCTTCCTCGCCAACCTCGAGGACAGCCTGCGGTTACCAAGGAGTTCTCGTGCAGTCCTTCGCTGAACCGTCCGCCACATGGCCCCCGACACTTGCCCTCCCCACGCTGTCCATCTCCGTCGTCTGTCTGGACCAGACCCGGCTGGGTGAGCACGTCGAGGAGCTGCGCGGGCTGAACGTCGAACGCCTTCACGTCGACGTTGCCGATCCCGCCTTCGGCGGCGCGCCGGGCCTCCCGCTGGAGACGATCAGTGACCTCCGTCACCACTGCGACCTGCCGATCGACGTGCATGTGATGCTGTCCGAGCCCGAACGGCTACTCGACGACATCGTCGACCGGGGCGCGGACGCTGTCTCTGTCCACCAGCGCTCGCTGACACCCCGTCTGACGCGCATGCTGCGCAGACTCGCGGAGAACGGGGTAGAGACCGGACTGGCCGTCGACCCGGGCGAGAGCATCGACGCGGACTCCGTCGCCGCGGTCCGGCCCGAGCGGCTGACCGTGATGACCGTGGCCCCCGGCGGCGCAGGCCGCCCCTTCCGCGAGGAGGCACTCGCGACCGTCCACGACGCCGCCCTGTTGAAGAAACAGGGCGTCATCCACCGGGTCGAGGTGGACGGTGCCGTGGGACCCGCCACCGCGCCCCGGATGCTGAACGCCGGCGCCGACCAGCTCGTCCTCGGCAGCTCCGCGTTCCCCCACCGCTCGGCGCGGGACCACCGCCTCGCCGAACTGCGCCTCTCACTCGAATCCCTGCTCACCACCACTTCCCGATGAGGAATAGCACCGTGGACATCCACCCCATCCGGATCGGCACCGTCCAGCGTGACCTGCCAGTCGTGCCGGTCTCCGCCGACCTCTCCATCGCTTTCCTGAAGCTCTACGGCGACCTCCCGCTGGTCGAGGCCGCCACCACCGAGCTCGCCGCGCGGCTCGAACCCGGCATCGACATCATCGTCGGGCCCGAGACCGGCGGCATCCTGCTCGCTCACAAGATCGCTGAGAAGACCGGCAAGCCCTACGTGGTGGCCCGCAAGAAAATCCGGCCGTACATGCGGAGCCCTTTGTCCGTCCCCGTCAGCACGATCGGGACAGCGGGCGTGCAGCAGCTCGTCCTCGGCGAGGACGATGCCGTGCTACTCAACGGCGCGCGGGTGGCCGTCGTGGACGAGGTGGTCAGCAGCGGCGGCACCCTCACGGCCCTGGGTGAGCTCATCGCCAAGGCCGGTGGCCGCATCGCCCAGACGCTCGCCGTCGCAACCGAGGGCGCACCGAGGCCGACCGTGGTCAGCCTCTGTCACCTGCCGCTCTTCCCAACGGACGGAGCCATGGCTGAGGCGGCCCAAGCCTGATGCCGCAGGGCACCGGACGGGCACAGATGCTGGCGCTGTGCCTGGTCAACTTCCTCGTGGCGCTGGAGTTCTCCATCGTCAATGTCGCGCTGCCCGCCCTGCAGCAGGATCTCGACATCCAGGCGACCACCGCACAGTGGATCCTCTCCGGCTATGCGCTCGCATTCGGATCGGCACTGCTGTGCGGCGGCCGGGTGGCCGACCTGCTCGGTGCCCGGCGTGTCCTACTGGCCGGGCTGCTGGCCTTCGTCGCCACCTCGGCAGCCGCCGCAGCCGCGCCCAACTTTGCCTTGCTGGCCGCCTGCAGGGTCAGCCAGGGGGCCAGCGCCGCAGCCGCCACACCGGCAGCGCTCGGACTGGTTACCAGGCTGTTCGCGGGCCCTGACCGGCTCCGCGCCCTCAGCTGGTGGGGAGCCGCCGCCTCGCTCGGCTTCGCCTGCGGCGCGGTCTTTGGCGGTGTGCTGACCGGAGTGGCCGGCTGGCGGTCGATCTTCCTCGCCTGCGCGGCCCTCGGCTGCGTTGCCATCGCCCTCGTCCGCTTTCGAGTACCCGACCTGCCCAGGGCAGTCGGCGCCCAGCCGGACTGGCTCGGGGCCGTCCAGATGGCGTTGTGCGGCGCCGCGCTCATCATGACCCTTTCGCTGGCACCGCGTGCCCAGCAGGAGCCGGGACTCCTCCTGCTCTCCGGAATCGCTGCCACCATGCTCGCCACCGCTCTGGTGTTCCGTCGGCGGCGACACCCGGCACCGCTGATACCGCACGGCTTCCTCACCCGCAGGGTGGTCCTCCAAGGGAACCTCTTCGGTGCCTGGGCCGCAGCGGCGGGCGGGTCGATGGTCTATTTCGCGACTTCCCTCATGCAGTCGGCGCTGCACTGGTCAGATGCCGTCACCGGACTGATGCTCCTGCCCGACGCCGCGGCGGCGGCCGTGGGCGCCCGTGTCGCCGCACCCCTGAGCCGCCGACTCGGTCGCACCCAGACCTGCCGGGCCGGACTAGCCGCCATCCTGACAGGCATGGTCGTGCTCGCCGCCACCCCGCTCGATGCTGCGGCCGTCGGGGTGCTCGTGCTCGGCACCTCCCTTGTGGGCTTCGGTCTCGTGCTCGTCGCGGTGGTCGCCTCGATGCTCGCATCCGACGGGCTGCAGGAGGGCGAGCACGGGCTGTCAGGTGGCGTACTGATGACCACTCAGCAGCTGGGGGTCTCGATCGGTCTGGGCTGCCTGCTCCTAGTGGCCCAGCTCGCCCCCGGGACACCGACCTCGGTCGGCTCGATCAGGGCCTGCTTCCTGGCCGGCGCGGGCCTGGCCGCGCTCGCCTGCCTGAGGATCGCCTCGGCTTCGCGGTCCAAGAATGCCGCAGCCGCGGACGCAGCTACGGACGCATGACGGGGCTGGTGTCGGCGTACACCTGAACGGCCAGTGGGGTACGGGGATACGTCCCCACCCTGAAGAGGGACTTGTGCAGGCCGGAGAATCGGAGCCGCCCGATCTCTGAGAGCGGGACAAGACGGCCAGTCAAGGGCGCCGTTCGGGCGGCTCTGCGCAATGGGGCGGCGCCCCACCCTGGACAGCCCACCCTGCCCCCGAGGGGCGGTGTGTAAGGGCGAGCAGTCGGTCGAGCCTGTGTCGAGAAAGCTCGTTTCGGAGCTACACCAAGCGGGTGGCCGTCGCCGACGAAAGCCTGACCACTCCACGCGCCAGCCGTGTCCTCGTCGTTCGACGGCAAGACGAGGTCCGCGGCGCGTCCCACCTTCTCAGGCGCGTTCGCGGGGCACCCAGCCCAGCCAGCCGCAGCACGGCCAGGTCATCTATTGATCCGAAACGATCGTTAGTAGTTGCGTGACTTCTGCTGCTGGTGCGTCAGTTCCTCGTCGGGGCCCGAAGCTGGAACCGTTGCTGCTGTCTGATGACGAGCGGGCGGTGTTGGAGCGGTGGACGCGGCGGGCGTCGTCGGCCCAGGCACTGGCCCTGCGCGCGCGGATCGTGCTGGCGTGCGCGGGGCCGGAGGTACCGCCGATCGTCGTGGTCGCACGCGAGTTGCGGGTGGCCGCCGACACCGTCCGCAAGTGGCGGCGCCGGTTCCTGGCGGAGCGGCTCGACGGCCTGGTCGATGAGCCCCGGCCGGGCCGGCCACCCACGATCAGCGTGGATCAGGTGGAAGCGGTCGTGGTCACGACGCTGGAGGAGATCCCGAAGAACGCCACCCACTGGTCGCGGAAGTCGATGGCGGAGCACAGCGGCCTGTCGAAGTCCACTGTCGGCCGGATCTGGCGGAGGTTCCAGCTCAAGCCGCATCTGACGGACACCTTCAAGCTGTCGACGGACCCGTTGTTCGTGGAGAAGGTTTACGACGTTGTCGGCCTGTATTTCAACCCGCCCGAGGGTGCGGTGGTGCTGTCGGTGGACGAGAAATCGCAGATCCAGGCCCTGGACCGGTCCCAGCCGGTGCTGCCGATAATGCCGGGCATGCCTGAGCGGCGCACCCACGACTACGTCCGCAACGGGCTGACCACTTTGTTCGCCGCGTTCGACGTCGCCACCGGCGAGGTCATCAGTGCTCTGCACCGCCGGCACCGGGCAGCGGAGTTCAAGAAGTTCCTGATCCGGATCGACAAGGAAGTGCCCGCGCACCTGGCGGTTCACCTGATCTGCGACAACTATGGCACCCACAAGACGCCCGCGATCAGGACGTGGCTGGCCAAGCACCCACGTTTCCATATGCACTTCACCCCGACCGGCTCCTCCTGGATCAACCAGGTCGTGCGACACGAAGTCGCTTGAGAAGAGTGGGAATCACCAGGAGGTTCGACGATGTCGAAGGTGTAGACCCGAGCCAGTGCGCAGGGCTCGTTCCCGCCTCAGCGTGCGTCGCGAGTAATCGCGGGGTGCGAAGCCTGAGGAAAGGCCCAAGGATTCCCGTTCCATCCGGGGATTACAGGCCGGGAAATGCCGGACGGGTGAATGCAAATGAACCCTTGATGATGCCTCGTCATGAGCGCTCTCGCCGATGGATTGTTTCAGCGGGAGATAGGGACTGGCCGTTGAAAGGCGGCAGGCGCCGACCGGAGATATCTGACCGGTCGGGAGTGCACCGCCGTCCCCGGGGTGCAGAGGGCACCCTCCCCGGCAGCATCTCTCTCATGCGGAACGTGACAACCCCGATGGAGTCCAGGCAATACAGTTTCTGGCCTGGTAAGCCAACCGCAAGGAAGGCCCAAATCTCCAGCGGGTGCAGGAAGACCCAGCAAGCGAATGCCGGTGGCCGAAAGGCAGCAGGAAAACGGGAACCACATGCCGACACCTCCGTCGGCGGTTCCCGCATAACTGGCCGGATAGGGGCCGATACCCCGACCTGAAAGGGTGCTGACGTGGGTCTGGTGAGCTTGTGAAGGCACGATGACCGAAGACACCGGAACCGAAGGACAAGTTGGACGTCATGACGACACACGCGGCCGGGACGGCGCAAGCCGCAGCGACCGCCGCCGGCATGGCGAACGGACCGGAGGACGAGATCACCGACTGGCCGTCGATCGACTGGCGGAGGGTCGAGGACGACGTACGGCGTCTGCGGCAGCGCATCTTCACGGCATCGCAGGCAGGAGACCTGGCCAAGGTCAGGAATCTGCAGAAGCTGATGCTCCGCTCCCGCGCCAACACACTCGCGAGTGTGCGGCGGGTCACGGAGGTCAACGCTGGCCGCAAGACGGCGGGGATCGACGGGAAAGTCGTCCTGCTGCCCCAGGAAAAGGCCGAGCTGGCCGACTGGGTGCAGCATGGCGCGGCCCCGTGGAAACCCAAGCCCGTCAAGCGGGTGTATATCGCCAAGGCGAATGGAAAACAGCGCCCGCCCGGAATTCCCGTGATCGCTGACAGATGCCTCCAGGCTCTGGCACTGAATGCACTGGAGCCCGAGTGGGAGGCACGGCTGGAACCGAAGGTCTACGGTTTCCGTCCCGGCCGTGGCTGTCATGACGCGATTGCGGCCATCCACACGACGGCGTGCGGCAAGACCGCCAAGCGCCTGTGGGTGCTCGACGCCGACTTGAAAGCGGCATTCGACCGAATCGACCACGATAATCTGCTCACGTCGCTGGGTTCGTTTCCCGGAAGGGGAATGATCGCCGGATGGATGAAGGCGGGTGTGGTCGAGAAAGGTTGGTTCGCCCTCACGCTGGAGGGAACTCCCCAGGGCGGGGTGATCAGTCCCGCGTTGTTGAACATCGCCTTGCACGGAATGGGAAAGGCCGCTGGAGTCCGCTACCAGACTCTCGGCAGCGATGCCGCGATTTTGGCGCGTGACTCACCGGTTCTGGTCGTCTACGCCGACGACCTCCTCGCCCTGTGCCACTCACAGGAACAGGCCGAGCAGGTCAAGGCACGGCTCGCCGCATGGCTCGCGCCCCGGGGGCTGGCTTTCAACGAGGACAAGACGCGCATTGTCCACCTCGATGAGGGCTGCGACTTCCTGGGGTTCAACATCCGACGCTATCGCGACAAGTTGCTGACCAAGCCGAGCAACGCGGCCCTGCGGCGGATCCGGGAACGGCTCGCCGCCGAGATGCTGGCCCTGCGAGGGGCCAACGCCGACGCGGTGATCGCCAAGCTCAACCCGATCATCAAGGGCTGGGCCGCCTACTACCGGATCGGGGTGTCCAAGCGGGCGTTCAACTCGCTGGACGCCTACGTGTGGAGGCTGGTCTACAAGTGGGCCAAGTTCTCCCACTCGAACAAGTCGAAGCGCTGGGTGACCGACCGGTACTTCGGCATGTTCAACCCGTTCAGGCTGGACAGGTGGGTGTTCGGGGACCGCACCAGCGGTTTCTACCTCTACAAGTTCGCCTGGACGCCGATCGTCCGGCACCGGATGGTGCCAGGAACGGCGTCGACCGACGATCCCGCCCTGGTCGACTTCTGGGCCAAGCGGCGTCGCCGCGGCAAACTCCCGCTGGGCAAAGGCACCCTGCACCTGCTGCAGAAGCAGGACGGCCGATGTCCACTCTGCGGAGGGCTGTTGCTGCACGCCAACCACGAGCCGCAAACTCCCGACCAGTGGGAACAGTGGCTCAAGGTCACCCGCACGGCGATCCGGAAACACGCGATCATCGCCGATGCGGGCAACGGCAAGCCGGACAAATCCACCGCCCCACGTCTGATCCACACCCACTGCCACCGTCGGCTGACCACCAGCATCGGCAAGCCGCCAGCACTTCTGACCAGCCCGCGAGCCATAGAGCTTGCTTGAGCCGGTTGCCTGGAAATCGGGCACGGCCGGTTCTGAGGGGGGACCGCTGCAGCAATGCAGCGGTCCTACCCGACGAGCGGTGGTTCGGCTTCCTGGCCGACCAGAAGATCCGCCGCGGCGCCCACAAGAACGTGCAGGCCCTCGAGGCCGACATCCGTGCGTGGGTCAAAGACTGGAATGAGGACCCCAAGCCGTTCATCTGGACCAAGACCGCCGAAGAGATCCTCGATTCCCTCGCCCGCTTCTGCCGACGGATCTCCGGCGCAGGACACTAGTAGTCGGGTCGCCCGGGGGAATCGCACCCCCGGGCTCCCACGGAACCGTACGTGACAGTCTCCCGTCATACGGCTCTTGTCGTCCTGGTCCTCGACCCTGCCGGAGCTGCCCAGGTCCAGTGAGCGAAGTACTTCGGGCGCAACGTGTGGCCGCGCGCCAACCGTTGCAGGGCTTGTTTCATCCCGACCCGGTACTTCTTCTGAATCCACCGCAGCAAGTAGGTGTTGATGCGGTCGAGCAGCGGATACAGCGCTGAGCGGTAGAAGCGCCCGTAGTAGTTCATCCATCCCCGAACCACCGAATTGACCATCCGGGCCAGATCGGATGACTCCTGCGCCGTGCGCCGGTGCAGTCTCCATGACCGCACCGTCTTGCTCAGCCTCTTCAGGACTTGGTTACTGATCGCGGGCAGGAACGCGGTGAACATCACCCCGTGTTTGTCCTTGGCTCCCCGCGGCCGGAACGTGAACCCGAGGAACGTGAACTCGGTGACCGGAAACCGGCCCCGACGGTTGTCGTCCTTGCAGTACACGATCCTGGTCTTGTCCGGATGCAGCTCCAGACCGACCTCGGCCATCCTGGACCGCAGCGCGGCCAGGACCCGTTCCGCTTCCGCCAGGGTGCGGCAGTGCACCACCGCATCGTCGGCGTAACGCTCGAACGGGCAGCCCGGGTACTCCCGGACCATCCACGCATCGACCGCATAGTGCAGAAACAGGTTCGCCAAGACAGGCGACACCGCAGAACCCTGTGGCGTGCCCTCTACCCGTTCAGTCGTGGACCCGTCGGGCAGGCGCAGCCCCGCGGCCAGCCACCGCTTGACATACAGCACCACCCAACCGGCGTCGGTGCGCGCCTCGACCGCAGCCACCACCTTGTCCCACGGGACGGTGTCGAAGAACTTCCGGATGTCGAACTCGACCACCCAGTCGAACCGCCAGCACCGCTCCCGGCAGGACGCGACGGCGTCCAGTGCCGACTTGCCCGGCCGATACCCGAAGGAGTCCGGATGGAAGATCTGCTCCACTCGCTCCGACAGGTGACCGGCCACCACCGTCTGCGCGACCCTGTCAGCGACGGTGGGCACCGCCAACACCCTGGTGCCACCCCCGCTCTTGGGGATCGGCACCGCTTTGACGTCCGGTGGGAAGTACGTGCCCGAGGACATCCGATTCCAGACCTTGTACAAGTTGTTCTTCAGGTCCTTCTCGAACGCCTCGATCGACACTCCGTCCACCCCGGACGAGCCCTTGTTTCCCCTCACCTTCACCCAGGCGTCCCACACCTCCTGCTTGGAGATGTCGAACGGCTTGGCCGACGCTTTCAACTCGTCCATCCCGCTCCTCCCGGAGAACCTCCGGTTGACCGAACAAACCAGTCACGAACGACCCGGCCCCTTCGCTCCATCCCGATTACCGGGACTTCACCGCTACTACGAGCCGGTCCGCCAGCGCGCCGCGCAACGGTACTCAGCACCCGGGCCGGAACTTCCGTACCAGGCTCTCCCTGTCGCCCCGGCCGCTGAGCCAGGGCAGTATCGCGACACGCCTTCCCACGTTCCGCACGGAAGCCGCAGACCGGGCTCGCGCCGCCTTCATGCCGGACACCGCCTGGCCAATAAGCGGTCACCCGCCAGGCTCATCCCGGGATCCTGTAGATACCCCGGTTTCGATGTCATCTACTACTTACGACACGTCATCAGCGGTTCACTCGCGTTCGCCTTCCCGGTCCCCACCTGACGCCTGACCGGCGCCTTTTCCCCGGACGCTCACCACGACGGTCTTCAGCCAACGCAGCTCGGGGCGGTTTGACGCCTCCCACCGCAGGGCGACGCCAAAGGGCCACAAAACCTTCATCTTCCGCACAGCACCACATCAAGCACGGTCTCTGCCTACATCAACCTCACTCCCGTGTTCGTGGCACACCTACAGGGCTAGATCTTGATCATCTGGAGTCGTAGTCGCTTCCGGAAGTGGTGTCGTCGTGCCTCCGCCTGGTGTGCGCGTCGCCAGATCGACCAGCGAAGTCCCTGGTCGATGGCGGTGCGGGTCGAGCCGATCAGATTGAACAGTCGTCGGACCTCGGCGGTGGTCAGGGCCGCGAGCCGCCGGGTTCGCGGCCCGCGGTCACCGTCCAGGTCCGAAGAGCCCCTTTTTGGGGGGTTCGGGCCATCGCGGCCAGGAATGCCAACGCCAGCATGGCCATGGTGATATGGCGATGCCAGGCGTCGTATGTGCGTACCTGGTAGTTGTCCAGCCCAGCCTGCTGCTTGGCCGCTTCGAAACATTCCTCGATCGGCCAGCGCAGTCCGATGACCGCCACCAGTTCCGAGAGTGACTCTCTCCGCGGATTGTGGCAGTGGAAGTAGGCGATCTCTCCGTCCGCGAGGGTGCGGCGGACGACGTACTGGCTTCCGTCTCGTCCGGTGATGACCGCCCAGTCGTAGGTGCGGAACCCTTTCGCTCCGATCCCGCAGGCACGCCGGGAGAAGTCCCCCGGTCGCAGGCGTGATGCCAGGTTGTCCAGCCGGGTCGGGGTGTCGGGGTTGGTGGTGATGCCCGCGGTGTTCACGTCGGTGGATTTCGGGACCGCCATGCAGTAGGCGATGCCTTCTGCTTCCAGGTGCCTGCGCAGGATCCTGTTCTGGCCGAACTCCTCGTCCGCGACGAACCATGAAAAGGGCACCCCGGCCGCCACGGCGCGGTCAATCATGGTCTGGACCTGCTGCGGACGGGTGCGGAAGGTCACCTCGTCCGGGATCCCGGCCTCCCGGCGGCGTTCGAAGTCGACCGCCCAGGAGTCTTTGGGCAGGTAGAGCTCCCGGTCGATCAGTACACGGTCGCCACGACGGTTGGCGTAGGCCAGGAACGTCCCGATCTGGCAATTGTCGACACGTCCGAGGGTGCCGGAATACTGCCGCTGGACCCCGGCGGACTTGATGCCCTTCTTCGCGAATCCGGTAGGGTCGGCGATCAGCACGCCCTGGGGATCCGCGAAGTGTTCCATGGCGTAGTCGCGGACCAGGTCCCGCATCAATGCCACGTAGCGTAGGTTGATCAAGCTGTCCGGGTGGCTTGCTCCGGCAGGTTGACCAGGCGAACGGTGGGTGGCCCGGTGTGGCGGACGCCGTGATCGCCGGGCCGTTTGGCCGGGAAGCGGCTGCGCCGTACCCGTTTGACCTTGCGGGGGTAACTGCGGTGGCGGCGCGGGGAGTTCAGGTGGCGTTTGCGGGTGATCTCTCGCTGGACCTCGGTGACAGCGACGGCCAGGTCCTCAGGGGGACATAGCCGCCGGATCGGCGATCCGGCGGCGCACGATCCGCAGCGTACGGGTGGGGCTGAGCCGGTCGGGGTCGAGCCCGGCCTCCGAGGCCGCCCGGCACATCAGCGCGGCGAGTGTGTACTGCGTCAACAACAGCCCGAACACTTCCTGTTCGACCAGCTCAGGGCTTTTGGAGCGCAGCATCCGGCCGGCCGGGTCGAGCAGCTCCTTCAAGATCTTGTTGGCGGTCTCGTGCTCCCACCGCTCGGCATAGGTGTGCGCCAGCAGGGATGCGGGATGAGCGGCGGGGTTGGTGAGCGTGGTGAGCAGGCAGAACAGCTCGCGGTCCGGCGCGTCCCCACGGTCTTCGACCTCGTACTCCACCACCCGTACCAGCCGGGCCCGTTCGGGATCGGGTTCCCGTCCGGCACGGGCGGCCTGAAGCAGGCGCGCGCGGGTGGCGGTCTTGACCGACGGCGCGTAGATGAGCGCCAGGTAGGAACCGTCGCCCAGGTCCTTCACTTTGGGCAGTTCGGGTCCGGCTCCGACCCGCCACAGCAGCTCGGCCCCGGTCTGCTCGGCCCGGCACCACAGATCGAAGCCAAACAGCCCTGCGTCCGCGGTGGCCAGCATGCCCTCCTCCAGATAGTCGAGCAGATCGGCCAGCAGGGTGCGCTCGCCGCTGCCCTTGCCGTGGCAGGGGGCGATCGCGGCGGCCAGTGGGGCGCGGGGTCCGTCCTCGATCAGGGTGAGCAGGCGCAGCTGGGGGAAGGCGGCGCGCTCGCCGGACGATCCGGGGTAGCCGTAGGCGTCCGCGTTGGAGCGGGTGTCGGGCATGTCGAGGGTGGTGCCGTCGAAGGAGACCAGCCGCAGGCTGCCCAGATGGGCGCCGACGGTCAGCAGGTCGGCGACCGGCACCGCGATGCGGTGGAAGACCTCGCGCACCACCTGCGGGCCCAGCCGCTTGCGGGCCTGGGTAATCGCGCTGGCGGTGGGCACGGGGTCGCCGCTGCGGCAGGCACCAAGGCGGGCCAGCGGCTCGATCATGCGGGCCGCGACCTCCTCATAGTCCTCGCCGCGGAACAGCGCCAAGCCCATGACCAGGTAGACCACCACATGCGGGGGCAGCTTGCCGTCGGAGCGGCGAGCCCCTCTGCCGTGCTCAGCCACCACCTCGTCGATCACGTCGCGTGGGACATCGGCGGCCAGGACCCCGACGGAGACCAGATCCTGCAACTTCCGTTCCTGCAACGCGTCCTGATCCATGCCCGGCACGGTAGCCAACCCGACGGGCGGGTGACGTGACCCACCCCAACGACAAGATCAACTTACGCTACGTGGCATTGGGTCCCGCATCAGATCCGCGCTCCATGGGGTGAGGTTCAAGAACCGTTGGAGTGCTTTGGGTTCCTTCTCGCCGACGAACTCGGCCATGGTCCAGCCGTTCTTGCGCTGCAATGGAGAGAGGAGCCCGCGTAGGTACTGAAGGGCGTGCTCTTGGGATTCCGGGCGGTAGAACAACGGAGTGATCCGCTCGCCCAGGGCGGCGAACTCGCTGTCCCAGACGGCTAAATCGGCCGGGCTGACGGCGTCTGACGAAGAATCTGGATCATGGGGCTGTGTCGTGGCCACAGCCAGAGCCTCCCATCACCCCATGATCAAGATCTAGCCCTGTAGTACTAGACCTTCGATACCGACGTCATGTGCCGCTTCCTGGACCGGCTCGCCGGACTTCGACCACAAGGTCCACCTCGTCCTGGACGGCCACTCCGGGCACCACTCCCGTAGGGTCCGCGCCTGGCTCGCCGATCACCCAGACCGGATCGAGCTCCACTTCCTGCTGTCCTACTCGCCGGAACTGAACCCCCGACGAACTGATCAACGCCGACCTCAAACGGAGCCTTCCGATGCACAGCCGGGCCCGCGACCAGGCCCAACTCGCCGCCGAGACTCGAAAGGTTCTTCCACCGCAGCCAACGCCAGCCACACATCATCCGCAGCTACTTCGGCGGCCCACACGTCCGCTACATCCCCGAATAGAACCGCTTGAGTCTCGGATCAATACTCATTGCTTGCGAGTGAATTTTCTCTGCGTGAGGGCCGCCCCCAAGATGATGATCAGCGCACCGACCGGTTCATTCCAGGAAAGGTCCTCCCCCAGGATGAGCACGCCTGCGAGAGTGGAAAAGATTGGAATTAGATAAGTTACCGTTGACGCGGTAACGGCACCGACATCCTGAATGATTGAATAGTTGAGGATATACGCAAGTCCCGTTCCTAATATCCCGATTGCGAGAATGCTTCCAACAACTTTCCAGGGCATCGATGAAGGGGCGCTCCCAAAGAATGGAGTAACCGCACCTAGTTCAACCGTTGCGCAGAGTAGCTGTCCAGTAGTCAGCGCGAGCGGCCCTTCCGGTCGGTCGCCAAGATAACGCCGAGCGTAGGGAAATCCCACTCCATAGCAGATCGCTGCACCCATGCACAGCAAGTTGCCCTCCAGGCCCTGCGCGCCCAGACCTGTCCACACGCCGAGGACTACGAGGACGCCTGCAAACCCTACACCGAGCCCTACGAGCCGTTGCCTCGTGGCCTTCTCTTGAGGAATAAGGATGAGAGCCACAGGCAGAGCCACGAGCGGAGCAGTCGCGTTCCAGATGCCCGCCAGGGCCGAGGAAACATGCTGTTCGCCGTAGGAGAAGAGTGCGAACGGGCCGGCATTCATCAGTAGGGCTGCCACGGCCATATGGGTCCAGACCTTGCGCCCCCGGGGAAGCCGAACTTTCCGTAGTGGTAACACCATGAGGAGGACCGCTGCCCCACAGGCAGCCCGAGCGAATGCGACCTGCAGCGGGGCCAGTACCTCGACACTAACCTTGATGAAAAGGAACGAGAGGCCCCAGATCGAAGCCAGGGCGACGAACCGCACAGGCCAGCTGAGAAGCTGGCGAGACCAGCCATGGCGGGCATGTGATGTTGAGTTGTCACCCTCGCTCGTTTCAACGAGTGCAATTACCCCGGCTTTGGCACCCTTCTCCAACGAGCCGGTTTCCTTACTTTCGTCGTGTTGCACTGCGTTGACTCCCGCTAGATAGATCTGCCACCAAGGGTGCTGAGATTGAACTCGCGGTGGCGGGTGGGGGCTGACGTTTCGTGAATTGCGGCATGCTGGAGCTACTGTTTTGGCTCCTCAAGGAAACCCTGCCCGCGGCGGACAGCACTCTGGTACCCACCATCCGGCCGCTGAGCAGTCCAACAGTTGCCGGTACTTCACCAAGCAGCAGGTCGTCGCCGACGCCGACACTCACCCGTCGTCGTGGCCAGCCGGCCGCTTCCCGGAAACCGCAACGACTGCAATGCATGGGAATTCTCCGGCGTGAAGGACGCCTTCGGTCACACCGCCGTGGTCCCCCACGGTGGCTACCGGAGCACCGGACGAGTGCGGCCCCACTCCCGTGAGCGAAGGCACAGCGAACTGCCCGCTGGGAAAGAGGAACACAACACCTCCCCCGCCAAGTCCACGCCCGTGTCGACGGCACCCTCACTCCACCGAGAATCATCTGCTGGGGACAACCCTTAGTACACGGCCGCTGCGGCGGCGCTGAAGGTGGAGACCCAGTCGGACACGTCTGCGCGGGCTCGTCGGGTCAGTCGCTCCGACTGGTCGGGAGTCCCGATGTCCAGGGAGCCCAGCAATCGCTCCGTGTGCGCCAGGCCGAGGAGTTCGCGAGCGGCTGTGCTCTCGCAGAGTCGCCCGCTGCGCCAGATACTGCCGTAGTCACGCGCATGCAACAGCAACTGCATGGCGTACATCATGGAACTCGCGGCGGCCAACTGCTCCCACTCCGGAACCTTGTGATCCACATTAGGAGAGAACACCAGTACCGCCACCAGCGGTGCCCTCAGCAGCTTCCGGGCGACCTGCTCCTGCCGCTCCGGAACGACCTCGCCGGCCAGGCATGCACCGAGAGTCTCCCGATCCCTGTCGCGTAGCAGGATCCAACGCCACGGCCTCAGGCCACCGTGATCCGGAGCCGCTGCCGCGCCGCTGAGCAAATAACAAAACTCCTCGTCGCTGGGCGCGGGCCCACTGAGCGTCTGCCTGCTACGGCGAGTCAGTATGGCCGTCATGACGTCCAATGCAACAGCTCCTCAAGGTCAGCGTTTGTGCGAGAGTGAGGATTCAGCGTTACCGTCGTGCGGCCGCGATGCGCGCGAGAAAGGCGGTGGTGATCGCCATGACCGCATGACCGGTCACGCCACCGAGATCGTGGCTCGGCGCGAACTCGACGATGTCGTAGGCGACTACGGGCTCAGGAAGCTGTTCCAGCAGGCCGAGCAGTTCGCCGGTCCCGATGCCCCCGGCGACCGGGGTCCCGGTCCCGGGCACACACGACGCGTCCAGCACGTCTATGTCGACGGTGACGTAGAACTGGCCTACGCGTTCCGAAATCTCCGCGAGGCGCCGCCTATAGGCATCCCGGGCGCCTGCCGGGTCATCGATGAAGTCGGCCGCCCGCACCTCGTTGATGCCGCTCTTACTGATGAAGTCGACTTCGCCCGGATCGTAAGCACGGGTCCCTACAAGCAACACATTCTCCGGTGCGACCGCGCCGTCCTCCACGATGCGCCGCAGCGGTGAACCGTGCGAGATGGTCGAGCCCTGATAGCCCTCGAGTACATCCGGATGTGCATCGAACCAGACCAACCCGAGCTCTCTGCCGGCAGCGGCCCCTGAGACGATGGGGTAGGTGATCGAATGGTCGCCGCCGTAGGTCAGCACGGGGGCGGTGACCTCATGGAACACCTCGCGGTACACCTCGGCGACGTGCTCGATCGACCTGGGGAGGTCGAAGCGCCACGTCTCGACGTCCCCCAAATCGAGCAGACGCAACCCGGAAACGTCACGGCCCCGTCGGTCGGTCGTCTTCAGCCTGCGTGACAATTCGCGGACTCGCCCGGGCCCCAGGGAAGCGCCCCCAGCACCACCCGCTCCGCCCTCGAAGGGCACCCCGATGACCACTACATCCGGCGATCCGGCCGTATCTCGGGAAACGGCGAGGCCGTTCCAGACACGGGCCCCGCCTCCGTCAGGTCCTGCACGGAACCTCCTCCTTCCTCTCCAGGTTGTTTCAACGTGGCTACGGCAGCGCCTGGACGGAGAAGTCGAAGCCAACTTTGTCCCGAATACGCTTGACCACCTCATCCATTGGGGTGATGACGGCGCAGTATGAGGCCAGCCATTCGAGTGCCCTGACTCGGTCTTCATCACGGGTCGAGACAACCCCGTCCGAGGGGACGATCACGTTGTAACCGCGGAAGTGGGCGTCTGCTGCCGTGGTCTGGATACACACCTGGGCCTGCATTCCCGTGATGATCACGGTGTCGATGCCGTGCTCCTCCAGGTACTCGTGGAGCTTGGTCTCGAAGAATCCGCTGTCCTTCTTCTTCTCCATGACCACGTCCGAGGGGTGGACGAACTCCGGAAGCAGCTCGGCTCCCGGAGTGCCCCGCAGCACGGGAATACGGCCGTCGTGGAGCTCCAGCTTCTTGTCGGTGACGTCATAGATCAATTGCAAGTGGATGACGTGGACCTCCAGCTCCCTCATCTCCGCGAGGAAACGTATGAAGTGCGGAGTCATCTGCTCCACGTTGGCCTTGCGTTGCTCATTCTTGTCGACCAGATCGCGCTGGAGATCGTTGGTCAGGATCGCGTATCGAGACATGGCTCTTCCGTTGTGAGGGGTAGGGGTCAGAGAGGTGCCTCTGACTCTCACCAGGCTAGTCATACGTATGAGCAAGTGGCAACGGGGCGGGTGGAGGCATCGCCAACTACGCATCGACGTCCGCCTTTTGTTACAGACGGTGTGCACGCGGATCAGCAACGCTGTTACTGGGCAAGCTAGTTGTTGCTGGAGTCACGTGCTGCACATGCCCAACTACGTGCAGGAGCAACCCTCTTGTCTCGCCGTCATGCGTATGACACGCTGTGCCAGGCGCTAGCCGGCTTAGCTTGAGTCAATCAATCCACCTGCGCGTTCGCCCGCCGAGAGAACCTCCGGACAACGGCGGGAGCGATCTTCGCAACGGTCATCTCCGCTGGCCGGCGATAGCTTCCGGCCGTCACGTTCCGCCAGACCCGCCGTTTCCGGCCAATCTCTCCGTTGTGACGCAAATCCACTACTCCTTCACTCTCAAGAAGGCAGAGGTACGACCATGTCTGATCTCCTTTCAGCCCACATCGACGAGGCCAACGACGCTTTCACCGGCGCGGTGAAGGACAAGCTCCTCAAGAGCCTGTCCAGCATGAGTACGGAGTCCCTGGAGTGGCTGGTGATGGAGTGGTACCAGTTCTCCTTCGCCAACGCGGAGCTGCTCCGGAGCGCGGTGGAATGCACCAAGAAGTTCGCCGAGCCCGGCGTGTCAGTGGAGCTTCAGCGGAACCTGGACGAGGAGGACGGCCACGCTCCGATGAACAAGCAGGGCATGCTGAACATCGGCACCGACATGGACAAGCGGGTCGAGTTCCCCGCAACCACGATGTTCCTGGCCAACGTCGCGGAACTCTGCGCCCCGAACCCCTCGCGTGCGCTGGGCGCCTTGTACGCGACCGAGACCGCCGCGATCTTCGAGCACGAGGTCTTCTTCGAGATCTGCCGCGAGATCTGCGAGCGCCGTGGCTTCACCTACGAGGGCAGCCTGATCAAGCGCTTCCATGACATCCATCTGGAGGAAGGTGTCGAGCAGGGCCACAAGGACGGTCTGGCCGCCTTCGTCGACCTCGACACCACGGGCGCCGATCGGGCCGATGGCGAGCCGATCGACCCGGCGCAGGTCCGCGCCGGCGCCCTGGATGCCATCAAGGTCATGCAGGTGTGGTGGGACGCTCTCCTGGAGAGGGCGTTCGCGGAGCCTGTCAGTACAGGCGCCTGACCGACCACCGACCGTGACAGGAGAGGTTGACACGTGATGGAGAAGGTCGTCCTGGACCACGGAGCTGGTGGCGGGATGAGCCAGGAACTCATCTCGGGCACAATCGCCGCGATTCTCGGCGATGCTTACATCGGCGAGATGGAGGACAGTGCGGTTCTGGAGGTCTCCAGCACGCGGATAGCCATGACGACCGACTCGTTCGTTGTCGATCCGGTCTTCTTCGGCAACGGCGACATTGGAAAGATCGCCGTCGCAGGCACGGTGAACGACCTCGCGGTGAGCGGCGCGAAGCCGCTGTACCTGACCCTGGCGGTTGTCCTGGAGGAGGGTTTCGCCCTTGAGGACTTCCGGCGGATCCTTCGCTCCGTCAGGGACGCCGCAAAGGCGGCAGGTGTGAAGATCGTCGCCGGCGACACCAAGGTTGTCCGGCGGGGGGAAGCCGACGGGATCTTCCTGAACACGACCGGCATCGGAGTGCTGGAGCGCCCACTCCAGCTCTCCAGCCGGGCGCTGCAGACCGGTGATCAGGTCATCGTCTCCGGCTTCCTCGGAGACCACAGCATCCACATTCTCTCCATGCGGGAGGGACTGGGGTTCGAGGAGCGGGTCCAGAGCGACTGCGCAGTGCTTAACCACGTCATCGCGGATGTCTTGGACGTCGCCGGCGACGGCGTGCGCTGTATCCGGGACATCACCCGCGGCGGACTCGGCACAGTCGTCAACGAATTTGCCGACGCGTCCTCCACGGCCATCGAGCTGACGGAGTCGGCCCTGCCGATCCGGCCGGAGACAGCGATGGCGGCCGATATGCTCGGCGTCGATGTGATGTACCTCGCCAACGAGGGAAACCTCTGCCTGGTCGTGGCACCCGAGTACGCCGAGGCCGCTCTCAAAGCGCTGAACGCCCACCCGGAGGGCACGCACGCCGCGGTGGTGGGGAGCGTCGTAACGGGCGATCCTGGAAGCGTCCGCATGGTGGGACCGGACGGCCGCAGCAGCACCGTCGAGCTGCTGTACGGCGCCCAGTTGCCGAGGCTCTGCTGATGGCCCGGAAAGCGGTGCGCCGCACTCTCCGGGTGACCGGTTTCGTGCAGGGAGTCGGGTTCCGGCCCTATGTGTACCGACTGGCCACCCAGCACATGCTGGGTGGCTGGGTGCGCAACGACACCAAGGGCGTCACGATCTGCGTCGAAGGGCCGACGGAGGTGGCCGACATCTTCGGCGAGGACCTGCTGAAGCACCTCCCCGGCTTAGCCCGGGTGGACTCCTGCACCGTGACCAGCGAGGTGCCGGTCCGTGACTGGACTTCCTCGTTCACCATCACCCACAGCGAGGAGGACGGCGGTACCGGAGCACTCATCACCCCCGACAGTTACGTCTGCGCGGACTGTGCTGACGAGCTGTTCGACCCGGAGGACCGGCGACACGGCTATCCGCTGATCAACTGCACCAACTGCGGGCCGCGCTTCAGCATCATCAGGGAGGTCCCGTACGACCGCCCGAAGACCACCATGGCCGACTTCGCCATGTGCGAACAATGCCAGACCGAGTACGACTCTCCGGCAGACCGCCGGTTCCACGCCCAGCCCAACGCCTGCTGGGTGTGCGGGCCACAGGTACGGCTGCTGGCGTCGGACGGCTCCGACACCGGCGCGGCCGACCCTGTCTCGGCGGCTGCCAAGCTGCTGCGGGACGGCGGCATCCTGGCCGTCAAGGCGCTCGGCGGGTACCAGCTGATGGCCGACCCTCGCAGCCACACTGCGGTGGCCGGGCTCCGCGCCCGCAAGGAGCGCAGCACCAAGCCCTTTGCACTGCTGGCGCGCGACTGCGCGACTGTCGAGCGGCATGCCGTTGTCAACAACCAGGAGAGGCGGCTCCTCGAGTCGCCTGGCAGGCCGATCGTGCTTCTACAGGCCCGACCATGCACTGGCCTCTCACCCGACATCGCACCGGGTGCCCCGACCCTGGGGTTCATGCTGCCGGCCACGCCGCTGCAGCTCCTCCTGCTGGACGACGTCGCACCGGTGCTGATCGCGACCAGCGCCAACGCGGCGGACGAGCCGATGGTCCATACCGAGGAGGAGGCGCATCGGGCCCTGGCAGGGCTGGCGGACGCTGTCCTGGTCCACGACCGGGCGATCCACATGCGGGTGGACGACTCGATCGCCAGGGTTGTCCACAGCGCGGTCGAGCCGAAAGTGACTTTCATCCGGCGAGCCCGCGGCTACGTTCCCGATCCTGTTCCGGCCCCGTTCCCGGTGTCGCCGATCCTGGCGGTCGGTGGCGAGCTCAAGAACACCGTGTGTCTCGGCAGCGGTGACTCCCTCTACGTCAGCCAGCACATCGGCGATCTCAAATCCCTGGGCAACCAGCGCTTCTTCGCCGATACCGTCGCGCATCTCTCCGGCGCCTTCGGCGTGACACCGCGGTACGTCGCACACGATCTGCACCCCGACTTCCACGGCACCCGCTACGCGGCCTCCTGCCAGGACGTGCAACTGGTCGCCGTGCAGCACCATCACGCCCACATGGCCTCCTGCATGGCGGACAACGGTCTCGACCAGCCCGTGATCGGAGTCGTCTTCGACGGCACTGGATACGGCACCGACGGGACGATCTGGGGAGGCGAGTTCCTGATCGGGGACTACCGTGGATTCGAGCGACTTGGGCACCTGGCCCGGTTCCGACTACCCGGCGGCGACAAAGCTGTACGCGAGCCCGCCCGCATCGCGATCGGCCTGCTGGCGCAGTACTTCGGCGCCGGGGCCGCGGAGCTGCCGCTGGACCTCGTTCAGCAGCGAGACTCCTTCGAGGTCGGTGTGCTGATGAAGATGGCGGAACGCGGGATCAACTCCCCGCAGACGTCCAGCATGGGGCGGCTCTTCGACGCCTACTCCGCGCTGTTGGGCGTCTGCGAGCAGGTGGACTACGAAGGACAGGCGGCCATCGAGCTTGAACAGCTCATCGCCTGGGACCACGCTCCCGCAGAGCCATGGCCTCTGCGGCTGGCGGAGGAGGAAGGCCGGCTCGTCATTGACCACAGGCCCTGGCTGGAGGCCCTGCTGGCGGACGTCTCGGACCGCGGCCACTCCGCAGCGCAGGTGAGCCGGACGTTCCACGAGAGTGTGGTCAACGCTGTAGTGGAGATCTGTCTGCGGATCTCCCGCACATCCGGGGTGCGGGATGTCGTTCTCAGCGGTGGGGTCTTTCTCAACCAGCACCTCCTGATCCGTACCGAACAGGAACTCACCCACGCGGGCCTGCGCGTGTACACCCACGGCCGCATCCCGACCAACGACGGCGGCCTCTCCGTCGGGCAGGTAATGGTCGCAGCCGCACGAACCAGCGCCGACTCATGATGAAGAGAGTCACAGGAGAACAACCGCGCCGCCGTCCAGGCCCTGCTGCATCAAGTCGCTTACGCCCACCGTCTGCTGGCCCTCATCTTGACTGAAGGCGGCTACACCGGCAGCCTCGTCGAATACTGACTGACCCCGCTCACCCTCGTCCTGGCGAACGTCAAACGCAGCGACGACAGGCGCGGCTTCGTGGTGCGGCCCAAGCCGAGCGCCTCTTCCCCCACCTGATGCACACCCGCTGCCTGGCGCGCAACTTCGAACGCCGCACCACCAGCGCCGAGGCGATGATCTACTGGTCGATGACCCTGCTCATGACCCGCCGCCTAGTAGGACTCCGTGAGGTCGCTTCGACCTGCGGCGATGGTGATCGCGCGGCATGTGGCCCAGCGCCCCGCCGGCCGAGTTCCCGCAGGTCGGTGCCGCGGCCCGGGCTGTCGGCCGACAAGGCCGGCGGCAAAGCCCGGAACCTCACGGAGTCCTACCAGCCCGCTCACGCCCTGCGCGAGCGTGAGCCGGCCCGAGTCGGATCGGCCAGCCAGCCGCGGGCGACCAGGCGTTCGCCTTCGACCTCAGCGCCTCCACCCGCACCGGAACCACATCCATGCCGAACAAAGCGGCCATCTCCTGGCAGCTCATCGCCCTGCCCGAGCCGGGCCTGGTCCGCGAGCGCCTTGATGATGCGCTGGTACTCCACCGACAACGCCGACCACGCAAGCCCTTCACGCGACACCGGCACTTGCGACGTCGCCTTCGCCGCTTCCGGCGTTGACGATGCCTCCTCGGCCTGCCCGTCGGCGGTCGGCGGTCGCCGCTGTCCGGTCAGCCTGGCCATAGCCATCCTCGGTCTCGTCTGCCGGGGCAAGCACCTCGCCCACCCGCGAGGAGCGATGGCCCATTCCTTCCAGTCCCGCTCGGCCACGGCCAGTTCAGCCTGGATGCGGTCGGCCTCCTCCCGCAGCTCGTCCATGCGACGGCGAGCGACAAATTCGCTGCTCCAGCAGCCCAAGACCGACGGCACCCACGACCTCCACAGCAGCAGCGACACAACAGACCACCACTCCCACAGGATCGTCGACCCTTTGTCCCACCAGCGAAAACGCCGTCCTCAAGCCCGGATAGGCAACAGCTTCTTAAGATCGCCGTCAAGTTCCATGCCGACGGCGTCAGCTGGCTCCAACTCCTCCCGGCCGGGAAGCCGCTCACCTACCACTCTCATTCTTGTTGTCCCAGAAGCGACATGGCACCAAGGCAGCCAAACTGATAGTGCGCAGGTCAGCGGCCTTGTCAACTATCACTCCTGATGTCGTCCCTCATCGACGTGACCGACGCGCCCGTTGTCCTCAGCGAGCTGCGGCAGCACCGTCGGCGCGTAGAAGCCGAACAGCATCCGCTCCACCTGCGCCGGCCTCAGACCCGTACGCCGCCGCAGTCCTTCCAACTGCGCCGGGCTCAGATGGAACTGGTGGGTGCTGAAACTCGCGCTGCCCGGCAGTCCCAGGGTCCGCAGGGCCGCCGCCCGCGACACCCGCAGACTCGCCGCGACGGTGTCGACCCAGCTGACGAACGCCTCCCCCGGAAACGGGGCCGGAACCACCCCAAGCCGCCGGACCGGCTCCTCCTCAGCCACGGCCCGTCCCTCCCCGTCCCTCTTCCCCGGCCGCGCTCTCCACGAGGGGGCGCGCCGGGCTCTCGCCCTGGCGGGGCAGCCACGTCGTACGGAAGTCCGGATGCCCCACGTAGGGCAGCAGCAGGCACCGTACGGCGTACCGCCGGGACCTGCCCTCGCGTGTACGGGCAGCGGTGGCCGCGCAGGCGTCCAGGATTAGCCGCTGGGCCTCGATCCGCTGCCGGAGCAGATCGTCGTCCTCCTCGCCCAGGCGCTGTTCCTCTTCACGGAGGCGCGCGTCGAGGAACCTCAGGCACGGCTCGGTGAAGGCGTCCGGCCCGGTGTGTTCGCGGGATCGGGCCCGACGGGTGAACGCCTGAGCGTGCCGCGGGCAGTAGGTGTCCCAGCCGTCGGTGTCGCCCAGCACAACGCCGTGCCCGGCCGGCACCCAAGCGAAGCAGCCACTGTCACGGCAGCGGCCACCGAACCGGTTCGCTGCCAGTTCGACCTCACCCCGCTGCCCGGACCGCCTGGCGCCCCAGTTCGGCCGTGCGTGTCCGCTGCCGGCCGTCTCGCCATCGGCGGCGTCAGGGCCGGCCTCGGTGGCGATCTTCACAGCGGCGGCCACGAGCAGAGGGCAGAACCGCTTACCCCTTCCGCCGGGTGCAAGATAGCGGTCCCAGGCCCGGTGAACCGCCTCGTCCGTCGCAGGCAGCCGAAGGGGCCGCACCGGCGACCAGGCGTCCTGCATCGAGCGGTACAGCGCTCCGAGGACGTCCCGTGTCTTCTCCGGCGTCGTGGTGTGCGGGTCGTCGAGCAGGCGGTCGATGTGCCGCTGGCAGGCCAGAAGCGAGCTGTCGCGGACCGGCTTGCCCCGCATGCGGCGGATGTCGCGCCCGCACGGCTGTGCCGGCGTACGCAGCCCCAGCCCACGGGAGGCCCCGGGACAGATCCAGGACTGCGGGTCCCCGGGCCACACCCGGTGCAGGGCGGAACCGCAGCCGGAGCACTGCGAAATCAGATACCTCTGGTGCCGCACGCACGCGAACGACCAGACGAGCCGCCATTTCAGGAGCCAGCGGCCACCGTTCTCCCTCAGGCACGGCGGACAGGCGTTGGAGTGCTTGGGAAGCACCGTAAGCTGCCGGTACCTCCACGTGGCCCAGGCCCCGTACTCCGTCGCGTCGTTCGGCGGCAACGGCTCTAGTAGGGCTTTGTTAGGTACCCCGATTGATCATCGTCAGGTAGATTGTGATGTTCTGTCAGGTGTGACACCTGAGGAGATGGAGACGGTCCGCCCGCGCCTGGAGGCGTTCGCGGCGGAGATGCTCGGTTCGCTGGCGCGTCGGGACCAGCGGGCCAAGGGCGAGCTGTATCTGCGCGGGCTGATGCTGGACGGCAAGCGCAAGTCCATGCAGCCGATGGCCGAGCGCCTGGGCGTGGACCACCAGCAGCTGCAGCAGTTCGTCTCATCGTCCACCTGGGACTACTCCAAGGTCCGTGAGCGGCTGGCCCGTTGGGCTGCCGCGCACATTTCTCCCGAGGCGTACGCGATCGATGATGTCGGCTTCCCCAAGGACGGCTACGACTCACCGGGGGTGGCGCGGATGTACTGCGGCGCCCTGGGTAAGCGCGGCAACTGCCAGGTCGGCGTCAGTGTGAACCTGGTCAGTGACCGTGCGTCATCGGCTGTCGACTGGCGCCTGTTCCTGCCCGAGAGCTGGGACGACACCAAGTACGGCGAGGACGCGCTGATGGCCGAGGCGATCCGGCGCCGCCGCGCCAAGGCGGGAATCCCGGACACCGAGCGGCACCGGGAGAAGTGGCGCCTGGCGCTGGACATGCTCGACGAGGTGCGCGACAACTGGGAGTTGCCCGACCTTCCGGTCGCCGCCGACGCCGGATACGGCGACGCCACCGGCTTTCGCGAGGGCCTGACCGAGCGCGGCCTGACCTACGCGGTCGCGGTCAAAGCCACCACGACCGCGCACCCCGGCAATGCCACACCCCAACGCCCGCCGTACTCCGGGCAGGGCCGCCCTCCCGTGTCCGCCTACCCCCAACCGCACACCACCCTGCGCGCCCTGGCCCTGGCCGTCGGCCGAGCGGCCACCCGCACCGTCACCTGGCGCCAGGGCAGCAAGGCCACCAGACGCAACCCGAACGCCGAGATGCGCTCGCAGTTCCTGGCCCTGCGGGTCCGACCGGCCAACCGCACCATCCGCCGCGCCGCCGACGGCTCCCTGCCCGACTGCTGGCTGCTCGTCGAGTGGCCACCCGACTCCGCCGAGCCAACCGACTACTGGCTCTCGACGCTTCCCGCCGACACCCCACTGCGCGAACTGGTACGAATCGCCAAGATCCGATGGCGAGTTGAGCACGACTACCGCGAGCTCAAGGACGGTCTGGGCCTGGACCACTTCGAGGGCCGCAACTACCTCGGCTGGCACCGCCACGTCACCCTCGCGTCCCTCGCCCAGGCCTTCTGCACCATGCTCAGGCTCGACCCAAAAGCCCCTGCGCCGGCCTGACCCTCTACGCGGTCCTCCGCGAACTCCAGGCCCTCCTGGCCACCTGGACCGGCGCCTGCTCGATATGCGGCCAACCCGCACCAGCACCCGAACCCCACCACAGGACCTAACAAAGCCCTACTAGCGCACTACCCGCGTAGTAGGCGAGCGTCATGCTCCGCAGCGGCTGCCCCGTCACCCCGGTGCTCTGGCTCACCGCACGCACGACGGCGTCACTGACGCGGTAGCCGAACACAGCCGACACCGTGCTGGAGCTGATCAGACCCGCCATGCGCAGCGCCTCGGTCCGGGAGACCTGGTTGAGCCGCGCGAGCGCGTCCCCCCAGCTCAGCAGAGACTCACCGGGACAGGGATCGGGTACGAGCGCGAGCCGGCGCGGACTCATGTCCCAGGCTCCCGCCGCGGCGTTTCCGGATTGATTCCCAGGCCAGTGGCGACCGACCTGATCGTCACGTCGGGCTGCGGCTCGTACAGCGCGACCGCGTCCGCCTTGGACTCCAGCGGGTAGTTCTTCATGACCACGAGATGTCCGTTCTCAGATCCTCAGGACCAGTGTCTCGTGTGTCCAACATTAGGGGTCAAGGTCCAAGGCCGGGTAGTTAGCGTTTTCGCAGGTCACGCGAGTGGGGCTGGAGACCACGGTGTTGCGGCGTAGAGGCCGGGGCCGAGTTTGTGGATGAGGCCGCTGGCGGCCCAGCGATTCAGTTGTCTGTACATGGTCTCCAGAGTCACATCGCCGAAGTGGGCAGCGATGCCACGGGGCTGCCAAAGGCGCGTGGGGTCTTCCTGGAGCAGGGCCAGGATGCGGTGTCGGCGCCGCGCGGCTGGGGCGGCATGCCGTCGTCCCGGGAGGCCGAGGGAAGTGCGGGTGAGCGATCCACGGGTTCGAGGACAGTGACGTTGAGGTGGGTGACGGTGCGGCTGGTGTCGGGGCGGCCGTCGGCATGGCGCTCGCTGTAGCGGGACATCGGTGATTTGACCTTGCGGGTGCTGACCCGTTGCCGACGGGTCGCGAGCAGGCCTGTCAGGATCCGCCGACCGATCGTCCCGAGGAGCGTGTCCTGGTCGGTGTCCGCGGGGATGATGCCGGTGGCCTGGATCACCTGGTCGCGGGCGGTGTGGAGCGTGATGCTGAAACAGCAGCGGTCCGGGTCGGTGCCGGGGAGGGACTCGGCGGCGTCGACCATGACGGCGCTTAGGGCCTGGTAGAGCGTGAGCAGTGACCACATCTCCTGCTCGATGCCTGCCGGGTCGCCCGAGCGGAGGTTGCGCCCGTTCATGATCGTGTGGCGGAGCGCGTAGTACGCGGATTTGTGTTCCCACCGCGGGTGATAGAGACCCACCAGCGCGGTGGCGGGGTAACGGCGGGCGTCGGTCAGAGTCGTGACCAGTCGGTAGGACCCGGTGAAGGACGTGCCGTCCGTGCAGGTCACGGCGATCTGTGCGTCGATGATCCGCACTTTCACGGCGCCGATCGCCGAGAGGTAGGAGCCGTCGACGAGGAGGGTGAGGACCGGCGTGCGCCGGTTGCTGCGGAGCCGGCCCAGGACCTGGGCGCCGGTGTCGGTGACCCCCGCGAGGAAGGCGTTGCTGTCGAATCCTTTGTCCCACAGCACCAGCATGTCCGGCCGCAGCAGATGCAGCAGCCGGCCGGCGTAGCTTGTCTCGCCCTCAGCGGTGGGGCCGAACACCGCGCAGACCAGAGCCCGGGTGCCGGTCTCGACCAGCGTTATCAACTCCAGCGTCGGATAGCCATGATGCGAAGTCCTGCCCAGCCAGGCCTGGTTCAGTTCGGAATCGGGAACCCTCAGCGAACTGCAGCCGTCGAACGACACCGTCCGGTACGAACCAAAACGCACACCTGGCGTCGTCGGCCGGGCCAGCAACCCGGCCAACACCTCGAACAACGCCCGCACCGGCGCGCTGCCGATCCGCCGGCGCAGGTCACGCAACGCCTTCGCCGACGGACAGACCACCGGCATCCCGGACAGACCCGCGGTCAGCTTGTCCCAGACCAGCCCGTAGCCGACCTCGGGGAACAGGCACATCGCCAGCAAGAAGTAGACCCCGACCCGCGACGGAAGATCACGCAGACGCCGCTGCACCGTCCTTGTCTCCGCCAGGACCGCGTCCACCAGTTCGAACGGCACGACGGCGGTCAGTTCCCCAAGATGTCCGGGAGCGAACCGGCCCGCGGCCACGGTGACCGTTCGGGTGATGGCCGTCAGCGCAGACGGCAAGACACAATGACGGGGCAACAGAACCCCTTCGGGACAAGCTGTTTTGGTCGACTGCCTGTACCAACGAGCGCCGTTGCTCTGCGTCGAGAATCCTGCAACTCGCCTGCGTGACCTGCGAAAACGCTAACTACCCGGCCTTGAGGAAAGGCCCGTTCGCCCAACTCCTCACAAGGCCCACACCCTGCCCTCGCAACCCGGGACGCGGTCCCGGCATTCCGGAGAAGGTCTCCCGGTGGCCCCCAACTGCGCCCAACTGCCTCCAGTGGCGCTCAGTGGCCTCCCGATAACTGACGCCCCGTCCGATCGGCGCTACCGTAAAAGGCATGGAGACCTTCCCGAGGACCTTCCCGGAGATCATCTCGGTGGACGACCACACGATGGAACCCCCTAACGTCTGGCGGGACCGCCTCCCGTCCAGGTATCAGGACAGGGGGCCACGCATCGTACGCGCCCCACTGAAGGAATGACCTTCCTGGGCGGCAGGTTCGCCCCGGTCACGGGCAGCCCCGGCGACGAAGGACCGATCGGCGACTGGTGGGTCTACGAGGACCTTCACCGCCCGCTCACCCGTCTCGACACCGCCGTCGGGCATGACAGGGACGAGATCAAGCTGGAGGTCATCACGTACGAGCAGATGCGCCCGGGCTCGTACGACGTCCCGCAGCGCCTCGCCGACATGGACGTCAACCACGTCCAGTCCGCCCTCTGTTTTCCCACTTTCCCCCGTTTCTGCGGCCAGACCTCCACCGAGGCCAAGGACCGCGAGCTGGGGCTCCTCTCCGTGCGCGCCTACAGCGACTGGATGGTCGAGGAGGGGTGCGGCCCGGCGGCCCGGGGCCGGCTGATACCGCTCACGCTCATCCCTCTGTGGGACGCGGAGCTGGCTGCGCAGGAGGTACGGCGCAACGCCTCCCGTGGAGTGCGGGCCGTCGCCTTCTCCGAGATACCTCCGAACCTCGGACTGCCCTCGGTTCATACGGACGACTGGGATCCGTTCCTCGCCGCCTGCGACGAGACCGGCACGGTGACCGCCATGCACATCGGGTCGAGCAGCCGCATGCCCTCCACCTCCGCCGACGCCCCGCCCGCCGTCGGCTCCGCCATCACCTTCGCCAACTGCTGTTTCTCGATGGTCGACTGGCTGATGAGCGGCAAGTTCGAGCGTTTCCCGAACCTCAAGGTCATTTACGCGGAGGGGCAGATCGGCTGGACCTACATCCTCGAACGCGCCGACGTGGTGTGGGAGGAGAACCGCGGCTGGGGCGGCGTCGCCGACAAGGTCCACCGTCCGCCGTCCGAACTCTTCACCGAGCATGTTTACGGCTGCTTCTTCGACGACGCCTTCGGCCTGAAGAACCTGGACGCCATCGGCGTCGGCAACGTCCTCTACGAGACCGACTATCACCACTCCGACTCCACCTGGCCCAAGTCGCGCGAGGTCGGCGAGGCCCAGATGGGCCAACTGGACGCGGACGTCGTGGACCGGATCGTCCGGCGGAACGCGATCGAGCTGCTGGGGCTGACGGAGGACGGGCTCTGGGCGTCGGCGAAACAGAGGTGAACGGACCCGCCGTCCGGACGCCGGCGCCGAACCGCACCGCGCACCCGCGCGGTGCGGCGCCTTCGGGCAGAGCCGGCCGTCACGCCGACCGATGACCTGTGTAACCTGCGGCCGGTGGAAATGGGACTCAACGCAGATGACTGGCTGGCGGATACACGGACGTCTTACGACACCGTCGCGGCAAGTTACAGAGAACTGACGCGACACATCTTGGACGAAGCACCTGAAGAACGCGAGGCCCTGGCCCTGTTCGCGGGCCTGGTGCGTGCCCGGGGCGGCGGGCCGGTCGCGGACGTGGGGTGCGGGACAGGCAGGATCACGGCCCACCTGCGGGAGCTGGGCCTGGACGTGTTCGGCATCGATCTGTCACCCGGAATGATCGAGGTGGCCCGCCGCGACCACCCCGGGGTGCGGTTCGATCTCGGTTCTATGACGGACCTCGCCCTGGCCGACGCCTCGGTCACCGGTCTGGTCGCCTGGTACTCGCTGATCCACATTCCTGACGACGAGATCGGCTCCGTACTCGCGCACTTCCGCCGAGTGCTCGTGCCCGGTGGGCCCTTGCTGCTCAGCTTCCACGTCGGAGACGCGTCGCATCTGAAGACCGAGGGCTATGGAGGGCACCCGATGAAGGTCCATGTCCATCGCCGGCAGCACGACCGGATGATCGCGTGGCTTGAGCAAGCCGGCTTCGATGTCGAGACGCACAAGACCCTCACCTCGGCCGAGAGCAAGCTGGGAGGGATCATCCTCGCGTGTCGTCGCCCCTGAGAGCGGGCTCAGGGGCCGGTCTCGATCTCCACACCGGTGACGGCGATCAGGCGGCCTGTATCCGCCTCGTGCATTGCCATGTCTGCGATCTCCGTGCCCGGGCGTTTCGTGCTGCGCCATCGGCGGACGGCGATCGTGAACACCGCGCCGGGGTCCGCGTTGCCGAAGTAGCCGATTTCCTGATCGGTCACCTTGCGCCGCAGGAACTGCTCGTCGGTGCGGCCGAGCGAGCGCCACAGTCGCAGCAACGCCGTGTCGAAAATGGAGAAATAGGACGCGAAGTACATCAGACCGGCGCCGTTGAGGTCACGCACGACGTCGAGGGTGTATTCGACGGTGAAGGGCGGATCGGCCTCGACGAAGCCGGGTGGTCCTGCGGGGTGGAAGCTGTCCGCTGTGCGGGCCCTGCCGACCAGGGCGCGGGGCGAGTACTTGTTCGGGAGACGTGGTAGGTCGGCGTACGCGAAATCCGCCGGGCAGACCTGGGCCAGGCTCTTGTTGCTGCTGGCGCTCGTGCGGGCGATCCAGCGGTTGAAGTTCTCGGCGTAGAGGCAGTCCGGGTGCCGTCGTTCGTACACCTCGACGGGGTCGAGCGGCACGTCGTCGAGCTCCAGGTCCGCGGGCGCCAGCCGGTGAAGGGTCATCACGGACCGGCTTCCCAGCTGGAACGCTCTGGAGCTGACCCGGAGTTCGTCCCCGAAGGTGAGGCCGTGGGGGTGGATGGTCCGTCCTCCGCGGACGCGGAAGTAGTAGAAGGAGAGATAGGCGGGGTCGCCGTCGGGGGTGCGGGCGGAGTGCACCTTCATGCGGCAGGCGTCGGCGACCGTGTCCCAGGTCCAGTCGCCGATCCGGCCGAAGAGCAGCGATCCGCCGCTGCACATGCCGGGAGCGACGACCACATGGCGGGAGCGAAGCCGAGCCGTGGAGGAGTCAAGCATGTTCATTTCTCCACCGTCCCCTGCCCCGCGCGCTCTTGACCATTGACTGCCGAGAACCTGGTCGTGCGCCAGGTCCCGGCGGCGGTAAGGAAGGCATCGTTGTCCTCGGCCGAGCCGATCGTCACGCGGACGCCTTCACCCGGGAAAGGACGGACGGCGATGCCCTGGCGGGTGCACCACCGGCCGAATGCGGCCGCGTCCTCGCCCAGGGGGAGCCAGAGGAAGTTCGCCTGGCTGGCGGGGACGGTCCAGCCGTCACGCACCAGGGCGTCGTGGACGCGGGTGCGTTCCTCGACCGTGCTGTCGACGTGGCGCATCAACTGGGCCTGGAGCGCGAGGGCCTCGACGGCGGCCTGCTGCGCGACGGTGCTGACCGCGTAGGCCAAGCCCACCTTGCGCAATGTCCGTACAACGCGAGCGTCTCCGACCAGATAGCCGATCCGGAGCCCGGCAAGTCCGTACGCCTTGGAAAAGGTTCGCAGGACCACCACGTTGGGATGCGCGGCGCCGTATGCGAGTCCGGTGGTCGCGGGTGAGCTGCGGACGTATTCGTAGTACGCCTCGTCCAGGGCCACCAAGCAGGTCGGCGGGACACGGGCGATGAAGCGTCCGAGCTCGTCCGGGGTGACGGCCGTGCCGGTCGGATTGTTGGGGTTGCAGACAATGACCATACGGGTGTGCGGGGTGATGCGGTCTGCCATCGTGCGCAGGTCGTGGGCGCCGTCGACCAGGGGCACCGGCGTGCTGGTGACGCCGGCGAGCCCGGCGAGGACGGGATAGAGCTCGAACGAGGGCCAGGCGTGGACGACTTCGGCCCCTGGTTCGGCGATCGTCTGGAACAGCGTCTGAAGGAGGGCGACGGACCCCGCGCCGATCACGATCCGCTCCTCGGCGATTCCGTGCACCTGGGCCAGAGCGCGGGTCAGCGCGGTGCAGCCGGGATCGGGGTAGCGGTTGACGGTGGCACCGGCCCGCGCGATCGCCTCGGTGATGCCCGGGAGGGGCTGGTACGGTGATTCGTTCGCCGACAGCAGGCGGAGGCCTCCCTCCGACGTGTAGACGCCTTCGGACGGCTGGTAGGAGGGCATGGTGTCGAGCACGGTGCGGAGTCGGGGGAGAGACATGAGGCTCCTAGGAAGTGGAGGTGCCGTCGGGGAGCTTCGGGCTCAGCCACACGCCTGCCGTCCGGCGACCAGCTCCGCCATCTCGGCGAGCGTGGTGGTGTCCAGCAGCTCGTAGTCCTGGATCTCGATGCCGAGCCTGCTGCTCAGCACCTCCGCCAGTTCGAGCGCCGCGAGCGAATCCAACCCGACCTCCTCCCGGGTGGCGGTCGGCAGGACGTCCTCCTCCCGCACCTGGAGGTCGTTCACCAAGATGCCCTTGAGTACTTCGTACACGGTCTTCCCTTCTGTGTCGGCGCGGGGGTCGGCCGGGGGACGCGGGGCTCGGGGCTCGGGGCTTTGCACCCTGCGTGCCCGGCGAGGCCGCGTGCTCCGGTGCCGGGCCGCGCGACCGGGGCATGCAGGGTGCGTGGTGGCCTCAGCTACCGAGTGCCTCCCGCAGGGTCAGGGCCACGTCCACGATGAGGTCTTCCTGGCCCGCGACCGCCTGGCGCCGGCCGAGTTCGAAGAAGACGTCGCGCGGGTCGACCTTCTCGCGCCGGGAGATGTCGAGAACGCGGTTCTTGAAGCCGGAGAACACCCCGGCCAGACCGCTGACGACGGCCACGGAGTCGATGGTCGGTGGCGCCGGCATGAGTTCGCGTTCCGCGATGTCGGCGGCGTTGAGGACGCCGTACAGGTCGATGCCCGTAGGGAAACCCATACGCTGCAGCACCGGCACCAGAACTTCGAGTTGGGTGTTGCCGGCGCCGGCGCCGAAGCCTCTGGCACAGGCGTCCAGGATGCCCGCCCCCGCCTCGGCCGCCGCGATCGAGTTGGCCACCGCCATGCCGAGGTTGTTATGTCCGTGGAATGCCACCGGTACGTCGACGGCTCCGCGGATGGCGGTGATGCGCTCGGTCACGTCCGCCGGCAGGTAGTGCCCGGAGGAGTCGAAGATGCCTACCGCGCCCGCCCCGAATTCCACCAGCTGGGCGCATTCCCGGGCCAGCCGCTCGGGCGTGGCCATGTGGCTCATCAGAAGAACGCCCTGGGCCTCGACACCGTTCTCCCGCAGGAAACCCAGATGGCGTTCGGCGAGATCGCTCTCGGTGCAGTGCGTTCCGATGCGGACGACATCGACCTGGTGGGTGATGGCCTTGCGGAGGTCGGCCGTGGTGCCCCAGCCGGGCAGCATGAAGACGGCCATCCTGCTCTTGCTCAGGGACTCGCGCACGACCGCCAGCATGTCGTCGTCGCTGAGCCGGGCCTGCCCGGCCTGGAGAGAGGAGGCTCCCAGACCGTTGCCGTGCCCCACCTCGACGACGGGTACGCCGGCAGCGTCCGCGGCCTTCGCGTATGCGCGCAGTTGCTCGGCGCCCAGTTGGTGGCGTACCGCATGGTGGCCGTCGCGCAGGGTCGGGTCGTGGACAACGACGTGCTGCGGCGTGTTCACCTGCTCGTGCTCCGGTGTGTTCATGACGTCTCCCCCGCCGCGCTGGAAAGGCCGGCTGCCGCGTACCGCTCCGCGACCTGGATCGCGGCGGAGTTGATGATGTCGAGATTGCCCGCGTACGACGGGATACGGTCACCGGAGGAGGTGACCTCCACGGCGACGAAGGCCCGGCTGTCGGCGACGACGCAAGCCGCCACCTCGAAGCCCGCGGCGAAGGCCCGTACGTCTGCTGCCGCGGTCGCCACCGCCGTGCGCACCGTTTCCGCGCTCAGTCCTTCACCGATCAGGGTCATGGCGACCCGAAAGGTGGCGGGTGGCCTGGCCGGGCTGATGTTGAGAATCGCCTTGACGTCCTTGACGCCGGTGAAGGTCCGCACGGCATCCTCCGTGGTGTCGACGTACTCGTCGAGGTTCAGCCGTGTGGAGCGGCCGACACTCAGACTGGCGGCGGTGGTGACGACCTCGACGTAGTCGATCCGGTGTTCTCGGGTGATCGCGTGCAGGATCGGGATGGATGCCTGACCACCGCAGCTGACCATGTTGATGTCGCCGCGTTCCGGGATGTCCGTGCCGTTCACACTTGGCACGATCATCCGGCCGACTCTGCTCGGTGTGAGATCGACGAGCAGGGTCTTCAGCGGCATGAGCAGTTGCGCGTGTTCGGCATGGGTCAGGGCGTTGGTGGCGTCGAAGACGATGTCGAAGGGTTCCTCGGCGTCCACGAGCGACCGGATGCCGTCCGCGGACGTCGGCAGGCCGAGAGCAGCAGCCTGGCGCAGTCCTGGTGTGCTGGGGTCGCGTCCCACGACCAGCGAGCAGTCGAGGGCCTCCGAGCGCATGACCTTGGTGGCGAGATCGACTCCGATGAGACCGGCCCCGAGCACCGCCGTGGTCAGCCGCCCTTGTCGGTTCATGGCTGTATCGCCCTTCCCTGTACGGAGATTCGCCTTGCCGGTCGGGCTACGCACCGCCGACATGGAGCGTGACGGGACCAAGCCGGTCGAACTCGGCGACGAACCTGTCGCCGGGATGCATCGGTACGGCGGCGTGGAGGGCGCCTGTCATGATCAGGTGTCCGGCCTTGAGGGTCACGCCGTGCCTGCCGAGCGTGTTGGCAAGCCAGGCCACCACCTTGACCGGGTCGCCGAGTGCGGCGGCTCCGGCTCCGGTCGCCACGACGTCGCCGTTGCGCGTGAAGACCATGCCGGTGAGCCGGTGGTCGTGTTCCGGGTCGAGCGCGAGCGGTTGTGACAGCACGATCGCGCCGTTCGACGCGAGGTCGGCGATGGTATCGGCGAGCCGGATGCGCCAGTGCTCTATGCGGGAGTCCACGATTTCCAGTCCCGCCATAACTTCGGAAATGGCCTCGCGAGCGGTCTCCACGGTGACGCCGGGGCCGCGCAACGGCCGCCCGAGCCGGAAGACGATCTCCGCCTCCACCTTCGGTGCGATAAACGCGGAGGCGGGGACGATCGCCCCGCTGGCACGCACCGTCGAGGCCAGTACGGGGCCGTAGTCCGGCGTGCGGGTCTTGAACATCTCCTGCATCGGCTCGGAGGTGAGCCCCGCCTTGTACCCCACGACGCAGTCGCCGTCCGCGAGGAGCATGCCGACCAGTTCACGCTGGATGGCGTAACCGTCCTCGGCCTCCAACGTGGGGTCGGCGTCGGTGAAGGGCGCGATGGCGAGGCGGTTGGCCCGTGCTTCGTACAGGGCTCGCGCCCTGCTGTTGGTGTCGTCGGCGGAAGTGTTCACGCTTCTCCTGTCCGGATCGCCCGGTTGCCGCGCACTAGTCCTGAGCCACGAAGACGCGGCTGCCCGGCATGGGCAGCGGGGTACTGCTCACCTTGGTGAAGCCGGCTCGGCGGAACGCCTCGTGCCAGTCCTCCTCGGTTGGCAGCCGGACGTCCATCGAGCTGGAGTGGAGGTAGGTGAAAAGCGCGCTGAAGGCACGTTCACGTTCCCCTGCGGCGTACGGCACCGCGTCGGTGACGACAAGACATCCGTCGTCTGCGAGCGACGACCGGCAGGCACGCAGAACCCCATCGAGCACGTGCGGGCGACCCACCACGTCGTGCATGACGAACCCGGCGTGTATCACGTCCGCGTCACGGACGGGCGAGGGGTCGTCGACGAGGGACTCGACAGACCGCTCCACGACCTGGAAGCGGTCGCCCACGCGCGCCTCCTGGGCGGCCCGTTGTGCTTCCTCGCAGGCGGCCCGGCTGAGGTCCAGGGCAAGTCCGGTGCTGTCCGGAAGCGTGGCGAGCAGATGGATCAGCAAGCCGCCCGCGCCCGCACCGAGATCGACGATCCGGCGTGGCTTGCGCCCGGTGATCTCCGAGACGACACCCGGGTAGAAACCGAAGGAGCCGATCCAGCGGGAGGAGACCGCGACCCGACGGCCGTCGCGCTGGTACTGAGCACCCGCCGAATCCGGGTCGCGCAGGAACTCGGCCGCGTGGTCGATGTAGGGCCGGTTGGCGTTCAGCGACCAGGACAGGTATCCGGCCGCGTACCTGCGGTCGGCCATGTCGGCGCAGGGCACGAAGTGCCGCTCGTCCTGCCCCTGTTCCACCAGTCCCGCGCCGAGCAGCGCTCGGAGCAAGTGGCCGGCCGCAGGCTCCATGAGCGCGGAGGCCGCCATCATCTCGTCGAGAGTGAAGGGTTCCGGTCTGTCCAACAGGGCAGAGAGGCCGAGGCCCTCGGAGATTTCCAGGAGGGCCGTGTACGCGGCCAGGTCAGCTGCCGTTTCTCTGCCATCGATCCTGCTCATGCATGACTCCTGAAGAGGGTGCATCTGGATGGGGCTTTCCGTGCCGGTACGCCGGTGGACCCGATCCGGTCAGGGATCCGGATTCGAGCAGCCGGGTTCTCCGCCGGGATCGCGATGGACGTGGATGTTTCTCTGTTTCTCTGTTTCTCTGCTTCTCGGTACGAGATCCCGTCCGTCCCACGATCGGCCGGCCCGGTCCACGAGGCAGCGGCGATCCGCTCGTCCGCATACGCGATGACCAGCGCCTTGCCCCACCGGCGAGCGTGTCGATCGGACAGGCAGTCCCTGTGCGGCACCACCACGGGTGCCGCACAGAGGGAGTCCTGCCCGGATCACGCACGGCCCGCACCTCGCGCCATGGTGCCGACGCCACCGCCCTCGGCCGGGGAGACAGCGGTACGAGCCGGCGTTCCTCGTTCGCCCGAGGGGCCGTTTCCCGACAACGGCTTGGACCCAGGAAAAGTCCCGTCGTCCCTGGTCGGGGGCGCTCCCCGCCTGTTGGACAAGCCTCGGGACCTCACACTTGTGAAAGTGCGAGGTCAAACGCCGCTGCCGGGGCCGGGCCAGGTCGGGTAGCCGTGAGCCAGGCTATTCGAGTGTTCCGGAAGAAATGGCCGCATTTCCGTCCGTGTCGAGCACGGAAGCAGTCAGGGAGCGGTCTCCGAGGGCGAAGGATGCAACATGTACGCGGGTTCCGATGGGCGCGAACCCGGCCATCGCACCGGTCGTCATCACGACCCCGGGAGGCATGGGTACGGCATAGGTATCAGTGCACCCGCCGGACGAGGAGTTATATACGGTCACCATGTTGTGCCGTGTCATCCCTACCTGGTCCATCAAACCGCCGGGTATCTCCGCACTGCCCAGGAGGCAGTCGTCGTTCGTGTCATTTACGACGAGATTAGTAATGAGGCTGTGAAGTAGAACGCGCGGCATAAGAACCTCGCGGAGGCTCGAATCATCGGGCGAGCCCGCTATTTTCTCATCGGGACGTCCCAGACGCTCGTACTTGAGAGTCCCGCTCTGGAAGCCCTGGCCCGGGACGATCCCGTAGTCGACGATGTGGAGATCGCCCGACCGGTGGAGCTGCTGGCCCTGCGCGCTGAGGCGAGTTTCAGAGATGACGCATACCAGGTCACCTTCGGACAGAAAGTACCCGAGGCTTCCCCGGGCCTCCACGTTCTCACTCGTCGAGGGCGCAACGAACGTGCGCACCCGATTGTGCAGGTTATCTCCACCGATTCGGGCAACGATAATTGCCTCACCAACCACCAGATCGCTTGCTGTGCGCAGCGCCTCCGGAAGTGCCAGGCCCTCGCCGATGCCCTCATCGGGCTTACGGTCGGGGTTGGGCCCGCCGGCGTCGATCCGCAAATTATGGATCGCGCTACGCTTACACGATGCGATGACATCCATGACCTGACTCCTTTTTTACGTACCGACGCGAATGTGATCAGCCTGACGATCTAATTGGTAACACTCGAATCGTCAGGCGGCAAGTAGGTGTCTTGCTTGTGAAGCAATCGCGCAATCCTCGTGCGGCAGCCCGGGGAAATAATCCGAGGAGGTTCGGTGATTAGTCCCGGCTGATACCGCTTGACAGTTGACGTGGTCAGGCCGACTGCGCCGTCGTGCAGGTATGTCCGTCGATGAGTCTCGACGATATGGCATTCCGCTTCGCCTGAACAAAGTCGACGGAAAACATACCCAGCGATTTAACTGTGAAACAGATGCGTTTGAGACATGCGGGGAAACACCCGCTCGCCCCCGGCATCGATCCCAATGAGTGACCGCCTTTTCTTCATGTATGCGCCACTTGTCCCTATTGCCCCCGTGCTGCACAGCATCTTTTCCGTCCGACGTCACGCAGAGCCATGTGTGGCTGGAAAACGCACAGGTAGCGTCGGCCTATCGGCCTGAATGTCCATTCTCGTCCGCATCCGGAAACCCCCCGGCCCACGGCGCCCTGTCGCCTTCCCGGCCATAACGAACGGCCAAATTCGGTAACGTCCCCTGGCGAGATCAGATCCATGGTTACCCGCCTCGTCCGGAGCCGGCAGGACCGCCTTGACGAACACAGGGCGCTGTGTGAATGTTGTTGAACGGGATGCTCGGGGTGAGCCTGCATGCCGAAATGCGTACATCTTTCTTTGAAAGGTCTGGCATATAGTTCTTGAACTGGTTGAGAGATCGAAAAGCTGCGGACAGCCTTAGTCCACCGCTGACTGTGCATGTGCCTGCGGGCGTCGGCCGGCGCTTTCTGCGCCTCATTGCCGCGCTGCCGCTGCCAGTCGAGATTTCGTCGTACGGTGCGCTCACATATCAGCCAGTAGGCGTCATCAACGGCCTGGTGTGTGTCGGCACAAGGTTGCCGGCAGCCCCTGGCGTCAGCCGTTTCGGCCCACTTGAGGACTGGATGGGAAATGACAGATCAAAAAACGCGTAAAATAATTCTACTCAACGTACGCGCAGAGTACCCTCCAGAGATCGCGCTGAATGATGCACACCCCATTGTCAGGGCTTGCCGCCGGACCGCGTGGTACGCCGAAGAAGGCGATGTCATCGCCAGTCCCCTCTCGTTTGAACCTGACTTCCTCGATCATGTGGGTGGCTCTCTCGGCTTCGATGCCCGTACGATCTCGGTCGTGGTGCGGGGCAGGCTGCTGACGGACGATGTGATCCTCGCGCCGGACTTCATAGCCGAGCTGCGCGAGGCGATAGCTGGGCATCCGAAGTGGCGGCTTTCCGCCTGTTTCCTGACCGAAGGTGTGGCCGAGCTGGCCGAGCAGCTCGGCGTGGAGTTCGCCGGAGCGGCGTTCGCCGCCGAGCGTGGCGGCGACCTGCTCAACCGCAAAAGCCACTTCCGGCAGCTCGCAGCCGGTGTAGGAATGCCGTTGGCTGCGGGTGGCGTGGCTCAGTCGCCCGAGCGGTTGGCTCAGATGATCGAAAAGTGGCTACCCGACACCGGAGCCGTCATCGTCAAACAAGAAAACGCCGGCGGGGGGTTGGGGAACGTGCTGCTCGCGACCGATGACATCGGTCCGCTGCCGGGCGCCCGGGAAATCAGAAAAATCGGCAAGGACATCGGAGCGACAGCCGAGAAGCTGTGGGTCGAGCTGTTCCAGGAACAGCACCCCGGTCTGGTCGTCGAGGTCTACCACCCTGATACCCGCCATATGTTCTACGTCGAGTATTTGATCGACGATTCGGGCAACCCGCACTTCCTCAACAGTGCCAGATTCAAGCTGGTTCACGCCGGTTCCAGCGAAGATCCCTATCTGTCCTGGGTGGGGCTCGAACTTCCGGCGGACGTGCCGCCTCACTCGCTGTCCCGCGCTCTGACTCACGCCACGAGGTTCGCGACACTCGTCTCCCAGGTCGGCTATCGCGGATACATCAATATAGACGCCATCGTCACCGCGTCGGGCGAACTCATCTTCAATGAGGTCAACGGCCGTTGGGCCGGCGGGACAGTGTTGCACACGGTGGCGGCCAGGCTGCTTGGCGAAGACTACGCGGACCACTGCGTCGCCTCCTCTCTGCGGGACGTCCGGCCGATGAAACTGAAGACGGCTCTGGACGCGATTCGCGATCACGGACTCGAACTCGACCTGGAACGCCGGGATGGCGTGGTCGTGCTGTACTGCGATTCGGCAGAGAACGAGAACTCGGAGTTCCTGCTGATCGGCTCTTCGGCTGAGCGAGTTCGCGAACTTGAGACCGCGCTGCGAGCGGCCGTGTCGGACCAATGAGTCCGGCAGCGTTGCATACGAGCACCGATCTTCCCCGGCCACTTCGAGCAGCGGCGGTCCAGTTGGCTGTCTTCCCGCAGCGGTAGAGACCTTTCCCGCATCGAGGACTGGAACATCGGACTTCCGATACGGTCGCGCCGACCTTGCCCGGGTCGGCGCGCTCGTGGTCGGTACACCAGTAACACCGGCCGCGGGCGTGGATCTCCGGCTCATCGAATTCGTCTTCTCGCGGAAGCGGGAACATCGCAGCCACCGGCCCGAGCGCTGCCGCACGGGGAAAATCGTACAGAGAGGGAGCCGATGGCCATCCTTCTGATTCATTCAGGCAATGTCAGCCGCCGCAGCCACTTCATCCATATCCGCGACTACGCGGCTGCACGCGGCGAGCGGTTCCTGCTCGTCATGAGCGATCCGGGGTGGGAGACGGAGTTCGTCGACGGATTCGTCCAGGCCGACACCTCCGACCTTGCGGCGACTGTGCGAGCCGTCGACGGCCTGGCTGCGGCGGAACCGCAGCGGATCCGTGGCGTTGTCACGTTCAGCGAGCACAGCGTTCCGACAGCCGCTGCGGTAGCCGCTCATCTGGGACTGCCTTTCGTGGATCCGCTGACGGCTGAGACCGCCCGGGACAAGTACGCGATGCGGCAGGCTTTCGAGCGGGCAGACCTGGAGCAGCCGGCCTTCGGTACAGCGACGGATGTCCAGGGGGCGTTGGCCCTGGCAGAGCGGATCGGCTACCCCGTGGTGCTCAAACCGCTTATCGGTGGCGGAAGTTCCCACATCCGCAGGGTGGACGGTCCGGCGGAGCTGTCCGAACACTTCGAGCGCTTGCGTGATCGGGCCTGGAGCGACCTTGAGTACGACCCTCTCCACCGCATTCTGGCCCAGAAGTACAGCGGAGCTTTTCTGATCGAGGAGTTCATCGCCGGTGGAGAGATCAGCGTCGAGTCGATCGTTGTGGACGGGCACACCCATGTCGTCGCAATCCATGACAAGCCACTCCCGGCCAATGGTCCCTACTTCGACGAGTATTTCTACGCCACCCCGACCTGTCTGCCACCCGCCGCGGTGAGAGACATCCACGCTGCGACAGCTGCGGCGCATCGTGCTGTGGGCATCGACATCGGAGGCACTCATACCGAGTTCCGGGTTCGGCCCGACGGTCGTCTCTCGATCCTGGAGACGGCTGCCCGGATCGGCGGTGGCCCGCTGTTTCAGACGGTGCTCACCAGCACGGGTGTCAACATGATTCACGCAGTGATTGACCTCGCCCTCGGTGAAAGGCCTCGACTCACTGCTAAATCCATGGCGACCCCGGCCGGCTTCTGTCAGTTCTTCGCCGAGCGCGCGGGCAAGGTGCGAGCAGTGCACGGCGAGGCCGTGGCCGCAGCCCACCCGCACGTCCATGAGCTGATGATCTATCTGAAGGTGGGCGATGCGGTCGACGTGGCGCCGTTCATATTTCAGGGCTACGGCCACGCCTTCTTCACCGCGGATTCCTACGAAGGTCTCGCGGATGTATCGGCCATGCTCCAAGAGACAGTCCGACTTGAGCTCGAATAGGTGATTGACATGGATAAAACCGCGCGCATATCACTCGAAAAGGTTGGCGGGCTGACTGCCAGGACCGTGGCTCGGGACACGCCGTCCAACGCGTGGCCCACCGATGCGCCGCCATTGGTCGAGGGCGGCTTTCGGGCAGGGGCGGAGGAAGTCGAACGGGTCGTCCGCACCGAAGGCTGCGCGATCGTCATGCTGCCGACCGAGCTCGACGACCACGAGTTGACGGTGGCGACCTGGAACCTGGTGTCCGCCGTCTACAAGCCGGTAAGTCAGTACGAATCCGGTGAACTCGTCTTTCCCGTCGAGGTGCGTCCCGGGGAATCCGGCAGCAGCCACTACTCGGCCAGCAAAGCCGCAGGAGGCTTCCATACCGATGGCAGCTTGATGGCGCAACCGCCTGCGGTCGGCGTTCTGCTGTGCCTTTCGCCCGCCGATTCCGGCGGGGAGACGATTCTTGTCGAAGCGGAACTGATCCGGCGAGCCGTGGCCGCGGCCGACCCCGCCTTCCCTGAACTGCTCGGCCAGCTGCAGCCGTTCGCCGCCGAGGACGACGTCCGCGATGTGCGGCAGTGGGCACCTGTCCTGTCCACGCGCGACAGCGGCGTCGGTCTGCGCTATCTGCGGAGGTATCTCGTCGCCGGCTGGGAGCGAACGGACCGGGCGATTCCCGACGGGCTCACCGACGCCTTCGACGTCATCGACAAGGTCGCCGGCGATCCCGAGGCCCAGCGCCCGCACGCGCTGCAACGAGGCGAGGTGCTGTTCTGGCGCAACTCCCGGTACGTGCACGGCCGGCGGGCCTTCGAGGAGCGGGAGCAGCGCCGCCGGCTCGTGCGCATCTACGGAGCCGATGATCCGGACCGCCTTGCGTGTCAGGCCGACTGAGGGAGATGGATCAGAAGATGGTCGACGAGCACCAGGACGCCGCTGAGGGCATATCAGGACCGCCCGCCAGGCGAGTCGTGCTCGCAGGGGTCGGAGCGGACGCGCATGCCGTCGGGCTGACCGTGTTGCAGAAAGCTCTGTCGCGCGCAGGGTTCGACGTTGCTTTTCTCGGTGTGCAACAAGACCTTGAGTCCGTCCTCCGAGCCGCGGGGGGTGCCGACGCCGTTCTCATCAGCAACATGGACGGTCATGCCAAGTACTACTTGTCGGACCTACCGGCTGCCAGATCCGAGGCATTCACAGACGGGCAACTGTGGTATCTCGGCGGATATCCCGCGCTCGATGAACGCGTTTCGGACCTCGACGGCCTCGGATTCGACCGCGTCTTTCAGGGTTACGTGAGTTCTGAGACCGTGTTGCATCATCTTCGAAGCGATCTTGCGTGCCGCCCGATGAGGAGGGCTGTGAACTCAGGTCCGGCCGGTGCGATCGAGATGCCCGCGGTGGGTCCGCTGATGGAGAGTGATCGCCGCAGGGACGTTCTGCAGGCCTGGCGCACGGGGGCCGCCGCACACGACATGGTGCGAAATGCCGAACGGCTCAGGGCGCGCACGAGTCTGGCTGAGCGTCAGCGAGAGGCCAAGGCGCGTGCGGAGATTCTCATTCAGCCCCGAACCGGGGTCTCCGATCCGGACGGGCAAGAGGCTCTGTTCTCCATGTTGAGTCAGCACGGGGCAGATGTCTTATCTTTTCAGATCGACTCGTTGACTCGCAGCAACCAGTACGAGGATATCGAGAGAATCCTTAAATCCTCCGCCGAGAGACCGTCCGGATCCTCCCAGCTCAATGGCTACCCGGCAGTCAATCTGGGGATGGGAGAAATGGCGCGGCTGTCCGCCCTGTTCGAGGACACCCCCTTTCAGGTGCGGCACGGCACCAGGGATCCGCGCCTGCTGGCTGAGATCACGTTCGGTGCGGGGATCGCCGCCTTCGAGGGCGGCGCACTGTCCTACAACCTTCCGTACTTCCGGGACTATCCGGTCGCCCACGCGATACAGCGGTGGCGTTACGTCGACCGACTCACAGGTCGATACCATGCGGAGTTCGGAATCACCATCGACCGAGAATTCTTCGGGGTGCTCACGGCGTGTCTCGTGCCGCCCTGTATCGCGGCCGCCGTGAACGTGCTGGAGGCGTTGTTGGCCGCACAGTGCGGCGTCAAGTCGGTGACTCTGGGCTATGCCGAACAAGGTTGTCGGGCCCAGGATGTGGCCGCGGTCCGTGCTTTTCAGCAGCTTGGTGAGGACTACCTGGAGCGATTCGGGTTCGACGACGTCGAAGTGAACGTCGTCTGGCACCAGTTCATGGGCGCTTTCCCCCGGTCCGAGGAGCAGGCCCGGAAAATTCTGCGTGGTTCCACTGAATCCGCGGTGCTCAGCGGCGCGGTCCGGCTGATGCTGAAAACCCATGCGGAAGCTGTGCGCATACCGTCCCTTGAGGACAACGTCGAGTCCCTCTCCCTGGTCCGTGACCTGTGCCGTTCACCGCGGGTCAGTGCCGGTCCCGGCGAACAGGTCCTCTTCGAGCAAGAGATGATCATGGCCGAGACGAGGGCCATTGTGGACAGCGCCTTGGTGGCCGCCGGTCACGATATCGGCCAGGCAGCGGTGCTCGCGGTCGAGCGTGGCTGGGTGGATGTTCCCTTCTCGCCCAGCAGGTGGAACGCCGGCGCGGCTCTGCCGCTCCGTGACCGCCGGGAGGCCGTGCGTTTCGTCGATACGGGCGGGCTGCCTTTCCCGGACGACATCAAGGCGTTCCACCGCAACGCGGTCGCCGCACGTCTGCGCCAGGACAACGACGATGTCGTGGCGCTGCTGGAACGTGATCTGTCCTCCACCGCGCGCGGTGAATTCGATGACTGGCCCTTGGCGTGACAGCGCCCGCGGTCCTCGGACGTAGACAGTGCCGGATCAGACCGTTCACGCTCTGACACGTAACCAAGAATGTTTCCCGACCATGGAGAGGCCAGTGGACCGCACAGCAATCGGATTCGGCGAAGGACACACACCGGAAGCGGAGTGGTTCGACGAACTGCGCCGTCGGCGCATCAAGGGGCCGATCTCCACACAGAACAGGTCGCTGCCAAGGTCGCTCAGTCCGGAGACGCTGGCCGTGCATGCCGGTACATACGAGGACCCGGTCACCGGCGCGGTGGGGACACCGATCTTTCAGACAAGTACGTTCCATCTGGACGAGGCAAGCTACGACGCATTTTCCGATGGTGCTCTCCGCGACGTTCCCATCTACTCCCGTTACGGAAACCCCTCCCAGTGGTCTGTGCAGGAGAAGATCGCCGCACTGGAGGGCGCGGAAAGCGCAGTCGTGACCTCATCGGGAATGGCTGCCATCGCGGCCACCATCTACGCGCTCACCAACTCCGGCAGCCACATCATTTCCGCCTACGATGTCTATGGAGGAACCTACAACCTGCTCCGCGAAGACATGCCGTCGGCAGGGCGCGAAGTCACCTTCGTCGACCCACTCGACCTCGAAGCGGTCAGGGCTGCAATTCGCCCGGAAACGCAACTCCTGCTCTTCGAGTCGTTGACGAATCCCATGCTCAAAGCCCCCGACATTCGAGGGCTGGCCCAGATCGCCCGAGAATGCGGCGCTCTCCTGGTGATTGACAACACTTTCCTCAGCCCCATCAATGTGCGTCCACTGAACCTGGGTGCCGACATCGTCATCCACAGTGCAACAAAATACCTCGGCGGGCACAGCGATCTTACTGCCGGCGCGGCCACGGGGCGCCGTAAGTTCGTCGACCGCGTCTGGTCGCAGGTCCTGCGATTTGGCGGAACCCTCGATCCGCTGGTCTGTTTCCTGCTGGAGCGAGGAATCAAGACGCTAGCACTCAGGATCCGGGCGCAGAACGAGAACGCCGTCGCGATCGCCGAGTACCTGGCTTCGAGTAAATACGTCGAGGCGGTATATCACCCGGCCTTGGGTGGTAAGGGGTACAGCGACCTCCGATTGCAGGATTATCAAGGTTTTGGCGGCATGGTCAGTTTCGAAGTGGTCGGCGGTGACACGGGTGCTCTGAGGTTCATGGAGCATTTGACGCTGCCTTACGTAGCGACCAGCCTCGGCGGGGTCGAGTCATTGGTGAGCATGCCTTCCAACACCTCTCACAGCTCACTGACGAAGAAACAGAAGGACATGATCGGAATCAACCCCGGGCTCATCAGGCTGTCCGTCGGAATCGAGAATGTCGGGGATCTGATCGATGATATCCAGGAGTCCCTCAAGGCGGCATGTGAGGTGAAGGCTCCATGAGGAACAGTTTTAATACGGCCAGCTTCAGTGAGGTCGTGCATGAGATCCGCGAAGACGCAGCGGAGGGGCTTTTCCGCTATGTCGGCAAGGCCCGACACTCGCCCCTTCGTGGGTTGTCTGCAGAAGTCGGACCTGCAATGTTCGGCAGTGTTAAATCGGCACGCCGATATTCCTACAGTGTCCGCACCCCTTTCCTGCCGACCCCAGCGTTCGGCGTGGATGAGCCGTCGCCGATGGACCTGGCGCTCACGGGCATAGGATCGTGCTCCTTGATGACGCTCGTCGGCGGAGGCAGCGCGAAAGGTATCGTGTTCGAATCCGTCGAAGCGGTCCTCGCCTGCGGCGGCAGCGATGACTCGCCGGTGAGCATCTGCTTCGAGATCGACGGGGATGTCACGGACGAGCAGATCGCGGAACTGCTGCAAAGGGTGCAGCAACGCAGTCCCAACTGCGTGACCTTGCCGGCCTCGGTTCCCGTGGAATGGGACCTCTCCCGTACGAATGCGCCAACCGCACGCAAGCAGCAGGTGTCCCACGAACAGCCGACGGCCGATCAACGGCAGTCGGACATGCGGCGTATCCGCTGGATCAGCGGACCACAGAGCGAATCGTTCGCTGACACCCCCGCAGCGACAACGCCACTGCGGGTCGACAATCCCAAACAGCTGACCGGAGTCGACTGGGGCCCCAACCCGCAGGAGTACCTGATGATGGGATACGCGGCTGAGGTGGCCGCATACCTGGGTGCCTTCTCGCGAGATCGACTCGGCCACGACGTGATCTGGGATGTGACCGCCCGCTGTACCGAGGATGTCAGCGGCCTGCTCCGCGCCGATCCTGACGCTGTCGTCCATCTCCAGGACGTCAGTTGCAGCGTGTCGATGTCCCCGCCACCGCCTCGCGACGCGAGCGCGGTCGAAGAGTTGGTGGACCAGGCGGTATCCGCCTCCTCCGTGGGCCGGCTCATCAGTGAGCCGCAGGCCGTGCACATCTCGTCGCGCAGATCGGCTGCCGCGCCACCCACCGGGTGACCACCAGGCAGTCATGGAGCCTGGTCACTGATCATCGACTCCGTGGCTGCCTTCCTGCTCGGGCCAGTCATCGCGGCTGCTCACCGCACTTCGTCCACTCGCGGCAGATTTTGGATCTGAATGATGCAGAACCGAACGGTCGACGTACTCGCCATAGGCGCAGGTCCCGCCAACCTGAGTTTGGCGGCCCTCGCCGCTCCGGCAGGAACCGACCTTTCCCTGGCTGTCGTCGAGGCCCGAGAATCGGCTTCATGGCACCCGGGGCTCTTATGGAGCAACTCGCGGCTCCAGGTGAGCGGGGTGAAGGATCTCGTAAGCCTCGTTGATCCTCGAAGTCGTTTCAGCTTCCTGAATTTCCTGCATGAAAAGGGCCGCCTCTACCGACATCTGATAGCCAGCAGGGAGTACGTCAGCCGGAAAGAGTTCGATCAATACCTGACCTGGGCAGCGGATCACCTCGGCGTCGAGTTCGGTACCGAGGTCACGACTGTCGACCATGACGGCGACCACTTCCAAGTGTCCACGACCCGCGGCACGCTGCGGGCCTCCCACATAGTCCTGGGCATCGGCCAGGAACCGTTCATTCCATCCTGTGCCGCCGACATGGACGACCCCGGAATCTGGCACTCGTCACACCACATAGACCGCGGTACGCAGACGCTCGACAAGCATGTCCTGCTGGTCGGTGGGGGGCAGAGTGCCGCGGAGATCGCTCTCGACATCCTGTCCGGCCGCAGGGGGCTGCCCCGTCGGTTCACCTGGGTCGCCGGCCGGGGCGGCTTCTCCCCACTGGACGACTCGGCCTTCAGCAACGAGTGGTTCAATCCACTCTTCGTCGAATACTTCCATGGGCTCTCGGACGCTCAACGCTCCTCCCTGCTGGAGGAGCAGAGTGCGGCGATGAACGGCATCTCGCACAACCTCCTTTCTGCCCTCTACCGGCGCCTGTACGAGATCGACTACCTGGACGACCTCAGCTGTCGGCACAATTTTCTGTCCGGTGTGAGCCTGGTGAAGCTGACGAAAGACAGAGCCGGGTTCATGTGCACCCTGCGCGACGAGATCAGCACGTCCGTACATGAGATGCACAGCGACGTGGTCATCTTCGCCACCGGTTTCCGGCACCGGATCCCGGCCTTCCTCCAACCGATCCAGGAGCGTATGCCTGTTCAGGGCGATGAGTTCCACGTCGAAAAGGACTACCGAATCCCCTGGAACGGTCCTGATGTGAACCGCATCTACATTCAGAACGGGGCACGAAAGAGTCACGGCGTCGCAGACCCGGGTCTGAGCCTCGCCGCATGGCGCAGCGCTGTGATCCTCAACAGCCTTCTGGACAAGGAGTACTACTGCCTTGGGGGCGATGACATCACACTCTCCTTCCTGCAGTCTCTGGACCAAAACGCCCGTCTTGGGGCACCGTCGAGCGGCCTCGCTTCGAACACACACACCACCGAGAAAGGTTCGTGATAGTCCGTGCGCGCTGCTCCCCTCTTCTTGGGCGGCCAGGCCGTTTCGTTAGTCGGTGACGGCGTCGCCAATCTGACCATTCCACTGCTGGTTCTGCAGATAACGCAAAGCCCGGTGGCCGCAGGGCTCTCCGCCGCACCTCGCGCCATTGGCTATGCCACCTTGGGGCTTGTCGGCGGAGTCCTGGTCGACAGGGTGGATCCCTGGCGCGTCCTGATCTGGTCCGATCTGGTGCGGACCGGCTGTTTCGTTGCCTTGTTCCTGCTGGCCGCGTTCCAGAGCGTGGTCCTCATCCTGGTGGTGGCGTTCGCCGCTGGAGCGGCCAGCGTCTTCTTCCAGCTGGCGCTCTCGATCGCGGTGCGCGACGCGTTCCCCGACCGCCTGCAGAGCGCGAACGCCACGCTCGAAACGGCCAACCAGATCGGCTTCGTGCTCGGACCGGGCATCGCCGGTCTGCTGGCATCCACCGGACTGCTGAGGGCCGGTCTGCTCGCCACCGCGGCCACGTTCGCGGTGTCGGTCGCCACCCTGGGCTTCGTGCGCGGTCACATGGCCGGCTATACCCGCCCCGCAGCCCCACGGGACTTGCGGACACTCCGCTCCGAGTTGGTCACGGGGCTGCGCTACACCGTCACCACGCCCCCGTTGTCCACCTTGCTGCTGGTGATGGCCATCGTGAACCTGGTGCTCGGCGTGGACACACTCATCGTGTACCTGCTCAAGACCGACATGGGCCTGTCGCCTGCCTCGGTGGGCCTGGTGGTCGCGGTCGGTGGCCTGGGCGGTGTCACCGGCGCTGTGGTGTCCCGCTGGATCCGGCGTATAGGGCCGATGTACACGCTCGCCGGTGGCACCGTCGTCTTTTCCGTGTTGCTGGCGGCGCTGGCGAGCGTGGATTCGGTCGTGCCCGCCGCGGCTGCGAGTTTCGGTATGAGCGCGAGCCTCGTGATCACCAACGTCAGGAACCGGACGATGTGGCAGCGGATCGTTCCGAGAGAACTGCTCGGCCGCGTGTCCAGCGCGCAGCGGATGGTCAATTATCTGGCCGCTGCTCTCGGCACCGTGCTGGCCGGTGTGGTGACCGGGTGGATGGGCGGAAGCGCCCGGCCCGTGTTCTGGATGGCCGGCGCGGTGTCGGTGGTCACCGTCCTGGTGGCTTGGCGGGTCAGCCTGAGGCAGCATCTCCACGTCGGACTTGAGGATCCGCCCCCACCGGCCGCCGAACCGTCCCAGCAGTACGGGCAGGTGAAGAGAGAGGGGGACGCGGGCTGACGGGGGCAGGAGACGCGCGGCCCATCGGCGCGGCTGCTGCCGGATGCCCGGGTCCTGAGCGCGTTCTGATCGCAGGCGGGCCCGTCAGGGGGACGAGTGCCCGCACCTGCCGTGTCTGACGGTACGTCAGCTATGACGATGGGTGTCGGCCCATCGACATGACGGCACGTCAGACAAGGGGTGCCGCTCCTGCTACCCCGATACACGCCCGAGGTGCCCGACAGACCGGCCCCGGACCTTCCGGCGCGAGCGGCTCCTCCCGCACCTGCACCAGCGGCGGAGCAGCTCCAGGCGCTCATCCATGACGCCACAGCACAGGCGCGGGCACACCTCCGTGACGCCACTCAGCTGGAGTGTTCACTGCACGAGGACGTACTCCGCCTGGCGGCCTCGGCCCCTGGAGTCCGGCTTCCCGAGACGGCCGAGCATCTGAGCATCGATATCTCCGATCTACGAGAGCAGATCTCGGCGTACACACCGACCCCGCTGCGGCGCCAGACAGGCACTTGACCACCAGGTAGGCCGGATGCGCGTCACCCCTGCCTACTGCAGCGCCGAACCGCAGCCCAAGAGCCATGCCACCTAAGTGTAGTCAGGGTTCAGGATCCACACCTGGGGCCACGTCCACGGACGTGAACTGGTTGCGCACCGCGCCACACGTCGTGCCGGTTCCCGAACAGGCCCGGCAAACACGGTAGGTCGACGAGGAAGAGCGCACCCGCGAGCGGTAGTGGCACATACTGATCAGGCACCGTCAGCTCCCGAACACTGCTCGGTGACGGAAAGCGAACGTGCGCCGGGCAGAAGGTAGCCGACCGTCTGCCACACCAGGGCATTGGACCGGCGCGAAAGTGACCCTTCGCATGAGGCCGGTGCGGAAACGTAGCCAGAAGGAAGTGGCGTGGAGAATCGGTTCGCAGGCGGGTGCGCATCGTGCTCGGTGTGGGTGTTGGCGGGCGGCGGGTTTCTCGGCAAGGGCCTCGACGGAGGTTGGGAACTGCGGTGCGCGACCTGCCAGTTCGCGGCTGGGCGTGCTGCGGCAGACGACTTCGACCCGGAGGTCATCGAGTTGCCGACGGAGCCGCCGCCCGGCAGCGCGACCACCGTGCCCCTGCGCGTCCTCATGCTGACCCGGGCATGCTGGTCCTGCGGAAAGGACACGGTGTGTCTGATCGGCCTGTACCCGCAGCGTCCCGGTCGCGGCTACGTCGGGCTGTTCACCACGGACAACGCCAAGACGATGGCGCTGGTGCGCCGGCTGCTCCAGCAGCACGGCCACGCGGCTCTGGCCGCGACCGTCAAGAGCCGCTACAGCAGGACCATGCGTGAGCGGCAGTTGTCCAACGGCTGCGTTCACTGCGACGCGCTGCAGGGCAACTTCCCCGTGCACGACGAGGCACTGGGCCGCGTCGCAGCGAGCGGCGTGGAAGGGCTGGACACGTTGCTGGTCGCCGCTTGCCCGGTGTTGAAGTGGCAGGCCGTCGTCCACGACAACAGCGGCGGCGTGATGGCTATCTGAGCTCACACGCAACGAGAACCTCCTGGTCAGGCCCACTCTCATTTCCCATGTCCCGGAATGACCTCGATTAGATATTCATCAAACTAACAGTGCCCAGGTCAGAGGGCATGTCAAGTCTCATCTTCAGCGACGGCTCTCATCGACGCGGTCCACAAGCGCTTCCCCAACGGCACGACAGCAGTCCACGACCTCTCCCTGGCCATGCCGGAGGGTGGCGTGACCGTCCTCGTCGGATCCTCCGGTTGCGGAAAGACGACCACCCTGCGGATGATCAACCGGATGGTGGAACCGACCTCCGGCACCATCCGGGTCGGCGGCAAGGACGTCCAGCAGCAGGACGCCGCCGAGCTGCGCCGGTCCATCGGGTACGTCATCCAGCAGTCGGGCCTCTTCCCACACCGCACGGTGCTCGACAACATCGCCACCGTGCCGCTGCTGCTCGGCTGGGGCCGCCGCAAGGCCCGCGCCCGGACCGCGGAACTCCTCGAGACCGTCGGCCTCACCTCCGAGGCCGGCCGCCGCTACCCGCACCAGCTCTCCGGCGGCCAGCAGCAGCGGGTCGGCGTCGCCCGCGCCCTAGCCGCCGACCCGCCCGTCCTGCTGATGGACGAGCCGTTCGGCGCGGTCGACCCGGTGGTCCGCACCCAGCTCCAGGACGAACTGCTCCGGCTCCAGAAGGAGTTGAACAAGACCATCGTCTTCGTCACCCACGACATCGACGAGGCCGTCCGGCTCGGCGACCGGATCGCGATCTTCCGCACCGGCGGCCACCTGGTCCAGTGCGCCGAGCCCGCCGAACTCCTCGCCCGCCCGGCCGACGACTTCGTGGCCGACTTCCTCGGCGCCGAGCGCGGCCTGAAGCTCCTCTCGCTCAGGACCCTCGCGGACGTCCCCCAGGGCCCGGCCCCCGAGGGCGGCACCTGGACCCTCGTACTCGACGAGGGTCGCAAGCCGCTGCACTGGGCGTCGAAGGACGCCGAACTCCCCGTACGACCGCTGCAGGACACCGACTCCCTGCTGTCGGCACTCAACGAGTCGGTCGCCTCCCCCACCGGCCTGATCGCCCGCGTCGACACGGCCGGCGTACTCACCGGGGTCTCCTCCCGCGACGACATCCACGAGCACGCGAACCGGGCGCACACCGAGGTCGTGGCCGCATGACCATCGACTGGTCCTGGATATCCGACCACACCGACGACCTGACCACCCTGACGGTCTCCCACCTCCAGGCCGCCCTGTCCGCCGTTCTCTTCGGCCTGCTGATCTCGCTCCCGCTCGCGGTGGTCGCCCACCGCGTCCGCCCCCTGCGCGGCTTTCTGCTCGGCCTCTCGAACGTCCTGTTCACCATCCCGTCGATCGCGGTCTTCGTGCTCCTCCTCCCGGTCTCCGGCCTGACCCGCACCACCACGGTCATCGGCCTGACGATCTACACCCTGGTCGTCCTGCTCCGGAACACCGTCGAGGGCCTCGACTCGGTCCCCACGAAGACCAAGGAGGCGGCGAAGGCCATGGGGACGCGCCCGCTGCGGACCCTGCTCACCGTCGAGTTCCCGCTCGCCCTCCCCGTGATCATGGCGAGCGTCCGGATCGCCACGGTCATGTCGATCTCCCTCGTCTCCGTGGCGACCTACATCGGCGACGGCGGCCTCGGCCAGCTCTTCACCGACGGCTTCCAGCGCAACTTCCCGACCCCGGTGATCGTGGGCGTGGTCCTCACCCTCCTGCTGGCCGTGGTGGCGGACGCGCTGCTGGTCGCCGTCCAGTACGTACTCACCCCGTGGACGAGGCGGCGAGCCTGAGATGTACGAACTCTTCGAGAACCTCGGCGACTGGCTGACCAGCGGCGAGCAGTGGGCCGGCCCCGACGGCATCGCCACCCGCCTCGCCGAACACCTCCAGTACTCGCTCCTCGCCACCCTCATCGCCGCCGCGATCGGCCTCCCCCTGGGCCTGCTGATCGGCCATACCGGCAAAGGCGCGTTCGTCGCGATCAACCTGTCGTCCTTCGGCCGCGCGCTGCCCACCGTCGGCCTGGTCGTGCTGGTCTTCCTCGCCAGCGGCCTTTCGATGTGGCCCGTTTACGTCGCGCTGGTCGCCCTCGCGGTCCCGGCGATCGTCACCAATACCTACGCCGGAATGACCGCCGTCGACCCGGACGTGAAGGACGCGGCGCGAGGACAGGGCATGCGCGGCCACCAGGTCCTCTTCCAGGTGGAGCTCCCGCTGGCCCTCCCCCTGATCATGACGGGCCTGCGTCTCGCGCTGATCCAGGTGGTGGCCACGGCCACGATCGCCGCGTACGTCTCCTTCGGCGGCCTCGGCCGGTACGTCTTCGACGGCCTGGCCCAGCGCGACCTCGTGCAGGTGATGGGCGGCGCGGTGCTGGTCGCCGTGGTCGCCGTCGCCCTCGACCTTCTGCTGAGTGCCCTCCAACGCTTCCTCTTCCGCCACCGCACCGCCTAGGACCCCGAAATGAACCGTCGCACTCTCCTCGGCGGCCTGTTCGCCGCAGCCTCCGTCCCCGCCCTCTCCGCCTGCTCCAGCGGCATCACCTCCCTCGACAGCGAGGGCACGACCACCTCCGGCGGCGGCTCCAGTAAGGGCGGCCTCACCATCGGCACCGCCAACTTCACGGAGAACCAGGTGCTCGGCTACCTCTACGCGGCAGTCCTCGACGCCGCCGGAGTGAAGACGACCGTCCGCCCCAACCTCGGCACCCGCGAGATCCTCATCCCCGCCCTCAAGGGCGGCGACATCGACCTCCTGCCCGAGTACCAGGGCGCCCTGCTGCACTACGTCGACCCCAAGTCGACGGCCACGGAGGAGGGCGAGATGCAGAACGCCCTGGCCATGGCCCTCCCCGCCGGCCTCCAGGTCCTGCCGTACGGCATGGCCGAGGACTCCGACGCCTTCGCGGTGACGCGGGAGACGGCGGAGAAGTACGGCCTGGCCTCCCTCGCCGACCTGAAGAAGCAGAACGGCAAGCTGGTCATCGGCGCCGCCGCGGAGGTCAAGACGCGTCAGGTCGGCGCGGTCGGGCTGAAGGACGTGTACGGAGTGGAGTTCAAGGAGTTCAAGTCCCTCGACTCCTCCGGCCCGCTGGTCAAGGGCGCGCTGAAGAAGGGCGACATCGACGTGGCCAACCTCTTCACCACCGACACCGACATCCAGGCCAACGACTGGGTGGTCCTGACCGACCCGAAGAACCTGATCCCCGGCCAGCACGTCGTCCCCCTGATCGCCGACCGCAAGGCCGACTCCACCGTCCGCAAGGCGCTCGCCGGGCTCGGCAACGTCCTCACCACCGCCGACCTCACCGAACTCAACCGCCAGGTCGACAAGGACAAGAAGGACCCCGAGGACGTGGCCCGGACGTACGCGGAGCACAAGGGGCTGACGGCCACCGGCTGACCCGCTCGCGACAGGGGGGGCTAACCCCAGTGCGGCCCGCGTACCCGCTCCCTACCGTGGTTCGCATGAGCGGAATGGACGCGCGGGACGCCGAGCTGAAAAAGGAACTCAACGCCACCCTGCAGGCCCGCAGGGAACTGGGCGAGGAGTACGAGTCCGCGCTGGTCGACTCGTTCCTGGAGAAGGTCGACCAGCGCATCGACGGTGCCGTCGAGCGCCGGGTGCGCCGGCAGCTGGCCGAGCAGCAGATGGTGGTGGCCCGGGACTCCCGGTCACCGAAGCCGACGGACTCCTGGGGCGAGCGCTTCGGCTTCGGCATCGTCTCGCTGGTCCTGGCGGTCCCGCTCTCCGCGATCGGCGGCGGCGTGGCCCAGCTCCCGGGCCTCCTCGTCGCCTGGGCAGGCATCGTGGGCGTCAACGCCTTCCAGGCGGCCCGCGTCAATCCGGGCCTGTTCGGCCGCCGCCGCAAGTCGTCCCAGGACGACGACTGGGAGGACTGACCGTTTTTGAAGCGACGACGGCCGCAACCATCAATTGAGGAACCACGACGGCGAGCAACCAGGTCCGCGAGAGCGGCGCCGGTTTAGGCGCAAAGGGGGTGTGCGCGGGGACCGCCGCACCCCCTTGACGGGGGGCGGGACGACGGCGGTCCCCGCGAGGGACGCGGGCCGGGTCAGGGCCGGGCTTGCGCGTCCGTGGCGTCCATGGAGGTCCGGGAGCCGCTCCGGAGGTCCTTGGCGCCGTTCGGTGCCGACCGGGGCGGGGAGCCGCTCCCGCCCTGCCGACACCCACTAATGTGCCGGACCCGTGTTAAGCGGGTGCTGCGCGGACGTGACACGCTCGTACCACTTCCGAGAAGAGCAACAAACACGCACGTCACCGCAAGTTCGCCGCCGGCACGGTCCGTTCACCGCAGGTTTGCCGTCCGGCCCTACTTCGCGCTCTTGGCGAGGAAGGCCAGCAGGTCCTGCCGGCTGACCACCCCGGTCGGCTTGCCCTCGACCAGCACGATCGCCGCGTCCGCCTCGCCGAGCACGGACATCAGGTCCCCGACCGGCTCGCCGGAGCCGACCTGCGGCAGCGGCTGCGACATGTGCTTCTCCAGCGGGTCCTCCAGCGAGGCGCTCTTGGTGAACAGCGCGTCGAGCAGCTCCCGTTCGACGACCGAGCCGACGACCTCGGCGGCCATCACGTCCGGGTGCCCGGCGCCCGGCTTCACGATCGGCATCTGCGAGACGCCGTACTCGCGCAGCACCTCGATGGCCTGGCCGACCGTCTCGTCCGGGTGCATGTGGACGAGGGAGGGGATGGCGCCGCCCTCCTTGTCGTTGAGCACGTCGCCGACGCGCGCGCTCGGGCCCTCGTCCTCGAGGAAGCCGTAGTCGGCCATCCACTCGTCGTTGAAGATCTTGCTGAGGTACCCGCGCCCGCTGTCCGGCAGCAGCACCACCACGACGTCGTCCGGTCCGAGCCGCTCGGCCACCCGCAGCGCGGCCACGACGGCCATGCCGCACGACCCGCCGACCAGCAGCCCCTCCTCCCTGGCCAGCCGCCGGGTCATCTGGAAGGAGTCCTTGTCGGACACGGCGACGATCTCGTCGGCGACCGTACGGTCGTACGCCGTCGGCCAGAAGTCCTCACCGACGCCCTCGACGAGATACGGCCGCCCGGAGCCACCGGAGTACACCGAGCCCTCGGGGTCGGCGCCGATGACCTTGACGCGCCCGTCACTGGCTTCCTTCAGGTACCGCCCGGTCCCGGAGATGGTGCCACCGGTGCCGACACCGGCCACGAAGTGCGTGATCCGCCCCTCGGTCTGCTCCCACAGCTCGGGGCCGGTGGAGTGATAGTGCGAGAGGGGGTTGTTCGGGTTGGAGTACTGGTCGGGCTTCCAGGCACCCGGCGTCTCACGCACCAGCCGGTCGGAGACGTTGTAGTAGGAGTCCGGATGCTCGGGCGCGACGGCGGTCGGGCAGACGACCACCTCGGCCCCGTACGCCCGCAGCACGTTGATCTTGTCCGTGGACACCTTGTCGGGGCACACGAAGATGCACTTGTACCCCTTCTGCTGAGCCACGATGGCGAGCCCGACGCCCGTGTTCCCGCTGGTCGGCTCCACGATCGTGCCGCCGGGCTTGAGCTCCCCGCTCTGCTCGGCCGCCTCGATCATGCGCAGGGCGATGCGGTCCTTCACGGAACCGCCCGGGTTGAAGTACTCCACCTTGGCCAGGACGGTCGCCCGGATGCCCTTGGTGACGTTGTTGAGCCTCACCAGCGGGGTGTTGCCGACGAGGCTGATCATCGAGTCGTGGAACTGCACCGTTGTCTCCGGATGCTGCAGAAGAGGTGGTCGTGGTAGTGCCGCCAGCCTATGGCCTGCCACCTGCGACCGGCGTTCACTCGCCGTTGAGATTGGCGGGCGGTCGCTTCGGGGCAAGCAAGTGGTTGTACGGGTACGAGGAGGTGTCGGCGACGCATGACGAGGATGTCGAGGGCGAGGGTGGCCCGGCGCATCGCGGCCGGTGCGGCGTACGGCGGCGGCGGTATCGGCCTGGCCGGTGCCGCGGTCGTCGGTCTGGTGCTGGCCGAGGTCCGGCTGGCCAGGCGCCATGTGGGCAACGGCACGGAGCCCCGTGTGCCGAACGCGGACGGACTGTACGGCCGTACGTACGACACCCAGGGCGATCCCCTCCTCCGCCTCACCATCCTCGGCGATTCCACCGCCGCGGGCCAGGGCGTGCACCGGGTCGGCCAGACCCCGGGCGCACTGCTCGCCTCGGGCCTCGCCGCCGTCGCGGAACGCCCCGTACGGCTGCGCAACGTCGCCCTGCCCGGCGCCCGGTCGGACGACCTGGACCGCCAGGTGACGCTGGCCCTGTCCGACCCGGGCCTGATCCCCGACGTCTGCGTGATCATGATCGGCGCGAACGACGTCACCAACCGCATGCCGCCGACCCAGTCGGTGCGCCATCTCTCGGCGGCGGTACGCCGGCTGCGCACGGCCGGCGCGGAGGTGGTGGTCGGCACCTGTCCCGACCTGGGCACCATCGAGCCGGTCCAGCAACCATTGCGCTGGCTGGCCCGACGGGCATCACGCCAGCTGGCGGCCGCCCAGACGATCGGAGTCGTCGAACAGGGCGGCCGCACCGTGTCGCTGGGCGACCTGCTGGGCCCCGAGTTCGCCGCCAACCCGCGCGAACTCTTCGGCCCCGACAACTACCACCCCTCGGCCGAGGGCTACGCCACCGCCGCGATGGCGGTCCTCCCCACCCTCTGCGCGGCGCTGGGCCTCTGGCCGGCGGAAGAGGAGCGCCCCGACGTCACCCGCCACGAGGGCTACCTCCCCGTCGCCCGCGCCGCCGCCGAGGCCGCCTCGGAGGCCGGCACGGAAGTCACAGCAGCCATGCCAACGGGCCCCCGGGGCCCCTGGGCCCTCCTGAAACGACGCCGCCGCCGCCGAGTAACCGCCACAGAGCCAGCACCACAACCCTCGTAGCCGCAGCTGCGGCCAGTCGCGTCTACGCAGCTGCGGGCAGTCGCGCCTACGTAGCTGCGGGCAGTCGTGCCTACGTAGCTGCGGGCAGTCGTGCCGCTGGGGCGGCACGGGTGGGCGCAGCGGCACCCCGCAACGCCGGGCCACGCGACCCACCCCACCCCACCCCAGCGCCAGCGCCAGCGCCCCGCACCAAAAAGCAAGCGCTTAGAAAACTGCGGCCAGGGTCACACACCCACACGCGTGACCCAGACCATACGTACGGGTAACTTCCCAACCAGCCCAGCCAACCCCGTACGTACGCCAATGGAGCCGTGATGCCCGAAGCCGTGATCGTCTCTGCCGCCCGCTCCCCCATCGGCCGCGCCCTCAAGGGCTCCCTCAAGGACCTGCGCCCCGACGACCTCACCGCCACGATCATCCAGGCCGCCCTCGCCAAGGTCCCCGAGCTGGACCCGAAGGACATCGACGACCTGATGCTCGGCTGCGGCCTCCCCGGCGGCGAGCAGGGCAACAACCTCGGCCGTGTCGTCGCCGTACAGATGGGGATGGACCACCTCCCCGGCTGCACGATCACCCGGTACTGCTCGTCGTCCCTCCAGACCAGCCGCATGGCCCTGCACGCCATCAAGGCCGGCGAGGGCGACGTCTTCATCTCGGCCGGCGTCGAGACGGTCTCCCGCTTCGCCAAGGGCAACTCCGACAGCCTGCCCGACACCCGCAACCCGCTGTTCGCCGAGGCCGAGGCCCGCACCGCCGCGGTCGCCGAGCAGGAGGGCACCACCTGGCACGACCCGCGCGAGGACGGCCTGATCCCCGACCCGTACATCGCGATGGGCCAGACCGCCGAGAACCTGGCCCGCTCCTGGGGTGTGAGCCGCCAGGAGATGGACGAGTTCGGCGTCCGTTCGCAGAACCTCGCCGAGGAAGCCATCAAGAACGGCTTCTGGGAGCGCGAGATCACCCCGGTCACCCTCCCCGACGGCACCGTGATCAGCAAGGACGACGGCCCGCGTCCCGGCGTCACCCTGGAGGGCGTCGCCGGCCTCAAGCCGGTCTTCCGCCCCGACGGCCTGGTCACCGCCGGCAACTGCTGCCCCCTGAACGACGGCGCCGCGGCCCTGATCATCATGTCCGACACGAAGGCGCGCGAGCTGGGCCTGACCCCTCTCGCCCGCATCGTCTCCACCGGCGTCTCGGGCCTGTCCCCCGAAATCATGGGCTACGGCCCGGTCGAGGCGTCCAAGCAGGCCCTGGCCCGCGCCGGCCTGACCATCGACGACATCGACCTGGTCGAGATCAACGAGGCGTTCGCCGCCCAGGTGATCCCCTCCTACCGCGACCTGAACATCCCGCTGGAGAAGCTGAACGTCAACGGCGGCGCCATCGCCGTCGGCCACCCCTTCGGCATGACCGGCGCCCGCATCACCGGCACGCTCATCAACTCCCTCCAGTGGCACGACAAGCAGTTCGGCCTGGAGACGATGTGCGTCGGCGGCGGCCAGGGCATGGCGATGGTCATCGAGCGCCTCAGCTGAACCCCTGGGTAGCCGCACCGGTACCCACCGGCCCAGAACCTCGTCACCACCGGGGTTCTGGGCCGATTTGTGACCCAATCTCCCCCAGGATGTGACCTATCTCCCTCGCAACAGGGATCACCGCAGGTCAGCGCATCCCCACCAGAAACGTCAGACAGAATTCCCTGTCCGTTTCGTGACGTTACGCACTGACAGCTGGTTAGTTCACCCATCAAGCTGATGTAGGAAGTCGGGGGTCGACTTTGAACCGGGAGTACGTCAGTGAGCCCCATGCCGATCGCCTTGCTGGTCACCACGGCCGCCACGGGCGCCGTGGGCGTCGCCGTCCTGCGCACCCTCCTGCAGCTGCGCCGCCAGGTCGCGAACCTGCACGCCGAGCTCGCTGAGGGCCGCGCCGCCGTGCGCACCCTCGTGCCCGCCGCCCGCACGGCCGCCGATGCCGACGAGATACGCGCGGCCGTGGCCGAGGCGCTGGCCGAGGAGCGGGAGCGGGAGCTGGCCGAGGCGCGCGCCTTCTGGGCCGCCCAGGAGGCGCGTGACGTCTCCGACGCACCGTCGCTGCTGGGCCTGACGGACAGCGACCTCTTCCTTCCGCGACAGGCCGATTTCGCGGCCCTGGAGCCGCTGGAGCCGGTGTCCGAGCCGAGCCCCGAAGGCGACGAGTTCGCCGGAGAGTCCCCGGAGCTGGCCGCTGCCCGCCGCCGCCACCCCTCTCACCCGGACTTCACGCCGACCGCCTCACCGGTCGTGAACGACCATGAGCGCACGGTCGAAACCCTCGAGGAACTGGCCGCATCCCGCGTCGAACTGACCGACGTCCGCCCCGGCCCGCTGGGCACCCTCGACGTCTACGTCTTCGCCAACGGCACGACCCTGTGCATGACTCCCGGCCACCGCGAAACCGCCGACCGCCTGGCGGCAGCGCTGCGCTCGGGCGAGACCCCGTTCCTGCTCGGCGGCTCCGGCATCTCGGGCGCGTACACCCTGACGTTCGCGTGCGGCGAGGAGAACGTCTACATCCTGGCGGACAGGGTCATGGCGTCTTTCTGAGTCCGGCCAGGGCCTGAGTCCGGCCAGGGCCTGAGGACGCCGGGCACGGGGAGCGCCCCATTGGGGGCGCGGGGCTGCGTCGACATGCGGCTCCGCCGCGATGGGGGTCCCCCGCTCGAGCGAAGCCGAGAGTGGGGGGGAGCGATCAACCACAACGGCCCCGCACCCGCCAACCAGCCTCACACCCCCGCCCGCTTCTGCGCCTCCCCCACCACCCGCACCGCCTCCTCCACCTCAGCCTCACTCGTCAGCACAACGGCCAAGTCCCGCCCCGCAACGGTGATCTGATCCGCGGCCGCGAACATCCCCGCGTCCGGCATCTCCCGAGGCTCCACCCCGGGCGCCTCCAACTCCTGCGTCCACCGGGCCAACGCCCGGGCCAGCGCCAGCGCCTCCGCGGCAGCGCCCCGCTGCAACCGGCTCTGCGGCGCCGCCCTCAACCGATCAGCAAATTGGTCCACCGCACCGATCAGACGCGTCGTATCCACCACGCCGCGAGACTACGCGCAGCTCCCGCACTGTTGCCAACGGGCGAACGCTCAGGCACGGTGACCTGAAGGACCGGCTTACACCCGATTGCGTCCGGAGGCGCCGATGTCCCAAGTCTTCTCCGAGGAGACCCATCGCAATCTGCTCGCTCGTATCCCCCACTGCACCGGTCGTGAAGTGGCCGACTGGCTGCGCACCGTCGAAGAAGGCCCCGCTCTCCGGTTCGAGGAGAAGGTCAGCTGGCTGCGCCACGAGCACAATCTCGCGTACGGCCACGCCAAGGCGATCATTCACGAGTACGACCTGAGGAGGGCCGCGCGCAAACTGCTCTGAGCGCGCACCACCGTCAACACACCGGACACGACGAAGGGCTCCGGGAGGGGAACCCGGGGCCCTTTCACCTGTGCGCGCTCACCGCGGAGCGCGCCGCGTCGATCAGTCGTCGCCGCTGAAGATGGCGACCAGCCGCAGCATCTCGACGTAGATCCACACCAGGGTCATGGTCAGGCCGAACGCGGCCAGCCAGGCCTCCTTGCGGGGCGCGCCGTAGGCGATGCCGTCCTGGATCTGCTTGAAGTCGAGGGTCAGGAAGAACGCGCCGAGCACGATCGCGATGATGCCGACGATCGCACCGAGCGGGCCCATGCTGCGCAGTCCGCCGTCCTCGGCGACGCCGAACGCGACGAGCAGCAGGTTGACCGCCATGACCAGGACGAAGGCGATGGCGATGGCCATGCCGATGCGGGCGTAGCGCGCGGTGACGCGGATCCAGCCTGCCTTGTAGATGAGCAGCGTCGCGGCCGAGACCGCCATGGTGCCGAGCACGGCCTGGAAGGGCGCGCCGGACCACTGGCTGTTGTACATCTCGCTGATCACGCCGAGGAAGACGCCCTCGAAGGCGGCGTACGACAGGATCAGTGCGGGCGAGGCGGTGCGCTTGAACGACTGGACCATCGCCAGGACGAAGGCGATGAGCGCGGCACCGATCGCCAGGCCGAAGCTGCTGGACGACACCGGCAGCACGGCCCAGGCGAGCACGGCACCGACGACGACCGTGCCCAGCGTCATCGCCGAGCGCATGACGACGTCGTCCATCGTCATCCGGTCGGTGGTGACCGGTGCCTGCGGCGGCGCGCCGTACTGAAGGTCCTGCTGGGCGTAGGGGTTCTGGGCGTAAGGGTTCTGGGCGTAGGGGTTGCCGGCGCTGGGCTGCGCGTACGGGTTGCCCTGCGTACCCACAGCTGCGCCCCCGGCCTGCGGCGCGGTGTTGAAGCCCGCGTAGCCGTTGTCGCGGCTGAACCCCCGTCGCGAGAAGACCGGGTTGCTGCTCCTCATTTCACTCCTCCATGGCCACCCTGCGTAGCCTTGGCTCAAGAGTAATGGACAGGCAAAGGAATGACCCTAGTGCTTGGGGAGGATCTTTCCCTCCTCGTGCTGGCCAACACGCTAGCCGGGTCCGTGATTCCCGGCAGCGGAGGGCCTCATTCATGACGAACTCGGAACATGGCCGGAACCGGCCGGTGATCACCGGCCGCTGATCAGTCGTGGGGGAAGCCCGTGTACGCCTCGGCGAGGTCGGTCTCGGCGGCGCGGGACGAGGTGATCCGCGCCAGCCGGGCGAGCTGCAGCCGCTCCTCGAAGGACGTGGCGTCGGGTGCCCGGTGCAGGAGCGTCGTCATGTCGTAGCTGAACCGCTCGGCCTGCCAGACCCGGCGCAGACAGGTCTCCGAGTAGGCGTCCAGCAGCTCGGTGGATCCCGTCTCCTTCTCGTACGTCAGGGCCCGCGCGAAGGTGACGACGTCCCCGACGGCCAGGTTGAGCCCCTTGGCGCCGGTCGGCGGCACGATGTGCGCGGCGTCGCCGGCGAGGAAGAGGCGGCCGTGCCGCATCGGCTCGTGGACGAAGGAACGCATCGGCGTGACCGACTTCTGGGTGATGGGCCCGCGGTCCAGGCGCCAGCCGTCGGCGGTCTCGAAGCGCTGCTCCAGCTCCGCCCAGATCTCGTCGTCGCTCCAGTCCTCGGCGTCGGTCCCCTCGGGCACCTGGAGGTAGAGGCGGGAGACGGACGGGGAGCGCATGGACAGCAGAGCGAAGCCGCGGTCGTGGCGGGCGTAGACGAGCTCGTCGTGCGAGGGCGGTACGTCGGCGAGGACACCGAGCCACCCGAACGGGTACGTCCGTTCGAAGACCCGGGACAGGGAGGCCGGCACCGCTGAACGGGAGACACCCCAGAACCCGTCGCAGCCGACGACGTAGTCGCACTCGAGGACGTCCTCGCGCCCCTCGTACCGGAAGCGCACGCACGGCCGCTCGCTCTCGGCCCCCTCGACGGCGAGCGCCTCGGCCTCGAACAGCAACGGACCGCCCTCCTTGAGCTGAAGGGCGATGAGGTCCTTGCAGACCTCGGTCTGGGCGTAGACCATCACGGAGCGCCCGGCGGTCAGGGCGGGAAAGTCGATGCGGTGACGGCGGCGGTCGAAGCGCAGTTCGATGCCGTCGTGCCGCAGCCCCTCCCGGTCCATGCGCTCCGCGGCCCCGGCCGCACGCAGTACGTCCACCGTTCCCTGCTCCAGGATCCCGGCCCGCTGCCGCCGCTCGACGTACGCACGGTCCCGGCTCTCCAGGACGACCGATTCGATACCGGCGTTGTGGAGCAGCCGCGCGAGGAGCAGGCCGGCGGGGCCGGCTCCGATGATGCCGACGGTGGTGCGCATCGGGCGTTCCCTTCGGGTGGGCGTCTTTGCCGCGTCATCCAGACGCTGGTTCGCATAGTGAAAATTACTTCACCATTCTGTTTCATGAGTCTCCGCCCCTGCCCGCCGAGTGTCAACGGTCCCGCGCTGAAAGCCACCGAGGAAAGGAGCAGGAGCCCGCGATGGCCCCTGTGAAAGGAGCAGGGCCGGGAGAGCTACCGCGCCAGAACGACGACGAGAACTCCCCCGACGACACCGAGGACCAGCGCGAACGCCGCCGACAGCCACCCACCGTCCCGCCAGGGGAAGAGCACGTCCAGCGACAGACGCCCCGGGCCCACCGCGGCGATGGTGAGCGCGGCGACGGCAAAGGTCATGGGGTAGGCGAAGGCGGGACCCTCGGCGGACCACAGTGTCTTTTCGGGCGCGACCGCCATCGCGTTGATCAGGACCCCGATCGCGGCCGCCGCGGCGAGCGGGGTCAGCAGGCCGACGGCCAGGCCCAGCCCGCCGAGGACTTCGGAGAGGCCCGCCAGTCCGGCGAAGAAGGCGCCGGGTTCGTAGCCGAGCTCGGCGAAGTACTTGCCCGTGGCGTCCAGGCCCGGCCCGCCGAACCAGCCGAACAGCTTCTGGGCTCCATGGCCCGCCAGGATCAGACCCACTGCCAGGCGCAGCAGGAGTATGCCGACATCGCCCGCGCTCACCCCCCCCCCCCCCGCGGCGCGGGGCGTGCGCTGTTGTCGGCGGAGGTACGCATACGCTCACCGGGCATTCTCATGGTCGGCTCCCTCCACTGGGATGCCGGGCGGCGAACGGCGTCGACGCCTCGGGGGAGCGCGCCGGCTCACACCACCCTCACCACCGATACTCCCCGCTCACCGCCCCGGGTGCAGCCCGACCGGCGTCCGATCATGGGGGAGGGACAGCGGGGGCTCTCGCCCGGACGTCGTGCAGGCGGAAGTGCCCGGAACCGGACTTGAACCGGTACGCCCGCAAGGGGCAGCGAGGTTTAAGCTCGCCGTGTCTGCATTCCACCATCCGGGCAGGCCATGGGCTCCGCATCGAGGTTCCGAGCCTATCGGGACGCTTCCCCCGAACAGCGGAAGCACGGGCCGATGTTGTCTTATTTTATTGACGCCTGAGGGTGCATCAGCACTGGGTAAGCGCCGTCAGCACTTGCCAATAGCCTTGCGTGCGACAGTCGGCCGCGCATGCGGAATGACGGAATTTCACCGCCCGAACGAGGGGGATCCACCCGTTCTCGACAAGGCCTTCGCACTGGGCCTTCGCACCGGCCTTCGCACCGGGCTCGACGCGGCGTCCCCTCGGGGTCGCCCGTCATCCCCAGGTATGACACCGGCACCCACGGCCCGACCGCAGTCTGCCTTCGGAACCGGAACAGGGGGTGACTACAGGGCGCCGTACGGCCGAGACGATGGATCGCATCCCCACACCGTCGTCCGACAGGAGCACCTTTCCGTGACCACCACACCCGTCGCCGACCGGGCCACCGCCGTGGCCGCACGCGCCACGGATCTCTCGAAGATCTACGGACAGGGCGAGACCCAGGTGGTCGCCCTGGACCGGGTCTCCGTCGACTTCCGGCAGGCCGAGTTCACCGCGATCATGGGCCCCTCCGGGTCCGGCAAGTCCACGCTGATGCACTGCGTGGCCGGACTGGACTCCTTCTCCTCCGGTTCGGTGCGCATCGGCGACACCGAGCTGGGCTCCCTGAAGGACAAGCAGCTCACCAAGCTGCGGCGCGACAAGATCGGCTTCATCTTCCAGGCGTTCAACCTGCTGCCGACACTGACCGCCCTGGAGAACATCACCCTCCCGATGGACATCGCGGGCCGCAAGCCGGACAAGCAGTGGCTCGACACCGTCATCGGGATGGTGGGCCTCGCCGACCGGCTGGGTCACCGCCCGTCCCAGCTCTCCGGCGGCCAGCAGCAGCGCGTCGCCGTCGCCCGCGCCCTCGCGTCCCGGCCCGAGATCATCTTCGGTGACGAGCCCACCGGAAACCTCGACTCCCGTTCCGGCGCCGAGGTGCTGGGCTTCCTGCGCAACTCCGTACGGGAGCTGGGCCAGACGGTGGTGATGGTCACCCACGACCCGGTGGCCGCGGCGTATGCGGACCGGGTGGTGTTCCTGGCGGACGGCCGGATCGTGGACGAGGTGTACGGGCCGACGGCGGACTCGGTCCTGGACCGCATGAAGCAGTTCGACGCCAAGGGCCGCACCAGCTGACGCCCCCTCACCCTCCCACTGAGAACTGAGACTTCCCATGTTCCGCACCGCCCTGCGCAACGTACTCGCGCACAAGGCCCGGCTCCTGATGACCGTGCTCGCCGTGATGCTCGGCGTGGCGTTCGTGTCGGGGACGCTGGTCTTCACCAACACCATCTCGGACGCCTACCAGAAGAGCTCCGCCAAGGGCTTCGACCACGTCGACGTGGCCGTGACGGCCGAGGGCCGGGAGGACACCGGTGACACGATCGGCAAGACGCCCGAACTGACCCAGGCCCTCCTCGACGACGCCGCGAAGGTGCCGGGGGCCGCCTCCGCCACCGGTGTCGTGACCGGCTTCACCGCCATCGCCGACAAGGACGGCAAGCTCATCGGCGGCGGCTTCCAGTCGCAGGGCGGCAACTACTGGGGTGACAAGGACCCCCGGTACCCGCTGAAGTCCGGCGCCGCCCCGCACGGCAAGGACGAGATCGCCATCGACTCGGAGACCGCGCGGCGCGCCGGTTACCAGGTGGGCGACAGCCTGCGCCTCTCGGTCGACGGCCCGGTCCTCACCCCGAAGATCACCGGCATCTTCACCACCGACGACGGCAATGTCGCCGCCGGCGGCAGCCTGGCCCTCTTCGACACCGCCACCGCCCAGCAACTGTTCGGCAAGACGGGCACGTACGACGAGATCGACGTGACGGCGAAGGCGGGCGTCACCCAGGCCGCGCTGAAGGCCGAACTCGACAGGGCGCTGCCGAAGGACGTCGTCGAGACCACCACCGGCAAGCAGCTCGCCGACGACCAGGCGGAGATGATCGCCTCGTCGATGAGCGGTCTGAAGCAGGGCCTGCTGGTGTTCGCGGGCATCGCGCTCTTCGTCGGCACGTTCATCATCGCCAACACCTTCACCATGCTGGTCGCCCAGCGCACCAAGGAGCTGGCGCTGCTGCGCGCGGTCGGTGCCTCGCGCAAGCAGGTCACCCGGTCGGTGCTGATCGAGGCGTTCGTGGTGGGCGCGGTCGCCGCCGTGACCGGCCTGATCGCCGGCGTCGGCATCGGCGCCGGACTGCGCTCCCTGATGGGCGCGCTCGACGCCACGGTCCCCGACGGGCCGCTGGTGATCTCTCCCGGCACGATCGGCGCCGCTCTCGCGGTCGGCGTCCTGGTCACCATGCTGGCGGCGTGGCTGCCGGGCCGACGGGCGGCCAAGATCCCGCCGGTCGCGGCGATGAGCAGCGTGCACGCCCAGGCGACCGTGAAGTCGCTGGTGCTGCGCAACACGATCGGCGCCCTGTTCTCCGCGGCCGGCGTCGCCGTGATCCTCGCGGCGACGACGATGAACGGTTCGGACGGCCAGGCCCCGATGGGAATGGGCGCGGTGCTGCTGATCATCGGCGTGTTCATCCTGACCCCGCTGCTGTCCCGCCCGCTGATCGCGGCCGCGGCTCCGGTGCTGCGGATCTTCGGGGTGTCGGGCAAGCTGGCCCGCCAGAACTCGGTGCGCAACCCGCGCCGTACCGCCGCCACCGCCTCCGCCCTGATGATCGGCCTCACCCTGATCACCGGCATGACGGTGATGGCGGGCAGTCTGCAGCAGTCGATCGACAAGATGGCCTCGTCGGCGCTCAGCGCGGACTACGTCGTCTCCATGGCGAACAGCAACACCCTCTCCCCCGACGTCGACCGGAAGCTGAAGGCCACCGACGGCGTCACCGCCACCAGCCCGCTGCGCAACGCGCCCGCGCGCATCGCCGGCGAGACCGAGTACCTCACCGGCGTCACCGGCGGCACGATCGGCGAGCTGACCGAGCTCAAGGTCGACGACGGCAGCTTCAAGGTCGGCGGCACGGACGTCGTCGTGGACGACGACACCGCCACGTCGCACGGCTGGAAGGCCGGCTCGACCTTCACCGCCTCGTTCGAGGACGGCAAGAAGCAGCAGCTGACGGTGGCCGGGGTCTACGAGGGCAACGAGATGATCCGCGGCATCATGCTCGACAACGCGACCCTCACCCCGCATGTGGCGGAGCCGACCGACATGCAGGTGATGGTCAAGACGTCCGACGGCCCGTCCGACGCGACGAAGGACCGGCTGGAGGAGGCCCTCGGCTCCAACCCGGCCATCAAGGTCCAGGACAAGAAGGACATCTCCAACGAGATCGCCCAGATGTTCACGTTGATGCTGAACATGCTGTACGGCCTGCTCGCCATGGCGGTGATCGTCGCGGTCCTCGGTGTCATCAACACCCTGGCCATGTCGGTCTTCGAGCGCTCGCAGGAGATCGGCATGCTCCGCGCGATCGGCCTGGACCGCAAGGGCATCAAGCGGATGGTCCGCCTGGAGTCCCTGGTGATCTCCTTGTTCGGCGGTGTACTCGGCATCGGCCTGGGCGTGTTCTTCGGCTGGGCGGCCGGTGAACTGCTGGCGTCGACGATGGCGACGTACGAACTGGTCCTGCCGTGGACCCGGATGGCCGTCTTCCTGCTCCTCGCGGCCACGGTCGGTGTCCTGGCGGCCCTGTGGCCGGCCCGCCGCGCGGCCCGCCTGAACATGCTCAGCGCGATCAAGTCCGAATAGCGGTCGAGGATTCGGTACGACGCTGAGGGCCCCGCTTCCTCCGGGAGGCGGGGCCCTTGGGGTCTGTCCGTCAGGCGTTCCAGGTACGCGCCCGCAGCGGCATCCCGGAGGCGCCGGACTCGGGCGTTCTGACCGCCAGCACCTGGTTGACGCCGATGCGGTTGCGTTCGAAGGACAGCGCGGACGCCGCCATGTACAGCTGCCATACGCGGGCGCGACCGGGGCTGGTCAGCTTGACCGCGCGCGTCCAGTCGGCCTCCAGGTTGGCGACCCAGCGGCGCAGGGTGAGGGCGTAGTGCTCCCGGATCGACTCGACGTCCCGCACCTCGAAGCCGGCCCGCTCTAGCTGGGTGACGGTGCTGCCGATGGGCTGGAGCTCGCCGTCCGGGAAGACGTAGGAGTCGATGAACTCGTCCACGTGGTAGGTCGACTCCTCGCGCTGCGGGCGGCGGGCGATCTGGTGGTTGAGCAGCCGGCCGCCCGGCTTGAGGAGGCGGTGCAGGACGTCGGCGTACTCCAGATAGCGCTGGGCGCCGACGTGCTCGGCCATGCCGATGGACGAGATCGCGTCGTACGGCCCGTCGCCGACGTCCCGGTAGTCCTGCACCCGGATCTCGACCATGTCGGTGAGCCCCTCGTCGGCGACACGCTTACGGGCGTACGCCGCCTGCTCCTGCGACAGCGTGATGCCGACGACGCTCACGTCGTGCTCGCGGGCGGCGTGGATGGCCATGGAGCCCCAGCCGCAGCCGACGTCGAGAAGCCGCTGACCCGGCTTCAGGGCGAGCTTGCGGCAGATGAGTTCGAGCTTGTCGCGCTGGGCCTGTTCGAGCGTGCTGCCGGCGTCCTCCCAATAGGCGCACGAGTAGACCATGGACGGGCCCAGCACGAGCTCGTAGAAGTCGTTGCCGACGTCGTAGTGGTGGCTGATGGCCCGCCTGTCGCTGCGCCGGGTGTGCAGATGACGGCGTCTGCGGACCTCCTCCCGGGGCGGGGCGGGCGGCAACGCGGGCCCGGCCAGCCGCACCAGGCCGCGGACGGCGGCGCGCACCTCGGGTTCGCGCAGCGCCTCACGGAGACCGCGGGCGTCCTCATCGCGCTCCCAGATCAGCCCGGCGAGCAGGCCGAGGGCGGTGTACAGGTCACCGTCCACATCGACGTCCCCGGCGACCCAGGCGCGGGCGAGTCCGAGTTCGCCCGGTTTCCACAACAGCCGGCGCAGGGCCCGCCGGTTACGTACGACGATCACCGGCGCGCCCGGCGGGCCCGCCTGCGTACCGTCCCAGGCGCGGATGCGCACCGGGATCGGAGTTCCCAGCACCTGTTCGAGCAGCCCCTTCAGCCGCGGCGCGGCGTCAGCCATGGCGCACACCTCCGTGACGGTCATCCCGGAATGTCCAACACCACGTAAACATCTGTGGGGCTTGCTGGCAGTCCCCCACGCGCGTTACGGCTGAGCAAACCCCTGTCAGGGGGTGAGTTGTCAGAGTTCCCTGAGAGCGTCCAGGGTGATGTCGATGTCGATGTCGTACGGCGCACTGAGCTTGAGCAGGTCGCGGTGAGTGCCGGTCAGGTCGTAGGTCTTGGACACGGGGTCGAGTTCATAGGTTCGGACCACGGGATGCTTGTTCGCACCCCCCAGCTCGACGAGCCAGTAGTGCGGGATGCCCGCGGCGGCGTACTTGTGGGGCTTGGTGTCGCGATCACGGGCTTCGGAGTCCGGGGAAACGACCTCGACGGCGAGCAGGACGTCGGCGGCCTGGAAGCGAGTCTGTTCCAGGTCGTCGACGACGGCCTCGGTGCGAACGACGGAGAGGTCGGGCTCGGGGCCGTTGCGGCGGTCGAGGACGACGGTCATCTCGCGCTCGACCTTCAGTTCCTTCGGGACCGTCCGACGCAGGCCGTTCAGCAGCAGTTCGATCATCTTGGCGTGAAAGCGGCGCTGCGGACTCACGAAGACCAGGCTCCCGTCGATCAGCTCGGTGTGCGGCGGGAGGTCGGGCAACGTGAACAGATCGTCCACGGTGTATCCGTCCCGGGGCGGCACCGGCCAGCGGCAGCCGGGCTCGGAGGTCGGCTCGGCGAGGGGCTCGGCGGTCATGATTCCTCCCATGGGCGGATTCTCGGCCTGCCCGTCCACGGTAGCCGCCGGAATCGATGATCGTCATCACAAAGAGTGACGTCAGGACTCTTCGGGCTCCTGGGCAGGCCCACGTCCTTGGCACGGTCATCCGGCAGCCTCCGCACCAGCGACGACGACATCGGCCCAGACGGTCAGCCCCCTACCCGCCCGCCGCGTTCCCCACCGGCCGGCCAGTGCGTCGGTGATCAGCAGTCCGCGGCCGTGCTCCTGCTCCAGGCCTGGCAGCCCTGCCGTGCCCGGGGACGGCATCGGCGAGTACCCCTTGCCCTCGTCGGTGACGCTGATCGTGACCATCCGGGAGGTGAGAGCACAGGTGACCGTGATGGTGTCGCTGTCGGTGTGCTCCAACGCGTTGGCGACGAGCTCTCCGGTGATCGTTTCCAGATCGTCCGTCGTACCGGCCGGCAGACCCCACGACCGGGCCGTCTCGCGTACGTAGCGCCGGGCGGCGCTTGCGGAGGTGAGGTCGCGACCGCGGAGTGTGAGCAGACCGAATGCGCGGGATTCGGTGGGGCTGTGCGCCAGGGCGTCGTAAAGGACAGTCGGCAACGACGCGGAGGCCGGCCAGCCCCCTCGGGCCCGCCGATCCCTGGCGAGCAGGGCACCCCGCGATACGGCGATGAGCAACACGTCCTGGAGCGCGTCCGCCAACTGATCGGCGAGACCGGCGAATTCCGCGCCACCACGTGAGCCACACCCAGGAAGCACCTCACGCGCACGCCCCAGCAGTCGCTCCGCGAGCCCGAGCTGCACGTCCTCGATCCGGTCGGCGAGCCGGGAGGCGGGGCCGCCGTCGCCGTCCGTGAGCAGCAGACAGGGCTGACCGTGTGCGCCGGTCCAGGGCAGGAGTCGTACGCGGTCCGCTTCCTCACTCATGACGCCGCTCCCAGTACGGCGTGGATGTCACAGGTGTCGAGGTCGACGCCGTACGTGGCGCACCAGAGGGTGTCGCGGCGCAGGCGCTGGAGGCGGGCCTTCTCCTCGCGCTCGTGGGCGGTGAGGTAGGGGCGGACGAGCGGGCTTTCCGCGCCGTCGATGGGGGTGTACCAGCGGCGGACGGTGGGGGCGGGGATGGGGCGAGGCGGCGCGGGTCGCTCGTACTGCGGGAGGGACGGAAGCCGCACCACCGGCAGCCGATCCGCCCGGTGCCGGCCCGAGACCGTGGCGACTCTCCGCAGCCAACGAGCCATGCGCTCCATGTAGCTGATCACGTCCTCAACTCCTCGAAGAGCGATCGAAACAGTTGAGGGAAGCCTGTCATGGGAATCCCATAGCTGGATCTACCGTAGAGGGAGTTCATCAATGTGGGTGACGAGCTTCGGATCCACGTCCGATTGGCCGAAGCAGCCCATAAAGTCAGGCGCCGTTGGCTTGCGGAAGGGGCCGAAAGGATCGGTTCCAGGGGAGGGGATCAGCGACATGACCGCTACGCAGACGGGACCAGCCGGCCGCATGCAGATCGCGCGAGGGCTGATCGCACTGCGCGAGCGATGCAGGCTGACCCAGACTCAAGTGGCGCAGAAGGCAGGCGTCAGCACCACAACAGTCAGCAGGTACGAAACGTGGCAGGACCGCGCCCGCATCCGGTGGGCCACGGTCAAGGCCTTGGCTGACGCCTGCGAGGCAACGCCCCAGGAATGCGAGGCCCTCGTAGCCATCGCCAAGTCACAAGCCGACGGCTGGTGGGTGGGCAACAACGCGGTGCCGGAGTGGATGGACCCGCTCGTCTCCTTCGAGTACGCAGCCGCGTACGAGCACGTGTTCGCGAACTCGGTGATTCCCGGTTTGCTTCAGACGAAGGAGTACGCCCTCGCCGTCCACCAGGCGCGCGAAGTGCGCAGCTCGAACGAGGACATCGAGCGGATGGTGGACGCACGCGTGCAGCGCCAGAGCATCCTACGGCGCGACCCGGCCCTGCATCTGTGGGTGGTCCTGGACGAGGCAGTCCTACGCAGGGCCGTAGGCGACACGGAGGTCATGATTCAGCAGCTCGTGCACCTCAACGAGGCAGCCAAGAGCCCCAACATCGACGTCCAGATCCTGCCGTTCAGCGCCGGAGCCCATGCTGCGGGAGCCAGCCATTTCGTGGTCCTGGGGCGGGACGACGAGCGGGAGCCCTTGAACTCGATGGCGGTCGTGTACATCGAGATGCGCCGCCGCGGGCTGTACCTCGATGACGCGGAGGACGTGAGTGCCTATAAGTTGACGTTCGACTACCTTCGTTCCCAAGCCCTGGACACGACCGCCTCATCGCGGCTGATCACCAGAGCACGACAGGAGCTGTCCTCATGACCGGCATAGCAACTCCATTGACTGAGCTGATGGTTGCGACATGGCGCAAGAGCAGCCATAGCGGCGGCGAAGGCAACGAGTGCGTCGAAATCGCCACCCTCCGAACCCAAGTGGCCATACGTGACTCGAAAGTTACACACGGGGCCACACTCGTCGTCTCGGCCGATGCCTTTGCCGCGTTCGTCGAAGGCGTCACACGGAGGTAGCAGCTCTTCGAGATTGAGTGGTGGAGCCGTCTCACGATGCGCATCACATGTGAGCCAGCCTCGGCGGCTCCCGGAGCCACTCGCCGTCGGCCATAGGAGCACGAACAAGAGCACGGCGCAGGCCAGGGGTCCAAGTAGCGCAAGTCAGGCCGATCTGGTGAGACTCTGGAAGCCCAGGCGAAGTAGAGCGCGATCAGGACGATGGCAGCGACGCCGAACTGGCCTCTATGGGTAGTCGGCGAAGGCCTGATGAGTAGTCGCACTCATGTCGTCATCCGGTTGCCGACCACAAGCTGGATCCGTGAACGTCACCCGGAACGTCAAACCCCGCGATCTGGCCGACTGGCCAGGCTGGCGTTGTCCCGCCCTGGTCTTCTGGAGCTGGGCGGCGCTGCTCACGTTCGGCCCTGTCCTTCTCGTGGCTGTTCTGTCCGTCGCCTGGGCGCAGCCACTGACGGCGGTAATCCCGTCGGCGAAGGTCACCGTGATCCAGGTCGGCCTCGCTGCGGCTGTATTGATCCCCCTCTACTTCGCCCCCTGCGTCCGCCGCCTCGCCAGTCCTGCCCGGTTCGCACTGCTGGGGCCCCTGGCCTTGGCCATCGTCCTGGCCGTGCGCATTTGTATCGGTCCCCACGTTTGAGCTGCGTTGCCCAAGGCTGATCTGTGGCCCGGATGCGATATGGGGGCTGCCCGGCGCCGCCCGCCGGCGGGAGCCCCGCCGCCGCCGACCCCGGCTTTTCTCCGCCGCTGCCCAGGCCCCGTTCCGACAGGTCACGCGTCCGGTCGAACGGCATCAGACGCGAGGGCCGCCTCGGCCTGAACTTGATCCGCTCTGAACTGGTCGAGGATTCCCTGGATCTCCGCTCTGGTGCCCACGATCTCCCGAGCATGCGGCTCGTTGATGCGGTCACCGTGGACCTGCGCCTCCAGCGCGCTGGCCCCGTAGATCTGCTGATCTAGAAAGATTTCCGAGTAAGCGTCCGGGTGCTGCCCGATCGAGCTCAGGCGAGTGCTCGAGCGTCATTCCGGCGAAGAGTCCGGCATGACGGAAGGCGGTGGCGGAGGCGGAGGTGGAGGTGGAGGTGGATAGGGCGGCCGGGGCGGGATCCGGGGCCCGGGCGTGGTCACCGGTGGAGGCGGCTGGGGTTCCAACGACCTCCGGGGGCGGGGTGCCGACTGCCGCGGTGTGAGGGGTGGGGCCGGAGACGGCGGCGGGGGCGGAGGCGGCTCCACCTCAGGCAGCACCGGGCCGCCCGCCCGCAGCCGTTCGATGGTCTGCTCGGCTCGGCGGCGGGCGTCAGGGGCGTCGTCACGTTCGTAGAAGCAGGGGACATCCCCGCGGCGGAGAGTACCGGTGGAGAGTGGCCGGTAGCCGAGCGCGTGAGCGATCTCCACCATGCGGCGAGCCTTCTCGGCGTCGACGTGGCCGAACCGCAGGTGGACACGGCCACGGCCGTCGAAGTGCGCGACTATCTCCTCGTCCTTCACGGCTCCCCGCTCGCCTCAGTCGTCCTCATAGCGCGGCAGTTCCTTCGGAAAGTCGCGAGGGTCCCGGCATCGGCCCAACTTGTACTCATGTTGGGCGAGTTGGTAGGAAAAATTGGTCACAGCTTGGCGCAGTGCTGCTCCGGAGACCCTTCCCTCTCCGCCTGGATCCACCGCGTCATAGTCGGTCTGTGGGCGACGGAATAAGAAGAGGTGCCCGCTGACCTGGGATGATGGGAGTTCCTACGCCCTCATCAGTCCCACGAAGCAAGGCACCTCGTAAGTGAAAGTTTCCCACAGCCCGGCGACGCTGTTCGCCACGTTCGACGACCCGGACCTGATCGCGCATGCCGGGCTGATCCCGACGATCCGGCTGGCCGAACGGTGCGGTCTGCCCCGGTTGGTGGCCGAGAAGGTGAAGCTCACCGGCGCGAAGAACGGTGCCGGTACGGCAGCCGACGCGAAGGCCCTGTCGATCGTGGGCGGCATGATCGCCGGGGCGGACAGCATCGACGATCTGGACGTGCTGCGGCACGGTGGCCTGTCCCGCTTGTTCGGCGGCGTGCGCGCCCCGTCCACGCTGGGGTCGTTCCTGCGCGCCTTCACCTGGGGTCACGTACGCCAACTCGAGTCCGCGGTACGGGCGTTCACCTGCAATCTTGCGGCACACACCGGCCTGGTCCCCAAACGGGACGAGGTGGTGTTCGTCGACATCGACTCCAAGGTCAAGCAGGTCTACGGGCCGGCCAAGCAAGGCGCCGCCTTCGGCTACACCAAGCAGCGCGGCCTGCACTTCCAGATCGTCACCGTCAAGACCGCAACCTGCGCTCCGGTCATCGTCGCCACCCGGCTACGCAAGGGCTCGGCAGGCTCCGGCAAGGGCGCGGCGAGCTTGCTGCGCGAGGCCCTCGCCACGGTCCGGGCGATGGGCATCACCGCGAAGATCATCGTGCGTGCGGACTCGGCGTACTTCTCCCACAAGGTGGTGGACGTGTGCCGGAAGGCGGGCGCGCACTTCTCGCTGGCCGTGGCGGTGAAGAAGACGATCCGCGAGGCGATCGCGGGCATGGACGAGTCCGCCTGGACACCGGTCAAGTACACCAGTGCGGTGTGGGACGCCGCCGAGGAACGCTGGATCTCCGACGCCGAGATCGCCGAGGGCCCGTTCACCGCGTTCACCAGCAAGAAGAAGGCGTTCCACACCACCGCCCGGCTGATCGTGCGCCGCGTGAAACGGCTGAACCCCAAGAGCGTGCCCGAGGGGCAGGCCGAGCTGTTCGGCGTCTGGCGCCACCACGTCATCTTCACCGACAGCCCGTTCGTCCTGGCCCAGGCCGAACCCATGCACCGCGAACACGCCGTTGTGGAACAGGTCTTCGCCGACCTGGAAGACTCCGCGCTCGCCCACCTGCCCTCGGGCAAGTTCACCGCGAACGCCGCCTGGCTCACCCTCGCAGCCACCGCCTACAACCTCACCCGCGCCGCCGGCCACCTCGCCTCCGCCTTCCACGCCAGGGCACGCACCGGCACCATCCGCCGCCACCTGATCAACATCCCCGCCCGGATCGCCACCGGCGCCCGCCGCATCACCCTCCACCTGCCCCAACTCTGGTGCTGGGCAGCCGACTTCACAGACCTGTGGACAGCGACCGGACAACGCATGGTCACCTGACCCACACGACCACCCTGCCCGCCCACGACCCGAAAGACCCTCGGAGACCCCGCACCGGACGGCCACCCGGCAATCGCCGCTGCCCGCACCCCGAAGAAACACCCGGAACCGCCCGACACCCGTGATCAGAATTCACGCGGTGGATCCAGGCTCCGACCACACCGGCCTCGGCAACGATCGCGCAGGACTTGTGTGCGTCGCTGGCCTGGACTCCGCGGGGGACGCAAGGGACAAAAGGACGACCGCATACGATCAGCGGTCGATCTTCAAGTCGCTCGGAATGTTGGGATTGTTGAGACACTTCAACTCAACGCGCAGCGACTGGGCCAGGCTGACGACCATCCGTTCGTGAAGTGCGGACGACACCTTGGCCGTTCCCACGCGAACTCTGATCTCGAGAGGTATCCGGTCCTGTTGTGCGCTTACGGCCCCACTGACCCTGCACGGAAAGATGACATCGGTGTCCCAGGTCTGACCGCTTGAAGAGTCGTCGATGTAGACGTCGCCGCCGGAGTGACGCCAGGGCGACGAAGACGACTGGACCGCTGTGAGGGTGTCCTTGGCCCATTCCACAGTCGAAGTGAACTGCGTGGCTCCCGAGAGATTGCAGGGTGCGTACTCCTTGAGCGAATAGTACTTCGCGGTCGGGGTCCACTCGACTACTTCTTCGGTCAGCTCTTTCCGTAGATCGTCCACGGAAAGCGCTTTGTTCGTGAAGCGTAGATCGTCTGCGCCGAGCGCGTCGCGCAGCGACGTCATGTTCTTGGAGCCGAACAGGATATCGCAAGCCTTCCATTGGATCGGCGAGCTTTCACGCAAGGAAGGTTCATCAGAACATCCGGTCAGAAAAGCGAGCGTTGCCATCGTCCCGCACCACGCCAGCCAGCTGGATTTCAAACGCATTCCTTAGCCCACCTTCTCCAGATCTCCCGCCAGCGCTCTCCCGTCATAGTAGGAACCCGCGATCTGTGGCTGTAGCTCCCGCATGTCGTCTTGGCTCATACCAATGGTCTGGCCGTAGTTTTGCACAGGTACCCAAGCGCCCCGCTCGCCGATTTCACGGACGGTCTGCGTGGCCCGGAGGGCGTCAGCATCGTTGTTCCACTCGTTGTCCTTCAGATACTGGAGGGTGTGTGTGCCGTAAGCGGTGTTGGCTGCTCCGCCGGCGGTCTCCATCACCAGCGGAACCGCGGTGGCGGCCACCAATCCGGCCGCAGGGCCGAGGACCACGGCCGACCCCACACCCACGACTGCGGCGACCGAGCCACTGACGGCGAACTTGCGCCATTCGCCCTGCTTTTCGAGATCCAGATTGTGCTGATCCTCGACGCCCTTGAACTCTGACCGAATCTCAAGTTCCCGGGTTGCGTCGAGAATTCCATGGACCTTGGATGCGTTGTGCGCAAAGGCGAGGCCGGAGCCCTTGTCGCCCTCGTGGACCGCCAGGCCACTGGCCTCGTAGACCTGCTGAGCGGCTGACAAGGTCTGATATCCCTCCTCGTCGCGCGCGACGAGCATCATGAAATTCCGGCTGGCTGTTTCGCCGAAATCCTTGCGCGGGCTTCCGTCACTGCTGTTCCCGAAGATCTCGCCGCGTCCCAGGGCTTCACCGGAGCCGCCAAAATTATAGGTCGAGTAATTCAGGTCGTCGATATAGGCAGCCCCCATACGCGCCAAGCTGTCCTTCATAATGTCATGCGGTCCGTCCGCTACGGTGACGTTGTACCGCTCGATGACGCGCGCCATGATGCCCTGGGTCGTCTCGTCCCGGTGCAGCTCCGGTGGGCCCGCGTCCCAGGCGTCGCCGGTAACCGCCGCCTCCAGCGCGTGCCCGAGGGCATCGGGGCCCATCTCGCGTGCATGCTTGGCCTCGTCACTACCGAGGTGAACGAGGCTGTCCGGGGCCCACTCAAAGTCCTTCTTGTTCAGCTCATCGAAATAGTCGTAGCCGAGCGAGGCGTTCTTGTTGGCCGTGCCGTCCTCCCTGTACACGGTCGGCTCATCAGTGAAGAACTTCTTCGCGGCCTCCGGGCTGTGTCCGAGCCCTTCCAACACGCTCGTCAGCGGGTCGTAGCCCGCGCCGTTCTTTCCTGATGGGTTGAAGCCCCAGTCGAGGTCGGATCCGGGGGCCGTGGGCTTGTTGCCCATGAACCGGTAGGGGTCCTTGTGATGCAGCTGGACGACGTGCTCGGCGATGGGATTGATGAACCGCGCGTCATAGTTGCCGTAGCGCAGGATTCCGCCCAGGAGCTGATAGCCGTACGGCGCGCTGCTCCCACCGGGATAGAGCTGGATCTGCTGCGTGCCCAGCTTGCGGAACTCCGTCGCCCAGCTCCCCGGCAGGTGCGACTTGTTGCCAAGGTCGGTCGCCGAGGCCAGGGCCACACCCATGTTCCGCTGGAGCTGCCGGGTGAGGGCGAGCCGCTCCTTGTCGTCTCCGATCGTGCCGTCCAGCGACATGCGGCCGTAGAACTCCAGGGCGTCCTTTGGGCCTCCGAGCGACTTGTAGAAGTCCGTGGAGAAGTCCGCGTCCTTCGCGTTGAACCTCATGATGGAGTTCAGCTCCATGAACTGCTTGTCACTCATCGTCGGTCCGAGCTTCGCGAGTTCCGCGGCGCGCTCGACCTGGGCCTCGTCGAGGGAGTCGTAGGAGCTGTGCCCGGCGTTGTGCGGGTCGTTGCCGTGACTCTTGCGCAGTGCACGCGCCACCGACGCGTCGACCTCGGAGGCATGGGCGAGGATCCGGTTGATCCGATTCTCCAGCTCCTGCTTGGCGTCGAGCTGTTCCTGCGTGCGCTCGCCGCTGTCGCCCCGGATGTGCACGAAGATGCACCGCACCGTGCCATCGCCGATGTCCTCGACACGGGCACCGAGGTTCGGTACGTCCACCTGGATGGCGGTCTTGATCTGCTTCTGGAGCGAAACGAGTTCCGTGTGGGCGTCGTCCAGAACCCGACAGATGCTGTTCGCCTCGGTGTGGAGGTCCGCGATCTCCTTCGCCGTCTTGGTGACGAAGCCGCGCGTCAAGGTGGCGTTCACCCCGGCCCACCGCGCCTTGTCCGACTTGGCCTGCATGCCCTCGCTGGCGCTCTTCGCCGCGGTCTTGAGGCCGTCGACGCTCTTCTTCCAGTCGGAGACGGCAGTGCCGAGTCTGTCGAGGTCTACCTCGACCAGATCCACGTACTTGATGGCCATCGGTCCACCCCTACTCGAAGTACTTGCTGATCTCGGACACGGTTATGGCAGAGCCGTCACGGCGGCGGACCAAGGCCGCGATGTCGGCATCGTCGGCGGCGTGCCGCTTCTTGGAGTAGTCGAGGTGGTTGGAAATGTGCGCGCACGCCTGGAGAACCGTCTTGGCCTGGGATGTCCAGACTTCGACGGTCAGCTCCAGGGCGCCGCCCATCTCGAAACCGTGTGATTTCAGAGAGGCGGCGGCCTGCATCGTGGAGCCGGCGCCGTCCTTGTTCATGCCGGCGCCGGCGATATCCGTGTCCTTGCTGAGGTCGTTGTAGAGGAGGAACGCGTCGTGGCCGACGGCGCCGAGGTCGTCCTGGTTCGCCACCAGTTCGCCGCCGCCCCCGCCTCCATCCGCGGAGAGCTGGTTGAGCTGCATCTGCGTCGACCGTCTCTCCGCCGCGCCGGCCTTCAGCTGTTCCCACTCCTCCCACGCCATGCGCGGAGCCTCCCCTGTGTCCTGTGTATCGCGTGTCTGTGGTGCCTGGCGTGCTGGGCGGTCGTGCACGTGCCGGTTACAGCCGGATGATCTGGGAGCACGCTACCCGCCCTTTGCTCAGCTTCGCTCCGTGAGCGGTGCTTCGGTGTCCAGGAAGCCGCACTCAGAAGCCGCCCGGTCCCCGGTCCCGGGGACCGACCTGGTCCGATGTGCCAGCTGAGGGTCCAAATTCCATTGGATTATAAGGAAATTGGCCAGAACCTGCCGCCAACAGTGGTGGTCCGGCCGACCTTCGGCGCCTGAGTGCCACCGCGGTTGCTGCGATCGCGGCGCCCAGCAGGACGGCGGCCCCGATGCCCATCGCGAGCCAGGGCACCCCATCGTCGTCGTCAGGCTTGGCCACCTCCATGCCTGGGTCGACATTCCGTGAGGCACCCGACGTCCCGGCGCTGGCTGCCTCTGGAGACGGTGACGCCGACGCTGCCTTGAGGTCCGGAAGCGGATACACATCGGCCGGTCCCGGATCGCCCGGGTCCTGCAGTGCGATGCGCGGGCGGACGATGCCATACCCGATGGAGTCGTTGCGCTTGGCACCGTCCGTGGGGGCGCCGATGGTGTTGAGCATGACGCGGAGGACCTGGTTATTGGACCAGTTCTCGTGCTTGGACCAGATGAGGGCGGCGCTGGCGGAAGCGATAGCGGTGGCATCGCTGGTGCCGTTGGTCTTGCAAAGACCCGTCTCGCCGCCGCAGGCGTGGACCATGTCTTTGCCGGGTGCCGCCATGTCCACTCGGGAGCCTTGCTGGGATTCAGCGGTCCTACGGAGGTCTCTACCGACGGCTGCAACACCCACAATCCCTGGTACGGCTGCCGGATAACCGATGTCGTAGCCCTTTGCTCCGTCGTTGCCCACGGCAGCGAAGATCAAAGATCCCTTGTCCAGCGCGTGTCGGACCGCCGCGTTCAAATCCGGCGAATCACTTCCGCCGTTCATCGAGATGTTGATGACCTGGGCCCCAGAGTCTGCCGCGTAGCGGATTGCCTTACTCAAGTACGCAGATGTCTCAAAGGGGCTGATATCGACGGTGCCGGGCAGCCGAATCGGAAGGATCTTGGCTCCGGGAGCGAGGCCGAACGCACCTTTGCCGCCTCCGTAGGCGCCAGTGCCTGCGATGAGCCCAGCCATACCCGTGCCATGGCCGTCGAAGTCGGTGTGCTCATCCCCGGGACGGCGCGACGCGTAGTCCTTGCCGTCCAATACGCGTCCCACCAGGTCGGGATTACTCGGGTCCACGCCAGTGTCGATCACGGCCACCGTGATGCCCTCGCCCGTGCTGGTCTGCCACATCTGCTCGGCCTTCATGGCATCCAGGTGCCACTGCTGCTCACGGGTCGTCTCCGCGTGGGCCGGAGCCCCCGCGACACCTACCAGCAGCACGCCGAGAGCCGCCGATGCCGCAGCCGTGCGACGCCCATACCGCGTACCGCCGATGAGCATGTGATTCCCTTTCGCTTGCCACCATCAGTCGACGACTGGCGGCACGATGCGACGTCCGTCGCTCTGCCGCCAGGTCTCCTCGTCTTCTGTCGCAACGCGGTGCTGCCCGCTCCTGTTGCCCGTCCGGGACGAAGTCGGCGGGCTGCTGGGAGCGGCACCGTTGCGGTCTTCACCGGTACGCGCACCGGATGGCACCCCACCTGCGATGCCGCCTCGGGCAGCGCCACCGCTCCCTGTCCTGCCCGAACCGACTGGTCCGACGGAATGCGCTCCCGCACGGCCCGCCTGCTGCTGCGGGCTGCCGCCCACGACTCCGCTGTACGGAAGAGCTCCGCCGTGCGGAGCGACGGCCCGGCGGCCGGGACTTTGTGCCGGCGGGCCCATCGCGCGTCCGGCAGGTCCGCCGGTGCCGGGGACCGCGCCCATGGGCCCACGAGCAGCCGCGCCGCTCTCGCTGCCGACGACCAAGCCGCGCGAAATGGCTTCGGTCGGTCTACCCACGGACGGAGCAACCGGGCGACCGCCGACGATGTCCTGACCGCCTGGTGCACCCGGCACGCCAGGTACACGTCCGGAGGCCGGGGCAGGTGCAGGGGGTACGCCTGGCACGCGTCCAGGGTTGGGGACTGTGGGGCTGGTGCCAGGCAGCTGGGTCCGTCCAGTCGCCACAGCGCGTCCTGGTCCGGTCGGAAGGGCCGGGGCCCGGCCCCTGGTGCTGCTGTCGCCGAGTGCGGGAGGAAGCAATCCGGTCGGCGACGGCGCTCCGCCATCGGCACGAGCCGGTCCAGGCGGGGTGGCCGTCGGACTCGCAGGGGTCCGCGGTGCCTCCGGCAGGGTGGTCACGGAGTCAATGCCCATCTGCGTCTGGGCCGGAGCCGGAGTGTCCGGCAGCATGGAGCGCTGAGGCGGCGTGGCCTGATGCGATGAGGCACCCGCCCCACTTCCGCCGACTGCGCTCACGTACGTCGCAGAGCCAGCACCACCTGCGGCCGAAGCGTCCTGACTCGCACCACCTGGCCGGGCCAGACTCTCCGAGCTGACACCGTCGTTCTTCGGCACAAGCGCCCCCGGCGGCGGCGGAAACTTGGGCCTCTCCAACGCGTTCATCTGCGTGGCCGACCACGCATACGTCTGCCCCAGCTTCCGCATCTGCGCCGCCGCCTGCTGCCGGACCTCCTCCCTGTGCGCCGCGAGCGCCGCCAGCTCCCGCTCGGACTTGGCCGCCACTGCCGACGCATCGGGGTCGTTGCGCGCCGCACGCGCCGTGTCCAGGTTCGCCGTGGCACTCCCGGCGTCGCGCGGAATCGACGCCTGCGCCTGGGCGATCGCCCCCGAAGTCTGGCTCAGCCACTTCGCAGCGTCCTCGCTGAAATCGCCCAACCGCAGGGTGGAGTTGGCCAGATCGGCGCTCCAGGTGCGGAACGCATCCGCGCCCTCGCCCTTCCACTCCACCCACTGCGGACGGACCTTCAACTCCTCGGCGATCTTGCGGATCTCCTTCGCCGCCGAGATCAGCCGCTCGGCGGCGGCCTGTACCGTCCCCGCGTTCGCCTGGTCCAGCCAGGCCAGCATCTGCTCGTGGCTCATGTCCTCGAAGGACGTACCACCAGGCCCCTTGGCCGGCATCAGATTGTGCCTCCCGCGTCGTCGCCCACCGGTGTCGAACCACCGCTGGTCTGACTCTTGTTCGGAAGCTCGGGGTCGTAGGAGCCGCCGTAGTGCTTCGTCGTCTCCGCACTGATCGCCGCCATACGGTCGCGGATGTCGAGGTCGATGTTCCGGTAGCCCTTGTGCGAGGCCAGAACGGCGATGCCCATGCCCTCCATGGAGTCCGACAGCAGTTTCGACAGGGTCTCCAACTCGCCGATCACCGTCTCGTACGCGGTGAAGAGGCCAGCCGCCTCCATCCACGCCTCGTCTCCGCCGCCGAACTGGTGGCGTACGAGCTGTTCCTGGGCCACTTTCCCAGGACCCGCCTCCGATCCCTTCAGGTCACGGATCAGCTCATCAACACGCTTCCGGAACCCCGTGAACGACGACAGCTCGGTGGCCACGTCAGCGGCGGCGCCGACAGCGTCCCGGGCCGCATCGAACGCGTCGGACACCCACGACGACGTCCCCGACGTCGATCCGCCCTCGCTCGGTAACACTGCGCCCCGCCCTCCCCGTACAGCCAGAGCACTCGGACAACCGAATGCCGCACCTGAAACTCTAGCGACCACCAGTGACAGTCCGCAGTCGCAGGCATGCCGGTAGCGATCGAGTTCAAGCCATCCCGAGCATGGCTGCTCACTGAGGATGAGCCCACCCAACACCACTGCGGGACCAGGCACATGAGCACTTGTACTCAGTTACTGTTCGCTGCCGCTCCGCTTCCGCCGACGGCGACCATCCAGGCATGGCCGCGACATATCGAGGTGATGCACGTTTCAGTTCGGCCCGTCGATCAGCCCTAGGAAGAAGACAACGGCGACCAACACGGTGCAGGGCGCCAGGGCCGCGAAGGCGCCGCGGCGGATTGTGTTCTGCTCGTTCCATGGCAGGCACCAACTGACCAGCAGCAGGACGAAGGACAGCGCGAGGCCGATCTGGAGGACCGTGAAGGCGATCTCGAAGCTCTGGTCGAAACGCTCGGCCTCCACCCCGTTGCAGGCGTCGCAGGCCATGGGAGTAAGCCCGCCGAAGAAGAGGGCCAGGAGGCTTGCCGGGAGCGTGATCACGGTCGAGATCAACGGCGCGATCCACGCGCGCGGCACGGCAGCGTTCGGTCTGTTGTCCACCATGTGCTCCACCCAACCGGTAGGGCTGGACCGGCACATGGGCGCTTTTACTCAATCGCCGTAGGCGGTATGCCCGGCTCAGGCCGACGACTTGACCGGGTAAACGCCGAAGGGACCGCCCGCACCACGGATGGCAGGCGGCCCCTTCGGGGTGTTCAGTGACCGGAGGTCAGGAGGCCTTGGCCTTCTCCTCCGGCTTGCTCGCGGCAGCGACCGGCGCCGGCTTGGCGGCCTCGTAGAACTCCTCGCGCGGGGACTCCAGCGCGCCGAGGGCGACGACCTCGCGCTTGAGGAACATGCCCAGCGTCCAGTCGGCGAGGACCCGGATCTTGCGGTTCCAGGTCGGCATGGCCATACCGTGGTAGCCACGGTGCATGTACCAGGCGAGACGGCCCTTGAGCTTGATCTTCATCTTGCCCATGACGATCATCGCCACGCCCTTGTGGAGGCCGAGCCCGGCCACCGCGCCCTTGTTGGCGTGCGAGTACTCCTTCTGCGGGAAGCCCCGCATGCCGGAGATCACGTTGTCGCCGAGGACCTTGGCCTGGCGGAGGGCGTGCTGGGCGTTCGGCGGGCACCAGGCGTTCTCGTTGCCGGCCTTACGGCCGACGAGGTCCGGGACCTGGGCGTTGTCGCCCGCGGCCCAGATGTAGTCGGTGCCCTGGACCTGGAGGGTCGCCGCCGTGTCGACGTGGCCGCGCGGGCCGAGGGGGAGGCCGTAGCGGGCCAGGACCGGGTTGGGCTTGACGCCCGCGGTCCACACGATGGTGTTGGAGTCGACCTCGAGGCCGTTCTTCAGCACCACGTGGCCGTCGATGCAGGAGTCCATGGAGGTGGACAGGTAGATCTCGACGCCGCGGCTCTCCAGGTGCTCCTTGCCGTACTGGCCGAGCTTGGGGCCGACCTCGGGGAGGATCTTGTCGGCGGCGTCGACGAGGATGAAGCGCATGTCCTCACGGGACACGTTGTTGTAGTACTTCGCCGCGTCGCGGGCCATGTCCTCGACCTCGCCGATGGTCTCCGCACCCGCGAAGCCACCGCCGATGAACACGAAGGTGAGCGCCTTGCGGCGGATCTCCTCGTCGGTGGTGGAGTCGGCCTTGTCGAGCTGCTCGAGGACGTGGTTGCGCAGACCGATGGCCTCCTCGATGCCCTTCATGCCGATGCCCTGCTCGGCGAGGCCGGGGATCGGGAAGGTGCGGGAGACCGCGCCGAGCGCGACGACGAGGTAGTCGAAGGGGAGCTCGTACGCTTCACCGACCAGCGGGGAGATCGTGGCGACCTTGCGGTCCTGGTCGATGGTGGTGACCCGGCCGGTGAGCACCTCCGCCTTGGGGAGCACGCGTCGCAGCGGGACGACGACGTGTCGCGGGGAGATGTTGCCGGCGGCGGTTTCGGGAAGGAAGGGCTGGTAGGTCATGTACGACCGGGGGTCGACGACCGTGACGGTCGCCTCGCCGTAGCGCATCTTCTTGAGAATGCGCCGAGCTGCGTACAGGCCTACGTACCCACCGCCTACTACGAGGATCCTGGGACGCTCCGTGGTGCTCATGCCATCGAGTATCCACCTGCCGCAGGAGGGTAGTTCGTGCGCCCCTTCACAAGCTCCTGCATGCCCTGTGTTACACTCCCCGGCCCGCGTGACGCAGGTCATGGTCACGCCCGGGAACCGAGGGGCGGCACGACCCGTTGTCAATGCCGCGTGAGCTGCCTCTCTGGGTCGCCGGCCCCCCTGCGAGCCGGTCGAAACACGCCTCCGCGAGAGCCTTCCAGCACACCCCTACAGCAGCCTTCTGAACGCGTTCAAGGGCTGTTGGGCCCCCGGAGGGGGCAACTGGACCCTTTCCACCCTCCGGCGGGGCCCAATTCCTTGTGAAGAACTTCACGAAGTTTTCCGACGGGGTGTCGCGAAGGGGCTCACGGAGGCCCTTCGGATGAGCTCATACGCTAGCCGACCTGCTCAACTGATGACTACTGGCCAGTAGTAAACGAGACCCGGACCACCCTGCGCGGGCGACCTGCGTCACCGACCAGGACTCACCGGAGCCCCGGGCATCCGCGCGGACGCCCGGCTCGAGGAGCGGCCGATTGGCAGATCGTTCAGGCGATGGACCACGCGATTCCGTCGAGGATTGCTCACGTATGCGACTCCCTGTCTCGTGTACACGGAAGCGCGTACACTGGCGCCATGACCGAGAACACAGTGACCGTACGGGAAGCCCGCGCGCACCTCGCGGACCACATCAATCGGGCCGAGGAAGGCGTTCCGACGGTCATCACGCGCAACGGCGCTCCGGTGGCGGCCGTGGTGCCGATCGCGGACTTCGAAGCGCTGGAGGAAGCGGCCGACGTGATGCTGGCGCGCGAAGCCGAAGCAGTCCTGGCCGAGGGCGGTCCCACCGTGACGATGGCGGAACTACTGGCGGATCTGTTCACCGAGCATGACGGCGAGGCGGCGTGAAGTACGCCTTCCGGTTCACCACGGCGGCGCAGCGGCAGCTCCGGGCCATCAGCCGGCCCGACGCCATGCGCATCCTGACCGCGCTCACCGCACTCGGCGACGACCCGTACCGCGAGGACGCCGACATCAAGAAACTCACCGGCCCGTCGGGACTCTACCGGCTCCGGGTCGGAAGCTACCGGGTCGCCTACCAGATCAACGACGGTGAACTCGTCATCCTCGTCGTCAAGGTGGGCGACCGGCGGGACGTCTACCGCAACCTGTAGTACGCGGCGAACGCCACCGCCGTCATCAACCCGAGAAGTACCGCTGAACGCTATTGGGCGTCCTCTGCCGTTTTGATCGCGATCCCGTCGAGGATGTCGTGTTCGCTCACCACGACCTCCTCCGCCCCGATCCGCTCCATGATCGCGAGCAGGACGAGGGCGCCCGCTGCGATCACGTCCACGCGGCCGGGGTGCATGGAGGGGACGGCCGCGCGTTCGGCGTGGGTGGAGTGCAGCAGCCAGTCGGTGATCTCGCGGACCCTGTCGTGGGAGACACGGGAGTGGTGGATCGCGGCCGAGTCGTACTCGGGGAGGTTCTGCGCGATCGCCGACACCGTCGTCACCGAGCCGGCCAGGCCGACCAGCGTGTGCGCCTCGCGCAGCGGCACCGTCACCTCGGCGAGGTCGAGGGCCGCCTCGATGTCCGCCCGCATCGCCGCGATCTGCTCCTCGGTCGACGGGTCGGAGACCACGCCGTCACGGACCAGGTGCCGTTCGGTCATCCGCACACAGCCGACGTCGACCGAGCGCGCCACGCGGACGTGGTCCTCGCCGACGACGAACTCGGTCGAGCCGCCGCCGATGTCCACGACGAGGTAGGGCTTGGGGAGATGGTCGTGTTCCGCCAGTTCCCTGGTCGCGCCGGTGAAGGAGAACTCGGCTTCCTCGTCGCCGGTGATGACCTCGGGCTCGACGCCCAGAATGTCCATGACGCCGCGCACGAAGTCGTCCCGGTTCTCGGCGTCCCGGGAGGCGGAGGTGGCGACGAAGCGGAGCCGTTCGGCGCCGTGTTCCTTGATGATCGCGGCGTACTCGCGGCAGGCCGCGAAGGTCCGCTCCAGGGCTTCGGGCGCCAGGCGGCCGGTGCGGTCGACGCCCTGGCCGAGCCGCACGATCGTCATACGGCGGTCCAGGTCGACGAGTTCGCCCGTGGCCGGGTCGGCGTCGGCGACCAACAGCCGGATGGAGTTCGTACCGCAGTCGATGGCGGCCACTCGGGTCACTGGTCGTTCTCCTCGTTCGGTACGGTCACGCAGGCACCCTTGCGCCACCACTCCGGCAGCATGGCGAGGGCCTCGTCGCCGAGGGGGTTCACGCCGGGGCCGGCGGCCAGCGAGTGGGCGACCAGGACGTGCAGGCACTTCACCCGGTCCGGCATGCCGCCGGCGCTCGGGAAGCCCTTCAGTTCCTCGATCTCGTCCCGGCGCCGGATGTAGTCCTCGTGCGCGGCACGGTAGGCGGCGGCGAGCTCGGGATCGGTCTCCAGGCGGGCCGTCATCTCCTTCATCACGCCGTTCGCCTCCAGAGTGCCGATCGCCGAGGACGCCTTGGGGCAGGTCAGGTAGTACAGCGTCGGGAAGGGCGTGCCGTCGGGCAGCCGCGGGGCCGTCTCCACGACGTCGGGCTGCCCGCACGGGCACCGGTGCGCTATGGCGCGCAGCCCGCGCGGCGGCCGGCCGAGCTGCTGCTTGAAGGCCTCGACGTCCGCGTCGGTGGGCTCGGTGCGCGGGGTGGGCGGCGGGGGGGTCTCCATGACGTTCTTTCTCTTGTGTTCACTGGTCGGAGGCGTCGGACTTGTCGACGCCGTCCCAGACGTTCGCGTACCAGGGGCGGTCGGCCGCGCCGGAGTCGGCGCGCGACTGCTGTGCCGCGTCCGGGTCGATCACGATGTAACCGGTCTCCCCCGGCATCACATAGTGCAGTCGCTCCCGGATCTGCTGCTCCGCGTACGCGTCGTCCTGCCAGCGTGCCTTGAGGTCGCGCAGTTCCTCGACCCGCTGCCGGGCCTGTTCCTGCTGCCGCTGGAGGTCGGCGATCTCGGCGCGCTGGGCGACGTACTGCCTTATCGGATAGGCGAGGGCGACCACCAGCGAGCAGACGACGAGCGCGAGCAGTGCGGCGCGGCCGGTCAGCCGGGAGCGGCGGGCCTGGCGGCGGGTCTGGGAGCGGTAGACGCGGGCGGCCGTCTGCTCGCCGAGCAGCCGGATCCTGGTCGTGGTGGAGAAACGGTCCCGGTCCCTGGCGGCCATCTCCCACTCCCGTCACACACGCGCGTACGTCCCCGCACACGGTACGGGACCGAGTACGGGGACGTACGTGTACGACGCTTCCTACGAGGCGCTACTCAGCCCTTGAAGCGCTGCTCAGCCCTTGAAGCGCTGCTCAGCCCTTGAAGCGGGGGAACGCGCTGCGGCCGGCGTACATCGCGGCGTCGTCGAGGATCTCCTCGATGCGCAGCAGCTGGTTGTACTTGGCGACGCGCTCGGAGCGGGCCGGGGCGCCGGTCTTGATCTGGCCGCAGTTGGTGGCGACGGCCAGGTCGGCGATGGTGACGTCCTCGGTCTCGCCGGAGCGGTGGGACATCATGCACTTGAAGCCGTTGCGCTGGGCGAGCTCGACGGCGTCCAGGGTCTCGGTCAGCGAGCCGATCTGGTTGACCTTGACCAGCAGGGCGTTGGCGGCGCCCTCCTCGATGCCCTTGGCCAGGCGCTCGGGGTTGGTGACGAACAGGTCGTCGCCGACGAGCTGGACCTTGTCACCGAGCTTGGCGGTGATGGTCTTCCAGCCCTCCCAGTCGTCCTCGAACAGCGGGTCCTCGATGGAGACCAGCGGGTAGGCGTCGACCAGCTCGGCGTAGTACTCGGTCATCTCGGCGGCCGAGCGCGCCTTGCCCTCGAAGAGGTAGGAGCCGTCCTTGTAGAACTCGGACGCGGCGACGTCGAGCGCGAGGGCGATCTGCTCGCCGGGGGTGTAGCCGGCCTCCTTGATCGCCTCGAGGATGAGGTCGAGGGCCTCGCGGTTGGAGCCGAGGTTCGGGGCGAAGCCGCCCTCGTCGCCGAGGCCGGTGGCCAGGCCCTTGCTCTTCAGGACCTTCTTGAGGGTGTGGTAGACCTCGGTGCCCCAGCGCAGGGCCTCGGAGAAGGACTCCGCGCCGATCGGGGCGATCATGAACTCCTGGATGTCCACGTTGGAGTCGGCGTGCGAGCCGCCGTTCAGGATGTTCATCATCGGCACCGGCAGCAGGTGCGCGTTCGGGCCGCCCAGGTAGCGGAAGAGCGGCAGGTCGCTGGCCTCGGAGGCGGCGTGCGCGACGGCGAGCGAGACGCCGAGGATGGCGTTGGCGCCGAGGGAGCCCTTGTTGTCGGTGGCGTCCAGGTCGAACATCGCCTGGTCGATCAGACGCTGCTCGGTGGCGTCGTAGCCGACCAGCTCAGGGCCGATCTGCTCGATGACGGCCAGGACGGCCTTCTCGACGCCCTTGCCCTGGTAGCGGTTGGGGTCGCCGTCGCGGAGCTCGATGGCCTCGAAGGCGCCCGTGGAGGCGCCGGACGGGACGGCGGCACGACCCGTGCTGCCGTCGTCGAGGCCGACCTCGACCTCGACCGTGGGGTTGCCTCGGGAGTCCAGGATTTCCCGGGCTACGACGACGTCGATGGACGGCACGAGCATCTCCTTCGTGGATGTGACGCGGTTTAGCAGGACCGCAGCGGCTCTGCGAGATGAGCCTAACCGGCTCCGTGGGATCGGCCAGCCGGTCGCCCACCCCGTGGACGAAACCGATCGTAAATTGTTTCCGAACGGAACAAAGACGGTTCCTCAAGAATGAGGGCCCGAGCGAAGAACGAGGGCCCCGAGCGAAGAACGAGGCACGAGCGGTGACACAAAAGCCCCGCCCCGGCGCGTACGGGGGAACACGCACCGGGGCGGGGGCCTGTGGGGACGGGGGACCCTCACGGGGGTCTGCGAAGCCCGGATCACTTCAGGTCAGGCGAAGCTGCCGACCCGGGTGGATCCGGATCACTTCAGGTGCAGCTGCTGACCCGGGTAGATGAGGTCGGCGTCCTCGACGATGCCCTTGTTCAGCTGGAACAGCTTCTCCCAGCCGCCCTTGACGTCGTGCTCCGCGGCGATGGTGCTGAGGGTGTCGCCGGTGACGACCTTGTACTCGCCGTCACCCTTCTCGACCTTCTCACCGGTCGGGGTGGTGACGGTCTTCTGCGCCGGGCGCTCCTGCGAACGGGAGGCCGGCTGCTGCTCGGTCGAGCGGGTGGTGGTCTCGGTGCCGCTCTGCGAGGAGCCCTCCGAGGAGGAGTCGCTCGCGCCACCGCCGGTGTACGTGGCGTTCGACAGGCCCGTGCCGCAGTGCGGCCAGGCACCCTTGCCCTGACCCGCGAGCACCTTCTCGGCGATCTGGATCTGCTGCTCCTTGGTGGCCTGGTCGGCCGTGGCGGCGTACTGCGTGCCGCCGTACGCGGCCCAGGTGGAGGCGGAGAACTGCAGACCGCCGTAGTAGCCGTTGCCGGTGTTGATGGACCAGTTGCCGCCCGACTCGCACTGGGCGACGGCGTCCCACTCGGAGGTGGTGGCGGCGGAGGCGCTGCCGGCCGCCATCAGCGGGGCCGCGACGGCGGCGGCGCCGGTGACGCCGACGACGGCTATGACGCGAGCAGCCTTGGACGGACGACGGTGCTTGCCCTTGCTGGAAAACAGCATGGATGGATCCCCTCACCGACGCCTGCGAGGTGAGCTGTCGGGTTCGGGCCGGTTGAGTTGCCCGGCCACGCCCCTGTGGAGAGGCGTGACTTCACCCCAAGCCGTACCGGCTCAACTGTCCGGTGCGGCGCTTACCTTGGGTCCCCCGCTCCTGCCTACGGCGCTTGACGCGACGACTGTTCCCGAACGGCCGCTGGCAGGATTCGGCGTTGCGGCAGCCGGGGCTCGCGTTGGCGAGCGGTCATGACCGTAGACACGCGATTGGCGGAATTTCAAAGAGAATCAGGGCCTCTGAGACTCATCCCACACTTTCACCAAACAGGACATTAGGCGCGAAGTATGACGTGAACTCCCGCTACTTTTCGCCCGGTTCGCCCCCGACATCCAGCGTCTGACCGGGGATGATGTGGTTGGGGTCGGCGCCGACGATCTCCTTGTTGTCCGCATACAGCACGGACCATCCCCCTTGGACGCCATGGGAGTCGGCGATACCCCAGAGACTGTCCCCCTCGCGCACGGTGTACGACCCGTCGGCGACATCGCGCGCGAAGGCGCTGTCGCGCGAGGCGTGGCGACCCGAGGACTCGGTCGTACGAGCGCCGGCGGCATCCTCGTCGGCGCTGTCGCCGCGATGCTTGCCCGTACCGGTGTCGATCAGACCGGAATCGCCTTCACTCTGCCCCGAGTTGTCCGAGTCCGTTGCCTTTGGGGTGACTGTGGGCGAGCTGTCGGATCCCTGCGAGTTGTCCGAGGTGGAGCCGGCGGGCGTCGGGCTCGCGGAACCGTCCGCCGCATTCGATGACGAGCCAGATGAAGGGGACGGCTCGGTGGATTCAGGCGAAGACTCTGCCGAATCAGATGAATCGGGTGAGCTGGAGGAACCGGACGAGTTGGACAAGCCGAGCGAGTTGCGCAGGCTCTCGGAAGTGTCCGACGAGGTGTCACCGGCCACACCCGTGTCCACGTCGGCCGAATCCTTGTCGGCGTCGAGACCGGCGGTGAGCCCGCAGGTGCCCCATGCGCCCACGCCCTGGTCCGCGAGGAGCCGCTCGGCGACGGCTATCTGCTGCGAACGGCTGGCCTGGTCGGCTCTGGCCGCGTACGTGAGGCCGCCGTACCGCTCCCAGTTCTCCTGGGACAACTGCAGTCCTCCGTAGTACCCGTCGCCCGCGTTGGCGCTCCAGGAGCCGCCGCTCTCACACTCCGCCACCCGGTCCCACGTCGTGCCGCTGGCCGCGCTCGCGCCGGTGGCGCCGAGGAGTGGGATGGCGATGGCGGACCCGGTCACGCCGGCCGCGACAACGAGAGCCGGAGCCTGACGGGGGCGACGGTGACGACCGTTCCCGGAGAGCATGCGGGGACCTTTCGCGAGACAGCAGTGACCGGCGCGGCGGGTGGTGTTCGACGTCGCGCTGCTGGGTGAACGTATCGGCAGTCGATCACTTGTCACAAGTTAATGCCGCACAGATCACGTGAAGATCACAGAGTTGAGGTCGTGTCACGTTTTCGGTGCCGGAGTGGAGGGTTCCAGTCGAATCCGGGGCCGGGGGGCCGGTTTACGAGATGGGAGTGAACTCCACAGGCAGCGTGCGCAGTCCGCGCATGATGAGGCCGCCGCGCCATCGCAACTCGCCGGGGTCCACGGCCAGTCGGAGGTCCGGGAGGCGGGTGAGGAGGGTCGCGAGGGCGGTCTGCCCCTCCAGGCGGGCGAGCGGCGCGCCGAGGCAGTAGTGGATGCCGTGCCCGTAGCCGAGGTGCTGGTTGTCACGGCGGGCGAGGTCGAGGGTGTCCGGATCGGCGAACCGCTGCGGATCCCGGTCAGCGGCGGCGAGTACGACGAGCACGGGGTCGCCGGGCGCGATGTCCTGCCCGCCGATGGTGAGCGGCTGCGTGGCGAACCGCCAGGTGGCCAGCTCCACCGGGCCGTCGTAGCGCAGGAGTTCCTCGACCCCGGTTTCCAGGAGGCTGCGGTCGCCGGTGGCGAGGGCCCGGTGGAGGCGGTTGCGCTGTTCGGGGTGGGTGAGCAGGGCGTAGGTGCCGTTGCCGATCAGGTTGACGGTTGTCTCGAACCCGGCGAACAGCAGGATGAACGCCATCGCCGCGGCCTCGTTCTCGGTGAGGTGCTCGCCATGGTCGGAGGCGCGGATGAGACCGGAGATGAGGTCCTCGCCCGGGGCCGGTTCGGCGGAGAGCGACTCACGCTTGCGGTGGATGAGGTCGGCAAGGTAGCCGCGCATCTTCTTCACCGACCGCGCGACCCCGCCCCGCGGCCCTCCCCCGTGCCGGATCATCATGCCCGCCCAGTCCCGGAAGTCGTCCTGGTCCTCGCGGGGGACGCCGAGCAGGTCGCAGATGGCGTAGATGGGGAGCGGGAAGGCGAACTCGTGGATGAGGTCGGCGGAGCCGTTGCGGGCGAACCGGTCGAGGAGGTCGTCGGTGAGCTCCTGCACACGGGGCGCGAACTCGGCGACGCGGCGGGGCGTGAAGGCCTTGGAGACGAGCCGGCGGAGGCGGGTGTGGTCCGGCGGGTCGATGTTGAGCAGATGCGTCATCAGCTCCGCCTTGCGCTCACCGGGGATACCCGTTTTGCCCTTGGCGTGCGTGGGCTCGTCGTGGTGGGCGGGGTTCTTGCTGAGCCGCTGGTCGGCGAGAGCCTGCTTGGCGTCGGCGTAACGGGTGACCAGCCAGGCCTCCACACCGCTGGGGAGCCGTGTCCGGTGGACGGGGGCGTGCTCGCGGAGCCAGGCGTAGGCCGGGTAGGGGTTGGTGGCGAACTCCCACGTGAAGAGCTCGGGGGCGTCCTGGTGGGGGCTCGGGCGGTGGGGCTGGCTGGTCACCCGTTGACGGTATCCGGAGGCGGACGGGCGGGTGACATCGGTCGGCGAGTGACGTCAGTCGCCGGTCGGTGGGTGACGTCGGTCGCCGGTCCCGGCTGTGTCGGAATCCGTCCGCTGTCCCCGGCTCTCGGTCTCCCTGATCGCATCCCGGTAGGCCCGCGCCGCCGCCCGTAGCGCCGCTTCCGGGTCGACGCCCTCCGCCTCGGCCCGTATCGCCAGCGCCAGCAGCTCGTACCCGACGCCCTCGGTCTTCGGCAGCGGCACCTCCAGACCCGCCGTACGCACCCGGGACGCCAGCTTCGCCGCGAGGGCCAGGCCCGGCTGGTGCAGGGGGATGCCCTCCGTCACCGACGTACGCCGCTTCTCCTGCGCCTTCGTGCGCAGCCAGTGCTCCTTGACCTCCTCGGGCGTCGAGGCCGTCTCGTCCCCGAAGACATGCGGATGGCGGTGGATGAGCTTGGCGACGATGCCGGCCGCCACGTCGTCGATCGAGAAGGGCGCGTCCGGGTTCTCCTCGGCTATCCGGGCGTGGAAGACGACCTGGAGGAGGACGTCACCGAGTTCCTCGCGCAGCTCGTCGCGGTCGCCGTCCTCGATCGCCTCGACGAGTTCGTACGCCTCCTCGATGCCGTACTTCGCCAGGCCCTGGTGGGTCTGCCGGGACGACCACGGGCATTCGGCACGGATGCGGTCCATGACCTGCACGAGGTCGAGGAGGCGGGCGCCCGGCAGGTCGTAGGAGGCGGGGAGCAGCTCCAGCTCCGGCATCCGGACGCGTCCGGTGCCGGCGAGGCGGGCCAGGCCGTCGGTCAGCGCGGGCTCGCCCTCGCCCGTGGCGACGACCACCACGGTGTGCCCGTCGGCGCACACGTCGACCAGTTCCTCGGCGGTCGGGGACTCCTCGGCCACGGGTATCCCCGCCTCGCGCAGATACGGCAGCTGGGGGTGTGCCGCGTCCGCGCAGAGCACCCGGTCGGCGGTGCGCAGCGCCTGCCACGCGGGCCAGGAGAGCAGGCCGGGCGCGACACGGTGACTGGTGGTGAGCAGGACGATCCGGCCGGGGGTGAGGTCGGGGCTCGTGTCCGGGGCGCCTTCGAAGCTGGTTGCGTTCACGATCCGAACGTAACCCACGCCGCCGACAAGTCCCCGAGTTGTCCACAGGGAGGCCGCCGTACCGTCACGCCGGCTGCTGCGCCTGCGCCGTCGTGACGTCCCGTACCCACGGCGCCTGCTGGTCGACGCGGCTGCTCCGCTCGACGTCCCAGGTGCCGTAGCGCGGGTTGAGGTCGACGTTCAGCTTCTCGGAAGCCTTGGACAGGGCGTTCCAGAAGGCCGGCTGGCTGGTGTCGGTGCCGAGCTTCGCGGCGAGCTTCTGGGCCTCGAGCTGGAGGCGGAGGTTCTCGTCCAGCCGCTCCGGCGCAATGCTGTACTGCTGCAGCCAGGCCGTCCGAAGCGCCTTGGGACCACCGACCTGCTCCTCCAGGCCGGCCCGCATCTCCTGGACCTCCTTGCGGCTGACGGTGACGCCGGCGTCCTGGGCTGCACGGTGCAGCACCCGGTCCAGGACCATGTTGTGCAGGGTGTCGCGGGACAGGGTGCCGGTGTCGGCGATGGCCTGCGCGTACTGCGCCTCGTCGTTCACCGCCGCCCGCTGCGCCGCGCGTACCTCGTTCACCCTGCTCTCGAGCTGGGACACGGTGATCCGCTGACCACCGACGACGGCCGCCGCACCGGGGTGCGCATCGTTTCCGCAGGCGGTGAGGAGGGGGGCCGCGGCGATCGCGGCGGACAGGAGGAGCGCGGTGCGACGACGGCGGTGCAAGGAAACCTCCCGAGGAGATTGTGCGACGGTGCACAAAGTCTTGCGATGATCGATGGTAGGCAGTGGGCAGGCTCTGGCCAACCCATTCGACCAACGATTCACCAGGACTTCGGGCACCGCCGCGCCCGCACGCACGAGCCGGAGCCTGGGACAGGGCCAGTTGCTAGTGCCGCGGCAGGCAACGTTTGCCCGTCAAGGAGCGGCGTCCGGTGCGTGCTCTCGGCGTGCCGGCCGGAAGTCCTCGTACTGGACGTACTTGGGCTTTCGGCCGGTGCGGCGAGAGGGCGTGCCGGGCGTCGCGACGGGGCGAACGTTGCCTGCCGCGGCACTAGCCCCGCACCTGGCCCAGCCACTGCAAGGTCCGGCGTACCTCCACCGCCAGCGGGTGCCCGGGACCGTTCAGCCGTTCCACGTCGTGCAGGAGCCGCACCAGCGTGTCGTGCGCGGCGGCCCGGTCGCCGACGGCGAGGAGGAGGTGGCCGATGCGGCGGCGGACGTCGTGGGAGAGCTCGGGGTCGCCGGAGACGTACTGGTTCTCGTAGTACGGCAGCAGTGCCCGGTACGCGGCCAGCGCCGCCGCCGGTTCGCCGAGCTGTTCGAGGCACTGGGCGGCCTCGTAGCGGAACCGCAGGGACTGCGGGTCGGCCTGGCCGGCCTCGGCGGCACGTTCGTCGGCGAGGCGGCGCAGTTCGGGGAGCGCGCGCCGGTACTGGCCGTCGTCCATGAGCGTGGCCGCGTACTGCTTGCGCAGGGTGCGGACGACCGGTGAGTGCTCGCCGTGCTGCTGCGCGGCGGCGGGCAGGATCGCTCCGAGGATGTCCACGGCCTGGGTGATGCGTCCCTCGCCCAGGAGACGCTTGACCTCGTCGACGGCGCTCGCGACGTCCGGCTGCTCGGCGACCGGCGTGACGGGGGCGGGCTGGGGAGCGGGCGTGCGCGCGCGGTCCGGCCACGGGGCGTGAGGGCGCAGGAAGGGGCGCGTGGGGTCGAGGGGCGCCCCGGTAGGCGTGCCGCGCGCGGGCAGGAGCAGCGCCAAGTCCTCGTACACCTCCTGCGCGGAGGCGGGCCGGTGCTGCGGGTCCTTGGCGAGCAGGCGCAGGACGAGGGCTTCGAGCGCCTCGGGAACCTCGGGCCGGATCCGGCGCACGGGCAGCGGCGGCTCGTACAGGTGCCGGTGCAGCACACCGAGCGCCGTGGAACCCGCGAACGGGACGTCGCCGCTGAGGAGTTCGTGCAGGAGTACACCGAGTGCGTACAGGTCCGTGTACGGGCCGACCGCGCCGCCCATCGCCTGCTCGGGCGCCATGTAGGCGGGCGAACCGATGGGCGAACCGGTGTGCGTCAGGCGCGTGGTGTCGGTGTCCATGACGGAGGCGACGCCCAGGTCGAGGACGGTGACCGTGCCGTCCTGCTTCACCATCACGTTGCGCGGCTTCAGGTCGCGGTGCACGATCGGCACCGCGTGCACGGCGCTCAGCACGGCGCACAGTTGCGCGGCGACCGCGACCGCCCACTGCCACGGGTACGGGGTGTGCTCGGCGAGATGGTCGGAGAGGTCGGCGCCGTCGACGTACTGCATGACGAGGAACAGCTCCTCGCCCGCACTGCCCGCGTCGTGCACGGTGACGAGCCCGGGGTGGTCGACCTGCGCGGTCACCCGGCACTCGCGCACGAAACGGCGGCGCAACTCGTCGGCCTCCTGCCCGGCCACCTTGTCGGGGCGCAGCAGCTTCACCGCCACGCGCCGGTCGAGCCGCTGGTCGTAGGCCGTCCAGACCTGGCCCATACCGCCCTGTCCGATGAGCGTGGCCAGTTCGTAGCGGCCGGCGACGACGCGCGCTGTCGTCACGGTCACCGTCCGCCCTCGTGGTCGCCGTCGGGCCGGCCCTCGCGCTGACCGCCCTGCTTGCGCAGGTAGTCGCTGAGCTCGTCGAGTTCGGCACGCACCTGGTCGATCCGGGCCGGCGCGGGGCGCTGGGGCGGCGGGCCGGGGGTGGCGGGCGTGGCGGCCTGGGATATCGGGGGCGGGGTGTGCGCGCTTCGGGTGAGCGGGGGCTGCGGGACGGTCGTGGCCGTGTTGTACGAAGCCTGGGCCGACGGCTGCGGGTAGCCGTACGCCGCGGTGGGCTGCGGGGCGTAGCCGCCGCCGTAGCGGAGCTGGTGGAAGTGGCGTACGTCCGCGGCGAGGTAGTAGGCGATCACCGCTACGAGCGTGCCCAGCAGCAGTGCGAGGCCGGTCCAGCCGCCCGCGGTGTGGATCTCTTCGCCGGGTTCGCTCCCGAGCAGCACCACGGCCAGGATGTCGATGGCCAGCACCGCCACGAAGAGGCCCCAGTCCAGCGACCTGCGGGTGACGATCGCCAGGCGCAGCAGCATCGTCCAGGTCAGGAACCCGAGGCTGAGGACGGAGATCGCCACGAACAGCACACGCAGGAGGACCAGCCACGCCGTCGGGGGCGGCTGCTTCACCAGCTGCGTGTAGCCGTGGCCATGCATGGCTGCTCCTGGTGCCTGAGGTGGGCGTACGAGGCCGACCGGCGTCGGGCAACGCCAGTCGTGCGATTGTCGCTTCGAGCGTATAGGTCGACACCGACAAGCGGTCCCGGGTTGTACCGAACCGTTGTCGCACTGCTCACTGCCGTCGAACAGGTCCGCCGCGAACCGCTCGCCGGCCCGTGCCGCTCACAGTCGGTGCCGCATCCACACGTTGGGCTCGACATACACCGCGAACCCGTGCTCCGGCTCGCAGCGCACCGGCACCAGGGCACCGGGCACCTCGATGTCGCCTGCGGTGTCGAAGGGCAGCCCGGTCCAGCGGCGCCAGTCGTGCAGCGAGGCGGCCACCGCCATCGATGCCGGTGCCACGGAGTGGACGGTGGCGCCGGCCCTGGCGTGGACGCGCAGCCAGGGGTCGTGCGGGAGGCCGTCGGGGCGCACTCGGCGGGCGTACTCCTCCATGGACGTACGGGGTTCGAGGTGCTTGGCGCTGGGGCGGACGGGGGCGACGACCTCGTTGAAGCCGAGGGCTCGGGCGTTGTCGCGCATCGCCGTGAGCATGCGGCCGGACAGGCCGAGGCCCTGGGCGTGCGGGGCGACGGTGACCGAGATCGCGCTGACCGTGTCGGGGCGGACACCGTGACGCAGGTCGGCGAACGCCCACAGGAGCACCTCGTCCCAGCCACGGGCGGGCAGTTCACCGCGGCCCTCGGCGGCGAGCGCGAAGGGAACGCTGTGGGCGTGCGCGACGACCTCGCCGGTCTCGTCCTCGGCGAACTGCACGTACTGCGGCAGTTCGGCGGCGATCTGCGGATAGTAGGCGTCCCCCACCGGGTCGTTGATGACGAACTTCGGCCAGGTGTTGGCCATCCCGGCCACCCGGTCGAGCATGTCCGGCCGCTCGGCGAGACTCGATACCCTCAGCTCCATACGGCCACGCTAGGCGGCGGCCCGGCGGCAGGGGAACGAATTTTCGCGCACTCCGGCCTCACTCAGTCCGCGTGGAAGCGGTGCGGCGCCTTCGTGGTGTTGCCGCCGGTGGGGAAGTCGAGGGGGTACCGCCTCAATGCATCGAGCCCGTCTTCCAGTTCCTCGACGAGTTCCCGTGCTGCCGCATCCCCGTAGGACTCGCCGACGTCCACGGCTCCGCCCACCAGCCAGTTGTACTGCCCCGGAAAGCGGGACACGGTGTGCGGCCGTCGGTGCACCAGGATCCGCCCATCCGGACGACGGCAGACGGTCGTCGCGACGCGGTGCAGCCACCCACTTCGCACCGCCTCGCCCGGCTCGACGACTCTGAGCACCCGATCCTGATCGTCGACCTGCTCCACCAGTTCGCCCATGACACACCGTTCCACACCGCTCTGACAGCGGTGCCCGCAGGCCGCGAAACAGGTGGAAGCTCAAGCGCCGCACTGTTGGAGCATCATGTCCTTGTCCGCCGCCGTGACAGACAGCTCGTACTTGAGCGCCACTTGCGCGAAGCGCACCGAGTACGAGCAGCGGATCGCCTTGCTGGGTGGCAGCCAGGACGCCGGTCCCGAGTCGCGTTTGGCGGAGTTCGTGGAACCCGAGACCGGCAGGAGATTCAGCGTGTCGTTGGCCACCCGCTGCCTCTTCTCCTTGTCCCAGCGAGCCGCACCCATCTGCCAGGCGTACGACAGCGGCACGACATGGTCTATCTGCACCTCGGTGGCCTTCGCCTTCTTCCAGGCGATGTCCTTGCCCGTGTACGGGTCGTGCAGCTTCATCGAGACGACCACGCAGTCGGAACCGGCACGGAACCGGATGCTCCGACCATCGCGCTGCAGCAAGTCATTACGCGTGTCGCACCCGTTCCTCGCCAGTGGCACACCCTCGGCCGTGTCCATCCAGGCATAGCCGAACTCGTCACGGTCGTAGCCCGTCCTCGGCCCCCGCCCCTTCGTGGACAGCTCCTCGATGAGCTTGCGGGCCGCGGCCTTGTCCGCGTCCGTCGTCAGGGGCGCGAGCCCTGGTTTCGTACCGTCCGGATTCTTGAGCGGACTGACCGCCTGCCCGGCAGGCGCAGCCGACCCGGATCCCGCGGAGGAGTCGTCTTCGCCGAGCCCCTCGCATCCCGAGACGAGGAGCACGACAGCTGCCGACACCGCCGCCGCGCGGAAGAAGCGCGCGCTCCCTGCTCCCACGGCGCACAGCGCCACAGCGGCGGCCGCGGCCCCGCCCCTCAGACGTGTCACGGTGCGCCCCTCCCCTTGCCTGCCCTGGCCGCCCGTGCGGGCGGGTTGTGCCTGGTGCCACGGTAGCGGCCGAGAGGTTCAGACCACAGGTGCCCCAAACCCTGCATCCCTCGCAAGTCGGGCGTATCGTCGGTTCTGAGTCACCTCCGGAAGGAGCTCTGGATGGGCATCTTCGACAGGTTCAGGCATCACAAGGGGGCCCAGGACCGGGCCAAGCAAATGTCCGACGCCGCGGAGAAGAAGGCCAACGAGAAGACGGGCAACAAGTACGAGGGCCAAGTCGACACCGCCCAGCAGAAGATCGAGGGGCAGCTCGGCATGGACCGCGACCGGCCGCCCGAGCAGCCGTAGGCCGGAGACCCACGGAGGACACCTGGCCGGCTACAGGGCACAACTCTCTGACAGCGGCCCGCTGAACCACCTGGAAACAGAGGCCGTCCGCGGTACTCCACCACCCGCGGGCGGCTTCGTGCGCCCATCGCCTGTTTCGCTCGGCCTGAACCCCCGGGGAAAGGCCCCGCCCTGGGGAAAGGCCCCGCCCTGGGGAAAGGCCCCGTTCCCCTAAGACCCCAGAATCGACGCCAGGAACTCCCCGACCCACCCGAGCAGCTCCCGCCCGACCAACGGCTTTCCGCCCACCTTCGCGGTCTTCGGCCGCGGCACCAGCACCTGGTGGACCGCCGGCTTGATGACCGTCCCCGGGTACAGCCGCTTGAGCCGCAGTTCCTGCGACTCCCGCAACTCCACCGGCGCGAAGCGGATGTTGTTGCCCTGGAGGACGATCTCGCCGACGCCACACGCGCGTGCGAGCATGCGCAGGCCCGCCACCAGGAGGAGGTTCTCCACCGGTTCCGGCAACTTGCCGTAGCGGTCGACGAGTTCCTCCCGTACGGCCTTGATGTCCTCCTCCGTGTTGGCGGAGGCGATGGAGCGGTAGGCCTGCAGCCGGAGGCGCTCACCCGGCGCGTAGTCGTGCGGTACGTGGGCGTCGACGGGCAGTTCGATCTTGACCTCGAGCGGCGGCTCCTCCTCGATCTCGCCGGTCTCCAGCTGACGCCGGTAGTCCGCGACCGCCTCGCCGACCATCCGGACGTACAGATCGAATCCCACGCCCGCGATGTGCCCCGACTGCTCGCCGCCGAGGAGGTTGCCGGCTCCCCGGATCTCCAGGTCCTTCATCGCCACGTACATGCCGGCACCCATCTCGGTGTGCTGGGCGATGGTGGCGAGCCGCTCGTGGGCGGTCTCCGTCAGCGGCTTCTCGGGCGGGTACAGGAAGTAGGCGTACCCGCGCTCACGCCCACGCCCCACGCGCCCGCGCAGCTGGTGCAGCTGCGACAGACCGAAGGTGTCCCCTCGTTCGACGATCAGCGTGTTCGCGTTGGAGATGTCGATGCCGGACTCGACGATCGTCGTCGACACGAGCACGTCGAACTTCTTCTCCCAGAAGTCGACGACGACCTGCTCCAGCGCCGACTCCGACATCTGCCCGTGCGCGGTGGCGATGCGCGCCTCGGGGACGATCTCGCGGAGCCGGGCCGCCGCGCGGTCGATGGACTCCACCCGGTTGTGGATGTAGAAGACCTGGCCCTCGCGCAGCAGTTCGCGCCGGATCGCCGCGCCGATCTGCTTCTGCTCGTACGGCCCGACGAAGGTCAGCACCGGGTGCCGTTCCTCCGGCGGGGTCGTGATCGTGGACATCTCACGGATGCCGGTCACGGCCATCTCGAGGGTCCGCGGGATCGGCGTGGCCGACATGGTCAGCACGTCGACGTTGGCCCGCAGCTTCTTCAGCTGTTCCTTGTGCTCGACGCCGAACCGCTGCTCCTCGTCGACGATGACGAGCCCGAGGTCCTTGAACTTGGTCTCGGAGGAGAAGAGGCGGTGTGTGCCGATGACGACGTCCACCGAGCCCTCCCGCAGGCCCTCCAGGACCGCCTTCGCCTCGGTGTCCGTCTGGAACCGCGACAGCGCCTTCACGCTCACCGGGAACTGCGCGTACCGCTCGCTGAACGTCCCGAAGTGCTGCTGCACCAGCAGCGTCGTCGGTACGAGGACCGCGGCCTGCTTGCCGTCCTGTACGGCCTTGAAGGCGGCGCGGACCGCGATCTCCGTCTTGCCGTAGCCGACGTCGCCGCAGATCAGGCGGTCCATCGGGACCGACTTCTCCATGTCCTCCTTGACCTCGGCGATGGTGGTCAGCTGGTCGGGCGTCTCGGCGTACGGGAAGGCGTCCTCGAGCTCACGCTGCCACGGAGTGTCCGGTGCGAACGTGTGCCCGGGGGCCGCCATGCGCGCGCTGTACAGCTTGATGAGGTCCGCCGCGATCTCCTTGACGGCCTTCTTCGCGCGTGCCTTGGTCTTGGTCCAGTCGGCACCGCCGAGCCGGTGCAGCGTCGGGGCCTCGCCGCCGACGTACTTGGTGATCTGTTCCAGCTGGTCGGTGGGGATGTAGAGCCGGTCGCCGGGCTGGCCGCGCTTGGCGGGGGCGTACTCCACGACGAGGTACTCGCGCGTGGCGCCCTGCACGGTGCGCTGCACCATCTCGATGTAGCGGCCCACGCCGTGCTGCTCGTGGACGATGTAGTCGCCCGCCTCCAGGGTGAGCGGGTCGATGGTCTTGCGGCGGCGGGCGGGCATGCGGGCGCCGTCGCGGCCGGCCGCCTTCTGGCCGGACAGGTCGATCTCGGTGAGCACCGCGACCCTGAGCGCCGGGTCGACGAAGCCGTGGTCGATCGAGCCGCACGCCACGTGCACCACGGAGGGGGAGATCTCCCCCAGGTCGGCGTCCAGGCGGGCCGCGATGCCCTCGCCGCCGAGCACCTCGACCGTGCGGGCGGCCGGGCCGTGCCCCTCGGTCACGAAGACCGTGCGCCAGCCGTCGGCGAGCCAGCCCTTGGTGTCGGCGAGCGCCTTGGCGGTGTCGCCGCGGTAGGTCTCCGGGGCGTGCATGCCGAGCTTGAGCGTGTCGCCCACCGCGTCAGCGGCAAACGTCTCCGTGAGCTCCTCGTCCGCCGCGAACGGTGACACCGACCACCACATCATGCCCAGCTCGCGGGCCCGGTCGCGGACGTCCGCGATGGACCACAGCGAGGCCGCGCCGACATCGATCGGCGCCTCCCCTCCCGCCCGTCGCCCGCCACCACCCTCAACCGAGCGGGCTTCGCCCGCACGCCACGATTCCGCGGTGGCCGCCCAGGAGGCCTGCAGGAACTCCTGCGAGGTCGCCACGAGATCCGCGGCACGCGTGCGTACCCGCTCGGGATCGCACACGACGGCCATGGCGCCCTTCGGCAGCACGTCGAGCAGCAGCTCCATGTCGTCGACCAGGACGGGCGCGAGCGACTCCATGCCCTCCACGGCGATGCCCTCGGCGATCTTGCCGAGCAGCTCGCCCAGCTCGGGGTGCGCCTCGGCGAGGGCACGCGCGCGCGTGCGGACGTCTTCCGTCAACAGAAGTTCACGGCAGGGCGGGGCCCACAGGCCGTGCTCGGCGACCTCCAGCGACCGCTGGTCGGCGACCTTGAAGTAGCGGACCTCCTCGACGTCGTCACCCCAGAACTCGATGCGCAGGGGGTGCTCTTCGGTGGGCGGGAAGACGTCCAGGATGCCGCCGCGTACGGCGAACTCGCCCCGCTTCTCGACCAGCTCCACGCGCGCGTACGCGGCGGCGGCCAGGGCGTCGACGATCTCGTTCAGGTCGGCGGTCTGCCCGGTCCTCAGCGCCACCGGCTCCAGGTCGCCCAGGCCCTTGACCTGTGGCTGGAGCACGGATCGCACGGGGGCCACGACGACGGAGACCGGGCCGGTCTCGGGGTCGTCGGTGCTGGGGTGGGCGAGTCGGCGCAGCACGGCGAGGCGCCGGCCCACGGTGTCGCTGCGCGGGCTCAGCCGTTCGTGCGGCAGCGTCTCCCAGGACGGGTACTCAACGACTCCCTCCGGCGGCAGCAGCGAGCGCAGCGCCGCCGCCAGGTCCTCCGCCTCGCGCCCGGTTGCCGTCACCGCCAGCACCGGGCGACCGCTCTCGCGGGCCAGGGCGGCGACCGCGAAGGGGCGGGCCGCCTGGGGGCCGACCAGATCGACGTGCATCCGGTTGCCGTCCGAGGCCGCCTTGATCGCTTCCGCGAGTGCGGCGTCCTTGACGACGGCGTCGAGCAGACCGTGCAGGCTCATGGAGGGGCTTTCCGTCCTGGATGACAGGGAGTGACCGAGGTGGGCAACGCGAACCACCCGACACGCGGGGCGGGCCGGGGGTCTCCAGGGTACGTCGCCGGGGCGGTTGTCACCCGGGGGAGTGAGGACGCTGGCCCAGGATGGTCCGAGCGCGCTAGCGTGGACTCACTGGTTAGCCCAGTTCTAGTCCGTTCCTCTTCCGCCCCATGCAGAGAGGCCGCCGCCATGAATGCAGTCGAAGCCCAGCGGCAGTACAACGTCCACGAGGCCAAGACCAACTTCTCCCGGATACTGCAACTGGTCGAGACCGGGGAAGAGGTCGTCATCAGCCGGGCGGGGCAGCCGGTCGCCAAGGTCGTACCGCTGCGGCCCCTCGTCAACCGCACTGACTACGGGGTGCTCGAGGGCCAGATCCACATCCCCGACGACTTCGACGAGTTGCCGGACGACATCGCCGAGGCGTTCGGGATGCGGTGATCAACCGATGAGGTATCTGATCGACACCCACATCGCGCTCTGGTGGCTCGGCGCATCGCCCGAGCTCTCCGACGACCTGCGAGAACTGCTGCGCACCGAGCCCGAGGTCTACGTCAGCGCGGTCACGCCCTGGGAGGTCGCCCTCAAACACTCGCTGGGCAAGCTGCCAGGTGCTCCGGGCTTACCCGAACGTGTGCGGGACCTGCAGTTCAGGCACCTGCCGATCACCCTGCAGCACGCGGCACACACCGCCCATCTGCCCTGGCACCACCGCGACCCCTTCGACCGCATGCTCGTCGCCCAGGCCCAACTGGAAGGCCTGACCCTCATCACCCGCGACACCTGGATCCAGAAGTACGACGTCCCGCTCCTGCGGGCATGAAGCGGAGCCCGGCACCGAGGAGTCCCCAAGACTCCCCGGCACCGGGCCCTCCCCCGCAACCCCCGTATGCGGTGGCTACTCGGTCGCGATCGCGTTCAGGACGTTCATCCGGCCCGCCCGGAAGGCCGGCACCAGAGCGGCGAACAGGCCGACGAAGGCCGAGCCGATGAACACCCCGCCGATGGTCGGCCACGGGATCTCAAGGACGTTCAGCCCCTCCAGGGCGAGCAGCTGCTGCGCCGTGGCGCCCCAGCCCATGCCCAGCCCCAGGCCCAGCAGGGCACCGAAGAGGGCGATCACGACCGACTCCAGGCGGATCATGCGGCGCAGCTGCCGACGCGACAGGCCGATCGCCCGCATCAGGCCGATCTCCCGGGTCCGCTCCACCACCGACAGGGCCAGGGTGTTCACGACGCCCAGGACGGCCACGATGATCGCGAGGGCCAGCAGGCCGTAGATCATGTTCAGGAGCTGGCCGATCTGGTCCTTCAGGGCCTCCTTGTAGTCGGTCTGGTCGCGCACGGTGTACTGCGGGTAGTCGTCCAGTGCCGTCTTCAGCGACTGGTAGGCGGCCGCCTCCTGGCCGTCCTTCGCCGAGGCGAACAGCACCGTGTCGAGCGGGATCCTGTCGGCGGTGACGTACGTGGCCAGCGTGTCGATCGACGTGTACATCGCGCCCTGGTCGATGACCGCGTCGCTGCTGGTGATCGCGCGGACGGTCAGCCGGCCGGTGGAGCCGTCCTTGAAGTCGACGGCGATCTCGGAGCCGAGGCGGATGCCGTGGTCCTTGGCGTACTCCTCGTGGACGGACATGGAGTCGGGCCGGTAGGCGTCGTCGAGGTTGCCGGCGACGGTCTCGACCCGCAGGTCCTGCGCGTACGAGGGGTCGGCGGCCGTGAGGGCGGTGTCCTTGGACGTCTTCCCGTCGGGGGTCGTGAAGTCGGCCTTGGTCCACTTGTACTCGGTGACGCGGTCCACGCCGTCGGCGTCCTTCACGGCCGTGACCGCCTGCGGCGTGATCAGCTGCCCGCTGTCGGACTGGATGATGAAGTCCGTCCCCACGCTCTTGTCGAGTTCCTCCGTCGCCGAGGCGACCATCGACGAGCCGACCACCGACAGACAGGCCACCAGGGCCAGCCCGATCATCAGCGCCGCGCCCGTGGCGCCGGTACGGCGCGGATTGCGCAGCGCGTTGCGCTCGGCCATCCGGCCGACGGGGCCGAACATCCGCAGCACGATCGCGCCGAGCACGCGGACGACTCCGCCCGCGAGCAGCGGACCGATGACGACGAAGCCGATCAGCGACAGCACCACGCCCGCGCCCAGCCACAGCGCACCCTCGCTCGCCTTGTCGGCGGCGGCCGCCAGATACAGCCCGAATCCACCGGCACCGGTCAGCAGCAGGCCCAGCACGGCCCGTACGACACCCGCCTTCGCGTCGGCCGGGGCGCCCGCGTCGCGCAGGGCGGCCATGGGCGAGACCTTGCCGGCGCGGCGGGCCGGGAGGTAGGCGGCGAGGACGGTGACGACGACGCCGAGGACCAGTCCGACCACCGGGGTCGTCCAGGCGACCGTCAGGTCGTCCGTGGAGAGGTTCATGCCCATGGCGCCCATGAGCTTCATCAGCCCGATGGCGAGCCCGACGCCCGCGCCCACCCCGAGCACGGAGCCGACGAAACCGAGCATCAGTGCCTCGACCAGCACGGACCGGTTGACCTGCTTGCGGCTGGATCCGATGGCCCGCATCAGGCCGATCTCGCGGGTCCGCTGGGCGACCAGCATCGAGAACGTGTTGATGATCAGGAAGACGCCGACGAGGAAGGCGATCCCGGCGAAGCCGAGCATCGCGTACTTGATGACGCCCATGAACTCCTGGACGTCCTCGGCGTTCGCGTCGGCGACCTCCTTGGCCGTCTGCACCTTGAAGCCGCCGTCGAGCGCGGTGGCGACGTTCCTCTTCACCTGGGCGTCGGTGAAGCCGGACTCGGCGGTGACGTTGACGTTCGTGTAGACGCCGGTCTCACCGACGAGGGTCTGCTGAGCGGTCTTCGTGTCCAGGTAGAAGATCGCTGCACCGGGGTTGGTGACGGTGAAGTCGGCGATGCCGGAGATCTTCGCCCGGTGCGTGCCGACGGCGGTGATGACGCCGATCTCGTCGCCGAGCCCGAGGCCGTGCTTGTCGGCGGTGTCCGCGTCGATCATCACCTGGTCGGCACCCTCGGGCGCGGCACCCGAGGTGATCTTCATCGTGCGGGCTTCGTTGGAGTTCCAGCTGCCGACGATGGTCGGCCCGCCGCCGGACGGCGAGAGGCTGTCCTTGTCGGCGTCGACGACCGTCACCGACGTCGAGAAGACGGTGCCCTGCGCCGATTTCACGCCCTCCGTCCTGCGGACCTCGTCGACGACGGAGGCCGGCATGACCGGCGGCTTGCCGTTGTCGGCGGTGGTCTCACCGGTGTCCGAGGCGCCCTTGGGGCTCACCGTGACATCCGACGCGGTGGCCGCGAACAGCTTGTCGAACGTCGTGTTCATCGTGTCGGTGAACACGAGCGTGCCGCACACGAACGCCACCGACAGCAGCACGGCGACGGCCGACAGGGCCATGCGCCCCTTGTGCGCGAAGAAGTTGCGCATCGACGTCTTCAGCACGGTCATGACGTGCGCCCCCGGGCGTCGAAGTCCTTCATGCGGTCCAGAACCTGATCGGCCGTCGGGTTGTACATCTCGTCGACGATCCGGCCGTCGGCGAGATACAGCACACGGTCGGCGTACGAGGCGGCCACCGGGTCGTGCGTGACCATCACGATGGTCTGCCCCAACTCGTCCACGGACCGGCGCAGGAAGCCCAGCACCTCGGCGCCCGCGCGCGAGTCGAGGTTTCCGGTCGGCTCGTCACCGAAGATGATCTCGGGCCGCGCGGCCAGTGCCCGGGCCACGGCGACGCGCTGCTGCTGTCCGCCGGACAGCTGCGTCGGCCGGTGCTTGAGCCGGTCGGCGAGCCCCACGGTCTCCACCACCCGCTGCAGCCACGCCTTGTCCGGCTTACGGCCGGCGATGTCCATGGGCAGGGTGATGTTCTCGATCGCGTTCAGCGTCGGCAGCAGGTTGAACGCCTGGAAGATGAACCCGATCCGGTCCCGGCGCAGTTGCGTGAGCTTCTTGTCCTTCAGACCGGTGATCTCGGTCTCGTCGAGGTGGATCTGCCCGCTGGTGACGGTGTCGAGCCCGGCCAGGCAGTGCATCAGCGTGGACTTGCCGGACCCCGATGGGCCCATGATGGCGGTGAACTGGCCGCGGGCGATGTCCACGTCGACATGGTCGAGGGCGACGACGCGGGTCTCCCCCGCCCCATAGGCCTTGACGACCTGCCGCGCCCGCGCGGCAACGGCCGTACGCCCTCCAGTGCCCCCGTGCCTGGGAATGGTTACAGCCGATGTCACGGTATGTCTCCTATATCGGTCAGCAGTTGGTCGGCACGCGGCTCGTACTGAGCCGTGCCGTGTGAAGTCGTGCGAAGTGCTACGCCGATGAGTCTCGCGGCAAGCAGGGGTGACGTTCGATGGTGTTCAACCCCGTCTTGCCCTGAGGAAAACCCCACCCCTGAAGGTGCGGTGCACCGCCCCCGCGGCGTAAAGCCAGGTTAAGGACGACCCCCGTACCGTCTCGTCCTCCGCCGGTACGAACCCTCCCCGAGCCCTGGTACGGAGGGACCCCTAGGGGCAGTCCCCCCTCAGGCGGAGTCCTTCTCAGGGTCGGGTCCACCCATCGGCCCACTCAGGCTCCACCCTCCCGTTGCGTGAAGGTCAAGTGGGAAGCTGTCCGACGGCAGATAGCTGCAAGGGGAAGGAATCTGCGTGGGCAGCACCAGACCCGCGATACGCGGCACGGCACAGCACACCGGGACCGACAAGCGCGGAGCCGTCGTCGCCGCGCTGATGCTGTCGATGGCACTGGCGGCGCTCGACTCCACTGTCGTCTCCACGGCCGTACCGCAGATCGTCGGCGACCTCGGCGGCTTCTCCGTCTTCTCCTGGCTCTTCTCCGGCTATCTGCTGGCCGTCACCGTCACCCTGCCCGTCTACGGCAAGCTCTCCGACACCTTCGGCCGCAAACCGGTCCTCGTGGTGGGCGCGAGCGTCTTCCTGCTCGGCTCCCTCCTGTGTGCCCTCGCCTGGAACATGTGGGCACTCATCGCCTTCCGTATCGTCCAGGGCCTCGGCGGCGGCGCACTCCAGGGCACGGTCCAGACACTCGCCGCCGACCTCTATCCCCTGAAGGAACGCCCGAAGATCCAGGCCAAGCTCTCCACGGTGTGGGCGGTGTCCGCGGTCGCCGGCCCCGCCGTGGGCGGTGTCCTCGCCGCGTACGCCGACTGGCGCTGGATCTTCCTCGTCAACCTGCCGATCGGCGGACTCGCCCTCTGGCTGATCGTCCGCCACCTGCACGAGCCCCAGCGGAAAACGGACGCACGCGCGCGTGTCGACTGGGCGGGCGCTCTTGTGGTGTTCGCGTGCGGCGGAGTCCTGCTCACGGTGCTGGTGCAGGGCGGAGTCGCCTGGGCATGGCTGTCGCCGCCGTCGATCGCCTTGCTCGGTACCGGACTTGCCCTCGTCGTACTCGTCTTCTTCGTCGAACGCCGGGCCGCCGAACCGATCATCCCGGGCTGGGTCTGGCGCCGCCGTACGATCGCCGCGGTCAATCTCGCCCTCGGAGCGCTGGGCCTGCTCATGGTGGCGCCCGCCGTGTTCCTGCCGACGTACGCGCAGTCCGTCCTCGGCCTCGGCCCCGTGGCCGCCGGATTCGTCCTGTCCGTCTGGACGTTGAGCTGGCCCGTCTCCGCCGCGCTCAGCCAGCACGTGTACCGCAGGATCGGCTTCCGCAACACGGCGATGCTCGGCATCGGCGCCGCGACCCTGATCCTGCTGGCCTTCCCCCTGCTGCCGTACCCCGGCGAGGCCTGGCAGCCGGCCCTCCTGATGCTCCTCCTCGGGGCCGCACTCGGCCTCTTCCAGCTTCCCCTCATCATCGGCGTCCAGTCGACCGTCGGCTGGGACGAACGCGGCACGGCCACCGCGTCCATCCTCTTCTGCCGGCAGACCGGCCAGACCCTCGGGGCATCCGTCTTCGGCGCCGTCGCCAACGGCGTCCTCGCCGGCCGCCTCGGCGACGCCGGCGACCTCGACGCCATCGCCCACGGCCTCGGCACGGGCGCCGCGTCCGAAACGACCCGACGGGCCGTCGCGGACGCGGTCCACGCGGTGTACCTGGGCGCGGCGTGCGCGGCCGCGCTCGCCTTCCTGGTCCTGCTGGTGCTGGCGCCGCGCCGCTTCCCGGTCCTCAAGGACCACTGAAGACATCGGACCTGCTCATTCAGAACCTCGCCCCGGCCGGCAAAAGTCGGAGTTAACGCGGGTAACAGCGTGGGGGACCGCGCAGTTCATCGAAGTAAGCGCATACCGACCACTCAGTTTGACCAAAGCGTCGCGCGTCCCCGCCCCTCCGAGTAGCGTGCGTGGCCCGCTCACCCCCCACTCCCTGCGGTCCGCCGCCACAGACCCGAGCCACGCAAGGAGCAACGGGATGTCGTCCGACCCGTACTCGTCGTACCCGCCGCACCCCTCGCACCTGCCCCAGTCCCCGTATCCGACGAACCGCCCGCACCCGCCCCGGTACTCGTCCCCGACGTACCCGTGGCAACCCGCCGCCCCACCCGAACCCGAGCCCCGGCGAAGGCCGGTCCACGCCCCGCTGGGGCACCACAGCGACCTGCGCATCCTGCGCAGCGCCTACCGCTGGCAGCGGCGCGTGGCGACGCTCACCGCGCTCGGCTACTTCGTGCTGTTCCTGGTCCTTTCGGCGTACGCGCCGGGGTTCATGACGAGCGAGGGGATCGGCGGTCTGCCGGTCGGGCTGCTGCTCGGGCTGGCCCAACTGCCGGTCACCTGCCTGGCGATAGCGCTGTACGAGCACACCGCGCGGCGCCGCGTCGACCCGCTCGCGGAGCGCATCCGCCACCAGGCCCGGCTGGACGCGAAGCGAGGGGTGGCACGATGACCGGATTCAGCGAGTCGGCGGAGACGATGTCCCTCGTCGCCTTCTCCGCCGTGGTCACGATCACGCTGCTGCTGTGCGTGATGACCGGCCCGGACCGGGACGACCTCGACGAGTTCTACACCGGCTACAGCTCTCTGTCCCCCATGCGCAACGGCCTGGCGATCGCGGGAGACTACATCTCCGCCGCGACCGTGCTGGGCACCGGCGGGGTGATCGCGCTGTACGGCTACGACGGGATCGTCCTCGCGCTGAGTACGGCGCTGTCGTTGATGCTGCTGATGTTCCTGCTGGCGGAACCTCTGCGGAACGCGGGGCGTTTCACGATGGGGGATGCCTTCGCGCGCCGTATGCCGGGGCGGTGTGTGCGGGTGACCGCCTGTGCGGTGACGCTGGCCGCGCTGCTGCCGATGATGCTGGTGCAGCTCGCGGGCACGGGGCAGTTGATGGCGTTTCTGCTGGGCTTCTCCGGCGAGGAGTTGAAGACGGGCTGCATCATCGGGCTGGGCGTCCTGATGATCAGTTACGCGGCGATCGGCGGGATGAAGGGCACCGCTCTCATCCAGACACTGAAGATGGTGATGCTGCTCGGGTCCGGGGCGGTGGTGGCCGTACTCGTCCTGAACAAGTTCGACTGGAATCCGGCCGCGTTGTTCGACCGGGCGGCACAGCAGAGCGGCGTGGGGTCCGGCTTCCTCAGCTCCGGACTGCAGTTCGCGGGCGGCCCGGCCCCCCGCCTCGACATGATCAGCTCCCAGCTGGCCGTCGTCCTCGGTGCGGCCTGCCTGCCACACGTCACGATGCGCATGTACACGGCGTCCAGCGCCCGCCAGGTGCGCCGGTCCATGTCCTGGGCGGTGTCGAGCGTTGTCGTCTTCGTCCTGGTCATCACGGTCGTCGGGGTCGGCGCGACCGCGCTGATCGGCCGCGAGACGATCGCCGGGCAGACCCTCAGGGGAACTCGGCATATCTGCTGGGCTCACAGGCCGCGTTCGGCCAGGACGTGTCCACGGCCGAGACGTTCCTGTTCACGGCGGTCACGACGGCGGTGTTCCTGACGGTGCTCGCCTCGGTCGCGGGCATGATCCTCGCCTGCGCCAACTCCCTGGCCCACGACGTCTTCGCCGGCCGCGTACAGGAGATGTCGGCCCGCCGCGAAATGGCCCTCGCCCGCATCTCCGCCCTGGCCGTCGGCGTCCCGGCCATCCTGCTGGCGACTTTGGTCCAGCATCGCAGCCTGCAACCCCTGGTGACGCTGTCCTTCTCCCTGGGCGCCTCCGCCCTCGCCCCCGCCCTCGTCTACAGCCTGTTCTGGCGCCGTTACACCCGCACCGGCCTGCTGAGCACCCTCATCGGCGGCTCCCTGTCCGTCCTGCTGCTGATGCCGGGCACCAACCTCGTCTCCGGGTCCCCCGTCTCCGCCTTCCCCGAGGCCGACTTCAACTACTTCCCGTTCACCACGACCGCCCTGATCTCCGTCCCCCTCGGCTTCGCCTTCGGCTGGCTGGGCACGCTCGCCTCCGGCCGGCAGAAGTCGGACGAGCAGCGCCGGCAGTACGAGGCGGTGGAGGGGTGGATCCTGGCCGGCGCGGTGCGGCGCAGGGGGTGAGACCGGCCGGCCCCCACGTCACTCCGCCTGCGCACGGTTCCCCATCAGCTTGGCGAGACTGCTGCGTACGTAGTCCATGTGCGCCTGCACCTTGTCCCACTGCTCCCCGTGCTCCCGCAGCACCCCCTCCGTCTCCCGCTCGATCCGGTCCTCCTCGGCCCGGGCCTCCGCGAGAACTTCGTCGGCCCGGGCCTGGGCCTGCTCCTGCCAGTGCCGGTCGGACTCCGCGGCGGCGGCCCGGTCCTGTTCCGCCTCGGACAGCGCGGCCTCGGCGCGGGCCATCCGTTCGGCGAAGTGCGCATCCAGCGCGGCCGTCCTGTCCTCGGCCTCCTGCTCGGCGGACGCCCACCGCCGGGCGTGCTCCTTCTCCTGCTCGGCCAGCATCGCCGCCGTGCGCTGCCGCACCTCGCGCAACGCGGCCACGGCCTCCTTACGGCTCTCCTTCACCTCACGCCGGGCGGTGACCCGGAGCTCATCGGCCTCGGCCTGCGCCGTGAGCAATCGCTGACGGGCGCGTTCCTCGGCATCCGCGCGCAGCGCATCGGCCTCTTCCTGCGCGGTCCGGCGCACGTCCAGGGCGCGCGACTCGGCATCCGCAACACACTCGTCCGCCTCGCGCCGCGCCTCCTCACGCAGGACCGCCGCCTCCTCCTCCGCGAGCTGAAAAAGGAGCCGGGCGCGCTCCCCGAGCGCCTCGTACGTCTGCGGAGGGAGCTGCTCGACCGCCTCCCGCAGCCGCTCCACCTCCGCCTCCATCTCCCGGGCGAGCACGGTGAGGCGGGCCGCACGTTCCCAGGCGGCGTCGCGATCCACGGAGAGCGCGAAGGCGTACGCGTCGACCTGCTCGGGGCGATAACCGCGCCCCCGGACGGTCACGAAGCCATGCGACGACACCGATGCGCTGCTCATTCCAGAACCCCTCGAACCCCTTGAAGGACGTCCATGTCGCGCATATCTTGATGGATCAGACGGAAGCGTTCATAACGCGACACTCCGCGCACAAGGTACGTAAACAAAGGGCCGGGCCCGGTCACACGACCGGGCCCGGCCCTTTCACACGTCCTGCCGTCACCCCAGGGTCACAGCAAGCCGTCCCACATCTGCTCCAGCAGCACCGACCACCAGCTCTCCGGCGAACCCAGCGCCGCTGGATCGAGTGAGGCCAACTGGGCCTGGAAGTCGACGGTCCAACGGCCCGCCTGCTCCTGGTTCAGCCCGAACCGCAGCCGCCACATCCGCCCGAGCAGCGCCAGACAGCGCACGAACTCCGGCAGCCCGGTGTTCACGAACTGCGGCGGCACCGGCACACCACCCGGCCCGGCCTCCACCGGCACCGCCACGATGTTCGCCGTGCCGTACTGCACACAGATCGCCTTGCCGAAATCGCTGCCCATCACCAGGTACGAACCCGCGTCCGACGCCGGCTGCACCCCGCGCTCGGCAGCCAGCTCCGCCAGCGTCGGCACCGGCCGCCCCGGCTGGGCCTGCGCCCAGAAGAACGGCCCCATGTCCAGCGGCAGCCCCGCCATCACCAGCGTCTGCGCCACGACCGGCGGCACCCCCTGCCGGGACACCGCCGCCTGCTCGAACCGGAACACCCCCGGCCCGAACGCCCCCGCCAGCTCCTGCGCCACACCCTCCGGCGGAACCGGCGGCGCCGGCTGCACCGGCACAAGCGGCGCCCGCACCGGGGCCGGCCGCGCGGGGCCGTCCGCAACCTGGTGCAACTCACCCTGATGGGCGAGGAGTTGCTGCACGCCCTGCTGCCGGCTCGCGTGATCCGTACCGTACGGAGCAATGCTCGTGATCCGCGCCTGCGGCCACTGCTCCCGGATCATCCGCGCACAGTACGCACCCGGCAGCTCACACGACTCCAACTCGGTGTGCAGCTCGAGCACCTGGTCCGGCGGCACGTTCATCGCCCGCAGCTCGTGGAAGATCTGCCACTCCGGGTGCGGCGTACCCGGCGCGGAACGCCGGATCAGCTGCTGCTCGGAGCCGTCCTGCGCGCGGTAGCGCAGCACGGCCTGATAACCGGGGCCCACGGTCGGCTGACCGCCCGGCTGCGGGTAGCCGTACGCCGGCGGCTGCTGGCCGGGTGCGGGGTGGCCGGGTGCGGGGTGGCCAGGCACACCGGGCATGGGCTGGCCGGGTGCGGGGTGGCCAGGCACACCGGGCATGGGCTGACCGGGGGGCGGCGGGACCGCACCCGGTGCCGGGGGCATCGGGTGCGGGACGCCGGGGGGCATGCCGGGAGCGCCTGGAACGCCGGGTGCGCCGGGAGCTGGCGGCGGGGGTGCACCGGGGCCGCCGACCGGGGGCGCGGCCAGCACGGTCTCCGCGTGGTGCACGGCACCTCGCGCGCCGCCTGCGGAGCCCTGCGCGCCGGGGGGCTGCGGTGTACCCGGGACGCCGGGCGGCTGCGGCGCGCCCGGCGCACCAGGGGCGCCCGGAGGCTGCGGCGCGCCTCCACCCGGGCCCATCTGAGCGGGGTCGGCCAGCACCGTGGCGGCGTGGTGGACACCACCGGGAGGCGTGCCGCCCGGCGCACCCGGAGCCCCGGGCGGATGGGGAGCCCCAGGCGGAGTGGGGGTACCCGGAGGAGTCGGGGTACCCGGCGGCTGCGGCGCGCCCGGACCCCCAGGCACCTCAGGACCGTCAGGCCCGATCGCCGACACGAGCTGCGTCGGCACATACCCACCCGCCGGCGCACCGGGCCCACCCGGCCTACCCGGGGCTCCCGGCGTACCCGGCGGCGGAGGCGTGCTCCCAGGCCGCGCACCCGGAATACCGGGCGCCCCCGGCGGAGGCGGAGGAGTCACGCCGCCGCCCCGCGCACGGCGTGGCGGAGGCGCCGCCTTGCTCGTCGCGGCATCGGCGATGTCCCCGGCGCTCGGCGCGAGCGGCTGCCCGGCCAACCCACCCGGAGCGGCCGGCGGCTGTGGCGCGCCCGGCGCCTGCGGATACCCGTACGCCGGTGTACCACCCGGCGCCGGCGTACCCGCTCCCGGCGTCGGAGGCGGCGTCCCCGGACCAGCCCCCGCACCCGAACCCTGCGGATACCCGTAAGTCGACGGCCCTGGAGGCGGCGCACCCGGCCCCGGCGGCGGCGTCCCCGGAACCCCTGCCGCACCCGACCCCTGCGGATACCCGTAAGTCGACGCACCCGGCCCCGGCGGCGGCGTGCTGCCCTGCGGGACTCCGACCGGCGCACCCGCCCCCTGCGAACCCTGCGCGCCCGGCGCCTGTGCACCGTCGAGGGCCGGTGCGACCGCCGTCGGCGGCAGCTGGCTGCCGCCCGACATCAGCGCCGTCTTCGCGTCCGGCGCCGCCGGGGGCGGCGTCTCGTCAACGTCCGCGTCACTCAACGGCGGCGCGAAAACCGTCTCCGGCAACGGCACGGAACGGTCCTCACCCGCATCCGCGCTGGTGTCCGTCCCGGCCCACGGAGTCGCCCCCGCAGGCGCACCCGGCACCCCGGCCGCCTCAGCACGCGCCCCCGCGCCCGCCTCACTGTCACTACCGGCGCCGGCCGCCGGCCACGCCGTACCACTACCAGCCGCGCCGACCCCACCGGCACCGGACCCAGAACCAGCACCGGAACCCGAGCCGGAACCACCAACGGAACCGGCACCCGCACCAGCCCGCCGCTCCGGAATCCCCAACTTGTCCGCCGCCTCCTGCAACCACTCCGGCGGACTCAGCAAGAACGACGTCTGATTCAGATCCACCCGAGCCGCAGCAGCCGGCGCCGCATCCGCGGCCGCGGCCGCACGCCCCCCGTACTCCTCCTCGTACCGGCGGATCACCTCACCCACCGGCAGCGACGGCCACAGCGTCGCCTCACCGCTGTCCCGCGCGATCACCAGCCGCTGCGCACCCCCGTCCGAACGCGGCCCGTCCGCACGGTCCTCGGCCCACACCACGAACCCGAGCCCGAACTCCCGCACCCGCACCTCACGATGCTGGTACGACGGCACATCCCCGTTGATCCACTCTTCCGCGCGCTCCTGCGCCTGCGCGAACGTCACCATCGCCAGCTCACTCCCCCACGGCAGTCACGGCCGAAGAGACGGGCACCACATGCGCGAACCCACCGTCCACCATCAGATTCGCCACGGTCTCCAACTCCGGTGGAGAACCCGCCAACCGCGCCAAGAACGCGTCGAAATCCTCACCGCACGGCAACAACAACCGCTCCACCCGCTCCGCCGGCGGCACCGCAGGATCCACATCCCGCGCATCGTCGTACGCGCAGAACCACACCGACCCGATCCGGTCACCCTTCACCTTCACGGCCAGCAACCCGCCCTGCACAAACCCAACACCCAGATAATCCTTGGTCAGATGGTCGCGCAGACACTTGTTCACATACACAAGGTCATTGACCGCCGCCTCGTCCCGCACCGTGAAGAACGGCTGATCGATCAGCAGCCCCAACTCCGCGTCCAACGCCGTCCCCACCGGCGCACACCCGCCCGCCGCCTTCAAAAACGACCGGTACGCACCCGGCAGCCGATACCCCAGGTCCTCCTCGACCCCCAGCACCTGCGACTCACTCACCGCCACGCCCGACTTCGGCAACCCGAAATGCGCGGGCCGCGTCTCCTGCAACGGCCGCGTCCCCCGCTTGTTCTGGTCCACCGCCGCCGTCGCAATACCGCCGTGGTGCCGCAGCAACGCCTTCACCTCGACCGGCACCAGCTCCAGCCGCCGCGACCCCACCACGTGATGCCACGTCCAGCCGTGCGGCGTCGCCACCGACGGCACCGTGTCCCACAACTCATGCCCCGAAGCCGCAAGCGCCGCGTTCGCCGACACATAGTCCGTCAACCGCAACTCGTCCACGCCGAAACCCTCCGGCGGCTCCGCAATCTCCGCCGCCGCACGCGCATAGGGCGAGAAGTCCGGGTAACCGTGCTCATCCACCCGCACCCCTCTCGGATGACGGGCCGCCCGAACCGGATCCGGGAAATGCACGACCTGCCCGGCATAGGCCGCGTTCGGCGGCGCGGCTTGCTGCCCGAGCCGACCTGTCGTCATGGCGGTAGCCCCCTGCGGCACTCTGGTACGACCCGTAGCAACCCCTAAGGCCCACTACGCCCCGTATCGACTGTCTCTCCAACGCGTTGACCGCGCGCATCGCGGTGCCGACAGCCTATGCGGTACGACGAAACCGGTCACCGGCGCCGGTCACAGCACCGGAAACCCACCCTCCGCCCACCGTGACCAGCCGTCACCCTCCCGTGACAGCCAGCCCGAACACGGGCGTGTCGCAGCGCCCCAGCTTCCGCACCAGCCACGGCATTTGGCACTCTGTGTCCGCCGGGGGGATGCACGGGAGGGGAAATACGATCATGAACACGACGCAAACGGGACCACACACCAGCACATCCGGCGACCCCCGCATCGGCTGGAGCGCCACCGAAACCCACCAGGCACCCACCCTCCGCCACCGCCGCGACGGCATACTCCCCACCGTCGCCGCCGCCCTCTCCGTCCGCGGCGCCACCCTCACCGGCACCGCCGCCCGCGGCGACCAGCCCCCCACCCTCCACCCACTCGTACAGGACTTCCTCGACACCCTCACCAGCGCCCAACGCGACCGCTTCACCGGCCGCTGCGCCGAAACCATCCTCATCTCCCGGCACATCGCCAACGCCGACGCCGCCCGCAGCAAACGCGCCGCCCGCAAACCCATGACCAACGGCGAAGCTCGCAAAGCCCTCAAACAGGCCAAACTCACCGCCCGCCGCATCCGCGAAGACGGCGACCCCCTCCACGGCAGCTTCGCCACCCCCTGCCGCGCCTGCACCGCCCTCAGCGCCCACTTCGGCGTCCGCATCGTCGACCCCACAGCGACCGACGCCTGACTCCCACCCCGAACAAACGCAAGATAGAGGGCAGATGCACACCGACCGCACCTCCACCACACGCTTCGCCGTACCCGTCGACGCCGCCCTGCGCGCCGCCGGCTGGCAACCCGGGCGCTGGGACATCAAACAAGCCGAAATCTGGGCCGACACCCTCCGCGAACACACCTCACCCGCCGGCCACCGCCACGCGGTCTTCCCCGCCGCCGTCGAAGCCTGGGCCGAATTCGGCAGCCTCCACCTCACCCCCACCGGACCCGGCCGCCAGATCGCCCCCGCAACCCTCCACCTCGACCCCCTGCACGGCCTCCACATGGCCCGCACCCTCGCCGACCTCGGCCGCGCCCTCGACACCGACGTCAGCCCCCTCGGCGCCGAACCCGACACCCAGACCATCCTCGCCATCGACACCGAAGGCCGCATCTACGCCCTCGACCACACCGGCGACTGGTACCTCGGCCCCACCATCGACCAAGCCCTCACCGGCCTCATCTCCGGCACAGAACCCGTACGCCTCACGGCAGGCTGACACCCACGGCCCACGACAGGCCTACGACGCCGGAATCACCGCCGACACCCGAAAACCACCCGCATCCGTCGGCCCCGACACAAACACCCCACCCAACGCCGAAACCCGCTCCTTCATCCCCACCAGCCCGTTCCCCCCGGACGGCAACCGCGCCGACGACACCTCCGACGGCGCCTCGTTCTCCACCTGCATCGCGATCTCCGACACCCGATGCGCCAACCTCACATACGTCTTCGCCCCCGCCGCGTGCTTGTGCACGTTCGTCAACGCCTCCTGCACCACGCGATACGCGGTCCGCTCGACCTCCGGCGCATACGACCGCACCTCCCCCTCCACCGACAGATCGACCATCATCCCCGCAGCCGCCGACTGCCCGATCAACTCATCCAACTCCGACAGACACGGCCCCTCCGCGGAACCGCCCCCCTCATCCGCCGCACGCGAAGCCGCCGCAGCCGCCGCAACCCTCACCGCCGCCAACGGCACCGCCTCCGCACGCTCCCGCGCCACCCCCGCACCATCCCCACTGCGCAGCACCCCCAGCATCTCCCGCAACTCGGTCAACGCCTGCCGCCCCATGTCCCCCACCAGCGCCGCGTTCTTCACCGCCTTCTCGGGATCCTTCCGAGCCACCGCCTGCAGCGCCGCCGCATGCACCACCATCAAACTCACCCGATGCGCCACCACGTCATGCATGTCCCGCGCAATCCGCGTCCGCTCCTCATTACGCGCCCACTCGGCCCGCTCCTCCGCCCGCTCCGCAAGCAACTGAAGCTCCCGCTCCAGACTGTCCGCCCGCTCCCGAAGACTTTCCATCAGCCGACGCCGAGCACCCACATACAAACCCAGCAACAACGGCGGCGCAGTCACACCGACAGACGCGGTGATCGAGATGAAGGGGACGAACCAGTCCCCCATGTCCAACTCGCCATTCGTCATGTCCTGCTGCGCCCGCACGAACGTCACCACCAACGTCCCCAGCAGCGACATCCCCGCCAACGACGCAATGATCCGACGCGGCAGCTCCGACGCGGCCAACGTGTACAGACCGACGACCGTCAGCAGAAAACCCATCTGCGCCGGCGAGATCGCGACCGACACCAGGACAACGACAATCGGCCACATCCGACGCACCAACAGCGTCGAACCCGCCACCATACCGAACGCCACACCCACAGCCAGCGGAATCCCCGCATCCCGCGCAAACGGAATCCCCTCGGCCGCACACTCCACCGCGGACACCAAAGCGAGGCACCCGTCGAGCACCGCGCTACGCCATCTGGCCCACCACCAGGGCCCGGTCAAGGCCCTGATGTCCCCTTTGCCGTCTTCCCCCGTCGTGGTCATGCCTCCAGCCTACGGGCGGGGGCATGCGCTTTTCCGGCGAGTTTCAACGACCGGCTCACACCACACTCCGTAATCGAATAACAGCGAAACCGACTGGTATCCCTCGAACTGCTGAACCACACCCGTTCGACCCCGGAACGACGCATTCCGGCCGGACGGTATGCACATGGCACATTCATATGGCAAGTACGCGGACTTCGAGGGACTGCGGGAACAGGCGGTCGCCTTGCGGCGGGCGGGACTCAGCCGACGCCAGATCCGCGACCGGCTCCACGTCGACAACAACGACATCCTCAACCGGCTCCTCGAGGGCGAGCCGCCCCCTGAATGGACGAAGCGCCCGAACGCGAAGGACGACCTGAGGGACAGGGCGAGGGAGCTACGGCTCCAGGGGTGGACGTACGACCAGATCCAGGTGGAGCTGGGGTGCTCCAAGAGCTCGATCTCGCTGTGGGTACGAGATCTGCCGAAGCCGGAGCGGCGGCAACGCACCCGGGAGGAAGCCTCGGCGATCGCGAAGCGCGGCTGGGAAGCCAAGTTGCGGCTGCGCGAGGAGGAGCGTCAGCGCACGAAGCACGCGGCGATGGCCGAGGTGGGCCAGCTGAAAGATCGCGAGCTTTTCCTGATCGGCGTGGGCCTCTATTGGGCCGAGGGATCCAAGAGCAAGCCCTACAGCCGACGGGAGCGCGTCACTTTCGTCAACAGCGATCCGAACATGGTCACGGTATTCCTGGCCTGGCTGAACCTCCTCCACGTGGCACCCGAGAGCCTCAGGTTCGCGGTACAGATTCACGAGACCGCCGATGTGCCAGCGGCAGAGGCCTTCTGGGCGGATCATGTCGGCATCAAGACCGCCGAGCTTCTGAAGACCACCCTCAAGAAACACAAGCCCAGCACCAACAGGAAGAACACCGACGAGTACTACTACGGATGTCTCCGCATCGACGTGAGGGACGGAGCTGACTTGTACCGTCGCATCGAGGGCTGGTGGTACGGCATAGTAGGGGCTGCCACCGCGCCCGATCTACGAAATCGGACATAGCGGTAATCCCGGGTCGTCTAAGGGCAAGACGTCAGATTTTGGTTCTGATCATGGGGGTTCGAGTCCTCCCCCGGGAGCACATGCTCGGTTCGGGCCCTGACTGCTAACAGCTCAGTCAGGGCCCGCTCCCATCTCCCCCCTGAAACACCCCGGTATCCTGCGGTTGTCCACACCCCCTCCACAGCCGAAGGGCATCCCGTGAGCGCCATTCGCCCGGCAGCCGTCGTCGTACTCGCAGCGGGTGAGGGCACCCGTATGAAATCGGCCACACCGAAGGTCCTGCATGAGATCTGCGGCCGCAGTCTCGTGGGGCATGTGCTCGCCGCCGCCGGTGAGTTGGCGCCGGAGAGCCTTGTCGTGGTCGTCGGGCACGCCCGGGAGAAGGTCACCGAGCATCTCGCGAAGGTCTCCCCGGACGTACGCACCGCTGTCCAGGCGGAGCAGAACGGCACCGGTCATGCCGTCCGGATGGGTCTGGAGGAGCTGGGCGGTGTCGTCGACGGGACCGTCGTGGTCGTCTGTGGTGACACTCCCCTGCTCACGGGCGAGACGCTCAAGCAGCTCGCGACGACCCATGAGCAGGATGGGAACGCCGTCACTGTGCTGACCGCCGAGGTGCCGGACGCGACCGGTTACGGGCGGATCGTCCGGGATGACGTGTCCGGTGCCGTGACGGCGATCGTCGAGCACAAGGACGCCACCGACGCCCAGCGGGCGATCCGTGAGATCAACTCCGGCGTCTTCGCCTTCGACGGGCAGTTGCTCGCGGACGCGCTCGGGAAGGTGCGCACGGACAACAGCCAGGGCGAGGAGTACCTGACCGACGTCCTCGGAATTCTCCGTGAGGCCGGTCACCGCGTCGGTGCCTCCGTCGCTGCCGATCACCGTGAGATCGCCGGTATCAACAACCGCGTGCAGCTCGCCGAGGCCCGTCGCATTCTCAACGACCGGCTCCTCACCCGCGCCATGCTCGACGGCGTCACCGTCGTCGACCCCGCGACCACCTGGATCGACGTCACCGTCACCTTCGAGCAGGACGCGGTCGTCCACCCGGGCACCCAGTTGCAGGGTTCCACGCACCTCGGCGAGGGCGCGGAGGTGGGGCCGAACAGCCGGCTCAAGGACACGCGTGTCGATGCCGGTGCCCGTGTGGACAACACCGTGGCCGACGGTGCGCAGGTGGGGCCGAACGCGTCCGTGGGGCCGTACGCCTATCTCCGTCCCGGTACCCGTCTCGGCGCGAAGGGCAAGATCGGTACGTACGTCGAGACGAAGAACGCCTCGATCGGTGAGGGCACGAAGGTGCCGCATCTCTCGTACGTCGGTGACGCGACGATCGGTGAGTACACGAACATCGGCGCTGCGAGTGTGTTTGTGAACTACGACGGGGAGAGCAAGCACCACACGACCGTCGGGTCGCACTGCAAGACCGGAGCGGACAACATGATTGTGGCTCCTGTCACGGTCGGGGACGGTGCGTACACCGCTGCCGGGTCCGTGATCACGAAGGATGTGCCGCCCGGTTCGTTGGCTGTGGCCCGTGGTCAGCAGCGGAATATCGAGGGTTGGGTGGCTCGTAAGCGGCCGGGGAGTGCGTCGGCGAAGGCGGCCGAGGCGGCGTCCCGGAAGCCGGAAGGTGAGGGCTGACCGGAAACAGGTGCGTCTGGGACGGCGTACCGTGATAAGTGCACACCCGCACCCCCACCAGCTGAGACGACGCCTTTCGTCCAGTTGAGACGTCGTGTCAACACCCAGCTGAGACACCTCTGAGGAGACAGTGCTGTGACCGGGATCAAGACGACCGGCGAGAAGAAGATGATGTTCTTCTCCGGCCGCGCCCACCCCGAGCTTGCCGAGGAGGTCGCCCACCAGCTGGGTGTCGGGGTTGTCCCGACGAAGGCCTTCGATTTCGCCAACGGTGAGATCTACGTCCGTTACCAGGAGTCGGCGCGTGGTGCGGACTGCTTTGTGATCCAGAGCCACACGGCTCCGATCAACCAGTGGATCATGGAGCAGTTGATCATGATCGATGCGCTGAAGCGTGCGTCGGCCCGCTCCATCACGGTCATCGTGCCCTTCTACGGTTACGCGCGGCAGGACAAGAAGCACCGGGGTCGTGAACCGATCTCGGCGCGTCTGATCGCGGATCTGATGAAGACGGCGGGTGCGGACCGCATCCTGACGGTGGATCTGCACACGGACCAGATTCAGGGCTTTTTCGACGGTCCGGTGGACCATCTGTTCGCCCTGCCGCTGCTCGCGGACTACGTGGGCGCGAAGGTGGACCGGGAGAAGCTGACGGTGGTCTCCCCGGACGCCGGCCGTGTGCGGGTCGCCGACCGTTGGTGTGACCGTCTCGGCGCGCCGTTGGCGATCGTGCACAAGCGGCGTGACAAGGACGTCGCGAACCAGGTGACGGTTCATGAGGTGGTCGGTGAGGTTCGGGGCCGGGTCTGTGTGCTGGTGGACGACATGATCGACACCGGTGGCACGATTTGCGCGGCGGCTGACGCGTTGTTCGCGCATGGTGCTGAGGACGTGATCGTGACCGCGACGCACGGTGTGCTGTCGGGTCCGGCGGCGGACCGGCTGAAGAACTCCCGGGTGAGCGAGTTCGTGTTCACGAACACGCTGCCCACGCCGGGTGAGTTGAGCGGGGATCTGGACAAGATCACGGTGCTGTCGATCGCGCCGACGATCGCGAGTGCGGTGCGTGAGGTGTTCGAGGACGGTTCGGTGACGAGCCTGTTCGACGAGCAGTAGACCTCTCACGTCTGATCAATTTCACTACGGCCTTCCTCGGCGAGTACTCTGTTGCAGTTGCTCGGCGAGGGAGGCCGTGGTCCGTTCTGGGACGGGGTACGGCGGTCCGTTATCGACGCGCTCTTCGTAGCAGGCCGTTCGTGGCCGGGTGACCCCGTCCGTTTCTGACCTCTACGAGGAGTGATCATGTCCGAGGTGAAGCTCACCGCCGAGACGCGCAAGGAGTTCGGCAAGGGTGCCGCCCGCCGTATCCGCCGCGACAACAAGGTTCCCGTCGTTCTGTACGGCCACGGCGCGCAGCCTGTGCACCTGACCCTCCCGGGTCACGACCTGCTGCTGGCGCTGCGTACGCCGAACGTTCTGATCTCGCTGGACATCGACGGCAAGAGCAACGAGCTGGCGATTCCGAAGTCGGTGCAGCGTGACCCGCTGAAGGGTTTCCTGGAGCACGTCGACCTGCTGCTGGTGAAGCGTGGCGAGAAGGTCAACGTCGAGATCCCGGTGCAGACCGAGGGCGAGCTGGCTCCGGGCGGCAACCTGCTGGAGCATGTGCTGAACGCGCTGCCGGTCGAGGCCGAGGCCACCCACATCCCCGAGGCCGTCACGGTGTCCGTGGAGGGTCTGGAGGCCGGTGCCTCCATCCACGCCAAGGACATCACCCTGCCGAACGGTGTGACGCTGGCCGTCGACGAGGACGCGGTTGTCCTGCAGGTGCTGGCCGCGCAGGCCGAGGAGGCTCCGGAGGGCGAGGAGGCCGCCGCGGGTGAGGGCGCGGAGGCGTCTGCCGAGGCCTGATCCTCACTTTTCTCGTTTTGTCAGCCGCTGTTCCCTGTGGGGGCAGCGGCTGGCGCGTATCAAGGAGATATGAACGTGACGACCGATGCGGGCGCGCCCTGGCTGATCGTGGGGCTGGGGAATCCCGGTCTGGAGTACGCCATGAACCGGCACAACGTGGGGTTCATGGTGGCTGATCTGCTGGCGGAGCGGGTCGGGGGCAGGTTCAAGCGGGCGGGGAAGGCGCAGGCGCAGGTTGTGGAGGGCCGGATCGGTCCGCCGGGGCCGGCGAGTCGTCGGGTGATTCTGGCGAAGCCGATGTCGTACATGAACCTGTCGGGTGGTCCGGTGAACGCGCTGCGTGATTTCTACAAGGTGCCGGTGGCGAATGTCGTGGCGGTGCATGACGAGCTGGACATCGATTACGGGACGTTGCGGTTGAAGCTGGGGGGTGGCGACAACGGGCACAACGGTCTGAAGTCGATGACGAAGGTGATGGGGTCGGACTATCACCGGGTGCGGTTCGGGATCGGGCGTCCTCCGGGTCGTCAGCAGGTCGCGGATTTTGTGTTGAAGGATTTCTCGTCCGGGGAGCGCAAGGAGCTGGACTATTTCGTGGACCGGGCGGCGGATGCGGTGGAGTGTCTGGTGATCGAGGGGCTGGAGCGGGCGCAGGGGACGTACAACTCCTGACGGTCGGCTCCTGGCGGTCAACCTCGTGCTGCCCGGATCCCATCTCCCCTTCACCTCAGGAACGTTGGACTCCCCTGTCCCTGGTTCCCGTCCGGCCGAGATTGACTTTGGGCAAGGCGATGGCCAAGGATCGCGGCCATGCCTACTGCCGTCGTCTCCACTCAGGGCGCGTTCACGGTGCTGCGGTTCGGGCGGCTCGCGGCGATGGGGGTCGTCGCCGCGCTGATCCTGATCGCGGGGGTGTGGGCGTCCTGGAGTTCCGCCCAGTACGTGATGCTCACCAAGGGGCGGGAGAGCGGGACCATCGAGGTGACGGGGTGCGGTGCGGACACCTGCACCGGGCCCTACACGCCGATCTCCGCGGGGTCGCAGGCCCGGGAGCGGGTCGTGATCGAGAACTCGGCCGCCGTGGCGGACGGCGAGACGTACACCGTCGTGATGAAACCCGGCAGCAGCGAGGTCGTCCGGTCCGGTCCCGCCGGGATCCTCTACTCCTGGGTGCCGTTGGGCGGGGCGCTGCTGCTCGCGTCGGTGGTGGTCGCGGGCGGGCTGGGGCGGACGTGGGCGGCGTGGGTCATGGCCGGATCGGGGTTCGCGCTGATCACGGCGGCTTTTCTGGTGATCTGAGCCGGCAACGCCGATCTCCACATCTGTGAAGAGTCTGAGCGTTGCCTGTTCGTGCTTGTTCCGTCGGCGGGCCGGGCTGGAGGATGAGCCGCCCCCTCCACATCTTCCCCATTGGTTTCTCGAAGATGGACTGCCCCATGCGTACCCTCACTCGCGCCGGCGCCCTGTCCGCCGTCGCCGCGGCCGCCCTGCTCGTCTCCCCGGCCGTCGCCCACGCGACCGCCCCGGGCGACAACGGCACCGTCAAGATCCACGACGCCACCACCGGCGAGGAGCTCCGCAAGAACGAACCGCACGTCTGCACGTTCTACCTGGACGCCTTCGGCTTCGACGCCGGCCAGCAGATCGACTGGCACATCGAGGCCTGGGCCCCGACCGCCGCCACCAAGGGCGAGACGGTGACGGCCGGCGCCCTCACCCTCGACGCCGACGGTCACGGCCGTACGGAGGACATGTCGCTGCCCGACGGACACTACAAGCTGTTCTGGAACTTCGACGGCGAGCACGGCTCGGCCAAGCACAAGGTGTTCTGGACGGACTGCGAGGACTCCGAGGAGGGCGGCGGTACGACGCCGTCCGCCTCGCCCTCGCCCTCGCCGACGTCGGGCGCGAGCGCCGCCCCGACCGCGTCCGCCAGTGCGGAAGAGCAGGCTCCGGCCGCCTCTTCCGCCCCGTCCGCGCAGGGCGGCGGCAGCGAGGGCGACCTCGCGGAGACCGGTAACGGTGCGCCCGTCGGTCTGCTCTCCGGCGCCGCGGCCGCGCTGCTCGCCGCCGGCGGTTACCTGGTCTTCCGGCGCCGGAAGGCCGACCAGGGCTGACGGCCGTAACAGAACAAACGGTGCCCCCGTGCTCGTAGGCAGCACGGGGGCACCGTCATGTCGGCTCGGGTCAGCCGGTGTTGCGCAGGCCGGCGGCGACGCCGTTGACCGTCAGCAGCAGGGCCCGCGCCAGCAGCGGGTCGGGCTCGGCGCCCGTGGCCGCGGCGTCGCGCTGGCGCTTCAGGAGGGCCACCTGGAGGTAGGAGATGGGGTCCAGGTAGGCGTCGCGGATGGTGAAGGTCTGCTTCAGGACGGGCTGGGCGTCGAGAAGTTCGTCCTCGCCGGTGACGCGGAGGATCTCCCGCACGGTCAGTTCGTGCTCGGCGCGGATGGTGTCGAAGACGTGCTTCAGCTCGTCGGGGACGAGGGTGTCGACGTAGTGCCCGGCGATCCGCAGGTCCGTCTTGGCCAGCGTCATCTCGACGTTGGAGACGAAGTTGCGGAAGAAGTGCCACTGCTCGTACATCTCGTCGAGCACGGTGTCCAGGCCCGCCTCGCGCAGCGCCTTCAGGCCGGAGCCGACGCCGAACCAGCCGGGGACGATCTGCCGGGACTGGGTCCAGCCGAACACCCACGGGATGGCCCGCAGTCCGTCCAGGCCCGCGCCCGAGTCGGGGCGGCGGGACGGCCTCGACCCCAGATGCAGATCGGCGAGCTGGTCGACCGGCGTGGAGGCGAAGAAGTACGCCGGGAGGTCCGGGTTCTCCACCAGCCTGCGGTACGCCGCGTGCGCCGCGTCGCTGACCACGTCCATCGCCGCGTCCCAGCGGGCCAGCGCCTCCACGGACTGGCGGGGCGCGGTGTGCAGGGCGGACGCCTGCAGGGTCGCGGCCACCGTCAGCTCCAGGTTCTCCCTGGCCAGCGACGGGATCAGGTACTTGTCGGAGATGACCTCGCCCTGCTCGGTCACCTTGATCTCGCCCTCCAGGGTGCCCCAGGGCTGGGCGAGGATCGCGTCGTGGGTGGGGCCGCCGCCGCGGCCGACGGTGCCGCCGCGGCCGTGGAAGAGGCGCAGCCGTACGCCGTAGCGGTGGGCGACGTCACGCAGTCGCCGCTGGGCGCGGTGGATCTCCCACTGCGAGGTGGTGATGCCGCCGAACTTCGAGGAGTCGGAGTAGCCGAGCATGACCTCCTGCACGTCGCCCCTGAGGGCGACCAGGCGCCGGTAGGAGGGGTCGGCGAGCATGTCCTCGAGGATGGAGTCGGCGGCCTTGAGCTCGTCCGTCGTCTCCAGCAGTGGCACGATGCCGATCTTCGCCCAGCCGGCGTGCAGGTCGATCAGGCCGGCCTCGCGGGCCAGCACCGCCGCCGCGAAGACGTCGTCGGCGCCCTGGCACATCGAGATGATGTACGACTCGATGACCTCCGGCCCGAATACCTCCAGGGCCCGCTTGACCGTCCGGAAGACGCCGAAGGTCTTCTCGCCGGCCGCGTCGACGGGCGCGGGCATCGGGGCCAGCGGCCTGCGCGACCTGAGTTCCTTGGCGAGCAGCTTCGTACGGTAGTCGCGGGGCATGTCCGCGTATCGCCAGGACTCCTCCCCCAGCCGGTCGAAGAGCTGGCCGAGGGCGTGGTGGTGGGCGTCCGCGTGTTCGCGTACGTCCATGGTGGCGAGCTGGAGGCCGAAGGCGGCCAGCGTGCGGATGGTGCGGTCGAGGCGGCCGTCGGCGAACAGTCCGCCGCGGTGCTCTCGCAGGGAGGTCTGGATCAGCTTGAGGTCGTGGAGCAGCTCGCTGGTGCCGAGGTAGTCGCGGCCCGCGTCGTGCGGGATGCCCTTGGCGAGGCGCTGCTTGGTGTTCTCCAGCTTCTGCCGGATGCAGGTGGCCTTCAGGCGGTAGGGCTCCTCGGCGTTCAGCCGCTTGTAGCGGGGGCTGATCTCGGGGAGCCGCTCGAGGTCCGTCTGGAGGGAGTCCAGCAGTTCCTCGGTGGCGCCCGTGTACCTGATGGAGTTCGACAGGAAGCCGCGCAGCTCGTCGATCATCTCCAGGGCGTCGTTGATGCCGTGCTCGTGCTGGAGGATCAGCACCTCCCAGGTGACGTCCGGGGTCACGTTGGGGTTGCCGTCGCGGTCGCCGCCGATCCAGGTGCCGAAGGTGAGCGGGCGGGTGTCGTCGGGGAGCCTGACGCCGACGCGCTCCAGCTCGGCGGTGAGGTCCTCGAGCACGTCACCGACGGCGCCGGCGTGCAGCTCGTCGAGGTAGTAGATCGCGTTGCGGGCCTCGTCGGCCGGTTCGGGGCGTACGACGCGCAACTCGTCGGTCTGCCATACGAGGTCGATGTTCTCGGCCAGACGGGTGTCGTGGCGGCGCCGGTCGGCGTCGATGACGGGGGTGTCCAGCAGCTCGGCGATGCGCCGCAGCTTGTTGAGGACCGAACGGCGGGCGGCCTCCGTGGGGTGGGCCGTGAACACCGGACGAACATTGAGGTGGCGGACCGTCTCGCGCAGGTGTTCCGGGTCGGCGTCCTTCAGCCGGTCGGCCGTACGGGAGAGCAGTCCGCCCTCGGCGGCGCGCTTGGCGCGCAGTTCGCGGCCGCGGTGGACCTGCTCGGTGACGTTGGCCAGGTGGAAGTACGTGGAGAAGGCGCGGACCAGCTTGGCCGCGGTCTCCAGTTCGGTGCCGCGCAGCAGTTCGGCGGCGGCCTCGCCGTCCTCGCGGGTGAGGCGGCGCACCTTCTCTACGAGTTCCAGCAGCTCAGGGCCCTCCTGGCGGACGAGCGTCTCACCGAGGAGGTCGCCCAGCCGGCGGATGTCGGCGCGCAGGGCGGTGCTGGTCGTCGTGGTGCGCGTAGTCAGGTCGTCGGCACTGCTCACAGGTGCGGCTCCTTGCAGTGTTGAAGCTCGTCTGAAGCTCGTGAGGGAGGGAACCCGGTGACCCGTTCGCGCGGCGGGGTGCCGCATACGGGCCGGATCATCCGGGAAGTAAACAGAGCGGACCGCGCTGTCCGACCGACTCCAGGATAGGTGTCGGCCGGGACGCGCAGCTCACGGGCTCTTGCCGCCGGACGGCGCACTGACATACTTACGACGCCGTAGGTTACGGAACCGTAGGGAAGGCTTTCGAGCCTTCCGCGGTCTCCCCCCAGCCACGGCACCCATCTCAACCTCGACCCCACAGGGGACGCCCCATGACCACGAGCTCCGATGTGATCGACGACGCCCCGAAGGCGACTTCCCAGGACACCTCCGCCTCCGAGCCGACCGGCACCCTGGGCGGCGACCGCAAGGGTTCGGCGGAGCAGATCGCGCTTCTGCTCTTCATCATCGTCCCGTTCCTCGCGCTGATCGCGGCCGTGCCGCTGGCGTGGGGGTGGGGCGTGAGCTGGCTGGACCTCGGCCTGCTGGTCTTCTTCTACTTCCTCGGCTGTCACGGCATCACGATCGGTTTCCACCGCCATTTCACCCACAGTTCGTTCAAGGCCAAGCGGCCCCTGAAGATCGCGCTGGCGATCGCGGGCTCGCTGGCGGTCGAGGGCCCCCTGGTGCGCTGGGTGGCCGACCATCGCAAGCATCACAAGTTCTCCGACGTGGAGGGCGATCCGCATTCCCCGTGGCGTTACGGCGAGACCGTGCCGGCCCTGATGAAGGGCCTGTGGTGGGCGCACATCGGATGGATGTTCGACGAGGAGCGCACGCCGCAGGACAAGTACGCGCCGGATCTGATCAAGGACCGGACGCTGCGGAACATCTCCCGTCAGTTCATCCTGTGGACGGTGGTGTCCCTGGCCCTGCCGGCGCTGATCGGCGGCCTGGTGACGATGTCCTGGTGGGGCGCGTTCACCGGGTTCTTCTGGGGGTCACTCGTCCGGGTGGCGCTGCTGCATCACGTGACGTGGTCGATCAACTCGATCTGCCACGCGGTGGGCAAGCGGCCATTCAGGTCACGGGACAGGTCGGGCAACGTTTGGTGGCTGGCGATCCTGTCCTGCGGCGAGTCCTGGCACAACCTGCACCACGCCGACCCGACCTCCGCGCGGCACGGTGTGGAGCGCGGTCAGATCGACTCCTCGGCCCGGCTGATCCGCTGGTTCGAGCTGGCCGGGTGGGCCTACGACGTGCGCTGGCCGTCACGCTCGCGTATCGATTCCCGCCGGAACACCGGGGGAGACGGCTCCCGGCGCGGGCGGGAGACCGCCAAGGCGGCATGATTGACGGCGTGGCGACCGACTCCAGCAGCACTCCCAGCAACGAGAAGCCGCGGCGCACGCGCCGTACCCGTATGACCGGTGCGGAGCGTCGCCAGCAGCTGCTGGAGATCGGTCGCACCCTCTTCGCCGCGAAGGGCTTCGAGGGCACGTCGGTGGAGGAGATCGCGGCGAAGGCCGGGGTGTCCAAGCCGGTGGTGTACGAGCACTTCGGCGGCAAGGAAGGTTTGTACGCGGTGGTCGTGGACCGCGAGATGCGGCGCCTGCTGGACATGGTGACCAGCTCGCTGACCGCGGGCCATCCGCGTGAGCTGTGCGAACAGGCGGCGTTCGCGCTGCTGGACTACATCGAGGAGTACACGGACGGTTTCCGCATCCTGGTCCGTGACTCCCCCATCCCGCAGTCGACCGGCTCCTTCGCGTCTCTCATCTCGGACATCGCCACACAGGTGGAGGACATCCTGGGCCGCGAGTTCAAAAGCCGCGGCTTCGACCCCAAGCTCGCCCCCCTCTACGCCCAGGCCCTGGTCGGCATGGTCGCCCTGACCGGTCAGTGGTGGCTGGAGGTACGCCGTCCCAAGAAGGCGGAGGTGGCGGCGCATCTGGTGAACCTGGCGTGGCACGGGCTGGACGGGCTGGAGCAGAAGCCGCGGTTGATCGGGCACCGGAAGAGCTGATTCCGAGCTGATTCGGGAGGCTGGTCACGCCTCTTTCCGGGCGATGGCGAAGATTCGGCGGAACGGGAACGGGGTGCCGTGCGGGCCGGCCGGGTAGGCCCGGCGTAGGGCGGTGCGGTAGTCGTTCAGGAACTCGTCCTTCGCCGCAGGGTCGTCCGCGAGGGCGGTGAGGACGGGGCGTAGTCCGGTGCCCTTCACCCAGTCGAGGACGGGGTCCTCGCCGGTCAGCAGATGGATGTACGTGGTCTCCCAGACGTCGGCCGTGCAGCCGAGGGCGGTGAGGTGTTCCAGGTAGGTCTCGGGGGCCAGGACGGCGTCTTCGTGGCGCAGGACGCCCCTGAGGCGTGGGTCGGCAGCGGCGAGGTCGCGCATCAGGCGGTGGCTGGGGGCGTCGAAGTTGCCGGGGACCTGGAAGGCGAAGGTGCCGCCTGGGGCGAGGGCGGCGATCCAGTCGCCGAAGCGGTCGGCGTGGCCGGGCACCCACTGGAGCGTGGCGTTGCTGATGATCAGGTCGTGCGGCTCCGTCGGCGTCCAGGTGCGCACGTCGGCGTCGGCGAAGTCGAGGCGGCCGCCGGCCGGGGTGGGGCCCGCCTGGGCCTGGGCGTCGGCGAGCATCTCCGGGGAGTTGTCGTAGCCGGTGATGTGCGCGGTGGGCCAGCGCCGGGCGAGCAGGGCCGTGACGTTGCCGGGGCCGCAGCCGAGGTCGGCGATGCGGGGCCGGCCGGCGGGGAGGTCGGGGACGTGGGCGAGGAGGTCGGCGAAGGGGCGGGCGCGGTGGCCGGCGTGACGCAGGTACTGGGCGGGGTCCCAGGTGGCGGCGGCGGACATGGCGGGCCTTCCTTGGAGTCACCGTAGGTCGGCTCCAGCTTGCCCCCCAGGATATCTTGACGTCAAGAGACTTCACGTCGACACAACCACTACACTGATCGCCATGGAGGACGAGGTCGATCGGCTGGTCGCAGCATGGCGCCGGGAGCGCCCGGACCTCGACGTGGAACCGCTCGAGGTGCTCAGCCGAGTGAGCAGACTTGCCCGGCACCTGGACCGCGCACGCCGGCTGGCCTTCGCCGAGCACAACCTGGAGCCCTGGGAGTTCGACGTCCTGACGGCACTGCGCCGCGCGGGCACCCCGTACCAGCTCTCCCCCGGACAGCTGCTGACCCAGACCCTGGTCACCTCGGGCACGATGACGAACCGTATCGACCGCCTGGCGAAGAAGGGCCTGGTGGAACGCCTGCCCGACCCCAGCGACCGGCGTGGCGTCCTGGTCCGCCTCACCGACGAGGGCCGGGACCGCGCCGACCAGGCGCTGGCGGGCCTGCTGGACCAGGAGCGGGCGATCCTCGCGGAGCTGTCCCACGCCCAGCGCAGCGAACTGGCGGCGCTGCTACGCCAGTTGACCGCCCCGTTCGACAACATCCCCAGCTAGGTCCACGGGCCCGACCCCCGCCCTGCGCGCCAGCGCGACGGCGGCGAGGGTGGAGTGGACGCCGAGCTTGCCGAGGACGTTCTGCATATGCGTCCGTACGGTGTGCGGGGACAGATACAGCCGCTCGGCGACGGCCTTGCGCCCGAGCCCCGCGACCATGCACCGCAGCACCTCCCGCTCCCGCGGGGTGAGGGACTCCACCAGCCGCTCGCTCTCGGTGCGGTGCTTCCGGGCGGCCGTCAGCTCGCGCAGCACCCCGGTGAGCAGGGCGGGCGGCAGATGCGTCTCGTCGCGCAGCACACCTCGTATGACCGTGAGCAGCCGGGACAGCGAACAGTCCTTGGCGACCCACCCGCCGGCCCCCGCCTGCAGGGCGAGGGCGGCACGCCGCGGATCGTCCTTCTCGGCGAGTACGACGATCCGCGCCGCGGGCTGCGCCGACCGGACCGCCGCGACGAGGGAGATCCCGTCCACAACCCCGTCCACGCCGCCCTCCTGCACGGGCACGGGCACGGCGGGCCGCACTGCGGGTACGTTCCCGCCCAGATCGGCGTCGACGAGCAGTACGTCGAACCGGCGGCCCTCGGCAGCCGCGCGCTCCAGGCTGCGCAGCGCGGCGGGACCGCTGCCGGCCGCGGAGACGTCGACGTCGGGCTCGGCGGCCAGGGCCGCGGCGAGGGACTCGGCGAAGATGCGGTGGTCGTCGACGACCAGGACTCGGATGCGAACCACAAAACCCCCTTCCCCACGCTCTCCAAGAGCAGGGGATCCATCGTCGGGAGCCGCCGACCGGTGCGGGTACGACGCCCGAAGCGCTCCCGGGTTGTTGTTTCTGCCGTTCCCCAGGACGGGGTCGCCGCAGCCGCACGGCCGCCGCCGTGCAGAAACTGCTACCCCCACTTCGGGCGTCGTACCCGACTTGTCTCGCCCCCTGAACAGCACCGGCCCCCACCGGTGCCGTTCATCAGGGTACGGCCGGGGGCCGGGAGCGGAAGGTAATTTGCAGAACTGGTTGTCCGACACGTTTATGGTGAGCCGCATGTTTCGTATGGAGACAGAAGTCGACAAATCCCGGCGTGATCTCCTCCGCACCCGGCTCCGCAACAGCAACACGGCCGCGTCCCCCGTCCTGCGCGACCTGCGCGGAACCCCCGCTGAACGCGAAGTCCCCCTCCACGTGTGGGTGTTGGACGGCTCGGACGCCCTGGCGGGCGGGCTGGTGGGGCATACGTGGGCGGCGTGGCTGCACGTGACGTACCTGTGGGTCGACGAACGCCACCGGGGCGCGGGGCTGGGTTCGCGACTGCTGTCCGAGGCGGAGCGGGTGGCGCGGACGGAGCGGGGCTGCTCGGCATCCCGGCTGGAGACGTGGGACTTCCAGGCGCCGAAGTTCTACGAGAAACAGGGGTACGACGTGGTGTGCGCGATCCCGGACTATCCGCCGGGGATCACGGAGTTCACGCTGACCAAGCGGCTGGGATGAGACGGTCAGAGGTCCCGCGAGGCGCTGGAAGCCGCACCTGAGCGCGAGCCCGCAGATACGGTGCCCCCCATGCGCACCATCGGCGAACTCCGCACCGCTCTCACCATGGGCTACGGCTTCCCCGGTGATGCCGACGACTTCGAGGCCGAGTTGGCCCGCGAGGATCAACCGTGCCGACCCCGCCGACCTCACCGGCGTCGTCCGCCTCGTCGAGGAATTCCGCGGCCGGGTCATCGCCCGCCAGGATCCCGACTTCGACACCGCTGTCGCCGCGGCCGTCACCAAGATCCGCGCCGCTCGGAAGAGCGGCCGGTGACCGAGGAGCAGCAGCCCGTCGTCGCCGAGATCACGTCTGAGGCCTACGTGTACGACGCCCCACCGCCCGAACCCGGCCTGATCCGCATCGCCCTCGTGTCGCCCGTCCGCTTCGCGGGCGGCGGGACCGGGTTCTGAAACCGGCACCGCCGCGCCCGCGTCACCTCACCCGCCGCGCCCCCGCCGAAGGCACCGCCTCGAACACCCGCGGTGCAGTGAAGCCGGCTGCCGCGAAGGACTCCTCCACCGCCTTGGTGATCGTGTCCACGTCCGCGACGTCGGCCAGGACGATCGCCGAGCCGCCGAAGCCGCCGCCCGTCATGCGGGCGCCCAGGGCCCCTGCCGAAAGCGCGGTGTCCACGACCAGGTCCAGCTCCGGGCAGGAGATGCGGAAGTCGTCGCGCAGCGAGGCGTGGCCCTCGGTGAGGACCGGGCCGATCGCGCGGGTCTCGCCCGATTCCAGGAGGGCGACGACTCGCTCGACTCGTTCGTCCTCCGTGACCACGTGGCGGACCAGGCGGCGGATCTCCTCCTCGTCGCCCAGGCGGGCCAGCGCCGCGTCCAGCTCGGCGTAGGGGATGTCGCGGAGGGCGTCGACGCCCAGCAGCGCGGCACCCTTCTCGCAGCCGGCGCGCCGCTTGCCGTACTCACCGGTGCTGTGTTCGTGCTTGACCTGGGTGTCGACGACCAGCAGGCGCATGCCCTCGGCTGCGAGGTCGAAGGGGATCTGACGCTGGGAGAGGTCGCGGGTGTCCAGGAACAGGGCGTGGCCCGCGGTACAGCAGGCGGAGGCCGTCTGGTCCATGATGCCGACCGGGGCGCCGACGTAGACGTTCTCGGCGCGCTGGCACAGCCGGGCCAACTGCCAGCCTTTCAGGCCCAGTTCGTAGAGATCGTTGAGCGCCAGGGCGATCACGACCTCCAGTGCCGCCGACGACGACAGACCCGCGCCCGCCGGGACCGTGGAGGTCAGGTGGACGTCCGCGCCGGTCACCTCGTGGCCGGCCGCGCGCAGCGCCCAGACCACGCCCGCCGGGTACGCCGTCCAGTTCCTGTCCGACTCCGGCTCCAGGGCGTCGACGTCCAGTTCGACGACGCCGCCCTCGACGTCCGACGAGTGCAGACGCAGTACGCCGTCGTCGCGGCGCGAGACCGCGGCGACCGCGGTGTGCGGCAGCGCGAACGGCATCACGAAGCCGTCGTTGTAGTCGGTGTGTTCGCCGATGAGGTTGACCCGGCCCGGTGCGGCCCACACGCCGTCCGGCTCGGCCCCGTACAGCCCCTTGAACCGCTCGGCGACAGTCCCTGCGGCGACCTCGCTGCTCATACCCCTGACCCCTGACCTTCCGTACGTTCTACTTGCCGTGCCGCTGCGCGAAGTCCCACGCGTCCGCGACGATTCCCGCGAGGTCCGCGCGGGACGGGTTCCAGCCGAGGCGGGCGCGGGCCGTGTCGGCCGACGCCACCAGGACCGCCGGGTCGCCGCCGCGGCGCGGGGCCACCACCTCGGGAATCGGGTGGCCGGTGACCTGGCGGACCGTCTCGATGACCTGGCGGACGGAGAAGCCGTTGCCGTTGCCGAGGTTGCAGATCAGGTGCTCGCCCGGGGTCGCCGCCTTGAGGGCCAGCAGGTGCGCCTCGGCCAGGTCGGCGACGTGGATGTAGTCGCGGACGCAGGTGCCGTCCGGCGTCGGGTAGTCGTCGCCGTAGACGGAGATCGCGTCGCGCCTGCCCTGGGCGACCTGGAGGACCAGCGGGATGAGGTGCGACTCGGGGTCGTGGCGCTCGCCGAACGCGCCGTAGGCGCCCGCGACGTTGAAGTAGCGCAGCGACACCGCGCCCAGGCCGTGGGCCTTCGCCTCGCCGGTGATCATGTGGTCGACGGCGAGCTTGGAGGCGCCGTAGGGGTTCGTCGGGGCGGTGGGCGCGGACTCGACGATCGGGACCTGCTCCGGTTCGCCGTACGTCGCCGCCGTGGAGGAGAAGACCAGCCTGCGTACGCCCGCCTCGCGCATCGCGCCGAGCAGGGCCATCGTGCCGCCGACGTTGTTGTCCCAGTACTTCTCCGGCTTCACGACCGACTCGCCGACCTGGGAGGACGCGGCGAAGTGGAGCACGGCGTCGTACGAGGAGTCCAGCCACTTGGCGGCGTCGCGGATGTCGCCCTCGACGAAGGCGGCGCCGGCGGGCACGCCCTCGCGGAAGCCGGTCGAGAGGTTGTCGAGGACCGTCACCTCATGACCGGCCTCCAGCAGATGCTGGGCGACCACGCTGCCGACGTATCCCGCACCACCCGTGACCAGGTACTTCCCACTCATGAACTCGCTACCTCTCGCAGTCGCTCGGCCGCGCGCTCCGGCGGCACGTCGTTGATGAACACGCTCATGCCGGACTCGGAACCCGCGAGAAACTTCAGCTTGCCGGAAGTACGGCGGATGGTGAAAAGCTCCAGGTGAAGCGCGAAGTCGTCACGGCTGACGCCCTCGAACTCCTCCAGATGGCCGAACGGGGCCTGGTGCCAGGCCGCGATGTACGGCGTGGGCGGTTCACCTTCGCCGAAGATCCGGTCGAAACGCCTCAAGAGTTCCAGATAAACCTGGGGGAATTCCGAGCGCGCCGCCTCGTCGAGCCCGAGCAGATCCGGCACCCGGCGGCGCGGGTACAGGTGAACCTCGTACGGCCAGTGCGCGGCGTACGGCACGAAGGCCACCCAGTGTTCACTCGCGAGGACGACCCGCTCGTCGGCGAGTTCACGCTCCAGGACGGCGTCGAAGAGGTTCTCCCCGCCCGTCGCCTCCTTGTGGGCGGCGAGCGAGCGGAGCATCTGGGCGGTGCGGGGGGTGGTGAAGGGGTAGGCGTAGATCTGGCCGTGCGGGTGACCCAGGGTCACACCGATCTCGGCGCCGCGATTCTCGAAGCAGAACACCTGTTCCACGGAGGGCAGGTGGGACAGCTCGGAGGTACGGTCGGTCCACGCGTCCAGAACCAGCCCGGCCTGCTCCTCGCTCAGGTCGGCGAAGGAGGCGTTGTGGTCGGAGGTGAAGCAGACGACCTCGCAGCGGCCGGAGTCGCCGGCCAGCGAGGGGAAACGGTTCTCGAAGACGACGACGTCGTACGACGAGTCCGGGATCTCGCTCAGCCGGTCGCCCTGCGTCGGGCACAGGGGGCACTCGTCGGCCGGCGGGTGGTAGGTGCGGCCCTGGCGGTGCGAGGCGATGGCGACCGCGTCGCCGAGCAGCTCGTCGCGGCGGATCTCGGAGGTCGTGACGGTCCGGTCCAGCGGACGGCGGTCGACCGCGTCGCGCACGGCGTCGTCGCGCAGGTCGTAGTAGATCAGCTCACGACCGTCGGCGAGACGGGTCGAGGTCTTCTTCACCGCGGACTCTCCATTCGAGCCACCCAAGCATTCAACAGAACTCAACATACCAAAACACAACTCACCACGACAGTCAACATCACAATCAATCAAAGCTCGACATCGGACGTGTTCAATTAGCGAACGCGGAGGCGTAGGTTCCGCCCTGGATCAGTTCAGGAATCGGTTCGGCTCAGTTCCCGCAACGAAGTCCCGCAACGAAGCGAGTGCGTATGGAAACCCCCACATACCTGGCCGCCGAGCTACGGCTCCCCACCAACTGGCTCGACTACACGATCCTCGGCATCTACTTCGTCGTCGTCCTCGGCATCGGCTTCGCCGCCCGCCGGTCGGTCAAGACCAGCCTCGACTTCTTCCTGTCCGGACGCTCCCTGCCCGCCTGGGTCACGGGTCTGGCGTTCATCGCGGCCAACCTCGGCGCCACCGAGATCCTCGGCATGGCCGCCAACAGCGCGCAGTACGGCGTCTACACCACCCACTGGTACTGGGTCGGCGCCATCCCCGCCATGGTCTTCCTCGGCCTGGTGATGATGCCGTTCTACTACGGCTCCAAGGTCCGCTCGGTTCCCGAGTTCCTGCTGCTGCGCTTCGACAAGGGGGCGCACCTGCTCAGCTCGATCCTGTTCGCCTGCGCCTCCATCCTGATCGCCGGCGTCAACCTCTACGCCCTCGCGATCGTCGTCGAAGCGCTGCTCGGCTGGCCGCAGTGGGTGGCGATCGTGATCGCCGGCTTCTTCGTGCTGGCGTACATCACCCTGGGCGGTCTGTCGTCGGCGATCTACAACGAGGTGCTGCAGTTCTTCGTGATCCTCGCCGCGCTCATCCCGATCTCGGTGCTCGGCCTGAAGAAGGTCGGCGGCTGGGACGGGCTGTCCGACACGCTGACCGAACGCCGCGGCGAGAACTTCATGACCGCGTGGGGCGGCACCGGCATCGGCCACGACAACCCGCTCGGCGCGAACTGGCTGACGATCGTCCTGGGCCTCGGGTTCGTGTTGTCGTTCGGCTACTGGACGACGAACTTCGCCGAGGTGCAGCGCGCGCTGTCGGCGAGAAACCTGTCCGCGGCGCAGCGTACGCCGCTGATCGCCGCGTTCCCGAAGATCTTCATCGTCTTCCTGGTGATGATCCCGGGCCTGGTCGCCGCGGCGCTGGTTCCGCAGATCGGTACGCCCGAGTCGGACCTGCAGTACAACGACGCGATCCCGTACCTCATGCAGGACCTGTTGCCCAACGGCGTCCTGGGCATCGCGGTCACCGGTCTCCTGGCGGCCTTCATGGCGGGCATGGCGGCCAACATCTCGGCCTTCAACACCGTCTTCACGTCCGACATCTGGTCGAAGTACGTGGTGAAGGGCCGCGAGGACGCGTACTACGTGCGGTTCGGGCGGCTCATCACGGCGATCGGTGTGATCGCGTCCATCGGCACGGCGTTCCTCGCCTCGTCGTTCTCGAACATCATGGCGTACCTCCAGACGCTGTTCTCCTTCTTCAACGTCCCGATGTTCGTCGCGTTCATCATCGGCATGTTCTGGAAGCGGGCGTCCGCGAAGTCCGGCTTCTGGGGTCTGCTCGCCGGCACCACCGCCGCGATGGTGAACTACTTCGTCTTCTACCAGCAGGGCGTCATCGGCATCCCCTCCGACCAGGGCGCCAACTTCGTCTCCGCGATCGCCGGGTTCGTCGCCGGTGCGGTGGTCATGGTGGCCGTGTCGCTCTTCACCGCGCCGAAGCCCGCGGAGGAACTCCAGGGGCTGGTCTACGGCACCCGGGCCCCCGGTGTGCCCGAGCCGCCCGCCGTGGGCGACGACGCGTGGTACCGCAAGCCGGCGCTGCTCGGCTGGGGTGCCGTGATTCTGGCCGCCGTCTGCTACATCCCGTTCTCGTTCTGACCGCGGGAGGATTGAGAGACCATGTCCGAGGACCACGGATTCTCCGAGAAGGACGTCCAGCGGGAAGTCACCGAGCTGGAGGGCAAGTCCGCCACCGCCGCGCGACTGTTCGACATCCGTCGGACCATTGGTGCGCTGTTCGTGATCTACGGCGTCATCGTCACGATCGCCGGGCTGACCGACGATGACGCGGCGATCGCCAAGGCCGAGGGGGTGAACGTCAACCTGTGGACCGGGGTGGGGATGCTGCTGCTCGGGTTGTTCTTCCTGATGTGGCTGAAGCTGCGGCCGCTGGCTCCGCCGCCGGCTGTCCTGCCGGACGAGAAGACGCCGGAGTAACGCGAGTCGGAGCTACGGATACGGAGCCGGAGTCCACGCCGGTGGGCTCCGGCCGGGCCGGTCGGTACGCCACTTACGCCGTCACGCCGTCACGCCGTCGACTGTCGGCCGGGTCTTCTCCGGCAGATCTGTCCCACAACACGCCCCGGCATGACGACAGCGGTAGGCGCGCGGCTCAAGCAGCAGAGGAGCCTCCGTCCGATGCCGCTTCGGACGACCGGTCGCGGTCATGCGCAGTGAACACGAACGTCGAACTGTCGCCATCGAGATCAATGGTCAGCGATGCATCCAGAGCCTTGGCCAGACGGGTGAGCAGGGGCAGTGTCGGTACGGAGTCGCCGCCCTCGATGTTGGAGATCTGCGGTTGGGTCATGCCGGCGCGGCGCGCCAGCTCGGCCTGCGACAGCCCGAGTTCCCTACGCCGGTCATGAACGGCCTGCCCCAGAGCGAACGCGTACCCGGCCTCCACGTAGGCCGCGGACTCCTCGACCTGCTCCCCCAGCAGCTTCCGGGTCCGCCGAGTCTTCCATTGGGAGTGGTTCACCACTTCTCCTCCTCACTCCGGTCGTAGCTGTGCTCAGCGGGACCATGCTCCGCTTCGCACACCTTCTGTGCCTGCCGAGCCCGCTCGACCTCGGCCTCCTCCCGCTGCCTGGTCTTGCGGAACACCGTCAGGAGCACGACCCGCTGCTCGGGAGCGAGCCAGTACGTGATGCGGACCGCGTTCCCCTCCATCGTGAACCGCAGCTCTCGCAGCTTGCCGCCAAGGTGCCGGGAGTAGGGCTCCCCCAGGGTGGTCGGCTGGGCCGCGAGCATGTCGGCAGCACGCTCGGCCTTGTCGTATTGCTGATCCGAGAGGAGCTCCAGCCACTGGCGCACCTCCGGCTCGATCTCGATCAGCCACGGATCACTCACACCCACGACTATACAGAAATCTGTATCACGCCTTCCGTGAACCGCATGCGCACGGGTGCGGGCCAGTGGCCCGGAGGCGCCGGGCGCCGGCCCCGTAGGGGCACCCCCCTTGCGGCCGGGGCCCCGGAGGGCCGGTGCGACTACGTGTGGCTGGTGCCGTCGTGTTCGGCGTCCTCGGCGTCCGTGTCCGCCGGTGATCGCCGTCCCCGATCCGGACGCAGGGGAGTCGGACGACGCCGAGTAGGCCTCCTCGTTCAGCCGAGCTTCGTCTCCTGGGTCTCGACCAGGACGGTCGGGAAGTCCCATGCGTCGCCGGAGACCACTGCAGCGGAGTTGACGGTGCTGAACTGGGCCAGGATGCTGCCGCGGCGGAAGATCACCGCCTTCGTCGGGCCCAGGAGACCGCCGTCGCCGCTGACCGTCGCGGTGAAGGCGACGGCCTCGTCGCCGGCGTCGGGCGCGGTGGCCGTGCTCACCTTGCCGACGTCCTGCGTTCCGCCCGCGCTGGATTGGAACCCGCCGTCACAAGCGGCAATCGAGCTGCGCAGCGACTTGAGGGCCGTCTTCGCCTGGTCCTCGTTGTCGTAGGAGGCGAGGCTCACCGTGGTGCTGGTGACGGTGAACGCCGCGTCCAGTTCCTCGGCGGACTCCGCCGCATCGATCGCGGTGTCGTCGAGCCCGGAGTCCACCCGCCGTTGGGCGGTGGCCGCCGGGTCACCCAGGGCCACGCCCCACATGACCTGGCTGACCGGGGCGCAGTCCGCCTCGCCCGTACGCAGGTCATCCTTGGTGAACCTCTCGTACGCGGCGGGCTTGCGGACGTCGAAGCCCTTGAGGTCACTCGCGGCCAGGGACAGCTTGTCCAACTGGGCGGCGGTCAGCGGCTTGACGGCGGAGGCGGCGGCAGACGTCTGCGCGGCGGACGGGGACACGGACGCATCGACGGCGAAGTCACCGTCGCCGGAGCCACCGCACCCGGTGAGCACTGCGACGGAGACCAGGGCGGAGGCCGCCAGAGCACCGGCGCGGAAGCGGGAGCGGCGTATGCCGGATCTGTTCACGATGTGCTGTGTTCGCTTTCTCTGTTCCTCAGCAATGGCTGACGCACCGTCAGCCACTTAGGTTCACGCCAGGCGGCTCAGGACAGCTTGGCCAACTGGGCGTCCACAATGGCCGCCGGTACGGCGAAGTCCTTCGGGGCGCTACCCTCGGGCACGGCGCTGACGTAGGCGACGGTGTTCCCCTTGCGGAAGACCACTGCCTTCACCGGCGTCTTCGCTCCGGCCCGCTTGACGACCGCACCCAGACCCATCGCCTGGTCCGCGCCCTCGGGAGCCAGCTCCAGGGCGATCTTGCGGAAGGCCCGATCCTCGCCGTCCACCGTCGCCGTGAAGCCGGAAGCGCAGTCGTCGACCGCGGTCCCGAGCGCGTCCATCGCCGACTGGGCCTGCTCGGCCTCGTACTCCGCGAGGGCGACGGTCACCACGGCGCCCTCCCCTGACGCCTGGCGTACGACCGTGCTCGCCGGCTTGCCGATCACCGTGCCCGACAGGGCGTACGCCGCCGGGGCGCAGGCATTCTGCGACACCCGCACCACCGGCGCCCCCGCCGCGGTCACCGTGAAGCCCTCCGCCTCCCGGCCCGCCAGCGCCGCCTTGCCCAGCCCGCCCGGCAGGCCGGTGGCGGTCGCCTGGGTGATCGGCTTCAAGCCCAGCTCGTCGACCGAGCCCCCGCCACCACCGCCCGCCACGTCGCACGCCGACAGCAGCGCGCACAGCACTGCCGTCACGCCGAACGCGTCTCCGCTCTTCCGACGCGCCGCCACCATGTCAGCCCTCAGCCCTTCTCTGCACGTCTCATCGTTCACGTACCCACCACAGAAGGCCGACGTGGATCGATCAGGTTGACGCCTGCTCTCTCAAATCTTTCTTCCAGCCGCTCCATTCCTCGGCGCCGGGCGTATTCGCCCTCGTTCGCATAGACCGGAACCAGCCAGAGAATGGAGATCGTGCCCCCGGTCGCAGGGGCATCCCCGCATTCCGGCGGGAAGGCGTACAGAGGTGTCACCAAGAGGTGATCCGCGCCGCTCCCCTCGAACCACGGGCGTCCCAAGTTCATCATGGAACCCACGTGCACGTCACGCCCGGTGGCCTGCCAATGCGCCACCATGGCCAACGTCTCGACATGGCGAGGAGTCTCCGCCGGTGACAGCAGCGCGAACTCGTGCACCCGCTTCCCGGCCTGGGGTTCCGCCACTCCAGACGAGATGTAGAGCCATGACTTCAGGCTTTCGCCGGGCGCGACGCGAACCACTCGGAACTCGGGAAGCAATTCCTCGACAGGCCCTGCGGTCCACCTGAAGTCCACCACTTCACTGTTCGGCCACATCGCACGGGCATGTCGAACGACATCGCCGACCGGGCCGACTGCGGACGTGTTCATCTGCGCCTCTTCATTCCCCAGACGTTGGCCGGCTTGGTAACCAGTCCGGACAACCTACCTCCCTGGCTGTTCTGGCACGCCTTGCACCTGGTCCCGTTGATGCCCTGGCGCGCGTAGGAACGGCGTTCCTCATCCGTCATCTGCCATCCACCGTGGAAGTAGTAGTGGATCGCAAGCGGGGGCTCGTGCTCGGGCACCGGCTGCGTCGCGGTACCCGACACCTGCATGTCACCACAGTCCAGGCAGCGGGTCCCCTCGCCTGCCACCCGGGCCGCCCGGCCCTCGGGGCCGTTGGTCTGCGCCCCACCGTAATGAGCCTTCCGAGCACGCCCCGGACACCACCCTCGTCGTCGGCCACTGGGCCTACCTCGGCACCGACTACAGCCCGGCGCCGCCCTCCTCGCCGCCGCCGTCTGGCACCGCAAAGAACTGGAACGGCAGTTCATCGCGGAAGGGGGCTGCTCATGACCGCGCACGGACCCGTGCACGGCGAGGAGTCGACGGCACCGGAGGAACTGCTGACAGTGCCACAGGTCATGACACGCCTCCAGATCGGCCGCTCCGCCATCTGCGACCTGATCCGCACCCGCCAGCTCGCCTCCATCACCCTCGGCCGCGCCCGCCGCATACCCGCTCGCGCCCTCACCGACTTCATCCGCACCCGCCTCGGCCAGGAAGCCGCCTGATGACCACCCCGCGCTCCACGCCCTCCCGCCGCCGCACCCGCGCCAACGGTGACGGGACCGTCTATCAGCGCAAGGACGGACGCTGGGAAGCAGCGGGGTACGTGCTGGCTCCTGGCAACACCCGCAAGCGCATCCGCGTCTACGGCACCACCCGGAAGGAGGCTCTGGCCAAGCTCACCGAGAAAATCGCCGCCAGCAACCGCGGTCTCCCCGTCCCCTCCGCGCAGGGCAGCGTGGCCGCGTACCTGACGTACTGGCTGGAGAACGTCGCCGTCCACCACCTCCGCGAGAACACCCACCCCCGCTACACCGCCTGCGTCCACCGCTACCTCATCCCCGGCCTCGGCAAGAAGAAGCTCACCAAGCTCACCGCCAAGGACGTCCGCACCTGGCTCAACCAGCTCCGTACCACCTGCCAGTGCTGCACCCGCCGCATCGACACCCGACGCGACCAGCCCCGCTGCTGCGCCGCCGGCCAGTGCTGCCGCAAGCTGCTCTCCCCGCTGACGCTCACCTACATCCACTCCGTACTCAAGTCCGCCCTGGAGCACGCCGTACGCGAAGAAGAGATCCCGCGCAACGTCGCCCGCAACGTCCGCACCGGCACCCCACGGCCCCGACGCTTCGAACCTCTCACCGCCGACGAAGCCCGTCAGTTCCTCGCGGCCACGCGCGGACACCGGTTGCACGCCCTGTTCGAACTCGCCCTCCACACCGGACTCCGCAAGGGCGAACTCCTCGGCCTGCACTGGGAAGACCTCGACCTCGACGCAGGCACCGCCGCCATCCGCCGCACACTCCAACGCACCAGCGCAGGCGGGCTCACCACGCTGCCCACCAAGACCCGGGCCTCCGAGCGCCGCATCGCCCTACCCGCCCGTTGCCTCCACTCGCTGAAGCTTCACCGCGAGCAGCAGCAGCGAGAGCGGGAGGCCGCAGGCACCTCGTGGCAGCGCAGCGGGCACGTGTTCGTCACTGTGCAGAGTGGACCGATCGACCCGACCAACCTCAGCCGTGCCTTCGCCACGCTCCTCCGCAAGGCCGGCCTCCGCCGCATCCGATTCCACGACCTTCGCCACTCGACAGCCACCCTTCTCCTGGAGCAGGGAGTCGAACTCGTCGTGATCAAGGAACTCCTCGGCCACGCCCACATCGGCGTCACCGCCACCGTCTACGCCCACGTCCGACTCCGCCTTCAACGCGACGCCATCGACACCCTCAGCACCGCACTCGACGGCCCCACGATCACCGAAACGGCCAACGGCGACGGCGACGAAGCGCCGCCCTGTGCCACTCTCGTCCGCTGACGTCGCCGTCAACTACTGCCGTCACAGCACCAGAAGCCCCTGTCAGGCTCCGCCTGACAGGGGCTTCAATTTGCTGGAGAAACATACCCTGGTGCCGTCAGCTCACGGCGTCTGAGCAAGGCCAGGACTGCACCAAGCTCGCAGCCGCACTACCGGGCACGGCGGGACGCAGCTATCGAAGGCTGTCCCAGTCGATTTCCGGATCCTCGACGACCTCGACCATGGACGGCCGGTCGAGGCGCTGCCCGTTCATGTGACCGGCAACCCAGTTGATGCACTCAGGTCGATTCCCCGAGCGCAGCCGACAGAATTCCTCCACCGCGGCCTGAATTCGGGAAACCGGCAGAGTGCTGGCCGGGTCATGGAAGAGTGGATACCCAGGGTCCGACACAACGCGTGGGTCGAAATCAAGAGGTTCGGGATTGTCGGAAATCCAAACGGAATCATAAACCCCTCCCTCTTTAGGGAATTTCTCATCAACGAACCACACTAGAGCCCCATACCCATGGCGTCGATTGATCGCCACGCGCAGGTTACTCCCCGCCACCGGGTCGGTTTCAGTATGCCGTCGATCAGCAATACAGAACCACGCATCTTCGCCGGGATAGTAGGAGCCCCCAGATCCCGTTCATTCATGCAGTTCACGAGCACATGCGGGTCACGCGGCGCCCTAATCCCAGGACTCATCGGTCCGCCATCTCAGTAGCCGTTCGCGACACCAGCGCACCCCAGGGGCCCCGGTCTGTCGCAGAGCTCGCGGGCTCGCGGATGGAAAGAGGGGTCAGCCCTGGAGCGGGCTCGCGCCGTAACGATCAACGCCCAGCCGGACGCCGTGAGTTTCGCGGTGATCAAACAGCCTCGCGGTGGTGCGAAGGCGCCGGGCCGCCGGTCTAACGGGAGGCCTCGCGGGCCAGGCTGACCACAGGCGTTGCCCGGCGCCCACGTCACCGCCACGGGGGCTCAGGGGGACAGCGGCGCCAGTCTCAGAGCGGGTCTCAAGGACCGTGAGGGCCGAAGGCGTTCCGCTGTCCCCCGCAAGCAGCCCGCCAGCCCCTTGCGGAGACCGGACCGAGCCGCCTACACCCTGGATTAGAGGGCCGGGGTCTGGGGCGGAGCCCCGGAAAAGGTGCGCTGTGCGGGTTGTTGCGCGCCCGGACCGGCGGGGTCGTCGGCGAGCGGGGCGGAGACAGGAGCGGGCGGCGGCCCCGCAGGGCCGGGCGCGCGCGGGCCGCGCTAGCGGGCCGCCTCGGACTGCGCTGGGAAGACCTCGACCTCGACGCGGGCACCGCCGCCATCCGCCGCACACTCCAGCGCACCAGCGCGGGCGGGCTCACCACGCTGCCCACCAAGACGCGCGCCTCCGAACGCCGCATCGCCCTCCCCAGCCGCTGTGCCCAGTCCCTGAGGCTCCACCACGATCAGCAGCAGCGCGAATGCGAGGTCGCAGGCTCCACGTGGCAGCACAACGGGCACGTTTCACCACAGCGCAGGGCAGACAGATCGACCCAACCAACCTCACCCGCACCTTCACTACGCTCCTCCGCCGCGCCGGCCTCCGCCGCATCCGATTTCACGACCTCAGGCACTCGACCGCGACCCTGCTCCTGGAACAGGGCGTCGAACTCGTCGTGATCAAGGAACTCCTCGGCCACGCCCACATCGGCGTCACCGCCACCGTCTACGCCCACGTCCGACTCCGCCTCCAGCGAGACGCCATCGATGCCCTCGGCACCGCACTCGTCGGCCGGGAGACCACCGAGTCGGCGCGCTCCGACGGCGACGAACCGCCACCCCGCCCTCGTCCGCTGACGTTGCCGTCAGCTACTGCCGTCACCCCACGCAGAAGCCCCGCCAGGATGCGGTGGTTTCCAGGGGTCGTTGCAACACGTGGTCGGTTGATCAGGCCGCGAGCAGTTTATTCACGGCCAGTTCGCTCATGGACGCCGACGCGTCGGCTTGCCTCTCGGTTGGTCAGCCCCATCTGCACGAGCCGGAAGTATTCCTCCCGCTCACGCCACAGCTTCACAGGCCCCTGAGCCTTACGGACCTTGCGGATCTCGAAGTCCATCGCACCCCTTGAACTGGGGTGTTGCAACGACCACTAGAACCGAAGTGCACCTGGCGGGGCTTCAAATTTGCTATCGCCACTAAGGACAGTAACTGAACCCCCTGGAGAGTTCACGCCAAAGAGTCCGCCTCAGCATGGTTCTCGGTGATCATCCCTCGGAAGAAATCCGAGAAGGTTCGATATCTTTCGATTTCCCCGCCCGCAAGCCAGATAACCGGTGCCGGTCGATTCGACTCTCTCGCGCACGGCATGACGAGGATGTCGATGTCTGTTCGTGACGCACCGATGGGAATCAAGCGGGTGAAATCATCCCCTCGCTCAATCTCCACCTCATCCTCGATCACACGCACGAGTTCCTCGGCCTCGACGTAAGCGACACTACCGAAGTCCGCCGTCCCAAACAGGTCGATGTCCTGCAAGATGGCCGACCAACCGTCCGCATGCAGCAGGAAATCGGCATACTCAGGGTCCACAGGACAGCGCGTCACTGTAGCAATCTCTGCGATCCGCTCCGGCTTGGCCGGAGGCCGACGTGGCTCATGGCGCCAGAGGCCGTCTTGGTCACTGACCGCCAGCCTGCGCTTAGCCGTTTCCATTTCCGCAAAAAGCGCCGACCAATCAGACACCGCCACCCCTGTTATCCACCAGCACGAACCTCCTAGGACTGCACCCCACCGGGCAGCGCTGCCCTTGGGCAGAAAGACTACTGTTCACCCGCTTCGTCATATCAATCCAGGTTGGCGGCTTCCCGTGGCCCAGCCACATCGCATCCGGCGCATGCCCGGCAACGCCAGAGTAAGGAGTTCCGGCCGCCGCCGCACGGCGCCGCTCGCTCGCTGCCTCACGGGCTGCCTCCCTTCTGATGGAACCTGCGGTAGAAACCCGACCAGTCGGCGACATCTGCCCCCGCGCAATAGCGTCATTGGCCGCATCTACGTAGTCCGCGAACTGCTGCGCCTCTTCATCTGTGGCCCACTCGGGGATCCTAACCTCGGCTTCGCCATTTGTGTTGCAGTTGTGAACGAGTACCGGCGTGGCCCCCGCCAGCACATAGTACGTGTGCAGGTCGCTGACGGTGAGGTTGTGGACCGTGGACCGCCGCGTGGTCCAGCGTTCGACGGCCGTGATCTGGACGTACGTGCCGGCGCTCGTGCGCAGCCACTCGCCGGCCTGCAAATCCTTGGCGTCGATCCACTCGCCCAGCTCCGGGACCCAGAACGGGTGCCCGTCGGTGGCCGTCACCTCGGCGGTCGTGTCCTTGCCGGTGGCGATCGTCATCTTCACCAGGTGCTTGACGCCCTCGCCCACGATCTCGGCGGTGACCGTCTCAACCGCCGTCTCACCGGTCTCCGGGTCGGTGGCGAGGACCTTGTCGCCGTTCTCGACCTGCTCGATCGGCTTGGTGGTGCCGTCGGCCATCAGGACCTGTGTGCCGGGGACGAAGCTGTTTGCCTCGCCCTTGGAACAGCTCCCGCCACCCCCGGACGACTCCTCCTTCGCCTTCGCCTGCCGCGGCTTCGGCTCCGCCTTCTTCGCCTCGGCACGCCTCGTCTTCTGAACCGCGTTGCCCGTCTTCTGCGCCGCCCTCTTGGCCTGCCGGGTCGCCGCCTCCTTGGCCTTCTTCTTCAGCTGGGCAGCCCGCTCGGCGGCCTTGCGCTTGGCCTCCTTGGCTTTGCGCGCCAGCTCCCTGGCCTTCTTGGCCAACTCGATGATCTTGCGGGCCTTCTCCTTGGCCTTCATCCACGCGCTGACCGCCTGCGCGATCCGCCACGCTGCCTTGGCCACCGAGGGAATCTTGGCGACCTTGTACCAAGGAACGGCCGAGATGAACAGCTTCCCGCACGCCCACAGATCGCCCCGCGAGAAGCAGCCCATCACGTCGTCCCAGCCGACGAACTCCTTCAGGGCCGCCCAGCCGACCGAGAGGATGACGTCCGACAGGGACGTGTTCAGCTGCTGCTTCGCCCACGCCTCCGACGACGCCGACGGACCGCCGTACTCCGAGGTACCGCCCTCCGACGCCAGACCCGACGGGTCCGCGAACGTGACCGGGTTGTTCTCGCAGTACACGTACCCGTTCATCTGCACTGGATCAGCCAGGTCCAGCACCGGGTCCGGCGACAGGAAACGGCCCGTCGACGGGTCGTACTCCCGCGCGCCCAGATGCACCAGGCCGCTGCTCGCGTCCTCGCCACCGCCGACGTAGCCCTGATGCGAACGCCACGTCGACGACTCCGAACGCTCCACGCCGAACGGGTCGGTCTTGGAGAACTTGACCTTGTTGCCGGATGCCAGTGCGACATTGGCGTACGCCGTGCCGTTCTGGTCGGTGATCTGGACCGACAACTCCCCCGCGCCGCCAGCGCCCAGCGCGTGCCGCATGACCGTCGGGGCACCCGGCTGCGAGTAGTACCGCTCCGTGTACGCCGGACCGCCGGCCGCGTTCACCGAGATCGTCGACTCGCCCAGGTACAGCGTGCGCTCGGTCGCGGAGATCGCCATCAGACGCGTGCCGTCACCGCCGTAGACGTACTTGGTCTCCTGGTCCGGCGCCCACGACTGAGCCGCCCCGTTGGCATCACAGGTGTACAGCTGCAGATCGGTGCCGTCGGCCGAGTTGGCGCTCGGCACGTCCAGGCACTTGCCGGAGGAGACGTGCTTCAGCTTGTGGCCCGCGGACACCGCCGTCCACTGCTGGCCGGCAGCCCCCGTGCAATCGGCGATCACCACCGCGGTGCCGTTCGCCGTGCCTCCGTCCTTCGGCACCATGCACTTGCCGAGGATCTTCAGCGCGCCCGTCGAGGGGGCGGCGGACGACGCCGAGTCGATGCGCAGCTTCTGCGCCTTTGAGCCATTGCACGTGTACAGCTGGAGCGCTGTGCCCGCCGTCGTCGACGACGACGTCAGGTCCAGGCACTTGTTCGCCAGCCCCAGCCACGCGCCCGAGCCGTTCTCACCGAAGCCGGTGACCGTCTCGACCTGGCCGTCCCAGGTCCAGGTCAGGGCCTGTTCCGAGCCGTCGTACGTGCGCGTCTTCGTGTTGCCCGCGGCGTCGTACGTCAGGTTCGTCGCCTTGGTGACCTGGGCGCCGGAGTCCGCCTTGTACGTCTGCGACATTCCAGTCAGCGTGTGCGGCTGGGTGCCGTCCGTCTTGCCGTACGAGTACGTCGTCGTGGCGTCCTTCGACGTGTCCAGGCCCGGGTCGTGCTCGACCAGCTTCTTGCGGTTGCCCAGCGCGTCGTACTCATAGCTCTGCCAGTAACCGCTGTTCGCGGACGTCACGTTGGTCGTGCCGTCGGAGTACTTCGGGGCCGCCGTCGTCTTGCCCGCCGCCGTGCAAGACGAAGGGGCAGTCCACGCCTCCGTCAGCTGACCCAGCGCGTCATACGTGAAGCACTGGCGGTCGGTCACGGAGTTGGAGGTGTCGGCGATCGACGTGACGTTGCCCGCCGGGTCGTACGCGTATGTACGGGAGTTCACGCGGTGGCCTGTCACGGCCGTCGTGTCGCTCGTCGACTCACGGTCGACGATCGATCGGGTCAGCTCGCCCGTCGCCTCGTCGAACAGGTTCGTCGTCCACACCCGATTGGGGTTCTCACCGCTGACCGTGCGCAGCACCTGGCCGTACGGGGAGTAGGAGGTCTGCGAGGTGTACCAGGCCAGGCCCGACGTCGAGACCGGCAGGCCGTCCTCGTTGTAGCGGATGACCAGTCTCTCGGCGGGCAGGGTGCCCACCGAGGGAAGGTTGACCGCCTCCAGCAGACCCGAATCCGAGTACTCGAAGCTGTAGGCGTACTCCTTCTGCAGGCCGTACGACATCGCGACCGACTCGGGAATCGTGATCTTCTGGCCGGTCGGCTGATAGTCGGCCGTGTAGCCGGTCACCGATGTGGTGTACGCCTGACCGTCCGTGTAACGGGTCTGCGACGTCGGCAGCCCCGCGCCCCCGATCAGCGTGTCGTACACCGTCTTCGACAGCAGGGTGCCGGAGGCGGAGCCCTCGTGCTGCTCGGTCGGGCGGGACAGCTCGTCGTAGAGCGTGTAGACAGCCGCGTTCTCGTCCGTGACCAGCTCGGGACGGTCCAGGACGTCGTACGTCGTTGTGGTCGTGCCGGCGTCCGGGTCGACCGACTTGATCTCGCGGCCGCGGGCGTCGTACTCCCAGCTCCAGACGTTGCCCTCGGAGTCCTTGGCCTCGACACGGTCGCCGCGCTCGTCGTACTTGTACGTCGTCGTACGGTGGGCCGCCCGCAGTGCGTCGGTGAAGGTGTCCACCCGGACCGTGCGGCCGAGCGCATCCGACCAGGTGCGCTGCGCGGCGGCGCCCTCCGGCTCGATGACCGTCGAGTAGTCGTAGCCGTATTCGTAGCGGGTCGCCTTGGCCGGAACCTCCGTGCCGTTGAGGTACGGGGTCTCCGTCAGCGTGCGGCCCAGGCCGTCGTACGCGTACAAGGTGGCGTTGGGGACCTCGTAGTCCGAGGCCAGCTCGAACAGCTGGGTCGTCGGCTCGCCCGTCGCGAAGTACGCGTTGTTGGTCTGCTTGATGGTGCCGTTGGCGCTGTACAGGACGTCCGTGATCAGACGGCCGCCGCCGACCGCAGGCTCCTGCTTCTGGCGCTCGCGACCGAGGCCGTCGTAGATGACGGTGGAAGTTTCGTACGCGCCCTCGTGGTTGAGCGCCTCGGTGGTGATCGAGACCGGCTGGCCGATCGTGGTGTCGTACGTGAACTTCGCCGACGGGGACTTGGACGTCGAGCGGGTCGGGGACCATACCTGCGTCGCGCGGCCGAGCGAGTCGTAGGTGTACGTCGTCGTACGGCCGTTGACGTCCTGGTCGGTGAGGGAGACCCCGCGGCCGGGCTCGATCGTGGTGATCTCGCTCTGCAGCAGCGCGTTGGTGGTCTCGATCTCGTAGACCTGTCCCTTGTCCGGGCGGTAGGCCGTGGTGCTCTTGTTGCCCTTGGCGTCCCACGTCGTCGTGGTGCGGCCGTAGGAGTCGTAAGCGACCTCGCCGTCCTTCACCCAGGCGCCGCCCGCGCCCGCGGGGGCCCAGGTGATGGTGGCGTTGGGGGAGGATGGGACGGCCGCGGTGCTGAACGTAGTGGCGCCGTCGTAGCCCACCCGGGAGCCGTCGATCCAGTCGGCGGCGGTTGCTGTGGCGGCAGCCGCGCAGGTGCCGGCGGTGGTCAGGGTCTGCGCGGGCAGGCCGATGAGGTGCTTGGCCGTGTTGTGGACGTACGACATGACGGTGCACGTCTCGTCACCCGTCCTGCCGGTGTCGCCCTGCGACTCGACCTGGGTGAGCAGGCCGTAGGTGTCCTCGTGGGTGTTGACCGTCTTGAGGGTGCGCCAGGTGCGGGTGTCGTCGCCCGTGCCGGAGGAGCGCGTGACCGTGACACTGTGGCTGTCCTGGACGCGGTAGGCCTTCAGGTCCGGGATGCCGCCGCTGCGGCTGCGGGTGGCCAGGAGCGTGGACGTGGGATAGTCGACAGTGCGGGTCAGCAGGTCGCCGCCGCTCTTTGTGTACGTCAGGGTCTCCGCGACCCGGCCCGCGTACTGCTCCTTGTCGGTGGAGATGGTCGCGCCCGTGGAGTCGGTGACGGTCTCCGAGCGGGTGGTGCCGTCGGGCAGCGGGACGCCGTGCATGCCCCGGAAGTACCGGGTCTCCGTCATTCCCGCCTGGGTGGACATGGACGGCGCGACGGTGGAGTCGGAGGTGTCGCCCGTGATCGTCCGCACGAGCGCGTAGCCGCGCCACTGGTCGTAGGTGCGGGTCTTCTTCTTGGAGAACTCCGCCTGGTTCAGAGCCCAGGCGGCGCCGCCGACGTACTGGTACTGGGTGGTGACGGGGTCCACGCCGGTGAGGGCGGGCAGTTCCTGGACGGACGCGACGCGGTACTTGTAGAACCAGTCGATCTTCTCAACGTCCGGGTCCGGGTGCCAGTAGACCGGGAAGCACTGACCGGTGTTGCTCTCGGGCTTGGGAAAAGCACCGTTGACCTTGCAGTCGTCCCACGGGTCGTCATAGGTGACGAGAGTCTCGCCGCCGTACTCGCTCACGACCCGTAGGATGCGCAGCCGGTCGAAGGCCGGGTTCGGGTCGTCAGCGCCGTGCTTGACGCGGTTGGGCATCGATTTGCTGTTGGCGAGGAACTGCACCGGGTTGAGCGTCTGGGGCTCGCCGTCAGGGGCGTAGCCGGTGCGGGTGATCGACTCCAGCCACAGGGCCGTGCCCTCGTCGGTGAGGTCGGCGGGGAGCGACTGCTGGAGCGTCCAGCTGTCCACCTTCGACAGCTCGGTGGAGCCCTGGGTGCGCTGCGTCCACGTCGTCACCTGGGCGAGGCGCTTGCGCGACCAGAAGGTGGGGACGGGGACGTAACACTCCTTGCCCCCCGCGCAGAACAGATCGGCCGGGGTGTCGTACCAGATGCGGTTCTTCGCGAAGTCGCCGGACGCGAAGTTGTCGTTGGTGTCGTCCTCCGTCGTGCAGGCGATCTCGCCTTCCTTGAAGCAGCGCTCGTCGACGTCGAAGGTGACCTTGGAGATGGGAGCGGCGAAGAGGTTGGCCGTGGTCAGGCCGTACTCGATGCGCTTGAGGTAGCCGCCGCGGTCGTAGGGGACCGGGGACTTGAAAGCGTTGTTCTTGGCGTAGTGGTTCTTCTCCTTCGCCCACCACAGGGTCATCGCGTTGCCGTCGGTGTCGACGACGTAGTCCAGGTTCCAGCGCCAGGCCTCGGTGCAGAACGATCCCGCGAAGTCGCCTGCCTTGTAGCAGGGTTCGTCGCTCTGATTGCTGGCGACGGGGGCCGTGAGGACGGAGTTGGTGACCGGGTTGCCGGTCTGCCAGTTCGGCAGCTTGTGCTTGCCGAAGTAGTACTGGGTGCCGTCCCGGGTGGTGACGCGCCAGTACTCGCCGTCCTGGTCACCGTTGTCGAGCGAGGTGTCCTTCAGCAGCTCGACGCGCGAGCCGTCACCGTTGGCCGTGACCCACTTGTCGCCGTACGGGCCGCTCGCGCTGTCGGGAAGCACCAGCTCGGTGGTCGTGCCGCCCAGCGTGAGCGTCGCGTTGTACGAGCCGAAGCAGAGGTCGCTGGTCTTCTTGGTGTTGTTGCCGTTCGTCTGGTCGTCACGACAGCTCTTGTACGTGCGGGTGATGGAGCCCGCGTTGTACTCCCAGCCATCGCCGATCCATGACGGCTGGTTGTTGGAGGCGGACGTACGGCCGTCCACCACCTGCGAGTTGTAGCCGAAGGACACCGACGGCGAAGGGCCGCCGGGGACGGACGGGGTCTGCAGGGTGTACGAGTAGGTGAAGGCGCCGGAGTTGCCACCCGCCGACCACGAGCCGGCGCTCACCAGCGGGGTCGCGCCGAAGTCGCCCTTCGAGCCGGAGCCGGAGTCGGTGGCCAGGAGGACGGACGAGCCGGAGCCGGAAGTCGCCTCGGCGAGGGACGCGAGACGAGGGCCGCTCTTGGTCTTCGGCTTGCGATAGACCGCGTCGGTGACCATGCCCTTGTCGCTGGTTGCCGCCGTGGAGACGGTGGAGCTGCTGGTGCCGCCGGCCGCCAGGTCCTCGGCGGCGACCGTCGCGAGGATCTTCCGCTCGTACACCGGGTTCCCGTCGGTGTCCGTACCTGTCTGCTCGACGACGTTCTCGGTCGTCACCTCGGTCGGCTCGGAGCAGCCCGTGGTGTCCGGGGTGGTCAGGAAGCACGCCGGGTACTGCACGAAGGACAGGCGGTCCGCCCAGTTGGCGCCGTACAGCTCGGAGAAGTCGGTGTAGTCAAGGGCGACGACCGCGTCACCGTTGGCCGTTGCGGGCGGGGTGACCGTCAGCGCCACGCCCTCGATGGCGGTGGTGGCGAGTTCGGCCTGGCTCGCGAGAGAGACCTGCCACTGGCCCTCCAGGGCGGCCGCCTCTGTCGCGGTGGCGTCCGCGGGGGCGCCGACCTCGACGGGCAGGGCGGTGGCGCCGTCCGAGCTGGTGATCGGCACCAGCTGACCAGGGGTGAGCCCCGTGAGGTCCTTCGCCACCGTGCCGCCCTCAGGGGCGGTGACCTGGGTCGGCTCGTACTCGACCGGCTGCTCGGCCTCACTGGTCGTCAACTCGGCGAGCTTGCCACCGTTCTCGCCCGAGGCCTCATCAGCAGGGGGCAGATCGACCAGGTCGACACCGCTGCGGTCGTCACCCGGCGGCAGCGCGGAGGCGGCCGGCGCGATGCCCACCACCAGCGCCACCACGAGCGAACCGATGACCCCGGTACGCATCCGCGTCCGTCTGCGGCGCTCAGCACGCGTCAGCACACGTCCCCGTCTGCCGCTCCAAGACAGCGATCCCCTCACAGCGGCAGCCCCCGCGCACACAGTTCCGTCAATTGAGAGCACGAATGCTGGGGCACATCTTCACAGAAAGTGAACACTGGTGATTTAGCTCACGGAACGAATTCCCGCAGCTTTCCCAAAGGATTTTAGAAGGGCCATTTTCAGCCAAGATCACGCCAAACGGAGCGCAAACTATGGGTGAATCGTGATCTTTTGACATGAGGTGACCGGGAAGCGAAGTGACAGTTCAGCCCCATATTCGAGACGAGTGGGCAGGCCCGGCGGCTCCCCGCTTCAGGTCACGGAACGGCAAAGGGAAATGAGCGATGTGGCGCAATTCCCCGGCATCGGTCATGCTCTGTGCTCGCTTTTCCTGGCCGCACCGACGCGCGCCCGGGACGCGACACAGGGGACTCAAAGAACTCCGGGTTCTCCGGAATTTCTGGGGGAGAGGACGTAAGCCCATGGAACGTCGTCGCTTCGGCCTGCCCGGATCCGGGCGCGGTCGAGCGGGGGTGGCCGCAGTAGTCGCCGGCGCGCTCGGCCTCGGGCTGCTCACCGTGCCACTGCTCGACGACCGGGACGCCTCCGGCCCCTCCGGCTCCTCCGGGACGAAGAAGGCCTCCGGCCCGCTGGACCAGGACACCGCACAGACTCGCGCCGTCTCCACCGGCAAGCGGGTCGAGGTGACCGCCCTGCGCGACGCGACGTCCACGACGTATGCGCGGCCCGACGGCAGCTTCGAACTGGTCGCCCACGCAGCGCCCATCAGGGCGAAGGTCAACGGGACATGGAAGCCGATCGACACCCGGCTCGCGCGGACCGACGAAGGGTGGGCGGCCAGGGCGGCCGTCGACCCCGTGGTGTTCTCGGCAGGCGGCAGCGGCGCTTCCGCCTCGGACGGTGCTACGACGGTCAAGCCGGCCGTGTTCACCGTCGGCGCGAGTGGGCGTGCCCTCCAGGTCGCCGACGAGGCTGCGGACTACACCGCGTTGGCGACGCTCACCAGCAACGGGCACGAAGTGACTCTGAGTTGGCCGGGCACCGTTCCGGAGCCGGTGATCAGTGGATCGAGTGCCCTGTACCGCAATGTCCTCGACGGTGTCGACCTGATGCTGACCGCACAGGCGAGCGGCTTCAGCCAGGTGCTCATCGTGCACAGCGCGGCCGCCGCGGCCGACCCGGCGCTCACCTCGCTGTCCTACGGACTGTCGTCCCCGGACCTGACCTTCCACCTCGACCCGGTCACCAAGGTCGTCGTCGGCCGTGACCGCGACGGTGAGGAGATCGCCGTATCCCCCACACCGTACATGTGGGACTCGGCGGGCGAGTACGCCGTCACCGAGGGAGCCGACCCGGAACCCACCGAGGAGGCCGCGGAGCCCACGCCTTCGTACTCGGAGGAGCCTGGCGCCCCGGTCGGCGAGGAGAGTGCCGCGCCGGACGACGGTACGGACACCGCCGCGCCGAGCGAGGAGGCGTCGCCGGAGACCTCGGCCACCGGCAGCGTCGATCCCGCCGCCTACCGGAAGAAGGCAGGGCGCGTCGGCAGCGCCGTGTTCCGCAAGGGGTCGTACGGGAAGGCCGTCCGGACCGCCCTCAGCGACACCGAGGTGTTCGCCCTTCCCGGCCTCGCCGGCCCCGACCCCGGCACCCACATGGCCGTCGCCGACGCCGAGTTGAGCGCGCCCGGCGCCACCACCACCAACCTGTCCATCGTCCCGGACACCAAGCTGCTGACCGCCGAGGACACCGTCTACCCGGTCTTCATCGACCCCACGATCTACGGCAAGACCAAGCACTGGACGACTGCGTACAAGAAGTACCCCAGCTCCAGCTTCTACGACGGCGCCAACTACAACAGCGGCACCACCGAGGCGCGCGTCGGCTTCGAGTCGACGACCTGGGGCCTGTCCCGCTCCTTCTTCAATCTCGGCTGGTCCACCAACATCAAGGGAGCCCACGTCTCCTCGGCCTCCATCAAGCTGCGCGAGACGTACTCCTGGTCATGCTCCTCGCGCGAGATGCAGGTGTGGTTGACGGGCGGCATCTCCTCCAAGACCACCTGGAACAACCAGCCGGACTGGAAGACGGAGATCGGCACCAAGTCCTTCGCGCACGGCTACAACTCGTCCTGCCCTGACGCCTATGTCTCGTACGACGCCAAGTCGGTCGCCCAGGACGCGGCCGACGGCGGCTGGTACTCGATGACGATCGGGCTGCGCGCCACCACCGAGGACTCGGCGTACTCCTGGAAGAAGTTCCGCGCTGAGGGCGACAGCGCTCCCAAGCTGACCCTCATCTACAACCGCAAGCCGAAGACGCCGAGTTCGGCGATCCAGTCCCCCGGCAGCGTCTGCGACAAGACGACGCCGTACATCCACATCGGCAAGCGCGACGTGACGCTGTCGGCGGTCTCCTCCGACCCGGACGACACCTCCACCCGGCAGGACCTGCAGTACCTGGATTTCGAGCTGTGGCACACCGGGGACGGCGACAACAAGATCCTCGACAAGAACGTCACCGTGACCAGCACCGGCAAGGCGTCGGCCACGATCACCAAGGACAAGTTCACCAACGGCTGGACGTACTCCTGGCGCGTGCGCGCGATCGATTCCAGCGGGGCCGCCTCGGCGTACGCTCCGACGACCGACCCGAAGGTGTGCCGGTTCATCTTCGACAGCAGCAAGCCCAATGAGCCGCTCGTGTCGTCCACCACCTTCCCGGCGGCCGATGACGACGGTTCGGTCTGGTCCACGGTGAAGTTCGGCCTGTCCGGCAGTTTCACCTTCGCGCCCGACGAGGACACCGACGTCACTCGGTACGAGTGGTCCTTCAACACCACGACCTACGCGAGCGGCAAGAACGTCACCGCGGGCGCGTCGACGTCCGTGTCGCTGTCGCCGCCGATGGCCGGACCCAACGTGCTGTACGTGCGGGCCGTGGACAGCGCCGGCAACCCCTCGCTGGGCACGAAGTACCTGTTCTACGTCACGCCGCGCGACAGCGCCGACGCAGCGGGCGACATGACCGGCGACACGGTCCCCGACCTGCTCGCCATCAGCTCGGCCGGAAATCTCTGGATGTACCCGTCCACCTCCGCCGGCGACCTGCACGCCTCGCTGTCCGCGGCCCACGAGGGCGGCATCGGCCTGCTGACCGACCCGGACAAGGACGGCGAGGACCACCTGCCCGGCTACTGGATGGGCTCCGACGGCAAGCCCGCGCTGGTCACCCACGGCGGCGACGCCATCAGCGCCGACGGCATCGGCGACGTCTTCGCCCGGATGCCCGACGGCAAGCTGTACGCCTACCCCGGCGACGGCTACGGCAGCGTCGACATCGCCCAGCGCCTGACGCTGCGGCTGCCGTCCGGCTCGCCCGACCCGGCGACCTTCGACCAGATCATCGTGGGCGACTACGACCTCGACGGCCGCGCCGATCTGTTCGCCACCGCCACCGGCGGCGAAATGTGGGCCTTCGAGGGCTACACCGGCGGCACCTTCCTGACCGTCACCAAGATCGCCTCGACCGCGTGGGCCGACCGCGACCTCGTCTCGGTCGGCGACCACGACGCCGACGGCGCGCCCGACCTGCTGTGGCGCTCCGAAGCCTCCAGCCGTCTGTACCTGCGCTACGGCGTCCGGGACAGCGCGGGCGGCGCGACGATCGCCTCCTTGGCGACGGCCGCCGCTTCCAGGACAGGTGCCGACGAGGTCTACGCCGAGGGCTGGGACACGACGACCGCCCCCGTCACCCACCTCCGTGGTACTCCGGACGTCACCCGCGACGGCATCCCCGACCTGTGGTCACTGCGGAGTGACGGCGCCATCTACTTCTACAAGGGCGGGACGTCGGTCATCGGCACGCGGGCCGAGGTCATCAGCGCGTCCAGCGACTGGAAGACGACGAAGCTGTCCTTCGGCTGAGCCGACGCCGGTGAACGGGGCTGGGGTTCGCTAGGAGCCCGGCCCCGTCTCGCTGTCCGGCCGTGTGGTGTTGTGCAGTGGACCCGCTCGGTCCAGCAGGCCGGTGCGGGCTGCGAGGGCTGCGGCCTCCAGGCGGGAACCGACTCCGAGTTTCATCAGGACTCGTTGGACGTGGGTGCGCGCCGTCGATGGGGCGATGCCCATGCCCGCGGCGATCAGGCGGGTGTCCTCGCCGTCGGCCACGCGGACCAGGACCTCGATCTCCCTTGGCGTGAGCATCTGCAGCAGCCGCTGGCCCTCGTCGTCGGGCTGGGCCGCGGGGTTGAGCAGTTCGCTGAACGCCCCCTGGAGGAGCTGCGGCGCGACGGCCGCCTCGCCTCCCCTCGCCTTCATGATCGCCCGCTCGACGCCCTCTATGCGCTCGTCGTGACGGACGTAGCCGGACGCGCCCGCCGCGAAGGCCGCGGCGATTCCGCGCGGGCTCGGTACCGGGCCCAGCACCAGGACCGCCACCTGCGGCCGCTCCCGCTTGATCCGTACCACCGGGTCAAATGCCCCCGGATCGGCCGGGGTCGCCGTCCCCAGCAGGCACACCTCCGGCGCCCGGGCGATCACCAGCTCCGCCGCCCCCGCGGTCGGCGCCGCCGCGGCCAGCACCCGATGTCCCCGCAGCTTCAGTGCCGAGGCCAGTGCCTCGGCGAGCAATCGGTGGTCGTCGACCACCATGAGCCGCACTCCCATCGAACCCCCCAGTCCCCCCAGTGGACGCCCACTATGGATGCCCACAGGTCCCCACGGACAGACCCCAGGCACGCAGGCCCCCCGGCACTGCGCCCTTCATGCCCCCGGAAGCTACACGCTTGTTCGACGTTGCGCTGCCCCTACTGGTGAGAAGTGCCCCGGATCGCCGAAATTCCTCTCATTCGAGGGTGTTGAGCGGTACGCGCACGGCCCCGCCCCTGAGCAGGGACGGGGCCGCAACGTCGGCACGAGCAACGATCACTTGGCGCCGAATGCGATCACCAGGTACTCCACCTCGTCACCGGCACTGCCAAAGTCGCTCGCGTAGACGTCCGACATGAACAGCCGGCCCTGCCCGTACAGGATCTCCGCGGAGTCGGGCAACATGCTCCGCTCCACGTCCAGCACCGACTCCGTGGAGGGGTTCTCCAGCAGCTTCGTCTCCTTGAAGGTGCTGCCGTCGATGGACACGACCTGACCGCCCTTGTCGTAGGGCCCGCGCTTGTACGCGATCACGTTGCCGCCGTCCATACGCAGCGGCGTGATCGTGTAACCGTCGCCTGCGTCGGCGCGCTGGCCGGTCTGCTTGCCGGTGGCCAGGTCGAAGACGACGATCTCGTTGGTCCTGCCGTACTCGCCGGAGCCGTCACCCTCTTCGGTCGGCAGGTACAGCCGGTCGTTGCCGATCGCCACCCCGGAGCAGTCCTCGATCCGGGTGATGCCCTCGCAGTCGGCTGCGTAGATGTCGCCCGGCGCGGAGATACGGGTGAGCAGCTTGCCGGTCTTGTTGTCGATGGAGAAGAAGTCCGAGATGCCGCTGCCGTCGCCCGCGGAGTCGCCCACGTCGGCCGCGACGACCAGCGGGTCGGTCGACACGACGCTGGCGTACTCGATGCCCCTGGCCATCTTGTACTCGGAGATGACCTTCCCGGACTTCGGGTCGATGGTCTGGATGTGCAGCTCGCGCGCGTCGTACGAACCGCACTTGCGCACGGCGACGAGCTTGGCGCCGCCGCCGTACCCGGAGTCGTAGCAGGTGTCCGCCGGCTTCGGCGTCCACAGCGCGTCGCCGGTGGCGAGGTCGAAGGCGGCACCGCCGCTGCTGCTTCCGACGGCGACCGTGTTCGCGCTGACGGTGACGTTGTCGAAGCTGATCGGCTGGTCACCGGAGGTGGCGGTCTTCGTCCACAGCTTCTTGCCCGTGTCGAGGTCGATCGCCGCGACCTGGCTGCACCCCTCGAAGGAGTCCTTGGCGGGCATCTTCGGCTGGAAGAGGATGGCCGTCCTGTTGTCCTGGGAGACGTGCTGGCTGGCCTCGCAGACCGGGCCTGGCAGCGGGATCGTCCACAGCTTGGTGCCCTTGTCGGGGTCGTAGCCGACGATCTCGGCGACGCCGCTCTTGGCGTACACCTTGTCGGTGAGCCAGGAGCCCTCGACCACGACGCTCTCGTCCTCGGCGACCTCCGGCTGCGGGATCTGGAACAGCACCTTGGAGTTCGGGTCGGACGGCACCTTCTCTGAACCCTTGGAGGAGGTGCCGCCCTTGTCGTCGCCGCCGGTGCCGCCGCTGGAGCTCGCGGTGTCGTCCTTGCCCTTGTCGCCGGAGGAGTTCGCGTACCAGACGCCGCCGCCGATGATCACGGCGATCGCGACGACGGCCGCGACGATGATGAGCAGCTGCGCGTTCGGCTTCCGGCCGCCCCCGGCCTGCGGGTGCATCGGCACGGTCTGCTGCGGGTAGCCGTAACCGGGCTGCTGGCCGTACGGGTTCGGCTGCTGGCCCGGGTAGCCGTACGGGCTCGGCTGCTGGCCGGGATAGCCGTAGCCGGGGGGCGGAGTGCCCTGCGGGGGCTGCGGCGGGCCCTGAGGCGGCTGCGGTGCGGCGGCGGGCGCCTGCGGGTAGCCGTAGCCGGGCTGTCCCTGCGGGGGCTGCGCGGGCTGCTGGGCCGGCGGCGGGGGCGTCTGCGGGGACTGGGGCGCGCCGAAGCCGGGCGGCTGCTGCGGGGGCTGGCCCTGCGGGGACTGCGGAGCGCCGTAACCTCCCCCCTGCGGGGGCTGGTTGGGCGGCGGGGGCGGCGGCTGGGTCATGACGTGGGTACCTCGGAGATACGGGGACGGAGGAAGTCGGGGGAGCGCGTCACTTGCCGTAGGCGAGCATCAGCTTCTCCTTCGCCTCGTCGTCGCCGGACAGGCGCGTGGAGGAGAGGTAGAAACGGCCGTCCACCCAGTCGATGTCCCGCGAGAAGAAGCTGTCCTCGACGTCCGCTGCGCCGGCGGGGTTCTGCAGGAGCTTCGCCGGCTTGTGGCTGCTGCCGGTCGTCGGGATGGACACGATCTGGCCGCCGGCGTCGTACGACGCCTCGACGTAGGCGATGAGCTTGCCGCCCTCGATCTTCAGCGGCAGCATCGACTCGTCCGCGGGGGACTTGACGCGCCACTTCTCCTTGCCGTTGGCGAGGTTGATCGCGACGATCTCGTTGGCGCCGCCGGTGGCCTCGGTGGGCAGGTAGAGCGTGTTCGCGTCGGCGGCGGCGCCCACGCAGCCGGTCAGGTCGCGCTGGAGGACGGACCAGCCGCACTCGGGGGCGAAGTCCTCGTCGACGCCGACCTGGGAGCGAAACCCGCCCTTGGCGTCGAGCGTGGAGATGTTCCAGTCGTCCTTGTCGTCGTTGGTGCTGTAGACGACCAGCGGGTCCACGGAGTAGGTGCGGGCGACCCGCCAGCCCTTGTCGAACTTCTGGGTCCACAGGACCCGGCCGGTGCGCGGTTCCAGCTCCTGGATCTCGTCGTGCTCGTTCGACGTGGCCGCACCGCAGGACGCGACGGAGATCAGCCGGCTGCCGCCCGCGAACGCGGTCGGGAAGCAGGCGTCGCCGTACTTCTTCTTGTCGAACAGCTTTTTGCCGCTGGCCATGTCGTACGCCGTGCCGGACTGCGAGCGGCCCACCATCAGCGTGTTGCCGGTCAGCGACAGCTCGATGGTGAGTGCACTGTCGAACAGCGCGCCGTCGGCGACCTCGCCGCTCCAGCCCTTCGCGCCGGTGTTGAGGTCGACCTGCTGGATCTGGTTGCACTTGGCGCGGTCGCTGGCGCCGTTCATGTACGCCACGACGATCTTGTCGTCGGCCGTCTTCTGCGGGGTGACCGCGCAGATCTTCTGCGGGAAGGTGATGGGGTCCCAAGTGGGGTTGCCGTCACCGACGTCGAAGGCGAGGAGCTGCTTGTACGCCGCCTTCACCGCCGTCTTGTCGGTGATCCACATGCCGGGGGCGTCAGCGCCGGAACCGGGCGCGTCGGGCGCCTCCTTGTACCAGAGCACCTTCGCCTCGCCCGCCTGGCGGCCCGCGTTGAGGTCCTCCGGGTCCTCGCCGCCGTCACCGCTTCCGTCCCCGGGGTTGACCGGGTCGTCGGAGGCGGTGGGCTCGGCGTCGTCGCTCGGCCCGGCGACCGGCTTCTTCTTCCCGTCGTCGTCACCGCCGCTGGTCACCGCGAACACGGTGCCGCCGATGACGAGCAGCGCCGCCACCGCGGCACCGATCACCAGGGCGGGCCGGCCCTTGAAGGGGTTGCGCGAGCCGGAGCCGGGCGGCGGGGTGCCTGGGCCGCCGGGGTACTGAGACTGCGGGTAGCCGTAGCCGGGCTGCGGGCCGTACGGGCCGGGCTGCTGCGGCTGGCCGTACGGGCCCTGTGCGTTCGGCTGCCCGTAGGGGCCGGGGGTGCCGTACGGGCCCGGCTGGGCGTACGGGCCGGGCTGCTGCTGCGGATAGCCGTAACCCGGCTGCGGGGCGCCCTGCGGGGGCGGCGGCGTCTGGGGCGGCTGGGCGGGCGGAGGGGGTGTGCCCTGCCGCGGGTCCTGCGGTGCGCCGAAGCCGCCCGGCGGCGGGTCCTGTGGCGCGCCGAAGCCGCCGTTCGGCGGCGGGTTGGGCGGCTGGGTCATCAGCGGTTCCCCCTTGTGGCTGATGAGCATGTGACCGATGTGGCCCGCGCCCGGTGGCGCTGTGTTTCCGCCACATCCATGCTTCTCAGACGGCTCTCAGACGGCCTTTCTATCACCCGGGACCGACACGACACGGGGCCGGATCCTCCCCTGTTCCCAAGGGAGGACCGGCCCGTGATGCCCTCGTTACGCGCCTTCACGCCCCCTTCACGAGGCGTGCGCGCCCCGCGCGCAGAGCTCAGGCGTCCTCGGCGAGTTCGAGCCAGCGCAGCTCCAGCTCCTCGCGCTCCCCCGTCAACTGCCGCAGCTCGGCGTCGAGTTCGGCCACCTTTGCGAAGTCCGTTGCGTTTTCAGCGATTTGGGCGTGCAGCTTGGTCTCCTTCTCGGAGATCCGGTCCAGCTGCCGCTCGATCTTCTGGAGCTCCTTCTTGGCGGCACGCTGGTCGGCGGCACTCTTCTCGGCGGCCGGCTTCGCGGGGGCGGCCGGGGCGGACGCGGCGGCCGCCTCCTCCATCTTCCGGCGCCGCTCCAGGTACTCGTCGATGCCGCGCGGCAGCATCCGCAGCGTGCCGTCGCCGAGGAGGGCGTACACGCGGTCGGTGGTGCGCTCGATGAAGAACCGGTCGTGGGAGATGACGATCATCGAGCCGGGCCAGCCGTCGAGGACGTCCTCGAGCTGGGTGAGGGTCTCGATGTCGAGGTCGTTGGTCGGCTCGTCGAGGAAGAGGACGTTGGGCTCGTCCATGAGCAGGCGCAGCAGCTGGAGGCGGCGGCGCTCACCGCCGGACAGGTCGCCGACCGGCGTCCACTGCTTCTCCTTGTTGAAGCCGAACGTCTCGCACAGCTGGCCCGCGGTCATCTCGCGTCCCTTGCCGAGGTCGACGCGCTCGCGCACCCGCTGGACGGCTTCCAGGACCCGCCAGTTCGGGTCGAGCTCGGCGACCTCCTGCGACAGGTACGCGAGCTTGACCGTCTTGCCCACGGCGATCCGCCCGCCCGCCGGCTGCGCCTCGCCCTCCGTCTGCGCCGCGTCGGCCATGGCGCGCAGCAGGGAGGTCTTGCCGGCGCCGTTGACGCCGACGAGGCCGATGCGGTCGCCGGGGCCGAGGTGCCAGGTGACGTGCTTGAGCAGCACCTTGGGACCGGCCTGGACGGTGATGTCCTCCAGGTCGAAGACCGTCCTGCCGAGCCGGGAGGAGGCGAACTTCATCAGCTCGGAGCTGTCCCGGGGCGGTGGTACGTCCTTGATCAGCTCGTTGGCGGCCTCGACGCGGAAGCGCGGCTTGGACGTACGGGCGGGGGCGCCGCGGCGCAGCCAGGCCAGCTCCTTGCGGACCAGGTTCTGCCGCTTGACCTCCTCGGTCGCGGCGATCCGCTCGCGCTCGGCGCGGGCGAAGACGTAGTCGGAGTAGCCGCCCTCGTACTCGTACACCGCCCCGCGCTGGACGTCCCACATGCGGGTGCAGACCTGGTCGAGGAACCAGCGGTCGTGGGTGACGCAGACCAGGGCCGAGCGGCGCTCGCGCAGGTGCTGCGCCAGCCAGGAGATGCCCTCGACGTCGAGGTGGTTGGTGGGCTCGTCGAGGACGATCAGGTCCTGCTCGTCGATGAGCAGCTTGGCGAGCGCGATACGCCGCCGCTCGCCACCGGAGAGCGGCCCGATGACCGTGTCGAGGCCCTTCGGGAACCCCGGCAGGTCGAGCCCGCCGAACAGACCGGTGAGCACGTCCCTGATCTTGGCGTTGCCCGCCCACTCGTGGTCGGCCATGTCGCCGATCACCTCGTGGCGGACGGTGGCCTCGGGGTCGAGGGAGTCGTGCTGGGTGAGCACGCCCATGCGCAGGCCGCCGGAGTGGGTGACCCGGCCGGTGTCGGCCTGCTCCAGCTTGGCGAGCATCCGGATCAGCGTGGTCTTGCCGTCGCCGTTGCGGCCGACGACGCCGATGCGGTCCCCTTCCGAGACGCCCAGGGAGATGCCGTCGAGAAGGGCGCGGGTGCCGTACACCTTGCTGACGTTCTCGACATTGACCAGATTGACGGCCATTTCGCTCCTGCTCGCGGGGATCGGTCAGCCTCCCAGCGTAGTCCGCGCCGGGAGGTGACCGATACGCGCAGGTCAGCGAGGTGCCGCTGCCGCGCGGACCTCGGCGAGCAGGTCGTACATCGTCTGCCCGGGGCAGTCGGTCTCCAGCCAGTCGCGGTGACCGCTCACCACGGGCACGTCCTTGGTCACGCCGTTGACCGGGTTGACGAAGGTGACCTTCGCCTGCGGGTCCAGGCCCTTGAAGCGGGCGATCACCTTGATCAGCCGGGTCAGGGAGGCCTTCGCGGCGTCCGTGGGGCCCTGGTCGGCCGGCGTGCCGAGGAGGGCGATGCCGAGGTTGCCGGAGTTGTAGCCGGCGGTGTGGAAGGCGGTGACGAGGTTGCCGTCCGGGTCGAAGGCGGGCAGGCCGTCGTCGCCGGAGTAGCGGCCCTCGTAGATGACGCCCGCCTCGTCGATGAGGAAGTGGTAGCCGATGTCGCCCCAGTCGTTGGTGACGGCGTGGAACTCGTAGATACCCCGGACGGTGGCCGCCGGGTCCGGGTCCGCATTGGGCGTGGCCGTGTGGTGGACCGTGATCGTCTGCAACGGGTAGTACTGCTCGGGCGAGTCGACCTGGCCGTCCTTGTGGCGCAGCGACTCGTCGGCGCCCCACGCCGGGCGGGACAGATACCGCACGCCCCGCATGCGCGTGGGCCCGGACGGCACCTTGAAGGTGCGGTCCGGTCCGTCGGTGGTGTCGATCGCGAGCGAGTGCACAGCGGTCGCTCCGTCCGGCGCCTTCACTTCGTACGACCTGGCCGCGTCGGCCGCGACGAGCGCCGTACCGCCGTCCTCGACGGTCGCGCAGCCGGCGGTCAGGGGCTGCCAGGCACCGTCGCCGAAACGGATCCCGGCGCCGTCCGTGGTGCCCTTCCAGCGGACGGCGACGTAGGAGGCGGCGAAGGCGGTGGTGGCGGTTCCGGTGCCGGTGGCGGCGGCGGAGCGGGTGGCCGGGAAGGTCTCCGGCTTCGTCCCGGCGTCCGTGGTGGTGGCGTCGTCGGACTCGCCGGCCGCGAAGACCACGGGGGTGAGCGCGGCCCCGGCGGCCACGGCACCGGCGGCGCCGATCACGCCACGGCGGGACAGGTGCCTCTTCTTGCGGTGGGAGGAGGGGGTGGATTCATCCAACCTTCAAGAAAATCTAGTGGCCCCGCCTGCCCCACCAGCACCACAACTACCCCAAGTTCTCGTGGAGATCGGGTGAGGGAAGGAGGATGTCGAGCTCTCGCCGCCGCGGTCAGCCGATCACCGTCGCCCCCGGCGCCGGCCCCGAAGCCGTACGCACCGTCCGGCACGTCCCCGACGCGCGCAGCGCCTCGGCCACCTTCGCCGCGGACTCGGGGTCGCGGGCGAGGAACGCGGTCGTCGGACCGGAGCCGGAGACCAGCGCGGTGAGGGCGCCGGCGGCGCGGCCGGCCGCGAGGGTGTCGGCGAGCTCTGGGAACAGCGAGAGGGCGGCCGGCTGGAGGTCGTTGGAGACGGCCGCGGCGAGCGCGTCCGGGTCACCCTTGGCCAGGGCGTCCAGGAGCGCCTGGGAGGCGAGCGGCTCGGGGATGTCCGTGCCCTCGCCGAGCCGGTCGAACTCCCGGAAGACCGCCGGGGTCGACAGCCCTCGGTCCGCCATCGCGAACACCCAGTGGAAGGTGCCGCCGACTTCGAGCGTGGTCAGCTTCTCGCCGCGTCCCGTACCGAGCGCCGCCCCGCCGACCAGGCTGAACGGCACATCGCTGCCCAACTCGGCGCAGATGTCGAGCAGTTCGTCACGGGAGGCGCCCGTGCCCCACAACGCGTCACAGGCCAGCAGCGCACCCGCGCCGTCCGCGCTGCCGCCCGCCATGCCGCCGGCGACGGGGATGTCCTTGGCGATGTGGATGTGCACGTCGGGGGTGCGGCCGTACCGCTCGGCGAGGGCTTCGGCCGCGCGGGCCGCGAGGTTCGTACGGTCCAGGGGGACCTGGTCGGCGTCCGGGCCGTCGCAGGTGACGCGGAGCTCGTCGGCCGCGGTGACCGTGACCTCGTCGTACAGCCCGACCGCCAGGAAGACGTTGGCCAGGTCATGGAAGCCGTCGGGGCGGGCGGCGCCGACCGCGAGCTGGACGTTGACCTTGGCGGGGACGCGTACGGTGACGCTCGCGCTCACTTACTCGGACTCCTTGTGCTGGGCGCCGGCTTCCTTGTGCTCCGCGATACGGGCGAACTCCTCGACGGTCAGCGCCTCGCCACGCGCCTGCGGCGAGACCCCGGCCGCGACGAGCGCCGCCTCGGCGGTCGCCGCCGAACCGGCCCACCCCGCGAGCGCGGCCCGCAGGGTCTTGCGGCGCTGGGCGAACGCCGCGTCGATCACGGCGAAGACCTCGCGCTTCGTGGCGGTGGTCTTCAGCGGCTCGGGGCGGCGGGTGAGCGAGACGAGCCCGCTGTCGACGTTGGGCGCGGGCCAGAAGACGTTACGGCCGATGGCGCCGGCCCGCTTGACCTCGGCGTACCAGTTCGCCTTCACGGACGGCACGCCGTACACCTTCGAGCCGGGCGCCGCGGCGAGCCGGTCGGCGACCTCGGCCTGCACCATCACGAGGGTGCGCTCGATGCTCGGGAAGGTGTCCAGCATGTGCAGCAGGACGGGCACGGCGACGTTGTAGGGAAGGTTGGCGACCAGCGCGGTCGGGGGCGGGCCCGGCAGCTCGGTCACGTGCATCGCGTCGGAGTGCACCAGCGCGAAGCGCTCCGCTCGGTCCGGCATGCGGGCCGCGATCGTCGCGGGCAGTGCTGCGGCGAGTACGTCGTCGATCTCCACGGCGGTGACACGATCGGCGACCTCGAGCAGGGCGAGGGTGAGCGAGCCGAGTCCCGGGCCGACCTCCACGACCACGTCGTCGGGGCGGACGTCCGCGGTGCGGACGATACGGCGGACCGTGTTGGCGTCGATGACGAAGTTCTGGCCGCGCTGTTTGGTGGGGCGTACGCCGAGGGCTTCCGCCAGGTCACGGATGTCGGCGGGGCCCAGGAGGGCGTCGGGGGTGGGGCTGGTCACGGGGACAAGGGTACGGGGCGGTTGGTGGCGGGGTTCTTCGGTTGTCCGGCGTTCGTAGCTGCGTGCGTCGCGTCACGTGTGCAGCCGCGACCCGCAGTGTGGCCAGGGGGCCGTGCCTCGGCGTACGTAGAGCTTCTTTGCTCGGAGGGTTTGTTCGGTGGCCGGTGCGTCCTGGGGGCGGCCGGTGCCGCCCAGGCTGCGCCAGGTGTGGGCGTCGAACTGGTAGAGGCCGCCGTACGTTCCCGAGGCGTCGACCGCGCCGGGGCGGCCGCCGGACTCGCATGCCGCGAGGCCCTGCCAGTTGAGGTGGTCGGCGCTCTGCACGGACGTCGGCAACGGCTGCGTCCCCACCTTCACCACCTGCGTGGTCGGCTCGCGCACGACCTCGGAGCCGATCCGCCGCGGCTTCTGCCGGACCCCGTTCACGCTGCGCACGGAGTACGTGACCCGGCGCAGGCCCGGCTGCCCGGCCCGCTCGATGACCTCCGTGCCCCGGAAAACCGTCGGATCCTCGATCCGCCGCACCTGGAACGGGATCTGCTCCTCGATCACCTCCCTCGTGGCGGTGATCCGCAGCACGCTGACCGTCTGCCCGTCGCGCGGGAAGCTGTCGGCCGGGACGGAGGTGGTGTCCTGGCCGTGCAGGGTGATCCCGGCCTCGTCGACGGCCTCGCCCACGGTGGCGGCGTTGGTGCGGATGGTGCGGGCGCGGCCGTCCGCCATGATCGTCACGGACCGCTCGGTGCGCACGTCGAGCGTGAGGCCCGCACGCCCGATACGCCGGGAGCGCGAGGCGGACAGGTACGCGCCCTCCGCACGCACCCCCAGCTGCTTGAGCGCCCCTTCCACCGTGCGCGCCGTCGTCCACACCTCGCGCCGTTCGCCGTCGAGGGTGAGCCGGACGGGGCGCCCGTAGTGCACGGCGATCTCGTCGCCGTTGGCGAGTTCCGTGCCGGGGGCGGGTGTGACCACGTCGTGCGCCCCCACCTCCACGCCCTCCTCCGCGAGCAGCTCGGTCACATCGTCGGCGAAGGTGTGCAGCCGGCGCGGTTCGCCGTCGACGCTGAGCTCGACGGCCTTGTCCTCGGCGACGAACGCAGTGGTGCCACCGGCGAGGAAGGCGACGACCAGTGCCTGCGGGAGCAGACGGCGCACGGAGCCGTCCGCGCGCTCGGCGTACCGCCCTCTGCGTCGGCGCGCACCCCGCCGCTCCACTCCGGCGCGCGACCCGCCCTGCCGGGGCAGCACAGGATCGGGCCTCTCGTAAGCGGGCCGGTACGTGTCATCGTCTGTGTCGCACGTGTCGTATGTGTCATACGTGGCGCCATACGCCAGCGTCGGCGCACTGTGCACATCAAAACCGGCGTACGCCGATGACTCATAGGCGCCATATGCCTCGTAAGTCTCATATGGCTCGTATGACTCATACGGTTCATATGGCTTGTACGTCTCGAACTGCGAGTTGCTCACGCCGACACGCTCCAGGGGCCGGAGGGGTCCGGATCGGGCCCCCAGAACCTAGCCGAGCGTTCGCCACTCTCCAAAACGACGCGACTACACAGCGTGGTGCGTTATGGGTCAGTAACCGAAGGCACGCGCCGTGTTCGCGCCGAGGGCCGTCGCCAGCGCGTCCTCGTCGATGCCGCGCACGGCGGCCATCGCGCGCACCGTGACCGGAACGAGATACGGGGCGTTGGGCCGTCCGCGGTACGGCGCCGGCGTCAGGAAGGGCGCGTCGGTCTCCACCAGCACCAGCTCCAGCGGGGCCACGGCGAGCGCGTCTCGCAGGTTCTGGGCGTTCTTGAAGGTGACGTTTCCGGCGAAGGACATGTAGTAACCGGCGCGGGCGCACAGCTCCGCCATCTCCGCGTCACCGGAGTAGCAGTGGAAGACGGTCCGATCGGGCGCGCCCTCCTCCTTCAGGACCCGCAGCACATCCGCATGAGCCTCGCGGTCGTGGATGACCAGCGCCTTGCCGTGCCGCTTGGCGATCTCGACATGGGCGCGGAAGGACCGCTCCTGCGCCTCCTTGCCCTCCGGGCCGGTGCGGAAGTAGTCCAGCCCCGTCTCCCCGACGGCCTTCACCTGCGGCAGCGCGGCCAGCCGGTCGATCTCGGCGAGCGCCTCGTCGAGCCCGGCGTCACCGCCCGGCTCGCGCGCCCCCTGCCGCGACCAGCCGTCAGGATCCCCGTGGACGATGCGCGGGGCCTCGTTGGGATGCAGCGCGACGGCCGCGTGGACGTTCTCGTACGCCGCCGCCGTCTCGGCCGCCCACCGGGAGCCGTTCACGTCGCACCCCACCTGCACCACCGTCGTCACACCGACCGACGCGGCCTTGGCGAGACCCTCCTCCACCGTGCCGGACTGCATGTCGAGGTGGGTGTGGGAGTCGGCGACCGGGACCCGGAGGGGTTCGGGCAGGGGCGGGGCTTCGGCGGGGGAAGGCATGTCCCGATCCTACGAAAGGGCCACGCCTCCCCCGAGCCGCCGACCGTCTCAGCTCGCCCGGCGCTGGAACGGGTGCAGCAGATCCGACAGATGCCAGTGGCGGTGCCGCTCACCCGTCGGCGCCTCGGCCGACCTCGCCGGAGGGACCCGACGCGCCGCATCGCGCACCGACGACACCTGCCCGGCCCGCATGATGCGCACCACATGCCCGTCGCAGTTCCGGCACGTGGGCCGGCTCAGCGGCGAGGGCACCACCCGCCCGTCCGCCACGTACATCACGAACTCGCGGCCCTCCGCGTCCGTGTGGTGCTCGATCTCGTACGACTGCTCCCAGCCGTGCCCGCAGCGCATGCAGGCGAAGGAATACGACTCGTCGACCACGGCGGTCGCCCCGTTACGAAGGCCGGTCTGTCCTGTGATCTCGCTCATTGCCAGCTCCTGTTGTCCGCTGGAGGGACGGATTACATCCCGCCACCCAGTGGACTCCTCACCGGCAGCGAAATCACGAGATCTGCCCAGTGTTGAGCGGCACTTGGCCCTACCTTGCCCAAACGCCCAGACCCCTTTACCGACGCATGGAAAACGCCCTGAAGGGGCGCGGGGCTGTGTCGATATGCGGCTCCGCCGCGTGGGCGCGACAAGCCACCCACACCCCGCAGACCGCCACGACCCCCGACCCTCAACGGCGCTTAGCAGCAACCACCGCGTCGAAGACAACCCGCTTCGGCACCCCCACCTCCACAGCCACCGCAGCAATCGCCTCCTTACGCCGCTCGCCGGCTTCCTCCCGCACCCGCACCCGCCGCACCATCTCCTCCGCGTCGACAGCCTCGGCCTTCTCCGGCGCCCCCTCGACCACGACGGTGATCTCCCCCCGAACCCCCTCCGCGGCCCATTCCGCGAGCTCCCCCAGCGAACCCCGTCTGACCTCCTCGTACGTCTTGGTCAGCTCCCGGCACACGGCGGCCCGTCGCTCCGTCCCGAACACCTCGGCCATCGCTGCGAGCGTGTCGTCGAGCCGATGCGGGGCCTCGAAGTAGACGAGCGTCCGGCGCTCGCCGGAGACCTCCCGCAGCCGCGACAGCCGCTCGCCCGCCTTGCGTGGCAGGAACCCCTCGAAGCAGAACCGGTCCACGGGCAGCCCGGACAGTGCGAGCGCGGTGAGTACGGCGGACGGACCGGGCACGGCCGTGACCTTGATGTCCTTCTCCACGGCCGCCGCGACCAGCCGGTACCCCGGGTCCGACACCGACGGCATCCCGGCGTCCGTCACCAGCAGCACGCGCGCGCCGCCGAGCAGTTCCTCGACCAGTTCCGGCGTACGGGCGGCCTCGTTGCCCTCGAAGTACGACACGACGCGCCCCTTGGGCGTGACACCCAGCGCCTGGGTGAGCCGCCGCAGCCGCCGGGTGTCCTCGGCGGCGACCACGTCGGCCCCGGCCAGTTCCTCGGCGAGCCGGGGCGGGGCGTCCGCGATGTCGCCGATGGGAGTGCCTGCCAGTACAAGGGTTCCAGTCACGTTTCCATCCTCGCAGGAGCGGTCCACGGGACTCCCACAGACCTGTTCCCTACGATGGCGCGGTGACCAGTACCGCGTCCGCCACGGACACCCGGCAGGAGCAGGCCCCCCACGAGCAGCGGCCCTCGTGGCAGCAGCGGCTGCGCCGTTTCGGATATGTGCCGTCGGGATCCCGCGGCGATGTCCGGGACCGGCTGGTGCCGCCGTACACCGAGCCCTCCCCGCGGCTGTGGGCGAGCCTCGGCATCCGGCACACGCTCGCCGAGCGGATCGTCCGCTGGTCCGGCTGGGGCGGTCCGCTGCTGGTGACGCTGTTCGCGGGCGTGCTGCGGTTCTGGAACCTGGGCAACCCGAAGGCGGTGATATTCGACGAGACGTACTACGCCAAGGACGCGTGGGCGATCGTCCACCGCGGGTTTGAGGTCAACTGGGACAAGAACGTCAACGACCTCATCCTCTCCTCGAACGGAAACGTTCCGATCCCGACGGACGCGGCGTATGTCGTGCATCCGCCGGTCGGCAAGTACGTCATCGGGCTCGGCGAGCTGATGTTCGGGTTCACCCCGTTCGGCTGGCGGTTCATGACGGCGCTCCTCGGCACCCTCTCCGTCCTGCTGCTCTGCCGCATCGGCCGCCGCCTCTTCCGCTCCACGTTCCTCGGCTGTCTCGCGGGCGCGCTGATGGCGGTGGACGGCCTGCACTTCGTGATGAGCCGTACGGCGCTGCTCGACGGCGTGCTGATGTTCTTCGTGCTGGCGGCGTTCGGCTGCCTGCTGATCGACCGCGACAAGGCGCGGGAGAAACTGGCCGCCGCGCTCCCGGCGGACGCCGACGGCCGGGTCCGCCCGGACGCGTACACGGCGGAGAACACGCGGATCGGCTGGCGCCCCTGGCGGCTGGCGGCGGGTCTGATGCTGGGCCTGGCCATCGGCACCAAGTGGAACGGCCTGTACATCCTGGCGGCGTTCTGCGTGATGGCGGTGCTGTGGGACGTCGGCTCGCGCCGGGTCGCGGGCGCCCGCCACCCGTACGCGGCCGTGCTCAAGCGCGACCTGGGCTGGGCGTTCCTGTGCACGGTGCCGGTCGCCGTCGCCACCTACATCGTCTCCTGGACCGGCTGGATCCTCTCCGCCACCGACGGTTCCGGCGGCTACTACCGCAACTGGGCGGCGACCGACGGCAAGGAGAGCAGTTGGTCGTGGCTCTTCCCGGACTGGTGGCGCAGCCTGTGGCACTACGAGCACCAGGTGTACGAGTTCCACGTCGGCCTGTCCTCGCCGCACACGTACCAGTCGAACCCGTGGAGCTGGCTCGTCACCGGCCGCCCGGTGTCGTACTTCTACGAGTCGCCGGCCCCCGGCAAGGACGGCTGCCCGGTCGACGCCGGCGAGAAGTGCGCCCGCGAGGTGCTGGCGCTGGGCACGCCGATGCTGTGGTGGGTGGCCTGCTTCGCGCTCCTGTACGTCCTGTGGCGCTGGTTCTTCCGCCGCGACTGGCGGGCGGGCGCGATCGCCTGCGGGATCGCGGCGGGTTATCTGCCCTGGTTCATGTACCAGGAGCGGACGATCTTCTTCTTCTACGCCGTGGTCTTCGTGCCGTTCCTCTGTCTGGCGGTGGCGATGCTGGCCGGCGCGCTGGTCGGCCCGGCCCGCTCGAGCGACACCCGCCGGGTGGCGGGAGCGACGGGTGCGGGCGTGCTGGTGTTGCTGATCGCGTGGAACTTCATCTACTTCTGGCCCCTGTACACCGGCACCGCGATCCCGATCGACGACTGGCGTTCACGGATGTGGCTGGACACCTGGGTCTGACGACCGGTCTAACAATCCGAGAAACACCCGCCCCGTCCTTCACAGCTCCCGCCTAGAGTGCGGAGATCGAGTACGGGGAGGGAGCGCATCGTGCGCAAGGGGGTCAAGACTGCCGTCGTCGGCGGTGTGTTCGTCGTGATGGTGGGAGGGGCCGGGTACGGCGCCTACAACTTCGTGTCCGCGCTGAACGGCGACGGCGGATCGGGCGCGGCCGGGCCGGAGGCCGCAGAGACCGGGCCGCCCAGCAGCGCGGAGGTCGAGGAGACGACACGCGCGTTCTTCGCCGCGTGGGAGAAGGCGCAGGGCGCGAAGGCGGCGTCGTACACGAACAACGAGGCCGAGGCCGAGCCGCTGCTGACGTCCTTCGGTCAGGACGCGCACCTCACCGACGTGAAGATCACGCCGGGCAGGGCGAGCGGCCGTACGGTCCCCTTCTCGGTGAAGGCAACGGTGTCGTACGACGGGAAGTCCAAGCCGCTCGCGTACGACAGCCGCCTCACCGTCGTCCGCGGGGTCACGACGGGGCGGGCGCTCGTCGACTGGAAGCCGTCCGTCGTCCATCCCGCTCTGAAGGACGGCGACACCCTCGTCACGGAGGAGTCGGAGAACCCGCCCATCGAGGCGGTCGGCCGAGACGGCACCGTCCTGACGAAGGAGAAGTACCCCTCGCTGGGCCCGATCCTGGACGAACTGCGCGCCCGCTACGGCGACAAGGCCGGCGGCACCCCCGGCGTCGAACTCGCCGTCCGGCACACGGCGAGCGAGGCGGCCGACACCTCGCTGCTGACCCTGTCCAAGGGCAAGCCGGGCAGACTGCCGACGACCCTCAGCGCGAGCGTGCAGGCGGCGGCCGAGAAGGCGGTCAAGCAGTACGACGAGTCGTCCGTGGTCGCCGTCAAACCGAGCACCGGCGAGGTGCTGGCGGTCGCCAACAACCGCACGGACGGCTGGAACGCGGCGTTCCTCGGCCAGGTGGCACCCGGCTCCACGATGAAGATCCTCAGCGCAGCGACCCTCATCGACAACGGGCTCACCTCCATGAACGGTCCGGCGCCGTGCCCCGACTCTGCGATATCGGAGAGCCAGACCTTCCACAACCTCACCGGCATGACGCCCAACGAGAACGCCACCCTCTCCGAGAGCTTCGCCCGCTCCTGCAACACGGCCTTCATCAAGTTCGCGGACGAGGTGAAGGTGGACTCCCTGAACAAGGAGGCGCAGGAGCGCTTCGGGCTCGGCCAGGACAATTGGCAGGTCGGTATCCCCTCCTTCGACGGCTCGGTCCCCGCGTCCGGCGGTCCGGACACCGCGGCCAACATGATCGGCCAGGGCCAGGTGCAGATGAGCCCGCTGAACATGGCCTCGGTGACGGCGACGGCCATGACGGGCACGTTCCGGCAGCCGGTGATCGTGCCGCAGAGCCTCGACGACCGTGAACTGGCCCGGGCGCAGGGCCTGTCCGGCAACACCGTCGCCCAGCTGCGCGCCATGATGAACCGCACCGCCACCAGCGGCACCGCGGCCGGCGTGATGTCCCGGCTGGGCGGCGACATCGGGGCGAAGACCGGTTCGGCGGAAGTGGACGGGCAGGCCAAGGCCAACAGCTGGTTCACTGGCTATCGCAACGACGTTGCGGCGGCGGCCATGGCCCAGCAGGGCGGTCGTGGCGGTGACGCGGCCGGTCCGATCGTGGCGGCCGTCCTGCGGGCGGGTGGCTGATGTCACCCACATCTCCCCCGCACAGGACGGGACTCTAGGGTGGGGCCGTCGTTGGGGACTGTGAGTGCTACGAGGCCGGTACGGCTGCAGGGGTCGTAGCCGGCCATGCGGGCGGCGGGACCCGGGAATGCGCGGAGGATCGGGAAGCAGTGGGCAAGAGAAGGCGCGTCGCCGAGCGACGGAAGACGAAGCCCGCCGTCATCGGCGGGATGATCGCCGTGGTCGTCGGCGGTGCCGGGATCGGCGCCTACGCGCTGTTCGGTGGCGGGGCCGCGGCCGAGGACGGCACGTCGGCGACCTCCGCCGGCGGGAAGAAGTCCGTGAAGACCGGCCCGCTGTCGGCCACCGAGGTCACCACCGCCGCCCGGGAGTTCCTCACGGCCTGGCAGCAGGGCCGGGTGACGCGGGCGGCGGCCGCCACGGACGACGCCACCGCGGCGAAGACCCTGCTGACCGCCCACGCCAAGGACGCCCACATCAAGGACGTCACGCTCACCCCCGGCACCCGCACGGGTGACCGGCTCCCGTTCACCGTGAAGGGCACGGTGTCGTACAAGGGGGTCAGCAAGCCGCTGTCGTACGACAGCTCACTGAAGGTCGTACGACAGGACCCGGACGGCACGCCGATCGTCGCCTGGGAGCCGTCCGTCGTGCACCCCGACCTGCGGGCCGGCGACCGGCTCGTGACCGGCGAGTCCGGGACACCGCCGGTGACGGCGCTGGACCGGGACGGCGGGGAGCTGACCACGAAGGAGTACCCGTCGCTTGCGCCGGTGCTGGACGGGCTGCGCGAGAAGTACGGCAAGACGGCGGGCGGCAAGGCGGGCGTCGAGCTCCAGGTGGTCCGCGGGAAGGCCTCCCAGGCCAAGGAGCTGTCCGACAAGACGCTGCTGGAGCTGAGCGAGGGCACGCCGGGCGAGGTGAAGACGACGCTCAGCCCGTCGATGCAGGCGGCGGCGGAGGGCCAGGTCGCCTCGAAGGCGCGGGCGTCGGTGGTCGTGCTGCGGCCCTCGACGGGCGAGATCCTGGCGGTCGCGAACGCCTCCCGCGGCTTCAACACCGCCTTCCAGGGCTCGCTGGCGCCCGGTTCGACGATGAAGGTCATCACGTCGTCGCTGCTGATCGAGAAGGGGCTGGCGTCCGCGGACAAGCAGCATCCGTGCCCCAAGTACTTCTCGTACGGGGGCTGGAAGTTCCAGAACGACGACAAGTTCCAGATCAAGGACGGGACGTTCAAGGCGAGCTTCGCGCGGTCCTGCAACACGGCCTTCATCAGCCAGGCGCCCGAGCTGGCCGACGACGATCTGACCAAGCAGGCACAGCAGGTGTTCGGTCTGTCGCAGAACAACTGGTCGGTCGGGGTACCGACCTTCGACGGCGCCGTGCCGGTGCAGTCCGACGCCCAGATGGCGGCGTCGCTCATCGGTCAGGGTGGGGTGCGGATGAACCCGCTGAACATGGCGTCGGTGTCGGCGACGATCAAGGCGGGCGTCTTCCACCAGCCGTACCTGGTCGCCCCGTCGGTGGACGGGCGCAAGCTGGCCACGGCCTCGCGCACGCTGTCCGCGTCCGCCCTGTCGCAGCTGCGGGAGCTGATGGCCTACACGGCGGCGTACGGCACGGCGGCGGAGGCGATGGCGGGAGTCACCGGTGACGTCGGTGCGAAGACCGGCTCCGCCGAGGTCGACGGTCAGAAGAAGCCCAACGGCTGGTTCACGGCGTACCGGGGCGACCTGGCCGCCGCGGGCGTCGTCCAGTCGGGCGGGCACGGCGGGGAGACGGCGGGACCGATCGTGGCGGCGCTGCTGAAGAAGGGCGGCTGACGCGCGCGTCAGCCGCGTACCGGCGTCGCGGCCGCTATGTACGTCCGGCGCAGGAAGCGGATCAGGGTCTTCATCTCGAACTGCACGACCGCCGTGCCCTGCGCGGAGTGGAACTCGACCACGGCCTGCACCCGCCCGCACGGCCACACCCGTACCTCGCCGGAGCCGGCCGGTGCGCGCAGGCCCTGTTCGAGCAGGGACCGGGAGAAGGACCACTCGTGCGGGCCGGGCAGACGTATGCGGACCGCGCGCGGGTCGATGTCGGGGTCGTAGCGCAGAACGACCGGAACCGCTCCCTTCTCCTCGAGCACCTGGACGTCCTCGTCCGTGACGATCTGGGCTCGCGCGTACTGTTCGACTACAGACATGGACGGTCCCTTACCCTGCGTGAGCTGTGCGGAAGCTGTGAATCCACTTCCTCCTCCAATGTCCCATATTTCCAGGATTACGCTCATCGGACGGGCATATCTCGCATGCACGGCGCATCCAACAAGAGGAGAGGGACTCGCTCTTGCAAGCCATTCGCATTAAGCCACTATCATCGAACGGTGCATGTACCTGACGGATTCATCAACGCCCCCACCTCCGCCGTGGCCGGAGTCGTCGCCGCGGGCGCCGTCGCCGTCAGCCTGCGCGGCGCGCGCCGCGAGCTCGACGAGCGCACCGCGCCGCTGGCCGGTCTCGTGGCGGCATTCATCTTCGCGGTGCAGATGCTGAACTTCCCGGTCGCGGCCGGGACCAGCGGACATCTGCTGGGCGGCGCCCTCGCCGCGATACTCGTCGGCCCCTATACCGGCGTCCTGTGCATATCCGTCGTCCTGCTGATGCAGGGCATCCTCTTCGCGGACGGCGGCCTGACCGCACTGGGCGTGAACATCACCGACATGGCGATCGTCGGAACCGTCGTCGCCTACGTCCTCTTCCGCGGCCTGGTGAAGGTGCTCCCGCGCAGCCGGCGCTCGGTCACCGCGGCCTCCTTCCTCGCCGCCCTGGTGTCGGTGCCGGCCGCCGCCGTCGCCTTCACCCTGTTCTACGCGGTCGGCGGCACCACCGACGTCTCCATCGGCAAGGTCGCCACCGCCATGGTCGGCGTCCACATCCTCATCGGCATCGGCGAGGCCGCGATCACCGCGCTCACCGTCGGCGCCGTCGTCGCCGTCCGGCCGGACCTCGTGTACGGCGCCCGTGATCTGCGCCGGCCGCTGAAGCTGCGGGTCGGCGGCGAACTCGTCGACGCGCCCGCCGCGGAGCCGGTCGCGGTCGCCGCGCGGTCTCACCACAAGGTCTGGCTCGTCGGCCTTGTCACCTCCCTCGTCCTCGCCGGTTTCGTCAGCTTCTACGCCTCCGCCAGCCCCGACGGCCTGGAGAAGGTCGCCGAGGACAAGGGCTTCGCCGAGTCCGCCGAGGAACACGACATCGCCGACTCCCCGCTCGCCGACTACGGCGTCAAGGATGTCGACAACGCCCGCCTGTCCGGCGGCCTCGCCGGTGTGATCGGGGTCGGCGTCACCGTCGTCGCGGGCAGCGGCATCTTCTGGGCGGTGCGCCGCCGCCGCAGCGACGAGGGAACCGACGTGTCGCCCGCCTCGCCCACGAACACGGGCGTCTGACATGGGTGCGGGCCACGCCCACAAGCTCTATCGGTCGGGGTCCTCACCCGTGCACGCCCTGCCGCCGCACACCAAGCTCGCCGCCACCTTCGCCTTCGTCGTGGTCGTGGTGTCCACACCGCGGGAGGCGATGTGGGCGTTCGGGGCGTACGCCGTGCTGCTGGGCGTCGTCGCCGCCGTCGCGCGCGTGCCCGCCGGTTTTCTGCTCAAACGGCTGTTGATCGAGGTACCGTTCGTCGCGTTCGCCGTGCTCCTGCCGTTCGTCGCGGAGGGCGAGCGCACCGAGGTGCTGGGCATGTCGCTGAGCGTCAGCGGACTGTGGGGCGCCTGGAACGTGCTCGCCAAGGGCACGCTGGGCGTCGCCGCGTCCGTGCTGCTGGCCTCCACCACCGAACTGCGGGAGCTGCTGCTCGGCCTGCAGCGGCTGAAACTGCCGCCGCTGCTGGTGCAGATCGCGTCGTTCATGATCCGGTACGGCGATCTCATCACCGACGAGATGCGGCGGATGCGCATCGCGCGGGAGTCACGGGGCTTCGAGGCGCGCGGCGTACGGCACTGGGGGGTGCTGGCGAAGTCCGCCGGGGCCCTGTTCATCCGCTCCTACGAGCGCGGTGAGCGCGTGCATCTCGCGATGGTCAGCCGTGGCTACGCCGGTGTGATGCCGGTGATCGACGAGGTGACCGCGTCCCGGGCGCAGTGGTCGTACGCCCTCGCTCTGCCGTGTGCCGCTCTTGTCGTCTGTCTGCTGGGATGGTCGCTGTGACTGCTTCTGCCTCGCTGGAGGTCTCGGGCCTCGCCTTCGCCTACCCCGACGGGCACCAGGCCCTGTTCGGCGTGGACTTCCGCATCGAACGCGGCGAGCGGGTCGCGCTGCTCGGGCCGAACGGTGCCGGGAAGACCACGCTGGTGCTGCACCTCAACGGCATCCTGAGCGGCGGCACGGGCTCGGTGCGGGTGGCCGGGCTGCCCGTCGGCAAGAAGAACATGGCCGAGATCCGGCGCCGCGTCGGCATCGTCTTCCAGGACCCCGACGACCAGCTGTTCATGCCGACCGTCCGCGAGGACGTCGCCTTCGGGCCGGCCGCGGCCGGGCTGACGGGGGCGGAACTCCAGGCGCGTGTGCAGCGGGCGCTGGAGCAGGTGGGGATGGCCGACTTCCAGGACCGGCCCCCGCACCATCTGTCCTTCGGGCAGCGGCGCCGGGTGGCCGTCGCGACCGTGCTGGCCATGGAGCCGGAGATCCTCGTCCTGGACGAGCCGTCCTCCAACCTCGACCCCGCCTCCCGTCGCGAACTGGCCGACATCCTGCGGTCCTTGGACGTGACCGTGCTCATGGTCACCCACGACCTGCCGTACGCCCTCGAGTTGTGCCCACGCTCGCTGATCCTGAGCGAGGGCGTCATCGCCGCCGACGGTCCGACGGGCGACCTGCTCTCCGACGACGAGCTCATGCGGGCGCACCGTCTGGAGCTGCCCTTCGGCTTCGACCCGAGGGCGGTGCCCGCCGGGTCGGGGCCCGCTTGAAGTGTTTCCGTGACGGCCGTCCCCCGGCGTCCGTGACAATGGGCGCGTGACGGAACACGAGGACGCCGGGTCGCTGCTGCTGGACGAGCAGCTGTGCTTCGCGCTGTACGCCGCCCAGCGCGCGGTGACGGCCGCGTACCGCCCGCTCCTCGACGAGCTCGGTCTGACCTACCCGCAGTACCTCGTGCTGCTCGTCCTGTGGGAGCGCGGTGAGACCACGGTGAAGGAGCTGGCGGCGGCGCTGCGGCTCGACTACGGCACGGTGTCGCCGCTGCTCAAGCGACTCGCGGCGGCGGGGCTCGTACGCCGGGAGCGCGCGGCGCACGACGAGCGCTCGGTGCTGGTTGCCTGCACGGGACGCGCGGAGGAACTGAGGGAGCGTGCGACGCGTGTGCCGGGCGCGCTGCTTGCGACGACAGGGCTCGGCGCGGCGGAGGTCGCGCGGTTGCGCGAGGAGTTGTGGCAGCTCGCGCAGCGGGCGGAGACGGCGGCCGAGAGCGCCCGCTGAGGCGTAACACGGCGCTCTGCGCGCCCTGTTACCTCCGGTCACTACCCCCCAGTAACCCCACGAGCACCTACCCGCCAGTACCTTGTGCACGATGTACTTGCACACCTCTGTGCTGCCTGCCGTTGTGTCCGCCCTGGGGGAGGTCCTGCCGTGACCGAAGGCACCACCGTCGACTCCGCCGTCGACACCCGCCCGACGAAGATCATGTATGTCGCCGAGGCCACCGCGCACGGCGGCCGGGACGGCTATGTCACCAGTCAGGACGGCCAGATCGAACTGAAGGTGGCGATGCCTCCGGAGCTCGGCGGCGACGGCAACGGCACCAACCCGGAGCAGCTGTTCGCGGCCGGCTACAGCTCCTGCTTCCACAACGCGCTGGTCCTGGTCGGCCGTCGGGAGGGCTACGACCTGTCGGGTTCCGCCGTCGCCGCGAAGGTCGGCATCGGCCCCAACAAGCAGCGCGGCTACGGTCTCGCGGTCGCACTCAGCGTCTCCCTGCCCGTCCTCGACCCGGACATCGCCGCCAAGCTGGTCGACGCGGCCCACGAGGTCTGCCCGTACTCGAACGCGACCCGCGGCAACATCGACGTCACGATCCTGCTGGGGTGACGAATGGGGTGACGAAAACCACCCGGAACCAGGGAATCGCCGGCCCTACGTCCGCGCTGCACCGACCGTCACGGGTGTGAGTGAACGGAGTACGGACGTGGATGTGCACGGCACGGTTGCCGAGGGCTTCGAGCCGGTCAGGGCAGCGTTCGTACGGAACTTCGAGGCGCTCGGCGACCGCGGCGCGGCCGTGGTCGTCCACCGCGACGGGCACAAGGTCGTCGACCTGTGGGGCGGCACCAAGGACGTCGACGGCAGTGAGCCCTGGCAGCAGGGCACCGCGCAGATCGTGCGCTCGGCGACCAAGGGCGTCGCCGCCGCCGCACTCCTGCTGCTGCACCAGCGCGGCGAGCTGGACCTGGACGCGCCGGTCGGCGAGTGGTGGCCGGAGTACAAGGCGGCCGGCAAGGAGCGGACCCTCGTACGGCATCTGCTCACGCATCGCGCGGGAGTGCCGGTCCTGGACCGTCCGCTGACCCCCGAGGAGGCGGCCGACCCGGACCTCGGCGCCGCGGCGGTGGCCGCGCAGACGCCGGTGTGGGAGCCGGGAGCGGACCACGGGTACCACGCGCAGACGTACAGCTGGCTGGTCGGCGAGCTGATACGGCGGGTCACCGGGCGTGAGGTCGGTGAGTGGATCGCGGACGAGATCGCGGGCCCGGCCGGCGCCGACCTGTGGCTGGGGCTGCCCGCGGGCGAGGCCGCCCGGGTCGGACGCGTCGGACAGGTCGCGCCCCCGGAGACGGCCGGCGCACTGAAGACGCGCCCCAAGCGAGCCGTGGCCGACGCCTACGCCGACCCCGCGTCCCTCACCCGGCGCGCCTTCGCCGCGATCACGCCCCTGCCCGACGAGAACGACCCCGCCTACCGCGCCGCCGCCCTCCCCGCCTCCAACGGCATCGGCACGGCGGAGGGACTGTCCCGCTTCTACGCCTCGCTGATCGGCGACGTGGCCGACGGGCAGCGGCTTTTCACCCCGGAGACGGCCGGACTCGCCCGGGCCGAGCAGTCCGCGGGCCCCGACCGCACCCTCGTCGTCACCACCCGCTTCGGCCTCGGCTACATGCTGGACGGCGCCGCCTCCCCGCTGCTCTCCCCGGCCTCCTTCGGCCACCCGGGCCGCGGCGGCGCCCTCGGTTTCGCCGACCCGGAGGCCGGCATCGCCTTCGGCTATGTCACGAACGGCTTCCGCAAGAGCGTCACGGCGGACCCGAGGGCACAGGCACTGGTACGCGCGGTACGCCAGGCGATCGCCTAGCGACCACTGGTGGGTCACTTCGTGACGGCCCGGAACTGCCACGCCTGACGCACATCGCCCTTCCGGGGGAGCTGAAGGTCGACGCGGGGCGGGTAGACCGCCAACGGGCTCCGGTCGAGGACCAGTTCGCTGTCAGGAGCCTGGAGGTGGAAGGCGAGAAAGCCCTTGCTCGTGCGCAGCGCCGGGCTGAGCCCCCACTCGTACGGGGTGCTCGTCGTCACGGCGAACCGGTGGGGCCGGAACGTGCCCTGATGGCCCACGTAGGTGTTCTGCCGGATGTTGCGCAGGGCGATATTGCCGTGGGTGAGCCGCACCACCTCCCACTCCTGGGCGCCCGGCGCCGCACCGGGCGGCAGGATGACGAGGGGTTCGTCGACGCCCTGGGCGGTGAGGAGCTGCCCGGGGTTCTTGGCGATGGTGTAGGTCCCGCCGGCCAGGGGCGCCGGCCGGCTCATGGCGGCCGCCGCCCTGGGGGCACCGGCGGTGAACAGGGCGGCCAGACTGGTGGCGGCGACGGTGCCGAGCGCACGGCGTCGGCTCAGAGACTGTTGCGTCATGCGCCGATCGTGCCGCGTCGCCGCCTCCAGTGAACCGCCCTGGACCCGTTTGACCAGGCCTTTCCCCCGGTCGGGCGACCTGACGGCCACCTCCGGTTGTGCGTACGGCCAAACCGTACGCGGCTAGGACGTACGGCGATCAGACATGGATCGGATGCGATGTCCGCCCGGACACCGAGTCGATCTCGCCGTGCGCCTTGGTGAGCAGCTGCATCGCGAGCTCGTTGAGCGCCCGCGCCCCAGCGATCTCCTCGCCGACCCTCGGCTGATTAGGGTCGGTGTGGTGCCGGCTGGCGTGCCCGTGCGCCCGAACCTCGCTCCCGTCGGGCAAGCGCACCAACGCGGCTGCCTTCGTGTGCGTGTCGTCTTCCTGGAACTCCAGCTCGACATGCCATCCCACAGCGGTGTGCATCATGACGATCTCCTCCGGAACCCGTGTTTCCAGGGTTGCTTCCAGGGTGCTCCTCCGATGCCGGAGTTGTCGCGTCCCGTCGTGGTTGTCGTGCTCCACAACCGCGCCGGCACTTCACCGCAGCATCAACCCGATCCCCGCCAACAGCAGCCCGGCGGCCACGATCCGCGGCGTACCGAACCGCTCCTTGAACACCACCGCCCCGATGGCCGCGCCCACGATGACCGAGGACTCGCGCAGGGCGGAGATGGGCGCGAGTTCCGCGCGGGTCTGCGCCCACAGGATCAGCGCGTACGCCCCCACGGAGAGCCCCGCGCCCAGCAGTCCGAGCCCGAGGAACGGCCGCAGGCGCGCGGGCGTCTGCGTACGCCAGCGGTACGCGGCGTACGCCGGTATCACCATCCCCTGCACCGCCATGAGCCACGCGACGTACCCGAGGGGCGAGCCGGACGCCCGCACGCCCAGCCCGTCCACCACCGTGTACGCCGCGATCGACAGCCCGGTCGCCAGCGCCGCCCCGATCGCCGCCCAGTCCGGCCGCCGCCCGCGCAGCCCCCACAGCGCGGCGCCGGTGAGTCCCGCGCAGCTCAGCGCGATGCCGGCGACGACCCAGCCGTCCGGCACCTCGTGTGCGAAGACGGCGGCGAGCACCGTGACGGCCAGGGGCGCACTGCCGCGCGCGATCGGATACGCCTGCCCGAAGTCACCGAGCCGAAAGGACGTCATCAGCAGCGCGTAATAGACGATGTGGATGGCCGCGGAGGCGAAGAGATACGGCCACGCCTGCGCGGCCGGGAAGGCCACGAACGGCACGAGCGCGAGCCCGATGACCAGGCCTCCGCCCGAGATGAGCGCGAACCCGACCAGCTTGTCGGTGATGCGGTGCGCGATCGCGTTCCAGCTCGCGTGGGTGACCGCAGCCAGCAGTACGGCCGCGGTGACCAGCGGCGTCACGCAGCCCGCTCGCGCACGTCCACCAGGGTGCCGCCGGCGTGGGCGACGAGGGCCTTGGGCTCCATGGGGAAGACGGTGTGCGGGGTGCCCGCGGCGGCCCACACGACGTCGTGGTGAAGCAGCCCGCGGTCGGCAAGCACCCGCGTCGCCGTCCGATGCCCGAACGGCGGCACACCTCCGATGGCGTACCCCGTCGTCTCCCTTACGACGTCGGCGCCGGCCCGCGTCACCTTCTCGGTTCCGAGCTCCCGCCGCACGAGCTCCACGTCGACGCGGGAGGCCCCGTCCATGAGGACGAGCACCGGGACCCCGTCCGCCGCGAAGACGAGCGACTTGCAGATCTGGCTCAACTCGCACCCGATCGCGGCGGCAGCCTCGGCGGCGGTACGGGTGGCGTCCGGGAACCGGCGGATACGGCCGCGCAGTTCACCGAGCCCCAGCGCGTCGAGGGCCTCGGCAAAACGAGGGTGGGCTTCGCAGCCCTCGTCCTTGAGGTCAGTGGCGGGATTCGTCATGCAGGGCACGCTAGCGGTGGGTGTAGGGGGCCTGCGACTGGGTTACGGGGTGGGGTTGGGGGTTGGGGGTTGGGATGGGACCGGTTCTTGGTGGGTTGGCGGAGTGCCGGGGTTGGCGGCCAGGTCTGTTGAGGGGTTGCCGTCGGGGCCGCTCGCTTCTTTGCCAGTGTCGTGCTTCCACGGCCCAAGTAAAGGGCGCTGCGTTCCGCTGCGCTCCACTCCGCGTCGGCTGCGCCGATGGCCCTGCGGGCCACCCTTGACTCGGTCCGTTCCAGCACGGGTGAGAAGCGAGCGAGCGGCCCGGAAAGGCGGGTGGCCGAGGCACGCGGTCGCCTCCGTCGGCTGCGGAGCGGGCCGGGGTTGGCGGGCGCGGTCGCGCCTCGCATGCACGCCGGGTCGGCTCAGCGGCTTGCGGGTGGTGGGTAGCGGGGCGGGCGCGTCAGTGGGGTGGGGGGCACGCCGGGTGGGCTCAGCGACTTGCGGGTGCTGGGTGGCCAGGGCGGGCGCGTCAGCGGGATGGGGGCACGGCGGGACGGCATAGCGGCTTGCGGTGGGTGGCGGGGCGGGCGCGACAGCCGGGTGGTGGCATTCCGGGCCGGGTCGGCGGCCGCAGCACCCGGGGGCGGCGGTGGTCCGCCCTCGGATCGCTCCGATCGCGGGCAAGGGTCACGTCCACTGACGTGGTGGACGGCGGTCGCCCACCAGTGGGGGAATCCGCAGGTGCAACACATCTGGCGGACGTGTTGCACTCTCAGCCGCTACACCACTCCTCAATGTCACGGCCCGGGCAAGGAGCAGTGATGGGAGGATTTGTGCCACCCAACCGGAGAAAGCCCAGGTCGTGGGTGCCTGCTTGAGGCACAAATCCTCCCATCACCTGCAGGAGTGGGGTCGGTGAGGCTCGTGTGCCAGTGATGTGACTTGCGTGGCCTGCCCCACCAACCCGCCGCGTCCACCCCCGCCATCCACCCACCGATCGCTGCCGTGCCGACCCGGCGTCCCCCACCCACTGACGCGCGCCCCCGCCACCCGCTCACCGTGAGCCGCTGAGCTGACCGGGCGTGTCCCCATCCCGCTGACGCGCCCGCCCTGGCCACCCAGCACCCGCAAGTCGCTGAGCCCACCCGGCGTGCCCCCCACCCCACTGACGCGCCCGCCCCGCTACCCACCACCCGCAAGCCGCTGAGCCGACCCGGCGTGCATGCGAGGCGCGACCGCGCCCGCCAACCCCGGCCCGCTCCGCAGCCGACGGAGGCGACCGCGTGCCTCGGCCACCCGCCTTTCCGGGCCGCTCGCTCGCTTCTCACCCGTGCTGGAACGGACCGAGTCAAGGGTGGCCCGCAGGGCCATCGGCGCAGCCGACGCGGAGTGGAGCGCAGCGGAACGCAGCGCCCTTTACTTGGGCCGTGGAAGCACGACACTGGCAAAGAAGCGAGCGGCCCCGACGGTCACTTCGCGACGTACGTCAGGAAGTCGGCCCAGGTGCCCCGAGCGACGGTGACGTGCGGAGTGTCGGGAGTCTTGGAGTCGCGGATGTGGATGGTGGCGGGGGTGGTGGCGACCTCGACGCAGTCGCCGGGCTCGTTGCTGCTGCTGTAGCTGCTCTTGAACCAGTGGAGTTCCGAGGTGCTCATAGTCTCCCCAGCGCTTGCTCGATGAAGGCCAGCGACTCCCTTGGCGTGAGAGCCTGCGCCCGGATCATCCCATAGCGCAGTTCAAGGATCCGAAGATCCCTTGGGCTTGAGACCGGGCGACCGTTGAACGCGCCTTCGGAACGCCCGATCGCGGTCCCATCGGCGAACTTCAGCACTTCGATCAGACCGTGCATTCCGGCGTGCTCCTCCCGGTCGGTCGGCATGACCTGAAGCGAGACGTTCCGCAACTTCCCTACTTCCAGCAGGTGTCCGAGCTGACGGCACAACACCATCTTGCCCCCGATCGGCCGTTCCAGCGTCACCTGCTCCTGGACGAAACTCAGCGACGGAGCGGGGTCCCGCTCGAAGACCGACTTTCGAGCCATGCGGGCTGCCACCTCGCGTTCCACCACGTCCTGAGCGAGCGGGGGCTGTCGCACCTCGTACAGCGCCGTCATGTACTCCGGCGTCTGCAACAGACCATGGATGTTGTGGCTGCTGTACAGCAGCATCTCCACAGCCCGCCCCTCCATCTCCGCCAGCTCCCGCACCTTCTTCGGATACCGAGCCTTCCGCATCTCCTCCATGAACTCCCTGAGATGCCCCTGGGCGTTCAGGATCTGGTCCGCCCTGTCCAGGAACTCCGGCCGAGGAATCCGGGTCCCCCGCTCCATCTTCCTGATCATGTCCTCGCCGTATCCCATGACCTCCCCGAAGTCGGACGCCCGCATCCCGGCCCCCTCCCGGCAGACCTTGAGCAGACGCCCCACCGCCTGGACCACCGGTTCGATCTCGTCCCCCGGCTCGACATCCCAACCCGCTTCGTCCACACCGTCGTTCACGGCCACCCACCTCCGACGCGCACTCGTACCCGTACAACTCCCAAGACAGCCGAGACAGCACGAGACAAACGCCGGACAGTGATCGCACGCACACGCTGCATGAAGGAAGCCGGTGAGGGCAGCCCCGTCCCCACGGAACCCTCACCGGCTGGCCTTCAGGGAAGCCGTCGCGTCAGACGCGTACCAACTCCCGCTCCTCGTCCGGGTCCTTGCGGCCGTCGTCGGACTTGGTGCGCAGGCCCTCGCCCTCCACGTCGACGTTGGGCAGGGCGCGGTCCAGCCACCGCGGCAGCCACCAGGCCTTCCTGCCGAGCAGGGCGAGGACCGCCGGGACGATCGCCATGCGGACGATGAACGCGTCGAAGAAGACCGCGATCGCGAGGCCGAAGCCGATCATCTTGACCATCGACTCGCTGGAGCCGATGAAGCCGGCGAACACCGCCATCATGATCACCGCCGCTGCCGTGACCACCCTCGCGCCGTGCCTGAAGCCCGTCACGACCGCCTGGCTGGGCTTCTCGCCGTGGACGTACGCCTCCCGCATCCGCGTCACGAGGAACACCTCGTAGTCCATCGCGAGGCCGAAGACCACGCCGACCATGAAGATCGGCATCATCGACATGATCGGGCCGGTCTCCTCGACGCCCATGAGGCCGGCGAGCCAGCCCCACTGGAAGACCGCGACGACGGCGCCCAGCGCGGCGAGCACGCTCAGCAGGAAGCCGAGGGCCGCCTTCAGGGGGACCAGGATCGAGCGGAAGACCGCGATCAGGAGGAGGAACGCGAGGCCCACCACCAGCGCCAGGTACGGGATCAGCGCATCGTTCATCTTCTGCGAGAAGTCGATGTTCATTGCGGTGGTGCCGGTGACCAGCACCTCCGCGCCCGTGTCGGCCTTGATGTCCGCGCCCGCGTCACGGATGCCGTGGACCAGGTCCTCGGTCTCGGTCGACGAGGGCTTGGAGTCCGGGATCACGGTGATCGTGTAGGTGTCACCGGCCTTGTTGGGCACCGCCGGGGCCACCGTGACGACGCCCTCCAGACCCTTGATCTCGTCGGTCACCGTGGCGGCGGCCGCCTGGGGGTCGTCGCTGGACTTGGCGTCGACCACCAGCATCAGCGGACCGTTGAAGCCGGGGCCGAAGCCCTCGGACAGCAGGTCGTAGGCGCGGCGCTGGGTCGTCGACGTCGGCTGCGAACCGTCGTCGGGCAGGCCCAGCTCGAGCGAGCCGACCGGGGCCGCGGCAGCGCCGAGGCCGATGATGCCGAAGAGGAGGACGGCGACGGGGCGGCGGACGACGAAGCTCGCCCAGCGCGTGCCCATGTTCGGCTTGGTCTGGCTGTCCTGGCTGCTCTTCTGGTTCTTGGACTTGCGGCCGCCGCCGAGCAGCTTGCTCTTCGCACCCGCCGGCTGGATCCTGCGGCCCGCGTAGCCGAGCAGCGCCGGGATCATGGTGAGGGCGATCAGTACAGCGATGACGACCGTGCCCGCCGCCGCGAGGCCCATCTTGGTCAGCATCGGGATGTTGACGACGGCGAGACCGGCCAGGGCGATGACGACCGTCAGGCCTGCGAAGACCACCGCGGAGCCCGCCGTGCCGACCGCCCGGCCGATAGCCTCCTCGCGGTCGCGGCCCTCGGCGAGTTCGGCCCGGTAGCGGGAGACGATGAACAGCGCGTAGTCGATGCCGACGGCGAGGCCGATCATCATGGCCAGCGTGGAGGTGGTGGAGCCGAGTTCGAGCGTGTTGGCGAGGGCCGTGATGGTGGAGACGCCGATGCCCACACCGATGATCGCCGTCAGCAGCGGCAGTCCGGCCGCGACCAGCGAGCCCAGGGTGATCACCAGGACGACCGCGGCGACCGCGATACCTATGATCTCGGTGGTGCCGGTCTCGGGCGTGGCCTGGAGCGCGTCACCGCCGATCTCCACGGTCAGCCCGGCGTCCCGCGCGTTCTGCGCGGCCTCCTCCAAGGCTTCCTTGGTGGAGTCCTCCAGCTCCATGCCGGAGACGTCGTAGCTCACCGCCGCGTAGGCGACCGTGCCGTCCTTGCTGACGGCCTGCGCCTTGTACGGGTCGGCGACGGAGACGACCTCGGAGCCGTCGGACAGCTCCCGGACGGTCTCCTTGACGGTCGCCTTGTTCTCGGCGTCGGTCATCTTCTCGCCGTCGGGCGCCTTGAAGACGACCCGGGCGGTCGCTCCGTCGGCACTCATGCCGGGGAAGCGGTCCTCCAGCAGGTCGAAGGCCTTCTGGGCCTCGGTGCCGGGGATGGAGAAGGAGGTGGTGCCCGCGGCGGGGGCACTGGCGGCGCCGACACCCGCGAGCGTCAGCAGCGCCACCCAGATCAGGGCGACGAAATGCCGTCGCCGGAAGGCGAGTCGGCCGATTTTGTAGAGGAACGTGGCCACGAGGGCGTCTCCCGGTCAGGTCGTGGGGTTTTCAGGGCAGGGGTGACCAACCCGGTGGGTGCAGGGGTGATCGGCCCGACGACGTGAGCGGTCGCGTCAGGTACTAACTGAGGGGGATAGGGCTCAGGTGGTGGGAACGCCGAGGGCGGGGAGGACCACGGCGTCGATGTACGAGATGAGGAAGGCCCGGGTCGGCGGCAGATCCTCGATCAGCCCCCGGGCGACGAACGCCCCGATCATCATGTGCCTCAGGTAATCCAGCGCCGGGTTGTCCGCACGGACCTCACCCCGGTCGACGGCCCGCTGCAGCACGCGGCGGAACTCCCGCATTTCCGGCTCGACGAGCTTTTCCCGGAACTCCCGCAGGAGGTCGGGGTTGTGGTGCACCGCCATGGCCAGACCCCGCATGAGCGCGGCGTTCTGCTCCAACTGGCAGTCGTCCGCCAGCTCCAGGTGGGCGTGCAGATCGCCCCGGAGCGAGCCGGTGTCGACGTCGGCGAGCGAGCCGGGTTTGTTGTGCCGGACGGCCTTCACGACCAGCTCGGCCTTGCCGCCCCACTGGCGGTAGAGCGTGGCCTTGCTGGAGCGTGTCCGGGCGGCCACGGCGTCCATGGTGAGGGCGTCGTAGCCGACTTCACGGAGCAGGTCGAGCACGGCCTCGTACAACTCGGCCTCGCGCTCGGGAGTGATACGACTGCGACGCGGCGTCGCGACCTCAGCCATTCCGCTCACCTTCCCGCTTCCGAACGACACGGTTTCGTACACGACGAATGTAGCGCAGAGACTCGCGAAACGAAACGGTTTCGTACGTGCGCTGGGTCACGCCCAGCCTCTTTTCCACAATTTGCCCTGGTCCATCCCCAGGCAAAGCATGGAAACGTGACCTATCTGCGCCTGCCCCACCTCAGCGGTGACCTGCTGTGCTTCGTCGCCGAGGACGACCTCTGGCTCGCCCCTCTCGACGGCCCGGGCCGCGCCTGGCGGCTCACCGTCGACCGCACCAAGATCGGTCATCCTCGCTTCTCGCCGGACGGCCGCCACCTCGCGTACACGAGCTGGCGCAGCCTCGTCCCGGAGATCCATCTCGCGCCCGTGGAGGGCGGTGCGGGACGCCGGCTGACCTACTGGGGCAGCGCGGACACCCAGGTCTGCGGCTGGACCCCGGACGGCGACATCCTCGCCGTCGCCTCGCACGGCGAGCCCTTCTCCCACTTCACCTGGGCCTACAAGGTCTCCCCCGACGGCGACCCGGGCCGCAAGCTGCCCTGGGGGCCGGTCTCCGACATTCAGGTCGCCGACATCGAGGGGGAGCGCAAGACCCTTCTCCTCACCGGCACCCCACCCCACGAACCGGCCTCCTGGAAGCGTTACCGGGGCGGGGCGATGGGCCGGCTGTGGCTGCACGGGCAACGCCTGCTCGCCGACCTGAACGGCCATCTGCACTCCCCCATGTTCGTCGGCGGCCGCATCGCCTTCCTCTCCGACCACGAGGGCGTCGGCAACCTCTACTCCTGCGCCTACGACGGCTCCGACCTGCGCCGCCACAGCGACCACGACGCCTTCTACGCCCGGCACGCGTCCAGCGACGGCACGCGGGTCGTCTACCAGTGCGCGGGCGACCTGTGGATCGTCGACGACCTGGCCGCGGACTCGGCGCCCCGCCGCCTCGACGTACGCCTGAGCGGGCCGCGCGCGGGCCGGCGTACATACCAGGTGCCCGCCGCCCAGAACGTGAACGGCATCTCCGTGGACGAGACGGGCCGCGCGAGCGCGGTCGTCGTACGAGGGAGTCTCTACTGGCTGACGCACCGGGACGGACCGGCGCGCACGCTCATCGACACGCCCGGCGTACGGGTCCGGCTCCCGGAGATGCTCGGCTCGGGCGACCAGGTCGCCTACATCACGGACGCGGAGGGCGAGGACGCGATCGAGATCGCCTATCTGCCGCGGGCCACCGGCGATCGCCGGCCGCGGCGGCTGGCACAGGGGGAGCTGGGGCGCGTCCTGGAAATGGTCTGCGATCCGCAGGGCGAGCGGCTCGCGATCGCCGCGCACGACGGCCGACTGCTGCTGATCGACGCGACCGAGGAGTCGAACGGTGAAGTGACCGAGCTGATCCGGTCGATCAACGGATCGGTGCGGGACCTGACCTTCTCGCCGGACGGGACGTGGCTGACGTGGTCGCACCCGGGGATCGGGCGCACACTGCGCCAGATCAAGATGGCCCGCATCAAGGACCGTTTCATCGTCGACGTCACCAACGGCCGCTTCGAGGACGAGAACCCGGTCTTCACCAGCGACGGCCGCTATCTCGCCTTCCTCTCCTGGCGCGGCTTCGACCCGGTGTACGACGTCCACACCGGCGACCTGTCCTTCCCGCTGGGCTGCCGCCCGTACCTGGTCCCGCTCTCCTCCGCCACGCCCTCCCCCTTCGCCCTGAATCCCGACGGCCGCCCGGCCGCCGGCGGTCTGGACCCGGTCGAGGAGGAGGAGCCCGGCGAGGCCGGCGCGGTGACCGTGGAGATCGAGGGTCTGGAGAGCCGGGTGACCCCGTTCCCGGTCGCGGCCTCCAAGTACTCGGCACTGGCCCCGGTCGCGGGCGGCGGCCTGGTCTGGCTGCGCTGGCCGATCTCGGGCGCGCTCGGCGAGACGTTCGTGAACCCGGACGACACCAGCGGCCGCCCCACCCTCGAGTACTTCAACATCACCAAGGCGAAGAAGTCCGAACTCGTCCAGCACCTGGACTTCTTCGCGGTCAGCGGCGACGGCACCCGGCTCGTCGTGGTCGACGAGGGCGATCTGCGCGCGGTGCCGTCCACGGAGGCCGGCGACAGCGACACGACGACCTGGATCGACGTGCGCCGGATCATGCACGAGGTGGACCCGGGCGCCGAGTGGCGCCAGTCGTACGAGGAGGCGGGCCGGCTCATCCGCGCGTACTTCTGGGACCCGGGCATGTGCGGGATCGACTGGGACGCGGTGCTGGACCAGTACCGGCCGCTGGTCGACCGGGTCGCATCACCGGACGAGTTCGCCGACCTGCTCCGCGAAGTGCTGGGCGAGCTGGGCACCTCGCACGCCTACGTCTCCGCCGCCCGCCGCAACGAGGGCCCCGCGCACTACCAGCGCTGGCAGGGCCTGCTCGGCGCCAACTTCGTGCGCAGGGACGGCGGTTGGGCGGTCAAGCGGATCCTGCCGGGTGACTCCTCCGACTCCAAGGCCCGCTCCCCGCTGGCCGGTTCGGGGATCCGGGAGGGGGCGATCCTGACCCATGTGGACGGACGCCCGGTGGATCCGGTGGCCGGCCCCTACCCGCTCCTGGCCGGTGCGGGCGGTACGACGGTGGAGCTGACGTTCACCCCGGCCGGAGGCGAGGGACGCTCCCGCCGGGTCGCCGTCATCCCGCTCGTCGACGAACGGCCGCTGCGCTACCAGGACTGGGTGGCCAAACGCCGTGCGGTGGTACGGGAGTTGAGCGGCGGCCGCTGCGGCTATCTGCACATCCCCGACATGGGCGGCTCCGGCTGGGCCCAGTTCAACCGCGACCTGCGGATGGAGGTCTCGCGGCCCGCGCTGATAGTGGACGTGCGCGGCAACGCCGGCGGGCACATCAGCGAACTCGTCATCGAGAAGCTGACCCGCACGATCCTCGGCTGGGACCTCACCCGCAACGCCCAGCCGGTGTCGTACACCTCGAACGCGCCCCGCGGGCCGGTGGTGGCCCTGGCCGACGAAGCCACGTCCTCGGACGGCGACATGATCACAGCCGCTTTCAAACTCCTTAACCTGGGCCCGGTCGTCGGGCAGCGCACCTGGGGCGGAGTCGTCGGCATGACCGGCCGGCACCGCCTGGGCGACGGCACCGTCATCACGGTCCCGATGAACGCCGCCTGGTTCGACGCCTATGGCTGGTCCGTCGAAAACCACGGCGTCGCCCCCGACTTGGAGGCCCTGCGCACCCCCCTCGACTGGGCGGAAGGCCGCTACTCCCAACTCGACGACGCGGTCCGGCTGGCCCTGGAGCTGTTGACGACCAACCTCGCGGCCACTCCCCCGGACCTCAGCGACATCCCGGACCGCGCCCGCCCCAAGCTCCCCCCGCGGACCTGAGCGCCGCCCCCGTGAACGAAGGAACGCGGGGCGCCCTCACAAGCAGAGGGCACCCTGCGTCAATCGGCCGCGGCCGAGGACAAGTTGACGGACGTTACACGTCGTAGTCCTGGTCGAAGCGGTCCTCCGCCTCCCGCTGCTCGCGCTCCGTCTCGCGCCGGCTGCGCTCGCTCATCGGCTCACCGCGCTCGCCGCGTTCGCGCTCACGCTCGTCCTGTCGACCGACCTTCTCCTTGGCCTGCTGCTTGATCTGCTCGGCCTTGTCCTGGAACTGGTCCTTCATGCCCATGAGATTCACTCCCAATGTGGGTGAGGGGATCGGGCCTCGACCAGATTTACACGGACGGACTAAGCGCGCATTTCGATCAACTACGCTGCGTAGCGCGGGCCTGTTCATCGGCGGCGCCGCCCGCACCGACGAGCCCGGTCCGCATCCCCTGCAACCGGTCCGCGAACCGCCGCATCTCCCGCTGCCCCACCGTCCCGATGATTCCCGGCAGATACCCGCGGACCCCCTGCATCCCGCGCAGCCACCACTGCCCGTACACATGGCTCGACCGCCGCTCGATCCCGGCGACGATCCGGTCGACCGCCGGCCCCAGCGGATACGTCTTGTTGGACGGCCACGGCAGCCGCTGCCTCAACTCCCGCATGACGTCGTCCTGATCGGCCCCGCGCACCATGTCGGTGTCGGTCCACGACAGATACGCGACGCCCACCTTCACGCCCTGGTACCCGACTTCGGCCCGCAGACTGTGCGCGTACGCCTCGACGCCCGACTTGGAGGCGCAGTACGCGGTCATCATCGGCGCCGGTGTGATCGCGGCGAGGGAAGCGATCTGGAGCAGATAACCCCGGCTCTCCACCAGCACCGGCAGGAACGCCCGGGCCGTCACCGCGGACCCGATCAGATTGACCTCGATGACCCGCCGCCACGCCTCCGGATCGGAGTCGACGAAGGGACCGCCGGTCGCGACACCGGCGTTGGCGACGACGATGTCGACCTTGCCGAAGCGTTCCTTGACTTCGCGGGCCACCCTCGCCATGGCGTCGTGGTCGGTGACGTCGGCGTGCCAGTGGTCGCTGTCGCCGTGCAGCCGCGCGGAGACCTCCTTGAGCGCGTCCGGCTCCAACCCGACCAGCGCCACCGTGGCGCCGCGCGCCGACAACTTCCGGGCGAGCAGCTCGCCGACGCCCCGCGCGGCCCCGGTGACGACCGCGACCTGCCCCTGAAGGCTCACCCTGCTCATGCGCCCTCCTTGACGTCGGTGTCCGCCGCGCTGTTCGCGTAGGTGGTGACGAGTTCCCGGATCCTGCCGGTGACCAGCTCGGGCGCCTCCACCGGTGTCATGTGCCCGAGCCCGGGCAGCTCGGTGAGCCCGACGCACTGCGGCAGTGCGGCGACCAGGGCCCGCGAGTGCACCGGCGGAGTGAGCCGGTCGTGCGACCCGACGACCACCGCCGTCGGTACCGCCAACTCCCGTACGCCGTGGTCGAGATCGAGCAAGTCGAGTACGTGTGACCAGGCGTGGCGCACCTTGCGCGGACAGGCGTGCACGATGTGCGCGCAGGCCTCCACCATGTGCGGGGCCGAACCTGCGCCCATCGTGGCGTACTTGAGGATTCGCCGGGCGAGCGGCGTGACCGGTCCGAGCGGCGCCCGGGAGCCGAGGACGCGCCGCGTCAGCGCGGTGCGCAGCCGACCCGCGCGCAGTGGCAGCACCGTCGACTCGGCGACCAGCCGCGAACTGCCTGTGCTGCACAGCAGGACGGCTGCCGCGTGCGCCTGGAAGCGGGGGCGCGCGGATGCGGCCATCACCGTCATGCCGCCCATGGAATGCCCGGCGATCACCGCCCGTTCGCCGGGCGCGAGCGTCGCGGCGAGTACGGCTTCGAGGTCGTCGGCGAGCGCCTCGGTACTGCATGCCGGACTCGCGGGGCTGCGTCCGTGGCCGCGCTGGTCGTAGGCGATGACGCGGTGGTCGGCGGTCAGGGCCCGGATCTGCGCCGCCCAGAAGGCGGTGGAGCAGGTCCAGCCGTGGACCAGGACGACGGGGGGCGCCTGTTCGGGGCCGTGCACCTCGACATGCAGGTGGGAGCCGTCGGCGGAGGTGACGGTGAGCTCGCGGGCGGGGACGGGTGGGGCGTAGGGGCCGGACGAGACGTGCAGCAGACGGCTCATACGGCGGCCTCCACGGTGTCCTGCTCGCCGGTCCTGACATCGGTCCGGGGCCGCAGCACCGCGTACTCGGCGAGATCCACCCGCCGTGTCGCGCGCCGGAACTCCCCTGTCGTACCGGGCCAGATGGTCGTGTTGCGGCCGGCCGCGTCCAGGTACCAGCTGGTGCAGCCGCCGGTGTTCCACACCGTGCGCTTCATCCGCTCCTGCACCCGCCGGTTCCAGGCGTGCACGGCACTCGGGCGCGCGTCGAGGGCGACGCGCCCACCGAGCACGTCCAACTGCCGTACGAAGTCGGCCAGGTAGTTCAACTGGGACTCGATCATCAGGATCATGGACGAGTTCCCGAGGCCGGTGTTGGGCCCGATGATCGTCATCCAGTTGGGGAACCCCGCGGCGGAGGCGCCGCGCAGGGCCTCCATACCGTCCTTCCAGACCTCCGCAAGCGTCCGGCCCTCCGCCCCGACGACCCGCTCGGCGATCGGCATGTCGGTGACGTGGAAGCCGGTGCCGAAGACGATCGCGTCGACCTCGGTCTCGGTGCCGTCGGAAGCGATGACTGTCGAGCCGTTGATCTCGCTGAGCCCACTCGCGACGACGTCCACATTGGGCCGGGCGATCGCCGGATAGTAGTCGCTCGACAGCAGGATCCGCTTGCAGCCGATGCGGTAGTCGGGCGTGAGCTTGGCGCGCAGGGCCGGGTCCTTGATGGCGCGGGCCATGTTGCGCTTGGCCAACTGCTCGACCAGACCCAGCTCGTTGGGGTGCTTGGTGAAGGCCTGGACCTGCAACTCGCGGATGCCCCAGAGCAGTCCGCGGCGGAGCTGGGTCGTCAGCGGAACGGCGCGGTGGAGCCGGCGCTCGGCGCCGGTGATGGCGCGGTCGATACGGGGCATCACCCACGGCGGGGTGCGCTGGAAAAGGACCAGTTTCGCCACGTCGGGCTGAATGGCCGGCACGATCTGGATGGCGGAGGCGCCGGTGCCGACCATGGCGACCCGCTTGCCGTGCAGGTCGTAGTCGTGGTCCCAGCGGGCCGAGTGGAAGACCTTGCCGGGGAAGGTGTCGAGCCCTGGGATGTCCGGGACCTTCGGGTCGGGCAGGGGGCCGGTCGCGGAGACCACGAGGTCGGCGGTGAGCCGGCCGGAGCTGGTCTCGATCTCCCAGCGCAGCTCCTGGCCGTCCCAGGTCATCTTCTTCACCTCCGAGTTGAAGCGGAGGTGCGGGCGGAGCCGGAAGACGTCGGTGACGCGCTCCAGGTAGGCGCGGATGTGCTCCTGCCCGGAGAAGGTGCGCGGCCAGTCCGGGTTGGGCGCGAAGGAGAACGAGTAGAGATGCGACGGCACGTCACACGCGCACCCCGGATAGCTGTTGTCCCGCCAGGTACCGCCAACGCTGTCGGCCCGCTCCAGGACGACGAAGTCGGTGACACCCTCGCGCCGCAGCCGTACGGCGGCCCCCACCCCGCCGAACCCGGACCCGACCACCGCGACCCGCACATGTTCGTGCTCGTGCTCGGCCATCCCGCCTCCACGCTTCGTTCGCGACTCCGCCAGTGAACACTGGCGCAATGGGAGGGTAGGGCAGCTCCGTACTGATGGGTAGGGGGCGTGCGCCAGGAAAGTTACCGGCAGTACGACTTAGGGTGCGTTCGTGGCAGACAAGCGTGAGTACCGCATGGAGGAGCTGGCCCGGCTGGCCGGCATCACAGTGCGCACCCTGCGCTTCTACCGCGAACGCAAGCTGATCCCACCACCGCGCCGGGAAGGCCGTATCGCCTGGTACGACGACCACCACCTGGCCCGCCTGCGCACCATCGGCGCACTCCTCGAACGCGGCCACACCCTGAGCGGCATAGCGGAACTGGCCGAGGCCTTCGACAACGGCCGCGACGTCGGCGACCTCCTCGGCCTGGGCGCCCCCACCGAGGAAACCCCCGTCCGCCTCACCCCCGAGGAACTCGCCGACCACTTCGCGGGCCAGGCCACCCCCGAGAACCTCGCCGCCGCAATGGAACTCGGCTACCTCGGCACCGACGGCGACGAGATCGTCCACATCAGCCGCCGTCTGCTGGAGGTGTCCGCCGCACTGGTGCGGGAGGGCATCCCGCTCGCGGAGGTCCTGGCGGCGGGCAAACTGGTCCGCGAACATGCCGACGCGCTGGCCGAGTTGTTCGCCGACCTGGTCCTGCGCCACGCCACCGAGGACGACCTGCCGCGCCTGCGCCCGCTGGCCCGCAGCGTGGTGGAGGCGGAGCTGTCGCTGGCCATGGACCGGCGGCTGCGGAAGAAGCCGTAGGCCCCGAGCGGGCTCGGCGAAGTCCGGTGCGGTTCGGCAGCGCCCCGAAGGGGCGCGGGGCTGTTTCGATATGCGGCTCCGCCGCGTGGGCGCGACCAGCCACGACGCACCCGCAGGTGGCGTACCCGACTTCCAGCGGAGCGCTTGGTCATCGCTCGAAGAGCACCGTCACCGGCGCATGGTCCGACCACCGCTCCGCATGCGTGGCCGCCCGCTCGACGACCGCCTTGACGGCGCGTTCGGCGAGCCCTGGCGTCGCCACCGCCAGGTCGATACGCCATCCCGTGTCGTTGTCGAAGGCCCGCCCCCGGTACGACCACCAGGTGTACGGCCCCTCCACGTCCGGATGCAGCGCCCGCACCACGTCGACGTAGCCGCCGTCCCCGGCGTCGAAGACCCGCCCCAGCCACTCCCGTTCCTCCGGCAGGAAGCCGGAGTTCTTCGTGTTGCCGCGCCAGTTCTTCAGGTCGGCCTGCTGGTGGGCGATGTTCCAGTCGCCGCAGACGAGCACCTCACGCCCGTCGGCGGCGGCCCGCTCGCGCAGGCCCTTCAGATGGGCGAGGAACTCACCCATGAACCGGACCTTCTCGTCCTGCCGCTCGGTGCCGACCTCGCCGGAGGGGAGATAGAGGGAGGCGATCGTCACACCGGGCAGGTCGACCTCGGCGTAGCGCCCACTGTTGTCGAACTCGGCCGACCCGAACCCGACGCGGACGGCGTCCGGCTCACGCCGGGTGTACAGCGAGACGCCGGCGCGCCCCTTGGCAGCCGCGGGGACGTGCACGACATGCCAGCCCTCCGGCGCGCGGACCTGCTCGGGCAGCTGCTGCGGCTCGGCGCGCACCTCCTGCAGGCAGAGCACATCGGCTTGCGTACCGGCGAGCCACTCCACGAAGCCCTTCTTCGCGGCGGCCCGCAACCCGTTCACGTTCACAGAGGTCACAGTGAGCACCCGGGCACGATACCGGCACACTGGACGAAGTCCGGATTCGATTATCGCATAGATGTACGATGCCCAGCATGAATATACGTCGCGTCTCCTTCGAGCACCCCGACGCCGTCAAGCTCAACGACGAGGTCCAGGCCGAGTACCACGAGCGCTACGGCGACGGCGGCGACGCCACCCCCCTCGACCCGTCGGACTTCGCGCCGCCGAACGGCGTGTACCTGATCGCCTACGACGAGAGCGACCGCCCCGTCGCCACCGGCGGCTGGCGCAGCCAGGACAAGAACGGCGAGGGCAACGAGGACGGCGACGCCGAGCTCAAGCGGATGTTCGTGATCAGGGAGCTGCGCGGCCGCGGCCTGGCCCGGCGCATGCTCACCACCCTGGAGGACGACGCCCGCGCGGCCGGCCGCGTCCGCATGGTCCTGGAGACCGGCACAGAGCAGCCGGAGGCCATCGCCCTGTACACATCCAGCGGCTACGAGCCGTGCACCAAGTTCGGCTACTACCGCTTCCACGAGGCCAGCCGCTGCTTCGCGAAGCCCCTCGCCTGACCCGGCATCAGCCGGGCAGGGGGCAGGCAACAAAAAGAAGTCCGCCCGATCAACCGATCGGGCGGACTTCCCTCAACCGACTCCGAGTTTCCCCGGGGCAGTTGTTGCGGTGGACCTGAGGGGATTTGAACCCCTGGCCCCTCGATGCGAACTACGGGCGGGGTGGTTGCCGAGGTCTGCCGAGCTGGCTGATTGGCTCCCAGGGTGCGTTGAAGGTCGGCTACGGTCACCGTGGTTGCTGTACTCCGCTGCTGTACAGCACGGCCGCCGACCACCGCTTTGCAAGTTCGATCGGGGTAGGTGCCGACTGCTGGACCACCGCGCTCACCGTGCGGCACCTTCTCCATCGGGCAGCGTCGTGATCCGCTCGCGTCCGCCGTCGGTCAGATGTGGATGTCATCGACTGCCCCACACACCGCGCGTACGAAACTACACGCACGGCTCCGGAGGGCCTTCGGCCCCAGACGTCTGCGCAGGTCAAAACCCCTGCGATTGATCAACGGGCTCGCGAAGTGGGCCATGACCACCGGGACCCACTTCGCGAAGCGCACCAGCTAGGGCTCGATAGTGATGATGGTTTCGGCGGCTTTGTTCGGATTCGACTTGCAGGCGAAGTAGATGCGTTCGGTGGTTCCGCGTTTGGCATGTTCGTTTATGTGGGTTATGCCGACGAGCGTTCCGGAGGGGTGCTCTCCGGTGGTGTCAAGCTTGAGCTCCGTGATCCCGATGGGGGATCTCGCTGTAGTCTCGCCGCCGATGAGCGCGCCCTCGGCAAGCCCACCCTCGCTGGGGTTCTCGCAGTTGCGCAAGGTCAGGATGACGGTTTCGCCGGGCTTTGCGGTCTTGGGGTCGACGGTGCCGATGGGTTCGACGGCCATCGCAGCAGGGGCCGACAATCCCAGCACGATGCACCCTGCGACGGCGACAGCGGGTATTCGAAGCATGGTTGCCTCCTTCAGGCGCAATCTGCGGGATCCCCGAATGGATGACCGAACCCCGTCCCTTCCGACCGTAGGAACGCAAGGCGTGCGCCGCGTTGTCGATTAGCCCAAACGAGGGAACGACTCGGGCGATCGGCCCCTCGCAGCGAGCTTGCGCGCCTGACCGTTGGCGGCGGCGGATCTGGTATCGGTGGCGGCTCCTGTGGCCTACCGATGGGGCTGCTGCCAGGGGGGTTCACGAGTGCTGATGACGTGCGGCGACAAGAGGCCCTGAAGATCGTTCCCCGTGTTGACGAAGATCGTTCCCCAGCCGCCAGGGAAACGGAACCAGTCGCCGCCGTTCGGCCGCTCGTGAGGTGTGCGTGACCGGTCCGCTGCTCTGTGCCCCTCTTCTGGGTGATGGCGCCGGGGCGAGTTTCGAAGTAGTTTCAAAGTTATGAGCATCGAGAGCGCCGCCGTGAACTTCTCCGAGCTGGTGAACAAGAACAAGCAGACGCTTGCCCGGCTCCAGGAATCGCCGAGACTGCTCCTTCACCGCAGAGACGGCGAGGATCTGGTCCTCACCACCGCGGCGCGGGCCGAGCAGGACCGGACGGTGGTGTCGGCCGCCACCCGGATGCTGGCCGCGATGGCCCGCCGGGAGCCCGGCAGCATGGAACTGCTCCTCGACATACTGCCGGACGCCTTCCCGTGGGTCCGTTTCCTGCCCGAGCCCGAGCTCCACGCCTTCGCCGTCGAACTGGTCGACACCATGCGTGCCGCCGACTCAATCGGCAACAGCGCGTCCGTCGCCCAGTTGCTCATCGCCTGGCAGCACACCGCCGAGGTCTACTCCGACCCTGAACTGCTCGCCGCGCTGACCCAGGACCACGGCGAAGACTACGGCCCGGTACCGGACCCGCGGGGCACCGCATGACCGCGGGTCGCGGCGACCGCGCCGCGCCCCCGGCACCCGACGGCCACTGGGAAGTCCGCTTCGCCGACGCGGCCTCGGCCAAGGGCTGGGAGAGCCTCGCCCAGCAGGCCCGCGAGAACACCTACCGCGCCTGGATCACCATGCGCAGCGCCCCCAGACCGGCCACTGAGACACCCCGGCACCACCGCCTCAAGGGCGGTCTGGCGCACGGAACCCACCGCGGGCAGACCTGCGAGCAATGGCAGATCGAGGTGACCGGCGGCGGCCGCATCTGGTACCTCCTGGACACCGCCCGCGACACCTGCTGGATCACCTTCGCGGGCACCGGGCACCCGCGAGCCACAGACCGCCGCTGAGCCAACACAGCTTGGTGGTCGGCGGAACGGGACGGCGCGAATCGACCGCCCCGTTCCGTCCTTGGTCGTTCAACGTGGCCGGTACACCGATACAACGAAGGAAGCAGTCGCCTGGAAGGGTGTTCCCAGTAAGGCGATCCGCCGGCGCAGTACATCGGCGTTGATGTGGCGGGCAGTGGGGCCCATGGAGGACAGGGCCTCGATGTCCTGGGCGGTCAGGACCATGACGTACTCCAGCGCTTCGGTCTGATCGCGCTGGAAACCCGTGGAGAGCGTGCGGCGAAGGCGCTCTTCCTTGGCTGGGTCGACCGACAGCAGGCCGAGATGCCGCTGGAGTTCGCCGAGGTGCTGTGGTGAAGGGGTGACGGTCAGCAGGACGCCGTTCGGCTGGAGGGTGCGGTGGAACTCGGGGCCGTTGCGGGGTGCGAAGACGTTGAGCACGAAGTCAACGGCGTGGCTCCGTATCGGAAACGGTTGCCAGATGTCCCAGCTGGCGGCTCCTGCGCGGGCGTGGGACCGGGCTGCCCTGCGGAGAGCGTACGGGGATGTGTCCAGCCCGAGGCCGACGGCTGTGGGAAGAGTGTTCAGGACGGCAGCGAGGTAGTAGCCGGTGCCGACCCCGGCGTCCAGGACGGTGCTGTCGGGCGGGCAAAGCGCCGCGGTGAGACGGGCAAGAGTACGCGCGAGCGGTGCGTAGTGGCCGGTCTGCAGGAAGAGGGTGCGGGCCTGGACCATGGAGGCAGTGTCCACGCCGGTGGAACGCCGGTTGCCGGCCAGGAGGCTGGCATAGTCCTGCCGGGCGATATTGAAGGAATGTCGGCTGGGGCACCGCAGCGCCTGGCCTGGAGGCTTGAGGCGGTCGTGGCACAGCCGGCACCGGATGCAGCCCCTGCGTCCCGCTTCTTGGTGAATACGACCAGGCCCCGTCCATTGGCGCCCGGTCTCCGGACTGACCCCGAGCCGCCGCGCTGCCCGATCAGCGCTGCAGCCCGGGCAGGCCGACCGTCAGGATTCTTCGCCCTGCGCAGGGCGGGTGAACGCTCCGGCGGCAGCGGCCAGGGTTGCTGTGGTGGCGGCGTGACCGGGCAACTGCGGATCAGGAGCGGTCCGCAGGAGTACTAGCTGGTGGTAGAGCGGTGCGGTGGCGGCGATCAGCAGACGCCGCGCGTCCGTGTGCGGCGGGAGTTCACCGCGATCGATGGCGCGCTCGACGAGGGCCTCGCAGCGCGCGTACCGGTCCTCCCACAGCTGATGCTGGGCGTGGGCGGCTTGCGCGGAGCGGAACGAGGCGGCCATCAGGGCTTCGGGGACCGACGGTTGTGCGACCAAGGACTCCTGGATCTCGTCATTGAGGGCTGTCAGATCGCCGCGCAGGGAGCCTGTGTTCGGGGGCTGCCAGTCGTCCTCGCCGGCGGCGTCAAGGACGTCGGCGAGCAAGCCACCGACGTCCTGCCAGCGCCGGTAGACCGTGGCGCGGTGCACGCCGGCGCGGGCCGCCACGCCCTCCATCGTGAGCCCCTCGTAACCGTGTTCACCGAGTTCGGCGCGCACCGCGTCGAGTACTTGGGCTCGGATGCGGGCGGTGCGGCCGCCCGGTCGGCGGTCGGGCGGTGCGGTGGGGCGGGCAAGTTCCGGCGGGTTGTCCGGTGGGTCTGTCATCGGGAATCCGGTTGCTCGGCGGGACTAGATCATGACAGCATCTTAAAGTAACAGCTGTCGCACTAGTGGAGTTGCCGATGCTCTTCCGAAGCGTTCTTCCGGCCTTGCGGTCCCAGGCGACCGTTCCGTCCCTGACAGCTTCGGAGTTGCTCGTATGTCCACACAGATCACCGCGCTCGCAGTCAGCAAGTCCTTCGACGGCAGGCCCGTTCTCGACTCGGTGACCTGCTCGCTCGCGAAGGGTGAGTGCACCGGGATCGTCGGCGAGAACGGGTCCGGCAAGACCACCCTGCTGCGGCTGCTCGCCAAGCGGGAGCGCCCCGACCAGGGGGAGATCATCCTGCAGGCCGACGGTGGCGTCGGCTACCTCGCCCAGGACGGGGGCCTGCCAGCGGATGTGACGGCCCAGCAGGTCATCGACCAGGCACTGGGCGATCTTCGTGCGACCGAAACGCGGATGCGCCGCCTGGAGGCAGCGATGGCCGACGGTGACGAGTCGGCGCTCGACGCGTACGGCGAGGCCGTCTCGGCCTTCGAGCTGCGCGGCGGCCACGACGCCGATGCCCGGCTGGAACGCGCTCTGCACGGCCTCGGCCTGAGGCAGGTGGGCCGTGCCTCGACTATGGGCAGTCTCTCCGGCGGCGAACAGGTCCGGCTGCGTCTGGCGGCGGTGCTGGCAGCTGCCCCGGAGGTGCTGCTGCTGGACGAGCCGACCAACCATCTGGACGAGGCCGCCCTGGCATGGCTGGAGGAGCACCTGCACAGTCGGCGGGGCACCACAGTGGTTGTTTCCCACGATCGGGGCTTCCTCGAACACGTCGCTACAAGCCTGCTGGAGGTGGACGGGGACCGACGCAGCGTCGTCCGGTACGGCAACGGCTACGCCGGCTACCTCGCGGAGAAGGCGGCGGCGCGGCGGCGCTGGGCCCAGCACCACGACCGGTGGCGTGCCGAGGTCGACCGAGTGCGCGCCTCGGCTTCGGGTACCGCCCGCCGGGTGGCCCCCGGCCATGCGATGAAGGACGGCAACAAACTGGCCTACAACCAGGCCGGTGCCCGTGTGCAGCAGTCCCTGGCCAGCCGCGTCCGCAACGCCGAGGAACGGCTGCGCCGCCTGCAGGCCGACCCGGTCCCGGCCCCGCCGGAGCCTCTGAACTTCTCGCCTGCGCTGCGCGCCGGACAGCTGCACGGCGCCGTGCTCGACGCCGTCGGGGTCGCCGTCGCCGTCGCCGGCAGACTCGACCCGATCGATCTGACAGTCCGGGCGGGCGAGCGCCTGCTGGTCACGGGCGAGAACGGCGCGGGCAAGAGCACCCTACTGCGCGTCCTAGCCGGCGATCTGGCCCCCGGCCGCGGGCACGTCAACAGGCGCGGCCGGATCGGGCACCTCCCGCAGGACCCGGACCCCGGTTCGGCGGATGAGACCCTCCTCGCCGCCTACGCCCGTGGGCGGGCGGGGGAAGCCGACGACCACGCCGAACGGCTTCTGGCCCTCGGGCTGTTCGACCGGTCCCGGCTGGCGGTGCCAGTCACGCGGCTCTCCACCGGCCAGCGGCAGCGGCTCGCCTTGGCGCGGTTGGTCAGCCGGCCTACGGACATCCTGCTGCTCGACGAGCCCACCAACCACCTGTCTCCAGCCCTTGCCGAGGAACTGGAGACCGCCTTGGCCAGTTTCGCCGGCACCGTCGTCCTCGTCAGCCACGACCGGTTGCTTCGGCGGCGCTGGAGAGGAACCCACCTGGCGCTGCACGCCGCCCGAGTGCCCGTGATCAGAGGCTGAGGGTTCCTGTCCGACCCCAACGCCCGTTCCAGAGAGGAATCGACTCACGATGCCGGCTGCTCCCGCCGACCCCACCGTCCTGCACCCCATGCCCGAACAGCAGCGGGTGGTGCTGCTCAAGCCGCTGGTGAAGTCCCCGCTGATCGAAGTCGGCGAGTACTCCTACTACGACGACCCAAATGACCCGACTGCGTTCGAGACGCGCAACGTCCTCTACCACTACGGCCCTGAGAGACTCGTCATCGGTAAATTCTGCGCGCTGGGCACCGGAACACGGTTCATCATGAACGGCGCCAACCACCGTATGGACGGCCCCTCGACCTTCCCCTTCCCCACCATGGGCGGCTCCTGGGCCGACCACTTCGACCTGCTCACCAACCTGCCCAGCCGGGGCGACACCGTAGTCGGCAACGACGTCTGGTTCGGCCACAGCGCGACGGTCATGCCCGGCGTTCGGATCGGCCACGGCGCGATCATCGCCTCCGGTGCCGTGGTCACAGGCGACGTACCCGACTACGGCATTGTCGGCGGCAACCCTGCCCGGCTCATCCGCACCCGCTACGACGCCGAGGACATCGCCCGCCTCCTCGCCGTCGCCTGGTGGGACTGGCCCGCGGATCACATCACCGAGCACGTACGGACGATCATGTCGGGATCGGTCGCCGAGCTGGCGGCAGCCGCCCCGCGCACTCGTCATCCGTGACACCGACGGATGCACCTCGATCCCGCCCATGCCCACCCCGCACCCGAAACGAGTGATCGCCCATGTCCCGTCGCCGTGCCCACATCGCGATGGTCGGCATCCCCGCCGTCAGCCACGTCCTGCCCAGCCTAGAGATCATTCGCGAGCTGGTGGCCCGCGGCCACCGGGTCACCTACGCCAACGACCCAGCCGTGGCCGACCGGATCGCGGACACCGGCGCCGAACTGGTGCCCTGCACCTCCGTGCTGCCGGTTGCCGACAACAACTGGCCCGACGGCCCCATCGCCGCGGCGAACCTTTTCCTCGACGACGCCGTCCAGGCACTCCCTCAGCTGCGCGCCGCCTACGACCACGACCCGGCGGACCTGTACCTGTACGACATCGGCGCCTACGCCGCGCGCGCCCTCGCCGAATCGCAGGGCCGGCCCCTCATGCAGCTGTCCCCGACGTTCGTGGCCTGGGACGGCTATGAAGAGGAGATCGCGGCGCACCTGCGGAAGTTGCCGGGTGCCGACGTGTACCGGGCGAGGTTCGCACACTGGCTCGCCGACTGCGGGGCGACCACCACGGACGTGGACGCCTTCTCCGGTCCTCCCGCACGGGCCCTGGCCCTGATCTCTCGGGCGATGCAGCCGTACGCCGACAAGGTCGACACCGACTCGGTGACCTTTGTCGGGCCCTGCTTCGACGCACGTGCGGACGCGGACAGCTGGACACGGCCGGCGGACGCGGAGAACGTACTGTTGATCTCCCTGGGCTCGGCGTACACGCGCCAACCGGAGTTCTACCGCAAGTGCGTCGCGGCGTACGGAAACCTGCCCGGCTGGCACATCGTGCTCCAGATCGGCAAGTACACCAACCCGCACGAAATCGGCGACATCCCACCCAACGTCGAGGTGCATTCCTGGGTCCCGCAGAGGGCGATCCTGGAGCAGGCGGACGCCTTCGTCACCCACGCCGGAATGGGCGGCTGCGGCGAAGGACTCCTTGCGGGCGTCCCGATGATCGCCGTGCCGCAGGGCGCCGAACAGTTCGTGAACGCGAACCGGCTCGTGGAGCTGGGCGTCGCCCGCCGCATCGACACCCCGGACGCCAGTGCTGAGACCCTGAGAGCGGCCCTGAACGAACTGGTCACCGACACGGAAGTCGCCCGCCGATCGGCACAGTTGCGCGCCGACGCCCGGGCCGAGGGCGGCACCCTGCGCGCCGCCGACCTCATTGAGAACATGCTGGCCATCGCTGACGGACCGGCGGGCTGACTGGTGCTGTAGCTGCAAGCAACGGGTCTTACGGCGCTGCGCGGGACGACACCGCGAACGAGCTGGGTCAGCTTCTGAAGACACTGGCTGCCGGGCAGCGGCCAGCAGCAGCGGATGAGCGCTGACGTGCTCGAAAGCCAGCTGACCGATACCGGTACGCTCCTTCGTCACAGCCAGATTGGTATGGAGGAGGGAAATGGGATGGGGCGTAAGACGTGGTTGTCCATAGCAGCAGCCTTCTTGGTGGGCGCAGGGAGCGCGGCGACGGCATACGGGCTGGCCGGAGCATCGTCGGGGGTGACGGTCGCCAGCCAGCCGCCGGCTGATCAGGTCCCCCGCACACGGCAGGCCCTGGTCGCCCAGTGGGAGAAGGAGCTTGCCAAGGCAGACCTCAAGCTCCCCGAAGGCTGGGAGAAGATGTCGACGGACCAGATCCGCGCCCAGTACATCATCCAGAGACGGCACAACGCAGGCCCGCTCCCCACCGGCCCGGACTACGACCCCGGCTTCCACAACAACCCCTACGGCTGACACAACAAGCGGGCCCCAGCCGAATCCGGCCGGGGCCCGCTTGTTTGCGCCCTGCTGCTAGCTGAGCGCGCCCACCGCGTTGATCACCTCGATCGCGTTGTCCGCGTGCGCCGAGCTGTACAGGATCGGCACCGTCGTGGTGTTCGGGTCGTCGCCCTCACCGTGCGAGTTGGTGCCGACGATCTGACCCTCCGGAGTGGCCATCGGACCGCCCGAAGCACCGTGGCCCATGTCGCAGTCGAACTTCAGCCGCTCATCGATGAAGAGGTACGGGTTGGCGTCCTCGGCGTTGCCCGTGCAGTAGAACTGCGTGTAGCCGTCCATGTCGGTGCGCTGGTAGCCCTCGCCCGGGAAGCCGGAGTTGATGATGTCCGACCAGTCGGGGCCGGAGCCGAAGTTGTAGCCCAGGGCCCCCACCGTGTCGGTCAGGTTCGTGTACTCGGGCGGCGCGGTGACCGTGAAGGCCGCCATGTCGGCCCAGAGCACGTCTCCGTCAGCAGTCCACGAGGTGGGTGCGACCTTCCCCTTGGCAGCCCACTCGCCCCACGGGGCGTCGTAGCCCTTGGGGTCCAGTTCGTTCTTCTTGAAGCCGGGGATGAACAGGATGTCCTGGTAGAAGCCTTCCGCGCCGGTCCCGTCCCCGGGGTGGATGCAGTGCCCGGCGGTCCACACGGTGTTGTTGTTGGCGGTGACGATGGACGACCCGCTACAGCCGTGATCCTTCCCCTCCTTGTCGGTGAACAGGATCTTCCCGACCACGACGGCGGGCTGAGACTGCGGGAAGGGCACCGGCTGGGCGTACGGCATCTCCGGCACACTCGTGGCGGAGGCCGTGGACAAAGACGTGAGCGTCTTGCTGGAAACCGCGGTCCTGGACTGCGCCGGCAGGACCTGCTTGACGGGCGCCCGGCCCTCGCTCCTGGTCCCGGCTGCGGCCCTCTTGCTGAAAGCGGCCTGGTCCTTCTTCTCGTTGGCAAGGGCACGGCTGACGCGCTCGGCGGTCCAGTACTCCCGCACCTTCTGCGGGTCGTCCGTCTGCTCGCCGACGGTCAGCTTCGGCGTGGGCTCCGGCGTCTTGGCCTGCGCGACACCGGCGGAAACGAGGGTGGCGGGAAGGAGCGCTATGGACAGCAGGGCGGCTGCAGTTGCTCGTCCGGTCGTGCGTAAGTTCACAGTCGGCCTATCCGGTCGGGAGGTTGATCTTGATCCGAGAGTGAAGCACGTCGATGAGGAGGGTCAGTGAAGCGCGTGTGAGGGATTCCCCTGGTTCAAGAGCTGGTTGAGGACGGTCTCGCAGCGCTCTTCGCAGTCTGCGCCACCCTGATCTCCGGGGCGACGACCGCGCTCGCAGGCCGTCCGTCTCGCCGCGGCCCTGCGGCTGGCACTGTCGGCCGTGCCGGCCTCCATTCGGTCCGCGGTCCGCGAGTACCTCGACGTGAGGTTCCCCTCCTACTGTGGAGACCGTGACCGGAGGGATAGTTGGGGTCATGGCATCCAGGAAGCGCATCTACGACACTGAGTTCCGCGAGGGAGCGGTACGGATCGTGACGGAGACCGGGAAACCGATTCCGGAGGTGGCTGAGGATCTGGGCATCCGCCCGGGGACGTTGCACAGCTGGGTGTCGCGGGCGCGGCGCACCGGGTCGCCCTCGTCGGACCGGCCGGTGGCCGAGCCGTCGCCCGGCGGTCGTGTGCGGGAGAGGGAGCGCGCTGAGCTGGAGCGGCTGCGGACCGAGGCCAGGGAGAAGGACAAGCGCATCCGCGAGCTGGAGAGGGAGCGTGATGTGTGCAAGCGATTCGTGGCCTTGTGGGTGAAGTAGCTGAGGCGGACCCGGCCGTCGCGGTCGGGGTGATCAGCAGCTGCAAGGCCGAGCAGAAGATTCCGTACCGCACCGCCTGCCGGGTGCTGGGGGTGTCCGAGTCGTGGTTCTACAAGTGGCGGGATCGTCCGCCGACAGCGCGTGAGGCGCGCCGACAGCAGCCGGCCGAGGAGATCGAGGAGATCTTCCACGGCTCGGGCGGCACCTACGGCTCGCCGAAGGTGTTCATCGAGCTGGCGCGCAGAGGCTGGCGAGTATCGGTGAACACGGTCGCGAAGGTCATGGCCGAACTCGGGCTGGCCGGACGGAAGGTGCGCCGCCGCCGGTCGCTGACGAGGCCGGGCAAGCGGCCGGCCGCCCCGGACTTCGTGCGCCGGGACTTCACCGCCGAGGAGCCCGATCTCGTCTGGGCGGGCGATCTCACCGAGATCGAACCCGGCGAGGGCAAGCTGTACTTGGCGACGGTCATCGACCTGTTCTCCCGCCGCCTGCTCGGCTGTGCGATGGCCGAGCGGCACGACGCCGACCTGGTCGTCGCGTCCCTGAACACAGCCGCGGCCACCCGCGGCGGCGACGTGCGCGACGTGATCATGCACACGGACAGGGGCAGCGAGTACTGCTCGCGGCGGTTCAGGCGGGCCCGCCGAAAGCTCGGCATGGTCCAGTCCATGGGCAGAGTCGGATCGTGCTTCGACAACGCCGTGAGCGAGGCGTTCAACAGCGTCCTCAAAGTCGAGTACGTACACCGCCACACTTTCCGCACCCGCACCGAGGCACGCATCAAGATCGCCACCTGGATCACCGACTTCTACAACGCCAGGCGGCTACACAGCGTGTGCGGGTTCAAGAGCCCGATCGACTACGAACGTGACTACCGAGCCACCCTCGCCGAGGGACTGGCCGCATAGATCGTCTCCACGCTGCGAGGGGATTGACACATCAACCGGCGTCTCATCCACGAAGAGACCAAGACCGAAGCATCAACGGCCACACTCCCACTCCCCCAGATCTGCGTCACCGCCCTCCAGCTCCGCCGGAAGGAACAGGAGTTGGCCAAGCAGGCGGCCGGTGAGCTGTGGACGTCCTCCGATTTCGTGTTCACCACCCGCTACGGAACTCCGATCAAACCTCGCAACTTCAACCGACAGTTCGCGGCCCGGTCGGTCAAAGCCAGGCGTCCGCCGCATCCGTCTCCACGACACCCGGCACACGTGCGGCTCACTCCTCGCCGCTCTCGATGTCCACCCGCGCGTCGCGATGCAGATCCTCCGGCACAGCAAGATCGCCGTCACGATGGAGGTGTACACGCACGTCCCGTCAGAGGCCACCCGCCGGGCACTGCGAAAGCTCGGCAAGCACCTCGGCCAGCAAGATTGGAAGTAGTTGCTGTACTTCGCTGCTGTACGGCATGCAAGAGCCCCCGCCGGCGATCACCGACAGGGGCTCTATGCTGCGTGGACCTGAGGGGATTTGAACCCCTGGCCCCCTCGATGCGAACGAGGTGCGCTACCGGACTGCGCCACAGGCCCTTGCAACGAGTGAAACTTTAGCACCCCGATCGGCCTGCTCGGAAATCCGTTGCCGTGAGGGCCGAGGTGCTCTACTCGTTGGCCGCCCGCGGTCGCTCCCCGTCCTCGTACTGGTCGAACAGGGGCGTACGCCCGCGTTCCCGTGCCCGGCGGGCCGAGGCCGCGCGCCGGGCGTCGCTGCGGTCGTCACCGTCCGTACGGTCCGCCGCCTCGTCCGGCTCCGCCGTCTCCACGCCTTCCGGGGAGGCCGTGGAGGAGGCCCCGTCCCCGGCCTCCTGGTCCCGCGCGACGGAACTCGACCGCGCCGAACTCCACGCGTCCGGTGCCCCCAGATCGACATCGGGCGTGGCCCGCGGAGCGACCGGCGCCGTCACATACGTCGGCAGTGGCACCGGCACCGGCTCCCAGCTCTCGCCCCGGCCCGGCCCGCGCTGCCGCTCCCGCTGCTGGTCGACCCACTCGGCGTGATCGGTCTGCTCGACGAGCGCCCGCCGGTCCGCCGCAAGCGCCGACAGCCCGGGGTCGGCCTCCGGCTCGGGTCCCTCGTCGGGGTCGCCGGCGTCGATCTCGGCGGCCGCCTGCCGACGGGGCTGGCGTGCCCGCTCGCGCAGGTGCTGCGCTGCGACCTCCGCCCGGCGGCGGTCCATCTGGTAGGTGAAGCGGCGGCGCTCCTGGGTGCGCAGATACGCGATGTACACGCTGAGCAGCACTGCGGGCACACCGGGCGCCCACAGGAAGGCGAGCCCGCCCACGGCCGCGACGATCGCGCCGAGCGTGAACGCGAAGAAGAGCACCACTGTCGTACGTCGGCGGCGCGCGAGCACCTTCGAGCGCTGGGCGCGCGCCGCGGCCGCCTCCGCGGCGGGCGCGCGACGGGCGGACGGCACTCGGTTGCCCGTCGGCGCCGAGGCGCCCTCGCGCGCGGACGCGGCGCCGGATGTGTGCGCGGACGCGTCACCGGGCTTCCACGCGGGCGCACTTTCCGGCTCCCGCACGGACGCGCCTGCGGGCTCGCGCGCCGGTTGTGTCTGCTCCGTGCCCTGCGCCTGGACCGTCGCCTGCGTCCGGGGCCTGGTCGGAGACACAGCGAAGGCCCGGACGTCCACCGAGTCGGTGACGGCGTCCGGGTCGCCGGGGTCGGGCTCCCCCTCATCGGCGGAGCGCGCCTGCAGGTCCTTGGCGTATCGACGCTCCATGGCCGCCCGTCCGGACAACAACCGGATGGCGGTGCTGAAGCGCTCCGTCGGACGGGCCTCGTTCAGCTCGTCCTGCCTACGGAGCCACATGGGCACCAAGTAGGCGGCCCAGGCCCCGACAATGACTGCGTAGATGAGGCCGCTGCTGCTCACGCCTCACACGGTAGAGGGGTTTGCGTGAGGCCATCTGCCAATTGAGCCGGTGTGTCGCACGATCTGGCTGATATTTCGAGCTTTTTTTGTGAGCGATGCGATCAGTAGGTCACCGAGGTCGCGAATTCAACGCCCCGGAGTGGTCACCGTCCGATCATTTTCGAACGTTTATTCAATTCCGGGGTTACGCGTGATTGCCCGGGGCGTTCTGTGGGTTCCACGGCAGGCTCTGCGGGTTGCGCGGCGTGCTCTGCCCGTTCTCGCCCGTGCTCCGCAGCCGGTTCCGCCGCCAGCGGCTCAGCAGTCCGTCGGGCACTTCTTCCGCGGTGAGGGCGAAGACGAGGTGGTCGCGCCAGGCTCCGTCGATGTGGAGATAACGGGGCCTGAGGCCCTCCTCGCGGAATCCGAGTTTCTCCACGACGCGGCGGCTGGGTGCGTTCTCGGGGCGAATGCAGACCTCGATGCGGTGGAGCCCGACGGTCCGGAAACAGTGGTCCACGGCGAGCGCCACAGCCGTCGGCATCACACCGCGTCCGGCCACGGACTCGTCCACCCAGTAACCGATGTGCCCCGAGCACATCGAACCCCAGGTGATCCCGGCCACCGTCAACTGCCCGGCCAGCCGCCCCTGGTACTCGATGACGAACGGCAGCATCCGGCCCGCGTTCGCCTCGGAGCGCAGATGGCGCACCATCTGGCGGTAGGTCGGCCGGTGCGCGGTCGGCCCGCCGGGCGCGGGCGGCGGAATGGTCGCCTCCCAGGGGCGCAGCCAGTCGCGGTTGCGCCGGTTGACCTCACGCCAGGCCCGCTGGTCGCGCAGCCTTATCGGCCGGAGGACGACATCGCCCTCCACCAGTTCGACGGGCCAGGATGGGCTGTTCAGCTCGCACCCCCACTGCTGGGTCTGGGGTGATCGCCGCCGCGCAGCTGGTCGACGGCGTGGGTCAGAAGGGGCTCCAGGACGGCCAGTCCGTCCCGCACCCCGCCGGAGGAGCCCGGCAGGTTGACGATCAGTGTCCGCCCCGCGACCCCGGCCAGCCCCCGGGAGAGCGCGGCGGTCGGCACCTTCTCCCGTCCGAACGCACGGATGGCCTCGGCAATCCCCGGCACCTCGTGGTCGAGCACCGCGCGGGTCGCCTCGGGCGTGCGGTCGGTGGGCGAGATGCCGGTGCCGCCGGTGGTGACGATCACGTCGTACCCGGCGTCGACACCGGCGCGCAGGGCGGCCTCCACGGGGTCCCCGTCGGGGACGACCTGCGGTCCGTCGACCGCGAACCCGAAGCCTTTGAGGCCCTCGGCGATCAGCGGGCCGCCCTTGTCCTCGTACAGGCCGGCGGCAGCCCTGTTGGAGGCGGTGACCACAAGTGCGCTGTACGGCGCGAGCAGTGCGCCGCCGGCCGACGCGTCATGTGTCATGCCCGGCTCCAGTCGCCCGACTTGCCGCCCGTCTTCTCCTCCACCCGTACGTCCGTGATGACCGCTCCCTTGTCGACCGCCTTGACCATGTCGATCACGGTGAGCGCGGCGACGGAGACCGCGGTGAGGGCCTCCATCTCGACGCCCGTGCGGTCCGTCGTCTTCACCGTGGCCAGGATCTCCACGGCGTCGTCCGCGACCGACAGGTCCAGTGTCACACCCGACACCGACAACGGGTGGCACAGCGGGATCAGGTCCGGGGTGCGCTTGGCGCCCATGATGCCCGCGATCCGCGCGGTGGCCAGGGCGTCGCCCTTGGGTACGCCTTCGCCGCGCAGCAGCTCGATCACACGGGGCGAGACGAGGACGCGTCCGCTCGCGCGCGCGGTGCGCGCGGTGACGTCCTTGTCCGACACGTCGACCATGCGGGCGGCCCCCGCGTCGTCGATGTGCGTCAGTCGGTCCTGCACAGGGGGTCCGGGGGTCTCCCCCCGGGAAGGCACGGTCATGGTGTGGCGCTCCCGGTCCGGGCCCGTCGCGGTGCGGCGCACGGGCCTGCTGTGCGCGACACGGTACCGCCAACCTGGGGCGCTCAGCCGAGCAGGACCACCTCGACCTCGGTGCCCGGCGCGACGGACTCGACGTCCTCGGGGATCACGATCAGCGCGTCGGCGTGCGCGAGGGCGGCCACCAGGTGGGAGCCGGCACCGCCGACAGGGGTCACCTCGCCGTCGGCGTACGTACCGCGCAGGAACTGCCGGCGGCCCTTCGGCGAGGTCAGCGCCTTGTCCGCGGTCAGGGTCGCCCGGGTCCTGGGCCGGTGGACGTCCTCCAGCCCCATGAGGGTGCGGATTGCGGGGCGGACGAACAGTTCGAAGGAGACGTACGACGACACCGGGTTGCCGGGGAGGGCCAGCAGCGGGGTGTGGTCGGGGCCGATGGAGCCGAAGCCCTGCGGCTTGCCGGGCTGCATGGCGAGCTTGCGGAACTCGATGCCGCTGCCCGGTTCGTCCTCGTCGGCGACGTGCGACAGCGCCTCCTTGACGACGTCGTACGCTCCGACGCTGACGCCGCCGGTGGTGACCATGAGGTCGGCGCGGACGAGCTGGTCCTCGATGGTGGTGCGCAGGGTCTCGGCGTCGTCGGCGACGGCGCCCACGCGGTAGGCGATGGCGCCGGCGTCACGGGCGGCCGCGGTGAGGGCGAAGCTGTTGGAGTCGTAGATCTGGCCGCTGCCCAGTTCCTCGTCGGGCTGGACGAGTTCGCTGCCGGTGGACAGCACGACCACGCGCGGGCGCGGGCGTACGCGTACCGTGCCGCGGCCGATGGCGGCGAGCAGGGCGATCTGCGGCGGGCCGAGGATGGTGCCGGCCTCCAGGGCGCGGTCGCCGGCCTTCACGTCGCTGCCCTTCGCGCGTACGTGCGCGCGTGCCTCGGCCGGCCGGTGCACGCGCACGTGCCCGGTGGCGCCCTCGGGGGCGAGGCTGCGGGCCCGCATCCCGGTGACGGGTCCCTCGCCGAGGCCGCCGTCGGTCCACTCGACGGGGACCACCGTCTCGGCGCCGGGTGGGAGTGGGGCGCCGGTCATGATGCGGGCGGCCTGGCCGGGACCCACCTGGAGCAGGTCCGCCTGGCCGGCCGCGACGTCCCCGATGACCTCGAGGACGGCCGGGAACTCCTCGCTCGCGTCCGCGACATCCCCGACCCGCACCGCGTACCCGTCCATGGAGCTGTTGTCGAACGGCGGCAGGGAGACCGGCACCGTGACGTCCTCGACCAGGACGCAGCCCTGGGCGTCGAGGAGTTGCAGCTCGATGGGTTCGAGGGGGCGGACGGTCTCGAGGATGTCCTCCAGGTGTTCGTCCACCGACCACAGGTGGTCCTGGCCGGTGGCGCGGGGCGCGGTGGTGCTCAAGGTGGCTACATCTCCTCGGTGACGTAACTGCGAAGCCAGGTCCGGAAGTCCGGGCCCAGGTCTTCACGTTCGCACGCGAGTCGGACAATGGCACGCAGGAAGTCGCCGCGGTCGCCGGTGTCGTAGCGGCGGCCCTTGAAGACGACGCCGTGCACGGGGCCGCCGACCTTTTCGTCCTGGGCGAGCAGCTGGAGGGCGTCGGTGATCTGGATCTCGCCGCCGCGGCCGGGCTCGGTCTTGCGCAGGACGTCGAAGATGCGCGGGTCGAGGACGTACCGGCCGATGATCGCGTAGTTGGAGGGGGCGTCGGCCGGGTCCGGCTTCTCCACCAGGTCGCCGACCTTGACGACGTCGCTGTCCTCGGTGGTCTCCACGGCCGCGCATCCGTAGAGGTGGATCTGCTCGGGCGCGACCTCCATGAGCGCGATGACACTGCCGCCGCGCTGCTCCTGGACCTCGATCATCCGCTTGAGGAGCGGGTCGCGCGGGTCGATCAGGTCGTCGCCGAGGAGCACGGCGAACGGCTCGTTGCCCACGTGCGGGGCCGCGCACAGGACGGCGTGGCCCAGTCCCCTGGGGTCGCCCTGGCGCACGTAGTGCATCGTCGCGAGGTCGCTGGACTCCTGGACCTTGGCGAGTCGCTCGGCGTCCCCCTTCTTCTCCAGGGCGGACTCGAGCTCGTAGTTGCGGTCGAAGTGGTCCTCAAGGGGGCGCTTGTTGCGGCCTGTGATCATGAGAACGTCGTCGAGACCGGCGGACACGGCCTCCTCGACCACATACTGGATCGCAGGCTTGTCGACAACCGGCAGCATCTCCTTGGGAGTGGCCTTGGTGGCCGGCAGAAAGCGGGTGCCGAGGCCTGCTGCGGGAATGACGGCCTTGCTGATCCTGAGGTGCGACTGAGTCATGCCCGCAACCATATCCGGTGCCTTTGTGCGGAATCTGTAGCTCCGGTTAATTGGCCCTCATATGAGTACTTTGAAGACGGTACGGGAGCGACTCATGAGTCACATCGGACGCGCGGCCGAGCCTGACAAGCGAACGTTGCGGCGAGAAATCCTCGCAGTGAGAGGCAGGTTGCCTGCGGATGACGTACAGGCGGCCTCGGCCGCGTTGGCCCGGCGTGCGCTGGATCTGCCCGAACTGGCGCAGGCAGGCACCGTGGCGGCGTACGTCTCCGTGGGGAGCGAACCCGGAACGCTCGCCCTGCTCGACACACTGTACGCCCGGGGCGCACGCGTCCTGCTTCCGGCTCTTTTGCCCGACAACGACCTGGATTGGGGCGCATACGCCGGGGAGGGTTCCCTCGCGCGCGTCCAACACGGCGGGAAAATGACCCTTTTGGAGCCCATCGGCGAGCGCCTCGGACCGGACGCGGTGACCGCCGCCGACGTCGTGCTGCTGCCGGGGCTCGCGGTCGATGCGCGCGGGATGCGTCTGGGGCGCGGCGGAGGCTCGTACGACCGCGTGCTCGCGCGCCTGGAGGACGCGGGCGCCCGGCCGGCGCTGGTGGTACTCCTGTACGACTCCGAGCTCGTCGAGCGCGTCCCCGCGGAGGCGCACGACCGGCCGGTGCACGCGGTGGTGACGCCGTCGGGGGTCCGCCGCTTCACCGGCGACTCGTAGCACTCGTAAGGCGAAAGGGCCCTCCACGCGCGCGTGGAGGGCCCTTGGCGTCGCTCGCCCGTCAGCGGCTCACGGCTTCAGTACGAGCGTGTCGCTGGTGCTCCTGTCGACCGCCTGCCTGGAGAAGGACCAGTCCAGCAGCTCGCCCTTGGCCCACTTGCTCGTCTGGTCGGTGTAGTGGGCGTTGTAGGCGTGCCCCGAGGCTCCGGTGAGGTTGATCCACTTCGACTTGTCGAGGTCGTCGAGGTTGACCACCATCCGCATCGACGGCACCCAGACGACGCCGTAGCCGCCGGCGGCGTTCCAGCCGCTCGCGTTGACGGTCGCCTCGCCGCCACTGAGCTTCCAGGGGCCGCGGTTGAGGGCGTACTGCAGGAAGCCGGGGCCGTCGTTGCCGAGGGTCTGGTTCTTCAGGAACAGACGGTGCAGCCGGCCCCAGCTCCAGGTGTCGATGTCCTTGCCGAGCTTGGCGGTCAGCTCCCAGCGGGCGTCGATCATGGCGCGCTTGAACAGATCGTCGCGGTTGCGGTCCGCTCCCTCGCGGGCGCCCGACGCGGGCGTCGTCCACCAGTCGCTGTTCTCGTCGTCCATGAGGTTGCGTACCACCTCGAACCAGCGGTCGCCGCCGTCCGGCTGCGCCTGGTCGGCGTCGCGCGCCCCGCATTCGCGCACCCGGCGCTCCTCGTCCACGGGACCGGTGGTGTCGACCGGCTCGACCCACAGGCACTGGCCCTTCACGCGCAGCTCCTTGGGCAGCTTGTGGCCGAACGCGAGCTTGAGGACGTTGCGCCAGACCGAGTTGAAGTAGGCGGCCGCCGCGGAGTCGGCGTCCTGGGTGTAGTCCCAGCCCTCGAGCAGCTTCTGCGCCTCGCGGACGTCCTTGTCACCGACGTCGATCTTCAGCAGCTGCGGCACCAGCAGCTTGGCGATCTCGCTGGAGTTGTCCAGCTGCATCTGGCGCATGTCCTCGGTGGAGACCTTGCCGCCGCCCTTGATCTTGGACTCGATCAGGTCGGCGATCCGCTGGCTGCGGGCGCCGTAGCTCCAGTCCGTGGTGAGCGTGTAGGGGTAGTCCTTGTCCACGACGGCCTGGTTGGCGGTCACGATGTAGCCGCGCTCCGGGTTGTACTCGTAGGGCAGCTCGTCCTGGTCGATATAGCCGGTCCAGTCGTACTTGGCGTCCCAGCCCGGCGCCGGGATCGAGCCGTCGTGGCCCTGCGCGCGTGTGGGGATCTTTCCGGGCAGGGTGTAGCCGATGTTGTCCTGGGTGTCGGCGTAGACGAGGTTCTGCGAGGGCACGTCGAACAGGGCGGCCGCCGCGCGGAACTCGTCCCAGTCGGCCGCCTTGTTCATCGCGAAGACGGCATCCATGGAGGTGCCCGGTTCCAGCGCGGTCCACCGCAGGGTGATGCCGTAGCCGTCGCCGCGGTCGGGTGCGGCGGTGTCGACGGTGGCCTTCTTGCCGACCTTCACGAGCTCGTCGTCCCGGTCGGACAGCAGGGGGCCGTTGTGGGTCTCCCGGACGACGATCTTCTTCGAGGTGCCGCCGGCGACCTTGATGGTCTCCTCGCGGGAGTCGAAGGGCTTCACCTTGCCGTCGTACAGGTAGCCGTCGCCGGTGAGCTTCTCCAGGTAGAGGTCGGTGACGTCGGCGCCGGAGTTGGTCATGCCCCAGGAGATGTCCTGGTTGTGGCCGATTATCACGCCGGGCATGCCCGCGAAGGTGTAGCCGGAGACGTCGTACTGGCACTTGTCGGAGACCGTGCGGCAGTGCAGGCCCATCTGGTACCAGACGGACGGCAGGGAGGCCGACAGGTGCGGGTCGTTGGCCAGCAGCGGCTTGCTGGTGATCGTGTGCGCTCCGTCGATGACCCACGAGTTGGAGCCGATGCCGTTGCCGTTCACGCCGACGGCCGTCGGGACGTCCTCCAGGACCTCGTAGAGGCCCGACAGCTGGCTCTGCAGCGCCGACGAGGCGGAGGAGGACGTCGACGTCCCGCTCGCGGGAGTACCGGTGCCACTGACGGCCGTGCCGTCCGTGGAGGTGCCGTCTGCGTCATCGGCCCCCTCGAACGTCCCGTTGAGCTCGTCGTACTGGCCCTGCTGGACGATCACCTGGTTCCGGCTGTACGGGTACTGCGGGTACAGCTCGGCGATCTGCTGGGGGCCGAGACGGCTGGTCATCAGGGAGCGGTCGATCTCGTCCTGCATGTTGCCGCGCAGGTCCCAGGCCATCGCCTTCAGCCAGGAGACCGAGTCGACCGGGGTCCACTGCTGCGGCTTGTAGTCGTTGGTGAAGCCGAGGGCCGCGTACTCCAGGGAGATGTCCTCGCCTTCCTTGCCCTTCAGGTAGGCGTTTACTCCCTTGGCGTACGCCTGCAGGTACTTCTTCGTGGCGGCGGACAGCTTGGTGTCGTACTCCTCCTTCGCCACCCGGTCCCAGCCCAGGGTGCGCAGGAACTCGTCGTTGTCGACCTGGTCCTTGCCGAACATCTCCGACAGACGCCCGGAGGTCATGTGACGGCGTACGTCCATCTCGTAGAACCGGTCCTGCGCCTGGACGTAGCCCTGCGCCATGAAAAGGTCCTCGTCGGAGGAGGCGTAGATCTGCGGGATGCCATGGCCGTCCCGCTTGACGTCGACGGGGCCGGACAGGCCGTCCAGCGTGATCGAGCCCTTCGTCTGCGGGAAGGAGGCGCGGACGGTGCTGATGGACCAGTACGCCCCGCCCGCGACGCCGCCGACGACGGCCAGCACCAGCACGAGCACGATAAGACGGGCTTTGCGCCCCTTCTTCCTGCCGGACTTGCCGGGCTGCTGACCCGTTGGAGCGGTGGTGTTGGGGGGCATCGCTGTCCTTGCTGTCCTAACGCGAGCGGCAGGTCGGGCTGTGACTTTGAATGAACGCTGGAGCAACCATAGGCGCAGGGCCCGACGGGCCTTGACGCGGACTGGGGAACCAGCACGGACGGACGTTCGATCTTGCCCTGGCAAGCGTCAAGAAATCGTCAAGAGTTAGGTAAGGTAACAAAGTAACTGCACCAGGGAAGGGAACGGCCGCTGAGTATCCACGACCTCAATGAGCTCCTGCTCGTCTGCTCGATCGTCCTGCTCGCCGCCGTGGCCGCGGTCCGGATCTCCTCACGCAGCGGGCTCCCCAGCCTGCTCGTCTACCTGGGCATCGGCGTCCTCATGGGCGAGGACGGGATCGGCGGCATCCACTTCGACAACGCCGAGCTGACCCAGGTCATCGGGTACGCAGCCCTGGTGGTGATCCTGGCCGAGGGCGGTCTGGGCACGAAGTGGAAGGAGATCAAGCCGGCCCTGCCGGCCGCGACCTCACTGGCTCTGGCCGGGGTCGCCGTGAGCGTCGGAATCACAGCTGCGGCCGCGCACTATCTGGTCGGACTGGAGTGGCGTCAGGCGCTCATCATCGGGGCGGTCGTCTCCTCCACGGACGCGGCGGCAGTGTTTTCCGTATTGCGGAAAATCCCGCTCCCCCCGCGCGTGACGGGCACACTGGAGGCCGAGTCCGGCTTCAACGACGCTCCCGTCGTCATCCTGGTGGTCTCCTTCTCCGCCGCCGGCCCGATCGAGCACTGGTACGTGCTGATCGGCGAGATAGCGCTGGAGCTGACCATCGGCGCGGCCATCGGCCTCGCGGTGGGCTGGCTGGGCACGTGGACGCTGCGGCACGTGGCCCTCCCGGCCTCCGGTCTCTATCCGATCGCCGTCATGGCCATCGCGGTCGCGGCCTACGCGGCGGGCGCGCTGGCGCACGGCAGCGGCTTCCTCGCCGTCTACCTCGCCGCCATGGTGATGGGCAACGCACGGCTCCCGCACTGGCCCGCCACGCGCGGGTTCGCCGACGGGCTCGGCTGGATCGCCCAGATCGGCATGTTCGTCCTGCTCGGCCTGCTGGTCACCCCGCACGAACTGGGCGACGACATCGTGCCCGCGCTCGTCATCGGGCTCGTGCTGACCATGGTGGCCCGCCCGCTGAGCGTCGTGTTCTGCCTGCTGCCGTTCCGGGTGCCGTGGCAGGAGCAGACCCTCATGTCCTGGGCCGGACTGCGCGGCGCCGTGCCCATCATCCTGGCGACGATTCCCGTGGTGAGCGACGTCGAGGGCAGCGACCGGATCTTCAACATCGTCTTCGTCCTGGTCGTCGTCTACACCTTGATCCAGGGGCCGACGCTGCCCTGGGTCGCCCGCAAGCTCCGCCTGGGCGACAGGTCCGCGGCCGCCGACCTCGGCATCGAATCGGCGCCCCTGGAGCGACTGCGTGGGCATCTGCTCTCCGTGACGATCCCCGCCGAGTCGAAGATGCACGGAGTCGAGATCAGCGAGCTGAGGCTGCCCGCCGGGGCCGCGGTCACCCTCGTCGTGCGCGAGGGCAAGTCCTTCGTGCCCCTGCCCACGACGGTGCTGCGGCGCGGCGACGAGCTCCTCGTGGTGGCCACGGATCCGGTCCGGGACGCGGCAGAGCGGCGACTGCGCGCGGTGGGCCGCGGCGGCAAGCTGGCCGGGTGGCTGGGCCTGAACGGCGGCGGAGCGGAGCGTTAAGGGTGTGTTTCACACAGTTCACACCACGGCCAATCACAGTCGAACAGCCCCATGGTGCTCGTTTTCACAGGTACACCAGGTGTGATCCCTGTACGATAAAGGCACCCTGATCGAACCAACTCTGCCTGACGCAGAGCTGGCGCGACCGTATGGCGGCCGGGACGCCCCCCTCAGTGGGCGCCGGTATCTACCGCAGTTCCGCGCAAGAGGACAGCTCTCGGCGCGCCCGCACGGGCGCGCTACCAGGCGGCAGAAAGGCACAGGCCGTGGCGTCCACGGTCACGCCGTCGAAGGACTCGCCGGCCCCCTCCTCCCGCCCGGGATACGGGCAACTGCTGCGCACCCGCGGCGCCTGGACGTTCCTGCTCCCCGGTTTCGCGGCGCGCCAGCCGTTCGCGATGCTCACGATCTCCATCGTGCTGCTGGTGCAGCACACCACCGGCTCGTACGGCGTGGCAGGCGCCGCCGCGGCCGTCACCGGCGTCTCCATGGCGCTGTTCGCGCCCTACAGCGGCCGCCTCGCGGACCGCTTCGGGCAGCGCGCTGTGCTGATCCCCGGCGTGCTGGTGCACACGCTGTCCGGCCTCACCCTGACGGCGCTCGCACTGGCGGACGCCCCCCTGTGGGCGCTGTTCGCGGCCGCCGTCCCCACCGGCGCCTCGGTCCCGCAGATCGGCCCCATGGTGCGCGCCCGCTGGGGAGTGAAGCTCAAGGACTCACCGCTGATGACGACGGCGGCGGCGTTCGAGTCGGTCACGGACGAACTGACCTTCGTCGTCGGCCCGCTGCTCGCCACCGCACTGTGCACCGCCGTGAACCCGGCCGCCGGCCTGGTGACGGAGGCGTCGCTGACCCTGGTCGGAGGTCTGCTGTTCGCCGCGCAGAAGGACACCCAGCCCGCGGTCGCCGCCGGTGGGCACGCGCGCGTGCAGCACGCTTCCGCACTCCGGGTCCCCGGGGTGCGTGTTCTGATCGTGGCCTTCCTGGGCATCGGCTCCGTCTTCGGCGGCATGCAGGTGTCGCTGGCCGCCTTCACCGAGTCGATCGGCGAGCCCGGCCTGAACGGCGTCCTGTACGGGACCTTCGCCGCCGGCAACATGCTCTCCGGGATCGCCTGCGGCGCCATCGCGTGGAAGGCGGCCCCCCACCGGCGCCTGGTCGTCGGATACGCGGCCCTCGCGCTGGCCGCCTCCGGCCTGTGGGCGGCACACTCGGTGCTGCTGCTCGCCGGTCTCGGCCTCCTGGTCGGCATGTGCATCGCGCCGACCCTGATCACCGGCTACACGCTTGTCGAGGGGCTGGTTCCGGCCGGGGCGCGCACCGAGGCCTTCACCTGGCTGACCGGCGCGGTGGCGCTCGGCCAGGCGGGCGCGGTCACGGTGGCCGGACAGTTGGAGGACCGCTTCTGGGGCGGCGCCGGGTTCCTGGTTCCGCTCGGCGGCACGGTGCTCGCCCTGGCGACGCTGGTGGCGCTTCGCTCGCGGCTCACGGCACGGCCGCACAGCCGCACCGTCGCGCGTGGCGTCGGTCACCGCACGCCGGTCGCAGTGGACTGAACCCGAGGAATACGTCACTATGGACCGTCGTTAGCACTCATTGAGTGAGAGTGCCAGGAGGAAGACAAGTGCCGACCTACCAGTACCAGTGCACCGAGTGCGGCGAGGGCCTCGAGGCGGTGCAGAAGTTCACCGACGACGCCCTGACCGAGTGCCCCAACTGCGGTGGCCGCCTCAAGAAGGTGTTCTCCGCCGTCGGTATCGTCTTCAAGGGCTCCGGCTTCTACCGCAACGACAGCCGCGGCTCCTCGTCGAGCAGCTCGTCGGCGTCGTCGAAGCCGTCGTCCTCGTCCTCGTCCTCGTCGACGTCGTCCTCCTCGTCCTCGGACTCGAAGGCGTCGGGCACCGGCACCTCGGCCGGCAGCACCGCCGCCTGATTCACACGCACGGGACCCTGCCGTCGTACGGCGGCAGGGTCTTCGGTGTTTTCGGCACCGGCCCGTGCGCGTCGTCGGGCGCCAGCTACTGTGCTGGTCATGGCGAACGCAGAGATCGGTGTAATCGGCGGCTCCGGCTTCTACTCGTTCCTCGACGAGGTGACCGAGATCCAGGTGGAGACGCCGTACGGGCCGCCCAGCGACTCCCTCTTCCTCGGCGAGATCGCCGGCCGACGGGTCGCCTTCCTGCCGCGGCACGGACGCGGCCACCATCTTCCGCCGCACCGGATCAACTACCGGGCCAACCTGTGGGCGCTGCGGTCACTCGGGGTGCGTCAGGTGCTCGGCCCGTGCGCGGTGGGCGGCCTGCGGCCCGAATACGGGCCGGGCACGCTGCTCGTCCCGGACCAACTGGTCGACCGTACGAAGTCCCGGGTGTCGACGTACTTCGACGGGCTGCCGCTGCCCGACGGCACTGTGCCGAACGTGGTGCACGTCTCGCTGGCCGACCCCTACTGCCCGGCCGGACGGGCCGCCGCGCTGAAGGCGGCGCGTGGGCGGGACTGGGAGCCCGTGGACGGCGGCGCGCTGGTCGTGATCGAAGGGCCGCGCTTCTCCACCCGCGCCGAATCGTTGTGGCACCGGGCGCAGGGCTGGTCGGTGGTGGGCATGACCGGCCACCCGGAGGCGGCGCTCGCCCGCGAACTCGAGCTCTGCTACACGTCGCTGACCCTGGTCACCGACCTGGATGCCGGCGCCGAGACCGGAGAGGGCGTCTCGCACGACGAGGTGCTCCGGGTGTTCGCCGCGAACGTGGACCGGCTGCGGGGCGTGCTGTTCGACGCGGTGGCCGCACTGCCCGCGAACGACGAGCGGGACTGTCTGTGCACGACGGCGCTGGGCGGGATGGATCCGGGGTTCGCGCTGCCGTAGCGCGGTCCCGATTCGCGCTGCCGTAGCGCGGAACGTCCCGTTCGGGTGAGGGAGTTTTCCACAACCTGTCGGTAGTCCACCTGTCTCAGCGGGCTGTGGCGCGAAGCCTCATCGTGGGTTCGCAAGCCCAGTCCGCAGTGCAGGTGGTGGTCCACATGTCCCTTTCTCCCTCTTCCTCTCCGTCCTGGGCGGAGCCCTCCCCCTCTTCTTCCGTTCGGCGTCCGCATCCGCATCCGCCGGGTGGCGACGTGCCCGCGACGTGCGAGGTACCGCACTTCGCGCCCGTCCGCGTGCGCGGCGGGCGGTTTCTGCTGCACCGGCTCGTACGGCACCGGCGGCGGGCCCTCGCGGCCGGGCTCGCGGTGACCGCTGCAGCGCTCGTGGCGGCAGGACCGCGGGGCCCGGCCGATCATCATCGCAACGAGCAGGCCCGCGGTCACCCGGTGGCGGACCGTTCGTCGGAGCGCCGACCGGTGGAGCGGGTCTCCGCTCCCGTACGGATCGCCGACGCCGCCACGGTACGGCTGCTGCGGCCCGGCGACCGGGTCGACGTCGTCGCCGCCGAGGAGACGGCGACGGGCGGAGAGGCCGGCGTGGTCGCACGCGGGGCACTGGTGACCAAGGTGCCCGAGCCGCTGGACGGTGAGGTGGACAGCGGTGCGCTGGTGGTGCTCTCGGTACCGCGTTCCACCGCGGCCCGTCTCGCCGGGGCGAGCGCCACGGCACGGCTGGCGGTGACGTTGTGCTGAACCGAGCCTTGCCAACGGGGCGCCAATTGCCGTCAAGTCCCTCGTTCCAGCTACCGGATTGGACAGTGCTGCCTCGCTCTGACGTAGGTTGCGGAGCTGTTTGTTCCACAACCTGTGTGTGTGACGAGGAGAGGCCACGAGGTGAGCGAGAAGAAGGAACCGGGCGTCTGGGACGGCTTCAAGGCCTTCCTGACGCGCGGGAACGTCGTCGATCTGGCGGTAGCGGTGGTCATAGGCGCCGCCTTCACCAACATCGTCAACTCGGTGGTGAAGGGCGTCATCAACCCACTGGTCGGAGCGATCGGCACCAAGAACCTCGACAGCTACAGCTCGTGCCTGAAGGGCCCGTGCGCGCTGGCGACGGACGGTTCGGTCTCGCGCGGGGTCATGATCCTCTGGGGCTCCGTGCTGGGAGCCACGCTCAGCTTCGTGATCACCGCGGCGGTGGTCTACTTCCTGATGGTCCTGCCGATGGCCAAGTACCTGGCCCGTGTGGAGGCCCGCAGGAAGGCGAGGGAGGGCACGCACGAGGTCATCGAGGTGACCGAGCTGGAGGTGCTCAAGGAGATCCGCGACTCGCTGGTCGCTCAGCGCGGCTCGGGCCACACCGAGCATTAGGGCTGATTCGCGGGGCCCCGGGGGCGGTTGTCCGCCGGGACCCGCCGGTTCACAGGTGGTGGGGCGGCTTCTCGTCGAGGAAGCGCTTCAGGTCGTCCGTCGCGTCCCCGCCGGTGCCCGGACGCTCACCCCAGCCACGGTCCGTGTCGTCCGCGGACTGCTCGTTCAGCGGGTCGTCGAAAATCAGCGCGGCCTTGGGGTCGCGCTGCTCGGGGGCAGGGGAGGTGCTCATGCCCCCAGAGTACGGGGCCGAGGACTCCCCTCCTCGTGAATCCGTTCACACGACTTTCCGACCGATATCTGCTGTGCTGGGCATCATGACGTCCAGTCCCACTTCATCGCCCTCGCCGGCGGGCGCGCCGGGCAACCCTCACAGACCACTGCGCCGGCTCACGGCCCGCGGTCGCGGCGAGGCGCATCGCGTCGCCTCGCCGCTGGAACTCTTCTTCGACCTGTGTTTCGTCGTGGCCGTCGCGCAGGCGGGCATCCAACTGGTGCACGCCGTCGCCGAGGGACACGCGGGCGAGGGCATCCTCAACTACGCCATGGTCTTCTTCGCCATCTGGTGGGCCTGGATGAACTTCACCTGGTTCGCCTCGGCGTACGACAACGACGACGCCCTCTACCGCGTCGTGACGCTGGTGCAGATCGCCGGCGTGCTCGTACTCGCCGCCGGGATCTCGCGGGCGTTCGAGGACCATGACTTCACCGTCGTCTGGCTCGGCTATGTCGTCATGCGGCTGGCGATGGCCGCACAGTGGCTGCGGGCCGCGAGATCCGCCGAGGGCCGGGCGAGAGCGGCGGCACTGCGCTACGCGGTCGGCGTGCTGCTCTGCCTGGTCGGCTGGGTGGGGCTGGTGCTCCTGCCCGAGCCCGCTCGCCCCTGGTGGTTCCTGGTGATGGCAATCGCCGAGCTGTGTGTGCCGATCTACGCGGAGCGGGCCTCGATGACGTCCTGGCATCCGCACCACATCGCCGAGCGGTACGGCCTGTTCACGATCATCGTGCTCGGTGAGACGATCGCCGCGGCCACGGTCGCCGTGAAGTCGGGCGTGGACGAGAACGACGCACTCGGCGAACTGCTGCCGATCACGGTGGGCGGCCTGCTGATCGTGTTCTCCGCCTGGTGGATCTACTTCGTAGTGCCCATTCACGGACATCTGCGGTCCAGCAGACAGGCGTTCGTGTGGGGTTACGGCCACTATCTGATCTTTGCCTCGGGGGCCGCGATCGGCGCCGGCCTGGAGGTGGCGGTCGAGCAGGCGGTCGGCAAGGCACACATCTCCACCTTGTCCGCCTCTGCCGCAGTGACCCTGCCGGCGGCGCTCTACCTGCTCACCGTCTGGGCACTGCACTCGCGCCACTTCAAGGTGGGCATCACCGAGCAACTGGTACTGCCGACCGGGGCATTGCTGGTGATCTGCTGCACCTTCCTGGGCAACTGGGCGGTCCTCGCGGCCGGCATCGTTTCGGCGCTGACCGTGGCGATTGGGGAGACGTTGACGGCACGTACGGCGTTCGGACGGCTCAAGGCGAGGGTCACGACGCCGGCGGGCTGACGCCGTGCTGTGGGCGGGCGCCGGGGCGCGCGTGCTGGGGAGCGGGCCCCGAAGCAGGCGAGACTGATTCCCATGACAGTTGACGCTCTGACGGACGTGACAGGCCTGCGGGTGGGGCACGCGAACCGCACCGGCGACGGTTGGCTCACCGGCACCACGGTGGTACTCGCCCCCGACGGCGGGGCCGTCGCCGCCGTGGACGTGCGCGGCGGCGGTCCCGGCACCAAGGAGACCGACGCTCTCGACCCGCGCAACCTGGTGCAGAAGGTCGAGGCGATCGTGCTGACCGGCGGCAGCGCCTACGGGCTGGACGCGGCGTCCGGTGTGATGGCCTGGCTGGAGGAGCAGGAGCGGGGCGTGCGTGTGGGGGCGGATCCGGCGCATGTCGTGCCGGTCGTGCCCGCCGCCTGCGTCTTCGATCTGGGGCGGGGCGGGAACTTCCGCGCCCGGCCGGACGCCGCCCTCGGGCGGGCCGCGGTGGAGGCGGCCGCGGCGAGCGAGGTCGGCGCGGCCGTGGCGGAGGGCTGCGTCGGCGCCGGTACGGGGGCCACGGTCGGGCCGGTCAAGGGCGGGGTCGGCACCGCGAGCACGGTCCTCGACTCCGGGATCACGGTGGCGGCGCTGGTGGTCGCCAACGCGGCGGGGTCGGCGACGGATCCCGAGACGGGCGCCCTGTACGGGGAGTTGTTCCAGGGGCGGGTGAACTACCCCGATGCGCACGTCCATGACGCGGCGCGTCGGCGCCTCGCCGAGTGCGCGGCCCGGAACGCGCCGCCTCCGCTGAACACCACGCTCGCGGTGGTCGCCACCGACGCGGACCTGTCGAAGGCGCAGGCCCAGAAACTGGCGGGCACGGCGCACGACGGGATCGCGCGCGCGGTGCGGCCGGTGCATCTGCTCAACGACGGCGACACGGTGTTCGCGCTGGCGACGGGAGTGCGCGGGCTCGACGCCGGGCAGCCCCTCGCGCTGAACGAGATCCTCGCGGCCGGCGCGGATGTGGTGACGCGCGCGATCGTACGCGCGATGCGCGCCGCGGAGTCGGTGGACGGGCGGGGTGGGGTGTGGCCGTCGTACACGGAGCTGTACGGGAGTCACGCGACCCGGCACTGAGAGGGTTCTGCGCCCAGCCGACCGGGCCGTTTGTCCCGGTTCTGTCACGCGATGGCGTTCAACGCGACCGGAGGGAACCCCACCGGTCGCCGATCCCCTCTTTCTCGACGCTTGGAGCGGATCACGCACATCTGACGAATGGGAGCAGCCCGTGACAACGCCGGACATGGCGCAGCGGCGCGCACTGGTGGCCGGTGCGGCCCTGATGGTCGGCGCCCTCACCCTCACCGCCTGTGGCGGCAGCGCCAAGGCCAGCAACAACGGCAAGAGCGGCGGCAAGGACGACGCCAAGACCTCCGCGGCCAGGATCGCCATATCGGCCAAGGACGGTTCGACGGGCGCGTCGATCAACACGACGGGTGTGAAGGTCAGCGACGGACGGCTGACCGACGTGAAGATGACGGTGGCGGAGACCGGGCAGGCCGTACCGGGGGCGTTGTCCTCCGACGGCAGGAGCTGGAAGCCGAAGGAGCAGCTGGAGCGGGGAACGAAGTACGAGATCGCGGCGACCGCGAAGGACGCGGACGGGACGGCCGCCGCCGCCAACTCCGTCTTCACCACCGTCACTTCGGCCAACAGCTTCATCGGGACGTACACCCCGGACGACGGCACGACGGTCGGGGTCGGGATGCCGGTGTCGTTCGAGTTCGACAAGGCGATCAGCGACAAGAAGGCCGTGCAGTCGCACATCACGGTCACGTCGAGCAGCGGACAGAAGGTGGTCGGGCACTGGTTCGGGTCGCAGCGGCTGGACTTCCGGCCCGAGGAGTACTGGAAGGCCGGCTCCAAGGTCACGATGAAGATCGACCTGGACGGTGTGGAGGGCGCGAACGACGTCTACGGGGTGCAGAAGAAGACCGTCACCTTCACCATCGGACGTTCGCAGGTCTCCACGGTCGACGCCGGCACACAGACCATGACGGTCGTGCGGGACGGCAGGACCATCCGCACGGTGCCGATCTCGGCGGGCAGCCCGCAGCACAGCACGTACAACGGCCGGATGGTGATCTCCGAGAAGTTCGAGCAGACCCGGATGAACGGCTCGACGGTCGGCTTCGGCGGGGAGTACGACATCCCGGACGTGCCGCACGCGATGCGACTGACCAGGTCCGGCACGTTCATCCACGGCAACTACTGGTACAGCAAGGGCAGTCCGCCCTTCGGCCGCCAGGGCACCAGCCACGGCTGCGTCGGACTGCAGGACGTGCAGGGCGCGCAGGGCGCGCAGGGTGACACTCCCGGCAAGTGGTTCTACGACAACTCGCTCGTCGGGGACGTTGTGATCGTCAAGAACTCTCCCGACACGACGGTGGCGCCGGACAACGGCCTCAACGGCTGGAACATGGCGTGGAGCGAGTGGATCGCCGGCAGCGCCACCTGACCGCCAGGCTCGACAGTTCGCCGCAAGTAGCCTCTCACCAGCCGCCTTTGATGAGACGTCGGGTCGCGTGGGAACCTCATCCGCGGCCCGCCCGTTTTCCGGGCGTACATTTTCTCGGTTCCCGGACATGATGTCCGACCGAGGGGCTACGGTATGCACCCACAAGGTGACACGCAGCAACGCCGGGAGAAACCTTGAGCGTTCCGTACGAGACGGCAGCGTACGAACCACCCGAGTCGCCCGAGTCTCCGGAGGAGCACCTCACGCGACTGCTCGGCCGTGCCCTGAACTCGTTCGAGCTGCCCGACGAGACGATAGGGCGGCTCGAGGGTGCGCTCGCGCATGACAGTTCTCTGCACTCCGCGCACCACAGCGCGGGCCTGCACCGCGAGACGTACCGGCACACCTGGCTGCTCGCCGACGGCTCGGCGCTCACGCTCTGGGAGCTCGTGCACAACACCACGCCGGGCGGCGCCCCGCAGCACGAGGTGTATGTCGACGCGGAGGAACTGCGCGCCGCCGGCGCCCGGCTGCCGCTGCCGCCGGACCCACCGGAGTTCGAGCTGCCGATGGTGATGCAGCTGTCGCCGGTCCTCGAACCGCGGCATGTGTACGTGCCCGACGACTCGGCGGACCACGCGCGTCGGCTGCTGCGCCGGGCGGAGAACCCGGACCGGCCCGGTGCGGAGACGGCCGCGCTGCTGGCCACGGCGTGCGCGCACCAGATCACGCAGGCCTTCGGGCGTCCCTGCCGCGCGGGACGCGCCGGGCTGTGCTTCTCGCTCTACGAGCATGCGTTCCTGCTGATCGACGGGCAGGAGATCTCCCTGTGGGAGGTGGAGCACACGGCCACACCGGACGGGCGGCACATGTGCGAGGTGTACAAGACGGAGGACGCGGCGCGGGACGCGATGGAGCGCAGGGCCGCGCAGGTGTCGTAGACGCCATGGTCCCGGGACCGAAGTCCCGGGACCATGAACTCCCTTAGGGCCTGTCCGGCGGATCATGCCGCAGACGCGGGGTCTGGCACGCCCATCTGCACCTATGGGGCGCCGCCGATTTCCTGCGACCTGATCCGCCGGACAGGGGCCCCGCACCCGCCGCCGGGTGGTTGGCGTGAGCCTTACGCCACCACCGGCTGCTTCACCTCCGCCGCCGCGGCCGGGCCGCCCGCCGGTTCGGACGCCTCGGCGCCGGGTGCCGGCTTGCGCAGGCCCTTGAGGAGGATCACCAGGCCTGCCGTCACCGCCGTACCGGCCGCGATGGCCAGCAGGTACAGGAACGGCTTGCCGATCAGGAAGGTGACCCAGATGCCGCCGTGCGGGGCACGCAGGGTCGAGCCGAACGCCATGGTCAGCGCTCCGGTCACCGCGCCACCCGCCATGGAGGCCGGGATGACCCGCAGCGGGTCGGCAGCCGCGAAGGGGATGGCGCCCTCGGAGATGAAGGAGGCGCCGAGGACCCAGGCCGCCTTGCCGTTCTCGCGCTCGGCGCTGGTGAACAGCTTCTTGCGCAGGGTGGTGGCGAGGGCCATGCCCAGCGGCGGGACCATGCCGGCGGCCATCACCGCGGCCATGATCTTCATCGCGGAGTCGCTGGGCGCCGCGACGGAGATGCCCGCGGTGGCGAACGTGTACGCGACCTTGTTGACCGGTCCGCCGAGGTCGAAGCACATCATCAGGCCGAGCAGCACGCCGAGCAGGATGGCGTTGGCGCCGGACAGCCCGTTCAGCCAGTCGGTCAGGCCCTGCTGCGCCTCGGAGATCGGCTTGCCGATGACCACGAACATCAGGAACCCGACGACCGCCGTGGAGATCAGCGGGATCACCACCACCGGCATGATGCCGCGCAGCACCGGCGGGATGTTGATGCGCTGGATGCCGAGCACGACAGCACCGGCGATCAGACCGGCGACCAGACCGCCGAGGAACCCGGCGCCGATCGTCAGGGAGATCGCGCCGCCGACGAAGCCGGGCACGAGTCCTGGCCGGTCGGCCATGCCGTAGGCGATGTATCCGGCGAGCACCGGGACGAGGAAGCCGAAGGCCGCCGCGCCGATCTGGAACAGCAGCGCGCCCCAACTGTCGACCTGGCCCCAGTCGAAGTACTCGGTGACCGACTTGGCCTCGTTGATCTGGTAGCCGCCGATCGCGAAGCCGAGGGCGATCAGCAGACCGCCTGCCGCGACGAACGGGACCATGTAACTGACGCCGGACATCAGCCACTTGCGCAGCTTGGTGCCGTAGCCCTCGCCCGGCTCACCGGCGCGTTCCACCGGCGTGCCGGGGCGGGCGGCGGCCGTGACCTCGCCGCGCTCCGCCTTGCCGCGCACCTCGGCGATCAGCTCGGCGGCACGGTTGATGCCCGCCTTCACGCCGACGTCGACGGTCGGCTTCCCGGCGAAGCGGTCCTTCTCGCGTACGGGGAGGTCGTGGGCGAAGATCACGCCGTCCGCCGCCGCGATGACGTTCGGGTCGAGCCGGGTGAATCCGGCCGAGCCCTGCGTCTCGACGACCACCTCGACGCCCGCCTCGCGGCCCGCGTTCTCCAGCGACTCGGCCGCCATGTACGTGTGGGCGATGCCGGTGGGGCAGGAGGTGACGGCGACGATACGGAAGGGGCGGTCGCCGTCGGAGTCGTCGGCGGTGTCACCCGTGGCGGCGTCGGCGGAGGCCGCCCCCGACGCCGCCACGGAGTCTTCGGTGGCGCCCTCGGCGCCTTCGGTGGTGCCCTCGGCCGGGGCCGCCTGCGGCTCCTCCCCACGGATGAGCGCCGCCGCGGCCGCCGCGTCGCCCACCGAGCGCAGCGCGTCGGTGAACTCGGTGTTCATCAGCTGCCGGGCCAGCGACGACAGGATCGTCAGGTGGGCGTCGTCGGCGCCGGCGGGCGCGGCGATCAGGAAGATCAGGTCGGCGGGCCCGTCCGCGGCACCGAAGTCGATGCCGGCGGCGCTGCGCCCGAAGCCGAGCGTCGGCTCGGTGACGTGTTCGCTGCGGCAGTGCGGGATGCCGATACCGCCGTCGAGGCCGGTCGGCATCTGCGCCTCGCGGGCGGCCACGTCGGCGAGGAAGCCCTCCAGGTCGGTCACCCGGCCCAGGGCCACCATGCGTTCGGCGAGGGCGCGCGCCGCCGCTTCCTTGGTATCGGCGGACAGGTCGAGGTCGACCAGGTCCGCGGTGATCATGTCGCTCATCGCGGGCTCCTTCGCACGCGTATCGCCCGGTCAGTGGGGTGGGCGGAAGAGGGGACGGGGGTGCAGTGGGGGGTCGGGGGTGAGGTGGAGGCGGGGCCGGGGAGACCCCGCCTCCACCGGACGGCAGGGCGGCTCAGGGTGCCCTGCCGTCCGGCGGCCGCGGCGGGCAACGGGGGGTGCCGCCGCTTCGTGGCCGGTTCAGGGGGTGTCGTCGAGGACGTCGTCCGTACGTTCATGAGACCGGCTCCGTCAGTTCGCGGTCCACCGGGACCTCGGCCGTCACCGTCACCGCGGCCGGGTCCAGGTCGCCCGGCGCCGGCATCACGCTGCCGGGCAGCTGGACGGCGGCCGCGCCGTGCGCGATCGCGGAGGCGAGCGCCTCCGGGCCGTTGCCGCCGGCGATCAGGAAGCCGGCGAGCGAGGAGTCGCCGGCGCCCACGTTGGAGCGCACGACGTCGACGCGCGCGCTGCCGAACCAGGTGCCCGCACCGTCCACGAGCAGCTGCCCGTCGGCGCCCAGGCTCGCCAGCACGGCGCGCGCGCCCCGCTGGCGCAACTCCTCGGCCGCCTTCACGGCGTCACCCACGGTCGCCAGCGGGCGCCCGACGGCCTGCGCGAGCTCCTCGGCGTTCGGCTTCACCACGTCGGGCCGTTCGCGCAGCGCTTCGAGCAGCGCGGGGCCTGAGGTGTCCAGCGCGATGCGCGCACCGTCGGCGTGCGCCCGCGCGACCAGGTCGGCGTACCAGGACGGCGCGAGGCCCCGGGGCAGGCTGCCGCAGCAGGCGATCCAGTCGGCGTCGCGCGACCGCCGGCGCACGGTCTCGAAGAGCAGCTCCTGTTCCTCGGCCGACAGCTCCGGGCCGGGCGCGTTGATCTTCGTGAGGACGCCGTCGGCCTCGGCGAGCGCGATGTTGGAGCGGGTGGCGCCGGCGACGGGGACCGGCGCGACCTCGATGCCCTGTGCGTCGAGCAGGTCGGCGACGAGCGCCCCCGGCGCACCACCCAGGGGCAGCACCGCCACCGTGCGCCGCCCGGCGGCCGCGACGGCGCGTGAGACGTTCACGCCCTTGCCACCGGGGTCCACGCGCTCGGTCTCGGCACGGATGACCTCACCGTGCTTCAGGGCCTGGACCTCGTAGGTGCGGTCGAGGGACGGGTTCGGGGTGACGGTGAGGATCATGCGCGCACTACTTCCGTGCCGCCGCGCTCGATGGCGGTGGCGTCTTCGGGGCTCAGCTCGGTGTCGGTGATCAGCAGGTCCACATCGCTCAGATCGCCGAAGCGGGCGAAGTGCTCCTGGCCGTGCTTGGAGGAGTCGGCGAGCAGCACCACGCGGCGGGCGGCGGCGAGGGCCGTCCGCTTGACCGCGGCCTCGGCGAGGTCGGGAGTGGTCAGGCCGTGCTCGGCTGAGAAGCCGTTGGCGGCCACGAAGAGGACGTCCGCCCGGATCTCGCCGTATGCACGCAGCGCCCAGGCGTCCACGGCGGCGCGTGTGCGATGCCGTACGCGCCCTCCGACGAGGTGGAGCTGGATGCCGGGGTGGTCCGCGAGGCGGGCCGCGATCGGCAGGCTGTGCGTGACGACGGTGAGCGAGGACTCCGGCGGGATGGCGGCCGCCAGCCGCGCCACGGTCGTACCGGCGTCGAGGATCATCGTGCCCTCGGTGGGCAGTTCGGCGAGGGCTGCCTTCGCGATGCGGTCCTTCTGGTCGGCCGCGGTGGACTCGCGCTCGGCGAGGTCCGGCTCGAAGTCGAGTCGGTCGGCCGGGATGGCGCCGCCGTGCACCCGGCGGAGGAGGCCCGCGCGGTCGAGGGCCTTCAGGTCGCGGCGGATCGTCTCCGCCGTGACCTGGAACTCCTCGGCCAGCGACACCACGTCCACGCGGCCGCCGTCACGGGCGAGACGGACGATCTCCTGCTGCCGCTCCGGTGCGTACATGCCCGATCGCCTCCGAACCATGCCCGAACGTGTGGTTTCACCGGCGAGGCTACGCCTGGATTTCGGGAAAGTAAACAGGTTCGGACCCAGTCGGGCGCAAACGGGCCTCTGTTTCTGCCTGAGCACAGGCGAGGGCCCGGCACCTGGAACGAAGCCGTTCCCAGCTGCCGGGCCCTTCGACGGACGGTTCGTGCGGTCCGCTCAGTGCACGAGCTCCGGCTCCTTCTCCACCGCCGGCAGCTCCTCCCCCGCGCCCTCCACATGCTGCGCCGGACGCCTCGGCAGGGCGAACATCAGCAGGAAGATCACCACCATCACCACGGCGACCCACCCGACCGCATGCTGGAAGCCGTCCACGAACGCCGGACCCGGCTGCGCCGAGGCAGGCCGGTCGTCGACGACACCGAAGAACACCACCGAGACCAACCCGAGCCCGAGCGCGTTGCCCATCTGCTGCACGGTGCTGATGAGCCCGGACGCCGAACCGGCGTGCTCGCGCGGCACCTCCGACAGGATCGCGTCCGTGAGCGGGGCGACGATCAGGCCCATGCCCGCACCCATGACGATCAGCGGCAGCGCCATCTGCCAGGGGGCGATGGCAAGGCCGTACCGCTCGGACTCCCAGACGTAGAGGACCAGTCCGGCCGCCATCACCAGCGCGCCCGCCTGCAGCACCCCGCGCCCGAAGCGCGGCACCAGCTTCTGCACCGACATCCCGGCCGCCACCGACACCGCGATCGAGAACGGCACCCCGGTCAGCCCCGCCCGCAGTGCGCTCCAGCCCAGGCCTATCTGCATGTACAGCGTCCACACCAGGAAGAAGATGCCGAGCCCGACCCCGAAGACGGTCTGCACGGCGATGCCGGCGGCGAAACTCTTGACCCTGAACAGGGACAGTTCGATCAGCGGAGAGCCGTCCCGCGCCGCCTTACGCCGCTCGTACGCCACCAGTGCCGCGAGGACCACCAGCGCGCCGCCCATCGAGACGTATCCCCACAGCGGCCAGCCCAGCTCGCGGCCGCGGGTGAGCGGGTAGAGCAGCATCAGCAGACCCAGCGTGACCAGGGCGACGCCGACGAGATCCAGTTTCAGGGCGTACGGGGCCCTGGACTCGGTGATGAAACGGCGGCCCAGGATCAGGCCGGCGACACCCACCGGAAGGTTGATCAGGAAGATCGGGCGCCATTCGAGGCCGAACAGGTTCCACTCGGTCAGCAGGGCGCCGAGCAGCGGACCGGAGACCGCGCCGAGGCCGACGATCGCGCCGAACAGCCCGAAGACCTTGCCGCGTTCGTGCGCCGGGAAGGTGGCGTGCACGATCGCCAGGACCTGCGGCACCATCAGCGCGGCCATCGCGCCCTGCAGGATGCGGGAGGCGACGAGCATCTCCGGGTTCGCGGCGAGGCCGCACAGCGCGGAGGCGAGGGTGAAGCCGCCCATGCCGACGAGGAAGACGCGTTTGCGGCCGTGGATGTCGCCCAGCCGGCCGCCGGTGATCAGACCGGCGGCGAAGGCGAGCGCGTAACCGGCGGTGATCCACTGGATCTGGCTGAAGGAGGCGCCTTCGTTCCGCTGGATCGACGGGATCGCAATGTTCACGATCGTGACGTCGACGAGGTCCATGAAGGCCGCGGTCATCACGATCGCGAGGGCGAACCAGCGGCGGCGGTCGGCCGCTCCGGCCCCGGCCGATGAGGTCAAAGAGGTCTCGGTGGAGGTCATGTCCCGAAACCTATGGGCGCATTAGGTCAGATCATGTCCTAGTGCTGCGGCATCCTCGAACTCATGACGACGGACACTCCAGCACGCATCCTTCAGCTCCTCTCCCTCCTCCAGACGCCCCGCGAATGGCCCGGCGGCGAGCTCGCCGAGCGGCTCGGGGTGTCGCGGCGCACGGTCCGGCGGGACATCGACCGGCTGCGCGAGCTGGGCTATCCCGTGCAGGCGACCAAAGGGGCCGACGGCGGCTACCGGCTCGTCGCGGGCAAGGCGATGCCGCCGCTCGTGCTCGACGACGAGGAGGCGGTGGCCATCGCCGTCGGCCTGCGGGCCGGGGCGGGGCACGCGTTGGAGGGCGTGGACGAGGCGTCGGTCAGGGCCCTGGCCAAGCTGGAACAGGTGCTGCCGGGTCGGCTACGGCACCGGGTGGCCACGCTGCAGGCCGCGACCACGCCGCTGACCAGCGGGGACGGGCCGAGTATCGCGCCCGAGACGCTGACCGCGATGGCGTCCACGGTGGCCGGGCGGGAGCGGCTGCGGTTCGCCTATCGGGCGAAGGACGGCAGCGAGTCGCGGCGGCTGACGGAGCCGTACCGGCTGGTGTCGACGGGGCGGCGGTGGTACCTCGTGGCGTACGACCTCGATCGGGCGGACTGGCGGACGTTCCGGGTCGACCGGGTGAGCGAGCCGTTCGCCACCGGGGTGCGGTTCGCTCCACGGGAGTTGCCGACGGGGAGTGCGGCGGAGTATCTGCGGCGGTCGATCGGGCGGCGGCAGGAGACGTACGAGTTCGCCGTCACGTTCGAGGCGTCGGCGGAGGTGGTGGCGGCTCGGCTGCCGCGGTGGCTGGGGGTACCGGAGGCGGTGGGGGTGGGGCGGTGCCGGTTGGCCGGCGCCGGCGGGGATCCGGTGGAGTGGTTGGCGGTGCGGTTGGCGATGGTGGGGGTGGAGTTCGCTGTGGAGGGGCCGGGGGAACTTGTGGAATGCGTACGGGAGTTGGGTGGGCGGTTGAGTCGGGCGGGTGAGGTTGGGGGGGACGCCGGGTGAGGCCGGCGCGGGTGCGCGGCGTGAGGGCTCGGCGGGGGCGGGTGGCGCAGCCCGGCGCCGGCGGGTTGCCGCCCGCGCCCACCCGTACCGGACCTTCAGCGGAGCGCTACTCCCACCGGAATCCCCGCAGTGCCCCAAGGTTTCGCAGGGCCAGCTCCGCTGGGCCGGACGGGCCCGAGGCCGGGGTCTGGCCTGATGCCCAGGACTCGACGGCCACGCGGACCGATGCGCTCGCGACCGCTGCGGTGAAGCGGAGTTCCGGGGTCACGGTGATTCGGTCGGCAACGTTGTCCTGACGCTCTGTGACCGAAGACGTCCCAGCCCGTGCCCTTTCCGCCAGCACCTCCGCCAGCATGTCCTCCGACACCCGGCACACCTCTGCCCACACCTTTCCGATGGCCGGGTTCGTATTGGCCAGGTGGATGAGGGTGCGGACCCATTCCCAGGAGGCGGCCGAGACGCCCAGGCCCGGGGTCAGGGTGTGACGTATCGCGTGTTCCAGGGCCTCGGGTACGGGAAGGCCGACGGGGGCCTCGCGGACGGCCTCCACCCAGCGCTGAGCGCCGGCCGCGTAGAGCGGGGCGACCGCCTCCTCCTTGGTGGCGAAGTAGCGGTAGAAGGTGCGCGGGGCGATGCCCGCGGCCTGGGCGATGTCCTCGGCGCGGGTGGCGCGCAGACCGCGTTGTACGAAGAGTCCGGCCGCCGCCCGGGCGATCTCCATCCGCGTTGCCGCCTTACGCCGCTCCGTCAGCGAGGACGAAGGGGCAGACCGGGAGGTATGGGACGAAGAACGGCGCGGGTTCTGCGCGGAGGTGGTGCTGCTCACCTCGGCAGGCTATGCCCATGTGACACAATCTGCCATCCGGCGGGCCACCCCGGTGTTCAGGTACGGGGTGCCCCGCCGCCCAGTCGTGCCCGCGCCCGGAAGAGCAACAGCCGGGCCCCGACGCCCGGGGGAAGGCGCCGAAGCCCGGCTGGGGAAGGTCCCGGCGCCGGGGGGAGTGCGTCGGGACGTGGCTCTGGTTGCGGATGCGGTCCAGCTGCGACCGGTGCTGGGCCCCCGAACTCCCGTGCTCGGAGGTCTTGTTCCCTGGCCTGCGTCGCTTGAAGCGGCGTTACATCGCCATGTTTGCGCGGCCTTTCGCCACCCCGCGTACGACCCGGCACGGGTCGTACGCCCATCGAATGCCGGCCGCCGTCCGACGGGCGGTCACGCCGCCGCGTCGAACCCGGTGGACCGCGCCAGCTTCTTCAGCTCCAGCAGTGCGTGCTTCTCGATCTGGCGGATGCGCTCGCGGGTCAGGCCGTGCTCCTTGCCGACCTCGGTCAGCGTGCGCTCCCGGCCGTCCTCGATGCCGTACCGCATCTTGATGATCGAGGCCGTGCGCTGGTCGAGGCGGCCGATCAGGTCGTCCAGCTCCTCGCTGCGCAGCAGCGTCAGCACCGACTGCTCCGGCGACACCGCGGAGGTGTCCTCGAGCAGGTCGCCGAACTGGGTCTCGCCCTCGTCGTCCACCGACATGTTCAGGGAGACCGGGTCGCGGGCCCAGTCGAGCACGTCGATGACGCGCTCCGGCGACGAGCCGAGCTCGGCGGCGACCTCGGTGGGCTCCGGGTCGCGGCCGTGCTCACGGTTGAACTCGCGCTGCACGCGCCGGATCCGGCCCAGCTCCTCCACCAGGTGGACGGGCAGGCGGATGGTGCGCGACTGGTCGGCTATGGAGCGGGTGATCGCCTGGCGGATCCACCAGGTGGCGTACGTGGAGAACTTGAAGCCCTTGCGGTAGTCGAACTTCTCGACCGCGCGCACCAGGCCCGCGTTGCCCTCCTGGATCAGGTCGAGCAGCGGCAGACCGCTCCGGGGGTAGCGGCGGGCCACGGCGACGACCAGGCGGAGGTTGGAGCGGATGAAGATGTCCTTGGCCCGCTCGCCCTCGGCGACCAGGGCCTCCAGTTCGGCGCGGGTGGCGTCGGTCTGGGTCTCCTCGTATCCGTCGAGGACCTGTCGCGCGAACACACCCGCTTCGATCGTCTGGGACAGCTCGACCTCCTTTGCGGCGTCGAGCAGCGGTGTACGCGCGATTTCGTCGAGGTACATGCCGACCAGATCGCGGTCCGCGATCTCGCCGCCATGGGCGCGAACACTGCTGGGCGCGTCGACGGTCTCGCCCGCGGCGGACGTACGACGGGCGACGGCACGGGTTGCCATGCGTGCTCCCTTGCGATGGTGAGGTCAGCGGGTGGTCTTGCGGACGCTCAGCACTCTCGGCGCTTTCTGCGGCTCTTCGGGTGCCCTGCATCCGATGGAAACAACGACTGGAATCCGGACAGAATTCCCAACCCACCCTCGATTTTTCTGATCATGCAGTACCCTGTCCCGCCAAGCAGGGAGGCGCGATGCGGCCGGGACGTACAGAGGTGCAGGTCAGGCCAGGAGTCGAGAGTGACCTCGAGGCCCTCACCGACCTCTACAACCACTACGTACGTGAGACGCCCATCACATTCGATACCGCGGTCTTCACTCCGGAAGAGCGCCGCCCTTGGCTGCTCTCCCACCCTGAAGACGGACCGCACCGGCTGATGGTTGCCACGGACGCGGACTCACAGGAAATTCTGGGGTACGCCACATCCAGCCCTTATCGCGCGAAGCCCGCCTACGACACCTCCGTGGAGGTCACGGTCTACGTCGCCCCGCACGCCGGGCGCCGCGGCATCGGCACGCTGCTCTACAAGGCCCTCTTCGAGGCCCTGGCCGGCGAGGACCTGCACCGCGCCTATGCCGGCATCGCACAGCCCAACGAGGCGTCCGCGCGGCTGCACGAGCGCTTCGGGTTCCGGTACGTCGGGACATACCGGGAGGTGGGCCGCAAGTTCGGGCGGTACTGGGACGTCGCCTGGTACGAGAAGGACCTCTGAGACGCCCGGCGAACGCCTGGCGACACCCGGCGAACACCCGGGGAAGACCGTCAGCCGAACTGCACCGACCGCTTCGCCATCCCCATCCAGAACCCGTCGATCACCGACTTCTGCGCGTCCAGCTCACCGGCCACCTCCGCCGCGCCCATGGTCACGAACAACGGTGCGAAGTGCTCGGTGCGGGGGTGGGCGTAGCGGCCCGCCGGCGCCTTGTGGAGGAAGTCCAGCAGGGCGTCCACGTCACGGGCCTCCAGCGCGCGCCGGCCCCAGTCGTCGAACTCCGAGGACCAGCTCGGCACTCCCCCGTCGGCGTGGCGCAGCGCGGCGAGGTTGTGGGTGAAGAAGCCGGAGCCGACGATGAGCACGCCCTCGTCGCGCAGCGGGGCCAGCCGGCGGCCGATGTCCATCAGCCGCACGGGGTCGAGGGTCGGCATGGAGATCTGCAGGACCGGGAGGTCGGCCTCGGGGAACATCTCCACCAGCGGGACGTACGCCCCGTGGTCGAGCCCCCGGTCGGGGATGTCCTGCACCGGCATGCCGGGGGCGCGCAGCAACTTGCGTACGGACTCGGCGAGTTCGGGGGCGCCGGGGGCCTCGTAGCGCACCTGGTAGTAGTGCTCGGGGAAGCCCCAGAAGTCGTAGACGAGGGGGACCGTCCGGGTGGCACCGAGGGCGAGGGGGGCCTCCTCCCAGTGGGCGGAGACCACGAGGATCGCCTTGGGGTGGGGCAGGTCGGCGGACCAGGCGGCGAGCTGGCCGGGCCAGACCGGGTCGTCCGCGAGGGGCGGGGCGCCGTGGCTGAGGTAGAGGGCGGGCATGCGCTCCTGGGCGGCTGCGGCGGACATGACGGCGGCTCCCTGACGGATTACTTGAAGTCTCAAGCTGTCTCTCAAGAGACTACGCCGCTTTTGTTTAAAATTCAAGAAGAGGGCTCGTACAGTGGACCCCATGAACACGGCACCCGCATCCGCTGACGCACCCCGCTGGCTCACCGAGGAGGAGCAGCGCATCTGGCGCTCCTACCTGCATGCCACCACCCTCCTCGAGGACCACCTCGACCGCCAGCTCCAGCGCGACGCGGGCATGCCGCACGTCTACTACGGGCTCCTCGTCGGACTCGCCGAGGCCCCGCACCGCCGGCTGCGGATGACCGAACTGGCCATGAAGGCGAAGATCACCCGCTCCCGCCTCTCGCACGCGATCGCCCGCCTGGAGAAGAGCGGCTGGGTGCGCCGCGAGGACTGCCCCTCCGACAAGCGGGGCCAGCTCGCGGTGCTGACGGACGCGGGCATGGAGGTACTGAAGCGGTCCGCGCCGGGCCATGTGGCCGCCGTACGGCAGGCGCTGTTCGAGCGACTCACGCCGGAACAGCAGAAGTCCCTCGGCGAGATCATGCAGATCGTCGCCGAGGGACTCCAGCCCGATGACGCGGGAGCGGACCTGCCCTGGCTCCGCTGAGGGAACCAGGGCAGGTCCTGGGGTCGTACGGACGAGGCGTCCCCTCCTCGTCCGTACGGATGGCCCGAAGGGGTACGAGCCGGCGTCGGCGTCAGTGTGCGATCACCGGCACCGCCACCTCGTCCTCGGCACCCTCACCGGAACCGGAGCCGGTCACCGCGGCGGTGTCCGGGCGGCCGGCGTTGATGAAGGTCACGGCGATCACCGCGGCGAGGACCAGGATGCCGACGGCGACCCAGATGGCGCTGGTGTAGCCCTGCACCATGCCCTCCAGCTGCACGACCTGCTGCTGGGTGGGGGACGTGGCCGAGCGGATGTGGTCGGCGATGTACGAGGTCGTCGCCGAGGCGGCGATCGTGTTCAGCAGAGCGGTGCCGATCGCGCCGCCCACCTGCTGCGAGGTGTTGACCATCGCGGAGGCGACACCGGAGTCCCGCGGCTCGACGCCCTGGGTGGCCAGGGACATCGCCGGCATGAAGGCCGTACCCATACCGAGGCCGAGCAGCAGCATCGCCGGCAGCAGCAGGGCCGCGTACGAGGAGTCGATCTCCAGCTGGGTCAGCATCAGCATGCCGACGGCCGCGACCAGGAAGCCGGGGCCCATCAGCAGGCGCGGCGCGACCCGGGTCATCAGGCGGGTGCCGATCTGGGTCGAGCCCACGATCATGCCGACGATCATCGGCAGGAAGGCGAAACCGGTCTTGACCGGCGAGTAGCCCTTCACGATCTGGAGGTAGTAGGTCAGGAAGAGGAACAGGCCGAACATCCCGATGATCGCCAGGCCCAGCGAGAGGTAGACACCTCCGCGGTTGCGCTCGGTGAGCACCCGCAGCGGCAGCAGCGGGGCCTTGACGCGGGCCTCGACGAACACGAACGCGGCGAGCAGCACGGCGGATCCGACGAACATGCCGATCGTCACGGAGTCGCTCCAGCCCTCGGACTCGGCGCGGGTGAAGCCGTAGACGAGCGCGACCAGACCGAGGGTGGACAGGATCACGCCGGGGATGTCGAGCGGGGAACGGTTGCGGCTGCCCTCGGGCTCACGGATGACGAACCAGGCACCGGCCGCGGCGACCACCGCGAACGGGATGTTGACGAAGAACGTCCAGCGCCAGTCCAGGTACTCGGTGAGGAAACCGCCGAGGATCAGACCGACGGCGCCGCCACCACCGGCGATCGCACCGTAGATACCGAACGCCTTGGCGCGCTCCTTGGCGTCCGTGAACATCACGGCGAGCAGGGACAGCGCGGCCGGCGCGAGGAGGGCGCCGAAGACGCCCTGCAGGGCGCGGGAGCCGAACATCATCGCCTCGTTGGTGGCGGCGCCGCCCAGCGCGGAGGCGGCGGCGAAGCCGGCCAGGCCGAGGACGAAGGTGCGCTTGCGGCCCCACAGGTCGGCTATGCGGCCGCCGAAGAGCAGCAGGCCACCGAAGGCGAGGGCGTAGGCCGTGACGACCCACTGCCGGTTGCCGTCGGAGATGCCCAGGTCCTGCTGGGCGGAGGGCAGGGCGATGTTCACGATGGTCGCGTCGAGGACGACCATCAGCTGGGCGAGCGCGATGAAGACGAGCGCTTTCCAGCGGCCCGGATCAGGGGCGGGTGCGGAGGCGTCGGGGACGCTTCGGGCTGTTTCAGACATGGATGTACCCACTTCGGGACTTCGGGACTTCAAGACGTCAGAACGTCAGGACGGAAAACTCAGTACGTCGGGACGGTGAACTCAGTACGTCGGTACGGGAATTCGGGACTTGCTTCGGGATTTCGGAACGTGCGGATCGGTCGGCGTCTATGCCAGGCGCAGGTCCTCCACGGTCACCGCCCTGCCCGGCAGGGCGGAGGGGGCCGGCGCCCGCAGTCCGTCCAGGAACAGCTGGAGATGACGGTGTACGAACCGGTCGATGCTCAGGCACGGCGACCCGGCCGGGGGCCGGCTGAGCTGGGCGACGACGATCATCAGGTCACCGACGCCGATGTCGGTGCGCAGTTGCCCGGCCGCCTTGGCCCGGCCCATGAGCTCCTCGACGAGCTGCTCGACCCGCAGACGCGCGGCCTCCAGGTCGGGATGGTGTTTGTCGAACGTGGTGGAGACCATCGGGCACAGCGCGCTGATCCGCTCGTCGGCGGCGGTGTGCACGAAGTGCTCCAGTGCCTCGAAGGCGTCGCCACTCTCCGTGAGGGCGTGCTCGGCCGCCCGGGCCGTACGGTCCATGACCGAGCAGACGACCTCGCGGACGAGGGCGTCGCGGTCCGGGAAGTTGCGGTACACCGTGGCGTTGCCGACGCCGGCCCGGCGGGCGATCTCGTCGAGCGGCACATCGGGGCCGTGTTCGACGAACATCTCCCGGGCGGCGGTGACGATCCGTTCCCGGTTGCGCAGGGCGTCGGCGCGCGGCTGGCTTGCCTTGCGGCGTTCGGGAGTGGCGGTCTGCACGGCGTACTCCTGGGACTGGTGAGGCGGATGGGCTCAGTGGGCTGACGATCCGGGGAGCGAATCCCCGTTTCGCTCGGACGCATGGTTAAACGGGGATTCGATCCCCGGTTATTTCCCGCTCCAGGAGAGATTTCCTGTGACCCGCGTCACAAGGTCGGTCATATGGCCGTAAGGGCCCGCTGACCGGCCCTTACGCACCGGAAATTCCCACGATCGGTCTCCTCCAGCGCGCGTCCGCGCCCCACCCGGCACAGGGTGAGCGAGAGGGTGCAGCCGGAGACCGGTGGCTGCCTGGAGCGAAAGGTCCAAGCATGCAGCCGCAGTCGTCCAGCCATCGGATACGCAGGCGGCGTGCGGCCGCCCTCGCAGCGGTGACCGCGCTGACCTTCGCACTCAGCACATCGGCCGGCACGGGCCGGCTCACGGCGGGCTCGGTGTCGGCGGGGGCGCGTCCGCTCACCCACCCGGCCCATCCCTCTGCCCTCACCCCGTGCATGATCCGCAGCGATCTGGACGTCCAGATGTCGGAGGGCATACCGACATCCGACGGCTACTCCCGTTCCACCGGCACAGTCCGCGCCCTCACCCTGATGATCGACTTCTCGGACACCCCCGGTCAGGGCAAGGCGATGGACCGCTTCCACGAGTTCTTCCCGCAGACCCGGGAGTGGTTCCGCACCAGCTCCTACGGCCGCCTCGACTACCGGCCCGAGACCCCGGTCCGCGGCTGGCTGCGCATGCCGAAGTCGTTCAAGGCGTACGGCATAGAGCGCGGCGCGCCCTTCGAACCCGGCTACCGCCGGCTGGTCCAGGACATCGTGGCGGAGACCGACGCCAAGATCGACTTCCGCGCGTACGACCTGCTGAACGTGCTGGTGACGCCGAACGCGGGCCCGTCGGCGCTCGACACCGTCCTGTCCGTCACCTTCGCGGGCAACGGCGACGCACCCACGGCGGACGGCATACCCCTCGCGAACGCGTCCTTCGTCTACTCCCGCCAGGACGACGGCTCCGGCTCCTACGACAAGACCGGCTTCCGCGTCCTGCCGCACGAGAACGGCCATGTCTTCGGGCTGCCCGACCTCTACACCCAGGAGGGCGGGGGCGCGGTCGGCCACTGGGACATCATGAGCGAGGACTGGGGCGCCAACAACGACCTCCTCGGCTGGCACAAGTGGAAGCTCAGCTGGCTGGACGCGACCCAGGTGAGCTGCGCCGCCGCCCACGGCACGACCGAGCACACGCTGACCCCGCTGGCCCGCAAGGGCGGCCCGAAGCTCGTCTTCATACCCCTCGACAAGCGCACGGGCTACGCCGTCGAACTGCGCACCCGCGACGGCAACGACGAGGCGGTGTGCCGGGCGGGCGTGCTGATCTACAAGGTGGACGCGGAAGTGGACACCGGTCTCGGCCCGGTGAAGGTGTTCGACTCCCAGCGCGACAGCGGCGGCTGCACCCGCAGCCCGAACGTCCACGCCGAACTCTCCGACGCCCCCTTCACCCCCGGCGAGACCTTCGAGGACCCCCGGCGGGGCATACGGATCGCGGTGGCGGGCGCGGACCTGGACGGCAACCACACGGTGCGGGTGACCCGGCGGTAGCCGGTGCGACGGCCCACCGGGAACGCCGTCGGGCGGATCCGCCGTTACCGTAGGCCTGCCGCGATCGCCGTACCGGAGAACAGATGCCCGCCCATCCCACGCTCGACGAGGCCGCTACCCCCGCCGTACCGGCCGAGGCGGTCACGCCGTTGATCCGCGGGATCGCCGTCCTGCGGCAGCTGACCGAGGCGGGCGGAACCCTGAGCCTGAGCGCCCTGGAACGGGCCACCGGCCTCGCGCGTTCCACGGTCGACCGGATCACGGCCACGCTCGCCCGGATGGGATACGTCCGCCTCGACGGCCGGGACGCGGTCCTCACCCCCCGGCTGATGGAACTCGGCAACGCCTGTCTGGCCGCCCTGCGCCTGCCCGCGCTGCTCGACGCGCGCGCCGACGCCCTGGCCGACGCACTGGACGAGTCGGTGTCGCTGGCGGTTCGCGACGGCGACGGCATCCGCTTCATCCACCAGGCGACCCGCCGCCGCGCGATGTCGCTGAGCTTCCGCATCGGCGACCTGCTGCCCGCCGAACGCACCGCGCCGGGCCCGCTGTTCGCGATGGAGTGGACCTCCGAGGACTGGCAGCGCTGGCGCACCCGCCGGGCGGCGGACCCGGAGAACCACGGCTTCCCGGCCGTACCGCCGAGGGAGAACCCCCCTCCGGCCGAGGAGTTCGCGCGGCGGGTGGCGCAGGCCCGGCAGGACGGCTGGGCACTGGACGACCAGTTGATCGAGCCGGGGCTCGTGGCGGTGTCCGTGCCCGTACGGGATCCCCGTACCGGCAGGATCGCCTGTGCGGCGAACATCGTCAGCCACACCAGTCGGCACACGGCGGCCGGCCTGCGCGACACACTGCTGCCGCGGCTGCGGGAGGCGGTGGCGGCGATGGAGGAGGACCTGCGCACGGCGCCCCCGCCGGAGCCCGCGCCGGCCCCTTCGGGGCTCGCGACCTGGACGGGTGCGTCGAAGCAGGAGCTGGGCCGGGAGTTCGTCGAGTCGCTGGCCCGGGGCCTGACCGTGCTGACGGCCTTCGGCGAGGGCCGCGCGGAGCTGACGCTGACGCAGGTGGCAAAGGCGACCGGCCTGGCCCGGGCGACCGCCCGCCGGGCGCTGATCACCTACGAGCACCTGGGCATGGTCACCCAGTCACGCGCAGGCGCCTTCCGCCTCACCCCGCAGGTCCTCTCCCTCGGCTACCCGCCCCTGTCCCGTACGTCCCTCCCGCAGATCGCGGCACCGCATCTGGCCGCCCTCGCGGAGCGCATCCACGAGTCGACGTCGCTGGCGGTCCTGACGGCGGCGGGCGACGAGATCCAGTACACGGCACGGGTGGCCACAGGCCGCGTGATGAGCGTGAACATCACGGTCGGCACACGCCTGCCGGCCTACGCGACGTCGATGGGCCGTGTCCTGCTCGCGGACCTCCCGCCCGCCGAACGCCACCTCGGCACCGGCCCGCTGCGCCCGCTGACGCCCCGCACGCTCACGGACCCGCAGGCCCTGGCCCGCGCCCTGGAGGAGGTCGGAGCGCAGGGATACGCCCTGGTCGACGAGGAGTTGGAGGAAGGGCTGCGCTCGATCGCGGTGCCCGTCCGCGACCGTACGGGCCGGGCGGTCGCCGCCCTCAACACGGCGATGCACAGCTCCCGCCACACCCTCCAGGAATGCGTCGAGCACATCGTCCCCGCCCTGCGCACGACGGCCGCTCACATCGAGTCCGACCTCCATGTGTCCGCCCGCTTCACCCACGTACCCGTGACCTGACCGTCGGCGCCGGTCTCTCTCGCTCGAACGGGTGGCGAAGCGTTTCCTGGCTGCCGTGCAGGCGTTCACACCGTGCGCACAGGTACAGCGAGACAGCGTGAGGTGAGGTTCGTGGCCATGGAACAGGAGACCTCGGCATGACCCAGTCAACGCAGCAGGCGGAACGGACGCGGCGGGCGGCACAGCCCGTGCTTCCCGAGCGGCTCATCGCCCTGCTGACCGGCCATCTGGACGTGGCGGCCGATCCCGGCGAGCTGTACACGACGACGACGTTCGAGAGCCTCGGCATGGACTCGCTGTCGCTGATGGAGCTCGTGGTGGCGGCGGAAGAGGAGTACGGGATCGTCCTGCCCGAGGACGCCCTCGACCTCTCCCCCGGCTCGACCCTCGGTGACGCGGCCCGGGCGTTCCGGGATGCGGCCTGAGGTCGCGGTCACCGGGCTGGGCCTGGTGACCCCGGCGGGCCACAGCGCGGAGGAGAACTGGGCTGCCCTGTGCCGGGGCCGCTCGTCGGCCGCCCCCGACCCCGAACTCGCCGGGCTGCCCGTCGACTTCTCCTGCCGGGTGCGGGGCTTCGACGCCGGGTCGGAGCTCGGCCGGTCACCCGCGCGGCGCCTGGACCGCTTCATCCAGTTCGCCCTGGTCGCCGCGCGCCGGGCCGTCGCCGACGCGGGCCTCGATCACCGTACGTGGCACGGAGACCGGGTCGGGGTCGTCCTGGGCGTCGGATCCAACAGCCTGAGCACCTACGTCACCGAGTTCTGCCATCTGGCCGCGGACAGACCGGAGCGGGTGTCGCCGCTCGCGCTGCCGCGCAGTGTGCCGAGCATGGCCGCGGGCGAGGTCGCGATCGACCTCGGGGCGCGCGGCCCCAGCTTCACCACCTCCAGCGCCTGCGCCTCGGGCGCGACCGCGATCGGCGTCGCCCGGGACCTGCTGCGGTCGGGGACGTGCGACATCGTGCTGGCCGGCGGCAGCGAGTCCGCACGCTCCCGGATGACCGCCACCTGCTTCACCCGGATGCGGGCGCTGTCCCGGCGCCGGACGGACCCGGCCCTCGCCAGCAGGCCGTTCGACGCGGCACGGGACGGTTTCGTCCTCGGCGAGGGCGCCGCCGTACTCGTCCTGGAGCGGCTGTCCACCGCGCGGGCCCGCCGGGCACCCGTCCTGGCGCTGCTGCGCGGATACGGCGCCACCGCCGACGCCCACCACCCCGTCGCCCCGCACCCCGACGGCGACGGCGCGGTCCGGGCCCTCGCCGCGGCCTTGGCCGACGCGGGCTGCCGCCCCCGCGACATCGGTCACGTCAACGCACACGGCACGTCCACCCCGCTCAACGACGCGGCGGAAGCGGCGGCCCTCACCCGGGTCTTCGGCGGAAAGGTCCCCCCGGTCACCGCGTCCAAGGGCGTGATCGGCCACGCCCTCGGCGCGGCCGGCGCGATCCAGGCCGCGTACACGGTCCTCGCCCTGCGCCACGGCAGCGTCCCGCCGGTGGCGAACTTCGAGGGCCAGGACGGCGACCACAAACTCGACATCGTGACCGGCCGCCCACGCCCGACCGGAGCGGACACGGGCATCACCTGCTCCTTCGGCTTCGGCGGCCAGAACGCCGTCCTGCTGTTCACAGCTCCCTGACACGGGCCGACCATCCTCGGCGGTCCCGCCGCTGACCCCCTCGAGTGACTCTTGACCTGCGGAAACGAGAACCTTGCCACCGCCGATCCCTTATCCGCTAGGCTAGTCGCCGGATCTCACCGAGATCCCTGCCTTCGTGGGATGTGTGGGAAATTCCGTCGCCGCAGGTCAGGCCTGGTGGTGCGCGACGCCCCCAAACGCGGCAGCCCCGAACCCCAAACGCCTTTGCAGTGTTTTCGCAGCTCATGAGCGCGCAGAGGGTGCAGCGGAGCACACGAATTCAGTGCGACGCGTGCACGCTGTCGGGGGCGTGCAGGCCATGGGCGGCGGCACGCATCTGACACTGCACGAGTGAACCTGTCACCCAAGAGATGGCACTCATTTTGCTACTTGAGTAGCGAGACGGCAGCCTGACCGCATGGCAACGTCCCACCCCCCGTCGGTCGACGACCGCCGCGCCCTCCTGCTCCTCCTGGACGACCAGGACCGCCTGATGCTGTGCGGCGGATGCTGCGGCGGCTGGACGGTCCCGCAGACGCTGCTCGGCGCCGGCGCCGATTTCAAGGACGGGGCCACTCAGTACCTCGCCGAGCGATTTCACATCACAAACCCTCACTTCGGGTCCCTCTACGGCGTTCGCGAAACGCAGGAGTCCGACTGCTGGGAACACGACCAGCGAACCGTTTCCCGCGTTTTCATCGTGCGGATCGACGGGGAAGAGTCGGACTCGTTTCAGGCGATGTCTCCGTCGCACACCCGGTGGGAAATCAGCGAGCTCAGAACTCGCCACCGAGATGTCTCACCTGAAGGCGTGGCCCTTCTGGTCTCCGGATACGTGGAAGGTTGGCTTCCCGACGGTCCCATCACGCTCTATTGACCTGGAGTCTCTATGCCTCTGCACGCAATTAAGATCGTCCTGAATCGAACCGTACGCGGAGTCGAACTCAAAGCCGCGCGACGGATCAGCCGTATACCCATGGCACCGAGGGAGGGCAGCCCGTCCAGGAGCCTGGCCATCTCGGCCGCCTGGGGTGGTGGCCATCCGCTGGGCCAGTCGGAGCGGGCGTGCCAGAGCTGCAAGATGGCTTCTCGTGCCTGGGCACCACGAGCATCGGCATCAGGCGCATTGGCCGTCTCGGCCTGGCCGGGGAAGTCGTGCGTCTTGACCCACGGGCTGCCCTGCGGGCCGCCATTCGTGCCCGGCGTTCTTCTAGTCGCCGATCAGCTCATTCTTCTTGCTGTCCACGCTGATCACCGGGTCACCGGCGTCCCTGTAGTCTCGTGCCTGCTCGTTGAGGTAGCGGAACTGGGCGTCCCTGTCGGGGTGCTGAGCGCCTTCGATGGTCTTGACGTTGGCCTGCAGACTAAAGCCTTCCTCCCGCAGCAGGCCGGCGACCGTGTCGGCGGAGACCCGGTGGCCCTGGCGGGTCAGCTCCGCTGCCAGCTTCCGGGTCGACTTCGTCGTCCACCGCAGCGGCGACATCGGATCGCCCCGCTCGTCGGGCTCGACCAGCATTGTTTCCTGGCAAGCCCTTGACTCTGTCGGGGATCTTGGAGTTGCCCGGTGCGCCAGCGTGATCGGCGGGCATGCTCGGGGTGTTCCGAGAGCCCATGCAGTTGTCGAGGTGTTCGTTGTCGCTCCGTCCTCGTTCCGGTGAGCAAGTCCCGCTTTTGACCGCGCAGATCGCGCGGGCGAGCAACCCGGACGGTACGGCGGCGATGTGGGTGAGAGACCGCCTGGACGGGCTGTGGCGTGACGAGGACTTCGCGGACTGGTATCCGCGCGACGGACGTCCGGGCCTCTCGCCCGCCCAACTGGCCACCGTCTGTGTGCTGCAGTTCGTGCTCGGCCTGTCGGACCGGCAGGGCGCCGAGGCGGTGCGCTGCCGCATCGACTTCAAGTACGCGATGGCCATGGAACTGGATGATCCCGGCTTCCACCACAGCGTGCTGGCCGACTTCCGCGATCGTCTCACCGAGGGCGACCGCGCCGACCGCCTCCTCGACCTCGCGCTGGCCCGCGTGAAGGAGGCTGGCCTGGTGCGGGAGCGCACCACACAGCGCACCGACTCCACTCATGTCCTGGCAGCGGTGCGCGACCTGACCCGGCTGGAGATGGTCACCGAGGCGGTCCGCGCCGCGCTGGAGGAAGTCGTCGGCACCGCTCCGCACCTGTTGGACGGGCTGGTCGACGAGGACTGGGGGCGCCGCTACGGCCGTCCGGTCCGCCTGGGCAAGAACCCCACCAAGCCCAAGACCAGGATTCTCGCCACCGGCGACGACGCCGTCCGGCTCCTGGAGCACCTCTACCGGCACGGGGGAGAGCGCGCGTCGGGCCCTCGTGTCCAAGCCCTGCGCCAGATCATGGTGCAGAACTATCACCGCGACGCCGCGGGACGCCTGCGCTGGCGCACCGCCGAGTCCGAGGACGGACCCGGGCTGCCGCCCTCGTCCCGGGCGATCGTCTCCCCCTACGACTGTGAGGATGGTCGGGTGCCGCCTCGGGCGGTGGTCTGGCCCGCCCTACGACTGGCCCTGGTGCCCTGGTTGTGATCTGCCGACCACCGTTCGAGGCGGTGCGTGCTGCCGCCGGACCGGTGGGCGTGTCCCGATAGGGGCCTTCGCGACAGGCACCGTCACAGTCCTGACCGCCACACCAGCCCGGCGTCGGCCACCGGTGTTCCCCAAGCGCTCAGGAGACAGGCGACCGTGCCCAGCATGACCCAACCCACCCGCCCCCGTCACCACACGGCCGAAACGCCCGAGGACGTCGTACTCGGAGTGGACACCCACAAGGACAGCCACGTAGCCGCGGTGACCACCCTTACAGGGGCCATGCTGGACACCCGCAGCTTCCCGACCACCCAGGAGGGCTACCGGCAGCTCCTGTCCTGGGCACGCTCCTTCGGGCGGCTCCAGCGGGCCGGCGTCGAGTGCACCGGCTCCTACGGCGCGGCGCTGACGCGCTACCTGCACCGCGAGGGCATCACGGTCATCGAGGTCAACCAGCCGGACAAGGCCACCCGGCGCCGACGTGGCAAGACCGACGCGATCGACGCGGCCGCTGCCGCCCACGCGGTGCTGTCCGGCCGAGCCACCGCCACCGCCAAGACCAGCGACGGTCCAGTGGAGACAATCCGGATGTTCAAGATGGCCAAGGGCTCCGCCATCAAGTCGCGCTCACAGGCAATCAACCAGCTCAAGGCCATCCTGGTCTCCGCAGACCCTGCCCTGCGCGAGTCGCTGACCGGCCTGAGCAACCCCAAGCTCATCCGCAGATGCTCCGAGCTGGAAGCCGCGGACGGGACCGGCCCGGCAGCGGCGGCCCGCCACACTCTCCGGCTGCTGGCCCGACGGATCCGGCACCTCACCGAGGAGATCCACGACCTCACCGCCCGGATCACCACCGCCATCGGTGCCTGCGCACCGAGGCTTCTGGACCGCTACGGCGTCGGCCCGGACACCGCTGCCGCGTTGCTGATAGCGGCCGGAGACAACCCGGGCCGGATGGGCAGCGAGGCGTCCTTCGCCGCACTCTGTGGCGTCAGCCCGGTGGAGGCATCGTCAGGCAAGACCCAACGCCGCAGGCTCAACCGCGGCGGTGACCGCCAGGCCAACTCCGCGCTCTACACCATCGTCCTGGCCCGCCTGCGCTGGGACACCCGCAGCCGCGACTACGTGGAGCGGCGCACCAGCGAGGGCAAGACACGCCGAGAAGCCATCCGCTGCCTGAAACGCTACGTCGCACGAGAGATCTACCAGACGATCACCCGCCCAGGCGGACCGCGGTGACACCAGCATCAGCCGATTGACATCCATAGGGGCATCACCTCGGCCCGCTATGCCCGCCACGGGCACATCATCAGCTGGAAGGGGTTCTCCGCCCATCTGACGGAGACGTGTGCTCCGGACGGCCCCAACGTGATCACGGACGTGGCCACCACCGCGTCCACCACCCATGACAGCAAGGTCCTGCCCGGCGTCCACACCCGCCTGCACCACCGCGGCCTGCTGCCCGCCGAGCACCTGGTCGACAGCGGCTACACCTCCCTGCCCCACCTGGAACAAGCCGCACGTGACCACCAGGTCACCGTCTCCGGGCCACTCCGCAGCAACCCCACCCGGCAACACCGCCGCGGCGAGGGCTTCGCCCGCGACGACTTCCACATCGACTACGACCGCCGACAGGTCACCTGCCCTCAGGGCCAGGTCAGCCAGGGGTGGCACGGCCCCTACCCGACCTCCTCACCCACCGCGGCCCCGCTAATCGTGGCCAGGTTCACCAAGAGCCAGTGCCACCCCTGCCCGGCCCGCGCCCAGTGCACCACCTCCCGCGAAAGCACCCGAACTGTCGGCTTTCCCCCACGAACTCCGCGACCTGCAACTCCGTGTCCGTGCCGAGCAACAGACTCCCGACTGGAAGACCCGCTACGCGGTCCGCTCCGGAGTGGAGGGAACGGTCAACGAGTTCGCCCACGGCCACGGCATGCGCCGCTGCCGCTACCGAGGACAGAGCAAAGCCCACGTCCAGCACGTCCTGACCGCCATCGCCATCAACATCGAGCGTCTCAGCGGTCTCCCACCGACCGAGGAAGCACCCCCTCCCCGCCGACCGACCGCCTTCCAGAACTACCTCGACCAGCGCGAAATCCCCCGGCCAAAATCCTGGCGCACCCTGGGCACCTGACCTCGGCAACTCCAAGATCCCCGACAGAGTCAAGCTAACAGTCCAGTACGAAGGTGCCGCCTGCGGTCGTCGCAAGGTCGGCCCCGAGGGCGGCTGCCGGCGTCCAAGCCCCGGGCGTGCCGACGCCGCGGGCCAGCAGTTCGGTGACGGTGGCGGTGACGTCAGCCGTGAAGTCCATGCCGTCGCCGGCGCGGAGCCATCCCTCGTGCAGGGTGCCGTCCGCCCACTCGACGACGGCGTGCCCCCAGGAGTGCTCGCGCGGACGGGGTGCGGCCTTCACCGGGGCCCGGCCCAGCCGGTCGACGGCGAGGCGTCGCAGCGTCGGAACGGACAACAGGCGGCCGAGCAGCGGGAGCAGGACACGTATCAGCGGAGCGGTCGGCACGAGAGCCGAAGTCGCGGTGACGAATGGTGCTCCGCTCACCACATGCGCCGCGAGGAGCTCGCCGGACGCGACACCTGCCGACGTCGCCGACTCACCGTCAGGGAACATGAGCTGCTGCGGGTCCGCGCCGAGGCGCGACGTCACCAGCCGCCCGTTCTCGTACTGCCGCCCGCCGGCGGTGAGCGCGTCCACGATGCTGGCCGCAAGGGCGGCACCGAGCACACCCGCCTCGACGGCCACCGAACCCACCGCGTCGACCCGAACCCGGTGCGGCGTGGGACGTCCTTCGCACAGCTTCGCTACCACCGCCTCCGTCGCCAGCACGCCGAATCCGGCGCCGGTGACCAGGGTGCTGCCCGCCCGCACCGCTTCGTCGTGCAGGGCGAGCAGCCGGTCCACGGCGACCACGTCGTTGGCCTGGTCGACGTAGTGGCCGCCCGGCATGCAGGCACGGGCGATCACTGGTGCTGTCGCGGCGAAGGCGCCCATCGTGTTCACCACCACCCGCGGGCGCTCCCGGACGATCTCGTCCGCGACCCGCTCGGCCGAGTCGGCGATGACCACCTTCGCGTCCCCAGGCAGACCGGCTTCGGTCCCGGCGGCGACCATCCGCTCCCGGCTGCGGCCGACCGGCACGACCGTCAGTCCCCGCGCGACCAGCCGCGCGGTCACGCCTCGGCCGACACGGCCGGTGGCCCCGACTATCCACACCTCGTCGTTCGCCCTGCTCTTGCCGGCCGTTCCGTCGGTCTCGCTGGTCTGCGTCATGTGAACCTCACCCCTGCCTGCTCCGGGCCCCACCGGGGACGAGTCCCCCAGTGATGACACAGTGTGTCGTGGGCGCAGGCTAGCACTGATGACACAGTGGGACATCACCTGTTACCGTCGACCTATGGCGAGGTGGGATCCGGGTGCCGAGGAGCGCCTGAAGCGGGCGGCCCTGGAGCTGTACTTGGAGCGCGGCTACGACAACGTGACGGTGACCCATATCGCCGAGCGGGCCGGACTCACCCGGCGCTCCTACTTCCGCTACTTCCCGGACAAGCGCGAGGTCCTGTTCGCCGGCTCGGAACGCCTGCCCCCGGCACTCACGAAGGCGGTCCTGGCGGCAGACCCGGACGCGGCCCCGCTCGCTGCCGTCCTCGACGCGCTTGCGCAAGTCGGTGCCCAACTCGTCGAGCAAGTGGACGGCGCGACGGAGCGCCGGGCGGTGATCGACGCCAGTCCGGAGCTGCAGGAGCGCGAACGGACCAAGGCGGTCGCGATCACCGAGGCGATCCGCGACGCTCTGAAGCAACGTCAGGTGAAGGCCGAGACAGCCGAACTGGTCGCGCAGCTCGCCACCGTGGTCTTCCAGAACGCCTTCCGGCACTGGATCGATGGCAAAGGGCAAGCGAGTTTCGGCAGCTGCCTGTACACGGTGACCGACGAACTGCGAGCCACCCTCGCCGTGACGTGAGAAGAACGTCCGCCCACTGCCGTAACTGATCGCTTCAGGGCGAGACCGACGCCCCAACCTGCCCAACTTCGTGACCGCTGCCACCGAACGCCTGGAAGGCGCCAGAGTGGCCAACTGCCGCGCCCAGTTGCAACCTCACAGCGCGTCACCGCTTGTCGCTGTCAATAGCTCACTGGACCGCCCCGTGATGCGCCATCAGCCACCTACACTTCGGAGGGCACATCTGACCAGGCATGAAAGTGAATGCTGAAGTATCGGGTCATGGCATCGAAGCGAATTCGGGCAGCGTGAGGGCTGAGTGGGCCGGTCGCGCGGTCGCGGAGGGCATGGTGGTGAGGCCACGCAGGATGGTGTTGCGTTGCTCCAGGGCCCGCATCGTGGTGGGGAAGAGCGTGGCGGCACCGTTGGCGACCAGTGCCTGATTCATGGCGACGAACTCGCGAACGTCGCGCTCGTAGGCGGCGAAGGCCGCAGTGTGGTCCGGGTTCGTGGCCAGGGCGTGGGCGAGCATGTAGGCACCGACCAGCGCAAGGCTTGAGCCCTGTCCGGTGAGGAACGAGGGTGCGTAGGCGGCATCTCCGACGAGCGCGACGCGGCCGCTGGACCAGCGGGGCAGGTGGATCTGACCGGCCGTGTCGAAGAACAGGTCATCCGCGTCGCGCATGGCGGCGACCATGCCAGGGACCTCCCATCCCGCGCCTGCGAAGGCCGTGGCGACCAGGTCCCGTTGGGCGTCGGGGTCCCGGAGGGCATCGACCGGCGGTTCCGGTTGGTGAAAGTTCAGGAAGGCGTGCAGCTCGTTGTCGGCCCCGACGGCGTAGAGGGCCGCGGCTTGCCCCGGAGCGTTCCACATCATGAGCTCGCGGGAGAGCCCGAAGGTGTTCGGCATGGTGAATATGGCGAAGCAGTAGCCGAGGTAGCGGTGGAACTGTGCTTCGGGGCCGAAGAGTGCGCCCCGGGTGTGTGAGTGCAAACCGTCGGCGCCGATCACCAGGTCGAACGTGCGCTGTTGACCACTGTGGAAAGTGACCTCGGCCTTGTGTACGGACTGGTCGAGGGTGTCGATGGAGTCGTTGAACAAGAATTCCACGTCGCCGCGAACCAGCGCGTAGAGGATCGCTCCCAGGTCCCCCCGGCGCACCTCCAAGTCCTGCCCCTTGACACTGCCGACAACGGCGTCCGGGCTGAGTACAGCCAGTTCACTGCCATCGGGGTTGAGGAAGGTGCAGCGATGCGAGTGGATGTGCGTGTCGTGCAGTTGCGGCAGTATTCCCATCCGCCGGACCACCTCTGTCGCAGTACCGCGGATGTCGATCGGATATCCGCCGTCGCGCAGTGTGCTTGCCTTCTCCACCACGGTGACGGCGAACCCGGACCGGCTCAGCCAGTAGGCCAGCGCAGGTCCGGCAATGCTGGCCCCGGAAACCAGAACCGTGCGCTTCGCGGTAGTACTCACGTCCATCGACAGACCGGTAGGCGTCATGCCTGGGCTCCCTTTTTCGTCATGTTGCGGACAACGAGCAATGACAACGCGGCGACGAGGCCGGCGATGGCGAAAGCTGTGGCGAAGGCCGATTCGGTCGACAGACCCGTCGCCGGATCGGCCCCGGCATCGAGGATCGCGCCGGCGATCTGGGCACCCAGAACGGTGCCGATCACCCGGGTCACCGTGAGCAGGCTGGTAGCGATGCCGATGTCCTTGGTCTCCACGCCGGTGGCGGTACTGGCAAGCAACGCCGTCGTACCGATGCCCGCGGCGAACGCGATCAGCACCTTGGCGAGGGCGAGCTGCCATTCCGCGGTGTGCAGCACCGTGAGGGCCATCATCGTGGCCACCGTGACGGCGGCTCCGACGGTGACTACGGCGCGCGTACCGAAACGCCGCGCCGCGATCCCGCCGATCGAATCGCTTACGCACCCGGCGATAGCGCCGGGCAGCAGGAGCATTCCTATGTCGGTGGTGTTGGCTCCGAAGCCGTACCCGTCGGCCGGTGCCCCGAACATCTGCGGGAAAAGATAGCCCACCATCCCGAAACTGGCGGTTATGACGAAGGTGAGCCCGAACGCATTTCGCACTGCGGGCTTTGCCAGCATGCGCAGATCGACCATCGGCGAGGCTGCCCTGCGCTCGACGGAGACCCATGCGGTAGCGAGTGCGGCCACGCCCACCACGATGGCACCTACCGCAGGCGGCGACACGCCGCCGCCCTCCGTCACCGCCTTCAACCCGAGCATGAACGCGAGCAATGTGGCGCTCAGCAGGGAAACGCCAGGCCAGTCAATCCTGTTGTCCGACTCGATCGGCGGATCATGCGGCATGAGCCACATCACGGCCGACGTCATCCCTATGATCACGATCGTTGGTAGCGCGAACATCCAATGCCAGGACATTCCTTCCGCTACCGGCCCGGCGAACAACATTCCCACCATGCTGCCGCCGGTGAACAGCGCAACGACCACCCCGATCGCCGCCTGTGACGCTCCTGTCGAGAGGTGTTTGCGCGCGAGGATGAATGAGAGGGGCAGCGCACCCACCATGGCGCCCTGCAACGCCTGACCGAGTAACAACAGCGGCAAGTTCGGCGCCAGGCTGGCCAGCAGACCACCGGCCGACACTACGGCCATCAGCGAGACCAGCACTCGCTTTCCCCCGTAGCGGTCGCCAAGTTTGCCTGCGACAGGCGTGATGACCGCGCCGGTGATGAGCAATACGTTGCCGATCAATGCCGCATCGCCATTACTCACCCCCAGCTCACCTCGCAGCAGCGGGAGCGCAGGCTCCACCACTGACTGCAGGGTGCCGAGGGCGAGTGCCAAGAAGCCGAGGGCACCGATCGCCGGCCTCCCGATACGGGTTGGGGAAACTCCAGCTAACATGGACGTCCTTTCATTGTTGGTTGCGAGCAAGTACGGGAACCTGCTGGATGTGTGCGCTGCGCTTCCGTGGCGCACACGCGAACGGGGGCTACCGATCGCGCTGGTCCGTTGGCGGGATGAACCGCTCGGCCAGTCCGCCGACTGAGTCGACCCGCCGCGTCGTAGCGGCACCGCCGGAAGACCCAACATCCGATGCGGTCACGAAATGTCGCCACCTGTTGATCACTCCAGACACCGCCAGGCAGGGGAAGCGCGCGGGATTCGCGCGCCTCAACACTTCCTTGCGGCGCCCCGCGGGGCATCGTTCCCCGCCGCCGTCTTTCCCTGGTGCACCCGGACCAGCCACGCACATGTCCTGGTGCCTACGCACCACAGGCCGACTGCACCCGCAACGAGGCTCACCCCGGAACTCCATGACTTGGGTGACAGCCGGACTGTCACACCCTCCTCGGACGAGCGGCGGGCCGCCTCCTGGACGCAGGGGCGTCCTGGACGTGACCGGCTCGTGGGCCGAGCACGCAGCACAGCAACGTACGCGCCAGGTGAATCAGGGCCCACATCCAGGGCAGGGCTGCGCCGGTGATCGGCCTTGAAGGCAGCGGTCGCATGCCCATGCCGGCCATGAGGGCGACGGTGACGCGGACGGCGTCGCCGTCGCAGGCCGCGCGCAGGCGGCCGACCTGTTCCTTGGTGAGGGGTCGCGGTCGAGCTCCGGTGAGGTGGCCGCCGTGCTGGAAGCGCACCCGAGATCCTTGACGCTCGAAGCGGAGGCCACGGGCCACTCGGGCCGCGTGGAGCGGGCTGTCGGCACGGTGCAAGGTTCCAACGGGCCGGTCATGACCGTCAGCCCGCGGACGGACTCGGTTCGGGTCGCCGCTCCGGGTCGGTCCCCCACTCCTCCGCGATGCGCATGAGTTGTCTGTTCCCGCGCTCGTGCGGAGCCCAGCCCGGGGCTCCGGTCGTGGCGAAGGCGATCCATGCCGCGTGTGTGCGGGCGGCGAGTTCGGCCGGCGGCGCCCCGGCACCGAGCAGGGCGTCGGGACCGAGCAGAGCGGGCTGGTCGGTCACATCGAAGACAAAGGGGACCCGACGGTGTGCGCCGCGCTCAGTTCACCGCCCAGCGCGGGAGAACGCCAGGCGGATTCGGAAGGTGCGGGAGTTGCCGCTCGAGCACCTCGAGCAATTCTTCGCTCAGCTTGGGCCTGGACGCCGGCCCCTTGGACTCCAGGGCCGATGTTCCGCCGTGCTCCCAGGCCCGGCGCCAGCGCTGGACCGAGCGCACGCTGACACGCAACCGCCGGGCGACAGCGGCGTTGTCGTCTCCCCGGGTGAACAGCTCGGCCGCTTGCTTGCGGATGTCCTCACGGAACAGCCGTCGCTCAGTGGTCAGCCCGCCTCTTTGCGGATACCTCATACGACCGGCCTACCGCGACGACGATTGCTTGTCAGCCCACGACATCACGCCAACAAGCTCAGTAAGCGATGGACTCCCACCGGGGGAGCCCGTCGTGCAGCTCCTGATCGTTGACCGTCCCTTCATCGCGCATGGTGCGCCCCCTCTCGATTCCGGAAGGGCAGGTTATCCACAGGAACACGCGTTTCCTGCCTGGCGGTCTACGGTGCCTGTCGCCAGTCGAGTGGCGGGGGGGGAACGTCATGCACGGGACGGTGCTTGAGGAGCTGGCCGTCGAGGTGATGACGGAGCTGCCGACAGCGGCAGCCAGGGGTGAGGTGTTGGCGCAGACCTCGGCCCTCGTCCCCACGCGGCTTACGCACCGCCCGGTAGGCGAAGTCCGACGTACAAGCCCAAGCCCATAAACGAACATCAGCCTGAAGGCCGGGAAGGTCCGTGGCTCGGCACGCACCGGTCGCCGCGGTGATGGGCTTCCATCACCACGTTCCGCCGACGAGCCTGAGCGACTTCTTACCCGCTGGGAGTGCTCCGCCGAGTCGGCCCGGTGACGTAGTGCCAGATGGGCTGCGTCATGCCGGCGCGCGGGGATGGTGCAGTGCAGGCGACGGCTGGTAAGCCCGAGGAGCGAACGGCGTCGCCCGCGCGTTTTGTGCGACTGTACGGCGGTCTCAGCCGCCCTCGTCGTCTTGCTCTCCAGGGGCGCCATCCACAGCCGCCCCTCCCCTCCCCTCCCCGCCGCGCTGCCTGCGCCTCCTCGGTCGCCTCAAGGAACCGTCCCTTTGGGGCAGCTGCCTGAGAGGCCGCCTACACGGTGGTGTCGTGCAAGGGGCTGACGACCTGAGTGCTGACGTGCTGGTAGATCACGTTGCTGCGGAAGTTGACGATCTCTCGGCGCTGACTGAAGCGGTCCATGAGGAAGGTGTGCAGCTGGTCGACGTCAGGTACGGCTACGTGAACGAGGAAGTCGTCGCCGCCCGCGATGACGAACACGGAGAGAACCTCGGGCAGTGCACTCACATATGCCTTGAAGCCTTCGATGACGTCTCTGCTGAGTGGGCGCACCTGGATCGAGAGCAGCGCCTGGACGGGGCGGTTGATGGCCCTCAGGTCGACCGCCGCGTGAAAACCGGTGATGATTCCGCGCTTGCGCAGCGCGCGGGTGCGCTCCAGACAGGTGGAGGGGGCGATACCCAGAACGCGAGCCAGTTCCCTGTTGGTGGTCCGTGCATCGCGTTGCAGATGTTCCAGGATCAGCGAATCAAGTTCGTCCATGAGCGCCAGTTTTGCAGGTCCGCCGAATTGCCTTCGGCGCTTCTCCTGCCCCCCGGCTGATCGCTCTACGTTCACCCTCAGCAGCCGAACAACGAGTGGAGGCGTGTGATGGAGAGGCGTTCTGGTCTGGGGGTCGGGACAGGTACGGCGCTGTGCATCGGTGCGGTGCTGGGGCCCGGGGCACTGACGTTGACGTCCACGGCCGCGGCAGTCGCCGGGCCGGGGTCGATCCTGGCGTGGCTCGGGCTCCTCGTGGTGAGCCTTCCCATTGCCTGGGTGTTCGCCGTGCTGGGTGCCCGGCATCCCGGTGACGGCGGGGTAGCGGCCTTCGCTCGCGCAGCCTTCGGGCCACGACTCGCCGCGCCGGTGGGCTGGTGGTTCTATTGGGCTGTCCCCCTGGGCGTACCTGCCGCGGCCCTCATCGGCGGGGAGTACGTGGCAGTCGCCGCGGGGTGGGGGCGCTCCATCACGGCCACGGTCGCCCTGCTGGTCCTGGCCACGGCCTACGGCAGCAACCTCGTCGGCCTGCGCCTTTCGGGCCGGATGCAACTGCTCATGGTCGGACTTCTGAGCTCCCTGCTGGTGGTCACCATCGCGGTGACCGGCACGCATGTCCGGCCCGCCCATTTCACTCCCTTCCTGCCTCACGGCTGGACCTCGGTCGGAATTGCGGCGGGCATCCTGTTCTTCGCCTTCGCGGGCTGGGAAGCCATCAGCCACCTCTCGGCGGAGTTCGCCGTGCCCAGCCGTGACCTTCCCCGCGCAACCCTGCTGGCCTGGGGCATCGTCAGCGTCCTGTACCTGGGACTTGCCCTCGTCACCATCGGGGTGCTCGGATCACGGGCCGGAACCACCACCACCCCTCTTACGCTCCTCCTGGAGGAGGGCTTCGGTGCACCTGCCCGCGCGGTGGCCGCAACCGCCGCACTCCTGCTCACCTTCGGCGCGGTCAACGCCTACCTCGCGGGAGCCGCCCGGCTGGGTGAGGCGCTGGGCCACCAGGGCGCCCTGCCGCTCGGCATCATCACTGGAGCTGCGGGCGCCACAGCCGTCCCACGGCGCAGCCTTACGGTCGTCACGCTGGCCTCGGCAGTGATCACCGTGACGGCGGCATTCAGGCTCATCGGCCTGGACAGCCTGTTGCGGGCCACCTCTGCCTGCCTGGCCGCCGTCACCCTGGCCGGACTCGCCTCCGCGACGGTCCTGCTACAGGGCCGCACCCTCCTGCGAATCAGCGCCGCTGCCAGCTGTCTTGTCGTGGGCACCGTGCTCATTTTCTGCGGCCCCTACCTGCTGGTGCCCACTGCCCTGGCCGGCGCTGCCACCTGCTTCCACGCCGTCAAGACCTCCGCACGAAGCGCGAGGACTCACCAGCTCGCTCAGAACTGCGTAGTTGGATCCGCCGTCGGAACGGTAGGCGGGCGCGTGGGTAAGCCGACGGCTGGAGGGGCTGACTGACTTCTGCTCGCCCTTGAGAACTACCAAGCGTGTCGGTGTGAGGTTTCAGGACTTCCTTGACGGTTTGTCGTCAGGAGATCCTTGACGGTCCTTCTGCGTGCCCGTGCCTTTGACGTAGAGATTGGTGATCGGGTCGGTGTTCTTGCGGGGGCGGACAGCGAGTTCGTCTTCTCCGTGCAGAATCGGGTAGTGGGTGTCTCCGATGGCGATGGTGACGATCTTTCCGGCATGTGGTGGGCTGCGCTTAATGAACGGGCCGTTGATCATGAGGCGGCCGCTCGCATGGACCTCGCTCGTGTCTTCCACGCGGCCCAGAGCCAGATGACCTGCAAGCGCAGGCCGTGATGGCGATTTTCACCGGCGTGCTTCCGGTCAGGCGGCCCTTCCGGTGCGACGCGGGGCGGGGGATGAGAGTGCCGTCGATCACCGGTCGGGAGCGGTGCGGCGTGGAAGAAAAATACGTACCCGAGGCGGAAGTTCAGTCCGCGAATGCGGCCACGTACGACGCCACGCACGGCTCCGGAGTGGCCAGTGAGGTGACGACGTGGCCGTCGACGGTCACCGGCGGGTCGAGCGGCACCTGGAGCAGCCGCTCGGAGCGGGTCCCGTCGAGCTGCTCGGCAGCCATCAGCGTCCAGCCCTCGGGATCCCGGCCCACCTCAAACAGTACGTTGAGCATGTCCCCGGCCGGTGGCCGCAGCGGGACCACCGGCAGGGCGGCGAGGACCGCGTCGTGCATCGGCGGGTCACTGGCGCGGGCGGGAAGCCGCAGGCCGTACGGATCGAGGTCGTGCAGGCTGACCGCGGGCTTGCGGGCGGCGGGATGTTCACGCCCGAGCACCGCGTACAGCGGCTCGGACCAGGCGCGCGCCACCGTCACCGCCGTGGAGGTGAGCGCGCCTCGCACTAGCGCCAGGTCCAGCTCGCCGTCGCGGACGGCGTCGAGTCGAGCGGCCACCGGCAGGTCGACCAGTCTCGGCTCGACGGGGCGTTCGCCGTCGCCCAGTCGGCCCACCGCGCGGTCGAGCCGTCGGGTAGCACAGGAGGCCACCCCGATCCGCAGGACGGCCGCCGGTTCGCCGGCGACCACCCGCACCCGGGCCGCTGCTGCGAGGGTCTTACGGGCCGCGGCGAGCACTCGCTCGCCGGCCGGGGTGAGCCGCACCCGGCGCGAGGTGCGGTCGAGCAGGCGCACGCCCAGCTCACGTTCGAGCCGAGCGATCTGCTGGCTCACCGCCGGCTGCACGATGCCCAGCCGTTGCGCCGCGCGCCCGAAGTGCAGCTCCTCGGTGACGGTGACGAAGTACTGCAGCGCTCTCAGTTCCATCCGCCTGATCTATCACACGATGTGATCGCTGCCGAGCGTTCCTGGCCATTGTTCGGGCAGAACACCTCGACTGTGATGGGTACGACCCGCCGGAGCGGTCCTACCCGCTGGATGCCTCAACGCGGGGAAATGTGAACGGAGAACAGAGTGAGCCCAACAACCCTCGGCGTCATCGGCACCGGCATGGTCGGCGTCGGAGCCGCCCGCCGCGCCGTCGACGCCGGCCTGAACGTCGTCCTGAGCAACTCACGCGGCCCAGAGACCCTGGCCGGTCTCGTCGCGGAGCTGGGCGAGCGGGCCCGCGCGGCCACCCCGGCCGAAGCGGCGAGCGCCGGTGATCTCGTCCTCGCCTCCGTGCCACTGGCCGCCTACGAGAAACTGCCTCGGGCCGAGCTTGCCGGCAAGACCGTGATCGACCCGATGAACTACGCGCCCCATGCCAACTTCGAGATACCGGTACTCGACAGTGACGAGCTGACCTCCAGCGAAATGGTGCAGCGCCACCTCGTGGACGCCCGGGTGGTGAAGGCCCTGCACAACATCGGCCCCAAGCAGCTGATGGAGCTGTTCCGCCCGACCGGAGCCTCCGACCGTACCGCGCTGCCGCTTTCCGGCGACGTCCCGGACGCCAAGAAGGAGGTGGCCGACCTGCTGGACGACCTCGGGTTTGATTCGGTGGACCTCGGTACGCTGGCCGACAGCTGGCGCAGCGAACCCAACAGCCCTTTGTACGCCATCCCGTACGTGGGACAGCCGCCGTCCGGCCTCACCGTCAGGGAGTTCGTGGCCTGGGTCCAGCAGGCGCCCGGTGTGCCCGTACCCGCCGCCCGGGTCGGCGAACTCGCCGCCGCTGCGGTGCGGGGGCCGGCGGGTTTCCGGATGTAGCAGCGGCTTGGGTTCGGGCTCTGGCGGATCGGGGGCTCTGAAGTTGTTGTCTTTCCGGACTTGAGGGCGGCGTTTTCGCTGGTCAGGAGTAGGGGCAGTGATTCGGTGGGAGTCGTGACCTGTCGTGTGGTCGCTCCCCGGGAGGTTGCGGATGCCTATGCCCTCCCCATTGGCTGTGACCGCGTAGGTTCACCGGGTTGAGATTGAACCGCACCGTTCCTAAGGACTGAGCGGGAGTGAGTCCTGTCGCCAGAACTCCTGCTCAGCCGGGTGTCCCGAACGGTGGTGGGCACCCTGGTCGTCCGCTTTCGCTCCACGGCCCGGCGGCGCGCATCCGGTGCGCGGTCCTGGAATGTGGGGGCGGGTTTCCTCACGCCGCCGGGTGTCCGGTCGGGCCTGGACGGTCCGATGCCCCGCACCATCACTCTGGTGCTGCGGGGGCGGTGCCGTCCGACGCCTGATCGGATGTCCGAGGGCGCGTCGCCCGACCGCGATGCTCGCCGCATCGTGCCGGGAAACCTTGCGAGTCGGTGTGGTCAGCGGTTTCTGCCAGTGCTGGGCACCCCACCGGCTGGTGTAGGCGGGGTCGACCGCGACGATCACGATGTCCTGCTCGGCGGCCATCGACACCAGCCGGGCCTTGAGTTTCGCCGTGGGGAAGCGGGAGAGCAGCCGGCGGAAACGCTTGCTGCGGCCGTGCTTCTCGCGGCTTGTGCCCTCGCGGAAGTCGAGTTCCTCGATCGCGATCGCGGCCGCCCCGCAACGGCGGGTGTGGTGCAGCAGTCGGGTCAGCGCGTGCCGGATCTGCGCGTCACGGTGCGCGCTGCTGCCGGTCAGGTCGTAGAAGAAGCGATGCGGCTCGCCGACCGGATTACCGTGCACATCCAGGCGCCAAGCGGCGAGATGGTCGTCGTTCATGTCCGCCCCCACCACCCCCCTGCGCCAGCGCCGCCTCAAGCGGCAGCACCGGAACGGCGGCACGCTGCCATGAGGCCGTCACATACCAGCGGCCGCGTGCCACATCGTGGTGGATGCGGTAAGCCACCGCCCGGTTCGCGGTGACCCGGTCCCGCCACTCCTCACCCCGGTACCGGAACGCCAGGGTCGCATCCAGCACATACCGACCGTGCGGCGCGTTCGCCAGATGGGCCAGCGCTGCCGGGAGCCTGATCGAGAGCTGTCCGGTGTCGGTGACGCGGATGGTCTCGTTGCCGAAGCGCTTGCCTGACTCCCCGTCGGCGGACAGAAACATCCGCTCCGCCCGCCACCGCTGTCGCCACGCCTGCTCACTCAGCCCGGCCGCTGCCAGGTGATGGCGGGCATTCGCGAGGCGCTTGCCACCGCGCACCACGTGTACCCGGCCCGCCGCCCAGTCCGCCTCCACCCCCGCCAACCGCGCCTTCAGGGATTGCAGACGCCGGGACTTGGCATGCCACTCACCCCGCGAGGCATACCCGCGCACCAGCCCCGCCCGCTTATCCGCCTTGGCACCCAACGGCCGCGCCAGCCGCGCCTCAACCGACGCGATCTGCCCCCGCAACCACGCCATATGGGCCACCTGCCCACGCCTCGCCAGCGCCCACTGATCATGCGTGGCCTTGGTGACACTGCCCGCCCACCGCGCCGACGACCTCCCCGTCAGCCCCCGCTTACGCACCGCCCACGACGCCGCATCATGCGACAACCCCTGCCGGGAACGTTCCGCGAGATCTCCGGCCGCCAGCGCACCGAGGAACATCCCAACCTCGGCCAGCACCGCCGCATCAGCCTCAGACACCCGCAGCCGGTCCCGAACTGCCACCCCCGCCGGACCGGGCACCACGAACGACGCCGCCAACTCCCGCAACCCACCCACCCGTCCACCCCCGCCCACGGCTCAAGACCCCGTCACCGCAGTCAACGAGCACCCCCGGCAAAGGTCACCCATTCGACCCAAGAACTCCCGTTCCCCTCAGGAAACAGAACCCAGCGGTCGCAGGAGACACCCCGGGCAGGCCGACGGTCGACCGGACCCACATCCGGCCCCAGCACTCACTCACACTCACCCAAACTCACTCCCGCTGACTACACCGCCAGCAGTTCCGACCCTGTCGCCGCGTGCTTCTGTCAGGGTCTCCCGCATGTTCGAAGAGGGTGCTGCTCGCCGCGACGCCTACGGCTACGCGTCCGGCGCTGAAAGCCCATCCAATGAACAGCGCCGCGCGGGCTTGCTGAGGCTCACGGCAGCCTTCGAGTGGCTCTCCCGGCGATCGACGACTTGTGCGCGGCCAAGTACTACGCCCACGTGCGCCACATGGCCGTGCCGGCCGGACTTCGCCATCAAGATGGCCATCACCCGGCCGTTCAGCCTCAGCCGCTCCGTATCGGACTACGACAGGCGGTCGGTGCCACCGTCGTCGGTGGCGCGGGCCAGGCCCGTTTGGTAGGCGATGACGACGAGTTGCGCCCGGTCGCGGGCCTGGAGCTTCGTCATGGCCCGCTGTACGTGGGCGCGGACGGTGAAGGGGCTGAGGAACATCCGCTCGGCGATCTCCTGGTTGGACAGGCCGGTCGCGACCAGAGCCACCATCTCGCGTTCGCGCGGGGTGAGTACGGCGAGCCGTTCGGGGTGGTGCGGCGGGGCGTCGTCCGGTGTGGCCAGGAAACGGGCGACCAGGGAGCGGGTCGCGGCGGGGGACAGAAGGGTGTCGCCGTCGGCGATCGTACGCACGGCGTCCAGGAGGTCCTCGGCGCCGATGCCCTTGCCGATGAAGCCGCCGGCCCCCGCGCGCAGCGCCTGGGCGACGTACTCGTCGCTCTCGTATGTGGTGAGGATCAGGATGCGACTGGCACGCAGTTCCGGGTCCGCGCAGATCTCCGACGTGGCGGTGAGACCGTCCACCTCGGGCATACGGATGTCCATGATCACCACGTCCGGGCGCAGTTCCCGGGTGAGCCTCACCGCCTCCCTGCCGTCGGCGGCCTCGCCGACCACGGTGATGTCGTCGGAGCTGTCGAGAAGTATCCGGAAGGCACTGCGCAGCAGGGCCTGATCGTCGGCGAGCAGCACCCGCAGCGTCACGGCGTACCCCCGGTCTCCCGGTCGCCCGTCCTTTCGTCACCTGTCGATTCGCCGGTCATCCATCCCTCGGTGGTTGTTGCTTCGTCAGTCCCCCGCGTCGGGTCCTTGACAGGCGGCAGGGGCAGTTGGGTGGAGACGAGGAAGCCGCCCTCGGGGCGTCTGCCCGCGGAGAGGTGCCCCCCGACCGCGGTGGCACGTTCACGCATCCCGATCAGACCGAAACCGGGCGCCCGGCCCCCCGCCGTGGACGTAGCCGATCCCGTGGAGCCGGTCGATGTTGTACGGGCGCCGGCTCCGTCGTCGGCGATGGTAATGGTCACGCGGTCGCGGTTCCAGGCGAGGCGCACCCGGGCGCTGCCCGTACCGGCATGCTTGGTCACGTTGGTCAGGGCCTCCTGGACGATGCGGTATGCGGTGAGGTCAACCCCCGGCGGCAGCGGCCTGACCGTGCCCTCCTGGTCCATCGACACCTCCAGACCCGCGCGGCGGAACGACTCGAGGAGCGTGGGGAGCCGCGACAGCCCGGGTGCCGGTCCGGCGGGCGCGGCCGCGTCCCCGGACTGACGCAGCAGACCTACCGTGGCCCGCAGGTCGTCGAGCGCGTCGCGGGTGGTCTCGACAAGTTCCTTCAGGCTCTTGCGGGTCTGTTCCGGGCGGATGTCGAAGAGGTGGGCTGCGACCGTGGCCTGCGCGTTGGCCAGGGTGATCTGATGGGCCACGAGGTCGTGCAGTTCCCGGGCGATGTGTACCCGTTCCTCGGCCACTCTGCGGCGCGCCTCGCTGTCCCGGCTCTTCTCGGCCCGCAAGGCCCGCTCCTCCACGGCTGCCAGGTAGGCGCGTCGGGTCTGCACCGAGTGACCCAGCACGCCGGCCACCAGCGGGAACGCCGCCACCGCTCCTACCCTGCTCGCGTCCTTCCACGAGAGGGCACCGAGCAAGGGGGTCGAGGCGACCAGCAGTGCCACGGAGATGAGCGCCACGGCGCTCGCCGCGCGCCGTTCGGTGCGCGCGGCGAGCGAGTAGGAGTAGGCGGTGATCACGGCGGGGGCCACGATGAGCGGGCTCAGCAGGAGGCCCAGGAGCGGAGCCAGTACGCCGCTCGCGGTCGTGACCGCCATGGCGGCCAGGGGCGCCCGGTGCCGCACCGGCAGCACCGCGCAGGACACGACGGCGAGGAAGTAGGCGGCGGCGGACGGCGGTGACAGCGTGCGGCCGTCGTCCTGCACCACGCCGCCGAGCAGGCAGAGCGCGAACGCCGTCGTCGTGATCGCCGCCTCCCGCCACCACGTGCTGCGTGCTCGCGGGCCACCGCCACCCGTGTTCGCCATGGCCGGCTCAGCCCCGGCCGACGGGCAGCCGCCGCCCTGCTGCGTCCAACTCGGCTGCGGGGGCCGGGACGTGCTTGCTCAGTGCCTCACCCTCGATATCCACATTCGGCAACACGCGGTTCAGGATACGGGGCAGCCACCAGGCCCGGTGGCCGAGCAGTGCCAGGACCGAGGGGGCGATCGCCATCCGGACGACGAAGGCGTCGAAGGCGACGGCGGCGGCCAGACCGACACCCATCGTCTGGATGGTCGGGCTGCTCATCCCGATGAACCCGGCGAACACACTGATCATGATGATTGCCGCCGCGGCCACCACACGTCCGCTGTGCCGGAACCCGCTGACGATCGCCTCGCCGGAGGAGGCGCCATGGGCGTAGGCCTCCCGCATCCGGGTGAGGAGGAAGACCTCGTAATCCATGGCGAGGCCGAACACGATGCCGATGATGAGAATCGGCATCAGCGACATGACCGGTCCGGTCTGCTCGATGCCGATGAGGTCCGCCGCCCAGCCCCACTGGAAGACGGCGACGAGGACGCCGAAGGCGGCGCCCACCGACAGCAGGAAACCGAGCGCGGCTTTCACCGGGACCAGGACCGAGCGGAAGACCACCATCAGCAGAAGCACCGCCAGGCCGATGACCACGCTCAGATACGGGATGAGGGCGTCGGACATGGCTTCGGAGATGTCGATGTTCAGCGCGGTGGTCCCGGTCACCAGGACGCCGGCGCCCGTGTCGGATTCTACGTCCCCGACCGCGCCGCGAAGCGCGTGCACCAGGTCCTTGGTCTCGCCGCTGTTCGGCGCGGTCTGCGGGACGGCGGTGAGGACGGCCGTGTCCTTGGCCCGGCTGAGAACCGGATCACCGACCGACGCGACCCCGTCCACTGCCCGTACGGCCTTGACGACCTGGTCCGTGATGGCCTGGGTGTCCCCGGAGTCCGGGGATGCGGGTGCCGACATGTCCACGACGATGGTCAGCGGGCCGTTGAAGCCGGGGCCGAAGCCTTCCGACAGCAGGTCGTAGGCGCGGCGCTGGGTGGTCTGAACCGACTTGGACTCGTCGCCGGGCAGGCCGAGTTCGAGGCTCAGTGCCGGCAGGGCCACGGCGCCGAGACCGAGCCCGGCGGTCAGCAGCACGGCCACCGGCCGGCGCAGTACGAACCGTGCCCAGCGGGTGCCGAGCCCGGGCCGCCGGTCGGCGGAGGTGGGCAGCGGGCCCGGGCGGTCGCGTCCCGGCCGGGTGGACTTGCGGACGGCGCGGGACAGTACCCGTCGGCCGAAGAAGCCGAACAGCGCGGGGACCAGGGTCAGTGCGACGAGTACGGCCAGGGCCACGGCGCCCGCGCCGCCCAGGCCCATCCTGGTCAGTTCGGGGATTCCGACGACCCCCAGCCCTGCCAGGGCGATCAGGACGGTCGCGCCCGCGAAGACGACGGCGGATCCGGCCGTGCCCACCGCCCGGCCCGCGGCCTCCTCCGGTTCGCTGCCCTGGGCGCGCTCGTCGCGGAAGCGGGAGGTGATGAAGAGCGCGTAGTCGATGCCGACGGCGAGGCCCAGCATCAGCGCCAGGATGGCGACGGTGGACGTCAGGCCCAGCGGCACGGCCAGCGCGGACACCAGGCCGAAGGCGATGGCCACGCCTACGAAGGCGGTCAGCAGCGACAGTCCAGCCGCGACCAGCGAGCCGAGGGCGAGGATCAGCACCACGGCCGCGACCCCGACGCCGATCATCTCTGTCGTACCGCCCAGTTCCTCTTCCGCGTCCAGGGCCGAGCCGCCGATCTCCACGGTGAGCCCCGCGTCCCGGGCATGGCTCGCGGCGTCCTCGAGGGTGCTCTTCGTCGACTCGGACAGGTCGACGGCGTCCGCGGTGTAGGTGATCGTGGAGTAGGCGATGGTGCCGTCCGTGCTGACCGCGCCGGTCTCGTAGGGGTCGGTGGTCGACGCCACCTGGTCGCCCCCGTCCAGCGAGCCGAGCGTATCCTTGACGGCTACCCTGTTCTCCCTGGCCGTTACCTTCTGTCCGTCCGGGGCCTGGAACACCAAGCGGGCTTCGGCGCCCTGGGAGTTGCTCTGCGGGAAGCGGTCGTCCAGCAGGTCGAACGCTTTTTGCGACTCGGTGCCGGGCATGGCGAGGTCCTCGTCCTCACTGGCCGGCGCCAAGGCCGCGGCGGCCACGGCCACCACCAGGGCACCGAGCCAGAGACCGCCCACGAGCCGGCGCCGCCGGAAGGCCCACCGTCCGATCCGGTAAAGAATTGTCGCCACCGTTGATCACTCCAGACACCGCTAGGCGCGCCAGGCAAAGGAATTGCGTGGGATTCACGCGCCTCTCACCCTTCCCTGCGGCGCTCCGCCGGGCATCGTCCCCGGCCACCGTCGTCGCCTGGTGCTCCCGGACCAGCCATGCCCGTGACCTGGTGCGTACGCACCACATGCCGGCTCGGGGCGCTGGGGGTGCCCCGGATGCAGGACCCGGGCCCCCGGGTGGTCTGTCAGCGCGGGGCTCTCTGGTTGGACTTCCCGGAATCCACGCCGGTCGCTGAGCGGCCAGGGCCGTCACCCAGGACGTCCACTCGGCTTCCTGGGCGTCCACGACCGCGTCGGTCGGTGCTGCTACGCCAGGCCACACCAGCACCGACCGACGCGGTCGGCCCGGGCAGCGCGTACTCGCGCACGCGGCGGCCGACGGCGACGGCACTTGGCCGTGCACTTCGCCACACACCTCGGCGCCGAGGTCGTGGCGACCGCCCGCGAGTTTGGCACACCAGGTTTCAAGGAACTGGGCGCGGACCAGACGAACTACTACACGCAGCAGCGGTTCGAGGACGTCACGGCGACATCGACGTCGTCATCGAGCTGAGCGGGGACCAGGACGACAACGCGGCCCGTTCGGTGTCGGTAACCCGCCCCGGCGGTCTCGTCGTCGCGATCCCCGGCGGCGTCTCGCAGCGCCTCGCCACCGTGGCCGGGCAGGTCGGGGCCCACACCAGCCCGTTCCTGGTGGAGCCGGACGCCCCGGCCTAACTACGATCGTCGGCCTGGTCGACTCCGGCGAGGTCCGCGTCGCGGTGGAGCGCTCCTTCGCGCTGGCGAAGGCCGCCGCGGCCCACCGTCTCGGCGAGACCAACCACACCCGCGGCAAGCTCGTCCTCACCGTGACCGATGGTCCTCACACCCTCCGGAGCACGCAGACCTCACAGGGTATGACCGTGACCTCCAACAGTCGTGCTGCACGATCACCCGGTCGTGCTCCCAAAGACGCTGGTGCCCTCGCTCTACCAGCGGCGATGACTTTTCGAGCGGCACAGGATCAACGCTTCTGATGCCACGACTTCTCGGCGTGGCAGTCCATGCGCGAGGTGGTCGTGAACGCCAGGTCCAGCAGGCGTGTACTACGCGGCCGTGCCGCTGGAGGCCGGCAAGGTCGCGGTACGTGACCCTGCCGGATATCAGTGAGGGGGCGGTGATGGGCAGCGTGGCGATGCACGTCTTCGCCCTCGCCGTCGGTTGATCCGCTACTGGTGTCCCGTGGTGCTGCCGCGCACGCGGCAGCACCACGGGACACCGAGGCCGGGTTACCGATCACCCCCGTTGACCCCGACACCGACCGCGACGGGACTTCCCGTGCCGTCCGGGTTCCTCAGGGTGGTGAGCGAACCGATGTCCACCGCGTCCGACGCCGCGGTACGAGCGCTCGGTGAGGGGTTCAGCGCGCTGCCGCCGGGGTTGGTCGGCGCGCTGCCGTCGGGATGGGGCGGGATGACGCAGTTGGACTTGTCGGACTCGAGGGAGCCGTTGACGGCCGTCACGCAGAACTCGAAGTTCCACACGCCCGGGAACAGGAATGCGACGCCGTGGTGGGTGTCCTCGATGATGTTCTCGTCGGCCTCCGGCGGGGTGGTGCCGCCGTCCTTGACGTTGGAGACCCACAGCCGGTAGCCAGCCGCCGATTTCGCGCCGTTCCAGTCCAGTTCCACCGTGGTGGCATCGACGGTGGTCACCCGCAGGCCGGTCGGGGTGGCCGGGATGCCGCCGCCGACCATCACCGGCCGGGCCAGTGCGGGCAGCCCGCCGCCGGCGGCGTTCCAGGTGGCCGCCGCGACGAGGTAGCGGTGGCCCGGCTTCAGCCCGTAGACCTTGACGCTGTTGCCGCGGAAGCCGGTGCCGGTGAGCCAGGCGCCGGGGGTGTCCTTGTCGAAGAGGATCACTTCGTACCGGTCGATGGTGACGGGGTAGTCAGGTGGTGCGATTTCGAGCTCGATGCCGTCCTGGCCGATGGGCCGGCTGGCGACGATCCGCGGCGGCGGCGCCGTCTTCGGGTGGGCGACCGCGCTGACCGTGCCGGACCAGAGGCCCTTGACGTTGTCACCGCCGATGGTGCGCACCTGGTACTCCCACCGGATGCCGTCGACGGTCCAGGTGGTGTCGGTCCGGTTGCTGTTGACGCGGCCCTCGCTCCAGGTGCTCTGGCCGGCGATCCGCGACCGCACGTCGTAGCCGAACGCCCCGTACACCGGGTCCCAGGTGACGGTCACGCCCTGGGGGCTGGACTCGGCCTTCAGACCGGTCGGCACGGGTGTCGGACGGACCGGCAGGTTCTCGGGCGGGAAGGGGATCGGCCCCCGGCCCAGGCCGTACCGGTCGTGCAGGGTCTGCTCGAAGGCGATGGCGAGCTGGTACTCGCCGAAGGCGTTGGGGTGCAGGCCGTCGTAAGCGGCCGGGCAGGCGGCGGGGGCGCAGGAGTACCCCTTCTGCCAGTCGACGACCTCCACCTGGGAGATGGCCTTGCTCCACCGGGGGGCCGCGTTCGTGAGCAGCCGGTTGAAGTTGTCGGTCTTGGTGATCAGGTCGTCCCGGCCGCCGATCTTCGACCGGTGCGGCACGGTGGCCACCGCGAAGTCGACCCCCGGCCGGGCCGCGCGGGCCTGGTCGATGATGGTCTCGACGCTGTCCAGGGTGCCGTTCTCGTCGCTGACGAACCAGCCCATGTCGTTGAAGCCGGCCGCGAGCAGGACGAGGTCCGGCTTGTAGGTCTCGACCTGCCGGCGGATGTCGCCCTTGATCTGCGCGGCCTGCCTGCCCCAGTGCGCGTAGTGGTCGCTGTCGAAGGCGACCCCGGCCGCGTAACCGCCGTCGACGCGGATGCCCTGGTCCGCCGGCTTCTCACCGACGAAGGGCGGCGGTTTCGGCGGGGAGGGCTGGTCCGGGGTGAACGTGCCGTGGTAGGGACCGACGAAGTCGACCGAGACGTTGTTCTCCTGGAACCACTGCCACAACCGGTAGCGCCAGGTGTAGTCACCCTCGTGGCCCTGGCTGATCGAGTCGCCGACCACCATCACCCGGATCGTCGACGGCCAGGCGCTGGGTCGCTGGCCCTGGAGCAACCGTTCGATGCTCAACCTCAACCTCTGCGCGAAGTCGGCAGTGAACAGGCCTCGGAGGTCCGCCAACGGCCGCGACCACGAGCCGAGCCGGGTGATGATGTTCTGCGTGGTCTTCCCCACCGCTTCGATCACCGAGACCGCCCCCGACGTGGCCCACTTCAGCAACCCCCCAAAGCCGATCCCGGTCAGCGCGCCCAGGAATGCCTGGCTGAGTGCCTCCTTCCAGACCTCCGCGTCGCCCAGCGACCGCCCGTCGAAGTAGGCGTTCATCAGGTCAGTGACGAGCGCGCACAGTCCGCCGCCGACGGCCCCGCAGGTCGGTATGGCTAAAGGCGCAGCGGGGGCGGCGAGGGCGAAGAACACCAAGCACGCCGCAGAGGCCACGACCAACACCGCGGTGCCGACCATGGTGGCAATGGCCTTCTGCCACCAGTTCGCCGAAGCGTTCACCTCACCCGTGGGTATGACGACGACGAGGCTGTCGCCGACGACCCGGATGCTGCCGTCGAACCGAACGTCGCTTTGCCGGTCGTAGAAGTCCACATTGCTCTTCTGCGCCCGCAGGTCGAACGACTCGCTGAGCGTGAGCCCCTTGTCCTTGTCGGCACGCACCGTGTCGACGATCTGCCCCATCTGCCGCTGCCACTCGTCCGGCCGCTGCGCGGTGTTGAAGTCGATGGCGGCCACCATGTCGGTGTCACTGCCCGCCAGCGACCGCAGCGCTCCCGCGTCGCGGGCGCACCCCATCCGCAACGCCGCCGTGCTCTCCGCGATCGTCTGGCTGGCGAAGTTCGATCCAGCCGTGGCACACGCCTCCTCCGCCGCCTCGGCCGGTTCCGCCGTCCCTGCCGTCATCAGCGTCACTGCTAAGACGAGCGCGGTCAGCCACCCGGGTCTTCTCATGAACGTCCCCCAACTGCGTAGAAGCGTACAAGCGACCGCATGCCGTACGGACCCGAGCCGACCAGCCACGAGCGTCCAGTGACCATGACAGCGTCTTCCGGTCAGGGTGTACGGCTTATGCGATCCTCGTCGTCGATGGCACGACACCACCGGCGACGTGCGGCCGTTCCTGCCCGCCGCCCCGGAAAGACGCGGCCGTGCCCGCCTGACGATTCTGCGGCTCGACGAACAGCCGGGGTATGCGTCATGTGACTGCATCGGTGCCCCGGACGACGACTGCGCTCTGAGCGCTCTGAGCAGGTTCGATGCCGCTGTCGGCGCTGCCGCCGTAGCCCCACGCTAGTGTCTGGGGTATTTCGATTCCTTGGAGCATCCGTGCAAAACGATGGAAGGGCTCGTGGGGACCAGCGCTCGACGCGGAATTCCGGTCCGGCGGTGGTGAGCCGAGAAGCCGAAACCGCAGAGATCATCCGGCGTGTGGGAACTGACCGGTCCCACAGCGACGTCTTGATCGTCACGGGTGACCCCGGCGCCGGAAAGAGCACGCTGCTCGACCTCGCGGCCGATCGCGCACGGGACGCGGGTGGCCGAGTGCTGCGGGCGGTGGGGACCAGATCCGAGGCGCACCTCGGATTCGCCGGTCTTCATCAGTTGTTGCGCCCGGTACTCGCTGAAGCGCAGGGACTGCCGTCGCGGCAGCGCTCCGCGCTCCGAGCCGTCCTGGGGCTCGAAGAGTGTGCGCAGACTCCCGACGCAATGCTCGTCGGTCTGGCGGTCCTGACCTTGTTGTCGGACCTGGCGGAAACCGCCCCGCTGCTGGTGGTGGTCGACGACGCCCAGTGGATCGACCGCGGATCACTGGACGTTCTCTCGTTCGTGGCGCGACGCATGGACAGCGAGCCTGTCACGCTGCTGGTCGGAGTCCGCACCGCGGCCGCCCTGCCTGGATTCGACAAGGGATACGAGCGCCTCGAACTCGGCCCGCTGGACGCTGAGGCGGCCAACCTACTGCTGGACCGGCAACCCACGCCGCCCACCGGCCGAGCCCGGGTGCGGATCCTCCAGGAGGCGGCCGGCAACCCGCTGGCCCTGGTGGAACTGGCCCACGCCACCGCGATCCGGCACCCCGAGGGCAGTGGCGTGCTGGGCCCGCTGCCGGTCACCGACCGACTGGAGCGGATCTTCGCGGGGCACGCGGCGGACCTGCCGGAACCGACCCGCCGCATCCTGCTGCTGCTCGCGGCCGCCGATGCGGCGGACGCTCCGGCGGCGGCCGTGGGACTTCCCGAGGCGGACGACGAGGCATGGGTACCCGCGGACCGGGCCGGTCTCGTACGCCAGGACGGATCCCGGATCTCCTTCCGTCACCCGCTCATCCGCTCCGCCGTCTACCATGCCGCGTCGTTCGAGGAACGCCGCCGGGCCCACCTCGCTCTCGCGGAATTGCTGCGCGAGGAGCCCGACCGCCGCGCCTGGCACCTCGCCGCCGCGACCGTACGCCCCGACCAGGACGTGTCGGCCGCACTGCAGCAGACGGCCGACCGGGCCCGGCGCCGAGGTGGCTTCGCGGCCGCGGCCGCGGCCCAGGAGCGCGCCGCGGAACTCAGCCCGCGCCGCGAGGACCGGGCGCGTCTTCTGACCGAAGCCGCCGCCACCGCCGTCTTCACCGGTCAACTCGGCTGGGTGGAACAACTGGCCGCCGCAGTCCGCGAGTGCACCGACGACCAGGCACTGCTGGGCAAAGCCGCGCTGGCCACCGGACAGCTCATGTCCCTGGGCTCCCATCACACAGCAGCCTTCGCCCTGCTCATGCGTGTTGCCGACGAGGCGACGGACGCCCGGTCGCCCCTCGTTCTCGACGCGCTGGCCGCGGCGGCGGTGGTCCGCTACTACTCGGGCGAGGAGTCCCAACAGCAACAGATCCAGAGCCGGCTCTCCCGCATGCCCGACGATGCCGCCGGAGCGGCGCTGCGCGCCTGGGTCCTGGCCGTCTCCGACCCCAGCAGCGCAGGAGCCTTCCTCACACCGGCCCTGCCCGGGCTCATCGCCAAGGCCAAGGGCGACGCCAGTCGCCTGACCGCGCTGGCCATCGTCGCTTGGCTGCTCGACCAGACCACCCTCGCCGCCAGGACCTTCGACGAGGCGTTCGACCAGTGGCAGGCCTGTGGATGGCTCCCGGACGGACTGGGATGCGCGGCCGGCTGGACCCGCCTGGAGCAGGGCCGATGGGCCGAGGCCCGCTCGGTGGCGAGTGACATCGCGGCCATGGCATCGTCGGCCGGACTCGACCACGCCGAGGCGTGTGCTCAGGCACTCGATGCCACGGTGGTCGGTCTGCTCGGCGACCCAGCCGCCGCACGTCGGCTCGTCGAACGAGCCCTGGCTCTTGTCGATCCACTGGAGAGCCGCTCCGTCGCGGTCTTCGCGCGTCGGGCCCTGGGGATGGCGGCAGTGGCCGAGGGCGACTACGACACCGCGTACACGCAGTTCCGCTCCGCGTTCACCGACGACGGCGACCCGGTCCACTACCACGTCTCCTACACCCTCCTGGCCGAACTGGCGGCGGCGGCTGTCCGCCGAGGACGACAGGAGCACGCCGCAGAGCTGCTGGAACGGTCGGCGCGGCGCCTCGGTACAGGCATGTCGGCACGGGTGAGGACACTGATCGACCGGGGCCGCGCCCTGCTGGCGGAACCCGAGCACGCGGAGCCGTTCTTCCGCGCAGCGCTCAAGGAACCCGCAGGTGAGCAGTGGCCCTTCGAGCGGGCGCAGACCCGGCTCGACTACGGAGAATGGCTCCGGCGGCAGCGCCGTATCGCCGAGGCCCGTCCACTGCTGAGCGCCGCCCTCGAAACCTTCCAGCGGCTGGGCGCGCGGCCGTGGGTCGAGCGGGCACAGGCAGAACTACGCGCCGCCGGCATCGAAGCCGGCGACGTCGTACCCACTGCCTTCGCCGAACTCAGCCCCCAGCAGCAGCAGATCGTCCAGCTGGCGGCCCGTGGCCTGACGAATCGTGAGATCGGGGAAAAGCTGTTCCTCTCACCGCGCACGGTCGGTTCTCACCTCTACCGGGTGTTCCCCAAGCTCGGCATCACCGCCCGCTCACAGCTCCGCGACGTGGTCGAAGGCATCCTGTCGGGTACCGGCGTCCAGGGCTGAGTGAAGTTTCCCTGAAGTCTCCCCGTAATAGTGGACACTCGATGCTTACGCTGCGAGGGCGTGTGCTTGCTCGTGTCGCTGCCGGGTCTCCAGCGGGGTGAGGTAGCCCCTGGACACCCGCCCGAGCCGCCAGCTGATCTCCACCTGACCGGCGGCCTCGGACGGAGCGTCGGCGACGGACAGGCCGACGACGTCCGCCAGTTCACCGGAGGCCAGGAGCTCGACCGCGAAGATCCCGAAGCCTTCCTCGTCCCACGCCTCGATGTCCCCGGCAGTCTGCCCCGGGGGAGCGTGGCCTGCCGTCGCCGAAGCCTTGCATCACCGCAGGACCGGCATGGATCTCGGACAGGTGGACAGCGTCGTCGTCCAGCCATCGGCACAGCAGAGGACGGGGTGTGCGGATCTCAATCATGGTCCCATCCTGCCGACGCGGCGGCGGGAACATGAATCGCGGTGCCGCACAGCTCGTCACTCGGGACTCGGACATTCGGCCCGACTCCCGGGAATCGAATACGCCGGCGCAGATACCTGTCGGCCGACCAGCTCCGCCGACGGGTCCGTACCGGCCACGACGATGCCCCTGCGACTCCAGAGCCACCTGCGGCTTCGACGCCGGAAAGGGAATCAACGGCCGCAAGAGACACATCGCGGTCGCCACCTCGGGCTCCCGGTGACGACCACGGTGACACCCTCGGACACCAGCAGCCCTGACACCACCCGCGAAATGTTCTGGCAGCTGCGGGTCACGCAGCCCCAGATCGCCCGGGCCCGGGCCGACGACTCCGCCAACGCCGGCTGCTCACCTACTCGTCCGACGAATCCCCTCCACCTCGACGGACGTACGCAGCCCTTGGCTCAGGGCCCTGTCCAGCTTCTTGCCGATAGGCCAGAACAGCGGGGAATGAACCCGGCCGACTCGGGGTTGCCAAAACCGAATCTGATTCGGATAACGGAAGGACAGCCATGACCGACTTGTCGCAGCGGGACGCACTCTTGGAAGCCCGCTACGGGCAGCAGGCGACGCCGGAGAACATCATCTGGAACGACCAGATCGAAGCGCTGCTCGCGCACCGCTCAGTGCGCGCGTTCACCGACGAGCCGCTGCCCGACGGCGCTCTGGAGACGGTGGTGGCAGCCGCCCAGTCGGCGTCCACATCGTCAAACCTTCACCAGTGGAGTCTCGTGGCCGTCTCGGACCCGGAGACGAAGGCCGAGCTCGCGAGGCTGACGCACGGCGTGGAGTTCACCGGGTTCGAGTTCGTCGCCCAGGCCCCCAGCGTGCTGCTGTGGGTAGCGGACATGTCGCGCAACCACGCGATCAGCGTCGAGCTGGGCAGCAAGCCCGTCGTCACCGACTACGTCGACGCCTTCCTGATGGCGTCGATCGACGCGGCCCTGGCTGCTCAGAACGGTCTCGTCGCGGCAGAGGCGATCGGCCTGGGAGGCGTGTACCTGGGCTCGCTGCGCAACCACGCCAAGGAGCTCGCCGACCTGATCGGACTTCCCTCGTACGCCTATGTCGTGTTCGGCATGGCCATCGGCACCCCGGACCCGCACCGCCCCAGCGCGGTGCATCCCCGCCCGGCGCAGGACGTCGTGCTGCACCGCGAGCGCTACCGGACACGGCCGACCGAGGAGTGGATCGAGGACTACGAGACCGCGTTCAAGGACTTCCGCGCCGAGTACGGACTGCGTGACAAGACATGGAGCCATTCCGTCGTGGTGGGCATGGGCCTGGACTACATGGACGGGCGTGAGAACCTGCGCCATACGCTGGAGGAGCGCGGCTACCTGTTGCGCTGAAGGGCATTCGACAGGAAGTGGGGGCACCGGGCGTGGCCAGGCCGAAGACGCCGCTGTTGTCCGCGACACGAATCGCGGACGGTGCGATCGAACTCGTCGATCGCACCGGTGACATCCAGATGGTTCAGCTGGCCCGGCACCTCGGCGTCGCCCCGTCGTCGCTCTACTCCCATGTCACAGGCCGGGCGAAGGTCATCGACCTCGCTCGGCTGCGGATGCTGGAACGTATGGAACCCGTCGGACCCGCGCACGACTGGCGCGAGGCCGTGGCCAACCTCCTGCGCCAGCTCACCACCCTGTACGCCAGGCACCGACGCATCCTGCCGCTCCTCTCCACCACCGCCGTGGCCTGCGACCGTTCCATCGCGGTTTACGAGCCGATGTTCGCCGCACTGATCGAAGGGGGCTTCCGACTAGACCAGCTACGCCTGGTCGTCGCCATGGTCGAGTTCCAGGCATTCGGTCTCGCCCAGGGACTGCCGGCGCCGGCCATGTCCGACCACATCCGCAAGACCCTTCCCGCCTACACCGCATCGGTGGACCACTCAAGCTACGACCTGGCCACCGCGACCGAGTTCTCCGTGGCCATGGTCATCGGCGGGCTGGAAGCGATCCGGACCCACCCCGGTGGGCCGTGACGCACTCCGGCACAACCGCGGCCGTCACGGCGGGCGGCCACTGGCATTCGACCGTCACATCTATCGGCGTCGCAACGTAGCGGTGCTTCAACCGCCTCAAGGGTTTCCGCGGCATCGCCACCAGATACGACAAGACCGCCACCTCCTATGAGGCAGCGGTCAGTCTCGCGTCATTCCCACTCTGGACAAGATCAGTGATGACGGACTCTAACGAGCTCGTGCATGGTTGGCGTCTGGGCCGCGGGGCGGCATGGTCGTCCCATGGGAGCGTTGCCCGTGCGGTGATCGTCAATGGTCCGCGGATCACTGGTCTGGCCAGGTACGTGATTGCTGAACTCGTCGCCGAGGCCGGCCCGTTTGGCGCTGTTTCTCGGATCATGTGCGAAGCCAGATGATGAGCGCTGCGAGGGTGACGGTGCCGAGGTAGATGTAGGCCCGTTTCTCGTAGCGGGTGGCGACGGCGCGGAAGCCTTTCAGGCGATTCACGCTCGACGGTGTTGCGTTTTTTGTATACTCGCCATCGAACCCGGTCGGGCGGCCGCCGCGGGAGCCTCGGTTGAGCCGGTTCCTGCGCTGGTCCCTCCGCTCGGGAATGGTGTGGGCGATCCCGCGTCGCCGCAGGTAGCGGCGGTTGTGCCGCGACGTGTAGGCCTTGTCGGCCAGGACATGGTCAGGCCGGGAGCGCGGTCGTCCGACGCCGATGCGGGGCACGGCTGTCTGCCGCAGCACGGGCTCGAGTTGTGGGCCGTCACCGTAGTGGCCGGGAGTCAGCAGGACGGCGAGGGGCCGGCAGTGTCCGTCGGCGGCGAGATGGATTTTGGTGGTCAGTCCGCCGCGGGAGCGTCCCAGGCACTCGCCGAGGCGACCACCTCCTCCAGCCGGACGACCAGTCTCCGCAGAACCGGATCGACCTGATTCGTCCCTGCGCGGGCCGGCCCCGTCACGGCGGCCGGAGCTCTGAGGCGGCTGCGGCACGCATGCGGCGTGCGTCTGTACGACGTCCTCCGGGACACGGCCTCGGTGGTCGCCACCGGGCAGGACGACGGCACCCGCAGCCGTCTGTTGCAGGAGCGCCTCGACAGACTGCACGCAGCCGCGCTGCTGATCGAGGACTTTCTCGACGAGCGCGCAGTCGACGAGGGCACCGAGGCCCCGCTGCGGCACATTGGTCGTGTGGAGGTGTCCGCGCAGCGCCTGGCCGTACTCACCGTCCGCGCGGTCCGCACACCGGCGGCCCGCAACGATCTGGCGGAACGAAGGGCGCGGCAGCGGCTCGCGCAGCGGATCCGGGCTCTCGGGCACCGGGTCACCGCGGGAACAGCCCGCGCATCCGAACAGTGCGAGGAGAGGGACGAAGGCGGCCCGGCGAACCGGCCGGCCGGCTCCGCACATGTGCAGGACTGCTTCCTAGCGGTCGACGAACTCACCGCAGCCCTGCGGGTTCTCGGCCCACGAGGCCGCCCAGCAAGGTTCAAGACACCTCCTCACAATGCCGCCCCATCAGCTTTGGGGGCGGTGCCGCGCAGGGACACGGACACCGAAAGCCTGAAGCGCCAAGCCACCCGCCAGGCGGTCCAGGTGACAACAGCCTCGGCCCTCGCCGTCGCGGGCGGTCATCTCCTGTCTCCGCACCTGTGGTACTGGGCAGTGGTGACCGCATGGGTCGTCTTCATCAGGACCGAGAGCACCGGCGAGGTGCTGCTGCAAAGTGCCCGGCGGCTGGCGGGCACTGTCCTCGGCGTGGTGTTCGGCTACGGCCTCGCCGCCCTGGTCGGCGGAGACGGCCCTGTCCTCCTGTTCCTGCTCCTGCTCCTGCTCCTGCTCCTGCTCCTGCTCCTGCTCCTGCTCCTGCTCCTGCTCCTGCTCCTGCTCCTGCTCCTGCTCCTGCTCCTGCTGTGCAGGTTCGGGATCTTCTACACCCCGTCACGGGCCTATGGGGCCGTGACGTTCTTCATCACCGGCACACTCAGCATGCTGCTCGCGCTGATGGACACCTTCTCGACGCACGTGCTGCTTCTGCGTGTCCAGGAGACCACACTGGGAGTAGCCTGCGGGCTCCGCGCCGCCGCCCTCGTACTTCCCACCACGGTCCGCCGGGCCAGTGACGAGGAGCTGGTCGGTTTCCTGCGCGTCCTCGACCGCCTCCTTCGGGCCATCGCGTCAGAAAGCACGGACGCGGAAACCCCGGCGAACTGAGTCCGCGCGGCACGCGACCTCGACCAGGCACTGGAGTCCTTCCGCAAGGCCTGTCTGCCTCTCACCCATCCGCTCAATCCGCAGCGCGGCCGACGGCACCACACCCGCCACCTGCTGGAACTCCTCGAGGCCGGCGCGTACCACGCACGGAGCCTGGCCGCCACGGCCGAGCGTCTCCCAGCGGGCCATGCTTCGAAATGCGCCCCCCGCCTCACTGCCGCGGCCGACCGTGCGCACGAAACCGTGGCCCACCTGATCCGCGTCACCGGCCATCGACCGGGATTCTCCTCGCACACGGCACGCCCCAGAGTCGTCAAGGCACTGTCCCTGCTCTCGGAGGAGCTGCGCGTCAGCCGCAGCCGGCCGTCGCAGGAGTGTCGCCTGCTGCAGCACATCAGTCGCCTCGACGCGACCTTGACCGCGCTTGTGGACCCGCTCGTCCCGGACCCCGGCCGCACCACCATGGTCCCGCCCCGAAAGCGTTGACATCCCGTCGCCGCACGGGCCGGCCCCGGCTGTCGCGGTGCGCTGCGTCGATCTCGAAGACCAGCGCAAAGGCGCCCAAGCCCTCTGACACCCGCCAGAACGTATCACGGGATGACCGCGCACCCGTGCATTTCGCTGATTTGCAGGCATCAAAGCCGCCGACGTGAAAGGAAGGGACAATCACCGCACACGACACGGCCAGCAAGTGGGCATACGGACCCGGCTGCCGTCTCGTGAATGCGGCGAGGTGGCCACGTACTCGTCCGCAAGGCATCCGGGAACGGAACTCGAAACGGGGAACCGCCTCGCCTTTCACCTGGCCTACAAGAGGAAAAGCCCGTGTTCAGAGCCGTACGCACCGGTGCAGTCACGTGACGGATACCGCGCCCGCTGAAGCCGCTCGTACGGTTGGGTAAACCTTACGAGCTCCAAGGAAATCACATGGAACAGATTGCGCTCGGCAACGTCTCTATCACCCGTGTTTGGGAATACTACGGGTCCGTCGAAATGGAGCCCCATGCCTTCTTCCCGGAAAGCTCGAAGGAAGTCTGGAAGGACAGCGTCCACTGGCTGGCCCCGCATTTTCTGGACTCCGAGACCAACACCGTGAATTCCGCGATCCAGACCTGGCTGCTGCGCAGCGGAGGCAAGACCATCCTCGTCGACACCGGTGTGGGCAACCACAAGGAGCGCCCGTACGCGCCGGTCTGGAGCCACCTGGAGACAGACTTCCTGGCCAACCTCGCCCGGGCAGGTGTCCAGCCCGAGGACGTGGACATCGTGATCAACACGCATCTGCACATCGATCACGTCGGCTGGAACACGTACCTGGACGGGCGGAGTTGGGTTCCCACCTTTCCCAACGCCACCTATCTGATGCCGAAGGATGACTTCGACTTCTGGAACCCGGCAAACGGCCACCAGCCGCTGCCCGGCCGCGGCAACCAGAACGTCTTCGAGGACAGCGTGGCCCCGGTGCACCAGGCCGGCCAGACGCTGCTGTGGGAAAACAGCCACCAGATCGATGCCGACCTGCGCCTGGACGCGGCTCCCGGACACACCCCCGGCTCCTCCGTGCTGACCCTCAGTTCCGGGACGGACCGCGCGGTGTTCGTCGGTGACCTGCTGCACAACCCGGTGCAGATCGTCGAGCCGGACGCCAACAGCTGCTTCTGCGAGGACCCCGCGGGCGCCCGCGCCACCCGCCGCAAGGTGCTGGGCTGGGCGGCCGACAACAACGCGCTCCTGATCCCCGCGCACCTGGGTGGTCACGGTGGCGCCGAAATCGCGCGTAACGGCAACACGTTCGACATCAAGGGCTGGGCGCCCTTCGCCCCGTACTCCGAGCAGGGCTGACGCCCCCGGAAAGGCATAGCTGTGAGCCACGAACCCGAGCCCGTCGTCACCACCGCACAGGGAGCCGTCCGCGGTCTCCGTCAGGACGACGGCACCGCCACCTTCCTGAACATCCCCTACGCCGCTCCTCCGATGGGCGCCGGCCGGTTCGCCCCGCCGCAGCCGCACGAGCCCTGGGACGGCGTACGGGACGCCACCGTGCCCGGCCCCAACGCCCCGCAGTCCGAGCGGAAGCTCGGCAGCATCAACATGGCCCCCTACTTCGGCGCCGGCTGGAGCCGTGGCGAGGACTACCTCACCGTCAACGTCTTCCAGCCCACCACCGCGGACAGCGCTCTGCCCGTGATGGTGTTCGTCCACGGCGGCGGGTACGTCGCCGGATCGACGCGGTCCGCGCTGTACGACGGTTCCGCCTTCGCCCGCGACGGCGTCGTCCTGGTCACACTCAACTACCGGCTGGGCATCGCCGGGTTCCTCGACATCCCCGGGGCGCCCGCCAACCGCGGCCTGCTCGATGTCGTCGCGGCGCTGCGCTGGGTGCGGGAGAACATCGCCGCCTTCGGCGGTGACCCGGACAACGTCACCCTCTTCGGCCAGTCGGCCGGGGCGACCGTCGTCGGCGGCATCCTCGCCACCCCTGAGGCCGCGGGCCTGTTCCGCCGGGCGATCGTGCAGAGCGGCAGCGGTCTGGGGGCGTTCACCTCCGAGCAGGCCGCCCGTGTCACCAAGACCGCGGCCGAGGAACTGGGCATCGAGCCGCACACCGACGCCTTCGCGGACATCTCCGACGAGCGCCTGGTGGAGGCCGCCTCCCGGCTCGCGGGCATCGACCTGCGGACCGAGACGCACCACGATCCGCTGATCGGCCTCAGCCCCTTCAGCCTGGTGCTCGACACACAGCCCGCCGTATCCGTCGGCGCCGGTCTGAGCGCCGATGTCGACCTGCTCGTCGGGACCAATACCGAGGAGGGAAACCTCTACCTGGTCCCGGTGGACAAGTTCGCAACCTCGACCGCCGACGATGTCGACGATACGGCGGCGCGCTCGCACCCCAAGCCCGCGCAGCTCGTGGAGACGTACCGCACCACCCGCCCCGAGGCGTCCTTCGGTGAGCTGCGGTCGGCCATCATGGGTGACGCGCTGTTCGGCGCGGGCAGCTGGGCCCTGGTCGGCGCACATGCCGCGCACCCCCAGTCCGCCACGTTCAGCTACGAGTTCGCCTGGCGTTCCCAGGCCCTGGGCGGAGACCTCGGCGCCACCCACACGATGGAACTCCCCTTCGTCTTCGACATCGCCGAACTCCCGCAGCTGGCGGGTGAGGGCGTCCTGCTCGGCCCCGACAAGCCCCCCGCGGACCTCGCCCCCCGCACGCACGAGGCCTGGATCCGCTTCGCCAGGACCGGCAACCCCGGCTGGGACCAGTACGACACCACACGCCGGACCACGATGCACATCGACGCCGAGTGGACCCAGGTCGACGACCCCCGCAGCCAGGAACGACAGGCCTGGGCCTGACCCCGTCGCACAGATCGCTCTGTGCGCCCTTCCGTGAAGGACACACCATGAGAACCGTCATCACCACCGAGAACGCACCCACTCCGGCAGCCCCGCTGTCCCAGGGCATCCGCAAGGGCCCGATTCTTCAGGTCTCCGGGCAACTCCCGTTCGACCCGGCCACCGGCGCGGTCGTCGGCACCACGGTCGCCGAGCAGACCACGCAGACGCTGCGCAACGTCACCGCCGTACTCAAGGCGGCCGGCGCCGGACTGAAGGACATCGTGATGCTCCGCGTCTACCTCACCGACCCCGCCCACCTGCCCGAGCTGAACGAGGCGTACGCGGCGGCCGTCGGCGAACCCTTCCCCGCCCGCACCACCGTTTACATGCAGCTCCCTCCGGGACTGCTCGTGGAGATCGACGCCCTGGCAGTCCTGGACGACTGACTCGGCTACAGGGCAAGGCCGGTCTGGCGCGGCCCCCGGGACCGCGCCAGACCGGCCTCCATCCCTGAAAGAGGAGGGGGACACGATGGATGATCGCCTGTCGAGAGCGTGCGTCAACCTGAGGGTTGCACCGGTGAACCTGCTGGACGCCTTGTGCTCCCTGTCGGGGCGCCCTGCACCGCCCTCCGGTCCTCATCCGGCACGGCGCGTCTACGGGCGCGTACTTCACGCAGCGACCTCGCTGCCGCTGGGCGCGCTGCAACCGGGCGACGTGAGCGCGGCCACCGAGGTGCGCGCCGGCCTCCTGAACGCCCACGTCCCGCCCCTGTCGGACGCGGTCGCCCGCTGCATCCAGCACACGGTCGACGACCTGGGGCCCGCCGACCTGTGGACGCTGGCACGCTGCACCGCCATGACCCACGACGACCTCGCGTGGGGCGCCACCGCATCTCTGGCGCGGGAACGCCTCGAACAGCCGGACTCTCTGGACGACATCGCCGCGCAGGTCATCGTGGACGAAATCGCCGAACGGACCCCATGCCGGTGGGGCCGTCACCACAGCGACACGGCTCGTGCCGCGCTGTATCGGACTCTGGCCGACTTCGCCGATGTCCTCCTGGAAGTGTCGGAGTCCTCCCCGACGCCCCTGGCCTGGAGCACCGACGACAACGTGAGGCGTTCCTCTACCGTGATCGGCGGAGTGGTCCACGACGTACTGGTCCAGAACGCGGAGAACCCACCCTCCTCCGCACAGCCCGTCTGGCACCACCCCTCGCCCCCTGCCGCACACACTGCCTGGCAGTGGCGTATCACGAACGGACCGACCGGCCGCGCTTCCCACGGTTGCGGGCCCTTCCCTTCCGCGCTCGCGGCACGGCACGCCGCCGAGTGCGCGATCACGGCACTCGCCGCCGGGAGATGCAGCCTATGAGGGGTGTCGGCAGGTGAATCCGTGCCGGCGCCCACGCCCCATCGTGTCTCCCACAGTCCGTTCCGCGCTCTGAGTACGACAGCGGCCGAGTCCTGAGCAGATGCCGGGATGACCAGGGCTGCGGGAAAAGATCTAAGATCCACACTGTTCGGACAGACCCTGAGCGCCGCAAACATCATCCACAAACGCACCCGGCCCTACCGTCCGCAAACGAACGGCAAGGTGGAGCGCCTGAATCGCACCTTGCTCGACGAATGGGCGTACGTGCGCCCGTACTCCAGCAACGCTGAACGCACCGAAGCCCTGGCGGACTACCTGCACACCTACAACTACCACCGGTGCCACACCGCGCTCGATGGCCCGCCACCCATCAGCCGCGTCAACAAGCCTGCGGGTCAATACACCTAGTACTGCAATCACAGTTATGGGGTCTGGTGTGATTGAGTGTCCCGGTGTCTGTGGATCTTGGTGTGCGTCAAGTCGAGTCCTGGCGTGAGGCGTTGGTGGGGTTACACGCGCGGTTCGCGTCGCGGTTTGCCCGCTCGGAGCCACGGGGCCGGTCGCTGGAGTACATGACCGGGCTGGTGGCGCCGCTGGAGCGCAAGAACGGCTGGTCACTGGCGGAACGAGCCGGTGAGGCGCATCCGATCGGGATGCAGCGGCTGCTGGGCGAGGCTGACTGGGACGCTGACGGGGTCCGCGATGACGTCCGTGACTTCGTCATCGAGAGTATCGGTGACAAGGACGCAGTGTTGATCGGTGACGACACCGGGTTCCTGAAAAAGGGAGTCCGCTCGGCCGGGGTGCAGAGGCAGTACTCCGGCACCGCAGGCCGGACCGAGAACTGCCAGATCGGCACCTTCCTCGCCTACGCCTCCCGGCGAGGGCGGGCGTTGATCGACCGGGAGTTGTATCTGCCGAAGTCCTGGACGGACGACCGGGAGCGGTGCCGGGCGGCCGGTATCCCGGACGATGTGCCGTTCGCCACGAAGATCGAGCACTTCCAAGCCATGCTCCAGCGCGCTCTGGATGCGAAGGTGCCGTTCGCGTGGGTGACCGCAGACGAGGCATACGGGCAGGTCAAGCGACTGCGGTACTGGCTGGAGCAGCGCGCGGTCGCGCACGTGCTGGCGACCAAGGTCAACGACATCGTCATCACCACCCGGGGCGCCGAGGCCCGGGTCGACGCCTTGGTGGCCGGCCTGCCGCGGCAGGCGTGGAAACGCGTGTCGGCAGGAGCCGGCGCCCACGGGCGCAGGTTCTACGACTGGGCCCGGGTGCCGATCCGGATCTGGTGGGAGAACGGCTTCGGCCACTGGGTACTGGCCCGCCGCAGCCTCAGTGACCCGACCGAGATTGCTTACTACGTCTGCTACGGCCCGGTCGGCACCCGGCTGAGGGACCTGGCCCGGGTGGCCGGGGCCCGGTGGCAGGTCGAGGAATGCTTCCAGGCCGCAAAGAACGAGTGCGGCCTGGACCACTACCAGGTCCGCCGCTACGACGCCTGGTACCGGCACATCACCCTGTCCATGGCCGCACTCGCCGCACTGACCGCCATCCGTGCCCAGGAACTGTCAAAGGGGGCAGCGATCTTGGACAAACCCGCCTGATACCCCTGTCCGTCGCGGAGATCCGCCGCCTGATCGGACTACTCCTCCGCCCACAACACCTCACCCCGACGCACCATCTGCACTGGTCATGGTGGAGACGGCTCAGTCAGACCCGTGCTCGCCTCAGCCACTACAAACGCCGAGGCCAGACCCCATAACTGTGATTGCAGTACTAGTACTGCAATCACAGTTATGGGGTCTGGTGTGATTGAGTGTCCCGGTGTCTGTGGATCTTGGTGTGCGTCAAGTCGAGTCCTGGCGTGAGGCGTTGGTGGGGTTACACGCGCGGTTCGCGTCGCGGTTTGCCCGCTCGGAGCCACGGGGCCGGTCGCTGGAGTACATGACCGGGCTGGTGGCGCCGCTGGAGCGCAAGAACGGCTGGTCACTGGCGGAACGAGCCGGTGAGGCGCATCCGATCGGGATGCAGCGGCTGCTGGGCGAGGCTGACTGGGACGCTGACGGGGTCCGCGATGACGTCCGTGACTTCGTCATCGAGAGTATCGGTGACAAGGACGCAGTGTTGATCGGTGACGACACCGGGTTCCTGAAAAAGGGAGTCCGCTCGGCCGGGGTGCAGAGGCAGTACTCCGGCACCGCAGGCCGGACCGAGAACTGCCAGATCGGCACCTTCCTCGCCTACGCCTCCCGGCGAGGGCGGGCGTTGATCGACCGGGAGTTGTATCTGCCGAAGTCCTGGACGGACGACCGGGAGCGGTGCCGGGCGGCCGGTATCCCGGACGATGTGCCGTTCGCCACGAAGATCGAGCACTTCCAAGCCATGCTCCAGCGCGCTCTGGATGCGAAGGTGCCGTTCGCGTGGGTGACCGCAGACGAGGCATACGGGCAGGTCAAGCGACTGCGGTACTGGCTGGAGCAGCGCGCGGTCGCGCACGTGCTGGCGACCAAGGTCAACGACACCGTCATCACCACCCGGGGCGCCGAGGCCCGGGTCGACGCCTTGGTGGCCGGCCTGCCGCGGCAGGCGTGGAAACGCGTGTCGGCAGGAGCCGGCGCCCACGGGCGCAGGTTCTACGACTGGGCCCGGGTGCCGATCCGGATCTGGTGGGAGAACGGCTTCGGCCACTGGGTACTGGCCCGCCGCAGCCTCAGTGACCCGACCGAGATTGCTTACTACGTCTGCTACGGCCCGGTCGGCACCCGGCTGAGGGACCTGGCCCGGGTGGCCGGGGCCCGGTGGCAGGTCGAGGAATGCTTCCAGGCCGCAAAGAACGAGTGCGGCCTGGACCACTACCAGGTCCGCCGCTACGACGCCTGGTACCGGCACATCACCCTGTCCATGGCCGCACTCGCCGCACTGACCGCCATCCGTGCCCAGGAACTGTCAAAGGGGGCAGCGATCTTGGACAAACCCGCCTGATACCCCTGTCCGTCGCGGAGATCCGCCGCCTGATCGGACTACTCCTCCGCCCACAACACCTCACCCCGACGCACCATCTGCACTGGTCATGGTGGAGACGGCTCAGTCAGACCCGTGCTCGCCTCAGCCACTACAAACGCCGAGGCCAGACCCCATAACTGTGATTGCAGTACTAGGGCGTGTTTCAGAAGTGGATCAAGGTCGTGCGATGATCACGTCTCGTGACTCGGGGAGATCTGACAGAAGCTCAGTGGGCGGTGCTGGAGCCGCTGTTGCCGAAGGGCATCAGGTCCGGACGTCCGCCGGTGCACACCAAGCGGCAGCTGATCAACGGGATACGGTTCCGCACCCGGACCGGCATACCGTGGCGGGACCTCCCCGAACGGTATGGGCCGTGGGAGACGGTGTACGGACTGTTCCGCCGCTGGCAGCGCGACGGCACCTGGCACCGCATCCTGGAACAGCTCCAGGCCCGGGCCGACGCGAAGGGCCTGATCACCTGGGAGGTCTCGGTGGACTCCACCATCGCCCGCGCCCACCAGCACGCGGCCGGCGCTCGCAAAAGGGGGATCTCCAGGTCGAGCCGCCCGGCGGGGTCTTCACCGAGCCCGACGACCACGGGCTCGGACGCTCCCGCGGCGGGCTGACCACCAAGCTGCACCTGGCGGTCGAGCAGGCCCAGAAGCCGATGTCGCTGGTGATCACGGCCGGGCAGCGCGGAGACTCCCCGCAGTTCCAGGTCGTCCTCGGCCGCATCCGCGTGCCCCGGCTCGGGCCTGGACGCCCGCGCACCCTGCCCGACATCGTCCGCGCCGACAAGGCGTACGGCTCCCGCGCGAACCGCGCCTACCTGCACCGACGGGGGATCCGCTGCACCATCCCGGAGAAGCGCGATCAGATCGCCAACCGCAAGAAGCGCGGCTCCCGCGGGGGCCGTCCGCCGAAGTTCGACCCGGCCGACTACAAAGAGCGCCACGCGGTGGAGTGCGGGATCAATCGCCTCAAACGCCACCGCGCGGTCGCCACGCGATACGACAAGCTTGCCGTCCGCTACGAAGCGACCGTGCTGGTCGCGGCCATCAATGAGTGGCTGTGACCAGCACTTTCGAAACACGCCCTAGCTCGGCCTGCAACTCCTCCACCCGCCTCCGGGCCGCACGCTCCCGCTCCTCCAGCCGCCCCAGCACCGACGCCATCACGCACCTCCAGCACGCCACATCCACGGACGCACTGGACCTACCTCACCCGCCCCACACCATGCCTGACCAGCACAAAGCCAAGTCCCACACTCGGTTTCGAGGAGCCCTCTGATACCGACGATAGGGGCGACCACTGACATTCGGCTGCACAACCCGAGTCACCGTGGTCGGCGGGGGCTCGTCACCCCGCCGAGGGGTACGGACCGCCCCCGAAGACCTTCTCCTCCGCCCGATCGGCAAAGGCATCGTTCCATCCTCAAGCACGTCCCGCCGAGCGCTCGAATCGCCTCCCACTACGCCTACCACGAGTAGAGGTAAGAGCGCCTTCTATCCTCTATGCGGTCTTGGCGACGTCTCTGCAGTGCCCGGCTCGGGGATCCTCCACTGCGTGTGGTCGGGCCAGAGCAGGACACCCAGGGCCCCCTCCAGGTCCACGAGCGTCAACATGTCGGGCCAGACGGTGCCGTTGAGCACGTTGGTGATGACCTGTCGATTGACACCACTTTTTTTAGCGAGGGCGTTGGCGCTGATCCCCCGCTCTGCCATCGCCTCAGCGAGTTTGCGGGCTATGGCCTGTGCAACGCGAGCACCTCGATGCGGCTCCATCACGGCGTGCGGCCAGTCGCCGTCGATGGCGAAGCTGCTCGGCTTCTTGGCACGTCTCATTCCTCCAGGCACGGCATAAGTGTGGCCGAGGCGCACTCGGGATGCGTCCCCCACCCCCTAATGCTACTTGTATAGCAAGTAACGGAGCGTGATTTCGAGAAAGCCGCGCATGAACCAGATCGCTGAAAGAGGCACCAATCCTCTCGGGATGCCCGAGGGGGCCTCGCCTGTGCAAGAGAACCTGCGGAACTGTCGCAGTGCAACGCGTATGACTTGCCGCACCGACCCGGCAATCACGACGGCCGGCTTGTGGCAGGGCAACTCACCTGCGGAGTTGCATGCCTCGATACGTGTTCGATGTCCTGTCGCCCCCTGCCGGGCCGTTCATGCGGGAACTTCCCTTCAGGGACTGGGAGTTGGACTGCACTGCAATGTGGTCGATTTCCCTGCACCACTGCGCCGCCGTGTCCTACGCTGCCCAGGCGCCCGTCTGTGCGCAGAGGACACAGGAGGGGCGATGCCGGGTCAGAGATCCACTGAGAAGACCGCACCTTCGCGTGAACTGCCTACGAACCGGGTGGTCGCGCAGGAGCAGCTCTCTATTGCCTGCACGATGGGCATCCTGCCGCAGCCGTTTTCGGTGCACGACGTCAAGGCGAAGCTCGGTTTGAATGCCGGGCGCGTCGGGCTCACGATGGCGTTCTTCGAGTACTGCGGTCTCGTCACGAAGGCCCCAGGTAGGGGCATGTACCTCGCAACCCCCATGGCGACACGGGTGGCGGAAGCATGGGCAAAGGATGCCGAGCTCGGCAAAGCCGTACTACGCAAGGCATGGAATCAGACGTGGTTCACCAAGAGCGCACGGAACAGGCTCGCCCAGGGCCCTGGACTGCGCGACGGCTTGCACGCCCGCTTCATGATGCTGGCCGGGGGCGGCGCCACGCACCGCCGGTCGGTCGACAAGCTCATGGAGCTGATGATCCTTTCCGGCCTTCTGATCGAGGAGCCCGACGGGTTCGTCCGCTGGTTCGAAGACGCGACACCCCGTCCCCCTGAGGACTCGCCCAGTCCCCGGCCATGGGATGAGGAGGCGCAACAGAAAGCCCGCTCAGGCACCGCGCGGAACAGTGGTTCGTCACACCCCGGCGGCGAGGAGCGCGTCCAGGCGGAGGAACCTCCTGCGGACCGAGACCTCGATGCAGAGGATGTTCAGACTCCCTCATCCGAGGCCTCTCCCCGCGGTACCACGGAGGCAGAGGACGACCGCACTGTCCCGGTCTACGAGGAGGACCCGGCAGAACTCCTTTCTGACCCACTCTGGCTGAAGTATGTCCGCTATATGACGCCGGATGCGGCCGCGAAACTGCATCAGCAGCTCCACGGTGTTCTGAGCATCCTCGCCGAGGCACGCGCTTGCGCTCGGGCCGACACGGGTGCTCCCACCGTGGAACTCGATCAGCCCCTGCATTTGTCGGACCTGGGGCGGGTGAGCTTGAAGACCTGGCTCACCGTCTACGCGTCCAGCAGAGAGATGTCCGTAGTCGTCCCCGCGATGAGGAGCCGCCAGTCGACCCCCCAGTCATGAGTTCGGGTCCGGAGATGCGCTTCCCCGGCTAAGGATCACGCCTCTCCGGACCCGCCACCGTCACCCCGTAGGCCTTGTCGCGGCGCGAACCGCGAGAAAGGGGGGCTTTGGCGTGCCCTCACACAGAGCGAGAGCCACCAGTCACGGTAGCGTGCCAGCGCGCCGTACCCCATACGTTTCGATGATTCCCCTGCTCACACACCCCCTCCAGCAAAGCCAGTTCGGCCTGCGAGGTGGCCGTCGTGCGTAGGGTCACTCTGCGGGCGGCTCTTCGTCAGGTCGCCCAGCAGTGGCAGGAGAAGGTTGCCCGCGGCGCACTCAGGCCGCAGACGGCGGACTCCTACATCACCAACACCGAAAGACTTCTACGTTTCGCCCTGGCGCTCGGCCTCGATCGCCTTGATGACATCACCGACACTGTCGCCCAGGCCTTCATTGACGCACCCGGGCACGACCGTCATGGGCGGTTGGTCACCTGCCCAGCCGACAGCACCCGCCGAGTTCGCCGGTCATCGGTCGACGCCTTCTTCGCGGAGGCCCGGAGACTTGCGCTGACCACTCGGGCGCCGCTCTTGGACCTCCCGCCGATCCCTCGCTCGCAACCGCGCCCCACCGGCATCCTCACCGATACCGACATCGACCAACTCCGCTTCTACGCTGAGCGAGGGATGCCGCAGACCAGGCACGCCGCCGTGCTCGGCCTGCTGTTGTCCGGTCTCCACACCGGCGAAATCGGCCTCGCCGGCGTCACCGATCTGGATCTCGAGCACGAGCGCGTCTGGGCCGTGGGCGCAGCCCGGATCACTGCTCGCTACTGCCCGCTCGATGATCCGTGGAACCGGGAAGTCCTCCGCCTCCGCGCCGAGTATGTCCAGCAGCAGTCCGGCTCCGACCGCCCCCAGACACTCACCACGAACGGCACCGCCCCCACCCACCGGATGCAGTCCAGCATCTGCACCACGTTCGGCGAGGTCGTACGCGCCAGCGGAATCGCACCCAAGGGACGGTCCGCCACGCCGCGGGACGTATCCAGCTGGCTCGCCGCCAAGATCCACGCGGAGACCGGGCAGATCGCCGAGGTCGCGCTTCGCCTCGGTCTCGCCTCGCTGGACCGCGCCGCCAAGCTCGCCGGCTACCACTGGCGGCCATCAGGGACGGAGGACTGATGGGTGCGCCGAAGCGACATACCCCTGCCTCCAAACCCAAGAAGAAGGCCAAGCGGAAGCCGGACTACGTCATGGGCCCCGTTCCCAGGGACGTATTCAGTCTCAGCCGCCGCGAACCTCCGGGGCCTCCCGCCCGCTCCTTGCCCGAACTCGAGCGCCTCGAACTCCTCGTCTCCAACCCCGACCTTTACGACGTGGCCGACCAAGTCTTCCCCGGACGCACCCCAGGCGCCCGGGGGCGTCGCCCCGCGTACCCCCCGTTCATCTACCTGATCGTTCTCGCCTCGATTTCGATCTTCGAGACTGCCGAGATGGCCTGCGCCAACTTCCAGCACGAGCACATGTGGAAAACCGTCCGTGAGGGCGTCCGTCAGCATCGCGGCGACACCACAGCGGACAGCCTGCCCGAGACCGGTCCCCAACGGCACCATTGGCATGACTTCAGACCCAAAATGATCGAAGCACTGCACGAACTTCGAGAGGCCAGCCGTGACGCCTGGATCAAGCAGGCTCTCGCAAAAGGAATGCTCGGGCGGAAACGGCGAGGAACCCTGGTCCGCCCCCACCGCAGCCAAGTCATCACGGGCGACGGAACCGTCGTGCGGCCAGCCTCGGATCAGACCGAGGAATTCACCATCGACGAGAAGACCGGGGAACTACAGCATCACCGGGTCGACCCTGACGCCACGATCCAACTGGAAGGCGGCGACCGGGAAATCTACGGCAACAAACTCGTCACCTTCTCGGTCCGCGACGAATGCTCGCCGCACAGCCGGATCATTCTCAACACGGACACCGCACGGCATCAGTCCGAGGAACTGGATCCTGACCGGCAGGAAGAAGCCAAAGTTGCGCTCCGTCTTGCCCTGGAGATCCGCACACGCGCCCCGGGAAACCACACAGTGGTCTACGACAAAGCCTGGCGTGGCATGCACCGAGCTCCGCTGATCAGAGCGGGCTTGTTGGTCTTCACTCGCCAGTACGACGGACTCAAGCCCCACCCACTGAAGAAATATCGATACAAAGCCACGGGATGCACCCACGACGTCTACGCGGCCGAAGGGCGCGCCTGCGATCGTTTGCTAAGCGTGGAAGGAAAGACCCTCTACGATCCGATCCCCGTCCGAGAGGTCGAGTACAGAGGCGGAGAGGAAAGCCGCTTTTATCACATCCTGGAAATCCCCTGCCGAACCGGCCCGCACGTGGAAAGAATTCCGGTGTATGAGACCCGAGAAGACATGGCGCTGGATCCAAGAACGAAGCGAATGAGGTTCAACAGGACCGAGCATCTTCGAATCATTCCGCCAGGAACAGAAGCCGGAGATCGCCTCATCGGATTCCGCCAGGACAGCGAATCCGTTTTCTCCACCCTGGATGAAACGCATCGCCTCCGCCGGGTCCCTGCCTATGGAGCCGACGGCGCCCTGCTCATCTACATCGGGTACGCGTGGGCCAAGAACTCCGTGGCCCTCGGCATCGGCCGCCGAACCAGGTAGGCACGCGACGGTCCACGTACCAACGCACGCACAGACCCCCCGTCGGCACAGAGGGCTCGGCGCATAGCCGCAAGGCAGCACATGACGCTCCGACGGACGGCCGACAACCGCTAGACTGTGTGCGGTGCACCGCTTCGGCGGAGCACCCTGTGGATGTCTGGGGCCCCTCAGGGGCGGGATCCACCCGATACGGGTGAATTTCCAACACATTTGCCCACACATCCCTGCCTTCGTAGCTCAGGGGATAGAGCACCGCTCTCCTAAAGCGGGTGTCGCAGGTTCGAATCCTGCCGGGGGCACAACGCATTACCGCGCTGACCTGGGGTTTCTCGCCCAGGGAGGCGCTTTAACCGGCCTCGGACTCATCGTCCGGGGCCGTTTGCGTGAGCGGACGGGGAGTTGATCTCCCGAACGTCTCCCAACGGATCAGCACCATTCGGCATGGATTCCGTGTCGGGCTTCTCCGCGTCGGCGGGCTCTGGCTCCGCTTCGGGAGCTGTGTTCTCGGAGGTGGCGCGGGCGCGCGGTACGAGCCGGGCTGCGGCCTCGGCGATCGCAAGGTCCGCCTCGGGGAGCAGGCTCGTGTACGTGTCGGCCGTGATGGTGATCGAGGAGTGGCCGAGCATCTCCTGGATGTTCTTCAGGTCGGCCCCGGCCGCGTGGGCGAGGGTCGCGGCCCCGTGGCGGAGGTCGTGGAGCCGGATCGGTGGGAGGCCGGTCTCCTCACAAAGTTCGACGAACCGCCGGATGACGTTGGCGGGGTGGAGCATCTCGCCGTTCTCCTTGGTGAAGACGCGGCCGGTCTCCACCCAGGCGTTCTCCCACTCCTTACGGTCCTTGTCCTGCTGGGCGCGGTGCCGCTTGAGGGCCTGGACCGTGTCGGAGTCGAGCGCGATGGTCCGCGCGCCGGCGTCGGTCTTGGGGTCGTCCTCGTACACCTCCCAGCCGTCCACGACGAGTTGCGTGGCGACGGTGATGAGACCGGCTAACAGGTTGGTGTCGGTCCACTTCTGCCCGCACGCCTCGCCCCGTCGCAGTCCGCGGAACGCAATCAGGTGGAACAGGGCGTACAGGCGGTCCTCCGCAACGTGGTCGAGGAAGAGACCGGTGTGCTCCGGCGTCCAGACCATCACCGGCGAAGGCTTCTCTCCGGTCCGCTTCCAGTGAAGGATGCGCTCGTCCGTCCACACCAGCGCCTTGGGACGCTTACCCGCCTCCAGCTCGACGTGGGCGGCTGGGTTGAAGGTGATGAGCTACTGGGCGATCGCGGCGTTCAGCGCGGCCCGCAGCGCGGAGCGGACGCGTTGGCGCGTAGCCGGACCCACGATGCGGCGGTGAGGCTCCATTTCGGCGATCGCCGCCTTCATCGCCTTGCGGCGAGCGCGGTGCTCGCGCCCCTTCCAGGGAATCTGGGCAAGGTCTTCGAATGCCTTTCGCCGTGCGGCGTTGCCCTCGGCGATCTCCACGTTGGCCTCGGCGATGGCCTCGAACATCTCCGTGAGGTGGCTGACGCGGAGGCGGTCCAGGCGGAAATGCCCAATCCGCGGTTTGAGGTGCGCCGCAGGTCCTCGCGGCGGTGCCGGGGCCGTCGCCCCGAGGAACGGGGCGACCGCCTCGCCGGCCGCCTCCTCGCCGAACGACTTCGCCCGCTGCGCGAGAACGGTGCGGTGATCTCCACCGTCTGGACGTCCTCGAACGGCCACCCGCGCCGTCTCGGCTGGCAGGCACCCGTCCCCGTCTTCGCGTGGTCGATCGCCACCGAGGGCCTCAAGCGGGCCTTCACACGGCAGCGCCGACGCGGACCCGCCCGCCGACGGACACCCGGGCCAAGGCGAGCCCGCCACCGCCGACGAGATCTGACGGGCACGCACCGGCGCAACCTCGGGAGACGGAGGGGGCTTGAGCTACGCGGCCGAGCCCCGCTGTACAGCACCGAAGTACAGCGTGCAGGCCCGATCAACTGGGCGCGGCCGGGAGCTCGACGGCGCCCTGGATGCCGCTGACATCGGCCTGAAACTGCTGACGAAGTCCAGCAACTACCTCGAACCACATTCCGCGGTGCCGACCGTACGGGAGTTCCGCGACCGCCTCCGGGCTCTTCCAGCTGCTTTCTGACAGCGCGGAACTGCCGAATGCCTCACCTCAGTCCGCTCTCCGCACCGCACTGGGTTGCTTGAGCAGTCACACTTCGATCGGTTTGCTGGGGTGTGCGATCGGGCCTACACCCAGGAGTGCAGGCCCGATCAACTGGTCGCGGCGCCTACCAGGATTCCTTTGTTCCCCTGCGCGGAAGCTTCTCCCTGACGGAGGCCGCGGCCTTGCGGATCCGCGGCCAGGCGGCGCCGATCAGCAGGGCAGCGCCGAGGACGGTCACTGCCGATGCGATCATGTGCGTCGGGAAGCGGGCCTCCACGCCGGGGTCGTCGGCCAGCTTCCACAGCGGCCAGGCTGTTCCGGCGACCCTTCCCTGGATGTGGCTGACGGGCAGGGTGCCCGAGTCCGCTGTGAGGTAGGTCCGTGAGTCCACGGCGATGCTGCGGGAGTCTCCCAGGAGGAAGACGCGACCCTCGGGCACGGTGATGTCGTACGCGCCGAAGGTGTTGTCGTCCCCGTGGGCGTACGGCTCGGTGAGTGCTTTGCCGTTCACTGAGACCCCGCTGCCGGAGGCGTGGCTCACCTTGTCGCCCCCGAGGCCGATGACCCTCAGGGTAAAGAGGTGGCCGGCCGGGGTACCGGGCCAACCTCCCCGGATGACGACGACGTCTCCGCGCCGGACGCCGCTCCCTCCGGCCGAGAACGTGTCGACGAGGGCGGTGTGGTCTCCGTCGAAGGAAGGAGCCATCACCTCCGTCCCGACCTTGTGCTGGTCGTACCCGAGCGCGAGGAAGATACCGCCGGCGAGCAGGAGTACGACGCCCAGAACGGCCGTCACAACCCTGCGGCGCGGTGAGCGAGATGATTCCCCTCCGGCTGCCGTGGCCACTGCGGACTCGGCCATCGCCATATCCTCTCCCTTTCCGTTATTCACGACGTAGATCCTCCGGCCGCGGTCGGACTCCCACGGTGAACGCCCCCACCCCTGCCGCGCATGCCAGGGCTATGAGCACGAGGGGGCCTGCCGCGTCGAACGTGCCCGCGTACCAGCCGTTCTGCCGTCCTTGGAGGAGCAGGACCGCGTTCCCCGCCAGCACCCCGGTGCCGGCTGCGAGGCCGAGGGCCAGACAGAGCGGCGCGAGGAGTTGGAGCCACTGCACCGTCCTGAGCGTGCGTCCGGGGACACCGACCACCACAAGCGCGGTGATGTCCTTGCGGCGTTCCAGCGAGCGGCCGATGGCGCTCACCAGGAAGGCCGTGAGGCCGAGCAGGAAGGCGATGGTGATGCCCGTGTCGACGGTCCCGCGGTGTACCCGGAAGTCCTCCAGGCCGTCGAGATCGAGATCCCCGGCCCGCAGCAGCGCGGCCGGAGCGACCGTGGCCAGTTCGGACGCGAAGCGGTCGATGAGGGTGATGTCCGAAGGGAGTTGGTACCAGAGCCTCGTGTCGGACGTGACACCGAGAGCCGGCAGCGGCGTGGTGTCCAGCAGTGTCGGGCCGGCCGCGAAAGTGGAGGCTGTGGTGAGCTTCAGCAGCGGTTCGGGGGCGGTGACCCGGGTCACGGCCCCCTTGCGGTCGCGGAACTCGATCGGCATTCCCGTCGGGATGGGCTGCTGCGGTCCGGCGGCGACCCGGTAGCGCGTACCGTTTCGGCAGTCGGGCAGCGCCTCGCCCGTCAGCCGGCGCACCGTGGCGCAGTCGGCCGTGATCAGCGTGGCTCCGAAGGTCCGTACCTCGTCCTCGACCGTCTCGGGAGCTGTGCTGGAGGGCTGCTCGGGGATCACGCTCAGCTGCCACGACCAGCGTGTGGTGGCGGGGAGGGAGAGAAGCTGTTCCCTCGTCGACGCGGGAACCTCGCGGGCCTCGACGGCGACCGCGGTCGGTCCGGTGGCGGGGCTCGACGCCAGTTCGACCTGGCGCAGTACGCCGGTGCCGATGCAGGCCACCAGGACCAGGAGGACCAGGCCGGAGAGGTGCCAGGTCAGGCCCTGCGACTCGTACTCGACCTTGCGGGCGGCGAGTCGGGCGGCGAGCGGGATCCGGGTGCCGCCGGCCCATCGGGCCAGTCCGACGAGTACGGGGCGCAGCGCGAAGAGCATGCCGACGGAGGCCAGGACGACACCGAGGATGAGCAGGATGCCTTCCGCTGTCGCCGCCGCACCACGGGGTGCGTCGCCGCCGGCGGCCAGGACGGGGTAGGCGATGAGCCCGATACCGAGGGCGAAGGGCAACGCGTGCCACCACCTGGCCGGTTTGTCGGCCCCTTCGAAGCGAGCCTGGAGCGGCTTCGCCAGTGCCTTCGAGGTGTTCTTGGAGCCGATGAATCCGGCGGCCAGCGTCACGACGACCACGGTGACGACGGCGATGGGCGACGATGCGCGCGAGGTGTCCGCGTACCAGCTGAACCCCACCATCCCCGAAGGGCCGACGTAGCGGTTCGCGGCCGAGTAGAGGGCGAGACCGAGCAGGGCTCCCAGGAAACCGGCGGTCGCTGACTCCAGGGCCGCAAGACGCAGCACCTGTTGACGACTCATCCCGACGAGCCGCAGCGCGGCGTAGCGGCGGGTCCGTGTCACGGCCGACAGCCGGGCGCAGACGTTGAGGTAGATGATCGCGGGGGCCGCGGTGATCAGAGCGAGCTCAAGGGGTACCTGGGAAAAGCGCTCGCGCACGTCGACATCCGCGTTCATGCCGCCCCAGCCTCGGGCGGTGCGCTCTTCGGCGATCTGCTCGGCCGGGACACCGACGTAGGCGTACAGCTCGTCGGGGCCGAGCAGGCCCGCGGGGGAGATCTCCCCCGTGGGAACCCCCGGTACGAGCTTGGCGAAGGCCGCGTCGGCCTTGGCCTTGGCGCGGGCCTCGGGAGAGAGGACGACCTGCCCCGGCCTGGGGAGTGCCGACACCCCGGGTGGCAGTGCCGCGCCGTCGGCGTCGAGGGCCACCATGATGCGGGTGAACCGCTCGCCGCCCCACGAGCCGGGTACTAGCTGGTACGTGAACTGGGCTCCGGATGCGTCGGTCTGTGCCGTGGTCGGCAGCGGCACACGCGCGGAGCTGATCTCGGCACGCTTCCCCAGAGCTGCCGGCATGGTGGCGAGGAGAACGACGACGACCACGCCCATGGCGATACCCGCCACCATCAGTGCGAGGCGGATCAGCCCGGCGGCACCGCCGCCGCGCAGCACCCTGACGAGAAGCCTGACATCGCTCATGAGTGGCTCTCCGGCCGCTGCGGGACGATCTTGCCGTCGAGCAGTTCGATCGAGCGGTCCGCCCGGAGCGAGAGGTCCCGGTCATGGGTGACCATGACCACGGCAGTGCCCTGTTCCTTGGCGAGCTCCCACAGCACGTCGACCACGACCGCGCCGTTGGCGCGGTCCAGGGCCCCGGTCGGCTCATCCGCGAAGACCACGGCCGGCCGGTGCACCACCGCACGTGCGACCGCCGCGCGTTGCGCCTGACCGCCGGACACCTTGGCGGGGCGTTTCTTCGCCTGCTCGGCCAGCCCAAGCTGCTCCAACAGCTCGTCGACCCTGCGCGTGCGCTCTCGGACCGGGACTTTCTGGAGCTCCAGTGGCAGCAGGACGTTCTCCCGCAGAGTCAGCTCCGGGACGAGTTCCGCCGACTGGAAGACGAACCCGAATGACCGCTGTCTCAGCTCGGACCGCTGGGCATCTCCGAGCGCGCCGAGATCCTCCCCGCGGAAGGAGATACGGCCGTTGGAGGGCTGGATCAGTCCCGCCAGGCAGTACAGCAGGGTGGTCTTCCCCGATCCACTCGGACCGACGAGGGCGACCTTCTCGCCCTCACCCACCGTCACGTCGACTTCGGACAGGACGGTGGCGGTCTGATAGGCGTGACCGACATTCTCCGCGACAAGCATGCTGTTTCCGTTCGTTCTGGCTGCGCGAAAGACGGCGGCGGACCACCGAAGTGGTCCGCCGCCCAGGGGGTCAGCGAGTCATGTACTCACTGGTGCACTGGTCGGTGCCCCAGCTGTTGTAGCGGCAGGTCTGCACGCTGCCGGTGGTCACGTAGAGCGCCGCAGGGTCGTAGACGACCTTGTCGCCCCACACGCGGGTTCCGTTCCCGTTGGAGTTGGTCCACAGCGTGGTGTAGCTGTAGCCGGAGACCTTGCCCTGAACCTTGACGGAGTTGGAGTCCGGCTCGTCGTCGTACAGGTAGCCGGACACCTCCATGCCGCCGTGGTTGCTGCCGCTGGGCCACCAGTAGATGGAGCCGCTGATGTGCGCGTAGGTGTTGCCGACCCAGATGGAGCCGTTGCCGTCGCGCGCTATCGCGGCCGAAGCCCCCCCGACGACGACAGCGGCGGCCAGGGACGCGACAGCGATCCCCTTACGCATGTTGGTCTTCATTGGTTCCCCTCCACAAGAGAGAACCGTCCCCAGTTAGGGGACGGCACGCGCCACAGCACCGACTGAACTCGAACTGATGTTCAATCTCGCCGTGACGGCTCGTAACAGTAGGGGCGCAGAGGGTCCACAGGGGAGCACTCATGATCCAAATGTGATGCACGTCACAATGGTGCCGGGTCTTTGCGGTCCCACGTAGCCGCGTCAGGCCCAAGTCTCCGAATAAATACGGAAGATGAGACTCCGGCCGAGAATGCCGTGTGCGATCGCGAAGATCGTGTGCGCGAGCGGTCTGGCTTTCACGGCGTAGGAGTAAGACCCGGCTGTTCGAAGGTGCTCGGCACAGGGAGAGTCGCCCAGTGGCCGACCGGCCAGGCGATCACGACGGCGCGGCCCACCACGTCCGTCAGGGGCACCATTCCGCGGCGAGGGTCGCTCTGGTGGTAACGGGAGTCCTGCGAGCTCTGCCGGTGGTCGCCCATCACCCAGAGGTGGCCGCTGGGTACCGTGACCTTGAACTGGCCGTCCCCGTCAGTGCTGCAGGCGGTGTTTCCGGGAAAGACGTACGGCTCGGTGAGCGGCCTGCCGTTCACCTTCAGTGGTCCCGTGCCCGTACATTCGACCGTGTCTCCGGCGACGCCGATGACCCGCTTGATCAGGTGTTTCTCCCCGGCCGCCGGCATCAGCCCGATGAAGCTCAGGAACTTCTGTACCGTGTTGGGCTCCTCCATCGGATGCCCCACCAGCCAGTCGCCTGGATCGCGGAAGACCACGACCTCGCCCCGGGCGGGTTCTGAGCCGAACCGCGGAGTGAGCTTGTCGACCAGGACGCGATCGTCCTTCAGCAGGGTGTTCTGCATGGAGCCCGAGGGGATCAGAAACGCCTGGAGCAAGAACGTCTTGATCAGAAAGGCCAGTGCCAGCGCAATGCCGACGAGGATCGGAAGCTCCGTCCAGAAGGAGTGACGTCGCTTCGGACCGCGGCCGGGGGCAGGGGCGGCCTCGTCGGAAGGAACGTCCTCCGGGCCCTCCGCATCGGACCGCGCATCGATCACCAAGTCCCCCATGTCTACCCCCGCTTCGTCGAATCCTGCCGTATGAACGGACCCTATGTCCGATGATCCCCAGGCGGCGACTGCCGACCGCTCTGCACCACTTACGGATGACCTGATGGCCCCCGTCGCAGCCCCAGAGGGCGCTGCGAGACGCCTGGGCGGTACCGCCGCTGCGTGAGCGATGCGTGAGCGGACGGGCCGACAACAGTCGTCACGTCTTGGACCAGGCGGCGTGCCGCATGGTGCTGACCAGGCAGAACAGCACCACGCGGCAGAAACTGGAACCCCCCGGCAAGGATTCGATCCCACTCCTAAAGCGGGTGTCGCAGGTTCGAATCCTGCCGGGGGCACAACGCATTACGCTGCCGACCTGGGGGTTCCCCAGGGAGGTGCTCTGTTCGGCCTCGGGCTCCTCGTTCGGGTCCGTTTGGGTGAGCGGTGCACCCTCCGCCCCGGAGCCAGCTTCTTCAGCGCCTCTGTGTGTCAAGCGGCCTGGGCAAGGTGGTCCGTTGGTCGCGTTTCATGATCCTGTAGACCACGTTGGACAGTCGGCGTCTGAGGGCTCTGCGGGCCTCGGCGGGTGTCTTCCCTTCGGCGATCTTGCGCAGGTAGCAGTCCTGTCCGCGTCCGCTGTTGCGGATCCGGCAGACGGCGATGATGTGCAGCACGGAGGTCAGGGCGCGGTTGCCGCCGGCGTTGAGCCGGTGGCGGACGTTGTTGCCGCTGGAGGCGTCCGGAGGCGCGCTGCCGGTGCAGCCGGCGAAGCGGTGTTCGGTGGGGAAGCGGCCGGCGTCGCCGACGTGGCCCACGGGCTTGGCGGCCGGCACGGTGCCCAGGCCGGGCAGGCTCGCGTACGTGTCGGCCGTGATGGTGATCGAGGAGTGACCGAGCATCTCCTGGATGTCCTTCAGGTCGGCCCCGGCCGCATGGGCGAGGGTCGCGGCACCGTGGGTATGTCAATTTAACGGCTGGTCTTGGTTGTTGATGGTCAGTTGTTGCTCGGGGTCAGGCGGCCTTCGAAAGCGATCTGGAACGCGTTCAGCTGTGTTTTCCAGCGCATGGTTCACCTCTTGCGGCCCTTGCCCGTCGGATCCAAGCTCATCAGCGCCATGTAGATGCACTTGAGGGCGGCGGCCTCGTTGGAGAAATGTCCGCGGGCACGGACGGCCTTGCGGATGCGGGCGTTGACGCTCTCGATGGCGTTCGTGCTGCAAATGACCTTGCGTATCTCGATGTCGAAGGAGAGAAGGGCACGAACTCGGCCCAGGCGTCCGACCACAGCTTCACGATCGCCGGATGCTTCCCTCCCCAGGACTCCTGGAACTCCAGGAACCGTTCCGTCGCCGCGTCCTCGCTGGGTGCGGTGTAGACGGGCTTGAGTGCCTTGGCGACCTTGTCCCAGTCCTGGCGGGCCGCATACCGGAACGAATTCGGCAGCAGGAAGGAAGGCCCTCGAGCCCGTCGCAGACCAGCATCAGCACGTCGTCCAGGCCGCGGTTCTTCAGCTCGGTGAACACGTGCAGCCAGTACTTGGCTCCCTCGCCGCCGTCACCGGCCCAGATCCCGAGGATGTCGCGGGTGCCGTCCACGGTCACCGCCATCACGACGTAGACCGGCCGGTTCGCGACCTGCCCGTCCCTGATCTTGACGTTGATGGCGTCCACGAACAGGACCGCCCGCGGTCCAGCGGGCGGTTCTGCCATTCGGCCATGCCGTCCATGACCTTGTCGGTAATGGTGGAGATGGTCTGGTTGGACACCTCGGCGCCGACCACAGACTGACAGGGAGGGACCCGGCGGGCTCGGCCTTCCGCCGAGCCCGCCCCGCCGGCTCCATACCGGAGCCGGACTCGTGTCACGCCGTCAGCGCTGCAGTGTCAGCAGGCCCGGACGGTAGGGCAGGAGGCCGTAGTCGCCGCCGGAGTTGGGGCTGCGCCCCTGGTAGAGCAACTGCAGATTGCAGGGATCCACGGTCATGGTCTGATCGGCGCTGGTGCGGATCAGTTCGCCGTGGCTGATGTCGTTGGTCCAGGTGGCGCCGCTGTTGGCCTTGCCGGCGAAGGGATTGCTCTCGGTCGCGGCCTGGGGTGTCCATGAGCCGTTCAGACTGGTGGCTGTGAACGAGCGGAAGTAGCGGCCCTGCGAGCCGATCGCCTCGACGATCATGAGGTAGCGGTTCTGGCCCTGGAGCTTGTAGACCTGCGGGGCTTCGAACAGGTTGTTCGTCGTATCGCTCATGATCGTCGTGTACGACGAGCCGAAGCTGCCCGGGAAGTTCCCGATCGGCATGCTGGCCCGGTAGATCTTGCCGTTGTCACCGGCGAAGAACAGGTACATGTTCTGGTCGTCGGCGATGAGCGTCTGGTCGATGGGTCCGGTCCCGGAGCCGGAGATGCTTCCGGAGAAGAGCACCTGCTCGGATGACCAGCCATTCGGGTTGGTGGGGTCGCTCGACGTCCGGTAGGAGAAGGCGGTCCCACCCCACTGGTAGGCGAGCACCCAGATGTTCTTCGGCGCGAAGTAGAAGAGCGTGGGCGCGACGGTGGAAGCTGACATGGTGTTCTGGCTGGCCGAGGCCATCTCCGACCAGTTGGTGAACAGGCCGAAGTTCATCGAACCCCACCTCGTCCCCGTGTCGTGCGTCGTCGCATAGACGAGTTGCCTGCCGTTGTAGGGGGCGACGGTGAAGTCCTTGAGCGAGACCCACCCCGGCTTGGGCTGCGCCAGCGCGCCCGTTGATGTCCAGCGGTATGTCGACGGAAGATCGCACGGGCCGGGGTTGCCGCCGCCGACCTTGACGAGCTGCCACTGCTGGTTGGTGCCGCCCCAGTCGTCGTACTGGACGATGTTCGCGTTGTCGGCGGTGGAGGCACCTTGTACTTCGAGGGCCTTGTTGCTGTGGCGCGAGATGAACCTCACGTAGCCATCCGAGCTGTCGGCCAGCCGCCACTGCTGGTTGGTGCCATTCAGGTCGGCCCACTGGACGATCGAGCCGCCGTTCGCGGTGGACCAGTTGTGGACGTCCAGGACCTTGCCGGAGTGGCGGGACTTGATGCGGTAGTAGCCGTCTCCGGAGTCGACGAACTGCCACTGCTGCTGGTTCTGATCGTTCCTGGTCCACTGGGTGATGCGGGCGCCGTCGTTGGTCGCCAGGTTGTAGACGTCCAGGGCCTTGCCGCTGTTGCGGTTGACCAGCACATACCAGGCGTTGGGGTCGACGGTCGCCGCGCCGGCGGGCTGGGCACCGAGGAAGGTAGCCACGAGCAGCAAGGGCGCAAGGACGGCGAGTAGGCGTCTCAGGTGGGCCGGGGACGGACGGCGAAACCACATCAGAAGACCTCCTTGGGGGGCGGGGGTGAGGTGACCCCCGATGAACCGCGGAGCGGCCGCGCCGGGGGGCAGGGACGGGAGAGGTGCGAAGGCGCCGCATATGCCGAAGAGTTGGTGCTCTGGGCGCTCAAGCCGGAGCACTTCGCCGTGGACCGAGATGAGAGAGGTCTCCGGCCTTCAGCCGCCCCGGCTGACGGACGGTTGTGACGGCTGCCGGCAGGGGCCGTCACGCCAGCGGATCCACCAGGCGTCCGGGAGGTGCTGGCCATGGAGACCTCAGGGGTGGGAAGTGTCAGTTCAGTCTCGAAAACCTTACGGAAACTTCTCGGACTCTTTGACGCCACAAGCTAGGAATGTGGGGCTTCCCGGTCAAGGCCTGTCGCCGGTCTGTCCATAAACAGCCCCTCTCCTTTGGGCTTGACGAGCTGTCCTCCCGACCGGAAACCATCCGGAAGTTTGCGATACAGCTCGCCAGTCCAAGGCGTCCGCGCAGAGGAGAGGAGTTGAGCAAGCAGCGTCCGACCCTGGCCGGTACTCGGCCTCGCGCGGCGGCCGGAACACGGCCCCCGTCGCCTCGGGGCCGCGCGAGTTCGCCGACGTGCTGGTCGAGCCTTTCATCCGAGCCCTGCGCGAGGCGACCGCGTCGTCATGAGCACACTCGTCCGGGCCCCGGTCCTACGGCTCCGCCGACGGCGGCGCTGGGGGTCCGGCGGTTCCCCGTCCGACTCGCCGGGATTCCGGAAAGTTTCGGGCAAGGAACGGAAACTTCTTCTGCGGGGAGTATTGACGATCCACCGTCAATCCCTCAATCATCCCTGTCTGAGGCACCGGTTGTAATTCGAAATTTCGAACAACATTGGCCCTGAGCAATCTGTGCTGCACGACAGATCCGCGCACCACAGCACCCGCGCCACCCCGTTTCCGTTCCGGTGAGGTTCGCACCAGCGCATCCCGGCTCTTCGCGCAGTTGGAGAGGTACGCGACGCCGTGTGGCGGCCCCCCGGCTGAGCCTCGATGGAATACCCCCATGCCTCTGTCGAAACACCGCCGCCGCCCGCGTCCGGTACGCGCGGCCGTGGTCGTCCTCTACGGCCTGGCGCCGGCGTTGCCCGCCGTCCCCGCCGAGTCCGCTCTCCTCCGCACGTCCATGGCCGACCCCGCTGTTCCCCTTCGGGCCCGGGCTCAGCTGAACCAGCTTCACCTACCCGGAGTTCTCGGTGGATCCAGTCGCCGCGACGGACGGGGCCGTCGCCGTTTCGGTCACCGTCCGCAACGTCGGCGAGGTGGGCGGTACGGAGGTCGTCCAGCCGTACCTCTCGGATCCCGTGGCGTTCGTCGTCCGGCCGCAGCGGTGGCCGGCCGGGGTCGGCAGGGGCGAGCTGCAGCCGGGCGCGGCCGTCCGCCGGCCGGACCTCTTTCACCGGGCTCGACCTGCGGAGGAGGGTAGAACCCGGGGATATCGGCCGTGGCCGTCGGACGGTCCAGCGGCGACCTGCCGCTCCAGGGCTCCTTCACCCTGGAATGCCCCGTACTCACCCGGAGGCCGACCGGGTGCTGTCCGCGCCGGTCGAGATCGTCCCGGTTCCACGACCACGATGTCCAGTGATCCCGTAATGCCCGGATTCCGGCCCGCCTCGTCCGCCTGCCGAGTGGGAGCGGACGACGCATTCCGCTGCACTTCAGTCCTTCCGTGATTTCTACCCTGGAGGCACAGTCATGGGCTCGTATGCCATTCCCCCACCCGCCGTCCGCCGGAAGCTCCGCGGTCTGCTGATAGCGCTGGTCGTCGGCGTCCTCGGTGTGGTCGGTGCACTGGTCGCGCCGCCGAGAGCACACGCCGCCGAGAGCACGCTCGGCGCCGCGGCAGCGCAGAGCGGTCGTTACTTCGGCACCGCCATCGCCTCGGGCAGGCTGGGCGACTCGGCGTACACGGCGATCGCGGGCCGCGAGTTCAACTCGGTGACGGCCGAGAACGAGATGAAGATCGACGCCACCGAACCGCAGCGGGGCCAGTTCAACTTCACCGCCGGTGACCGCGTCTACAACTGGGCGGTGCAGAACGGCAAGCAGGTGCGCGGTCACACCCTGGCCTGGCACTCCCAGCAGCCCGGCTGGATGCAGAGCCTCAGCGGCGGCGCGCTGCGCCAGGCGATGATCGACCACATCAACGGCGTGATGTCCCACTACAAGGGCAAGATCGCCCAGTGGGACGTCGTGAACGAGGCCTTCGCCGACGGCAGTTCGGGAGCCCGGCGCGACTCCAACCTGCAGCGCACCGGCAACGACTGGATCGAGGTCGCCTTCCGCACCGCGCGCGCCGCCGACCCGGCCGCCAAGCTCTGCTACAACGACTACAACGTCGAGAACTGGACCTGGGCCAAAACCCAGGCCATGTACGCCATGGTCCGGGACTTCAAGCAGCGCGGCGTGCCGATCGACTGCGTCGGCTTCCAGTCGCACTTCAACAGCGGCAGCCCCTACAACAGCAACTTCCGCACCACCCTGCAGAACTTCGCCGCCCTCGGCGTCGACGTGGCCATCACCGAACTCGACATCCAGGGCGCCTCGGCCACGACCTACGCCAACGTGATCAACGACTGCCTGGCCGTCCCGCGCTGCCTCGGCATCACCGTCTGGGGTGTGCGCGACACCGACTCCTGGCGACCGGAGCACTCGCCGCTGCTGTTCAACGGCGACGGCAGCAAGAAGCCCGCCTACACCGCCGTCCTCAACGCACTCAACGCCGGCTCCTCTACGCCCCCTTCGGATTCCGGGCAGATCAAGGGCGTCGCTTCAGGCCGCTGCCTGGACGTGCCCGGCGCCGGCACCACCGACGGCACCCAGCTCCAGCTGTGGGACTGCCACAACGACACCAACCAGCAGTGGACCCACACCGCCGCCGGCGAGCTCAGGGTCTACGGCAACAAGTGCCTGGACGCCGCCGGCACCGGCAACGGCGCCAAAGTCCAGATCTACAGCTGCTGGGGTGGCGACAACCAGAAATGGCGCCTCACCTCCGACGGCTCCATCGTCGGCGTCCAGTCCGGCCTCTGCCTCGACGCCGCCGCAGGCGGCACCGCCAACGGCACCCTGATCCAGCTCTACTCCTGCTGGAACGGCAGCAACCAACGCTGGACCCACACCTGATAGGACCTGCCACAAACGAAAGGGTGGATCGATGAAGACCCATGGTGCGGCTTCCCCCGCCCCTCCACGAAGGCATCGCTGGTGGTCCCGGGTCGCCGCCGCGGTGGCGGCGACCCTCGCGATCGGCATGCTCGGCGCGGTGAATCCGGCGCCCGCCGAGGCGGCGACGGTGGACACCAATGCCTGGTATGTCCTGGTCAATCGCAACAGCGGCAAGGCGCTGGACGTCTATGACGTGTCCACGGCCGACGGCGCGCGGGTCAGCCAGTGGACGCGCAACGACGGAGCCAACCAGCAGTGGCAGTTCGTGGACTCCGGCGGCGGCTTCTACCGGCTCAAGGCCCGGCATTCGGGCAAGGTTCTCGACGTGGCCGGCGCCTCGACCGCCGACGGTGCCGCGATCCAGCAGTGGGCCGACCACAACGGGGCCAACCAGCAGTTCCGCCTGGCCGACTCCGATGCGGGCCACGTCCGGCTGATCAACCGCACCAGCGGCAAGGCGGTGGAGGTGCAGGGCGCCTCCACCGCCGACGGCGGCAACGTCGTCCAGTACACCGACTGGGGCGGCGCCAACCAGCAATGGCAGATGATCAAGCTGTCGTCCGGTGGCGGCGGCGCATGCGGCAGCACCCCGACCCTGGCGAGCGGTACGCATACGATTCAGAGCGGCGGTAAGAGCCGCAGCTTCATCCTCAGGGTTCCCGCCAACTACGACAACAGCCACCCCTACCGGCTGATCTTCGCGTTCCACTGGCGGGGCGGAACCGCCGGCGACGTCGCCTCGGGCGGCACGAGCGGGAACGCCTGGTCCTACTACGGCCAACAGGAGCAGTCGAACAACAGCGCGATCCTCGTCGCCCCCCAGGGCCTCGGCAACGGCTGGGCCAATGCGGGCGATGAGGACGTCACCTTCGTCGACGACATGATCCGGCGAATCGAGGGCGGCCTCTGCGTCAACCCGGCACAGCGCTTCGCCACGGGTTTCAGCTGGGGCGGCGGTATGAGCTACGCCCTCGCATGCGCCCGGGCGAACGCCTTCAGGGCCGTCGCGGTCATCTCCGGCGCTCAGATCAGCGGGTGCAGCGGCGGCACCCAACCCACCGCCTACTTCGGCATCCACGGCATCAGCGACAACGTCCTCAACATCACGCAAGGACGGTCCCTGCGCGACAGATTCGTCAGCAACAACGGCTGCACCCCCCAGAGCCCGCGCGAGCCCGCGCCGGGCAGCCGAACGCACATCACCACCACCTACTCGGGCTGCCGTGCCGGATACCCGGTCCAATGGGCCGCGTTCGACGGAGGCCACATACCCGGTCCGGTCGACGGCTCCCCCAACGAAAGCGGCGTCGCCACCTGGACCAAGGCAGAGATCTGGAGGTTCTTCGCACAGTTCCAGTGACACGCCCGCACCATGGAGTGGAGCCAGGATGATCCTGGCTCCACTCCGTCGACGTCTACCGCAAGTTGAAGGATGGAGCCGCCTTTCAGGAGAGCTCCCCGGGTGGTCGAACAACGCAGCTTGCGGAGGAGCCGCCAGGATTTGAGGGTGGCGACGGCTTGTTCGACGAGGGGCCTTGTCCCCGAGGGGTGGACACCTGTTTGTGTCGTTATGTGGCAAGTGTCAGGGCAGCCGACTGCTGTTCGTAGGCGATCGGTGTCTGCTGTCCGTTCGCCGAGTGCCTGCGGCGGGTGTTGTAGCGCGTGGTCCAGCAGAAGACCGCCAGGCGGCAGGCGTGGGCCCCGTCGAAGCGGCGGGCGCCACGGAGCGTCTCGCGTTTGAGGGCTGCGTTGAACGACTTGGCGAGTGCGTTGTCCGCGCTCGTGCCGACTGCGCCCATGGACTGCCGTACCCCCAACCCGGCGCAGACATCGGCAAATTCGCGGGAGGTGTACTTGGCCCTGATCCGCTCGGCGAGCGCCGCATCGGCCCGCTCGCGCGCGGCGCGGGCCGGCCGGCGGCCGCGGGTCGTAGCCCGGGCGCAGGACGGAAGCAGGCGCCGCCGCAGTGGCCGTTTCCCGCACGGAAGCAAGCGCACGTGGCGAGACGTCATCACCTGTATCCGGCACTGCCAGAGCCTCCTGGCCGGCCTGAACGCGCCCAGCGACGGACTCGGCCTCCTCCGCGAGCGCGCGCAGCACCTCGCCACAGGCGATGCTCGCGTGCTCGCGGCGCTGCCGGGCAGCGGCTCCGTCGGCTCTCGTCCGGAGTCCAGCTCGCCCGGCAGAGGCAGGCCGAACAACCGCATCGCATGGCCGAGTTGACGCTCGTTGGTGGCGACGAACTCGAAGAGATCCTGCGCCTGATACGCCTTCGACTGCCCCTCCAATTGCTTGACGAACACGTCGACCTGGTTCTGTCGCCGCCGGAACATGTCACCGACCTCGGTGGCCGCCTTGTCCGGCTGCTCGGCCAACAGCACCGCCCAGGGCGTCAGCCAGGCGAGCGCGTCATCGTTCTGCCGGACCCCGGCCAACCCGCCGGCGAGGAACGCCCGCCACTTCTCGGCGACCTCGCTCAGCAGCCGTACCTGGAGCGCGGACTTCGCGTACCGGTGCTCGATGTCCTGGAGTTCCAGGGCCGCCTTGCGCTGCTGTTCCAGTACCTCCGGCGCGGGCTGGAGATAGGCGACGGTACGACAGCTCACCAGCCCGTTCTCGAAGCATTCCCCCTCCCGCAGATGGTCGTTGACGGCGCGCTCGGCCTCCTCGGCACGGAACGGCTCGTAGCGGCGGGCGATGTCACGGACTCGCTCCGTGAGTCGTTGGGGCATGACCGCCTGATAGCCGTCGAGGGCACGGCCGAGCGTCTGGTCGTCGAGGCGCCCCTCGGCGCACCAGTCGCAGCGGATCTCGACCTGGAAGCCGAACCCGTCGCCCTTGGCGGGGGTTTCGAACCTGACGGTCGAGTTGCGATGCACCGACGCGATCTCCGGCACCTCGACCATCACGGCTTCGATGGGCGCCCTTTGCTCCGGCCGGCCGCCGAACAGACCTCGCAGCCAGGCGAACGGGCCACGACGCGATGTGCTGGTCACATCGACCACCTCTCCTCCAGAAGGGACTTGATATGTAGGGCCGTGTCGCCGTCGGGGAGTTGATGACCCCACAGCCGCAGGTGGAACAGCAGCCGCTCCCGCAGCCGGTCGCCCTCGACGTCCGGCTCGGGCAACTCGGCGAAGAACTCGGCCACCAGCTCGTCGAGGCCCGGTTCGTCCCCGGCCCGCTCCACCCACAGCCGCATGCAGTTCCAGCCGCACTGGCGGTGTGTACGGCTGCTGCTGAGCAGGGTCCGCCGACTCAGCAGCAGCAGGTGCTCACGGGGCCCCGGCTCCTTGAGGAAGGCGGTGACCGCTCGCTCGCCACGGAATCTGCTGAGCCCCTGGAGACACTTCGCCGCGTCGTCGCGCAGCCAGTGGCGTGACGAGGCCGACCACTGGGCCAGCCGCTCCAGCACCTGGGCTCGTGATCCGGCCGCGTAGATCTCCCGTACCGCGGCCCACACGCTCCTCGTCCCCGCCCCGGCGATCCGCTCCAGACTGCTCAGCGCCTCCGCGGGGAACTTCGCGCCGATCCGCGTGCCGTACGCGGCTTGGGCGCACGCCTGGAAGTCACGGCGCTGGGACCAGCGCGACAGCAGGCGCTGAACCCGGGGGGCGAGCAGCGGATCGGTCACCGCCCGTTCCAGCGCCCAGGCCGCCGCGAACCACCGCCGATCGGCGTGTTCCCCTCGTTCGGATGCCCAACGTACGAGCAGTTCCTCGTGTACGTAGGCCAGTCGAAGGTCGCCAGCAGGCCGACCGTCTGAGCGGCGGACACCCGGATGTCCTCCTCGCCCCGGACGACGAGGCTGTCCAGCCACTCCAGCAGGGGGCCGCGGGCCCCGCTGTGGTCATGCCACAGCACCTCCAGGACCGCCTCACCGAGACCGGGCTGGCTGACCCGCACCAGGCACTCCGGGTGCCGGGCCCCGACCGGTTGCCCGGTCCGGTCGGTGAACTCCACGTCGGAGTGGTCGAGCCAGTCCCGAACGCTCTCCTCGAACAGCGGCATCGCCGGGACCGAGGACGGTGAGCGCACCCCGTGCAGCAGCTCCGCGAGCCGGTGGGACTCCCGGCTGACTCGGCTCAGCGTCGTCCCGTCGAGCACCACACAGGCCAGCAGGAACGCGTGCGACCACAGGGACAGCTGCTGCCTGCCGGCCCCGTCGGCCGCATTCTTCTGCGGCGGTCCGAGGAGCCTCACCGCTTTGGCCCGCAGCTCGGCTCCCAGCCCCTGCACGATCTGGTCGACGTCGTCGCCGTCGCGCACCCGCCGCGCCAGTTGACCGGCCAGGCCGGCGACCTCGGCCATGGACCTGCGCCCGCGCAGGTCTTCCCGCAGGCCCTCGTGCTCCAACAGTTTGCGGCGGTCCAGCGGCCGGTCGGCGAGCAGCACCGTCAGATGCCGCTCCAGCACCTGAAACGGCATCCCGTCCGCCACCTCGTGCTCGACCACGTGCCCGGTCAGACCTCCGACCGGCACGTGGTCGTCGACGATGATCACCAGTGGGGAACGGCCGTACGCCGCTGCTCGCAGCCGTATGAGCAGCTGCGGGCGCAGTTCGTTCGCCCACTCCGTGCCGTCGCCCTCGATGACGTGGCCCCGGCTCGGCTGAAGGCCTCTTTCGTCCGTCACCAGCCGACGCACGCCCGCCTCTGAGTCCAGGACGACGACGCCGGTGTCCATCGCCTGCCGCACGGCGAGCAGTGCCGTGGTGTAACGCCCCGAGCCGGGGGCCCCACGCAGCACCGCGACCCCGTGTCTGGTCAGGTGCTCGACCAGAGCGGTGTGCGTGGCCGGTGCCACGTACAGCTCGCGCAGCCGGTCCAGGTCGTCCTCCGGGACCCGGCCGTCGACAGGGTCGACGGCCGGAGTGCCGTAGTAGTTCTTGTAGATCGTCCCGGCCGCGTCACCGCTGCCGAAGCCGACGGCTCTCGCCTTGACTCCCCCGTCGACGACGGTCTGCGCCAGGCCCCGTTCCCGCAACTGCCGGATGTAATCGACCTGTTCGTCGGTCGTCTCCGTGCCGGCGGGTGTGGACGCGGCCTCCTCCTCATCGGCGGACGGCTCAGCAGGAAGCGGGTCCATGAGTTCGCTCACGGGTTCGGTCTTGTCGTCCATGTCTCACGCACCATCACCCGTGGTACTTCTTGTGCATGGTCCTGGCCGCGTCGCCGCTGCCGAAGTGGAAGACGCCGCCCTTGTTCTTCTTCACCACGTTGGTGGGCGCGGGGCCTCGGCCTCCTCCGGCTCCGGGTCGGCCACGAGCGGCTCCAGCTCCTCCCGGCCGTGCTCCGGTACGTGGATCCAGCCGTAGCCGCTGAACTCCTTCTGGTGAACGTGCACCCTGACGTACCGACTCGGATCCAGGCCCTGGCCCTCGCCTCGAAGCCGGACCACGTCCTGGTAGATCCGGTCGGAGACGATCAAGGCGAGATCGGTCGAGCCGAGAGCCTCCAGCACCCGCTTCAGCTGGGGCGCGTTGAGATAGCGGGCCACGGAGACGGGGGCGGGCCCGCTGTAGCCGAGAGCGGCCGTGCGGGCCACGCCGAAGTCGATGGCGAGCCGGAGCCGCATCCGCTCTTCTTCGGCACGGTTGGCGTTGCTCTCGCCGAGCCGGACGGCCAGGTTCCGTACAAAGCCGCCGAGTACCACCGGTTCCTGGGTTTCGAGCGGCAGGACGGCGAATTCCTGATCGCCTTGCGGCTGACGTTCCCAGGCCGTGCGGTCCAGGCCGCTGAGCACCGCCGCCTCTTCCAGCACCCGCACCAGGTCGGCTTGGAAGGCCTCCTGGCTCGGAGTGTCGAGGCGGCTGTACTTCTCCACGTCGGCAGCCATGCACAGATGCCGCGTGATGATCTCCTGCGAATGCGATTGCGATGTCATGGACTCGGTCACCCGTCTGCCTTGGTCGAACGAGGTCGGGTGTCAACTGTGCGCCCGGAGACGGGGAACACCGAGTGGGTCGTAGAAATACGGTTTTCGGCAGGCGGTGCGGGCGACGCCCCTGTTACGGAACGGCCGCGGGCAGCTGGGCGATTTCCCGCAGCCGACTCAGGTCGAGGACCGTGGTACGGCGGTAGCCGGTGGTGATGAGTTCGTCTCTGCGCAGTTCGGCGAGCGCCTTGTGGATGGTGACCTCCGCCGAGCCGGTGAGCGCGGCCGGTTCCGGCTGGGTGAGGTCGACCCCTATGACCAGCCCACGCGGCACCGGATGCCCGTACGAGGTCGCCAGCTCGGCGAGCACACGGGCAAGCCGCACCTTGACCGGATACCCCCCGAACTCCACTCGCCGTTGGTTCGACCAGCGCAGCCGCTGCACGACGATCCGGTTGACCGCGCGCGCCGCCTCGGGGTGGGATTCGAGGAAGGACCGGAGGTCGGACTCGCGGACAATGCTGGCGACGATCTCTCCGCAGGCGGTGACCGTGGCCGACCTCGGCGCACCGTCGTCCATGGCGGCCATCTCGCCGACTATGTCCCCTCCGACCCGGATGGCGAGCAACGACTCGTGGCCGTTGTCCAGGCGAGCGGTGACCTTGACGAATCCGGAGCGCAAGAGCACCACATGGTTGGAGAAATCACCCTCACGGATCAGGATCTCTTCGGGTAGGTAACGACAGCGGGTACCGATCCCGAGCAGCTTGGTGCGGACGGGTTCCGACAGGCCACCGAGGAAGCTGCGGGCGGGCCACCCCTCCAGGCCCTGGGATGGGGACTGCGGCGTCAAGGGCGCTCCTCTCCTTCTCCGCACCACTTTGATCTGTTTCTGATCCGTGCGAATCAGCTGTTCCAGAGAAGCAGTTGTCAGGGACCGGGGCAGAGTGCGCGGAGGGTCCACTTGATGCGCTGGGCGCGCGTCAGGGGCGCACACCAGATCGATGAGCGCCCATGCAACAGCCTCGGCTACTACGCGGATGCCGGCCGACGGGGAGGGGCGTGAGCGAGATCAGCGTGCCGGACGGATGGCAGACAGTACGCTGAACCCAGCGGGATCGGGCCCGCAGCACAGTGTCCGGGAGGTGCTTCATGACGGCCGAGATGGTGGCTCCGGCATGGATGCATGAGCAGATCACGGCGGAGGAATACGAGTCCTGGTCCGAGGAGCAGTGCGCCGGTATCGAGATCGTGGACGGGATGGTCGTCGTGAGTCCGAGTGCGTCCAAGCGGCACAACCGGCTCGCCCGGATTCTGGCCAACGCCCTGGATGCCGCCGCGGGCCCGGAGTGGAACGCCGACACCGACTTCGACGTCCGGCTTCAGGACGTCCCGCTCACCAATCGCCGCCCGGACGTCATCGTGTACCGCGCAGACATGATCGACATCACCCCCACCCGCCCTGAGCACGTGCTGCTGGTGGCGGAGGTGGTGTCACCAGGCTCGGAGACCACCGACCGGATCGTGAAGGTCGACCAGTACGCCAAGGCAGGCATCGGCTTCTACTGGCGGATCGAGCAGGCCGCGACAGGCGTCCCTCTCGTGTACACCTACGTTCTCGACCCCGCGACGAAGACCTACCGGGACGGAGACGTGTTCACTGGCATCCTCAAGGTAGCGGCCCCCTTCCCGGTGGAGATCGACCTTGGCCAGGTCTGACCACGCGCCGCTCAGCAGCCAGCAGCGCGTGAGCGATGCGTGAGCGGACGGGCCGATACAGGGCGGCATGAGCCGGATCAAGTGGCTCGCCGCGCGGTTCTGACCAGGGGAAACAGCACCGCGCGACAGCGCCAGGCATCCCCCGGCAAGGATTCGATCCCACTCCTAAAGCGGGTGTCGCAGGTTCGAATCCTGCCGGGGGCACCGAACTGCACAGCAGGCCAGAGGGGCCGAGAGGCCTCCCGTTTGTTCGAACGGGAGGCCTTTCTCATGTTCAGAGTCCACATAGAGTCCACATCCCCAAACGATCAAAGTGTTTCGCATCACTCATCCGGGGGACTTGATCAGAATCGTGACGCGCATACGCTGCCCATGCAGGACGAGGGCGGCGCGACTCCCCTCGCGCGCCAGACAGAGGCTCGTCGTCACCTGCGGTGTCCGGGCGGAGAGGTCTGGCCCGCGGGCGGCGACCCCCGCCGAGCGAGTCGGCGGGGGTCGTACGCACAAACGTAGACCGCCCCACCCCGGCCAGGGGGTGGGGCGGCTTGCTCTGACCGGGTCAGAGCGAAGGATGACGTGTCCCGGCGGACAGAGGTACACCGGCCGTCAGTGGCTGTTGTCGTTCCGAATCTGAGGGCTGCGTTTTCGCTGGTCAGGCATAGGGTCGGTGATTCGGTGGGAGTGGTGGCGTGTCCTGTTGTCGCTCCCCGGGAGGTTGCGGATGCCGTCGGTTGTCGGACTGCTGGAACAGCACGAGCTCGCCGCTCGCCGTCGAGTCGACGGGTTGCGTGAGGAAGCCGATCGCATCCAGGCCGAGCTGGCCGCGGCCGAGCAGGAATGGCAGGAGTGGGCGATCGCCCGCAGGCGAGTGGGCACGGTCCTGGCTCCGGACGGCGGCAGCATCGCTGATGAGGAGGCCGTCCCCGGCCCACGGGACGCGGACGTGCGCTCGGCGCCCAGGAAGGCGGCGAAACCGAAGTCGCAGGTGCCGGTGTGGCGTGAGGGGCTGGCCTGGTCGGTGCTGTCGGTGGACTATCAGCGCATCCTCGAGGCGCTCGCGGACCGGCACCGGCTCCATCAAGGGCCGCTGACCTGCCAGGAGTTGGCCGTGATGTTCGGCATGGATGTGGTGCCGGCCAAGGTGGAGGCGCTGCGGTCGAAGGCGAAACTCCTGGTCGCGCGGGGCTGGCTGGCCGAGCCCGCGCCGGGCCGGTTCACGCTGGCTGCGGGCGTGAGCGGGCCAGGCGGCGCGTCATGAGCAGGGTCATCGACCAGTAGACCGCCGCCTCGGCGCTGGCGGTGCGGCGTTCGAAGTCGCGCGCCAGGCGGCGGGTGCGCATCAGGTGGGCGAAGAACCGCTCGACGATCCACCGCTTGGGCAGCACCACGAAGCCGCGCATGTCGTCGCTGCGTCTGACGATCGCCAGGATCAGCGCGAGCGTGGCCAGGCAGTACTCGACGAGGGGGCCGGTGTAGCCGCCGTCGGCCCAGACCAGGGCGAGCCGGTGGTGCGTGTCGGCCATCTGCTCGAGCAGGACCTGGGCGGCGGTGCGGTCGCCGGTGTCCGCGGCGGTGACCATCACGCCCAGCAGCAGGCCGAGCGTGTCGACCACGACGTGCCGCTTACGCCCGTTGACGAGTTTGCCGCCGTCGAAGCCGCGGCTGTCCGAACCGACGACGGCGTCCGCCTTGATGGACTGCGAGTCGATCACACCGGCTGTCGGTGCCGCGTCGCGGCCCAGCGTTTCGCGAACCTGTCCGCGCAGCCGGTCGTGGAACTCCTTGACCAGGCCGTGGTCGCGCCAGCGGCGGAAGAACGCATACACCCGGTCCCGTGGCGGGAAGTCCCCGGGCATCGCGCGCCACTTGATGCCGTTGTCCACGAGGTAGCGGATCGCGTCCAGCATCGCGCGGTGGCAGTACCCCTCCGGCTGCCCGCCCCGGCCGCGCAGCCAGGCCGGCACCGGCAGCAGCGGCCGGACCTTCTCCCACTCCGCGTCCGTCGTGTCCGACGGATACCGCCGAACACGCTCTGGGTGATCGGCTGCGTTTCCGAACCGGTGGGCGACACAATCACACGACGGAGACGCCGAGTTGAACTCCACCGGCGCGAGCACGTACAACTGCGGCAACAGGGTCTCCTGGATCTCGGTTGGCTTCGCAACCCCGAGCTACCAAGAGGCCCTGCCTTCATGCCCGCGGCCAGTGCCGATCACCCGATCGGGACCCCCGTTCGACGCACACCCCTCAAGATCGGAACGACAACAACTACTTACGCGCGAGGGTGTTCCAACGACGAACCGGACGCACCGTTCACGGCGTGCTGGTGCGGACTACCTACGAGCGGCGGGGATGCTCTTGACGATCTCCCCGTTGACCAGAACGACCAGGCAGCCGCAGCCGCTGGCGCAGTACTCGAGTTCTCCTTCGGAGATGCGGTGGTGGGACTTCAGTGTCCACCACCGGGCCTCTGCCGGAGTCGGCTCACCACAGACGGGGCAGCGGTCGACTGTCAGCGTGACTGCGGACGTGGGAGTCATGCCGCCAGCATGAAGTCACTATCTAAGTCACTTCAACCATTACATGGGCCGGTGGCTCCGGGCGGTACGAGTACCGGAACCGTCGGCGGGTGCCCTGTTCCGGGTGGCGCGACGCACCGACCAGGCGCCCGCGAGGACCACCAGCGCCATGGCGCACAGTTGACGTGCCGTGAGCTGCTCGTGCAGCAGGACGTATCCGACCCCTGCCCCCACTGCGGGGCTCAGCGCCAGCAGCACTCCGAAGGCTCGCGTGTCGATGCGCCGCAGGACTGTCATGTCCAGCGAGTACGGGATCAGGGAGGACAGCAGTGCCACCAGGAGCCCGGTGCCCAGGACGGCCGGGTGGGCCGCCACGACGTCACCGTCCGCGACAGTGGCGACTGGGGCCAGCACACAGGCGCCGCAGGCCAGGGCCAGGGCCAGGCCCGTCCAGTCGGAGAACAGTTGCCCCACCCTCCGGCTCAGCACCACATACCCGGCCCGGCACAGCGCGGCGGCACCGCCCAGCAGGATTCCCGCGGTGGGGAGTGAGGCCCCCGGGGTGGTCAGCAGGAGTACGCCGGCGAGCGCCACCAGCGCCACCGCGAGGTGTTCCAGCCGACGTGACAGGACGATCGACAAGGCGAGCGGCCCGAGCAGTTCCAAGGTGGCGGCAACCCCGATCGGCAGGCGGCTGATGGCCTGGAAGTACGCCAGGTTCATCGCCGCGAAGACCAGACCGAGTGAGATCGCCGCCCGCCACTGCCGGGCCGTGACCCCTCGAAGCCGCGGTCGGACCAGGACCCACAGGACCGCGGCCGAGAAGACCAGCCGCATGCCGGCGAGTGCCGTGGGGCCGATGACTGCGTACGCCTCCTTTGCCACGGCCGAACCCGCCTGCAGGCTGATGATCTGGGCCAGCATCAGTGCCGGCGCCGCTGCGGCGCCCTGCAAGGTCGGGCTGGGAGTCTTCACCGTCGGGCTCCTCCACCTTCTGCGCTGCCAGGGCTTTGCCACGCGGATCTGCCGCAGCGACCACGCCGACAGCGCTGGATTGCCGCCGCACCTCCGAAGAGCTCGTTGCTCACACGGTGGTGTAATAGTCCTGTGCATTTCAACCATTACGGCGGAGAGGCCGCTCGGCTAGCCGCTGACCTGGCCAACCTCACGGCGCCGCCACGACCAGAGCACCTGGAACCTCTGCTCGCCGCGCACGGCGTGGTGCACCGTATGCTCACCATCGCCGAGGCCGAGGAGATCTGGAGATGGAGCCGACGCCTGGCCACTTGTTTCGGTTCGCAGAACCTCGAAGAGCGGTGCCAGGCGATCAACACCCTGCTCGCCGACGCTTCCAGCAGGCCCCACATCTCCCTGCACGACGGCCGACCCCACCTGCACTACAGCGCCGCCGATGCCAGCGCCGCCGCCCACATCCGCGCCATCACAGCGGCCGGACTCGCCTACATGGTGTGCTTCGCCGGCGCCGACCGGCTGGGCCGCTGCGCGCGCAGCGGCTGCGGTCTGGCATTCGTCGACACCTCCCGCAACGGCCGACGCGCCTACTGTTCGGTGCGCTGCGCCAACAACGACGCCGTGGCACGTCACCGCGGACGGCGCCGCAGCGCGGACTGAGCGTCAGCCGAAGGGGAGGCCCGGCAAACGCAACAGGACACCGCTGGCCTCGATCACCGAACACTCCCCGCCCCACCGCAGCGGTGTCAATTCTCGTCAACATTTAGCGGTCCTGTGATCGACAAGTGCTGCTCAAACTCATCGACAACCGGTGTCGGCTCTCACCTACGAAGCCATCTCCGGGATGCGGACATGCCGGCCGACCTTCACGTACCGGATGCGCCGCTCCTCGATCAGCCGCCGAGGGAATCGAGCGGTCGTGCCGAGCAACTCGGCGACCTGGTCGACGGACAGGTAGCGGTCATTCATGCGGTGGGCTCTCCTTCCGTTCCGGGTGCGGGTTCGAGGGATGCAGCCAGCCAGGCTTCGGCGTCGGTGCGGCCGGTTCCGGCGAAGACCCAGTGGGCGAGGACGTACATCGTCTCCGGCTCGCGCTCGGAGGCGTTGGCCCCTGCTTGGGCTCGGCGCCATTCGGCACGGGCATCACGGAGGGCGCCGAGGGTGGTGGAGTAGCAGCGGGACTTGGTGGAGAAGTGGCCGCGGAATCCGAGCATGTGGGCCCATGCGCGCAGGCGGAGGTGTTCCAGGTCCTTGCGTCCGCCGAGGGTCCAGGCGGTTCGGATCAGGCGGCGGGCGTGGTCACTGATGTCGAGCTGGGCGAGTTCGGCGGCGAACTTCAGGGGGCGGTCGAGAGCTCCTGTGGCCGTTTCGGCGCCTTTGGTTGCGTACTTGGCGATGTACGCGGCAACGGCCCGATCGGTGAGTTCCTGGCCGTCGTTAAAGTCAGCGGATCGGATGGTCCGGACGTCGAGTTGGCGGCCGAAGGTGAAGGTGTGGGTGCGACCGTCGATGATCGGGCCATCCACGCGGCCCTTTGCTGCGGCGACACGGATGGCATCGGTGAGCGGCTCGGCGGTCGCCCAGGCCGGGGGCGGGGTATCACCGCCGCCGAGGCCGTCGAGGCGGATCACCGCGTGGAAGTGGACGGCGCCCCGCTTCTGGTACTCGGCGACCTTGGCGAAGGAAACGCGGGCGTGCTCGCGGAATCGCCGCTGGGACAGGCCCGCGCGCTTGGCGACCTCACGGCGCAGGTAGGTCGAGAAGCGGCGCCAGAGCGGTCCGGCGTGCGCGTTCCAGAGCACGGCCGCTTCGTAATGCGGCTCCTTTTCGGACTCAGACATGGAAGGGGTAGGGAGTTGGCGTGAGGCGGCCACGCCGACCGGGTTGGGGAAGTCAGTCGGTCACGGCTGGAAGGACTTCAGCGCGGGCAGGTGGGGCACCAGGTGTGCCGAGGTCCGGCAGGTCTCGGCGGCATCGCCGAGGGAGAGGTACGGCGTGCGGATGCGGGACCAGCCGCCGGAGGTGTCGCCAGCGACGGCCAGGCCGGGACGCTCGGGAGCGATGCGCAGGCAGCCAAGACCGCCTCGGGGCGATGTCGCCGAGCGCCGTCTTGGCGGACGCTTCGTCGTTGACCCGGTGGCAGACACGGCCGGTGAGCTGGGCCCGGAGCATGGTGGCTCCCTTGCCCAGTTCGGCGCCGAACCGCTGCCCGCACACCTCCAGGTAGATCCCGGCGGCACGGCCGAGTTGGGCAATTCGAATGAGCTGGGTGACCATCTCGTCGCGGCGTTCCTCGTCCTTGCGCGTGGCGACGAGGAAGAGTTCGGCGACTTCATCGACGAACAGCACGACGGGCACAGGCCGTTCGTGGTCTGGCAGTCCCCCAGATGCCGGAGGTGATCTCCTCATCGGGGGTGCTGGAGGCGATGCCCTGGCGTGCCTTGATCAGGTCGTAGCGGTCCTCCATTTCCTTGACGAGCACGGGCAGCAGGTCAGCCGCCTGTTCCGGGTCGGTGGCGAGCGCCGAGAGCCGGGGCGCGAAGGGCGCCAGTTCGACACCTCGCTTGCAGTCGATGCCGACCAGGGCGACGGGCTGTCGAGCGAGGCCGGTGATCAGGTGGCGCAAGTACATGGGATTGCCTGACAGCGTTGCGCCGAGGGTGAGTGAACTGCGGATGTTGGCGCTGGTTCGTAGCAGAGCAGAACCGACAGAGCTGGCGACGTGGCGTCTAGTGTCTCGTGATCCTGATTGTGTTACTTCGAGTTGTTATTGACGAGTTTCTTCACGCTGGTCTGGACGAGTCGGACCTTGGCGAGGATCTCGTCGGCGGTGGCGGTCCAGGTGAAGGGCTTCGCGTTCTCGTTCCAGGAGTTGATGTAGTCGCGGATCTGTTTGACCAGGACGTTGACGCTGGAGAACGTGCCACGGCGGATGGACTGCCGGGTGATGATCCCGAACCAGATCTCGTCGGGTAGGACCGCTGCATTGCTGCAGCGGTCCCCCCTCAGAACCGGCCGTGCCCGCTTTCCAGGCAACCGGCTCAAGCAAGCCCCTTGGGCTCGCGGGCGAACAGAAGTGCTGGTCACCGGCCGGGGCCAGTGGCCAGCCGACGCCGGCAGTGGGTGTGTATCAGGCGTGAGGCGGCGGGTTTGTCCGGCTTGCCGTTGCCCGCTTCGGCGGTGACCGCGTGTTTGCGGATCGCGATGCGGGTGACCTTGAGCCACTGCTCCCACTGGTCGGGAGTTTGCGGCTCGTGGTCGGCGTGCAGCAGCAGCCCTCCGCAGAGCGGACATCGGCCGTCTTGCATCTGCAACAGATGCAAGGTGCCCTTGCCCAGCGGGAGTTTGCCGCGGCGGCACCGCTTGGCCCAGAAGTCGGCCAGGGCGGGATCGTCGGTTGACGCCCTCCCTGGCACCATCCGGTGCCGGACGATCGGCGTCCAGGCGAACTTGTAGAGGTAGAAACCGCTGGTGCGGTCCCCGAATACCCATGTGTCCTGCCTGAACGGGTTGAACATGGCGAAGTACCGGGCAGTCACCCAGCGCATCGGCTTGTTCGGGTGGGAGAACTTGGCCCACTTGTAGACCAGTCTCCACACGTAGGCGTCCAGCGAGTTGAACGCCCGCTTGGACACCCCGATCCGGTAGTAGGCAGCCCAGCCCTTGATGATCGGGTTGAGCTTGGCGATCACCGCGTCGGCGTTGGCCCCTCGCAGGGCCAGCACCTCGGCGGCAAGCCGTTCCCGGATCCGCCGCAAGGCCGCGTTGCTCGGTTTGGTCAGCAGCTTGCTGCGGTAGCGTCGGATGTTGAACCCCAGGAAGTCGCAGCCCTCATCGAGGTGGACAATGCGCGTCTTGTCCTCGTTGAAGGCCAGGCCCCGGGGCGCGAGCCACACAGTCAGCCGCGCCTTGACCTGCTCGGCCTGTTCCCGAGAATGACACAGGGCGAGAAGGTCGTCGGCGTAGACGACCAGAACCGGAGAATCGCGCGCCAGAATCGTGGCATCACTGCCGAGATTCTGGTAGCGGACTCCAGCAGCCTTTCCCATGCCGTGCAAGGCGATGTTCAACAACGCGGGACTGATCACCCCGCCCTGGGGAGTTCCCTCCACCGTGGGGGTGAACCAACCTTTCTCGACCACACCCGCCTTCAGCCATCCGGCGATCATTCCCCTCCCGGGAAAGGAGCCCAATGACGCGAGCAGGTGATCGTGGTCGATTCGGTCGAATGCCGCTTTCAAGTCCGCGTCGAGCACCCACAAGCGTTTGGCGTTCTTGCCGCTCGCCGTCGTGTGGATGGCAACGATCGCGTCATGACAGCCACGGCCTGGACGGAAACCGTAGACCTTCGGTTCCAGCCGTGCCTCCCACTCGGGCTCCAGTGCATTCAGCGTCAGAGCTTGAAGGCATCTGTCGGCGATCACAGGAATTCCAAGTGGGCGCTGCTTCCCATTCGCCTTGGCTATATACACCCGCTTGACGGGCTTGGGCTTCCACGGGGCCGCGCCATGCTGGACCCAGTCGGCCAACTCGGCCTTTCCCTGGGGCAGCAGGACGACTTTCCCGTCGATGCCCGCCGTCTTGCGGCCAGCGTTGACTTCCGTGACCCGCCGCACACTCGCGAGTGTGTTGGCGCGGGAGCGGAGCATCAACTTCTGCAGATTCCTGACCTTGGCCAGGTCTCCTGCCTGCGATGCCGTGAAGATGCGTTGCCGCAGACGCCGTACGTCGTCCTCGACGGTCCGCCAGTCGATCGACGGCCAGTCGGTGATCTCGTCCTCCGGTCCGTTCGCCATGCCGGCTGCGGTCGCAGCGGCTTGCGCCGCCCCAGCCACGTGTGTCGTCACGGCGTCCAACTTGCCCTTCGGTTCAGGTGTCTTTGGTCATCGTTTCTTCACGGGCTCACCAGACCCACGTCAGCGCCCTTTCAGGCCGGGACATCGGCCCCTATCCGGCCAGTTATGCGGGGACCACCGACGGAGGTGTCAGCGCATGGTTCCCGGTTTCCTGTTGCCTTTCGGCGACCGGCATTCGCTTGCTGGGTCTTCCTGCGCCCGCTGGAGAGTTGGGCCTTCCTTGCGGTTGGCTTACCAGGTCAGAATTGCATTGCCTGGACTCCATCGGGGTTGTCACGTTCCGCATGAGAGAGATGCTGCCGGTGAGGGGGCCCTCTGCACCCCGGGGACGGCGGTGCACTCCCGACTGGCCAGATTTCCCCAGTCGGCGCCTGCCGATTTCCAGCGGCCAGTCCCTATCTCTCGCTGAAACGACCCATCGGCGAGAGTGCTCATGACGAGGCATCATCAAGGGTTCATTCGCATTCACCCGTCCGGCATTTCCCAGCCTGTAACCCCCGGATGGAACGAGGATCCTTGGGCATTTCCCCAGGCTTCGCACCCCGCGATTACTCACGACGCACGCTGAGGCGGGAACGAGCCCTGTGCACTGGCTCGGGAGCTACACCTTCGACATCAGTCGATCCTCCTTCGGTGAGTCCGCTCTTCTCAAGCGGCTTTCGTGTCGCACGATCTGGTTCAGCCACGAGGACCCGACAGGGGTGAAATGGAAGTGGACGTGCGGGTTCTTCGCCAGCCACGCCTTCACGTCCGGGGTGGTGTGCGTGGACAGGTTGTCCAGGACGACGTGGATCTCCTTTCCCGCATGCGGCTTGACGGCCTTTTTCAGGAACGCCAGGAAGTTCGCGCCGTTCCGGCTCGGCTTGCACTCGCCCAGCACCTCACCGGTCGTGACGTTCAGCCACGGCAGCTGTAGTTCGTGATCACGCCGCTGCAGTGACCTCGTTCCAGTAGCGGTGGCAGGTGGCGGCCCGGTGTTGGTGGCGTCGTCGCCAGTGTGACCAGTGCAGGACGTGTTGGGCGTCGGTGACGGGCTGCGGCAGGACGAAAGCCCGTAGAAGCCGCAGGAGTTCGGGTCGGGTGAGGGCGATCATCGGTTCGTGCTCGGTGTCGGGCTCACCGCTTTCGGTGTCGCCGGGGTGCCGGGCGGCGGCCACGGCGAGAAGGGAAGCGGCGATGAGGCTGATCAGACTCCAGCGCATCCAGGAGTTCCAGCAGGTCGCCTGCCCTTGGTCGAGCCCGGCCAGGGACTTCGCGGCCTGGAAATCTTCCTCTACGCGCCAGCGACAGCAGATGACTTCGACGAGGTCGGACAGGGTGACGGGGGTGGTGGAGTGGCAGCGATAGAAGGAGAGTTCACGGGTGTAGCGGTGGCGGCGGACAAGCAGGAAGCTGTGGCCCGTCTCGTGCCCCTGCGGGATGTCGTCGGCGGTCACCTCGATCATTACCCAGTCGTAGTGGCGGTCGCCCTTGGTGCCGTGGCCGGTGCGGATCCGCTGCCAGGCCCTGCGGGGCAGCTTCGCCAGCACGCCGGCGGTGTCGAACCGGCCGGCCGGGGTGGTCACACGGTGCGAGGCGGGTACGGCGACGGCGTAGTCGAAACCGAGCTCGCGTATGCGTCTGCGCAGGTCGACGCCACCGTAGACCTCGTCGGCGGCGACCCAGCGAGCCGGGAAGCCCTGAGCGCGGGCCTGGGCGAGCATCGCGGCGGCCAGCTGCGGCTTGGTCGCGAAAACCAGCTCGTCGGGCACCCCCGTAAGCAGCCGCCGTTCCTCGTCAGCGGCCCAGTCCCGGGTCAGGTACAGGGCGCGGTCAATCAGCGCGTGCCCGGCCGGGCCCACGTAGGTCAGATGGACGGCGACCTGGCACAAGCCGACACCGCCCAGCGCGCCAGAGTACTGATGGGCGGCGCCCACCGCATCGGTCGAGGACTTCGCGTCGCCGGTCTCGTCGACCACCAACATCGCCTGGTCATCAGCGAGATGTCCCACAGTGAAGGCGGCAAGACGCGCACGGACCGCCTCGTCGTCCCACACCGCCCTGGACAGGAAGTGCTGCAGCCGGTGCGGACCGCAGTGCCCGAGCGCCTCGGCCAGCGTCCAGCAGTTGATCCGCTCCAGCCCCATCAGTACCGCCTCGACCGTCTCCCGCAGCGTCCGCCGCGTCTCACGGCGTGGAAAGCAGTCCGCTACCAGCCCCATGGCCGCCCCGAAGCCGTCCCGCCACACCGCCTGCGCTACCGTGACCTCCACGGCCACCGCGTCCTGATTCGTCGTCACAAACGGTCATGATCACGGTGGCCGTACCCATGCCCGCAAGCAGCCTCGTGGAACCGCTGACCAGCCCGGATCCGTTACCGATCACGAACTACAGCTGCCGTGTCAGCGCGGCGAACAGGTTCGTGGTGCCGTGCCGGACGTAGTCGTGGGTGCGCTGCTCGGTGGCCGCGAAGGCCACCGGCAGCACCGGCTGGGTCCGGTCCAGGGCCTGCACCTGCGTCTTCTCGTCGACCGACAGCACCACGGCGCCACCGGGCGGGGCCAGGTACAGCCCGACGATGTCGGCGACCTTCTCCGCGAACGCCGGGTCCTTCGAGATCTTGAAGGTGCCCGAACGGTGCGGTTTCAGATTCTCCTCACGCCAGATGCGGGCAACGTAGTGCCAGGACACCGAGATGCCCTCGCGCCGCTTCAAGTGGTCGGCCAGCGATCGCGTCGACCAGTGCGAGAGCCCGGAATCCACCGGCGGGGACATCCTCGTCAAGGCGATCACCCGGGCCCGCACCCGAGGCGGCACCTGAGTCCGCGGCCCGCCCCGGCGTTTGTCCTCCAGCCCGGCAACACCACGCTCGGCATAGCGGGACTTGCACCGGTCCACCGTCAGCGGTGCCACACCGGCGAGCTCGGCGATGTCCTTTCGGCGCCGCCCCTCGGCCGACCACAACACGACCCGCGCGCGAAGCGCCACGACAGCCGGCACATGCCGCGAACCCGCCAACTCCCGCAGCTCAGCCATCTGTTCAGAGGAGAGATCCATACCAGACTCAACGATCACAGACGCCTCAGGTTCCATGAACAGGATCACAAGACACTAGTAGGGCTTTGTTAGGTCCTGTGGTGGGGTTCGGGTGCTGGTGCGGGTTGGCCGCATATCGAGCAGGCGCCGGTCCAGGTGGCCAGGAGGGCCTGGAGTTCGCGGAGGACCGCGTAGAGGGTCAGGCCGGCGCAGGGGCTTTTGGGTCGAGCCTGAGCATGGTGCAGAAGGCCTGGGCGAGGGACGCGAGGGTGACGTGGCGGTGCCAGCCGAGGTAGTTGCGGCCCTCGAAGTGGTCCAGGCCCAGACCGTCCTTGAGCTCGCGGTAGTCGTGCTCAACTCGCCATCGGATCTTGGCGATTCGTACCAGTTCGCGCAGTGGGGTGTCGGCGGGAAGCGTCGAGAGCCAGTAGTCGGTTGGCTCGGCGGAGTCGGGTGGCCACTCGACGAGCAGCCAGCAGTCGGGCAGGGAGCCGTCGGCGGCGCGGCGGATGGTGCGGTTGGCCGGTCGGACCCGCAGGGCCAGGAACTGCGAGCGCATCTCGGCGTTCGGGTTGCGTCTGGTGGCCTTGCTGCCCTGGCGCCAGGTGACGGTGCGGGTGGCCGCTCGGCCGACGGCCAGGGCCAGGGCGCGCAGGGTGGTGTGCGGTTGGGGGTAGGCGGACACGGGAGGGCGGCCCTGCCCGGAGTACGGCGGGCGTTGGGGTGTGGCATTGCCGGGGTGCGCGGTCGTGGTGGCTTTGACCGCGACCGCGTAGGTCAGGCCGCGCTCGGTCAGGCCCTCGCGAAAGCCGGTGGCGTCGCCGTATCCGGCGTCGGCGGCGACCGGAAGGTCGGGCAACTCCCAGTTGTCGCGCACCTCGTCGAGCATGTCCAGCGCCAGGCGCCACTTCTCCCGGTGCCGCTCGGTGTCCGGGATTCCCGCCTTGGCGCGGCGGCGCCGGATCGCCTCGGCCATCAGCGCGTCCTCGCCGTACTTGGTGTCGTCCCAGCTCTCGGGCAGGAACAGGCGCCAGTCGACAGCCGATGACGCACGGTCACTGACCAGGTTCACACTGACGCCGACCTGGCAGTTGCCGCGCTTACCCAGGGCGCCGCAGTACATCCGCGCCACCCCCGGTGAGTCGTAGCCGTCCTTGGGGAAGCCGACATCATCGATCGCGTACGCCTCGGGAGAAATGTGCGCGGCAGCCCAACGGGCCAGCCGCTCACGGACCTTGGAGTAGTCCCAGGTGGACGATGAGACGAACTGCTGCAGCTGCTGGTGGTCCACGCCCAGGCGCTCGGCCATCGGCTGCATGGACTTGCGCTTGCCGTCCAGCATCAGCCCGCGCAGATACAGCTCGCCCTTGGCCCGCTGGTCCCGACGCGCCAGCGAACCGAGCATCTCCGCCGCGAACGCCTCCAGGCGCGGGCGGACCGTCTCCATCTCCTCAGGTGTCACACCTGACAGAACATCACAATCTACCTGACGATGATCAATCGGGGTACCTAACAAAGCCCTACTAGGCATCGCATCGACATTTTCGGGAATCAGGGCGATGCCTAACCCCGGCCCGGGGAATCGCAAAGGAAAGTCGCTATCTCATCCATCGCACCGGTGTCCGGCACGTCGAGGTCTTCGATGGGTTCGACTGCAGCTGGCTTATCCACACCGACCTTAACGGCCACGATCCTACGACTCCGCGTCCGCCCCGTGCGTGACAAAACGGCCGTCCTCCCATGTCCAGCTGACATGGCGAAGTATTGAGGGTCCCGACGCATGACTGTCTTCAGGTCCGTAGAATTTGACGTCAGCGGCAAGCCGACCGCCCTTGACCATCAGGGATTTCGGCTGATATTTCGGCGACAACTCAGGGACATCGAAAGTGGGCGTGCGGCCTATCTCGCTGCCGTCATCGGTGCGGTAGACGCGCAGTTCCTGCAGGAAGAAGTTGCTCGGTTTCGGAGAGCAGTAAAACAGCACAGCAGTCACGTTGCCGAGGCGCGGCAGGCTGCCTTGGGCGGTCCGCTGGACCTCCACCTCCCAGTGGTCATACCCGCCGATGCCGCCGCCTTTCGCAACCCCTTTGCCATTGCGCACAGCCACCTTGACCGGCTTGTCGACGATGTCATCGCAAGTGAGGCTATAATTGCGATTCTCCCAGTCAACCACTTTAGGCGCCGACGGCTTGTGCGCCTTCGACCCCAGGAAGTCGCCGCCTTGCTGGACTTGAGATGCTGCCTGAGCACTAGCCGAACCCGTTGCCAGGGTCGATCCCGCTGCAAGGATGCAGGCTGTGCCGAAAGCAATAGAGGTACGCCGCCAGGAGCTTCCCCACATAGAAATAATCCCCTCTAAATCTGAAGATCAAGCTGACGCTCGCAAGGATTCAGTAAATGTGGGCACATCGCGCCGACACTGGCTTCCGTCGCCTACGCAGACGACCTTCTCGAAGAATGAAGTGCTGGATGCTTTGGCATGGTGATCCCAGCCGAGGATCACTTCCCACTTTCCATGGTGCTTCATCGACCTTGTGGCTGCATCTGGAGCAGTCAAGCGCGGTACGTCGGCCACCGGCTGACGGAACAAACCAGTGCACGAGCTGGCCGGGGTGGCCCGGAGGGTGCTGGAGGTGTTCGGTGACGCCGCCTACCCGAGGCCGCTCACTGCGTCACGCAACCGCCGGAAGGAGCGTCCCACATCCCATCGCGGTAATCGCATGGCGCCCGCTCGCCGAGGCTGTAGGCGCGTTTGCTGACGCCGCTGCGGTGACAGGACTGCTGGCAGTCGGCTGCGGTACAGCAGCGAGGCACAGCAACCGCAGCGACCGAACACGTCCCGCAGCCACCCTGTAGGACCTCATTGCGACCGCTATGGCCGCCGCTGACCGATCCAGATAGAGCTACGGATCAAAAGGCTTCTGACATCCACGGCTGACATCAACGACGCCGGACGGAGGCGTTCATCAGTGTCTTTGTCCGGATGTCACACCAGTCGACGACAGTAGCCGGAGCGGACTCGGATCGAACTCCTAACGCGGTGGTCTGTGAGGCGCGATGTCGTTCGGCTGGCAGACTTGCCGCTTGCCGTGGGACTTCGGACAGGGGGCGTGATGAGTAGGCGCACGAAAGGGTGGCTGATCGGCGGTTGGCTCGTGCTGGTTGTCGTCAGCTGGTCATTTACGGAGTCGATCAACGATGGGATTGAGCCAACGTCGGGTCCCCGGCCGGAGCCGTCGTCATCGAGTTCTTCTTCGGGATGCTCGGCGCCGACACCGTCGGCCGAGGCGGAGCACGACGTCGTTGCCTACACCGACACGGAGCCTGAATTTGTTGCCACAGCGGTCATCTGCAAGACGTCAGGCTGACGCCATGCCCCCGATGAGACGTGCAGACCCTTGCCCTCTCAACAGAGGTGAGTGACTAACTGCGTGACAACGCCGACGCACAGCGGCGGACAGCCACGCACGCCTGTGGACCATCGCAGCAGGCGAACGGTGCACCGGCCCCAGGTCGAGCGCCCATCCAAGTTGCTTCGGGACGAAGAGGTCTCGTCGCCAAGGAGTGGTGGGAGGGGGCGGTGCGCCGGCGCGACTGGAATCCCGAGGCGAACCCGGGGACCCCTCAATTCCCGCCCCCCTTGGCCGCCGTACCCGTCAACGGAAACACCGAACCGGCCCATCGCGCCAGAAGCTAGCCCACCACTGACAACATCCTGGCGCTGGCCCGCACTACCCGCCCAGACGTGCCAGATCCTGCGGGGAGCCACGGGGAAGTTGTCAACGGTTGAGCAGTGTGCGGACCTTCCGTAGAGCGGCAGCTCCTGCAAAGAAGCCTGGGTCTCGGCGAGGCAGACGGCGTCCGCCAGCCGGTTCACGGTGATGGCCGCTCCCTGGGGCGGATACGTAGGATGCTTTGAGTGCTCGTGCCACCCCCTCCGGCTTCAACGAAAGAGGTCCTGATGTCCCGTCGGCACGAGCCGTCACCGCCGTTGTCGCCACTGCCGTCGCTCACGCTGCGTGGGTACGGCGAGACCATGTGGCTGGAGGGCCGGACCGTAGTACTGGAGCAGAAGGGGCTGCGACGGCGGATACCGATCGAGGCCGTGGAGGAGGCGCGGGCCGTGGGCCGGGGGCGGCGCTCGGTCGAGATCGCGCTGTGGGGCGTGAACGGCGCTCCGGGGCCTGTGTTCACCCTGAAAGGCCGCGACGCCGCCTCGGCGGGCCGGCTCGTCGAGGCGACCAACCGAGCACGGTCCAGGAGCGGTCCACCGCAGGGCGGGGCGGCCCTGGTCGAGGAGCGGCCGGCGAGCACCTCTGGCCGGAAGAAGGGCCTGGGGCTGACACGCCGTGAACGTGCCGTGGGGATCGCTCTCCTTCACGTATACGTCGGCGGGTTCGCCCTGCTGGCGTGGGCCGGCGAACTGCAGCAGGCGGCGTTGTGGCTGCTCGGGGTGGCACCCGCCCTCTTCGGTCTGTTGATCGTGGTGCCCTCGCTCCGGTGGGCGTGGAAGCGGTGGACCGTGCGCAGGCGGGGTGTCATGGTCGTCGCGGTGTTCGCCCGGAGAGAGGGCAAGCGGACGTTCTTCCGGTACACCGACCTGGAGGGCGGCACACACGAGATCGAGCCTGACTACGCGGCCAGGGGCATCGGCGGCGACCCGAAACGCATCGAAGTCGTCTACGACCGTCAGCAGCCCGAAAGGGCTATCTGCTCACTGGCAGCCTCGACCCTGCTGTGGCGCACAGCGGGCGTGACGCTGGCTGGCGGACTGCTGCTGTCGCTCGCGTTCCTCATGATGCCCCTGCAACTGATCCTCCTGGCGCTCTCTGGATGACCTGAATGACATCCACTGCTGACATCAACGGCTACGAACAGCCGCAGATGTCGGCGGTTGCTCGTAGCCCCAGTGCACGCAGGAAGGCCCCACCGTGCCGGGGGATGGATCGAACTCCTAAAGCGGGTGTCGCAGGTTCGAATCCTGCCGGGGGCACAACGCATTACGCCGCCGACTTGGGGTTTCTCCCCCGGGGAGGCACTCTGTTCGGCCTCGGACTCCTCGTCCGGGGCCGTTTGCGTGAGCGGACGGGGAGTTGATCTCCCGAATGTCGCCCACCCGATCAGCATCACCTGGCTCGGACTCCAGGCCGAGCTCCTCCTCGGCGTCGGGCTATGGCTCCGCTCCGGGAGAGGCGTCCTAGGAGGCAGCGCGGGCGCGCGGTACGAGTCGGGCAGCGGCCTCGGCAATCGCCCGATCCGCCTTGGGAAGCAGACTCTTGTACGTGTCGGCCGTGATGGTGATCGAGGAGTGACCGAGTATCTCCTGGATGTCCTTCAGGTCGGCCCCGGCCGCGGGGGTTAGCGTTGCCGCGCCGTGGCGGAGGTCGTGGAGCCGGACTGGCGGGAGACCGATCTTCCTCGTACAACCCAACGAATCGCCGCGTGACGTTGGCGGGGTGGAGCATCTCGCCGTTCTCCATGGTGAAGACGCGTCCGGTCTCCACCCAGGCGCGCTCCCCCATTCCTCGCGGTCCCTGTCCTGCCTGGTTGTGGTCTTGAAGACCGACGATGTCGTGTGGGTGGGTGCGGATGTCGTTGCAGCCGATGAGGTCGGGGGAGATCCCGGCGGAGATGGTGCGGGTGGTGCGGGCGGCGCGCGGCTTGCGAAGACCAGCCTCCAGCACCGGCTCGCCGACGCCGCGATCAACCCCGCCCGCATCGACGCCCACCTCGCCGACACGCCCCGCGCCCGCACCAGCCATTCGCACGACTTCGCCCCGCCGAGCAACCACCCGACGGGGCGAAGTGATCAGGACCCCGAATAACCAACAGCGTCTGATCACGGTCCGGGGCCCTCGACATTCACTTCTGACATCAACGCTGGTGATCATTGACTGCCAGGGATGTCCTGGGCAGGCGATCCAGCCGCCGTTGAGAGGAGGATGGCAGTGCCGTGGCGAGCGTCGTGCAGGCGTATCACGCAGAGGCTGTGCTGCTACTTGAGCTCGTCGGCGGTGAAGTATTCGCCCGCGATCAGAACATCGTAGTTGGTCTTGTCGACGCTCTTTGGCTGCAGCAAGACGGCGGGCACGACCTTGACGCCGTTGTTGTAATCCCCTCTGTTGTCTACCCACGGCGTCCTGTCGCTGAGTATGTCGTCGACCATTTCTGCGGCGGCCCCGGCGAGCTGGCGGACGTCCTTGTAGACGGTCTGCGACTGCTCACCCGCGATGATTGACTTCACCGAGTCCAGTTCGGCGTCCTGACCAGTGATGACCGGGAGGGGCTTGCTGTCGGAACCGTAGCCGTCCGACTGCAGCGCAGACAGGACGCCCCTGGAAATGCCGTCGTACGGCGACAGGACCGCGTCGACCTTCTTGCTGAGGTACCAGTTGGTAAGGATGTCGCTCATGCGCTTTTGCGCGGTGGGCCCGTCCCAGCGCAGGGTGGTGATCTGGTTGAGCGCGGTCTGGCCGGACGGGACGACCAACTGCTTGCTGTCCAGGAACGGCTGCAGGAGCGCCATCGAACCTTTGAAGAAGTATTTGGTGTTGTTGTCGTCGGGGGAACCAGCGAACAGCTCGATGTTGAACGGGCCCTTGCCGTCCTCCAGGCCGAACTTTTCGATGATGTGGTGGGCCTGGAGCCGGCCGACCATCTCGTTGTCGAAGGAGACGTAGTAGTCGACGTTCTTGGTGCCGAGGATGAGCCGGTCGTAGGCGATCACCGGAATGTCCGCATCGGCGGCCTGTTGAAGCACGCCGTTCAGCGACTTGGCGTCGATGGCCGCGATGATCAGTGCATCGACGCCCTGCTTGATCAGGTCCTCGATCTGTGAGAACTGGGCTTTCGGGTCGTCGTCGCCGTAGACCAGCTTGGTCTTGTACCCCTTGCCCTTCAGGGCCTCGACGACGCTCTTGCCGTCGGTGAGCCAGCGCTCGGAGGTCCGGGTCGGCATGGCGATGCCGACAGTACCGCCCTCGGAGCTGCCCTCGGAGCTGCCCTCGCCGTTCTGGCCGCAGGCGGACAAGGTGAGGGAGGCGAGGGCGGCGAGGGCGGCTCTTCGGTTGAACATCGTGATCGTTCCTTGTTCTTCTCGTCGTTGAGCGGGATGACGGTGTATCAGACGTCGATGGGGAAGGCGGTGGAGCGGGCCGGGCAGTCGGCAGGCAGGTCGAGAGCGAGTCGGACGCGCCGTACCCGCTCCCGGGCGGTGTCCAGAGCCAGGTCCCGCAGATGGGTGCCATACGGGTAGATCCCCAGGCGCCCTGGACAGACCGAACTTCAGACAGAGCGGTGCGCCGGGGCGGATCAGCTCGGCGCCCTCGTGGATCCGCACGTAACCGCCGAGGTCGTCGGGGTCTTGGTGCACACGTTTCAAGGCGAGTGAACAACCGGCGGGCCTCGCTCAAATGATTGAGGTCAGGTCGGCCCGGCACGTTGCTTGGATCGGCGCTCAGGCGCCTCGGTGTCCCGCAGATCGCCGATCAGTGCGTTGCTGCGGCCCGGTATCCGGGGCTCGCCGACTCTCGTGACCCCTTTGCCGGTGTGCACCTGTACATACGTCAGGCTGCGCCACGGCGTTCCGGCCACGTGCGTGCTGATTCCGGGGATGCACAGGGCACTTGCCTTTCAAAAGTTCGAAATCTCGTCACATGTTCGGAATGTTTGCGTGACACTAGGGCGGGAGTGTGCGGAGTGTCAACAGGTGAACTGGAACGGTTACAGAAAGATATTGGCGTTCGCTTCCGGTCTCCACCAGAGCAGCGGGGCGAGGCGCCTGCGGGACAGCCATGGACATGCCGTTCCGCGAACGTGTGTCACCGCGTGCAGGGGCAACGTCGGACACGTACTTGGCGGCGACACCACCATCGGGACCAGTTCGCCGCATGGTTGCGGCATGCGGGGTTGATGTGTCCGACCCCGCGCTGTATTCGGTGACGGATGGGCGGAAGCCGGCCATCCCTCAACCGTCCCGCAAAGGGGCGGGCTCACCAGGGATGTGCGGCCCGCTGCGCGGACCGTAGTCTCTGCCATGTCGACCTGCTCTCTCAGGTTGGTCATGCCCCGGGACCGTTCGCGCGGCCGCCGGGGTCTATGAGGTCTGGCCAGGATCCTTCGACTCTGCGTGTACGGCGCGCAGCGCACGGTCTGAAGAAGGGGGAACCGCTCATGATCGAGACGGAGTTGAAGGCCCGCGTGCACTCACCCGAGGAAGTCATGCGGCAGTTCGACAAACTGGCGCCAGCCCGCGTCGAGGTGTACCAAGACACCTACTACGACCGCCCTGACGGGTCCTTGGACAAGGCCGGCGAAGAACTACGGGTCCGCACAGTGCATGGCACTGACGGAACCCGCACAGTGCTCACATACAAAGCCGCCGCAGTCGACGAGAACTCCGGTTCCAAACCGGAACACGAGACCCGAGTCGAGGACCCGGAAGCGACGCACGCCATCCTGCGCGGCCTCGGATACGTACCGTTCATCGCCTTCGAAAAACGGTGCCGGAACTACGACTTCGAAGCACACGGCCGCAAAATGCTCGCGACCCTCGTACGCGTCCCCGAGATCGACGGCACCTTCCTCGAGGTCGAGACACTCGTCGACGAGGACGACTTGGCCCCAGCCCTGGACGGCATCCGCGCTGTCCTCACCGACCTCGGCATCGGCCCGGAGGACCTGACACGCGAGACGTACACCGGAGCCGTCGCAGCGCAACGCCGCTGACGGCGAACCGCTCGGCCGGCACGGTGCGGCCCACACGAACGGACCTGCTTCCACGGATCCCATACCGGCTGGCGACTTGAGTGACCGGAACTCCTGGAAGCTACCTCCATGACCGCGTAATACTGCTCGACCACGTTCAACTCCATTAGCAGGGCCTCGGCGGCCCTGCACGCGCCGATCAGACGCGCACAGCCTCGGTATCGCCCGCCTGCACAACCTCACGCTGGCGGGATGACGGAGCAACGGGCAGGTCATCCAGCACGTCGAAGATGATGCACGGGACAGCTTTGATCGAGGTGCCGCGCCTTCAGAGGGCTGGGTAGCGTGAAGGGCGTGTCGAGTGAGGAAGTGATGCAGGACAGTGCCCATCGTCGGGTGGTGCGGATCGGTGACACTGTCCGCAGGCCCGTCCAGCCGTGGACGCCCACCGTCCATGCGTTGCTGCAGCACCTGGAGAAGATGGGCTTTGCCTGTGCGCCGCGGCCGCTGGGAATCGATGACAAGGGTCGGGAGGTCCTTACCTACATCGAGGGTGACTCCGGGCCCTCGGGCTGGGCCAAGGTCGTGGACGGCCAAGGTCTGAGGAACTTCGCCCGGCTGTTGCGCGACTACCACGATGCCTGCAGCAGCTTTTCACCTCCGCCGGGGGCGACCTGGTCCACGGACACAGGCAGCCCAGGCGGCGACGAGGTCGTCTGCCATGGAGACTTCGGCCCCTGGAACATCGTCTGGCAGGGTAACCGGCCGGTGGGAATCATCGACTGGGACTTCGCCCGCCCGGCACCACGCTTGCACGACGTGGCCTACGCACTGGAGTACGTCGCCCCGTTCCGCGACGATGCCGAGTGTCTGCGCTGGCTGCACTACCCGGCGCCGCCCGACCGCCGTTCGCGGCTGGAGGACTTCTGCAACGCGTACGGCCTCGACTCGACCGTGGGGATCGTCGACGCCGTCATCGCCAGACAGCGGGACAATGCCGACCTCGTGCGCCGGCTGGCCGAGCAGGGGCACGAGCCACAGGCCACCTGGGCTGACAGGGGACTCCTGACCGAACTCGACAAGAGGATCGACTGGAGCAAGGCGCACCGGCATCTGGTCGAGTAGCCAATTCGAGGTGGGGCCGCCGAACGCCTCCTTGGCCACTGGAGGACAACCGGCGGCGTTTCTCGACGCGGCCCGAGCGGTCATGGCTCAGGCCACCACCCGGTGCCCGAGATCTTTTGCGGACCGCCGTCAGCTCTTCTGCAGGGTGCGGGTCACGCCCGCGATGACGGCCGTGGTCAGCACCCAGCCAAAGGCGATCAGCGCGTAGGCCAGCCACTGGAGGCCGCTGTCCGGCCAGTACCACGCCGTCCGCTGCCCCAGACCGCCGATGGGGATCAGGAGGTCGAGGGTGTAGACGAAAGGCTGGAACGGGGCGCCTTCGTCCGGCTTCACCGGGGTGGGGGAGCGAGTGTCGAAGGCCAGCGTGCCCAGCAGGGTCAGCACCAGGAGCCAGACACCGGCCAGCCAGGGGCGGTAGCCGTAGCCGACGGTCACGTCGAGCAGGTGTCCCCATGCACGTGCGGTCGGGGACAGGGTGCGGCGCCGGTGCCGCTGCTTGGCCAGGAGCACCCGGCGGGCGTCGTCGTCATGGCCCGCCTTGCGGTACCAGCTCGCCAACTGCTCGTACGGCTGCGGGCTGTAGCCCGGGCTGCGCCGTATCCATGCCACGCGGTGGACCACGGACTCCGGGGCCCCCACCGCCTCCCGTCGCTCGCCCGCCTCCGCCACCGGGGATCACGACGCAGCACCCGACCCTGCGTTCCATGCCATGAATGCGAGGTCCCCGCGGAAGGGCAGGGCGCTGCTGAGAGACTCCCGCCATGGGATCTTGGGGGACTCTGGGACCGGCGGTGCTGTCTCTTGCGGGTGTCGCGCTGGGCGCGGCCGGGTCGCTGTTCGGGCAGTACCTGGTGTCACGGGCGAGTGCCCGGCAGCTGGACATCGAGCAGTCGGCCGTGCATCGCGCCGAGCTCAAGGGCGTGATCCTGAGGTTTCTCGGTGTCGCGTTCCGTGTGCAAAAGGCAGCATTGGCCGACCCACCTGGTGAAGACAGGGAAGAGGACGGCACGCTCGCCGAACTCGTGGAGGACATGTGGCTCGCGCACGCGGAGATCGATCTGGCGGCCGGGACCGAGCCGCTGCGCGGCGCCGCCTACCGCTATGCGGCTCGCCTGACCGAGGCGGCCAACACAGATGCCGCTGACAGGGCCGCACTACACCAGGCGCAAGTCCAGTTCATGGACGCCGCCTATGACGACCTGTGGCCGGGCCGGCAGCGGGTGACCGAGGGTGTCGGCGCCTCTGGCGGAGACGCGTGAAGGACTCGATCCCACTCCTGAAACGGGTGTCGCGGGTTCGAATCCTGCCGGGGCACCAGCGGAAAGGCCCTGGACCTGTCAAGGCCAGGGCCTTTGGCATGTACGTCTGCCACGTCCTCAGCCGGCGGCCTTGGCGATGATGCGATCCATTTCCTCTCGGCCAAAGGCCCGCAGGGTCGTGGTACGGACGTTACCCACCCCGCCGAGCTGCAGGAGCGCCGCGGTGGCGGTTTCGTCGTCGGGCGCCTCGACAACGGCCACGAGGTCGTACGGACCGACGGTCCAGTAGACGTTCAGGAGCTTCGCCCCGAGCTTCTGTACCGCTGAACCGAAGGCCTCGGCACGCTTCGCGGTGTCCTTGTAGTTTCGGATCCCTTGATCGGTCCAGTTCAGCAACGTGACATATGTCGGCATGGTCCTTCACCTTCAGGAGGGAACGCATCGCGAGTCCAATCCTGGACGCAATGGCGGAAACACGCACAAGGTGCGCACCTGAACGAGTAATACCTCAATAACCATCAGCCGAGAGTTCGGGACGAAGAGGTCGCGTGCCACAGCCGTACCAGAGGCAGGAGTGCCCAGCGGGCGCACAGAGAACCTGGCCAAAGGCCCTTCCGTCCTGCGGGCGGAAGGGCCTTTGCGTTTGTGGCCGCCTGAGCGCCAAGGCTGCTGCGGGCAGCTGATCCCGAGCGGCGTCGTGAGAAGCGGGCAGGCTTTCGTGCCCCTGCCCCGGCCCGCCACCACCCCGGCGCCCTCCGCGTCGTGCTTCCGCCGTAAAGTCTTGACGCGTGCGCGGACGACGACTTGACGATCGCTACGAACTGATCGAGCTCTTGGGCTCCGGCGGCATGGGGGAGGTCTGGCGGGCCAGGGACAGGGAGTTGGGCCGTGACGTGGCGGTCAAGATTCTCCTCGCGGCGCGGAACGACGGTGCGGACCGGGAGGAGTCGCTGGCCCGCTTCCGGCGCGAGGCCCGGGTCGCCGCCGCCCTGGACAGCCCGCACATCGTCGCCGTACACGATCACGGGACGGACGACGGCAGCCCGTACCTCGTGATGGCGCTCGTCGAGGGGCGGACGCTGGAGCAGATCCTGCGGGAGAGCGGGCGAGTGACTGTCGCCGACGCGCTGCGGTGGACGGCGGACGTCTGCCGAGGCCTGGACGCCGCGCACACGGCCGGGGTCGTTCACCGTGACATCAAGCCCGCCAACATCATGGTCACCGGCGAGGGCATCGCCAAGATCGTCGACTTCGGCATCGCCAGGTTCACCGAGTTCCGGGCCACCGACCCACAGTTGACGCACACCGGGCAGCTTCCCTTCGGGAGCGTCCAGTACATGGCGCCCGAACGCTTCCACCAGCGCCGGGGTGACGGTCGTACCGATCTCTACGCCGTGGGCTGCGTCCTGTACGAACTCCTCGTCGGCAGGCCTCCGTTCGTCGGCGACGCGGCCGGCGTGATGTACAACCACCTGCACGACGAGCCCCTGCGGCCCAGTCGGGCACGTTCCGAACTCACCTCCGCCGTCGACCGGTTGGTCCTCGACCTCATGGCCAAGGATCCGGACGACCGGCCCCGCGATGCGAAGGCGGCACTCGCACGCATGGAAGCGGCGGCGCGGGCGCTCGCTCCGGCACCCGCACCGGAGACGGAACCTGTTCCGGCGTCGTCGCCGGATGCCGTACGGGAATCAGGTCCCGAGGATGCCAAGCCGCCCACCACCCCACGGCCGGTGCCCCGGGACGTCTCCAAAGAGACCTCGGCGCAGTCCCCCTGGGTCCCCACGGACCCACCACCCTCCACCCCGCGCCGCCCCCGCCGCCGCACCACCGTCCTCGCCGCCGTCGCCGCCCTGTTCGCCCTCGGCATCCCGGCCGGAATCGGCCTGAGCATGTCCTCCTCGGACGGCACCGAGGACGAGGGCCGGACCCAGGCACCGGCCGCCGACAAGACCTCCGCGGCCCCGACGTCGTACACACTCGGTGTTGCGTACCACTGGGGAGAAGGCGAGGACGGGCAGGATCCCCGGATCCGCACGCAGATCGTCAAGGCCGCGCTGAAGGAGGCCGAGCGCAGGGCGAAGCGGAAGATCCCCGTCAACGTCGTCGCGGTGCAGGACTACGGGCAGACGCCCGCACATGAGCTGCTGGAACAGCACCCGGGGATGATCGCCCTCGTCGGCGCCATCGACGACTTCGCGGACGTGGAGACCGACTGGTCCGACGACATGGCCGTCGTCGACACCTGCGACGGCGCAGGCCGTCCGGACTCCGAATCCCTCCTTCTTGCCCCGGAGTCCGAGGTGGGACGGCAGGCGGGCCGCTACCTCGCGGGGGCGTACGGCGTCGGCAAGGTCGTGGAGGCGTCGGACAGCTACTGGGACACGGACACCGACGAGGACACCTTCGGGCACGGCCTGCGCGCGGCCGGCCTCACCGCGCTGCCGCTGCCTTCGCAGAAGGGCACCGACGACCTGACCCCGAGCCGGATCACAGCGGATCTGGACACCTCACGGCCGGACGCCGTGACGGTGGCCGATCTGAGGGCCGGCGGCGGCGAGGAGACCATCGTCCCGACCGTGCGCAAGCGCGGCACACTGATCGCCGTCCACGCGAGCTACGCCTCGGCCTGCGACATCGGCGACGACTTCGAGATGTTCGCCGGGGAGGACAGGCAGCTCCCCGACGACAGCCTTCGCTTCCGCACCTTCAACGACGAGCAGCAGAAGCCCGACTGCACGGAGTTTCCCAAGCTGTGCACTGCCCCGGCCGACCTGAAGAAACTGCTGAAGCACCGGGGAGCGACCGAGCTGTACGACGGCACGCTCGCGATCGCCGCGGGCCTCGACCGCGTGTTGGGTGACGGCGAACGGCCGGCCGCCGACAGCATCCGTCCACAGCTCCCGGCCACCCTCGACACGGTCGTGAGCGACGGGCTCCTCGGGCGCTACACCTTCAAGGGACACCAGGCGCAGGGCCGTCCCGTGTGGGTCGACCGCCTGGTGGACGGCAGCTGGAAGCAGCTGGGAACGGTCCAGCGACTCACGGGCCAGGCAACGAACGGCACCGGATGACGACTGCCGGGGGGCACCAGCGGAAACGCCCCGGACCGATCATGGTCCGGGGCGTTTGGCATCAGGTTCCGACATCAACCGTGCAGCTCTTCTCTGTGATCGCGCTGCGGCGCGCCCGCTGACGTACCCCCGTGACACGTCTGTGACAGTCGGCGGACACCGTCGTGAAGTCGCCCGGTCAGACTCTTCAAAAGAGGGCAAATAGCACTATTCGGGCATGCGCCTCCTGCTTCCGAGGGTGTGAGCAGTGCTGACCGAGCCGATCCGTCGGAGGAAACCCCATGAGCCTCACAGCCACCATGCCGCACGTCGAGACCCCCGCACCTGCACTGGCTCCGCGTGAGCGGGAGACACTGCGCCATATCGCCGAAGGGCGCACCTACCTGCAAACGGCCCGCCACATGGGACTCTCCAAGCACACGGTCGACGCCTACCTCCGCCGCATCCGGACCAAGCTCAACATCAACAGCACGGCCGAACTCACCCGACTGGCCATCTCCCTGGGACTGTGACACCCGGCCGCCCGAGTCCGACCGACCGCGCGGGAGCAGTCGATCCGCGACACCGTATCGCCATGCCTGCACCACGAGAACTCGTCGAAACAGACATCCCACCGAGCATTGCTGGGGCTGTGGCCGGCACTGGGCGCGCAAACCATCGCCGACCGGACGCTGACCGGATACCGGTTGAAGTGGGTCTACATGCGGGGCGCCTACGGCCGCCCGCTCAACCCGAAGAAGCGCAATCGCTACGGATAGGGCCTGCCAGGGGTGATTCAGGGGGACGGGATCTTCCTGGGCCCGCCTGCCGGCCGGCCAACACCCGCGCACCAGACCTGCTAGAGCGGCTTGCCCCCTGCTCCCCGCCCGCTCTGGCGGGTGGAAGTCGATGGCGCAGTACCCGGCTGGAACGGCCGCGCACACCCGTTCGCCCGGACCGAAACTGACTGGCGAGCTCGGGCCCTCACGGACGAGCATGTACGCATGAGTGACCAACCCGCGCGATGGAGCCAGGCCACCATCTACCCCGACATGTGGGCCGACCCGGACGACGACCCCCGCAACAGCGAAGGTGTCAGTCCGGACGGCGAGCTTGCGACGCTGCAGGACTTCCTGACGAACTACCGCATAACCCTGCGGATGAAGTGCGAGGGCCTGGATGCGGAGCAACTGGCCCGTCGGTCGGTTCCGCCGTCGACGATGTCGCTGCTCGGCCTGATTCGGCACCTCGCCGAGGTGGAACGGGACTGGCGCAACTGGATCAGCGACGGTGATCCGCTGCCGAAGCTGTACGGCGAGCGTGACGCGGACTTCGACAGGGCTGTCGCCGAGCAGGCCGAGGTCGACGCTGCGTACTCCGATCTGGAGCGCGAGCAGGCCGCGCTGGACGCCGCGCTGGCCGAGCACCCTGATCTGGGCGAGCGTCCGGGGAAGGACGGGATCGCAGTTCGGGAGCTGATGGTGCACAGAATCGAGGAGTATGCCCGCCACTGCGGGCACGCCGACCTGTTGCGCGAGTGCATCGACGGGAGGGTGGGCCAGTGACGAGTCCGGGTGTCTGACGGACTCCGGGGCGGGCGGTGGGATGGGGGGACCCGCCGGGCACCTTCCGGGAATCGAGCATAGGATGACGGAAGGTAGCGAAAGCGACACCTGGGAGGCCGTGATGGCGGCTCTCCGCTTCGTAGTCGAACCGGACGAGGGAAATTCGATCTGGCTCGCGGGCCTGGGGGTCGATTTCAAGATCGGGGGTGAGGACACCGGCAACCAGTTCTCGATCGTCGAGCACCCGATCGAGCCGGGCCGTCTCATACCGCCGCACGTGCACAGCCGCGAGGACGAGTTCACATACGTCCTGCAGGGCCGGGTCGGCGCCCGGGTGGGTGACCACGAGGCAACGGCAGGGCCGGGCTCGTACATCATCAAGCCGCGAGGGATCCTGCATACCTTCTGGAACGCCGGACCGGAACCGGCGAGGATCCTGGAGATCATCTCCCCCGCCGGCTTCGAGGGGTTCTTCGAAGAGTTGGGGAGGGCCGCCGAGACGGCGGCCGATCCTGCCGAGTTCCTCCAGCGACGCGCCGAGCTGGGCGAGCAGCACGGTCTGGGGTTCTCGGACGAGTGGGTCGCCGAACTCACCGCCAGGTACGGGCTCAAGCTGCTCGGCGAACCGTGACCGCGGGACACGCCGCCCGTCCTCCAGTCGGCTTCGTCCCACCAGGTTTGAGCGAGGAGCCTTGTCGGGCGGCACCTGCGTCCCCAAGGGCCGCGCCCCCGATTCGTGAGACGCGCCGCATCAGTTCTCACATATAAGACCACAAGACAGGTCTTATTTACCCATGCACACATATACGCGGCGCACCTTGCTCGGTGCCTCGATCGTGGCGGCCGGCTCGGGAGTCCTGACCGCCTGTTCCGGGTCCGGCGCGCACCCCGGGGTCACCGACCGGACGGGCGGCGGGTACAGCGGCGGCGGCTTCGTCCCCAAGGGGCCCAAGGGATACGTCAACCCGTCCGACCCCGAGGTCGTCGCCGCCGAGAAGAAGCGCGGGTCCGGCCCCGTCCGCAGGTTCACGCTCACCGCCACCGAGACGTCCCTCGACCTGGGCGGACGAACCGTCAGGTCATGGGCGTACGGCGACACGCTGCCCGGCAAGGAGGTCCGGATCACCGCGGGCGACGTACTCGATCTCACGCTCGCCAACCATCTGCCCGAGGCGACGACGCTGCACTCGCACGGTATCCGGATGCGCTGCGACATGGACGGCGTGCCGGGCCTGACCCAGTACTCCATCAAGCCCGGCGCGGACTTCACCTACCGCTTCGCCGTGGCGCACCCGGGCACGTACTGGCTGCACTCGCACTCGGGCATGCAGCTCGACCGCGGCCTGTACGCCCCGCTGATCGTCGAGGACCCCAAGGAGCCGTTGTCCTACGACAAGGAGTGGGTCGTCGTCCTGGACGACTGGCTGGACGGCGTGGCCGGATCCACCCCGGACGGCGTGCTCGCGCAGTTGCGGAACGGCAAGGGCGAGCCGATGGACATGGGTGAGGGAGACGTACACAACGGTTCGGACCATGACAGATCCGCCGGCCCCTCCCGCATCCTGCGGGGCTCCCGCAGCCGCATCCTGCACAGCGAGGGAGGCAACGTCGACTACCCGTACTACCTGGTCAACGGCCGCCTTCCGCAGGCTCCCTCGGTTTTCCGGGCCCGCCCCGGGGACCGCATCCGGCTGCGGATCATCAACGCCGGGGGCGACACCGCCTTCCGGGTGGCACTGGGCGATCACGAGATGACGGTGACGCACACGGACGGCTACCCGGTCGAGCACACGAAGACGGACGCGCTGCTGCTCGGTATGGCCGAACGCTACGACGTGCTGATCACCGCCAAGGACGGAGTGTTCCCGCTGGTCGCGCTCGCCGAGGGCAAGAACGCGCGCGCCCTGGCAGTCCTGCGCACCGGCAGCGGGAAGCTCCCCCGGCCCTCCGTGCATCCGGACGAGCTCGAGGGCCGGGTCGTGCCCGCCAGACGGCTCGTGCCGGACGAATCCGTGGCCCTCAGCGACGACGAACCGGACCGCGAGATGCGCATCAAACTGACCGGCGGCATGGAGAACTTCGACTGGGGCTTCGACCACAAGCCCTACTCCATCGAGCAACGCGTCCCGGTCCGGGAAGGTGAACGAGTCCGCCTGAGCCTCATCAACGCCACCGACATGTGGCACCCCCTGCACCTGCACGGCCACACGTTCGCCCTCACCGGCATCGACGCGGCCGGAGCCCGCAAGGACACCGCCCACGTACTGCCCCACCGCAAACTCGTCATCGACTTCTACGCCGACAACCCGGGCCTGTGGATGCTGCACTGCCACAACCAGTACCACTCCGAGTCCGGCATGATGACCATCCTCGGCTACCGGAAGTGACGATGGTTCAGATTCCGCTGCGGGCGGCGTGTACCCGGGTCCGCGGAGGCGGGCCCGCGGCGCGAACGGCCGCGATACGGGCCCGCAGATGTGAGCGGGGGCGTCAGCGACGCCCCCGCCCAGCGCGGTGCGCTGGGGCCGAGTTGGCCATCAGTTCGGCCGTTGGCGGGCAGCGAGCAGCGCGACGTCGTCCTCGCTGAAGGGCGCTGACGCACCGGCCCGCCCCAGGATCACGACACCGACACAGCGTCCTGCTGTGGGCAGCGGGACGACGAGAACCGAGTGGACCCCGGCCGCGCGGAAGATCCTCACCCTCTCGGGGTCGACCGTCACCTTCTCGATCAGTTCGTCCGTGGCCCGATTGCCCAGCCATGGCCGCCCGGTGTCCATGCACCGCCGGGTGACCGAAGTCCGCGGCAGGTCCAGGTACTCATCGGGTCCGCCCAGGTGACGTAAGTGCCATCTCAGTTCCTGCGGGGCGGAGAGTGCCGTCTTGCGCAGTCGGAGCATGCCGGGAGCAGGCGTACCGCAGAACTCGTCCTCGACGATCCCGACCGCGGCGACATCGGCCATGGAGGGCGCAAGGAAGTCGGCCAGCTCGGTGCACGTGGTCTCGATGTCGAGTGTGGTGCCGATCCGGGTGGCCGCAAGGTCCAGCAGGGCAAGCCGCTGATGTGCGTTCTCGAGGTCGTCCAGGTATCGGCCCAGGTTGCTGACCTCGACGCCGATCCCGCATACGGCAAGGCCTCGGTCCCGCGTCTTCAGCCGGTGGAAGACCCCACGCCACAGCCTGCGACCGAGGTGGGAGGGGACGCGTGTGGTGCCCGTGAAGGTTGCCTCCCGGGGCTGCCCGTCCTCCAGCACCTTGAGCAGGACGTCGTCGGGCCAGGAGACGTCGGGCAGCACCTCACCCAGGGGCCGGCCCAGATACGCGGCGGCGGGGACGCCACTGACCCGGACCCACGCAGGATTGACGTAGAGATAGCGAAGCCGCTCGTCGAGCATCACCACGGGAGCCAGGGTCTCTTCGATGATCCGGCGCAGCAGCCCGCACTCGCACTCCGCGTCCATCAGGGCGTCCATCGACCTCGGCGTCTGTCGTGGACGGCCCTGGCTCAGGGGAAGGACCCACGACGGCGGAGGTCGTTCAGCGGCCACTCGTCGTCCTCTTCTGATCGCTGTCCTGACCAGGTCAATCCCTCCCATCCTGTGGCAGAGATCGGCGTAGCGCATCTCGGGGTGCGCCGGCGAGCGGTACGTCGTCGGGCCAGGGTTCGCGTGAGCCACCCGCTCGGTGGCACTGTGTCGGTAGGCGCCGACCCGGGAAGGACCGAGATCGTGATCATCTTTGGTACCAAGGGATATCTGTACCAACTCGCGATACTGACGCTCGTGTGCGGGCAGTGCGGTAATCCCGCCGCGCACACGCTCCGGAAGCGCGTCACCAAGTTCACGCTGTTCTTCGTGCCGCTGTTCCCGGTCTCGACGAAGTACCTGACTCAGTGCACCTTCTGCGGCGCAGAGCAGAAGGTGTCCCAGGCGCAGGCGGAGCAGCTTCAGGCGCAGGCAGCCGGCGGCCCACACGGCCAGGCGTACGGGCAGTCGCAGCAGCAGCCGTACCAGTCCTGAGCCAGGGCGGAGAGCTTTCGCCGGGTTGACCGGTGAGTGGCCTGGTGGACGGCCCGGCTCACCTCCGCCCCTCGCCCCGGCACACCCCCGGGACGGCCCCGGGACGGCCCCCGCTCCCTGTTCCAGCTCGAGCAGAACGTCCCCGAACCGGGCATGGTCCACAACGGCCCGTATCACCGAGGCACTACAGCTCAGCCGACGCCGCCCCGAACCCTGGGAAGAGGCCCGGACTCTGGTCGGGCTGGGGGCTCTCGACCTGAGCGTGGGCGAAGGGGACCGGGCCATCACGCATCTCATCCCGGGGGTGGACCTGGCCAAGCGACAGCGCAACGACTGGGTCGCCTCGATGGGGCTCGTCGTTCTCGGTCTCTCCCACTACTTCGGCAGGCGCAACGAGGAGGCGCTGGCCTGCTTCGCCGACGCCCACACCCACGCCGGGACGGACGGCAGACCGCGCATGCTCGGCAGGGCCCTGAGCTGCGCCGCCGACGCCCACCTCCGCCTCGGCCAGTACCGTGGCGGCCAAGAGCCTGCTCCGTGAGGCAGTCGACCTGGTCGAGCAGGTCGGCGACACCTTCCTCTGCGCCCGCAGTCTGACCCGGCTGGGCACGGCGGAGCAGGGCGAGGGAAACCCGCACGCGGCCATCGCCTGGCTGGAGATGGACATCCGTTCCCGCCTGGGCCGCGCCTACCTGGCGACCGGCCGCCTCCGCGAGGCGGGCGAGCAGTTCCAGGCCGTGCTCGACGTGCGGGCTCACGACGCCCGGTAGCGGCGACTGTTCATGTTCCTGAATAAAGATCAAGTACGCGTCTATTGACGGGTTCACGGCAGCCGCCTTACCGTCCCGAGAAAGCGCTTTCCCCAGGTGCATTCTCCTCGTCCGGATCCGGGATCCGGCCGCCCAGCTCATTCACGATCGTTTCACGTTCATGAACCTGACGGCACCCGCTGACCAACCAGGAGACAACGATGCAACGAAGAGCCGCCCTCATGTGCGTCAGCCTGCTGACCGGCACGCTCGTCGCGCTCTCCGGCACCATGGCGCAGGCCGCGACCGCCCGGTACGAGGCCGAGAGCTCACCGTCCGTCTGCACCGGCACCATCGACTCCGACTGGGCCGGTTACTCGGGCAGCGGGTTCTGCAACGGCACCAACGCGGCCGGCGCACACGCACAGTTCACCGTGAACACGCCCGCCGCGGGCACCGCGACGCTGAGGGTCCGCTTCGCCAACGGAACCACCACCGCGCGCCCGGCCGGCCTGGTCGTCAACGGGTCCACGGTGCAGACCCCGTCGTTCGAAGGCACGGGCGCCTGGTCGACCTGGGTCACCAAGACCCTGACCGTGTCGCTGAACGCGGGCAGCAACACCGTCCGGCTCAATCCGACCACCGCCGCCGGTCTGCCGAACATCGACTACCTCGAGGTCGAGACGGGCGGCGACACCACCCCGCCGCCGACCGCCGACGCGCTGTACGTGGCGCCGAACGGCACCGACAGCGCGGCCGGAACCCAGACGTCCCCCACCACGCTCACCTCGGCGATCAGCCGCATCACCCCCGGCGGCACGATCTACCTGCGCGGCGGGACGTACAACCACTCGCAGACGATCACCATCCCGGCCGGCAACAACGGCACCGCCGGCGCCCGTACGAAGCTGTCCGCCCACCCCGGTGAGACCCCGGTCCTGAACTTCTCCGCCCAGAGCGAGTCCTCGTCCAACCGCGGGCTCGCCGTGAACGGGTCGTACTGGCATGTCTCCGGCATCGTCGTCGAGCGGGCCGGCGACAACGGGATCTTCGTCGGCGGCAGCAACAACGTCTTCGAGCGCACCGTGACCCGCTTCAACCGTGACACGGGCCTGCAGCTCTCACGGCTGGCCTCCACCACCCCGCGCGACCAGTGGCCGTCCAACAACCTCATCCTGAGCGCCGAGTCGCACGACAACGCCGACTCCGACGGCGAGGACGCCGACGGCTTCGCCGCGAAGCTCACCTCCGGCCCCGGGAACGTCTTCCGCTACGCCGTCGCCCACAACAACATCGACGACGGCTGGGACCTCTACACCTACGCCGACGAGGGCCCCATCGGTGCCGTGACCATCGAGGACTCCCTCGCCTACGAGAACGGCACCCTCAGCGACGGCTCCCAGGCCGGGAACGGCGACCGCAACGGCTACAAGCTCGGCGGCGAGGACGTCCCGGTCAACCACGTCGTCCGGCGCAGCATCGCCTACGACAACGGCAAGCACGGGTTCACCTACAACCGGAACCCCGGCACGATGACGGTCTCGAACAACGTCAGCATCGACAACACCGAGCGCAACTTCTCGTTCGACGCGGGCACTTCGGTGTTCCGCAGCAACACCTCGTGCCGCAGCGGCAGTGGGACGAACGACCGGATCGTCGGTGACGCCGACAGCTCGAACCAGTTCTGGTCCGGTTCGAACGGCTCCCGGTGCTCCTCGTACGCCGGTGCCCTGGGCTGGTCCTACGCGGCGGACGGCCGCCTGGTCGTGACGTTCGGCGGGAATCAGGTGACGCCGTAACTTCACCGGAACCCTTCTCGCGGCCCGGCCGGCACCCCGAGGTGCCGGCCGGGTCAGTGGTTCGCGTCGGCGAGGATCCCGCCGTCCGTGCCGCGTGGCGCCGCCCCGCTTCACGCCTCCACGGATGCCGGCCTCGCCTCGGCCTTCCGCAAGCTCCGGGCCAGGCACCCCGTCACCACGATCGACGCGGCCGCCATCACCGTCATCCCCACCGCGGGCGAGGTCAGTTGGGCCACCGTGCCCGCGATGGCCGCTGCCACGCCCTGCATGGTGAGCATCCCGGCGGAGCGCAACCCGAGGGCGTGACCCGCCATGTCGTCGGGGGTGAGGGACATCAGGCGCTCCTGCTGGACCAGGCTCGCTGCGAACCCGACGTTGGAGAGGCACACGGCCAAGGCGGCCAGGACCACCCCCGGCCGCAACACGAAGAACAGATACGGCGTCGCCAGCAGCAGAAGCAGCGGGGTGGCCAGCCGGGGGCGCAGGGCGGGCGGTACGAAACGGCCGATGATCACGTCACCGACGAACATGCCCAGCGCCCCGCACGCGAACAGCGCGCCGGCGGCGTGCGGGGCGTAGGAGACATAGAGGGAATCGCAGCCGACGACCAGGCCGTTGGGGATCCACAGGCCCAGGTAGGTGAGGCGGCGCGGGCGCGAGGACCACAGGAAGGCGTTGGTACGCCAGGTCGCCGCGACCGAGAGGCGGCCCGAGGAGCGTGGCGGGCGGGCGGTCAGGCCCAGGCGGTAGCCCAGGGCCGACATCAGGTACAGCGCCGCCGCGAGGAGCAGGCAGGTGCGCGGGGACAGGAGCGCCAGGAGCGCGCCGCCGGTCGCGAACCCGATGACCTGCATCAGCCCGGAGGCCATGTTGAACACCGAACGCCCCAGCACAAAGCCGTCCTTGGGGAGGATCTCGTTGAGCAGGCCCCCGGTCACTCCCCCGCCCAGCGACGCGATCAGGCCCTGCGCGAGGACGACGCCGAAGACCGCCCAGATCGGCAGTCCGGGCAGTGCCAACACCGCCGTGAGGGCCGCGAAGGCGAGACCCATCCCGGCCAGCGTCGACCGAGGAGGCAGCCGGTCGGCACCCGAGAGCAGGAAGGTCGCGCCCAGCACCTGCGCCAGCTGCGGCCCGAACATGCTCATCGCCGACAGCAGCGGCGAGTCGGTGGCCCGGTAGACCAACGTGGCGAGCGACAGACCACCGATCGTCAGGGCCGCGTTGTAGGCGGCGTAGGAAAGGAAGAAGGGGGTGAACTCCGGGGTACGGAAGAGATCGCGGTAGCTGCGCATGCACGGGAGTCTCGGAGCGGCCGGGCGGCGATCGTTATTGTTTCGCTCGTCGGCGAAACCTACGGGGGTGGTCATGGGCTGGTGGCAGCTGAACGCCGACACCCTCGCCCGCAGCCGGTTCACGCTCTCCCCGTTCGCCGAGACCTTCGCGAGCCTGAAGCTGCTGCACGCCGGCACCGGCGCCCATCCCGGCGAGGAGGCCTGGCTGCGCACCCACCTGCCCGGCTACCGCGCGCTCCTCGCGGCCGACCCGGTGACCGCGCAGCTCGTCCGCGCCGGGCTCGGCAAGTCCTGGATCGCCGACTTCCTCGCACCACTCCCCTGCGACGGGGAGCCCCTCGAGGAGACACTGGCCCAGGTGCGTGCGACCGACCCCGCCGAGGCCCGCGCCAACCTCCGCGTCTCCCTCCCCGGCCCCCTCCCCGCCGCCCTGGAACGGGACGACCTGCCGGACCGGGCGGCCGCGCTCCTGGAGTACGTCTGGACGGAGACCGTACGGCCGTACTGGGACCGCCGACGCCGCGTTCTGGAGGCGGACGTGGTCGCCCGGACCGCGCAGGTGAGCCGGGGCGGTTGGGCGGCCGTACTGGACTCCCTGAAGCCGGGGCAGACGCGCTGGCTCGGCGACAACCGGCTCCAGGTGAACGTGCACGAGTACCCGCCCCGCGACATCTCCGGCGCCGAACTCGTCCTGGTGCCGGTCACGCCGGGGCACGGCTGGGTGTACTGGGAGATCCCGAAACGGTACGCCATCGTCTACGGCTGCACGGGCGCCCTCGCCGACCCCGGCGCCCGGCTCGTGCCCGCGAGCCTCGGCGCGCTGCTCGGCACCGCGCGGGCCGGGGTACTCGTCCTCCTCGACTCACCCATGAGTACGAGCCAGTTGGTCGCCGTGACCGGACAGGGGCTCGGCTCGGTCGGGCGGCATCTGAAGGTGCTGCTGGACGCGGGGCTGGTGCAGCGGCGGCGGGCGGGACGGTCGGTGCTGTACTCGCGCACGGCGGCCGGGGAGGTGCTCGTGAAGGCGGCGGGACCGGGCCACGGGCCCGACACCTACCGGAGCTAGTGCCGCGGCAGGCAACGTTTGCCCGTCAAGGAGCGGCGTCCGGTGCGTGCTCTCGGCGTGCCGGCCGGAAGTCCTCGTACTGGACGTACTTGGGCTTTCGGCCGGTGCGGCGAGAGGGCGTGCCGGGCGTCGCGACGGGGCGAACGTTGCCTGCCGCGGCACTAGCATCCGCTCATGACTGCTGACACCAACGCATCCCCCCTCGATGTCGAGATCGGCTCCCTCCAGGGCGGTTCCGCGGACCTCTCCCAGTACGCCGGCAAGGCCGTGCTCGTCGTGAACGTGGCCTCCAAGTGCGGCCTGACCCCGCAGTACACGGGTCTGGAGAAGCTCCAGGAGCAGTACGCGGAGCGCGGCTTCACCGTGCTCGGAGTGCCCTGCAACCAGTTCCTCGGCCAGGAGCCCGGCACCGCCGAGGAGATCGCCGAGTTCTGCTCGGCGACGTACGGCGTGACCTTCCCGATGACCGAGAAGGTCGAGGTCAACGGGGACGGACGGCATCCGCTGTACGACCGCCTGGTCGGCTTCGCCGACGCCGAGGGACACAGCGGCGACATCCGCTGGAACTTCGAGAAGTTCCTGATCGGCCGGGACGGCACGGTCGTCGCCCGCTTCTCGCCGCAGACCGAGCCGGAGGCGGCGGAGGTCGTCGCAGCCGTCGAGGGCCAGCTGGCTGGTTGACCTTGCCCCAGGGTCAGGGCTGAACGTCCTTCGCACCGGGTGGAAGAGCCGCCCGGTGACGGAGGATGACGTGGTGGACCTTCACGGCGAAGAGCTGCTCACCATCGGGGCGTTCGCCGCGCGGGCCCGGCTGTCGGCCAAGGCGCTGCGGCTGTACGACCGCCTCGGGCTGCTGGCCCCGGCGCATGTCGACGAGGTCAGCGGCTACCGCTACTACCGCGCCGACCAGATCGAACGCGCCCGCCTCGTGGCGCTCCTGCGCCAGCTGGACATGCCGCTCGCACGGAAAGTTCGTGGTCGAGACGGTGGACGTGCCCGAGCAGGTGCTGATCACCGAGACGCGGCATGTGCTGGCGGGCGAGCTGCCGGCGTGGATCGGCGCGTCGCTGGGACGTCTGGAGGACGGGGCACGGGAGTGCGGCGGCATCACGGCGGCGCCGTTCGTCGTGTACCACTCCGACGTGTCGATGGAGAGCGACGGACCGGCCGAGTCGTGCGTGCCGGTGGCCGACGAGGCGGCGGCCCGGGCATGGGTCGAGAAGCAGGGCCGTACGCGGGAGACGAAGGTCCGTGTGGAGCCGGCTCAGCGGTTGGCGTACACCCGGGTCATCAAGGCGCAGGTGGCCCATCCGCAGATCCTGGCCGCCTTCGAGGCGGTGGAGGAGTGGATCCCGAAGCAGGGGCTGTGGCAGGCCGGCCCGTGCCGGGAGGTGTACTTCGCGGACTGGGACACAGCGGGGGCCGAGGACCCGGTGTGCGATGTGGCGTTTCCGGTGAGGTGACGGCGGCCCTGCCGAGCAGGGCCTGGACAGGGCCGAGCCCCCTCGGCCGGGACGGCGGGCCAGTCGAGAGGGCTCTTTCTGTGGTGCGCGTGGGTGTTGGACGGGCGTTACTTGACCGACGCCACGAAGACGTTCCACGCATCGACGGGGAAGGCCAGAACGGGGCCTTCGGGGGTCTTGGAGTCCCGGACGGCGAGCGCCGACGGGACAGGAGACTTGATCTCGACGCAAGCGCCGTTTCCGGTCGAGTATGAGGATTTGGTCCACTCGGGGGTGGCGCCCTGCTGAATTGCCATGGTTGCTCCGGTCTGGCAAGTTGACGAGTCGCCAACGTTGTTGATCGATGGCGTAATCGACGCTACTCGCCAACTTCCCCGCCTGAAGAAGCGATTCACTCGACCGGATGGCATATTCCAGAGGAGTCTTCCTTTCAGGCGGGCGAACCTGTACTCTCCGCCGCCCTTACGGGGTGCGGAGCATCAGCCCGCATACTCTTTCGCGACATCTGCAATGAACTGGCGCGATTGGTCCACATTCAGGGCCTGCGCCCTGAGGTGTTCGTACATGACGCAGTACTTCTGGACATCGGCGGGCTTCTCCAGATAGAGATCGCTGGTGACGCCCTCGATGTAGACGACGCTCGAGTCGCCCGCATCGGGGAACTCCAGGACCGCGTACTGGCCGTTGAGGCCGGGGTGCGCCCCCACCGAGTACGGCATGACCTGAACGGTGATGTGCGGAAGCCGGGACATCTCGACCAGGTGGTCCAGCTGTTCACGCATCACCTGCCGGTTTCCGACGACGCGCCGCAGGGCGGCCTCGTCGAGCACCGCCCACAGGCGCAGCGGGTTCTCCTCGGCGCAGATGCGTTCCTGCCGCCGCAGGCGCACCTGGACGCGTTTGTCGACCTCGGCCTCCGACGTCTCGGGCAGTGCGCCCTGGATGAGCGCCTCGGCGTACGGCCGCGTCTGCAACAGGCCGGAGATCACCTGCGGTTCGTAGACCCGCAGCGAGGCCGCGTCCGTCTCCAGACCGATGTAGACGCTGTACGGGATGTCCCCGAACGCGTGCCACCAGCCCTGCTGACGTGAGTCCTTGGCCATCTGCATCAGCGAGTCGACGATCCGGTGGTCCTCCACCTCGTAGACCCCGCACAGGTCACGGACGTCGCGCTGGCTGATGCTGCGCCGACCGTTCTCCAGTCGGCTGATCTTCGACTGCGACACCAGCAGCCGCTCCGCCACTTCCTCGGCCGTCATGCCCTTGAGCTCACGGAGCCTGCGCAGCTCCTGGCCCAGCCGGCGCCGCCTGACGGTGGGATTGACATTGGACGCCACGGGACGTGCACCTCCGGCTGCATGCCTCGAACTCTGCCACTTTGCGTATCTGCTGCTGAGCAGACTGCCACCACGGTGCTTCTTACCGCTGGGAAACAGCGGATATGCGGCGCGTACGCGTCAGTTCGCCCGCGCACATGCGACCGCGCGGGGCGGTGGGACCCGTCCGTCGTCCGAACGACGGGTTCCAGCCACCCCGCGCGGACCGCTGCGGCTCCCGAACCAAGTCTGTGGGGCGTCTGTGGGGCCCTGTTCCATGGCTCGGCGGCGCGTGGCGGTGCGTGGTGCGGACGTGCTGCTTGCTGCGTGCTGTCGTGCTGCCCTGCTGTGGTGCGGTGCCGTGGGACTGCGGCTCAGTGAGCCACGGCTCGCGTCATCGATCCGCGGCGTGACTGCGCCGGGACCCCGCGGGCGGGCTCCGCCGCGGGCCTGGCTCCGGCGGCCGCTCGACCGGCCGGTGCCGCGCTGCGGCGCGGCTGGGCCGCCACGCCGTTCTGGACGTCCATCACGGCGTGCGCCACGAGACCGCCCATCGGGTCATGCCGGATCAGATCCCGTAGCCGGGAACGCGACGAGCGGCCCTCGTTGCCCGGATACAGGTGCTTGCCGAGGCCGACCGCGTGGGCCAGTGCGGCGAGCGCCGCGGTCCGCGGGTCCGGCGGTACGCCGGTGCGGATCGCTGAATCCAGCCGGGACCTGATCTCCCGGCTGATGGCGTTGTCCGTCGCCTGGTAACGAGTCGTCGGCAACACCCCGCACATCTGGCCGGCCACGGCATGCACCATGCCGCACCGCTCCAGATGCGAGAGGTAGGTCTGGCGGAGCCCCAGTCGTGGCCCGCCGATCCAGTGAACTGCACGTACCGGAGCGCCGCGCCTGCGCAGCAACTCCAACGCGCAGTCCAGCGTCGGATCTCCTGTCGGCCGTGGTACGACCACGGCGATACGATCCCCGTCTGGGGCTATCCGTCCGGCCAGCGCCAGCTCCACTAGCTGTGCTCCGGCCAGACCGAGGTCGAGCGACTGCGGCTGTGCAGTGGTACCCGTGGCCGGGTCCAGTGCCAGCAGCAGAAGCTCTTCCGGAAGTGTTCTGCGGCTCCTGCCCATCCATGCCTCCCCGCGTGGATGAATGACAGGGTGACCCCTCTCACATTGGTCTGTCGAGGGTGCGTGACCGGTTCGTAGTGGAACCAGTAGGTATGTCGTTCTCGTCTACCGCAGGGGTCAAGTCCGCACACAGGACACTGGTACATGGTTCGGACAGGCCTGTGGAACGGTGTCCCAGGCGGCTGTTCCACGGTTTCGGGTAGGCGCACGGTACGTGCGCCGCATGGAGGAGGCATCGGTGGCGGGCGAGTCCCCCGACAGGTCGAAGCAGCGCGAGTCGTCGGCAGAACCGACGTCGGGGAGCGCGGGTCCGGTTCCCGAGGCCAGGAAGGCCGCGGCGGGCGATCCTCGGCTCGCCGTGGCGCGGGAGTCCGCGCCGGGCGACGCGGGCGGTCGCGTGGATACGGCCACGCAGGTGCTCTCCGTGCGGGAGCTCTCCGAGGATGCGGCGAAGGACGGTGACACCGGCGGCCGCGAGGAGCAAAACCGTGCCGAGGCGAAGGGTGACGAGCGGTTGCGCACGGCTGTGGCCGCGTGGGTGACGTCCGCGGACGAGAAGCGGTCCGCTCCCGCGGAGACGGACGAGGACGCCAGGGAGAACGCCGGCGGGAACGCCGAGCAGAACGGGGACGACGCGGCCGAGGAGGCCTCTGCGAACGCGGCCGAGGAGACGACCGAGCAGGCGGCTGTGGACGCCGACGAGGTGACCGGCGCGGAGCCCGACCGGGAGGCGTCTACGGAGGCCGCCGAGGAGGCTTCTGCGGACGCCGAAGGGGAGACCGACGAGCAGGCATCCACGGAGGGTGCCGAGGAGGCCTCTGCGGACGCGGCCGAGGAGACGACCGAGCAGGCGGCTGCTGACGCCGACGAGGCGACCGCGGAGACCGCTGAGGAGACCTCAGCGGACGCGGCCCAGGTGGCGGCCGAAGAAGCGGCTGCCGACGCCGAGGCGACCGACGACAACGCCGAGGACGCCAAAGACGCCGACAGCGCCCAAGAGGCCGACGGCAGCGACGAGTCCGGCCGTGACGGCGACGGCACCGGTGGCACCCCCAAGCCCGTGGACCAGCCCACCGCTGTTTTCCGGGCCGTACGACCCGCCAAGCCCGCCGTCGACCAGCCCACCACCATGCTGAAGCTGGGCGACGTCAAGAAGGCGCCGAAGGAGGGCGCTGAGCAGGCCGCCCCCGCCTCCGAGGCCGAATCCGAGCGCACCAGTAAGTTCGTTGCCCTCAAGCCGCTGGACGACCCGGAGACGCGCAAGCCCCGTCCGGCCGAGGCCACCACCGCGCTGCCCAGGGTTCCCGCGGACGCGACCACTCCTGTTCCGCAGGTCGGGCCGGAGCGGACGACGCAGCAGCCGCTGCCGCCGAAGCCGCCGCTGGACCTGCTGGCGGAGCTGACGAACACGCCGCCACCCCCGGAGACGGCGCTTCGGACGCTGGTACGGCGAGTCAAGATCTGGACGCCGCTGGCGCTGCTGCTGGCGATCGTGTTTGCGATCGTGCAGGCCGTGCGGCCGTTGCCGACGCCCACGCTCGAGCTCACCGCCGAGGAGTCGTACACCTTCGACGGGAAGCAGGCCGAGCTGCCGTGGCCCGGCGAGGGCCAGGGCTGGATGGACGTCACCGGCATCGGCACGATGGGCAACTTCGGCGAGCAGAAGCCGGTTGCCATCGGCTCGGTCGCCAAGGCCATGACGGCGTACATCATCCTCAAGGAGCACCCGCTGAAGGCGGGCGAGGAGGGCCCGAACATCGAGGTCGACGCCACCGCCGAGAAGGAGGGCGGTTACGACCAGCAGGGCGAGTCCACGCTGAACACCGTCAAGAAGGGCGACCAGCTCACCGAACGGCAGGCGATCTCCGCCATCATGATTCCCTCCGCGAACAACATCGCCCGCCTGCTGGCGCGTTGGGACGCCGGTTCCGAGGAGGCGTTCGTCAAGAAGATGAACGACACCGCCAAGGAACTCGGCATGAAGAACACGACGTACACCGACCCCTCCGGTCTGCAGGAGTCCACGGTCTCCACCGCCGAGGACCAGGTGAAGCTGGGCAACGAGCTGGTGCGGATGCCGGCGCTGGTGGAGATCACCAAATTGCCGGAGTGGACAGACCCGTCCGGCCAGAAGTGGCGCAACTGGAACACCCTCGTGCCGTACGACGGCGCCATCGGCATCAAGACCGGCACCACCACCGCGGCCGGCGGCAACCTGCTCTTCGCCGCCACCAAGGAGGTCGGCGGCGAGACGGTCACCGCCGTCGGCGCGATCCTCGGTCAGCACACGGCGCCGATCATCGACACCGTGAACGCGGTCAGCAAGACCGCGATGCTCGGCACGCAGGACGCCCTGACCTCGGCGAAGATCCTGAAGAAGGGTGACGTCGTCGGGTATGTGGACGACCAGCTCGGCGGCCGTACGCCGGTCGTCGTGACCGAGGACGTCGCCGCGGTCGGTTGGGCGGGGCTGAAGGTGGAGCTGTCCTTCGCCTCCGACGACGTACCGCACACCGCGAAGGCCGGCACCAAGGTGGGCACGCTCACCGTGGGTGACGGCAGTGGTGGCGCGGTGGAGGTGCCGGTCGCCCTGCAGTCGGACCTGTCCGAGCCGGGCTTCACGGCCAAGCTGACCCGCATCGCCTGATTCCCGCAGTCCCGGCGCACCCCGTCGGCGAGGCCCTCCTCCGGGGGCTCGTCGGCGGGGTGCGTGCTAGCGTCACGAATCGGGACAGGGTGCCCACGTGCCCAACGGGCGCGGAAACCCCCGGCCACAGCGCCGAGAACCGGCCGGGAACGGCACGTACGGCCGCGAACAGAAGACGGGAGACGGGGAGTGCCAACAGGTGGCCACTGCGGAGCCGACACGCACCGACGACACCGGTCCGGGCCGGGGATCAGGCCCGCGAATACGCGGGCGCGCGGAACAGCCGGACGGGTCCGGCCGACCGGGCTGGTCAAAGGTGGCCGCCGCTCTGCGTGAGCGGCTGACCCGGCACCCCGTCCTCGTCGCCACCGGCCTCTCCGGAATCCTCCACGTCATCTGGTTCTTCACGTTCGCGAACAGTGGCGGCGACCTCGCGGCGCAGGACGCCTGGGCCGAGTTCGTCGGCCGGCATCCGGACTCGGCGTACAACCTCGCCTGGTACGGCGGTATGCACCCGGTGTCGTACAGCGTGGTGTCGCCGTATCTGATGTCGGTGCTCGGGGTGCGGACCACGATGATGATCGCGGGGACGCTGTCCGCGGGGCTGCTGACGCTGATACTGGTGCGCAGCCGGGCGGTCCGGCAGCCGCTCGGGCCGGCGCTGGCGGGGGTGTACGCGCTGCTGTGCAACGCGGCGTCGGGGCGGGTGACGTTCGGGCTGGGCACGATGTTCGCGCTGGGCGCGGTGGCCGTCGTGTTCTGCTGGCCGTACCGCTGGCGGTACAAGCGGTGGGCGAAGGCGCTGTGCGCGGCGCCGCTGGCCGCGCTCGCCACCATGTCCTCACCGGTCGCCGGTCTGTTCGTGGGTCTGGTGGCGGTGGCGCTGTTCCTGCAGAAGCGGCGGCCGGGCGCGTGGGCGCTGGGGCTGGCGCCGAGCGCCGTGGTGGCGGTGTCCGCGTGGGCGTTCCCGTTCTCCGGCACCCAGCCGATGTCCTTCGGGTCGGCGTCCCTTCCGCTGCTCTACGCGGTCTTCGTCGTCCTCCTGGTCCCGCACGACTGGAAGACCGTGCGGATCACGGCCGCCGTGTACGCCCTCGCGGTGCTGCTGGTGTGGCTGATCAGCTCGCAGATCGGCTCGAACATCACCCGGCTGGCGATGCTGTTCGCCGGGGTGGCGCTGCTGGCGGCGCTGCCGTTCACGGTGCCGCGGTCGCGCAAGTGGTACGCGATCGTGGTGGCGTTCGCCGGTTTCGTCGCCTGGATCGGCTTCAAGTCGGTCGACGACGTCGTCCACACGACACCGGCGGCGTCCTGGGCACGCGAGCTGGCGCCGCTGGTCAACCAACTCCAGGAGGCCGGCGCCGAGAAGGGCCGCGTCGAGGTGGTCCCGGCCCGCTCGCACCGCGAGGCCTCCGCCCTCGCCCCGTACGTCAACCTGGCCCGCGGCTGGAACCGCCAGGCCGACATGAAGCGCAACCCGCTCTTCTACGACGACACCCTCAACTCGGCGAACTACCACGAGTGGCTCAAGCGCTGGGCGGTGCGCTACGTCGTCCTGCCCAAGGACGACCCGGACGGCGACGGCGGTGAGCGGGAGCGCGAGCTGGTGCAGCGCGGGCTGCCGTATCTCAAGCAGATCTGGGGCGACGCCAACTGGCAACTGTTCGCGGTCGACGACCCGACACCGCTGGCCGATCCGCCGGCCACCGTCGAGCGGGCCGAGCAGGGTGAGATGACCCTCCATGTGACACAGCCGGGCCGGGTCCTGATCCGCGTCCCCTACTCCCCCTGGCTCAAGCTCGTCGACGCCGAGGGCAACGGGGTCGAGGCGCCGCAGGAGACAGAGGCGTCCAAGGACCGCCCCGACGGCGCCCCGAAGACGTACCACAACGTGAACGGCTGTCTGATGGAGACGGAGGAGGACGCGGAGGGCGACAAGTGGACGGTGCTGCTCGCTCCGCGGGCCGGGACGTATCGGCTGGCCTCGCCCTACGACCTGCCGCGCGGGACGCCGTGTCCTCAGGAGCTGCGGTGACGCTCAGCGCAGCCCGACCTGCTTGACGAACTCCGGGCGAAGTCGGACGGAATCGCCCTCCCGATCTGACGTGACGTCAGCTAGACCGGACGTATGACAGACGACGCGGCACACACAGCCGATACCCGCAGCGACATGTACGCGGAACTGGCCGCCGTCGGCCCCTACGGAGCCGACCTCGGGCACGCCCTGATCACCATGGTCGAGCCGCACCCCGGCCGGGAGCGCGAGTACAACCGCTGGTACGAGGACGACCACTACATCGCCGGCGCGATGGCCATGCCCTGGATGTACGCAGGACGCCGCTGGGTGGCCCCCCGCGAACTGCAGCTCCTGCGCTACCCCGAGAAGTCCGCCGTCGCGCAGCCGGTCACGGCGGGATGCTACATATCCGTCTACTGGATCACCGCGGGCCGCTACGCCGACCACATGCGGTGGACCGTCGGCATCAACAAGCGCCTCAACCGCGACCACCGCGTCTTCCAGGACCGCACCCACATCTTCACCGCCTTCCAGGACCACACCACGACCGTCTACCGCGACGGCGACCACGGCCCGCGTGACATCCACGCCCTCGACCACCCCTACGCCGGGCTCGTCGTCCAGGTCATCGACGCCGGCTCCCCCGGCAGACGCGAGGAACTGCTCGCCTGGCTGCGCGACGACCACCTCCCGAAACGGCTGGCGGGCTCCCCCGCGGCCATCGTGACCGTCTTCACGCCGACGCCGCTGCCCCTGGACCGGATGACCTACGTCAAGCAGGTCGAGGGGGTCGGGACCCGACTGACCCTGCTGTGGTTCCTCCAGCACGACCCACGCGACGCCTGGCGGGACCACTTCACGGACCTGGACACGGCAGTCACCGCCTCGGGGCTGGGCGACGTCACGTTCGTCGCACCCTTCATCCCCACCATCCCGGGGACGGACCGCTACGTGGATGAGCTGCGGTGACCCCCTTCCGGGTCGCCTGAATCCCCACTCTCAGCTCCCGGTCAGGGACTGCTCGGCCCAGATGGTCTTGCCGGCGGGGGCGTGCCGGGTGCCCCAGCGGCGGGCGAGCTGGGCGACCAGCAGCAGGCCGCGCCCGCCTTCGTCGAAGATCCGGGCACGCCGCATGTGCGGGGTGGTGCTGCTCGAGTCGGAGACTTCGCAGATCAGGGTGTTCTTCTCGTGAATCAGCCGGAGCTTGATGGGCGGCCGGCCGTAGCGGATGGCATTGGTGACGAGTTCGCTGACCATCAGCTCGGTGACGAACTCGGCGTCGGTGAGTCCCCAGGCCGCCAGCTTGCCGGTGGCCAGCTGGCGGGCCCGGGCGACGTCGGCGGGGTCGCAGGCCAGGTCCCAGGCGGCGACCCGGTCGGGGTGAAGGGCCCGGGTGCGGGCGATGAGCAGGGCGATGTCGTCGTCCGGGCGGTGGGTCAGCAGGGCCGTGAGTACCTGGTCGCAGACCGACTCCGGTGTCGGGGCGGGTCGGGCGAGGGCGGCGAACATCTTGTCCAGGGCCTCGTCGATGTCGCGGTCGCGGATTTCGAGCAGACCGTCGGTGTACAGGACGAGGAGGCTGCCTTCGGGCAGTTCGGTCTCGCTGGTCTCGAACGGCAGACCGCCCAGGCCCAGCGGCGGACCGGCGGGGACGTCGAGGAGGTACACGGCGCCGTCCGGGGTGACCACGGCTGGCGGGGGGTGGCCGGCCCGGGCGAGGGTGCAGCGGCGGGAGACCGGATCGTAGACGGCGTACAGGCAGGTGGTGCCGATGCCTCCGGCGGTCTCGGCGGCGCCGCCCGTGACGGCCTCGTCGGTGGACAGGCGGATGACGAGGTCGTCCAGGTGGGTGAGCAGCTCGTCGGGCGGCAGGTCGACGTCGGCCAGGGTGCGCACCGCGGTGCACAGCCGGCCCATGGTGGCCGAGGCGCGCATGCCGTGGCCGACCACATCGCCCACCACGAGGGCCACCCGCGCGCCGGACAGCGGGATCACGTCGAACCAGTCGCCGCCCACACCGGCTCGGCCGCCGGCAGGCAGGTAGCGGGAGGCGATCTCGAGGGCCGCCTGGTCGGGCAGTGTCTGCGGGAGCAGGCTGCGCTGCAGGGTCATGGTCGTGGTGCGATCGCGGGTGGGTCGGCGGGCGTTGTGGATGCCGACGGCCGCCCGGGCCGTGAGCTGCTCGGCAAGCCACAGGTCCTCCGGTGTGAAGGGCTCCGGGCTCCGGTGACGGCCGAAGAGGGCCACGCCGACCGTGGTGTCCTGTGAGCGCATCGGCACCACCATCAGTGAGTGTGTCCCCACCTCGCGGATCCGGGCGGCCTGGGGGTCCTCGCCCGCCCACCGGGCGACGGCGAAGTCAGCCATCACGTACAGGGCGCCACGGCCCTGGGCCAGGCATTCGGCCACGGGTGACAGTGCCGGGTAGGCGGTCGTCTCGCCCGCCCCGGCCACGGACTCGGGGTGCTCGTCGAGGACCGACTGCACCGCGGTGCGGCGCAGGGTGACGGCCCCGGCCAGCAGGGCGGAGGACAACTCCTCGCCGCTTCCGGGGACCTCGAGCAGGTCGACGACGGTGAAGTCGGCGAGGCGGGGGACGGCGGCGTCGGCCAGTTCCTGTGCGGTGCGTGCGATGTCCGAGGTGGTGCCGATGCGGGCGCCGACGTCCTTCAGCAGGAGCGTGTGCTGCCGGGCGGGCGGCTCCTGCGCCCTGTGGTGCGCCGCCAGGCATACGGCGCGCACCCGGCCGTCCGTGTCTTTCATCGGGGTCAGCGAGGTCGGCCGACCGTGCTGCGGGCCCGGCGGCGTCGCGGGGCGGATGTCGGCCTGCAGGTACTGCGACTCGCCGGTCTCGAAGGCCAGGCGCATCCTTCTGTCGGCCTCCTCGCTCGCGGGATGCGGCGCGATCTCCGGCAGACGCAGCCCGCGCATCTCGGTCTCCGTGAAGCCGAGCGCGCGCTCCATGGCGGCGTTCGCCCGCACCAGTCGCAGATCCGTGTCGAAGACCGCCAGGCCGCAGGGGGACTGGGTGAACACCCATTCCCCCAGCGCCTTTTCGCCGGGGGTGCTGGGCCGGCCCGCCACGGCGGACACCACGAGCCACTCGTCGGCCTGCCCGCCGGGCGGGTGCCGGTTGGCGAGCAGTCGCAGCCGAAGCCGGCTGCCGTCCCGGTGCCGCACCGCCACGCTGCCGCTCCACCTGTCCCGCCCGGGCGCCGCCCGCCGCGCGCTCCCGCCGGGGGCGTCGGCGAGCAGGTGGGCGGCGGGGCGCCCCACGACCTGCGGGGGCTCGTAGCCGAGCAGCCGCCGTGCCCCCTCGCTCCACCCCGTCACGATGCCCTGCGCATTGACGGTGGCCGCGGCCGTGTACGCCGACTCGCCGAAGTCGTCCGCCCTGTCGGGCCGCTCACCAGGAGGAGTGGGAAGTCGCTCCATCGCCGCTCATCTCGCCCTCGCTAGATCCTTTCCCCGCAGCCCCCACGGGAACCTGCACGGCCAGGGCCCTACTGACAAGCATGATCCTGCGAGGCACCCAGCACCAACCCAACTCCGTCACGAGGGGGCCAGGCGGCTGCGGGCGAATCAGGCGACAGGAAGCCGGTCGGCGCGCTGCCCCGCCCCCCGCCCCGGCCGGGCGGCCCGGAAAAATCTTCAGAAAGTGCGCACGGCATGGAACCGCGTCCCGAGCTCTCCGCGTGAAGTACGGCAATAGCGACATCTCTGTACATATCAACCACTTCCAGAGTGTGAGCAGTGACGACCGAGCCGGCCCATCGGAGGAAAGTCCCCGTAATCCCATGAGCTCCACACCCACGCCGTACAACGAAGCCCTCACAGCCGCTCAGGCCCCGCTGGCGCCGCGTGAGCAGGAGGTCCTGCGGCACATCGCCGCAGGGCGCACCTACGCTCAAACGGCCCGTCGCATGGGGCTTTCCCGGCACACGGTCGACGCCTATCTGCGCCGCATCCGGGCCAAGCTCGGCATCAACAGCACGGCAGAACTCATGCGGCTGGCCATCACCCTCGGGCTATGACGCCCGGCCGCCGGATCGCCTGGCCGCCCCGCACCGCAGTGAGGTCGGGTGCTGCCTAGCGGCAGTTGTGCGGGCTCCTACCGGACGCCTCCGGCTCCATCAAGTCCCGAGTTGTCGAGGATTCTGCCGCTCGCCGAACCGCCGGTTCATCCCTGCAAGGCGGTCCCGGCCAGAACCGATCCGCCGGCCATCGCCCCGAATTCCCCGGGCGCGTCGGAAAACCCCTCGGTGCCAGGAGGAGAAAACCCCATGGCCCACGACGTTCACACACAACGACGCACAGGCCAAGCGACGGAGCTTCCGCCTCGCCATGGTCTTCGCCTCGACCGCTTTGATCTCCGGGAGCGCCATCCTTCCGGCGACCGCCGCAACGACGGCCGTGAGCCAGCCCAAGGTCGGGAGCGTCGTCACCGACGGCGGGAAGCCGGCTTCCGCAGTTGAGAGGCAGGCAAGAGGGAAGACCTGCGGAAAGTCACCAATGTCATGGAATGTCCCGATACTGCGACAAGTCCCCAATGGCCGTTGACCCCCTCATGGCCGAGCTTCCACGCTGGTGGGTAAGCAGCCCATCCACCCCCAAAGGAGATCATCATGGCAACAAGCACCCGGAGGCGCCTCCGACACCTCGTCGGCGCGTCCTTCGCTGCTGCGCTGCTCGCCGGAACAGTGGGCGCGGCGAGCGCCGAGGCGGTGCCTCAGACACCGAAGGCCACGGCAGAGTCGTTGAGCGCGGCACCACACGAGACCTGCACGGATTACCACTACGACAAGAACGGCAAGATCATCTGGGACCCGCCGGGCTGCACCCCGCCGTGAGGTGAGGCAAACACCACTGCCCTCGCGTTTTCACAGACCTGACCCTATGAGGGCCGGGCCCCCTTCCCTGCTCAGCCCGGCGATACCTATCGTCCGGGTATGTACGGGCTCAGGAAGGAGGCCCTCGATGTCTGTCTACGTCGGTATCGACGTGCACCGCAAGCGGTCACAGATCGCGGTGGTCGAGGACGACGGTGCGGTGCGGGCCAACCGCAACGTGCCCAACGGGGTCGAACCGGTCCTGTCGGTGATCGGGGATCTGCCGATCGGCGCCCCGGTCGCCTTCGAGGCCGCCTACGGCTGGGGCTGGCTGGTTCAGCTGCTGGAGGACTACGGCTTCGAGCCGCATCTGGTCCACCCGCTGCGCTGCAAGGCGATCGCCTCCGCGCGGCTGAAGAACGACAAGGTCGACGCGGCCACCCTGGCCCAGCTGCTGCGCGCCGATCTGCTGCCGGAGGCGTGGATCGCCCCGCTGGATGTGCGGCAGCAGCGCGCGTTGGTGCGGCACCGCTGCCAGCTGGTGCGGTTGCGCACCCTGCTGCGCAACCGGGTCCACGCCGTCCTGGCGGACTACGGCTGCGACCGTCCCGGCAGCTGTTTCACCGCTCCGGGCCGCATCTGGCTCGACAGCCTTGATCTGCCCGACGCCTCGCGCCGCGTGGTCGACGACCTCCTGGTCCTGATGGACGCCCTCAAGGAGCCGATCGACACGGTGGACCGGCAGCTGCTCGCCACCGCACGGGGCGACCCCCGCATCAAAGCGCTCACCCGGCTGCCGGGGGTGGGCGTACTCACCGCGCAGGTCATGGTCACCGAGATCGGTGACGTCACCCGCTTCCCCTCCGCCCGCAAGCTCGCCGCCTGGGCCGGACTGACCCCCACCGTCCGCGCCTCGGACCTGACCGTGCGGCACGGACACATCTCCAAGCAGGGCTCCAACTGGCTGCGATGGATCCTGTGCGAGGCCGCACAGAGCGCCAAGCGGTCCCCGCAGTTCGCCCCCGCCTACCAGCGCCTGGCCCGCCGCCGCGGCAAGAAGATCGCCACCACCGCGATCGCCCGAAAACTGCTCACCCACGCCTACCACCTGCTGCGCGCCGTCCCGGCCCGGCAGGACCACCGGGGGGCGCGATGACAGCAGCACACGACAACCGCCACAGGCGGTCGCAAACCCCGGGCGAGCTCGCAAAACACCATGAGACGGCCCTGTGGCCGCGCTCGATGACCTGACTGAGCAACCCGGATCCCCGCACCATGGTCATGGCGCCGGCCTGCGGCCGGACGCCGAATGGGTGTGTGTGAGACCACTCCGCCGACCAGCCGGTACCGGGGATGACAACGACCGTTTCTGCCAACATCCGTGACGCTTCCTCGGCCTCCATTCTCGGCCGCCGCTCGTCGGCGTCCAGCTCGTTCGTCCTCGCCCCGCTCGTCCCTCGCGGGGCTCCGGGCGCTCCAACTGGACCCCTCCCACGCGGCGGCCCCCCACAAAGACCGCGAGGAAGGTCCGCAAGGAAAAACGCCCCGGCATCCCACCGAAAAGCCGCAGGCGGGGGCCGTCTACGCCCCCTTGACAGGCCCGGCCCTCATGGGTGGTGTTGTGACCGACCAGCAGCCTCACACTTTCCCGAAGTGTGCCGTCCAAGGCTTGATCGAAAACCCGAGACACGCTTCTGACGTGCAACACCAGGACCTGTTGAGGGTCCTGGTGTTGCACGTCAGAAGCACTTGCACGATTCCCCTGTGCCGCGTACGCATCGGCATCGCCGAACACCGGCCCCTGCCCGCGGACAGCGAACTGGCCCAGGCCAGCACCGTCCTGGCCTGCGCCTGGCAAGACGCCATGGGAGACCGCCGCCGAGCAGGCCACCGGACAAAGAACGTGCCAACGCCTGCGCGGGTCAGTCGCGCTTCCAGGGGAGACGTTTCCTTGTCCGGGCGGGTGGCCATGCTGCTGGTCCGCCGAATCGACCGGGCTCAGTCCTGAGTTTCAGACGTCCTCGAACGTGATCACCGACACCAAACCCGAGATGGAGTTGGCCACGTAGACCCGCCCATCCACGGACACCACCACCCCCTGCGGGCCGCGGTCGACGGAGACGGAGGGGCCCATCTTGCGGTTCGTCGCGGTGTCGATCACCGACACCGAACCCGAGCCCCCGTTGGTCACGTAGGCCCGGTCCCCAATCGAGGACACCGCCACCCCTGCCGGGCCGCGACCGACGGGGATGGGGTCGCCCATCTTGCGGTTCGTCGCGGTGTCGATCACCGATACCGAACCCGAGCTGAAGTTGGTCACGTAGACCCGGTCCCCGATCGGCGACACGTCCACCCCCTGCGGGCCGCGGCCGACGGGGATGGGGTCGCCCACCGTGCGGTTCTTCACGGTGTCGATCACCGACACCGAACCCGAGCCCAAGTTGGTCACGTAGACCCGGTCCCCATTCGGCGACACGTCCACCCCCTGCGGGCCGCGGCCGACGGGGATGGGGTCGCCCACCGTGCGGTTCTTCGCGGTGTCGATCACCGACACCGAACCCAAGCCCAAGCTGGTCACGTAGACCCGGTCCCCATTCGGCGACACCGCCACCCCCTTCGGGTCGCGGCCGACGGGGATGGGGTCGCCCACCGTGCGGTTCTTCACGGTGTCGATCACCGACACCGAACCCGAGCTCTTGTTGGCCACGTAGACCCGGTCCCCATTCGGCGACACCGCCACCCCCTCCGGGCCGCGGCCGACGGGGATGGGGTCGCCCACCGTGCGGTTCTTCGCGGTGTCGATCACCGACACCGAACCCAAGCTCTTGTTGGTCACGTAGACCCGGTCCCCGATCGGGGACACCGCCACCCCCTCCGGGGAGCCGCCAACCCGGATCGAGGACACGGATGTTTCTGGACCCTGCGCCAGGTAGATGCCGACGCCCCCCGCGGCCAGCGCCATCGCCACCACCCCCGCGATGAGCCCGGCCCGCCGGCGTCCGAGTCTCGACAGGCCGGGCCGCGGCCGGACCTCGTCACCTTTGTGCGGCGGCGGTTCCAGGGGCGGGCCGGTCGGTTCCTCCGGCTCGGCCGGCGGCAGTCCCCGGGGCGGACCGGTCGGTTTCTCCGGCTCGGCCGACGGCAGGAGCTCGGTCGGCGGGGACGGCTCCGGGAGGCGCGGCGACTTCGGGCCGGTCGGTTCCTCCGGCTCGGCCGACGGTATGACCGAAGGGGAAGGGCCGGGCTGGGCAGCGATGGAGGTGAGCCGCCGGGTGGCCTCGTCGCCGTCCATCCGCTGCGCGGGATCCTTGGCCAGCAGCCCGAGGAGGACCGGGGTCAGCTCCGTTGCCCGGCTCGGCGGGGTGGGGAACTCGGACAGCACGGCGCTCAGCGTGGTGATGGCGGAGTCGCGGTCGAAGGGGCCGGTCCCCTCGAGCGCGAAATACAGGGTGGCGCCGAGTGAGAACAGGTCGCAGGCCGGGGTGGGCACCTCTCCGTGGGCCCGTTCCGGGGCCATGAAGCCCGGGGTCCCGAGGAAATCCGCGGTGGCGGTCAGGCGCTCTCCGGAGCTCGGCTCCAGCGAGATGCCGTAGTCGATCAGCAGCACCTGGCCGCCCTCCATGGGGTGGGAGGGCTGCGGGCCGGGGTGGGCCAGCAGGACGTTGGCCGGTTTGACGTCCCGGTGCAGGATGCCGAGCCGGTGACCCTCCTGCAAGGCGTCGAGGACCGCCAGCCCGATCCGGGCGACGTCGGCAGGCGGCAGCGGCCCCCGCTCGCGCACCACCGCGTCCAGGTCCATGGCGCCGGGGACGAATTCCATGACGATCCACGGCAGGCTGTCGGCCTCCAGGATGTCGTACACAGTGACCACATGGGGGTGGTTGCGCAGCCGAGCAGCGTGCTGCGCTTCGCCGCGGGCCCTCGTGATCCGGGCGCTCACCTCTTCTTCTGGGATGTCCGGCGGCAGGACGATCTCCTTGAGCGCGACCTCGCACATCAGTCGCTCGTCATACGCCTGCCACACCCGTCCCCTGCCGCCAGTGCCGAGCCGACGCAGGAGCCGGTAGCGCCCGGCGATCACGCGCCCGGCGGCCTCGTGCACTCCCGTCATGGCGTTCCCTCTTCCAGGGCGGCCCAGCAGGGTCCCCGGCGAGCGTTACGGCCCCTCTTCAGGTATTTCATATCGCCTGAAGAGGGGCAAGTCACCCAGAACGGGTAGCCCGCGTATGTCCTGTGCGGCGGTGTCCGGATCACGGGAAAGCGCAAGCCGGATGACATCGATCGCTGCCGCGTACCCGGCCCGACGACGGGCGTGGACCTGTGGTGGTCCGGGAAGCACAAGCACCACGGCGGCAACATCCAGGTGCCGTCCGCCCCGACGGCTTTTCGATCTGGACTTCCCCAGTCCGCCCCGGCCGCGAGCACGACTTCTCCTGTGCGCGCGCCCACGGCCTGCTCGGGACACTCGACCGGACCGCCGCCGACGGGCTGCTGCCCTCGACCGACACCGGCCACGAAGGCGCACCCGTCTCCTTCCGGAGGCCGCACAAGAAGCCCAAGGGCGGCAAACTCACCGAAGACCAACAGCAGTTCAACAAGGTCATCGGCGCGATCCGGGCTCTGGCCGCGAAGGCCAACGCCGGCCTGAAGACCCGCTTCAAGGCACTGCGCCGCGTCAGTCTCGCACCCCAGTGGATCAGCGGCATCGTCGCCGCCGCTCTCGTCCTGTTCCACTTCGAGAAAGGCCGTGTCGCACAACCCGACGGAACCCGCCACGATCCTGTGGCGGGTTCCGTTGTCAAGGCCGATCAGCACGTGTGGCGTGTTCAGCCGATCGAGTTCGACTGGGTGTTGCCGTCGTTGTCGTCGCCCTCGATCGAGTTCTCCTGGGTGTTGAAGTCGTTGTCGTCGCCCTCGATCGAGTTCTTCTGCTCGTTGAAGTCGTTGCCGCTGCCCTTGATCGAGTTCTCCTGCTCGTTGAAGTCGTTGTCGTCGCCCTCGATCGAGTTCTCCTGGGTGTTGAAGTCGTTGTCGTCGCCCTCGATCGAGTTCTTCTGCTTATTGAAGTCGTTGCCGCTGCCCTTGATCCGGTTCTTCTGCTCGTTGAAGTCGTTGCCGCTGCCCTTGATCCGGTTCTTCTGCTCATTGAAGTCGTTGTCGCCGCCCTGCACCACGCTCACCGCAGCGTTCGGCGTCTGAGGCACCGCCTCGGCGCTCGCCACGCCAACCGTTCCGGCGAGAATCGCAGCAACACAAGAACCGCCGACGATGTGGAGGACGCGTACGCGAATGTTTGCAGCCATGATGTTTTCTCCTTGAGTGAATTTGATTCGCTTTTTGAAGTGCAGCAAGCCGAGATTTCTACTTGCCTTTTGCGCCACCTCGATGTGACGCCCCGGCGAACCGCCTGAAACAACATTCGCCCACCGCAAGAAACAAGCAAAGCTACGGAAACTCGGGGCTTGACAGGATCAATACGAGAAGTTAGATTCTGCGGTTTTTCGGCGTCGGCTGCGAAGCAGGGCCCGGCGAGAGTCCTGATCGCCCGGTTTGATCATGTAGCGCGCGCTGAACGCGGCGCCCTCGCTCTCTCCCGCCGAGATGGTGGTGCCACCAGGGCTGCTCATGCGCCGACCCGGGTTCCTGATCCGCGCGATCGGCGCGGGGTGCGTTTCAAGCTGGTGACACTGCTCGCCGTGGGCGTGTGCGCAATGACGTGCGCGGGGCACCACTCGCTGACGGCGATCGCTGAGTAGGTCCGCCGCTGCGGCCAGGACGTAACTGGCCTGCCTGGGCTGCCCGTTCGATCCGTTCGCCGGTCTCTTCCGGGCGCCGGGCGAGCGGATCCTGCGCGACGTGTTCGCCCGGGTGGACCCGGGCGCATTGACCGCGGCCGGATTCGCGCGTCCGGCCGCGCCGACTCCCGCACCTGTCGGCGTGCTCGGCCCTGACGGCGCCCCCGAGCGTGAACAGCGCCGCGCCCATCGGGCGCGGTAGCCATGACCGACCTCATGGCCCGCCGCCTCACCGGCGAGAACACCGTCTCCTGGCGCGATCCGACACCGCGGGATCAAACGCAATCCACGGGATGGAACACCGGGAGACAACGACCTCCAAGCGGGTGGTGCGGTCTCAGGGATCCCGGAGACGACGGAACCCGCCACGGTCCTGTGGCGGGTTCGCCTCGTCGAGGCCGATCAGCGCGTGTGACGTGTTCAGCCGATCACGTTCGTCTGGGTGTTGAAGTCGTTGTCGTCGCCCTCGATCACGTTCGTCTGGGTGTTGTCGTCGTTGCCGTTGCCCACGATCACGTTTGTCTGGGTGTTGAAGTCGTTGTCGTCGCCCTCGATCACGTTCGTCTGGGTGTTGTCGTCGTTGCCGTTGCCCACGATCACGTTCGTCTGGGTGTTGAAGTCGTTGTCGTCGCCCTCGATCACGTTCGTCTGGGTGTTGTCGTCGCCCTTGCCGTAGTTTTCCTTCTCGTTCTTGCCCTTGTCGTGGCCGTCGTCGCCATGGGAGACGCTGCCCTTCGACGCGCCGAATTCAGCCGGGGCAAGAGAGCTTGCGGCGGGGGCGGAGATCGCGAGAGCCGCGGCTACAGTCGCGGAGACGAAGAAGGTGCGAGTAATGCGCATGGGGAGACATTCCTTTCGCCACAACTGCGATGGCCGGCACGGCACCGGCTCATCGGGAATCGCAGTAGCGACGTGATCACCCTTAACCGAATACGGGTCGCGCACCACTGGAAGAAGTAGCATTCGAGTGACATCGTGGGCTCTTCGAGTGGGTTGGGACGAAAAAACTACCCGTTTGGTAGCACCCGTTTCCACTGATTTGTCATCACCTTGGGTAAGGGCCGTGCCCGGAAGTCACGGCTTCGGATTCCGGCAGTGAACCGTTGCGTACAGGCAGCCGGTCGGTGCGACCTGCTCACCACTCCCCCGTTGATGTGCGCCTTCGCGGCAATCGAGGGAACGGACCGCCTCCGCGGAGTCGTCTCGCAAGGACGTGGACACCACCCAAGCCCGCTAAAACCACTGGTGGCGTCCGGAACCGACCTCCCATCGGTGCCCGCGAAGCCTCCAGGACGGCAACCCTGGAAGCTTTCGTATGCCCGGCTCCAAGTGCCCAGCACGGCTCGACCCAGGTCGAAACGGAACACCGTCAGGGTCGCCCCCCCGTGATGACACCGCCCGACCCGGGCCATCCCGGTGTCAGACCAGAGGGATTGCCTCTGCTTGCCTCCGAGTGGCCCGGGGCGAACCCGGGTCGAATCAGAGCGATTACCTCTGACTGCCTCCGATCGCCTCTGCAACCCGTCCTAGCAGGTCACAGCCGCTTCGACTCCCATAAGCCCAGGTAAGAAAGGTGCAGCGGATTTACCAGCGGTTGTAGGCGTACTCGTGGCCCGGATGCGGTTCCACCATGGTGATCAGGGCGTGGCCGGGGCGGACGCCGTACAGGCCCACGGCGGCCAGTTCGGCGTACAGCCCGCTACGGGTGTCCATGGCGTTCCCCTTTTCTCGCGCCCCCCATACCCTGACGCCCCGTCAGACAATGCGCCAGAGCCGGGAGTCTGCGATGTCACTGCTGGAGGGAAAGACCGTGGTCGTCTCGGGGGTCGGCGCCGGACTGGGTCACCAGGTCGCGGCGGCGGTCGTACGGGACGGCGGGAACGCGGTGCTGGGTGCGCGGACGGAGGAGAACCTCGCCAAGAGCGCGGCAGCGATCGATCCGCACGGGGCGCACACGGCGTACCGGGCGACCGACATCACCGACGAGGGGCAGTGCGAGGAACTGGCCGGGCTGGCGCGGGAGCGGTTCGGGGGGATCGACGCGGTCGTCCATGTCGCCGCCCGGGACAGCTACTTCGGCGGGCTGGAGGACGCCGACTTCTCGGCCTGGCTGTCGGTGATCGACGTCAACCTGCTGGGGACGCTGCGGATGACGCGGGCATGTCTGCCGGGGCTGAAGGAGGGCGGCGGGGGTTCGGTGGTGTTCGTCGGGACACAGTCGGCGGTGGCGGCTCCGTCGCAGGTGCGGCAGGCGGCGTACGCGGCGTCGAAGGGTGCGTTGACGAGCGCGATGTACTCGCTGGCGCGGGAGTTGGGGCCGTATCGGATCCGGGTGAACACCGTGCTGCCGGGGTGGATGTGGGGGCCGCCGGTGCAGGCGTACGTGCGGTTCACCGCGCACACCGAGGGGGTGCCGGAGGACGAGGTGCTGGGGCGCCTGACCCGGCGGATGGCACTGCCGGAGCTGGCCACGGACGGGGATGTGGCGGACGCGGCGGTGTTCCTGGCCTCGGACCGGGCGCGGGCCATCACGGGGCAGTCGCTGCTGGTCAATGCGGGGGAGTTGATGCGCTGACCGCACTCCTACGAGGTTCATGTTCGTGAACGAAGGTCACCCGACAGAACATTTTTGCCTGCTCTTGACCTTCCCCTTGCTTGTCGTGTCCGCGTCGCCGCACTCACGATGAGCGGGCCGTTCACAAGGCGGACCCTGGAAGGGTGGCACATGAACAGTCTCGACTGGGCCGTGCTCATCGGCTACTTCGGCGTCATGGTCGCGATCGGCATCTGGTCGCACAAGCGCGTGGACAACGTGAGCGACTTCTTCACCGCCGGCGGGAAGATGCCGTGGCGGCTGTCCGGCATCTCGCACCACATGTCCGGATACAGCGCGGTGATGTTCACCGGGTACGCAGGCATCGCCTACACCTACGGCGTGACCTCCTTCGTGACGTGGTCCTTCCCGATCGCGCTGGGTATCGCCATCGGGTCGAAGCTGTTCGCACCGCGCATCAACCGGCTGCGCTCGCGGCTGCATGTGGCATCCCCGCTCGAATATCTGAAGAACCGTTATGACCTCAAGACCCAGCAGGCGCTGGCCTGGTCGGGCATGCTGCTGAAGATCGTGGACGTGGGCGCGAAGTGGGCGGCGATCGCGACCCTGTTGTCGGTGTTCACCGGGGTCTCCCTGAACGAGGGCATTCTCATCACCGGCGGTATCACGGCCGTGTACTGCACCATCGGCGGCCTGTGGGCGGACGCGCTCACGGAGCTGGGGCAGTTCATCATCCAACTCCTCGCCGGCATCGCGATGTTCGTCGCCGTCGTGGTCGAACTCGGCGACTACGGCGGGTTCTTCGGCGTCTGGGACCGGCCGGAGCTGGACGGACACGAGAAGCCGCTGGTGGGGCCGTACGGGACGGTCTTCCTGCTCGCCTTCCTCTTCATCAAGCTGTTCGAGTACAACGGCGGCATGCTCAACCAGGCCCAGCGGTACATGGCGACGCCCACTCCGCGGGAGGCGGAGCGCTCGGCCCGGCTGTCGGCGGTGCTGTGGCTGGTCTGGCCGCTCGTGCTGTTCTTCCCCATGTGGATGTCGCCGCTGCTGGTGGAGTCACAGAAGCCGGACGGCTCCGACTCCTACGCCCTGATGACCGAACAGCTCCTCCCGCACGGCCTGTTGGGTCTGGTCATCGTCGGCTTCTTCTCGCACACCATGGCCATGTGCTCCTCCGATGCCAACGCGATCGCCGCCGTCTTCACCCGGGACTGCGCGCCCGTGGTGTGGGCCAGGGCCCGGTCGTGGAGCGAGCGCCAGGGCCTGGTCGTGGCCCGCGTCGCCACCGTCGTCTTCCTCGGGCTGTCCATGGCGGCGGCCACGCAGGTCAACTCCCCCACGTTCAAGGACATCATCACCGTGGTGATCAAGTGGGTCGCCGGCCTGATGGGCCCGATGGCCATCCCGATGATGCTGGGCCTGCTGCGGCCGTTCCGCCGCTCCGGACCGACCGCGGCGCTCGTCAGCTGGTCGATGGGTCTGCTCGCGTTCTGGCTGGTCAACTACCCGATCAACTGGAACGTCGAGGGCGGAGTGCCGCTCCAGTACCAGGTGTCCGTGCCACTGGCGGTGTCGCTGGTGCTGTACATCCTCATCGGATACATGAAGCCCGAGGACACCCCGGAGCGGCTGGCGATCATCGAGCGGATCAACACCGACGGGGACGGGGCGGCGGCGGCCGCGGTCCCGGCTCCCGCCGGGGCGGTGGACGACGTGGTGCGTACGACGACGAAGGATTGACCTGTGTCACAGGGTGCTCGGACTCACGCCCGCGGATAGCGCGTCAGCCATGCCGGTGACGCGCCCGCCGGGCCGTGCAGGGCCGGGCCCTGGGTCATCTCCATGGCGAAGTCGTCGGCCAGCTCCAGGATCGTGGGGCGGCCCTCCAGCTCGACCAGCCAGGCCGGCGGCAGCGCCGTCTCGCCGTGCAGGGCACCGAGGAGGCCGCCGGTGAGGACGCCGGTCGTGGCGGAGGGACCGTCGTGGTTGACGGCGAGACGCAGCCCGTGCCGTACGTCCTCACCGACCAGCGCGCAATAGACGGCGGCGGAGACAACCCTCTCCGCTGTACCCTCCCCCGCCAGGTCGGCCACCCGCGCCGGCGACGGGATCCCCTGCCGTACCGCGCCCAGCGCGTGCTGCAACGCCTCCGACACCGGCTGATGCCCCGGACGCGCGGCGAGCAGGGCGAGCGCCCGCTGCACGGCACCGTCCAGGCTGTCGCCCCGCGCCAGCGCATGCACGATCACGGCGTACGCGCCCGCCGCAAGGTAGGCGGTGGGGTGGCCGTGGGTCTGGGCGGCGCACTCCACGGCGAGCTGCACGACCAGTTGCGGCTCCCAGCCGACGAGCAGTCCGAACGGCGCGGAACGGGCCGCCGCCTCGGGGCCGGCCTCACCGGGGTTCTTCGGCACATCCAGCGTGCCCATGACCTCGTCGCCGAGGCCCAGCAGCAGGGCGCGGGCCGGGTCGCGGCGGGCGTACAGCCACTCCTCGCGGGCCAGCCAGCCGTCGTCCTTGCGACGCAGGTCCGGTCCCCAGTCCCGCTGGGTGGCGGCCCAGCGCAGATACGCCCGGTGCAGGTCGGTCGGCGGATGCCAGGCACCGGTGTCCCGGCGCACCTGGGCGCGGATCAGCCCGTCGACGGTGAACAGCGTGAGCTGGGTGCGGTCGGTCACGGCGCCACGCCTGCCGTACGCGGGCGCAAGATCGACGACTCCCTCCGCGCCGTGCACCTCCCGTATCCCGTCCAGCGTCAGCCCGTCGACCGGCGCACCGAGCGCGTCCCCGACGGCCACGCCGAGCAGCGTGCCACGCACCCGACTGCGGAAGTCCTGCTGCTCGGTACGGCCCCAGACGGCGCCGGCTGTCGCGTCCACCAGACCTCCCGAGGGCACCGTCCGTACGTACGACAGCTCAGCACTGTATTCGACCGGGGGCGGTCGGATCAGGGGGCGGATCGATATGCGAGGCCTGACCTAAGTAGTCACAAACGATCTATTATGAGCCGTACCACGTCACTGCCTCTGCCTCCGCCGCCTCGCGGATCACCCGAATCTCGGCGACCGCGTCGGACGGGTCCTGGTCGCCGCTGTCCACGATTCGCTCCAGCTCCCGCAGACGCTCGGCCCGCACGGGGTGGGCCTTGCGGTCCTCGACGAGGTAGCGGGCGTGCTCTTTCTGCGCGTGCGGGGCGTCCACGGTGACCGTGGCATCGGCCAGGTCCGTGTCGTCCACGGTATCCAGCAGCGGGGCGAACTTCGGGATTCCGTTCGTCTTGGCGCCGAGCTCGCGCAGGGCGGTGGTGAGAGCTCGCCGTGGGGGGCGGCGGTCATGGCGAATGCCCGGCTGCCGTCGGCGCGGACCGCCCCGCGCAGGCACTGCTGTCCGCCGCGAACGTCTGGCGGCGCGGTGGTGGCTGCTCGCCCGTGCGGTGGGCCGCGCCCGATGGGCGCGGCGCTGTTCACGCCCGGGGACGCCGTCAGGGCCGAGCATGCCTGGCGGGCGCGGGAGTCAGCGCGGCCGGGCGCGCGAATCCGGCCGCGGTCAACGCGCCCGGGTCCACCCGGGCGAACACGTCGCGCAGGGCCCGTTCGCCCGGCGCCCGGAAGAGACCGGCGAACGGATCGAACGGGCAGCCGGGGCGGGCCGGTTACGTCCTGGCCGCAGCGGCGGACCCACTCAGCAATCGCCGTCAGCGAGGTGCGCCCCGCGCACGTCATTGCGCACACGCCCACGGCGAGCAGTGTCACCGGTTTGACCGGACGATCAGGACTCTCCCCGGGCCCTGCTTCACAGCCGACACCGAAAGGCCGGGGAATGTAACTTCCCGTATTGAGCCTGTCAAGCCCCGAGATTCAGTAGCTTTGCTTGTTTCTTGCGATGGGTGAATGTGGTTTTAGGCGAATCGCCGGCGCGCCGCATCCAGGTGGCGCAAAAGGCAAGTAGAAATCTCGGCTTGCCGCACTTCAAAAAGCGAATCAAATTCACTCAAGGAGAAAACATCATGGCTGCAAACATGCGCGTACGCGTCCTCCACATCGTCGGCGGTTCTTGCGTTGCTGCGATTCTCGCCGGAACGGTTGGCGTGGCGAGCGCCGAGGCGGTGCCTCAGACGCCGAACGCTGCGGTGAGCGTGGTGCAGGGCGGCGACAACGACTTCAACGAGCAGAAGAACCGGATCAAGGGCAGCGGCAACGACTTCAACGAGCAGAAGAACCGGATCAAGGGCAACGGCAACGACTTCAACACCCAGGAGAACTCGATCGAGGGCAACGACAACGACGGCAACACCCAGTCGAACTCGATTGGCTGAACACGCCACACGTGCTGATCGGCCTTGACAACGGAACCCGCCACAGGATCGTGGCGGGTTCCGTCGTCTCCGGGATCCCTGAGACAGCACGACCTGCTGAGAGGACGTCTGGTTCGTGCAGTTCGCGGGTGATTGGGGTTTACACGTCTCGCCAGGTTGGGGTGGTTTCGCCGGTTGCGCGTTTGGCGAGGGTGGAGATCGCTGCGAGGCGGATCATGCTCTCGGAGTGTTCGGGTTTCGTCTCGTAGCCGCGGGCAAGTCGGCGGTGCATCATGATCCACCCGAAGCTGCGTTCCACCACCCAGCGTCGTGGCAGCACGGAGAAGCCTTTGCCCTGTGTGTTCCTTGGTACGACGTCGACGTCGATGCCGAGTTTTGCGCCGTGTTCGACGGCCTGGGTCTTGTAGCCGGTGTCGGCCCAGGCCTTGGTGATGGTGGGGTGGGTGGCCGCGAGGCGGGTGAGGAGTTGTTTGCCGGCTTCGTTGTCGGAGATGCCGGCCGCGGTGACCGTGACCAGCAATAACAGGCCGAGTGTGTCGGTGATGATGCTGCGCTTGCGGCCGACGATCTTCTTTCCGGCGTCGGTGCCCTGGGTGGCGGCGGGCACGGCGTGGGCGGTCTTGACGGACTGCGAGTCGATGACACAAGCGGTCGGCTCGGGATCGCGGCCCTCCTTCTCGCGGACCAGGCGGTGCAGGCGGACGCCCAGCTTCTCGATGATGCCGTCGCCACTCCAGGAGCTGAAGCAGGCGAAGACGGTGGTGTGGGGCGGGAAGTCGTGCGGCAGGTAACGCCAGGCGATGCCGGTGCGGTTGACGTAGAGGATCGCGTTCATGACTTCCCGCAGGTCCGTGACCTTGCCGCCCAGATTGAGCGAGGTCTTCTGCCGCTCGGCCCGCCACGCGGTCAGGACCGGCTCCATCAACTCCCAGCGGGCATCGGACAGGTCGCTCGGATACGCCTTGCGTGGCGGCTGTGAGGCCATGACCACACTGATACGGTCCGCGACCTTGTGGGCCTATCGCTCGATCGGGCGACAGGGCGAAGACGGTCCCGGCATTTTCGAACCGAACAGGGCCTATCGGAATGAAACAGGTAAATACGCGGGGACGGCAACCGGATCACTCTGGAGAGGATCCGGGGCAAACAATAAATATCTCCACATCCCTGGCGGCCAACAGAACACCTATATGCAGAGCAAACCGATGAAAACGTCCTCTCAACGGCCTGGCCATTGAGAAGGTCGAGCGGCTCGCGGACGGCATCCGGCGGGTGTACCCGACCACCGCGGACGAGGCCGCACGGGCCTGCCCCTCCTGCGGGGTGTTCGCCGTACGCGTCAAAGGCTTCGTGCAGACGCGCCCACGGGATCTGCCCTTCGGCGAACGGAAGCTGGAGCTGGTGTGGCGCAAGCGCCGCTGGTACTGCACCGAGCCTGCCTGCCCACGCCGGAGCTTCACCGAGCAGGTGAGCCAGGTCCCGGCCGGGCGAGGATCACCGAGCGGCTGTGGAACGCGGCCGGGCGGCGGGTGCGTGACGCGGGTTCCATGGTCGTCCAGGCGGCCCGGGACCTGGGCCTGTCCTGGCCCACGGTGATGGACGCCTTCCGCGCCGCCGGGCAGGCTGTGACGGCTGCGGCCCTCGAACCGGTCGAGGTACTCGGGATCGACGAGACCCGCCGGGGCCGCATGCAATGGCGCCAGAACCCGCAAACCGGCCGGTGGGAGCCCGCAGCCGACCGCCGGCACACCGGCTTCGTGGACGCTTTCGGCGTCCAGGGCCTACTCGGGCAGGTCGAGGGCCGCGCTCCCTCCGACGTGCCGGCCTGGCTCGCCACGACGCCGCTGCCTTGGCGCCGGCAGATCCGCTACGTCGCGATCGACATGGCCCCCGGCTACCGGGCCGCGATCCGTACCGGGCTACTCCACGCCACGATCGTGGTCGACCACTTCCACGTGGTCCAGCTCGCCAACAAGATGCTCAACACCGTCCGGCGCCGGACCACTGCCGCCCCGCGTGACCGACGCGGACGGGCCTGCGACCCGGAGTGGAAGGCCGCGTCGCATAACCCGACGGAACCCGCCACGATCCTGTGGCGGGTTCCGTCGTCAAGGCCGATCAGCACGTGTGGCGTGTTCAGCCGATCGAGTTCGACTGGGTGTTGCCGTCGTTGTCGTTGCCCACGATCGAGTTCGACTGGATGTTGCCGTTCACATTGCCATTCCCGTTGCCGTTGACGGTGTTGTTGTCCCCGATGACGACGATGGTGACGGAGCCGTTCCCACTACCAGGCTTGGTGCTGCCGTGGCGCTTGTACTTGTTGTACTTGTTGTACTTCTTGTACTTCTTGTACTTCTTGTGCTCGCCGTGACCGCCGTGACCGCCGTGGCCACCGTGGCCACCGTGGCCACCGTGGCCACCGTGGTCGACTGCAGCCGTGGTCACGGTGCCGGCATGCGGCGTCGCCGGGGCGGCGAACGCACTGGTGGGCATCAGCACACCTCCTGCAGCCAGGGCGGTCGAGGCGGTAGCCACCAGAAGGCGCTGCGTCCGAGAGGTGCGGGGCATGGGAATTCTCCTCCAGCGAGAAAGGTCGGGGGTTTGCCGAACGGCCCTGTCAGTTCACGGGCCTTTCTCCGGCGGGACACATGTCCCGTACGTCGCATCGCCAAGGTCGTTCCGGACGATGCGGGTGGGCCGGCTGCTCTGCGTGGGCCCATGTCTCAAGTAAGCCCTGGCAGACGAATCGCGTCATGCCGCTGAAATTCGGGACTTGACAGCTGATGATCCCGATAGGGGCCATGGCCGCCGATCGACACGCGTCTCCACCCGCACAATCTCCCCGTCCGCGGAAGATGCCCCTGGTGCCGTGACTGGGGGCGTTCACCGGGTGGGGTTGTGGTGGTGGATGATGTCGCGGGCTGGTTGCCGGACCGCTTCGAAATCGCTGGACGCCTTCGGGTCAGTCGGCGAGCATTCGCAGGTGACAGATGAAGCCGATCACCTGAGGCTGCTCACGCGGAGCCCGAGACGTATCCGTTTTGTCGAGCTGTCCGGCGGGGTGATGTCCGCTTTGCTGGATGGAGACCTGTCCGGAGCCAGCAGGATGGCCGGGGTTTCGCTGACCGAGTACTTCGTGACCGACAGAGCACGGTGGCTGTGGCAGTTCCGGCTCGACCAGATGGCCGCCGATCCCGGCCATGCGCGGTGGATGGTGCGGCAAGCGGTCGTCGGCGACAAGGGTCTCGTCGTCGGACATGCCGGGTTCCACGGACCGCCCGATGAGGTCGGCATGGTCGAGATCGGCTATTCCGTCGCTCCCGACTTCCGTCGCCAGGGATATGCCCGATCCACGCTGATCGAGTTGCTTCGCCGGGCAGCAGCGGAAACCGCAGTCACAACCGTGCGGGCGACGATCAGCCCCGACAACGTGGCATCCCTGGCCACGATCGCGGGCTTCGGCTTCGTCGAGGTCGGAGAGCAGTGGGATGAGGAGGACGGTCTCGAACTCGTCTTTGAGGTCCCTGCCTCCCGTGTTCCACCCGCATGACGGGAAGGTTCGCGGCAGAACGCTGAGCTGTGACCATGGCATCCGGCAGGGCATTCGCGGTGCGCCACCGCAAGTAGCGGTGCACAGGTTGCGCGCTACCGAGCCGCGCCTGAGGCTTGCTCCAAAGGGGATCAGGACGGGAGATTCGGTATGGGTCTCAGGCTGCGGCCGGGTATGCCCGAGGATGCTGAGGCGTGCGGGCGCATCTGTTTCGAGGCGTTCCGGGATATTTCGGCCGAGCACTCCTTTCCCACGGACTTCCCCGCTCCCGATGCCGCGGTCGGGGTGGTGTCGATGCTCCTGGGCCATCCCGGCTTCTACTCGGTGGTGGCCGAATCCGACGGCCAGGTCGTGGCCAGTAACTTCCTCGATGAACGCTCGCCGATCGCCGGCGTCGGCCCCCTCACCGTCGCTCCCGCCCTGCAGGACAAGGGAGTGGGACGCGCACTCATGCTGGACGTGATGCGTCGTGCTGAGGAGCGCGGGGCGCCCGGCGTTCGTCTGTTGCAGGCCACCTACAACAGACGCTCCCTCTCTCTGTACGTCAAGCTGGGTTTCCAGGTGCGTGACGTGGTCGCCTGTATGCAGGGCACTCCGCCCGACGAGGAGGTCGACGGCTACCGGGTGCGGCACGCGACCGATGGCGACGCGGATGCCTGCAACGCTCTGTGCCGGCGGATCCACGGGCATGACCGCGCCGGGGAGCTGACCGATGCCCTCCGGCAAGGCACCGCACTCGTGGTCGAGCATGCGCACCGCATCAGCGGCTACGCCACTGACCTGGCCTTCTTCGCCCACGCGGTCGGCGAGAGCAACGAGGACCTGAAGGCGCTGATCTCAGCAGCCGAGGCTTTCGGCGGATCCGGCGTCCTGATCCCCATGACCAATCCCGAGCTCTTCCGGTGGTGCTTGGAGCGGGGACTCCGCGTGACGGGGCCCCTGACCGTGATGACCACCGGCCTCTACAGCGCTCCCCAAGGCGCCTATCTGCCCTCGATCCTGTACTGAAGAGCAGGAACGGCCCGCTACTCGACCACCGCCACCGTCGTCCCCGCCGTCCCGAACGTCCACAGCGCCGAGCTGTCGGACGTCTTCATGCGGATGCCGCCGGTCTGGACGCCGGACGCGGCCGGTGGGGGCGACGAGCCGTCGACCGCGGCGGAGAAGGCGATGTTGACGCCGGACTTGGCGGCGAAGTACACGATGTGCTCGATCTCCACGCCGTCGGAGCCCGTGGTGGCCTCCTCCGTCCGCGTCCCGACCGTATACGTGCCGGGGTCGGGGGCGACCGTGCCGGGCCACACGGTGAACGTACGGCGGGCGCTGTCGCTCGCGTCGACCAGCCATACGCGCCGCTCACCGAGGGAATAGACGATGCGTCGCCCGGTGCCGGAGCCGTCCGGTACCGCGGCGGGCCGGGATTCCGTCGGCGCGACCGAGGGCTGCGCGCTCGCGGACGCCGAAGGGCCGGGCCGGGCCGCCGTGGCCGTGGGCCGGGGCCCCTGCTCGGCCTGGACGGTCAGGACGGCGACCCCCGCGATCGCCCCCACGGTCAGGCCGGTGACCCAGGCCCACGAGGGAAGCCGTCGGGCAGGCACGGGCACGCATCTCCTCAGTCTCCGACCCCCGGTGCCGGGGGTCGGATCATCGTACTGTGGGGGGGCCGAGCCCCCATCCCTCAGTCCAGCACCGGCAGCAACTCCGGCAGATGCCCGTCCGAGGCCGCCGCCGCCCGCTGCCGCTCCTGCGGCACCTCGCCGTACAGCGTCGTCCGCGGCTTCGCCGGGCGGCCGGCCGCCTCGGCTACGGCCACCAGGTCGCGCACCGACTTGTACGAGCCGTAGGAGGAGCCCGCCATGCGGGAGATCGTCTCCTCCATGAGTGTGCCGCCGACGTCGTTCGCACCGGAGCGGAGCATCTCCGCCGCGCCCTCCGTGCCCAGCTTCACCCAGCTGGTCTGGATGTTGGGGATGTGCGGGTGGAGGAGGAGGCGGGCCATTGCCGTCACCGCGCGGTTGTCCCGCACGGAGGGGCCGGGGCGCGCGATGCCCGCCAGGTACACCGGCGCGTTGGTGTGGATGAACGGCAGCGTCACGAACTCCGTGAAGCCGCCCGTCCGTTGCTGGATGCCGGACAGGGTGCGCAGGTGGCCGAGCCAGTGGCGGGGCTGGTCGACATGGCCGTACATCATCGTCGACGACGACCGGATGCCCAGCTCGTGCGCCGTCGTGATCACCTCGACCCAAGTCGCGGTCGGCAGCTTGCCCTTGGTCAGGATCCAGCGGACCTCGTCGTCGAGGATCTCCGCCGCCGTGCCGGGGATGGAGTCGAGGCCGGCCTCCTTGGCCGCCGTCAGCCACTCGCGGATCGACATGCCGGTGCGCGTGGCGCCGTTCACGACCTCCATCGGGGAGAAGGCGTGCACGTGCATGCCGGGGACCCGGTCCTTCACCGCCTTCGCGATGTCGAAGTACGCCGTCCCGGGCAGGTCCGGGTGGATGCCGCCCTGCATGCAGACCTCGACCGCGCCCACGTCCCACGCCTGTTGGGCGCGGTCGGCCACCTGGTCCAGCGACAGCGTGTACGCGTCGGCGTCCGTGCGGCGCTGGGCGAAGGCGCAGAAGCGGCAGCCCGTGTAGCAGACGTTGGTGAAGTTGATGTTCCGCGTGACGATGTACGTGACGTCGTCGCCGACCGCCGACTTACGGACGTCGTCGGCCACCGCGCACAGCGCGTCCAGCGCCGGCCCGTCCGCGTGCAGCAGCGCCAGCGCCTCCTCGTCGGTCAGCCGGGTCGGGTCGTCGGTCGCCACCCGCAGCGCCGCACGCACATCCGTGTCGATGCGCTCCGGTGTCATACCGGGGGCGGCCGCCTCGCGCAGGGCCTCCCAGTCGCCGTAGACGACGTCGAAGTCCTCCCGGCGGTCGCCGGTACGGCCCTCGGTGTCGATCGTGGTGTGCAGGTCCGTTCGGCCCGACGCCGTGAACGCCTCCTCCGGCTCCTGCCACGGGTGGCCCTCCACCACCGCGTCCGGGCGGGCGAGGCCGGTCTCCGGGTCCGCCAGCGCGCGGACGTGCGGCAGCAGTCGTGGGTCCAGCCAGGGCTCGCCGCGCGTGACGAACTCCGGGTACACGCAGAGACGTTCCCGCAGTTCGAAGCCGGCCGCGCGGGACTTCTCGGCGAGTTCCTCGATCTGCGGCCAGGGGCGTTCGGGGTTGACGTGGTCGATCGTCAGCGGCGACACGCCGCCCCAGTCGTCGATGCCGGCGCCGATCAGGCGCTCGTACTCGGCATCCACGAGGTTCGGCGGGGCCTGGAGGCAGGCCGACGGGCCCATGATGTGCCGGGCGACCGCCACCGTGGCGACCAGCTCGTCCAACTCCGCGTCCGGCATGCCGCGCATCGCGGTGTCCGGCTTGGCGCGGAAGTTCTGGATGATCAGTTCCTGGATGCCGTGGTACGAGCGGGAAACGCGGCGCAGCGCGAAGAGGGACTCGGCGCGTTCCTCGTACGTCTCGCCGATCCCGATGAGGAGCCCGGACGTGAAGGGGACGGAGGAACGCCCGGCGTCCTCCAGGACGCGCAGGCGTACGGCGGGTTCCTTGTCCGGGGAGCCGTAGTGCGGACCGCCGGGCTCGGACCAGAGCCTTTCAGCGGTCGTCTCCAGCATCATGCCCATGGACGGGGCCACCGGCTTCAGCCGCTGGAAGTCGGTCCAGGTCATGACCCCGGGGTTGAGGTGGGGCAGCAGGCCCGTCTCCTCCAGGATGCGGATGGAGATGGCGCGGACGTAGGCGATGGTGTCGTCGTAGCCGTGCGCGTCGAGCCATTCACGCGCCTCCGGCCAGCGGTCCTCGGGCTTGTCGCCGAGGGTGATCAACGCCTCTTTGCAGCCCAGCGCGGCGCCGCGCCGGGCGATGTCGAGGACCTCGTCGGGGGACATGAACATCCCGTGTCCCGCCCGGCGCAGCTTGCCGGGCACGGTGACGAAGGTGCAGTAGTGGCACTTGTCCCGGCACAGGCGGGTGAGGGGAATGAAGACGCTCTTCGAGTACGTGATGACGCCGGGGCTGCCGGCCGCCTCCAGGCCCGCGTCCCGCACCCGGGCGGCGGACGCGGCGAGGTCCTCGAGGGCCTCGCCGCGGGCTTGTAGCAGAACCGCAGATTCCGTCACATCGAGCGCGACGCCGTCCCGGGCGCGCTTGAGGGCGCGACGCAGGGAGTTCTCGGTGGGTCCAGTTCCGGAAGTCGCGGAAGTCGTCATCCTTCGAGCATACGGTCGAGGTGATCAGGTCCGGGCGGTCAGTCCAGGAAGCCGCCGTACCCGTCCAGCGCCCGCAGCACCTCCGCCTCCCCGGCCGGCGGCAGCTGTACGACGACCTCCTCGATGCCCAGCTCCGCGTAGTGCGCGAGCTTGCCCGGGGTGGGGTGGACGGCGTACGGCACGACCTGCAAGGCCTCCAGGGCGCGGCCCGCGTCGGCCCATGCGGCGCGCAGCAGGGGCAGCGACTCGGACAGGCCGCGCCCGCCGATGGGCAGCCACCCGTCGGCGTACTCGCAGATGTGCGCGAACAGCTTCGGCCCGGCGGCACCGCCGATGAGCGTGCGCGGCCCGACGACCGACCCGCGCGGCTTCTGCACCGGCTTGGGGTACGCGAAGCTGGCCCGTACGCTGCCGAACTCACCCTCGTACGCGGTCGGTTCCTCCGCCCACAGCGCGCGCATCAGCGCCATCCGGTCCCGGACCAGCTCACGCCGCGTCCGCCATTCCACGCCGTGGTCGGCGGCCTCCTCGACGTTCCAGCCGAAGCCGAGGCCGAGGGTGAAGCGGCCGCCGGAGAGGTGGTCCAGGGTGGCGATCTGCTTGGCCAGGTCGATCGGGTCGTGCTGGGCGGCCAGCGTGATGCCGGTGCCGAGACCGAGGCGTTCGGTGACGGCGGCGGCCTGGCCGAGCGCGACGAAGGGGTCGAGGGTGCGGCCGTACTCGGGCGGCAGCTCGCCGCCCGCCGGGTACGGACTGGTCCGCTCGACGGGGATGTGGGTGTGCTCGGGCAGGTACAGCCCGGCGAAGCCCCGCTGCTCCAGCTCACGGGCGAGCCGGGTCGGGGTGATGGTCTCGTCGGTGAGGAAGACGGTGACGGCGATTCGCATGACCCATCTCTACCCGGGGATACCTCGACTGTCCATACCGACCGGTCGGCAGGTCTTCTGCAGCCTGCGCGTGCGGCGCCGGTCGTGACGGGAGCGGCGGCCGCCCTTACGTTGGGTGGCGTGACCTTCGCGAGCGGCGCCGAGGCCGCGGACGGCGACCAGGAGACGCGGACGGTACGGGGCACCCTTCCGACTGGTTCGCCCGACTTCGTGTACGTACCGCTGGACATCCCCTCGGGGGTACGGGAGCTCAAGGTCGCGTACACCTACGACCGGCCCTCCGTCCCAGCCGGCACCGTGGGCAACGCCCTCGACATCGGCATCTTCGACGAACGCGGAACGGAGCTGGGCGGCCGGGGCTTCCGGGGCTGGTCGGGAGGGGCGCGCACGGAGTTCTTCATCCGCGCGGACGAGGCGACGCCCGGCTGCATCCCGGGGCCGGTCCGCCCCGGCACCTGGCACATCGCGCTGGGCCCGTACACGGTGGCGCCGCAGGGGCTGACGTACGAGATCACGATCACGCTGACCTACGGCGAGCAGGGCACCGTCGTGGACCCGGTCTACCCGCCGGAGCGGGCGAAGGGCCGGGGCCGGGACTGGTACCGGGGCGACTGCCACCTGCACTCCTGGTACTCCGACGGCCGCCGCACCCCGGCGGAGATCGGGGCCCTCGCGCGTGCGGCGGGCCTGGACTTCATCAACACCTCTGAGCACAACACGCATGCGTCCCACGCCCATTGGGCCGACGTGGCGGGCGACGACCTGCTGATCCTGCTGGGCGAGGAGGTCACGACCCGCAACGGTCACGTGGTCGCCCTCGGCACGGAGCCCGGCACCTTCATCGACTGGCGTTACCGGGCCCGCGACAACCGCTACGGCCGTTTCGCCCGCCAGATCCGCCGCGCCGGGGGCCTGGTGGTGCCGGCCCACCCGCACGCCACCTGCATCGGCTGCAACTGGAAGTTCGGCTTCGGCGAGGCGGACGCCGTCGAGGTGTGGAACGGGCCGTGGACGCCCGACGACGAGATGTCGCTGGCTGACTGGGACAGCATGCTGGTGTCGTCGGTGCGGAACGGGCGTGACTGGGTCCCGGCGATGGGCAACAGCGACGCCCACCGGGACCCGGATGTCGTCGGCCGCCCGCAGACCGTGGTGCTGGCCGACGATCTCACCCGGGAGGCGATCCAGGACGGCATCCGCGCGGGCCGCTCGTATGTCGCCGAGTCCAGGAACGTCGTCCTGTCCTTCACGGCTTCCGGCGGGCGGGGCGAACACGCAGGCATCGGCGAGCGGTTGGACGTGGACCACGAGACACCGGTGACCATCCGCCTGGAGGTCAGCGGTGCCCCACGCTGCACCGTCCGGTTCGTCACCGACCAGGGGGTGCTGCACACGAGTGCGCCGCTGCCGGTGGCCGGTTCAGGAGTCGTGGAATGGCGTACAACTCCTTCGTACGCGGCTTACGTACGGGCGGAGTTGCGGCACGAGTCAGCGCTGGGGCCGTTGCCGGGGGCGTTGGCGGCGTTCACGAATCCGATCTTCCTGGGGAGTGCGTGACGCGGGCGGCCTTCAGCGGACGGTGACCTCGTAGCGGAAGTACACCGGGTCGGCGGGAAGTTGGCAGGCCGTCTGAGAAACCCGAGGTCAGGTCCCGGCGAGGTCGGCGACGACGGCGGCGTGGTCGGAGGGCCAGACGCCGTCGACCGGGGCGTCGCCGGCCCGCCGGATGCCCTGCACATGGCCGAGTCCGTCCGGGCCGGGCGGGCCGATGTGGATGTAGTCGATCCGGACCGCCGGGTCCCGGCGCCCGACATACGGGTTCGCCGGGTCCCAGGTGGACGACGGGGCGGCCGGGTCGGCGTACTCCCAGGCGTCGATGAGGGACTGGCGGGGGACGGCCGGAGCCGTCTTGTAGCCGCCGAAGAGGCGGATCTCGTCGGAGTCCGGCCAGGCGTTGAAGTCTCCGGTGACGACCGGCGGGAACGGCGTGTCGCCGCGGTGTTCGGCGACGAACCCGGCGAGTGCGGTGACCTGTCGGCAGCGGGTGGCCGAGGCGTGCAGGGCGGAGGTGAGGTGGGTGGTGAAGAAGGGCACCTCGTAGGCGGGGGTGGCCAGCCGGGCGTGCAGGGCGAGCCGGCCGTCGTCGACGTCCGCCGGGGCGGGGAGCGGGAGGACGTCCTGCTCGGTGACGGGCCAGCGGCTGAGGACAGCGTTGCCGATGCCGACGCGCTCGTCACCGATCCGGCGCTGCCAGCGCTCCGGGGCGTGCGACGGGGCCCAGGCGCAGTGCAGGCCGAGTTCCCCGGCGAGCCACTCGGCGAGGTTCTCGCCGTCCGCGTCCCACACCTCCTGGAGGCCGACGACATCGGGGCGCAGTTCCCTGAGTGTGGCGAGGATCGCCTTCTGCCGTTCTGCCCAGGGGCCGAACCGCCACCATAGATTCCAGGTCACGACCCGCATGGCCCACCCGCCCTCGTCGCACCGTCCGAGGGACCATTGAATCAACAACCGCCCCGGCCACGACACAGGAGCCGCACGGACCATGACCCGTCTCGCCGACCTCAGATTCCGCGCCGCCACGACCGTCCAGCGCCGCCTCGCCAATCCGCTGATGCGCCGTCTCCCCCTCCACGCGGTCCTGGAGACCACCGGCCGCACCTCCGGCCTCCCCCGCCGCACACCGGTGGGCGGACGCCGCGTCGGTGACTCCTTCTGGCTGGTGTCGGAGTTCGGCGAGCGGTCCCAGTACGTCCGCAACATCCGGGTCGACCCGCGGGTCCGGGTGCGGATCAGGGGGCGATGGTACGAGGGAACAGCTCACCTCCTCCCCGACGACGACCCCGTCGCCCGGCTGCGCAGCCTGCCGCGCCTCAACAGCGCGGCGGTCCGGGTGATCGGGACGCAGCTGCTCACGGTGCGGGTGGATCTGGCGGACCGCGGCCGTCGCTGACCCTCACCCCGGCCACACGATCGCCTGCACCTCGCTGTACGCGTGCAGCGCGTACGAGCCGACGTCCCGGCCGACGCCGCTCTTCTTGAAGCCGCCGAACGGGGCCTCCATGTTGCGGCCGACGGTGTTCACGCCGACTCCGCCGGCCCGCAGGCGGCGGGCGACGCGGAAGGCTCTGGCCACGTCGCCCGACCACACGTAGTCGATCAGGCCGTAGTCGCTGTCGTTCGCCAGGGCCACCCCCTCGTCCTCCTCGTCGAAGGGAATCACGACGACCACCGGGCCGAAGATCTCCTCCCGGGCCACCCGCATGTCGTTCGTGCAGTCGGCGAGCAGGGTCGGTGCCACGTAGAAGCCCCGGTCGAGTGCGGGCCGTTCACCACCCGTCATCACCACCGCACCCTCTTTACGGCCCAGTTCGACGTACGACTCCACCCGCTCCCGGTGCTCCGCCGAGATCACCGGCCCAACGACCGTCGACGGGTCACGCGGATCGCCGGCCTTCAACCGACCCGCGTACGCGGCCAGTTGCTCGACCAGACGGTCGTACACCCCGCGCTGCGCCAGCACTCGCGTCGGCGCCGTGCAGATCTGGCCGCTGTAGAAGGAGAACGTCGTGCCGATCCCGGACACCGCCGAACCGAGGTCCGCGTCGTCGAAGACGACCGCCGCTCCCTTCCCGCCCAGCTCCATCAACTGCCGTTTCACGGACCGCCCGCACACCTCGGCGATGCGCTGCCCGACAGCCGTCGAGCCGGTGAAGCTCACCATGTCCACATCGCCCGACTCGACGGCGGCCTCCCCGACCTCCACCGACCGTCCCGAGACAACGTTCACGACCCCGCGCGGCACACCCGCCTCCGCCAGCGCCTCCGCCATCCGGTACACCGACAACGGATCCTGCGGCGCCGGTTTCACCACCACCGTGTTGCCCATCGCCAGCGCCGGGGCGACCTTGCCCGCCGGGTTCGCCCAGGGGTTGTTGTACGAGGTGATGCAGGTGACGACCCCGACCGGCTGCCGTACCGCCAGCGCGCCCATCACGCCGGCCTTCCCCATCGGCCCGGCCTCGTTGATCTGCGGCGGGATCGCCCACTCCGCCGGCTCCACGCGCGCGTACCGACGGAAGCGGGCCGCACCCACGCCCACCTGCATGCCGCGGGCCGTCCCCGTCGTCGCCCCGGTCTCGGCCCGGGCCAGCTCTGCATACGGCACCAGACGGCTCCGGATGATGTCCGCAGCCCGCGCCAGGACCGCCGCCCGCTCCTCCGCGGGGGTGCGCGACCAGGGCCCGAAGGCCTCGCGGGCCGCGGCGCAGGCCGCGTGCACCTGATCCCGCGAGGCCTCCGGCGCCCAGCCGACGATCTCCTCGGTCGCGGGGTCGATTACGGCGTAATAGCCGCCCTCCGGCTCGACCCACTCCCCGCCGACGAACAGCCGCTGGCTCACCGCGTGCTCACCGTCCGCGTGTCCCGCCCCGAGCGCAGCACCCGCCCCGGTACCGCCCCGCTCACCACGTCGTCCCGGATCGCCTCGACCCCGTTGACCCAGACGGCCCGTACACCGAGCGCCCTGGAGTCCAGGCGCGGGCTGTCTCCCGGCAGGTCGTGCACCAGGGTGGCCGTACCGGCGTCGATGCGCTCCGGGTCGAAGAGGACGAGGTCCGCATGCCAGCCCTCCGCCACCCGGCCCCGCTCCCGCAGGCCGAACAGCCGCGCCGGGTCGTCCGTCAGCATCTTCACCGCCTGCTCGAGCCCGACGAGCTTCCGCCCGCGCAGACAGTCCCCGATGAACCGGGTGGTGTACGGCGCCCCGCACATCCGGTCCAGATGGGCGCCCGCGTCGGAGCCGCCCAGCAGGACGTCCTCGTGCTGCCAGGTCTCGGCGCGCAGCGCCCAGGACGCCGGGTCGTTGTCGGGGGGCATGGGCCACAGGACCGTACGGAGGTCGTCGTTCGCGCAGATGTCGACCAGGCAGGCGAAGGGGTCCTGGCCGCGTTCCGCCGCGATGTCCCGGACGACCCGGCCGGTCAGCCCGGCGTTCGCCTCGCTGTACGTGTCGCCGATGACGTACCGCCCGAAGTCCGCCAGCCGCCGGAAGACGCCGGCTTCCTTGGAATCCGCCCGCTTCAGCATCTCGGCCCGCACGGCGGGATCCTTCAGCTTCGCGATCCGCTCGGGCACGGGCAGGCCCAGGACCGGGCCCCAGCCGGGGATGAGGTTCAGCGCGCAGAACGTGCCGAGGGACATGTTCATCGGCGTGAGGATCGGCATGGTGAGCGCCACCACCCGGCCGCCCGCCTTGCGCGCCCGTTCACTGGCGAGGAGCTGGCGGGGTACGCGCTCGGGGACGGCCGCGTCGATGGTCAGGACGTTCCAGTTCAGCGGCCGACCCGCCGCCGCGCTCATCTCCACGAACAGATCGATCTCGGCGTCGCTGAACTGGTCCAGGCAGCCCGCGACGATCGCCTCGATCTGCGTGCCCTCGTGCTCGCCGACCGCCCGGGACAGGGCCAGCAGCTCGGCGGGCTGCGCGTGCCGGGAGGCGACCGGGTTCCCGTCGCCGTCGGAGTGGGTGGACGACTGGGTGGTGGACAGGCCCCACGCCCCCGCGTCCATCGCCTCGTGGAACAGCCGGAGCATCGCCGCGAGCTGCTCCTCACTCGGCTGCCCCCCGACTGCCTCCGGCCCCATCACGTACCGCCGCAGCGCGCAGTGCCCCACCATGAACCCGGCGTTGACGGCGATCCGCCCCTCCAGGGCATCCAAATACTCACCGAAGGTGTGCCAGCTCCACGGCGCCCCTTCCTCCAGCGCCACCAGCGACATGCCCTCGACCTTGGACATCATGCGGCGGGTGTAGTCGGCGTCCTCGGGGCGGTCGGGGTTGAGCGGGGCGAGGGTGAACCCGCAGTTGCCGGCGGCGACCGTGGTCACCCCGTGGTTGAGGGAGGGGGTGGCGTACGGGTCCCAGAACAGCTGGGCGTCGTAGTGGGTGTGCGGGTCGACGAAGCCGGGGGCGAGGACGAGGCCGGTGGCGTCCTCGACCGACCGGGACTCCTCGGTGATCGTGCCGACGGCGGCGATACGCCCGTCCCGTATGCCGACGTCGGCGGTGTACGCGGGCGCGCCCGTTCCATCGACGACGGTCGCGCCTTTGATGACGTGATCGAGCATGAGCCTTGCCTCCTGACTCCGGGCCGGTGGAGATACCTAGGGGCGCGGGGAACTGCGCGACCAGCCACAAACAACCGGCAGCCGCGAACGCTCCTCAGCCAGCCCTCCGGAACCGCGTAGTCCGATGCACGGGATCCGTGTCGATCTTCGGGATCACGTGCTCCCCGATCAGCCGAATCGTCTGCAGTGTCTCCTCCTTCGGCACCCCCACCGGCAGCCCGAAGCTCAACTGATCGGCCCCGGCCTGCTCCCACCGCTTGCACTGCCGCAGCACCTCGTCGGGGTCACCGCAGACCAACAGCTCCTCCTCGATGAGGACTTCGACGAACTCCTCCGTGTACTCGGGGAGCGTCTCCGGCCACACCGGGAAGCCCTCGGGGCGCGGGAAGGTGTCGTGGTACCGGAACACCAACGACGGCAAGTAGTGCAGCCCACCGTTCGCAGCGATCCGTATCGCCTCCTCATGCGTCGGCGCGCAGATCGCGGTGGTCGTCACCATCACGTTGTCGTTGACGAAGTCCCCGATCGGCTCGGCCTCGACGACCGCGGTCTTGTACTGCTCCAGCACCCACTCCATGTCGGAGACCTTCTGCACGCTGAAGCCGAGCACGCCGAGCCCCTTGCGGGCGGCCATCGCATACGAGGGCGGCGACCCGGCCGCGTACCACATCGCCGGGTGCGACCTGCCGTACGGCTTCGGCAGGACCTTCCGCGGCGGCAGCGACCAGTGCTTGCCCTGGAAGCCCGCGTACTCGTCCTGGAGCCACATCTTGGGGAACTCGGCGATGGTCTCTTCCCAGATCTCCTTCGTGTAGTTCATGTCGGTGATCCCCGGGAGGAAGCCGAGGATCTCGTGGCTGCCCGCGCCGCGTCCGCTGCCGAACTCGAAGCGGTTCTCGGTGAGATGGTCGAGCATGGCGACCTTCTCGGCGACCTTCACCGGGTGGTTGACCTGGGCGAGCGGGTTGAAGATGCCGGAGCCGAGGTGGATGCGCTCGGTGGCGTGGGCGAGGTAGCCGAGGAAGACGTCGTTGGCGGAGAGGTGGGAGTACTCCTCCAGGAAGTGGTGCTCGGACGCCCAGGCGTACTTGAACCCGGACCTGTCCGCCTGGATGACGTACTCGGTCTCCTCCATCAGCGCCTTGTGCTCGGCGAGCGGGTCGGTCTCGGCGCGCTTGCCCACGTATCCCTGTACAAAGAGCCCGAATTCCAAGGAGGTTCACCGTCCCGGGTCTTTTCTGATACACCGTCAGATTCCTTCACTGCCGCCGACTGTGGCACCGGGGGTGCGCACCGTCAATAGCTGACGTGCCGTCAGATGACGCTGACGCCGGCCAGCCACCCCCCGTCGATCACGAACGGCTGCCCGGTGATGTACGAGGAGTCCTCGCAGGACAGGAACAGCGCCAGCCGCGCCACCTCCTCCGGCCGTCCGATCCGCCCCAGCGGCACCAGCCTGCGGTACAGCTCGTCCAGGGCCTGCGAGGTCTGCACGGGGTCCGCATCCGGGTCCAGGAGCGCCGGGTTGGACATCGCGGTGTCGATGGCGCCCGGGCACATGGCGTTGACGCGGATGCCCCGGTGGGCCAGCTCCAGGGCGGCGACACGGGTGAGGCCGATGACGGCGTGCTTGGTGGCCGCGTAGGTGCCGACGGCCGCCATGCCGGTCATGCCGGTGTAGGAGGCGGTGTTGACGATCGTGCCGCCCGTCTCGAGGTGGGGTGCCACGGTCTTCACACCCAGAAAGCAGCCGACCTGGTTCACCTGCACGACCTGCATGAACTCGTCGAGGGGCGTGTCCACGAGGGCGTTGAAGCGCAGGATGCCGGCGTTGTTGACGAGCCCGTCGACCCGGCCGTACGCCTCCTTGGCGGCGGCCACCGCGGCGCGCCAGTCGTCCTCCCGCCCCACGTCGAGATGGACGTACCGGGCTCCGATCTCCTTGGCGAGCGCCTCGCCCGCGTCGTCGAGGACATCGGTGACGACGACCTCGGCGCCCTCCTCCCGGAACAGCCGGGCCTCCTGCTCCCCCTGCCCGCGCGCCGCACCGGTGACGATCACGACACGTCCGTCCAGCTTGCCCATGCGTTCTCCTCACAGGTACGGAGCCACGTCGGCGCCGAATGCGGTCATCTGGTCGGTGAGTTCGACGCGGCTCCGGCTGCGGAACCGCACCTGGATCTGGTGCACGCCCATCGCCCGGTAGGCCCGCAGCGACTCGGCGAGGGCGGCGGGGGTGCCGGTGAGGGTGCGGCGACCGACGTCCCAGGTGGGACGGCCGACGTAGAGCGGCTCGGTGAGGGCGCCGATGGTGAGGGGCGTGTCGATGCCGGCCTGAGCCCGCTGTGCTGTCAGCCGGGCGATCTGTCCGGGCAGCCGGTCCCGCGGGTCGCCCTGCGGCAGCCAGCCGTCGCCCTTGAGCGCGGCCCGGCGTACGGCGGCGGGTGAGGAGCCGCCCACCCAGAGGGGAACGCTCGGCTGGGCGGGCCGGGGACGCTGGCCGAGATCATGGAACTCGTACAGCTTGCCGTGATGTGCGGGGAACTCGTCCGGGCCGAGGGCGGCCCGGAGGGCGTCGATGGACTCGTCGAGTACGGCGCCGCGCTGCCGGAAGTCCACCCCGAGCGCCTCGAACTCCTCCGGCACATGCCCGGCGCCGACCCCCAGGATCAGGCGCCCCCGGCTCAGGTGGTCGAGGGTGGCGTACTGCTTGGCCGTGATCAGGGGGTGCCGTAGTCCGACGACGGCGACATGGGAGAGGAGCCGGACGCGTTCGGTGACCGCCGCCAGATGGGCGAGGGTGGCCACGGGGTCGTACCACACCGTGCTCATCGCGGGCGCGAGCCGGCGCGGGATGGCGACGTGGTCGCAGCAGGCGACGTAGTCGAACCCGCTCCGGTCGGCGACGCGGGCGATCTCGATGAGGTCCTCGGGTCCGGCCGCGGCCTCCCAGGGCTCGGTGTAGAGGGTGCTCTGGGACTGGACGGGGAGCTGGATGCCGTAGCGGAGGCTCATGGCCCGCCCCACAGGCCGTCGTCGGTCAGCCCGAGCAGCTCGATGGCGTTCCGCCGGACGATCCGTTCCACTGTGCCGGCGTCCAGATGCCCCATCTGCGCCTCGCCGACCTCGCGGGACTTCGGCCAGGTGGAGTCGGAGTGCGGGTAGTCGGTCTCGTAGAGGACGTTGCCGACTCCGATGGAATCCAGGTTGCGGAGCCCGAAGGCGTCGTCGAAGAAACAGCCGTAGACGTGCTCGGCGAACAGCTCGGACGGCGGCCGGTGCACCTTGTCGGCGACACCGCCCCAGGCGCGGTTCTCCTCCCAGACGACGTCGGCGCGCTCCAGGATGTACGGGATCCACCCGATCTGCCCCTCGGCGTACATGATGCGGAGGTTCGGGAACCGCTCGAACTTCCCGCTCATCAACCAGTCGACCATCGAGAAGCAGCAGTTGGCGAAGGTGATGGTGGAGCCGACGGCGGGCGGGGCGTCGGCGGAGGTGGAGGGCATACGGCTGCTGGAGCCGATGTGCATCGCGATGACCGTGCCGGTCTCGTCGCAGGCGGCGAGGAAGGGGTCCCAGTCGTCGGTGTGGACGGAGGGCAGGCCCAGGTGCGGGGGTATCTCGGAGAACGCGACGGCACGGACGCCGCGCGCCGCGTTGCGCCGGACTTCTGCCGCAGCCAGCCCGGCGTCCCAGAGGGGAATGAGGGTGAGGGGGATGAGCCGCCCCTGCGCCTCGGACCCGCACCACTCCTCCACCATCCAGTCGTTGTAGGCGCGGATGCAGAGCAGACCGAGCTCGTGGTCGGCGGCCTCGGTGAAGGTCTGGCCGCAGAAGCGGGGGAAGGTGGGGAAGCAGAGGGCGGACTGGACGTGGTTGACGTCCATGTCGGCGAGCCGGGCGGGGACGTCGTACGAGCCCTGCCTCATCTGCTCGTACGTGATGATCTCGAGCTTGATCTCGTCCCTGTCGTAGCCGACGGCGGTGTCGAGGCGGGTGAGGGGGCGGTGCAGGTCCTCGTAGACCCACCAGTCGCCGATCGGGCCGTCGTCGCCCGGTTGCCCCATGACGGGCTTGAAACGGCCGCCGAGGAAGGTCATTTCCTTCAGGGGCGCGCGGACGATGCGCGGCCCGGTGTCGAGGTACTTCTTCGGAAGCCGGTCCTGCCAGACGCCCGGGGGTTCGACGGTGTGGTCGTCGACGGAGATGATCTTCGGGAAGGAGGTGTCCATGGAGGCAAGGTAGCGCCGATCTGACGGACCGTCAGCAATGTCGGCAGCAGCCGGGCGGAAGCCGGGCGCGGTGGATCTCGGCGGAAGCGATCGCGGTGTATCTCACACCGCGCTTCGCGCTCAGTTCAGTGCGGGAGTGTGCGATGACGGTGTGAGGGCCTTGTGATGTCCGCATGCCTGGCTGTGACTGGGGCCTCGCACGGCTGACGCACCTGCCAGAAGCAAGGCAAACTGACAGGGTTGTTCAGATTGTCTAGGGGGACGGCGATGGACGAGGTACCTCGAGTGCCGAAGCAGAGGCGTCCGGGCTCTTCGGAGGAGCCGGAGACGCTGCGCTTCAGCGTGCTCGGGCCGGTGCGCGCCTGGCGCGGCGAGGAGTCACTGAACACCGGTTCCCCCCAGCAACGCGCCCTGCTGGCCGCGCTGCTGCTGCGCGAGGGCCGTACGGCGACCGCGGCGGAGCTGATCGACGCGCTGTGGGGCGAGGAGCCGCCGTCCCAGGCGCTGGCGGCACTACGGACGTACGCCTCCCGGCTGCGCAAGGTCCTGGACGCCGGCGTCCTGGTCAGCGAGTCGGGCGGTTACGTGATCCGCTCGGTCGCGGACGGGGCGCTGGACCTGGCGGTGGCGCAGGACCTGGCGGCGGACGCGGAGAAGGCGAAGAACGCGGGGGACCTGTGCCGGGCGCGCGAGCTGCTCGGGCGCACGGTGGCCCTGTGGGACGGCGAGGCGCTGGCGGGCGTACCGGGGCCGTACGCGGAGGCGCAACGGGTGCGCCTGGAGGAATGGCGCCTTCAGCTGCTGGAGTCCCGTCTGGACATGGACCTGGAACAGGGCTGCCATGCGGAGGCGGTCTCGGAGCTCACGGCACTGACGGCGGCGCATCCGCTCCGCGAACGGCTGCGTGAGCTGCTGATGCTGGCGCTGTACCGGAGCGGCCGGCAGGCGGAGGCGCTTGCCGTGTACGCGGACACGCGGCGGCTGCTGGCGGACGAGCTGGGGGTGGACCCGCGGCCGGAGCTGCGGGAGTTGCAGCAGCGGATCCTCCAGGCGGATCCTGGGCTGGCGGAACCGTCGGCACCGGTTGCCGAGCCCACGACAACCGTGGTCCGTCCCGCCCAGCTCCCTGCCACCGTCCCCGACTTCACCGGCCGTTCCTCCTTCGTGACCGAGCTGAGCGAGGTACTGGCATCGGCGGAGGCCCGGGTGATGGCGGTCTCGGCGCTGGCGGGCATCGGCGGCGTGGGCAAGACGACGCTTGCGGTCCATGTCGCGCACCAAGCGCGGTCGGCGTTCCCCGACGGGCAGCTGTACGTGGATCTGCAGGGTGCCGGTTCGCGGGCGGCGGAGCCAGAGACGGTCCTGGGCTCGTTCCTGCGGGCACTCGGCACGGCTGACTCGGCGATCCCGGACTCCCTGGAGGAGCGTTCGGCGCTGTACCGGTCGGTGCTGGACGGCCGACGGGTACTGGTGCTGCTGGACAACGCCCGCGATGCCGCCCAGGTACGTCCGCTGCTGCCCGGGACCTCCGGGTGCGCGGCACTGGTCACCTCCCGCGTCCGGATGGTGGACCTGGCCGGCGCCCACCTGATCGACCTCGACGTCATGTCCCCCGACGAGGCGCTGTCGCTGTTCACCAAGATCGTGGGCGAGGAACGGGTCGCGTCGGAACGGGAGGCCGCCCTCGACGTGGTGGCGGCGTGCGGCTTCCTGCCGTTGGCGATCCGGATCGCCGCGTCGCGACTGGCGGCGCGGCGGACATGGACGGTGTCCGTACTGGCGGCGAAGCTCGCGGATGAGCGACGCCGGCTGGACGAGCTGCAGGCCGGTGACCTGGCGGTGAAGGCGACGTTCGAGCTGGGCTACGGACAGCTGGAGCCTGCCCAGGCACGGGCGTTCAGGCTGCTGGGGCTGGCAGACGGGCCGGACATTTCGCTGGCGGCGGCTGCGGCGGTGCTGGACCTGCCGGTGGAGGAGACGGAGGACTTGCTGGAGTCCCTCGTCGACACCTCGTTGCTGGAGTCGGCGGCGCCTGGCCGGTACCGGTACCACGACCTGGTGCGGCTCTACGCGCGTGCGTGCGCGGAGAGGGATGAGCAGCCGCCGAGTGAGCGGGATGCGGCTATGTCGCGGTTGCTGGACTTTTATCTGGCTACGGCGGCGGGGGTGTACGCGATCGAGCGGCCGGGGGATCGGCTGGTGGACGACCTGGAGGCCACGGATTACCCGGGGCTGGTCTTCACCGACGGATCGGCGGCTCTGGACTGGCTCTACACCGAGGCGGCTCCGATACTGGCCTGCGTACGGCAGGCGGCGGGTACGGAGCGTTTACAGCGGGCGGTGGATCTGCTGTGGGCCTCCAGGGACCTGTCCGAGTCGGGCGCGAACTCCCACCAGTACGAGACCACAGCGGTGGCCATGCGCGAGGCAACGCAGGCGGCTGGGGACGTCCGCGCGGAGGGCAGGGCACGCAATACCCTCACCGGCGTTCTGCTCGTCTCCGGACGTATCCAGCAGGCCGCGCAGGAGGCACGGCTCGCCATGGAGTGCTCGACCGCGGCCGGAGACTCCACCGCCTCCAGCTGGGCGGCTCAGGATCGTGGGCTCATCGCACTTCACCAGCACCGGTACGCGGACGGCAAGGTCTTCTTCGACCAGGCCATAGAAGGCTTCCGGACAGCGGGCAACGGACTTTGCGAAGCGACCGCTCTGTGCAACCTCTCGCGGGCCCATATGGGGATGGGCAACACGGCCAAGGCCATCGAGTTCGCTCAGCACGGCCTCGCCGTGCACATCGAGGTGGGCAGCACGATGCGGCTGGCGAACGGGCACTACGCCCTGGGCGTGGCCCTGACCAAGGCCGACCGGCACGCGGAGGCGCTCAGCCAGTACTCGGAGGCCCTGACCATCTTCGTGGACCACCGGCAGCGGCTCTGGGAAGGGACCACCCACTTCAGGATCGCTGAAGCGCACATCGCAGCCCGTCGGCCCGCCCGGGCAGCCCAGCACGCCGAACAGGCCCTCGCTATCGGGTGCATCGGCGGCGACCGGATGCGGGGCAATGTCCTGACGCTCCTGGGACGAGCGCTGTCCACCCTGGGCCAGCTGGACCGGGCAAGGGCCTGCTGGCGCGAGGCACTCAACCTCTACGAAGAGAACGGCGCCCCAGAAGCCGACGAGGTACGCGCCCTCCTCACGCCGACTGCGGCGGCATAGAGAGCGGGCTTCGCACCGGGTGGTCACGGACGTTCAGCGTTCGTTTATCTCCGCCCGGCACTCTCTTACCTGTCACACCGTCGTGTCGGGGGGCAGACGGTCTGACCAGGAGCCCAGCAGGCTAGTGTGCGGCTCCGAACGCCCGTCCGGCAGCCCTCGGGGGAGCTTCTGGGCGGGCGTTCCTCACTCGTCATACACAGCAGAGGATGGCAAGCCAATGAGCGACAACAAGAAGGACGCGGACGCCACTCCGCTGGACAACAACATGCCCAGCGAGCCGGCGACGGAAGAGACCATCACCACGCTCGACAACAACATGCCCACCCCTCCGAAGGACTCGGGCATCACCACTCTGGACAACAACATGCCCACCCCGCCCGCCCGCGACCTCGACGGCGGCAAGTAAGGACCTTCATCCCAGCGGGGATCGGCCGCGACGGCGCGGAGGGGGAGCCGCCGCGGCCGATGTGCGTCAAAGGCGCCTTCACGCCGCCTCCTGTCCGAGAGTGTTCGATTCACTCGGACCATCACATCTCGCAGGACTGACCAGTCAGCGCTCAGTGCAAGAGACAGGTGGACCCGACTCCAAGGTCGGCCCCATCGCCATGCCGGCTTCGACAGGGACGTCCAGTTCGCACCACACGGTCTTGCCCGCCGCACACGGCTCCACACCCCACCGCGAAGCCACCGCGTCCAGCAGGGCCAGTCCGCGACCGGACTCGTCGCCGGCCGTGGCGTGCAGCAGAACGGGAAGTGCGCGCGGCTCGGGATCGGTGACCTCGACGCGGGTACGGCCTTCTGACCGATCACCCGTACGCACACCGGGACCCCCTCCCCGACATGCCGGATGACGTTGCCTACCAGTTCCGTGACACACAACTGGACATCGACGCAGGGCACGCCCAAGTGGTCGCGCACGGCGCGGCGCAGTTCGGGTACGGCCTCGGGGAGGGCGAGGAGGTCGAGCTGGAGGCAAGGACCGCTCAACGCTGGGCCGCCTTCCGGAGAACCTCCGCCAGCGCCCGCGCGGTGCCGATGTTGCAGTTGCCGAGCGAGATCAGGCCGGCCGGGGGCCGGTACGAGCCCGCGAAGCTCGACAGGTCGACGCGGAGGGAGGGCAGCGTGATGCCGTGGGCGGCGAGGGCGTCGCGCAGTTCCTCCGCGCAGAGGGTCATGTCGTAGGCCGTGGAGTTGTCGGGGGCCGACGTGTGGGGCGGCTGCATCGACGTACACCTTTCCGTGCGCTCTGTGATGAATCAGTCACACCTTGACGCCGGGCCCCGTAGCGTAAAAGGGGTTCGGCTTCCCGGGCGCGAACTGCAGAAGCGCGTACGGCTGTTGTGGAATCGGCGGTGAGGGCAGGGTGCGGCGCAAGGACATCGACGGGTCGGAGAGCGTGCCGAGCTTCTACGGCAAGGAGTTGCGGTGGAAGCGGGAGCAGGCGGGGCTGACGCTTCAGCAGTTGGCGGAGGGGAGCTTCTACGGGCTGAGTCACCTGAGTGAGATCGAGCGCGGGGAGCGTCGTATGCCGCGTGATCTCGCGGAGCACGTGGATCTGGTGCTCGGGACCGACGGGTTCTTCGCGCGGCGGTGCGAGGACGTGCGGAAGGCTCGGCGGAGGGGGCACGCCAAGTATTTCGAGAGGGTTCTCGAGGCCGAGCGGCATGCAGACGTCATCGAGGAGTGGTGCCCGACGCTCTTCCCCGGACTGCTCCAGACCGGGCCGTACGCCCGCGCCGTGGTCCGGGCCACACACCCCCTGGAGTCGCAGGAGAAGACGGACGAGAAAGTACAGGCCCGCCTCGCCCGGGCCCGCCTCTTCGACGACGACACGAAGATCCCCGAGTACTGGGTGATCCTCCACGAGTCGCTGCTCCGGCTTCCCATCCTTCCCCCGGCGGAGATGGCCGAACAGCTGGACCGCGTAGTGGAGTTGGCCCGGCAGCCCCGGATCACTCCACAGGTCCTTCCGTGGAATTGCGGCACGCATCCGTTCATGGTCGGCACCGCGATGCTCATGTCCTTCCCCGACGCCCCGCCGCTGGTCTATACGGAGTCCCTCCACACGGGGGACACCATCGACGATCCGGCCCTCGTACGGGAGTACCGCAGGTCGTACGATCGGCTAAGGGCCGCCGCTCTGCCGCCGGAGGCGTCCCTCGCCTTGATCGAGGAAGCGGCTGAGGACTACCGAAATGGCAAGCAACGACGTTGACTTGAGCACCGCCCGCTGGAGGAAGAGCACCTACAGCAACGGCAGCGGCGGAAACTGCGTCGAGGTCGCCGACGGCCTCCCCGCCCTGGTCCCCGTACGCGATTCAAAGCAGGCCGAGAACAGCGGCCCTCTCCTCCTCTTCCGAGCCCACGCCTGGACCACGTTCCTCACCTCCTTGAAGCACTGAGCACCTCGCAGCGAAGCTGCCAGTTATCCACAGGGCGTGCAGAAACCAGGGAAGCTTGCGACCTTTGGCAGGTGGAGCGAAGGGCATTGCGGGAATTGGCGGAGGAGGGTGTCCTCCTCACCTCGCGCGCGCTCACAGCCGGTTGGCCTCGGCGTTCTCTCTTCCGGCGGTTGCGCTCGGAGGGGTGGGCGCAGGTCCGGAGTGGAGCCTGGGCCGAGCCCGGGCAGGGCCTCGACCTCGTCGTGCGACTGAGGGCCGCCCAGCTGTTGAACCCTCAGCTCGTCGTGAGCCACTGCTCGGCTGCTCAGCTCTGGCAGATCGAGACGCTGGACTCGGAACGTCCTGATCACCACCTGGAATTCACCGACCCCGGGCTCACCGTCCGGCAGGTGCTCACGGGTGTACGCGTACACCGCATCTCCCTCGCCGAGGCCGACGTCGTCGAGCAACGGGGACTGCGTGTCACGGACGTCCCCCGCACTCTCGCCGACCTCCTCCGGGCCGGCCCGAGGGACGACGCCCTCGTCGCCGTGGAATCCGCGCTGAGCTACCGCAGGGTCGGCCCGAGCCGCCGCGCACCGCTCATCGCCCCAGCCGGAATCGCCGTCGCGCTCGAAGCGCCGCTTCTGGGTGCCGCCAGGGCACGGCAATGGCTGCGGCTCGTGGATCCCCGGGCCGGCTCACCGGCGGAGACCATCGCCCGTCTGCGCATGCTCGACGCCGGGCTCCGACCGGAGACTCAGGCCGAAGTACGGACCCGGGACGGGCGCCGCCGCTACCTCGACTTCCTGTTCCGGGACGTCGGGCTGGCCGTGGAGATCGAGGGCTACGCCTTCCACGGCACCCGCGAGGCCCACCGACGGGACGTGGCTCGCTTCAACCAACTCCTCCAGTGCCCCGAGGTCCGACACCTCCTCCGCTTCACCGCCGAGGACGTCTTCCACCGCCCGGCCTCAATGATCGCCCAGATCCGCACACTCCTCCCCTGACCCCGGTTCCGCCAGGGATTGGAGGATCTGTGCCACCTCCGAGGGTGCATACGGCCGTCCGTCCTGGGCCTTTTCCCATCCGGGGTGGCACAGATCCTCCAATCCCCTTGTTCTCTGCGGGCCTTCGGAGGTTCATGTTCCGATCGGTCGTCGCATACCAGCGTTAATTGAGGATTTGGGGATGTGGGGTGGGGAAGCGATTTCGCGATGGGCAGTCTCTTGTCATGAACCTGTTGCCCGATGGGCGGGCAGCAGCCTCATGGAGGTGTGGGATGCACCGCAGACTCGCCACTGCTCTTGCCGCCTCGACTCTCTCCCTGGTCGCCGTCGTCGGTACCGCGACCGCCGCCACCGCCGCTCCGGCCGACAAGCCGCAGGTCCTCGCCAGTTGGACGCAGACCAGCGCGTCGAGTTACAGCACCTGGGCCGCCGCCCGTGCGAACCAGGCCGCCTGGTCGGCGTACGCCTTCGACTGGTCGACCGACTACTGCTCCTCCTCGCCGGACAACCCGTTCGGCTTCCCCTTCGCCATGTCCTGCGCCCGCCACGACTTCGGCTACCGCAACTACAAGGCCGCAGGCGCCTTCGACGCCAACAAGGCCCGCCTCGACAGCGCCTTCTACGAGGACCTCAAGCGCGTCTGCAACAACTACAGCGGCGGGACCAAGACCGCCTGCAACAGCACTGCGTGGACGTACTACCAGGCCGTGCGTGCCTTCGGCTGACCAACCACCGCGGGACGCCGTCGCCGGCCGGCGTCCCGCCGCACCACCGTCCGCCACCACGACCGACTTCTTTCCGGACGCCCCGAGTGACTCCTCACCCGCGCTCCCTCAACTCCCCCTTCACCACCTTGCCGCTCGCGTTACGCGGCAGCTCCCCCACGAACTCCACCGCCCGCGGCACCTTGTAGTTCGCCATCTCCCGGCGTGCCCATGCGATCAGGTCGTCCCCGGTCAGTACGGCCCCCGCGCGGCGTACCACGTACGCCTTGCCGACCTCGCCGAGGCGGGCGTCCGGTACGCCGATGACGGCGACGTCGGACACGTCCGGATGCAGACCGAGGACCTGCTCTATCTCCGCGGGGTAGGCGTTGAAGCCGCCGACGACGAACATGTCCTTGATGCGGTCGGTGATGCGCAGGTTGCCCGCCTCGTCCAGGACGCCCACGTCGCCGGTGCGCAGCCAGCCGTCCGGGGTCAGGACCTCCGCCGTGGCCGCCGGGTCCTCGAAGTAGCCGCGCATGACGTTGAAGCCGCGGACGAGGACCTCACCGGGGGTGCCGAGGGGAGCGTCGACCCGTACCTCCGTGCCCGGGACGGCCCGGCCGGACGTCGATGCGATCACCGTGGGGTCGTCGCCGCGGCGGCACATCGTGACGATGCCGCTCGCTTCGGAGAGGCCGTACGCCGTGAGGACCGTCTCCACGCCGAGTTCGCCGCGCAGCCGTTCGACCAGGCGGAGCGGGACCACGGCCGCGCCGGTCACCACCAGGCGCAGCGCCGACAGGTCGTGGGCGTCGCGGGAGGCGTGGTCGAGGAGGGACTGGTGGAGGGCGGGCGGGCCGGGGAGGACGGAGACGCGTTCCGCCGCGATGTTCGCCAGGGCGGTGGTCGCGGTGAACACCGGCTGGGGGATCATCGTCGCGCCGCGCATCAGACAGGCCAGGACGCCGGCCTTGTAGCCGAAGGTGTGGAAGAAGGGGTTCACGATGAGGTAGCGGTCGTCGTGCCGCAGGCCCGCCAGGTCGCTCCACACCTCGTATGCGCGGAGGGTCTGGGCGTGGGTGATCACCGCGCCCTTGGGGCGGCCGGTCGTGCCCGAGGTGAAGATGATGTCCGAGGGCCAGGACGGGTCGACCTGGGATGCGCGGGAGCGGACGGCGGACTGCCCCACCGCGTCGCCGCTCGCCAGGAAGTCCTTCCAGGTGCGGAAGTCGGCCGGGGCGTCGTCCGACAGGACCACCACCTGCTCCAGGGAGGGCAGTCCGGGCAGTGGGCCCCGGCCGTCACCGGGGCCCTCCCCCGCCGCGCGGCGCAGTGACGCCACGTACGACGTGCCCAGGAACGTGCCTGTCACGAACAGCAGGCGGGCACGGCTGCGCCGCAGGACGTCCGCCGCCTCCGTGCCCTTGAAGCGGGTGTTCAGCGGGACCAGGACCGCCCCGGCCGACACCGCGCCCAGCGCCGAGACGATCCAGTCCAGCGAGTTCGGCGCCCAGATGGCGACGCGGTCCCCGGGCGACACCCCGTTCGCCAGGCAGGCCGCGGCCGCGCGTTCCACGCGGGCGCCCAGTTCGGCGTACGAGATCCTCGTCCGGCCCTCCACGACCGCCTCGGCGTCGCCGTACCGTTCGGCCGCGCTCCGCACCAGCCCCGGAATGCCGCCCCACTCCACGTCTCCGCGCACACCGGCCTCCCGAACACGTAGCTGACTGACCGTCAGATTAGCGGTAGCCTGACGGACTGTCAGCAAGCAGGTCGCCGGTGTGGAGGTGTGCTCATGGCAGGGCTGAAGGACGCGACGGCCATCGTCGGGATCGGGCAGACCGCCTTCGCCCGGCAGCTCCCCGAGGACGAGCGGACCCTCGCCTGCCGTGCCGTCCTCGCCGCCCTGGACGACGCCGGGATCGCCCCGGGCGAGGTCGACGCCCTGGCCTCGTACACAATGGAGGAGACCGACGAGGTGGAGCTCGCCAAGGCCCTCGGGCTCGGTGACCTCACCTTCTTCGGCAAGGTCGGCTACGGCGGCGGCGGTTCCTGCGCCACCGTCGCCCATCTCGCCGCCGCCATCGCCACCGGGCAGGCCACGGTCGGGGTCGCCTGGCGGTCCCGCAAGCGCGGCAGCGGGCCGCGGCCCTGGACGAACACCACCGCCCAACTCCCCACACCCGCCCAGTGGACCCGCCCCTTCGGGCTGCTCCGCCCGGCCGACGAGATCGCCATGCTCACCCGCCGCTACCTGCACGAGTACGGCGCCACCCGCGATCACCTGTTCAACGTCGCCCTCGCCTGCCGCAACCGGGCCAACCAGAACCCCGCCGCGGTGATGTACGACCGCCCTCTCACCCGCGAGATGTACATGACCTCCCGCTGGATCAGCGAACCCCTCTGCCTCTTCGACAACTGCCTGGAGACGGACGGGGCGTTGGCCTGTGTCGTCGTATCGCGTGAGCGCGCCCGGGACTGTCGGCGCAAGCCCGTCTACGTCCACTCCGCCGCCCAGGGCCTGCCCGCCCAGCACCACGGAATGGTCAACTACTGGAACGACGACCCGCTCACCGGGCCCGCCTGGACCGCCGCCCGGCACCTGTGGAAGCACGCCGACTTCACCCCGCAGGACGTAGACGTCGCCCAGATCTACGACGCGTTCACGCCCCTCATACCGCTCTCCCTGGAGGGTTACGGCTTCTGCGACCGGGGTGAGGGCGGCGCCTTCACGGAGGGCGGCGCCCTGGAGATCGGCGGGCGGCTGCCGCTGAACACCGGGGGCGGCGGACTCAGCGAGGCCTACGTCCACGGGTTCAACCTGATCACCGAGGGCGTGAAGCAACTGCGGGGCACCAGTACCGCCCAGGTCCCGGGCGCCGCCACCTGTCTGGTCACCGCCGGCGAGGGCGTCCCCACCTCCGCCCTGCTGCTGAGGAACTGAGGAGTCGACCATGCTGAGCCCCGTCATCGACCCCGACGGCGCCCCCTTCTGGCGGTACGCCACCCAGGGCGAGCTGCGTGTCCAGGCCTGCGCCGGCTGCGGTGAACTGCGCTTCCCGCCCCGGCCCTGCTGCCCGCACTGCCAGTCGTTCGCGTCCGAGTGGCGCCGGATGTCCGGGCTCGGGCGGATCTGGTCGTACGTCGTCCCGCATCCGCCGCTGCTGCCCGACTACGCCGAGCAGGCGCCGTACAACGTGATCGTCGTCGAGCTGGCGGAGGCGCCGAGAATACGGCTGGTCGGCAACCTCGTCAGCCGTCCCGGCGCGCCCCTCGACTCCGTTCCGCCGGACCGGGTCCGGATCGGCGCGAGGGTCCGGGTCGTCTTCACCGATGCCGGGGTTCCGCAGTGGGTGTACGGATGAGCGGCCTGCGGGTCACCGCCGACAAGGACACCGGCCTCGCCGTCGTCACCCTCGACCGGCCCGAGCGGCTCAACGCCGTCGATCTTGCCATGGCCGACGAACTCGCCGCCGCGTGGCGGGAGTTCCGGTACGACGACGCCGTGCGGGCCGTCGTCCTCACGGGCGCCGGGGATCGGGCCTTCTGCACCGGCATCGACCGAAGCGCCGAGGTTCCCCAGCCCAACTCGCCGTACATGGCGGACGATCCGCTGCTGAGCGTGGGGCCGAAGGCGAACGACCTGTGGAAGCCGGTCGTCGCGGCCGTGGAGGGGATGGCCTGCGGCGGGGCGTTCTATCTGCTCGGGGAGGCGGAGTTCGTCGTCGCCGGGACGAATGCGAGCTTCTTCGACCCGCACACCACGTACGGCATGGTCAGCGCGTACGAGTCGATGCTGATGGCGCAGCGGATGCCGTACGGGGAGGTCGCCCGGATGGCGCTCATGGGTACTGCGGAGCGGATCTCGGCGCGGCGGGCGTACGAGGTGGGGCTGGTGTCCGAAGTCACCCCGCCCGGCGAGGCGTTGGCGGCGGCGACCGCCTGTGCCACGGTGCTCGCCGGATACCCTCCCGAGGCCGTCCAGGGGACCGTGCGGGCCCTGTGGGCGGCCAGGGAGGCGGCCCTGACGACGGCGTTCGCGCAGGCGCCGGCGCTGATCGCGCTGGGCAATGCGCCGGCGGGGCTGCAGACGGAGCTGTTCCGCGGCCGGCGCCGGGAGCACCGGACGCGGTGAGGACTACTCCTCCGGCTCGGCGACCTCGTCGACGTCGCAGCCGGCCACTTCGGCGGCGCGGCTTCTGTTGCTCGACTCGATGTCGACGGTGAGCTTGTCGCGGCCGGGCACTTCGAGGAACCAGGTCTCCTGCTTGACGGTGCCGCCCGCCCGGTTCTCGAAGGTGACGTCGACGGCGAAGGTGGCGGTGCTCGCGTTGGGGTTGGTGATCTCGACCCTGGAGTACGGGGCCTTGCCGGTGACGCACTTGACCCGCTTCACCGAGGCGTTCCGCAGCGTCTCGGCGGAGCCCGAGGAGCCGGAGGAGCCGGTGTTGTCGTCACCGTAGGAGTCGCTGTAGCCGCTGCTGCCGGACGTACCGCCGTAGTCGTCATCGTCGTCGTCCGTGCCCGACCAGGTACCTCCCCCGGACGTCGACGACGAGCTGTCGTGGTCCTGGCTGGAGCTGCTGCAACCGCCCCCTCCCCCGCCGTCGCTGCCGCCACTGCCGTGGCCGTGGCCGCGTCCGGTCGAGAAACCGGTCAGCGTCAGGACCACCAACGCCGCCATCGCCGTGAGTTTGAGTGTGCGCCCCCGAAGATCCATGCCGTCACGCTATCGGATCGTCTGTCACGGTCATGTCACCGTCTGGCGACCGTCGCGCACCCGCTGTAGCGTCGGGTGTGAGCACGGTGAAGACCGGTTGCTCGCCCGAGCGACGGCCGCCGTCGGGAACCCTTCCGTGCGCCCGGTACGACGGCCGTCCCGCGGCTCGGAGCATGACCGCAGGCTCTCAGGCTGTGCGGGCCGTGCCCGTGCCCTTCTCCGCGTCCAGCGCGTACACGCAGCGGTCCTTGCTGCACGCGTACACGATGCCGTCCTTGACGACCGGGGAGCCGGTGATCTCGCCGCCGGTGGCGAGTTTCCAGCGCAGTCGGCCGTCGTCGGCCTTCAGGGTGTACAGCAGGTGGTCGGTGGAACCGAAGTGGATACGGCCCTCGGCGACCGACGGTGCGCCCACGATGTCGCCGCCCGCCTGGAAGCGCCACTTGGGGGTGCCGGTGACCGCGTCCAGCGTGTACAGGCCGGTGCCGCTGCCGACGTGGACGTGACCGGCGGCCACCAGGACCGGTTCGACGGACGCCCGCGACTCGGTGGCGATGCGCCAGCGGTCGCGGCCGTCGGTGGCGTCGAGGGCGTACACCGTGCCGAGGTAGTCGGCGAGGTAGACGCCGCCGCCGGTGACCGCGGGGCCGGGCGCGAAGGCGGGCGGGGAGAGGAAGACCGCGGGGGCCTCGAAGTGCCAGCGCACGTGCCCGCCGGCCACGTCGATCGCGAGGACGCGGGTGCCCGCGGACACGTACACGTATCCGTCGGGCGCGGGGGCGACACGGACCGGTACGCCGCCGCAGGAGGCCGCGTCGCCGATCGGGTACGACCAGCGCTCGTCACCGGTGCGGGCATCCAGGGCGCGCAGCCGGGCGTCCTGCCAGACGTACACCGTGCCGTCGTGCAGGGCGGGCCCGGCCTCCGGGGACTCGAAGTCGCTCTGGCAGCCGGTGATCTCCCACAGCTTCTGGCCGTTCGCGGCCTCCCAGGCCTGCACACCGCCGCCGCGGGTGCCGGTGACGACGGTGCCGCGCTCGGCCTTCAGGGAGTACACCCAGGCGTCCGTCGACAGCCGCCACAGGTCGGCGCCCTCGCGGGCGTCCAGGGCGAAGAGGGTGGGGCCGTCGGAGGCGTGGATCCGTCCGTCGGCGACCGCCATCGACCAGGCCACGTCCCGGGTCTTGAAGCGGCGCCGTCCGGTGCCCACGTCCAGGGCGTGCACCTCGAAGGAGGTGACGTAGACGAGGTCGTCGGCGACGGCCGGGGTGCCCCAGACGTCGTTGGACATACGGAACCGCCAGGGGCGCCAGCCGGCCGGGTTCTCCGGGGGTGCGGGCTGCGGCGCCGGTACGGCGGGTTCGGCGCCGTTGACGCCGGGGCGGGGCTTGGCCCAGGACGCGGCCAGGCCCGCCTCGGGCGGGGGCGCCTTGACGGCGGCGGCGCGGGCGTCGGCGACGCGCGGGCCGGGGCCGATGGGTACCGCGGCGCCGGCCAGCCGTACGGGGCCGCCGTCGGGGGCGCCGACCGGGGCGGACACGGGTGCCGCGGGCGCCGGCGCCGTGTACGCGGGCGCCGGGACGACGGGGGCGTGGGGCGGCGGGGGCGGCACGGCGTGCGGCCGGCCGGAGCTGCGGCCCGAGCCGGAGGCGGGCTTGGCAGGGGGGCGGCCGCCCCGTCGGGACTCGATCAGGCCGACGGCCTTCTCGGGCAGCCACGCCGACGCCGTACCGCTGTCGTCGGAGCCGGAGCCGAACAGGTGCGGGGCGAGCTGGGCCTGGAGGTCGGCGGGGGTGGGGCGGGCCGAGGGGTCCATCTGCATACAGGACTCGATCAGCGGGCGCAGCTCGTCCGGCAGGCCTTCGAGGTCGGGTCCCTCCCGCAGCAGCATGAAGACGGTCTCGACCGGGTTGGCGCCGTGGAAGGGCGGGTGTCCGGTGGCGGCGAAGACGAGGGTGGAGCCGAGCGAGAAGACGTCGCTGGCGCCGGTGACGGAGCGGGAGTCCTTGGCCTGCTCGGGCGACATGTAGGCGGGGGTGCCGACGGCGACGTTCGTCATCGTCAGACGGGTGTTCGAGACGCCGGAGGCGATACCGAAGTCGATCACCCGGGGGCCGTCCTCGACGACGAGCACGTTGGAGGGCTTCAGGTCCCGGTGGACGAGCCCTGCGCCGTGGATGGACTGGAGGGCCTCCGCGACGCCCGCCGCCAGCCAGCGCACCGCCTGGGCCGGCATCGGCCCGCAGTCGTTCACTATCTCCTCGAGCGAGGGCGCGGGAACGTACGCGGTGGCCAGCCACGGCACGGCCGCCCGCGGGTCGGCGTCGACCACGGCCGCCGTGTAGAAGCCGGACACCGCGCGGGCCGCCTCGACCTCGCGCGTGAAACGGACGCGGAACAGCTGGTCCTCGGCGAGCTCCGTCCGGACGGTCTTGATCGCCACGCGCCGGCCGGACGCCGAGCGCGCGAGATAGACCAGCCCCATGCCGCCGGCACCCAGCCGTCCCAGCACCTCGAACGGCCCGATCCGCCGCGGATCGTGCTGCGTCAGCTGATCCACCACTTGCCTGCCACCTCCCCGTACGAGCCGCGTCACCCACATATGTACGCGACCCCGTGCAGCGTCTCACCACCGCACCGCCGTGGCGGCACGCACCCCGATTCTTCCTGTCCGGGCCACAGGTTGCGAACCCAGTGACATATCGGGTGTCTCTCCCTATATCGCGACAAAGAGTGGCAGGTCAGCGCTGTAGTACCGCGAATGAGGCCCCCTGGTCGTCCGAGGCCATGCCCACCGTTCCGTACGCAGTGTCGAACGGTCCCGCCTGGGCGCGGCCGCCGAGCCGGTTCACCGTCCCGAGTGCGGCATCGCAGTCCTCGACCCGGAAGTGGACCAGGAAGTGCGGCGGCATCTCGGCCGGGAAGACCTCGGTGAGCGGGGCGCGGCCGAAGTCGGGCTCGGCGTCCGGGCCGACCAGGGCGTCGGTGAACAGGCCCTCGTAGAAGGCGCCGGCCGCCTCGGGGTCGCGGGCGTACAGCTCGACCCGGGCGAAGCTGCCGGGCTCGTGGCGCTGCCCGAACCCCTGGTGCGTCCCCGGCTGCCACAGACCGAAGACCGCACCTTCGGGGTCGGCGGCGAGCGCGGCGACGCCCAGTTCGCCGACCGGGATCGGTGCGGTTACGATCTGGCCGCCGGCCGCCAGGATCCGCCGGCTCAGGGCCTCGGCGTCCGGCGTCGCGAAGTACACCGTCCAGACCGTGGGCAGGCGGCCGTCCGGCTTGTGCGCGAGCCCGGCGACGGGCTCGCCGTCGTGGTACGCCCACACGGTCCCGCCGTACGACTCCCCGAAGGTCCACCCGAAGAGCTCACCGTAGAACCGTTTTCCCGCCTCGACGTCGGCGAGCTGTGCGTCCACCCAGCAGGGGACGCCCTCCGTGTACGCCGCTTCACGCGCAGATGCCCCATTTTCAGCCATGCTGTCAAGCTAACGCTCCTCGCCGTACCCCACCCACCAGCCACACCACCCTCATTTCCCCCATGCACCCCATTTGCAGTCGGCCGAATCGCGCCCCGATCACGCCTCGGTAAGCTGACGACATGACAGGACAAGTGCGTACCGTCGACGGCCGCGTGGCCGGTCGGCGTGGGCAGGCGACCCGGCAGAAGCTGCTCGACTGCCTCAGCGAGATGCTCAGCTCCTCCCCCTACCGGGACGTCAAAGTCATCGATGTCGCCAGGAAGGCGGGCACTTCGCCCGCGACCTTCTACCAGTACTTCCCGGACGTCGAGGGCGCCGTCCTGGAGATCGCCGAGGAAATGGCCGCCGAGGGCGCCGGGTTGACGGAGCTGCTGGCCGGCCGTTCGTGGACCGGCAAGGCCGGCTGGCAGACGGCTCAGGAACTCGTCGACGGTTTCCTGGAGTTCTGGCGGAAGAACGACGCGATCCTGCGCGTCGTCGACCTCGGTGCGGCCGAGGGCGACAAGCGGTTCTACAAGATCCGCATGAAGATCCTGAACTCGGTCAACAACTCCCTGGTCGACGCGGTCACCGAGTTGCAGTCCAAGGGCCGGGTCGACAAGGACGTGAACCCTGCGGCGATGGCCGGTTCGATCGTCGCGATGCTCGCGGCGGTCGCCTCGCACCAGAAGGGCTTCCAGTCCTGGGGCGTCAAACAGGCCGAACTCAAACCCAATCTGGCGCTGCTGGTACACCTGGGCATCACCGGCCGAAAACCGACCAAGTAGCCCGGAGCAACGGAAGACGCCTTTACCAAAACCCAAGTCCTGTCAGGCGGGCGGTGGTTCACTCACGTGGACCACCGCCCGCCATGTTGTTCGCGGCCGCCCTCCCCTCGAACAACTCCGCCGCGTCGGCGGCGTGCGCACGCAGCCGATGGACGGGCCCGAAGAGCAGCTCGTCGCCGGCGGCGCGCTTGAAGTACAGGTGCGCGTCGTGCTCCCAGGTGAAGCCGAGGCCGCCGTACAGCTGGATCCCCTCGGCCGCGGTGGTGCGCAGCGCCTGGAGGGCCTGGGCGAGGGCGAGCCCGCCGACGGCCTCACCGCGGCTGGTCGCCCAGGCCGCGTAGTACGCCGCCGAGCGGGCCGCCTGCACCTGGACGTACACGTCGGCCAGGCGGTGCTTGACCGCCTGGAACGAGCCGATGGCCCGCCCGAACTGCACCCGCTGCCCGACATGTCCGACGGTCCGCTCCAGGGCACGGTCGGCCGCCCCGACGGCCTCCGCGGCGAGGACGGCGGCGGCGGTGTTCCCCACGGCGGCGAGGGCGTCGAGGACATCGGCCTCTTCCTCACCGAGCAACTCGGCTGCCACGTCCCGAAGTTGCAGACGACCCTGCGGGCGAGTCGCGTCCAGGGCGGTCTGCCGTACGCGGACCAGTCCGGCGGCATCCCCCGGCACCAGGAACAACAGGGTCCGCGAACGGGCGAACCCCCCGGCGTGCGCGGCCACCACGAGCAGATCCGCACTGTGCCCGTCCAGCACCTGACCGACCTCCCCGTACAACCGCCAGCCGCCCCCGCCCCGCCGCGCCTGCACGCCTCCCGCCCGGCCGCCGCCCGCCCAGTCGCCCCGGTTGACGCCGGTCAGCGCGAGGGCGGTGGCGAGGTGCGCGCCGGGTACGGCGAGGGCGGCGGTGAGGCGGCCGGAGGTGATGCGGGGCAGCAGACCGGCGCGCTGGCCGTCCGTGCCGAGGGCCAGCAGGAGGGGGGCGGCGAGGACGGCCGTGGCGAGGAGGGGGGAGGGGGCGAGCGCCCGGCCGGTCTCCTCGGCCGCGAGGGCGAGTTCGGTCACCGAGCAGCCGACCCCGCCGTAGGCCTCCGGCAGCGCGAGGCCGGGCAGCCCGAGGCGGGCGGCGAGGTCGGTCCAGAGGCGGGGGTCATGTCCGGCCGGGGTGTCGAGGGCCGCCCGAAGCCGCTCGGGGCCGCAGGTGCGGTGGAGCAGGTCACGGAGGGTGCGGCGGATCTCGTCCTGCTCGGGGGTGAAGCTGGCGTCCATGGGCGGGCCTCCCTGATCTGACGATGCGTCATATTAGGACGGCGGGCCAGAGGTGCCCAGGTCTGCCGAGGTGGCAGTTATCTGATGTACCGTCAGGTCCATGCGTACCCGGAGAGTCGCCGTGGTGGGCGTGTCCCTGTCCTCCTGCGGCCGTGCGGATCAGGCAACCCCGTACACCCTGCACGCCCAGGCCGCCCGCCGGGCCCTCGCCGACGCGGGCCTGGACCGCGCGCTGGTCGACGGCTTCGCCTCCGCGGGCACGGGCACGCTCGCGCCCGTGGAGGTGGCCGACTACCTGGGCCTGCGCCCGACCTGGGTCGACTCCACCTCGGTCGGCGGCTCGACCTGGGAGGTCATGGCGGCCCACGCGGCCGACGCGATCGCCGCCGGTCACGCGAACGCGGTGCTGCTGGCCTACGGCTCGACGGCCCGCGCGGACATCAGGGCGGGCCGGCGCACCGGCACCCTCTCCTTCGGCGCCCGCGGTCCGCTCCAGTTCGAGGTGCCCTACGGCCACACGCTGATCGCCAAGTACGCCATGGCCGCCCGCCGTCACATGATCGAACACGGCACGACTGTCGAGCAGTTGGCCGAGGTAGCCGTCCAGGCGCGGGCGAACGCCGCCCTCAATCCCGAGGCCATGTTCCGGGACCCGATCACGGTCGACGACGTCCTGTCCGGCCCGCTGATCGCCGACCCCTTCACCAAGCTCCACTGCTGCATCCGCTCCGACGGCGGCGCGGCGGTGCTGCTGGCCGCCGAGGAGTACGTACGGGACTGCCGCACGGCTCCGGTGTGGATCCTCGGCACCGGCGAGCACGTCTCCCACGCCGCCCTGTCCGAGTGGCCCGACTTCACCGTGTCCCCGGCCGCCGTGAGCGGGCGGCTGGCCTTCGAGCGGGCCGGGGTGCGCCCGGAGGAGGTCGACTTCGCGGAGATCTACGACGCGTTCACGTACATGACCCTGGTGACGCTGGAGGACCTCGGCTTCTGCGGGAAGGGCGAGGGCGGGGCGTTCGTGGAGAAGGGGCGGCTCAGGGTCGAGGGCGGGGAACTGCCGGTGAACACCGACGGGGGCGGTCTGTCGGCCCAGCATCCCGGGATGCGCGGGCTGTTCCTGCTGGTGGAGGCGGTACGGCAGTTGCGCGGGGAGGCAGGCGAGCGCCAGGTGCGCGCCAGGGACGGGGGGCTGCCCCGGCTGGGGGTGGCCTCGGGGACGGGGGGCTGGTTCTGCTCCTCGGGGACGGTGGTCCTGGGACGCGGATGAGCCGGTCCTGCGTCGGTAAATCCTGCCGCGCGGCTGAAATCCGTCCCGCGTCGACTCACCGGCTGCGCATCCCGGAATACGGGACGGCCCAAGGCATGCTGACACGGACAGGCGGAATCCGCGGACCTGGAGCACTCGAAGGAGAGCAACATGGCACTGTCCCGTGAGGAACGCGAGCAGTTTCTGGCCGAGCCGCACATCGCCGCGCTCGCGGTGAACGGGGAGGCGGGAAGGGCACCGCTGACCGTGCCGATCTGGTACCAGTACGCACCCGGTGGCGACGTGTGGATCATGACCGGGCTCGACTCCCGCAAGCACCAGCTGATCAAGGCGGCCGGCCGCTTCACCCTGATGGTCGACCGCGTCGAACCCACCATCCGGTACGTCTCCGTAGAGGGCCCGGTCCTCGACACCACCCCCGCGACCGTCGAGCAGCTCCGGGAGATCTCCGCCCGCTACCTCCCGGCCGAGAAGGTCGACGGCTATGTCGAGTTCGCCCTGAAGAACCACGGCGAGAACGTCGTCATCCGCATGCGGCCCGAGCGGTGGGTCTCCTCGGACCTCGGAACCGTATAGAGGCCGTGCCCGCTCCGTGGGTACTCGCAGAGGCGGGGATACTCGGCCCATGGAACCGGACCTTCATGAGCTGCTGAGGTCGCTGCGGGTGTGGGACCCGGAGGTCACCGAGCTGCCGCCGTTCGACCCCGCCACCGCGCCCGCCGAACCCCTCCCCCTGTTCACCGGCTGGTTCGCGCAGGCGGTGGCGGCGGGCCAGCCCGAGCCGCACACCATGTCCCTGGCCACGGCGGACGAGGAGGGCCGGCCGGACGTACGCATCGTGATGCTGCACGGCGCCGACGCCCACGGCTGGTCCTTCGCCACGCATGTCACCAGCCGCAAGGGCGGCCACCTCACCGCCCGCCCGTACGCGGCCCTGGGCTTCTACTGGCCCGTCCAGGGACGTCAGATCCGTGTCCGGGGGCCGGTGACGACCGCCCCCGCCGAGGAGGGCCAGGCGGACCTGCACGCCCGCTCCACCGGAGCTCTGGCGGCCGCGCTCACCGGGCACCAGAGCGGCCCCCTCGGCTCCCTCCAGGAACTCGCCCTCGCCTCCGAGGCGGCCTGGACCCGGGCGCAGGACGACCCTGACACCCAGGCGCCGACCTGGACGCTCTACCGCCTCCAGCCGGACGAGGTGGAGTTCTTCCAGGGCGACGCCCGACGACGGCACGTACGGCTGGCCTACCGGCGTACGGAGGACGGCTGGAGCAGGCAGTTGCTGTGGCCTTGAGGCGCAGGCCGAGCCGTGGTCACGGCTTCACCGCCGGGTCGGTCGCCAGACGGCCGTGCAGGTGCACGTCCCGGAACGCGTCGCGCCGCCCGGTCTCCCACATCGCGCCCCGCAGGGTCCCCTCGTACGGGAACCCGCACCGCTCGGCGATGCGGCAGGAGGCGTCGTGCCCCAGGGCATGGCCCAGCTCCAGGCGGTGCAGGCCCAGGCCCGTCAGGGCCCAGTGGGCGGCCAGGGTGAGGGCGCGGGTGGCGACACGGTGGCCGCGGGCCTCGGGGAGGATCCAGTAGCCGACACGGGCGACGCGGAAGACGTGGTCGATCTCGTTGACGCCGATATGGCCCAGGGTCGTGCCCGTGGCGGCGTCCGTGACGCGGAACGACGCGCTCGTGCCGTTCGCCCAGTTCTCCGCCTTGGCCCGGAGGGAGGCGCGGGCGTCGTCGAGGTCCGTGACCGGCTTCAGGGGAGTGTTCCAGCGCTGGAACTCCGGGTCGGACAGCCCGCGCAGCCAGGTCCCGGCATCGGCGTCGGAGTAAGGGTCCCAGCGGCACAGGCGCAGACCGTGGCCGTTCAGCTCGGGGAAGGGGCGGGCGGCTGAGGACTGGGCACGTATGAGGGACATCGGCCCATTCAATCCCGTCGGCCGTGGCGTTCACCCGGAATTACGGCGAACTCCGGAACACCGGCACGCCCTCCCGGAACGCGACCGTCAGCCCCATCCCGGCCCGCAGCTCGCCCTCCGCGCAGTCGACGACCTCCGTCATCATCCGCGGCCCCTCGGCGAGGTCGACGACCGCGGCGACGTACGGTGTGCGCTCCCGGAAGGGCGGCAGGTCGTTGCGGTGGACGACGGACCAGGTGTAGAGCGTGCCGCGGCCGCTCGCTTCCTGCCAGGTCACGTCCTCGCTCCAGCAGTACGGGCAGAACTCGCGGGGGTAGTGGTGCGCCCGCCCGCACGCACCGCACCGCCGCACCAGCAGGCGCCCGCGCGCGGCCGCGTCCCAGTAGGTCTTCGCGAAGGCGTCGATGTCCGGTATGTCGTACCTCATAGGAAGAGTCCCAACGCGCCGTCCAAGGACCACGTCTGCCACGACACCCCGAACAGAGCCACCAGCGAGATCAGCGCCATCATCGAGTTCTGCCCCTGCTCGGCCCAGTCGTGGATCATGAGCGTGAAGTAGAGGGCGTTGAGGAGCAGCCCGCCGACGAGGGCGAGCGGGGTCAGGAATCCCGCGATCAGCCCGAGCCCCAGGGCGAGTTCCGCATACACGACGACGTACGCCATCACCCGCGGCCGGGGCGCGACGACGACCTCGAACCCCGAACGCACCACGTTCCAGCGGTGCTTGGCGGCCACGTCCGCGGCCCAGGCGATCCCGGTACCCCGCTCGAACCAGCCCTTCCTGTCCTTGTGCCGCCAGCTCTCCAGCCACCACAGCCCGAGGCCGATACGCAGCACGGCCAGCCACTCGGCACCGGTGAGCCAGATCGTGTCCATGGACCTGACGGTACGTCAGATGATTCGATCCCGGAAGCCCGCGCGTTCCCGTGAACCTGTGCGTCAACGCCTCCCCCGCACGCGCACAACCGCTCGCCCTACGCCACAAGCCCCACCCACTCCTCCCCACCCGTGATCAATCCGCAACCAATTCCGGTCTTGACCGAGACCCATCAACCCGGCATCTGATTACGCTCCGGGACATGCCCGACTCCACCGCGCCCGCGCAGGCCACGACAGAGCCCCGCCCCGTCTACGTCATCGGCGGCGGCCCCGGCGGACTCGCCGCAGCCCACGCGCTGCGCGCCCAGGGCATACGCGCGGTCGTCCTGGAGAAGTCCGACCGTGTCGGCGCGTCCTGGCGACGCCACTACGACCGGCTCCACCTGCACACCACCCGCCGTCTGTCCGCCCTCCCGGGACTGGCGATGCCGCGCCGCTTCGGCCGCTGGGTCTCCCGGGACGACGTGATCCGCTACCTGGAGAAGTACGCCGAGCACCACGAACTGGAGATCGTGACCGGTGTCGAGGTCTCCCGAGTCGACCGCGCACCCGACGGCACCGGCTGGCTGCTGCACGCCACGGGCGGCCGTGAACTGACCGGCGGCGCGGTGGTGGTCGCCACCGGCTACAACCACACGCCCCACGTCCCCGACTGGCCGGGCCGCGACACGTACACCGGCGAGCTCCTCCACGCCTCCGCCTACCGCAACGCCGGGCCCTACACCGGGCGGGACGTCCTCGTCGTCGGGGTCGGCAACACCGGGGCCGAGATCGCCACAGACCTGCTCGAGGGCGGGGCGAAACGGGTACGGCTGTCCGTGCGCACCGCCCCGCACATCGTCCGCCGGTCCACGGCCGGCTGGGCCGCCCAGTACACGGGCGTCCTCGTACGGCACCTGCCCGTCGGCCTCGTCGACCGGCTCGCGAAGCCGCTGGCCAAGCTGAGCGTGCCGGACCTGTCGGCACACGGCCTGCCCCGCCCCGACACCGGCCTGTACTCGCGCGTCACCGAGGGCTCGATCCCCGTCCAGGACGTCGGCCTCATCGACGCGGTCCGCAAGGGCAGGGTCGAGGTCGTGGCCGCCGTCGACGGCTTCGAGGGCGGAAAGGTCGTGCTCGCCGACGGCAGCCGCGTCGAACCGGACGCCGTCATCGCCGCCACCGGGTACGTCCGCGCCCTGGAGGGGCTCGTCGGTCACCTCGGCGTGCTGGACGGTCGCGGTAAGCCGGTCGCACACGGCGCCCGCACCCCGAAGCACGCCCCCGACCTCTACTTCACCGGCTTCACCAACCCCATCAGCGGCATGCTCCGCGAGCTGGCGATCGACGCGGAGAAGATCGCCCGGACCATCGCCAGAGGCAGCGCCGGACGGGTGTCCCGCCTCTCCGGCTGACCACACCGCCCACGATTGCCGCCTGCACGCCTGTTCCTGACAGTACGTCAGTTCAGTAACCTGACACTGCGTCAGTTAGTTGTTGCCGGTGGCTGTCACACAGGAGCGGGCGGACCGATGCTTGGATCAACCCACGGCACTCTCACCACCGACTCCCGCCGGGCCCGGGCCATCGCCTGCGGTGAGCAGCGGCCCGGCCCCGCCGTGCACGGCCGTCCGGCCGACGTGGACGACCTCGATGTCAGCGGCCGTCCGCTGTACGCCGACGTCCCCGATCTGGACCGCTTCTTCCGCCCCGAGTCCGTCGCCGTGATCGGCGCCTCGGACGCCGACGGGCGTCCGAACACCGGCATCACGCGGCAGTTGATCGCATGGGCCGGGCGGGTCGGGACGCGACTGCACCCCGTGCACCCCACCCGCGAGTCCGTCTTCGGCATACCGTGTGCTCCTTCCGTCGCCGACCTGCCCGAGCAGGTGGATCTCGCCGTACTGCTGGTCGCCGACCCCCTTCCCGTCGTCGAGGAACTCGCCGAGGCCAAGGTGCGGTTCGCGGTCGCCTTCGCCTCCGGGTTCGCGGAGACGGGCGAGGAGGGCGCGGCCGCGCAGGACCGGCTCGCCGCCGCCGTCCGGCGGTCGGGGATGCGGCTGCTGGGGCCGAACACCAACCTCAACGCGTTCGAGGAGTTCCGGGACGACCTGGACGGGCCGGCGATCGCCCTGATCACCCAGTCCGGGCACCAGGGCCGTCCCGTCTTCGCCCTGCAGGAGCTCGGTGTCCGCCTGTCCCACTGGGCGCCGACCGGCAACGAGGCCGACCTGGAGGCCGCCGACTTCCTCTCCTACTTCGCCGAACAACCGGAGGTCGGCGCCATCGCCGCCTACGTGGAGGGCCTGAAGGACGGCCGGTCCTTCCTGCTCGCCGCCGACCGGGCCGCCCGGCGCGGGGTGCCGGTCGTCGCGGTCAAGGTGGGCCGCACCGAGACCGGTTCCCGTACGGCCGCCTCGCACACCGGCAAGCTGACCGGCGCGGACGCGGTGGTGGACGCGGCGATGCGGCAGTACGGGGTGATCCGGGTCGACGGGCTCGACGAGCTGCAGGACACCGCCGCTCTGCTGGCCCGCGCCCGCCCGCCGCGCGCCGACGGTGTCGTCGTCTATTCGATCTCGGGCGGCACGGGCGCGCACGTCGCCGACCTGGCGGTGTCGGCGGGGCTGCGGCTGCCGGTGCTCTCCGAGGCCAGGCAGTCCGAGCTGCACCAGTGGATACCGGAGTACCTCAGCGTGGCCAACCCCGTCGACAACGGCGGTCACCCGGTGGGCGACTGGCGCGGGCGGAAGATCATCGACGCGATCCTGGACGACCCCGAGGTCGGGGTGCTGATCTGTCCGATCACCGGGCCCTTCCCGCCCTTGAGCGACCGGCTCGTGCGGGACCTGGTGGACGCGGCCGAGCAGACGGACAAGCTGGTCTGCGTGGTGTGGGGGTCGCCGGTCGGCACGGAACCGGCGTACCGCGAGGCGCTGCTCGGCTCCTCGCGGGTGGCCACCTTCCGCACGGTCGGCAACTGTCTCACCGCCGTCCGCGCCCACCTCGCCCACCACCGCTTCGTCCGTGACTACCGCTCCCCCTTCGACGAGGCGCCGCGCACCCCGTCGCCCTCCTTCCGCAAGGCGCGCGAACTGATGCGGCCCGGACAGCAGCTGAGCGAGCATGCGGCCAAGCAGCTGCTGCGGGCGTACGGGATCCGGGTGCCGCGCGAGCAGCTGGTGACCAGCGCGGCGGCGGCCGTCCGGGCGGCGGGGCTGGTGGGCTACCCGGTGGTGATGAAGGCGTCCGGCGCGCAGCTCGCCCACAAGACGGAACTCGGCCTGGTGAAGATCGGGCTGACCTCGGCCGCCCAGGTCCGCGACGCCTACCGCGAGCTGACCGACATCGCCCGCTACGAGGGCGTCTCGCTGGACGGCGTCCTGGTGTGCCAGATGGTCGAGCGGGGCGTCGAGATGGTCGTCGGCGTCACCCACGACGACCTCTTCGGGCCGACCGTGACCGTCGGGCTCGGCGGTGTGCTCGTGGAGGTGCTGCGGGACGCGGCGGTGCGCGTGCCGCCGTTCGGCGAGGACCAGGCGCGGGACATGCTCGGCGACCTGCGCGGGCGGGCCCTGCTGGACGGGGTGCGGGGGCGGCCGCCGGCCGATGTCGACGCGCTCGTCGAGGTGATCCTGCGGGTGCAGCGCATGGCGCTGGAACTCGGGGGCGAGCTGGCCGAGTTGGACATCAACCCGCTGATGGTGCTGCCCCGGGGGCAGGGTGCGGTGGCGCTGGACGCGTTGGTGGTGTGCCGCTGAAATGGGTGCCGCTGAGATGAACATGCCTGATTTCCCCCGTACAGACGTGAATCCTGCGGAGAATCCGGTGACACCGGAAATTTCCGCTGAGTCATTGGTACTGCACGCCACTGACAATCAGGTCTGCCGCATCACCCTCAACCGCCCCGAAGCCCTCAACGCCATCACCCCTGACCAGCGCGAACACCTCATCCGACTGTTCTCCGAAGCCTCCGCGGACCCGGACGTACGGGCCGTGGTGATCACCGGCACGGGACGCGGATTCTGCGCGGGCGCGGACCTGCGCAGGGCAGCCGCGGCCGGTGAACCGGTCGTCGGTGACGTGGCCCGTACGATCCGGCTCGGCGCCCAGCGCCTGATCGCCGCCGTCCTCGACTGCGAGAAGCCGGTGATCGCCGCGGTGAACGGCACGGCGGCGGGCATCGGTGTGCATCTCGCGTTCGCCTGCGACCTCGTCCTGGCGGCCGAATCGGCCCGGTTCATCGAGGTGTTCGTACGCCGGGGACTCGTACCGGACGGCGGCGGCGCCTATCTCCTCCCCCGCCTGATCGGCCCGCAGCGGGCGAAGGAACTGCTGTTCTTCGGCGACGCGCTCACCGCGGCCGACGCCGAGCGCCTCGGGCTCGTCAACCGTGTCGTCCCGGACGGGGAGTTGGACAAGACGGCCCGCGAGTGGGCGGCCCGCCTCGCCACCGGCCCGACCCGCACCCTCGCCCTGACCAAGCAGCTCGTCAACGCCTCCCTCGACAGCGACCGCGCCACCGCCTTCGCCGCGGAGGCGGCCGCACAGGAGATCAACATGACGACCAAGGACGCCCAGGAAGGCGTGGCGAGCTTCGTGGAGCGCAGGAGTGCGGAGTTCAGGGGCCGTTGAGCCAGTCCCGCCCCAGGATCCACAGCTCCCCCGCGTCGGGGCCCGCACGCCCCTTCCCATCTGACACTCCGTCAGATTCAATGGTGAGCGTGATGGGACAAGCAGGCATGGCCGAAGCCGCCGTCCGCTACCTCCGGGCGGCCGGGGCGGCGGCGCCCGTGGAGCCGTTGCCGCGCCCCGAGCTCCGCTGTGTCGGCGAGGACGAGCGCGCGCCGGTCGGACAGGCCGAGTTCCGGCGGGTGCTCGGGAACTTCGCGACGGGCGTGGCCGTTGTCACCGCACCCGCCGCCGACGGCGAGTCCGGCCCCGCCGGCTTCGCCTGCCAGTCCTTCTCCTCCCTGTCCCTCGACCCGCCCCTGGTCGCCTTCATGGTCGGCCGTATGTCGACGACCTGGCCCCGCATCGCCCGCGCCGGCGTCTTCTGCGTCAACGTCCTGGCGGACCACCAGGGCGAGCTGTGCCGTGGCTTCGCGGTCAGCGGCGCGGACAAGTTCGCGGGTGTCGCCCACGACGCCGCGCCCGCGTCCGGCTCACCGCGCCTCGCGGGCACGCTCGCGTGGATCGACTGCACGATCCACGCGGTGCACACGGGCGGCGACCACCTGATCGTGGTGGGCCGGGTGGACGCGCTGGGGACGGGCGACGAGGACGGCCGCCCCTTGTTGTTCCACAAAGGGCGCTTCCTCTAGACCGCCACCACCGCTCAAGCCACCGCCGGTACCGCGGCCGGCCGCCGCCTGATCACCAGCGACATCAGCGCCGCCGCCGCGCACAGCGCTCCCGACGCGACCCAGACCATGTCGTACGACCCGAAGACGTCCCGCGCCACACCGCCGAGGAAGGCCACGAGCGCCGCGCCGACCTGGTGGGAGGCGAGGACCCAGCCGAAGACGATCGCGCTGTCGTCGCCGTACTGCTCGCGGCACAGCGCCACGGTGGGCGGGACGGTGGCGACCCAGTCGAGGCCGTAGAAGACGATGAAGAACAGCATCGGGGGGTGGACGCTCGGCGCGAGCAGCATGGGGAGGAACAGCAGCGAGATGCCGCGCAGGGCGTAGTAGACCGCGAGCAGGCGGCGTGCGTCGAAGCGGTCGGTGAACCAGCCCGAGGCCACCGTGCCGACCACGTCGAACACCCCGATGACCGCGAGCAGCGAGGCCGCCGTGGTGACGGGCATGTGCTCGTCGTGGGCGGCGGGCACGAAGTGGGTCTGGATCAGGCCGTTGGTGGAGGCGCCGCAGATCGCGAAGGTGCCGGCGAGCAGCCAGAACGGGCCGGTGCGGGCCGCCTTCAGCAGCACGGTGACCGCACGGCGCGCGGCGCCCGGCACGGGCTCCGGCTTGGGCACGAACTCCTTCGCCCCGTACGGCCTCAGGCCCACGTCGGCCGGGTGGTCGCGCAGCAGCAGCCAGACGAAGGGGACGACCGCGAGGGCCGCCAGGGCCACCGTCACCGCGGCCGGGCGCCAGTCGTGCGTCTCGACCATCCAGGACAGCACGGGCAGGAAGATCAGCTGGCCGGAGGCCGAGGCGGCCGTGAGGATGCCGGTGACCAGGCCGCGCCGCTCGGTGAACCAGCGGTTGGTGACCGTCGCCGCGAACGCCAGCGCCATCGAGCCGGATCCCAGCCCGACCAGCAGGCCCCAGCACAGCAGCAGCTGCCAGGCCGCCGTCATCCACACCGTCAGCCCCGAGCCGAGCGCGATCACGGTCAGCGCCACAGCGACGACCCGCCGGATGCCGAAGCGGTCCATCAGCGCGGCCGCGAAGGGGGCGGTGAGCCCGTACAGCGCGAGGTTGATCGAGACCGCGGCGCCGATCGTGCCGCGCGACCAGCCGAACTCGTGGTAAAACTTTGGGGCACAGAGCACGGTGAGCAGGAACAAGGGGGGCAAGAAGGTGGATGTCACCATCTACGTACGACTCAGCCTCGATCAGCACGGGGACGAGTTGGGCGTTCAGCGGCAGGAGGACGCGTGTCGGGCTTTCGCCGCCGCCCGTGGCTGGACCGTACGAGAGGTAATCGCGGACAACGACGTCAGCGCCACCTCAGGCAAGGTGCGACCGGGGTTCGAGCGACTGCTGGCGTCCAAGCCGGACGCGATCCTCTGTTGGCACACTGACAGGCTCGTACGTAAGACGGAAGACCTGTTGCGAGTGATCGCACTCGGGGTCAACGTCCACGCCATCCACGCCGGACACCTTGACCTGTCGACTCCCGCTGGTCGGGCCACGGCCAAGACGGTTACGGCGTGGGCGGAGTACGAGGGGGAGCAGAAGGCACTACGGCAGAAGGCTTCGAACCTTCAGGCGGCGAAGAACGGCACCCCGCACAAGGCGGGTATTCGTCCCTTCGGCTACGCCGACGACTACGTGACCGTGGTCGAGGACGAGGCGGAAGCGATCCGCAAGGGTGCCGAGATGGTTCTTCAGGGCGAGACCCTGGCGGCTGTCGCCCGCTACTGGACCGGCCTCGGTCTGCTCGCTCCCCGCTCTTCGTCCGGCAAGGCGAAGGGCGACACGAAGGGGTGGGGTGTCGGCGGAGTGAAGAAGGTGCTTATCTCCCCTCGGTACATCGCTCAGGCCACCTACCTGGGCGAAGTGATGGGCGAGGGTCAGTGGCCCGCGATCCTGGACGAAGCGACGCACTACGCCCTCGTGTCGGCACTGACGAACCCCAAGCGGTTCACGGGTGGTGCACGTACCGGCTCGGCCCCTCAGACCCTGCTCGCCGGACTGGCAACGTGCGAGCGTTGCGGGGAGACCGTGCGAGGCGGCATGTACCGAGGGACCCCGGTCTACCGCTGCGGACAGAAGCACGTACGCGTACCCCGAGAGCTGGCCGACAAGCGAGCCGGTAACGCCGTCCTGGCGCGGATCGTCTTCCCCGACTTCCTGCCCTGGGTCCTCGCCGCTCGACAGGAGGAGGGAGACGACTCGGCCCACCTCCACCAGGAGGCGCAGACCCTGCGGGAACGGCTCGACGGGTTGGCCGTGGCCTACGCCTCGGGGTCCATCACCCTGTCGCAGATGACGGCCGGTACCGAGGCGATCCGGGCCAGGCTCGACGAGATCGACGAGAAGCTGTCCGGTGTCACTGGCCTGCCCCCGATCGACCCCGTGGCGGGCGTTGCTGGCCTGATCCAGGACTGGCCGAACACTCCGCTCCCCGTCCGTCGAGCGTGGGTCAAGTTCGTCACCACGATCACGATGCACCCGAACGGCTTCAAGAAGGCGGCGAAGATGACCGTGGACGACTACATGACCGTGGAGTGGAACCACACCGCCGACGACGAACACGACGCGTAGCCTGCCTCGCTCGACTCGCGCCCCGCTCTCACCCGAGGGCGGGGCTTCTTCATGCCCCCAGTCAAGGGCGGGAGGGTTGGGAGTGGCGGGCGACCTTGACCGCCGAGACAAGCAGGATTACGGCCAGGGTGGGGATGAGCACCGCGTCGGGCACCACTCCCAGCAACAGTCCGCCCAGTAGGGCTCCGGCCGCTGAGCCAGCGACCATGACCACAACGAAGCGCAGGTTCGCACGGAGGACCGCGAAGCTGCCGTCACGGCTGTAGCGGGCGAACGCAACGAGCATGGTGGGCAGGGACACCAGCAGGGACATGCTTCCTGCGGTCTTGATGTCGAGGCCGTACAGGAGAACGATCGTGGGAATCAGCAGCTCGCCGCCCGCGACGCCCATGATCGCGGCGACTACGCCGATGCCGAACCCGGCAACCACGCCAGCCACCGCCCGTACCGGTCCTGGCAGGTCGAGTGATCCCAGGGCTGTGGTGTGGGTGAGGACGAGCGCGGCAGCCATGCCGACCATCAGGGTCGCGAGCACCTTGTAGAGCGTGGCCGACCGCATCCGCACCGCCCAGGAAGCGCCCGCCCATGCTCCGAGCAGGCTTCCGGCCAAGAGGTTGATCGCAACCGTCCAGTGGGTGCCCAGGTCCGTGAAGGAGACTGCGGCCAGCCTGGCGGGCAGGGCGGTGATCACGACGACCAGGCTCATCGCCTTGTTCAGGATGACGGCCGACAGTGCCGCGAATCCGAACAGGCTGATCAACAGAGGTAGCCGAAACTCCGCACCGCCCAGGCCGATCATCCCGCCCAGCACGCCCACCGCCGCACCAGCCGCGAGGGCCAACGGCAGAGATCCCGTCGCACTCGCGGACACCTGAGCCTCACCGGCAACCATGCCGACCACACCTTCCTGCTCGGGCCATGCCCGCCATGGTGCGGCCCATCGGGAGGGACGGTACCGGGCCTGAGACAGGCGACAGCGGTCAGGGGAGGCGTCACCGAGCAGGGACAGCCTGTCCGATCAGAAGGGCGGCGGCTCGTGCCCTGCTTCTTGGAGCCCGTTGGTCAAACCGTCGTAGTCGAAGTCGGCAGCCAAGGGAGCTGTGTATGGCTCCCCGAACCACTTCCGACGGCGCTCCTCTTGCTTGACCCTCTCCAGGTCTACGAAAGACAAGGAGGGGGCCGAAGGCCCCCAAGGGAGCCAGCGCCTTCGTCTTCCTGCTGGGGGCCGCTTACGCGGCCCACCTTCGCCGGCCGCTTGCGCTCTTCGTCTTCGCGCTGTCGGCCCCCTTCAGGGGCCGCTCTTCGCCTACCGGCTTGCTCTTCGCCGCTGGCTCCTCACTCCTACCGCCGTCGCTCTTGAAGGTATGTAGGTTGTATGGCTTCTCAGCCATACCCCCCTGCTTCGGCAAGGCGAGTCGGTAGATCACTGGACCATCCGGAACCTTGCCGGTCTTCGTGAGCCAGCCAGCCTTACGCAGCCTGCCCACGATCTTGTTGACCGTCTGCTCTGGAGCCTTCCCGCCGTAGCCGAGTTCCCTGGCGATCGTCCCGTTCGACGGGCACACGTTCTCGCCTGTCTCGTAGTCCGCATACAACGCCATGGCGACGCCGGCCAACTTCTCTGCGTGCTTCATGTTCGAGCGCACCAGCGCACGACGCCATACGTGCTCCTGTATCTCGGGCTTCCCTTCTCCGAAGACTCAACAAGGACTCCAAAATCTACAGGTCTCCAGAGACAAAAGCGCAGGTCATCGTATGTGAGGCGACTCTCAGACGGACCCCAGAACCGTGGCAGGATTTGAGCCGCCAAGACACGGCGGTCGGGCAAGGGCCCTCCAGGGGGTCATACCCCACCCCCTTCACCGTTGCCTTCCGCTCGCCGTTGCGAGGCTGACCCGTGCCACATGGGCAGGCTAACGGCTGTGCGCCCGCGTGAGCCGCTGGCAGGCTGCGCCTCTGGCAAAGGCAGGCGAGAGCGCAGCGACAGGCAGGCAGACAGACAGACAGACAGACAGGCGCACGCCCCCGTTGCCATGGCCGACAGAGCCCAGCGCTGGCCGACGCAAGGCAGAGACACAGCCCCGACCGTGGCGCAGCGTGACCAGTAACAGGCGTCTCGAAAACCAAGGTTTGTGAGACGAGACGGCAGGCGCCCCAGAAGAGGGCGCAGCACTATTCAAAACCCGTCTCGAAACATGCGTCTCAGGCTTGACGTAATGAGACGAGTTCTGAGACAGTCCCGTCCATGACGACGAACACGATCACTGGTCAGCTCATCGGTTACGCCCGCGTCTCCACCGACGACCAGGAAGCCCAGTTGCAGCGCGACGCACTGACGGCCGCAGGCTGCGCCCGGATCTTCGAGGACAAGGCATCCGGCAAGAACACCAACCGGCCCGAGCTCACGGCCGCACTGGACTACGCCAGACCCGGCGACACCCTGTGCGTGTGGAAGCTCGACCGCTTCGCCCGTTCCCTCATCGACCTGGTGACCATGGTCGACACCCTTCGAGAGCGGGGCATCGGGTTCAAGGTGCTCACCGGTGCACTGGCCAACATCGACCCCGGTACGGCGGACGGCCGTCTCATGCTTCAGGTGGTCGGGGCCATGGCGGAGTTCGAGCGCAGCCTCATCAAGGAGCGCACCCGTGCCGGACTGGACGCAGCCAAGGCGCAGGGGCGTACAGGCGGACGGCCGTCCGTGGTCGATGAGGACGTGCTCACCGTGGCCCGTGCCAGGAAGGCGAAGGGCGAGAGCGTGAGCGCCATCGCCAAGGCTCTCGGGATCTCCCGAGCCACCCTCTACCGCCACCTCGGAGAGAGCACCTGAGACAGGCGCACAGTGCCTTCCGACAGGCCCTCGGCTCACGCCGGGGGCCGCTGTCATGCACGGGTGTCTGACGCCGTCCGACAGGCGTAACGATGCCTGCCCCTGCCGACCACGGGGGGAGCCGACAGGGGCAGGCACAGGGGGTGTAGGTCACTCGAACCTCTCCCCCTTCCGGCGCACCTCGGTCGTGTTGCTCGCCGTCCCTCAGTGCGCCGGGGGTCTGTCGGTTACTCGTCCCGGACCACCATCGCGAACGACGTACAGACACGACGGAAACCCTTGTGTCCGCTCCGGCCTGTGTGGCTCATGCACTCCACGTCGACCGCCGCAACGTCCGTGGCGGGCGTGGCCGTCCACTTGCAGTGAAGGCACTCCGCTTCGAAGGTCACGTCAGTGTCCGGGTGCTGCGTGATCCTGTGCCTCACGTACCGCATGACGGAGCGCACCATCACTCGGCCCCGTGCTCTTCCCGCAGGTGCGTACGGAGAACGACGTTCGCATCGGACACCTTCGAGTAGTCCCCGACTGATCGGGCGTTGGTTCGAGTCACAGCGATGCCGAGGCATACGCCGCAACCTGCCACAGGGTCCGGCTCCCCCACCGGAGCTGTCAGGTGCACCGGTCCCGTCATCGTCGTCTTCGGTGTACTCATCCCGTACGGCCTCCCGACTGGGTATCTGCCGAAAGATGATCCCTTGGAATACGCACGGGGCCGCGCTTCATGCGCGTTGTGGACTGAAGATCATGAACGGCACGCAGCCGACCATTCGGCGAGTTTCGCTCTGCACCCCTCCCCAAACAGTGCACGTTCCTCGTATCCAGCGAATTCATCGGCGTAGGTACGAACGTCCCTCGGGTCACGGAAGACCATGACGCCTGTCGACATTTCTGCCGTGGCCAGTCGGTCATCGTAGATGGTGAAGGTATTCAGCGGACACCCAGGCAGAGGGATACCGAGTGGAATTACACCGAGGTGTACGTTCGGTAGATGGGTGAGTGAAGCCAGCCGGTCAAGTTGAACAGCCATCGCATCAGGAGGAAGGAACGGAGACCGTGCCGCCTGCTCAGTCAGGATGAACGTGAATCGCTTCGATCTGTCGTAAAGGACTTCCTGCCTCTCCAGCTTCCTTGCAACAGCCTTGCTGTGATCTCCGGGGATGTGGGCGAGGCTGGCCCGGATGTACTCCGGCGTCGAGAGCAGGGCGGTAATCATCGAGAGCAGGAAGAAACGGAACTCTGTCGAGGATGCTTCGAGCCCTGCCAACTCTCGCTGCTTTTTGTCAAGCCCCTTTCGGCGGAGTCCTCTTGCGTCCTGCCACTCAGTGTTCGCCGTACGGGCGAGTGCGGACACTTCCGCCACGACTTCGGGAGGAGTGTCGAGGGCGGTCAACAGGGTCTCGATGTCGAGGAGACTCGGCCGTGCCTTGCCGTTCTCGATCCGGCTCACCTTCGACTGAGACATGTTGCAGCGCGCGGCAAGCCGGTCTCCGGAGAGACCGGCCGCCTTACGTATGTCCCGGAGCATGGCGCCCAGCTCTTGCCAGGACTGGCCAAGCTCCTCGGGTTCGAACGTCACCCCGTCACGCGCTCCGCGTATTCGAGGAAGGGGATGGACTCGGCGATGGCGATTCGCTGGTATTCGATGAACGGAGCGGGATCGCCCTCGTACAGCTCTCGGCCGATCTGTGTTCCGTCCTCTTCGTAGTGCATGAGGACGACCGTGGAGCGGTCGAACATCCAGAAGTCTTGGACTCCCGGAAGCGGATTCTCTCGCTCGGTCACGTCGAGGATTCGGATGTCTTCCCCGATGGGCGCCTGATGGCGGTAGTACCGCTCGAACTCGAAGCGGAGGTAATCGGAGAGCGGCCGAGTCAGGATGTGCACCCGCCCGACGCTTCCCCCGGATTCGCTGCGCTGCCGAATCATCGTCGTCCACGAATCCTCGTACGGCCCCGGGAAGCGTTCGCCGGCCAGGAATCGGGAGAACTCCTCGGCCTCTTGCGGTACGCGGTAAACCGGCAGGGTTTCCAGGCGCCACGCTTCCGTTCGGAAGTCGCGGAACTTGGCCTGCCAGTCGTCACCATCCAAGAACACGGAAAGCCTCCCTCAGTACGCTTTCCGGGATCTCTACAAGCCCTTCCCCCTCCGGCGGAGCGAAGCCGTTGAACACGTCGCCCTGCACGACGAACGATCCCTTTTCGGTGAGGTACACGTTCGGGCAGTCACCCTGCCCGCACTCCCCATTCCCGTTGCCGGTGAGGCGGGTAAGTCCTGCACGCTCGGACATGCGAAACCCCCTGGTCTGTGGCCCCTGTTGGGGCCGCTGACCACGACCGTACGAGGGTCACCCACGGACGTCCATGCACGAACGCGGGTATTCACGTTCTTGCATGAAGTGCCCGATGCGGCCTTGGGTGAGCGTTACCTTGACGGCCGACGCAAGCCGATGCCGACCCGTAGGTGAGGCTGGGTTCCCCAAAGCGTCACCACGCGAACTCCTGGTTCAGCGGGTCGATGAGCAGGCCTGGCAGGGAACGGAAGGCGGCCGCGCCGATGATGGTCACGAAGGTGACGGCGGCGACGAACCAGGCCCGGTGCAGTGACATTTTGCGGCTCCGCCGCAGGCGCCGCTTCTTGGTGGTACCGGATTCCTCTACGGCTGCGGTGGCGTCGGTTGTCTGGGTCACGCCATAGAGCATCCGGTCTGCGATCACTCCGATCGAGTGGCCCGAAGGACAGCATTCGCTAGGATCGGGCCATGGCCATCGAGCGGCACACCGAGCAGCCCACCGGGGAAGGCTTTCGTCCGCACCGCGTCGTCGTCCTCGCCATGGACGGCGCGCTGCCCTTCGAGCTGGGCATCCCGCACCGCATCTTCGGACGCCCCAAGGACGCCGCGGGGCGCCATCTGTACGAGGTCGTCACCTGCTCGATCCGGCCGCCGGGCCCGGTCCGGACGGACGCCGACTTCGACATCATGGTCGCGAACGGCCCGGAGACCCTGGCCACCGCCGACACCGTGATCGTCCCGGCGTCGTACGAACTCGGCCCGGTCTTCGAGCAGGGCGTGCTCACCCCCGAGCTGGCCGCCGCGCTCGCGCACATCCGCCCCGGCACCCGACTCGCCTCCATCTGCACCGGCGTCTACGTCCTCGCCGCCGCCGGCCACCTCGACGGCCGGCCCGCCACCACCCACTGGGCCGACGCGGAGCGCCTCCAACGCCTGTTCCCGCAGATCAAGGTGGATGCCGACGTCCTGTACGTCGACGACGGCGACGTCCTGACCTCCGCGGGCGTCGCGGCCGGCGTCGACCTGTGCCTGCACATCGTGCGCCGCGACCACGGCACCGCCGTCGCCAACGACGTGGCCCGCCGCACGGTCGTACCGCCGCACCGCGAGGGCGGCCAGGCGCAGTTCATCCAGCGCCCGGTGCCGGAGCCCCAGCTGGCCACCACGACCACGGCCCGCGCCTGGGCCCTGGGCCGCCTCCACGAGCCGATCCAGTTGCGCGACATGGCGGACCAGGAGTCCATGTCGGTCCGCACCTTCACCCGCCGCTTCCGCGAGGAGGTCGGCATCAGCCCGGGCCAGTGGCTCACCCAGCAGCGGGTGGAACGCGCCCGGCACCTGCTGGAGACCACCGGCCTCTCCGTCGACCAGGTCGCCCGGGACGCCGGCTTCGGCACGGCCCAGTCGATGCGGCAGCACCTACAGGCGGCGCTCGGTGTCACACCCTCCAGCTACCGGCGCACCTTCCGCGCCGGCAGCGACGGTGTCAACGGGCAGGTTCCCAGCGGCACTTGAGCGGCCCCGCCGAACCTCTCCCCACCAGCCGAGCGCCGTCAGCAGCAGGGTCAGCAGCACGCCGGCCAGGATGGCCGTGGACGGCGCCACCAGCTGGAGCAGGCCGCCGGCGAGGGAACCGGCCGCCGCGTACCCCGCGCCCGCGGCCGCGTACATCACCGAGTAGCCCGCGGCCACGGCACCCGGTGGCACCGCCTCGCGCAGGGACAGGTTGCGGGTGATCAGCGCGCCCGACTGAAACGTGCCCGCCAGGACGAGGGCGACCGCGATCCCGGCCGCCCCCGGTATCAGTGCGGCGAGGGTCACGAAGACCGACATGCCGCACATCAGCACCACACTGCGCGTCCGGAGCCGCCCCGGCCACGGCCGGAGGCCGTACAGGAACGCGCCGACCGCCGCCCCCACCGCCATCCCCGCCAGCATCGGCCCGGACCAGCCGACACCGATGCCGCGCTGCTCCAGCAGGGCAGGCAGGGTGAGTTCGGCCAGGCCGAGCAGGGTGAGACTGGCCGCGCCCGTGACGTACACCGGCCAGGCGCGTATCAAGACTCTGAACCGCCCTGCCTCCCCACCCTGCTCCCCCTTGCCCCAGCCGGCCGGCAGCAGCCAGTGGCCCGCGATCGACCACGCCATCAGGGCGGCCCCGAGGAGCAGCGGCACCCGTGGCGCCACCCCGAGGGCGAGGCCGGCGACCGCGACCGGGGAGACGGCCCACACGCCCGACATCAGCATCGACTCGGCGGACAGCGCCTGCGCCATGGCACGCTCCGGGACCAGCGAGGTCAGCAGCACCCGCTGCCCGCCGGCCGCAGCGGCGGGAGCCGCACCGGCCAGGAGCGCGAACGCCCCCAGCACGACGGGGTGTGCCCCGGCCAGCACCCCGAGCCCCGCGAACCCCACCGCCCCGCCCGCGAGTCCGAAGGCCAGGTGCCGACGGCCGCGCGCCGGGTCCAGCCGCATTCCGAGCACCGGCGCCCCGATGATCTCGCCGATCACATAGGCCGCCGCGAGCGCCGCCCCCAGCGAATAGCCACCGGGCCGCTCCCGCACCAGGAATACCAGGGCCAACGGCGCCATGGCGACCGGCATACGGGAGGCGACGGCGGTGCAGGCCCAGATCAGGACCTGCTTGGAGGCGACGTCTCGATAGGTCATGCGTCGACGCTAAGGGCTGGGGCCGACAGCGCCCCAGGAGCTTTCCGGCGCCTGTGGAAAATCCTTGGCATGTTCAGAACACCAGCACCCCCCGAGCCACCTTCCCCGCCTCCGCATCCGCCGCCGCCCGCTCGAACTCCTCAACGGGATAGGTCTGCGTCACCAGCTCGTCGAGCAGCAGCCGCCCGTCCCGGTACAACTCGGCGTACAGCGCGATGTCCCGCTGCGGACGCGAGGACCCGTAACGGCACCCCAGGATCGACTTGTCCAGGAACATGGACGCCACGACGAAGGACGCCTCCGCCCCGGCCGGCGGCATACCGAGCAGGACCGCCTGCCCATGCCGGTCCAGCAGACCGACCGCCTGCCGGACGAGCTCCACCCGCCCGACGCACTCGAAGACGTGGTCCGCCCCCGTGGGCAGCAGCTCCCGCGCCCCCTCCGTCGAGGTCAGGAACTCGGTCGCCCCGAACTGCCGCGCCACCGCCTCCTTGGCCGGATTGGCATCGACGGCGACGATCCGCAGCGCACCCGCGATCCGCGCCCCTTGAAGCACATTGAGTCCGATCCCACCGGTCCCGATCACGACCACGCTGTCCCCGCGGTCCACCTTCGCCCGGTTGAGCACGGCCCCGACCCCGGTCAGCACCCCGCACCCGATGAGCGCGGCCGAAGGCATGGGAATGTCCTTCGGAATACGAACCACCTGCACGGCCTTGACCACGGTCCGCTCGGCGAACGCCGAGTTGCACGCGAACTGAAAGACAGGACGCCCACCTTGCGTGAACGGCTGCCCGGGCCGGCCGATCGCCCGCCGGCACATGGTCGGCCGCCCCCGGTCACAATCCGCGCACGTACCGCAGTTGGCAAGCGTGGACAGAGCCACATGATCCCCGACCGAGACATGCGTGACCCCGTCCCCCACCGCCTCCACCACACCCGCCCCCTCATGCCCCAACACCACAGGCACAGGAAAGGGAATGGTCCCGTCCACCACGGACAGATCGCTGTGGCACAGCCCGGCCGCCGAGATCGCGACCCGCACCTCACCGGGTCCGGGATCCCGTACCTCCAGATCGTCCACGACCTCGACCCGCTGCCCGTCGAACACCACGCCTCGCATCACACCGCCCCCTCAGCCCTTCGGTTCCCTCGGCAGGCCGAGCGCGCGCTCGGCGATGATCGTGCGCTGGATCTGGTCCGAGCCGCCGTAGATGGTGTCGGCCCGGGAGAACAGGAACAGGTGCTGCATCCCGTCGAGTTCGTACGGCGCCGAGTCCGACCAGTCCGCCGGACCCACCCCGGCCGCCGCACCCCGCACCTGCATCGCCAGCTCCCCGAGCCGCTGGTGCCAGCCGCTCCACAGCAGCTTGGCCACGCTCGATGCGCCCGGGTCCGCCGAACCGCCCAGTGTCCGCAGGGCGTTCCACCGCATCGTCCGCAGCTCCGCCCACTGCCGGACGAGCCGCTCCCGTACGACCGGATCGGCCACCGCACCCGAGGCAAGGGCCGCCCGCACCACCCGCCCCAGCTCCTCGGCGAACCCGATCTGCTGGGCCAGTGTCGAGACCCCGCGTTCGAACCCGAGCAGGCTCATCGCGACCCGCCAGCCGCCGCCCTCGCCGCCGACGACATGCTCCACGCGCGCGTGCGCCCCGTCGAAGAACACCTCGTTGAAGTCGCTCGTGCCGGTCATCTGGCGGATCGGGCGGACCTCGATCCGGCCCGGCTGGTCCATGGGCACCAGCAGGAAACTGAGCCCCTGGTGGCGTCGCGAGCCGGGTTCGGTGCGGGCCAGCACGAAGCACCAGTCCGCCTCGTGGGCGAGCGAGGTCCAGATCTTCTGGCCGGTGATCCGGTACGACGTGCCGCCCGGCTCGCGTACGGCCGTCGTGCGCACTCCGGCCAGGTCCGAGCCGGCGTCCGGCTCGCTGTAGCCCTGGCACCACAGTTCGTCCCCGGCGGCGATCGGGGGGAGGAAGCGGGCCTTCTGCTCCGCTGTGCCGTGGGCGATGAGGGTGGGGGCGAGGAGGTTCTCGCCGATGTGGCCGGAGCGCGGCGGTGCGGGCGAGCGGGCGTACTCCTCGGCCCAGGCGACCTGTTGGGTGAGGGTGGCGGTGCGGTTGCCGTAGCCGGGTTCGGGCCAGCCGAGGCCTATCCAACCCGCCTTGCCGAGGGTGCGTTCCCAGGTACGGCGGTCCGGGTCGCCGTCGGCATGGGCAGCGAGCCATTCTCGCGCCTCGGCTCGAAATGCCTCGTCCTCTACCGTGAATCCAAAGTCCACGGGGTCTCCTCTCAGCATGGGGTGCGTCCAGCGACCCCAGGGGTGCGGGGCTGTGTCGATATGCGGCTCCACCGTGGGGCGCGACCCGCCGCAACGAACCCGCAGCCGCCGTACAACGCATCCCCCCGAGCTACTGGGCGTTCGGCCGGCCCCCCTCTCGTGCCGCCCTCTCCATCCCCGCCAACTGCGACAGCATCGGCATCGGATCCACCCCCACCGTCCCCGGCAGGAAGTCCGCGATCCGTTCCGGCGTCCAGGAGCCCTCGGCGTACGCGGCGCGCAGCTCCCTCGGCTGGGCCCAGACGGCGATCTTCGGGCCGGCGATCGTGTACACCTGCCCGGTGATGCCGGCGTCCCGCGCCCGCTCCGACAGCAGGTAGGCCACGAGCGCGGCGACGTCCTCCGGCTCGCCGATCTCCGCCAGCTCCATCGGCACGTTCGCCGACATCCGCGTACGGGCCACGGGCGCCACGGCATTCGCGGTCACCCCGTACTTGTGCAGGCCGAGCGCAGCGCTCCGCACCAGCGAGATGATTCCGCCCTTGGCCGCGCTGTAGTTGGCCTGCGAGACGGATCCCTGGTGGTTGCCGCTGGTGAAGCCGATCAGGGTCCCCGACCGCTGCTTGCGCATCACCGCCGAGGCCGCCCGGAACACCGTGAACGTCCCCTTGAGGTGGGTGGCGACGACCGGGTCCCATTCCTCCTCGGTCATGTTGAACAGCATCCGCTCGCGCAGGATCCCGGCGACGCATACGACGCCGTCGAGCCGTCCGTACGACGACAGCGCCGCGTCGACCACCCGCTGACCACCGGCCATCGTGGAGATGTCGTCGGCCACCGCGACCGCCTCCCCGCCCGCCGCCTCGATCTCCTTGACCACGGCCTCGGCGACCTCGCTGGTCGGGGAGGCACCGTCGACGGCCACCCCGTAGTCGTTGACGACGACGCGCGCTCCCTCGGCGGCCGCCGCGCGCGCGACCGCCCGCCCGATGCCCCGTCCGGCCCCGGTCACGGCGACGACCTTGCCGGCCAAGAAGTTCCCCACGCCCGGCCCCTTCCCGCAGTTTCTGACGACCCGTTAGATTTTTGTCTCGCCAGACGCCTGGAGACAAGCCCCGGGGAGGGCTCATGTCACTGCCGGTCGAGTTCCACGACATCGCGGGGCGCGTGAACAACTGGGGCCGCTGGGGGGCGGACGACGAGCGGGGGACGCTCAACCTGATCACCGACGAGGTCGTCCGCGCGGCCGCCACCGAGGTCCGCACGGGACGCCGCGTCCCCCTCGCCCTGCCTCTGCAACAGGACGGCGTGCAGACCGGGATGATCCCCGGGCGGGTCAATCCCCTGCACGTCATGGTGCAGATCAACCAGGAGCTGTTCGGGCCCGGCACGGTCGCGTGCAGCGACGACGCCGTGACCATGGGCCTGCAGGCGGCGACCCACTGGGACGCGCTGACCCACGTCTCGCACTCGGGCAGGCTCTACAACGGCCGCCCGGCCGGCACCATCACCGCGCATGGCGGGGCGGAGTTCGGCGGCATCGACAAGGCGCGGCACATCGTCTCGCGCGGGGTGCTCCTCGACGTCGCCCGCGCGTGCGGGACGGACCGGCTCCCCGGCGGGCATGCGGTCACTCCGGAGGATCTGGACGCGGCCGAGGAACTCGCCGGTACGCGCGTGCGTGCCGGTGACATCGTTCTCGTACGGACCGGACAGGTGCAGGTCTGTCTCGCCGGTGACAAGCACGGATACGGGTATCCGTCGCCGGGTCTGTCGATCCGGACGCCGGAGTGGTTCCACGCGCGCGATGTGGCGGCCGTGGCGAACGACACGCTCACGTTTGAGATATTTCCGCCCGAGATCGAGAATCTCTGGCTTCCCGTGCATGCGCTGCACCTGGTGGAGATGGGGATGCCGCAGGGTCAGAACTGGAATCTCGAAAAGTTGTCCACAGCCTGTGGAGAAACGGGCCGCTACACATTCCTGCTGTCGGCGATGCCCGAACCGTTCGTCGGCGCGACGGGGACGCCGGTGGCGCCGGTCGCGATCCTGTAGGTGACCCCCGGACGAGTCCGGCTGGCGACGCGACAGCGCCCGCCCCGAGCACCGCACCACGCGCCGCCATCCGACTCCGGCGTACCCTCCCCCGCTCTCGGCCTTTGCTCGAGCGGGAGGGATCCCCATCGGCCCCTCTTGGCCCTGGGAGAACCGACGCCGAATCGCGACCCGCACTCGTCGAGGGCTCCCGCCACCGAAACCCTCGTCGTCCCCTCGCGGCGAATCGCTGACCAACAGCGTGATCAACCCGTCACGTGACGTCAACACCCGTTCGGAGATTTACGACTTACGCCCTTTTTGACGCAGGCGCGCATGGAAGCACATCCGGGCGCGCCACCTCTCACCCGCCCCGAAAAGCCCGGCGCCGCTGCAACCGTGCCCCCGACTTGCCCCGCCCCTGACCCGACCTGACCCGACCTTTGCGGAAACCGGCACAACCGGACCCGGTCGCCTCACACCGCCTCGTAGGCCAGCCCCTCGTACCCTTCGAAGCCCTCGTACCCGGAAGCCTGGCCGCCCCCGCATGCCACCGCGGCCGTCCGGGACTCGGCGCAGCGGTCCAGTTCGCACCAGATGCGCTTGCCGGCGCCCTCGGGGCTCCAGCCCCAGCGGTCGGCGAGGCCGTCGACGAGCGCCAGGCCACGGCCGCCGGTCTCTTCACCGTCCACCCAACGGGGCAGCGGGGCCCGTGTGCTGCCGTCGGCCACCTCCAGGCGGACGGTGGCCGGTTCGGCGGTCGGCTGGGGCAGGGACAGCCTCAGAACGGCCGGACAGCCGGTGTGCACCACGGCGTTGGTGACCAGTTCGGAGACGAGCAGGACCAGGGTCTCGGCAAGCGGTTCGTCGGCCTCTATACCGGACCCGGCGAGCCGTGAACGCGTCCATCTGCGGGCGCGCCCCACTTCCGCGGGGTCGGGCCGGATCTCCAGCTGCACTTGAAGCACCTGCACCGCTCACACCATCCGAACCGGTGGACACAAAGGCTCGCGCCTCACGAGGGCCACGATCGTAGCCATTTTCTGCATGACCAGAACAACAGCGAGGGCAGGGTTCACGGAACGTGATTCCCTTATGGACCAGCATGGTTGACGTACAGTCACCCCAGCAAGCGCTTCGGGCATATTCCAGCGCGAAGGAGTACCTGTGCGGCATACTGTGCGACGCTCGTCGCGAGGGGTCGAACAGGCGGTGGAACAGGGCCTTCCCGCCGGGCGAGCAGCGGCGCACACTGCTGGATCCGGAGCCGCCCCAGGGGCAACACCGGCACAGCTCGCGCTCGGAACCACTCGCACCCCACACAAGGTACCGGAGCGGACCTTCGACTCCGGGACGTGACGAGTCACACCTGGGACACAAGGCGATATCAACGCTCAGTGACACCGGTATGCCACAATCCGCGACACGCGCGGCGGCCTGTTCACCGAGTCCGCAGCCCAGCTCCGTGTCCGTCCACCCCGGTTGCCAGGTCCTGCGCCAAGAAATCCTCACTCTCCGTGCCGCCACCCACACGATGGGTTCGCACCCAGGCGCGCTTCAGATGCAGATGCACCTCCGCCTCCCAGGTGAAGCCCATGCCGCCGTGCACCTGGAGGCAGTCGCGGGCACCGCGCACGGCCGCCTCGTCGGCGAGCAGCCGGGCCGCGGCGATGTCCACGGGGTCGGCGGTGACGGCCGCCGCGTACACGGCGGCGCGGGCCACCTCCACGCGGACCAGCATCTGCGCACACAGGTGCTGTACGGCCTGGAAGGCGCCGATCGGACGCCCGAACTGCTCGCGGGTACGGGCGTGTTGCACTGCGAGCTCACAGGTGCGGGCGGCGCTGCCGAGCTGCTCGGCGGCGGTCAGAAGCACGGCCGTCGGATCCGCCGCGCCCAGAGGCGCCGGCTCCGCGTGCGGGGGCGTGCGCGAACCCTTCGCCCCAGGCGGCCTCGCCGCGCCGCGCACGCCTGCCACCACCGCGGCCCCGGCCGCCTCCGGCACACGGTGCAGCGGCGTGAGCGGGTCCACCGACCGTAGTGGTACGGCCCCGTGCGCGTTCCCGCGCACGACGTCGGCCTGCGTCAGCCACTCCACCAGCCCGCTGCCGTCGACCGCCGCCACGACGACCGACCCGTCGGCCGCTCCCGGCACCGCGCCCGCCGCGAGATGTGTGGCCAGCAACGGGCCCGGCAGCAGGACCCGTCCGGCCTCCTCGAAGGCCAACACCGCCTCGGCCGACCCGAGTCCGACCCCGCCGTCCGCCTCGGGCAGTCGTAGTGCGAAGAACCCCGCCGCACCCAGCTCGCGCCACAGCCCCCGGTCCAGGACGGGCGCTTCCACGGCCGCCCGGAGCGCCTCGCCGTCGAAGCGCCGCGCGAGCAGTTGCCGTACGGTGTCCCGCAAAGCCCGCTGTTCCTCGGTCAGTTGGAAGCGCACGTCAGCGTCCCTTCGGCAGCCCGAGGATCCGTTCGGCCACGATGCTGTGCTGGATCTGCGAGGTGCCGGCCGCGATGGTGTACGACAGCGACGACAGCCGGTCGAGCACCCAGGGCCGGTCCAGGTCGAGCGACTCGGCGCCCAGGACGTCGGCCGTGGCGTCGTACAGCTCCTGACGCGCGTGTGAGTACCTCAGTTTGAAAACCGAACCCCCCACGCCGGGCACCCCGCCCGACGCCTCCGCCTCGCTCACGTTCCACTGGGTCAGCCGCCACAGCGCCCGGAACTCCGCGTTCAGCCGCCCGAGTCGCCGCCGCAGCACCGCATCGTCCCAGCGTCCGTTCGCGCGCGCCTGCCGGGCCAGCTCCCCCAGTACGCGCCGACCGGCCACCACCTCGCCCACGAACGCCGTCCCCCGCTCGAACGACAGCGTCACCATGGTCACCCGCCAGCCGTCGTTCTCGTCCCCGACCCGGTTGGCGACCGGCACGCGCACGTCGTCGAGGAACACCTCGGCGAACTCGGCCGACCCCGCGAGCGTCCGCAGCGGCCGTACGGTGATGCCCGGCGCGTCCATGGGCATGGCCAGCCAGGTGATCCCACGGTGCCTGGGCGCCGTCGGGTCAGTCCGCACCAGCAGTTCGCACCAGTCGGCGACTTCGGCGTGCGAGGTCCAGATCTTGGACCCGCTCACCACGTAGTCGTCGCCGTCCCTACACGCGCGCGTGCGCAGGGCCGCGAGGTCGGATCCGGCGTCCGGTTCGCTGAAGCCCTGGCACCACACCTCCTCGCCGCGCAGGATGGGCGGCAGCCAGCGCGCCCGCTGCCCGGCCGTGCCCTCGGCCGCGATGGTCGGCCCCGCGTGCAGCAGCCCGACGAAGTTGGCCCCCACATAGGGGGCGCCCGCCTTTTCCGTCTCCTCCAGGAAGATCAGCCGCATGGTCGGGGAGGCGTCCCAGTGGACGTCGGCGTATCCGGCGTCGTACAGCATCCGCTGCCACCCGAGGTCATAGGCCCGCCGGGCGGGCCAGTCCTCGGGGGACGGTTTCGGCGGCAGCGTGGGCAGCACCTTGCCCAGCCACTCCCGCAGGCGCTCCCGGAAGTCCTCCTCCTCGGGCGTGTACGACAGGTCCATCAGCGGTCCAGGTCGAGATCCAGCATGCGGATCGCGTTGCCCCGCATCAGCTTGTACACCGTCTCGTCGTCGAGGCCCTTGACGTGGTCGAGGGCCACCTCCCTGGTGTGCGGGAAGGTGGAGTCGACGTGCGGATAGTCGGTTTCGAAGGTGGCGTTGTCGCGCCCCACGACGTCCAGCGAGGCGATGCCGTGCTTGTCGCGGAAGAAGCAGCAGTAGATCTGCCGGTAGTAGTACGTCGACGGCGGCTCCGGGACGGTGTCGCGGACGCCGCCCCAGGCGCGGTGCTCCTGCCAGACGTCGTCGGCGCGTTCCAGGGCGTACGGGATCCAGCCCATCTGCCCTTCGGAGTAGGCGAGCCTGAGCGTCGGGAACTTCACGAGCACGCCGCTGAACAGGAAGTCCATCATCGAGGCCATGGCGTTGTTGAAGGACAGCGAGGCCTGGACGGCGGGCGGGGCGTCCGGGGACGCGGCCGGCATCTGCGAGGACGAACCGATGTGCATGTTGACGACCGTCCCGGTCTCCTGGCAGACCGCGAAGAACGGGTCCCAGTAGCCGGAGTGGATGGACGGCAGCCCCAGACAGGTGGGGATCTCGGAGAAGGTCACCGCCCGCACTCCGCGGGCCGCGTTCCGCCTGATCTCCTCCACCGCCAGCTCGACGTCCCACAGCGGGATCAGGCACAGCGGGATGAGCCGGCCGCCGCTGTCCCCGCACCACTCCTCGACCATCCAGTCGTTGTAGGCGCGCACACAGGCCAGCGCGACCTCCTTGTCGTGCGCCTCGGCGAAGGTCTGCCCGCAGAAGCGCGGGAAGGTCGGGAAGCAGAGGGACGCCTCGACGTGGTTGAGGTCCATGTCCCTGAGCCGCTCGGCGGGGTCCCAGCAGCCCGGCCGCATCTCCGCGCGCATGATGCCCTCCAGGGTCATCTCGTCGCGGTCGAAGCCGACGGCGGCGATGTTGCGCTTGTACGGGAACTTCAGGTCCTCGTAGATCCACCAGTCGGTGGGCGGGCCGTCCGGGTCCATGGTGATCTGGTACTTGCCGCCGACGTAGGCGAGTTCGCCGATCCCGGCGGTGAGGGGCTTGGGGCCGCGGTCGCGGTACTTCTTCGGCAGCCAGGTCTCGAAGAGGTGCGCGGGTTCGATCACATGGTCGTCGACGCTGATGATGCGGGGCAGTTCGGTCATGGGTCCCCTCCGCGGAGATACGTATCTGATGCACCGTCAGATAGCGCGCTGAGGGAAGGCTAGTCCCGCACCCCTGGACCGACAAGGCACCGGGCCCTACGCTCACCCCACTATCTGACTAGTCGTCAGCTTGGCAGGGGGCCGACGTGAACGACACCGCGCACGCGCTCAGCACCTCCCGCACCCTCTGGGACCTGCTCGTCCGCCGCGCCGACCGCACCCCCGAGCACCCCGTCCTGCTCCAGGACGACCGCTCGGTGAGCTTCGGCGCTCTGCGCGAGAGCGCCGAGCGGGCGGCGGCCGGTCTGTACGGCATGGGGGTGCGCCCCGGCACCGTCGTCGCCTGGCAGCTGCCCACCCGCATCGAGACGGCGGTGCTGTCCTTCGCACTGGCCCGCCTGGGCGCCGTACAGACGCCGCTCATCCCGTTCCTGAGGGACCGCGAGGTCGGCTTCGCGCTGCGGGAGTCGCGGGCCGAGTACCTCGCCGTACCGGGCGAGTGGCGCGGCTTCGACCACACGGAGATGGCGCGCCGGCTCGGCGCGAAGGGGATCTTCGAGGCGTACGACGACCTGCCCGACGGCGATCCGGCCGTGCTGCCCCCGCCGCCGGCGCAGGGCACGGAGGTCCGCTGGATCTACTGGACCTCCGGCACGACCTCCGAGCCCAAGGGCGTCCTGCACACGGACCGTTCGCTGATCGCGGGCGGCTCCTGCCTGGCGCACGCCCTGCGGCCCACCGCCGGGGACGTGGGGTCGATCGCGTTCCCGTACGCGCACATCGGCGGCCCCGACTACATGGTGATGCTGCTGCTGTACGGCTTCCCCGCGGTGCTGGTCGAGCAGTTCGCGCTGCCTCAGGCGCTGGCGGTGTACCGCAGGCACGGGGTGACGCTGGCGGGCGGGTCGACGGCGTTCTACTCGATGTTCCTGGCCGAGCAGCGGGGGCAGCCGGACACGCCGGTCGTGCCGACCCTGCGGCTGCTGGCCGGCGGCGGGGCACCGAAACCACCGGAGGTCTACCACGCCGTCGTACGCGAGATGGGGGTGCAGCTCACCCACGGGTACGGGATGACCGAGGTCCCGATGATCACGATGGGGGCGCCGGACGACACGCCCGAGAACCTGGCCACCACGGAGGGACGCCCGCCGGACGGCATGGAGATACGGATCGTGGACGGGGAGGTGCGGCTGCGCGGGGAGGCCGTGTGCCGGGGCTATCTGGATCCTGCGCAGACAGCGGAGGCCTTCGACGCGGAGGGCTTTCTGCGCACCGGCGACCTCGGGCATCTGACGGAGAGCGGGCATCTGGTGCTCACCGGCCGCCTCAAGGACGTGATCATCCGCAAGGGCGAGAACATCTCGGCCAAGGAGATCGAGGACCTGCTGCACCGGCATCCGGCGGTCGCGGACGCGGCGGTGATCGGGCTGCCGGACGCCGAACGCGGTGAGCGGGTCTGCGCGGTGGTCGAACAGCCGCCGGGGGCCGATGCGCTGACCCTGGAGGCGGTGACGTCGCATCTGCGCGCGGAAGGGCTGTCCGTGCACAAGCTGCCGGAGCAGCTGGAGGTGGTGGACGCCCTTCCGCGGGGCGAGACGCTGCGCAAGGTGCTCAAGTACAAGCTGCGCGAACGCTATATGGACCGTCGGCAGTACTCCGCCCTTCAGGGCGGGGGTATAGCCGACTCTCCTGCGTAGCGGGGCAGGGAAACGGCCGTGGTACGGGTGAGCTCGCGTATTCAACTGTCACCAGTTCTCCGAGGGGTCCAGCCTGGTGGTGACCGCCAGTGGTCTCCAGAGGCGTATCGGCTCCAGGTGCCTCCGGCCTCGGAGGCCAGCTTGGCCGTGGTAACCCGGTGGTAGCTCAGGGCCTCCGCGACGACCGGGGCGGGCATCTCCAGCACGTGCTGCCGGATCGCAGCGGTGCGGCCGGCGGTGGTGGGGATGCCGAGGTCGTTGAGGAGGGCCGCAAGGAAGTCGGGATGCAGCGGTTGCCCGGCTCGGCGGGATGGCGTCCCGCTTCGTGGTGTAGCCGATCAAGGCTAGGGCGTGCGCCGGGGGCGTGTGCTGACAGGGATTCCGCTCCCTGCCCAGCAGGCGGGCCACCTGCAACTCTCCTTGGTAAACGGCCAGTTCAACCCGGGAGGTGCGCGGTGGCCCTGTCCCGGTCTGACCTACTCCGCCTACTGGAGTCACTACGTTCGGCGGACGGGCTCGAACTCGTCCGCTCGGTGGCCGAGCGGATGCTCCAGGAGCTGATCGAGGCCGAGGCGAGCGCGGGGATCGGCGCGGAGTGGAACGAACACACCGACACGCGCACCGCCCTGCGCAACGGGCACCGGGACAAGACACTGACCACACAGGCCGGCGACCTGGACCTGGCCATACCCAAGCTGCGCTCGGGCAGCTTCTTCCCCAGCCTGCTGGAGCGCCGCCGCCGCATCGACCAGGCCCTGTTCGCCGTCATCATGGAGGCGTACGTCCACGGAGTGTCCACCCGCTCGGTCGACGAGCTGGTCAAGGCCCTTGGCGCGGACAGCGGGATCTCCAAGAGCGAGGTCTCGCGGATCTGCGCCGACCTGGACACCCAGCTGACCGCTTTCCGCACCCGGCCCCTGGACCACGTCCGGTTCCCCTACGTCTCCTTGGACGCGACGTACTGCAAGGCCAGGGTCGCGCACCAGATCGTCTCCCGAGCCGTGGTGATCGCCACCGGCATCACCGAGGACGGCGGACGCGAGGTGCTGGGGGTAATGGTCGGCGACAGCGAGACCGAAGTGTTCTGGACCCGGTTCCTCCGCCACCTGCGCGAACGCGGCCTGAACGGGGTCCGGCTCGTGCTCGGCGACCACCACTCGGGCCTGGTCAAGGCGATCCGCAAGGTGATGATCGGCGCCTCCTGCCAACGTTGCCGGGTGCACTTCCTGCGCAACGTCTTCGGCGTGATCCCGAAGGACGCCGCCGAGATGGTCGCCGCCACCATCCGCACCATCTTCGCCCAGCCCGACCAGGCCGCCGTCCGCGGCCAGCTCGACACGGTCGCTGACATGCTCGGCGCGCAGTTCCCCCAGGTCAAACAGATGCTCCTGGAGGCCAAAGACGATCTGACGGCCTTCGCGGCCTTCCCGGAACGCCATTGGAAGAAGATCCAGTCCACAAATCCACTGGAGCGGGACAACCGAGAAATCAAGCGTCGCGTCGACGTCGTCCAGGTCTTCCCCAACGACGACTCGCTGCTGCGGCTGGTCACCGTCGTGCTCTTCGAGATGCACGACGAGTGGATCGCCTTCCCCCGCCGTTACCTCCCCGAGGGCAGCATGGACCAGATCTACCCCGCCGAGCCCCCCGAAAGCGCTCCCGAACTACCCAACACCACCAGCACAACGGCCGATTGATCGGCTACACCACGACAAGGGACACGACCCGCAATGGCTCGGCGAGCGGAACAGCACTCTCGCGTCCTGCGGCCAGCCCGACATCGACGCTTGGTGGGCCGAGAACACAGAACACGGCCGCAACTGCCTGAGGTCCTTCCTCAATTGGGCCATGCAGGGCCGCCACTGCCGACGCGCCCTCTCCATCCCCGCGATGAAGAATTCCCGGCGAGCCGCACTGAGCGAGGACGAACGCCTCGACGCCCTTGGCCGACTGCTGACCGATGCGGAGATGCCGATGCGTCTTCGCGTCGCGGGAGTCATCGTGCTCCTCTACGCGCAGCCCGTGAGCCGCATCATCCGGCTCACTGTCGACGACGTGATCCTCGACGGCGAGACCGTGCTGCTACGGCTCGGTGAGCCCGCCTCGCCCGTTCCCGCACCGGTCGCCTCTCTGCTGCTGGAGTACACCAACAACCGCGACAACATGAACACGGCCACAAACCCGGCGAGCCGTTGGCTGTTCCCGGGCCGCCGGGCAGGCCAGCCGGCCCGCCCCGACCACCTGTCCGCGCTCCTCCACGACATCGGAGTCCCGGCCGCCGCCGCCCGCGGCGCTGCCATCCGCCAGCAGCTCCTTGAACTGCCTGCCCCCGTCGTTGCGGACGCTCTCGGCTACCACGACAAAACCACCAGCCGCCTCCTCAGGGAGACCGGCGGAACTTGGAGCCGATACGCCTCGGGGGATCACGCAAGGTCACAAGCTCAGCCGGTGCGCCAAGGGCAGCAACAACCGGCGCAAGGCCAAGCTCGCCGTCGCCAAGATCCATGCCCGCATCGCTGATCAGCGGCGCGACTTCATCGAGCAGGAAACCATCCAGATAGCCCGCGAGAGCCAAGCGGTCTACCTGGAGGACCTGAACGTGAAGGGCATGGCCTCGGCGAAGGGCAAGCGTGGCAAGAGCGTCCACGACCAGAGCTTGGGCATGTTCGCCCGCACCCTCGAAGCCAAGTGCCGCAGGTACGGCCGTGGCTTCGTGCGCGTGGACCGCTGGTTCCCCAGCACCCAGCTCTGCTCGAATTGCGGTGCCCTCACCGGCCCGAAGGGCATCACCCAGCTCGGCATCCGCAAATGGACCTGTGCCTGCGGGGCCGTTCACGACCGGGACGGCAACGCCGAAATCAACCTCCGGCACGAAGGGCGCCGACTCCTCGCCGCAGGGCCTGCGGAGAGGTAAAACGCCTGTGGAGCCCGTGTAAGACCCGGCAAGCCGGGCGGTGGGTGATGAAGCAGGAACCACCCGAAGGCCGCCACCCAACAACGGCGGCCAGGCGGGAACCTCCCGGCTTCAACCGGAAGAGAGGTCAATCGGGCACGGTGAAGTAACGGGCGAAGGCGGGCACGATCTCCACCTCGCTCACCTTGCCGTCACCGTCCGTGTCGAGCGCGGCGGCCGCGGAGTGCGCGATGTTCTCCGGCACGCCGAGCACCTTCAGAACACGTGCGGTGGCCGCGACGGTGGCGGCTCCGTCGCCGTCGGTGTCCGCCACGGCGATGGCGGCGTGCAGGAACGGGCGGGCGATCTCGGCGAACCGGTCCGGGTTGTCGCGCAGTCGCTTGACCGCGCCGTTCACGAACTCCTCGCGGGTGATCCGCTGGTCACCGTCCCGGTCCGCAATCCCGGCCATGCCCTGCCAGAAGGCCTCGGCGCCGACGTACAGCGCCTGCCCCTTGTCGGACCGGGCCGCGGTGCCGAACTCCGCGAGCAGCGCCTTGGCCGCACCGCTGAAGTCCTCGCGGTCGATGTAACCGTTGCCGTCCTGGTCGAAGGTGGCGAACCGGGCCGCAATCCTGCGCTCGTACTCGCTGCTGACCATGTCTTTTCGGGCCGCCTCACGTCATCTCGGGGTGCATCTCGCACGGAGCGTACGACGTCGGGGGCGGTCCCGGAGCGGGAAACCGACGGTTGTGCCAAGACCGGGGGAATTCTGGAACAACGATGTGAACGACGTGACAGGCGTCACGCCGAGAGGGGACGCGCCTCGTCGGACGTCGCGGACGGCAGATCCGCGTGCACGTCGAACAGCCTGCGCACACCCAGCGCGCCGAGGACACGGTTGACATGGGAGCCGTCGGCCGCCCCCTGAGCCGGAAGTATCAGACGGAGCCGTCCCTGACAGGAGCGCAGCAGACGGCGGGCGGCGATGAGCACGCCGACACCGCTGGAATCGCAGAACCAGACCTCGGAGAGGTCGAGGACGAGACTGTGGCGGCCCTCGGCCACCAGGTCGTGCACCCGCTGACGCAACACGGGTGACGTCACCAGGTCCAGCTCGCCCGACACCTGGAGCACGGCCCATCGGCCCTGCTCGCCGCCGGTCACATTGAACGCCACCACCATGCCCTTCGCTCGCCGAAACGGAAGCAACTCCTACACTTCCTCGCAGCGCGGCTGCCCAGCGGCCGTTCCCTGAAACACCTCACTGAAAACGAAATCCGAACGAAAAAGGCTTGTTTCAGTCGCAATCGATCCTGTTCGATCAGGCCTGAGCGCATGGTGACGGGGTAGACGCGGCGTAAGTCCACTATCACCAGCGGCTTGTCGGGGAGCGCACATTGCCACAAAGGGGCGTGCGCTGTCGGACGTGCCGACTACATTCGAGGTGGCGACGGACACACGCTGAACACCGGGACGGAGCACGGGGAGGGGGCCGCATGGCGAAGAAGGACGCACCGCCCCGCTGGGACCGCAAGATGCAGCAGCGCCTCGCCCGCGGTGAGGCCGCCGCCCTCGGTGAGCTCTACGACCGGTTCGCCTCCCTCGTGCACGGCCAGGCCCACCGTGTGCTCGGCGACGAGCACGCCGCCGACGGCATCACCCGTGAGGTCTTCGCCCACCTCTGGGAGCACCCGGAGGCCTACGACCCCAAGCAGTGCCCCCTGCGCTCCTGGGTCGCCGCGCTGACCCACCGGCTCGCCGTGCAGCGGCTGCGCGCCACCGAGGCCGCCGCGCTCGCCGAGAGCGGCCACGACTCCTTCGAGGACCTGGAGCGCAAGGTCCGCCACGCCTACGTCGCCGCCCGTGCCGACTACATCGTCCAGTCCATGCCGGCCCCGCTGCGCGCCGCCCTGGAATGTGCCTACTTCCAGCGCCGCGACTACCGCCAGACCGCGACCGACCTCGGCGTCACCGAGGACGAGGCCCGCCACAGGCTCCGCCTCGGCCTGCAACTGCTCTCCACCGCCCACGACGCCGGCACACCCGGGGCGCCGCCGGGATACGGGGGTGCGGTGTGACGGAGGCGGACCGCTTCGGGGCGTACGACGAGCATGAGAGGTTCGGGGAGCAGGAGGACGACGGGAACTACGAGGAGTACGGCGAACACGAGAGGTACGGCGGACACGAGGAATACGACGAGCACGGCGATTCCGGCAACGGAAAGAAGGACGACCCGGACCTGGACCCGCCCCACGGCATCCGGGACGGCGGCTCCTCCCAGGGGCCGGCCGGCCCCGGCGACGGCGACGACCACGCCCCTGGACCCGGCCGGCAGCCGCCCCGCATACCCATGCCGCGCGCCTCGGTCGAGGACGGCGGACGGCCGCTGCCCGCCCTCGACGACCTGCGGGCGGCCATGCCGGAGCCCGCGCCCCTCGTACTGGAACACCACGTCCTGAAGTCCCTCCTCGGAGCGTGGGCGCTGGCCGCCTGCTCGGCCGAGGAGACGGCGGCCGTCGAGGAACACCTCGGCACCTGCGGAAGCTGCGCGGACGAGGCACGACGGCTGCGCGAGGCGGTCGGCCTGCTGCAGCGCCCGGACAGCCTCGACCTCGACCCCGGCCTGCGCGCCCGCGTCCTGGCCGCCTGCCTCGACCGGCGGCCACCGCGCATCCCGGTTCCCGAGTGGGCGAGGCCGTACGACGCCGAGAGTGCGCGGCTCGACGCCCTGCTGCAGGACTTCGGGGACTCCGAGTGGCACGCGCCGGTACGGCTGCGCTGGTTCGACGGTGCGCAGGCCCTGAGCCGCCGCACCACCGTCGCGGGAGTCATCGCACACCTGCTGGCGGTCGACGGCATCGTCGCGCTCGCCCTCGGGCTCGACGACCCTCTCGGCGACACCGACGCCGATGCTCCGACGCCTGCCGGCCGCACGGAGGCGTACTGGCGTGCCTCGCACTTCCCGCCGACCCGCTCGGTGCGGGGGTCCTGGCGGGAGCAGAGCCACGGCATCGTGCGGACGGTGTCCTTCACCGGCGGCGGCGCGGGGAAGCTGGCGGTGTCGTACGGCGACTTCGAGCTGCCGCTGCACGACGCGATGATCGACCGGGCGTTCGAGTGCTGGGTGCATGCGGAGGACATCGCGGACGCGGTGGACTACCCGTACGAGCCGCCGTCCCCGCGCCATCTCCACCGCATGATCGACCTCGCGGCGCGACTGCTGCCGGGTGTGCTGGCCGAGCGGCGCCGATCCGGTCTCGCCGCGCCCGCCCGCACGCCGCGGCGGCTCGTACCGGCCGGTGAGCCCGGCCGGACCCTGCGCCTGGAGATCGAGGGCTCCGGGGGCGGGGAGTGGCTGATTCCGCTCGACTCGCCGGCGGCGGTGGGCTCCGCGGAGCACGAGGTGGCCCATGTCGCACTGGACGGCGTCGAGTTCTGCCGACTGGCCGCGGGCCATGTTCCTCCGGAGGAGGCGGCAGCGGGGCAGGTCGGTGACCGGGAGGCGATCAAGGATGTGTTGCTTGCGGCGGCGGCGTTGAGCCGGATGTAGGCCGACGCCCGTTGATCCGTGTCCGGCGTTGGCGCTGGGTGGGGGTGCGCAGCCCGGCGCTTACGGGGTGCCACCCGCGCCCACCCGTGCCGCCCTAGGCGGCACGACTGCCCGCAGCTGACTCGGCTACGCGAACACGACCGTCCGACGCCCGTTCAGCAAAATCCGGCGCTCCGCGTGCCACTTGACCGCCCGCGCCAGCGCCTGGCACTCCACATCCCGCCCGATACCGACCAGCTGCTCCGGCGTGACGCCATGGCCGACCCGCTCGACCTCCTGCTCGATGATCGGCCCCTCGTCAAGGTCCGCGGTGACGTAGTGCGCGGTCGCACCGATCAACTTCACGCCCCGAGCATGCGCCTGGTGGTACGGCTTCGCGCCCTTGAAGCTCGGCAGGAAGGAATGGTGGATGTTGATGATCCGCCCGCTCAGCTGCTTGCACAGGTCGTCCGAGAGGACCTGCATGTAGCGGGCCAGCACGACCAGCTCCACACTCTCCGAGTTCACGATCTCCAGCAGCCGCGCCTCGGCCTCGGCCTTGTTGTCCTTCGACACCGGAATGTGGTGGAAGGGAATGTCATAGGAAGCCACGAGCTCGGCGAAATCGGTGTGATTGGACACCACCGCCGCGATCTCCACCGGCAGCGCCCCGATCCGTGCCCGGAACAGCAGGTCGTTCAGGCAGTGCCCGAACTTGCTGACCACCAGCAGGACCCGCATCTTCTCCTCGGCCCGGTGGATCTGCCAGTCCATCCGGAAGGAGTCACCGATCGCCGCGAAGCTGGCCCGCAGCTTGTCCACCGTCACCGGAGCATCCGCCGAGAAGTGGACGCGCATGAAGAACAGTCCCGTGTCGTGGTCACCGAACTGCTGACTGTCCTCGATGTTGCAGCCGGTCATGAACAGGTAGCTCGACACGGCGTGCACGATGCCCTGCTTGTCGGGGCAGGACAGGGTGAGGACGTACTGGTCGGCCGGGGCCGCGGGTCGGTTGGACTGCTCGTTCATGCAGGACAGGGTCCCACACCGAGCTCGGCACCGGGCAAGTCGTCCGGCGGTCGGACGAGCTACGCCGACCGCGTGAGTATCCGCAGCACCTCGAGCGTGCGGGGCGGCGCGTCCGGGTCCTCGCCGTCGCTCACCGCCATCCGCACATGGGCGTCCCGCGCGGCCCGCACCGCCTCCGGCCACGCCGGGTGGTCGACGTAGGAGGACACCGGCGCGTCCGGCCCGACCTGGTGCATGATCCGCAGCACCCGCAGTACGGCGGTGTCGACGAGCGCCGCCTCCTGCGAGTCGCGGAAGATCGTGCCGACGTACTTCTCGGCGGACCAGTGGTCGAGCCAGGTGTCCTCGACGAGCCGGTACACGGCGTCGGTGACGTCCCCGTACCCCTCGACGTCCGCCAGCCAGACGTCCCGCTGGAACGCCGGATCGGAAAGCATGTGCAGCGCGGAGCGCACATTGCTGCGCCAGCGCCACCACGGCATGTCGTTCAGAGGCATGTCGCCCATGGTGGATGAGCGACGCCCGCGGCGGGAAGAGTTCGCCGAACCTTGTACACCTTGCACGGTCATCGATCGTACGTTCCTCGCCACCCGCCGTTCACCGCGCCCCGCAATTCACCTTTACGTCACCAGGCGTTGACCAAGGGTCACTCCTGGGTTAGCAATGTGTCGGAATCGTGCGGGTGCATGACCGGCAGGCGACGCATCCGCAGCACCTTCCTCCCCGCCCTCATCAGGCGGCCCGCCCGAGCCATCCGCACAGCGGGCGCCCTGGTGGTGTGCGCGTCGCTCGCCGTCGGTTGCGGGATCGTCCCCGGCACGGGGGGTGCCGGGGACGATCCCATCACCGTCATGACGTGGGCGCCGCAGAAGACCAACGCCACCAACAAGCCCGGCATGCCGGCCCTCGCGCTCGCCTACGCCCGCCACGTCAACTCCCACGGCGGCATCAACGGCCGCAAGCTCCGGGTCCTGCTCTGCAACGACCACAACGACAGCGTGGACGCCGCCAAGTGCGCCCGCCGTGCGGTCAAGGAGAAGGCCGTCGCGGTCGTCGGCTCCTACAGCCAGTACGCCGACTCCTTCTTCCCGATCCTGGAAGGTGCGGGCATACCGTACATAGGCGGATACGGCATCACGAACGGCGAGTTCACCAGTCCCCTGTCCTACCCCGTCAACGGCGGCCAGCCCGCGCTGCTGGCCGGCCTCGGCAGGGAGCTCGCCAGGACCTGCGGTCCGGTCGCGCTGGTCCGGCCCGACACCATCGCGGGCGACGAACTGCCCACCCTGATCAACTCGGGCCTGCGGGTGGGCGGCCACAGCACGGCGAGCGACCTGCGCGCCGCGGAGGACGCCACCGAGTACTCCACGCCTTCTGAGCGGGCGCTGGACCAGGCCACGACGGACCTGACGGAGACGGGCTGCGTGGTGCCCGCGCTCGGCGACCGCACCAGCACCTTCATGGACTCCTTCCGGCGCGCCCGTGAGAACTACCCCGAGGTGCGGACCGACACCGTCCTCGGCAGTGTCGACCAGACGGTCATCGACGCGACCGGCGGCGCGTCGAGCCCGTACGAGGGGGCGTACATCACCGGCTGGTACCCGGTGGAGACCGACAAGCGCTGGGACGGGATGAAGAAGGTGATCCGCGAGCAGGCCTTCACCGACACCCGCATCGACCCCGCGGACGCCGGAGTGCAGACCACCTGGATCGCGTACACCGCCCTCGAGGCCGTGGTGAAGTCGCTCGGCGACAGCGACGTGACCGCCGACTCCGTACGGCGCACCCTGGACGACGGTTTCAAGGTCACCACGGGCGGGCTCACGCCGACGCTGCAGTGGCAGTTCCAGGACGTGCTGGCCTCGGTGGGCTTCCCACGGCTGGTCAACACCGACGTGACCCTTCAGGTCGTGCGGGACGGCCAGCTGGTCGCGGCCCGCAAGGACGCCATCGACGTGACGAAGACCCTGCAAGGCGCCGACGCGAACAACTGAGCCCGCGGTGGCGCCCCGCGCCGGTCTCACAGCTGGATCGGGAGGCGCTCGGTCAGGCCGTACGTCTTCGCGATCGCGTTCCACAGCTTGGCCGCTTCCGCCTTCTGCGTGCTGGCGGTGCCACTCTCCCGGTTGCCGGCGGCGGTCTGACCGGTGCTGCGGGCCTGGCCCTTCTTGCAGAGCTTGCCCCGCTGGCCGGCGACCTGGTCGGCCCACGCGGCGTAGTGGTTGTCGGCGGCGGCGGACGCCTTCCACGCCTTGTTCAGGGCGGCGGTCAGCGCCGCGTGGTTGGGCAGCTTGTCGACGGACAGCTCGGACAGCTGGGTGACCAGGCCATTGCGCTGCCCGGCCGCGTCCCGCAGGTCCTTGGCCGCCTGGGCCAGGTTGCTGCAGGACTTCACGTCGTTGACCGCGTTGATCACCATGGTCCGGCTGTCGCCGCTGTCGGCGAGCAGCTTGTCCAGAGCGATGGCCTGCTGTTCAGCGGGATCGACGGACGGCGAGGCGGATGTCTCGCCGGTCGCGGGCGCCGTGGCGGAGACGGTCTTGGGGTCCTTGTCCTCCTCGCCGCCCCCGGTGGCCAGCAGCGCGCCGGCGCCGATGCCCACCACGGCGATGCCGATGCCGCAGGCCGCGATGAGCGGCACGCGCGAGCCGGGACGGCCACCGCGGCCGCCGCCGTCCCGGGCCGCACGCCGGCCACCGGCCGGGCCGGGACCGTCGTACGGCGGCTGCGCGGCGTGGCCCGTCGGCTGCGGCTCCTGGAAGCGGGGCAGCTGCTGCGTCGCCGCGGCCGGACTGTCGCCGCCCGGCCCGCCGCGGAAGAGGTTGTCGAACTCGGCGGGCGGCTGCCGGTCCCCATACGGGGCACCGGGCGTCTGACCGGGCACGGGCGCGATGTACTGCGTGGCCTCGGCGTCGGGACCGGACGCCGACGGCAGCGGACCGGGCGCACTCCGGGCCCGCCCCAGGTACTGAGTCGTCTCGGACACCCCCTCGCCAGCCCCCCCGGCCGGCATCTCCGGCGGCAACGCCCCCGGCCCGACCGGCGGCAGGTACTGCGTCGCCCCCTCGTCCCCGCCCGCGGCAACGGGCGGCAGATACTGCGTGGCCCCTTCGTTCCCGGGCGCGGACGCGACGGGCGGTATGTACTGGGTGGCACCTTCGTCGGGGCCGGAGGCGGGCGGCAGGGCGGCACCGTGCGCGGGCCGCCGGTGAGCGCCGTGCCCGGCGGGCGGCTGAGGATCGCCGTATCCGGCAGACGGCTGGTGCGCGCCCTGTCCGGTAGACGGCTGGGGGCCGTCGTGCGTGCCGGGCGGCAGGGGGACGCGGGGGCCTGCAGGGGGCAGAGGGGCGTTCTGGCCCTGCGGGTGGGCGGGGCCGCCGAGGTTGGTGGGCGGCATGGGGGTGCCCTGACTTGTGGGTGGCAGCGAGGCGCCTGTGCCGCTCGTCGGCGTGGAGTACGCCTCCCCTCCGGCGCCGGGGGTCGGGTACGTGCCGTATGCGCCCTGCGCGTCGGTGCCGTACGCCTGGCCTGGTGCCCCCTCGGGTGGGAGCGGGCCCGGCTGGGACGGTACGGCCGACGAGGTGTCCGGTGTGACCCAAGGGGCCGACTCCGGTGTGGCCCACGGCTCCGTGGGCGGCGTCTGCCAGCCCTGGCCCGGCGGCGGGGCCTGGTGCTGGTCGGGGCCCCACGGCTGACCCCAGGCCTGGCCGCCGGGCGGGGCCGAGGCCGGGATCCGACCGCCGGGGGCAGCCTGCTGCGGGCCGGCAGGCCGGTCGGCGGGTCCGCCCGTCATGCCCGGCAGCAGCGGCTCGCCACCGTCGGAGGGCAGCACGATGCCTTCGTGCGCGGGCCGCGCCGAGGGCTCCTCGCCCTGTCCACTCTGCGTCACCGGGACTCCTACGAATGGGGGACCTTCGGAATCGTCGGCTCACGCTACCGGGTCCCCGGAGCCCGGTGCCACGCAGCACAGGACCTGACCTCCTGCCCTGTGACCGCGGTAACAAAACCGGCCCGCGGCACGCTGTTCATGCCACCTCCCGCTCGCCACCCCCTCGTTTCCCGCACGTTCACGCACGCGCAGGGCACCTGTCACGCTGCCGCCTGCAGCTCCAGCCGCGCCCCGAACTCCCGCACCACGGCCTCCTCCTGGAACGGCTCCAGCCGCTGCTGGAAGTCCTCCAGGTACTCGGCGCCCCGGTTGGAGCGCAGGGTCTCCAGGAGGTCCACGGCCTTCAGTCCCGTATGGCAGGCCTGCTCGATCTCACGCTGCTGCACCTGCGCTGCGGCGAGCAGCACATAGCCGATGGCGCGCCTGCGGGCCCGGGACTCGGGGTGCCCGTCGAGGGACTCCTGCGCGTAGCGCGCCGCCGCCTCGGCCCGGCCCAGGTCTCGGTGGCAGTGCGCCAGCTCGTCGGCGAGGTAGGCCTCGTCGAAGTGCGCGATCCACGCCGGGTCGTCCCCGGAGGCGGCATCCGCCTGCTCCATGGCGCTCACCGCGCGCCCGGCCGCCGACTCGGCGGCCCGCGCATCGCCCATCAGCGCGTGCCCGCGTGCCTCCGCCGCGTGGAACATCGCCTCCGCGCGCGGGGTCACGCGCCCGCGCGCCCCCTCCTGCGCCGCCCGCGCCAACTGCGCGATCTCGCGCGGGTTCCCGAGCTGCGCGGCGAGGTGGCTCATGGACGCGGCGAGCACATACCCGCCGTATCCGCGGTCGCCGGCGGCCTGCGCCAGCCGCAGCGCCTGGATGTAGTAGCGCTGGGCGAGCCCGGGTTGCCCGGTGTCGACGGCCATGTACCCGGCGAGCTCCGTCAACCGCGCGACGGATGCGAAGAGTTCACGCCCGACGGCCTCCCGGTAGGAGCCGGCGAGCAGCCCGGAGACCACGCTGTTGAGGTAGTGCACGACGACCGGGCGTACATGCCCGCTGCCGTACTGGTGGTCCAGGTCGACCAGTGCCTGCGTCATCGCACGCACCGCGGCGACGTCGGACTGGCCCACGCGCGGTCCCGCCGCACGCGCCACCTGCGCGTCGGGCGCGGAGATCAGCCAGTCACGGCTCGGCTCGACCAGCGCGGAGGCGGCGACGGAGGAGCCGGACAGGAAGTCCCGGCGGCCCACGTCACTGCGCCACAGCTCACACACCTGCTCGATGGCTCCCAGTACCGTCGGCGAGAACTGGAGGCCGACGCCCGAGGCGAGGTTCTTGCCGTTGGCCATGCCGATCTCGTCGATCGTGACCGTACGGCCGAGTTTGCGGCCGAGCGCCTCGGCGATGATCGCCGGGGCCCGTCCGCGCGGCTGCTGTCCGCGCAGCCAACGGGCCACGGACGTCTTGTCGTAGCGCAGGTCGAGACCGTGCTCGGCGCCGCACATGTTGACCCGGCGGGCCAGCCCGGCGTTCGAGCAGCCCGCTTCCTGGATGAGCGCCTGCAGCCGTTCGTTCGGCTGCCGTGCAACGAGAGGCCTTGCGGCCATTGGCGTACCCCCTGTGGCTGCGGTGCCTGCCCACGCACCGAGTTGGTCGGTCTTCCCTGACCGGAACTTCCGCTTTCGTCAGAGGCGGCACATTCCGTCCGTGAAGATCAATGCCCCGCGGACCTGCGCAAAATGCGAGTCATGCGAGGTTTACTGAGGATTGCCGGGGCGATGGCGGGTGCCATCCCCACACCTGGCTACCCAGCTCCCACCGCGGATCCTCCCGCGCGCCCCCACACGTGCATCCATGCGCCCCGAACGGCGAATCAATGCTCCTCTCCCGCGCGCGGACTGGCCGTAACCCCAGGTTGGTGCGGGAGTTGAGTGGAGCGTGGAAGAGACGATCCCGGCCACCGAAGCCGCCCAGATTCCGAAGCAGCGCGGGGAATCGCTGCTGGACACCGCCGTTCGCTACGCCGAGGAGCGCCACTGGGACGTGTTCCCGGGTACCTGGCTGGAAGCCGTCGACGGGGTGCAGCGCTGCTCCTGCGGTGACGCCGCGTGCGGTGCGCCCGGAGCGCATCCGACGCGCCCGGACTGGGAGACGCTGGCGACGGGCAGCGCGACCGTCGCACGCCGGATGTGGCAGAAGCAGCCGCATGCGTCGATCCTGCTGCCGACGGGCCGTACGTTCGACGCGATCTGCGTGCCGGAGACGGCCGGGTTTCTCGCGCTGGCCCGGATGGAGCGGATGGAGCGGACGCTCGGGCCGGTGACGTTGACGCCGGATCGGCGGATGCAGTTCTTTGTGCTGCCGGGTGCGTCGGTGAAGGTGCCGGACCTGGTGCGCAAGCTGGGGTGGTCGGTTTCCTCGCTCGATCTCGTGGCGTTGGGCGAGGGGGCGTGGGTGGCTGCGCCGCCTACCCGGTTCGGGTCGCGGGGGGCCGTGCAGTGGGCCTGCCGGCCTACGGCTGCGAATCGGTGGTTGCCGGATGCGGAGGAGTTGGTCTCGCCGTTGGCCTATGCGTGCGGGAGGGATCGGTAGCGGTTCGCCTACGGAGCTGCCTGGTTGGTCTTCTCTGGCGTCTGCGGGTTGTCTTTGGCTGGTCGCGCAGTTCCCCGCGCCCCTTAGGGCGTTGTTCCACCCGTAGGGTTTCAGCATGACCAAGGGAGCAAAGACGGGGGCGGCCGCCGTGCGTGTGCGGGGGCTTTGGAAGCGGTTCGGGGAGCAGGTTGCTGTCGGGGGGATCGATCTGGAGCTGCCTGCGGGGCGGTTCATCGGGCTTGTCGGGCCCAACGGGGCCGGGAAGACCACCACGCTGTCGATGGTGACCGGGCTGCTGCGGCCCGATCAGGGGAGCGTCGAGGTCGTGGGGCACGACGTGTGGCGGGACCCGGTGGAGGTGAAGGCCCGGATCGGGGTGCTGCCCGAGGGGCTGCGGCTGTTCGAGCGGCTGTCGGGGCGGGAAATCCTGGCGTACACGGGCCGGCTGCGCGGACTGCCCGGCGCCGAGGTCGACAAGCGGGCCACCCAACTGCTGGACGTCCTCGACCTGGCGGGCGCCCAGCACAAGCTGGTCGTCGACTACTCGACCGGTATGCGCAAGAAGATCGGGCTGGCGTCCGCGCTGCTGCACAATCCCGAAGTGCTCTTCCTCGACGAGCCGTTCGAGGGCGTCGACCCGGTGTCCGCGCAGACCATCCGGGGCGTGCTGGAGCGGTACACGGCCTCCGGCGCCACCGTCGTCTTCTCCTCACACGTGATGGAGCTCGTGGAGTCGCTGTGCGACTGGGTGGCTGTCATGGCCGCCGGGCGGATCCGTGCCCACGGGCCGCTCGCCGAGGTCCGCGGCGATGCCGCCACCCTCCAGCAGGCCTTCCTCGAACTCGTCGGCGCGGGCGTCCGCGATGCCGGCTCCGACCTCGACTGGCTCGGCGGCGGCGCGCGATGAGCACCGTCACCGGCACTCTGGTCCAGCTGAAACTGTCCCTGCTGCGCAACGGGCTCCGGCAGTCCGCCGGCCGGCGCGCCGCCTACATCGCTTCGGCGGTCGTCACGCTGCTCTTCGCCGCGCTGCAACTGCTCGGCCTGGTCATGCTGCGCGGCAACGCGCACGCCGACGCCGTGGTCGTCCTGCTGGTGGCGGTGCTGGCGCTGGGCTGGGCGGTGATGCCGCTGTTCTTCCCGGGCGGCGACGAGACCCTCGACCCCACCCGGCTGGTGATGCTGCCGCTGCGGCCCCGGCCGCTGGTGCGGGCGCTGCTCGCGGCCTCGCTGGTGGGGATCGGGCCGCTGTTCACGGTGTGCCTGTTCGCCGGTTCGGTGATCGCCGTGGCGCGGGGGGCGGCGGCGTACGTCGTCGGTGTGGTCGCCGTCGGGCTGGCGCTGCTGGTGTGCGTGGCCCTCGCACGGGCCGTCGCCACTGCCAACATCCGGCTGCTGACCAGCCGCAAGGGCCGCGATCTGGCGGTGCTGAGCGGGCTGGTCATCGCGGTCGGGGCACAGGTCGTCAACTTCGGGGCGCAGCGCCTTGGTTCGTCCGGGCTCGGACAGCTCGCCCCGGCAGCCGACGTGCTGCGCTGGGTGCCGCCCGCCTCGGCGATCGGGGCGGTGGACGCGGTCAGCGAGGGGTCGTACGGAATCGCGGCAGCCCAACTCGTGCTGTCTGTCCTGGCGTTGGTGGCACTGCTGGCGATGTGGGCGCGGCATCTGACCCGGCTGATGACCTCACCGGACGGATCCACCCTCCAGGCCGCCGGCGACACCACCGTCCGCGACCGGCCGTCGACGGGCCTCGCCCGGCTGCTGCCCGCCGGACGCACCGGCACCGCCATGGAGCGCAGCCTGCGTTATGTGTGGCGCGACCCCAAGACCAAGGCGGCCTGGGTGACGTCGCTGGCCATCGGGCTGATCGTGCCGGTGTTCAATGCGTTGCAGGGCACCGGCTCCATCTACTTCGCCTGCTTCGCCGCCGGCATGCTCGGCATCCAGATGTACAACCAGTTCGGCCAGGACACGTCCGCGTTCTGGATGGTGGCCATGACCATCTCCTCGACGCGTGACGCCTATGTCGAACTGCGCGCGCGGGCCCTCGCCCTGCTGGTGATCACGCTGCCGTACGCCGCGCTCGTCACCGTCCTGACGACGGCGATGCTCGGCGACTGGGCCAGGCTGCCCGAGGCGCTGGGGCTGTCCTTCGCCCTGCTCGGCGCGATGCTGGCGACCGGCGCCTGGACGTCGGCGCGCTTCCCGTACTCCATCCCGCAGGAGGGCTACAAGAACGTCGCCCCCGGGCAGGCCGGGCTCGCCTGGATCGCGATCTTCGGCGGGATGGTGGCCGCGGCCCTGCTGTGCGCCCCTGTCATCGCCGTGACGATCTGGATCAACACCAGCGCGGGCGGGGACGCGTGGAGCTGGCTGCTGCTGCCGGTGGGCACCGTGTACGGGGCGGCGATCGCGTATCTGGGGCTACGCCTGGCGGCGCCGCGCACGGCAGAACGGCTGCCGGAGATCCTGACGGCGGTCAGCAAGGGGTGACGGACCGGGGGTGCCCGGCGCCGGGCACCCCCTGGCGAGCACTGTGCGAGTCAGGTGCCGAGCACGTCGTCCAGGAACGGCTCGATCGCTGCGCGCCATGCGTCCGGCTGGTCGTAGTGCACGAGGTGGCCGGCGTCGGCCACCTCCGCGTACTCGCCGCGGGGCAGGACGCGGACCATTTCCTGCGCCTCGGCCCGGCCGAGCTCGCCGTCGAGGCCGCGGACGACCAGGGCGGGGCACTGGACCTGGGCAAGCTCCTCCCAGTGCGCGTCGTAGACCCAGGTCTCGCGGGACTTCAGCATCTGGTCGGGTTCGAAGACGGGCCGCCAGCCGTCGGGCGACTCGTGCATCACCTCGACGTAGAACTCGCCGCGGGCCGGGTTCGGCCGCTCCACCCAGGGGTCGTCCTCGCCGAACCACTTGCGGACGTCGGCGAGGGTGGCGAAGGGCACGGGCCAGGCCTTGAACCAGGCGGCCCACTCACGCTGCGAGGCCGCGCCCAGCGCGGAGGCCCGCATGTCGCAGATGATCAGCCCGCGCACCAGGTCGGGGCGTTTGGCGGCCAGCTGCCAGGCGGTCAGGGCGCCCATGGCGTGGCCGATGAGGACGGCCGGGGTGAGACCGAGCTGTTCGAGCGCGGCCTCGGCGTCGTCCACGTACGCCTCACGGGTGAAGGAGACCTGCGGGGACTTGTCGCTCTGGCCGTGGCCGCGCTGGTCGAGTGCGACGGCGCGGTGGCGTTCGGAGAGCCAGCGGGCGGTGGAGGCCCAGTGCGAGGCGCGGGCCATCAGTCCGTGGAGTAAGAGCACTCCTGGTGAGGGGTCGCCGTCGGACGGTGCCGGATCGGGATCGGTCCCGGCCGGATCGAGGTCCGCCCTGGCCCGGTCCGGGTCCGCTTTGGGCGGGTCGCCGAACTCCCAGGCCGCGAGTCGTACGCCGCCCGCCCCGGTCACGTCGATGCGTCGCGCCATTGATGCTGGCACCCCCCAAGCTTCGCTCGGCCTGCCTGCCGTCGTAGGTACCGCCCGTGCCTGCCTGTCATATCGGTACTGCTTGTACTACCGCACTCCTCGCGGCTCGCGCCGCCCATCCCCCCATGGGCCTCTCCCGCACCCGAAGACTATCGAATAGCTTTTCGAGAATGGGCTTTCTGCGAGCAACACCCCTCCTTCGAGTGACGCCGCTCAAGGAATGATCCCCGCCGTCGAGGGGAGATGTTCTGCGGGGGGGCGGACCGCTCGGGGAAACCGGTCCGTGAGGAATGACCCTGAGAGCTCGGGGCTCCGGGTCAGCACAGGGGAGGACAGGCCCCGGCGCCGCACGGCGCCGGGGCTCTCCGCTCGACTCCGGCCCATCCACCCGCCCCCTCCGGCCATACGCCCGGTCATATGCCTCACGCGACAGCCTCGCACGCGGAACGCCCGTGCGCTGCAATTCGGCACAGGGAGACTCGGATTCGACGAGATCGACGGCGTGAGGACCCCCAACTCCGTGAATCCCGGAGAGTTGAACGGTTTCCGCTCAGCGCTTGGCGACGAAGACGTGGGAGGCGACGTCCGACTCCAGTTCGGCGGCCTCGCCGCCGCTGCCCACCAGCACACCTCCGGCCGACTCCGTCACGCTCACCACCGAACCGGGCTGCACACCCGCCCGGCGCAGCGTGTACATCAGCTGCGCGTCCGTCTGGATCGGCTCGCCGATCCGGCGGACGACCACGGTCTTGCCCTCCACGCCCGGGTCGAGGTCGGCCAGCGAAACCATCCCCTCGTCCAGGAACGGGTCGGCGCCGTCCTTCTCGCCCAGCTCCTCCAGGCCCGGGATCGGGTTGCCGTACGGCGACTCGGTGGGGTGGCGCAGCAGCTCGAGCACCCGCCGCTCCACGGCCTCGCTCATCACATGCTCCCAGCGACAGGCCTCCGCGTGCACCTGCTCCCACTCCAGGCCGATCACGTCGACGAGCAGACACTCGGCGAGCCGGTGCTTGCGCATCACGCGGGTGGCCAGCCGACGGCCCTCGTCGGTGAGCTCCAGGTGCCGGTCGCTGGCCACGGACACCAGACCGTCGCGCTCCATCCGCGCCACCGTCTGGCTCACCGTCGGCCCGCTCTGGTCGAGCCGCTCGGCGATCCGGGCGCGCATGGGGACCACACCTTCCTCCTCGAGCTCGAGGATGGTGCGGAGATACATCTCCGTTGTGTCGATCAGTCCGGACATACGTGCCCCTCGATGAGATCTGCCGAAGGCTCGACGGCTCTCCGGCGCGTGCGCTGGCCCTGGCTTCAATTCTGCCGGATACCACCGACAACCGTGCCGCGCCGTTGAAACCAGACGGTTACATGCTGGTATGCGACGGCCGTAAGCACACCGTCGACGCCGCTGTCACCCCCGTATTGACATCCCACTGGTCCAGACCGCACCGTGATCCGCACACCGGCACGCACAGCAGCGCAGCGAAGGAGCTCGCATGGGCGACAGCAAGCTGGCCGACCAGTACCTCGACGCCACGATCGGCCTGCTGCACCGCATCCGCGACGAGGAGGCCGGGCCGATCGCGGCCGCCGGCACGCTCCTCGCCGACACCGTCGCCGCCGGCGGCCGCCTCTTCGCCTTCGGCGCCGGACACTCCTCCCTCGCCGCCCAGGAGATCGTCTACCGGGCCGGCGGACTCGCCCTGATGAACCTGCTGGCCGTACCCGGAGCCGTCGGCGTCGACGTCATGCCCGCCACCCTCGGCTCCGCCCTCGAGCGCGTCGACGGCCTCGCCACCGCCGTCCTCGACTCCTCCCCGATCCGCGCCGGCGACGCCCTGATGATCATCTCCCTGTCCGGCCGCAACGCCCTCCCCGTGGAGATGGCGATGCACGCCCGCACCCTCGGCGCGAAGGTCATCGGCGTGACCTCCGTGGCCTACGCCGCCCAGACGACGTCCCGCCACGCGTCCGGCACATACCTGAAGGACCACTGCGACATCGTGCTGGACTCGAAGATCGCGGTCGGCGACGCCGAGCTCACCCTCGACACCGTCCCCGCCCCCTTCGCGCCCGCCTCGGGCGTCGTGACCACGGCCCTCCTCCAGGCCGTCATGGCCACGGCAGTCGGCACCCTCGCCGACCGCGGCATCGAACCCCCACTGCTGCGCTCCGGCAACGTCGACGGCGGCCACGACTGGAACGCCCGCGTGCTGGAGCAGTACGGGGACCGGATCTTCTACCGGCACTGAACGCTCCGCTGGAGGTCCGGTACGCCACCTGCGGGTGCGTCGTGGCTGGTCGCTCCCCCACTCTCGGCTTCTCCCCCACTCTCGGCTTCGCTCGAGCGGGGGGACCCCCATGAGCGGGGGGGACCCCCAACGCGGCGGAGCCGCATATCGGTACAGCCCCGCGCCCCTTTTGAGGCGCGGGGAACTGCACCGGACTTCGCCGAGCCCCCTCAGTCCCTGTCCGGCGGCAGCAGCCCCGCCAGGTCCAGCGCCGTCGCGATCCGTACGGCGACATCCTCGGCGAACGCCGTGTCCGACCGCTCGAACGCGCTCCGCCCGCTCCCCCGCAGGAACGTCACGACACCCAGCGTCCGCGCCCGGCTGCGCAACACCGCGCACAACGCGTGCACCGCGTCGGCCGGCCACTGCCGGGACACCGCCCACGCGCGCGCCTGCTCGGCCGCCACGCTGCCGACACTGGCCCGCACCGTGCCGATCCGCTCCACACACTGCAACGCCGGATGCCCCTCGGCATACCGCACCGGCAACCCGGCCGCACCGGTCGGCAGGCTCGGCCCCGGCGCACCCGACGGCGTGGCGGCCACCCGCACCAGCCGTACCTGCCCCGCGGGCTCCGTGTCGGACAGCGCACCACCCGCCACCCGGTCGATCAACGCATGGTCGGCGAAACCGGCCAACGCGAAGTCCAGGTGGACGGTCGCCGCCTCCGCCGGGTCCTCGCACTCGGCAGCCGCGCGGGCCGCCCGGTGCAGCTGATTGCTGCGGAACCGCAGCAGCGCCGCCTCCTGCTCACCCTGCTTGGCCTCCGTCACGTCCTGGAACAGCCAGCCCACCCCGAGCGGCACCGGCTCCTCCGCGAGCGGCGAGGCCAGCCGCAGAAACCCACTGCGCCAGCAGCGCCGCTTGTCGCCCTCCGGCGTGCGCACGCTCACCCAGATCTCGGCGGGCGCCGGCGGCGCACCCTCCGCCAGGACGTGCGTGAAGGCACTCTCCAGCTCCTCCACACCCTGCGCGAGCAGCTCACCGAGCGGCCGCCCCAGCACGGACGTACGCCCCGTGCCCAGCGCGCGGGCCGCATGCGCGTTCACCACCGCCGGCCGCAGGTCGGCGTCGACGAGGACCACACCCCAGCTCGCGTCCTCGAACAGGGCCTCGCTCAGCGCGATGGACCGCTCCAGGTCGATCTGCGCGTGCACCTCACTGAACGCGCAGTACACCCCCGCGGGCTTCCCGTCCGGCCCCCGGACGGCCGCGGACTGCGTCCGTACGAGCACCCGCCCGCCGTCCTTCGTCAGCAGCGCGAACTCGTGCACCTGACGGCCGGGCGCGTCCATGGCGGACATCAGCCGCCCCTCGACCTCCTCGGCGTCGGCGCTGCGCACCGCCCACCCGGCGAAGCCCTGCCGCCCGACGGCCTCCTCCGCCGACCATCCGAGAATCCGCTCGGCCTCGCGGTTCCAGTGCGTCACGACCCCGTCGGCGTCGAAAGCGCACAGCGCCGCATCCATGCCGTCCAGCAGGGCGGCAAGCAGATCCGAACCACCCGAACCCTCCGGGCCGTCCGGCCCGGGCTCGTCCGGTCCCAGTTCGTCCGTGGTCCCACTACGCCGGGAAGCACTCACCTGGACCCCCTGCAGGCTGCGTCCGCACGTACGGCACGTCGCTTCGCTCACTTGCAATCATTCAACTCGAACGTGACGCAGCCCACACCTGGTTCCCACAAGATTGCAGGAATCGTTGTGCGGCGGAAACCGGACGACAACCCACCGCTAACACCCGGTGACCGACAGTCGAAGATCGACCCACTCGTCCCGCTCACCGTCCAGCACATACCGCTCGACCTCGACGAACCCACGCGCCCCGGCGAACCGCAACCCGTCCTCATTGACCGCCAGTACGCACGTCTCGACCGCATCGGCACCCAGCACGCGCGCGTACGCCAGCCCGTTCTCGTAGAGCAACGCCCCGACCCCCCGCCCCCGCCACTCGGGCAGCACCCGCGCGATCACGGTCACCACCCCCGCCTCCCCCTCCGGCGGCCGCACGGTCGAACACCCCACGAGCACATCACCGACGTACGCGTTCTCCAACCGATAGCCCCCTGGCTCCGGAACCGAGAGGACACGGCACGACGTGCGAGTACTACGCCATGACGGCCGACCGCTTCGACGATCGTTCGGGAGACGCCTACCGGCTCTGCTTCCGGGACAGCACACTGGTGTCCCTGGACGCCCTCACCCCATGAGCATCCGATGATCCGGGTGCTGGTCGCCGACGACGAAGCGATGATCCGCGCAGGAGTGCGGGCCGTCCTTTCCACCGATCCGGACATCGACGTCGTCGCAGAGGCCGTCGACGGACACGACGCCGTGGAACTGGTTCGGCGCCACCGTCCTGCGGTGGCCGTACTCGACATCCGCATGCCGGGGATCAACGGCATAGAGGCGGCCGAAATCCGCAGAACAGTGCCGGCCACAAGCGTCATCATGCTGACGACGTTCGGTGAGGACGACTACATCCTCCAGGCACTCGGCGGCGGCGCAGCCGGCTTCCTGATCAAGTCGGGCGAGCCCGAGGAACTGATCACAGGGGTACGGGCAGTCGCCGAAGGCGCCGCCTACCTGTCACCGAAAGTCGCGGCCCGAGTCGTCGCGCACCTCGCGGCGACCGGCACGGGCACCCTCGCCGGCCGGCGCGCCGCTGCCCGCGACCGGGTCCACTCCCTCACTGCTCGGGAACGGGAGGTACTGGCCTACCTCGGCAGCGGACTGTCCAACGGGCAGATCGCCCGACGGCTGCACGTGGTGGAGGGAACGGTCAAAGCCCATGTGAGTTCCATCCTCGCGCGTCTCGGCGTGGACAACCGAGCTGCTGCCGCGGTCGTGGCTCACGAGGCCGGGATCGTTCCTCCGCCAATGTCGCCCCAACCGTGACGCCGCCCGTTCAGCAAGGGGCATGAACACGAGCAGCACGGCCGCCACCACCGTGTCGCCGAGAATCGCACCGGCGGGCAAGGCACCCGAGCCCGTCGGCGTCACGCCAAGAGCGCCGCCACGGCGGCGAACGCGGCAGAGATCGGGAGCGGTGACGCTCCCCCGCACGACCAGTCGTATAAAGGCGGTATGGGCGCGAGCAGAGTCTTCGTACTCTCCAAGGACGGGCAGCCCCTCATGCCCTGCCATCCCGCCCGCGCCCGCGAACTGCTGCGCAAGGGCCGGGCCGTAGTCGCCCGGCAAGTGCCCTTCACCATCCGATTGAAGGACCGCACACGCGCCGAGTCGGAAGTCGACGGCGTGCAGTTACGCATCGACCCTGGCTCCAAGGGCACAGGCCTCGCCCTCACGGACGAGAAAAAGGAGACCGGCGAAGACGGCGCCATCGCCACCATCCGACGCGGACTGATCTCGGTCGAACTCCAGCACCGCAGCGACCAGATCCGCGCCTGCATGCAGCAACGTGCCGGATACCGACGGCGCAGGCGCTCGGCCAACTGCCGCTACCGATCACCCCGCTCACACAACCGCGTCCACCCAGCAGGATGGCTGCCACCCTCTGTAAGCCACCGCGTCGACACCACCCTCTCCATCGCCAGCCGCCTGTGCCGATACGCACCCGTCACCGAAATCCACCTCGAACGGGTCTCCTTCGACACCCACTCCATGAGCGCGGGCAAGCCGCTCAGAGGAACCGAGTACCAGCAAGGCCCCCTCGCCGGAACCAACGCTCGCGCGTACCTGCAAGCCAAATGGAATAACGCCTGCGCATACTGCGGCGCCACCGGCGTGTCCCTGAACATCGAGCACGTCAGGCCTCGCAGCCGGGGAGGTTCCAGCCGGATATCCAACCTGGTCCTCGCCTGCGCCCCCTGCAACCAGACCAAGGGCAGCAAAGCCGTGGAGGTCTTCCTGGCCGACCGACCCGACCGCCTCGCCAAGATCCGCCAACAGATCAAAGCACCGCTCGATGACGCCGCTGCCATGAACGCGACCGGCTCGCAGCTCACCGAAGCACTCAGCACGCTCGGCAGACCCGTACACACCTGGTCGGGAAGGCTCACCAAGGCCACCGCAGCGCCATGGGCCTCGCCAAGACCCACACCATGGACGCTCTGTCCATCGGGCCTCTTGATCACGAGAGCGGCGACCGGATCGTACGGTTCCCCAAACAGGTCCTGGTTGCCAAGGCCACAGGACGGGGCTCCTACGCCCGCACCACTCCCGACCGCTACGGCTTCCCCCGCCTGCGGCGGTCCCGCACCAAGCAGCACTTCAGATATGTCACCGGCGACCTCGTACGGGCGGTCATGCCCTCAGGCAAGTGGGCAGGCACGTGGGCAGGCACGTGGACCGGCCGGATCTCGGTCCGCGCCAGGGGCCAGCACAGCCTCGCAACGCCGTCGGGCCGGATCAACGTCTCCCACTGAAATCTGCGGCTCCTACAGCGGGGCGACGGATACGGCTACAGCATCCGCCCCGAGCCAGCGCCGTCAACATCTCGGAAATTCGGTTGATTGGCGATCGACCGGTTCGTAGTGTGTTGCCCACGTACGAAAGGAGGTGATCCGGTACATGTATGAAACCCGGACGCGCGAGGTGGCTGCGGGCTAGCGGCCCGTCACCACACCCAGTGCGGTGCCGGACCAGTGCGTGACAGACGCGTGCAGCCGGCCCAATCTCAAGCAGTCACCCGACCCGCGAGTCGCCGGTACGTCCGGCCGGCTCCTCCGCTGGAGGAACCAGACTCGCGGGTCGTCTGCGTTCAGGGACCGTTTCAGGCGGTCAGTGGGCGATGTCCTCGTAGCCCTCGATTGCGCGCAGGTCGCGGGGGCCCGGGCCGACGTAGCGGGCGGAGGGGCGGACCAGGCGGCCGGTGCGCTTCTGTTCGAGGATGTGGGCGGACCAGCCTGCCGTGCGGGCGCAGGTGAACATCGAGGTGAACATGTGGGCGGGGACCTCGGCGAAGTCCAGGACGATGGCCGCCCAGAACTCCACGTTGGTGGCCAGGACGCGGTCCGGGCGGCGGTTGTGGAGTTCTTCGAGGGCTGCTTTCTCGAGGGCCTCCGCCACCTCGTAGCGGGGGGCGCCCAGCTCGCGGGCCGTGCGGCGGAGGACTCGGGCGCGCGGGTCCTCGGCGCGGTAGACGCGGTGGCCGAAGCCCATGAGGCGTTCGCCCTTGTCGAGGGCCTGCTTGACGTATGCCTCGGCGTCGCCGGTGCGCTCGATCTCCTCGATCATGCCGAGGACGCGGGAGGGGGCGCCGCCGTGCAGCGGGCCGGACATGGCTCCTACGGCGCCGGAGAGGGCCGCCGCCACGTCGGCGCCGGTGGAGGCGATGACGCGTGCGGTGAAGGTGGAGGCGTTCATGCCGTGTTCGGCTGCCGATGTCCAGTAGGCGTCGACCGCCGCCACGTGCTTGGGGTCGGGCTCGCCGCGCCAGCGGATCATGAAGCGTTCGACGACGGAGTGGGCCTTGTCGATCTCGCGCTGCGGGACCATGGGCAGGCCCTGGCCGCGGGCGGACTGGGCGACGTAGGAGAGGGCCATGACGGCGGCTCGTGCCAGGTCCTCGCGGGCCTGTTCGGCGTCGATGTCGAGGAGGGGTTTGAGGCCCCAGACGGGCGCCAGCATGGCGAGTGCCGACTGGACGTCGACGCGGATGTCGCCGGAGTGGACGGGGATGGGGAAGGGCTCGGCGGGCGGCAGGCCGGGGTTGAAGGCGCCGTCGACGAGCAGGCCCCAGACGTTGCCGAACGAGATGTGACCGACCAGGTTCTCGATGTCGACGCCTCGGTACCTGAGGGCGCCGCCCTCCTTGTCCGGTTCGGCGATCTCCGTCTCGAACGCGACGACTCCCTCGAGCCCAGGTACGAAGTCGGACATCAGGCGGCTCCTCGTGATGTTGGGACGGGTGGTGTTGTGGAGGGGTTGAGCTGTGGGGCTTGTGGGGGTGGTGGGGCTTGTGGGGTGATGACGGGTGGGCTTCAGCGTGTGGGTGGTGCTGGTGCGGCGACCATGAGCTGGTGCGAGTGTGGTGATCGCCCGGTGGATCCGCGGTCGTGTGCGTGGCGTTCGAAGACTCGCGGTCCTGGGCGGTCACTGGGGTGATGCCCGGCTGGCGGTCACCCAACCGGGACGGCCTCTCAGCACGATATCTCCGAGTGCCACCCTTGGGGAGAGTTTGCGGCACTCAGTGCCAGTCAGTGACGAAGGCCACCGCCCGCCGCGCATACGGCAAGATGATCGCGTGACCGACGAAGCCGCCGTTCCCGCCGCGCACCCCGATCCTGCCGCGATGCGCAAGCACTACCGGGCCGAGGGTCTCGCCGAGACCGATCTGGCCGCCACTCCCGTCGAGCAGTTCGCGCGCTGGTTCCGGCAGGCCGCGACGGAGGGGCGGCTGTTCGAGCCGAACGCCATGGTGGTCTCCACGGCCGACGCGGAGGGCCGGCCCAGTTCTCGTACGGTGCTGCTGAAGCACTTCGACGAGACCGGTTTCGTCTTCTACACGAACTACGACTCCCACAAGGCCCGCGACCTTGCCGAGAACCCGTACGTCTCGCTGCTCTTTCCGTGGTATCCGATGGCCCGGCAGGTGATCGTCACCGGCATCGCGCGGCGTACCGGGCGGGACGAGACGGCGGCGTACTTCCGTACCCGGCCGCACGGGTCGCAGCTCGGGGCGTGGGCGAGCGCGCAGTCCTCGGTGATCACGACCCGTGCGGATCTCGAGGCCGCGTACGCCGAGCTGGCGGCCCGCTATCCGGACGGTGAGCAGGTGCCGGTGCCGCCGCACTGGGGTGGTTTCCGGGTGGCCGCGCAGGCGGTGGAGTTCTGGCAGGGGCGGGAGAACCGGTTGCACGACCGGTTGCGGTACGTGGCGCAGGCGGACGGCAGCTGGCGGGTGGAGCGGCTCAGTCCGTGACGGGGCCTCATCCGTGACGCGACTCAGTCCAGGACCCGGCTCCGTCCGTCAGGCGGCCCCATCCGTCACGCGGCCCAGCGCGTCGTCCAGGAGTGTCGCCCACTGGGTCACCACGCCTTCGCGGCGCTGGGCGTCGTCGGTGAGAAGGTTGGCCAGGCCCAGGCCGCGGGCCATGTCGAGGAGGCCCTGGACGGTTTCGCGGACGCCGGGGCGGGGTTCGTCGGCGGCGAGGAGGTCCACGGCTATGCGGTGGGTTTCGCGGCCGACGCGGGCTTCGAGTTCCGTGACGCGGGGCCGCAGCTGGTCCTCGTTGGAGGCGGCGACCCAGAGGTGGAGGGCGGCGCGGAACAGTGGCCCTGTGTAGAGGTCGACGAGGGCCGCCACGACGGCGCGGCGGTCGCCGGCGGCGCCTTGGGGGAACAGGGCGCGCAGGGCGAGGGAGCGTTCCTCGGCGACGTATTCGACGGCGGCGGTGAAGAGGTCCTCGCGGGTGGGGAAGTGGTGTTGGGCGGCGCCGCGGGAGACTCCGGCGCGTTCGGCGACGACGGCGACGGTGGAGCCTGTCCAGCCGTGTTCGGCGAGGCAGGCGACGGCGGCTTCCAGGAGCCGTTGCCGGGTGGCGCGGCTGCGGTCCTGCTTGGGAACGCGGTCGACGGTGGTCACCGTGGTGATGGTGTTGGCCGAGTTCACAGCACCCATGGGGGATCCCGTCGTTCGAGGAAGGCGGTCATGCCTTCGCGGGCGTCGGCGGAGGCGAACATGCGGGCCGAGAGTGCGGTCAGGTGGGCCGCGTCCCGGTCGAATGTCTCCAGCACCCTAGCTGTGAGAGGGCGTTTGATGTAGACGAATTGCCGTTTATTTCCTAGTAAGTTCCTCGCCAGGTTGGTGTGGTCTCGTCCGTTATGCGCTTGGTGAGGTTGTCGATCGAGGCGATGTGGATCATGGCTTCGGAGCTGGCGGGCAGGGTCTCGTAGTCGCGGGTGAGGCGGCGGTGCATCATGATCCATCCGATACTCCGCTCCACGACCCAGCGTCTTTTGACGACATGAAAGCCGCGGATTTCGGGGTTTCTTTTGACGACTTCGACGTCGATTCCGAGGTTGGCTCCGTGCTCGATGACGGCGTTTTTGAAGCCGGTGTCGACCCACGCCTTTGAGATGGTGGGGTAGGTCTTCTTGGCCTGGTCGAGGAGTTGTATTCCTACGGCGTTTTCCGACAGGCTTGCGGCGGTGACGGTTACGGCGAGGAGTAGGCCGAGTGTGTCGGTGATGATGCCCCGCTTCCTACCGACGATCTTCTTTGCGGCGTCGGTTCCCTGGCTGGTCAGGGGTACGTTGGTGGAGGTCTTGACGCTCTGGGTGTCGATCACGGAGGCGGTGGGTTCGGGTTTGCGGCCTTCCTTGACGCGGGCCAGGCCGGTGAGGTCGTAGTTGAGCTGGGCGAGGATTCCTTCGTCGCGCCAGGCGGCGTAGTAGGCGTAGACGGTGCCGTGGTTGGGGAAGTCGTGCGGGAGGTATTTCCAGGGGATTCCGGTGCGGTTGACGTACAGGATTGCGTTGAAGACATCGCGCAGTTCGACCTGGGCCGGCTGGCCGGTGGGTCTGCGGTCGAGTCGGGCTTTCCTCCAGGCGGATAAGGTCGGTTCGATCAACGCCCATCGGGCGTCGGACAGGTCGCTGGGGTACGGCTTGCGCTGGCTCACGAAAGGGCTCTTACACGAACAGCACCGCTGACAGCGGTACTTGACCGGCTGGGCGTTTCCATGACGTCCATAGACCAGACGGAATCTGGGTGCGAGATGCGGAGTAAATAGGCGCCGAGGCTGGAGCCTGGAAGGCCGTGAAACTGCACGTAGGGCGTGAATCACTCCAAAGAGATCACGCCGCAAGAACGACGCAACACCGCAAGCCATACCTAAACGCCCACTGAGCAGGCGTTTCGTCTCGGTCAGGGCCTGGGGAGCCGCTTTGCGCAGGCTGTCCAGGACGGGGGCCAGTACGTCGTCCACGTCGTCGCCCGTCGCTGTCAGCAGGCCGATGCGGGCGGCCTCGGTGGCGTCGAAGCGTTCACCGGTGAGGTAGTGGCGGGCGAGGGCGCGGGGGTCGGTGCGGGGCAGGAGGGTGAGGGAGATGACGGCGGGGGCGACGCCGATCCGTACCTCCGTGAACGCGAAGGTGGCCGCGTCGGACGCGGCGGCGATGTCGCAGGCGGCGAGCAGACCGAGTCCGCCGGCCCGTACGTGTCCGGTGACTCGGGCGACGACGGGTTTGGGCAGTTCCACGATCTGCCGGAGCAGGCCGACCAGCGTGTCGGGGTGGGGTGGGTCGCGCAGGTCGGCGCCTGCGCAGAAGGTGGTGCCGGTGTGGGTGAGGACGACGGCGCGGATGTCGCTGTCCTTGCCGCAGTCGGTGAGGGTGTCGGCGAGTTCGCCGACGAGCGCTGCCGAGAGGGCGTTGCGGTTGGCCGGGGAGTCGAGGGTGAGGGTCTCGACTCCCCGCGTGCGGGTGCGGCCGATCAGTGTCACGTGGTCTCCCGGAGCTGCCGGCGCAGGATCTTGCCGGAGGTTGCGCGGGGCACGGCGTCGATGAAGGTGACCTGGCGGACCCTCTTGTAGGGAGCGACGCGTTCGGCGACGTACATCATGACCTCTCCTTCGGAGAGGTCGGGTGCGGACGGCTGGCGGACCACGTACGCGCGCGGGATCTCGTTTCCGTCCTCGTTGTAGACGCCGATGACGGCGGCGTCGGCGATGCCCGGGTGGGTGAGGAGCAGGGCTTCCAGTTCGGCGGGGGCCACCTGGAAGCCCTTGTACTTGATGAGTTCCTTGACGCGGTCGACGACGAAGAGCCATCCGTCTGCGTCGACGTGTCCGATGTCGCCGGTGTGCAGCCAGCCGTCGGTGTCGATCATCGCGGAGGTGGCGTCGGGGCGGCCCAGGTAGCCCTTCATGACCTGGGGGCCGCGGATGAGGATCTCGCCGGCTTCGCCGACTCCGAGGTCCTTGTCGGGGTCGTCGAGGGAGACGATCCGCATCTCGGTGCCGGCGATGAGGCGGCCGACGGTCCCGGGCGGGGCGTCGTGCATGGCGTCGAGCGGGACGACGTGCGTGCCGGGGGACAGTTCCGTCATGCCGTAGGCCTGGCCGACGGGCGGCAGGTTCAGGCGGCGCGAGCAGGCGGCGGCGAGGTTGGCGTCCAGGGGGGCGGCGGCGCTGATGACGTACTTCAGGGACGACAGGTCGTACTGCGCGACCGTCGGGTGTTTGGCGAGGGCGAGGACTATGGGCGGGGCGACGTACAGGCCGGTGATGCGGTGGTTCTGGATGGCGGCAAGGAACTGTTCCAGATCGAAGCGGGGCAGGACGACGACCGTGGCGCCCATCCTCAGGGGCGCGTTCATCAGGGCTGTCAGCCCGTAGATGTGGAAGAAGGGCAGGACCGCGAGGACGCGGTCGCCGGGGCCGGCGGAGATGGCCGGTTCGAGCTGGGCGAGGTTGGTGGCGATCTGGCGGTGGGTGAGCATCACGCCCTTGGGGATGCCCGTGGTGCCGGACGAGTACGGGAGGGCGGCGACGTCCGCCACGGGGTCGATGTCGATCTGCGGTTCGGGGGCCGTGGACGCGAGCATGTCGATCAGCGAGCGGTGGCCGGGCGCGCTGTCACAGACGAAGATCTCCCGGACGCCGCCCGCGAGTTCGGCGGCCCGCCGGGCGGTGTCCAGCAGCGGCGAGACGGTGACGATCCAGCGGGCGGCCGAGTCGCGGAGCTGCTTGGCGAACTCCTCGGCCGTGGCGAGCGGGTGGACGGTCGTGACGGAGGCACCCGCGCGCGTGGCGGCGTAGAAGGCCGTCGGGAAGGCGATGGTGTTGGGGCTGTGCAGGGCGAGGACGTCGCCCTTGCGGACGCCGGCCTCGGCGAGCGCGGCGGCGATCCGCCGGTGGAAGCGGTCCACCTGCTCGTAGGAGAGGGTGGTGCCGTCGGTGCCGTCGATGAGCGCGGGCGCGTCACCGAATTCCGCGGCCCGGCCGAGCACGGCCTCGTGGATGGGCAGTTCGACGGGTGATACGTCTGCGTACTCGCTGCGGAACATCGGTTCCTCCTCGCACAACGCTGTGCCGGATCAGTACGACTTGGGCAGGCCCAGGGTCTGGTGGGAGACGTAGTTGAGAATCATCTCCCGGCTCACCGGTGCTATACGAGCAACGCGTGCGGCCGTTATCAACGATGCGAGCCCGAACTCGCGCGTGAGGCCGTTTCCGCCGAGGGTGTGCACGGCCTGGTCGACGGCCCTCACACAGGCCTCCCCGGCCGCGTACTTGGCCATGTTGGCGGCCTCTCCCGCACCCATGTCGTCCCCGGTGTCGTACAGGTGGGCCGCCTTCTGCATCATCAGGCGGGCCAGTTCGAGGTCGATGTGCGCCTGGGCGAGAGGGTGGGCGATGGCCTGGTGGGCGCCGATGGGCGTGTTCCAGACGCTGCGGTCGCGGGCGTACTCGATGGCTTTCGCGAGGGCGTAGCGGCCCATGCCGATCGCGAAGGCGGCCGTCATGACGCGTTCGGGGTTGAGGCCGGCGAAGAGTTGCAGCAGGCCGGCGTCCTCGTCGCCGACGAGTGCGTCGGCGGGCAGCCGTACGTCGTCCAGGACCAGCTCGAACTGCTTCTCCGCGGCGTTCAGTTCCATGTCGATGGGGTGCCGGGTGAAGCCGGGCGCGTCGCGCGGGACGATGAACAGGCAGGGCTTGAGGCGGCCGGTGCGGGAGTCTTCTGTGCGGCCGACTATGAGGGTGGCGTCGGCTGTGTCGACGCCGGAGATGAAGACCTTACGGCCGGTCAGGAGCCAATCGGGGCCGTCTTTGCGTGCCGTCGTGGTGATGCGGTGGCTGTTGGAGCCGGCGTCGGGTTCGGTGATGCCGAAGGCCATGGTGCGGGTGCCTTCGGCGATGCCGGGGAGCCATTGTTGTTTCTGGTCGTCGGTGCCGAAACGGGCGATGACCGTGCCGCAGATCGCGGGGGATACGACGAGCATGAGGAGGGGGCAGCCGGCTGCGCCGAGTTCTTCGAGGACGATGGAGAGTTCTGTGATGCCGCCGCCTCCGCCGCCGTATGCCTCCGGCAGGTTGACGCCGAGGTAGCCGAGTTTTCCGGCTTCTGACCAGAGTTCGTGGGGGTGGCGGTTTTCGGCGACGGCTTTGGTGAGGTATTCGCGGCCGTAGCGGTTGCCGAGGGCGGCTACTGCGGCTCGTAGGGTCTTGTGTTCTTCGGATTCGATCGTAGGGGTCATGTGCGCCCTCCGGGTGCGGGTTGTTTGTGGCTGGTCGCGCAGTTCCCCGCGCCCCTTTAGGTCTCCTGCACTACCGCCAGTAGTGCGCCGACCTGCACTTGTTGGCCCGGGGTGGCGTGGAGGGCTGTGAGGGTGCCTGTGGCCGGGGCTGAGATCTTGTGCTGCATCTTCATCGCCTCCAGCCACAGGAGGGGCTCTCCGGCCCGTACCGGTGCCCCTACGGTCACGCCCTCGGCGACGCGGACGACCGTGCCGGGCATGGGGGCGAGGAGGGATCCGGCGGCGTGCTGGGCCGTGGGGTCGGGGAAGCGGGGGAGGGCTGTGAGGGAGGTGGAACCCACGTACACCTGGTCGCCGTACGCCGCCACCTCGAACTTCCTTCGTACGCCGTCCACTTCGAGTACGACGAGCGTGGCGCCGGCGTGCACGACCCGTACGCCGTCGGCCGTCAGGCCGCCTCCGCGTGTGTGGCGGTAGCGGGCCTCGTGTTCCTCGCCGGCCATCAGGTACCGCTTGATCTGCGGCTGTGAGGGCACGTTGCGCCAGCCGGCGAAGCGGGAGCGGCCGTGGGCGTCGGCGAGGGCGGCGGCCAGGGGGGTGAGGGGGTCGGGGGTGGGATCGGTGAGTTCGGGGAGGTGGCGGTCGTAGAAGCCCGTGTCCATGCGGGCGGTGGTGAACTCCTTGTGCCGCAGGGAGCGGATCAGGAGGTCGCGGTTGGTGGTCGGGCCGTGGACGACGGTTCGTTCCAGGGCGCCGGCGAGTTTGCGGAGGGCCTCCGCGCGCGTGGGGGCGTGGGCGACCGCCTTGGCGAGCATGGGGTCGTAGTGGATGCCGATGTCGTCGCCGTCGGTGTAGCCGGTGTCCAGGCGGATGCCTTCGGGGGCGGTGAGGCGGTGCAGGGTGCCGGTCTGGGGGGCCCAGTCGCGGGCCGGGTCCTCGGCGTAGAGGCGGGCCTCCATGGCGTGGCCACGCGCGCGTGGGGAGTCGATTTCGAGGGCGTGGCCCTCGGCGACGCGGAGTTGGAGGGCGACCAGGTCGATGTCGAACACGGCTTCTGTGACGGGGTGTTCGACCTGGAGGCGGGTGTTCATCTCCAGGAAGTGCGCCTTGTCGTCGGCGACCAGGAACTCGACGGTGCCGGCGCCGACGTAGCCGACGGCGCGGGCGGCGCGTACAGCGGTGTCGTACAGCTCCTGGATGAGCTCGTCGGTGAGGCCGGGGGCCGGTGCCTCCTCGATCACCTTCTGGTGGCGGCGCTGGAGGGAGCAGTCGCGGGTGCCGAGCGCCCACACCGTGCCGTGCGTGTCGGCGAGGACCTGCACCTCGACGTGGCGGCCGTTCTCCACGTACGGCTCGACGAACACCTCGCCGTCGCCGAAGGCGCTCGCCGCCTCGGCGCGGGCGCCCTCCAGCGCGGCGGGCAGGTCGTCGAGCCGGCGCACGATCCGCATCCCGCGCCCTCCGCCCCCCGCGGCCGCCTTGACCAGCACCGGCAGGTCGTCCGCGGTGACGTCACCCAAGGGCGCCAGCCCCAGCAGCTGTTTGGCACGTGTCTTGGACGCCATCGCTTCGATGGCCTGCGGGGGCGGGCCGATCCACACCAGGCCCGCGTCGAGGACCGCTCGGGCGAAGTCGGCGTTCTCGGAGAGGAAGCCGTAGCCGGGGTGGACGGCGTCGGCGCCGGCCGCGACGGCCGCCTTCACGATCAGGTCGCCGCGCAGATACGTGTCGGCGGGCGCCGTGCCCGGCAGCCGTACGGCCGTGTCGGCCACGCGCGCGTGGAGGGCGTTTTCGTCGGCGTCCGAGTGCACGGCGACCGTCCGGATTCCCAACTCACCGCAGGTGCGGAAGATCCGGCAGGCGATCTCGCCCCGGTTGGCGACGAGCAGAGTGGAAATCATGGACCTCACATCCGGAAGACGCCGAAGCCGCCGCGTACGCCCTCGTAGGGCGCCGTGTGGATGGCGGACAGGCACAGGCCGAGGACGGTGCGGGTGTCGCGGGGGTCGATGACGCCGTCGTCGTAGAGGCGGCCGGACAGGAACATGGGCAGGGACTCGGACTCGATCTGCTGCTCGACCATGGCCCTCAGCGCGGCGTCGCCCTCCTCGTCGTACGGCTGCCCCTTCGCGGCGGCCGACTGGCGGGCCACGATCGAGAGCACGCCGGCGAGCTGCTGCGGGCCCATGACGGCGGACTTGGCGCTGGGCCAGGCGAAGAGGAAGCGGGGGTCGTAGGCGCGTCCGCACATGCCGTAGTGGCCGGCGCCGTAGGACGCGCCCATGAGGACGGAGAGGTGGGGGACCTTCGAATTGCTCACCGCGTTGATCATCATCGCGCCGTGTTTGATGATGCCGCCCTGCTCGTACTGGCTGCCGACCATGTAGCCGGTGGTGTTGTGCAGGAAGAGCAGGGGGATGTCGCGCTGGTTGGCGAGCTGGATGAACTGGGCGGCTTTCTGGGACTCCTCGCTGAACAGGACCCCTTGGGCGTTGGCCAGCACGCCTATGGGATAGCCGTGCAGGGTCGCCCAGCCGGTGGCCAGGCTGGTGCCGTAGCGCGGCTTGAACTCGTCGAAGTCGGAGGCGTCGACGATCCGGGCGATCACCTCGCGTGGGTCGAAGGGGGTCTTCAGGTCGCCGGGGACGATGCCGAGGAGCTCGTCCTCGTCGTACTTGGGGGGTGCGGCCGGGCCCGGATCGTCGTACGCCTTGCGGTGGTTGAGGCGGGCGACCACGCGCCGGGTCTGGCGGAGCGCGTCCTGCTCGTCGACGGCGAAGTAGTCCGCGAGGCCCGACACGCGCGCGTGCATGTCGGCTCCGCCGAGGGACTCGTCGTCGCTCTCCTCGCCGGTGGCCATCTTCACCAGTGGCGGGCCGCCGAGGAACACCTTCGCGCGTTCCTTGACCATGATCACGTGGTCGGACATGCCGGGGATGTATGCGCCGCCCGCGGTCGAGTTACCGAAGACCACGGCGACGGTGGGGATTCCGGCGGCCGAGAGGCGGGTGAGGTCGCGGAAGATGGCGCCACCCGGGATGAAGATCTCCTTTTGTGAGGGCAGGTCGGCGCCGCCGGACTCGACCAGGCTGATGCAGGGCAGCCGGTTGGCGAGGGCGATGTCGTTGGCGCGCAGGGCCTTCTTCAGGCTCCAGGGGTTGCTGGCGCCACCGCGCACGGTCGGGTCGTTGGCGGTGATCAGGCACTCGACGCCCTCGACGACCCCGATGCCGGTGACGAGCGAGGCGCCCACGGTGTACTCACTGCCCCACGCGGCCAGCGGCGACAGTTCCAGGAACGGCGTGTCGGGGTCGAGGAGCAGCTCGATGCGCTCACGGGCGAGGAGCTTGCCGCGCCGCCGGTGCCGTTCGACGTACTTCTCACCGCCGCCCGCGAGGGCCTTGGTGTGTTCGGCGTCGAGGTCGGCGAGCTTGGCGAGCATCGCGTCGCGGTTGGCCCGGTAGTCGGCGCTGGTGGTGTCCAGGGCGGAGGACAGGACGGTCACAGGAGGGCCTCCGGGATGTCCAGGTGGCGGGAGCGCAGCCATTCGCCGAGGGCCTTGGCCTGCGGGTCGAAGCGGTGCTGGGCGGCGACGCCGGCGCCGAGGATGCCCTCGACGACGAAGTTGAGGGCGCGCAGGTTGGCCAGGCTGTGCCGCGTGACCGGCAGGGTGCGGCTCTCGGGGATCAGCTCGCGGAAGCGGTCCACCGTCAGCTCGTGCGCGAGCCACCGCCAGGCCTCGTCCGTACGGGCCCACACCCCCACGTTGGCGTTCCCGCCCTTGTCGCCGCTGCGGGCGCCGACGACCAGGCCGAGGGGGGCGCGGCGGGTCGGGCCTGGTGGCAGGGGCTCCGGCAGGGGCGGTTCGGGCACGTCTTCGAGTACGAGGGTCTCGGCGGCGGGAGCCGCAGGTAGACGGCGTCCGTCGTGGAGGACGGCCACATGGTCGACGGCACCATGGGGGACGTAGACATCCTCGAAGACCCCATAAGTCGAGCCCTTTCCAGGTGGCGCCAGCACATGGAAGCCGGGGTAACTGGCCAGCGCCAGCTCGACGGCGGCCCCGCTCAGGGCCCGGCCGACGGTCTCCTGGTCGGGGTCCCGTACGACGAGCCGGAGCAGGGCGCTCGCGGTCTCCTCGGTGTCGGCGTCGGGCCGGTCGGTGCGTACGAGGTTCCACCGCACCTCGGCGGGCGGGGACTTGGCGAGGGCGTCCGCCATCTGCTGCCGCACGAGCGCGGCCTTGGCGTCGATGTCGAGGCCGGTCAGCACGAAGGTGACCTCGTTGCGGAAGCCGCCGAGCCGGTTGAGGCCGACCTTGAGGGTCGGCGGCGGGGCCTCGCCACGGACACCCTCGATGCGGACGCGGTCCGGTCCGTCCTGCGTCAGCCGTACGGTGTCCAGCCGGGCGGTGACGTCGGGCCCCGCGTACCGGGCGCCGCCGGTCTCGTACAGGAGCTGGGCGGTCACCGTACCGACGTCGACGAAACCGCCGGTGCCGGGGTGCTTGGTGATGACGGCGGTGCCGTCGGGGTGGATCTCGGCGAGGGGGAACCCGGGCCGGTGGGCGTCGCCGTCGCGGAAGAAGGAGTAGTTCCCGCCGGTGGCCTGCGTGCCGCACTCCAGAACATGCCCGGCGACGACGGCGCCCGCGAGCCGGTCGTACTCCCCCGGCTGCCAGCCGAAGTGGGCGGTGGCGGGCCCGGTGACCATGGCGGCGTCCGTCACCCGCCCGGTCACCACGATGTCGGCGCCCTCGCGCAGGCAGGCCGCGATGCCGAAACCGCCGAGGTAGGCGTGGGCGGCGAGGCTTCCGGGGTGCCGGGCGGTGAGGTCGTCGCCCTCGACGTGCGCGACGCGTACGGGGATGCCGAGGCGGTCGGCCAACTCCCGTACCTTGTCGGCGAGTCCGGCGGGGTTGAGGCCGCCGGCGTTGGTGACGATCCGGACTCCCCGCTCGTGCGCGAGCCCGAGGCACTCCTCCAGCTGCCGCAGGAAAGTACGGGCGTATCCGGCGCCCGGGTCCTTCAGCCGGTCGCGGCCCAGGATCAGCATGGTCAGCTCGGCGAGGTAGTCGCCGGTCAGGACGTCCAGTTCGCCGCCGGTGAGCATCTCGCGCATGGCGTCGAAGCGGTCGCCGTAGAAGCCGGAGGCGTTGCCGATGCGGAGGGTCATCCGGCGGCTCCCTTGGGTGGGCGGCCGGTGCCGGGCGGGCCCGCGAAGGCCTGGGCGATGTCCAGCCAGCGGTCGGCGTCCGAGCCTTCGGCGCGTAGGGCCAGGTCGGTGCGGTGGGCGCGCTGGGTGACCAGCAGGCAGAAGTCGAGGGCGGGGCCGGTGACACGCTGGGCGGCGTCCTCGGAGCCGTATGCCCACAGGTCACCGGAGGGGCTGCGGAGTTCGACGCGGAACTCCTCGGCGGGCGCCGTGAGACCGTGCACGCCGAAGGCGAAGTCGCGGGCCCGTACCCCGATGCGGACCACATGCCTCAGCCGGTCCGTGGGGGTGCGCACCACACCCAGGGCGTCCGCCACGTCCTGGCCGTGGGCCCAGGTCTCCATGATGCGGCCCGTGGCCATGGAGGCGGCGGACATGGGTGGGCCGTACCAGGGGAAGCGGGCGCCGGGCGGGGCGGCGCGCAGGGCCTTGTCGAGGGCGGTACGACCCTCCCGCCACCTCGACAACAGCTCGGCGGGCGGGAGGTGGGCGCCGTCGTCCGCGCCGTCGTCGACGAACGTGTCCGGCGCGGCGAGCGCCTTCTGCGCGACCGCCCGGAAGCCGTCGGCGTCCGTGACGGCCAGCAGGGCCTGCCGGTCGGTCCAGGCGAGGTGGGCGATCTGGTGGGCGACGCTCCAACGGGAGGCGGGGGTCGGGAGCCTCCACTGCTCGGGCGTCAACTCGGCCACGAGCGCGTCGAGTTCCTCGCTCTCCTCGCGCAGATCGTCGAACACGGGCGTCGGATCGGACACGGGCGCTCCCTAGGGCACGGCGGTGTGCGGCGCGGTGTGGGGAGCATGGCAGTGACGCCAGAAACAATCAAGCGTGCTTGCATGAAAATATGGCCGGGTTGCGCGGAAGCGCTCGGGCGGGGGGCGGGGCAGCCCGGCACTGATGGGTGCCGCAGCGGCCCGAACCGTCAAGAGGCGACCTTGCCCCTCAACTGTCGCGTCTGCGTCCGCACCGCCCCCATGCTCGCCGCGACGACAAGCGCGATCGCGGCGGCCTCCATGACGGAGAGGGCCTGGTCGAGGACGAGGAAGCCGGCCGTCGCCGCGAGGGCCGGTTCCAGGCTCATCATGATGGCGAAGGTGGGGGCGGGCAGGCGGCGCAGCGCGAGGAGTTCGAGGGTGTAGGGGAGGACGGAGGAGAGAAGCGCCACCGACGCACCCAGGCCGAGCGTCACCGGGTCGACGAGTTTCATCCCGGACTCGGCGATGCCCAGCGGCAGGAACAGCAGGGCCCCCACCGCCATCGCCAGAGCGAGTCCGTCGGCCTGGGGGAAGCGGCGACCCGTGCGGGCGCTGAAGACGATGTACGCCGCCCACATAGCGCCCGCGCCCAGCGCGAACACCACCCCCACCGGGTCGAGGTCGCCGAAACCGCCGCCGCTGAGCAGGACGACACCGGCGAGGGCCAGCCCGGCCCACACCAGGTTGAGCGCCCGGCGTGACGCCAGGACGGACAGGGCGAGGGGGCCGAGGACCTCCAGCGTGACCGCCGGGCCCAGCGGGATGCGGGCGACGGACTGATAGAAGAGGCCGTTCATCGCGGCCATCGTGATGCCGAAGACGATCACCGTGCCCCAGTCGGTACGGGAGTGACCACGCAGGCGCGGACGGCAGACCAGCAGCAGGACCACCGCCGCCACCAGCAGCCGGAGCGCCACCACGCCGAGCGCACCGGCCCGCGGCACCAGGGTGACCGCCAGGGCGCCGCCGAACTGCACCGAGACCCCACCGGCGAGCACCAGTCCGACGGGACCGAGTGAGCCCCAGCGGCGTGCGGTGCCGTTCTTCGACGCGGGTGCGGTCCGAGTAGGGGTGGGCGAAGACGTGGTGGTGGCGTCGGGGGTACTCACAGGCGATCCAGGGCTCGGCTCGAGGTTCGTTCATCACGATGTACTGACGAGTCCAGGGTAGTGGACTACGTCAGGTGTGTGAACCCATGATGCGACTGTCCCGGAGTCAGGGCCCGGACGCCTCCAACGCCTCCGCCAACACCTCGGCCAGATGCCGCCCCCGCACCCCGGCCAGCTGCTCCAGCTGCGTCCGGCAGGAGAACCCGTCCGCCAACACCGCCGCCTCCGCCGCCGCGCCCCGCACCGCCGGCAGCAACTGCTCCTCCGCGCACGCCACCGACACCTCGAAGTGCCCTTTCTCGAAACCGAAGTTGCCCGCAAGGCCACAGCAGCCGCCGCTCAGTCCCCCGGAGAGCCCCGCAGCCTCACGCAGTCGGCGGTCGGCCGCGTCCCCCAGTACCGCGTGCTGATGGCAGTGGGTCTGCCCCACCGCCGCACGGTCGACCGGGGGCGGCCTCCAGCCGGGGGCGAGTCGCTCGAGGGCCTCCGCGAAGGTCAGGACGCGGTCGGCCAGGCGGCGGGCGCGCGGGTCGTCGTGCAGCAGCTCCGGCAGGTCCGTGCGGAGCGCGGCCGCACAGCTCGGCTCCAGGACGACGACCGGCGCACCGGCTTCCAGCACCGGTGCCATCAGGTCCAGCGTGCGGCGCATCACCGTGCGGGCGCGGTCGAGCTGGCCCGTGGAGACGTATGTCAGGCCGCAGCAGACCCGGCCGCGGCGGGCGGTCAGCAGAGTGAGCGCACTTCGGTCCTGCCCGGCCCTCCTGCGTGCCGTCGGCGGTAGGGCCACTGTCAGCCCCGCCGCCTCCAGCACCCGTACGGCCGCCCTGCCGACGGACGGCGAGAGGTGCTCCGTGAAGGTGTCCGGCCACAGGACGACCCGGGGGCCGCCACGGGCCCGCGCACCGGACTCCCGTCTCCACCACCGGCTGAACGTCTCCCCGGCGAGCCGCGGAATCTCCCGCTCCGGCGCGATCCCGCCGACCCGCTTGCCCAGCGCCGCCAACAGCCCGACCGATGCCAGGGCGTTGACCAGCGGCGCGGTGCGGGTACGCGCGACCGCCCGCAGCCACACCGGAAGCCACCCCATCGTGTAGTGCGCGGCCGGTCTGCGTCGCCCCGCGTAGTGGTGGTGCAGGAACTCCGCCTTGTACGTGGCCATGTCGACGCCGACCGGGCAGTCCGTGCGGCAGCCCTTGCAGGACAGGCACAGGTCCAGTGCGTCCCTGACCTCCTCCGAGCGCCACCCGTCGGTGATCACCTCGCCCGCCAGCATCTCGTGCAGCAGCCGGGCCCGCCCGCGCGTGGAGTGCTCCTCCTCGCCCGTCGCCCGGAACGACGGGCACATCACGTCCGCGCCGGACACCGTCGTCGTACGGCACTTGGCGACGCCCACGCACCGTCGTACCGCCGCGGAGAAGTCGCCGCCGTCCGTCGGGTAGCCGAAGGCGACCTCCACCGGCTTGCGCGGCAGCACCGCGAACCGGAGGTTCTCGTCCAGCCGGGCCGGCCGGACCAGCATTCCGGGGTTGAGCAGGTCGTCCGGGTCCCAGATGTCCTTGGCACGGGCGAAGAGGGCGACCAGCTCCGGTCCGTACATCTTCGGCAGCAGTTCCGCCCGTGCCTGGCCGTCGCCGTGCTCCCCGGACAGCGAGCCGCCGTGCGAGACGACCAGTTCGGCCAGCTCGTGCGAGAAGCGGCGGAAGCGGACGATGCCGGCCTCCGTCAGCAGGTCGAAGTCGATGCGGACGTGGATGCAGCCGTCCCCGAAGTGGCCGTACGGCGTGCCGCGCAGGCCGTGGTCGGCGAGCAGGCGCCTGAAGTCCCGTAGGTAGTCGCCGAGTCGGGCGGGCGGCACCGCGCAGTCCTCCCAGCCCGGCCATGCTTCCGTGCCTCCCCCCGGTCCCGTCCGGGAGGTGCCCCCCGGCATCCGGGTCGCCGTGCCGCTCGCGTCCTCGCGCAGCCGCCACAGGGCGCGCTGTCCGGCCGGGTCGGTGACCACCACGGCGTCGGTCACGTCCGCCGCCCGGACGATCGCCTCCGCATGTGCGCGTGCCTCCGTCTTGCTCGCGCCGCCCGCCTCCACGAACAGCCAGGCGCCGCCGCGTGGCAGCCCCGCCGACGGCGGTATGAGGTCGGCGGCCATGCCCTCCACGGTCAGCGGGCCGTACGGCAGCAGTCCGGCCGCGGCCTGGGCCGCCGCGCTCTCGTCCGCGTACGCCAGCACGGCGAGCGCACGCGCGCGGGGTGCCTCGACCAGGCGTACGGCCGCCTCCGTCAGGACGCCCAAGGTGCCCTCGGAGCCGCAGAAGGAGCGGGCCACGTCCGCACCCTTCTCCGGGAGCAGCGCGTCCAGCGCGTACCCGGAGATGCGGCGCGGCAGGGACGGGAACCCCGTCCGCAGGAGTGCCAACTCGCCCTCCACCAAGTCCCGCAGGCCCTCGGGGGCGCCCTGCCAGTCCGGGCCCAGGGTCAGCGCGTCGCCCCGCGCGGTGAGCACCGACAGCGCGCGGACGCTGTCCGCCGTGGTGCCCCAGGCCACCGAGTGGGAGCCGCACGCGTTGTTGCCGATCATTCCGCCCAGCGTGCAGCGGGCATGGGTGGAGGGGTCGGGGCCGAAGCGCAGGCCGTGCGGGGCGGCGGCCTCCTGGAGGCGGTCCAGGACCAGGCCCGGCTGCACCACGGCCGTGCGCGCCTCGGAGTCCAGGGACACGATCCCGTTCATGTACCGGGTGAAGTCGAGCACCACGCCTGTGCCCGTCGCCTGCCCGGCAATTGAGGTGCCGCCACCACGGGCGACGACCGGCACGCCGTGCGCACGGCACACGCTCAGCGTCGCCGCCACGTCGTCCGCGTCCCGGGGAGCCACCACGCCGAGCGGCACTCGTCGGTAGTTGGACGCGTCCATGGTGTGCAGCGCGCGCGCCGTCGTACCGAAGTCGACCGCGCCGCGCACCGCCGCGTCCAGTTCCGCCCGCAGCGCGGCGGCGTCCACGTCCACCGCCGCGGGCTGCCGCTCCCCACGATCCGTCATGTTTCCCAGGATGCCTCCGACCACTGACAGTGACCGGCCCAAAGCGTGCCGAAACCTCACATACGACAGTCGGACGATGGGATTTCGCGCCGGGGGGTGGCTCATTCCGATCAGGGACTCTCCTATAGTTACGCCGATTGAGCATCTGGGGTCGCTGCTCGCCCTCCGGCCCTACGCGCCACAGCCCCTGGACACGACCGAGGCCGACCGAGGAAACGATTCATGACCGCCCCCATACCGTCAGGCGAACGCCCCACCCTCCGCGCCGCCGCACCCGCCGCACTGGCCACCGCCGTGCTGGCGGGCCTCGCCGTCGCCGCCGCGGTCCTGGTGGCGCCGTCGGCGGTCCGCGCCCCCCTCGCCTGGGGCGGCGCTGCCGGAGCCCTGCTGTTGTCCGCGGCGGTCGCCCTCGCCTTGCACGGCACCGGATCGGCGCGGCTGGCGCGCCGCCAACTGGACGCCGTGACGCTGGAGGCGAGCCGAGTGCTCCAGGAGCGCGCCCGGCTCGCCGAGGAGTTCGCGCGGGAGCGGGGCCGGCTGACGGACGGATTCATCGAGGAACGCGTACGGCAGAGCGACGAGTTCGAGCGGGAGCGGGCCCGGCTCGCCGAGGAGTTCGCGCGGGAGCGGGCCCGGCTCACCAACGAGTTCGCCCAGGAACGGACGGCCCTCAACGAGGAGTTCGCCGAGGAGCGGGCCACGCTCACCGCCGACATCGCCCGGCTCACCGTGGAGCGGACCCGTCTCGCCCACCGCCTGCGCCAGGCCACGAACGCGCGGGACGCGGCCCTCTCCGTCACCGCCAACGTCGCCGGCCGCATGCAGGCCCTGGCCACCGGCATGCTCGCCGACCTGCGTGCGATGGAGGACAAGCACGCGGACGAGGACGTCCTCGCCGACCTGCTCCACCTCGACCACCGCACCGCGCAGGCGGGCCGCCTCGCCGACTCCGTCGCCGTCCTCGCGGGCGCCCGCTCCGGCCGCCGCTGGGCGCGCCCCATCGTCATGGAGTCGATCCTGCGCGGCGCGATGGGCCGCATCAGTGGCTATCAGCGCGTCCGTGTCCACTCCTCCAGCGACACCGCGGTGGCCGGGCACGCCGCCGAGGGCGTGATGCACGCGCTCGCCGAACTCCTCGACAACGCTGCCAACTTCTCCCCGCCGACCGCCGAGGTCCACGTCTACGTCGAGGAGGTGCCCTCCGGGGTCATCGTCTCCGTGGAGGACTCGGGCCTGGTCATGGGTGACGTGCAGCTGCGCCGCGCCGAGCGGGCCGTGTCCGGCGACATCGGCGAGCTGGACGGGCTCACCGGCACCCGGCTCGGCCTCGCGGTCGTCGGCCGGCTCGCCCGCAAGCACGGCCTGAAGGTGTCCTTCCGGCCCTCCGCGCGCGGCGGTACCGGCGTGCTGATGCTGATTCCGCAGGACATCCTGTCCCAGCCGGTACTCCCGGCCCCCGCGGATCGCGCACCGGACCAGGTCACCGACGCCGCCGCCGAGCACCAGCCGTCGTACGCCGCCGCCCGGGCCCCGCAGGACCTCGACCCGGACCCGGTGCCCACGCACGAGTCGCCCACCCATGACTCCCCCGGGCCGGACACCGCCGGACTACCCCGGCGCCGCCGCGGGCACACGCTCGCCGCGGCCGAGCGTGCCCACGCCGCCGCCCACGCCGAGCGCGAGCCGCGCCTCCCCGACGACACCATGGCACGGGGCGTCCGCTTCAGCAGTTTCCGCCAGGCGGTCCGCGGCACGATGCCGGACCAGGCCGCGGTCCAGGGCACAACCGCGGAACCGGAAGCCGTACGGGAGGCGGCACCGGAGCCGGAGCCGGAGCCCGGCAGCCGCCTACGTGACACACAGGCACCCGACACGGCAAGCGGGCCTCTCGTACGAGAAACGCCCGAGCCCGCACCCGATCCCACCGCACCGGAGCCGCTCCCCGACCCCGCCGCACTCGAAGCGGCAGCCACCCCCTCGTACCCGGAAGGCAACACCACCCCATGACCGGCACCACCACCGCCGACGAGAAGCTGACCTGGCTCATCCAGGGCCTGCTGGAGCGCACCCCGGGGGCCCGGCATGCGCTCGTGCTGTCCCGGGACGGGCTGAAGCTGTGCCGTACCCCGGAGCTCTCGGTCGACCAGGCGGACCAGCTCGCCGCCATCGCCGCCGGCATCCAGTCGCTCTCCCACGGCGCGTCCATCGAGTTCGGCGACGGCAGCGGAGGCGTGCGCTCGGCGATGGCCGAGTTCTACGGCGGGGTCCTGTTCATCGTCGAGGCGGGCGAAGGCGCGCACCTCGCCCTGGTCACCGCCGAGGACGCGGACGCGGGGCTCGTCGGGCACAACATGAGCGAACTCGTGGAGCAGCTCGGCGAGTACCTGACCGCGCAGCCCCGTACGTCATGAGCCGCCCCGGCAGGGACGACGCGCCGGACCGGCTGTACACCCTCACGGGAGGGCGCAGCCGGTCCGACTCGGCGGACCGGTTCGACCTGGTGACGCTCGTGGTCGCCGAGTGCGACCCGGTGCCGGGCATGCAGTCGGAGCACGCCGCGATCCTGCGGATGTGCGAACGGCCGACGGCGGTCGTGGAGATCGCCGCCGAGCTGCGGCTGCCGGTGAGCATCACGCGCATCCTGTTGTCCGACCTCCTCGCGGCGGGCCGCGTCAGCGCCCGCCACCCCCGTATCGCCGCACTTCCCGATCCCGACATCCTGGAGCAGGTGCTCGTTGGACTCCGCAACCTCTGACGGAAAGACCTCGGACACCCGCACTCCGCTGGGTGCCCAGGCCGACAACGGACTGAAGATCGTGATCGTCGGCGGCTTCGGCGTCGGCAAGACGACCCTGGTCCACTCGGTGAGCGAGATCCGTCCGCTCAGCACCGAGGAGACGATGACCCAGGCCGGCGAGACGGTCGACGACGTGACCGGAGTCGGGGAGAAGTCCGCGACGACCGTCGCCTTCGACTTCGGCCGCATCTCGCTGGACGACCGCAACGTGCTGTATCTGTTCGGCGCGCCCGGCCAGGAGCGGTTCTGGTTCCTGTGGGAACGGCTCTTCTCCGGCACGCTCGGCGCGGTCGTCCTCCTCGACACCCGGCGCATCGACGACTCGTGGTACGCCATCGACCGCCTGGAGCGCCACGGCATGCCGTTCATCGTGGCCTGCAACGACTTCGGCGGCCCCCCGCACACGCACGACGAGATCCGCGCGGCCCTCGACCTCGACCCGCAGATCCCGCTGATCGACTGCGACGCGCGCTCCCGCGAGTCCGGCAAGCAGGTCCTGATCGCGCTGGTCGAACACCTGCAGCACCTCTACGCCGCCCACGCCCCCATAGCCGAACAGGAGCTGGTGTGACCACCGCCCCCGTGCCCCTGAGCGGGCCCCGGTTCCAGACCGAACCCACCGCGCTGTACCGGGAGATGCGGCGCGACCACGGTGCCGTGGCACCGGTCGTCCTCGACGGCGACGTACCGGCGTGGCTCGTGCTCGGCTACCGCGAGCTGCACCAGGTGACCGGCGATCCGGTGCTGTTCAGCCGGGACTCCGACCTGTGGAACCAGTGGGACAACATCCCCGCCGACTGGCCGCTGCTGCCCATGATCGGCCGCAAGCAGCCGTCGATCCTCTACACCGTCGGCGAACGCCACCGCGAACGCGTCGCGATGATCAGTAATGCGCTGGAGGCCACGGACCCGTTCGAACTGCGCGGCCACGTCGAGCGGTTCGCGGACGAGCTGCTCGACGCGGTGTGCGGCAAGGGCGAGGCGGACCTCATCGCGGACTACGCGATGCTGCTGCCCGTGCGCGTCCTGGCGGTCCTGTACGGCTTCGCGGACGAGCAGGGCCCGGGTCTGGTCAGCGCCCTCAACGACATGATCGACGGAGGGGAAGGGGCGATCCCGGGCCAGATGCATCTGGTCACGTCCATGACCGCTCTGCTGGCCGACCGCAAGGCGAACCCCGCGGACGACGTCGTCTCGCGGATGCTCGCCGACGAGAGCGGCTTCACGGACGAGGAGGTCACCCAGGACCTCATGGTGATGATGGCCGCCGGCCACCAGCCGACCGCGGACTGGATCGGCAACTCGCTGCGGCTGATGCTGACCGACGAACGCTTCGCCGCCTCCCTCTTCGGCGGGCGCCACAGCGTCGCCGAGGCCATGAACGAAGTTCTGTGGGAGGACGCGCCCACGCAGAACGTGGCGGGCCGCTGGGCCTCTCGCGACACCCGCCTCGGCGGCCATCACATCCGCGCCGGCGACATGCTGCTGCTCGGCCTCCAGGGCGCCAACAGCGACCCCCAGGTGCGCATCGACGGCTCCGTGCTGACCGGCGGCAACAACGCGCACTTCTCCTTCGGGCACGGCGAGCACCGCTGCCCATTCCCGGCGCAGGAGGTGGCGGAGACGGTCGCGCGGACGGCCATCGAGGTCGTGCTGGACCGGCTGCCGGACATCGACCTCGCCGTACCCGCCGAGGCGTTGACGCGGCGTCCGTCGCCGTGGCTGCGGGGACTGACGGCACTGCCGGTGAGGTTTACGCCCACCCCTTCGATTGGAAGCCCTTCCGCATGACCACTACCGACAGACCTCCCATAACCCTGGACCCCTTTGTCTCCGACCTGGACGCCGAAAGCGCCCGGTTAAGGGAGGCCGGCCCGCTCGCCGCCGTGGTGCTGCCCGGCGGCGTTCCCGTGTGGGCGGTCACCCACCACGCCGAGGCCAGGCAGTTGTTGACCGATCCCCGGTTGGTGAAGGACATCAACGTCTGGGGCGCCTGGCAGCGGGGCGAGATCGCCCCCGACTGGCCGCTGATCGGCCTCGCCAACCCGGGCCGCTCCATGCTCACCGTGGACGGTGCCGACCACCGGCGGTTACGCACCCTCGTCGCGCAGGCGTTGACGCCGCGGCGGGTGGAGGAGATGCGCGACCGGATCACGAAGCTGACGGAGGGGCTGCTGGACCGGCTGCCCACGGACGGCCGCGTGGTCGACCTCAAGGCGGAGTTCGCGTACCCGCTGCCCATGTACGTCATCGCGGACCTGATGGGCATCGAGGAATCCCGGCTGCCGCGTCTGAAGGAACTGTTCGAGAAGTTCTTCTCGACGCAGACCCCGCCGAACGAGGTCATCGCGACGCTCACCGAGCTGGCGGGGATCATGGCGGACACGGTGGCGGCCAAGCGCGCCACCCCCGGCGACGACCTCACCTCCGCCCTCATCCAGGCCTCCGAGAACGGCGACCACCTCACCGACGAGGAGATCGTCTCCACGCTCCAGCTGATGGTGGCGGCGGGCCACGAGACGACGATCTCGCTGATCGTCAACGCGGTGGTCAACCTCTCGACGCACCCCGAGCAGCGGGAGCTGGTCCTGGCCGGCGAAGCGGACTGGTCGGCGGTGATCGAGGAGACCCTGCGCCACTCCACCCCCACCTCCCACGTCCTGATCCGCTTCGCGACGGAGGACGTCCCGGTCGGCGACAAGGTCATCCCGGCGGGCGACGCGCTGATCGTGTCGTACGGCGCTATCGGCCGCGACGAGAAGGCGCACGGCCCGACCGCGGGCGCCTTCGACATCACCCGGGAAACAAAGAACCGGCACATCTCCTTCGGCCACGGCCCGCACGTGTGCCCCGGCGCGGCCCTGTCCCGCCTGGAGGCCGGGGTGGCACTGCCCGCGCTGTACGCCCGCTTCCCGGCCCTCGACCTGGCGGTCCCGCGGGCGGAGCTACGCAACAAGCCGGTGCTGACCCAGAACGACCTCTTCGAGCTACCGGTGCGGCTGACCTCGTAGGACGTGGCGGCCCGGGAAGGTTGTCGGTCGGGGAGCCGCGAAGGTCCCCGGTCGGCGACCCGTGAAAACCCCAGATGAGGGCCCACCAAGCTCCCCGGTCGAGGGACCGCCACAAACCCGACTGGGGCCCGCGAAGGCCCCCGGCTGGGGCCCGCGGAGATCCCCGGTCGAGGGACCCCGAAAAACCCCGGCCGGGGCCCGCCAAGATCCCCGGCCGGGCCTGCTGAGATCCCCGGTCGGCACGACGTGCGACCCCACGCCACAGCTCAGCGTCGGCTGGTCGCGTCACCGAACCAGGCCCGCGAAGATCTGCGGTCCCAACCTCGTATATCCGCTATCCGCACAAGTCCAATGGCCGGAGAGTGTCGTCTCATCGAACGGACACGTTTCCGTCCGGTTTCGCCGAGGAGATACCCTCCGGCTCGTGGCTGATATCCAGATTCCTGACGAGATCAAGCCCGCGGATGGCCGTTTCGGCGCGGGTCCCTCCAAGGTGCGGGTGGAGGCGCTGGACGCACTCGCCGCAACCGGTAGCTCCCTGCTCGGCACGTCCCACCGCCAGGCCCCGGTCAAGAACCTGGTCGGCAAGGTACGCGAGGGCATCCGCGAGCTGTTCCAGCTCCCCGAGGGCTACGAGGTCATCCTCGGCAACGGCGGCTCCACCGCGTTCTGGGACATTGCGACCCACGGCCTGATCGAGAACAAGTCGCAGCACCTCAACTTCGGCGAGTTCTCCTCCAAGTTCGCCAAGGCCGCGAAGCTCGCCCCCTGGCTCGCCGAGCCCACGGTCATCTCCTCCGACCCCGGCACGCACCCCGAGCCGGCCGCCGAGGCGGGCGTCGACGTGTACGCCTTCACGCACAACGAGACGTCGACCGGCGTCGCGATGCCGATCAAGCGCGTGACCGGTGCCGACGAGGGCGCCCTGGTCCTGGTGGACGCCACCTCCGGCGCCGGCGGCCTCCCGGTCGACATCGCCGAGACGGACGTCTACTACTTCGCCCCGCAGAAGTCGTTCGCCTCCGACGGCGGCCTGTGGATCGGCGTCTTCTCCCCGGCGGCGATCGAGCGTGCCGAGCGCGTTCACGCGTCCGGCCGCCACATCCCGGAGTTCTTCTCGCTCCCCACGGCGATCGACAACTCCCGCAAGAACCAGACGTACAACACCCCGGCCCTCGCCACCCTCTTCCTGCTGAACCAGCAGCTGGAGTGGATCAACGGCCAGGGCGGCCTCGACTGGGCGGTGCGCCGTACGGCCACCTCCGCCCGCACGCTGTACGGCTGGGCCGAGGACATCAAGTACGCCAACCCGTTCGTCACCGACCCGGCCAAGCGCTCCCAGGTCATCGGCACGATCGACTTCACCGACGAGGTGGACGCGGCGGCCGTCGCCAAGGTCCTGCGTGCCAACGGCATCGTCGACACCGAGCCCTACCGCAAGCTCGGCCGCAACCAGCTCCGCGTCGCGATGTTCCCGGCGGTCGAGCCGGCGGACATCGACGCACTGACGAAGTGCATCGACTACGTGATCGAGAAGCTGTAGCGGCTTCCCGTACGACGACGAGGGGCGCCCGGAACTCTCCGGGCGCCCTTCATCGTTGAGTCGTCAGCGGCTGAGCTTCTGGAACCGCCGGACGGCCAGCGGCAGGAAGATCACCGTCAGGATCACCGGCCACACCCCCGCCATCAGCAGCGCGTTCTGCTCGACCCAGGAGTCGCCGCCGCCGATCGGCGTGCCGAACAGCTCGCGCGTGGCCGCGGCCGTCGACGAGATCGGGTTCCAGGCCGCCACCCAGCCCAGCCAGTCGGGCATCAGCTGGGGCGCGACGAAGATGCTGGAGATCATCGTCAGCGGGAAGGCCACCGCGAACAGTCCGCCCGCCGCCTCCGGGTTGGGCACGAGCAGCCCGAGCCACACCCCGATCCAGATGAGCGCGAACCTCAGCCACAGCAGCAGCCCGAACGCGGCGAGGAAGCCCCACCCGCCGTCCGGCCGCCAGCCCATGGCCAGCGCCGTCAGCATCATGATCCCCAACTCGGCGCAGGCCACGAGCAGATCGGTCACCCCGCGCCCGGCGACCACCGCGGAGGAGGCCATCGGCATCGAGCGGAACCGGTCGATGACGCCCTTGGTGGAGTCGTACACCACGACCGTGGCGGTGTTGATGAAGCCGAACGCCATGGTCATCACGAACATGCCCGGCATCAGGAAGTCCTGGTAGTCCCCGCCGCCGGGCACCTTCATCGCACTGCCGAAGACATAGCCGTACAGCAGTACGGACAGGATCGGAAAGCCCAGCTGCCAGGCGATGTTGACAGGCTGGCGCTGGTAGTGGGTCAGGCCGCGCCGGACGATGTTCCAGCAGTCGGCGAGCAGCCAGTACGTACGCCCGCGGGTGGCCGGGCCGGTCAGGTCCACGGCGCTCATGCGGCGGCCTCCTTCTCGGTGCGGTGTCCGGTCAGGCGCAGGAACACGTCGTCGAGGCTGGGCCTGCGCAGCCCGATGTCCTCGACCCGGACACCCTCGTCCTGGAGCGTGCGGGCCACGTCCGTCAGCGCGGACACCCGGTCGGTGACCGGTGCGTGCACCCTCAACTCGGTCTCGTCGGCCTCGGGTTCACCGTCCGAGACCCGGGCGACCACCTTCACCACCCGGGGGATCTCGGACCGCTCGGCGACCACGACCTCGATACGGTCGCCGCCGACCCGGTTCTTCAGCCCGTCCGGCGTGTCGTCGGCGATGGCCCGCCCCTGGTCGATGACGGTGATGTGCGAGGCGAGCTTGTCGGCCTCCTCCAGGTACTGCGTCGTCAGCAGCACCGTCGTCCCACTCGCCACCAGCGCCCGCACCGACTCCCAGACCTCACCGCGGCTGCGGGGATCCAGCCCCGTCGTCGGCTCGTCGAGGAAGAGGACCGCCGGGGCCAGGATCATCGAGGCGGCGAGGTCGAGGCGGCGCCGCATGCCGCCGCTGTAGCCGCCGACGCCCTTGCCGGCGGCGTCGGTCAGGTCGAACTGCTCCAGCAGCTCGGTGGCGCGCGCCCGGGCCCGCTTGCCGCCGAGGTGGAACAGCCGGCCGAACATCTCCAGGTTCTGCCGCCCGGTGAGCACCTCGTCCACCGCCGCGTACTGCCCGGTGAGCCCGATCCTCGCCCGCACCTCGCGCGACTGCCGGGCCACGTCGAGTCCGGCCACCGTCGCGCGCCCGCCGTCCAGCCGGACGAGCGTGGAGAGGATGCGTACGGCGGTGGTCTTGCCGGCGCCGTTCGGCCCGAGCAGTCCGTGCACGATGCCCTCGCGCACGGCCAGGTCGAAGCCGTCGAGGGCGCGTTTCTCGCCGTAGCGCTTCTCCAGGCCCTCGGCCCGGACCGCGTATCCGTCCATGGTTGTCCCTTCCGATACCCGCACCAACCGAGTACACCGTACCCGATTTCGCGTACGACGTACTCAGTTTTTCTTCCGGGACATAAGCTGAGGTCATGACGAGCGGCAAGAGCGGCACCGGCGGGCGCACCGGCGCCACGGAGACCAGCGGCAGCGGCGATATCGTCCGCACCCTCGAACTCCTGTGGAACACCGGCCGACGGCCGAGTCGCGGCCCGAAACCGGGGCTGACCCTGGACCGGATCGTGGAGGCAGCCGTCCGGGTGGCGGACACGGACGGCCTGGACGCCGTGTCCATGCGCCGTATCGCCGCCGAACTCGGCACCGGCGCGATGTCGCTGTACCGCTACGTCCCCGGCAAGGCCGAGCTGCTCGACCTGATGCTGGACCGCGTCCAGCGCCCCTCCGAGAACCCCGCCGACCTCGGCGACGGCACCTGGCGTTCCGCACTGGAGGCCCTGGGCCGCGCCACCCTCGCCCTCTACCGCCGCCACCCCTGGCTGCTCCACGTCAACCAGGCCCGCCCGATCCTCGGCCCCAGCGCCCTCGACGGCATGGAGAAGGTCCTCTCCCGCATCAAGCCCATGGGCCTGACCGACCCGGAGCTGGTCTCGGCGATCATCATGGTCGACTCGTACGTCGTCGGCGCCGCGCGCACCCAGGTGTACCAGGAGGAGGCCGAGCACCGGTCGGGCCTGACGGACGCCGAGTTCTGGCAGGCACAGGTGCCCGTACTGGAGAAGGTCATGGCCACCGGCCGCTACCCGATCATGGCCTCCCTCGCGGACGACACCTGGAGCGCCGACTTCGACCACTTCGAGTTCGGCCTGCAACGCCTCCTCGACGGCCTGGAGGTGCTGGTCGCACAGCGGGGTGGCGCTACGAGTTAGCCCTTGCGCCGCAGCAGCCGAAAGCCGAGCAGGACGGCACAGGCGACGGCCACCGCGAGCACCCCGGTCCGGGCCGAGAAGCCCCCGCCCTCACCCTCGCCACCAGCGCTCGAACTCCCCTTGTCGGACGGCGACTTGGACTCGGAGGACCCGCCGGGCACATCCTCCGGCTCCACCGAACTCCCCGCCCCCTCACTGCCGTACATGAGCTTCGCCCCGTCGGCGGAGTAGGTGACGGACTCCCCCTGTCCCAGGAACGGCACGCTGAGCCGCCCGGTCCGCTTGATCTGCCCGCCGTTCCAGTCGTACGCGATACCGCCGAAGTAGCTGCGTACGGCGAGTTGTTCGCCGTCCGGGGACAGCGCGGCGTCGGTGGCCTCCAGTTCGGGGACGGCGGCGATGGGCTCGAAGACGTTCGTTCCGGAGGAGGACAGCTTCGCCGGCCCCTCGTACAGGTGCCCGCCCTCCTCCTTCTTGTCGATGATGTAGACCCGCCCGGTCTTCGGATGCACGACGAGCGACTCGGCGTCGCGGGCGCCGTCGGAGTACTTCACGACGTACTGCGTGGCCCGCACGGTCCGGTCCTGGAGCTCCTTGGGCTCGGGCAGCTGGTAGATCCAGACGTGGTCCCAGGTGCCGCCGAGGTTGTCGCCGATGTCGCCGACGTAGATCTGGTTGCCGGGGCCGATGGAGACGGCCTCGACGTCCCGGGGCGTGCCGACGCCGGTCAGGGTGAGGGTGGCGACGGTCTCGCCGGTCGAGCTGTCCACGGCGTACAGATAGGCCCCGTCGTCGCTGTCGTTGTGGGTCCAGTAGATGCCGGGGTGCTGACGCGATGCAGCCAGCCCGCTGGACTCGGTGATACGCGGGTCCTTGATCGTGAACCCCCCGTCCCCGTCGGCGGCGGAGGCGGACGGCACGGCGAGCGCGCCCGTGAGCAGGGCAGCGGCGAGAACGGCGAAGGATCGGCGCATGCCCCAAGCCTGCCACCCCGCACGCCTGTTCTGGGGGCGTGGCAGGCCTCACACCCCACCGGCCCCGCCGATCATCCATCATGAGCGGATGCTCAGGTTCATGCCCGTAGGCGACTCCATGACCATCGGCAGCGCGGGCGAACACACCTGGCGCTACCGAATGTGGCAGCACCTGCGCACGACGTACGGCGGCCCCTTCGCCCTCGTCGGCCCACGCGAGACGCTGTACGACAAGGCCGCCGACGCCCCCACCTCGTATGAGTACGCCGACCCCGACTTCCCCCGCTCCCACCTGGCCGGCTGGGGCGAGGGCTGGCTGCACATGGCACCGCTGATCGGCGAGGCGGTGCGATCCTGCCGCGCGGACGTCCTCCTGGTCTCCCTCGGCCTGATCGACCTGGGCTTCTATACGAACGCGGAGCAGACGGCGGAGAACGCACGGGCGTTTGTGGGGCAGGCGCGGTCGGCGAACCCGGGGGTCCGCATGGTCGTACTCCCGGTGATCCCGAACGTGCGGGCGGAGTCGGACGCGTTGTTCGCCGCCGAGGTCACCCGCTTCAACGAACTGCTGGCGAAGACGATCGCGAACCTGGACGAGCCACGCTCCCCCCTGCTCCTGGCCTCCCCTCCCCCGTCGTACGACATCCACCTCGACACCTACGACGGCACGCACCCGAACGCGTACGGCGAGCACAAGATCGCGGCGACGTTCGCGGACGCCATGCACCAGGCGTGGGGCATGGGCGACAGCTACGGCGCCTGACCGCCCACGGCCGCACGAGGAACTCGGCACGCCCCCCCGCACTCCGCAGGTGATTGGAGGATCTGTGCCACCAGCCGGCTCCGCCACCTGGGCTTTTCTCCCGCTGGGTGGCACAAATCTGCCAATCACTGTTCCAGTGCCCGCCGTTGGAGCGATCCGAGGGCGGGATACTGGCCGGCCCCGGCGTGCCCGCGCGCACCCGGCGACGATCGCCCGCCACAGGTCGGCGTGCGGGGCGGGGGCGAGGAGGCTTACCGGGGTCTGCTGTCCAGGCAGCAGCGGACGAAGTCCTGAACGACGGGGTTGGTGTCGTCGGCGGGGGCCCAGGCGACGGCGACCTGACTGGGGCTGACGCCGGTGACCGGGCGGTAGGTGATGCCGGGGCGGGCGTAGTAGCGCCCGGCGGATTCGGGGGCGAGGGCGATGCCGTAGCCGTTGGCGATCGCACTGAGCCATTCGTCGGGCTGGTCGGTGACGGCGCCGACGCGGACGGGGCGGCCTTCACGTTCCTCGGTGGCCAGCCAGTACTCCCGCCATCGCCCCGCTTCCGGCGGAGCTGCCACGAACGGCTCGTCCCACAGATCCCGGAAGGGAATCACGTCGCGCGCAGCGAAGGGATGCGCCGTCGGCAGGACGACACACCGGGGCTCGGTGAACAGCACCGCCACCCGCAGCACATCCTGGCCGGGGAAGGGCAGCCGCACCAAGGCGGCGTCGACGTCCCCGTCGGCGAGCCCGGCGGACGGATTCGACCAGGCGGCCTGCCGCATGTCGGCCCGCCAGCCCGGCCGGCGCCGGGAAAACTCCGCGACGATGTGCTGGGTCGCCTCGTTGGCGGCGCTGGCCAGGAAACCGACCCGCAGCACACGCGCCGCCCGGCTGGCCGCGCCCTTCGTCTCCCGCAGTATCCGATCCCACTCGGCCAACAGCACAGGCACCCTCTCCGCCAGCACCCGCCCCGGCTCGGTGAGCGCCATTCCCGCCCTCGACCGAGTGAACAGCGGCACTCCGACCCGAGCCTCCAGCTGCTTGATCTGCTTCGTCAGCGCCGGCTGGGACACGAACAACCGCTCCGCCGCACGCGTCAGACTCCCCTCCTCCGCCACGGCGACGAAGCAGCGCAGCAGCCGGGTGTCGACATCCATACCCAAAGGTTATAGACGCAGGTATTGGACGCCAAGGACACATTCCGGTGAGGCTTGACGTAGCGATCGGGTCGCGCCTCGCCCACGCTCACCACATGCTCAACCGAGAGGGAAGGCGCATGTTCACATGTTCACCGCCTACCTACTGATCACCCTCATCACGATCGCGGCCAACGCCGGGATCGCCGTCGCGGACCTCTCGAGGGCCAGGTTCGTCCTCGCCAACTCGGCCGAGGTAGGCGTCCCGGAATCCTGGATCCCCTGGCTCGCGGCGCTCAAGGCGTCCGGAGCCGCCGGCCTCCTCCTCGGCCTCCTGGGTGCCCGATCCCTCGGCATAGCCGCCGCCCTGGGACTCACCCTCTTCTTCGTCGGCGCCATCGCCGCACACATCCGCGCCCGCGTGTACTGCAACATCGCGTTCCCGGCCGCCTTCTTGACCCTGGCCACCGCATCCCTCACCCTGGCGGCCATCACACGATAACCGCCCCACAATTGGCCGCTTTGCGCCACCAACAGCCCACCCCACCTGGGCTTTCCGCGCCCCAAGGTGAGCCAAAGCGGCCAATTACCGGTCCGACGCACTCCGCACCCCTACCCCACCCCACCCACCGGCCGGGCCGTGTCGCAGACGTGGTGTACGGCGATCGCCCACCGGTAGGGGGGAATCCGCGGGTGTGACACATCTGCCGGAGGTGTCACACTCTCGGCCGGTACACCACGCCCGCCCGTGGACGTGGCCACCGGCCGCAAGCCGCCGCCCCCACCCGGCGTGCCGCCACCCCGCCGACGCGCCCGCCGGCCCCCGCTCACCCCCCAACGGGCCTGACCCGCAAACATGCCTGGCCACCCGCCTTTCCGGGCCGCTCGCTCGCTTCTCCCCCGTGCTTCCGCGAGCCGAGTCAAGGGTCGGCCGCAGGCCGATCGGCCGGCGCAAGCCCGCGCCGACTGTCGGGTTCGTACTCGAAGAGCACACCCTGACTCGTCCCCTCGGCGGCACGGCGGCCCTCAAGGAGCAGTTGGCGTGCATTCTGGACGTCGGCGAGCAACGGAACGTTCAGATTCAGGTCATGCCGCACAACCGTGAGGTCCACGCCGGGCTGAACGGCCCGATGATTCTTCTGGAGACGTCTGAGCGAAAGCAGCTCGCCTACGTCGACGGACCGAGCGGTGGCTACTTCGTCACCGAACAACCCGGCGTGGGCGACCTGTTCGCACGGTATGGCATTCTGCGAGCTCAGGCCCTCAGCCCCGAAGAGTCCGCGAAACTGATCGAACAGGTGGCGAGCGAACTATGAGCACTGACCTGATCTGGTTCAAGAGCAGCGACAGCGAGGGCGAGGGCGAATGCCTGGAAGTCGCCCTCCCCTGGACCAAGTCGAGTCACAGCGGTGACCAGGGCGGCGAGTGCCTCGAAATAGCCCCCACCTCCACCACCATCCACATCCGCGACTCAAAGAACCCCACCGGCCCCACCATCACCCTCTCCTCCCCCGCCTGGACCGCCTTCCTCCCCCATGTCACGACGTAAACCTCACGAGCAGCCCCGCCGCGCGAACCGCTGCTGCACATGTCTGGAAGGTTGCCTGGACATCCGGCTCTGGTGGTCGACCGTCACAGCACCCTGCCGTGAAATCGCCGCGCTAACAGCGTTGTTGACCCTGTTCGGGGCCGCACCCGGCGTCGCCGACCCGGCTGCCCCCACGCCTCGGGGTGCGGCCGCGCGCGCCCTCTACTCTGCTGTCGCGCGCTACCGCTACGAGATCAGCCCGAAGCTGCCCGCCCGTTGCCCCTACACCCCCACCTGCTCGACGTACGCGATCAAGGCACTGCACCGCCATGGCGCACTGCGCGGCGGCATGCTGACCCTCGGCCGCCTGTTGCGCTGTACGCCCGAGCGGGCGCGGCGGCGGGGCGGGCTGGACCCGGTGCCGTCGGCGCGGTCGCGGTAACTCCTTGCATAGAGCGAACTCCAAGCCGTTGGCTTGACCCCCATGAAGTACACGCAGCTCGGACGCACCGGACTCAAGGTCAGCCGACTGGTCCTCGGCACGATGAACTTCGGACCGCAGACGGACGAAGCGGACAGTCACGCGATCATGGACGCGGCGCTGGACGCGGGGATCAACTTCTTCGACACCGCCAACGTCTACGGCTGGGGCGAGAACAAGGGCCGTACGGAACGCATCATCGGAAACTGGTTCGCCAAGGGCGGTGACCGGCGCGACAAGGTCGTCCTCGCCACCAAGGTGTACGGGAACATGGCCCCGGACGACAACGAGCCATGGCCCAACCACAACAAGCTCTCCGCGCTCAACATCCGCCGGGCCGTGGACGCCAGCCTGAAGCGGCTGCAGACCGACTACATCGACGTCTACCAGTTCCACCACATCGACCGGGCCACGCCCTTCGAGGAGATCTGGCAGGCCATCGACGTCCTCGTCCAGCAGGGCAAGATCCTGTACGTCGGCTCCTCCAACTTTCCCGGGTACAAGATCGCCCAGGCCAACGAGATCGCCGCCCGCCGCGGCGGCACCATCGGCCTGGTCAGCGAGCAGTGCCTCTACAACCTTGCCGAGCGCCGCGCCGAGATGGAGGTCATCCCGGCCGCGCAGGACTACGGCCTCGGGGTCATCCCCTGGTCGCCGCTGCACGGCGGCCTGCTGGGCGGCGTGATCAAGAAGGAGGTCGAGGGCGGCCGACGCGCCTCCGGGCGGGCCGCCGCCACCCTCGCCGACCCGGCCGCACGCGCGCGGATCCAGGCGTACGAGGACCTGCTCGACAAGCACGGCCTGGAGCCCGGCGAGGCCGCCCTGGCCTGGCTGCTCACCCGCCCCGGCGTGACCGGCCCGATCGTCGGCCCGCGCACCGCGGAGCAGCTGACGTCGGCCCTGCGAGCGGTCGAGCTGGAGCTCTCGGACGAGGTGCTGGCCGGACTGGACGAGATCTTCCCGGGTCCGGGGCCGTCTCCGGAGGCGTTCGCCTGGTAGGCGCGGGCACCAAGGGGTGGCGGCGCGCTACTGTCCAAACGCCGCCGCCACCGCAACCACCACAAACATCAGCACAAGCGCACCGGCCATGATCCGGTTCCGGGTTTTCGGGTCCACGTATCGAGACTAACCGGCGCCACCGAGCCGCCAGCGGGCGACCGCCTCGTACCGGGGCTGCTCGGCCGGCACCCCGGACTTCGGCAGGTTGCTGCGCACCAGGACCAGCTCGTCCACCGTCCAGGTACGGCTCCCGAACCCGGCCAGCGCGTCGACGTACGCCCGCACGTTCACCCCGTACCGGCTGCGGGCCACCGTCAGGTGGGCCTTGTAGCGGTGGTGCTCCCCCATCGGCACACCCGCCTTCCGCGCGGCCGCCTCGGTGCGGTCGGCCAGCAGCCCCAGCGTCACCAGATCACCCTCGGCCCCGGCCCACAGCGCTCTCCCCCGCCCGAACTGTCCGCCCCCGCGCAGGGCCAGCGGGAAGGCCGGCGTGCGGTGCGCGGCCCGCTCCAGCCGCTCCGACAGTTCCGGTACGAGGTCGTCCTCGACCTCCCCGTAGAACGCAAGGGTGAAGTGCCACCCGGGCCGCCCGGTCCAGCGCAGCCCGTCCGCGCCGGGCAGCTTCTTCAGCTCGGCCACTTCCGAGGCGAGCTCATGGACGACCTCGTCGGGCGGCAGCACGGCGGCGAAGAGTCTCATGAGCCCAGTCTGCCCCCGCTGCACTCGGAGAGGTCTCCGCCGATCACGCCGCCGCAGCCAGCTCCTCCCGCTCCTCCTGCTCCTTCTGCTCCTCCCGCGGAACGAACCGTACCCGCGGATGCCCGGCGTTCCACCCCACCGACAGCCGCAGGCCGCCCGCGCGGGCCAGGATCAGGCCGATGGCAATGGCCGCGGCAGCGGCCACCGCACCGCCGGCCGCAAGGCCGACCCTCGCGCCGTACGTGTCCGTGATCCAGCCGACGATCGGTGCGCCCACCGGCGAACCGCCCAGGAACACCATCATGTACAGGGCCATCACCCGCCCCCGCATCGCCGGATCCGTGGCCATCTGGATGCCGGTGTTGGCGGTGACGTTGACCGTCATGCCGAACAGGCCGAGCGGGATCATCAGCAAGGCGAAGAGCCACAACGAAGGGGTCACCGCGGCCACGATCTCCACCGTGCCGAAGACCAGCGCCGCCGCGGCCAGGAGCCGCAGCCGAGCCGTGCCCCGCCGGGCCGCCAGCAGCGCGCCCGTCACCGAGCCGACCGCCATCAGCGTGTTGAACAGGCTGTACGTGCCCGCGCCGACGTGGAAGACCTCGTCCGCGAACGCCGACAGGTAGACCGGGAAGTTGAAGGCGAACGTCCCTATGAAGCCGACCAGCACGATCGGCCAGACCAGCTCGGGGCGGCCGGCGACGTAGGCCAGGCCCTCACGCAGCTGTCCCTTGCCGCGCGGGGCGCGCCGGACGGGGTGCAGTTCGCGGGCGCGCATCAGCAGCAGGCCGGCGATGGGCGCGACGAAGGACAGGCCGTTGAGGAGGAACGCCCAGCCGGTGCCCACGCCGGTGATCAGGAGGCCCGCGACGGCTGGACCGACCATGCGGGCGGACTGGAAGTTGGCGGAGTTGAGGCTGACCGCGTTCTGGAGCTGGTCGGGGCCGACCATCTCGGAGACGAAGGACTGCCGGGCCGGGTTGTCGACGACCGTGGCGAGGCCGACGGCGAAGGCGGCGACGTAGACGTGCCAGACCTCGACATGGCCGGTGATCGTGAGAAACGCCAGCGCCAGACCCGTCACCGCCATCGCGGTCTGGGTGACCAGCAGGGTGGGGCGCTTGGGGAGGCGGTCGACGAGGACTCCGCCGTAGAGGCCGAAGAGCAGCATCGGCAGGAACTGCAGCGCCGTCGTGACGCCTACGGCCGTCGCGGAGCCGGTGAGGCTGAGGACCAGCCAGTCCTGGGCGATGCGCTGCATCCAGGTGCCGGTGTTGGAGACGACCTGGCCGATGAAGAAGAGGCGGTAGTTGCGGATCTTCAGCGAGCTGAACATCGAGGACTTGCGGATGCTGCGGGTGCCCTCGACGGGGTCTTCGGGGGTGTCGTGGGTGGTCGGTGCGGGGGCGGAGTGTGCTCCGGGTCCCGTACTCAAAGGGGTTCGCCTCCTCCGGTGGTGCGGTTACAGATGCGCGAGCTTCTCCAGTACGGGGGCGGCGGCGCGCAGTTTCGCCCACTCGTCCTCGTCGAGGTCCTCGACCAGCGAGGCCAGAAACGCGTTGCGCTTGCGGCGGCTCTCCTCGAGCATCGCCTCGGCGCGCTCGGTCTGCGTGACGACCTTCTGGCGCCGGTCCTCGGGATGCGGCTCCAGCCGGACCAGCCCCTTGGCCTCGAGCAGCGCCACGATGCGGGTCATCGACGGCGGCTGCACATGTTCCTTGCGGGCGAGCTCGCCCGGGGTGGCCGTGCCGCAGCGGGCCAGGGTGCCCAGCACCGACATCTCGGTGGGGCTCAGCGACTCGTCGACCCGCTGGTGCTTGAGCCGACGGGACAGTCGCATCACGGCGGAGCGAAGAGAGTTCACGGCGGCCGCGTCGTCGCCATGGGTTAGGTCCGGCATGTTCTTTAGGGTAACTCATTACCCTACCTAAGGACCAGTCGCGACACGCACAGATGACCGTGACACGCGCCACCGAAACCGGATCATCACACGAACGAGTGAGCCACTTCCGGAAAGTGACGCACCACTGGGTCGCCTTGCAACCCTCGTGTCCATGGGGACCAGTGTGCTCAGCCTGCGGATCGACGGGGAGCTGCTCGAACGGCTCCGGGACCATGCGGCGAAAAGAGGAATGAGCGTCCAGGACTATGTGATCCGGACGCTCATTCGGGACGACTTCGACGAACGCTTCAAGTCGGCGGTCGAAGAGACGGAGAGGTTCTACGGGGTCACCTGACGGCCCCCGTGCGGCATCAGGTCAGGCCCAGTGCCGGCATCAGGTAGTAGAAGGCGAACACCGCTGCCACCACGTACATCGCCGCCGGGATCTCCCGGCCCCGTCCGGCCGCCAGGCGCAGGACGACGAAGGCGATGAAGCCCATACCGATGCCGTTGGTGATCGAGTAGGTGAACGGCATCATCAGCATCGTCACGAAGGCCGGAATGGCGATCGTGTAGTCCGCCCAGTCGATCTCCTTGACCGAACCGGCCAGGATCAGGAAGCCGACCGCGACCAGCGCGGGGGTGGCTGCCTGGGACGGGACCATCGTGGCAACCGGGGTCAGGAACAGCGCCACGGCGAACAGCGAGCCGGTGATCACGTTCGCGAAGCCGGTCCGGGCGCCCTCACCGACGCCGGCCGTGGACTCCACGAAGCAGGTGGTGGCCGAGGAGGAGCTGGCGCCGCCCGCGGCGACCGCGATGCCGTCGACGAAGAGGACCTTGTTGATGCCGGGCATCTGGCCCTGGGCGTCGGTCAGCTTGGCCTCGTCGCTGACGCCCATGATCGTGCCCATGGCGTCGAAGAAGGTTGACAGCAGGACCGTGAAGACGAACAGGGTGCCGGTCAGCACGCCGACCTTGGCGAAGCCGCCGAACAGGCTGACCTCGCCGATCAGGCCGAAGTCGGGGGTGGCGACCGGGTTGCCGGGCCACGTCGGAGTGGTGAGACCCCAGGAGGGGACGTCCGCGACGGCGTTGATGATCACCGCGAGGACGGTCATCGCGACGATCGAGATCAGGATCGCGCCGGACACCTTGCGCACGATCAGCGCCAGCGTGAGCAGCACGCCGAGGATGAAGACCAGGACCGGCCAGCCGTTGAGGTGACCGGTGGCGCCGAGCTGGAGCGGGACCGTGGTCTGGGCGACGTCCGGGATACGGGAGACGAAGCCGGCGTCGACGAGACCGATCAGCATGATGAACAGGCCGATACCGATGGCGATGGCCTTGCGCAGGCCGTAGGGAACGGCGTTCATCACGCGCTCGCGCAGGCCCGTGGCGACCAGCAGCATCACGACGAAACCGGCGAGCACCACCATGCCCATGGCGTCCGGCCAGGACATCCGCGGGGCGAGCTGGAGCGCGACGACCGAGTTCACGCCGAGACCGGCGGCCAGCGCGATCGGCACGTTGCCGATGACGCCCATGAGGAGCGTGGTGAACGCCGCCGTCAGGGCCGTCGCGGTGACCAGCTGGCCGTTGTCGAGCTGGTTGCCGTACATGTCCTTCGCGCTGCCGAGGATGATCGGGTTCAGCACGATGATGTAGGCCATCGCGAAGAAGGTGGCGAAACCGCCGCGGATCTCGCGGGCCAGGGTGCTGCCCCGTTCGGAGATCTTGAAGTAGCGGTCGAGTGCGCCGTAGGCGGGCTGTGCGCCGGGGCCTTCGGGCGCGGGGGCCTTGGCGGGGGCCGAGGTGGACATGCAGGACCTCATCACCAACGGACACCCCCCATGCCCCGTTGGACTTTCATACGAACAGAAGTGGCCAGAAACAAACGGTTTCAGTATGAACATATGATGACGAGATCGCTATCTTCGCGCGTAGACCCGAAGCGCTCCGAGGACCTCCGGCGACCTCTAAGCTGTCCTCCATGGCGAAGTGGACCCCCAAGCACGAGGCACCGGAGCCCCTGGAGGGCCCCGTGGTCGGCACCATCACCGGCGGCACGATCGTCTGGTTCGCCCTCTTCCTGGTGCAGCTGCCGTTCTACGGCTGGTTCGACGACCACGGGCACACCTGGTGGCTGTGGACCTGCCTGGCCGGCGGGGGGCTGGGGCTGCTCGGCATCTGGTACGTCCGCCGGCGGGACGCGGCGATCAAGCGATCGGCGCGCGAGCAGACGCCGGCCACCCCGTAAGCCCCCTAGTAAGCTCCTACGCCCAGGGCCCTACGGCAGTCCTCCCCTAGTCGGATCTTCCGCCCACTCCGGGGGTGAAGCCCCACATCCGCACGTACCGTCGAATGCATGACGCACATCGACGCGGACGCCGAGCTCGGCCCCGCGCACCCCGCACCCGTGCCGTCGGTGACGACCGGGCTGACGGCCGCCGAGGTCGCCGAGCGGGTCGCACGCGGGCAGGTCAACGACGTACCGGTGCGCAGCAGCCGGTCGATGGCCGACATCATCCGCGCGAACGTCTTCACCCGCTTCAACGCGATCATCGGCGTGCTCTGGGTGATCATGCTGTTCGTCGCGCCGATCCAGGACAGCCTGTTCGGCTTCGTGATCCTCGCCAACACCGGCATCGGCATCATCCAGGAGTGGCGGGCGAAGAAGACCCTCGACTCCCTCGCCCTGATCGGCGAGGTACGGCCGGCCGTGCGACGCGAGGGGGTCACCGCCGAGGTCAGTACGTCCGAGATCGTGCTGGACGATCTGATCGAGATCGGGCCGGGAGACAAGGTCGTCGTCGACGGGGTGTGCGTCGAGGCCGACGGGCTGGAGATCGACGAGTCCCTGCTCACCGGTGAGGCCGATCCGGTCGTCAAACGGCCGGGGGACCAGGTCATGTCCGGGAGCTTCGTGGTCGCGGGCGGTGGCGCGTTCCAGGCGACCAAGGTGGGGCGCGAGGCGTACGCCGCCCAGCTCGCCGAGGAGGCCTCCCGCTTCACGCTCGTCCACTCCGAGCTGCGCTCCGGGATCTCCACGATCCTCAAGTACGTGACGTGGATGATGATCCCGACCGCGATCGGCCTGATCATCAGCCAGCTCGTGGTCAAGGACAACGACCTCAAGGACTCCCTCGCCCGCACGGTCGGCGGCATCGTGCCGATGGTCCCGGAGGGGCTCGTCCTGCTCACCTCCGTCGCCTTCGCGATCGGCGTCATCCGGCTCGGCCGGAAACAGTGCCTGGTGCAGGAGCTGCCCGCGATCGAGGGCCTCGCCCGCGTCGACACCGTCTGCCTGGACAAGACGGGCACCCTCACCGAGGGCGGCATGGACGTCACCCAGCTGCGGCTGCTGAACGGCCACGACGAGGCCTACGTACGGCAGGTCCTCGGCGCCCTCGGCGAGTCCGACCCGCGGCCGAACGCCTCCCTCCAGGCGATCATCTCCGCCTACCCGGACGGCGAGGAGTGGCGCGTCACCGAGGCGCTGCCCTTCTCCTCCGCCCGCAAGTACAGCGGGGCGTCCTTCAGCGAGGGCAACGGCGAGGCCAGTACGTGGCTCCTGGGCGCCCCCGACGTACTGCTCGTGGAGGACGATCCCGCCCTCGCCGAGACCGAGCGGCTGAACGAGGAGGGCCTCAGGGTCCTGCTGCTCGCCCGCACCTCCGGCGACCTCGACTCTCCCGACGTCACCCGGGACGCCAAGCCCGCCGCCCTCGTCGTACTGGAGCAGCGGCTGCGGCCGGACGCCGCCGACACCCTGCGCTACTTCGCCGAGCAGAACGTCCGCGCCAAGGTCATCTCCGGCGACAACGCGGTGTCGGTGGGCGCGGTGGCGAGCAAGCTCGGGCTCGACGGCAGCACGGTCGACGCCCGCCGGCTGCCCGCCGACCGGGACGGCATGGGCCGGGCCCTCGACGAGGGCACGGTGTTCGGGCGGGTCACCCCGCAGCAGAAACGGGACATGGTGGGGGCTCTCCAGTCCCGTGGGCACACGGTCGCCATGACCGGCGACGGGGTGAACGACGTCCTCGCCCTGAAGGACGCCGACATCGGGGTCGCGATGGGCACCGGCTCGGAGGCGACACGGGCGGTGGCGCAGATCGTGCTGCTGAACAACAGCTTCGCCACCCTGCCGTCGGTGGTCGCGGAGGGCCGGCGGGTGATCGGCAACATCACCCGGGTCGCCACGCTGTTCCTGGTGAAGACGGTCTACTCGGTGCTGCTGGCCGTCCTGGTGGTGTGCTGGCAGGTCGAGTACCCGTTCCTGCCGCGCCATCTGACCCTGCTGTCGACGCTGACGATCGGCGTCCCGGCGTTCTTCCTGGCCCTCGCGCCCAACAAGGAGCGGGCGAAACCCCACTTCGTCCGGCGGGTGATGCGGTACGCGATACCGGGCGGGGCACTGGCCGCGCTGGCGACCTTCGGCACGTACCTGATCGCCCGCCGGCACTACACCGGTCCGGGCGCGTTGGACGCGGAGACCAGCGCGGCGACGCTGACGCTGTTCCTGATCGCGATGTGGGTGCTGGCGATCATCGCCCGGCCGTACACCTGGTGGCGGATCGGGCTGGTGGTGGCGATGGGGGCGGGGTTCCTGGTGGTGCTGGTGGTGCCGTGGTTGCAGGAGTTCTTCGCGTTGAAGTTGGTGGGTGTGACGATGCCGTGGATCGCGGTGGGGATCGCCGCGGGTGCGACGGTCGCCCTGGAGTTCCTGTGGAAGTGGGTCGACCGCCGGGTTCCCGCCTAGGGCCTAATACACGTCGACGTAGTCACCGGCCACGGTGGCCGGCGCGGTGCTGGTGATACCGGCGTAGGTGAAGCGCCAGTAACCGTCGACCGAGGCCTTCACCGTGGTCTTCAGGGCGCCGCCCGCCGCCGTCTGGATGCCCTTGACGTTGGTGTAGTTGGTGGTGCCCGCCTTGCGGAACTGCAGCACCACCTTCTGGCCACTGGGCAGACCGACGTACGTGCCCGTCTCCCAGTTGGCGCGGGTCAGCTTGCCCGTGATCGTGAGGGTCGCGTCCTTCTTCACCGGCTCCGGCGAGGCGTTGACCGTCAGCTTGGAGCCGCGCTGCACCAGCGTGGTGCCGAGGTCGCCCTGGTCGGCGTACCCGACCTTGGTGATGTCGAAGTTCTCGCCCGCCGGGTCCTGGCCGTTGTACGCGATGGCCAGCGCCGCGCCCTTCCAGGTGCCGGCGTCGGTATTGAGCAGGTCGCCCTCGCCCGGGTAGATGTCGATCTTGCCGGTGCAGGTGGCGGTGGTCGCCGTGGCGGTCGTGCAGGTGGCCGGCTTCACGCCGAACAGGGTGGTGTCGGGCGTGGCGAAGGCGCCCCGGTAGAGGTAGGGGCCGGTCAGGAAGTCCTGCGCGGTGATGTCGACGTCCGCTCCATGGGTCAGCGTGTAGGTGACCGTCGTGGAGTAGTGACCGGTGGCGCCGACCTTGACCGCCTTGGCGATCTTGAAGTTGGAGAAGGAGGCGTCCAGGGCGTACGGCTCGTCCTGGGCGGCCTTGGTGCTGAACGCCGTCGCACCGGAGGGGGTGTGGGCGGCCTGGCGGATCTTCGCGACGGCCTCGCGGTAGTCGGCGCCGGAGACGCCGGAGACATCGGCGGCCTGAGCGGCCGGTACGGCGAGGGCGGAGAGGGCCAGGGCGCCGGTCACGGCGGCGACGGTGGCTCGTATACGCATGCGTTCCCCAGTGAGTGATCGTGGAGCCTGTTGGCTCACCTGATCAGATAGGCGAATGCCTGTAACGGTTGCTCCGGCAGGGAAAGTTGGGAAAAAAGCACCCGGCCCCGGATGGCTTCCGGGGCCGGGCGGCAGTCGTGCTGTTGCTTACTTCACGTCGATGTAGTCGCCCGTGGCGTTGACGGCCGCGGTGCTGGTGATGCCCGCGTAGCTGAAGCGGTAGTAACCGTCGACGGAGGCCGCGACGGTCGTCTTCAGCGCGCCGCCCGTGGCGGTCTTGATGCCCTTGACGTTGGTGTAGGTGCTGGAGCCCGCCTTGCGGAACTGGAGCACCACGCTCTGGCCGCTGGGCAGGCCGGAGTAGGTGAGGGTCTCCCAGTTGGCGCGGGACAGCTTGCCGCTGACCGTGATGGTCTTGCCCTTCACCACCGGCTCCGGCGAGGCGTTGACCGTCAGCTTCGACGCGCGCTGGACCTTGTGGGTCTTGTAGTAGTCGTTCCAGTAGATCTCGCCGTCGTTGGAGAGCACGCCCGCCGTCACGTGCCAGTTGCCGGCCAGCGAGTTCTTGAGCAGGTCGGCGTAGGTGTCACCGGTGATGGTGAGCTTGCAGGTCGACGTCGTGGCGCTGGAGGCGGTGCAGGTGGCGGCCTCCTCGTTCGGGCCGAGGTAGCCGTCGACGTCGGTTTCGACGTCGGTGCCGTGCCACAGGTCGATGTAGGCGTCCGCGATGCCGCTCTCGTGGGTGGCGGTCAGGGACACCGTGAAGGTCTTGACGGTGGTGGTGCCGAACACGAGGTTCTTGCCCGCGTTCACCGTCACGTTGGAGACGGTGGGCACGGCGGCGGCCGTGCTGAACGCCGACTTGGCGGAAGAGGTGCCGAAACGCTCGGCAGCGCTCGGCCGGTCCAGGCTCGCGGCATCCCGCGAGTCGGCCTGCGCGAACGGCACGGCGAGGGCGGAGAGGGCCAGGGCGCCGGTGACGGCGGCCACGGTGGCTCGTATGCGCATGTGTTCCCCACGTGGAGAGGGGCCCCGACTGTGGTCGTTCCCTACGGCTCGTCGTCGGCCGGGGCCCAAGTGATCGTGGAGCCTGTTGGCTCGCATGATCTGACACGTGACTGGTGTGAATGGTTGCACGTCGTACGAAAATTTTGTGGGGAAATTCTGAGGCTCTGTGAGCGCCTCAGTCGAACCACCGGTCCCGTGCCAACTCCGCCGTCCGTGACGGGTCCTCCAGCAGTGCCGCCACCTCGAAGCGCCGCGGCCACTGGCCCGCCGCCCAGGCGAGACCGGCGGCGACACCCTCCAGCGTGGCGGCGTGCAGTACGCCGTCGGAGGTGACCCACCAGTCGATCTCCACACCGTCGACGACGAGTTCCTCGTGCTCGACGTAGGTGTCGGGCGTCCGGGGGCCCAGCAGCACCCGCACCGGCTCCGGCACCTCGTGCTCGGTGCCCTCGGAGTCCACCTCACCGGTGACGGACTCGCTCAGCCGCCGCACCTGGAACAGCTCCGCCAGCTCGGCGGCCCGGGCCGGCGGCACCGGCAGCAGGGGCACACCCTCGGTGAACGGCAGCAGGTCCGGCGAGTCGACGACCACCGCGTCGGCCGCGTCCACGACCTCGACCCGCCCGTCGACGACCGCCCGCAGCTCGTCCGGCAGGGTCACCTGCTCCGGGTCCAGCTCGGCCAACGCGCCGTACAGGCCGTGCAGTTGGGCGCCGGTGACCTGCCGCTCGGGGTCGGCGAGCCGGTCCAGCAGCTCGGCGGCGCCGCCCGGCTCGTCGAGGAGGGCCGCGACCGACGTTCGTACGCCGAGCGCCCGCAGCACCTGCTCGTCGTCGAAGCCGGTGGCGTCGGCCTCGTCGTACAGGCCGCGCAGCAGCGGATCCCCACCGGCGGCGAGCAGCCCGGCGGGGCGGCGTCCGTCGAGCACCGGGTGCCCACGCAGCCACCAAGCGGTGTAGGGCCGTACGACCTCATGGGTGCCGTCGGGCAGCAGGATGCGCACCGGCTGGATGAGCGCGTCACGCAAGGGGGGTTTCGACAGCAGGGCGAGGGCCTGCGGCCACTTGTCGTCGGCCACCAGATCCAGATCGCGTACGGCGATGAGTTCCGTCGCCACCGGCGGCACCGGCGAGTCCGGGAAGCGGTCGAGGATGTCCTCGCACCAGACGTCCACGGCGTCCAGCAGACCGGGGTCGTCGGGCTCGGCGAAGTCCCCTTCCCGGGGCTCGAGTTCATCGGGGTCGAGGACGACGTCGGTGGCGCGGACCAGCGCGAAGTCGGCGAGGACGCCACAGGCGGCGAGCGGCTGCTCACCGAAACGCTCGGCCAGCTCGGCGTCGACGAAGGCGAGTTCACCCTCACGCATGACCTGGGCGAAGGGGCTGCCGGGGAAGACGAGTTCGCCTGCCGGGGCCAGTTCCCCTTCCTCGTCCGGGAGGGCGAGGGCGCCCAGCCAGGGCTCGTCACCGGCTTCGAGCCCGGCGTCTCGCACGAGCGCGAGGACGGTGTCCGCCAGCTCCTCGGCGTCCGGGGCGTCCTCCTCCCAGAGGGCGCCGCCCTCGTCGTCGAGGGAGGCGGCGACGGCGGCGCGCACCTGCGGGGTGGTGAGCACGGCACGCGGGGTCGCGGGCAGGGCGCCGAGCTTCTCCAGGAGCGGGTGCGCGGCATCCGGGTGGGCGACCTTGAGGCCGAGCCGGGCGAGGACCTCGGGGTCGATGCGGGCGGCGTCCGGGGCGGGCAGGAGGACCTGCCGGGGCCCGATCGTCGTGCGCCGGTCGGCCAGCGGCACGGGAAGCCCGGTGAGCCGGTCCGGATCCACCCCGGCGAGGCTGTCGTACAGCCGCCGCCACCAGCCGGGCTCCTTCTCCAGGCCGGCCAGCCGGTCGATGGCGTCGCTCAGCCGGACCCGGGCGACCCCGAGCGTGCGCAGTTCGACCCGCCGTTCCAGCCCGGCGGGCAGCAGCGTGGGCAGCACCTCGGCGAGCACCCGTACGGTGTCGGCGCCGGCGCCCTCGACGACCTCGGCGTCCCGCGGCCGGAGGGACTCGGGCAGCTCGTCGGAGCCGTCGCCGGCGGGCGGAACGGCCGGCGGCAGGAAGGACGTCCGCGGCAGCCGCTCGAGAATCGCCTGCCGCAGCGCCCCGTCCAGCTCGCCCTTCCCCAGCGGGCCGGGCACGAGGTCGATGATCGCCTCGCTCACCGGCCGCCATTCGGCGAGGAGTTCGGCGTACGCGTCCGCCGCACGCTGCACGACGAAGTCGGTCAGCGGGCCGGGCGCGGCGTGCCGGCGGGTGGTGTCCAGCGGGAAGGACGCGATGAGCAGGGCGGGCACGCCGAGGGGCTCGTCGCTGGGGGTGGGAGCGTGGACGACGGGGCTGGTGCGGGGCCGGACGGGAGTGCCGTGGGCGGCGTCGATGGGCACGGCCCAGGTGACGGACCAGTGGGGGCGCAGCCGCTCCTCGACGGGGCGGCCGGCGAGCAGATCGGGCGTGAGGGGGCCGTGGGCGGAGGAGGTGCGCCAGTGGGTGACGCCGTTGCGGGAGTCCTCCACGACCGTGAAGGCGCCGTCGGTGCTGCGGCGCACGGTGCGGGGGGCGTCGCCGTCGATCTCGACGACAACCTCTTCCAGTCCCGGCAGGGTGAGCAGCAGGGAGTCGTCGACGGCGCGCAGCAGCCGCTCGGCGAGATCGGCGGCGGCGGTGTCGCGCAGCGGCAGGATGACGACGGTGTCGTACGGGTCGGGCGCGGTGCCCTCGGCGGCGAACGGCAGCCGCAGCAGGGGCACGTGTCCGTCCCGCCGGCGGATCTCGTCGCCCAGGCCGGGGCTGTGCCGGGCGGTGTCGGCGGCGAGGTCACGGGCCTCGGCCAGGGACCAGCGGACACCGCCGTGCCGGCCGACGACGGCGGGCTCGTCGGTGACGGCCAGTACGGCGGCGAAACCGACGCCGAAACGGCCGATGGACGGCGTGTCCCGCTTGGCGGAGGCGCGGAGAGTGGCCAGCGACTCGACGCCGGCGGCGTCCAGGGGGGCGCCGGTGTTGGCGGCGAAGAGGACGCCGTCGCGGAGGGTGAGCCGGAGCCGGCCGGGCACGCCGGCGCGGGCGGCGGCGTCGGCGGCGTTCTGCGCCAGCTCCACGACGAGCCGGTCCCGGTAGCCGCCGAGGACGAGATCCTCCTCGGCGTTCGCGTCCTCACGGAACCGCGCCGGGCTGGTCGCCCAGGCATCCAGCACTCCGCGCCGCAGACGAGCCGTCCCGAAGGGGTCCGCACCTTCGGCGGCAGGCCGCACGAACTTGCTCACGTTCACTCTCCTCATCGCCGTGAGGAGAAGGTATCGCGCGGGAGCGACGACCGTGACGTCACGATCTCAGCCGGCCCCGGAGTCGGGACGCTACGAATGCCCCAGCTCGGCCACCGACTCGTCGGGCACCTCCGGAACCGACCCGGAATCCCGCGCCGGCCGCAGCGGGAACGGATCCACCCGCGTCTCGTCGATCACCGGCGGAATCGGCTGCGGCGGCTTCGGCATCACCGCGGCCTCGGAGTGCCCACCGCACCCGTACGCCAGCGACACCACCCGGCCGTCGGCCGGCGAGAACTCGTTCGCGCAGACCCCGAAGGCCTGCCCCAGTGACCCTCCGATCGGCACCAGGAAGCCGCAGCTCGCGCAGGACGCCGGCGCCGCCTGCGCCATCGGCGTCTTCGGGCCGAAGCCCTCCTCCCAGCGGTCGGCGGCCACATGCAGCCCGTACCGGGACAGGACCCGGGCGCGGCGCATGCCCAGTTCCTCGGCGACCGCCGCGATCGAGCCGCGCGTGGGTGCCGTCGGGAGGGTGGCCGGCGGGCCCGCCGTGACCTCGGCGTCCTCGGCCTCGACCAGTTCCGCCATGTCCGCGGACACCGCGGAGTTCGGCGGCGGCCCCTCCTCGCCGGTGAAGCCCGGCTCCAGCCGCAGATCCTCGGCGTCCGTGGGGAGCAGGTCGCCGGGGCCCATGTCGCCGGGGCGCAGCCGCTCGCTCCACGGCACCCACTCCGGCGCCAGCAGCGCGTCCGGGCCGGGCAGCAGGACGACCTCGTCCAGCGTGACGATCTTCGCGCGGGACGCCCTGGCCACCGTCACGGCCCAGCGCCAGCCGCGGTACCCGAGCTCCTTGCACTCGAAGAAGTGCGTGACAACGCGGTCGCCCTCGGAGGCCGTGCCGACGTGCTCCCCGACGACGCCGGGCGCGGCGGCCTCCTCGGCTGCGGCGCGGGCGAGGTCGACGGCCTCGGCGCACAGGCGGTCGGGGGTGCGGCTTCGCGTGGTCGCTGCGCTCACAGGTATCGCTTCTCTCCTACGCCGTCTCTCGGGTGCGGTGCCTTGAGGCGTCGGGGCGGACGGAGCGGACCTGGGGACCGCGTCGACGTCCGCGCGCCATCGCGCTCGGGCGCACCTGTCACCATCCATTCTGCGGGATGGCCGAGATACGCACGCTACCTGTTGTCCGGCGCTGGGCCTACACCGGCGGGAGTCTTCGCTGCTTCCCGGCGGTCTTTCCCGCCCACCCACCGGACGCGGCGACCTGTGAAGTGCACGCCCATACGCGCCGTAACCGCACTACGGACGTCGCTCTCGGGGCACTATGACGGGGTGGCAAGCGGCATCAAGGGCAGCAGCGGACGCAGCGGAACGGGCCGGACGCATGGCTCGCTCCGTTCGCTCGGCCGTGCCCTGCACTTCCCCCTGACGGGTACGGCCCGCGGTATCCGCAAGGCGACCCACGCGCACGGCGCCGGTGAGTCGGGGCTCGGCAAGCTGATCGAGCTGCACGGCGTGAACGGCGCGGGCGATGTCATGATCACCGTGGCGCTGGCCTCCACCGTCTTCTTCTCGGTGCCGACCGACGAGGCCCGCGGGCGCGTCGCGCTCTACCTCGCCATCACCATGGCGCCGTTCACTCTGCTCGCGCCGGTGATCGGCCCGCTGCTCGACCGGCTCCCGCACGGCCGCCGCGCGGCGATGGCGGGCGCGATGCTGGCCCGGGCGCTGCTTGCGCTGGTGCTGTCCGGAGCGGTCATCACCGGCAGTATCGAGCTGTATCCGGCGGCGCTCGGCGTGCTCGTCGCGTCGAAGGCGTACGGGGTGGTCAGAAGTGCCGTGGTGCCTCGGCTGCTGCCGCCCCGGTTCTCCCTGGTGAAGGCCAACTCCCGGGTCACCCTCGGCGGGCTGCTGGCGACCGGTGTGGCGGCGCCGGTCGGGGCGGGGCTGCAGGCGATCGGGCCGCGCTGGCCGCTGTACGGCGCGTTCGTGATCTTCATGGCCGGAATGTTCCTGTCGTTCTCCCTGCCGCCGAAGGTGGACTCGGCCAAGGGCGAGGACACCGCCCTGCTCGCCGCGGACGCCGACCATCTGCACGGGCCGCACCTACGGCCGGTCAAGCGTCCGGGGCTCAGGACGGTCGGGACCGCGGTCACCCACGCGCTCGGCGTCAACGCGGCGATCCGCTGCCTCGCCGGGTTCCTGATCTTCTTCCTGGCCTTCCTGCTGCGCGAGCACCCCATGACCGGGCAGAGCGCGGCAGTGTCGCTGGGCATGGTGGCGGTCGCGGCGGGCGTGGGCAACGCGCTGGGTACGGCGGTGGGGGCGGCCCTGCGGGCACGGGCACCGGAACTGATCATCGTGACGGTCGTGGCGGTGGAGCTGGGCGTGGCGATCACGGCGGCGGTGTTCTTCGGCGCGTTCCTGGTGGCGTGCCTGGCGGCGGTCGCCGGGTTCGCACAGGCGCTGGCCAAGCTGTCCCTGGACGCGCTGATCCAGCGGGACGTACCGGAGCTGGTGCGGACGTCGGCGTTCGCCCGCTCGGAGACGCTGCTGCAGATGTCGTGGGTGATCGGCGGCGCGATCGGCATAGCACTGCCCCTGAACGGCACCCTCGGCCTCGTCGTGGCCGCCTGCATCGTCGCCGCCGGCTGGCTGACCACCGTCCGCGGCCTGCTCAGCTCGGCGCGGCGCGGGGGTGCGGCCCGGGTGCGGGTGGTGTAGGGGCGGGCGAGTCGCGGGTGGTGCAGGGGGCGGGCGAGTGGCGTAACGCACGGCATGGCCTGTACCCCACGTGGGGAGCGGGTCGCGCGTGACCGATAGCCTTCGGGTATGACCACGATGCAATCCGTTGTGCGACGCCGCCGCGCCGTCGCCGCCGCCGGCGCCGTTTCCGCCGGACTGCTCGTCCTGTCGGCCTGCGACAAGCCGTCGCCGATGTCGACGATCACCGTCGGTTCGAGCTCGGTCAGTTCGGAGGCCACCTGCTACCACGAGGGTGACGCTCTCACGGCCGAAGAGCGGTCCGGGTGCCTGAAGGAGGAGGGCATCAAGTCCATCTCGGTCGACCCCGACGAGACTGTGCGCTTCGGTGTGGACCCGAAGATCGCGGACAAGGGCTGGACGATCCTGATGAACGGCCAGCCGCTCACCGACTCCAGCACCAAGACGTACCGGACCATCCCGGGCAGCGTGTTCTTCAACGCCCAGTACGGTGCCCAGGGCAACTCCACGCTCGTCTCGATCATGGGCGGCAAGCAGGAGGCCCCCACCGGCCTGTGGTCCTTCAGGCTGAAGAAGGACGCCTGACCCTCACCGCAGTGTCCCCCGCAGGCATCCTCGTAGCCACCGCCGTCCCCGCAGAACGGGACGCGGTGGCACGTGCGTTCCCGGGCCCGGTCACGGACGTCTCCCTCCCCGGAGCCGCCCTGCACCGGCCCCCCGCCGGCCCCGACCTCCTGGCCGCCGGCGTCGGCCCCGCCCTCGCCGCCGCCTCCACCGCGGCCGCGCTCACCGCCGCCGCCCTGGCCGGCACCCCGTACGCCCTGGTCGTCTCGGCCGGGATCGCCGGCGGCTTCGTGCCCGAGGCTCCCGTCGGCTCGCTCGTCGTCGCCGACGAGATCACCGCGGCCGACCTGGGGGCCGAGACCGCCGACGGCTTTCTGCCGGTCACGGAGCTGGGCTTCGGCACCGTCACCCACCGTCCGCCGCACACCCTCGTACAGGCCGCCGCCGACGCCACCGGAGCCCGCGTCGGCCCGGTCCTCACCGTGTCGACGGTGACCGGCACCGTGGCCCGTGCCACCGCCCTGCGCGCCCGCCACCCGCGCGCCCTCGCCGAGGCCATGGAGGGCTTCGGTGTCGCCGAGGCCGCCGCCGCGCACGGCACGCCCGTCCTGGAGTTGCGCGCGGTGTCCAACCCGGTCGGCCCGCGCGACCGTGCCGCCTGGCGGATCGGCGAGGCTCTGGCGGCGCTCACCGAGGGATTCGGGAAGCTCGCGCCCGTACTGGAGAGTTGGAAGCAACCATGAGCCCTGACATGCGTTCGCTGCAGATCGCGTACTCCCCCTGCCCCAACGACACCTTCGTCTTCGACGCCCTCGCCCACGGCCGCGTGCCCGGCGCTCCCGCGCTCGACGTGACCTTCGCGGACATCGACATCACCAACGGCATGGCCGAGCGCGGCGAGTCGGACGTGCTGAAGGTGTCGTACGCGGTGCTGCCGTACGTTCTCGGCGAGTACGCGCTGCTGCCGTGCGGCGGGGCGCTGGGGCGGGGGTGCGGTCCGCTGGTGCTGACCCGGGAGCCGGGGGTCGACCTGACGGGCCGTACGGTCGCGGTGCCCAGCGAGAAGTCGACCGCGTATCTGCTGTTCCGGCTGTGGGCGGCCGACACCCTTGGAATCGAGAGGGGCGGGCCCGCAGGGCCCTCGGTTGAGGGTGGTGGTGGGCGACGGGTGGGCGGGGTGGGCGAGATCGTGGTCATGCCCTTCCACGAGATCATGCCCGCCGTGCGGGACGGGAAGGTCGACGCGGGCCTGGTGATCCACGAGGCGCGGTTCACGTACCAGAACTACGGGCTGCACAAGCTCGCGGACATGGGCGAGCACTGGGAGAACACCACCGGGCTGCCCATCCCGCTGGGCGCGATCATCGCCAAGCGGTCACTGGGAGCGGACACGCTGACGCTGCTCGCCGAGTCCATCCGTTCCTCTGTACGGGCGGCCTGGGACGACCCCGAGGTGTCCCGTCCGTATGTGATGGAGCACGCCCAGGAGATGGACCCGGACGTCGCCGACCAGCACATCGGGCTGTACGTCAACGAGTTCACCGCCGGCCTCGGCGAGGACGGCTACGCGGCCGTACGCGGACTGCTCACGCGCGCGGCGGCCGAGGGGCTGGTGCCGCCCCTCGGGCCGGAGGCGCTGGATTTCCCCTGAATCTTGAACGGGGTTTACACGTCGAGCTGGTCGGCGACCGCTCGGAGCAGGCCGGCGATCTTCTTGCCGGAGGCCTTGTCGGGGTAGCGGCCCTTTTCGAGCATCGGGGTGATGTTCTCCAGGAGGGTCGTCAGATCCTGGACGATGGAGGCCAGCTCATCCGGCTTCTTGCGCTGTGCGGCCGCGACCGACGGGGTCGGGTCCAGGAGGGTGACCGAGAGGGCCTGGTCGCCGCGCTGTCCAGCGACCACACCGAACTCCACGCGCTGACCTGGCTTGAGCGTCTCGACTCCGGCGGGGAGAACGGAGGAATGGACGAAGACGTCACCGCCGTCGTCGCGGGAGAGAAAGCCGAAGCCCTTCTCGCTGTTGAACCACTTGACCTTGCCAGTCGGCAAAGCACACACTCCCTCGATCGGTCCCGGACGGGCCCCGGACGCCGTTGAACTGCCGTCGAACCACCTTACCGGGGGTCTCTCCAGGGGAACACGCCTTAAAACGGGACTGAGCCTGGACGACGTATTCGCGCACGTCGTCGCGGACGGCATCGGCATCCCAGGCGGCCCGGGCAGTTCTTGCGCGGCAGGTCCGACAGCAGGCCCAGCACCAGCCGCCCGGCGCGCAGGCGGGGTTCGTACCGGGCGAACCCGCCCGCGATACGCCCCATGGCCACCTCGAACGCCTCCCGCCAACGGCCGGGATCTATGCTGCGACCTGCGGCCACCGTCTCATCGAAAGTCCACACAACTCACGATGATCAACGGTGGCCGCGCCCATCTCTGCACCGGCCCCCACCAGCAAGATCACGGTCCAGAGCTGGGGTATTGGCCGCTGTGTCGGTGGCACATGGCCATCGCCGCTGCCCCATGGAAAACCTGTCCTGCTGCATGGGAGCGCGGCGCCGTCATTCGAGACCGCCTGCTCGATCAGCTGGGAGCGTGGGTCAGTAACGGGCAACCGCTGCGTGATCGTGCCGGGCTGCCTGGGACGCCAGCCGGATCACCCCGCAAGGCGCCGGCGGCGGGCACGCTGCCGGCACGTCGCGCCGCAGTAACAGGCCTGGCGGCCGGTGGACCGGGCTGGCAGCGCGGCCCCGCACTCCTCGCAGCGCGATGCGGTTGAGGGGCTCCATCCACACCGGTGCCGTCCGCGCTTACGACGTCATCCGTATGCTCTCGCGCGACGGCCGCCCCACCCCGCTCGGCGACGCGATCACGCACTACGGGCGGATCGCCAAGACCCTGCACATCCTGCGCCTGGCGGACGAGCCCGGCTATCGCCGACAGATGAAGGTGCAGGCCAACCTCCAGGAGGGCCGCCACGCGCTCGCCCGGAAGGTCTTCCACGGGCGGGCCGGGCAGCTCTACCAGCGCTACCAGGACGGCATGGAGGACCAGATCGGCGCCCTCGGACTGGTGCTGAACGCGCTGGTGCTGTTCAACACCCGTTATATGGACGCCGCCGTGCAGCAACTGCGCCCGGACGGGTTCGATGTCTGCGATGAGGACGTGGCCCGCCTCTCCCCTTCGTGCGGCACCACATCAACATGCTCGGTCGCTACTCCTTTCAGCTCCCGGACCTGCCCGGCGGCATGCGGCCTTTGTGTGACCGGGATGCCGCTGACGAATAGATGGGGGTGAGCGGTCCAACAAGGTAGGTGAAGTGTTTGCACCTGACACCGCCGCCCTCGTGGTGGTGCAGGCTAGCCGAATGATTCATACCAACGACGAGGCGACTGCTCAGGCCTGGATCGCCCTCGGCGGGCGGGCCGAACTGGTCGAGAAAGTGTTGTACGAAGGGGCGAGTGGCGTGCTGCCTGCACGTCTGCCGGTGCGGGAGTTGGCGCGGGCCACCGTGGGTGTGTGCTCGCTGGCTGCTGCGGAACTACTGGCGCGGCGGGGCCGGGGTCCGGTACCGGCGGTTCGGGTGCGCGAGGGAGCGGTGGCCACGGCGTTCGTCAGCGAGCGACACCTGCGCATCGATGGCCGTGTCCCGGCGTCCTTCGCACCGTTGTCCGGCTTCTGGCGGGCGGCGGACGGCTGGGTACGGACCCATGCCAACTACCCCCACCACCGTTCCCGGTTGCTGAGAGCCCTGGGCATGTCTGACACCGGCGACGATCGGGCTCTGGCCAAGCTGTTGTCGGACGAGCTGGCTACGCGCTCGGCACAGTCCGTACAGGAGACCGTCTATGCGGCGGGCGGCCTGGCTGTGGCCGTGGCCTCGGCCCTGCTTGAGACCACACTCCCGCTGGTCGAGACGCGGCTCGTCGGGGAAAGCGGCCCACTGACGCTGCCGGCGGCGTCGCTGCCAGCCGGTGGAGTACGGGTCTTGGACCTGACCAGGGTCATTGCCGGGCCGGTCGCGACGCGCACACTCGCCCTGCTGGGGGCCGATGTGTTGCGTGTGGACTCGCCTCAGCTTCTGGAGGACCAGGACGCCCACGCTGACACCGGTTTCGGGAAGCGCTCTACGCTGCTGAACCTCTCTGCTCCCGGAGACCGGAACGTCTTCGAAAACCTCCTCGGCTCAGCCGATGTCGTGCTCACCGGTTACCGGCCTGGCGCGCTGGATCTGCACGGTCTGGCGCCCGACGCTCTGCTGGCAAGGCGACCTGACTTGATCGTCGCCCAGCTCTGCGCCTGGGGCTGGTCGGGACCGTGGGCTTCGCGGCGTGGCTTCGACAGCCTCGTCCAAGCAGCGAGCGGTATTGCCTCGATCGAGGCTTCCACCGACGGCTCCCCAGGAACGCTGCCCGCGCAGGCGCTGGATCACGGAACCGGGTACCTCCTCGCGGCCGCAGTCTTGCGCGCACTGACCGACAGACAGGAAAACGGTGGTGGGAGGCATCTACGGCTGTCGCTTGCGGGCACCGCGTCCTGGCTCTTGCACGACATCCCTCCCGCCCCGATCGAAGGCGACGAATACGCACTACGACCCTGGCTGGCCAGAACCGCGTCACCCTACGGATTGCTCGACCATGCTCTTCCCCCAGTGCACTACGACGGGGCACCTCGAAACTGGGACCGCCCGCCCACGGAGTGGGGCAAAGATCTGCCGGTCTGGGCCTGATCGCGTACAGGGCGCACCCGGAGGAGGGGGACAACGCGGTCTCAGGCAGTCTCTCCCGTACTCAGCGACGGCTGCCTCCCGGCGCGATCTCACCGAGGGGGACCTCCAGTCCCCGCTCGGCGAACGCCTCGCTGGCGGCGGCAGGCACCTGGGCCCGGTTGCGGCGGGCGGCGGCCCGGTCGCCCCCGCGCGCCCGCCTGGTCGGCACCCCGGGGCAGCAGGCCGCGCCGAGCCGGAACGGGGGCTGACGGCCGTTCCCAGCCCCGACGAGACAGGAAAGGAGTACGACCGCACGACCTCCCGGGAGCCGTGGAACCCCGGCGCAGCCGCAGCGACACGCGAAGGCCCCGCCCGCTCTCACGCGAGACAAACGGGGCGAACCAGCAACTCCGTCATGCACTCACGACCACTGACGAATCGAGATTAATTCGAATCGTTAAAGGTATGGGGTCGAATTCCGAAACAATTAAAATGCAAGAATAAAGCCCCGCAATCCAACGGGGATTTTTCTTATACACTCTCCTGTCGCGCAAATGCCAGCGCCTTGAACCGGCATTCCTCCGGTACGTTATGGCTCACCACAATTCTGGTCACCTTCTCTTTCTTGGTCAGACTGAACTCCTGAGCCATGGTCTGAATATCTCCCAGATCCATGACCATTCCCCCCTCTTTCTCGTCCGCCCCCTTATCCCAAGCCCAGACCTTTACTTGGTAGGTACGCAGGAATTCCCTACGATCTTCCTGGTCTTTGACCTCCCAGACTTCTCCGTACTTCTTACCCGTGGCTTTCAGAGTCGGGGTAGCCCTTTCCTCTTCCTGCTTTGCCAGGAGAGCGACTTTCCCAGACAGACTCTTGTGTATACGACGGTAAGACTCTTCCTGTCCCTCTCCGTCGTATTCCCCTGCAAGGTAGTCCGCCTCTAGGCGTTCCAGCCGTGCCCTAGCCGACTGGAGTTCCCTTGCCTGTGAGGGACTCTTACCGGCTCGCTCGTACATGTCCCACTGACCGACGCTCCCCCGGATCTCCTGATCAACCCACTGGTCAAGGGCGTCCGCACGGACATAGAGACCCGTTGCGCACGCCCCACCCTTGAACTTGTTGGAGCACCGGTAATACCTGTGTCCGGGAACCTTCGTACCGTCTTTCCTTGTGTGCCCGGAGCCCAAGAGAGAAGTAACCGGCGCTCCACATTCACCGCAGCGAGCAATACCGGACAGGAGACTCTTAGCGCCATTACGGCTTTCTCCTGTAGAGGCTTTGGGAGCGGGTTTGATCCGATCCACCAGGTCTGCCCATTCATCCATGGAGGCCAGGGGCATCTCAGGGAGAACGACCGGCTCTCCCTGGTCATCCAATACAGCCTCACCCTTGTAGGTGTAGATACCGGGAACCCAGGGAGAGCGGATGAATTTGTTGATGATGGTGGACTGCCACTGAGTTCCCTTGGTTTCCTCCCCCTTCAACTTCCTGAGGTGATCCGACCACGTGAGAATTCCACGGGAGTTGAAGTCACGTGCGATCCGGTGTGTGGACTGCCCCTCTCGGATACGAGAGAAGATCTCTTCCACGTACGGGTGGAAGCCCTGGTCAATCTCCAGGATCTTCCGCTTCCCGCCTTCAACAGCCTTGATGCGGTAGCCGGTAGGTGGAGCACCCGTGAGCCATGAACGGTTCTCCAGCCGAGTCTGTACGCCGTTCAGGACGCGTGCCTGGATCGTGTCCCACTCAGCCTCAGCGAAGACGGCCGTCATCCGAGCCATCATCTTTCCCTGAGGGGTGGACAGGTCGAATCCCTCTTCAACACAGACGATGAACTTGCCGTTCTGCTGTGCCCACTCCAGAAGCTCATTGAAGTGCATGGAGCGACGGGTAAGCCTGTCCATCTTGGCCGCAATGATCACGTCGAACTCATCGGCTCGGGACATGAGCCAGCGTCCAAGCTTGGGCCGCTTGAAGGGACTCAGGGAGCCGGATACGTCGGTGTCCTCTGCCTCCCCCACCAGGACGCCGGACAGGTGAGGAGAGCTGACGTGGTGTCGGATCACGCCACGCTGCCACCCGATGGACGTAGAGCCGTCAGAGTCGGCGGACAGGCGCAGACATGCGAGGTACCGCAGGTTGGGTTGCATGGGAGAGAGGCTAGCGGAGTCTGTGTGTCTAGGTGACTGACTTGACTTTTCCGGTAGGCACGCTTGTCCTCGTGCTCGTCGGAAAACTGCTTCTGAAACGGCTCTTGACAGCACTCGGGCGGGTCGTCCATGACCCGCCGGTACCAAGGCCAATGGGTCTTCAGGCCGGTGACAAGACGTCGCCCGGTTGTTCCTTCGCGCTGGGAACTACCCTGGTCGGGTGCGTGACAAAACCCAACCGAATTCCGCCGCGCCCGGTGACCGACTGATCCGTGCCGGTGCCGTCGTCTTCGTCGTCGGGGCCGTGGCCACTCTCGTCACGGTGGCCCCGCTGTTCCTCGGGACGACGCCTTTTCCGACCTACATGTTCCTACTGAGCATGCTCATGGGGGTCGGCTTCCTCATCGCCGGGGCGGGCGTGTTCCAGGCGATCGCGGCGGGGCGGCGTCAGGCGCGCGGTGCGTCGACCGCTTCCGGTGCTGCTTCGAGATAGGCCGAAAGCCACTCCGGGAACTCGCCGAGACCGGCGAGGACGACATCCGCGCCTGCCGCGCGCAGTTCGTCGGCGTCGCACGGGCCGGTCGCCACGGTCACCGACAGCGCGCCGGCCGCACGGGCGCCGCGTACGTCGCCGGTGTGGTCGCCGACGTACACACTCGCGGCGTGCTCGCGCAGTGCCTCCGCCTTGGCCTCCGCCCATAGGTTGCCGATCACCGCGTCGGGCTCGATGCCGAGGTGGGTGAGGTGCAGCTTGGCGTTGGGCTCGTACTTGGCGGTGACGACGACCGCGCGTCCGCCGGCCGCCCGGACGGCCTCTATCGCCTCGTGGGCGCCGGGCAGGGCGGGGGTCGCGGCGATGGCGATCGACGGGTACATCGCGCGGTAGACGTCGGCCACGGCGGGCACGTCCGCGGCCGGGAACCAGTGGCGCAGCTCCTCCTCCAACGGCGGGCCCAGCCGGGTGATCGCCAGGTCGGCGTCGATGTACGTTCCTGTCCGCTCGGCCAGTGCCAGGTAGCAGGCGTGGATGCCGGGGCGGGAGTCTATGAGCGTCATGTCGAGGTCGAAGCCGACGGTGGGCGGGCGCGAAATCATATGGGCCATTGTGCAGGGTGCCTCCGGCGGTCGGGCCGGGTGTGCCTTGTGCTGGTGGGTGGGCGTGCGCCTTGGGCCGGTGGTGGGGCGGGGTCGGGGCGGTGTGGCGAGTCCGCCGCGGGTTGCGCCCCTCTGCCTGCTGCCACAGTGGGCCGACGTTGGGACCGGCTAAGCGGCGGACTGCGCCACACCGCCCCGACCCGCTTCCGTGGCACGGCGGCTTTCCCGCCGCCTGGCTAGCGCTCCTTCTGGGAGCGCCATACCAGGAACAGGGCCGATGCCAGGGCCGCGCCTCGTAGGACCCAGGGCCAGGTTTCGGCCAGTGCGTCGTTCATGTGGCCCTCGGGAACGGGGGTGCCCCAGCGGCCTTCGGTCCTTCCCCAGAGCCAGACGAAACCGGCGGTGACCGCCAGGGCGGGCAGGCCCATGACCGCCCATTTCACTTCTGCGCGGGTCAGACGGCGCGAGGCGTACGCGATGAGCCAGCCGAAGGCGAGGGCGAGCAGGTTGCCGAGTACCGCGCCGACGACCAGGAGGGCGGCGGCCAGGAGCAGGAAGGGGTTGCTCCAGGTGCCGGGGGACGGGAGCAGGCGGCGGCGAGGGGTGGGTTCGTCCTCGTCCGGTTCCGTCGCCTGCCCGACCGGCGGCTCGGGCTCCTCGGGCAGGTCCTTCGGTGGCGACTTGAGCAGTTCCGGGATCTCCACGCCGCCCACGAATCCGGGCACGCTGTCGCCGACCCCGAACGGGCTGCTGTCCACCCGCCACCAGTCGGGCTGCGTCGCGCTGTCGCCGAGTTCGTGCTCGCCGGCGCGGTGGGGCGGGGACGGGGCGTCGGAGGGTGCCGGTGCGGGGGGTTCGGCGGGGCGGGGGCGGGGCAGCATGCTGCGCTTCGGTTGCTGGTCCCGTTGTGCAGGTACGGCCGTCGGTGGTGACTCCGGGCGGGTGCCGGAGTCGCCTGCGGCGGCGACCACCTCGTCGGGGCTGCCGATGCGGGCGATGATGCGGCGGACGGCGGCGGGGCTGTCGACGACGGCCTTGGCGCGGCGCCGGTCGATCTCGTCGCGCAGCTGCGATACCAGGCGCATCCGGGTGGCGGAGGACAGCTGCCGCTGCTGAGCCACGTCACCGACGCGGCTCAGATACTCGTAGACGACCTTGTCGCTCTCGATCCCCACGCTGTCCCCTCCGGGGCGGGTGTGCCGGTTTCCCCGTGGGACGACGGTAGCGCAGGCCGCCACCCGCTACCGTGGAGCGGATGAGCAGCGATGAGAAGCCGGTGGCCCCGCGGTCCCTCGCGGAGGCGCTGCGTGCGCGGGACGACGCCTCTCTGGCCGTGCTGCTGCGCAGCCGGCCCGATCTCATCACGCCCGTGCCGACGGATCTGACGCAGCTCGCGACCCGGGCCGGCACCCGTGCCTCGGTCGTGCGCGCCCTGGAGCGGCTCGACCGGTTCGCGCTGCAGACGGCTCAGGCGCTGGCGGTGGCGGCGGATCCGGCGACGTACGAGGAACTGCTCGGGCTCATGGCCGGGGACGAGGGCGATCCGCTCGTCGCCGCCGCGCTGCCGCGCGCCCTCGGCACGCTGCGCGAGCAGGCCCTGGTGTGGGGCGACGACGAACGGCTGCGGCTGGTGCGCACGGCTCGGGAGCTGCTCGCGCCGTCGCCGCAGCATCCGTCGCCGACCGGGCTCGGTCCGGCGGTCCAGGAGGCGTCGGCGGGCATGTCGCCGGGGCGTATCCAGGAACTCGTGACGGCCGTCGGGCTGCCCTCCACGCACGACTCCGTCTCCGCGGTGGCCGCCCTCACCGCCCTGTTCACCGACCGGGCGCGGATGGCCGCGCTGCTCGCCGGGGCCCCGGCCGAGTCGCTGGAGGTGCTGGAGCGGCTGGTGTGGGGGCCGCCGTACGGCCAGGTCACCGCCACTCCGGCACCCCGGCTGCGCTGGCTGCTCGACCGCGGGCTGCTGCTGCCGACGGCGCCCGGCACGGTCGCACTCCCCCGGGAGGTCGCCCTGCACATGCGCGGCGGCCGCGCGCACCGTCTGCCGGAGCCGGTGCCGCCGCCCGTGGAGGTGGCGGCCAGGCACCGTCCACAGGTTGTGGACGCCACGGCGGCCGGGCAGGCCTACACCGCGCTGGCCACCGTCGAGGAGCTGATGAAGGACTGGGACGAGGGCGGGCCCGCGGTGCTGCGCGCGGGCGGGCTCAGTGTGCGCGACCTGAAGCGGACCGCCGTCGCGCTGGACGTGTCCGAGCCGGTCGCCGCGTTCTGGGTCGAGCTCGCCTACGCGGCGGGCCTGGTGGCCTCGGACGGCGAGGCCGACGAGCGGTACGCGGCGACCCCGGCGTACGACGAGTGGCTGGAGCAGCCCGCCGCCCAGCGCTGGACCCGGCTGGCGGAGGCGTGGCTCGCCGCGACCCGGACGGCGGGGCTGGTCGGCGGGCGGGACGCCAAGGAGCGGGCGCTGGCGGCGCTGGGACCGGGCCTCGACCGCTCCGCGGCGCCGGAGGTACGGCACCGGGTGCTGAGCCTGCTCGCGGGACTGCCGGAGGGGGCCGCGCCGACGGCGGAGTCGGTGCTGGCGCGGCTGCGGTGGGAGCGGCCGTTGCGGGGGCGGGAGGGCCAGCGGGACGGCGGGGGGCGGGATTCCGCGCGTGATTCCGTCCAGGACGGTGGCACGGGCGGGCGCGACGACGATCTGCGTGCCCGGCTCGCCCAGTGGACCCTGACCGAGGCTGAGCTGCTCGGTGTGACCGGGCGGGGGGCGTTGTCCGCGCACGGGCGGGCGCTTCTCGGGGCGAGCGCCGCCGCGCACATGGCGGACGAGGAGCCGGAAGGCCCCGGTGACAAGCTTCCCGTCCGCCATCGCCCGCCCACTGCCCCGGCGCCCCTGTCGCCCGGCGAGCAGGCCGTCGCCTCCGCCACGGCCGCCCGGCTGCTCGTCCCGCTGCTGCCCGAACCGCTGGACCACGTCCTGCTCCAGGCCGACCTCACCGCGGTCGCGCCGGGCCCGTTGCAGCGGCCGCTGGCCGACATGCTGGACGTGCTCGCCGACGTGGAGTCGAAGGGCGGCGCGACCGTCTACCGCTTCACGCCCGCCTCCGTACGCCGCGCCCTGGACGCCGGCCGCAGCGCCTCCGACCTGCACGACTTCCTCGCGGCACACTCCCGTACGCCGGTGCCGCAGCCGCTCGCCTACCTGATCGACGACGTGGCCCGCCGGCACGGCCAACTGCGCGTCGGCGCCGCCTCGGCGTATGTGCGCTGCGACGACGACGCCCTGCTGGGCGAGATCCTCGCCGACAAGCGGGCCGCCGGCCTGCGGCTGCGCCGCCTCGCGCCGACCGTGCTGGCCGCGCAGGCCGACCCGGCGGCGCTGCTGGAGGGGCTGCGCGCGATGGGCTTCGCGCCCGCCGCCGAGTCCGCCGAGGGCGATGTACTGATCACGCGGGCGCACGCCCACCGCACCCCGCCGCGCACCGCACCCGAGCCGGTGCCGGACGGCCCGCCCGCCCCCGACGCGACGCTGCTGACGGCCGCGATCCGGGCCATCCGGGCGGGCGACCTGGCCTCCACCGCCCCGCGCAAGCCCACCGGGACGGCCCCGGTGACCGGCGGTGAGCTGCCGCGCACCAGCTCCGCCGACACCCTGGCCACCATGCAGGCCGCCGTCCTGACCGGCCAGGCCCTGTGGATCGGGTACGTCAACGCCGAGGGCGCCGCCAGCCAGCGGGTGATCGCGCCGGTACGGGTGGAGGGCGGTTTCGTGACGGCGTACGACCACACCGCGGACGAGGTCCGCACCTATCCGCTGCACCGGATCACCGGGGTCGCGGAGCTGGCCGACGACCAGGTGTGAGCGCCGGTCACTCACACGGGCGTAGGCCCGAATTCATGCACGCCACGCCGGACACTTCCCACCCATGAGGGAGCTTGCAGGTCGCGGCGCATTCCGCTGCGGGCCGCCGGGCAGCCACCGGATGTCCTGATCAAGCCCGAACCGCCCGGCAGGGGGCTCGGGCGAACACAGCTGAAAGGAAATCCCACACATGCGTGCTGCCCGTCGTTTCGCCGCCGTCCTGGCCGCCACGGCCATGATGCTCGGCGCCTTCACCACCCAGGCCGCGGCCGTCGGCATCGATGTCGCCGGCCTGGTCATCGAGACGCCGCCCGTCTGACGCGCCCGCACACCTCATAGGGCCGGTCCCGGCGCCCCGGGACCGGCCCTCCCCTCGACCTCCTGTGAAAGGCCCTGACGTCCCATGCGTTCCAAGCTGCCCGTCCGCGCCCACTCCGCCGTCGCCGTCTGCGCCGCCGCGCTGGTGACCGCCGCCGCCCTTGTCGCCGCGCTCGCGCCCGAGGCCTCGGCTGCCCCGACCGCGCCGCTGCCGCTCCCGGCCGCCGGGGCCGGAGGCGAGCCCCTCCTCGCCAACATCGACGGGCACATCTTCGCTCAACCGCTGGTCAACAACCTCACCCTGCCCACTCCGAAGTAGCCCGGCGCATCCGGTAGCTCTCCCCTTCGAGCCGCACGATCTCGGCGTGGTGGGCCAGCCGGTCCACCATCGCCGGGGCGGCCGGACCGCCGAACACCTCGTCCCACCTCTCAAGCGGGCGGTCGCTGGTCACGATCAGCGACCCCCGCTCGTAGCGGTGGGCAACCAGCTGGAAGAAGAGCCGGGAGGTGTCCGCGTCGAAGGGCACGTACCCGACCTCGTCGACGATCAGCAGCGGGCAGTCGTCGAGGGCGGTGAGCTCCTCGTCGAGCCGGCCCGCCGCCTGCGCCCCGGCCAGCCGCGCGGCCCAGCCGGCGGCCGTGTCGAACAGCACCCGGCGGCCGGCCTGGCAGGCGCGCACGCCGAGCCCGACGGCCAGGTGCGTCTTGCCGGTGCCGGGCGGCCCCACGAACACCACGTTGCCGTGCGCCGCGACGAAGTCCAGCTTGCCGAGCCTTGCCACGGTCTCCCGGTCGAAGGCCCGCGGGTGTTCCGCGTCGAACTCCTCCAGCGCCTTCCGGGCCGGGAAACCGGCGGCGCGGATCCGCTCCTCGGCCCCCGTCTCGGCGGGCGGCGGCCCGGCCTGGGCCGGGATCGACACCGCCGCCGGGGGCCGCACGGGTTCGGAGTCGTCGGCCCGGTGGTCCCGGTGGTGGGCGCGTTCGGCGTGCGCGGCCATCGGGCCCGACATGTACGCCAGGATCGCCGCCGACACGATGAACGCCATGTGGATCACCGTGCCCCACAGCAGGGAGTGCCGGGCGGTGTGGTGCACATCCACGAACATCTGCAGCAGATGGACCGAGGAGATGCCCACGATGGCGGTGGCCAGCTTCACCTTCAGCACGTTGGAGTTGACGTGCGAGAGCCATTCCGGCTGGTCACGGTGGCCCTGGAGGCCGATGCGGGAGACGAACGTCTCGTAGCCGCCGACGATCACCATGATCAGCAGGTTGGCGATCATGACGACGTCGACCAGCTTGAGCACGGCGAGCATGACGTAGGTCTCGGTCGCCTGCCCGGTGATGCACCGGAGGATTAAGGCCCACAGTTCGTTGAAGAACTTGTAGACGTACACCCCCTGCGCGGCCACGAGGCCGAAGTACAGCGGAGCCTGCAGCCAGCGGGTGGCGAACAGGGCGTAGCCGAGGGTGGTGGTGGGCGGGGACGGGTCACGAGTGATGGCCTGCACGGTCGGCCATTCTTCGCAGCCGGAGCCGTACAGGTGAAACCGTTCCACCCCCAGGAATGAATAGACATCCTGTACGACGGGACGTGCGCGCCTCCGCGACCAGGAACCGATCAGGAATCGATCAGGCACACTGGACGTTTGGCCGTACCGTCCGGCCGCACGGAAAGGGTGCCGCGTGAATGGTCCAGTTCCGGCGGGGGTACTGCAGCGTGAAGCCCCGCCCATGCGCCTCGGGGGAGCACGGACGGGGGGCCGACTCAATGAGCCGTGTTGCTCGCCGTCGCTCAGCGGGTCGGGGTCTCTTCGTCGCGGGTGACGCGGGCGTGGTTGGTGTATTCGCGGCGGAACAGGTCGTGTCCCGTGCGTCCGGTGTGCCTCAGCGCCCAGTCCTGGGCGTCGTTCGGATCGCCCTGAGGGCCGGACGATTCCCCGCAGCCGTACGCGACGCAGAACAGCTCGGCCGTGACGCCGCCCTCCGGGGCGTGGCGGATCGTGTGGTTGACGTAGCGCAGGACGGCCCTCACCTCGTCCACCTCCTGGAAGCGTTCACCTCGCGCACCTTGGCGCGGAGTTCGTCGGACGTTGTCGCCTCTCTGAGGGCCTGCGGGGGCACGTCCCACTCGATGCCGCCACCGGGCGGGCGGAGCTGTACATAGGAGCCCTCAGCGCCCATGACCTCGCCGAGGCGGTCGTTCCTTGTGTCCACGGCCAGCGTGCCGACCTCCGGGACGTCCTGGGTGGTCATGAGCACCCCCGGCGGATCACCTCTGCGAGCTTCAGCGCGGTGTCGGAGTTCACCCGGCCCAGGTCCACCAGGGGCAGGCCGGACATGAGCGCGGTGAGGTCGGTGCCCAGAGACGGGAGCGTGATGCCGGCCATGGCACATGCCTCCCTCAACTCCCGTGCTCCGGAGTCCGCTTCGCGCTACACGGCCGACGAGTGGTCCTGTTCGGCCGGCTGTCGTTCCGTGCTCACCGCAGCCCCCTTGCTCTCGGTCATGCCCTCGATCGTCCGCTTGTCACTCGGGACGGTGGAACCTCGTACGTTTCCCACTTCGGGACGTCCTGAAGCGGGTAAAACGTCCCTGGGTACGTCCCGGACATACGAGGGGGGATGGCATGCCGAACGAGAGACTGCGTACGGCCATGGCGGCGGGAGGCTGGACCTGCGCGACGCTGGCAGAGAAGGCGGAAGTCGACCCCAAGTCCGTCGAGCGATGGGTGAATCTGGGGCGCACACCACGCAGGGCCACGGCGCTGCGGGCCGCCGAAGTGCTCGGAGAGGACGTGCACGCCCTGTGGCCCGCGCTACGACAGGCCCGTCCGGCACGCGCCGTGAGTCCCGAACTCGTGGTGCTCTACGGCCAGCGGGCGGACGTGCCGGTATCGGCATACGTAGAGCTTTTCGCGTCGGCCCGTGAGCGCATCGACATCCTGGTGTACGCCGCCGTGTTCCTGCATGAGGCGTATCCCCGGCTGAACGACTTGCTCCGGGAGCGTGCCGCCGATGGTTGCGCCGTCCGCATTGCCGTGGGGGACGCCGACAGTCCGAACGTCCAGCAGCGCGGAAGGGAAGAGCGGTTCGGGCACGGCATCGAGTCACGCTGCCGTCTCGCGCTCCTGCACTACCGCCCACTGGTCGGTGTGCCCGGCATCGAGGTGCGTACGCACGGGACCACGCTGTACAACAGCCTGTACCGGGCCGATGACCAGCTCCTGGTGAACACGCACGTCTTCGGTGTGAATGCCTACGGGGCGCCTGTGTGGCACCTGCGCCGGACCGGCGGCAGCGGCATGTTCGACACCTATGCGGGGAGCTTCGACGCCGTATGGGCGGCCGGCCGACCTGTGGAAGGGTGATCCCGTGGCACGCACCGAGTACTACGACGATCCCAGCGCCCCAGAGCCCAACAGCCTGGTCGTGGCGGCCTCGGCCGTCGTGACCGACGACAAGGGGCGCATCCTCCTCCAGCGCCGCAGGGACAACGACCTGTGGGCCCTGCCGGGCGGGGGGATGGACATGGGCGACTCGTTGCCCGGTACGGCCGTACGAGAGGTCAAGGAGGAGACGGGCCTCGACGTGGAGATTACGGGACTGGTCGGGACGTACACCGACCCCCGGCACATCATCGCCTACAGCGACGGCGAAGTGCGGCGGCAGTTCAACGTGTGCTTCACGACCCGCATCATCGGGGGCACGCTGGAGATCTCGGACGAGTCCACGGAACTCCGTTTCGTGGATCCAGCGGAGCTGGACGCGCTTCCCATGCACCACACGCAACGGCTGCGCCTGACGCACTTCCTGGAACATCGCTCAGCCCCGTATCTCGGCTGAAGCACGTTGCAGGGCCGTTCCCCGACCACCTCCACACGGGGAGACCCCCCAGGGCCAACGGGCCTACTCCGCGTCGGCGAGTGCCCAGTAAAGCGTCGTGCGGCTCACGCCCAGCGCCTTGGCGATCGCCGTGACACTCTCGCCTTCGGCGCGGCGCGCCTGGGCGGCGGCGAGCTTGTCGGCGTTCATGACGGTCGGCCGTACGGCCGAGTACGCGGGCCGCCTCCAGTCCGGCGCGGGTACGGTCCTTGATCAGGGAACGCTCGTACTCCGCCATGGCGCCCACCACTTGGAGCATGAGGGGCCCGTCCGGAGTGTTGGGGTCATTGCTCGCCAGGGCGCCCGTGAGGACCTCGAAGCCGATGCCGCGCGCCGCCAGGGCGCCCACCGTCGTCACCAGGTCGATCAGGGAGCGGGCGAAGCGGTCCAGCTTCCACACGCACAGGGTGTCTCCGGGGCGGATGCACTCCAGGACGGCCGCCAGTTCGGGGCGGTCGGTGTTCTTGCCGCTGGCCTTTGTCGCAGTACCGGCAGGTCTGGGCCGACCACGCCGAGAACACCCAGGCCGTCTTCCTCAGCAACCCCCGGCTCTACAAACACGAACGGGCCCGAGCCCAGGCCGCGTTCGACCGCGCCAGCCGCGTCGTCGCCGAGATCGACGCCACAGTGCACACCCCCGAGGAGCTGGAAAGTGACGCATGACCGCCAGGCGGAGACCGAGACCAGGATCCGAGCAGTGATGCGCCAACTCCTCGCCGGGCCAGACCCCGAGGGCCTGAAGTGCGACGTCAAAAGCCTGTGCACCCTCGCCGGAGTGCCACGGGCGACGCTCTACCGCACCTACCCACACCTCAAAGCCGACTTCGACCGCCAGCGCACGACTTCCCGCCATGGGAGACGGTCTACGGCTACTTCGCGAAGTGGTAGAAGGACGGCGTGTTCGCCCAGCTCAACGGCCTGCTCAGGGAGTTGGTGCGGCAGTAGGAGGGCCGGAACGCGAGCCCGTCGGCCTGCGTGATCGACGCGCAGAGCGTGAAGAACTCCACCAGTGTCCCCGCCACGAGTCAGGGCACGGATGAGGGCAAGAAGATCGTGGGCAGGAAGCGGAGCATTGTGACCGACACGATCGGCCTCCTGCTCGCGGTGCTGGTCACCGCGGCCAGCGTCCAGGACTCCGTGGCCGGCACCCAACTGCTCGGCCAGGTCGCCGCCGACCACCCCGGCATCCGCAAGGCCCGGGTCGACGGCGGCTACCGCAAGCACTTCGTCGAGCACGCCGCCACCCTCGGCATCGACATGGAAATCGTCGCCCGCACCCCCGGGGGCCAGGGGATTCACCCCGATACCGAAACGCTGGACAGTCGAGCGGACCTACGGCTGGCTCATGCTCCACCGCCGCCTGGCCCGCGACTACGAAACCCTCCCCGCCTGCTCCGAAGCCATGATCCACCTGGTCATGACCGACCTCATGGCCCGCCGCCTCACCGGCGAGACCCCATCTCCTGGCGTGACCCCACAAAGCCACATCAACCGCAGATTCCGGGATGAAACATCGGGAGAAAACGACCTCTGAACGCACTTATGATGGGCCTGTCGATGAATTAGTGCGTCTCTTGCGGTAGTTGGGCTCGTTGATGCGGTATGGGGCGCTTCGATGAGCTGATCATGTCGTTGCAGGAGAAGCTGGAGGCGGTGACGCCGCATCTGAACGAGCGGCAGCGCCGGATCCTGTACGCCGCGGAGGCCCGGCAACTCGGGCACGGCGGGATCGCTGCGGTGGCACGGGCCGCGGGCGTCTCGAAGGGCTGCGTCAGCCGCGGCCTGGCCGATCTCGATGCGGGCGAGGAACCGGACGGGCGGGTGCGACGGCCGGGGGCGGGCCGCCCCGCCCTGGCGACAAAGGACCCGGGTCTGATGCCGGCCCTGCTGGAGCTGGTCGAAGACAGCACGCAGGGCGATCCGATGAAGCCGCTGACGTGGACGACGAAATCGTTGCGCCGCCTCGCGGACGAGCTCGCCGCCCAGGGCCGGAAGGCGGGCCGCGACACCGTCGCGGCCCTGCTGAAGGCGGCCGGGTTCAGCCTGCGCGGCAACGCGCGGGTGCTGGCCGGCAGCCACCACCGGGACAGGGACGCACAGTTCCGGCACCTCAACGACACGGTGGCCGAGTTCCTCCACGCCGGGGACCCGGTGATCAGCGTGGACACCAAGAAGAAGGAACTGATCGGCCCCTTCGCCCGGCCTGGGCGCGAGTGGGCCCCGCCGGGCGCCCCGGTCAAGGTCCTCGACCACGACTTCCCCTCACACGCGACCGGCACCGCGATCCCCTACGGCATCTACGACCTGGGCCGCAACGCCGGCTTCGTCGTGGTGGGCACCGACCACGACACCGCCGCGTTCGCCGCCTCCTGCCTGCGTCGCTGGTGGCGGGAAGAAGGACGGGCCGCATACCCGCACGCGAAGCGTCTGCTGATCACCGCGGACGGCGGTGGGTCCAACAGCTCCCGCGCCAAGGCATGGAAGGCCAACCTCGCCGTCCTCGCCACCGAGACCGGCCTCGAGATCAGCGTGCGCCACCTACCGCCGGGAACATCAAAATGGAACCGGGTCGAGCACCGCCTGTTCTCCTTCATCTCCCTCAACTGGCGCGCCCACCCGCTGACCAGCTACGAGACCGCCCTGAACCTGATCTCGGCGACCACCACCCGCACCGGGCTGTCCGTCACCGCGCGCCTGGACACCGGCAGCTACCCCACGGGGATCGAGATCAGCGAGCAGCACGCAGCCGCCCTGACCATCCGCCCCGATACCTTCCACGGGGAGTGGAACTACACCATCCCACCCCAACCCGGACTCCCCGACGTCCCGCTCCATCCGCCCGGCCGCCGGTCCCACCCCCGCCACGCACACACCTTCGGCGCGACCCTGGCCACCCATCCCCTCCTGACGGGTCTCGAGCGCACCGACCTGGACCGTCTCACCATCAGCGTCCGCGAACGCCTCGACGCCCTGCCGCCCAAGCAGCGGCCCCGGCACCGCAAACTCACCACGGAGAACATCATCTGGGCCGCCGTCCTCGACCAGCGCGGCCTGTCCCGCTCGCTGACCTCCTACCTCTTCCGCATCGGAGAGAACCAGATGAGAGCCCTGATCAAACAGGTCCGCCCCTTCCTGGAGGACTACGGCTACCGCCCCGAACCGATCCCCGCCCGCCTGATCGACCCCAGCGACCTCGCCAACTACGTCATGCACGCGACAGCCACAGCCAGCGAGCGCGAAACGTCCCACTAATTCATCGACGGCCCCATGGTGCTCCGGGGCGGGCGGGAGGCGACGTCTGTGACCTTCAGAGCTTCATGACGCTGGGTCTTCATGGGCATTTGGCGCTTGCGTGGGGCGATGGCCCGCCCCATTGTCGGGGCGGGGCCTGCGGGTTCATCCCGAGACGCACTGCCTGGGGTATTTGTCAGTCCAGGTCGTAGTCAAAGGTGTAGGGGACGGACGGTTCGCCGTGCTTGGCGGTGAAGCTGCCGGTCCCGCGCAGTCCGTCCAGTTCTCCGGTTCCTGATCCCGGCACGATCTCGAAGGTGCAGTGCACGGTGCCGTCGGCATCGAAGGAGCCCCGTTCTTCAGCGACGAAGGTGCCCTCGCGACCGTCGAGGCGGCCAGCCAGGACCTCCATGCCGGTGAACGTGCCGGTCTTCTCCGTGACGTAGACGATGGTGTATTCGCAGGTGGTGTCCGTGGCCTCGATGCCACCGGAGAAGGCGTTGGTGACGGTGGCGTGGGCGAGTTTCGGACTCACCTCGCTCGGCGTGAGGGTGCGCTCTTCCCAGTTGGCGAAGGTGAAGTGGCCGCTGGTCTGGACGGGCATGGCTGTCCTCTTGATCGGTCGCACGGTCTTTCCCGTGCAGTGCGTGATCAGCCTGACCGCTGTACCTGACATCTCCCGTCAGGTACAGCAGGACAATGCCTCCATGCGTGCCGACCGGCTTCTGTCCCTGCTTCTGCTGCTCCAGAACCGTGGGCGGATGACCGCGTCCGAACTCGCCGCGGAGCTGGAGGTGTCGGTCCGCACGGTCTATCGCGACATCGAGGCGCTGAGCGCGTCGGGCGTCCCGGTCTGCGCCGACCGCGGGCCAACCGGTGGCTACCGGCTGATGGACGGGTACCGCACCCGGCTGACCGGGCTCACCGACACCGAGGCCGCATCGCTCTTCCTCGCTGGAGCTCCCGGGCCTGCGCGCGATCTGGGCCTCGGGGCGGTGCTGGCCGCCGCCCAGCTGAAGCTGCAGGCCGCTCTTCCAGCCGAACTGGCCGACCGGGCCCGGCGCATCCAGGACCGGTTCCACCTGGATGCGCCGGCCTGGTTCCGGGACGCCGACCCGGTTCCGCATCTGGGGCCGGTGGCCCAGGCAGTGTGGGGACAGCGGGTGCTGCGGGCGCACTACCGGCGGTGGCGTGGCGAGGTGCACCGGGAGCTGCATCCGCTCGGTCTTGTCCTCAAGGGCGGGATCTGGTACCTGGTGGCGCGGGCCGACGAGACCATGCGGACCTACCGGATCTCGCGGTTCCTGGCCGTGAACAGCACGGGAGAAGTCTTTGATCGCCCGGCGGGATTCGACCTGGCTGCCTACTGGGAGGAATCCTCCCGGCGCCTGGAGGCCGCGCTTCACCAGGGAGTTGCGCTACTGCGGATCTCGCCTCGTGCCCAGCGGATGTTGCCCATGCAGTTCGGTGCGGCGGGCGCGCGGGCCCTTGAGGGAGCCGGTCCGCCGGATGCTGAGGGCTGGGTGCAAGTGGAGATGCCGGTCGAGACGCAAGCCGTCGCGGTCAGCGACCTGCTCAGACTGGGTACCGAGGCCGAGGTGCTCGGCCCGCCCGAGCTGCGGGAGGCCATCGCCCAGACCGCGGCCGCACTGGCCAGCCGTTACGCGGCATCGCTGTGAACCCGGGCTTCGGGATCAGGTCCCACCCTCGGCGCGAGGCCAAATAGCTGCCTTTCAAAGGAACTTTCCTTGGGGAATCACAGAGGAAGAAGTACGGAGAGGCAGCTTTTCTGCCTCGACCGGCGGGGTACGGGTCGTGCCTCCGGCGGCCCTGGAACCCGTAACGCCTCTCAGTCGCCATACGCTTGCGGGGCGTGATGTTCGGCCAGGGGGGTGCACCCCACCTCGCTGGCTGTCGGCCCCTCAGCGCCGCGCCCCGTAACCCGCCTCGGGCACGCAAACGGCCCGCCGTTGGAAGCAAGTCCAGCGAGCAGGCCGAGAGCGGTGGTCAGTGCCGGCTCAGCTCAGAAAAGAGTGCCGTCCACCTCCTCCGCCATCGTGTCGATGACGGGTGCGGTGTCCTTGCCGTCCGCTTTGGCGCGACGAAGCTTCCCCTCGTCCCCGAAGAAGACCGAAAGGCGCGAGGTGTCCATGCGGGGGCCGCCACCTCGAGCGGGGGCAACTTCCACATAGGCTCCCGCCTCCAAGAGGAGGTCCCGCTTGCCCTCCGTGTTGGCGTCCTTCCACAGCTCGCCGAACGTCTTCCCCGTCGGCACGGCCTCCACCCCGGCGGGCTTGGCGTTGCCCTGCCGCTCCTTGAGTGAAGCGAGGCGGTCTTCCAGCTTCGCGTACTGGTCGGCATAGCGCCTTGCTCCGTCCTCCCCCTTGAAGAGACCGCGCTCGTAGCGGTCCTTCTCAAGGTCGCTGAGCGCTTCCTCGGCCTGCCGGATCTGCGGGCGGAAGTCCTCTCCCACGCGCTCCACCATGCGCACCACGGGGAGCTTGCCGAACTGTTCGAGGAACAGTTCCGTGACATGTGCTTCGGTGTGCTCGGCCGCCACGTTGGGGCCGTAGCAGGTCCCCTGCTGTCCCGTGCGCTGGCGCTGCTTCAAGCGCCCGATGCAGCGATACCGCACCTTCCCTTTGGCGGTGAAGGTGTACATGCGCGAGTGGCACAGTCCACAGTACAGAACCGCGCGCAGCAGTGACGTACGCTCACGGCGCTGTTCACCCGCCCCCTTGCGACGCTTCAGCTCGTCCTGCAACGCGTGCCACGTGTCCATGTCCAGGATCGGCGGACGCGTGACGAGCGGGAGCCCGTCCGTGCGCAGGATCGGCTTGCCGTCCTCACGGTCCAGGCCGCGCGAGTAACCCGAGACGTCGATGTCCTCCTCGACGGCTATGACCTGCCAGCCACGGGCCGTGCACAGGGCCTCACAGGCCGCACGCTGACGTTCGGGAGAAGTAGACTCTTCTGTTTCGCGCGATAGGCGAACATAGATGGCGGCGCGCATTCCTGGTGTGCTGCCCGGAACGCCCTTCGGGCGCCGGGCACGGGGCATGGCCCGAGCCGTGGCAGGTGTGGTGTCTGTCACGCTGACGATCCTATTCACGGAGGTATGTGTGTCCTGCCTGATCGTCCAGTCCGACAAAACTCTGCTCCTGGAAGTCGACCACGAGCGTGCCGACGACTGCCGTCGGGCCATCGCGCCGTTCGCGGAGCTGGAGCGGGCGCCCGAGCACATCCACACGTACCGGGTGACGCCGCTCGGCCTGTGGAACGCGCGCGCGGCCGGGCATGACGCGGAGCAGGTCGTGGACGCGCTGGTGCAGTACAGCCGCTACCCGGTGCCGCACGCGCTGCTCGTGGACATCGCCGAGACGATGGACCGCTACGGGCGGCTGACGCTGAGCAAGCACCCGGCGCACGGGCTGGTGCTGACCACCACCGACCGACCGGTCCTCGAAGAGGTCCTGCGCTCCAAGCGCGTCGCACCGCTCGTCGGCACCCGGATCGACCCCGACACCGTGGCCGTGCATCCCTCCGAGCGGGGGCAGATCAAGCAGGTGCTGCTGAAGCTGGGCTGGCCCGCAGAGGACCTCGCCGGGTACGTCGACGGCGAGGCGCACCCGATCGAGCTGCACGAGGACGGCTGGGCGCTGCGCCCCTACCAGAAGCAGGCGGTGGAGAACTTCTGGCACGGCGGCTCCGGCGTGGTGGTCCTGCCCTGCGGCGCCGGCAAGACACTGGTGGGCGCGGGCTCGATGGCGCAGGCGAAGTCGACGACCCTCATCCTCGTCACGAACACGGTCTCGGCCCGGCAGTGGAAGCACGAGCTGGTGAAGCGCACCTCGCTGACCGAGGACGAGATCGGGGAGTACAGCGGTACGAAGAAGGAGATCCGCCCGGTCACCATCGCCACGTACCAGGTGCTGACGACCAGGCGGAAGGGCGTCTATCCGCATCTGGAGCTGTTCGACTCCCGTGACTGGGGCCTGATCCTCTACGACGAGGTGCACCTGCTGCCGGCGCCGGTCTTCAAGTTCACGGCGGACCTCCAGGCGCGGCGGCGGCTGGGCCTGACGGCGACGCTGGTGCGGGAGGACGGGCGCGAGTCGGACGTGTTCTCGCTGATCGGGCCCAAGCGGTTCGACGCGCCGTGGAAGGAGATCGAGGCGCAGGGCTACATCGCGCCCGCGGACTGCGTCGAGGTCCGTGTCAACCTCACGGACGCCGAGCGGCTGGCGTACGCCACCGCCGAGACGGAGGAGAAGTACCGCTTCTGTGCGACGACCGACACCAAGCGCAAGGTGACGGAGGCGATCGTCCGCCGGTTCGCCGGGCAGCAGATCCTCGTCATCGGGCAGTACATCGACCAGCTGGACGAGCTGGGGGAACATCTGGGTGCCCCGGTGATCAAGGGCGAGACGTCCAACGCCCAGCGGGAGAAGCTGTTCGACGCGTTCCGGGAGGGCGAGATCAGCGTGCTGGTGGTGTCCAAGGTCGCCAACTTCTCCATCGACCTGCCGGAGGCCACGGTCGCCATCCAGGTGTCGGGCACCTTCGGCTCGCGCCAGGAGGAGGCGCAGCGCCTGGGGCGCGTCCTGCGCCCGAAGGCCGACGGTCACCAGGCGCACTTCTACTCGGTCGTGGCCCGGGACACGATCGACCAGGACTTCGCCGCCCACCGCCAGCGGTTCCTGGCGGAGCAGGGCTATGCGTACCGGATCGTGGACGCGGACGAGATCCTCGCGGAGAGCTGAGCGGCACGTGTCGCACCTCGGCGGGCGCGAGGTGCTCCTGCTGCCGGAGGAGGGCTGACGCCAGCACGGCCAGCCCCAGCAGCGGGTAGGGCGAGGCCAACGGCTGTTGCCACCACGGGAGTCGGAGGTCGAGGTCGCCCTGGTGGGGCAGCAGCCACATCGTGCGGGCCGTGAAGAGCAGGGCCGTGAGCGCGGCCAGGCGGGCGCGGCCCTCGGCCAGGAGTACGGCGATCAGCGGCACGCACCACACCCAGTGGTGGGACCAGCTGATCGGGGAGACGAGCAGCGCGGTGACGGCCGTGACGACGATGCCCCTCCGGTCGTCACCGGCCCGGCCCGCGAGCCACAGCCCGGCGGCGGCGAGCAGCAGCGCCGGGAGCATCCAGGCCGGACCCGGTGACGGGTCGCCGAGCGCGCGGGCGAGCAGGCCCTGCAGGGACTGGTTGTCGACGATCCAGGGCTTGCCCACGCGGTCCGTCTCGTAGAGGCGGCGGAGCCAGAAGTCCGCGCCGGCGGACGGCAGGATGAGGACGCCGAGCAGGACCGTGGCGGCGAGGGCGGCGGTCGCGGTGAACGCCTCGCGGGTGCGGCGGGTGAGGAAGAGATACGCGATGAAGACGGCCGGGGTGAGCTTGATCCCGGCCGCGATGCCCAGCGCCACGCCCTTGCCGGGGGCGCCGGGCGGACGGGTGAGGTCCCACAGGACCAGGCAGGCGAGCAGCAGGTTGATCTGGCCGAAGAGGAGGGTCTGGAAGACCGGTTCGAGCCAGAGTGCCAGGGCCGTGCCCGCGCACAGGGTTGGAAGGCGCAGGGGCAGCCCTGCCAGCCGGGCGGAGAGGTGGACGAGGCAGGCGACGAGCAGGGTGTTGGCTGCGAGGAACGCCGCTTTGAGGGCCGTGACCGGAATCCAGGCCGTCGGGACGAACAGGAGCGCCGCGAAGGGCGGGTAAGTGGCGGGAAGCCGCCACTCGGTGACCCTGAAGCCGTACAGATCGCTGCCGCGCAGGACCGCCTCACCCTGGGCCCGGTAGACCAGCGCGTCCGCCATCGGTGAGCGCTGTACGGCGCACAGGGCGGCGAAGGCCCCCAGGGAAACGGCCAGGAGGAGGAAGGGAGTTGCGGAGTGTGATCGGTGGGTCACGCAGTGACCCTAGTCGGTCACCTGATTCTTGCGAGGACGCCCCGGCGGTCACGCCGGGGAGAAATCGCATCCCGTGACGGCGACGCGGAGCGTCGTCGTGTCCGGTCGCCTGGGGCGCGGAGCGCCCGCAGGACGGCGCGAGCGAAAGCGAACGTGTGTGCCTGTATTCGCTGGTTGTGGTGACAGTGCCGCGGTGGGGGCACGGGTGTGCGCATGTCGCACGTACGGTCTCGCTGTGGAGGCCGGGATGAGCGGGCGGGGCGTGGGAGGGGGTGATGTCGTGTCGCTGGTGAAGGGGGCTGGGGAGGGCGGGCACGCCCGGTACACGTTCCGGCTGCGCGTGTCGTCGACCGCCCGCACCGCGCTGCTCGCCGAGTGGGACCGCTGCCGGTGGATCTGGAACGAGTGCGTGGCCAAGTCCAAGGCCGCACACGCCTGGAACCAGAACCGGCCCGAGGGTGAGGACAAGCGCACCTGCGGCCCGGCACAGCTCGACAGGATGCTGACCGAGGCCCGCGAACGCACGCCGTGGCTGCGCGAGGGCAGTTCGGTGCCGCAGCAGCAGATCATCCGGGACTTCGGCCGCTCCCGCGCGAAGGCGCAGAAGGACATCAAGGACCGGCTGCCCCTGCGGCAGCGGGCCGGAATGCCCAGATGGAAGAAGAAGCGCGAGGCGCTGCCCACGCTGAACTACACCCGGCGCGGTTTCCGGCTGAAGGACGGGCGTTTGCACCTGGCGGGCGGGATCGTGCTGACGGTGGTGTGGTCGCGCGAGCTGCCCGCCGACCCGTCCAGCGTGCGGGTGTACCGCGACAGCGTCGGCCACTGGTACGCCTCGTTCGTCGTGCCCGCCGAAGTCCAGCCGCTCGCCGAGACCGGCCAGGTGATCGGCGTGGACTGGGGGGTGAAGGAGACCGCGACCACCACCTCGGACGCACACGATCTCCCGCACACCGAGCACGGGAAGAAGGCTGCCACGAAGCTGTCGCGGTACGACCGGATGATGGCCCGCCGCAAACCGCCCACGGGCCGGGCCGCCTCCAAGGGCTACCGCGAGGCGAAGCACCTGCGAGCCAAGGCGCACCAGAAGGTCGCCCGGCAGCGGCAGGACACCGGCCGCAAGTGGGCCAAGCGCGTGGTGACCGACCATGACGCCATCGCGGTGGAGGACTTCCGGCCGAAGTTCCTCGCCAGGACGTCGATGGCCCGCAAGGCCGCCGACGCCGCCATCGGCGCCACCAAGCAGGCCCTGATCGAGATGGGCCGCAAGCACGCACGAGACGTCCGCCTGGTGCACCCCGCGCACACCACCATGGACTGCGCATCGTGCGGAGCGAGAACCAAGCACGCACTTCCGCTGTCCGAACGTACCTACACCTGCACCGCGTGCGGGCTCGTGTCCCCCAGGGACAAGAACTCCGCCCGCGTGATGTTGGTCCGGGCAGGTCTGAACCCGGCTGGTGTCGAGGGCGTAAGACCTCCCGGACCGCCGGTCCGGGAGGCTGCCTGAGCCAGGAATCCCCCTCGCTCACGAGGGGGAGCATTCAATTCCGGCGTACGCCCGCCTCCTCGCCGTACTCACCGAGGATGATGACGTCGAACGCGGCCCCCGCGAACACCCGCACGGCGCGCAGGGCCTCGCCGAGACGGTGCCGGTGGCTGCCGACGAGGGCGGTGGCGCCGGACGGCCGGGCCGGAGCTGGGGTGATGGTCGCTCCACTCATGTCTCCATGGTGGATTTCCGCACCCGGGAACGGAACCGGTCTGGGGGCCGAACCTCGACCGCCTCCCCGTAGCTCTCTGGTGGGACCCCCTCCCCTGAAGGGGGATGAGGCACCCCCCTAGGGGTAAGGAATGGGTCGCCGGAAATTCATTGGCGTCGTACTCCCCCGATTACCTAGAATCTCCGCTCTTGCCCGCCTCCCCAGCGGAGTGCCGCCGTCCGGCCGGAAACCGGACGGCATCGACCACCCCACACTCACGCAGGTCCCCGACGGAGGCACCCCCTTGTCCACGCCCGCCGACGACCCCCTCTCCCGCGAGCGCGCCCATCTCTCCGCCTCCCGTGCCGCGCTGCGCGCCATGCGGGAGGACGTCGAGTCGCTCGACATCAGTGACGTCACCGCGAACTGGGTCAACGCCCAGATCCTGGAACACCAGATCGGCGAGCGGATCAAGGCCCTCGCCGATCTCAGCGACACGCCACTGTTCTTCGGCCGGCTCGACTATCTGCACGCACCGGGGGCCGAGCAGGCCGAAGGGGCGGAAGGGGAGCGCCCGCGGCCGGAGGCCGCTTATCAAACACTGCACATCGGGCGTCGGCATGTGCACGACGCCGACGGCGACCCGATGGTGATCGACTGGCGTGCGCCGGTGTCACAGCCGTTCTACCGGGCTTCCAAGAAGGACCCGATGGACGTCGGCCTGCGCCGCCGCTTCGGCTACACCGGCGGCGAGCTCACGGCCTACGAGGACGAGCACCTGTCCGACCCCGCCGAGGCGGCGAAGGCCAGCAGGCTGCTCCAGCAGGAGATCGAGCGCCCGCGTGTCGGCCCGATGCGGGACATCGTGGCGACCATCCAGCCCGAACAGGACGAGATCGTACGGTCGGGACTCTCCGGGACCGTCTGCGTACAGGGTGGTCCGGGCACCGGGAAGACGGCCGTCGGCCTGCACCGGGTCGCGTACCTCCTCTACGCTCACCGGGAGCGGCTCGCCCGCACCGGCACCCTCGTCATCGGGCCGAACCGGTCCTTCCTGCACTACATCGAGCAGGTGCTGCCCGCGCTGGGTGAGCTGACGGTCCGCCAGGCCACGGTCGACGACCTGGTGGCCCATGTGGAGGTGCGCGGCACGGACGACGCGGCGGCGGCGATCGTCAAGGGCGACGCCCGGATGGCCGAGGTCCTCCGCAACGCCCTCTACGCGCATGTCACGCTGCCGACCGAGCCGGTCGTCGTCGTGCGCGGCTCCCGGCGCTGGCGGGTCCCGGCGTACGAACTCGAGGACATCGTGCGGGAGTTGCTGGACCGAGGCATCCGCCACGGCGCCGCCCGCGAGGCGCTGCCGCAGCGGATCGCGCACGCCGTGCTGGTGCAGATGGAACGGTCGGGTGAGGCGCCGGACGACCGGGTGCAGGACGCGGTGGCCCGCAACGCCGCGGTGAAGGCGGCCGTCAAGGCGATCTGGCCGCCCGTCGACCCGGCGAAGCTGGTGCTGCGGCTGCTGACCGACATGGACTTCCTCGCCGTCCATGCGGACGGGATCCTCACCGAGGAGGAGCAGAAGACGATCCTGTGGGCGAGGCCGGTGCGGTCGGTGAAGTCCGCCAAGTGGTCGCCCGCGGACGCCGTGCTGATCGACGAGGCGACGGACCTCGTCGACCGCACGCCCTCCCTCGGCCATGTCGTCCTCGACGAGGCGCAGGACCTCTCCCCCATGCAGTACCGGGCGGTCGGCCGGCGCTGCACCACCGGCTCCGCGACCGTCCTCGGCGACCTCGCGCAGGGCACCACGCCATGGGCGACGAGGAGTTGGGACGAGGCCCTCACCCACCTCGGCAAGCCGGAAGCGGTGATCGAGGAACTGACGGCCGGCTTCCGCGTCCCGACGGACGTCATCACCTACGCCTCACGGCTCCTGCCCCACATCGCGCCGGGGCTGACACCGGTGGCGTCGGTGCGCGAGAACCCCGGGTCGTTCGAGGTACGGCCGGTCACCGGCGATGCGGACGTGGTCGCGGCGTGCACGCAGGCGTTGCGCAACGAGGGCTCGATCGGCCTGATCGCCGCCGACGCCCGCGTACCGGCCCTCGCGGAGGCCCTGACGGCGGCGAGCATCCCGTACCTCTCGCCGGGCGAGGAAACAACCCCCGACTGCCGCCTGACCCTGGTCCCGGCCTCCCTCGCCAAGGGCCTGGAGTACGACCACGTCGTCCTCGACGAGCCCCAGGCAGTGGTCGACGCCGAACCGGACGAACGCACCGGCCTACGCCGCCTGTACGTGGCCCTGACCCGAGCGGTATCGGGCCTGACGGTGACCCACGCGGCCCCACTGCCACCACAACTCAGCGACGCTGCCCGCTAAGCCGCGGGCATTCATGCCGCATAGGGCGGCAGGGGTGGGCGCGGACGACACCCGCCACCCCGTCAGTCCGCGGGCATTCGTGCCGCCCAGGGCGGCACGGGTGGGCGCGGGCGGCACCCCTCAGCGCCGGGCCGCGCGACCCACCCCCGCCCAGCCGCAACGCCGGACCGGTCACACCCCGTCCAGCACCCGCCGCCACTCGGCGACGGCCTCCGCCGAGACCGGCCCGTCCCAGCCCCCCGGCCGAGCCGCCCCGCCGATGTGAAACGCGTCGATCCCCCCGTCCAGCAGGCCCGGCACGTGGTCCAGCCGCAACCCACCGCCGACAAGGAGCTGCTGCTCGTACCCGGGCTCTCCGCAGCGCCGCGCCTCGGCGAGCAGCGTGGGAAGGCCGTCGTCGACACCGCCGACCGACCCGGCCGTCAGGTAGGCGTCCAGTCCCGGGAGGTCCCCGAGCTGCTTACGCAGCGCGTCCCGGTCGGCGGCCCGGTCGATCGCCCGGTGGAAAGTCCACCGGCACCCGCCCAGAACCCCGACCACCCGCTCCACGGCATCCAGATCCACCCCACCGTGCGCATCGAGGAACCCGAGCACGAACTGCTCCGCCCCGACCTCCCGCATCTCCCCGGCGACCCGCACCAGCCGCTCGACGTCCCCGGCGGCGAACCCGTCCGTGAGCCGGAGCATCACGCGTACGTCGATGTCGACGGCGGCCCGGATCGCGGCGACGGTCCCGGCCGGCGGCGTGAGCCCATCGGCCGCGATGTCGGTGACCAGTTCGAGGCGGTCCGCGCCTCCGGCCTGGGCGGCGACCGCGTCCTCGACGTCGAGGGCGATCACCTCCAGGACTGCACGCTTGCTCATGGGACCCCATTCGTCGGCTACAGGTCTAGTCCAATCTAAGACTACGCCCGGAGCCAGCCCGGCACCCCTGGCCACCCGCGTCGGCAGCCTGTCGGCCGCGTTGGCCGCACGGGGTCAGTCACCGAAAATATTCAGCTCCGCCGCCCGCACCCCCGCCAGCTCGAACGCGGCCCCGTCCACCGGCCGCCCCGCATACAGCCGTACGAGCGTCGCCGCGTCCCCGATGTACCGCGCCGGCGTCCGCTCCCCGCTCACCTCACCGAACCGCAGCGGCTCATCCACGTCGTCGAGGTCGGCGTGCAACGGCACATGCCCCCGGTTCCTGGTGATCCAGGCGAGCAGGTCGAGCGCGTACGGCAGCCCCTCCCCCTCGTACGCCCCTGCCTCCCCGAGCGCCTCGCGCACGTCACCAGCGTGCACCCATTCCCCGAGCGCAACCCCGTCCAGCACCCCGCCCGCCTTGGCGATGGCCGGCCCCGCCTCGGTCATCCCGCGCTCCAACTCGTCGACGACCTGCGCGTTCGTCCAGTCGGCCCGCTCGGCGATGTCCCGGTCGTTGGACTCGGGCGAGAACACGCCCTCCTCGAAACGGCGCTCCACCACCCGCATCAGCGCGGCGGAGCAGTGCGCCAGCACATCCCGCACCGTCCACCCAGGACACGCCGCCGTGGGAGTCGCGAAGTCCCCGTCCGTCCTCCCCCGCAACAGCGGGATCAGCGCGTCCCGTTCCACCACCAGCAGCCGACCCGGCAGTTCCGGATCCCGTACGTCGCCGTGCATGTCAGCAGGAGTCGTCATGCCTCCACGCTAGTGCCGGGAGCGCCCCGCAGTCCGTACCGAGCGTGGTACACCCCGTGCTGATCTACGCACTGGAACGGCCAAACCCTCGACCGGTGATGCCTCGTCCCGCATCCACGCACTACAACGCGCTCGGCAGCTCGCCTCCATCCGCCTGCTGTGCGGGGATAACCAGCTTCTGCGCGCCGGGCTTGCCGGGTCCGAACATCAAGCTCGAAGGCTGAGCGGTCCGCCGGTCGGAGACCACGATCCCGCCGCGCCACTTGCCCACTGGGTCCTGGTACCGGAACTGCAGCTTCTTGAGACGCTCTCCGAACTGCTCCCTCAGTGGGCGATACGCGTCGTCACAGTGCACGTTCCACGTCACGTCGCTCAGATAGGCATGACATGCGATGGGGAACAGCAGTGAGGAGACGACGAGGTCCGAGAGCTGAAGCAGCGTGTGCGTGTCACTGTGCCCGAAGACCGGTGACTCGATGACGCCCTTGAGGCTGTCACCGCCCGACCGGTACTTGCGCGTCGTGACGCAGTGCACGTTCGGTGCGTTCTTGGACTTGGTTCGGCTGTCCAAAATCATGACACCACGCGAGTGACAGTCCAGCAGCTGAGCCTGGAACGTCTCGGTGAGGCTTCCGACCGAGGTGCTGTACACGCCGGTCTCGTTGAAGGCGAGGCCCTCTTCCTTCACCCACACACGGGCCAGAAGGCGGGCGTTGTAGCGTTCCAGTAGGCCGAGGATGGAGTCAACGAGGAGCATCGCCGCCCGGCGCTGGTCCCGGTTCCCCACACGGATGTCCTTGCGGACGTCAGAACCCTTGATCTCCGTGTGGATCACCTCGGAGAGGTGCACGGCATGACGTAACTGCGGTCGGTACTTCTTCTTGACGTTGAGGAACTCCCAGGTCAAGTGCTTGATGTCGGAATCGTGAACGGTGAAGCCACCGACGACAAGGACCGGTGGGGCGTCCGGTCTGGCGGGATCGAGAGTCTGGCCGTTACCCGCTTCGTCGATGTAGCACAGGTACAACGATCCCTCCCGGAAAGCACTCGGGCCGCCCCCGAAGGAGCGGCCCCAGGACCTGGTGCAGCCATATGCACCGTGTTTTGTTTGCTACCGCCGATGCTGCCAATGCGGCCGATGAGGGTCAAGCCGACCGTCACGCCATGTTGACGCCGGTTTTCGGTCAGTACAGGCGGACTGCGTTCGTGACGAAGGCGGACCAGGCAGCGCTGGTCACCGTGAAGGTGCCGCGACCGGTGTCCTTGGAGTCGCGGACGTGGACGGAGGCGGGGAGGGCGGCGACCTCGACGCACTCGCCGCCCGCGCCACCGCTGTAGCTGGACTTGAACCAGTGGAGCGACTGCGCCTCGGACTGCTCGGTTTTCATAGGTCTCCTTGCAGCAACTTCTCGATGTGGAGCACGGATTCGACAGGGGACAGCGCCTGTGCCCGCAGGATTCCATACCGCACGGCGAACCCACGTACGCTTTCCCGCTTGGTGATCACGCGCCCGTTGGCCTGGCTCTCCACGTACGCGACCTGCTCCCCGCCCTCTGGGGTCATCATCGTGAACGGGCCGTCTGCCCCCGCGTGATCGACGACCCGAGTCGGCATGACCTGGATCTCGACATGGGGGTTCTCTGCGACGAGCAGCATGTGCTCCAGCTGACCGCGCAGCACGTCCGCCCCGCCGAAGGGACGCTCCAGCACGGACTCCTCGATGACGAAACTGAGCGTCGGTGCGGGCTTCCTCTCATAGATCTTGTGGCGAGCCATCCGCGCCGCCACCATCTGCTCAATCTCGTCCTCTCGCCGCCGGGGCCGCCACACGGTGAACATGGTCCGGGCGTACTCCTCGGTCTGGAGAAGACCGGGCACAGCCAGCACCGCGTATGCATGGAACTCGACGGCCTCCTCCTCGATCCGAGCCGCGTCACGGAAAAAGGCCGGATACCGCGTGAGCGCCACGGCCCGCTTCATGGCAAGCAGCAGCCCACCGCCGTCCAGCAAGCTGTCGAGACTGTCGATAGTTTCCGGCCGCGGAATCCGCCGCCCTTGCTCGATCGCGGCGATCTGCGCCTCGCTGTATCCGAGGCGCGGGCCGAGGGCAGCCTGCGTTAGTCCAGCCCTCTCGCGGAGGATCTTGACCTGCTTGCCGAAGGACCGCAGAAGTTCATCGGCGGGATCCTCACTCCGCGCCGCACGCGGCTGCTCCGAAACCTGCATCATGGGCTGTCCCTCTCCCTGCCCGACAGATACTCCCCGGCATCCCTACAGCGACGCTGTGTAAGGGGTTTGGTGCTGGTCACGGTATGCGCGCAGCGGCACGCTCACTCACATGACGACCGAAACTCCCTCATTCGAGGAAGCCAACCAACTCACCTCGCCCAAGCTGGAGTTCTCCATGCACTTCACGTCCACTCCGCGAGGTGTTCGCCTGGCCCGGCGACTCACGTCCCACCGGTTGAACACCTGGGGCTTCCCGTACGGGTCGGAGGTGAACGACACGGTGACCCTGCTCGTCAGCGAACTCACCACGAACGCGGTGACACACGGCCGTGTCTCCGGCCGCGACTTCCGCCTGGGTCTGGCCCTGGCCGCTGCTCGCGATCTCCTCCGCGTCGAGGTCACCGACACGCGAGACGACCGCCTGCCCCCGCCTCGGCCCTGCGCCCCACAAGACCCTGAGGCGGAAACGGGCCGCGGTCTCTGGCTGGTGGCCTGCCTCGCGAGCCGGCTGTCCGTCGAGCCGCGCGAAGAGGGAGGTCCCGGCAAGACGGTACGAGCCGAGCTGAAGCTCTGCGGCAAAGCGCCCGCGACCGACGGGGTCTCGGACTGACCGGATGACCGTACGGTTATGACGTGAGCGGTACGGGTCCCAGCCGAGGTGTTCCGTATCCTCAGCATCGGCCGCCATTGTCACTGCTGGGTCGTAGGATCCCTCGTGTGATTACGGGCGAGCTGAAGAGCAAGGTGGACCGCGTCTGGGACGCGTTCTGGTCGGGCGGGATCTCCAACCCGCTGGAGGTGATGGAGCAGATCACTTATCTGCTCTTCATCCGGCGTCTGGACGAACTGCAGACGGTCAAGGACAGGATGGCCCGGCGCGGCATCCAGGACACCAACCCCTTCTTCGGCCCTGATCAGCAGAACATGCGCTGGCAGAACTTCAAGGACGACGAGCCGGCGCAGATGTACCAGACGGTCGCCGAGAAGGTCTTCCCCTACCTTCGCGCGCTGGGCGGCGAGGACTCCACGTACTCGCACCACATGAAGGACGCCCGCTTCACGATCCCGACGCCCAACCTCCTGTCCAAGGTCGTCCTCCTCCTGGAGGGCATTCCGATGCAGGACAAGGACACAAAGGGCGATCTGTACGAGTACATGCTCGGCAAGATCGCCACCGCGGGACAGAACGGGCAGTTCCGCACACCTCGACACATCATCCAGTTGATGGTTGAGATGACCGAGCCGAACCCCCGCGACGAGATCTGCGATCCCGCCTGCGGCACGGCCGGTTTCCTGGTGAGCGCGTCCGAGTATATGCAGCGCGTCCACAAGGACGACCTGGTCGAAGCCGACAACCAGCATCACTTCAACAACAGCATGTTCCACGGGTTCGACTTCGACTCGACCATGCTCCGCATCGGCTCGATGAACATGCTGCAGCACGACGTCGCGAGCCCGGACATCCGCTACCGCGACTCCCTCTCGCAGAGCGCGGGCGAGGAGACCGACCGCTACTCCCTGATCCTCGCGAACCCGCCCTTCGCTGGGAGCCTCGACTACGAAACGACATCCTCAGAGCTGCTGAAGGTCGTCAAGACCAAGAAGACCGAACTCCTGTTCCTGGCCCTCTTCCTCAAGCTGCTCAAGCCGGGCGGCCGGGCCGCGGTGATCGTCCCCGACGGCGTCCTCTTCGGCTCGACGAAAGCACACAAGGAACTGCGCCGCATGCTGGTCGAAGACCAGAAGCTCGACGCGGTGGTGAAGCTCCCGTCCGGCGTCTTCAAGCCGTACGCCGGCGTCTCCACCGCCATCCTCTTCTTCACGAAGACGGACTCCGGCGGCACGGACGAGGTCTGGTTCTACGACGTCCAGGCAGACGGCTTCAGCCTGGACGACAAGCGCAACCCGCTGCTGGCTGAGGACCGCCTGGGCGCCCGCGCCACCGACCTCACAGCCGATGAGCATACGAAGAACAACCTCCCGGACGTTCTTGCCCGCTGGAAGCGCCGAACCACCGACGAACGCACCCGCGCCCGCACAGAGCAGAGCTTCTGCGTACCCAAGTCCGACATCGCTGCCCAGGGTTATGACCTCTCCCTGAATCGCTACAAGGAAATAGTCCATGAAGAGGTCGCTACACGGCCGCCTTTGGAGATCTTGGACGATCTGGAGCGGTTGAACAAGGAGATCGAGGCGGGAATGGCGAACCTGCGAGAGGCACTGTCGTGAACAACGCACGGCTTGGTGACGTAGCGTCATTTATTCGAGGTATCACTTTTAAACCAAGTGATGTCGTCCCTCTCGACACACCTGGAGCGGTTCAATGCCTACGAACCAAGAATGTTCAGTCTGATTTGGATCTAAGAGCTTGTCTCACGTGGTGTCTGATCGATGCGGCATGATTCCTTCTTATGGGTGTCGATCTGTCGCAGCGGTTGGTTCCTGACGAACTCTGGTTGCTGGCGGCTCCGTTGCTTCCCTCGTTCGCGCCGCGCCCGCAGGGAGGAGGGACGGCCCCATGCGATGAGCGGGCCGTGTTCACCGCGGTTGTGTACGTGCTGACCAGCGGATGCGCGTGGCGGCATCTTCCCGAGACGTTCGGCGTCTCTCCCGCCACCACGCACCGCCGGTTCTCCGCGTGGACAGAAGCCGGGCTGTGGAGACGTCTACACCGGGCCGTCTTGGACGAGCTCGGTGCCCGCGGAGAGCTGGACTGGTCCTCCACGATCGTCGATGCAGCCTCGGTCCGCGCGAAAAAGGGGGATCGCTGACCGGGCGCAATCCGGTCGACCGGGGCAAGAAGGGCAGCAAGCTGCATGTGCTGTCCGACGCTCAGGGCTTACCCCTGGCGCTCGGCGTGTCCGGGGCGAACGTCCACGACAGCCAGGCTCTGCTGCCCCTGGTCCTGGGCATACCCGCGATCCGCTCGCGGCGCGGTCCGCGCCGGCGCCGTCCCGGCAGGCTCCGTGCGGACAAGGCCTACTACTCCGCCGAGCACGTGAAGTGGCTGCGCGGGCGCGGCATCGTCCCGCGTATCGCTCGGCCCGGCATCGAATCCAGTGAGCGCCTGGGCCGACACCGCTGGAAGATCGAACGGTCGATCTCCTGGCTCTTCGGCTACCGCCGCCTCACCGTCCGGTACGAGAGGAAGGGCACACACTTCTTGGCCTTCCTCGGCCTCGCAGCGGCACTGACCTGCTACAAGAAACTGGCCAAGCTCGCCACGTGAGACAAGCTCTAAAAGATGTGTGGGCCGTCGATTCCAACTTCGTCAAGAGAGGCGAGCAGTATCTAGAGGAGGGAGATCTGCTCATCTCCAGTGCAAATAGCTGGAATCTCGTAGGCAAATGCTCATGGGTTCCCAAGCTTAGCGAACCGGCAACTTTTGGCGGCTTTGTGACAGCCTTGAGAGGGGACTCCTGCACAATTGACCGTCGCTATCTGTACCGCTGGTTCTCCATGCCGCAAACCCAGGAGACGGTCCGGAGCTTCAGCCGCCAGACCACGAATATCGCTAACTTGGACCTAAAGCGTTGCGCCGATCTCAAGGTCCCTCTCCCGCCTCTTCCAGAGCAGAAGCGCATCGCTGCCGCCCTGGACCAGGTAGACGTCCTGCGCGCCAAGCGCTGCCAAGCCATCGCTCTACTCGACGACCTCACCCAATCTGTCTTCCTCGACATGTTCGGCACCGAGAACCCAGATTGGCCAGAAGTCACGGTTGAGGAGTTGGCCCAGGACCGGAAGGGGAGCATCCGCACGGGCCCGTTCGGGAGCCAGCTCCTGCACGAGGAGTTCACCGACAGTGGCATCCCTGTCCTCGGCATCGACAATGCCGTTCACAACGAGTTCCGCTGGGGCGAGCGCCGGTACATCACAGAGGAAAAGTACGAGCAGCTCAAGCGTTATACGGTGCTCCCTGGCGATGTACTCATCACCATCATGGGAACCTGCGGCCGCTGTGCCGTGGTTCCTGACGACATCCCAACCGCCATCAACACAAAACATCTGTGCTGCATCACCCTGGACCGGACAAAGTGCCATCCCGAGTTCCTGCACAGCTACTTTCTACTGCATCCGGCGAGTCGTTCTTACCTGACCCGCACAGCAAAGGGGGCGATCATGTCGGGTCTCAACATGGGCATCATCAAGGAATTGCCCGTCAAACTGCCGCCGCTCTCGCTGCAACAGAGGTATGTGGATGAGTTGAGCCAGATCCGCTCTTCAAGAGCATTCCATGAGCGCCATCTTGCTGCCGTCAGCGAGCTGTTTGCCTCCCTCCAGCAGCGTGCCTTCTCCGGCACCCTCTGGGATCATGAAACCGCCGCGTAGGGCCTGACGGGCTCGCGCGCGCCGCGCATGCATCACCCCGTCACCGACCGTCACCGCAACCACCTGCCAGCCGGTCGGTGTCCAGGTAAACCGTCACACCAAGTCGTAAAGGTCACCGCGGGCGCAACCATCAGGGAAGGCGCACGCATCACAGGGGGAAGGGGCACACCTCCGTCATGGGCATAGAGGGGCACGGGAGCGACCAGGGGCAGCGGAAGGACCGGGAGGAAGGGGACGCGAAGGGCACACGGGACGTCGCCGCCGCCCACAACATCGGCCAACCGCAGAGCAACTTCCTCTTCCTCCGCGACGAGTGGCCCGCCCTCTACGACGAAGCCCTTCGCGCCGAGCGTCTCGCCTACGCGGACCCCCGTACCTCCTGCTTCTACGCCCGCCGAGTCCTTGAGCTCGCCGTGCACTGGATGTACGACAAGGACTCCGCGCTGCGCCCTCCCTACCAGAACGACCTGAGCGCGATGCTCAACGAGCCGAGCATGCGGAATCTGGTCGGGCCGACCCTCAGCGCGAAGATGGATCTCATCCGGCGTCAGGGCAACTACGCCGTGCACCGCCCGGCCCCTGTCCAGGCCAAGGACGCGGTGCGAACGGTCGCCGAGCTGTTCCACGTCTTCTACTGGTTCGCCCGAACCTACGCGCCCGACCCGGCCACGGCTCCCGCCCCCGGCGTTCAGTTCGACACCCAGCGCATTCCGCGTCCCGTCCCCGCCGAAGTCCGGCTGCGCCGCCAGGCCGAACTGAAGAAGCAGGCTGAGGAGGACCAGGCACGCTGGGACGCCCAGGCAAAGGAGCTGGCCGAGGAGCGTGCGAAGGGTGCGAAGCTCGCCTCCGAGGTGGCCGAGCTGCGCGCCCGTGTCACCGAGCTCCGCAAGGCCAACGAGGCGCGCCCCGACACCCACGACTATGATGAGGCCGCCACCCGCGACCTGTTCATCGACCTGCTCCTCAAGGAGGCGGGCTGGGACCTCGCCGAGGAGCGCGACCGCGAGTTCCCAGTCGACGGTGAGCCGGGGGTGATGAGCAAGTCCGGCAAGGGCTACGTGGACTACGTCCTGTGGGGCGACGACGACCGGCCCCTCGCCATCGTCGAAGCCAAGCGCACCCGTGTCGACGCCCGCGCCGGCCGTCAGCAGGCCGAGCTCTACGCCGACGCCCTCGAAGCCACTTACAACCAGCGGCCGGTGATCTTCTATACCAACGGCTACGAGACCTACCTGTGGGATCAGTGGGACGAGAGAAACGGCTATCCGCCCCGCAGGGTTCAGGGCTTCCGCACCAAGGACGAACTGCACTGGCTGATCCGCCAGCGTGCCGGCCGACTCGCCCTGAAGTCGTCCAACGTCAACCAGGGCATCGCGGGCCGCCCTTACCAGCTGCAGGCCATCCAACGCGTCAGCGAGAGCTTCGAGAAGGAGAACCGCCGCCGCGCCCTGCTCGTCATGGCGACCGGCACCGGCAAGACCCGTACCACGGTGGCCTTCGCCGAGCTGCTGCAGCGGGCGGGCTGGGCGCGGCGCATCCTCTTCCTGGCCGACCGCCAGGCTCTCGTAAACCAGGCGGTGCGCGCGTTCAAGGAGCACCTGCCGAACAGCGTGACGGTCAACCTCCTCACCGAGAAGAAGACCGACGCCCACGTCTACGTCTCGACGTACCCGACGATGATGAATCTGGTCAACGAGATCACGGAGGACGGCCGTCGCCGCTTCGGGCCGGGCTTCTTCGACCTGGTCGTCATCGACGAGGCCCACCGCTCGGTCTACGACAAGTACGGCGAGCTCTTCGAATACTTCGACAGCCTCCTCCTGGGGCTGACGGCCACGCCCAAGGACGACGTCGACCACAACACATACCAGCTGTTCCAACTCGAGGACGGCGTCCCCACCGACTCCTACAGCCTGGACCAGGCGGCCGCGGACGGCTTCCTGGTGAAGCCGAACGTCGTCGACGTGCCCTTCGACTCCCTCAGGCGAGGTTTCCGGTACGACGACCTCACCGAGGAGCAGAAGGAGGCCTGGGACAACCTGGAGTGGACCGAGGACGGGCAGGTGCCTGACGCGGTCCCCGCGGACGAGGTAAACCGTTTTCTGTTCAACCGGCCGACCATCGACAAGGCGCTCGAGGTCCTGATGCGGCATGGTCTGCGCGTCGAAGGCGGAGACCGGCTCGGCAAGACGATCATCTTCGCCAAGAACAACACGCATGCCCTGGCCATCGAGGAGCAGTACAACCTCCACTATCCGCAGGGTGCCGGGAACGACGCCCGTGTCATCACCTACCAGGAGAAGAACCCCCAGCAGCTCATCGACGACTTCTCCGACCCGGCCAAGGCCCCGGACATCGCCATCTCGGTCGACATGCTGGACACCGGCATCGACGTGCCCGAGGTGCTGAACCTCGTGCTGTTCAAGCCGGTGTACTCGCGTACCAAGTTCTGGCAGATGATCGGCCGCGGTACCCGCCTGTGCGAGAACATCTACGGGCCCGGCCGCGACAAGGACGGTTTCCACGTCTTCGACCTGTGCGGCAACGCCGAGTTCTTCAATCAGGAGCTCGACCGTGCCCCTGCCCGGCAGGCTCCGACGCTCACCGAGAAGCTCCTGCAGCGACAGCTCGACCTCATCCGGACGCTGGACCGCCGCCAGGCTCCTGACCCGGCGCAGGACGGCGGTCCGGACGCGATCGACACCGAGGCGTCCCTGCGTTGGGCGGCGGCGCACCGTCTCCACCAGACCGTGCGGGGCATGAACCTCGACAACTTCCTCGTACGGCCGCACCGCCGTCATGTCGAGGTCTTCGGCGGTGACTTCGCCGCCTGGCTCCGCATCGATGACGACGCAGCCCACGCGCTGAGCGAGGACGTCCTCGGCCTGCCGTCCGACTACTGGCCCGAGGGCGAGGACACGGGCGAGGAGGCCAAGCGCTTCGATCTCATCGCCTACCGCCTCCAGCTCGCGGCCCTCGAGGGAGGTTCCGACTACACGCGCCTGCGTGGCCAAGTTCAGGAGCTCGCTCAGGACCTTCTCGGCAAGACCAACATCCCCGTCGTTCGGGACCAGGCCGGCTTGTTGGAGGCCATCGCTGACAACGCGTGGTGGCAGAACGTGACCGTCCCGATGCTGGAGCACGTGCGCCGCCGCGTGCGCGGCTTGGCCCATTTGGTCGACACGCCGTCGGCCCGGAAGATCGTCTACACGGACATAGCAGAAGATCACGGGGACCTGACGGAGGTCGAGCTCAAGGGACTGCCCGTAGGCACGGACGAGGAGCGCTTCAAGCAGAAGGCCCGCGCCTACCTCCAGAGCCACCGTGAACAGGAGGCCGTCCGCAAGCTGCGCGAGAACGAGCAGATCATGGCCGAGGACCTCGCCACCTTGGAAGAGGTCTTCCTCACCGAGGGAGTCGCCTCCGCCGAGGACCTGGAGCAGAAGCGCGCGGCCGACGGTGGTCTCGGCGTGTTCCTGCGCCGCGTCGGCGGCCTGGACCAGACCGCAGCGCAGGAGGCCTTCTCCGGCTTCATCGCCGATCACGACCTCTCCGCCGACCAGATCGACCTTGTCGGGCTCATGGTCCGGTACGTGGTGGCGAATGGTCTCATCAGCATCCGCGAGCTGTACGAGAACAACCTCTTCAGCAGTCGCGGGGTCATCGACAACTACTTCACCGACGACGAGATCGACGCCCTGGATCTCGTCTTCCGCACTCTGCGCTCCCGCGCCGTTCCGGATGCGGATCTCGCAGCTTGAGGAAGCCTGGCGTGGGTCAGCCTGCCCAGCAGGCCGCCGTCCGGGCATGCAGCGGGAACAATGACGGTATGGCCGATCTCGACGCCCTCCGCGCCCGTTTCGCCCACGCACTGGAAGGAGCCCGCGGCCCCGGGGGTGGCCCCGATCCCGCCCCCTACGCCGACAACCTCCTCGCCCGCTGGCAGGAGCCGCAGCGCCGCTACCACACGCTCGCGCATCTCACCGCCGTGCTGGATCACATCGACGTGCTGGAGAAGTACGCGGACGATCCGGACGTCGTCCGGCTGGCCGCCTGGTTCCACGACGCGGTCTACCTCCCCGACCGCTCCGAGAACGAGGAGCGGTCGGCCCGTCTTGCCGAGCGGGCGCTGCCCGAGGCCGGGGTGTCCGAGGCGAAGGCGGCCGAGGTCGCCCGGCTGGTCCGGCTCACCGCGGGCCACGCCCCGGCCGACGACGACCGCAACGGCCAGGTCCTGTGCGACGCCGACCTGGCGATCCTCGCCTCGCCCCCGTCGTCGTACGCCGTCTACACCGCCGCCGTCCGCGAGGAGTACGGCTTCGTCCCCTCCGGCGCCTTCCGGGCCGGCCGCGCCGCCGTCCTCCGCGAACTCCTCGCCCTGCCCCGGCTGTTCCGCACGCCGTACGGCGCGGAGCGCTGGGAGGCGACGGCCCGCTACAACATCACCTCGGAGCTGGAAATCCTGTCGTCCTGAGCGGGTGCCGGCCTCTAGCCTGCGGTGCATGACAGACATGGGTGGGGAACGGGTGCGGGAGGCCGTCGCGGGCGCCGTCGCGGTGCTTCGGACGGCGACCGAGCGGGACTGGGAGAGCGTCGACGCGGGCTCGCTGACGTGGAGTTGTCGCAGGACAACCGAGCATGTCGCGAGCTGTCTGCTCGCGTACGCGGGGCAACTGGCGGGGCGGGTGCAGGGGGCCTACTCCCCGTTCAGGATCAGCATCGTGGACGGCACGAGCAACGAGGAGCTGCTCCAGGTCCTCGAGACAACCGGCGCGCTGCTCACCGCGGCTGTCCGCACCGCGCCCCGCGAGGCGCGCGCCTTCCACCCGTATCCCTTCCGCAGCGCGAACCGCGACGGCTTCGCCGCGATGGGCGTCGCCGAGGTGGTGCTGCACACGCATGACATCGCCGAAGGGCTGGGGCTGACGTACGAACCCCCCGCCGAGCTCGCCGAGTTCGTCCTCGGCACGATCTTCCCGCACGTCCAGCCCGGCCCCGGCGCCTGGCGCACCCTGCTGTGGGCCACCGGCCGCGGCGAACTGCCCGGCCGCGCCCCGGTCACCGAGTGGCGCTGGAACAACAACCTGGTCATCCCTGCCGAACGCCTCACGCTGGAAGGCGTCACTCCGCTCGCCGCCGCCGACCTCGCCGCGGGCGGCGACGGCGGGTTCGAGTGGGTCGAGGGCGGCCCGTTCGAGGGCACGCGGGACGCCGCCGGAATGACGGTGAAGGCGTACGAGGCGGGGGTGCACCGCCCGGAGTTCGGGCTGTTCGTGCTCGTACGGCACGAGGACGGGCGCGCGATCGGCGGCATGGGCTTCCACGGCGCCCCCGACGAGGACGACCGCGCCGAGGTCGGCTACGACCTCACCGAGTCCGCCCGCGGCCGCGGCTACGCCACCGAGGCGCTGCGGGCGCTGGCCGGGTGGGCGCTGGCGCGTGCGGACGTACGGTCCCTGTGCGCGACGGTCGACCGGGACAACCTGCCGTCTCAGAGGGTCGTCGAGCGGGCCGGGTTCCTGCGGGTGGGTGAGGACGGGGTCGGCGAGGACGGGGAGCAGTTCGCCTACGAACTGCGGCCCTGATCCAGCCGCTTCCGCCGACGCAACCCGGCGCCGTGCAGCAGCCGCACCACCTCGCGGCTGCTGACCTCCACCGCCCCGGCACGCACCACCTCCGCGTACCGGTGGGAGGGGATGTCGTAGTGGTCCCGCTCGAAGGCCCGCCGGGGCACACCCAACTCCTCGGCGAACTTGTGGAGTTCGTCGTACGAGACATCGCTGATCAGATGCGACCACATGCGCCCGTGGCCCGGCCAGGTCGGCGGATCTATGTAGACCGTCACGAGGACGGCGCCCCGCCCCCGCAGGACCCCAGCAGGCCGACCGCGGCGACCTTCACGCCTGCCTTGTGGCACACCCAGTGCGGGTCGGGCCCGAGCTCCGGTTCGACGTCCAGCGCATGAGGATCCCCGGAGCCGCACACCGGGCACAGCGGCCAGCGCCCGTACCGCTCCAGCAGCGCGTCCTGCACGTCCTGGGCGACCAGCCCGGCCACATACGCGGCGCCCTCCGGCCACTGTTCCACCCACCAGCGCCGCTGCGCGACGGACTCCTCGACCAGCGACACGACGTCCGCCTCGGCGACCTGGTTCGCGACGAGGTCGGCGAGCACCAGGGCGCGGGCCGCGTGCAACGCCTGCTCAAGGGGGCTGATGGGGTCCATGTCCCCATTGTGCGCACTCTTGACCGCAACACCGAGCCGAAAATATCTTTCATCTGTGACCAGTAACGTGAAGGAAACTTTCGGGACGCCTCCCGCGCCCGCAGCCCTCGCCGCCAAGGTGCGCACGCTCGCCCCGTCGATGACGCGGTCCATGCAGCGGGTCGCCGAGGCCGTCGCGAACGACCCGGCCGGCTGCGCGGCCCTCACCGTCACCGGTCTCGCCGAACTCACCGGCACGAGCGAGGCGACCGTCGTCCGCACCGCCCGCCTGCTCGGCTACCCCGGCTACCGCGACCTGCGCCTCGCCCTCGCCGGTCTCGCCGCCCAGCAGCAGTCCGGCCGGGCGCCCGCCATAACGACCGACATCGCGGTCGACGACCCGATCGCCGACGTCGTCACCAAACTCGCCTACGACGAACAGCAGACCCTCGCCGACACCGCGGCCGGCCTCGACATCGCCCAGCTCGGCGCCGCCGTCACCGCCCTGGCCGGCGCCCGCCGGGCCGACGTGTACGGCGTCGGCGCGTCCGGTCTGGTCGCGCAGGACCTCACGCAGAAGCTGCTGCGCATAGGTCTCATAGCCCACGCGCACAGCGACCCGCACCTCGCCGTCACCAACGCCGTGCAGCTGCGGGCCGGGGATGTCGCCATCGCCATCACCCACTCGGGCTCGACGGGTGACGTCATCGAGCCGTTGCGCGTCGCCTTCGAGCACGGGGCGACCACCGTCGCGATAACCGGGCGCCCGGACTCGTCGGTCACGCAGTACGCCGACCACGTCCTGACCACGTCCACGGCCCGGGAGAGCGAGCTGCGGCCGGCCGCGATGTCGTCGCGGACGAGTCAGTTGCTGGTGGTGGACTGTCTGTTCGTGGGGGTGGCGCAGCGGACGTACGAATCGGCGGGGCCGGCGCTGGCCGCTTCGTACGAGGCGTTGGCGCATCGGCATCGGGGACGCGGTAGACCGTAGGGCTGAGTGTCGTGCGTTGTCTGCGGGCCGTATGTGGCTTGTCGCGCCCGCGCGGCGGAGCCGCAAGATGTCACAGCCCCGCGCCCCTTCTCGGCGTGACCTGGACCCGTACTGAAGAGAGCCGTTTCCTCATGACCTCCATGTCCGATCCCCGTGATCTGCAAGCGCAGTTGGACACGCTGACCACCGAAGCCTTCCGCCCCGAGCTCGCCGAGATCGACCGGCTGCCCACCCTGGAGATCGCGGCGCTCATGAACGGCGAGGACGCCGGCGTACCCGCGGCCGTCGCCGAGCGGCTGCCGCAGATCGCCGCCGCGATCGACGACATCGCCGCCCGCATGTCCCGCGGCGGCCGCCTCGTCTACGCCGGCGCCGGCACCGCGGGCCGCCTCGGCGTGCTCGACGCCTCCGAGTGCCCGCCCACCTTCAACACGGCCCCGGCGCAGGTCGTGGGCCTGATCGCGGGCGGCCCGGCGGCGATGGTCACCTCCGTCGAGGGCGCCGAGGACTCCGCCGAGCTGGCCCGGCAGGACCTGGACGCCCTGCACCTCACGCCGGACGACACGGTGGTCGGCATCTCCGCCTCCGGCCGCACCCCGTACGCGATCGGTGCCGTCGAACACGCCCGTGCGCGCGGCGCCCTCACCGTCGGCCTGGCCTGCAACGCGCACAGCGCGCTCGCGGCCGCAGCGGACCACGGCATCGAGGTCGTCGTGGGCCCCGAGCTGCTCACCGGATCGACCCGGCTGAAGGCGGGCACGGCACAGAAGCTGGTGCTCAACATGCTCTCGACGATCACGATGATCCGCCTGGGCAAGACGTACGGGAACCTCATGGTCGACGTACGCGCCTCGAACGAGAAGCTGCGCGCCCGCTCCCGCCGGATCGTCGCCCTGGCCACCGGCGCGCCCGACGACGAGATCGAACGCGCCCTCGCCGCGACCGACGGCGAGGTGAAGGCGGCCATCCTGACGATCGCCGGCGGCGTCGACGGGGGGACGGCCGCCCGCCTTCTGGAGGAGTCAGGCGGCCATCTGCGCGCGGCACTCGAGACGGCGGCCCGCTGAGCAGCACCCTCGGGGCATGCGCAAAGACCCAGCCGAAGTAGCCGCCGCGCTCCTGCCCCTGGTCGGCGGCCCTGCGAACGTCACGTCCGTCGCCCACTGCATGACCCGGCTCCGCCTGGATCTGGCCGACCCGTCCCGGGTGGAGGAGGAGCGGCTGAGGGCGCTGCCGGGGGTGCTCGGTGTCGTCGTGGACGACGACTCGTACCAGATCGTGCTGGGGCCGGGTGCGGTGGCGCGGGTGACGGCGGAGTTCGAGGCGCTTCTCGGGCGGACGACGGCCGACGAACTGGCGGCGCGGGGCGCGGAGCTGAAGGAGGCCCGGCGTCGGCGCAACGCGACGCCGGGGAAGCTGGCCCTGCGCCGCGTCGCGAACATCTTCGTCCCGCTCATCCCCGCGCTGATCGGCTGCGGAGTGCTGGCGGGCGTGAACGGGCTGCTGGTCAACGCGGGCCTGCTACCGGCCGTGACGCCCGCCCTGTCCTCGATCGCCTCGGCCTTCATGGCCCTGATCGCGGTGTTCGTCGGCCACAACACGGCGAAGGAGTTCGGCGGCACACCCGTGCTGGGCGGCGCGGTCGCGGCGATCGTCGTGTATCCCGGCGTGGCGAAGGTGACGGCCTTCGGCCTGCCCCTGTCCCCCGGTCAGGGCGGCGTGCTGGGCGCGCTGGCGGCGGCGCTGCTCGGGACGTACGTGGAGAAGTGGTGCCGCAGACGGGTCCCGCCGACCCTGGACGTCCTGCTGACCCCGACACTGACGGTCCTGGTCGCCGGCCTGGCCACCCTCTACGGCCTGATGTACGCGGCCGGTGAGATCTCCACCGCCATCGGCACCGCCGCGAACTGGCTCCTCACCACGACCGGCGCCTTCGCGGGCCTGATCCTCGGCGGCCTGTTCCTCCCCCTGGTGATGCTGGGCCTCCACCAGGCCCTGATCCCCATCCACACCACCCTGATCGAACAGCAGGGCCACACGGTCCTGCTGCCCATCCTGGCCATGGCGGGCGCGGGCCAGGTGGGCGCGGCGATGGCGGTGTACGTCCGCCTGCGCCACGACACCTCCATCCGTACGACGATCAGGTCGGCGCTTCCGGCGGGTCTGCTGGGCGTGGGAGAGCCGTTGATCTACGGCGTCTCCCTCCCCCTGGGCCGCCCGTTCCTGACCGCCTGCGTGGGCGGGGCGGCGGGCGGCGCGTTCGTCGGCGTGTTCGCGATGCTCGGCGACCAGGTCGGCGCGACGGCGATCGGCCCGTCGGGGTGGGCGCTGTTCCCGCTGCTGGCGGGGAACGCGGGGTTGGGGGTCTCGGCGGCGATCTACGCGGGCGGGTTGCTCACCGGCTACGCGGCGGGCTTCCTGACGACGTACGCGTTCGGACTCACAGCAACCGACTCTCCTGGTTGACACGCCGGACCCGCTCACGCAGCACCTCCTTGGGCGGCACCTCCCCCAGCGACTCCGGCGGACAGTCCCACTCCCGCCCACCGCACACGGGCCGCAGCTGCACCCGGCCACCCACGTGCCCCGTCACTTCCCCAACCCGCCCGTCCCGCACGTCCTCGACGTACGCCCCCACCGGCGGTGTCTCCCCACGCAGCGCGGACGCCAGGTGCTCGGCCGTACGCACATTGCAGCGCCCCAGGTCGACCAGGGCGAACGGCTCGTCACTCGCGCCGGTCACCGGGTCGACGCACAACGACGGCAACACGACGCCGACTCCGTTCAGCGCCGCCCGCAACGACTCCACGATCTCTTCGGTCGACCGCACGCTTCCTTACCTCCACGCTGAGTTTCCGATTCACGACACAGCGTGTCGGGCGCGCTTCTAACCTGGCCAGATATGGCGCCCCAACAACGTCGTCTGTCGGACAGGGAGTTGCCCATGCCAGGACCGAAGGGCCTCGATCCGTCGTCATCGCCGCGCGCGCTGCTGGGCGCGGAGTTACGGCACGCTCGTGAGAAGGCCGGGCTGAGCCAGAACGAGCTGGGGCAACGGCTGTTCGTGAGCGGCTCGTTCGTCGGGCAGCTGGAGGCGGGTACGCGGCGGATCCAGCCAGAACACGCCCGGGTGTTGGATGAGGTGCTGGGGACGGAGGATTTCTTCCAGCGGAACTGCAAGGCGGCGGCCAAGTCGAAGTACCCGGAGCACTTCGCGGAGGCGGCGGAGGCCGAGGCAACGGCCACGGAAATCAGGCAGTACGCACCGCTCCTCATCCCCGGGCTGCTACAAACCCCCGCGTACGCACGAGCCGTGTGCCGGGCGTACCAGCCGACGGCCCCGGAGGAGATGATCGAGGAGTTGGTGTCGGCCCGGATGGAGCGCACCCGACTCCTCGATGATCCAACAGAGCCGTTGTTGTGGGCGGTGATTGACGAGGCGGCTTTGCGGCGGGTGACGGGCGGGCCCGAGGTAATGGCGGAGGCCCTGCGTCATATCGCCGATTTGGGTCGCCGGGGTCGGGGCATCGTGCAGGTGCTGCCGTTCGGTGCAGGAGCGCACGCGGCGATGGAGGGCTCCATCAAGCTGATGGACTTCGAGGACGCCCCTCCGCTGGTCTACTTCGAGGGGGTCGGCACCGGACGACTGGAGGACGACCCGGCGACCGTCAGGCACCAGAGGTTCACCTACGAACTCCTTATGGCCTGCGCACTCTCGCCGCAGAAGTCCCTGGCCCTGATCGAGGCGATGGCGCAGGATTACGCCCATGAGGAACCTCCCTGAGTACGACCTGGACGGCGTCACCTGGCACAAGTCCAGCTACAGCGGTGGCAGTGGCGGCGACTGCCTGGAAGTCACCCACGACTTCCCCACCCTCGTCCCCGTCCGCGACTCCAAGCACCCCGAGGGCCCGAAGCTCATATTCCGAGCGTCGGCCTGGTCGGCCTTCGTTAAAGCGGTCAGGATCTGACCTCAATGACTCCTAGCGTGGCTGTCATGACTGAGACCACGCACAACACCGCCACTGCCACCGCCACTGCCGCCGACGAGCGCGCCGACCTCCTGGAAGCGCTGGCCAAGCAGCGGCACTTTCTGCACTTCACCACCCGCGACCTCACCGACGAGCAGGCCGGGCAGCGGACCACCGTCAGCGAACTGTGTCTCGGCGGCCTGATCAAACACGTCACGTCGATGGAGCGGAACTGGGTGGAATTCATCCAGCACGGCCCGTCGGCGATGGGCGACTTCACCGCCATGACGGAGGAAGACTGGGCCAAGCGGGCCGACGAGTTCCGGATGCTGCCCGGGGAGACGCTGGTCGGCGTGCTGGCGGAGTACGAGGAAGTGGCCCGTCGGACCGATGAGTTGGTCGCCGCCCTGCCCGACCTGAACGCCGCCCATCCGCTGCCCAAGGCCCCGTGGTTCGAGCCCGAGGCTCGATGGTCGGCCCGCAGGGTGCTGCTGCACATCGTCGCCGAGACCGCCCAGCACTCCGGCCACGCCGACATCATCCGCGAGGCCCTGGACGGCGCGAAGAGCATGGGCTGACGCACCGACCGCCCGGCCCGAAGCTCAAGCATCCAGCCCCGAGCCCTCTTTACAAGGAATGGGTGGTGGACCTGAACCCACCCTCCCACCCGGCGAGTTGACTTGACGCGTTCGGCTTGCCACGCAAAGTCACGATCGTCTAGCGTGCCCGCATAACGAACAGCCCCCGCCAGGTGCAGCAACACCTGCGGGGGCTTGACCTACGAGATCGAAGGAACAGTTCGATCCCATGGCTGAAGCCAAGCTTAGTGCTGCCTTCCGCTCTGCGCACGCAGACCCGCACCCCATGGCCAACCCGGGCTACGGAAAACGCAGCGCCCCCGACCAACACCCCCGCACGAACCACGACTTCGCCCACCTCCCGCCTCGCGAAGCCGCCATCGCCGCGTACATCGACCGCCTCCCCGACGGCGCCGACATCTCCGTAAAAACGCTGGCCAAGCACCTCCCGTACGGACAGTGCGCCCTCCGCACGGCCCTCAACAACCTCCAGCGGGCAGGGCACTTGCGCCGTGGTCGCGAACACCTGGCCGACTCGGGAAGCCAACGCTGGATCACCCGAACGTGGTTCACGCGTACCGCACGCGACGATGACTGGTGGGCGGCGTTCACGAAGGGCGACGTGCCGGAGCCGAGGGCGGAGCCGCAACGCCCCACCCGTTCCCGCGCCCACATCCTCCTCGCCGCCCTCGGCCGTACCGCCCCGGCCCTGTCGCTCTCCGAGGCCGAGTGCGCACAGCTCGCCCCGCTGCTGACGGAGTGGTTCGCGCGGGGCGCCACCGACGACGCCGTGCTCCGCGCCCTGACCAACGGCTTGCCCACCCCGGTCCACTCCCCGGCGGCCCTGGTTCGCAGTCGGCTGACCACCAAGCTGCCATCAGAACCCGCAACCCGGCCGCCCCTCCGCATTCTGGAGTGCGCCGATTGCGGCATCCCCGGCCGCCCGGAAGCGCTCCCGGGTGGTCTCTGCGGCGCATGCCGGGGCGAACGCGCCCCCGCTCGCCCCAATACGCCACTGCCCGCCTCCGCAGTCCATGCCCGCGCGGCCGAGATCCGCGCCGCGATGGTCCCACGACGAGAGAAGGCCCTCGTATGACGGCTCCTACGGTCCGACGCCACCGCCCCGGGGCACCATGGAGGGGAGGAGGCAACCACATGACCCCCAGCACCGCTCAGCGCCCGCAGATCTCTCCCGAGGACTTCGAGGAGCTGGCCAGCAACGCCCCCGAGCGCGTGAAGCTCGAGCTCATCGGGGGGCGGCTGTACGTCAAAGGCGACCACATCGAGATCGAGGACTTCGAGGAGCTGGCCCGCAGGGCTCCCGAGGGCGTGAAGCTCGAGCTCATCGACGGAAAGCTAGAGGTCAAGCCGTTGCCCGATCAGCGCCACCGCGCCATCGTCATGTGGCTTCTACGGCTCTTCGTGCAGCATCGCCCCGAGCTTGCTCTCTACCCCGAGCAGGGCCTCAGGATCGGTGCCTACCGCAAGGGCCACGCCTGCGCCGACGGAGCACTGGCGCCGCTCGACCACTTCGTTGCCCAGGACGGCGACTGGGCCGATCCGGACGGCGTCCTCATGGTCGTGGAAGTCACCTCCCACGACCGGGACACCGACAGGCGCGACCGGATCGACAAGGTTCGCGGTTACGCGGAGGCAGGCATTCCCATCTACCTGCTCATCGATCGGGACAACGACACACTCACGGTCTACAGCGACCCCGAGAACGGGGTGTATCGACAGAAACCGTTGTATTCCTACGGAGCCGTGGTCGAGCTCCCTTCCCCTGTGAACCTCACCCTCGAGACCGAAAAGCTCAAGGACTACGCCGACTGACCATGAACCACGCCCAACTCACTGCCCTCGGCCGCGCCCTCCGTCTCCTCGGCGAGCACGGCGAAGGGCTGAACCCCGACACTCCGGACGCCAAACTCCACGAGGTCAAGGCCGATCTGCAACGCGCCCTGGATCTGCTGGAGGAGAGCGTCAGCACGGCCGCGCCCACCACCCGCTGCCCGGAGCATCCCACCGGCCCCGTCGACGAAAGCGCCCCCGACCTCTGCCTGCTGTGCGAGACCCGGCGCCGGGCGGCCCGCCGCGCCGAGTTCAACGGGCCCTCCGCGCCACCCCGCCCCACCGGAAACGCCCCCTCCCGCTACGGCGTGCGCGCCGACCGCCCCCAGCCCCAGCAGCGCTGGCTGCCGGAGCTGTGGAACGGTCAGGAGTGGCAGTTGTGCGGTACGCCGCGCCGGGACCGGCGGGAGGCCGAGCTGTATATCGCAGCCCAGCGGCGCGGCTCCCGGCCCGCCATGGCGTACCGCCTGGTGCACGAGTTCACCGACTACGAGGTGCTGCGCGTGTGGGGCACACCCGTGCGGGTCGACATCGAGCCGATGGGCAACCTGTAGGCCGTACGACGAGCTCGAACGCCTACGCCTTCACTGCGGAGACCTGCGCCGGTTCCGCCTCCGCGGCCGCCGCCCCGGCCGCCGGACGCCCGCGCGGGATGAACGACGCGACGGCGAAGGCGAGCAGTGCCGCTCCCGCGCCGATTGCGAGGATCGTGCGGAAGCCGTCCTGGGAGGGCAGCGCGACGGGGCCGAGGTTGACGGTCATCTGGGCCAGGATGACGCCCGCCACCGCGCTCGCCGTGGACGTACCGATGGACCGCATCAGGGTGTTGAGGCTGTTGGCCGCGGCCGTCTCGGAGGGGGCCACCGCGCCCATGATGAGCGCGGGCATCGAGCCGTACGTGAAGCCGATGCCGGCGCCGATGACGCAGGAGACCAGGACGAAGTGCCAGACGGCGTCCATCAGCACGATGTTCAGGCCGTAGCCGCCGGCCACGATCAGGGCGCCGATCATCAGAGTGACCTTCGGTCCCTTGGCCTTGGACACGGCGGCGGAGACCGGCGCCGTCAGCATCATCACCAGACCGGACGGTGCCATGACCAGACCGGCGGCGAGCATCGACTGGCCCAGGCCGTAGCCGGTCGCCTCGGGCGCCTGCAGCATCTGCGGAATCACCAGGGACATCGCGAACATCGCGAAGCCGACGGCCACCGAGGCGAGGTTCGTCACCAGCACCTGACGACGGGCCGTGGACCGCAGGTCCACCAGCGGCTGGGTGACGCGCAGCTCCCACCAGCCCCACACCAGCAGGACGACGACGGCCGCGGCGAACAGGCCGAGCGTGGTGCCGCTGGTCCAGCCCCAGTCGGCGCCCTTGGAGATCGCCAGCAGCAGGCAGACCAGGCCGGCCGCCATGCCGAGCCCGGGGCGCGTTCTTCGACGAGGCGGAGCGGATTCCGCTGAAGGAGGTGGTGCCCGAGCAGTGGCGGGCGACGGTGGTGGACGAGCGGGGCCGGGTGGAGCGCATTCCGTACGAGTTGTGCGTGCTGGCCTGTCTGCGGGACGCGCTGCGGCGGCGGGAGATCTGGGTGGCCGGGGCGAACCGGTGGCGCAATCCGGAGGACGACCTGCCGCAGGACTTCGAGGACAACCGAGACGTGCACTACGCGGCGATCCGCCAGCCGCAGGATCCGGAGGCGTTCATCGCCGCCTTGCAGGGCCGGCTGCGTGCGTCCCTGGACCGGCTGGAGACGGCGCTGGTGGAGGACACCACCGGCGGGGTGAGCATCACCCGGCGGCACGGCGAGCCGTGGATCAAGGTCTCTCCTCAGCCGAAGCTGGAGGAGCCGGAGAACCTGGTCGCGGTCAAGGCCGAGATGGAACGGCGCTGGGGGACCATCGACCTCCTGGACATCCTCAAGGAGGCCGAGTTCGACACCGGCTTCACGTCGGAGTTCGCCTCGGTGGCCACCAGTGAGCGACTGCCGCGGCATGTGCTGCGGCGCCGGCTGCTGCTGGTGCTGTTCGCGCTGGGCACGAACATGGGCATCAAGCGGGTGGTGGCCACCGGCAAGCACGGCGAGTCGGAGGCGGTCCTGCGCCGGGTGCGGCACCTGTTCGTCAACCGGGACAACCTGCGGGCGGCGGTGACGAAGCTGGTCAACGCCACCTTCGCTGCCCGGGACGAGGCGTGGTGGGGCACGGGGACGGCGTGCGCGTCCGACGGCCGCAAGTTCGGTGCCTGCTCGAGCAACTTCATGACCGAGTGGCACCAGCGCTACCGCGGGCTCGGGGTGATGATCTACTGGCACGTCGAGCGGAAGTCGGTGTGCATCTACTCCCAGCTGAAGTCCTGTTCGGCCTCCGAGGTCGCCGCGATGATCGAGGGCGTGCTGCGGCACTGCACCGAGATGGTCGTTGACCGGCAGTACACCGACACCCACGGCGCCTCGATCGTCGGGTTCGCCTTCGCCAACATGCTCGACTTCAAGCTGATGCCCAGGCTGAAGGACATCGGCTCCTCCCGGCTGTACCGGCCGGCCGCCGGGGAGGACGACAACTGGCCCACCCTGGCGCCGGTGCTGTCCACCCGCACCATCGACTGGGAGCTGATCCGCCAGCAGTACGACCAGATCGTGAAGTACACCACCGCGCTGCGTCTGGGGACGGCGGAGGCCGAGCAGGTGCTGCGGCGCTTCACCCGCGGCGGTCCCAAGCACCCACCTACCGGGCGATCGAGGAGCTGGAGCGGGCGGTGCGTACGGCGTTCATCTGCAACTACCTCGCCGATACCGAGATGCGCCGGGAGATCCACGAGGGCTTGCAGGTGGTGGAGAAATGGAACAGCGCGAACAAGGACCTGTTCTATGGCAAGGACGGCGACCTGACCGGCCAGGACAAGGAGTCCCAGGAGGTATCCATGCTCGCCCTGCACCTCCTGCAGTCAGCCCTGGTCTACGTCAATACCCTGCTGCTTCAGCAGATCCTCGCTGCCCCCGAGTGGGCCGAGCGCCTGACCGACGCCGACCGGCGGGCCCTGTCCCCGCTGTTCTGGACGCATGTCAACCCCTACGGCCGGTTCGAGCTGGACATGAACAACCGGCTCGACTTGGCTCTCGGGGCGGCGGTTCCCGGCCCCCGCACCACACCCGACACGGAGGCTGTCAAGCCGACGTCTCCTGCGGACCGGGCGGGATCACGAGGAGCATAGGCGATGTGCGTGACGTCCTCAGCGGGGACGAGATCAACGACCTGCTCAACTGCGACGGCGACGCTGGGTGGGACGCGGACGACGAATACGAGTGAGTGCGCTGAATATCCCCGGACGCCCAGGCGTCCGGGGCACGTGCGGTCCGCGTCGCGTCGGGGGAGGTCACCCGACGCTGTAGCGGGCGGTGTCGTCCAACCGGGTGATGAAGCCGCCAGCGGTGTTGCGGGTGAGCAGGAGCTGCGGTTCGGCTACCGCCTTCACTGAGGCCGGGCAGCTCCAACTCACCAGCTGAGGAACGGCTTCACTCCGCCTCGATTGTGCACCGTACGCGGAGCACGACTGCGACTGGTGGCGACAGTCCACTCCGCAGGCCCCCGAAACAAGATCACCTGTCTCTACGAAACCCGGACATCCCAAGCAGCCCACTCAGTCTGCTTTTGGTCTCCAGAATGGTGCGGCGCGTCGGGCGGAATGCGCCGCGAGGAGGCCGATGGCCACGGCGGCCAGGGAGAAGCCGGTGGCTGCGGTGGCCAGGACCGGCCAGGAGAATCTGCCCTCCCGCAGGGAGATGACGAAGAACAGTGAGTGCCAGTTGGTGATGAAGGTCGCGAGGGCGGTCGCGGTCAGCAGCGGCACAGTCAGGTACCACAGGGCGATCGTTCGAAAGACCTGGTCGTTGCCGGTCAGAACGCTCAGTGGTGCCAGCCCCGCCCTGATGCGTACGAACTCTGCGGCGGCGCTGATCAGCCCCGCCACGAGCAGCAGTGCCAGGCCGGTGCCGCCGAAGAGGAAGAGCCAGTTGTTGAGCGTGTTCTTCTGTTGAGCGCCGATCACCCAGGTTTCTCCGGGGGTGTCGACGTTGATGCCGGGGTGGGCAGCGTAGGCGGCTTTCTCGATCTCGGCACGGTGCCCGGGTTCATCGGTGGTGACGATGAGGGACCCGTTGATCTGGCTGACGGGCAAGTCGCCGTTGACGGCCCGGACAGTGAGGTTGCCTGCGTAGGGACGGGCCAGTTCTTCCAGCCGGGGATCGCTCGTGGCGACCTGCTGTGCGGTGGCCGGACAGGGCAGGCGCAGGGACTTCAGGTCGGGGCAGGATCCCGCCAGGTCGATGCGAGGGTGGTCACCTTCAGGATGGGTGGTCGCGACCAGGAGATGCGTCCCGTCGGGAAGGTCGCGTGAGAAGTTCTTGACGGCGCCGGAGGTGAGAGTGCTGCTGTGGACGGTGTAAAGAGTGTCGCCGACGCGTTGGGTGATCCGCTGTGCGGCGGCGGCGCTGTCTCCCAGGCGGCTGTTCCAGACCTGGAGGTGGCTGATGAGGCCGATGCCGATGATGAAGACCACGGAGAGGCGCACCAGGACGCCCGGGTGGGCTGCGGTCCAGCGGCCTGCGATGAGCCGGCCGGGATTCCCGTTGCGGTAGCCGCTGGCGGCGATGCGTTTGCCGTTGGCGATGGATAGCTGGGCGATCACTGAGGGCAGCGTGGCCCACATCAGGACGGTGCCAGCCAGGAAGATAGCGATGTCCGGGCCCTTGGGGGCGTACTGGCTGAAGGCGATCGCCAGGACGCCGACCACGCACAGGGCCAGGCGCCATTTCGGCAGCCGTGAAGTGGATGTGCTTGGCCGGGTGGCCGTCTTGGAGCGTTGCACCCGGTGCAGGATCACGACGAGCAGCAGGGTAAGGACCAGGGATACGGCGAGTGCGCCGGACAGTTCGGGCCACGCCCGGCGCGTGTCGGCTGTGTTGATGATGTAGCCGGTGACAGGCAGGCGGACATCGGTGGCCAGCAGCAGTGCGGCCGGGATGAGAGCCACCAGGGTTCCGGCAGCGGCCGGTACGAAGGCCTCCCCGATGTTGATCACGGCTCGGTGGGCCCAAGAGGCGCCCAGGGCGTTGATGAGCTGGCTTCGGCGGTCACGGGTCGCCGATCCGACGCGGGTGGCCACAACCAGCAGTGCCAGGGCGGGTACGGCCATCAAAACGGCGATAGCACCGCCGGTTTCGACCGCCGTGTGGGGATAGGTCTCCTGGTTCATCGGGAAGAGTTGGCCGAAGCCGGTGATGTACTGCCAGGACTCTGCTGTGGGGTCAGCCAGCGGGTGGGCCGGGCGGACATAGGCCATACGCTCGGAGGGCGATCTCAGCCCCTGCGGGTTGATGGTTCCGGCGTAGTGGCCGTAACGGTCAAGGCTGTCGTAGTCCTCAGCTGCCCGGGCCAGCTCGGGAGAGAGGAAGGCTTCGCCGGGGCGGGGCCAGTGGGAGAGCCCTGGCGGTGGAGGACTCTTGGGTGCGAGCGGCTCGATGTAGATGACGCCGTGTGGTGAGGTACCGAAGGAGTCGACGGCTTCCTTCCATAGGGCGGTGGCCTGCTGGGCGCTGCCGGTCACGATGGGGCCGCGGGCAGTGTCGCGCTGGGTGCGTCCGTCGAACGTGGCGGTGGTGGTGGCAAACGCCAGGGCGGTCAGGGCCATGGCGGCCGAGGCTGCCATCAATGCCCAAAAGCGCAGTCGCGTGCCGGGCGTCGTTCGTGCTGCGGCCAGACCGACTCTGAGGAGTTGGATCCACAGTCGGCCCGGGCGGCGGGTCTGGGCGGGGGGCGAGCCGGTCACGCGGGGGTTCCTCGGTGGGTGGGGAGGAGAGTGCTCTCCTGCAGCTGGAACACATCTGTGGCGCGTTCGGCGATGGAGGGGTCGTGGGTGACGACCAGGAGCGCGCAGTGGCGTTCACGACAGAGTCGGAACAGCTGGTCGGCAACGTTCTCACGCGCCTTGGGGTCGAGTGCACCGGTTGGTTCATCTGCCAGCAGCACCGACGGCTGCGCGATCAGGGCCCGGGCCACTGCGGTGCGCTGGCGTTCTCCGCCGGAGAGCATCCCCGTAGGGGTGGTGCCGTGGGGAACATCGAGTTCATCGAGGAGCCGGATGGCGGCCTCGTAGGCCTGGTGGTGGTCGGAGCCGTCCAGGAGCATGGGCAGTGCGACGTTTTCCACGGGCGTCAGTTCGGGGAGCAACTCGCCGAACTGGAAGACCATGCCGAGGTGTTTGCGACGGGCCTTGGCCAGGGCGCCGGGCAGCAGACCGGTCAGACGGTGCCCTCCAGCGGTGATCGTGCCGGAGTCGGGCTTGATCAGGCCGAGTACGCACATCAGGAGTGTGGACTTGCCTGACCCGCTGGGCCCCGTGATGGCCACGGACTCCCCTGGAGCCACGGTGAGGTCGACGTTGTTGAGGAGTACGCGGTCCTCGACCTGATAGGTCAAGCCCTTTACCCGAAGGCCATCGCCCAGCTGCGGTGTGTGGGTCACAGCACGTCCATATTCTTGAAGAAGGCAAGCGAAGAGGAAACGGGTACCGCCGGGCAAACCGCAGTGCGGCTTGCCCGGCGGACGGTGTTGCGGTGACGCCAGGTTACGGAGCAACCCAACCCGAGCAGTCGTCCTCAGCCCAGTCGTTCTCGTCGCACGCCTTGAACTTGATGACCTTCGAGCCGTCACCCGAGATCACGCGGGTCCCGGAACCGCTGTGGTTCCACAGCGTGCGGAGGGTACCGGCGCTGTCCTGCCGGTAGTACTCGGCCTTGCCCGGGTCACCGTCGTTGCTGCCGTCATAGACGGAGATGAGCCCGCTGTCGCTGTTCCACGGGCTGGTAGCAGTGACGCCACCGCCGGTGACGCTAAGCGCCATGGCACTGGTGGTGGGCACCGCGATGCCGATGGCCAGCGCTATGCCGGCTATCGCCTGATCCTGCGCATGAGTGTTTCCCTCCCCTTGAGTCAACCGATGCGGCTCTTGTGCCGCCCGAGATCACTGATTGATCATGTATAGGCCAAAGGTTCTCCCCAACAAGATCACGCATGAATGGCCAAATCACGCCGTGGAACGCACCAGATGGCTGGTTGCGGTCCACGGCGGCGGGGGCGAGCACGCGGTGCGCGGCGGCACGCTGACGGTCGAGGCTGTCCACCACCTCCGGCTTCCACGCGATCGTCACCTTGGGGAACCGGCACTGAAGCTCGGTCCGGAGTTCCATAGCGGCGGCCGGACTGTCGACCGGGTACACCGAGAAGTCGATGCTCTCGCCATCCGGGCGGAAGATCGCGGCACCAAGCCGGATTGGGGTGCTGGCGTGTGCACGCGACGTGCTACTGCTGACCGAGCACGTCGACGCCGAACTCCGTCGTCGGGCGCCGTCGGCACAGACACGGCAGCTGTAGTTCGTGATCGGTAACGGATCCGGGCTGGTCAGCGGTTCCACGAGGCTGCTTGCGGGCATGGGTACGGCCACCGTGATCATGACCGTTTGTGACGACGAATCAGGACGCGGTGGCCGTGGAGGTCACGGTAGCGCAGGCGGTGTGGCGGGACGGCTTCGGGGCGGCCATGGGGCTGGTAGCGGACTGCTTTCCACGCCGTGAGACGCGGCGGACGCTGCGGGAGACGGTCGAGGCGGTACTGATGGGGCTGGAGCGGATCAACTGCTGGACGCTGGCCGAGGCGCTCGGGCACTGCGGTCCGCACCGGCTGCAATGTCACGACACGTTGGATCAGGCGCCGCAAAAGCGTCAGGTGACTACAGAGAGCTACTCGTCGGATGGCGGCAGCTATATCGGATGGCGGCAGCTATACGAGAACAGGGCCCAAAAGGGCGGTGGCCCCGGCGATCACGTGATCGCCGGGGCCACCCACCGTCGCCGATCGTCAGCTCAGCGAGGCCAGCGACGCCGCGCCGTACGGGGCCAGTTCGTCGAACCGGCCCGCCAGCACCTTCGCCGCCCACTGCGGGTCCTGGAGCAGCGCGCGGCCGACGGCCACGAGGTCGAACTCGTCGCGCTCCAGGCGGTCCAGGAGGTTGTCGAGGCTGCCCACCGCGGCGCCCTTCCCCTGGAAGGCCTCGAGGAATTCGCCGTCCAGGCCGACCGAGCCGACGGTGACGGCGGGCTTGCCGGTCAGCTTCTTCGTCCAGCCCGCGAGATTGAGGTCCGAGTCCTCGAACTCCGGGAGCCAGTAGCGGCGCGTAGAGGCGTGGAAGGCGTCGACACCGGCCGACGCCAGCGGGGTCAGGATCGCCTCCAGCTCCTCCGGCGTCTCGGCGAGCCGCGCGTCGTAGGCACCCCCCTTCCACTGCGAGTAGCGGAAGAGGACCGGGAAGTCCGGTGAGACCGTCTCGCGGACGGCGGCCACGATCTCCGCCGCGAACTTCGTACGGGCCACCGGATCGCCGCCGTACGCGTCCGTACGGCGATTGGTGCCCATCCACAGGAACTGGTCGATGAGGTAGCCGTGGGCGCCGTGCAGTTCCACGCCGTCGAAGCCGATCCGCTCGGCCGCGGCGGCGGCCTCGGCGAAGGCCGCGATGACGTCGTCCAGGTCCCGCTGGGTCATGGCCTTGCCGGCGCCCTCCGTGCCGTCCAGGCGCAGCCCGGACGGGCCGACCGCCGGGGCCTCGGGGAACGGCGGCTTGCCCGTGCTGCGCACCATGCCGATGTGCCACAGCTGCGGCACGATCCGACCGCCGGCCGCGTGTACTTCCTCGGCGACCTTCGCCCAGCCGGCCAGCTGCTCCTCGCCGTGGAAGCGCGGGATGTCGTCACTCTCCCCGGCGGAGTCATGGCCGACGTAGGTGCCCTCGGTGACGATCAGGCCGACGCCCGCGGCCGCGCGGCGGGAGTAGTACGACACCACGTCCGCGCCGGGGATGCCGCCCGGGGAGAACGAGCGCGTCATCGGCGCCATCACGATGCGGTTGGGGACGGTCAGGCCGCCCACGGTGAAGGGGCGCGCGAGGACCTGGGCCGCTCGGGAGTCGGAGGACGCGGGAACGGTCACGTGAAGCTCCTGGGAGTGAGTCGGGCCGGTACATGCACATGCATTACTTGCGCACGCACTTCAACGGACTCGTAGGACCCCGCATTCCGTCGCCTCCCCGGCTCCGGCGTGACCCCGGACACGCCCGAGGGCGGCACCCCTGCTGGCAGGGAGTGCCGCCCTCGGTCCAACGGACGGTTGATCAACCGAAGTTGATCAGAAGTCCATGTCACCGCCCGGCATGCCGCCGCCGGCGGGCGCGGCGGCCTTCTCCGGCTTGTCGGCGATGACGGCCTCGGTGGTGAGGAACAGCGCGGCGATGGAGGCGGCGTTCTGCAGAGCAGAGCGGGTCACCTTCGCCGGGTCGATGATGCCTTCCTTGACCAGGTCGACGTACTCACCGGTCGCGGCGTTCAGGCCGTGACCCGGGGTCAGGCCGCGCACCTTCTCGACCACGACGCCGCCCTCGAGGCCGGCGTTGACGGCGATCTGCTTCAGCGGGGCCTCGAGCGCGAGCTTCACGGCCTGGGCGCCGGTCGCCTCGTCACCCTCGAGCTCCAGCTTCTCGAACACCTGGGAGGCCTGGAGCAGGGCCACGCCACCACCGGCGACGATGCCCTCCTCGACGGCCGCCTTCGCGTTGCGGACGGCGTCCTCGATGCGGTGCTTGCGCTCCTTGAGCTCGACCTCGGTGGCGGCACCGGCCTTGATGACGGCCACGCCGCCGGCCAGCTTCGCCAGGCGCTCCTGGAGCTTCTCGCGGTCGTAGTCCGAGTCGCTGTTCTCGATCTCGGCGCGGATCTGGTTGACCCGGCCGGCGACCTGGTCGGCGGAGCCGGCGCCGTCGACGATGGTGGTCTCGTCCTTGGTGATGACGACCTTGCGGGCGCGGCCCAGAAGGTCCAGGGTCGCGTTCTCCAGCTTGAGGCCGACCTCCTCGGAGATGACCTCGCCGCCCGTGAGGATGGCGATGTCGCCGAGCATGGCCTTGCGGCGGTCACCGAAGCCCGGGGCCTTGACGGCGACGGACTTGAAGGTGCCGCGGATCTTGTTGACGACCAGGGTCGACAGGGCCTCGCCCTCGACGTCCTCGGCGATGATCAGCAGCGGCTTGCCCGACTGCATGACCTTCTCCAGGAGCGGGAGCAGGTCCTTGACGTTGGAGATCTTGGAGTTGGCGATGAGGATGTAGGGGTCCTCGAGCGACGCCTCCATGCGCTCCATGTCGGTGGCGAAGTACGCCGAGATGTAGCCCTTGTCGAAGCGCATGCCCTCGGTGAGCTCGAGCTCGAGACCGAAGGTCTGCGACTCCTCGACGGTGATGACGCCTTCCTTGCCGACCTTGTCCATCGCCTCGGCGATGAGCTCGCCGATCTGGGTGTCGGCGGCGGAGATGGAGGCCGTGGAGGCGATCTGCTCCTTGGTCTCGACCTCCTTGGCCTGGTCGAGCAGCGCACCGGAGACGGCCTCGACGGCCTTCTCGATACCGCGCTTCAGGGCCATCGGGTTGGCGCCGGCGGCGACGTTGCGCAGGCCCTCCTTGACCAGGGCCTGGGCGAGCACGGTCGCCGTGGTCGTACCGTCACCGGCGACGTCGTCCGTCTTCTTGGCGACTTCCTTGACCAGCTCGGCGCCGATCTTCTCGTACGGGTCCTCGAGCTCGATCTCCTTGGCGATGGAGACACCGTCGTTGGTGATCGTGGGGGCGCCCCACTTCTTCTCGAGGACGACGTTGCGGCCCTTGGGGCCGAGGGTGACCTTGACGGCGTCCGCGAGCTGGTTCATGCCGCGCTCGAGGCCGCGCCGCGCCTCCTCGTCGAACGCGATGATCTTGGCCATGTGAAGTGGTCCTCCCAGGACTGGGGGTGATTACTTCGGACCGCGCCCGCGCCCGCGACGGACGGCTCGCCTGCCTTGTGGTTCCTTGCCCCACCCGGCCTGCGGCCTCACCGACTCGGTCCTTCTTTGTCACTCTCACCTTCAGAGTGCTAACGCCAATGATTAGCACTCGCCCCTGCCGAGTGCAAGCGCCTCCCACGGACCGAGGCCGACCTCCGGGCAGACCGAAGGGCTCGCACCCCGGGAGGTGCGAGCCCTTCGAAGACGAACAGAAGAACGTCGCTGCAGTCGGCGCGTGCTTCAGCTGGTCGCGAGCCGGACCATGTCCGCCTGCGGCCCCTTCTGGCCCTGCGAGATCTCGAAATCGACCCGCTGACCCTCTTCCAGGGTGCGGTATCCGTCCATCTGGATCGCGCTGTAGTGGACGAAAACATCCGCACCACCGTCGACCGCGATGAAGCCGTACCCCTTCTCCGCGTTGAACCACTTGACGGTGCCCTGAGCCATGCCTAACTCCCCTATTACTGGCCCTTGCACAGATCCACACTTCGCGGATCCGGGTCAGACCTCACCCCCCATTGGTTGGGGGCGTGCGCCGGAACGCGTCGACCGCGGCCGAATGTATCTGTCCAACTGCCGTCTGCAACAGGTCAGTCGGACGAGAATTCTGGGCACCGAGGGCCGGGAATTTGCGGAGAATTCGCCCGAATTCAGGGCAAGTCGGGCCCCATAAAGGGAACGAAAGACGCAAAAGAGCCACACATTTTGGCTGCTTCTTATCGCACGCGGAGCCGGAACTCATATGCGTCCGGCATGCGGGTCGCAGTGCTTTCCCCAACTGTACCGCGCTCAATCACACTGAATTGCCCCCTCCGCTTCTCTCACGGAGGGGGCAAATCGATGAACATTGCGTAACCGGCGTTACTCACGGTAACGCAGGAGCGGATCAGCCGCCCGCGACCGCCGGGATGATGGAGACGCCCGCACCGTCCGGGGTCGCCGTCTGAAGGCCCTGCTCGAAACGGACATCGTCGTCGTTGACGTACACGTTGACGAAGCGGCGCAGCTTGCCCTGGTCGTCCAGGACGCGGGCCGAGATGCCCGTGTGGTTCTTCTCCAGATCGGCGATGACCTCGGCGAGGGTCGCGCCCTCGGCGGCGACCTCTGCCTGACCGCCGGTGTAGGTGCGCAGGATGGTGGGGATGCGGACGGTGACGCTCATGAAATGACCTCCGGTCGGGTGAACGGGCCCAGGGGCGCGGGACTTCAGACGAGGCCGGCTTCCCGGAACGACTCCAGGTTGGGACGAATGGTCGCGGTCAGCCCGGTGCCGGCCACCGCGTCCAGCGTCTTGAGACCGTCGCCGGTGTTGAGGACGACGGTGGTGAGGGCCGGGTCGAGGAGACCGTTCTCGATCAGCTTGCGCGTCACACCCACGGTCACTCCACCGGCGGTCTCCGCGAAGATGCCCTCGGTCCGCGCCAGCAGCTTGATGGCGTCCACGATCTGCGCGTCCGTGACGTCCTCCACCGCACCGCCGGTGCGCCGGGCGATGTCCAGGACGTACGGCCCGTCCGCGGGGTTGCCGATGGCCAGCGACTTGGCGATGGTGTCGGGCTTCTGCGGCCGGACGACGTCGTGGCCCCCCTTGAAGGCCACCGACACCGGCGAGCAGCCCTCGGCCTGCGCGCCGAAGATCTTGTACGGCTTGTCCTCGACCAGCCCGAGCTTGATCAGCTCCTGGAGCCCCTTGTCGATCTTCGTGAGCTGGGAGCCGGAGGCGATCGGCACGACGATCTGGTCGGGCAGCTGCCAGCCGAGCTGCTCGCAGATCTCGTACGCCAGGGTCTTGGAGCCCTCCGCGTAGTACGGCCGCAGGTTGACGTTGACGAAGCCCCAGCCCTCGCCGGCGGGGTCGCCGATCAGCTCGGAGCAGAAGCGGTTCACGTCGTCGTAGTTGCCCTCGATGCCGACGAGTTCGCCGCCGTAGACCGCGGCCATGACGACCTTGCCCTGCTCGAGGTCGTGCGGGATGAACACACAGGAGCGGAAGCCGGCGCGGGCCGCCGCGGCGCCCACCGCACCGGCCAGGTTGCCGGTGGAGGAGCAGGACAGGGTGGTGAAGCCGAAGGCGCGGGCGGCCTCCAGGGCCTGGGCGACCACGCGGTCCTTGAAGGAGTGGGTCGGGTTGCCGGAGTCGTCCTTCACGTACAGCCCGCCGGTGACGCCGAGTTCGCGCGCGAGGTTGTCGGCCTTGACGAGCTTGGTCCAGCCCGGGTTCAGGTTCGGCTTGCCAGCCACGTCCGCGGGGACGGGCAGCAGGGGTGCGTAACGCCAGATGTTCGACGGTCCCGCCTCGATGCGCTTGCGGAGCTCCTCGGCGTCGTATGCGGAGAAGTCGTAGGCGATCTCGAGCGGGCCGAAACACTCCTCGCACGCGAAGACCGGGCCGAGCGGTACGCGGTGGCCGCACTCGCGACAGGACAGCGCGGCGGCGGGACCGAGATCGACGGTGGGGGTGCTGGTGCTTGCGACAGTCTGCACAGCCATGTGAGGCGAGGCCCTTTCTCCTCATCTTCCTCACGACGCATCTCGCCGTGAGACGGAATTGGCACCTTCCCTAGCCGGGAGCCTCACCACGTCTGCGTGACAAGAACCGGCTGGAGGGTTGCCGGGGCTTCATCGGGCCGTTTCCCTCTGCCCCTCTGGATGAGCTGTATGTGGTTGTAGACGCAAACAACCCCCGACATGCGATGGTCATCAGCGTTGTTCAAGACTGTAACCGAAGGCCAGGACAGTTGAGATAGTCGTCCGAACCGCGAGATGGATCACAACCCCCCTCGCCTGGAGAACGCAGAGGAGCCGCAAGCTGTGCTGGAAGAAGTCGAGCGCTGGCTGAGCACCCGCTCCTGGTCCCTGACCGATCGCCCGCTCCACAAGATCCTGGCCGCCAAACGCACGACGGGCCAGTCGGTCAGTGTCGTGCTGCCCGCACTCAACGAGGAGGAGACCGTCGGCGACATCGTCGCCGTGATCCGTCACGACCTCATGCAGCAGCTCCCGCTCGTCGACGAGATCGTCGTCGTCGACTCGGGGTCCACCGACCGCACCTCCGAGGTGGCCGCCGCCGCGGGCGCCCGGGTCGTCCACCGCGACGACATCCTGCCGCGCATACCGGCCGTCCCCGGCAAGGGCGAGGTCCTGTGGCGCTCCCTCCTCGTCACGAGCGGGGACATCGTCTGCTTCATCGACGCCGACCTGAAGGAGTTCTCCTCGGACTTCGTGTCGGGCATTGTCGGCCCGCTGCTCACCGACCCGGAGGTCGACCTCGTCAAGGGGATGTACGACCGTCCGCTCGGCGGTACGGCGGGGCAGGGCGGCCGGGTGACCGAGCTGATGGCCCGTCCGCTGCTGAACATGCACTGGCCGCAGCTGGCCGGTTTCGTCCAGCCGCTGGGCGGCGAGTACGCGGCCCGCCGCTCGCTGCTCGAACAGCTCCCGTTCCCTGTCGGCTACGGCGTGGAGCTCGGCATGCTGGTCGACTCCCTCCACCTGGCCGGCCTCGACGCGCTCGCGCAGGTCGACGTCGGGGTGCGCAAGCACCGCCACCAGGACGGGCAGGCGCTCGGCCGGATGGCGGCGGCGATCTACCGCACGGCCCAGCTGCGGCTGGCCCGCGGCCATCTGATCCGGCCCTCCCTCACCCAGTTCGAACGGGTGGAGGACGGATTCGAACCGCGTACGTTCTCCGTGGACACGGAGGAGCGTCCGCCGATGGTGGAGATCGCCGAGTACGCCGCCCGGAAAGTGGCGTGACCGTTTTATGGGCGTTGTATACGGCCCCGCCGGGCGGCCTTCCGTACGTTTGAGCGGATCCGGCTCGGGCTAGGTTGAGGCGTATGGCTTCAAAGTACGGTGCTGCGCAGGTACTGGTGGCCTCCAACCGTGGCCCGGTCTCGTACGAGGTGCGCGAGGACGGCTCGCTGGCCGCCAGACGCGGCGGCGGCGGGCTGGTCTCCGGGCTGTCGGCCATCGGGCCGGACGCCGGCGCGCTGTGGGTGTGCTCCGCCCTCGGCGACGGCGACCGGGAGGCCGTGCGGCGCGGGGTCGGCGAATCCGGTGTGCGGATGCTGGACATTCCGGCCGACGTGCACGCGGACGCGTACAACGGCATCGCCAACTCCGTGCTGTGGTTCGTCCACCACATGCTGTACCAGACGCCGCTGGAGCCGGTCTTCGACGCGGAGTTCCGGCGGCAGTGGGCCTCGTACGAGGCGTACAACCGCGCCTTCGCCGAGGCGCTGGCGCAGGAGGCGGCGCAGGGTGCCGCGGTGATGGTGCAGGACTACCACCTCAGCCTGGTCCCGGGGCTGCTGCGCGAGCTGCGCCCGGATGTGCGGATCGGCCACTTCTCGCACACGCCGTGGGCGCCGCCGGAGTACTTCCGGGTGCTTCCGGACGACATCGCCGGGCAGTTGCTGCGCGGGATGCTGGGCGCGGACCGGCTCGGCTTCCTCACCCATCGCTGGGCGGACGCGTTCACCGCGTGCTGCGAGGCGTTCGCCGGGGGCCTCGGGGACACGCGCGTCGGGGTGCACGGACTCGGTGCGGACGCGGACTTCCTGCGGAAGCGGTCGCACGAGGCCGATGTGAACGAGCGGATGGCGACGCTGCGGGCGGAGATCGGCGAGGGCCGCAAGGCGATCGTCCGGGTGGACCGGACCGAGCTGTCGAAGAACATCGTGCGGGGCCTGCTGGCGTACCGGCAGCTGCTCGACGACCACCCGGAGTGGCGTGAGCGGGTGGTGCACGTCGCGTTCGCGTACCCGTCGCGGCAGGATCTCGCCGTGTACCAGGAGTACACGGCTCAGGTGCAGCGGCAGGCCGAGGAGATCAACGGGCGGTACGGGACGCCGGGCTGGACGCCGGTGGTGCTGCACGTCAAGGACGACTTCGCACGGTCGCTGGCGGCGTACCGGCTGGCGGACGTGGCGCTGGTCAACCCCATCCGGGACGGGATGAACCTCGTCGCCAAGGAGGTGCCGGTCGTCTCCGACGAGGGGTGCGTGCTGGTGCTGTCGCGAGAGGCGGGGGCGTATGAGGAGCTGGGGGAGGATGCGATCGGGGTGAACCCGTACGACGTGGTCGGGACGGCCGAGGCGTTGTACGAGGCGCTGAGCATGTCGGTCGGCGAGCGGGCCGAGCGGACGAAGAGGTTGGCGGCGGCGGCGACTTCGCTTCCGCCCGGTCGGTGGTTTCTGGACCAGCTGAGTGAACTGAACGCCTGATCAGACGGTGCCCGGCGTTGGTGGCTGTGCCCACCCTCCCCCACTCTCGGCTTCGCTCGAGCGGGGGACCCCCATCGCCCTGCGGAACGACTGCCCACAGCCAGGTCAGGCCAGGCCGTCAGCCGATGTGTGCCGCCAGGGCGGTCAGCAGGTCTACGACGCCCTCCGGGCCGGGCACCACCACGTCCGCCCGTTCCCTCAGCTCGGTGACCTCGTCGCTGCCGCTGCATACCAGCAGGCCTGGGGTGCCGTCGGAGCGGAGTGTGTCGATGGCGGCGTAGGCGGGGAGGTCGCCGAGGTCGTCGCCGGCGTAGAGGACGGAGGCGGCGGAGAGGTCGCGGACGTGTTCCAGGAGGGCGACGCCCTTGTCCATGCCGGGTGGGCGGAGTTCCAGAACCATGCGGCCGGGTTCGACGATCAGGCCGTGCCGGGTGGCGAGGTCGGAGAGGGGTTCGCGCAGGGCCTCGAACGCGGCCTGGGGGTCGGCGGCGCGGCGGGTGTGGACGGCGACCGCGTGGCCCTTGTCCTCCACCCAGGTGCCCTGCCCGGCGCCCACCCGTTCGAGCAGCCCCGGCAGTTCCTCGCGGACGGCGGCGACACCGGGGTGCGGGGCGGGGGCGCTGACCTCGCCGCTCACGGCGTCCCAGCGTTCGGCGCCGTAGTGGCCGAGGACGACGAGGTGCTCGAGGCCGGGTACGCCCGCGAAGCCGCCGTATCGCACGGCCACGTCCGCCGGGCGGCCGGTGATCACGGCGACGGAGGCGACCTTCGGGGCGAGGGCGGCGAGCGCGGGCACCGCGTCGGGGTGGGCCCGCGCCTGCTCGGGGTCGGGCACGATCGGGGCGAGCGTCCCGTCGAAGTCGAGGGCGATCACCGCCTTGCCGGGCCGGGCGAGAATCGCGTCGAGCCCGTCACACCCGGCAGGGGTCGAGGGCGTCGGGAGAGTCGTACGGGGTTCGGTCTCGTGGCTGCCCATAGGGCGACCATATCCGTGGGCGGGCTATTACACGCCGGTCGGCGAAATTGAGCCCGTCCGGCGATTGAGGACGAGGCCGTTCAGGCCGAAGCGGGGGCCTGGGGGCGGCAGCCCCCAGCGGGGGCCCACACCACGCCGGGTGACCAGAAAACGCCGGTCACCGCCCCGCCCGCCACCGCTCCCGCAGCCTGCGAAGGCGATTCACCGTCACCGGATCGTGCGCCAACGCCCGCGGATCGTCGAGCAGGGCGTTGAGCAGCTGGTAGTAGCGCACCGGGGCCAGGCTCAGCTCCTCCCGTATCGCCCGCTCCTTCGCACCGGGCCCGGCAAACCCCCGGCGTTCCAGCGCGAGGATGTCCTGTTCCCACCGTCCGAGCCGCTCCTGCTCCATGCCCGAAACCGTAACCCCCGGCACCGACAGCGCGACCTATCCCGCTGCCGAGCTCTCCGCCGTGGTCGCCGTCGACTGCAGCTGACCGAGGATCGCCGACGGGCTGCCACCGGGCTCCACGGTGGAGCCGATCCGCTTCTTGACCTCCGCGCTGACCGCCGCCCAGGACGTCTTGCCGACGGGGTAGAACTCGGCGAGCGGCAGTTCGTCCAGGAACGGCTTGAGGTCCTGGTCCTCGGACGCGCCGCTCATGACCTCGGACGCGGCGTGGGTGACCGGCAGCAGGTCGTACTCGCGGGAGAAGGCGAGGACGTTCTCCTCGCTGTAGACGAAGTCGAGGAAGTCGCCGACCTGCTCCTTGTGGCCGTTCTGCTTGAACGCCAGCATCCAGTCGGCGACGCCCATCGTGGCCTTGCTCTCACCGTTCACGCCGGGCATCGGCACCATGCCGAACTTCACGCCCTTCTTCTCGGCCATCTTCATCAGGGACGGATGGCCGTTCAGCATGCCGACCTCGCCCCGGGCGAAGGCGGCGAACGCGTCGGCGCGGTTGAGCTTGCCGGGGGCGACCGGCCCGGTGAGGTCCTCGCCGACCAGCTCGTCGCGCAGCCAGGTGAAGGTCTCGACGTTCTCCGTGGAGTCGATGCCGTAGGTGCCGACGGTGTCGGTGTAGCCGCCGCCCCCGCTGAGCAGCCACTGCATGGTCTCGGCCTGCGCCTCCTCGGAGCCGAGCGGCAGGGCGTAGGGGTACTTCACGCCCTCGGCCTTCAGGGCCGCGGCGTCGGCGGCCAGTTCCGCCCATGTGGTGGGCGGGGTGAGGTCGGCCTCCTCGAAGAGGGTCTTGTTGTAGAAGAGCAGGCGCGTGGAGGCGGCGAACGGCAGGCCGTACTGCACCCCGTTGACCTGCCCCGCGCTGGCGAGCGCGGAGGAGAAACCGGCCTGGACCGGTATGGAGAGCAGGTCGTCGGCGGTGTAGAGCAGGTCGTCGGCCGCGTAGTCGGCGTACGCGCCGATCTGGGCCATGTCGGGCGCCTTCCCGGCCTCGATCATCTCCTTCACCTTGGCGTCGACGTCGTTCCAGGAGTAGACGCTGACCTCGACGTTCACATCCGGGTGGTCGGCCTCGTACTCCTCGACCAGCTTCGCCCAGTACTTCTTCGAGCTGTTGGCCGCGCTGTCGCCGTAGTCGGCGGCGGCCAGCCGCAGCGTCACGTCGTCCGTGTCTCCGCCGAGGCCGCAGCCGCCGAGGGCCGCCGTCATGCCCAGTGCGGACACCACCGCGATCATTCCTGTCCTGCGCCGCTGCACGTGCTCTTGCCCACCCTTGCCGAAATATACATCTGACTTTTTAAAACCGAGGTCAAGGTCTACACCACGTAAGTGGACTAGACCTCTTCCGGGTCCTCGGGCCACACTGTCCCCCGTGAGACACGTCATCGCCCTCGATGTGGGCGGCACCGGGATGAAGGCCGCCCTGGTCGGGGCGGGCGGCGCCCTGATCCACCAGGCGCGCCGACCGACCGGGCGGGAACGCGGGCCCGGCGCGGTCGTCGACGGCATCCTCGACTTCGCCGCCGAGCTCCGCGCGTACGGCGAACAGCACCTCGGCACGCCCGCGGCCGCCGCCGGCGTCGCCGTCCCCGGCATCGTCGACGAACAGCACGGCATCGCCGCCTACGCGGCCAACCTCGGCTGGCGTGACGTCCCCCTGCGCGAACTCCTCGCCGACCGGCTCGGCGGCATCCCGGTCGCCCTCGGCCACGATGTGCGCACCGGCGGGCTCGCCGAGGGCCGGATCGGTGCCGGGCAAGGCGCGGACCGGTTCCTGTTCGTGCCGCTGGGCACCGGCATCGCGGGTGCCATCGGCATCGACGGCCGGGTGGAGGCGGGTGCGCACGGCTTCGCGGGCGAGATCGGCCATGTCGTCGTACGGCCCGGCGGGACGCCCTGTCCGTGCGGGCAGCGCGGCTGCCTGGAGCGGTTCGCGTCGGCGGCGGCGGTCAGCGAGGCATGGGCGGCGGCGACCGGGGACGCGCAGGCGGACGCGGCCGACTGCGCCAAGGCCGTCGCGTCCGGCGACCAGAAGGCCGTACGGATCTGGCAGGACGCCGTGAACGCCCTCGCCGACGGCCTGGTCACCGCCCTCACCCTGCTGGACCCGCGCACGCTCATCATCGGTGGCGGGCTCGCCGAGGCAGGGGAAACCTTGTTCACACCGCTGCGGGACGCGGTGAAACAGCGCGTCACCTTCCAGAAACTGCCGACCATCGTCCCGGCGGCCCTGGGCGACACGGCCGGCTGCCTGGGCGCGGGACTTCTGGCCTGGGATCTCCTCGAGACAACCGACCGCAAGGAGGAAACGGCCTGATGGCAACCCCCTCAGGGGCGCGGGGAACTGCGCGACCAGCCACAACGCACCCGCAGCCCGCGATGCACAGAACACCGCTGGTCCTCTTCGGCGCCAACGTGGTCATGCCCACGGGAACCGTCAAAGACGGCCAAGTGATCGTCGACGGCACCCGCATCACCGGCACAGCCCCAGAAAACGCCCAGGTGATCGACCTGCGAGGCCACTGGCTAGTACCCGGCTTCGTAGACATCCACAACCACGGCGGCGGCGGAGCCTCCTTCACCTCCGGCACGGTCGACGAGGTCCTCAAGGGCATCCACACCCACCGGCTGCATGGCACGACCACCCTGGTCGCCTCCACGGTCACCGGCGACATGGACTTCCTCGCCCACCGGGCCGGCCTCCTGTCCGAACTCGCCGAGCAGGGCGACATCGCCGGCATCCACTTCGAGGGCCCGTTCATCTCCCCCTGCCGCAAGGGTGCGCACTCCGAGGAGCTGCTGCGCGACCCGGAGCCTTCCGAGGTCCGCAAGCTGATCGACGCGGCGCGCGGCAGGGCGAAGATGCTCACGCTCGCCACCGAACTGCCGGGCGGCATCGACTCCGTGCGGCTGCTCGCCGAGCACGGGGTGATCGCGGCGGTCGGCCACACGGACGCGACGTACGAGCAGACGGTCGAGGCGATCGGCGCGGGCGCGACGGTCGCCACGCACCTGTTCAACGCCATGCCCGCGCTCGGCCACCGCGCCCCCGGCCCGATCGCCGCCCTGCTGGAGGACGAGCGGGTGACCGTCGAGCTCATCAACGACGGCACGCACCTGCACCCGGCCGCCCTCCAGCTGGCGTTCCGTCACGCGGGCCCGGCGCGGGTCGCGTTCGTCACCGACGCGATGGACGCGGCCGGTTTCGGCGACGGCCGCTATCTGCTCGGCCCGCTGGAGGTGGAGGTCAGCGACGGCGTGGCGCGCCTGGTGGAGGGCGGCTCGATCGCCGGCTCCACGCTCACCCTGGACCGCGCCTTCAAGCGGGCGGTGACCATCGACCGGCTGCCGGTGGAGCACGCGGTGGCGGCCCTGTCGGCCAACCCGGCGCGGCTGCTGGGCCTGGACGACCGGATCGGCTCCCTCGAACCCGGCAAGGACGCCGACCTGGTGCTGCTGGACGCCGACTTCGAACTCAAGGGCGTGATGCGGCAGGGAGAATGGGTGGTTGAGCCCCAACTGCCCTGATACATCCGCCAGTAGAGAGCCGGCCGAAGAGACGGTGGCCGACCGGACGACTGTGCCGACCGCCGTCTCTTTGGCATGATCGACCCTCCGGAAAACGACAAGCGCACGAACCTTCGGGGGAGGTCGGCCCAGGTGATCCTCACGGTCACGCTGAACACCGCTCTCGACATCACCTATCGCGTACGGTCCCTGCGGCCGCACACCACCCACCGGGTCTCCGAGGTGACCGAACGCCCCGGCGGCAAGGGCGTCAACGTCGCCCGCGTTCTGGCTGCGCTCGGTTACGAGGTGACGGTCACCGGCTTCGTCGGCGGCAGCACCGGACGGATCGTGCAGGACGCCCTCACCGCCACGCCGGGTGTGGTCGACGCGCTCGTCCCGATCGGTGGCGTGACCCGGCGCACCATCGCCGTCGTGGACGAGCGGACCGGCGACACGACCCAGCTCAACGAGCCCGGCCCGGCCATCGCACCGGCCGAGTGGTCCGCGTTCCTGGAGGCCTACGAGGACCTGCTGGCGCCGGCGAGCGCGGTGGCCCTGTGCGGCAGCCTGCCGCCGGGTGTGCCGGTGGGCGCGTATGCGGGCCTGATACGCACCGCGCGTGCGGCGGGCGTGCCCGTGCTGCTGGACACCAGCGGCGAGCCGCTGCGCCGCGGGGTGGCCGCCCGCCCGGACGTCATCAAGCCCAACGCCGACGAACTGGCCGAACTCACCGGCTCCCACGAGCCGTTGCGCGCAACACAGGACGCGCGCAGGCGAGGCGCCCGCACGGTCGTCGCCTCCCTGGGCGCGGAAGGCCTGCTCGCGGTAACCCCCGAGGGCCGCTGGCACGCCACCCCGCCGAACCGCACCCACGGCAACCCGACCGGCGCGGGCGACTCAGCGGTCGCGGGCCTGCTGTCGGGGTTGGTGGAGCGGCTGCCATGGCCCGACCGGCTAGCGCGCGCTGCGGCGCTGAGCGCGGCCAGCGTGCTCACGCCAGTGGCGGGCGAGTTCGACGACGCAGTGTACAGGGAACTGCTGATGCGGTCTTCAGACACACGCGAAGGAACAGTGGCGCAAATTTAGCCAGCTAGCTGGCAGGCGCACTAAACCCTCTTGACCGATCGGCAGCGACAGCCAAGATTGACGCATCCCTGACAGTCGAATACATTTTCGAGGAAATATGAAGAAGCGCCTTATGGCGGCGACGAGTGTTGCAGCTTCCGCACTACTCCTGGGCCTTTTTTCTGCCACCCCCGCGTCGGCTGCAACGCTCCGTGGACAGTGCAGCACAACCGGCGCTTGGGGTGGCATAACCGTTAACAACTTCAACGGGGCCACCGACAGAATCGACTTCTCCATGACGATCTCAGACACAAGCGCCGATGGCCATCACGCCAGAATCCGCCTGAAGACGAAGAATCACGTCGGTACCGTGAAGAACTGGTCATGGCACGCAAACTACGGAGGCGAGGGCCATGACGAGAGAGTGGTGACCTACGCACATGATGACAGCGGCATCTTTTCTGTCGGCATCCAGGTAGCCAGGTTCGAGGGCAGCACGCTCCTCAACTCCTGCACCGAGTGGACTACCGCCAGCTGAGTTCTCATTACTCTCATCAGAGATAGATGACATCGTGGCTCCTGTCGTCACTTCTGGAATCTGCACTCCAGTAGTCGCCAGGAGCCTCGTTGGCTTTACATGGGCTTGTTCTACAACCTGACGGCTCCCCTCCTACTTCCACCCCCTCTTAAGCCAAAGCTGGTCGAAGTTGGCCTCGCAGGAGTTGCCCTGCTCACAGGAGATCTTAACGACGTTGGTGCCCTCATTAAGCTGAATGTTGGACCACGTTGAGGTCCAACCCTTCTCGTAGTCGCCCTCTGAAGCCTTCGCGAAGTTGGCCATGTTGAGCGGTCGGGTCTGGGCCGTGCCGTTGATCGTGAGGGTCGCGTTGGCGTCCTTGCCGGGCACGCCGTAGCCGACGTACAGCGTGTACTTGCCGGACTCGGGGATGCCGTTGACGGTCCAGGTGACCGAGGCGCCGACGGCGTTGAAGCCGGTCACGTAGACACCGCCGCCCGCCTTGGCGCCCTTGATGTCGGAGGCGGTGGTGGCGCCGCCCGCGAACTGCAGGGCCCTGGCGTCGATGGCGGGCAGCTCCTCCTCGCTGCCCGCGCTGCTCTCGCTCGAGGGGCTCGACTCCGCGCTCTGGGAGGCCGACGGCGTGGTGGTGGGCTGGTCGTCGCCCGCCGAGTTGTCGTCGTCACCGCCGAGCATCGCGACGCTGATGCCGATCACGACGGCGGCGACCACCGCGATCGCGCCGATCAGCAGACCCTTGGTGTTGGGGCCGCGGCCCCGGCCGCCACCGCCGCCCGGGGCGGACTGCGTCTGGACGGTGGGGGCGCCGCCGGGGAACGACTCCGGCGCGGCGTAGTGCGGGTTCGGCTGGCCGTACGCCCCCTGCTGCTGGGGCACGGCCTGGCCGTACTGCGCGGTGGGTGCGGTGGGCGCCGCCTGCTGGCCGTACTGCCGCTCGCCGACCGATCGCACGCGGTTGACGGAGCCGGGGTAGCCGTAGCCGCCGGACGGCGGCTGGGCGCCGTTGGCCTGACCGTCGGCGTAGAGGTAGCCGAACGGGTCGTCGTCCTCGGGCGTGCTCGCGCCGTTGTTGCCGGGCGTCATCGAACTCCTCCTATGTGGACACCGGCGGCTCCGGCCGGGGACTGGAAGCTCCGTTCCTCTGTGCGGACGGCATAACCGTAGCCATCCGCACGCTGGAGCAGACTCACGTGCTGATGGCCAATACCCTGCACGACACCTTGTCGCGTGCGGATGTTGAAACGTCCTGACGCTCGGACGGCAACTCGGCCCACATGGGTTCCTGCCTTCTTACCGGTCGGCACGACGGCACGCACTAGATCGCCCGTTTGAAAACCATGATGGCTCTTGGTCCGAGGCAGTACGAGACGTGGGAAGCCGTACTTGTCGGTGCGGGTGCGCGCGTAGCTGCCCCGCCCGGTAGCGGTTGCGACAAGCACATGCGACGGGTGGCGCACAATGCGGCAGCCGGGTCCGGTCTCGCCGACTGCCAAGGCATCAAGGGTGTGCGACTTAGCCAGTCCGCACAGAGCACGGTTGTACTTCGTCATCCCCCCGGACCAGCAGGAAACCGGGCGGCCAAGGTTCTGGAGCCGCTCGGCAAGCTGATTGCGGGTGGCGTTCATCACCGCCGCATCCCTCAGTGGAGTCTTGGCCTGCTGCTTTAGCTGTGCAGCAACTTCAGGCCTGCCCTTCAGGAACACCTCGACCGGCAGGGATGCCTTGGCCTGGTTGCAAGGCGCACAAGACAAGGTCAGGTTTGAAATACGGTTTGTCCCGCCGCTGGCCCTGGGTTGGATGTGCTCGACCTGCAGGGGAACACCGCTCCTACCGCAGTAGGCGCAACGCCGCCCCCACTTCTCCAGCAGGTAGTTGCGGAGCTCGTACCCGGCAAGGGTTCCTTGCTGGTACTCGCTCCCGATCAGCCCTCGTCCGGCCGACATCACATGAGTGTCGAAAGCGACTCTCTCGATGTGGACCTCCGTCAGCGGCGCCAATCGCGACAGACGCTCGACCTGTGCCCATGTCGTGTCAACCCTGTGCTGCAGCGATGGTGGCAGCCAACCGCTGCAGCGGCGCCGGTTGTCGAAGCGGGGAGCGCGGTAGCGGGTGTTGGCTCCTCGGCGTCTCCTTCGGTGACTCGCGCGCTGTTCCATACTTGCCCGGATGGCAGGGCCCCGGTGCAGCAGTTCCACCGCGTACAACCCGCGCCGAAGAACGGTGGCATCACGATGGGTAGCTGAAGTCCGAGTGATGTCGTCCGTTACCGCGATACCTGTTGCCTTCGACCCGGGATCGATCCGGACTGCGACGCCACTTACGTCCGAGTCTGCCAGTAGGCGGTCCTTGATGCGGATGGTGAAAGGTGTGTAGCGGGCGACGGCGGCCCGTCCCTTCCGCAGCAATTCGCGAGCCCGGGCGGGGTGGCAGGGCATCAAGGGGCGACCCTTGCGGTCCAGAACGAACACCCGGGGCGCGCCTGTGCCAGGTTTCGGTGGCGGCTCCCGCAGCCCCGGTATGTCCAGGGACTCGTCATCGTGCATCAGGTTGTCCTCGCGATGATGCTGTCGTCACCGACAGCGCGTTCTCTCGCACTCAGCGAAAGCGAGTGTTCTGTGACTCCCACTCGCGAAGGTGATCGCGTGCAGGTATCCCCTCGCCCATGTCCCGTACCGGTTCCCTTGCCCTAAGCAGGCAAGGCCCTGTACCCCGTTTCGTCTCTGCTCCCGGAGATGTCTGCAGGTACAGGTTCCAGAGCAGGCCGCTGAGGAAGCACGGGCTGGTGGGTCGACACACCTGCACGGAACGTAGCCATCAAGGTCACCTCCCTATTGACGATGGCTCGGGCTGGTCACTCAGAACCCGCCGTACAGATGTACGACGGGTTTCAGCCGTCTGACTGTGGAGCGAGTGACCCCTAGGTCTCCTCAATGCGGACGAGCCTACCTGCCGCGAGTGACAGCAGAGGCGGGTTCTGACCTTCTAGGGCCCCTGACCTGGGTCTTAGCCCGCCCGCCGATGCTGTTTGGGACGAGACCGTTTCTCGACGTACATCCGTTCGTCAGCGGATTTCAACACCTCGTCCGCCGTCATGCCGCAGTGCGCCCATCCGATACCGAAACTCGCCCCGACCCGGACGGCCCGCCCCTCGGCCCGGATCGGCTGGATGATCTCGTTCCGCAGCCGTACGGCGAGGTCCTGGGCGTCGGCCCGGCCGAGGCCGTCGGCGAGGATCACGAACTCGTCGCCGCCGAGCCGGGCGACCGTGTCGCCGTCGCGGACGCCGTTGCTGAGGCGGCGTGCGACCTCGATGAGCACCGCGTCGCCCGCGTTGTGCCCGAACCGGTCGTTGATCGACTTGAAGCCGTCGAGGTCGCAGAAGAGGACCGCGAGCCCCTTGGTGCCGTCGTCGTGTTCACCCTCGGGGGCGATGGTGTGGACGTGGTGGTCGTAGACGTCGTACGCGTCCCGGCGCGCCGGGAAGTCGAAGCCGGCGTCGTAGGCGGGGTGGCCGTAGGCCGCGTCCTGGGAGTCGTGGACGGCGGGCAGGCCGGACTGCGGGCGCTGGCAGAGGCGGGCGGAGAGGCGGGAGCGCAGCTCGGCGGAGTTCGGCAGGCCGGTGAGGGAGTCGTGGGAGGCGCGGTGGGCGAGCTGGAGCTCGCGGCGCTTGCGCTCCTCGATGTCCTCGACGTGGGTGAGCAGGAAGCGGGGGCCGTCGGCGGCGTCGGCGACCACGGAGTTGCGCAGGGACACCCAGACGTAAGTGCCGTCGCGGCGGCCCAGGCGCAGCTCGGCGCGGCCGCCCTCGGCCGAGGTGCGCAGCAGCGTGCCTATGTCCTCGGGGTGGACGAGGTCGGAGAAGGAGTAGCGGCGCATCGCGGAGGCGGGGCGGCCCAGCAGGCGGCACAGGGCGTCGTTGGTGCGCAGGATCCGGCCGTGCTGGTCGCCGCCCATCTCGGCGATGGCCATGCCGGAGGGGGCGTACTCGAAGGCCTGCCGGAAGCTCTCCTCGCTGGCCCGCAGTGCCTGCTGTTCGCGTTCCAGGCGGACCAGGGCGCGCTGCATATTCGCGCGTAGACGAGCGTTGCTGATGGCGATGGCGGCTTGGAAGGCGTACATCTGGAGCGCCTCGCGCCCCCATGCGCCGGGGCGGCGGCCGTTGCGCGGCCGGTCCACGGACAGGACGCCGATCAGTTCACCGGAGGACGGGCCGCCCTGGGCGCCCGGCGCGTACATCGGGGCGAACAGCCGGTCGGAGGGGTGCCACTCGTCCTCGAAGCGGGGGGCGGGGCCCTCGGTGTACCACTGCGGGACGTCGTCGTCGTCGAGGATCCAGCCCTCGGTGTGCGGGATGAAGATCAGGTCGCCCCAGGTCTCGCCCATGCTCAGCCGGCGCTCCCACGACTCACGGGAGCCGACCCGGCCGGTGATCAGGGCCTCGGCGGCGGGGTTGCCGGAGAAGGCGGCGACGACGAGATCGCCGTCCGGGCGGACGAGGTTGACGCAGGCCAGCTCGTAGCCCAGGGCGGTGACGACGCCGTCCGCGACGGTCTGCAGCGTGTCGGCCAGGCTGCGTGCGGTGTTCATGTCCGCCATGGCCTGGTGCAGCTGCCGCAGGGACGCAAGGCGGACATACGGCTCCGACTCGGTCTCCATGCTCGCCCTCCCCCCGAGACCTCGCAGCGAATCAAGGGTTCTCTTCGGCGTATCGTCCTTCAGCTTCCCGCCACTGAATCACAGCGCGCTGCCCACTCGGTACACAGGGTCAACAATTAATGCCCCTTGTGACTCAAGTCACAGCAGAACGTGAACAATTGAGTGGGGTTTCTGTGTTTTTCCCGTGCGTTTACCGAACGCAAGCTTTGTAGCGATGTCCTTCGCTGGTCCTACGACCGTGCTCGGGCTGAGGTCCGATGCGGGGGCACGCACCGGAGACTAGCGTTTCGGTGTGCTGAACACCCGCCCTCCCGCTCCGCCCGCCCAACCCGCTCCCGCGGCCGATGCCGCCGGGCATGCTGTGGGGGTGAGCAACGACGAGTTCAGGGCGGCCATGTCCCGGCTGGCGGCCGGTGTGGTCCTGGTGACCGCGAAGGAGCCGCCGCTCGACCCGGACGACCCGCAGGCGCCGGGTGGTGAGGACGTCGGCATGACGGCGACGGCCTTCATGTCGGTGTCCCTGGACCCACCCCTGGTCCTGGTCAGCCTGCGCGAGGGCTCCCGCATGGACGACCTGCTCGCCGAGCAGCCCCTGTGGGCGGTCTCGGTGCTCTCCGAGAGCCAGCGCCACATCGCCGGCCGCTTCGCCATGAAGGGCCGCATCAGCGACCGCCTGCTCTTCGAGGACATCCCCTACGTCCGCGGCGAGGCCACCGGGGCGCCCCTGGTCGGCGGCGCCCTGGCGACCCTGGAGTGCCGCACCGAACAGCGCGTCACGGCCGGCGACCACACGCTGGTGGTGGGCCGCGTCCTGACGGCCCGCCTCCCCAGCGCGGACGGCGGGCCGCTGACGTACTTCAAGGGGCGGTACCGGCAGCTGGGGTAGCTCAGCGCCGGTGGACTACCCCAGGGTGATGTCCAGCCGGGACAGGTCTGCCGGGTCGGTGATGCCCTCGATGACGGCGATCCGGTCCCGTACGAACCTGAAGATCGTCGCCCGCTCGACGCGTCCGTCGGCGGAGAACACCACAAGCCCGGTGGCCCCGTCGACCAGAGCGGGCCGCCCGGTCCGGCCGAGGCGGGCGTAGCTGATGGCGCCCGAGGCGACTGCCGCCGCCCCGGTGTTCACACCGGCCTCGGAGCGGACCACCACATCCGGGTCGAGCACCTCCAGCAGCCCGTCGAAGTCCCCGCCCCGCGCCGCGGCGAGGAAGGCGTCGACGACCTGCCGCTGCCGTACGAGATCGGCATCGGGCGCCGGAGCGCCCTGCACCCGGCGCCGGGCCCGGCTGGCCAGCTGCCGGGCCGCCGTCGGCGTACGGCCCACGATGGCGGCGACCTCCTCGTACGGCACGGCGAACATGTCGTGCAGCACGAAGGCCAGCCGCTCGGCCGGGGTCAGCGTCTCCAGGACGACGAGCAGCGCGACGCCCACCGAGTCGGCGAGCAGCGCGTCCTGCTCGGGGTCGGCTCCGGCGGCGGGGACCGGCGCGCCCGCGTCCAGCGACTCCTCCGCGCGGGACTTGCGGGAGCGAAGCATGTCCAGGCACACCCGGCCCACCACGGTCGTCAGCCAGCCGCCGAGGTTGCCGACCTCCCGGGTGTCGCTGCGGCTCAGCCGGAACCAGGCCTCCTGCACCGCGTCGTCGGCCTCGGCGAGCGAGCCGAGCATGCGGTAGGCCACGGCACGCAGATGCGTGCGGTGTGCCTCGAAGCGCTCGGCAAGGAAGTCGTCGTCGCCCATGTGTCCTGTGTCCCCAGCCCTCGTAGCGGACCACCGTCAGTGGCATTCATTGGCATTCCACCGCCTTGACGGATCCCGCGGGGCAAACGTGACAGCATCCCGGGCACGTTCTATCCCCAGTCGCGGCCCGACCGCCCCCGCTTGGTCTCCGAGCGCTGTTTCTTCTTCCGCAGGCGGCGTTCGTTGATGCCGCGCGGTATGCGTGTCGGTTTGCGGGGCTTGGGCGGGGGTGCGGTCGCCTCGGCGAGGAGTGCTGCGAGGCGTACGGCGGCGGTCTCGCGGTTGCGCCACTGGGACCGGTGCTCGGAGGCGCGGACCGCGATGACGCCATCGACCAGGCGTCCGGCCAGCCGCTCCAGTGCGCGTCGCTTCCACACCTCGGGCAGTGCCTCGGTCGCGGCGAGGTCGAAGCGCAGTTCGACCTGGGAGTCACTCGTGTTGACGTGCTGCCCGCCCGGCCCCGAGGAACGCGAGAAACGCCACTGGAGCTCGGCCTCGGGGAGCGCGACGGAGCCTCGGACGACGTAGGGACCGGACATGGCTGACATGTTCCCGCCTGGAGTGGGCTCCAGTCACGCGAATATCGCCGAAGGTAAAGAAAGTAAAGAGCCGGGAACCCGTGGCACCTCCCTCCACGTTCATAGGGGTAGCTGTAGCTTCAGTACCGCACACGCATAGCGCACGCATCGAGGGAAGGAACTCCCGACCATGGCTGTAAGCCTGTCCAAGGGTGGCAACGTCTCGCTCACCAAGGAGGCTCCGGGCCTGACCGCCGTCACCGTGGGCCTCGGCTGGGACGTCCGCACCACCACCGGCACCGACTTCGACCTCGACGCGTCCGCGATCGCGGTCAACCAGCAGGGCAAGGTGTACTCCGACCAGCACTTCGTCTTCTTCAACAACAAGCAGACGCCGGACCAGACGATCGTCCACACGGGCGACAACCTCACCGGTGAGGGCTCGGGCGACGACGAGCAGATCAATGTCAACCTGGCCGGTCTCCCGGCCGACATCGACAAGATCGTCTTCCCGGTCTCCATCTACGACGCCGAGACCCGCTCGCAGAACTTCGGCCAGGTCCGCAACGCCTACATCCGCATCGTCAACCAGGCCGGCGGCACCGAGATCGCCCGCTACGACCTCTCCGAGGACGCCGCCACCGAGACCGCCATGGTCTTCGGCGAGCTCTACCGCAACGGCGCCGAGTGGAAGTTCCGCGCCGTCGGCCAGGGCTACGCCTCGGGCCTGGTGGGCATCGCCCAGGACTTCGGCGTGAACGTCTGAGTTCCCCGCCCACACAGTGACGTGGCCCCCGGCCGGGAAACGGCTGGGGGCCACGTCGTGTGCCGCGGTAGTTTGCCCCGCGTGCTCATCGACGTCCTGCGCCTCCCGCCCGGCGCCGACCTTCCGGCCCCGCTGCTGACCGAACTCACCGCGCTGTATGCCGCCGACCGCGACTTCCAGGCGCTCAGCGGTGACTTCCCGGACCCGGACGACATCCGTCCGGAGCAGGTGGCCGCCGCGCTGGCGGAGGAACTGGCGAACCCGGACGTGGAGGTACTGCTCGCGCGCGCCTCCGAGCGGCTGGCCGGGATCGCCATCACGCTCGCCCGCCACCCCGACCCGGACGACCCGGACCCGTGGATCGGGCTGCTGCTGGTGGACCCGGCGGGCCGGCGTCAGGGGTACGGCCGCCGGCTCGCGTCCCACGTCGAGGAACGGTTCCGCGCCGCGGGCCGCAGCGCCGTGCGCCTCGCCGTCCTGGACAACAATCCCAAGGGCCTCGCCTTCTGGACGGCCCTCGACTACGAGATCATCGGCCACCGCGGCGACCGCCGCCTGGGCCGCCCGTGCGCGGTCCTGCGCAAGCCGCTGCACTCCCCCGGGCTGTCGGCTCCGACCGAGTAGGGGTACCCCTGAGGTCGGACGCGTCAGGCGCGGTCCGGTTTTCCCTCGCCGTACAGCCAGTCGTCCCAGATGCGGCCGAAGTCCTTGCCGGGGGCCTTCTTCTCGACGTACGCCGTGAAGTCCTCGGTGTCCGCGGTGCCGTGGCGGTGGGCCTTCGCCCAGCCCCGGATCAGTTCGTGGAACGCGGCGTCGCCGACGGTCCGGCGGATCTTGTGCAGGACCATCGCGGCGCGGTCGTAGACGGGTCGGCCGGAGATGCGTGCGGCATCGGGCGGGTTTGCGGGCGGGAACGACCAGATCGCCTCGTTCTCGGCCGGGTTGTTGTAGTGGTCGCCGGTGTACAGGGCGTCGAAGATCTGCTGGGCGGTCTCGCCGCCGTGGTCCTCCTGCCAGAGCCATTCGGCGTAGGTGGCGAAGCCCTCGTTGAGCCACATGTCCTGCCAGGTCCTCGGGGAGACGGAGTCGCCGTACCACTGGTGGGCGAGTTCATGGACGAGGAGCCGGATGTCGGGGGCGCCGGGGAAGACCGGGCGGCTCTGGGTCTCCAGGGCGTAGCCGGCGTCACCGACGCGCTCGACGATCGCGCCGGCGGAGGAGAAGGGGTACGGGCCGAAGAGGTGCTCGGCCCAGGCGAGCACGTCGGGGATGCGGGCCAGAACCGCGCGGCTCGCCGGCGTCTCGGCGGGGTCGACGGCGGTGTACACGGGCAGGCCGTCCTCGGTGGTGGAGCGGGTGATGTCGTAGCGGCCGACGGCGAGGGTGACGAGATAGCTCGCCATCGGGGCGGTGGTGCGCCACGCGGAGGTCGTACGACCGCCAGTGGTCGTCTCGCTCGTCAACTCCCCGTTGGAGACGGTCCGCAGACCCTTCGGGACGGTGACGGCGAGGTCGTACGTCGCCTTGTCGGAGGGGTGGTGGTTGCCGGGGAACCAGGCCATCGAACCGGTCGGCTGGCCGAGGGCGAGCGCGCCGTCCGCGGTGGGCAGCCAGCCCTCCTCGGAGCCGTCCGGGTCGGTGATCGTCACGGGGGTGCCCGAGTAGCGGACCGTCACACGGAACGTGCGCCCCTCGGCGAGGTCGTCGCGGGGGCGGATCGTCAGTTCCTGGCCGGTGCGGTTCCAGCGGGCGGTGGTGCCGTCGACGGTGACCTTCTCGACGTCCAGGCCTTTGAGGTCGAGGTTGAAGGCGGAGAGGTCCTGGGTGGCACGGGCGGTGGTCACCGTGCGGCCGGTGAGGTGGCGGGAGGCGGGGGTGTACGCCAGGGTCAGGTCGTAGTGGGTGACGTCGTAGCCGCCGTTGCCGGCCTTCGGGAAGTACGGGTCGCGGACACCGGAGCCGCCCGGGGTGCCCTGGGCGCCGCCGGTTCCGCACGCGGGCGCGGTCAGGGCGAGGACGAAGACGGTCGGGACAACGCGGGCGAAACGGGACACGTCTGAGATCCTATGAGCGGCGTGACACCATCGCCTACGTGCTCGACATCGGCTACGCCCTCTCCAACCGGTTCCCGGACCCTCCCCAGACCGACTACCGCCGCGCGGACGTACACGCCCTGCGCCACGATCTGTTCTGCGGTGACGTCTATCTCGCCGACACCAAGACGGACCGGGAGCTGTCCACAGCCTGGGGATGGGTGCCGGTGCTCGACTTCGCGTGGGCGCTGTGCGACATCGTCGAGCAGCTCGACCGCGATCCCGCGGGCTCCCGCGCCGCCCGCCCGCAGCGCGCGGAGCTGGACTTCACCGAGTCCACCGACCGGATGCTGTTCGAGCGCCGCTTCGGGTGGGTGGACATCGAGTCCGACTGGATGCCGGCCGAGGAGCCGCCGCTCACCTTCTCCCATGCCGAGCTGCGGCGCGAGGCGCGGGACTTTCTGCACGATCTGATCGCCGACCTGTGCGACCTGCACGAGTCCCTCGCGGACAATCCCGTGATCTGGTCGTTGCAGGCGCGGTTTCCGCGGGTGCGGTGAGTTTTGTGGCGGGCGTCTGCTGGGGGCCGCGCCCCCAGACCCCGCTTCGGCCTGAACGGCCTCGTCCTCAATCACCGGACGGGCTGAAAGTGACCGGCGCTGACCGGTCACCCTTATTCGACCCGAATCCCCGCCTCCGCCGCCAACACCGGTGCCAGGTCCAGCAGTTGCCCCGTGCTGATCACCGCCCCCGACAGCCGGTCGATTCCCCGGGCGATCTCCAGCGGAGCCGCCCCGCGCAGGTCCACGTCTCTCAGCGTCGCCGCGCTGAGGTCGGCGGCTCTCAGCGCGCAGTCCACGAACTCGACGCGGGTCAGTTCCGCGCCCCCGAAGTCGGGTTCCACCAGGACGCAGCCCTCGAAGACGACATCCTTGAGCCGGGCCCGGCGCAGGTTCAGGCAGTCGATCTTGCCGCCGCGGATCAGGACGCGTTCCAGGGCGGCGCCGTGCAGCTGTACGCCACCCAGGCGGGCGTCGGTCAGTTCGACGTCGCGCAGGGTGGACTCCGCCAGGTCGGTGCCGACTCCGCGTGGGGCGGTGAGGACGGAGTCCAGGATGCGGGCGCGATACAGCCGCGTCTCGTCCAGGGCGCACGCCGTGAGCGCACAGTCCATGAAGCGGGCGCCGCCGCCGTCCTGCCCGGCGAAGTCCGCGTCCCGGAAGTCCAGCCCGTCGTAGTCCCCGTCCGGCTCCAACTCACCCCCGTCGTACGGCTCCAGCTCCGGCAGCCGCACCTCCGGCCGCCGCGCCGCCCGCACACCGGACCCACCGCTCCCACCGGCTCCGCCGGCCCTGCCCGTCCCTGTCCTCGCCATGGCCCCATGCTGCACCCCGCCGCTGACAATCGGCGTGAGCTGGGAAAACCTCACCGGGGAGCGCCGCCCGCCGAGCCCGCCGGCCCCCGATGTCACATTCGCGGCCCCTCGATCCGTCGTACTCGTGAAAGAGGCGACCCGAGCAGAGGGAGACCCCACTCATGCACCGCATCACCGTCATCGGCGGCGGTTTCGCCGGCCTCACCGCAGCCGTCACCGCCGCCGAAGCGGGCGCCAAGGTCACCGTGTACGAAGCCCACCACACCCTGGGCGGGCGGGCCCGGACCGCCGAGGGCCCGTACCGCACGAACGAGGGCCCGCACGCCCTCTACAACGGCGGCCCGCACTGGGCGTGGCTCAAGCAGCGGGACCTCATCGGCCCCCTGGCGACCATCCCGCCCCTGGAGGCCGCCAGGCTGCGGCTGCGCCACCGGGGCGCCCTGCGCCGTACCCCGCCGTTCGCCATGCTCAAGCTGCTGCGCCGCAGCGCCCGGCAGGCTCCCGTAGACGTCGACTTCCTGACCTGGGCCACGGAACAGGCGGGCGAGGAGGGTGCGCGGGCCGCCGCCCACTACGCCGCCGTCGCCCTGTTCCACCACGACCCCGGCGCGCTGTCCGCGGCGTTCGTCCAGGAGCGGCTGCGCCGCGCCGCCAAGCTGCCGCCCGAGGCGCACTATCCGCGCGGCGGCTGGGCGAACGTGATCGACCGTATGGCCGCCCGCGCCTGGAATCTGGGCGTCCGGATGGAGACCCTGTCCCGCGTCGACACCCTGCCCACCGACACGCCGGTCGTCGTGGCCACCTCCCTGGACGCCGCCCGCCGCCTTCTCGGCAACGCCTCCCTGACCTGGCCGAGCGGCCGTACCGCCCTCATCGACCTCGCCGTGCGCACCCGGCGCGGCGACGCCTTCGTGGTGTCCGACCTGGACGCGCCCGGCTGGCTCGAACGCTTCACGGCGCAGGACCGCACCCTCGCCCCGGCCGGCGAGCAGCTGATCCAGGGGCAGATCCCGCTCGCCCCGCACGAGTCCCGCGCCGACGGCATCGCCCGCGCCGAGCAGCTTCTCGACCTCGCCTTCACCGGCTGGCGCGAGCGCGTCACCTGGCGGCGGGAGGCGGTCGCGAGCGGCCGTACCGGAGCCGTGGACCTGCCCGGCACCACTTGGCGGGACCGGCCCGGCGTGGACCGCGGCGACGGCGTGTACCTGGCGGGCGATCAGGTCGCCGCGCCGGGTGTGCTGTCGGAGGTGTCCTTCAACAGCGCCCTGACCGCCGTGTCCCTGGCGCTGGGGCAGCGCGGCCGGCAGCCGCTTGACCTCAAGCGCGCTTGAGGCTGAAGGGTGGGGACGCCACCACAGAAGGACACGTCTTGAAAGGCAGGACCTCACATGCACGCCATCCGCCTCCACGCCTTCGGCCCGGCCGAGAACCTCACCCTCGAAGAGGTCGAGGACCCGGTGCCGGGCCCCGGCCAGGTCCGTGTCGCCGTCGCCGCGGCCGGCGTGCACCTGCTGGACACGGCGATCAGGGCGGGCCACCCGGGCCCCGGCCCCGCCCCCACGCTGCCGACCGTGCCCGGCCGTGAGGTCGCCGGCGTCGTCGAGTCGCTCGGCGAGGGCACGGACGAGGCCTGGCTCGGCAAGCGGGTCGTCGCCCACCTCGGCTTCGTCCCCGGAGGTTACGCCGAACTCGCCGTCACCGGCGCCGACCGGCTGCACGAGATCCCGGCGAACCTCGACTTCACGCAGGCCGTCGCCATGATCGGCACGGGCCGCACGACGATGGGGATCGTGCAGTTCGCCGAGCCGGGCCCGGACGACGTGGTCGTGATCCCGGCCGCCGCCGGCGGCATCGGCACCCTGCTCGTGCAGTACGCCAGGAACGCCGGCGCCACCGTCGTCGGCCTCGCCGGCGGCCCGGAGAAGACGGCCCGGGTCGCCGCGAACGGCGCCGACCTGGCCGTCGACTACAAGGACCCGGCCTGGCCCGAGAAGGTCCAGGCCTACGACGGCAAGGTCACCGTCGTGTACGACGGCGTCGGCGGCGACACCGCCCGTACGGCCGTCGGCATGCTCGCCCCCGGCGGCCGGCACATCGTGTTCGGCTGGTCGGCTGAGGGCATCCAGGGCGGCGAGCCGCTGGTCGTCGAGGGCGTCACCGAGCAGGTCCTCGGCCCGGTGATGCTGGAGAAGGCGGGCGGCCCCAACCCCCTGCGCACCCTCGAACTCCGGGCCCTCACCGAGGCCGCCGAGGGCCGTCTCGTCCCGGCCGTGCACCGCTTCCCGCTCGCCGAGGCGGCGGCCGCGCACCGGGCCCTGGAGACCCGCGGAACGACCGGCAAAGTCGTCCTGGAGCCGTGACACGGCACCACCGGACCTCGGTGTAATACACCGCAAAACACCCCGGTTCATGGTCTTCTGGCCGGATGAGTGCTTCCCGGACGGCTGAAGCCGGCGCATCCGTGGACCCCGACCCCCGCCGCTGGTGGGGGTTGATGGTGATCGCCCTCGCACAGCTGATGGTCGTGCTCGACGCCACCATCGTGAACATCGCGCTCCCCTCCGCACAGCGCGACCTGGACATGTCCGACGGCAACCGCCAGTGGGTCATCACGTCCTACACCCTGGCGTTCGGCGGTCTGCTCCTGCTCGGCGGCCGCGTCGCCGACCTGGTCGGCCGCAAACGCACCTTCGTCATCGGGCTCGTGGGCTTCGCCACCGCCTCCGCGTTCGGCGGCGCCGCCGCGAACGCCGGCATGCTGTTCGGTGCCCGCGCCCTCCAGGGCGTCTTCGCCGCGATCCTCGCCCCCTCCGCGCTGAGCCTGCTCACCACGACGTTCACCGACTCCCGGGAACGCGGACGGGCCTTCAGCATCTACGGCACCCTGGCCGCCAGCGGCTCCGCGATCGGTTTCATGGTCGGCGGGCTGCTCACCGAGTACCTGAACTGGCGATGGTGTCTCTACGTCAACGTGCCCATCGCGGTCCTCGCGGTCGCCGGCGCCTTCGCCCTGCTCCAGGACAGCCCCGGCCACGCGGGCGCCCGCCTGGACGTGCCCGGCGTCCTGCTGGGCTGCGGCGGCCTGGTCGCGATCGTGCACGGCTTCGGCGAGGCGGAGTCCCGAGGCTGGTCGGACCCGATGGTCCTCGGCCTGTTCGCGGGCGGCGTGGCCCTCGTGGCCGTCTTCGTGTGGTGGCAGACCAGGGCGTCCGTGCCGCTGTTGCCCCTGCACATCATCAAGGACCGCAACCGCGCGGGCTGCTACCTGACCATGATGCTGGCCGTCATGGGCATGTTCGGCATGTTCCTGTTCCTGACCTACTACCTGCAGACCGTCCTCGACTACACCCCCGTGCAGACGGGTCTGGCATTCCTCCCGCTCACGGCGTCCATCCTCATCGGCTCCACCCAGATCGCGGCCCGCCTGCTCCAGCACGTGCCGCCCCGCCTGCTCCTGGCCCCCGGCATGGTCCTGGCCGCCTCCGGAATGCTGTTTCTCTCGCGGATCACCGTGCACTCCGGGTACGCCACCGACATCCTGCCCGCACTGATCCCGATGGGCATCGGCATGGGCCTGACCTTCACGCCGGTCTTCTCCACGGCAACCGCCGGCGTCGCCCCGCACGACTCGGGCGTCACCTCGGCCGGCGTCAACACCGCACAGCAGGTGGGCGGTTCCATCGGTACGGCCCTGCTCAACACCATCGCCACCACCGGCAGCACCACCTACATCGCCGCGCACCTCACCGGCCCCGCCCAACGCGCCGAGGTGACCCGCGAGGGCATCGTCCACGGCTACACCGTCGCCATCCGGTGCGCCGTCGGCATCATGCTCCTGGCCGGCCTGGTGGCAGTCCTGATGATCACAGCGAAGGCCCCGAAAAGCCGTGCGGCGGCCCAGCCCCCGGTACCGGAGTCGGTCGCCTGACCCGACCGCCCGGCAGCAGCGTTAGGGTCGGGCAGTGATCGAGATTCCGGACGGACTGGCGGCGGCGCAGGCGAAGTTCAACGGCGAGGCGGGCCGGGACTTCATCGCCCGGCTGCCGGAGCTGGCGGCCGCCTTCCTGGACCGCTGGGAACTGGGCCTCGACGGCACCCCGATGCACGGTGTGGCCGCCCTGGTCCTGCCGGTGCTCCGCGCCGACGGCACCCCGGCCGTGCTGAAGCTGCAACTCCTGGACGAGGAGAGCGAGGGGGAGCCGGTCGCGCTGCGGGTGTGGGACGGCGACGGAGCGGTACGGCTTCTCGACCACGACCCGGACACCGGCACGATGCTCCTCGAACGCCTCGACCCCGCCCGCATGCTGTCCCACGTCCCCGACACCCGCGAGGCCGTCCTGGTCATCGCCCGCATGCTGGCCCACCTGACCTCCGTACCGGCACCGGACGGCATGCGGCGGCTCGGTGACATCGCGCGGGCGATGCTGGAGCAGACGCCGGGGGCGCTGAAGCGGATCACGGACCCGCAGGCCCGCCGCCTGCTCGCCGGCTGTGCGGCCGCCGTGCGGGAGGTCGTCGACGAGCCCGGCGACCGACTTCTGCACTGGGACCTGCACTACGAGAACGTCCTGGCCTCCGACCGCGCCCCCTGGCTCGCCATCGATCCCAAGCCCCTCGCCGGCGACCCCGGATTCGACCTGCTGCCCGCCATCGACAACCGCTTCGACGCCGCCGACATCGACTGGCGGCTCGACGCGATGACCGACGTCATGGGGCTGGACCGGGCGCGGGCCCGGGCCTGGACGCTGGGGCGGGTGCTGCAGAACTGCCTGTGGGAGATCGAGGACGGCCGGCCGTTGGAGGAGGAGCAGCTGGAGATCGCACGCCGCCTGCGCGGTTAGGGCCTGTCCGGCGGGAGCATGCGGCCCAGCTCCAGCGGGTCGGCACGTCCGTCGAGTTCGGTGTGCAGGGCCGCGGCCAGCTCCGGTTGGGCGAGCAGTCCCTCGCCGGCGGGGTCCCCTTCGGCCCGGGCGGCGAGTCCCAGCCCCACCCAGGTCTCGGGGTCGCCCTCGCCACGGACGATGCGCGCGTGGCAGGCGCGCATCGCCTCGGCCGTACGGCCCGTGACGAGGTCGATGTCCTCGGGCCGCGCCCCGCTCACCGTGGCACCGGGGTCGTCCCGCAGCCTCTCGAACCCGGCCGGGTCCGCCAGCAGCCACCTCGCCAGCACCGCCCGCGTGTCGAAGCCACGCACCGGCCGCCCCGGGACGAGCGTCGGCCCGTGGCCCGGCGCGACGGGCGGGGCCTCGTGGGGCCAGGCCGCCACGAGAGACCGGACGGTGCCGCGGTCGGGTCGCAGGTGGTACGCCCGCCAGGTCGCGCGGTGGTCCGCGATCGCGAGGTCGGCCGCGGCGCGGGCCCGCCCGTCCACCGGCTCCGCGAGCCACGGCTCCAGCCGCCCGGCGAGCTCGGCCACCAGGCGCCGCCCCAGGTCGGTGAGCCCGTCCGACCGGCCGATCGTGTGGAGCGCGTGGGCGGTCTGGGCTCGCCACAGCGCGTACTCGAACCGCCCGAGCGGATGGTCGCGCCACCGCCAGAAGGCGGTGACTCCGAAGAAGGCGTACACCCCTTGGAGGAGCCCGCCCAGCGGCCGGGGGTCGTCCCGCCACGGGGCGTAGTACAGCCGGGTGTCCCGACCCTCGTACAGGGTGAACAGGTGCATGAACGCGCTGAGTTTGTTGTGCTGGAACTCGTGCACCAGCGTCGAGGCGAACTGCTCGCCGTCGTCGGGGACCGACGCCACCGCCGTGCCGAAGGCGTCGCCGGAGGAGGCGCTGTGCGGCCGGAACCGCTCGGAGCGCGGGCGGGGCACCAGGGACACCAGTCCGTCGGCCAGCGCCCGGGCCTCCTCCCGGTCGGTGGCGTGCAGGATCTCCCAGGCGGAGTCGAACAGCTTCTGCCACTCGGCGGCGGAGTCGAGCGGCTCGGGAAGGCGGGGTGTGCGCAGGGCGCGATAGGGGTCGATGTCGTCCAGGAGGAGCGTGCACCCGTCGGCGCGCAGCTCGGCCGGCGCGTGCCAGTCCGGTCCGCCCAGCCGGCGGCCCGCGACCGTCACGTCCCCGTCCTCGGCCAGGACCTCGACCACGGTCCAGTCCGGACCGCCGGGCACCCGCATGGCCCCGAGCGCGGGCAGCACGGCCCAGCCGTGCCGGACCGGGATGTCGGTACGGAACTCCAGGCCGGCGCGGACCGCCGCGCTCGCCGCGAGTGCGTGCAGGTGCCCCGCCTCCGCCCACAGGGGCGCGTCGTGGTCGGCGGTGCCGCGCAGCCGGCGCAGTGTGTGCGCCGCCCACACGCCGACCGCCGGATACGACAGCAGCCGCTCCACCTCCGGCGTGGCCACGGACCAGGCCCGCGACAACAGCCGCCAACCCTCGGTGAGCGGGGGCAGCGGGCCGGTCGGTGCCGTCGCGGCCGCGTCCAGCAGCGCCCGTACGACAAGCAGCCGCCAGCTGCGCTCGCTCGCGCGCAGGGCGTCCACTGTCGCGGGGCCTCCCCCGCCGCCCAGCAGTTCGTCGAACGACTGCGGTGACAGGACGTGGGGTCGGGCCGTTTCTTGCATGCAGGGTGCCTATTCGTCGCGCTGTGGTTGGTAGCCGCCCAGGCTGCCGGCCGGGTCGTCGATACGGCTGAGCAGGCGCCGCATCGAGCCCTCGGCGGACGGCAGGTCCAGGGCGGGCCAGATGTCCAACGGGACGCCGCTGAGGTCGATCAGCTCCGACTCGACTCCGGACTTCTCCATGACGCCGTCCCCATGACTGTGGAAGTGAAGTGATGCGAACAATGCCTGATTTGTGCCACTACCTTGCAGTTTCGACACTTTCCAGGCCGCTGCATGACCCTAATGCACGCCTGGAGTCACACAGATCCAGGAATGCGGAATCCACCCGGATCGAGTGAAGGAAGGGCGGTCCGGGTAGGGACCGGACGTGATTGAACTCGCCGAGCTGATAGAGGAGTTGCGCCGCGAGCTGACCGCGGCACGCACCGCCGCGCAAGGGGAGGACCTGTACTTCGAGGTGGGCCCGGTGGAGCTGGAGGCGGCCGTCGTCGTGGAGCGGTCCGCGACGGCGGGCGGGAAGATCCGCTTCTGGGTGGTGGAGACCGGCGCGGACGGCCGGATGGCGGACAGCGTCACCCACCGGGTGAAGCTGACGCTCGATCCGCGCACCCGCAGCGGCGGCGGACGTGCGCCGTGGGTGGGCGACGACGAGGCCGAGGGCGAGCGCTGAGCGGGGTGACTCGGGCGCGTCGCGGACTGGAGCCGGCACGGGTGGCGGAGGTGCTGGTACGACGGCCCGAGGGCCGCGGCGCCGGACGCCGGGGTTCCGGCTACCGCGTCGGCCCGTCGTACGTCCTCACCGCCGCGCATGTCGTCCGTACCGCCGAGGGGGAGCGGCCCCAGGTGCACGTACGTTTCGAAGCCGACCGCCCCGACGAGTGGACCGCGCCCGCGCGCGTGATGCTGGCCTCCGAGAAGGCCGACGTGGCGCTCCTGGAGCTCACCGGGCCCGTGCCGCCCGGTATCCACGCGGCCGGGACCGAGCCGCCCGCGTACGGTGCCGTGTCCGACACGGACGAGCTGCTGCCGTGCAGCGCGCTGGGCTTCCCGCGGTTCAAGCTGCGCGAGGACCGGATGCGCCGGCTCGACGACGGCTCCCCCTCCCAGTACCGCGACTCCTGCCACGCCACCGGGATGATCTCGGTGCTGTCCAACCGCCGTGAGGGCACCCTCGAACTCGCGGTCACTCCACCGGAGTCGGACCCCGAACCCGACCGCTCCCCCTGGGCGGGCATGTCCGGTGCGGCGGTCTGGCATGACGGCACGCTGATCGGGCTGGTCAGCGCCCACCACCGCTCGGACGGTCTGGGCCGCCTCGCCGCCGTCCGCGTGGACCGCTGGTACGAGCTGCTGCCGAAGGCCGAGCTCACCCTGCTGCACCGGTACGCCGGACTGCCCGAGTCACCGCCCGAGCCGGCCGCCCTCTCTCCCGGCACCGCGGGCCCCGGCAGCCTGGCGCACCTGCCGGACGACCTGCCGCTGCGGGAACTCGACGGACTGGTGAGCGCGTTGACCGCACTGCCCACGGTGAGCGACCGCACCACCCTGGCGCTGGCGCTGGGCAGCATCGATCCGGTGATCGCGGCCATGAGCCCCCGCTCACCGGCGCTGCGTCCGGACGTGTTCGGGATCCTGCGCACCTGCCTGCGCTATCGCGGCACGTTGGACCAACTCATGGAAGCGATACGGTTGATGGAGGGCGACTCCGCCGGAGTGGCCCGTATGAACGAGGAGGCGGTGGAGCTGTCCCGGCGCCACCGCGGCGGTGATGACGACCGCTGACCTGATATCGCAGCACCGCGCGGATGTGGTGTTTCATCCAGGCTACGGCGGGCCATTATCAGGGGGATGTGAGCAGCCCGCATCCGCAATTGCAGCCGGGGGGAAGGGGTTTGGCCGTCATGGAGCCGTCTGTGGCCGCCGTCGAGTCCAGCCTTGTCGATCTCGCGGGGGTGTCTCTTGAAACACTGCGCTCCATTGACAGTCGATTTCTCGCCGCGTCCCTCGAGGAGCTGCAGCACGGGATCGACCACCCGCTGGCCAGTGTCAGCGACTTCGGAGACAAAGACGGCGTGGAGGCGTTCGACTGACGACGGGGCCGCCCATGAGTGCTGAGCCGTCCCTGCCGCATCATCGTGTCCCGCCCGGCAGCCTCGCCGAACTGACCCGCGGCGAGGGCGGACCGGCGACCGTGGACCTGCTGACCGCGGCCGAACGCAGCCGTCGGCTGCTGCTCTTACGGATGCTCGACGACGCCACGGACCTGGGTCCGGCGTGGGATCTGCTCAGCGCCGCCCAGCGCCGCGCCCCCGCCGTCGTCGACGAGCTGCTCATCTATCCGCAGACCGGGATGTGGCTGGCCACCGCACTGCGCCGGCTGCGCGCGAGCACCGCGGAGAAGGACGAACCGCCGCTGCCGGTGGTACTCGGCCATGTCCGCGCACTGGCCGCCGCGGCTGCGCTACGCGCGGAGCTCGACTTCACCGTCGAGGTACCCGTCCGGCACGGCCGGGTACCCCTGCCCACTCTGGGCTGCGCGGAGCTGCCCTCGGCCGAGCCGTGGACGACGGCCACCGTGCGGGCCGAAGCCGGACGTGCCGTGGTCGAGACGCCGGGGCACATGGTCGCCGTACCGCTGCCGCCGGGCTCGGCGGGGCCGGGGTGGCATCCGGTGCGCCGGCTCGCGGTCGGCCCGGCCGAACGCCGGCTGGAAGTCGCCCTGGACGACGTGGACCCGTACCGGACGTATCCGCAGCCGACCGAGCCGCGGCCGCTGCCCGAGGAGGCCGCGGCGCAGTGGCGGCAGATGCTGGAGCGGGCCTGGGGGGTGCTGCTGCGGGACCAGCCCGAGACGGCCGCCGCGATGCGGCGGGGCGTGTTCTCCCTGAGTCCCACCCCGACAAGGGAAAGGTTTCGGCCGCGCAGTGTGTCGTCAGGTGACGCGTTCGGCGGCATCGAGGCCTCGGAGCCGGACGACGCCGTCCAACTGGCCGTCACGCTCGTGCACGAGTTCCAGCACACCAAGCTGGGCGGGCTGCTGCATCTGACACCGCTCGTGAGCCGGGGCGCCGACAGCGGTACGGAGCTGTGGTACGCGCCCTGGCGGGACGACCCCCGCCCGCTCGAAGGGCTCCTTCAGGGCATCTACGCCTTCGTGGGCATCACCCGTTTCTGGCGTGCCCACCGCCGGGCCGCCGGTGCGCGGACCGCGACGGCGCACTTCGAGTTCGCGCTGTGGCGAGCCCACGTGACCACGGCGATGGAACAGATCCACCGTCATCCACGCCTCACCCCGCTCGGCATCACCCTGCTGGACACGCTGCGCGACCGCTGCGCGCAGTGGCTGGCCGAGCCCGTACCGGAGGACCAGCTGGCGGCGGCCCGGCTCTGCGTCGCCGACCATGTGGCGCGCTGGCGGGCCCACCATCTGCGGCCCGCCCCGGCAGCCGTGGACGAGGCGGTACGGGCCTGGCTGGCCGGCGAGAGCGGACCGCCCGGCGCCCTGGCGGCCGAGCCCGAGGTGGTGCCCGATCCCTCCGCACGGTGGCTGGACTGTCTGGCGATGCTCGTCCGCCACCGCCTCACCGGCGCGGACGACGACCGCCACTCCGAGGAGCCCGAGAAGGCCGCCGCACGGGTCACCGGAGCACTGGCCGGCGACGCCCTGCTGGCCGCCGGCGACGCCGTCGCGGCCCGTCAGGCATACGTGGCCCACCTGGCCGTGGAACCCGGACGGGCCGGCACCTGGGCGGGCCTCGGCCGGGCGCTCGCCACGTCGGACACGCACCCGATCGCGGCCCAACTACTGAGCCACCACCCCGAACGGGCCCGCGCGGTGCACGAGGCCCTGCTCCGCGTCACCGGCACCCCACCGGACCCTGTCCACCTGGCCACCTGGCTCGGCTCACCCTCGTCCGAAGCGCACTGACCGGACACGGCGGTGCCGCCCTTCCTCCGGAAGAGCGGCACCTCGGGTCGTACGCCCGTCACCTCACAGCGGCATCGGGTCGATGTCGCAGTTGGCCCGCTCCCGGGCCCGTGCCTGGAGCGTCGCCGGGTGAGGACCGGAGTCGGCGGAGCGCATCCGGGGTTCGTCCAGGACGCGCTCCAAGCGGGCCAGGACATCCGCGTGCAGCGTCTCGCCCTCCGCCTCACGGCCGACGGCGATGAGGTCCAGGGCGAGATTGGCGCCGCCCACCAGCGTGGTGGGGTGGTCCTCGCCCAGGCGCGCCAGGCACAACGCCCTTGTCTTCTCGCCGAGTTCACGGGCCTCGTCCGCCCGCCCCAGCGCGCTCAGATCGCTCGCCAGGTTGATGGCACAGGCCAGCGCGATCGGATGGCTCTCACCCAGGCGTTCGGTCAGCAACCGGAGCGCCTCCTCGTCGCGCTGCCTGGCCTCCTCGACCCGGCCCAGCAGACGGTAGGTCACCGCCAGGTCGATGTCGGCCGCCAGGACGTGCGGATGGTCGCTGCTGAACAGCCGCCCGAACCGCTCGCACGCCCGCTCGCCGCGGTCGCGGGCCGCCTCCAGCTCGCCGTTGTGCCGCAACGCCACCGCCAGGGCGAGCGCGGCCGTCAGGGACTCCGGGTGGGTGTCGCCGTAGCGGCGGGTGAACTGGTTGAACGCCTCGCGCGCCAGTTCCAGCGCGGTGGCGTGGTCGCCCTCCTTGCGGCAGGACTCGCTCAGCTGCCGGAGAGTCTGGAGGGTCGTGGGGTTGCCCGGCCCGAAGATGCTCCGATAGCCGTCGACGACCGCCTGCTGCAGGGACCGTGCGCCGATGTAGTCACCGGTCTCACGGACGTCGATGGCGATGCTCGCCTCGGTCATCAGCGACTGCCGGTGTTCACGGCCGTACAGCCGCGTCTTCATCGCGTGCGTTTCCCGGTCCAGTTCCAGCGCGCGCTGGAAGTCGCCGACGAGCCGGAGGCTCACGCCCAGGTTGTGGGCGGTGGCCAGCGTGGCGGGGTCGTCCTCGCCGAAGGCGCGGCGGGCCCGGTCGTAGGCCGTCTCGTCCAGTTCGGCGCCGGTGGCGAAGTCTCCCTGGACACGGCGTACCGCCGCCTCCAGGTTCATCGTCTCCAGCGCGTCCTCCCGGGTGTCCTCGCGGTCCGGGGGTGCCGTGCGGTCGTAGACGTCCTTGAGCTGGGCGGCGATCCGGGACGCGTCGTCGTACCGGCCCACCTTCAGATAGAGGAAGCCGAGCCACCACCCCATCAGGAGGGTCTGCTGGTCCTCCTCGCCGAACAGTCGCTGCCAGGTATCCCAGGCCTGCTCGGTGAACTCGCGGGCGACCTTGTGGTCGCCCCAGTACCAGAGGTATCTGGCGACGTTCCGCACGAGCTGGCGGACCCACGGCTGGTCGGACTCGATCGCGCCGGAGGCGATGACATGGCCGTAGAGCTCGGCGTAGCGCGGCCAGTTGGCGGCTGCTTGTGGTGCCTTCGGGTCGGCGGCGGCCAGGAGTGTGTGAGCGCCGTTTCGCATGCGTTTCTGTTCCTCGGCGGTCATCCGGTTGATGAGCACTGCCTGCACCAGGCGGTGCATCTCGATCGAGTTGGTCCGATGGTCTATGCGGGCGAGGGAGTACCGGTTGATCTCCCTTATGGCCCGCGCGAGACGCATCGGATCGTTCAGCGCTCGGTCGAGTTCCGGGTCGATGGTGCTGCCGCCGAGGCCGGAGAAGATGGAGCGCGAGATGGGGTCCGGCGCGAAGTAGGAGCAGAGCTGGAGCAGGCGCAGGGCGGTGAGGCTGCGGGTCTCGAGGTGGTCGAGGGAGACGTTCCACGCGGCGGCGACCGGGAGCTGGTAGTCCGGCGGCGGGGACACCTCGAGGAGCTCGCTGCGCTTGTGCTCGAACAGCCGCAGGTACTCCGACACCGGCATCCCGGTCTCCGCCCGCCAGGCCGCGGCCTGTTCCAGGGCGAGCGGGAGGTCACCCAGGGCGTCGGCAAGGCGGTCCGCCTCGGCGTCGTCGAGGTCGTCGGGACCGGAGCGGCGCAGCAGCTCCTTGCTCTCCTCGCGGGTGAACACGTCGACCTCCAGCGACGGTCCCACCACGCTCCAGCGGCGGTTGCGGGAGGTGACGAGGATGGTGCCGCTGCCCCCGGTGGGGAAGTAGTCGCGGACCCGCTCGGGACTGTCGGCGTTGTCGAAGATCAGCAGCCAGCGGGAGTACGGCCGCCCCTCGCGCAGCGCCTCGCGCACCGCGGGTCCCGCGATGTTGGCCTCTGACGTGGTGACGAGGCCGAGCCGCTGGGCGAGTTCCACCAGGGCCTGGCCGATCTGGCCGGGGCGCTCTGCGGGGATCCACCAGACGATGTCGTACTCGGACTGGTGCCGGTAGGCGTACTCGATGGCCAGCTGGGTCTTGCCGACACCGCCCATGCCGTGGATGGCCTCCGGCAGCACGGTCGTCGTCGTGCCCTCCCGCAGGCGCTCGCTCAGCCGTTCGAGCAGATCCACGCGACCGGTGAAGTTCGGGTTGCGTGGGGGGATGTTGCCCCAGATGCGCGGCTGCGTCGAACGCCCGCTCTCCACCGCGGGCTCCTGCTGCGTGGTGGACATGGCCGTGGCTCCTTCTGCAGTTGTCTCGTGCGCGCGAGGGGCTGGGTGCCCGGGGCGTGGGCCCGCGCCTTTGCGCAGGCTAACGGTGTTCTTGCGGTCGTAATCGCGTAGTGCGCGGGCGAGTCGCTCGGCTTGTGGCAGGAAACGTCCGGACAGAGCACGCAGCGCGGCCAGTTCGACGCGCAGGAACGCCACGTTGTGCCGGGTCACCGGCGGGACACGGGCCGCCTCGAGCGGATCGCCGGCCGGCTCGGTGCCCTGCGGGGCGAGCAGCGCCCGTACGTCGTGCAGCACCCGGACGGTGTCACGGCGGCGGGACAGCGCCAATAACTCCTGGCGGTTGTCCGCACCGAAGGTGAAGGCCACGCCCGCGGCGCGCTCGGCATCGCCGCTCGCCGGCCGCACCAGTCCGCTCATCAGCAGCTCGGTGAGGTGGGCGGGCCCGGCGCCCGACACCGACGCGGTGAGCGCCGTCATCACCGGCAGCGTCAGCGGGGCCGCCGCCAGCCGGGTGGCGAGCGCGAAGGCGGTGGGCGAGGCGGCGGCGCGGAACTCCGAGACGCGCTCCCGGGCGGGGACGGCGCTGTCGGGGTCGGGGACGTCATGGACCCAGGGCACCGCCCGCGCGGCGTCCGCCCGCCGCTTCCAGTCACGGGCGCGGACGCCGGACATCTCCGTCCACCCGGTCGCACGCCCGGCCACCAGGTCGACCCAGCAGGACAGGGAGCGCTCGGTCGGTTCCAGGACGGGGACCGGCACGACGCCGGCCCGGGCGGCCGCGTCGTCGACGGGTTCGAGGGGGGAGGTGCGCAGCTCCCACCGCAGGGAGTCGTTCGGCGCCCAGGGGTGTGCGGCGCCCAGGCGCATACGGTGCACGTCCAGGCCGGTGCGGAACCACAGCCGCTGCGGCAGCAGATGCAGCACGGCGAGCGGCTCGGACCGGCCGAGTTCCCGCAGCAGCGGCAGCACCGCGCCCGCCCGCCAGCCCGCGGCGAGGCCGTCGGTCAGCACCAGCACCACCCGGTGCCGGGTGTCGTTGGGGGGCAGGTGATCCAGCCGGATCCGGGTCGGCTCGGTGTCGTCCGAACTCAGGAGCCGCACGGTGGCGACCGGGCCCAGCCGCTCCTGACGGGCGAGCCCGTCGGCCAGCCGGGCGATCGTCGCCGCCCAGACGCTCATGCTCACGTGGTCGTCGACGACGAGCAGGACGGCCGGGCGGTCGGCCGGGTCCGACGGCTCCAGTCCGCTCAGGGCATGCAGCACGCCCTCGAATGACGTGTCGTCAGAAGTCGGTGGATATACGGGTCGTGGGCCGTCATCACGCTGCATAAGCGCCCTCGGAGCGTCCAGTGCTGCCCGAGCACGGGGGGAGGGCGGAGGAGGAGTCCCGCAGTCCGCGGGCATGCGTGACATCCACGTTGCCAAGCCTGGCAGCGGTCTGCTTGCGGTGCAAGACGGGAGTCCACCGGGCGGATGACGGGAGGGATCACAAGTCGACTGTCGGGAACGCGCCCCCGGTGGTGTGGAGTACGCAGGACGTCCGCTGGGGCCGTCTCGACCACCAGCGTGACACCCCGTCAACCCCCCGCGCAAGACCGTCGCAATCCGTTCCCCCATCGGTAATCGCGGCAGGATCGACTCGGCCTGTGCCTCGTTCCGCAGGGTCATGGCCCGTACCCCGACCCGGGCGGCCCCGGCTTGCGGTCGGGGTCGTCGAGCAGAATGGCCAGGTGGCGGCCCACATGCTGGTCCCAGCCGTCGGGTCCGAGTGCCAGGGCCTCTTTGCGCCACTTTCCGATGCGTTCCGCGAGACTTCCTAGCCCCCGGTCCTGCAGTATTTCGCCGATGGCGTCCTGGAACGACGGATCCGAGCAATCGCTGCGGTGCCAGACCATCGCGGGTACGCCGGCCCGCAACCCGGCCAGGACCTCCCGCCGGCCGGTGCCCGAGTCGTCGCCGGGCGGCTCGCTGAGCACCAGGCAGACTGCGTACCGGTCCTCCTTCAGCTCACGCTCCAGATGGAAGAAGTACGTCTCGTCCTGCTCCGGACGGCTCCAGTGCGGATGGCTGTCCGCCGGGCGCTCCCGAAGCTGGCGCCACTTGTTGTGCCAGGGCCGGTGCCACGCGGCCCGCTGCAACCGCTCGAGGCTGCGCACCACCACCGGGTAGTCCAGCGCCAGCGGGGTGGGCGAGTCGGACTCGGACTCCTTCGGCCACCACTCGACGGGCTCGTTCAGCAGCTCCCACGGCAGGATGAACTCCAGGAGGACGGGCTGCCGCAGGTCGGCCCATCTCTCCTCGACCTCCTCTATCAGCCCCTCCACCGCGCCGGGGAGCTCCTCCCGGTGCAGATGGACGGTCTCACCCCGCACGGGGTGCCAGCCCTCGGGGTCGGACTGACGCCAGTGCGACAGGTAGAAGCGGTCCGGCTCGACCCGGTCCGGCTCGAACTGGATCATCAAATACGCGGGGACGAGCGAGGGCGCGGCCTGCGGGAACTCCGAGTGCTGCCAGTCCGCCAGTGCGCCGTCCAGCCGCAGGGCGTGGGCCTGGCTGCGGGTGAAACGGCGCAGCACCTCGGCGTTGTCGGCCTGGCTCTCCGCCACCAGCCGGTCGGCACACAGCGCGAGGAAGGCCATGCTGGGCGGGAGTTCACCGTTGGGGGAGTTCTCCCCCGCCAGCCGCAGGAAGACCTGCCACCCGGTCCGGCACCAGGGGGGCAGTTCCTGCACCCGGGAGCGGCTCGCGCGGCGCGCCATGGTCGCCAGGTCCGGGGAGTTCATCGACAGCAGGACGGACCGTAACGGACGCAGATCGGCGTTGTTGAAGAAGTCGACGGCCTCCCATTCGTCCACCAGCGGCCACAGAGTGGCGACCGTCGCCGACTGCTGCTCCACGTACTCCAGCGAGCGCACCAGACAGGCCAGCCCGTCGCCGACCTCGGTGCACGCCTTGACGATCTGCAGCAGCCAGGGCCGCAGCCGGTCCCCGCCGAACGGCTCCACGGGCGAGGCCAGCTCGGCCGCGAGCATCTCCCGCCAGATCTCACGGCTGCTCGCCTGAATCACCGTGGCCGAGCCCTGCAGGGCGTCCACGATGGAGACGACCAGCTCGTTGCGGACCCGTTCCGGACTGCGCCCGTTCACCCCGTTACCTCCAGACAGCCGACGCGGTTCCCTGATGGTGCCGACCAGAGTACGGCCGTGGAGCGGGGCAGTGCAGGGGAAAGCGCGGGTCACCGGCACGGTCGGCCCGGGACCCGCACTGTTCGGAGCCCCCTGTCGGATTCGAACCGACGACCTTCGCTTTACAAGAGCGGCGCTCTGACCAGCTGAGCTAAGGAGGCCTGCACGCGCGCATGACGTGCGTGCCTGTGCAGTGTACCCAGGTCCCGGCCGAGCTCTGTCGAAAATTTCCGCGAAGTTCACAGCCTCCGGGCTACTGACAGAACAGGTGAACGGCAGGTACCGTCCTGAGCCAGTTCACTCTCGTGGACTACACCACCACCTTCCTACAACGGATCGTCCGGCACGTTCCTGCCGGTAGAAGGGGGCCCATTCACCATGGCCACTGTCTCGTTCGACAAGGCGACCCGGATCTACCCGGGTTCCACCAAGCCCGCCGTCGACGCACTCGACATCGAGATCGAGGACGGGGAGTTCCTCGTCCTGGTCGGTCCGTCCGGTTGCGGCAAGTCCACCTCCCTGCGGATGCTCGCGGGCCTGGAGGACGTCAACTCCGGCGCCATCCGCATCGGTGAGCGCGACGTCACGCACCTGCCGCCCAAGGACCGGGACATCGCCATGGTGTTCCAGAACTACGCCCTCTACCCGCACATGACCGTCGCCGACAACATGGGCTTCGCGCTCAAGATCGCCGGCGTCAACAAGACGGAGATCCGGCAGAAGGTCGAGGAGGCCGCGAAGATCCTCGACCTCACCGAGTACCTGGACCGCAAGCCGAAGGCGCTCTCCGGTGGTCAGCGCCAGCGTGTCGCCATGGGCCGCGCCATCGTGCGTGAGCCGCAGGTGTTCCTCATGGACGAGCCGCTGTCCAACCTGGACGCCAAGCTCCGCGTCTCCACCCGTACGCAGATCGCCTCGCTGCAGCGCCGCCTCGGCATCACCACCGTCTACGTCACCCACGACCAGGTCGAGGCCATGACGATGGGCGACCGGGTGGCCGTGCTGAAGGACGGTCTGCTCCAGCAGGTCGACTCGCCGCGCAACATGTACGACCGCCCGGCCAACCTCTTCGTGGCCGGCTTCATCGGCTCCCCGGCGATGAACCTCGTCGAGGTCCCGATCACCGACGGCGGCGTGAAGTTCGGCAACAGCGTGGTGCCGGTCAACCGCGAGGCGCTGAAGGCCGCCTCCGACAAGGGTGACCGCACCGTCACCGTCGGTGTCCGCCCCGAGCACTTCGACGTGGTCGAGCACAACGGCGGCGCCGCCTCCGCCCTGTCCAAGGACAGCGAGGACGCCCCGGCCGGTCTCGCCGTCTCCGTGAACGTCGTCGAGGAGCTCGGCGCCGACGGCTACGTCTACGGCAGCGCCAAGGTCGGCGACGACCTGAAGGACCTGGTCGTCCGCGTCAGCGGCCGCGCGGTCCCGGAGAAGGGCGCCACGCTGCACGTCGTGCCGCGGCCGGGCGAGATCCACGTCTTCTCGACCTCGACGGGCGAGCGGCTCTCCGACTGACGCGCGCCAAACACCCATCCCGGGTAATTCACCCAGGTTGACGAAAAGGGCCCCGCTGCCTGCGGCGGGGCCCTTTTTCTTGTCGACAAATACCCCGGCACACCGGCTCATTTCGAGCAGTGTTCGTCAACCTCGCACCAAAAAGAGGCCCTACTTCGCCCCCCGAACCGGTGACCAAATGTCGCCAAATCATTACCGGGCGCTACCCTCACTCGCGTGAAGCACTCCACCACCCAACCCACGCGACGCGGCCAGGGCCCCGCCCGCCGGATCGGCCGCACCCTCGCCCTCGTTCTGCCCGTCGTCCTGGTGCTCTCCGGGACCCTCGCGGTCACGCGGGTCAACTGGTCGGGGAACCCCGAGAGCTCGGTGCTCACCGCCTCGGACGTCTCGGCCTCCGGCGCCACGTCGCGCACCGCCACCCGCGCCCCGCACGAGGTGCTGCGCGACCAGCTCCTGACCGAGCTGCAGGAGCAGAACCCGGGCGTCGCACTCACCCACCTCCAGCAGGCCGTCAACGAGCGCCCCTCGCTCGCCGGGCACTGTGCGTCCATCGCCCGTGCCCTGGGCCGCGCCGCGGTCCGCATCTACGGCCCGACCCGAGCCCAGTCGTACGCCCGCCCCGTCTGTGACACCGCCTTCGCCTCAGGCATCCTCTCCACCCACGCCTGACCCCGCCCCTGGTCCCCTGCCCCGGCCACGCACGCTGACCGGGGCAGGGGCCCGGGGCCCGGCGCATGCCGGTCCCCCTCCCCGACCCCGCCATTCCCACCCCCGCGTACAGTGCCGGGCATGACCGATCCGAACGTCCTGTCTCGGCCCGTCCAAGCGGTCATCCTGGCCGGCGGTCAGGGCTCCCGGCTGCGCCCCTACACCGACGACCGGCCCAAGCCGATGGTCGAGATCCCCGGCACAGGGACGCCGATCATCGGCCACCAGCTGGCCTGGCTCGCCGAAGAGGGCGTGACCGACGTGGTGGTCAGCTGCGGCCACCTCGCCGAGGTCCTGCAGGAGTGGCTGGCGTCCGCCGACCTGCCGGTGACGGTCACGACCGTCGTCGAGACGGAGCCGCTCGGCCGCGGTGGCGGCCTGAAGTACGCCGCCGCTCGTCTCCCACACCCCGACCGGCCCTGGTACGCCACCAACGGCGACATCTGGACCCGCTTCTCGCTGCGCGACATGGCCGACTTCCACACCGAGCGCGACGCCGTGGCGACGCTCGCTCTGGCCCGCCCACGCCTCCCCTGGGGCGCGGTGCAGACGGACGGCTTCGGGCACATCACGGATTTCATCGAGGCCCCGCCGACGACGCACGAGATCAACGCGGGCGTCTACGTCTTCTCCCCCCAGTTCGCCACGATGCTCCCCGAGCGCGGCGACCACGAACGCACCACGTTCCCCCGTCTGGCCCGGGAACGCCGCCTGGCCGGCTTCCCGATCCCGCAGGGCGCCTACTGGCGTGCCATCGACACCGCGAAGGACCTCACGGAGGCCGCGAAGGAGCTGGCCGCACTGGGCCGTTGAGGAGAGGCTGCGAGCACGTACGACGGGGTCCCGCACAGCACACCGTGCGGGACCCCGTCGTCCACGACCGTCGTGGCTGCCTAGCCCAGCAGGCCGCCCACCAGTCCGGGCTCCCCGGAGGACGAGGACCCTCCGCCGGAGGAGCCGCCGGCGCCGGTGCCGCCCGGGGCGCCCGTGCCGCCGGTCGAGGCTCCGGCGGTCGGGCCGGCGCTGGTGCTCGGGGCCTGCTCGCCCGGGGTGGACTGCTGCGGCGGGGCCTGGCCCGCGGTGCCCTGGGTCTGGCTGGGCGAGCCGCCGGTGGCGGTACCGCTGTCGCCGGTGGCGCCCGGCGTGGTCGCGGCGCCTGCCGTGGGCGCGGCCGAGGTGGCGCCCGGGGTGGTCGCGGTGCCGGCCGTGGCCGACGGGGTGGTACTCCCCCGCTCACTGGGCTTCGACGGCAGCGGGGAGCCGGGCAGTTCGTTGCGCGGGGCCTCGCCGGGGCCGGGGACGACGACCCGGTCGGCGTCGCGGACGGCACCGCCGAGCAGCGAGCCGGTGAGCAGGGTCAGCCCGGTGACGACAGCGGTGACGAGGACGCCGCGGCGCAGGACGTAGCGGCGTAGCTCCCAGATGTCGGAGCGGGGTCCGAGCCGGCGCCAGGCGAGTGCGGCCAGCCGGCCGTCGACGGAGTAGACGGGCGCGCCTGCGATGATCAGCGGCGACCAGGCGGCGAGGTAGATGATGTCGGGGGCGTCGTAGGCGGGGACGCTCTTCCAGCTGACGGTGACGAGGAGCGCGGCGGACAGCAGCGCACCGCCGACCGCTGCGACCCGCTGCCAGCACCCCAGGACCGTGAGGACGCCCACGATGACCTGGGCGAAGGCGATCAGCAGCCCGGAGCCGACGGGGTGCTGGAGGGCGAACTGGCGCAGCGGCTCGGCGACTTCCCAGGGGTGCAGGGTGTTGAGCCACCTGACCATGGACCCGCGCTCGCCGCCGTCGAAGAAGACGGGGTCGCAGAGCTTGCCCATGCCGGCGTAGATGGAGATGCAGCCGAGGAAGACCCGCAGCGGGAGGAGGACGACGCCGAGGTTCATCCGGCGGCCGGGGTAGTACGCGTGCCGTGCGGGATCGTCGCCCTGGCGGCGGGTGCGCGTCCCGGTGGTGTCCTCACCGGCGGCGGTGTCGTCGTAGCCGCCGTACTCGTCGCGCTCGTCGTAGCTGTCGTAGCCGTCGAACTGCTCGCCCCGGTGGGCCGGTTCGTCGTAGGCGCTGCCGACGGTGCGCGTGTGCGGCAGCAGACGCGTCTCGCCGGTACCGGGGGTGCGCTGGGCGCCGATGACGGGGGTCTCGACGGTCTGGTCCAGCTCGTCGTAGTCGGCGTATCCGGTGTAGTGGCCACCGCCGTATCCGGCGTCGACGTCGATACGCGGGATGACCTGGGTGGCTCCGGCGTCGACGGCGGACTCCTCCGGATGGCGGACGCCCGCACCGCGCACGGCCTGGAGCAGGCGGTGGGCGCCGGTGTCGTCCGGGGCGGACCTGCCGCTCCAGACGACGGGACGGCGACGGGCGGCGCCGGCCGTCCGGTCCGCTCTGCCCGCCGTGCCGACGAGGGGTGTGCGGGCGGTGTCCGCGGCGGCGCTCAAGTGCCGTGCGACGCGCGGGGATTGGGCGCGCCCCGAGGAGGCGCCCAACTGCACGCGGAAGCTCGCATGGTTGACGATGATCTGCGCCGGATCGCTCGGCACCTTCACCATGCTCAGCGCGGGAGCGTCGTCGAATCCCGACGAGCGGTCCCCCGTGGGTGTGCGGGGTGTTCTGGTGTCCACACTCATCTAACCGAGTGACGTGTGATTAGGACACTGCTTTGACTCGCCGGAAGTGTCCGGACCGCGTCAAGCTTGTCCGGACCGCCCGGAACACCCCGAGTGGGTGACTACGAAGAACAGTTGTTCACGACCGTCGGCGGGCCGCCTCGTACAGCACGATCCCCGCCGCCACACCGGCGTTGAGCGACTCGGCCCCGCCCGGCATCGGAATCCGCACCCGGAAGTCGCAGGTCTCCCCGACGAGCCGGGACAGGCCCTTGCCCTCGCTGCCGACGACGATGGCGACGGGGCCGCCGAGGGCGTCCAGCTCACCGAGTTCGACGTCCCCGTCGGCGGCGAGTCCGACCACGACGATGCCGGCCTTCTTGTACGCCTCCAACGCGCGCGTGAGGTTGGTGGCCCGCGCGACCGGCGTACGGGCGGCCGTACCGGCGGACGTCTTCCAGGCGCCGGCGGTCATTCCGGCCGCGCGCCGCTCGGGCACGACCACGCCGTGCCCGCCGAACGCGGCGACGGAACGCACGACCGCGCCGAGGTTACGCGGGTCGGTCACCCCGTCGAGAGCGACGATCAGCGGGTCCTCGCCCTCGTCCGCGGCGGCGTCGGCGAGGTCCTCGGGGTGGGCGTACTCGTACGGCGGCACCTGGAGCACCAGGCCCTGGTGGTTGAGCCCGTTGGTCATGCGGTCGAGCTCGGGACGCGGCGCCTCCATGAGGTTGATGCCGCCGCGCTCGGCGGCGAGCTGGAGCGCCTCACGGACCCGCTCGTCGCTGTCGATGAACTGCTGGACGTACAGAGTGCTGGCGGGCACGCCCTCACGCAGCGCCTCGACGACCGGGTTGCGCCCGACGACCAGCTCGGACGCCGCCTTGCCGCCGCGGCGCTGCGGCGTACGGCCCTGCGCGCGACGGGCCTTCGCAGCGGCGGCCCGCTGCTTGGCGTGGCCCTTGCGCATCTCGGCGGGGGGCGTCGGCCCCTTGCCCTCGAGGGACCGGCGCCGCTTGCCGCCGCTGCCGACCTGCGCGCCCTTCTTGCCGGACATGCGGCGGTTGTTCGCGGCCATGACCTACCTGTCTGTGTGATGCGATGGAGTACGTACGTCAGTGCAAGTGTGCCGCCCGAGTGGCCGGGCGGCACATCCTGGGTGGTCAGCGCGGACCGGGCATCCAGCGCGGTCCCTGTGGGCTGTCCTCGACGGCGAGGCCGGCCTGCTTGAGCTGGTCGCGGATGGCGTCCGCGGTGGCCCAGTCCTTACGGGCGCGGGCCGCCTCACGCTGGTCGAGTACGAGGCGTACGAGGCTGTCGACGACGCCGTGCAGGTCTTCGCTGCGCTCACCCTCACCGGCCCACTGGGCGTCCAGCGGGTCGAGGCCGAGGACGCCGAGCATGGCGCGGACCTCGGCGAGGCGGGCGACGGCGGACTCCTTGTCGTCGGCGGCCAGCGCGCTGTTGCCCTGCCGGACCGTGTTGTGCACGACGGCGAGCGCCTGCGGCACGCCCAGGTCGTCGTCCATCGCCTCGGCGAAGGAGGGCGGCACCTCGGCGGCGGGCTCGACGGGGCCGCCGGCCAGCTCGACGACGCGCTGCACGAAGCCCTCGATCCGGGCGAACGCCGACTCGGCCTCGCACAGGGCGTCCACGCTGTACTCGATGGTCGAGCGGTAGTGCGGGGTGCCCAGGTAGTAGCGGAGCACGATCGGGCGCCACTGCTTGACCATCTCGGACACGAGCACCGAGTTGCCCAGCGACTTGGACATCTTCTCGCCGCTCATGGTGACCCAGGCGTTGTGCAGCCAGTACTGGGCGAAGTCGTCGCCGAAGGCCTTGGCCTGGGCGATCTCGTTCTCGTGGTGCGGGAAGACCAGATCCAGGCCGCCACCGTGGATGTCGAAGGCCCTGCCCAGGTACTTGTGCGCCATGGCCGAGCACTCCAGGTGCCAGCCGGGACGCCCGCGGCCCCACGGGCTCTCCCAGTCGGGCTCGCCGGGCTTGGTGGCCTTCCACATGGCGAAGTCGCGCGGGTCGCGCTTGCCGGTGATGCCCTCCTCGGCGGGCTGGCGCATCTCCTCCAGGTCCTGCCGGGACAGCTCCAGGTAGGCGGGCCAGGACCGTACGTCGAAGTAGACGCTGCCGTCGGCCTCGTAGGCGTGTCCGCGCTCGATGAGGCCGCGCATCATCTCGACCATCTCGGTGATGTGGCCGGTGGCACGCGGCTCGTACGTCGGCGGCAGGCAGCCGAGCGCGCGGTAACCGTCGTCGAAGGCGCGCTCGTTGTCGTAGCCGATGGACCACCAGGGGCGGTTCTGCTCGGCCGCCTTCCAGATGATCTTGTCGTCGATGTCGGTGACGTTCCGGATGAACGTCACCTCGTAGCCGCGGTACTCGAACCAGCGGCGCATGATGTCGAAGTTGAGGCCCGAGCGGATGTGCCCGATGTGGGGTGCCGCCTGCACGGTGGCACCACACAGGTAGATCGAGACACAACCCGGCGTGAGCGGGGTGAAGTCACGGATCTGCCGGGCGCTGGTGTCGTACAGGCGAATAGTCACCACTCCAGGGTAGTGGGCCGGGAGCTGTGCCTCGTGCCGCTTGTGGACAAGGTGCACCTTTTCGTGACGCCCCCTCCCAGGTGCCGTCAGCCGGTGCGCACCACAAGTGCCGTCGCCACCGCCATCAGGCCTTCCTCGCGCCCCGGGAAGCCGAGCCCGTCCGTCGTCGCGCCGGAGACGGACACCGGTGCTCCCGCCGCCTCGGACAGGACCTTCTGGGCCTCGTCCCGCCGCTTGCCGATCTTCGGCCGGGCCCCGACGACCTGCACCGCGATATTGCCGATCCGGAACCCCGCCTCACGCACGATCCGCGCCGCCTCCGTCAGCAGCGCCACCCCGGACGCCCCGGACCACTCCGGCCGTCCGGTCCCGAAGTGCTGCCCCAGGTCACCGAGCCCGGCGGCGGAGAACAGCGCGTTGCACGCGGCGTGCGCCACGACGTCCGCGTCGGAGTGCCCGGCCAGGCCCGGTCCCTCGCCCTCCCACTTCAGGCCGGCGCACCACAGCTCGCGGCCCTCCTCGAAGGCATGGATGTCGGTGCCGATGCCGACCTGGGGAAGCAGCGGTGCCTCAGAAGCCATCGGTCAGCCTCCGGCGCGCCAGGACCGCCTCCGCCAGCACCAGGTCCAGCGGGCGGGTGACCTTGAAGGCCTCCTCGTGCCCGGGTACGACGACGACCTGTTCCCCGAGCTGTTCGACCATGCTCGCGTCGTCGGTGACGTTGTCGGTGACCGTCTCGTGGGCGCGCAGCAGGACCTCGCGATCGAAACCCTGCGGTGTCTGCACCGCACGCAGCCGGGCCCGCGCGGGCGTGGCCACCACGGGCTCCGGCGCACCGGGGGTCTCGGCGGGCTCGACCTCCTTCACCGTGTCCGCGAGCGGCAGGGCCGGCACCACGGCCGGCGCACCGGCGCGCACCGCCTCGATCACGGCGTCCACGGTGTCGACCGGCACCAGCGGCCGGGCGGCGTCGTGCACGAGGACGATGTCGTAGCCGGGCGGCAGGGCGACCAGGCCGAGCTTCACGCTCTCCTGGCGGGACTGTCCGCCCGGTACGACGAGGAAGTCGGTGCGCTCGGGCAGCACGTCCGCGTCGAGCAGTGACTTGACCTCGGCGGCTCCCTCGGGCGGGGCCACGACGACCACGAGGGAGACGGCGCGGGACGCGGCCAGGGCGCGTACCGCGTGGATGAGCATGGGGGTGCCGTTCAGCGCGCGCAGCGCCTTGGGGGCGCCCGGGCCGAGGCGTACGCCCCGGCCGGCGGCGGGAATCACCGCGGCGGTACGCGAAGGGCGCGAATCGTCAGACATCGGTTCCTGTCAGGTTTGTGTGCTCGGCCTACTTGGGTATGGCCTCAGCGTGCCGGGCGCACAACGGCTTGACAGGACCCTTCCGTGACCCTCGTCGAGCCTCCTGCCCGAGCCCGGCATGCACAGTACCGGGGGGAGATTCCCTCGGCATATGGCGTACGGCGTACGAGCATGCCCGGCCCGGGTGCGAACATGCCGCAGCGCCCGGCGACAGCAATACGTCATCGGGCACCACAGCATTTCGACGTGCCGGCTTTTGATGTCCACAGCGGCAGCGGGCCTGCTGCCTCGCGTCAGGAGGCGAGCACCTCGTCGAGCAGGGCCTCGGCCTTGTCCTCGTTCGTGTTCTCCGCGAGGGCGAGCTCGCTCACCAGGATCTGGCGAGCCTTGGCGAGCATGCGCTTCTCACCGGCGGAGAGTCCACGCTCGCGCTCACGACGCCACAGGTCACGTACGACTTCCGCGACCTTGATGACATCGCCGGAGGCGAGCTTCTCCAGGTTTGCCTTGTAACGACGGGACCAGTTCGTGGGCTCCTCGGCATACGGCGCGCGCAGCACCTCGAAGACCCGGTCCAGCCCGTCCTGACCGACCACATCACGTACGCCGACGAACTCCGCATTGTCCGCTGGCACACGCACCGTCAGGTCACCCTGGGCGACCTTCAGCACCAAGTAGGTCTTGTCCACGCCTTTGATCTGGCGAGTTTCGATGGCCTCGATCAGCGCGGCCCCGTGATGGGGATAGACCACGGTGTCGCCAACCTTGAACGTCATGTGACAGGTACCCCTTCCGTGGCTATCCAGGGTAACACGGAAACGGCAGCTTCTGAATGGCGTTTTCGCAGGTCAGGGCATATCTCGGGGCTTGACAACAGCAACAGGAACGTGCTTCGCCGGACCCGCGGAGCAAAGTATTCGCAGGTCGGAGCGGCTCTCCGGGGCGGGCGAAACGTGCACGTTACGCACCTCCGACGGCTCCATCAACCAGCCGAACGTCCCTAAATGTCCGGTTCCAAACGCTCGACTTCCGCTACTCCGTTCGGCGTCCGGGGGTCGCTGTGAGACGAATCCGGAATTGATCACGACACCCCCGTCACGACCGTGCCGGTGATCAATTCCGGGCCGACCACGCATTCCTTCACCCACATTTCGCGAAGGCTTATGTGAATGCCGTACGAGCGCGTCACACGCCGGAACAGGACACCCGGCCGTACGCCCTGCCGAGCGAAGCCGGGCGCCCGCGGGGGAGGGTCGGGTGCGGCCGCGCGGGAACGGCTCGGTAACCTGGGGCCGCTGACAGCCACTTAGGGCGGCTTTACAAGGAAAGCTGCCCCTGCGTTCAAGGAGTTGCCGCCGCCGTGAGCAGCAGCCTTCGACGCGGCGCCCTCGCCGCCTCCGCCATCGCGTTCTCGATCGCCTCGCTCGCCGCCTGCGGCGCCGGCAACAACTCCCAGACACTGGAGATCCAGCCGGACCACGCGGCCACCAGCGTCGGCGACATCAAGATCCAGAACGCTATGGTCATCACCCAGCCCGACCCGGAGGCGACCGGCCCGGCCGTCGTCTCCGCCACCGTCTTCAACAGCGGCAGGGCCGCCCAGACGCTGGACTCCATCACCGTCGACGGCGCCGGCACCGCCAAGATCTCGCCCGCGACCGGCAGGGGCACGCTGTCCGTCCCGGCCGGCGGCTCGGTCGTCATCGGCGGCAAGGGCAACGCCTCGGCCGTGCTGAGCGACGGCGAGGGCGTCACCGACGGCGACGCGCAGAAGGTCACCTTCTCCTTCAGCCGGACCGGTGACGTGAGCCTGCGTGCCTTCGTCGTCCCGGCCGAGAGCTACTTCACCTCGTGGGGCCCGACGGAGGTGCCGGCCGCGCCCGGGGCTTCGGCCTCCACGAGCGAGGAGCCCGCCGAAGGCACCGAGGGTGCGTCGGGCTCGCCGAACGAGACCGGGTCCGCCACCGGCACGCCGGCCGACCCGGAGTCCGGCACCCCGACCGACGCGGCGTCCGCGTCGGTGACGGAGTCGCCCGCGGAAGAGGACGCCGGTCACTGAGCAGCGTCGTACGCACAGAAGGGCGGGACCTCACTGGGAGGTCCCGCCCTTCTGTGCGTACGCGCTGCGGTTTACGGCTCAAACTTGTAGCCGAGTCCTCGCACCGTCACCAGATACCTCGGCGCGCCCGGATCCGGCTCGATCTTGGCGCGCAGTCGCTTGACGTGGACGTCGAGGGTTTTGGTGTCACCGACGTAGTCGGCGCCCCAGACGCGGTCGATGAGCTGCATACGGGTCAGCACGCGGCCGGCGTTGCGCAGCAGCATCTCCAGCAGATCGAACTCCTTCAGCGGCAGGTCGACCTTGGAGCCGCCGACGGTGACCACATGGCGGTCGACGTCCATTCGGACCGGGCCGGCCTCCAGCGCGGCCGGGGCCACCTCCTCCGGCTCGCCGCGGCGGCGCAGCACGGCGCGGATGCGGGCGACCAGCTCGCGGGTGGAGAAGGGCTTGGTGACGTAGTCGTCGGCTCCTATTTCGAGACCGACCACCTTGTCGATCTCGCTGTCCTTGGCGGTCACCATGATGACGGGGACGTTGGAGCGGCCGCGCAGCTGACGGCACACCTCGGTGCCCGGCAGTCCGGGCAGCATCAGGTCGAGGAGGACGAGGTCGGCGCCGTTGCGCTCGAACTCGTCGAGTCCGTCGGGCCCGGTGGTCGCGACGGCGACCTCGAAGCCCTCCTTGCGGAGCATGTATGACAGAGCGTCGGAGAAGGACTCCTCGTCCTCGACGACGAGCACTCGGGTCACGGAAGGACCTCCGGGGCAGGAAGTGATTCGTACGGGGGTGTGTCGGGGGACGAGTCGGCGGACTGCCCGGCCTCGTCAGGAGCGGGGTGCTGGTGCGCCCGGTCGCGGGCCTGGCCCGCCTCCGGCAGCCGCAGCGTGAAGGTGGAGCCCTGTCCCTCCGAGCTCCACACCGTGACCTCCCCGCCGTGCGAGGCGGCCACGTGCTTGACGATCGCCAGCCCGAGGCCCGTACCACCGGTGGCACGGGAGCGGGCCGGGTCTACTCGGTAGAAGCGCTCGAAGATGCGCTCCTTGTCCTTGTCGGAGATGCCGATGCCCTGGTCGGTGACGGCGATCTCGATGATGTCCCCGCCGGAGCCGTTCACCCGGCGGGCGGCGATGCCGACGCGGGTGCGGGCGGGAGAGTAGTTGACGGCGTTCTCGACCAGGTTGCCGAGGGCCGCGGCCAGCTTGCTGCGGTTTCCCCAGACATGCAGGTCGGCGGTGCCGCCCACCCGTCGCCCACCACCACCCTGACCGAGCCCTTCGGGCGCCCATACATTCGAGGCCATGGTGATCTGCTTGGTGCCCGCCTGGTGGCGGCACCGGTCGATGGCCTCGGCGACCAGCTCGTCCACCCGGACCGGCTCGGCGTCCTCCAGCGGGTCGTCGTTCTGGACCCGGGAGAGGTCGATGAGCTCCTGCACCAGGTTGGTCAGCCGGGTCGCCTCGATCTGCATCCGGCCGGCGAAGCGCTCCACGGCCTCGGGGTCGTCGGAGGCGTCCATGACGGCCTCGGACAGGAGGGAGAGCGCGCCGACGGGGGTCTTGAGCTCGTGGCTGACATTGGCGACGAAGTCGCGTCGTACCGCCTCTATCCGGCGGGCCTCGGTGAGGTCCTCGACCAGCAGCAGCACCAGCCGGGAGCCCAGCGGGGCGACCCGGGCGGAGACGGCGAGGGCCTCGCCGCGGCCGCTGCCGCGCCGGGGCAGGTCCAGCTCCACCTGGCGTATCTCACCGTCGCGCCGGGTGTCGCGGGCCATCTGCAGCATGGGGTCGACGGCGAGCTTGCCGCCGCGGACCAGTCCGAGGGCGTACGCCGCGGAGCTGGCCTTGACGACGGCGTCGGCCTCGTCCAGGACGACGGCCGAGGAGCGCAGCACGGACAGCACCGTGTCGACGCCGGGCGGAAGCACCGGGTCGGTGTGCAGGGAGGTCCGGGTGGGGCGCTTCAGGTCGCGTTCGCTCCAGCGGAACGCCAGCATGGCGATGACACCGGTGAGCACACCGGCGATCGCTGCCGCTGCGGCGACCGCCGCGTTCACGTCCATGCATCCAGGTTAGGCATGCCCTAATGGTTGCCCACAGCCGTCCGGGTGCGAGCTCGAACACTCGTCGCCCAGAGTTCACCTTGGAGCCAGGGATGGTTCATTCGAGGGGGCGGAAACGGACGCGTAGGGACCGGAACGTGGGAGCGTGGGATTCGTAAGACCGGCTTTCACCACGGGCCACCGGCCCTCTGAATCCCCGAATGAATCCCCCCAGAAATCGCACGAGAGGGAACCCTGATGCGGGACGCGTACCACGAGGAACTGGACTCGATCGGCGACAGCCTGGTCGAGATGGCCCGGCTGGTCGGGTCGGCGATCGGGCGCGCCACGACAGCCATTCTCGATGCCGACCTGAAGCTGGCCGAGAACGTGATCGAGGCCGACAAGAAGGTCGACGAGCTCCAGCACGACCTGGAGGCCCGGGCGATAGCCCTGCTGGCCCGCCAGCAGCCGGTGGCCACGGACCTCCGGATAGTGGTCACCTCGCTGCGCATGAGCGCCGACCTCGAACGCTCCGGCGATCTCGCCCAGCACGTGGCGAAGCTCGCCCGACTGCGCTTCCCCGAGCGGGCGGTCCCGCACGACCTGCACGCCACGATCCTGGAGATGGGCCAGCTCGCGCAGCGCCTGATGGCCAAGACCGCCGAGGTCCTCGTCACCAAGGACGTCGATCTGGCGATGCAGCTGGAAACCGACGACGACGCGATGGACCTGCTGCACCGCACGCTGTTCCAGCACCTCATCGACGAGCGCTGGAAGCACGGCATCGAGACCGCGGTCGACGTCACGCTCCTCGGCCGCTACTACGAGCGCTTCGCCGACCACGCGGTGGCCGTCGCCAAGCGCGTGGTGTTCCTGGTCACCGGCGAGCACGCGGACGAGCTCCAGCCCGAGATCCACGTCGAAGGGGCCTGAGCGACGGGCGCGCGAAACCCCTGACCGGGCCGGGCCGCTGCGTGCGCGAGCCACAGTGCGCCGTTGATGCGCCCGGCAAACGGGGCTGCAATGGGCTGACAGGCACCAGCCTTGAGGAGGGACCCATGGCCGAATCCCCCAGCACGCCCGGTACGACGCCCGACCCCACCCAGGAACGCGCCAGCGAACAGCCCGTCGAGATCAACAGCCTCACGCTCATCGGCGCGTGCGGCTGCGGCTCGGGCTGCACGTGCGGCTGCCAGCAGGGCAATCCCTGCCAGTGCTGACTCCGCTCCACGACGCCTGAGGGCTCCCGGCGCCGGCGCCGGGGGCCCTTCGCGTCGCCCTGCCTACGGCACGGGCGCAGCATGGAGTAAGGACGGGAAGGAGGTGCGAGGCCATGGCTGAGTTCATGGACGTCCATCACGACATGCGGGGCATCACAGCCGACCAGCTGCGCCAGGCCCACCAGGCCGACCTCGCGATAGAAGGGGAAGAGGGCGTGCACTTCAAGCAGGCCTGGGCGGACCCGGACTCCGGAGTCGTCTACTGCCTGTCCGAGGCCCCCTCGGCGGAAGCGGTCCAGCGCATCCACGAACGCGCCGGCCACAAGGCGGACGAGATCCATCCGGTACCGCTGACGGTCTGACCCGACGCCACGCAATCACCGACGGCCCCTGCCCGCGGAACGCGCAGACGGGGGCCGAGGAGATCGACCGATCGGGTCGAGTTGCCTGCCCAAGGGCTTGTCGGCCTTCTTCCTGGGCCCTTTTCGGCCCAGGGTGTGATCATGAAGACCCTGCGATTGCACTGTCTGCACCGCTCCGTCGCGAGCGCGGCTGCAGCAGCCGTCATCAGCCTTGCAGCAGCCCTGACCGCCGCCTCACCAGCCGCGGCCCAGGAGGATCCGGCCTCTGCCCGGCAGACATGCCGAGTGACCGTGGAACAGAGGCGGGGCGGCCTCGAACAAGTCATGTGGGCCCTCATGGCCGGCCCCCAGGCCAACACGGCGCTGCAGGAATACTGCTCACCTCAGCGTCAGGACCAGGGCGACGGTCAACGTCAGGACCAGGGCGACGGTCAACGTCAGGACCAGGGCGACGGCCGTACCCAGAGCGACGATGCACGTCTCCCGGCTTCCGGCGACATGACCGACGGCGGGCAGGCGACGCAGAGCGGTAACCCCTGACAGTCACCCGGTGCGCGGGGCCACTTCGGACGCGGCCCGAACACCTTTGAGGACCTGCGACGGCCCCGAGTTGCCACGAGCCCCCTGCCGGCGGAGAACCCGCGGGCAGGGGGCTCGATCAGTGTTGGCTTACCGGTTCGGGCTACTTCTTCTTGCCCTGGGTCTGGCGGGCCCGTTTTTTGGCCCTGGTCAGGGGGCTAGTTACCCCAACTGACCTGCGTTCGACCCGTCGTTGGTGGTCGTTGTCTGTCGTCGTTAGTCGTCCTCGGAGGTGCCAGAGAGGTTCCGGGACTAGTAGTGCTTCGTGAGGTCTGCTGATCTTGGCTGGTCGGGGGCATGGCGGAGGGATGTGGCCGGCGCAAGTCGATCCAGCTGATGGCCGAGCGGTTGCCGGACGGGAACATGCGCGCGGCGCCGCTACGGCTGACGTCCACCGGTACGGCCGACGCGTGGCGAACGTCCGTGAAAAATGGTGAGCGGGCGGGGCAACCCTGCTCTCGCCCCATGAGTCACACAGGCGTCACCCGTTTCACGGCCTTTCCCTTGGTCCAGAAGGGGCCCACTCTCTGTGATGACTCGTACCCGGCTGTCCGCGCTGGCCGCGACGGCCGCGCTCGCCACCACCGGCGGCCTGATCACCGCCGCCCCCGCCTCCGCGGCGGTCACCTGCACCTCTCCCGTCTGGAGGGCGCAGTACTTCGGCAACTCCACCTTCAGCGGCACGCCGAAGCTCACCGCCTGCGACACCGCCATCAGCGAGAACTACGGGTACGGCGACCCGGCCGGCGTCACGCTGCCCAAGGACAACTTCTCCGTCCGTTGGTCCCTCACCCGTGACTTCGGCTCCGGCGGCCCCTTCCGGCTCTCCGCCGCCACGCAGGACGGCATGCGCGTCTACGTCGACGGTGTGCGGAAGATCGACCTGTGGAAGAACGTCTCCACCACCGCCCGCAAGACCGTCGACCTGACCATCCCGGCCGGCAAGCACACGATCCGCGTGGACTACGTCGCATGGACCGGCGTCGCCAACGCCGCCTTCACGTACACCCCGCGCACCGAGGCCGCCGTCGACACCGTCAAGCCGCTCGCCCCGACCGGCCTCACCGCCGCGTACGACAAGGCCACCGCCAAGACCACCCTGCGCTGGACCGCCAACAAGGAGATGGACCTCGCCGGGTACCGCGTGTACCGCCGGCTGAGCGCCACCAGCTGGGCCAAGGTCAGCGGGACGTCCCTGCTGACCACCCGGTCCTTCGTCGACGCCCCGCCCGCCACCGGCCAGACCTTCCTGTACGAGGTCCGCGCCGTCGACAAGGCCGGCCGCGAGTCCACCGGCAGCCCGGACGTGACGGCGACGACCGTCGACCGCACCGGGCCGGCCGCCCCCACCGGACTCACGGTCGCCACCGGCGACGGGTGGTGGGACACCCTGAACTGGCAGGGAGTCGCCGACACGGCGAAGTACGAGGTGTACGCCTCGTCCGCGGCTGCCGGACCGTTCGAGCTGCGCGGTACGACGACCACGACGTCGTACCGGACCAGCGGCGCCGTGAACACGAACACGTACTACCGGGTCCGGGCCCTCGACGCAGCCGGCAACCCGGGGGCGTACGCGACGGTCACCAGCGACGGCGTCGACCGGATGCCACCGAAGTCCCCGACCGGCGTCACCGCCAGCGCCCGTCCCGGCTACACCAACGTGCACTGGAGCCAGCCCGACGGTTTCTACGAGGACTGGGACAACGGCGGGCTCTACCGCGTGTACCGCTCGCCCGGCAAGACGTTCGACCCGACCGCGCGCACCCAGGTGACCTGCGTCGCGGAGGAGAGCCACGAGGCGAGCAACGGCGGCAACTGCTACGACGTGGACATGCCCGCGAACACGTACGTGACGTACGCCGTCACGGCGGTGGACCCGTACGGCAACGAGTCGGCGTACTCCGCGCCGGTCGTCGTCCGCACCGGCGACACCGTGGCGCCCGGCCCGGTCACCGGCGTGAAGGTCACCCCGCGCGCCGACGGCATGCTGGTGAGCTGGGCCGCCTCGCCCGAGGACGACATCGACGAGTACGTGGTGTGGACGGGCGTCCGGCAGGCCGACGGCACGGTCAAGTGGCTCGGCCCCGACACCTGCGCGGAGGGCACGAGCAACCCGCTCGCGATCCTCTGCGGCGACCTGCCGGACGGCGAGACGCACGTGTACGCGGTGATGGCCAAGGACCGCTGGGGCAACACGCTGCACCCGAGCGACCCGAAGGTCACCGTGGTCGAGGCCACCGAGCTCGACGTCCGGCCGTCCGTGACCGTCACCCGGGACTGGAACCTCGGCAGGTTGAGCCACAACGCGACGGCCACCCGTCCGTCCGTCGACTGGCAGTGCACCGACACGGCCCGCTGCGCCACGGTCACCGGCTACCGCGTGAGCCGGTGGAACCCGGTGACCAAGGCGTACGAGCCCCAGCACGACGGACTACTCCCGGCGGACGCCCGGACGTGGGCGGACACCACGGCGACGAAGGGGAACACGTACTTCTACACGCTGGAGGCCGTGACGGCCGACGGTGCCGTGGTGGGCACGTACCCCTGGTACACCGTCTTCCAGGACCGCGTCTAGCTAGTGAGCTGGTCCGGAGATTCTTGAGCAGTAGCGGCAGATGCGGTCGATGATCTGGTCGGCGGTCTTGGTCCACTTGAAGGGCTTGGCGTTGCTGTTCCAGATCTCGATCCAGTCCTCGAGTGTGGTCTTGAGTTCATCGAGGGAGCAGAACACGCCGCGTTCCAGGCAGCGCCGTTCCAACTCGGCGAACCACCGCTCGACCTGGTTGATCCACGATGAGTAGGTCGGGGTGAAGTGCAGGTGGAAGCGCGGGGGCTCCACCAGCCACCGATGGACCACTGGCGCTTTGTGGGCGGAGAGGTTGTCGCAGATCACGTGGACCGCCAGGCCGGGATCGGTCTGGCGGTCGATCTCGGCCAGGAAGTCGCGGAAATCTACCGCTCGGTGCTGCGCGGACAGCTTCCCGGTCACCTTGCCGGTGGCGGTGTTCAGGGCGGCGAACAGGTCCACGGTGCCGTGCCGGACGTAGTCGAAGCTGCGCCGCTCCGGGGTGCCCGGGACCATCGGCAGCACTGGTGCGGTCCGCTCCAGTGCCTGCACCTGGGGCTTCTCGCGCTATACGTCGGGGGGGAGCTGACCGTGGAGAACATCCTGTCCGTGGCCATCGGGGCCGCTATCGGCCTCATAGGGGCGGTGTTCGGTTCGTGGTTCACCGCGCGCCGGCAGGATCACATGTGGCTCCGCGAGCAGAAGCTCAAAGCCGGGATCGGCTTCAACACGGCCGTAGTTCAGCTGCTGGACTACCTGAAGGAATCACAGCTGAGTGACGACGGTCCCGGAGCCAACGAGTTGGCGAACCAGATGCAGGAAGCACGCTCAGCCCTCTACCTGCTCTGTGCCAGCGACACCGTCGATCTCGCCGATGCTCTCGCACGTCGGGTCTGGAGGACCCGGCCCACCGACGGCAGGGACGACCGCCGGGCCGAGTTCCGAGAGACGCTAGACCTCCTGCGTCGCTTCACCCACCAGCTCCGGCAAGAAATCGCCAGATCGTAGTCCCCCACCGTGTCCGGGCTAACCCACGGGCCTGGTCCGCTTGTCGCTTGTCTTGTCGCTTGTCGGCTCGCAGGTCAGAGCCTGTTCCGGGCTATCCCCGCAGTGCGGTCCCGTCTTGTCACGACAAGCGACAAGGGCATGAGCGTGCCGGGGGAAGAAGGGCAAGAAGGAGCGGCCTGCGGCCGCGCGTCTTCGAGGCGCCCACCCGCATCCGTCGCGTGCCATGGCGGCGAAGTACCGCCAGAGCATCGCATCGAGACGCCTCACCCCGCCCTGACGGTCGTCTGACACCTGACGCCGTTACGGCCCCCTGACACCCAACCCCTAGGCAAACGCGGGTGTCACCCGTTCTAACACCCGCCTGACACCTGACGCTGACACCCTCCCCGGCCTGACACCTTGCCCCGTACGCGTCCGAGGACGGCATTCCAAGGGGCAGACGGCAGACCAGCGGACGCCGTCGGGCCTCTACCGCTCCGGGGGCTTCTGGAGGCTTTTCCGCAGGGGGCAGGACGGCCGTGCCCACCGCGCTCCTGCCCCCGCCTGAAAAGCCGTCCCTACTCCCATTACTAGTAGGGCTTGGTCAGGTCGGTGCGGGTGTTGCGTGTCCTGTGGGTTCGGTGTGTCGTTGCTGGTGTGATACCGGAAGAGATGGCTTGTGTGCGTGACGAGTTGCAGAACTTCGCTTCCGAGGTCTTCGAGGCGTTCGCCCCACCGCGACATACCCACGGCGATACCGACCTGGCCACCCCCTACCAGACGCGAGGCTTTGGCGGCCTCGGCCCCGCCCAGCCGTAACCGGCCGTCACCTCATCGGCCACAGCGTCAACATCACCGCCGCGCGAGCGGGGCCCGGCCGCAGCCGAAGGCATCCTCAACTCAGTGTCTGCACAGCAACGACGAATCGATGCCTACTGGGCATTCCGTCTCGAACGGGAGCGCCGACGCGTCCGTGAACCTCAGCACCAGGCGACTTCACAATCGGCGCTTGATCAACAAGTCCCTGTCAAGGAACTGCACAAGTACGCCTGTATGACCTAGAGTTGATCACAAGTGGATCACGTTCATCGGGGTGATCTTCCGTGTGGTCTGAACCGCGGGTGAAGCTTGGCCGCCTCATCCAGGCCGTGCTCCCGGAGGGGACGGCGAGGCCGATCCGGCCTCGCGAACGCCAAACCCAGGAGTGATCCATGCGTTCTTCTCTCAGCATGTCCAAGACCGCGACGGTCGTGGCCTGTGCCGCCCTGCTGCCGCTCGTCGCCGCACCTACCGCGTCCGCCGAGGACGCGCTGGGGGGTAAGCAAGAGGGGATCTCGATACAGGCCATCGACAGCTACCTCACGGCGGTGCGGCCCGGCTTCCAGTCCAGCAAGACCGACATCGGCTCGGCCCCGACGATCATCGACTTCTACAACTGCACCACCTCGGATCACGGGTACGTCAACGAGTCAACCTCAGTTCAGCTGATCAATTACAACTACACCGCTCCGAACGAGTACTGGGAGACGAAGACCTTCACCGCCTGTTTTGACGGAGGCCAGTCCCACGGAGAGTGGACCGGGAGGAAGGGTGATGACCTCTTCTTCCAGATCAAGTCGGTGAACGGGAGCACGAACGGTTCCGGCAGCGGACCGACGCTGAGCGCCACGCGCGTACACATGTGGTGATCTGAGGCAGATCAGGGCCCGCACCGAACCGGTGCGGGCTTTCCCCCACCGTAAGAGAGCGCGCACCATGCCCATCGGCTTCCACGCGGCCGCGTTCGGCTATCGCCGCCGCAGTCCGATCATCCGGGACTTCACCTTCGCCTTCCCGCCCGGCCGAACCGTGTTCCTCGGCCCCAACGGCGCCGGCAAGTCGACGGTCCTGTCCCTGGCCGCCTCCGTGCTACGGCCGCAGGCCGGCACCGTCGCGTACGACAGACGCAGGACCGACCGGCGCGGCGACCTCGCCGAGTACCGTCGGCGCATCGCGTGGCTGCCCCAGCACATCGAATCGGTTCCCCGGTTGACTGCCCGCGAACAAGTGGCCTATGTCGGCTGGCTGAAAGGCATGAATCGCCGGGACGCCTGGGACTCTTCTCTCGGAGCTCTCCAGCGAGTCGAACTCGCCGACATGGCCGACCAGAAGGTACGCCGGATGTCCGGCGGTCAGCAGCGCCGGGTCGGCGTCGCCCAGTCACTGGTGCACGAGGCCGAAGTTCTTCTGCTCGACGAGCCGACCGCCGGCATGGACCCGCGCCAGCGACGCGTCTTCCACGAGATCCTCGGCGGTCTCGACCAGCACGTGCTGCTCTCCACCCACGACGTCGCCGACCTGGAGGACACCTACGACCACGTCGTCGTGCTCAACGGCGGGGTCATCCGCTTCGCCGGTGCGGTGCGCGACTTCCTCGCCCTGGCTCCGTCCGGCACCGCGCCGGGCCGCGTCGCGGAGGCCGCCTACTACGACACCATCCAGGAGGAGGCGGCATGCGCATAGCAACAGCACTGCGCACCACCAGCGTCATCTGGATCGCTCCTCTGGTCCTCGCGTGGGTGTGGCTGGTCACCAGCCACGAGGCGGCGAACGAGCCGGCCTACTGGGCCGGCAACACCGCCCTGGTCGGACACACCCTCCCCTTCTACGCCCCCGCATGCGCGGCCTTCGCAGCCTGGGAGGCCGGGCGCATGAGGAGGGCGGGGGTCCACCGGCTAGCGCCCGTGCGCGGCCGATACGCGATCGCGATCAGCGCACTGTGGCCCGTGGCACTTCTCGGAGTGGCGGGGGTCATGGTGTGCCTGCTGACCGTGCGCCTGGAGACCGGCGCCGCACATGACTGGCCGCACCTGGGCGTGCTGGCCATGGCCGGGTACCTCATCACCGTCCACACAGTCCTCGGCTACGGCCTCGGCATGCTGCTGCCACGGATCCTGGCCACGCCGCTGATCCTCGTGATCGACTACCTGTGCCTGGTGATGCCCGTCACGGTCGTCGACCCGATGTGGCTGCGAGAACTCACCGGATGGCTCGCCGCCCCCTACGGGGACGTCACCATCACCATGAACCCGGTGGCGCTCGCCGTACCGATGGTGCTGGCCACCGGCGTCCTGGCGGCCGTGCTGGTCAGCGCGGAAATCGCCCGGTGGCGTCGCACCCGCGTCGTACGCGTCGGCGCCGCGGCTGTCGCATCCCTGGTCTGCCTGAGCGTGTTCACCGTCTCGGCCGTTCTGCCCGTGCGCGACTGGAACGGTGACCCGCCGCTGCGCGCCCGCACCGACCCGCCCGTGTGCACCGGCGATTCCCCCAGGATCTGCGTCCCCGTGGAGGTGGCCGGCAGCCTGGACCAGTTGGCCGCCGCCGCGAAGGAGATCGTGCCGCGCCTCGTCGAAGCGGGCTTGGAGCCGCCCGAGAAGATCGCGTTCGTCTCCGAGGCAGCCGACATCGATCCGGGGACGTGGCGGCTGTTCCTCCTCCGCGGCATGAGCGACGTGGATGTGAGGGCGAGCATCGCGGCGTCGGCGCTGCCGACGATCCCGCCGTGTCCCACCAAGTCCGATGCCCGCACCGGCCATGCGGGCACGCTCGCGGCCTGGCTCATGGTCAAGGCCGGCATGGACGTCGACGAGATCCGTAGTCAGTACAGTCAGAAGCTGGCCGCCGACCCCCGGGTGATGTCCGTGGTGGACAGGGAGACGAAGCTGTCGCCCCACGAGCAGTTGTCGTGGTTCACGCGCAACGTCACGTTGCTCCAGCAGTGCAAACCCGCTCCGGAGACCATGCCGGCCGTCGCCAGTGCGGAAGGGTGATCCGATGCACCTGTGGCTGAGAACGCGACAGATCCCGGTCCTCGCGGCCGCTCTCGTGGCGTACGCCGCGCTGACCGCGGCGGCCGGGGACACGATGGTCGATCTCCCTTCCCTGGGCAGCGACGCCGCCCGGCCCCTGGTTCTCTTCGCCCCGCTCCTGGCCTGCATGGGGCTCGCGTTCTGCCTCAGCAGCAGGCTCCCCGCCGCCGAGGCCTCGGGCAGCCGTCCCGTCCCCCGGTTCGACCAGGCACTGGTCCTGATCACCGCCTTGGCCACGGTGGCCGTGGCGTACACCGTCACCGTGCTCCTCGACGCCTCGACCGCGAACACCGCCGGCCGCAACACCGCGTTCCTGGTCGGGCTGATGCTGTGCGCCCGCCGGGTGGCGGGTCATCAGGCGGCCGCCATTACTCCCGTCGCCTGGGTGATCACGATGATGCTCATCGGCAACTCGGGCGGCAACGGTCAGGCCCAACCATGGTCGGTCATCCTCATGCCCCCGGACCACATACCCGCCGCACTCACAGCCACCGCGATGCTGGCCCTCGGCACAGCGTCGGCTCCGGCCGCCCCGATGCTCCGCGACGCGGCCTGACTTGGAATGGGGCATGTCGTCGCGGTCGCGGACTTCCTCGGGCAGCGTGACCACCCGTCGGGTGGTCGGGACAATGGAGACCATGACCGATTACGCCGGGTGCCATCCGTCTGCTGTTCCAGAAGTGGTTCGGTGACATGTAAGGGGGCGTTACTGACTTCGGCTTGTCAGGGTGACGCTGGACCGTCGAGGGTCAGGCCGGTTCCGGCTATGAAGCCGTCGAGGGTGTCGGGCCGGTAACGAAGGGGGTTGGAGCCGGTCGAGCAGGGGCAGTAGCCCATGTCCATCGTGGTCACCGCCGGGCATCGCGGGGACTCCCCGCAGTTCGAGGCCGTTTCGGGCCGGGTCGGGGTGCCCCGACCGGGATCGGGCAGGCCGCGCACCCCGCCGCGGCGGGTGCGCGCCGACAAGGCGTACCTCCCGCAAGAACCGCGCCTATCTGCGGCGGCGCGGCATCCGCTGCACCATCCCGGACAAGGCCGATCAGGCCCGCAGCCGCTAGAAACGCGGCTCGCGCGGCGGCCGTCCGCCGACAGCCGATCCCGAGGAGTACAAGGCCCGGCGCGCGGTCGAGTGCGGCGTCAATCGCCTCAAAAGACACCGTGCCGCGGCCACGCGGTACGACAAACTCGCGGCCCGCTACCAGGCAACCGTCCTGGTGGCGGCCATCAACGAGTGGCTTCGACCAGACGTTTCACTCACCTAGTAGTGCTTGGTCAGATTTGGATGCGCTGAGCGTGTCTCTTGGTTCGGTGTGTCGTTGAGGTGGTGTGACGCCAGACGAGATTGCTGCGGTGCGTGGTGAGTTGGAGACGTTCGCGGCGGAGATGTTCGAGCCGTTTGCGCGCAACGACCAGCGCCGGTGGGGCCAGGTCTACCTGCGCGGACTGCTGACCGACGGCAAACGCAAGTCGGTCGAGCCGATGGCCGCCCGGCTGGGCGAGGACGGCAACCGGCAGGCCCTGGCCCACTTCATCACCACCAGCCCGTGGGATCCCTCCCACATCCGGGCCCGTCTGGCCTGGAAAATGGAGACGGAGATCCACCCCACCGTGCTGGTCTTCGACGACACTGGCTTCCTGAAGGACGGCAGCGCCTCGGCGTGCGTGTCGCGGCAGTACACCGGCACCGCGGGCAAGGTCACCAACTGCCAGGTGGGCGTCTCGCTGCACCTGGCCTCCGACCATGCCTCGGCTGCGGTCAACTGGCGGCTGTTTCTGCCGCAGACCTGGGATCCCGCATCGCCGAAGGCGGATGCGGACAAGGTCGCCCGCCGCCGGTCCTGCGGCATCCCCGAGGACGTCGGCCATGTGGAGAAGTGGCAGCTGGCCTTGGACATGGCCGACGAGACCCGTTCCTGGGGGATCGAGGTACCGCTGGCCATCGCGGACGCCGGATACGGCGACGCCGCAGCCTTCCGGCTCGGCCTGAACGCCCGCGGCATGCATTACATCGTCGGGATCTCCACCACATTGTCGGCCCAGCCCGGCGACGCGGTGCCGGTGTGCGAGTCGTACTCCGGGACGGGACGGCCGCCGGTGCCGAAGTACCCGGACAGGCCGCGGTCGGTGAAAGAGCTGGTCATCGCGGCGGGCCGGAAGGCCGCACGGCCCATCCAGTGGCGTGAGGGCTCCCGGCCCGGCACCGGCCGCTCCGGCTTCAAGCGCATGTACTCCCGGTTCGTGGCCTTGCGGATCAGGCCTGCCGGGCGCGAGATCCGGCAGGCCACCGACGGCCCGGAACTGCCCGAGTGCTGGCTGCTGGCGGAATGGCCCGCCGGCCAGAGCGAGCCGGTCCAGTTCTGGCTGTCCGACCTGCCCGCCGACACCCCGCTGACCACACTGGTCCGGCTTGCCAAGCTGCGCTGGCGCATCGAGCACGACTACCGCGAGATGAAGCAGGCCCTGGGACTTGCCCACTTCGAGGGCCGCACCTGGAACGGCTGGCACCACCACGTCACCCTCGTCTCCGTCGCCCACGCCTTCTGCACCCTGCAACGACTGGCACGAGCCCCAAAAGACGCGGCGCCGGCCTGAGCCTTTACCAGGTCATCCGCGAGCTGCAGACCCTCCTCGCCCTCTGGACCGGCGCCTGCCCCACCTGCCACCGCGACATACCAACCCCGCTACGAACCTGACCAAGCACTACTAGTAGGGCTTTGTTAGGTACCCCGATTGATCATCGTCAGGTAGATTGTGATGTTCTGTCAGGTGTGACACCTGAGGAGATGGAGACGGTCCGCCCGCGCCTGGAGGCGTTCGCGGCGGAGATGCTCGGTTCGCTGGCGCGTCGGGACCAGCGGGCCAAGGGCGAGCTGTATCTGCGCGGGCTGATGCTGGACGGCAAGCGCAAGTCCATGCAGCCGATGGCCGAGCGCCTGGGCGTGGACCACCAGCAGCTGCAGCAGTTCGTCTCATCGTCCACCTGGGACTACTCCAAGGTCCGTGAGCGGCTGGCCCGTTGGGCTGCCGCGCACATTTCTCCCGAGGCGTACGCGATCGATGATGTCGGCTTCCCCAAGGACGGCTACGACTCACCGGGGGTGGCGCGGATGTACTGCGGCGCCCTGGGTAAGCGCGGCAACTGCCAGGTCGGCGTCAGTGTGAACCTGGTCAGTGACCGTGCGTCATCGGCTGTCGACTGGCGCCTGTTCCTGCCCGAGAGCTGGGACGACACCAAGTACGGCGAGGACGCGCTGATGGCCGAGGCGATCCGGCGCCGCCGCGCCAAGGCGGGAATCCCGGACACCGAGCGGCACCGGGAGAAGTGGCGCCTGGCGCTGGACATGCTCGACGAGGTGCGCGACAACTGGGAGTTGCCCGACCTTCCGGTCGCCGCCGACGCCGGATACGGCGACGCCACCGGCTTTCGCGAGGGCCTGACCGAGCGCGGCCTGACCTACGCGGTCGCGGTCAAAGCCACCACGACCGCGCACCCCGGCAATGCCACACCCCAACGCCCGCCGTACTCCGGGCAGGGCCGCCCTCCCGTGTCCGCCTACCCCCAACCGCACACCACCCTGCGCGCCCTGGCCCTGGCCGTCGGCCGAGCGGCCACCCGCACCGTCACCTGGCGCCAGGGCAGCAAGGCCACCAGACGCAACCCGAACGCCGAGATGCGCTCGCAGTTCCTGGCCCTGCGGGTCCGACCGGCCAACCGCACCATCCGCCGCGCCGCCGACGGCTCCCTGCCCGACTGCTGGCTGCTCGTCGAGTGGCCACCCGACTCCGCCGAGCCAACCGACTACTGGCTCTCGACGCTTCCCGCCGACACCCCACTGCGCGAACTGGTACGAATCGCCAAGATCCGATGGCGAGTTGAGCACGACTACCGCGAGCTCAAGGACGGTCTGGGCCTGGACCACTTCGAGGGCCGCAACTACCTCGGCTGGCACCGCCACGTCACCCTCGCGTCCCTCGCCCAGGCCTTCTGCACCATGCTCAGGCTCGACCCAAAAGCCCCTGCGCCGGCCTGACCCTCTACGCGGTCCTCCGCGAACTCCAGGCCCTCCTGGCCACCTGGACCGGCGCCTGCTCGATATGCGGCCAACCCGCACCAGCACCCGAACCCCACCACAGGACCTAACAAAGCCCTACTAGAGAGTTGAGGGAAAACAGCGTCCGCAGCGTCCGTCGAGCCTCCCCCACCACTTCTGACCTGCACTGTTCCTGTGGACGCTAAACAAAATGTGTAGCGTCCGCCAGCGTCCGGCCACCCTCTGCTACTAAGCGGTCGTCGTCGTACGAGCGGCCGATGGACTTTAGCGACCGATCACGGCCTACGTGCTGGCCCCGATGGTGGAGGAGCAGCAGGAGCAGCCTCTTGCCGAACGGTCGGAGGAACTGTTGCGGCTGCTGGCCGACCTGCCGGACCGGGAGCGTGAGGCGCTGCTGATGCGGCTGGACGGCTGCTCGAAGAGTGTCGTGGCGTCGCGTCTGGGGTGCAGCCTGCACACCGGTGACCGGCTGTTCGAAACGGCGCTGCTACGGGTCCAGATGTGTCACCCGGAGATGGCGCGCGAGCCGGTTGTGGTGGAGTCCCTCCCGGCCTGGCAGCGTGGGGCGTTGGCCACGCTGGATGACACCCGGCGTCAGGCGCTGCTGAGCATCGGTGACCTGCCGCGTCAGGTGCTGCTCATGCACCTGGCCGAAGGGCTGGACAGCAAGCAGATCGCTGCCCGACTCGGGGTCGACCGCTGGGCAATCATGGGCGCGTACAGCGCCGCCTCTTCGCTCAAGGTGGCCGGGCAGGTCACCATGCGCGGCACGTTCCGTGAGAAGGGTGCCGCCGCTCGCGCCCTGGCGGAGACGCTGCGCGGCGAGGTGGAAGCGCTGAAGCCCGGTGAGCGGGTACCGGCGGAGCGCGACCTTGCCCCCCGCTTCCAGTGCTCCGCGAAGACCGTCCGCGCCGCCATGAACATCCTGCGCGCTGAGGGTCTGGTCACCATGATCCGCCCGTACGGGCTGTTCCGTGGGACGGCGACCCGTGACCTGGCGGTCGCGGCGTGAGCAACCGTCCGCCGCATCTGAACTCGCACCGGCGGCGAGCCCGTAAGCAGCGGCTCGCCGCCCGCGACGGACAGCAGTGCTACTACTGCCGCCGTCCGTTCCGGGAGCTCCGGGAAGCCACCGCCGACCACATCGTCCCGGTGAGCTTGTGGCGCACCTGGGCGGTATCGGCCCTCGTGCTGGCCTGCCGGTCGTGCAACGACACCAAGGCCAACCGGCTCCCGCTCTCGCTCGCCCTGGTGCTGTGCGCGACGTTCCCGTCGACGGGCGTCAACAACGCTTCGACGCCCGTCGACACGGCGGACAGCGGCGCGTCTCTCACCAGCGTGACGACCCGCGTCACACCCAGCGTCACGCCGGACGTCACGCCCTGGATCGACGCCGACTCGACGCCCGTCAACGGGGGTTCGACGCCCGTCGCCCCGACCGTCGACGCCCCGACTGTTCACGTCTACGGCCCCGCGTTCACGGCCGCTCACGACGTGTTCACGGCGTCGTTCACGCTCGCCGTCTGGCGACTGCTGGCCCGACTCGCGCACACCCACCAGCCGACTTTCGCGGCCGTGTGGTCGCCCGACCCGACCGCCCGACGGTCGACCCCTGACCGGCGTCAATCGACCTGCCACGGCCGCCGTGAACGGCGGCCGTCGGCCCGACCGAACTGCCTGCGCGCGCCCCGACCAGTGCGGACGTGCGCGGGCCCGACCGGAGAGGCGGTGCCCGCGTGAACGCGGTGAACACCCCCGTGAACGGATCGACCCGACCCGTGAATGGGACAGCCCGACCGGTGAACGCGGTGAACACCGCCGTGAACACCGATCCGCACACCGACCCCGCACGGGTCGACCGCACGCCCGCACGTGCGGACGGCCGGGCCACACGGGCAGGTCGTACGCCCGCACGGGCCCCGCACACCGACGGAGACGGCAAGCCGCCACCGGCCGCCGCGCGGATCGTGGCCATGGCGCGTGAGCAGTACCGGTTCGTCATGTCTACCGACGGCCGCCCCTACGCGGTCGCCCTGGACGGCCCGAACATCGCGCTCCCGCTGCGGGGCCGGGCGGGTGTGCGTCAGCGCCTGGCCCGGCAGTTCGCGGACGCCTACCCCGGAGAGGTCGCCTCACAGTCCGCCCTCGCGGACGCCATGACCGTGCTGGAAGGCATCGCGGAGGACACCGACCCGGTGGTGGTGAACCTGCGGGTGGGCCGCGACCCCGCCGGCGCCATCGTGGTCGACCTCGGCAGCGCCGACGGCCGCGCGGTCGTCGTGACCGGTGTCGGCTGGAACGTGGTCGACCGGGCCCCGGTCCTCTTCCGCCGATCCGGCGCCATGGCCCCCATGCCGCAACCCGTGCTGGACGGGGACGGTTTGGCCAAGCTGCACGCGCTGCTGAACATGGACGAGAGCACGTTCCATCAGCTCGTGGGCTGGCTGGTCGCGGCCTGGATCCCGGACATCCCCCACCCGGCGCTGGTGTGCAAGGGCGAGCAGGGAACGGGCAAGTCCAAAGCCGCGCAGATGTTCATCAACCTCGTCGACCCCTCCCCGGCCGCCAAGCGCAGTCAGCCACGGGACGAAAAGGCATGGTCACGCCAAGCCTTCAGCTCATGGGCGCTCTGCCTGGACAACATCAGCACCATCCCGCCGTGGCTCTCCGACACCCTGTGCAAGGCCGTCACCGGCGACGGGGTGGTCGACCGGGCCCTGTACACCGATGACGACGTCGTGGTCCTCACCTTCCGGCGGGTGCTGGCCATGACCACCATCGACGCGGGAGCCCTCGCCGGGGACCTCGCCGAACGGGTCCTGCTGCTGGACTTGCAGCTCATCGAATCCACCCGGCGCCGCTCCGAGGAGGAGTTGGACGCCACCTTTGAGACCGTACGGCCCGCCGTGCTCGGGGCCCTGTTCGATGTCCTGGCGTGCGCGCTCGCGGTGCTCCCCAGCGTGCGGCTGGAGTCCATGCCGCGCATGGCCGACTTCGCCCGCGTGCTGGCGGCCGTCGACCAGACGCAGGGCTGGCGCATCCTGGAGGACTACCTCGCCACGTCGGCGAACGTCGCCACGGACGCGATGGAGGGCGACCAATTCGCCATGGCCATCGCCGCCCTGGTCGACCAGGCGGACACCTGGCAGGGCACGGCCGCCCAGTTGCTCGAAGCCCTCCCCGCCCCGCTCGTACGCCCGCCGAACTGGCCCAAGGACGCCACCCGCGCGAGCGGACGCGTCAAGCGACTCGCCCCGCTGCTGCGGTCCATCGGGATCACCGTGGACGACACGCAACATAGCCGCGACCGGCACCGACACCGACTTCTCACCCTGTCCCGCGCACCCGACGAAGACGAGTCAGCGTCCGCACCCGAACAAGCCTCCCTCTGGCCGGAGGTAGCCCCGCCGGGGCACGGCAGAACCCCACCTGAACAGCCCTGACGTCACCGGAACACCTACCGGGCCGGGCCGCACACCAGCGGCCCGGACACGTCGAAGCTGCGGACGCTACAGCCGTCCAGCGTCCACAGCGTCCGCACCCCTCACCCCCACTTGCCTGCACGAATACAGCCGTGCGGACGCTAGGGCGCTGCGGACGCTGGAATACAGCAACTCTCTAGGACGGCCGCCCAGCACCACTCCCACGCACCGCACCCCGGACACGAGGAGTCACCACCCCATGACCACCGAAGAGCCGACCGACCAGCGCACCATCCTGCGCGGCAGCCTCCCTGACCGCTACCTCACCCCGGAAGACCTGGTCACGATGTTCAGCCTCCCGAGCGTCGAGACGGTCTATCAGTGGCGCCGCAAGCGCATCGGCCCGCCGGGCTTCCGAGTCGGCCGGTACATCCGCTTCAACCCCGCCGCCGTACAGGCGTGGGAGGCCGAACGGACCACCCTCGGAGACGCGGCCTGAGCCGTCCGGTCGGCGGGGAGGAAGCACCCGCCGGGCCGGGGAGGCGGGGAGAACTCCCCCACCGCCTCCCCGCCCCGCATTCCCCGCACTGACCAGTGCAAAAGCCCTCCCGAAAACCCCCTCAGGACGCCCTCGAAGCCCCTGTCTCCGCCTCCCCGCCGGGCCATGGCGGACACCGCGACCGGCAGGGAGGAACGACACGTCGGCCAAGGGAGGCAGGGAGAACTCCCTGACCGCCTCCCTGACCCGCTTCCCTCTCCCTGACCAGCGCGGACACCCCCTCAGGGAGGCAGGGAGGCACACCCCCGGCACCCCCGAAAACCCCCTCAGGAAGCCACCCGGCACCCCTATCTCCGCCTCCCTGAACCACCGCCGGACGCTGCTACCGGTAGCACCCCCACCCGCTACCGGTAGCAACTCCGCTAGCAACCCAAACCCCCAGTGATCAGGCCCGTAGCAAGTAGCGGGCCCCGCCCACCACACCCCAAAACCGGCGGGAGAGCCGCCCCTTGGCCCTCCCGCCCCCTGCTACCAACCGAAGGAGACAGCCCTCATGGCTGGCCACATCTTCGACCGCTGGATCAAGACCACCACCGACACCGACGGCAAGACCGTCCGCGTCAAGACCGACCGTTACGGCACGGGGATGCGCTACCAAGCCCGCTACCTCACACCCGACGGCAAGCGGAAGAACAAGTCCTTCCCCGACGGACAGAAGCGCCTCGCCGAACAGTGGCTGAGCACCATGCAAGCTGAGCACCATGCAAGCGGACCTGGCGCGCGGCGACTTCATCGACCCGAACGCGTCCCGTACGACGTTCCAGGAATTCGCGGAGAAGTGGCTCGCGAGCCAGAGCGGCGATCCCAACACCCGCGCGTCGATGGAGTCTCAGCTCAAGCTGCACGCCTTCCCCCGCATCGGGGCTCGTCAGCTCGGATCGTTCCAGCCGAGCCACATCCGGGAGTTCGTGACGCAGCTCGAAGCGTCCGGCATGTCCGGCGCGTACGCGCGCGTCATCTTCTCCAACGTCCGTGCCGTGCTCTCGGCAGCCGTAGAGGACGGATGCCTACGCCGGAACCCCTGCAACTCGCACACGGTGACCCCGCCGGCCATCGGTGCGCGCCGCGTCGTCCCCTGGGAGCCTGAGCGCGTCTTCGCCATGCGCGCCGCCATGGTCGACCGCTTCCGACCGATGGTCGACGTGGGCGCCGGATGCGGCCTGCGGCAAGGGGAGATCCTCGGGCTGTCCGTCGATGACATCGACTTCGACAGCGGCACCGTGCACGTGGTGCAGCAACTCAAGCTGAGCCTGAGCAAGGCAGTGTTTGCGCCACCGAAGGGCGGCAAGCTCCGTGACGTGCCGCTGCCCGATCCCGTGGCAGAGGCGCTTCAGGAGCACATCAAGCGGTTCCCCCCTGTGGAGATCAAGCTCCCCTGGATGCGGGCGAACGGTCAGCCGGTGACGCGGCGGCTCATCTTCACGGGTCCCAACGGTGGGCACGTCTGGCGTACGTCGCTGAACGAAGACCACTGGAAGCCCGCTCTCGCCAAGGCGGGCGTCATCCCGAAGGCCAAGAGCCGCGAGCACGCCGCCGCCCGCGAGCACGGCATGCACGCGCTACGGCACTTCTACGCGTCCGTGCTCCTGGACGCCGGGGAGAGCATCAAGGCCCTCGCGGAGTACCTCGGTCACTCGGACCCAGGGCTGACGCTGAAGGTGTAGGCGCACCTCATGCCGAGTAGCCGGGAGCGGGCCCGGAAGGCTCTCGGGCAGGCTCTCCGGCCACAAGATCAGACGGACTGAGGTTCCAGAGAGGTTCCACGGCATGAAAACGCCCCTGAGTCGCGCCGTATGCGCAGCTCAGGGGCGTGATCACCCAAGCTACTTCTTCTTGCCCTGGTTCTTGACCGCCTCGATCGCCGCCGCAGCCGCCTCAGGGTCGAGGTACGTGCCGCCGGAGGTGATCGGCTTGAAGTCTGCGTCCAGTTCGTAGGACAGCGGGATGCCCGTCGGGATGTTCAGGCCCGCGATGTCCGCGTCGGAGATGCCGTCGAGGTGCTTGACCAGGGCGCGCAAGGAGTTGCCGTGGGCGGCGATCAGGACCGTGCGGCCGGCCAGCAGGTCGGGGACGATGCCGTCGTACCAGTACGGGAGCATGCGGACCACGACGTCCTTCAGGCACTCCGTGCGCGGGCGCAGCTCCGGGGGGATGGAGGCGTAGCGCGGGTCGTCCGACTGGGAGAACTCGGCGCCGTCCGCCAGCGGCGGGGGCGGGGTGTCGTACGAGCGGCGCCACAGCATGAACTGCTCCTCGCCGAACTCGGCGAGGGTCTGCGCCTTGTCCTTGCCCTGCAGGGCGCCGTAGTGGCGCTCGTTCAGCCGCCAGGAGCGGTGGACCGGGATCCAGTGGCGGTCGGCGGCCTCCAGCGCGAGCTGGGCGGTGCGGATGGCACGCTTCTGGAGGGACGTGTGGACCACGTCGGGCAGCAGGCCGGCGTCCTTGAGCAGCTCACCGCCGCGGACCGCCTCCTTCTCGCCCTTCTCGTTGAGGTTCACGTCCACCCAGCCGGTGAACAGGTTCTTCGCGTTCCACTCGCTCTCGCCGTGGCGGAGGAGGATCAGCTTGTACGGTGCGTCGGCCATGGCTCTGAGCGTAATCGAAGGCCCTGATCGCTTGTGCGCCCGGCCGAAGCGTGGACGGTTGACGGGATCTGTTAATTGAGTGGCCGCCCCGAGGCCCGCATCCGTAAGGTCTGCTGACGGCAAGAGCCGCTTACTTCGGCGTCGCTTGCATCCGAGCCGCTTACGTCCGTGGGGGATCCTCGATGTCACTCGCCAGCCTGAGACGCGCCGCCACAGAGACCGTCTCCGGGCTCCCCCGCGAGTTCTGGTGGCTGTGGACCAGCACCCTCGTCAACCGGCTCGGCGGCTTCGTCGCCACCTTCATGGCGCTCTACCTGACCCTCGACCGCGGATACTCCGCCTCGTACGCCGGTCTGGTCGCGGCACTGCACGGACTGGGCGGCGTCCTGTCCTCGCTCGGCGGGGGTGTGATGGCGGACCGGCTGGGGCGACGGCCCACCCTGCTCGTCGCCCAGGCCTCCACCGCCGTGTCCGTCGCGCTGCTCGGGTTCATGCACCATCCGGTGGCCATTGCCGCCGTCGCGTTCCTGGTCGGTGCCGCCTCCAACGCCTCGCGGCCGGCCGTGCAGGCGATGATGGCCGACATCGTGCGGCCCGAGGACCGGGTGCGGGCCTTCTCCCTGAACTACTGGGCGATCAACCTCGGCTTCGCCGTTTCCTCCATGGCGGCCGGTTTCATCGCCGAGGTCAGCTATCTCGCCGGCTTCCTGCTGGAGGCCGGGATGACCATGGCCTGCGCGATCGTCGTGTTCGTCAAGCTGCCCGAGTCCCGGCCCGTCCAGACGGTCGCCGCGGCCAAGGAGGAGGCCGTGGGGCTCGGGACCGTGCTGCGCGACGGGCGGTTCATGAGCGTCGTCGGGTTGTCCTTCCTGGTCGCGCTGGTCTTCCAGCAGGGCTCGGTCGGTCTGCCGATCGCGATGGGCGAGGCCGGGTTCGCGCCCGCGGACTACGGCATGGCGATCGCCGTCAACGGTGTCCTGATCGTCGCCTTGCAGATCCCGGTCACGCGGTTCATCGAGCACCGGGATCCGCGCCGGCTGCTCGTGATCTCGTCCCTGCTCGCCGGCTACGGGTTCGGGCTCACCGCCTTCGCCGGGTCCGTCGGGGTCTTCGCACTCACCGTCTGCGTGTGGACCCTGGCGGAGATCGTCAACGCCCCCACGCAGACCGGTCTGGTCGTGCACCTGTCGCCGGTGCACGGTCGCGGGCGCTACCAGGGCATGTACACCATGTCCTGGTCCGTCGCCGGCCTCGTCGCGCCCCTGATGTCCGGCTTCGTCATCGACCGGTTCGGCGCCGAGTGGCTGTGGGGACTGTGCGCGGCCGTCGGCACGTTGGCGGCCCTCGGCTACGGTGCCCTGATGCGCCGCCTGCCGGCCGAGGACACGCCGGGCGGCCCCACGGCGCCGACCACTGCGAAGCCCGAGGTCAGCGCCGCATGACGCCCCTCAGGGATGCATCCGTGCACCCTTGAGGGCCTTGTCCACGGCATTGCGCGGCCCGTACACCGCGAGGCCCACCAGGTCCAGCTCCGCCGTCGGTACGGCCCGTACGGCCGACCGGTTGTCGCGGTCGTTGCCCGTGGTGAAGAGGTCCGAAGTGAAGACCGCGCGCGGGAGGGCGCGGGACAGCACGCGCGCGTGCGCCGCGGTGAGGGTCTCCTTCGTGCCCTCGAAGACCAGCACCGGCTGGCGGAACATCGGCAGGTACGGCACGCCGTCGGCGTCCTCGTACGGCTCGCCGATCACCTCGGGGACGGTCGTGCCGAGGCCGCTGACCAGGAAGGCGGTGACGTTGAGCCGCTGCCAGGTCTCCAGGTCCTCCCGCAGCAGGACGGCGATCTTGGTGTCGAAGCGGATGGGTTCGGTGGTCATGGGACGAGACTGCCGACCCGCATACGACGTCGTCTTGTACGTTCTTTGCATGGGCACCGGCAAGGGCTCGGCCGAGCAACAGGACGTCTCCGCCTGGCGCCCGCGCGTCAGCGGCGTCGTGGAGGTCTTCCACGCCCACTTCACCGAGTACGCGTATCCGATGCACGTCCACGAGGCGTGGACGCTGCTCATCGTCGACGACGGCGCCGTACGGTACGACCTGGACCGGCACGAGCACGGCACCCCGCACGACACGGTGTCCCTGCTGCCGCCGCACGTCCCCCACAACGGCTCCGCCGCCACCCCGCACGGCTTCCGCAAGCGCGTGCTGTACCTGGAAGGCACGCGGCTCGGCGAGGATCTGATCGGCCCGGCGGTGGACTCCCCCGATCTCCGTGACCCCGTACTGCGCCTGCGCGTCGGCCAGTTGCACACCGCGCTCTCCCGCCCCGGCGACGAACTGGAGGCGGACAGCCGGCTGACCCTCATCGGGGAGCGGCTGCGCGCGCACCTGCGGCCGACGGACAAGGCCGTGGTGGGCACCCGCCGCCCCGACCCGGCCCTCGCCCGCCGACTGCGTGAACTCCTCGACGAGCGCGTCGTGCAGGGCGTCACCCTCGACGATGCGACCGGGCTGCTCCACGCCCATCGCGCCCATCTCGTACGGGCGTTCAGCACGGCGTACGGCATCGCCCCGCACCAGTACCTGATGTCCCGCCGCGTCGACCGTGCCCGCCGGCTGCTCCTCGACGGACGACCGCCGGGCGAGGTCGCAGCGGTGACCGGCTTCTACGACCAGTCCCATCTCACCCGGCACTTCCGGAAGTTGGTGGGGGTGCCGCCGGGGCGGTACGCGAGGACAGCCAAAAGGCAATGGTGGTGAGGACGGCCGGAAAAACGAGCGGCAGAGCCTCGTCAGACGACGTCGACGTAGTCGCCCTTGGCCGTCGCGCCGCCCGTCGTGGCCGTCTCACCGAAGGTCCAGCGCCAGTAGCCGTCGGCGGAGGCCGTGACCGTGGTCTTCAGGTCACCCGTGGAGCCGGCCCGCACGTACTTGACCGTCGTGTACGTGCTGGTGCCCGCCTTGCGGAACTGGAGCTTGGCCAGCTTGTCGCCGTAACCGACGTACGCGTGCTTCACCCAGTCCGCGCGCGTCGCCTTGCCCGTCACAGTGATCGTCTTGCCCTTCGCGACCGGCTCGGGAGAGGCGTTGACGGTGGCCCGCCCCGCGCGCTTGACCTGCACGCTGCCGAAGCCGGTCAGGTACTCCTCGGCCTTGATCTTGGTGTCCGACTCGTCCCACAGGCGCGCGGCGACGGCGATCTTCCAGCTCGTGGCGTCGTTGTTGGAGTCCAGGGTGTAGCGCGGGTCGATGTACAGCTCGCCGTCGCAGTCCCCGGAGGTCGGGCTGTCGTCGTACGTCGTGACGCTGGCCATGTAGATGCCGCCGTGGTCGGCGCCGGCGGCGGCCGTGGTGTCGTGGTACAAGTAGGGATGCGCGTCAATGGTGGTGGGCGTATAGCCCGAGGGCCAGGTCACGCGGAAGCTGACGCTGGGGAACTTCTCCTCGCTGATGCCCACGACGATGGGCTTGCCGTTGTTCACGACCATGTCGGTCACCGTGATGCCGGTGTCCGCCGCCTCCGCGGCCGGTGCGGTGAACGCCACGAAGGCGAGCGCTCCCGCGAGCGCGGCCGCAGTGCCGGTTCTGCCTGTGCGCATGCACAACCTCTTTGCTGGTAAGGGCCTGACAGCGACTGAGACCGCAGCAGGCCCGCAGAGGTTGTACGGATGCCTGTGTTGTGTCCGTCCCCGGACGCCGACAAGGTCTACTCCCTGGGACGCCGCGTGAGATGCGCGAAGGCGTCCAGGTTGCGCGTCGACTCCCCGCGTGACGTCCGCCACTCGTACTCCTTGCGGATCGCCGACGCGAACCCCAGCTCCAGAAGCGTGTTGAAGGCCCCGTCCGCCGCCTGAAGGACCTGGCCGAGGAGGCGGTCGATCTCGTCCGAAGTCACGGCGGCAAGCGGCAGCTTGCCGGTGACGTAGACGTCGCCGAGCGGGTCGACGGCGTAACTCACGCCGTACAGCTTGAGGTTGCGCTCCAGGAGCCAGCGGTGGACCCCCGCCTCGTTCTCGTCGGGGTGGCGGATCACGAAGGCGTTGAGGGAGAGCGAGTGCCTGCCGACGATCAGGGAGACCGTCGTCGACAGCTTGCGGGTGCCGGGCAGCTTCACGACGTAGTGGCCGGACCCGGGACTCTCCCATTCGAGCTCGGCGTCCTTGAGCACGCCCTCGATGACCTCTGCCGCCTGCTGCTGTGCTGCCGCCATGATGGGAGCGTACGTCAGCCGTGCAGGGCGCGGGCGTGGCGGCGGTGGGCGTGCAGTGCGGCCGTGTAGACCTCGGCGGTGGCGGTGGCCGAGGCGTCCCAGCCGAAGGAACGGGCGTGCCGGGCGGCGGCTGCCCCCATCCGGGCGGACAGCTGCGGGTCGTCGGCGACATCACGCAGCACGCGCGCGTAGGCGGCCGGATCGTGCCCCTGGACGAGGAAACCGGTCTGTCCGTCCCGCACGGCCACCGGAAGGCCGCCGACCGCGGCGGCCAGCACCGGCGTACCGGCCGCCTGTGCCTCTATGGCGACCAGGCCGAAGGACTCGCTGTAGGACGGCATGACCAGCACGGACGCGGCCCGGAACCAGTCGGCGAGCTGGTCCTGGTCCACGGGCGGGCGGAACCGCACCACATCCGCGATACCGAGGCGCGCGGCGAGCTTCTGCAGGCCCTCGGGCTTGGCCAGGCCGCTGCCGCTGGGGCCGCCGACGACCGGCACGACGATGCGCGAGCGCAGGTCGGGCCGCTCGTCGAGCAGCACGGCCACCGCGCGCAGGAGCACGTCAGGGGCCTTCAGCGGCTGGATGCGGCCCGCGAAGAGGGGGATCAGGGCGTCCTGCGGGAGGCCCAGCCGGGCACGTGCGGCGGCGCGGCCGTCGGCCGGGTGGAACCGGCCGAGGTTCACGCCCGGGTGCACCACGGCGACGTCGGCGGGGTCGGCGGAGTAGTGCCGTACGAGCTGGTCGGCCTCCTCGGCGGTGTTGGCGATGAGCCGGTCGGCGGCGGCGACGATCTGGGTCTCGCCGATGACCCGGGCGGCAGGCTCGGGGGTGTCGCCGTCGGCGAGGTTGGCGTTCTTGACCTTGGCCATGGTGTGCATGGCGTGCACCAGGGGGACGCCCCAGCGCTGGGCGGCGAGCCAGCCGACATGACCGGAGAGCCAGTAGTGGGAGTGCACGAGGTCGTAGTAGCCGGGGCGGTGGCCGGCCCAGGCCTGCATCACACCGTGCGTGAAGGCGCACAGCTGCGCCGGGAGGTCCTCCTTGGCGAGGCCCTCGTAGGGGCCGGCGTCGACGTGCCGGACGAGAACGCCGGGGGCGAGTTCGACTGACGGCGGAAGGGCGGCGGTCGTGGCCCGGGTGAAGATCTCGACCTCGATGTTGATCGCGGCGAGGCGCTGAGCGAGCTCCACGATGTAGACGTTCATGCCGCCGGCGTCGCCGGTGCCGGGCTGGTGGAGCGGGGACGTGTGCACGGAGAGCATGGCCACACGGCGCGGGCGGCGGTGCCCCAGCCGAAGCCGCGGCGGCGCCGCCGGGGAACGGCGACCGAGCCTGCTGACGTATTGGCTCACGTCGCGTTCCTCCTTGCCGCGGGCACACCTCGGGGAGGACGTGCGGGGTCCTCGAAGGAAGGCAACACCGGAGGGGGCCGCTCCATTTCCACGCAAGGCGTTTTTGCCAAATCATTACCGATGGCCGCTCAACCGTTCGATGGATGTGACGTGCACCAACGCCGGGCAACCAGAAACCCCCGACCACTTACCCTCGACGCATGACGCCCCGCGCAGCGACCCTCCCCCACTCTCGGCTTCGCTCGAGCGGGGGGACCCCCATCGTGGGAACGGTGACGCGCGGGACGACCAACCCCAACCGCCTCCGCCGTATGGACCGCTGGATCGCGGCAACGCACGGCGCCGCCCTCCGCCGCGCCGCCGACCCCGTCGCCGTCGACCTCGGCTACGGCGCCGCCCCCTGGACGGCCGTGGAACTGCTCACCCGCCTGCGCGAGACAGCGCCACGCGCGCGCGTGGTGGGTGTCGAGATCGACCCGGCCCGGGTCACGGCGGCACAGTCGTACGCACGCGACGGCCTCGTCTTCCGGCACGGCGGCTTCGAGATCCCGGTCCCGCAGCGGCCGCATCTCATCCGCGCGGCCAACGTCCTGCGGCAGTACGGCGAGGCGGAGGTCGCCGACGTGTGGGCGCGGCTGTGCGCCCGGCTCGCGCCCCCCGACCCGGCGACCGGTGCGCGGGGCGGACTGCTGGTCGAGGGGACCTGCGACGAGATCGGGCGGCGGCACGTATGGGTGGCTCTCGGTCCCGAGGGCCCGCGCACGGTCACCTTCGCGACCCGGCTGGGCTCCCTGGAGCGCCCCTCGGACCTGGCGGAACGCCTGCCCAAGGCGCTGATCCACCGCAACGTCCCCGGCGAGGCGGTGCACGCCTTCCTGCGCGACTTCGACCGCGCCTGGGCCGCCGCCGCGCCCTACGCCTCGTACGGGGCCCGGCAGCGCTGGATCCGGGCGGTGCGGGACCTGACGGCCGACTGGCCGGTGGCGGACGGGCCGGCCCGCTGGCGGCAGGGCGAAGTGACCGTGCACTGGGCCGCGTTGGCACCCAGGATGTGATCGCTCTCCCCCTCGTTCCCCCACGCGGACCCACACGGGCCGGGGACGCGGAACGATCTCGGTGAGTCGTTCGTCACAAAGAGCGGGGAGATCGTCGTACGACGGGCGGAATGGGGGAGGGAGTCACTGCCTCTGTCGTTTTGCGCCGCGGCGTGGCACGATCCCCGACGTCTGAAGTTACTGACGGTTCATCAGTTTGGGGGCTGGCTATGGGTACGGGCAAGCGCAGTCTGATCGCGGCGGCCGTGACCGTGGTCTGCGCGGTCACCGTGCTGGCGGCGCCCAGAACGGCGTTCGCGGCCCCGGCTCCCACCCCGTCACCCTCGTCGGCTTCCTCAACCACGGTGTCCACCGAGGAACTTGAGACCGTCCGCAAGAAACTCGACAAGCTCTACCGGGCGGCGTCCTCCGCGACCGACGCCTACAACGCGGCGGAGGAGAAGGCCGAGCAGCAGTCCGCCGAGATCGTCGCCCTGGCCAAGAAGATCGCCAAGGGGAAGGAGAAGCTCCGGGAGTTGAAGAAGCGCGCGGGCGCCGCAGCCGCCGCCCAGTACCGCACCGGTGGCCTCCCGCCCGAGGCCCAGCTGATGCTGAGCGACGACCCGGACGAGTTCCTCGACGGCACCGGCCGCGTCCGCCAGGGGGAGCGCGCCACCAGGCACCTCATCGAGGAAATGACCCGCACCCAGCAGGACTTGGAGCTGTACGCCAAGGACGCCTCCGCCCAGTGGGCGAAGCTGGAGGCCAACCGCAAGGCCAAGGCCGCCGCCCAGAAGAAGATCGAGAAGCAGATCGCGGCGGCCGAGAAGCTGGAGTCCCAGCTGGAGAAGGAGGAACGGGAGCGCCTGGCCGAGCTCGAGGAGCAGGCCGCCTACAAGGCACAGACCACCTGGCTCAGCTCCGGCATCCTCGACGAACTGCACGGCACCGCCACCCAGCAGGGCAAGAAGGCCGTGGAATTCGCGACGGCCCAGATCGGCAAGCCGTACGAATGGGGCGCCGAGGGCCCGAAGACCTACGACTGCTCCGGACTGACCTCCCAGGCGTGGGCGACGGCCGGCAGTGTGATCCCGCGCACCTCGCAGCAGCAGTGGAAGCAGCTGAAGCACATCGACATCGAGGACATGCGCCCGGGCGACCTGATCGTCTACTTCGACGACGCCAGTCATGTCGGGATGTACGTGGGCGACGGCGCGATGGTGCACGCCCCACGACCGGGGCGGGCGATCACGATCGCGGGCGCCGGGTCGATGCCGATCCTTGGGGTTGTACGGCCGGACGCGGGCTGAGAGGACGTACGGCGGACCCGGGCCGAGGGACGTAAGGCGGACATGGCCGACGGGCGTACCGCCAACTCGTGAGCTGGGCCACGTGACCCACTCCACCCCGTGCCGCCCCCCAAACCCCCGGCGGACGTGACCTTCGTCATCCCCAGCAGCGCACCACCCTGCCCAACTGCGGTATAGAACGCGGCATATGACAGTGGCCGCATCCGGAGCGGCGTGGCTCACACCATTCCTTTGCGGCGCCGACACCCGCTATGGTCCCGGTCGGTGGGTCGAGGTCCCTCGCCCCGCCGTGCCCTCGGGGGGAGGGAAGGAACTCAGGACAATGCCCGTACCCGTACCGCGGCAGAGAGCGATCCCGGCCGTGGAAAGTGGTCAGGCGCAGGCCGCGTCGACAGTCGGCGGCCACTCCGGTGCTTCCGGTGCATCCGGCGCAGAGACCGCATACAAGGAAAAAACCGCCGAGAACACCAAGAGCACCACCAGCACCCTCGTCAGCTCCGACACGACCAGCACCAACCTGACGCTGCTGCTGATCGAGGACGACCCCGGCGGCTCGCCGATCGTGCCCGAACTGCTCGATCAGGCCGGCAAGCCGATCCGCGTCCGCACCGCCCGCAACCTCACCGAGGCCGAGCGGCTGCTCACCGACGATGTCCACTGCATCCTGCTGGACCTCGCGCTGCCGGCGCCCGGCCGGGCGGACGACAGGGACGACGAGCTGTCCGTGCTGCGCCATGTGCTGGAGCTCGCGCCCCGGCACGCCGTCCTCGCCCTCACCGCGTCCGGTGACGCCGAGCGCGGCGCCGAGGCGGTGCGGGTGGGCGCCCAGGACTACCTGTTCCGCGACGAGCTGGACGGCCGCCTGCTGAGCCGGGCGATCCGTTATGCCGTGGAGCGGAAACGTTCCGACACGGCCGAGCGGCGGCTCGCCGAGGGCCGGATGCGCGCCCAGGAGAACCGCCGACTGGAGCGCGGGCTGCTGCCCACGCCGCTCCTCGACGGCTCCCCGCTGCGCTTCGCCGCCCGCTACCGCCCCGGCCGCTCACGCGCCCTGCTCGGCGGCGACTTCTACGACGTCGTGCGCACCCCGGACGGCACCGTGCACGCCATGATCGGCGATGTCTGCGGCCACGGCCCGGACGAGGCGGCGCTCGGCGTGGAGCTGCGCATCGCCTGGCGCGCGCTGACGCTGGCCGGGCTGTGCGGGGACGAGCTGCTCGGCACGCTGCAGCAGGTGCTGGAGCACGAGCGCGCGGACGACGAAATCTTCGCGACGCTGTGCACGGTGGACATCGCGCCGGACGGCCGCCGCGCGGGTCTGTGCCTTGCGGGGCACCCGGCTCCGCTGGTCGCCCGCCCTGGCCGGCCCGCCCGGCTGCTGCCGTACGACAACAACGGCCCCGCCCTCGGTCTGCTGCCGGGTGCCCGCTGGCCTCGGATGCAGGTGGAGCTGGGCCGGGAGTGGAGCTTGATGCTCTACACCGACGGTCTGATCGAGGGCCACATCGGCCAGGGCCGCGAGCGGCTCGGCCAGGACGGCATGGTCGAGATGATCCGCCGCCAGCTCGCCCAGGGCCTGAACGGCGAGGAGCTGCTGCGGGCGGCGGTCAACGAGGTCCGCCAGCTCAACGGCGGCGAGCTGGCGGACGATGTGGCGGTGCTGCTGCTGGACCGGGTGCCATAGCCTCCGGCGGTCGTGGCAAGCGCCCGCCGTGCACGGCTTACCGCCCGCCGTTGTACGGCCCGTACGGCCCGTCGCTGCTGGAGCCTCTGCGGGCGCGGCCGCCGCCGGGCAGGCCGCGCAGGGCGGGGCGTACGTCGACCATGTACACGATGGTCGCGATGAGCCCGATGATGGGCAGGAACGACAGGATGTTGAAGATCAGGTTCACCACGAAGGCGAGCCCGAGGATGATCAGCCAGAACGGCTTGGTCTGCTTGTCGGCCGCGCGGTAGGCGTCCTCTCGGCGCGTGGCCGCGTCGATCAGCGCGAAGCCGCTGAAAAGGATCAGGGCCATGCTCAGCAGCCACATGAACCCTGCGAACCCCTGCATCAGCACAACGTCCACCACCCGTTTCGGCTAGTCCTACGCGGTCACCGTACCCGCAACCGCAGGCCCGCTACCCGAAGAACGGGTCGGGCACCCCAGGAGTGCCCGACCCGTTACAGGTCACCCGTTCGTGTCACTCAGCGTGATCGCGGACGGTGTCACTTCGCCGGCGGCGTGGTCTTCTTCGCCGTCGTCTTGCGGGCCGGGGCCTTCTTCGCCGCGGTCTTCTTTGCCGGGGCGGCCTCGGTCCCGGCCGCGGCCTTGGTCTCGGTCTTGGCCGTGGCGGGCTTGTCCTCCTTGACCTCGACCGGCTCGGCCTTCGGCTCGACGGCCACGGCCAGCTCCTCGATCTCCTCGGCCGCCTCGCCGCGCCAGGTCTTCACGGCCTGCTCGCCGTGCTCGGCGACCTTCTCGTAGGTCTCACGGGCCTTCACGGCGTACTCGGCGGCCACGCCGACGCTGCGCAGGGCGAGGTCCTGGGCGGTCTCGCCGAGCTTCTTCAGGTCGGCGTCGATCGTGCTGCCGAGCTTCTTCAGATCCGCGTCGAGGGAGCCGAGGAACTCGTTGACCTTGTTCTGGAAGGTCTCCTGTGTCTCCTTGACGCGGGCACCGGCCTCCTTGGCGCGGGCGCTGGCCTTCTCCTGGACGGCCTTGGGGTCGGTGTTGCGGACGGCCTCGATACGGGCCGGGGCCTCGGCGCGCAGCTGCTCGACCAGGCCCGGCACCTTCCTGGCCTGCTGGAGGGCCAGGTCGGCGGTGCCAGCGGCGAAGTAGAGCGGCCTCGGGTCGCTGAGGGTCTTGCGCAGGTCGTCGGTGATGGCCATGGTGCTGGTCCTCCCGGTGGCTTTCTCTTGAGGGTTTGGGGTCCCGCAGCCGGTCAGCCGCCCGGCCGGGCGTTCCGCTCGCTCAACCGGCGGTCCGCCGCTGCGGGTCGGCGTCGCTGCCGTCGGCCGTGCGGGGGCCGCGTACGCCGGTGTCGCTGTCGTGGGCGTCGCCCCGAACGTCATCGACCTGAACGTCATCGACCTGAACGTCGTTGTCCTGAAGGTCCTCGCCCGGAACGCTCTCGAAGCCGTTCTCCTTGCGAAACGACTCGTACACCTGGAGCAGCACCTGCTTCTGCCGCTCGTTGAGGGTGGGGTCGGCGAGGATGACGGCGCGCGTCTCCACCTCGTCCCGGTCCCGCTCGGCGTCGAGGATCCCGGCCCGCACGTACAGCGTCTCGGCGGAGATCCGCAGCGCCTTGGCGACCTGCTGCAGCACCTCCGCGCTCGGCTTGCGCAGCCCGCGTTCGATCTGGCTCAGATACGGATTGGACACCCCGGCGGCGTCGGCGAGCTGCCTGAGCGACAGCTGCGCGTTGCGCCGCTGCTCGCGCAGGTACTCACCGAGATTGCCGACGTTGAGCGTTGCCATACGTCCACCTTGCCGCGTCGCGCTAACAATTGCAAGCACCTCGCTTGCAAAAGTGCGCCACGCCATTCAGCGGCCGCCGAGCCACTCCTCCACGACCCCGAAGTCCGCGTCGGTAAGCCCGTACCGGTGGTCAACGCGGTGCAGCAGCGCCCGTTCGACATGGTGGGCGGCCACCCAGTCCCGGTCGGCGGCGGTGATCTCGTCGTCCAGCCAGACGAAGGGCCGGCCGGCCGCCCACGCGGCGACGGTCCGCGTCTTCCAGTGCAGCGGACCCGGCCCCTCCGCCTCGTCCGCCCAGTGCACCACCGGCAGCGGCGGCAGGCCGAGCCACGGGGCCACGCACGCGTTGGCGTCGTCGAGCCACGTCGTGGCCCACACCAGCTCGCACCCCAGGGTCAGCAGCCAGGGCCCGAGCGCCGGGTCGATCCTGGCCAGCAGGGGGTGCGCGGCGGCCTCGGCGGTCAGCTCGAAAGGTGTCTCGTACACCGGGTACGGGTCCACCGCCCCGAACGGGAGCAACGTCCCGTCGATATCCAGGAAGAGGAGCATCACGTCCTACGCTACTGTTCCCCCCATGACTGCCGGGTTTGCGGCCAAGTGCCGTGAGCGAGTTGGGTGCCCGGCCTCCGAGTGAGGTCGGGGCGGGCGAGGAGCCCGCCGTTCTTTCTCTGCGCATGCGTCCTCTGCGGATACATCCTCCGCGGATACGTCCTGTGCGCATACGTCCCAGAAGACCGACGACGGAGAAAGAACACAGAAGGAAGCGAATGCCCAACGACACCATCAACGACTTCAACCAACAGGTCATCGAGGAGTTCCGCGCCCACCAGGGCCGCGTCGGCGGCCACTTCGAGGGCGCCCGGCTCATCCTCCTGACAACCACCGGGGCCCGCTCGGGCGCCCCGCACACCACCCCTGTCGGCTACCTTCCCGACGGCGGCGAACGCATCCTGGTCATCGCCTCCGCCGGCGGCGCGCACCGGCACCCCGCCTGGTATCACAACCTGGTCGCCCACCCCGAAGTCACCGTGGAGAGCGGCGCGTTCACCTACCAGGCGCGGGCCGTGGTGCTGGCGGACGAGGAGCGCGACCGTGCCTTCGCGCGGGCCGTCGAGGCGGACCCGGGCTGGGCGGCGTATCAGGAGAAGACGCGACGGGTGATACCGGTCGTGGCGCTGTACGAGATCGCCGGCGACGGGCCCCCGAACATCAACGCCGGCTCCATGGGGGAGGCGATCAAGGTCGTCCACGACGCCTTCCGCCGCGAACTCGCCCTGATCCGTCAGGAGATGAGCGCCACGAAGGGCAACATCCCGCAGCTCGGCGCACAGCTGCGCGTCAACTGCCTCACCTTCTGCCACGGCCTGCACAACCACCACACCGGCGAGGACATCGGCCTGTTCCCGTTCCTGGCCGACCGCCGTCCGGCGTCCGCCCCCGTGCTGGAACGGCTGCGCGAGGAGCACGAGCGGATCGCCGAGCTGGTCGAGGACCTGCGCCGGGCGGTCGCCACGGAGGACCCGGCCGTCGCACGCGCCGAGGTCGAACGCCTCACGGCCGAGCTGGAGGCGCATCTGGCGTACGAGGAGGAGCAGTTGATCCCCCTCCTCGACGCCGCCGCCTGACCTACGGCGGGCGCCTGCGCGGCACACCGCAGGCGCCCGTCAGGCCGCCGTCCCGGGCCGCCACCGGGGCCGGGCCGCGAGGGCCCACAGATTGTCGAAGTGCCTGTTCCATGTGGAAAGGGCTGTATCAGCGGCAGCCGTACCTTCCCGGGACGAGACGGTGAGGTCTGTTGTGTATCCCTTGGGGTCGTAGTACTCCGAGCCATTGGCCAGCAGGCTCCTGCGCGCGGAAAGGTCGTACAGGCCGTGCAGCACCTGCTCCCGGTTGAAGATGCAGATCTTGTCGCGGGGAATACCGGGGTACAAGCGGTACTCGGACTCGACCCGGACAAGGCCGGCGGCGTTGAGCCGTTCGGCAAGGACGGTCAGCATCTCGTCGTACTCCCGGCAGCGGCGCTCGAGGCGCTCACGGAAGTCGGCGTCGTCGACGGGGGCACCGTCGTCGCCCACCTTGGACGGCACGATCATCGGCTGTCCGAAGTCCGGGACGAGCATCCGGACCGTGACGCGACGGGTCGGACCGGCGTTGTCGAGCAGGTCCTCGAGTCGGTGGTAGAGCTCGTTGAACAGGGTCTCGCCCGTGTAGCCGAGAAAGCTGATCTCCACTTTCCGGGCGCGGAAGGCGTCGCTCACGAAGCTGCCCAGCCGGCTGGAGTTCACCAGGGTCCGCGACGGCGCCCGCACGGAGGAGGTGAGATCCTTCAACGTGTCGTACAGGACGTAGCCGACCAGACTGAGCAGCGCCCCGCCCAGGTACGCCTTGCCCTCCAGCGCGTCCCCCACCGCCGGGACGACCTGGGCCGTCAGTCCGGTGACGAAGATCCCGAGCAGTACCGCCCGGGTCACCACGGGCTCGAACCTCTCCTGAAAGCGCCTCAGCCGCTCGCTCACGCCACTCTCGGACCGCCCGGCCATTGCGCGCTCCCTCCCCCGCACCGAGGCGACGACGGGCGTCATATGCCCGTGGACAGCTCGGCCCCCGTTCCTGCCATGGTCTCGTCAGGTAAGGGCGCGGGCAAGATAGGGGTTGGCTGTCGCGCGGAGCGGCAGACCGAGCGTCGCCGTGGCCGCCGCCAAGGTCATGGCGTACGAGTCCACGGCCCGACGGACGTTCGGAGCGTCGAGGCTGGCGCCGGTCACCAGGCGGTCGAGGTCCACGTAGGCCGACCGTACGATCTCGAGCCACCGGTAGACCCGCCAGTCCTTGCGCCAGTCACGCGTGTGGTCGGCGGGCAGCCGGCTCTCCCAGCGCCGGAACATGCGGTCCCGGATCTCGGGACGGGTCCGGGTGAGGTGCATGTGCCGGACCAGGTCGTAGAGGGGGTCGCCGACCAGGGCCATCTCCCAGTCGATGATCGTCAGCGCCAGCCGGTCGTCACGGCGCACGAGGTTCCAGGGGTGCAGGTCTCCGTGCAGCAGCGCAGGTTTCCGGTGGGTCACCCGATGCCGGGACAGGATCTCGCGGAGCCGGGAGGCCTTGGGCAGCCCGAGCTCCCTGGCGAGGTGCTGCGACTCCCGCGGCAGATCATGGACCAGAGCAACGAGTTGACCGCAGAGCCAGTCGTGGAATCCCCTTTCGCCGGCCGTCGGGTCGACTGCGGTGTAGTCGACCTTGGTCAACTCGCAGAGCTGGTCGACGAGGCCGTCCGCCTCATGCGGCAGCAGACCGTGCACCGGGTGCTGGGGCACGCGGTCGACTTCACGGGAGCCGACGTGGGGCCCGACATAGGTGTGGACGGCAAAAGGCTCACCCAGGTAGCCCGTGCCCAGGGCGAGGACCCTCGGCGCCGCCACCTCGACCCGTGACTGCTCGATGGCGCGGAGCACGGCGTGCTCGCTGAGATAACTGGGTTCCCGCCGGCATACGCTCGCCACCTTGCGGCGCACCACCACGGGGAAGTCGACCCCGCTCACGCGGACCACGGAGTTGAGGTGTGCGGTGCCCTTGAACACCCGGCCGGCCGGTGCGGCCCCTTCTTCCCGCAGGGCTTCGGTCACGGCAGCGTGGGGGAAGTCGCGGCGCTCCGGCAGCCTCTTGTCGGGCTCCCAGTCAAGATCCTCCGTCACCGGGCCCCGGCCGCCGCTCAGCACCGTACGGTGGGAAGCCCGCCAGCGGTGGAGGATCCCTTCGATCTCCTGAGAGCTCGGCACATTGCTGAGCCTGAACGGTTCCCCAGCCGCCTCGAGAGCCCTGCGCACCGACGCCGTCGCCTGGTGCAGGCTCTCCTGGTCGGTCGATCCCTCCAGAGACCGTGCGGCACGCATCACGTCCGGATAGACGGACTGCGCCCGCTCGAAGTCGACGTAGTGGCGAAGGTCCTTGGCCAGGCCGTTGACGGCCGCCGGGCGGACGTGCCCCATGGCATCGGCCCACGCTGCGGTCACCTCGTCCCACTGGAAGGACGGATATCGCATGCGCACGAGGTGGATGGCGAGGTCGTGCAGGGGGTCGCCGTAGGTCGCCAGTTCCCAGTCGACGCAGACGAGGGGCGGATCACCCGCGTCTGTCACGATCAGGTTGTCCCGGTGAAGGTCCCCGTGGAGCAGGCTGTACGGCCGTCTCGCCATGGTCGGCACCCGCTCGCCCAGCCGGATCAGGGCGTCCTCCGGGATACCGAGTGCCGTGAAGAGTCCACCGAAGGCCGACCAGTTGGGCCTGCGGATCTGCCGGTCGGCGAGGTGGACGAGAGTCTGCAGGAAGCCCTGACTGTCCGTGTGGTTGCCGGGCCAGTGCGCCGGCAGCGGCGGCAGCGCTCCTCGCCGTACGTGTGCCATCCGGGCAAGCAGCCCGGCAAGTGCTCCGACCAGCATCGTGTCGACGGGCTTGTCGTTTCGGCAGACGCTGGAGAGCGGCACCCCTTCCACATGGCTGTGGATCGCGAACCCGTCGCCTTCGGCGAGGCACTCCGGCACCTGTGGGAGGACGCCCCGGACGGCGTCGAGGATCCACGGCTCGTCCTGCCAGGTCCTGATCACCACGGGCAGCACGTCGCGGCGCCGGATCCGCACGGTCACGGGCGTGCCGGGATCGCGGCGCAGCAGGCGCGCCACATCCTCCGGCAACGGCGTCACATAGTTGTGGTTGTGGTGCCCGCTGCTCAGCCGGCCGTGTGCCTCGGCGCTCGCCACGAACTCCCTCAGGACAGCGCCGGTCGCACCACCGTCCGAGCGCACCCCGAGTGCGTGTCGGGAATGAGGAGGTGCGCCCACTGGCCGCTCCGGGGTCATTTGCACAGGATGGACGGATAACGCAAACGCTTGGTCTCAGTACACACCCCGTCCGACCGGAGTCACGCCGGAGTAGGCACAACGGGTGGTGTTCCACTCGTCTGCGCAAGGTCGTGAGGCCGGCCGGTTCACCATGTCACACGGATGGGCGAGCGCGGTTGCTCACGCGATTCGCGCATGCTAGCGCACGCGTCCGCCCGGCCCCGCGCCGAGCAGCTCCCAGACGGAGCTGAACCACGCGCGCATGCTGGTGACGAAGACCGACCCCGACGAGTTCGGATCCGCGTCCTGCACATGGTGGGTCAGCGTGGCGCCGAGGCCCAGCACGTCCAGGGCGGTGACCTCCTCGCCCGTGTCCAGCAGCAGCTGACGCTCCACCACCTCGTAGGGGCCGTGCAGCACCTCGGCGTCGTTCAGTACGTACAGCTTGAAGGCCGGCGTCAGGGGCGCGTGCCGGATCTGCACGTCGACGGACGGCACCAGCTTCTCCGTCCGCAGCTCCTCCAGCACACCGCGCAGGGAGTCGGTGTGGCGGTCGGTGATGGCGTTCAGGCGCTGCCGCAGGCGCATGTCGCCCGGGTTCCCCTTGACCCGCGGATACGGCAGTGGAAGGTCCCTCCCGGGCAGCAGCATGCGCAGACCGATGTGCTGGGGCGCGATGAAGCCGCCGCGGATCCGCTCCGCCTGCAGTCGGATGTGCGCGTCCAGGGACTCGGAGGTCAAGGTGTAGACGTCGAGGGCCACTTCGGGCTGCTCGAAGGCCTCACTGATGAGCGGGCCCAGGGTCACGCCGCCTCGCAAGCGGGTCGCCTTGGCGGCCGAGGACTGGATCCGCTGCGCCTTGACCACCCGCGATCCGCTGCCCTGCCGGGACTCGATCCAGCCCTCGTCGGCCAGCTCGCGCAACGCCCGTTGGACGGTGCCCCGGGAGACCCCGAACTCCTCGGCGAGGTCACGCTGGGACGGCAGGAAGGAGCGCAGCGGGTACCTCCCGTCCGTCATCCGGGTCCGCAGCGCATCGGTGACCCGCTGGAACTCCCTGCCACCGCCCTCACCGGTACCGTGCTGCCGTTCGTACACACGGCGACCGTACCGCTCGCAGTTCACCCGCACCTCTGGTACAGGCGATGGCTCAGGGCCGAATCCGCAGTGCCTCGAGTATCGGCTTCAAGGAGCCCACCACGTTTACGGCTCCGGCCTTCCGCAGCCGCTTCTCCTTGTCCTCGTTACGCGCGTAGCCGAGAAACGGGACGCCGGCTGTCTTGGCGGCTTCCAGGTCTGTGGGAGCGTCACCGATCATCAGGGCGGCCGGCGGCGCTGCCCCCATGGCGCTGAGGGCGCGGTTGAGGCAGTGCGGATCCGGCTTGAGCTGATGCAGGTCCGCGGTCCGGCCATAGATGTGGGGGGCGAAGCAGGAGAACAGACCGCGGCCTGTCAGATACGCGTGGACCACACGAGGCGAGTTGTTGGTGGTGATCGCCAGCCGGGAGCCCAACGCGGTCCAGGTACGTATCAGCGGATCGGCGTACGGCGTGGGCATCGCCGAGGGAGCGGCTCTCAGCTCCTCCTTGGTGAGACGTTCCTCGATCTCGGCCACCAGGTCACTGCCCGGGTGCCTGCGGTTGACGGCGCGCAGGATCTCCTGCGGGTCGTCGGTCTGCCTTTCCTGCTCCTTCAGCAGACCGCTCAGCCCTCGCTGTCCGAGCCAGTCCACCAGATCGCTCGCCACCCGTTCCGCCGAGTGCCCGGCGAAGAGCCGGCAGATCGGCCCGTCGAAGTCCCAGAGCACGACACGTGCACGTGTGATCAGGTCCCGCAGTCCGTCGGTCTCGCTGCCGGTCTGAGATGTCACCGCATCAGTCTGCGTCGTATCAGAAGTCACTAGGAGAGTGTCAGGTCCGTCGTGATGGTTTCCCAGAGGGCGTCGAACCACTTCTGGGATTGCTCCACGAACGCCGCGTCCCGGCTGGCGGCATGCTGCTCGAAGGAGAAGAGGAGGGATTCGGTGCCCAGGACGTCGTACATGTCCAGGGGTCCGGTCCCGTCGTCCTCGGCGCGGCGCGTGACCATGTAGTACGCGATCAGCGCCTCCGTGCCGTTGAGGAGGTACAGCTTCACCGGCGGGGTGAAGGGCAGCGCGCGGAAGGTGACGGTCACGTCGATGCCGTGCGAGGCGCGCAGGGAGCGGAGGTTGTGCTGGAGGACGTGGCCCTGGGCGTTGCGCTGGGCGAGCCAGCGCTGGTGGACTGGGTCGTCGCCGCCGCCGCCCTCGACCGAGATCGGGAAGGCCAGGTTGATGTCCCGCGAGGGCAGCAGGATGCGTACGTCGATGGACTCGGGGTGGACGCGGCCCTCGTGGATGGCACGGACCGAGTCGCCGAGTGCCAGCATCAGGGTCTCGGCGGTCAGGCAGGCGGCGTCGATGCGCACTCTGCGGGCCGCGAAGGCCTCCGTCAGGCGCGGTGCCAGGGCCACCATCGTCGGCTGGGGTTCGTTCCTCGTCGGGGCCGGTTCCGCGATGCGCGGTGGGCTGCCCTTGCTGACGTTGGTGAGGAGGCCGTCCTCCTGGAGGGCCCTCAGGGCCTGACGGACGGTCCCGCGTTCCACGCCGAACTCCTCGGCGAGTTCGGCCTGGGTGGGCAGGCGGTCGCCCGCCTTCAGGTCGCCGGCGCGGATGCGTTCCCGCAGGGTGTCGGCGATCTCCTGGGCCGTGAGCCTTCTCATGCCGTTCACTGCCACGTTCTCCTGGGTCACGACCAAACGCTACAACTCAAAGCCATCTAAGGGCACTTGTTTGGAAGTTGTTTATAGCTAGCAGCCAAGTGGGGACAACTTATACAGAGTTGGCTGCCAACTTAGCGCTAAATGGCTTGAGTTGGCGGAGGCTTTGCCTCCTCAACGCCCGAAGGGGGAACCATCGTGCCTGCCCTCGCCCTCCTCTCCGCCCTCTTCGTCGTCGGCTTCGAGCAGATGATCGAAGTGAAGTACGGCGCCACCGGTGTCGTCGGTCTGCTCCTGCTCACCATAGGCATCAAGGCGAAGAGCCCGGCCGTCAGCTCCGTCGGGGCGGTCGTGCTCGCGCTTCTCCTGACCGGCCCCGCCATGTGAACGACCGGCGCCCGGCGGGAGGCGCCCCCGGGAGGCGCTCAGCTCGTGAGCACCAGCTCCGAACTGATCGTCTCCCACAGCGCGTTGAACCACAGGTGCGACTGCTCGACGAACGTCGTGTCGCGCAGGCCCGCACCCTGCTCGAAGGCGAACAGCATCGACTGTGTGCCCTCGGCGTCGTACAGCTGAAGCTGTTCGTGGTCGATCTCCTCCTCGCGCCGCCGGAGCGTGTAGTACGCGAAGAGCGCCTCCGTGCCGTTGAGCAGGTACAGCTTCACCGGCGGCGTGAACGGCAGCGCGCGGAAGGAGACATGCACGTCGATGCCGTGCGAGGCGCGCAGGGCGAGCAGGTTGTGCTGGAGGACCTGGCCCTGGGCGTTGCGCATCGCGAGCCAGCGCTGGTGCAGCCGGTCGGCGTCGGCGGGGTCCACCGGCGCCGGGAAGGCGAGCTCGATGTCCCGGGACGGCAGCAGGACCCGGACGTCGACCTTGGCCGGTTTCAGCTGTCCCGCGTGGATCCGGCGCAGCGGCTCGCCGATGGAGAGCGTGAGGGATATCGACGTCAGGCACAGGGCGTCGATCTCGACGTGCGGGGCCGCGAAGGCGGCCGCCATGCGGGGCGCGAGGGCCACGGTGGTGGGCTGCGGCGGGGCTCCCGGGCCGGCCAGCGCCCGGCCCGGGTCGGGCGCCACCGTCGCGGGGCTCCCTTTGGACACGTTGGTGAGCAGCCGCTCCGTCTGCAGGATGCGCAGCGCCTGCCGGACCGCCGCGCGCTCGACACCGAACTCGTCGGCCAGCTGGGCCTGGGTGGGCATGCGCTGACCCGGCTGCAGCACCCCGGACCTGATCCGGGCGCGCAGCACGTCTGCCACGTCACGGTGTGTCTTCTGGGGCGGGTGTGGCCTCTTCCGCCCATTGACGGAGGCGTGTTCCGGCTCCACAACCAAACAGTACAACTTCCCGCCATCTTCCGGCAGCTCATAAGTAGGTGGTTATGAGACGCTTCCAAGTGGAGATAAGTACAGTGAAGTTGGTCGCCAACTTCAACAACATGGTCAAACAAACCGGAGGTTGGCCACCAGGGTCGAACAGTCCCGAAGGGGGGACCGTATGCCGCTCATCGCCCTCGTCATCGCCGCTCTGGCCATCGGAGTCGAGCAGTTCGTCCAGTGGAGGTTCGGCCCCCTGGGCCTCATCGCCCTCGTCGCGCTGACCCTCGGCGTCAAGGCCAAGAACACCATGCTCGGGGGCATCGGAGCGGTGCTCCTCGTGGTGCTGCTTTCCCAGTCCGGCTGACACCCAGGATCCGGCTGGCCGGGCTCCCTTCCGGAGGGGAGCCGGGTGCCCGGTCAGTCTGCACAGTCACAACTGAACAGCGACAACCGAACAGCGGAACAAGCACACCGCACAGCCACAACCGAACAACAACCACAACTCAACAGCACGCTACGGATGAGTCCACCCGCCGTCGGCAGAAGGGAGCACTCAGAACAGGTCCGGGCACCAAGGCCGCCTGGACGTGCGCAGCAGGGCGTCGGCCGATCGGGCGGCGCCCGCTCGTGCTTCCCGCACCCGGCCCAGCGTCGCGAGCCGCACCGCCGACTCGTCCCCGAGCCACAGCGCCGCCAGGTCGCCGACGTCCAGCGTGAGGTCGGCGCTCTGCGTGGTCGGCGCACAGGACGCACCTGCCGCAGACGCCTCGAGCCGGTACCGTCCGCCCGCGAGCCCTCCCGCGTCGACCACCTCCAGCACCAGCGAGCCCTCCCCCTCGTACGTCCGCGCCTGAAGCGCCCGTACGACGTCCAGGATCCGCACCCACAGCCAGTCGGCCTGCGTGGTGACACGGGCGGCACGCGGGTCCGGCAGGTAGAGCGGCAGCAGGTCGTCCGGGGCCCGCCAGCCGGTCTTCACCTGGGTGATCCAGTCGATCGAGCAGAGGTAGTGCCACAGGGCGCGCTCGGCGGCCGGGGTCACCGCGATCAGCCAGTTCACGTCGGCGGTGTTGTGCGGCTGCTTGCCGTGCCAGTTGTCGTCGGCCTCGTAGGACACCATGCCCTCGACCTCGCCGGTGGCCGAGCGGTGGACGGCGTAGAAGGGCTCGGTCCAGGACCCGTTGTAGCGCAGGGCGCCGGTGTTGTACCGCCACCACAGCTCGCCCCGGCTGACCGCGCCGGGCTGGGCGCGGCGCAGCCGTTCGTACAGTTCGGGGCCGAGCTTGCGGATGTCCTCGCCGTCCACGACGTCGATCCGGCCGCCGCCCTCCGGCCCCGACCAGCGGGGGTCGAGGCCGGTGCGGGGCACGTCGATGGTCCACTCGGTCGTCCAGGTGGCCGGTCCGAAGCCGTAGCGGCCGTAGATCGGGTACTCGGCGGCGATCAGGGTCGCGACGACGTCCCCGCGTTCCTTCGCCGCCGCCAGGTCCTGGGTCATCATGCGGCTGAGGAGGCCGCGGCGACGGTGCGTGGGGGTGACGGTGACATTGGATATGGCGTCGGCCGGGACGGCGGCGCCGCCCACGGCCGTGAGTTCCTGCGCGAAGGACCGGAACGTCGCGACACACCGCTCGCCGTCGAACGCACCGAGCAGTCTGCCCGGCACGAACTGGTGACGGCGGGCCCGAAGTTGCTCTTCCGTCAGCGTCGGCTCCCGCAGGAAGCCGACGTTCAGGGCGCGATGCCAGTCCTCGAAGTCGGATTCGGTGATCGGGCGTACGGCAAGGTCGTCGCGGCGGCTCATGGGGCCACCGTAGGCGTACGCGGGTGACGGTGTCGCGGGGATTTGAACGGCGGGTGGGCGGATCAGAAGACCGCCCGAGAACCGCCCGTGTCTCCCCCACCGGCCCGCGTGCCCGGGCGTCACATCAGCAGGTCGTCGACCTGCGCCTCCCCCTCGCGGTAGCGGCGGGCGATCTCCGCGCTGCAGCCGTCTGCCGTCCGCTGCAGCCGCTGCCTGCGCCGGGACACCTGCTGCTCGTAGCGCACCAGCCGCCCCATCGCGGTGGTCAGCTCCAGGTCCGTACGTGCATCCAGGGCCGACAGCTCGACCTCGGCGAGCATCTCGGCGGCCAGCCGCCGGTACTCCTCGCTGTGCGGGGTCCCCAGCGTCACATGGCGGGCGGAGGAGCGGTGCCGGGCGGGGGCGTCGGTGAGGATCTCCGAAAGCCGCTCGACGACGGACGCCTCGCCCGCCTCCAGCAGGGACTTCGGCCCGCGTCGCGCCAGCTCCGCGCGCAGGATGTCGATCCGCCCCTGGAGCAGCCGGCGTACGTAACTGAGGTCGGCCTCGTCGCGCTGGGCGTCCCGACGCAGGATGCGTAGTTCGGGCAGGCTGAGTGCGGTCAGATCGTGCTCGGGCGGATCCGGGAGCAGCTGCGGGCTGTCGGTGCGCTGCACGGGCGGCCGGAGTGACTCTCCGCCTCCCGCGTGGGTCAACGAGACAGCCACAGGTGGCTGTCCGGTACTCGGTGTGCTCATGTGCCTCTACCGTCCCCTCAACCGGCTGTTGCCACATCGTGCCACCCCAAGTGGCCCGTATGGGACTTAGTACCCCCGAACGACCCCAGATGGGGGGTTAGGGATCAAAAAGAGAGCTGGTACGGACCATCTGCGAAGCCGGATGGCGCACCCCGGCATGATTGGTCGTATGCGTGCAGTGGTGCAGAGGGTGGACGGTGCGAGCGTCGTCGTGGACGGCGAGACCGTCGGAGAGATCATCGGTGAGGGGCTCTGCGTTCTGGTGGGGGTGACCCATGAGGACACCAAGGAGAAGGCGGCCCAGCTCGCTCGCAAGCTCTGGTCGATCCGCATGCTGCACGACGAGAAGTCGTGCAGCGACGTCGACGCTCCGCTTCTCGTGATCAGCCAGTTCACCCTGTACGGCGATGCCCGCAAGGGGCGGCGGCCCACCTGGAACGCGGCGGCGCCCGGCGAGGTGGCCGAGCCGCTGGTCGACGAGGTGGTCGCTCAGTTGCGGGCGTTGGGGGCGACCGTCGCGACGGGGCGGTTCGGGGCGCGGATGCGGGTGTCTTTGACGAATGACGGGCCGTTTACGGTGCTGTTGGAGATGTGAGCCGCCCTGCGTTGTGGCTGGGGTGGGGTGGGTCGCGCGGCCCGGCGCCGGCGGGGTGCCGTCCGCGCCCCACCCGTGCCGCCTTGGGGGTCCCCCAGGCCCTTGAGGCACTGGGGGAGGCACGACTGCCCGCGGGATGCGGGCCTACGGCTCGACCACGACCTCCTGGGCCGCCGCCGTCGTGTCGGCCACCAGCCGTGCGTCCACCGGGACGTTTCGCTTCACCAGGGCGAGGGCGATCGGGCCCAGTTCGTGGTGGCGTACGGACGTCGTGACGAAACCGATCTTGCGGCCGTCGGGGCCGTCGTCCGCGAGGCGCAGCTCGGTGCCGTGCGTCGGCAGGTGCACCTCGCTGCCGTCCAGGTGCAGGAAGACCAGCCGGCGCGGCGGCTTGCCCAGGTTCTGCACCCGGGCGACGGTCTCCTGGCCCCGGTAGCAGCCCTTCTGGAGGTGCACGGCGGTGCCGATCCAGCCCAGCTCGTGCGGGATCGTGCGGTGATCGGTCTCGAAGCCGAGGCGCGGCCGGTGCTGCTCGACGCGCAGCGCCTCGTACGCCAGGATCCCGGCCGGGGGACCGGCCTTCTCGGCGTACGACTCGAGGTCCGCGCGCGGCAGGAACAGATCACGTCCGTACGCCGTCTCCCGTACGACGGTGCCCTCCGGCACCTCGGTGATCGAACCGGCCGGCAGGTGCAGGACCGCGAAGTCGGCCGTCCGGTCGGCGACCTCGACCCGGTAGAAGAACTTCATCGACTCCAGGTACGCGATCAGCGCGTCCTGGGTGCCGGGTTCGATGTGCGCCCAGACGGTCTCGCCGTCGTCGACGAGATACAGCGCGTGCTCGATGTGGCCGTGCGCGGACAGGATCAGCGCCTCGGTGGCCTCGCCCGCGGGCAGCTCGCTGACGTGCTGGGTGAGCAGCAGATGCAGCCAGCTCAACCGGTCCTCGCCGGTCACGGTGACGACTCCGCGGTGCGAGAGGTCGACGAAGCCGGTGCCGCCGGCGAGGGCGCGCTGCTCGCGGAACAGGTCGCCGTAGTGGGCGGCGACGCCTTCGTCCACACCCTCGGCGGGGACGGCGCCGGGCAGGGACAGCAGGGGGCTCTTCATACGCCCAAGCCTACGACTCGGTAGGTGAACTCCTGGCAGCCGAGCAGTCCCTGCACCGGCCGAAGATCGCGAAGTGCTTCATGTCGGTGTCGAAGCCGAAGCGGTCCCGCAGCTGGGCGGTGAAATCGGCGGCGACCTCCACATCGGCCTCGATGACGTTCGTGCAGTCGCGGCAGACGAGGTGGAGATGGTGATGCCGGTCGGCCAGGTGATAGGTGGGCGCACCGTGCCCGAGGTGCGCATGGCTGACCAGCCCGAGCTCCTCCAGCAGCTCCAGCGTCCGGTAGACCGTGGAAATGTTGACCCCCGACGCCGTCTTCCGTACTTCCACGAGGATGTCGTCGGGGGTCGCGTGCTCCAGGTTGTCCACGGCTTCGAGCACGAGCTGCCGCTGCGGCGTCAGCCGGTAGCCGCGCTGCCTGAGGTCACTCTTCCAGTCGGTGCTCACCACACTGGAAGTCTAGAGCCAGATGAGGAAAGGCCTACTTGAAGAAGGCGATGCCGTCGTCGGGGAGGTCGTCCGGCAGGGCCTTCGCCCAGCGCTCCACGTCCTCCGGGGTGACGACCTTCTTCAGCTGGGCCGACATGTACGGCCGCAGCTCGACCTCGGGGGTCTGCTTCTCGCCGACCCACATCAGGTCGCTCTTGACGTAGCCGTACAGCCGCTTGCCGCCGCTGTAGGGGCGGGACGCGGCGGTGCGGGCGACCGCGTCCGTGACCAGGTCGATCTGCGGCTTCTGGTCGGCCAGCTCGCCGTACCAGATCTCGATGACGCCGTCGTCGCGGGTCATCGTGACCTCGACCTTGCGGTCGGCGTCGATCCGCCAGAAGCCGTGCTCGGACTCCAGCGGCCTGACCTTGTTGCCCTCCTGGTCCAGCACCCAGGTGTGGGAGCGGTACTCGAGGAAGTCCCGGCCGTCGTGCGTGAAGGTGACCTCCTGCCCGAAGTTGCACTTCTCGGCACCGGGGAAGTCGTGCACGCCAGCGCCCGCCCAGTTGCCGAGCAGGAAGGCAAGCGGGACGAGGTCCTTGTGGAGGTCGGACGGGATCTCGATCATGATCAGCTCAGAAGTCTCGTACGTCGGTAATGGCGATGGTCAGCGCTGGCCCTGGTACAGCTTCTTCACGGCCAGACCGGTGAAGGCGAGGACGCCGACGCAGACCAGGACCAGAAGGGCTTCGAAGAAGACGATCACGGGATGCTCCTTGGTGAGCGGAGGTGCGTGTTGCACGGGGCCGGGCCCCAGCTTACGCGGGTGGGGCCCGGCGCTCTCTGTGAGGTACGCCCTCAGCCGAGCAGCAGCAGGTAGATACGCGCGTGGTGCCGTCCTCAGTGGTCCCAGCCGCGTGCGGCGATGTGCCGCAGGCCATGGTCGGTCAGGTCCTACCCGAAGTCCTCCCCGTCCTCCTTCGAGGCGAGCTCTCCGAGGAACTCGCTGTCCGCGAGGTACTCGCTCTCCCGCGCCCCCCTTCGGGCGCTCCGGCAACAGTTCGCGCAGGTCTCCCGTCGGTCCCGACGCGGCGGTCCTGCGGCCGACAGCGGTTCGACCTCGCCCTTCGCCTGCCCGACCGAGGGCTGGGACAGCAGCGGCAACGCGGTGGGCTGCCGGGCGGCCTGCACCACGTATCCGGCGCAGTTGCCAGCGACAACGCCGAGGGCCTCAGCCGCGGCAATCAGCAGCGCCGTACGGCCCTTTCGGCGCGGTGCCGCTAGAGCTTCCGGTGCTCGCGAGACTTCCAGGTCACGAGACGTCCCCCACAGAACTTGAATGCTCCCTCTCCTGATGGAGGGGGATTCCTGGCTCACGCTGCTCGGTGGTCCGGCGGACCGTCGAGTCTGACGCGATCGGCACCAGCCGGGTCCAGACCTGCCCGGCGGAGCATCACGAACGCGGAGTTCTTGTCCCGGGGGACGACCGCTGCGCACGTGGTGCACCGGTAGATACGTTCGCTGAGCGGCAGGCGGTGCTTGGCTCTCGCCCCGCACGCCGCACAGTCTGTCGTGGTGTGCGCCGCAGCCACCAGGCGCACATCCCGTCCATGCTTGCGGCCCATGTCCACCACAGCCCGCTTCGCCGCACCGATGGCCGCATCGGCCGCCTTGCGGGCCATCTTCGACTTCGCCAGGACCTGGGGCGGAAGTCCTCCACCACGATCACGTCATGGTCGCGCACCACGCGTTTGGCCCATTTGCGGGCGCTGTCCTGCCGCTGCCGGGCCACCTTCTGGTACGCCTTCGCCGCCCGGTGCTTCGCCGCACGGTAGCCGCGCGAGGCGGCCTGCCCCTTCCGGGGGCGGCGGCGGGCCATCTGCCGCTGATGGCGAGCCAGTTGGGCAGCGGCCTTCTTCCCGTGCTGGGGGTGGGGCAGGTCGTGGGCATCGCTGGTGGTCGTCGCGACCACGCGCACGCCCCAGTCGACCCCCAGCACCCGGCCCGTGGGCGGCAGCGGCTCACTCGGGGCGGGCACGACGAAGGACGCGTACCAGCAGCCCAGGCTGTCCTGGTAGACGCGGACCGAGGTCGGGGCGGCGGGCAGCGGGCGCGACCACACCACACCCAGCACGATGCCTCCGGCCAGGTGCAGGCGCCCAGCGGTGAGACGGAAGCCACGCTGGGTGTAGTTCAGGCTCGGCCGCGAGGCGCGCTTGCCCTTGCGGGTCTTGAAACGCGGCAGGCCCGCCCGCTGCCGTGGCGGCAGCCCGGCCGCGATGTCCTTCAGCGCCTTGGCGCGGGATCGGCCGAAGTCGCGGATGATCTGCTGCTGCGGCACGCACGAGCCCGCCCGCAGCCACGGCGTGACCTTGCGGGCCCGGGTGAGCATCCGGTTCCGTTCCACGCCTCGCAGGCGACTCATGGTCAACACCGTGGGTTGCAGCTGCGTTGATTACGATTCGGCCATGGCGAAGAAGCTCGTGATCAAGGTGACGGCGGGGGCCGATGCCCCCGAACGCTGCTCGCAGGCGTTCACGGTGGCGGCGGTGGCCGTGGCGAGTGGCGTGGACGTCTCCGTGTGGCTGACCGGCGAGTCCGCGTGGTTCGCCCTGCCGGGCCGTGCGGCCGAGTTCGAACTGCCGCACGCGGCGCCGCTGCCCGAGCTGATCGACTCGGTCCTGGTGGGCGGTCGGTTGACGCTGTGCACCCAGTGCGCGGCCCGCCGGGACATCACGGAGAAGGACGTCATCGAGGGCGTGCGGATCGCGGGCGCGCAGGTGTTCGTGCAGGAGTCCCTCGCGGAGGACACCCAGGCGCTGGTCTACTGACCGCTCTCGGTCCACAGGCAGAAGGGGTGCCCCGCCGGGTCGAACAGCACCCGTACGTCGTCCTGCGGCTGGTACGCCGCGAGCGTGGCCCCCTCGGCCACGGCGCGCCGCGTCTCCCCCTCCAGGTCGTCGACCTCGATGTCCAGGTGGAGCATCATCTGCTGGTCGCCGGGGTTCCTGGTGGGCCAGACGGGCCGGACGTACTCGGGTTCGGTCTCGAAGGCCAGGGCCAGGCCCTCGGTGCCGGGCGGCGGGCCGATGAGCAGCCAGTCGGGCTCCTCGGCACGCACCTCGTAGCCGAGCAGCCGCAGGTAGAAGCCGGCGAGTTCATGCGCGTCGTGCGCGTCGAGCACCACGGTGGACAGCCTCGTAGGCGACATGCACGTCTTCCTACCGCGGCCGCTTCTTGCCGTCCAGCTCGTCCCACCACTCGTCGGACTGTGGGTCCCCGGAGGGGTCGTCCCACCAGCGGTCGTCGGGGCCGCGGCGGTTGGCGATCATCGCGGCGACGGGCGGGATGACCATGGCGACCACGCACATGGCCACGGCGGCCGCCGTCGACCACAGGCGCACGACGCCCCAGGCCAGGACGAAGAGCGTGAGGCACGTTCCCATCATGGCGAAGTAGACGTGACGCCGCCGTGCGTACATGACTCCAGGGTAGGTCCGTAACGCGCCGAAGGGCCGCGGCCCAGGTGTCCAACCCGGGGGCCGCGGCCCTTCGTCGTACGGGGTGCCGTCAGACCGCGATCGCGACCTCCGCCAGACCGCCCTGCTGGGCGACGACCGTGCGGTCGGCGGTGGCGCCGGGGACGAGGGCGCGGACGGTCCAGGTGCCCTCGGCCGCGTAGAAGCGGAACTGGCCCGTCGCGGAGGTGGGGACCTCCGCCGTGAACTCGCCGGTCGAGTCCAGGAGGCGGACGTAGCCGGTCACCGGCTCACCGTCACGCGTCACCTGGCCCTGGATGGTGGTCTCACCGGGCTTGATCGTCGAGGCGTCGGGGCCGCCGGCCTTCGCTCCACACATGTCGTTTCTCCTGAAGAGGTCCAGAAAGGCCTGGAAAGGTCGGTCGGGGTCGGTTACTTGTTGGCGCCGAGCTCGATCGGCACGCCGACGAGAGAGCCGTACTCGGTCCAGGAACCGTCGTAGTTCTTGACGTTCTGCACGCCGAGCAGCTCGTGCAGGACGAACCAGGTCAGCGCGGAGCGCTCCCCGATACGGCAGTAGGCGATGGTGTCCTTGGCAAGGTCCACCTGCTCCTCGGCGTAGAGCTCCTTGAGCTCCTCGTCCGACTTGAAGGTGCCGTCGTCATTGGCGTTCTTCGACCACGGGATGTTGCGGGCGGTCGGGACGTGGCCCGGACGCTGCGACTGCTCCTGCGGCAGGTGCGCCGGTGCGAGCAGCTTGCCGGAGAACTCGTCGGGCGAGCGGACGTCGACCAGGTTCTGCGAACCGATGGCGGCGACCACGTCGTCACGGAAGGCGCGGATCGAGGTGTCCTGCGGCTTGGCCTTGTATTCGGTGGCGGCGCGCTCCGGCACCTCCTCGACCAGCTCGCGGGCGTCCAGCTCCCACTTCTTGCGGCCGCCGTCGAGCAGCTTGACGTTCTCGTGGCCGTAGAGCTTGAAGTACCAGTAGGCGTACGAGGCGAACCAGTTGTTGTTGCCGCCGTAGAGGATCACCAGCGTGTCGTTGGCGATGCCCTTCGCCGAGAGGAGCTTTTCGAAGCCCTCCTGGTCGATGAAGTCGCGGCGGACCGGGTCCTGGAGGTCCTTGGTCCAGTCGATCCGGATGGCGTTGCGGATGTGGTTCTTCTCGTAGGCGGTGGTGTCCTCGTCGACCTCGACAATGGCGATGCTCGAGTCGTCCAGGTGCTCCTGCAGCCAGTCGGCGTCTACCAGGACGTCGCTGCGGCTCATGCTCTTTCTCCTCCGGGGCAGTTGCGGCGGGGCGTGCGAGTGCGAGGGTGCGCTGATGCCGGGGCCGGCGCGGCGCACGGATGCCCTGAGCAGGGCAGGGGAACGCGGAAGGCGGGGCTTCCGCTCAGAAGGTGCGACAGAGCATGGCGGCAACGCGGCACAGGTCTACTGCCCGCCGCTTCGTGAGATCCGCCTGTCGCTTCATAGGCTCGATCGTAGGGACGGATCAGCGGGCGTGTCACCGGCGTGTCGCATTCTGAGACACGATCGTCCGGGATATGGGATCAGATGCGCATCCGGGCCGCCGCGGAGCGGCGTCCGGGCGTGGGGACGCCACGCGGCAACTGCCGTACGGACACAACCGTCTCGCCTTTCGGACAGACCCGGTCCGCCACCCGCCGCGTTCTACCCGGCGAGCCGGACGTTCGAACCCCGCACCGTGAACTCGACACCGTTCTCCGCCGCCTCGACCTTGTCGAGCTGGATGCCGCCGGGCAGCTCGTCGATCCGCTGCTCGAAGTCGGTGATCGCCCGGATCTGTGACTCGCCGACCTCGACGCCCCCGAGCGAGGGCAGCGCGTCGGCGCTCACCCGCACGGTGTCGCCCTCGGCCTTGACGGAGCTGAGCACGGAGACCGGCTGGGGCAGCCTGGTGCCGAGGACCGTCGCCTCGACCGCGACCTTGATCTTGCCGTTGCCGCCGTCGGACAGGCCCACGACCTCGGCGGTGACCCCGGGCGCGACCTGCGTCGGCTCGGACTTGGCGGTCTTGAGCAGCTCGTCGTAGGTGATGCTCGCGGTGCCGGTGGCGCTGGCCGCCGTGGCGGAGCTGTAGTCGCCGGAGAACTCGACGCCCTTCATGTTCGCCGTCAGGTCGTCGATGCGGATCCGCTCACCGTCGCCCGCGGCCGCCTCGTAGTCCTTGATGCCGACCTCGACGTCGTCCAGCGTGCCGCCGGCGACCTGGGTGAGGAACGGGAAACCGTTGATGGACACGTCCGGGGTGGCGGTCAGGTTCTCGGTGGTCTTCAGCCGGTCCGCGACCTCGCCCTCGGCGAAGTTCACGGCGAGGCGGTCGGCCACCACGAACAGGCCGCCGAGGACCACGACGACGATCAGAAGTATTCGCAGCGCGCGCATGTTCCCCCACCTCGGCGGTCTTCAGGTCGAGGGTCACGGTAACCCGGCCGGGAAGGCCCACCGCGGAATTTTCGATCACCTGTGACAACAGGCCGTGCCTCAGACCAGCGCCCGCCCCAGCACCCACACCACCGGTGCCGCCACGCTCAGCGGCAGGGCGACGCCCGCCGTGAAGTGGACGAACCGGGACGGGTAGTCGTAGCTCGCGACCCGGTGGCCGATCAGCGCGCAGGCCGCGGCCGCGGCGCCCAGCAGCGCGCCCCCCGTTCCCACGTCGGTCATGCTGCCCACCGCGATACCCGCACCGGCCGCGGCGAGCAGCGCGACGACCACGGAGGCCGGCGTGGGCAGCGGCAGCGCGCGGGCGAGAACCGCCACGGCCGCCGCGGCGGCACCGACCATGACCGCGTCCGGCTCGGCGGCGAGGTAGCCGCCCGCGACGATGGCCAGCGCGGCCGAGACGACCGTCGCCATCAGGCCGTACATCCGCGTGTCGGGGTCGGCGTGCGAGCGCAGTTGCAGGACCAGCGTCAGCAGGACCCAGACGCCGAGGGTGCCCAGGATCGCGGCGGGCCCGTGGTCACGGCCCGCGACGAGCAGCGCCACGTCGGCGGTCAGCGCGCCCGCGAACGCCAGCGCGATGCCCTGCCGGGCCGGCCACATGCCGTTCAGCCGGAACCAGCCCGCGGCGGTGACCGCCTGCAGGACGACGAGCGGTACGAGCAGGGCGTACTCGCCGAGCGCCGCCGTGCCGGACAGCAGCAGGCCGAGCAGCGCGGTGAGCGCGGCGGGCTGCATGCCGGGCTCGATGATCGGGGAGCGGCCTTCGAGGCGGGCGCGCTGGGCGTCGGTGATGCGGGCGTTCCCGGCGATGGTGGCGGGGCCGTAGGCGGGGCCCGTGGAGTCGGCGGCGGGGGGCGCGGGTGTCGGTTCGGGCGACGTGGGCCGGTCCGGCTGGTCCCACCCGGCGTTCGCGCTCTGCGGGGGCAGGTACTGGCCGGTGGTCCCGTACGCGGGCGACTGCGGCGGCAGGTACGCCGTCTCGGCCGGGTCGACGGCGGCGACCGGTGGGTGCACGTCCGTCTCCCAGGTCTGCCCCTGCCACTGCTGCGTGTACTGCTGGGCGGCCTGCGGATCGTCGTACGACTGCGGGTGCCCGGGCCACGCCTGGGGGACCTGGGGCTGCGGTGCCTGCTGCTGGTACGGGTCGTAGCCCTCGTACCGACCGTCGTAGGACCCGTCGTAAGAGCCCTCGTACGGACCCTGGTACGGCTGGTTGCTCATCGGTGTGGTCACCCTCCTGCGAACGGCGGGAGCACCTCGACCGTGCCGCCCTCGGCCAGCCGTACCGTCTCATGCCCGCGGGTGCCCACGGGGTCACCGTCGACGAGGAAGGAGCATCGCTGCAGGACGCGCGTCAGTTCACCGGGGTGTCGTTCGCGCACGGCGTCGAGCGCCTCGGCGAGCGTGGCCGCGTCGTACGGCTCCTCGGCGATCCCGGCCGCGGCCTTCGCGGCGGCCCAGTAGCGCACCGTGACCTTTGCCATCTCGTTCCTCTGGTCCATTCGGCGATGAACACCACTTGTCGTTCGGCGGTGAACACCGCAAGGCTAGCCCGCCCTGCTGACAGCCCAGTCCCCGATACGGGCGAGGAGTTCGTCGGCGGCCGCGTGCTCGGCGTGGCCCATGCCGGGCTCCAGCCAGAGTTCGCCGTGGTCGCCGGCGGCCGCGGCCAGCATGTGGGGGTGATCGACGGGGAAGTAGCCGTCGCGGTCGCCGTGCACGATGAGCAGCGGGGTCGGTGCTATCCGGGGAACCGCCTCGACCGGGGACAGCGGGACCGGGTTCCAGTCCCGGTGGTGGATGCGGGTACGGAAGCCGTAGCGGCCGACCAGCCGGCCCGCGGGGCGGGTCACCAGCCAGTGCACGCGCCGCATGGGCGCCGTGCCCCGGTAGTACCAGCGGGCCGGCGCGCTCACCGACACCACCGCGTCCGTGCGCCCCTCGCGCTCCCCGCCGTGCAGCGCCGCGTGCCGCAGCACCACCGAGCCGCCCATGGAGAAGCCGACGGTCACCACGCGCGCGTGCCCGAGCCGGCGCGCCCAGGTCACCGCGGCCGCCAGGTCGAGCACCTCGCGGTCGCCGACGGTCGACCGTCCGCCCGACGCCCCGTGACCCCGGAAGGAGAAGGTGACGACGGCGCCGTACCGGGCGAGGGCCCGCGCCACCCGCCGGACGTGCGGCCGGTCCGCGTCACCGGTGAAACCGTGCGCGACGACGAACACCGGATGGCCGAACGGGGCCGTAAAGGTTTCGTATACGACGTCACCCGGGTCGTATACGGCGTCGATCGTCACACCGTCGGCGGTGCGCAGAAACGTCCGCAATGGTGCGGGTCTGCTCACCCCCGGCGTCTCATACTTCGGACGAACGGTGGTGGATCGTGCCGTATGACCTGCCGGACCGTTGCTCATGTGGGCTATTCTGCTGGGCAGAGGACTCGGGCAGCGTAGCCCCCGGGTCCTTTTGTGCTTTCGGGAGCGTTGTATACGAAGCGGGAAACCGCAGGTGTACGGGGCACCGGGATCGCAGCGCAGTACCGCAAACGTCCTCGCAGGGACCGAGGAGGAACCAGACGTATGAGTTCTCTGCTGCTCCTGACCAACGCTCTCCAGCCGTCGACGGAGGTGCTGCCCGCGCTCGGCCTGCTGCTGCACAACGTGCGGGTGGCTCCGGCGGAAGGGCCCGCCCTCGTCGACACCCCGGGTGCCGACGTCATCCTGATCGACGGCCGCCGTGACCTGCCGCAGGTGCGCAGCCTCTGCCAGCTGCTCCGTTCCACGGGCCCCGGCTGTCCCCTCATCCTCGTCGTGACGGAGGGCGGGCTCGCCGCCGTCACCGCGGACTGGGGCATCGACGACGTACTCCTCGACACCGCCGGCCCGGCCGAGGTCGAGGCGCGGCTCCGGCTCGCCATGGGCAGGCAGCAGATCGTCAACGACGACTCCCCGATGGAGATCCGCAACGGCGACCTGTCGGTGGACGAGGCGACCTACTCGGCCAAGCTCAAGGGCCGGGTCCTCGACCTCACCTTCAAGGAGTTCGAGCTCCTGAAGTACCTCGCGCAGCACCCCGGCCGGGTCTTCACCCGCGCCCAGCTGCTGCAGGAGGTCTGGGGCTACGACTACTTCGGCGGTACGCGCACGGTCGACGTCCACGTACGACGGCTGCGCGCCAAGCTAGGACCCGAGCACGAGTCGCTGATCGGGACCGTCCGGAACGTCGGTTATCGATTCGTTACGCCGGAGAAGGTGGACCGCGCCGCGGAGGAGGCGAAGGCCAAGGCGGCCCAGCCAAAGCCGGAGGATGCGGACGAGACGGCCCCGTTGGGCGCCGCCGAGGTCCCGGCCGACCTCTAGCAGGCGCGCGAACGGCTCGGGGCGGGCGCAGGGACGCCCCTGTACGCCCTGCCCAGAGCCGGTCCATCCGCGTAGACTCCGCGCGTGGCCAAGGTGACTCGGGACGACGTAGCACGGCTGGCAGGGACGTCCACTGCCGTGGTCAGCTATGTCATCAACAACGGACCCCGGCCGGTCGCCCCGGCCACGCGCGAGCGTGTCCTCGCCGCCATCAAGGAGCTGGGCTACCGGCCCGACCGGGTCGCACAGGCCATGGCGTCCCGGCGCACGGATCTCATAGGCCTGATCGTGCCGGACGCGCGCCAGTCGTTCTTCGCGGAGATGGCGCACGCGGTCGAACAGGCCGCGTCCGAGCGCGGAAAGATGGTCCTCGTCGGCAACACCGACTACGTCGGCGAGCGCGAGGTCCACTATCTGCGGGCCTTCCTGGGGATGCGCGTCTCCGGGCTGATCCTGGTCAGCAACGCACTGAACGACCTCGCCGCCGCCGAGATCGACGCCTGGGACGCCCGGGTGGTGCTGCTGCACGCGCGACCGGAGGCCATCGACGACGTCGCCGTCGTCACGGACGACCTGGGTGGCGCCCAGCTCGCCGTACGCCACCTCCTGGAGCACGGCTACGAGTACGTCGCCTGTATGGGCGGCACCGCCGAGACCCCCGCGGTCGGCGACCCCGTCTCCGACCACGTCGAGGGCTGGCGGCGCGCGATGGACGAGGCCGGGATCTCCACCGAGGGACGGCTCTTCGAAGCGCCGTTCAACCGCTACGACGCGTACCGCATCGCCCTGAACATCCTCTCCGGGCCGAACCGTCCGCCCGCGATCTTCTGCTCCACCGACGACCAGGCGATCGGCCTGCTGCGCGCGGCCCGCGAGCTGCGCATCGACGTCCCCGGCGAGCTGGCGGTGGCCGGCTTCGACGACATCAAGGAAGCGGCCCTGGCCGACCCGCCCCTGACGACGATCGCATCGGACCGCTCGGCCATGGCCCGGGCGGCGGTGGATCTGGTCCTGGACGACGGACTGCGGGTTGCGGGATCGCGGCGGGAGCGGCTGAAGGTGTTTCCGTCGCGGCTGGTGGTGCGCCGGTCGTGCGGGTGTGAGTAAGCGCTTTCGGCGCTGTATGAACCGTCTCTGAGAGACCTCGCCGAGCCGCGAGAACCATCTTTATATCGGGCATACGAGGTTCTGTCGGGCTTCTCAGGGAGCATTCAGGCAGCTCTCATCGTCGGGCGACAAGCTCATGAACATGACCGAGAGCCTCCGCCCCAGCGGCGAGTACGAGAACCCGTACCAGGGCAACCAGCAGTACGCCTCCTCTCCCGTGAACCCCGAGTGGCCTCCCCCGCCGGCGCACCAGCCCACCGCGCTCCTCACCGAGCCGGTCTCCCACGCCCCCACGAAGAAGCGCACCCGCGGCCCGGTCGCGCTGATCGCCGCCGTGGCGATCGCCGCCGCGGCCATCGGCGGCGGCACGGCCTACGGCATCCAGGAGCTGACCGGCGGTTCCGACACCGTGGCCGCCAGCAGCACCAGCACCCATGTCGTGCCGTCCAGCCAGAAGGGCACGGTCGCCGGCGTCGCCAAGGCGGTCAGCCCGAGCATCGTCGAGATCAACGCCACCTCGAACGCCGGATCGTCCACCGGCTCCGGCGTGATCATCACCGGCGACGGCGAGATCATCACCAACAACCACGTCGTCTCCGGCGCCTCGCAGATCAAGGTGACCACCAGCGACGGCAAGGAGTACACCGCCCGGGTCGTCGGCACCGACAGCAGCAAGGACCTCGCCCTGATCAAGCTGGACGACGCCTCCGGCCTGACGGCGGCCACCCTCGGCAACTCCGACGGTGTGCAGGTCGGCGACGAGGTCGTGGCGATCGGCTCGCCCGAGGGCCTGACCGGCACGGTGACCAGCGGCATCGTCTCGGCGCTTGACCGGGATGTGACCGTCTCGACGGACGAGGGTCAGCAGCAACAGCAGGGTGGCGGTGGCTGGCCGTTCGAGTTCGGCGGTCAGGAGTTCAACGGCGACACCGGTTCGTCGACGACGACGTACAAGGCGATCCAGACCGACGCGTCCCTGAACCCCGGCAACTCCGGCGGCGCGCTGATCGACATGAACGGCAACATCATCGGCATCAACTCCGCCATGTACTCGGCGGCGGGCTCCTCCTCCGACGCGGGCAGCGTCGGCCTCGGCTTCGCCATCCCGATCAACACCGTCAAGTCCGACCTGGCGAAGCTGCGGGCGGGCTCCACCGAGTGAACCGCTGAACGAGAGACGCGCGACGCCAGACTCGGAACGAGAGGGAGTACGTCATGATCAAGCAGGTTTCGCACCACGTGACCGGTGTCGGCGCGGCCGACCTCGCCCTGGCCCTCGGCGTGGCGTACGAGCTGCACACGCCGACGGCACCGACCAGGGCGCCGGAGGTGGCCCCGCAGATGATGGGCCTGCGCACTACGACCGCCCGCCCGCACCGCCGCAAGGTGGCGCTGAACCGTCTCTCGGCGATGCGCGGCTGATCTCCACCCAGCCGTCCTCTCTCCTACGCGCCGACCGGGAGGCATGCGAGGCTGAAGGCGTTCATTACGTCCAGTCCGCCGCCCGTCCCACCGCACCCGAGGAATCCCAGCCCATGAGCCCCGCCGAAGGCGACCGTGACCCCCAGCGCATCCTCATCGTCGACGACGAGCCGGCGGTGCGCGAAGCCCTCCAGCGCAGCCTCGCCTTCGAGGGGTACGACACTCAGGTCGCGGTCGACGGCGCCGACGCCCTGGAGAAGGCGACCGCGTACCGGCCCGACCTGGTCGTCCTCGACATCCAGATGCCCGGCATGGACGGCCTGACCGCCGCCCGCCGCATCCGTGGCGCCGGCGACACCACACCGATCCTGATGCTGACGGCCCGCGACACGGTGGGCGACCGGGTCACGGGCCTCGACGCGGGCGCCGACGACTACCTGGTCAAGCCCTTCGAACTGGACGAACTCTTCGCCCGTGTCCGCGCGCTGCTGCGCCGCAGCTCGTACGCGGCGGCGGTCGCGGGTACGGCCGAGGAGGACGAGGCCCTGACCTTCGCCGACCTGCGCATGGACCTCGCGACGCGCGAGGTGACGCGGGGTGGACGGGCGGTGGAGCTGACCCGTACGGAGTTCACGCTCCTGGAGATGTTCATGGCCCACCCGCGCCAGGTCCTCACCCGTGAGCAAATCCTCAAGGCGGTGTGGGGCTTCGACTTCGAGCCGTCGTCGAACTCGCTGGACGTGTACGTGATGTACCTGCGCCGCAAGACGGAGGCCGGGGGCGAGCCGCGGCTCGTGCACACAGTGCGTGGGGTGGGCTATGTGCTGCGGCAGGGTGGCGCGGAGTGAGAAAGGCGGTACGGCGGCTGCGGTCACTGCCGATTCGCTCGCGGCTGGCTCTGTTGGTGGCGACCGCGGTGGCAGTGGCGGTGGCAGCGGCGTCCGCCGCGTGCTGGTTCATCACGCGGGCGCAGCTGAACTCGCAGTTCGACACGACGTTGCGGCATACGCAGGTCGACGGCCGCTATCTGCGCAGCATGCTCGACGCCTGCACGTCCGACGGCACGGCGACCGTCGGGTCGCTGCCCGGGTACCTCGTGCAGATCGTGACGGCCGACGGCTCCACCTGCCGGCCGTCCTCGGACGCCGAGCTGCCCGTCTCCGCCGAGGACGTGGCGGTCGCGGCGGGCGAGCAGCGTGCCGCCCTGCACACCGTCACCGACGGCAAGGGCGTGGAGCGGCGCGTCTACACCTACGTCCCCGGTCCTGGCCCGGCCACCATCGGCCTGGACCGCTATGCGGTCTCGCTGGCCCAGCCCACGAGCACGGTCGACAAGCCGCTGACGACGCTGGCGTGGGTGCTGCTCATCGTGTCCGGCATCGGCGTCGTCGGCGCCGGAGCAGCGGGCCTGTGGGTCGCCCGGACGGGCCTCCGCCCCGTCGACAAGCTCACCGAGGCCGTGGAGCACGTCGCCCGTACCGAGGACCTGACCATCCGCATCCCGGTGGAGGACGACAGCGAGGACGAGGTCGCCCGCCTCTCCCGCTCCTTCAACTCGATGACGTCGGCCCTGGCCAGCTCCCGTGAGTTGCAGCAGCAGTTGATCGCGGACGCGGGCCATGAACTCCGTACGCCCCTGACCTCACTGCGCACCAACATCGAACTCCTCACCCGAAGCGAGGAAACAGGCCGCCCCATCCCCGAGGCCGACCGCAAGGCCCTCCTCGCCTCGGTCAAGGCGCAGATGACGGAACTGGCCGCGCTGATCGGCGACTTGCAGGAACTGTCGCGTTCGGAGGGCCAGCGGGGCGAGCGCGTCCAGGTGGTGTCCCTGGAGGACACCGTCGAATCCGCCCTGCGCCGCGCCCGCCTGCGCGGTCCGGAGCTGACGATCACGGCGGACCTGGAGCCCTGGTACGTACGGGCGGAACCGGCGGCTCTGGAGCGGGCCGTCGTCAACGTCCTGGACAACGCGGTGAAGTTCAGCCCCGAGGGGGGCACGATCGAGGTCCAGCTGGCGTCCGGCGTCCTCACGGTCCACGACCACGGCCCCGGTATCCCCGCCGACGAACTCCCCCACGTCTTCGACCGCTTCTGGCGCTCACCGAGTGCCCGCGCCCTGCCCGGCTCGGGCCTCGGCCTGTCGATCGTGGCCCGCACCGTCGAGCAGGCGGGTGGCCAGGTCACCCTGGCTCGCGCGGATGGCGGGGGCACGGTGGCGACGGTACGGCTGCCGGGGGCGGCTACTCCTCCGCCGGGAGCGGTGTAAGAGGATCGCCTTCTTGCCAGAAGACCTCTTCGACCACGATCTGGGGATCCTCGGTTCGGCGGACGAAGCCGTACTTCAGCCAGCCGTTTCCGTGGTCGAAGAAGCAGACGTGGCGACCCTTCGGATCAGTGGACCGGCACGACCCACATGCCCTCGGGCAGTCCGGCATCAGCATCGATGCCGCGGAAATACGGGTCTTTCGCCGTGACCAGTTCAGCGCGCGCCGCGAGGGCGATCTCACGAACATGGTCGGGCAGCGCCTCGAAGATGGCGAGAGCATCGATCCGCCAGTCCGCCTGCCAAGGCGGCCCCATGAACCCATCAGTCACTCGCCGGGCTCCAGTTCACGGACCCGGTGATGAATCTTCGCCGCCTCTTCGAGGAGAGGCTTGGCCTCGGCGATGTCGGTGCACTCGTACGCGGCTCGGTGTTCAAGATCGCGAACATGCGCGTCCAGCTCGGGGTCGCGGGCGAGGGCGTACTCACCCCACCAGAGGGCCATGAACGCAGGCACCGGCCCGAGGTTGTAGGCGTCGGCGATCGCCCGCTTCCAGTGCGCGTCGAAATCCGGGAGAAGTTCGGGAGTGTGCTCGGCAATGGCCTCGCGCAACGCCTTCGGGGTCCGCTCGGGCATGGGAGGGATGATCGGATCGGGTTCCGCAGCGTGGGCACTCATGCTCGCTGTCCCCCTTCGACGCGCCGTGTCTACGACCATAGCCGCACTCACCGTCCCCACGCGGATGGTCCTCGCACCGGCTCCGACCGGGACAGTGACCCGACGATCATGTTCTCTGTCATGAGATCACCGTGACCGGGCCGAACCCATTTCCGTCTCGGTTTCCGGCCCGCTTCACTCGATGGTGTTCACGCCCCCCACCCTTGACGCCCACCATGAACGCCGACCATGACGAGGACGGCACCGGCGGCACGCCGGGTCACGCCTCGTCCCAGCGGAACAGCCGGGCGGCGATCAGAGTCAGGACGGCGGCGAAGGCGAGCAGACCCCCTATGACGGGCAGGGCCGTGGACCAGCCTTCGCCTCGGGACAGTACGTCCTGCAGCGCCTCGCCGAGATGCTTGAGCGGCAGAAACTCCGACACCGTACGAAGCCACTGCGGTGCGGAGTCGAGTGGGAAGAAGGAGCCGGAGAGGAAGGCCATCGGGAGGACGACGATCTGGGCCATCCCGTTGGCGGCCTCCTCGGACTTGGCCCAGGCGCCGACGGCCAGCCCGATGGACATGAAGGCCAGCGTGCCGCTCAGGATCAGCGGAAAGGACAGCCACCAGTGACCGGTCAGTCGCAGACCGAAGTAGGGCAGGGTGGCCACTCCGAGGAAGATCGCGGTCTGGGCGAGGGCCAGCGCCAGATTCACGCCGATGCGGGCACCAATCACCGAGCCGGCGTTGACAGGCGCCAGCCACAGTCGGCGCAGGATGCGCTTCTTGCGCCAGCCAACCAGGTTGAGCGCAGTGCCGAACACCGCACCCATGGCCACCGCCCAGCCGAGCAGGCCGGGGGTGAGGAACTGGATCGGCTTGGTCGACTCGTCCTCGACCTGCCCTGACGTCAGCGTGTAGGCGGGCGGCTGACCGGTCGCGGCCTGGTTGGCCCGCTCGACGATCGATCCCAGGATGCCCTGCACGTTCCCCGCCCGTACCAAGTCGGCCGCCGAGAAGCGCAGCTCCACCTGTCCCCCGGTCTGGGTGACCGCGGCGTCGGCGTCGCCCTTGCGGACCTTTTCCAGGGCATCTGTGCGGGCCGCCGCCGAGCCGTCCGTCTTCTCGATCCGCAGCACGTCACGGAGCTGTTCACGTTCCTTGTCGGGCATCTCGTCCAGAACGGCGACATCGCCGACCTGGATCACCTTCGACTCGGAGACGCCGGCGTCCTTGAGCAGGGTGCCGAGCAGTACCAGGAACATCAAGGGGAAGACCAGCATGAAGAAGACCGCTGTCCGGTCGCGCAGCAGGCCCAGCGTCATGGCCCTGGTGAGACTGCGGAAGGACTGAATCCCCGGCCCCGTGCCCTTCCTCGTCCTCACTCGCGGTACTCCCGTCCGGTCAGCTGGAGGAAGACATCCTCGAGGGAGTCCACCCCCAGCTCGCTTATCAAGTCGCCGGGCGGGCCGACTCGCAGGACTCTGCCGTGGTCCATCACCGCCACCCGGTCGCACAGCGTCTCGGCCTCGTCCATGTAGTGGGTGGTCAGGACGACGGTGCGGCCCTCGGCGTTGATGTCACGCAGGAGATCCCACAGGTTCCGGCGAGCCTGCGGGTCGAGGCCCGTGGTCGGCTCGTCGAGAAAGACCAGCTCCGGGTCGTGGACGAGCGCGCAGGCGATGGAGAGCCGTTGCATCTGGCCGCCGGAGAGCCTTTCGGCGCGGACGCCGGCCTTCTCGGTCAGGCCGACCTTCTCCAGCATCGCGTCGGCGTTCCCCCCGGGGACGCCGTAGAGCGAGGCGAAGGTGTGGATCTGCTCACGAGCGGTGAGCCTCTCGAAGAAGGCGGAGGACTGGAGTTGGACACCGATCCGGGGCAACAGGGCCTGGTTGCGCGGCCAGGACGCCTCGCCGAGCACGGTGACGCTGCCCTCGTCGGGCTCACGCAATCCCTCGATGATTTCCAAGGTGGTGGTCTTGCCCGCGCCGTTCGGTCCGAGAATGCCGTAGAACTCGCCGCGCTCGACCTCGAACGAGACGCCGTCGACCGCCTGTACATCCCCGTACCGCTTGCGCAGTCCTTCGACTGTGATCGCATCGGTGGCCATACCGGCCGACGTTATCCCGGAACGCTGGGCTCAGGTGACGCTGTGACAGGTCCTGCCCGGATCCGCGCAGCAGGGCTCACGTCGCGGGCTCCCACTCCGTGCAGCCGTCCGGTTGCGGGGCGCCCAGGATGTCGGTCCCCGCGTACGCGTCCTGTCACTGGTCGGCAAAGGACTTGCGCCAGGCTGGACGCGAAGGCCGGGGACTACGCGGTCTCCTTCACGCCGCGCACGAACGCGGACGAGGAGTCGACCGCAGAGCCGTCCGACCCGGGCCAGGGGGCGACCCCGGAGCCGACCGACGGGGCAACAGAGGCACCGACCGAAGAGCCGACCGAGGAACCTACCGAGCCCAGCGAACCCCCGACCCCTGTCACCGTCGTGACCCAGACCGTTGTCCCAGTGCCCCCGGATGGCAGCGGCGATGGCCTCGGCTCGGTGATCGCCTCCTTCGGCTCCCTGCTGAGTGGTGCGGCAGCGGTCGGCACCCTGCTCCACGCCGTCCATCTGAGCCGGCAGAACCGCAACGCCGCGGCGAGGGACGACGACCCGGCTCCGGAGCCGACCCCGTAAGCACCCCACAAGCACGGCAACCTTTCCCCCCGTCAGCTCCGACAGGCAAGTGACGTACCCCCCACCACTTGACCTGATCGGAAGCAGCCGTGACTGAAACCCGCAACCGGCACCGGCACCGCAGAAACAGGACCGCACTGGCGATCGGTGTCCCCCTCGCCCTGACCGCCGCCGGAACCATGGCCTACGGCAACGCGTTCGGCGTCTTCGGCCAGGACGCCAAATCCACTGCCTCCGCGGCCGCCCCCGTCTGGGCCACCGCCACCGCCGATGGATTCGCCTCCGTCAACTCCCTCGGGCAGAACGGCACTTATGGCGGCCGGGACGGTCAGATCGTGACCGTGAAGACGCAGGCCGACCTGGAGAAGTACGCGACGGCCGCCGAGCCGTATGTCATCGTCGTCGCCGGCACCATCAACATGAACCCCGTCGGAAAAGAGATCAAGGTCGCCTCCGACAAGACCATCGTCGGCTCCGGCACTTCCGGGCAGATCGTCGGCGGCGGGTTCTTCCTCGGTACCGGCGTTCACAACGTGAGAAGCGCTGGGACGGCACGTCGGCGGGGTACGTCACCGCCCCGTCGACCGCCGCGAACCGCAAGGGCATCCTGATCGCCAACTCGACCGTCAACGGCGATGTGTCCGACCGGAGCTTCTACCTCGGCCGTCCCTGGCACGCGGGCGGCGACGCGTCCCTCGATCCGCAGACGACGGTCCGCAACACCAGCCTGAGCGCCGCGATCCGGACCACTCCCTGGACCGACATGAGCGGCTTCTCCTGGAAGGACGACCGTTTCGCCGAGTACAAGAACACCGGCCCGGGCGCGGGCAGCGCGAGCAGCGAGCGGCCGCAGCTGACCGACGCTCAGGCTTCCGGCCAGGAGATCGGTGACTGGTTGGGCGACTGGACGCCGACTGCTTCCTGACCGTTCCTAAAGACTGAGCGGGAGTGAGTCCTGTTGCCAGAACCCATGCTCAGCCGCGTGCCCCGAACGGTGCTGGGCACGCTGGTCGGCCGTTTTCACTCCGCACCCAGCGCCATCGGATCGTGTCCGTGGTCCGGGGATGCGGGGGCGGCTTTCCTCACGCCGTCGGGTGCCGTGTCCGGCCTGGGCGGTCCGATGCCCACACCCATCGCTCTGGTGGGTGCGGGGCGGTGTCGTCCGTCGCCGGATACGGTGCCCGAGGGCGCGCCTTCCGATGGCCGCACTCGCGGCGTCGTGCCGCGTGGTGGCCCGCTTCGTGCTGGTGAGGGGCTTCTGCCAGTGCTGCGCGCCCCACTGGGAGGTGTAGGCGGGATCGACCGCGACGATGGTGATCCCCAGCTCAGCGGCCATGCTGACCAGCCGCGCCCGTAGCTTGGAGACGGGCATGCCGCTGATGAGCTTGCGGAACCGCTTTCGTCTGCCGTGCTTCTCGCGGGTCTTCTCCGCGCCGAAGTCGAGGTCTTCGATCGCGATGTTCAGTCCGTGCCGGGCGGCCCAGTGCAGCAGGCGGATCAGGGCGTGCCGTACCTGGGCGTCCCGGTAAGAGGCGGGGCCTTCGAGGTCGAAGGAGAACCTGCGGGGTTCGCCGCACGGGTTGCCGTGCTCGTCCAGCCGCCAGGCCGCGAGGTGGTCGGCGTTGGTGTCCACGCCGATCAGGCCGCCGCGCCTCGCCCCGGACAGGGGAACGGTCAGAGCCGGAGGGATCGTCCACGAGGCGGTCAGGTACCAGCGCCCGCGCTCCACGTCCAGGTGGATGCGGTAGGCCACGGCCCGGTTCGCCGATACACGGTCGGCCCACTCCTCGCCCCGGTAGCGGAAGACCACAGTCTGGGTGAGGACGTACCGGCCGTGCCCGCTATTGGCCAGGTGGGCGAGCGGAGCGGGAAGCTTGATGGAGACTTCGCCGTCGGGGGTGACGCGGATCGTCTCGTTCCCGAACCTCTTCCCGCTCTCGCCGTCCGCCTGCAAGAACCAGCGCGACGCTTCCCACCGCTGCCGCCACTCGGCTTCGGTGAGCTGGGCGGCTTCGAGACGGTGACGGCCCCGGGCCTGCTTCTTGCCGCCCCGCACGACGCGGACGCGTCCGGCTTCGCGGTCGGCCCGCTCAGCGGTCAGCCGGTCGGCAAGCACGTGCAGACGCCTGGTCTTGGCGAACCACTCCTGCCGGGTGCGGTACCCGCCCGGAGCACGCTTCGTGCCCTTCTCGCCGACCGGCAGGGACAGCCGGTGCTCGATCGTCTCGATGCCCGCTTCCAGTCCTCGGATGTGGGCGAGTTGCGCACGCCGGGACAGCGCCCACTGGTCGTGGGTGGCCTTGGTGATCGATCCGGCCCAGCGGGAGGAGGACTCCTCGGTCAGGGCACGCTTGCGCTCGGCCCACGTGTCCGTGGAGTGCTCCAGACCGTCCATGCAGCGCCGCTTGAGATCCCTTGAGGCGAGCGCGCCGAGGTGCGCGCCCACGGCCCGCAGCACCTTGTCCTCCTCCGGAGTGAGGCCCTTGAGGCGGGTGCGGATGGCGACACCGGACGGGCCGGGCGCCACGAACGGAGCGGCCACCTCCCGCAGCTCACCCACCCCGATCACCCCCAGCCAGGAACAACGCAGTCCGTCACCCCGCTCAACGACCACCATCCGGAAAGGTCATGTATTCGATTGACAGACACAAGTTCCCCGAAGCGGGCCGCTGCTGCCGGGCACTCACTCATCCACACCAGAACACACTTGCGCGTGCTTGTACGGCAGCAGCACGCAACCCCCTCCGACTCCCTTCCCGGCCCCGGCCCCGATCGCAGAGGCAGTCGATCCGGGCCGGGGCTCCGCTCACACCGGCCGCTCTTACGGGCCGAACGCCAGCCCCTCCCCCGCGAGCCGCACCCTGATCCCGTCCTCCTCCACCCGTACGTCCCGCAGGCGCAGCTCGCCCTGGGGCGGCTCCGGCAGCCGGAAGCCGAGGGAGAGCCGGTCGGCGAGGACCGGGCGGGTCAGCCGGGAGAGGGCGTCGAGGAGGGCCGTGTCGAAGCCGAGGCGGTCCAGTACCTCGGGGTGGGCCAGGGCCAGGTCGAGGAGGTTGATCCGCATGGCCTGGTGGACGAAGCGCTCGGAGCCGGTCAGCTCGGCGAGCCGGTCGGCGTTGCTCAGGGCCTCGCGGACCGTCGCCTCGGGCACCCCCATGCGCTGTACGACGGACGGCACCGTCAGCAGCGCCCGTACCTTGCGGGTCTCGCGGGCGAGGTCGGCGGCCGACTTGGGCGTCAGGTGCAGGCCCTCCGAGGCGCGGGCACCGGGCCGGTACGTCGCCAGGTCCCCGATGTCCAGGCGTATTCCGCCGATCTGCGTGTCGATGCCCTGGTCGCCGTCGTGCCCGATGCGGACGTCGGCCCGCAGCCGAAGATCGTGCCCGGCGACCGGCAGCGTGCCGCGCGCCGAGACGCGGTCTCGGCCGGCGCCGGTGAACGTCACCTGGGACGCGCCGAGTTCGCGGTTCAGGTCGGCGAAGGAGAGCAGGACGTCGCCGTTCAGCTCGGGGACCCGGGCCCCGCGTATGGAGGTCGGTCCGTCGCCGTCGAACCGTACGTCGTGTGCTGTGGCCGACACCGCGGCCAGCGTGACCCGGTCGGCCGCCACGTCCGGGACGGTCACCTTCACCGAGTCCAGGCGGCCGTCGACGAGCTGGAGCAGGAAGGGGAAGCCGCCGATCTCCACCTCGGGTGCCGCGGTGAGGTCCATGCGGTCCCCGGAAGGCCGGTCCACGGAAGGCTGGTCCACGGAGGGCTCCTCCGTGGAGGGGTCCTCCTGAAGGAACTCCTCCAAAGGGCCGTCGTCGAGAGCGCCGAGTTCGCCGAGCTCTTCGTGCGGGTTGAAGCGGGAATGCGTCGCTATGTGGTGGGGGGTACGCATCGATCCATCCGAACATGCGTACCGACCCCACCCGCAACCTCTTCCGGAGGTGTGCGACCTAGCTCACGATCGTAATCCGGTTCGCCGCCGGCGGCGAAATCGGGTCCGTGGCCGAGGAGTTGGCCGTCAGGTACTGCTCAAGCACCGCCAGGTCGTCCGCGCCGACCAGGTCGTTCGTGCCCTGGCCCAGCGTGGGGATGCCGTCGCCGCCGCCCGCGAGGAAGCTGTTCGTCGCGACGCGATAGGTGGCCGCCGGGTCGATCGCGGCGCCGTTCAGCCTGATCGAGTCCGTCACCACACGGTCCGCGCCCGACTTCGTCAGGTCCAGCGTGTACGTCAGACCGGCCGACGGCTGCAGGATCTTCGGAGCCGCCTCGTTCGAGCCGCTGACCTGCTCCTTGAGGATCTGGATCAGCTGGGCGCCGGTGAAGTCCTGAAGGTTCACCGTGTTGGAGAACGGCTGCACCGTGAAGCCCTCGGCGTAGGTCACCACGCCGTCGCCCTCACTGCCCTTCGCCGCGTAGGTCAGCCCCGCTCGCACGCCGCCCGGGTTCATCAGCGCCAGGTCGGTCTCCGGGTCGAGCTCCTTGGCGTACGCCAGCTGCGCGTCCGCGATGAGGTCACCCATGGGGGACTCGGTGCCGGTGCTGGGGATGTCGGCGGAGATGTAGCCGATCGCGCGGTTGCCGATGGGCGCCGCGAGGGTGTTCCACTTGCTGATCAGCTCGGTCATGTCCGGCGCCTTCGGGACGTCCCGGGTGACCACGTGATTCGCGGACTTCACGGCCGTACGGGCGATGTCACCCGTGAAGCGGTCGTACGTCAGCGTCGTGTCCGTGTAGAGGCGGCCGAAGGACGCGGCCGAGGTGACCATGCGCGGCTTGCCCGCCGGGTCGTTGATCGTGCACACGTACGCGGCGTGGGTGTGGCCGGTGACCAGCGCGTCCACCTGCGGCGTGATGTTCTTGGCGATGTCGACGATCGGGCCGGAGATGCCGTCGCCCGCGCCGGGCGCGTCGCAGTCGTAGTTGTACGCCGACGAGGCCGGGGCCCCGCCCTCGTGGATCAGCGCGACGATCGACTTCACGCCCTGACGCTGGAGCACCTTGGCGTACTTGTTGATCGTCTCGACCTCGTCCTTGAACTTGAGGCCCTTGACGCCCTCGGCGGAGACGACGCCCGGGGTGTCCTCCAGGGTCACGCCGATGAAGCCGACCTTGACGTCCTTCTTCTTCCACACCCAGTAGGGCTTGAGGATCGGCCTGCCGGTCTTCTCGTCGAGGACGTTCGCCGCGAGGTACGGGAAGTCGGCGCCCGCGAACTCCTCGTCCGTGTAGCAGCCGTCCGTCGGGTGGCAGCCGCCGTTCTGCAGGCGGGCCAGTTCCCTGGCGCCCTCGTCGAACTCGTGGTTGCCGACGGATGTGACGTCCAGTTCGAGCTTGTTCAGCGCCTCGATGGTGGGCTCGTCGTGGAAGAGGCCCGAGATCAGCGGGGAGGCGCCGACCATGTCGCCGCCGGCCGCGGTGATCGAGTACTTGTTGCCCTCGCGCGCCTGGCGCAGATGCGTGGCGAGGTACTCCACGCCGCCCGCGTTGATGGTCTCGGTCGTACCGTCCTCGTGGACCTCGGTGACCCTGCCGGAGGAGCCGCTGGGCGGCTCGAGGTTGCCGTGCAGGTCGTTGAAGGACAGCAGCTGCACGTCCTGGTAGCGGCCGGGTCGGTCACCGCCCTTGCGGCTGTCGTCGGCGCTCGCCGTCGACGGCAGTGCGGCCGCCAGCGCGCCGACCGTGGCGAGTCCGGCGGCGGCCGCGAGCAGCCGGGTCGTACGGCGTCTGCGGCGGTGGTGCGGCTGAGGTGTTGCCGGCATGCGTCCCCCCTGTGGGTCGTCCGAGGCCATGGCGTGATCGCCCGCAGCCTAGGGTCAACGCGCGTAGCGCGACAGGGGGTTAACGGTTACATCCTGGTTTCTCCCTGCCGACACTTTGCCGGGCCCGCCCTTTACCCTCGTAGGCATGACCAGCGACGACAGCGACCGGCAGGCCGGCCACTCCCGATCCATCGAGACCTACGCCGTGCTCGGCCCGGAGCAGACCGAGGCGGTACTCGCCCTGCTCGCCGAGGCCGCGCGGAGCGACGGCCAGCAGGCGGTGTCCGAGCAGGGCCGGCTGCAGCTGCGCGGCGGGGAACGCGAGGGCGTGTCCCATCTGCTGCTCACCGTCGGCGGCGAACTCGTCGGCTACGCCCAGCTGGAGGACACCGACCCGGTGGAGGCGCCGGCCGCCGAACTGGTCGTCCACCCCGCCTACCGCGGTCACGGACACGGCCGCGCCCTCGGCTCGGCGCTGCTCGCCGCGTCCGGCAAGCGGCTGCGGGTGTGGGCGCACGGCGGCCACTCCGCCGCCCGGCACCTCGCCCAGGTCCTCGGCCTCACCCTGTTCCGCGAACTGCGCCAGATGCGGCGCCCGTTGGCCGGCCTCGTCCTGCCCGAGCCGACACTGCCGGACGGCGTGACCGTGCGCACCTTCGTGCCCGGGCGGGACGACGCGGCCTGGCTGGCCGTCAACGCCGCCGCCTTCGCCCACCATCCCGAGCAGGGCTCCCTCACCCAGCGGGACCTGGACGACCGCAAGGCCGAGCCGTGGTTCGACCCGGCGGGCTTCTTCCTCGCCTTCCGCGGCGACGAACTCGTCGGCTTCCACTGGACCAAGGTCCACGCGCAGGAGCAGCTCGGCGAGATCTACGTCCTCGGCGTCGCCCCCGCCGCCCAGGGCATCGGCCTCGGCAAGGCCCTCACCGCCGTCGGCCTGCGGTATCTGGCGGCGCAGGCCCTGCCGACGGCGATGCTGTACGTCGACGCGGACAACACGGCGGCGGTGGCGGTGTACGAGGGGATGGGCTTCACGACCCACGAGACGGACCTGATGTACCGGACGGAGACCTGACCGACACCGCCCCCGCCGCCGTCGACGCCCGGGAGCCTCCCCCCGCTATCCCGCACGTCATGTCTCCGTAACCATCGATTCAGACGGGCTTGCGACGCTCGGCCAATGACGCCCGTCGTGCCAGAGCCTTCGCCGCCCCCCGAGGGGCCCGCGGGGAACGGGGCCGCCGCCACGCTCCCGCCCGCTCGCTCCGACGCGCCCGTTTCGCTCACGGCGCGGAACAATGGGGGCATGAGCCAGCAGAACGTCCAGGCAGAGGTCAAGCACGCACAGCCCTCCGTGGGCTCCATAGCCGCCCACCGCCCGCACACGGTGTCGGCGACGGTCTCCGATCTGGAACCCGACATCGATGCCGACCTCGACGCGTACGAGGACGGGCAGGTGGACGGCGTCCAGCTGCCGCAGGGCCGATTCCTCGACCGGGAGCGCAGCTGGCTGGCGTTCAACGAGCGCGTCCTGGAGCTCGCCGAGGACCCGAACACGCCCCTTCTGGAGCGGGCCAACTTCCTCGCGATCTTCGCCAGCAACCTGGACGAGTTCTTCATGGTCCGGGTCGCCGGTCTGAAGCGCCGTATCCACACCGGCGTCGCCACCCGGTCCGCCTCCGGCCTGCAGCCCACCCAGGTCCTGGAGATGATCTGGGCCCGCTCCCGCGAGCTCATGGCCCGGCACGCCGCCTGCTTCCACGAGGACGTCGCCCCCGCCCTCGCCGAGGAGGGCATCCACCTGGTCCGGTGGAACGAGCTGACCGAGAAGGAACAGGCCCGCCTGTTCACCCTCTTCCGGCACCAGATCTTCCCGGTCCTGACCCCGCTGGCGGTCGACCCGGCGCACCCCTTCCCTTACATCTCCGGCCTGTCCCTGAACCTGGCCGTCGTCGTACGGAACCCGGTGAGCGGCCACAAGCACTTCGCCCGCGTCAAGGTGCCGCCGCTGCTGTCCCGCTTCCTGGAGAGCTCCCCGGGCCGGTACGTCCCGATCGAGGACGTCATCGCCGCGCACCTGGAGGAGCTGTTCCCGGGCATGGAGGTCCTGGAGCACCACGCCTTCCGCGTCACCCGCAACGAGGACCTCGAGGTCGAGGAGGACGACGCCGAGAACCTTCTCCAGGCCCTGGAGAAGGAGCTCATGCGGCGCCGCTTCGGCCCGCCGGTGCGCCTGGAGGTCGAGGAGTCCATCGACCGTGAGGTGCTGGACCTGCTGGTCCGGGAACTGAAGATCAGCGAGGCCGAGGTCTATCCGCTGCCCGGCCCCCTGGACCTCACCGGCCTCTTCCGCATCCACAGCCTCGACCGTCCCGAGTTGAAGTACCCGAAGTTCGTCGCCGGCACCCACCGCGACCTCGCCGAGGTCGAGTCGGCGTCCGCGCCCGACATCTTCGCCGCCCTGCGCGCGAGGGACGTACTCCTGCACCACCCGTACGACTCGTTCTCCACGTCGGTGCAGGCCTTCCTTGAGCAGGCGGCCCAGGACCCGGACGTCCTCGCCATCAAGCAGACCCTGTACCGGACCTCCGGCGACTCCCCGATCGTGGACGCCCTGATAGAGGCGGCCGAGTCCGGCAAGCAGGTCCTCGTCCTGGTGGAGATCAAGGCCCGCTTCGACGAGCACGCCAACATCAAGTGGGCGCGCAAGCTGGAGGAGGCCGGCTGCCACGTCGTCTACGGTCTGGTCGGCCTGAAGACCCACTGCAAGCTGTCGCTCGTCGTCCGCCAGGAAGGCGACACGCTACGGCGGTACTGCCACGTCGGCACCGGCAACTACCACCCGAAGACGGCCCGCCTCTACGAGGACCTCGGCCTGCTCACCGCCGACCCGCAGGTCGGCGCGGACCTGTCCGACCTGTTCAACCGGCTGTCCGGCTACTCCCGCCGGGAGACCTACCGCCGTCTGCTGGTCGCCCCCAAGTCGCTGCGCGACGGCCTGATCGCGCGGATCAACAAGGAAGCCCAGCACCACCGTGCCGGACGGCACGCCTACATCCGCATCAAGGTCAACTCGATGGTCGACGAGGCGGTCGTCGACGCCTTGTACCGCGCGTCGATGGCGGGCGTGCCGGTCGACGTCTGGGTGCGCGGCATCTGCGCGCTCCGCCCGGGCGTGCCGGGCCTGTCGGAGAACATCCGGGTCCGCTCGATACTCGGCCGCTTCCTCGAACACTCCCGCGTGTTCGCCTTCGGCAACGGCGGCGAACCCGAGGTGTGGATCGGCAGCGCCGACATGATGCACCGCAACCTCGACCGCCGTATAGAGGCCCTGGTCCGGGTCGTCGACCCGGCGCACCGCGCCGCGCTCAACCGGCTCCTGGAGACCGGCACGTCCGACTCCACCGCCTCCTGGCACCTGGGCCCGGACGGCGAGTGGACCCGGCACGCGATGGACGGTGACGGCGGGCCCCTGCGAAACATCCAGGAGATGCTCATAGACGCCCGGAGGCGCCGGCGTGGCACAGCAGCACCTTGACCCGACGGACCCCGTGGCCGGTCCGGTGACCGGGGACGCCCTCGCGGGCTACCTGCGGGCCCAGGCCACCGAGTTCCTCCGTGCACTCCGACAGCACCGGGAGACCGGCGCCGGGGGAAACCACAACGGTACGGAGGAGACCGTCGACGCGGCACGCGCCCTGCGCCGCTCGGCCCGCCGCATCAGCGGCAGCCTGCACACGTTCCGTCCCCTGCTGGACACCGACTGGTCGGAGGGAATGCGCCCCGAACTGGCCTGGCTCTCCGGCACGCTGGCCCTGGAGCACGCCTGCGCGGCCCGCCTGGACCGCCTGCTCCAGGCCCTGCACCGCCTGTCGGGCGCAACGTTCCCGGCGCAGGCTGATGTAACTGACGTAGCTGCGGCCGCCGACGTAGCTGCGGGCAGTCGTGCCGCTGGGGCGGCACGGGTGGGCGATGAGGGTGCCCCCGCGCGAGCTCGTTCGAGCGTGGGGGAGGCACCCGGCACCGCCGGCCCCCCGACCCCCCGCCCGTCCACCCGGGAACGCGGCAACCTCACCGTAGGCGCAGCAAAAGCAGGCGCCCTACTGGAACGCCAGCTCACCCTCGCCCGGACCCGAGCCCACTCCAGCGCCCTCCAAGCCCTGGGCTCCAGCCGCTTCCACGCCGTCGCCGACAAGGTCGCCGTCCTGGCCAGCGAGGTCCCCCTCACCCCGACCGCCGCCACAGCCGACCTGCGCCCGCACGCCGCCGCGGCCGAGGAGCGCCTCACGGACGCGGTGGCCGCCCTCCCGCTGATCACCGCCGGTCACCCGTACAACGCGGAGGCGCTGATCCACGGCCTGTCCCCGGACCCGTCCCCGCACCCGCAGGACGCCCCCTGGCACCAGGTCCGCCTGCTGCTACGCCTGCACCGCTACGCCCGCGAGGTGCTGGACGGTCAGAACGCCCCGGTCGACGTCCGTCTGCTGGCCGCCGGCCAGGCCCTCAACCGGCACCGCGACGCCGCGGAGGCGGCAGCGGCAGCAGCCGCGGCGGCCCGTACGCCACGCATCGCCCCGGCGACGGCGTACGCGCTCGGCGTGCTGCACGCCGACCAGCGGCACGAGGTGGAGGCGGCGCGGTTCGCGTTCCAGCAGTCGTGGCAGAAGCAGACGGTAGGCACGTCCTGACCCGAGGGGGCGGTGAACGGCAGGTGACCGGTACGAAGGACAACACGCCCGTCCAGGCAGCCGGCTGCGTCCTGTGGCGCCGCTCCCCCATCGACGGCCAACTGGAGCTCTGCCTGGTCCACCGTCCCAAGTACGACGACTGGTCCCACCCCAAGGGAAAGCTGAAGCACGGCGAGGATCCGCTGGCCGGCGCGCTGCGCGAAGTCGAGGAGGAGACCGGCTACGCCGCCGCGACCGGCGCCGAGCTGCCCACCCTGTACTACCTCGCGAACGGCCGCCCCAAGCAGGTCCGCTACTGGGCGGCCGAGGCCGTCTCCGGCAGCTTCACCCCGACCACCGAGGTCGACCGCATCCTGTGGCTGACTCCCGACGCGGCCCGCCGCCGCCTGACCCGGCCCCGCGACGGCGAGCTGGTCGACGAACTCCTGGCCACCATGCGCCACGCCTGAAGCCGCTCACCGCTCAACGTCAGGATCCGGCTAGATGCCCCGACGCGTCCGTACGGGCCCGGCTTCTCGCCCGGCGGGCCGGCCCACGCCAGCCGCAGGTGCATCGCGCCACACAGAACGGACCCTGCTCGACCGTCGTCGTGCGATGCTCCGGATGATCGTCCCCGGCGTCGGTCCGGCCCCGCTCAGTCACGCCGACAACGTTACCCAGGCCAGGTAAACAGCTCCCAAGCCCCTGGTAAGGGTCTTCTCTGCCCCCACCGGAAACCACCGCCGAGCACCCCCACGACCCCACCCCCCGCGTGACGGCTCAACCTACCCGTCGTTAACCGGAACGACAGGGGGCCAGTGACGGACGTACGGCTGGGGGTAGGCAGGCGATGGCGGAGCAGCAGCAGGGCAGGGCGAGCGGGACGGTCGTCGTGGCGGGGCTGATGGCCTGTATCTGCCTCGGCGGTACCGGATGCTCCGACAGCGGCGCGGCCGCGGACAACGCCCACCCCGCCGACCCGGTCCGCACCCTGCAGAACGCCGCCGACGCCCTGCGGGACGCCGGCAGTTCCAAGGCCCGTACGTCCATGGAGATGGCCACCGGCGGCACCCGTGTCACCATCCGCGGCGAGGGCACGTACGACTACACCCGGCAGCGCGGCCGCCTGAAGGTACTGCTCCCCCAGGATCCGGCCGGCGAGCAGGAGCACCGCCCGATCACCGAACTCCTCGCCCCCGGCGCCCTGTACATGAAGAACCGCGGCGCCGGCGTCCCCGCCGACAAATGGGTGCGCGTCGACACGGCCACCCTCTCCGACGGAAACCTGGTGACCGGCGGCGCCACCGACCCCTTCGCCGCCGCCGAGGTGCTGCGCGGCGCGCGCTCCGCGGAATACGTCGGCCGGACCGAGATCGCCGGCACCGAGGTCAGCCACTACCACGGCACCGCCGACCTGGCCCGGGCCGCGCAAAATGCCTCGGCTGGGAGCAAGGAATCCCTCCAGGCAGCGGCGAAAGGGTTCGCCACGGCCGAGGTGCCGTTCGACGTGTACCTCGACGACCAGGGCCGCATCCGCAAGGTCCGGCACCGCTTCAGCTTCGTCAACGGCCACCACAGGACCCCCGTGGCGGTCTCGTCGACGACCCTCCTCTACGACTTCGGGGCCCCCGTCGACGTACGGCTGCCGCCCGCAGAGCACATCTACGCGGGCCGGATCGCCGAGGAGTGACCGGCGCGAACTAGCCCGTCCGTGCCATGCGCGTTGTGTAGGCCGCTCCCTACTCTAGAAAGTCGGTGACGGCAGAGAAGAGGTGATGCACGTGGCTCCGGTCGGCGGTACGGCAGTTCAGGACCACGTGGCCCTCGCCGAGATAGAGCTGTGCGGAGAGCTGATCATCGCGGCCTCGGCAGCGGACGACAGGCTGAGCCTGGAGAGCATCGACGAGGTCCTGCGAGTGGCCGAAGAACGCGCGGCGGCGTCCAACACCTGAGCGAACGCTCACGTCCGCAGCAACCGCCCGATGGCTTTCGTGGCCTCCTCCACCTTGGCATCGATCTCGCCACCGCCCTTGAGGGCGGCATCGGCGACACAGTGCCGCAAATGCTCCTCCAGCAGCTGCAGTGCGAAGGACTGCAGAGCCTTGGTGGACGCGGACACCTGCGTGAGTATGTCGATGCAGTAGACGTCTTCGTCGACCATCCGCTGCAGCCCCCGGATCTGCCCCTCGATCCGGCGCAGCCGCTTCAGATGCTCGTCCTTCTGCTTGTGGTACCCGTGAACGCCACGGTCGTGGTCGGTCACCACGCTCTCGGAGGGCGCCCCGGAGCCGGTCTCGGTGGTCGTCATGGCGTCCTCCATCCCCATACCCCTACTGGGTATATCGTACCGAACTTTGCTGGGTATAGGCCCCTTGGCCGCTGCCCGGACCGGACCGCCGAATCGCCCCCGTACAGACGAACTATTTTCATGGGCGACACTGGAGGACGGCCCATTAGCCGTGGCCGGATGATGCACCTAGCATCAGCCTGACCGAAACCGAAGCACTTAGAGGAACCCACGTGCGCTTTCGTCTGACCCCCAGGGAGACGAGCTTCTACGACATGTTCGCCGCATCCGCGGACAACATCGTCACGGGCTCCAAGCTCCTGATGGAACTGCTCGGGGCGGACGCTTCCGCCCGGGCCGAAATCGCAGAGCGTATGCGGGCAGCGGAACACGCCGGTGACGACGCCACACACGCGATCTTCCACCAGCTGAACTCCTCGTTCATCACGCCCTTCGACCGCGAGGACATCTACTCCCTCGCATCCTCCCTCGACGACATCATGGACTTCATGGAGGAGGCCGTCGACCTGGTCGTCCTCTACAACGTCGAGGAACTCCCCAAGGGCGTCGAGCAGCAGATCGAAGTCCTCGCCCGCGCAGCCGAACTGACGGCCGAGGCAATGCCGCACCTGCGCACCCTCGACAACCTCACCGAGTACTGGATCGAGGTCAACCGCCTCGAGAACCAGGCCGACCAGATCCACCGCAAGCTTCTGGCCCACCTCTTCAACGGCAAGTACGACGCGATCGAGGTCCTGAAGCTCAAGCAGATCGTCGACGTCCTCGAAGAGGCCGCCGACGCCTTCGAGCACGTGGCGAACACGGTGGAGACCATCGCCGTCAAGGAGTCCTGACCCGTCCATGGACACCTTCGCCCTGGTCGTGACCATCCTGGTCGCCCTCTTCTTCACCTACACCAACGGCTTCCACGACTCGGCGAACGCGATCGCCACGTCCGTGTCGACGCGCGCGCTGACCCCGAAGGCCGCCCTGGCCATGGCCGCGGTCATGAACCTGGCCGGTGCGTTCCTGGGCAGCGGCGTGGCGAAGACGGTCAGCGAGGGTCTGATCGAAACCCCCGAGGGCTCCACGGGGATGGGCATCCTCTTCGCCGCCCTCCTCGGCGCGATCACCTGGAACCTCGTCACCTGGTACTTCGGCCTGCCGTCCTCCTCCTCCCACGCCCTGTTCGGCGGCATGGTGGGCGCGGCACTGGCCGGCGGCACACAGGTCTACTGGGACGGCGTCCTCGAGAAGATCATCATCCCGATGTTCGTCTCCCCCGTGGTCGGTCTCCTGGTCGGCTACCTGGTGATGACGGCCATCATGTGGATCTTCCGCCGAGCCAACCCGCACAAGGCCAAGCGCGGTTTCCGTATCGCGCAGACCGTCTCCGCGGCCGGTATGGCCCTGGGCCACGGCCTCCAGGACGCCCAGAAAACCATGGGCATCGTCGTCATGGCCCTGGTCATCGCCGACGTCGAGGACTACGGCGACCCGATCCCGGTCTGGGTCAAGATCGCCTGTGCGCTCATGCTGTCGCTGGGTACGTACGCGGGCGGCTGGCGCATCATGCGCACGCTGGGCCGCCGCATCATCGAACTGGACCCCCCACAGGGCTTCGCCGCGGAAACCACCGGTGCGTCGATCATGTTCACCACTGCGTTCCTCTTCAAGGCGCCCATCTCCACGACTCACGCCATCACCTCGGCCATCATGGGCGTCGGCGCGACGAAGCGGGTGAACGCCGTGCGGTGGGGTGTCGCCAAGAACATCGTCCTCGGCTGGTTCATCACGATGCCGGCAGCAGCGATCATCGCGGCGCTGGCCTTCGGCCTCGTACACCTGGCGTTCCTGTAACCCCTGCCCGGCGTTGCGCTGGGCGGGGGGTGGGTCGCGCAGCCCGGCGCTTACGGGGAGCCGCCCGCGCTCACCCGTGCCGCTCTGGAGGTCTCCCCCCAGGCCCTTAAGGCACTGGGGGGAGGCACGACTGCCCGCGGCTTGACGGGCATGCCCGCGGCTTGACGGGTTGGGGGCCGCAGTCGCGTACGGCGGGAAGGGGACGTGTCGGGGGGTGTCCGCCCGCAGCGGATGCCGGAACCGACCGGTTCCCAATCCAAGAAACCCAACGGCAGACCGAGGACGGACACCCCCCGGCGCGGCCCCGACCCACAACGAAACCGCAGGCGCAACCCCCACCCCCACGCACCCGCACAGGCCGCCGCAGGCATCCCACCACCCACCCGCACAGGCCGCCGCAGGCATCCCACCACCCACCCGCACAGGCCGCCGCAGGCATCCCACCACCCACCCGCACAGGCCGCCGCGGGCACCCGCCCCGCAGGCCCCCCAACCGAAAGGGGCCCGCCCCCGGAAGCCAGGGGCGGGCCCTTTTTGTCCTCGCGGTGGCACCGCCATGCAGCACCGCGAGGGGTCTGATCAGCCGAACCGGCCGGAGATGTAGTCCTCCGTGGCCTGAACCGACGGGTTGGAGAAGATCCGCTCCGTGTCGTCGATCTCGATCAGCTTGCCGGGCTGCCCGACAGCAGCGAGGTTGAAGAACGCGGTCCGGTCGGAGACCCGCGCAGCCTGCTGCATGTTGTGCGTCACGATGACGATCGTGAACCGCTCCTTCAGCTCACCGATCAGGTCCTCGATCGCAAGCGTGGAGATCGGGTCAAGGGCAGAGCACGGCTCGTCCATCAGCAGAACGTTCGGCTCCACAGCAATCGCCCGCGCGATGCACAGCCGCTGCTGCTGACCACCGGACAGCCCGGACCCCGGCTTGTTCAGCCGGTCCTTCACCTCGTTCCAGAGGTTCGCACCCTTCAGCGACTTCTCGACGATGTCGTCCAGCTGCGACTTCTTGTACGAGCCGAGCAGCTTCAGACCGGCCGCGACATTGTCGTAGACGGACATCGTGGGGAACGGGTTCGGCCGCTGGAAGACCATGCCGACCTCACGCCGCACGGACACCGGGTCGATCTCGGCGGCGTACAGGTTCTCGTCGTCGAGCATGACCTTGCCCTCGACGCGTCCACCCGGAGTCACCTCGTGCATCCGGTTCAGCGTGCGCAGGAACGTGGACTTGCCGCAACCGGACGGCCCGATGAAGGCCGTAACGGACCGGGGCTCGATGGTCATCGAGATGTCCTCGATGGCCCGGAACGAGCCGTAGTAGGCGCTGAGGCCGCTGACATCAATGCGCTTGGCCATGAAAAATCACTGCTTCTTTCGGGAAATCGGTCGCTGAGTGGCCGCGTCAGCGACCGGTCTTCGGGGCCTTCCAGCGGGCGATGCCGCGGGCCAGCAGGTTCAGGATCATCACGAAGGCGATCAGCGTCAGGGACGCCGCCCAGGCGCGGTCGTACGCCGGCTGGGCACCCGCGCTCTGCGAGTACTGCTGGTAGATGTACAGCGGCAGCGAGGCCTGGGCCCCTTCAAACGGGTTGTTGTTGATGAACGGGTTACCGAACACCAGCAGCAGCACCGGAGCGGTCTCACCGGCGATACGGGCGATCGCCAGCATGATGCCGGTGGTGATACCGCCGATCGCGGTCGGCAGGACGATCTTGAGGATCGTGCGCCACTTGGGCACGCCGAGCGCCAGCGAGGCCTCGCGCAGCTCGTTCGGGACGAGCTTGAGCATCTCCTCGGTGGAGCGGACCACGACCGGCATCATCAGGATCGCCAGCGCGAGCGAGCCGGCGAAGCCGAACGGCTGCATCTCGAAGATCAGCATGATGCTGAGGATGAACAGACCGGCGACGATCGACGGGATACCCGTCATGACGTCGACGAAGAAGGTGACGGCCCGGGCGAGGTTGCCACGCCCGTACTCCACCAGATAGATCGCGGTGAGCACGCCGATCGGCGCGGCGATCAGCGTGGCGAGGCCGACCTGCTCCAGGGTGCCGATGATGGCGTGGTAGATACCGCCGCCCGGCTCCCGGTCGGCGACGACGCCCATCGAGTGGGTCAGGAAGTAGACGTCGAGGACCTTGACGCCGCGCTCGACGGTCGCCCAGACCAGGGAGGCGAGCGGCACCACGGCGAGCAGGAAGGCGACCCAGACCAGGGAGGTCGCGATGCGGTCCTTGGCCTGCCGCTTGCCCTCGACCATCGAGGCGATGACGTACGTACCGAGGGTGTAGAGGATCGCGGCGATCAGACCCCACTGGATCCGGCTGTCCAGTCCGCCCACGACACCGATGCCGACGGCGACGGCGAGGGAGCCCGCGGCGATCGCCCACGGGGACCACTTGGGCAGACTGGCGCCGCGCAGGGTGGTGGGGCGCTTGTCGGTGAGGACAGTGCTCATGCGTTGGCCCCCGAGTACTCCTTGCGGCGGGCGATGATCATGCGGGCCGCGCCGTTGACCAGCAGGGTGATGACGAACAGGACCAGACCGGAGGCGATGAGCGCGTCACGGCCGAAGTCGTCCGCCTCGCCGAACTTGGCGGCGATGTTCTGGGCGAACGTGCCGCCGCCCGGGTCGAGCAGGCTGGCGTGGATCAGGAAGTCCGGCGACAGGACCGTGGCGACGGCCATCGTCTCGCCGAGCGCGCGGCCGAGGCCCAGCATCGAGGCGGAGATCACGCCGGAGCGGCCGAACGGCAGTACCGCCATGCGGATGACCTCCCAGCGCGTGGCGCCGAGGGCCAGGGCCGCCTCCTCGTGCATCTGCGGAACCTGCTTGAAGACCTCACGGCTGACGTTCGTGATGATCGGCAGGATCATGATCGCGAGCAGGATGCCGACGGTGAGCATGGAGCGGGGGGCGCCGCCCTGCCAGTCGAAGATGCCGGTCCAGCCGAAGTACTCGTCCAGCCAGCCGAACAGGCCGTCCATCTGCGGTACGAGGATCAGGGCGCCCCACAGGCCGTACACGATGGACGGCACCGCGGCGAGCAGGTCGATCACGTAGGCGATGGGACCGCTCAGCTTGCGCGGGGCGTAGTGCGTGAGGAACAGCGCGATGGCGACCGCGATCGGGACCGCGATGACCATGGCGATGATCGAGGAGACCACGGTGCCGTAGGCCAGTACGGCGATACCGAAGACCGGCGGCTGGGTGCCCGTGTTCCACTCGAAGGTGGTCAGGAAGTTGCCCTCGTCCTTGCTGATGGCGAGGACGGCCCGGTAGGTGAGGAAGCCCGCGATCGCGGCCATGATCGCCAGCAGCAGAATGCCCGAGCCGCGGGACAGACCGAGGAAGATCCGGTCTCCGGGTCGGGTGGCGCCGCGGGCGGCGCGCTTGCGCTCGGCCTCACTGGGCTGGGGCGTGGAGGGAGGTGCTGCAGTGTTCTGTGTCGTTATGTCCATCGGGTTCTCCGGTCTGCGGAGCCGCACTCGACGTACGGATCCTGGCGGCGGTGCACCGGACGGTGCGGTCCGGTCCCGTGGCGGAACCGGACCGCACACTCAGGTCAGCTCAGGCCCTCGATGGTGGTGCGGACCTTGGCGATGATGTCGTCGGGGATCGGCGCGTAGCCGGCGTCGGCCAGCAGGCCCTGGCCGTCCTCGCTGGCGATGTAGTTCAGGAACGCCTTGGTGGCGGGCAGGGTGTCCGCCTTGTTGCCCTTGTCGCAGACGATCTCGTAGGTGACCAGGGTGATCGGGTAGGCGCCGTCGGCCTTGGTCTTGTAGTTGATGTCGAGCGCGAGGTCCTTGCCCGTGCCGACGATCTCGGCGTCCGCGATGGCCTTGGTGGCACCGTCGGTGGAGGCCTTGACCGGCTCGCTGGCGCCGGTGTCGATGGCGACGACGGCCATGCCCTCGGCGTAGGACAGCTCCATGTAGCCGATGGCGCCGGAGGTCTGCGAGACCTGCTGGGCGACACCGGAGGAGCCGGACGCAGCCTGGCCGCCCTCGGCCTGCCAGGCCTTACCACCCTCGTACTTCCAGTTCCCCGGGGTGGTGGCGATCAGGTACTTGGTGAAGTTGTCCGTGGTGCCGGACTCGTCGGAGCGGTGGAACGGCTGGATGGCCAGGTCGGGCAGCTTGGCGTCGGGGTTCAGCTTGGCGATCGCCGAGTCGTTCCACTTCTTGATCTTGCTGTCGAAGATCTTGGCGAGCGTCGGGGCGTCCAGCACCAGGTTGTCGACACCCGGGACGTTGTACGAGACCGCGATCGGGCCGCCGACCATCGGCAGGTCGATGCCCTGGCCGCCGGAGCAGACCTCCTTGGAGGCCGCGATCTCCTCGGAGTCCAGCGCGGAGTCGGAACCGGCGAAGGCGACCTGGCCCTGGGTGAACGCGGTGATGCCGGCGCCGGAGCCGCCACCCTTGTAGTTGATCTGCACGCCGTTGCACTGCGCGGTGAACTGCTTCACCCACGCGTCGATCGCGTTCTTCTGCGCGGACGAGCCGTCGGCCAGCAGCTGGCCCTTGGCGTCGCCACAGTCGATGTTGCCGGCCTGGGCGGTGTTGGTGGCACCGTCACCGCCGTTGCTGCCGGTGTCGTCGGAGCCGCACGCCGTGAGGGCCAGGGCGCCGGAGACGGCGAGAGCACCGAGGGTGAGGGCCCGCCGGTTCATGCGCTGAAGCTTCACTTTCGGGAGTTCCTTCCAGGAGCCGCCGTCCTGATCGGCGGCGTGCGAAGTCTGGGTGATGTGAACGCACGCTCGAGGTGCGCCCGTCATCCGTACGGCCGAAATTAGGCAGAACAGGTGAAGCCACCTATGGCCGTAAGTGAACGCAGGGTGAACCCCTGCGGTCGGTGCGGTTAGGTCACGGAATGCTTACGGGGAGAACACGCCGAGGTTCCGGCAGGTCGCCCATCAGGGGCGACCCCCGCCGAAGCCGTACGAACCGGAAGCGGCACGTCGGATTCCCGGCCCCCGACAGCTGCGCGCCCCGCTGTCTCCGAGAGCTCGTCGGTCACGTACATACGCGGAATCACGGGCGAAACTACACGCTTTCCACAACGCAGGTCATCACGGCCGGTCACGGATGAGACGAGCACCATATGGCGCCGCCCACAGACCGGTCGGGCGTCCGTGGAACCCCCGCGGCAGGGGACCCGTCTCGTCTGACGAAGACGGGCGGTAGCGGGGAGGCACCATGGAGCGGCGGACGTTCATCGGCGGCGGGACGGCCGCGATCGTGGGGGTGGCGTCGGCAGCATCGCCCTGACCGCACTCGGCGGCGCGGTCAACCGCGTCTCCCCGACGGCGACGGCCTTCGTGCACCGCCGCTCCCGGATGCTGGCCCAGTACATCGCCGCCTGGCGCGCGGGCACGTCCGGCTCGACGGCCCAGTCCTGGCTGACGTCGGCGCACCGGTCGATGCGCCCGTACGCCTCGGGCGCGGCCTACCAGAACAGAACTACACGGACCCGACCCTGACGAACTGGCGGAAGGCGTACTACGGGGATGCGGCGACCCGTCTGACGAAGCTGAAGCGGATCTACGACCCGAACCGGGTGTTCACGTACCCCCAGGCACTGTGAGACAGCCGAACGCCCCCTACACGCCCCTCACGCTGCCAGGTCCCGCTCCTCGGACCCGGCCGGTTCCGTACGGGTGTCCGGGATCAGCGTCTCCTGGCCGCCCGCCGAGGAGCGGCGGCGGATCAGCCGACCCGCACGCGGCGACCGCTCGACGGCCTTCATGACCGGCGTGAGCAAGGCCATGGCCAGCGGCGACAGCAGCAGGGCGACCGCCGTGCCGAGCGCGAATCCGCCGATGACGTCCGTCGGGTAGTGGACGCCCATGTAGACCCGGAGGAACCCTTCGAGCAGGGCGAGCCCGATGCCGGCGAGCCCGAACTTCCGGTGGGCGACGAAGAGACCGACACCCATGGCCATGGTGATGGTGGCGTGATCGCTCACGAACGAGAAGTCGGTCTTGCCGGAGACCAGGACGTCCAGCCCTTCGTGGCTGAAGAAGGGCCGCGGCCGTTCCACGAACCCCCGTATCGGCACGTTCACCAGCACCGCGATACCGGCCGCCAGCGGCGCCCACACGAGCGCGGCGACGGAGGAGGCCGCCTCCTCGCCACCACGCCTGCGCACGGACCACCAGCACCACACCACGAGCAGCACCATGGCGAGCAACAGCCCGTACTCACCCACGAACTCCATGATCCGGTCGAACCAGGACGGTGCGTCCTTGGCCAGGCCGTTGATGTCGTAGAGCAACTCGACGTCAGGGTTCGACCCGGATTGTGCGAGTCCAGCCATGGTGCAGCGGGCCCCTTCGTCGTCGTCTCCGCGGGCACAGGTGCGTGCGCCGCTCTGCCACCCCCGTGGTGTGTAGATCCGCGTGGCTCGGCTACGTCAACAGGAACGCACGACTCCCATCACTGCGTTCCACACTCCACTAAATGATCACGCAGACGTTATCGAAGAGAGACCCATCATCGCAGCTCAGGGGGGAGGCTCACGTTCGGTTCACCCCGGATCCGGCGGTGGCCGGGAGCGCTTTTGCGCCATCTTCGGTGACCCGGGTGGCACCGAAGTAGTCAGGGGTGTCGATCGGGTCGAACCGGATGACAGCCCCCGGCCTCGGGGCGTCGATCATGTACCCGCCCCCGACATAGATCCCCACGTGCCGAATGGCCCGCGAATTGGTGAGGTCGTCCGAGAAGAACACCAGATCCCCCGGCAGCAGTTCCTCGCGCGAGGGATGCGGCCCGGCGTTGTACTGATCATTGGCGACCCGCGGCAGCGTGATCCCCACACTCTCGTACGCGGCCTTGGTCAGCCCCGAGCAGTCGAACCGTCCGCCCTGCTCAGCCGTACCGTTGCCGCCCCAGAGGTACAGCGTGCCGAGCTTCTCCTGCGCGTAGTGGATGGCACCGGCGGCCTGCTCGGAAGGATCGACGCGGCCGACGGGCGCGGCGAAGCTCTGCTCGAGGGTCGTGATGGTCTTCACGTAGTTCTGGGTCTCCTTGTACGGCGGCACGCCCCCGTACTTGATGACCGCGTACGCCCCCGCGTTGTAGGCGGCGAGCATGTTCTTCGTCGCGTCCCCGGGCACGTCCTTCACGTACTTGGCGAGCTCGCAGTCGTACGAAGCGGCCGACGGAATCGCGTCATTCGGATCCCACACATCCCGGTCCCCGTCCCCGTCGCCGTCGATCCCGTGCGTGGCCCAGGTGCCGGGGATGAACTGCGCTATCCCCTGCGCCTGCGCCGGGCTCTGGGCCTTCGGGTTGAACCCGCTCTCCTGGTAGAGCTGGGCGGCGAGGAGGGCGGGGTTGATGGCGGGACACATATTGCCCCACTCCTGCACGAGGGGCTGATAGGCCGCGGGCACGGCCCCCTTGGCGAGCTTCTTGCCCGCCCCGTTCACGCCGTTGACGAGGTTTCCGGCGACGAGGTACACGCCCACGACGAGCAGCATCACGAAGCTCAGGCCCAGCGCGACCGCGACACCACTGGCCACCCATACTTTTCGCACGGCTCAACCCTCCCCCATATCGCCGCTGTTCAAGGCCATTTCCAGTGAGAGTGGCGTTATTTCACCGTGAAGCCGCGGATCCTTGTTGGTGCAGCTGATCGGAGACTCGCGGGAGTTGGAGTACCCGCGGCGCGACTCGGCGAGGCGGGTCGAGTACCAAACCCCCCACCGCTCATTGAGAGACCAGCTCGAACGGATGACCAGCGTCGCGGGGGCACACGGCGATGGTCAGCCGGCCGCGGCCCGGCGAGACCTCGGTAGGGTCGTTGGCCCACCTGATGCCCGTGTCCTGCCGGTCCTCGTACGGGATCCAACTGGTGGTGCTGGGGTCCCATTCGTACCGGGCTGCTGTGAGGAGCGGGGCAAGTTCCGTACCGCAGACGGAACAGGCCAGTGTCCGCGGTCCCGTGAGTGGCCAGGCGATGTACCCACCGACCTTCCAGCCAGGAGCTGTGGACAGGTCCGAGATGTACCGATCACCCTCGTCCTCCGGTCCCTCCCATGCGGCGATGCGGTCCTGCAGGGCCGGATCGAGAGCCATGAAGTACGGATGCTCGACGACCTCCTCGGGATGCAGCACGCAGGGGGAGGGGACGAGTTCGGGACGGCCGACGACCTCGGGGACAGGCTGCTCGGCCAACAGCGCGCCGACATCCTCCGAGTGACGCTGGCGCAGCTCCACGTGGAGCTCGTAGCGGCTGTCGCCGTGCCTTTCGAAACCGCACCAGAACACCTGAAGCAGGTCCCCCTCCCCTGTGCCGGGCAGACCGGGGACGTCGCGCCGGTACAACTGAGCCACCGCTATCAGCGGGATGGGATCCGTGTCGGCGAGATGCGGGGCGTGCCGGCCGCGCTTGAACCCGGCGAGTTCCGCGGCTTCCTCGGCGGTCGGCCCTCGTGGGTCGCGCCGTCGGGCCCGCTCCCGGATCTCCCGCTCACGCACCACCTCGGAGTACCGGTAGCCGCTGCCACGCTTGTGCGGGATCGTGCAGACCGGCCACGGCTCGTCCGCGGGCCACAGCAGCGGGCCGCCAACCGAACTGTCACGCATCGTGGGTGTGCCGCGACGCGGATGCAGCCGAGTGGTGGACCGACGCATCGTGGCCAGGTCGGGGAAGACCGCTTCAACATCGACGGGTCGGGGCGGGGTGGTACGGGGCATGGGTCAGGGCTCCCGGGGGTTGGGTGCGGACTCGGACGGGGATACGGGGCCGAGGGCCGGACGGTGATCCCGATGAAGTCCAGAATCTCGTCCAGCCAGCCCAGCAGCGTGTACCCCAAGACCCACACAACCCCCGTCGATGCAGCATCAGTTCAACTAGTCACTTCGGCGTAGCACGTGTAGTGACATGGCCAGTCGAACGATCGTTGCAGTCGACACTGCGTGTGCGAGTCAGGGTTGGCGGAGCCAAGGTTGCTGTCGACGGCCGGACGGGACGCGAAAGTCTGAGACGCCGGCGTCCTGCTCCCCGGAGCTCTCCTTAGCTTTCCTTCTGGCCTTGCCGGCGAGGCGAAGTGCCGTACAGCGGGAAGCCGTCTGTGGAGACCTCGATGCCGAGCGGCTCGGGCAGCCGCACGGATTCCCCGAACTTGCCCGGCAACACATCCTGATAGGCGCCGTTGTCCGGGTGGGTATGCAGGGCCCAGGTGCCGTTGCGGGGGTCGACGACGAGGAGGACGGGGACGCAGGCCACGGCGTACCAGTCGGCCTTGTCCCGGATCTCACGGGACTTCTCCGACCGGGAGATGACCTCGACGGCAAGCGCGGTGTCCTCCGGCGCGGCAAGCCAGTCGTCGTCCTCTTCCCACTCCAGGGGCAGGACGATCAAGTCCGGCGTCACATAGTCGTCCGGGTCTTCCGGCAGGGCGATCGAGGACACCTCGTACACGTCCAGCCCTTCTGGCAGAGCAGCGGCTTCGAGCTGCCTCCGCACCCGCTTCACCACGCCCGCGTGCTTGCCACGTGGCGTCGGGGACATCACGAGCTTCCCTCCCACGATCTGCACGCGCAGACCTGTCGCTTCCTCGATCTTCTCGGCGGCCTCGCGCAGATGCCCCGGACGGGGTCGCAGAGGGGGCCACGTGCCCGGTGACACGGACATGGCTCGCCGCCTCCGTCCCTCCACCTTGTCGGCGTCCTCGGCTGGGCGAGCGGGCTCGGTGGGAGGTCCGACATCCCGCTCGGCGTCGACTCCACCGTACTGTGCGGCCTGCTTCTCCGCCTCCGCGTCACGCTCCCCGCAGGTACGCGCGGTCTTCTCGAGTCGCTGCTCGGCCTTCGCCACGACTCCCCTCCCCACCGCTCCGATAACGCGCCATTACTTTAGGTCACTCCCCTGACACTCGGCCCACAGCAGCTTTCCGCCCGTCACCCCACCGACCTCCACACCCAAGGCGTCGGCACACGCCTGCACGAGCAGCAGCCCACGCCCGTGCTCGGCGTCGGGCGGGGCCGCGGAGAGGGGGGACTCAGCGAACCCTGGTGGGACTCGGGGGTCGGCGTCCCAGACGGCGACTCTGAGCAGTCCTGGCTGGGTGCGGTGGAGGCGGAGGGCGTAGGGCCCGGTGGTGTGCAGGTGCGCGTTGGTGAGGAGTTCGGCGGCGACGAGCTCCGCGGTGGGGGTGAGGTCGGTGAGGTCGTGGGCGGCGAGGACGGTGCGGAGGGTTGCGCGGGCGATGCCCGGTGCGCGTGGATCGTGCGGGAGTTGGAGGGTGTAGGTCCAGGGCGGGGATACGGTGGGCATGGAAGTGTCCGATCAGGTAGGGGGTGTTGAGGTGAGCCCAGTGACCTCGCCGCTCCGTCGAGCGGGGCACTTCTGGGCGGTGGGCCCAGTTGTAAGGTAGCGGCACACAGTGAATGCATGAACCGATTCCTTCTAATCACATTCACTACCACCCCTGTGAGTGACAACGAGGAGGCGGCAAGCCCGTGAGGAACCCGACGGGTCGCCAACTGCGGTTCGGCGCTGAGCTGCGCAAACTGCGCGAACGTGCGGGCCTGAGCGCCACCGAGGCCGGTCAACTCCTGGGCATCAAGCAGTCGCAGGTCAGCAACATGGAGGCCGGTCGCGTAGGCGTGAGCCCCGAGCGGGTACGCACGATCGCCTGCCACTACGACTGCTCCGACCAGCCCCTCATCCAGGCGCTCGGCGACATGACCTCCCAGCGCACACGCGGCTGGTGGGAGCAGTACCGCGAACTACTGCCCACGGCACTCCTCGACCTGGCCGAACTGGAGCACCACGCCCAGTCGTTGCGCGCCGCCACCACGGCTCGCATCCCGGGCTTGCTCCAGACTCGCGAGTACGCCCTCGAAATCTTCCGTCAGGCGGTCACCGAGCTCTCGCCACCCGACATCGAGAACCGCCTCTCGTTCCGCATCAAGCGGCAGGCGATCCTCTACCGAGAGAGCAACCCCACCCCATACGAGGCGACCGTCCACGAGGCGGCCCTGCGCATGAAGGTCGGCGGACCCACGGTTTCCCGGCAGCAGTTGCAGTACCTGCTCGACATGAGCGAGCGCGACCACATCACCCTGCGTGCAATCACCTTCGACGCCGGCGCCTACCCGGGATCCGGACAGTCGATCTATTACTCGTACGGCCCAGTACCCCAACTGGACACCGTCCAGCTCGACCAGTCCCACGGCGTCGCTTTCCTCGATGCCGAGGCTCAGCTACAGAAATACCGGACGCTCTTCGATCGGATCGACGCCGTAGCACTGAGCCCGGAAAAGACCCGCGACCTTGTCCACCATCTGATGCGAGAGCTGTGAGGCACCCATGAACTGGCAGAAGTCCTCCTACTGCAGCGAAGGCAACTCCTGCGTCCACGTCGCCACCACCACCGAAACGATCCATCTCACCGAAAGCAGCGACCCCACCGGAGCCATACTCAAGGCCACCCCGGCCACCTTCGAAGCCCTCCTCGCCACCCTCAAGAAGGGCCCCCACCGTGGGTGAAATCCCCCCGAACCTCACCTGGGAACGCGCCGCCCCACCCGACGCCACCGGCCCTGGCCCCTGGATCGAGATCGCCTTCGGCGAAGGAGAGGACGGCGACGCCCCCGTCTACATCCGCGAGACCAGCGACCCGGGCAACGTGGTCACCACCAACCGCCGCAAGTGGGACGCCTTCGTACTCGGCGTACAGGCAGGCGAGTTCGACCACTTCGTGGAGGGCGTCAACGGCGTTCAGTAACCGCCCCCGCTCACCGCCCCCAGCGGGAACCTCACGCCCGTCAGCTCCTCCGAAACCGTCCACAGCCGCCGAGCCGCCGCCGGGTCGCTCGCCGCAGCCGAGCGGCTCACCAGGGTCGGTGCGCCCCGCATCTCACCCAGGCCGTCGGGGCCGACGTAGCTCGCGCCAGGCAGGTCCTGCGTCGCCACGTACAGCGTCGGCAGGGCCCCCGCCCTGTCGTCCTGGGCGAAGAAGCGGTTGCCGAGCATCATGGCCACCCGGCTCACGCGGCTCGCGGCGTGGCTCTGGAGGTTGGTCGCCGCGTACCCGGGGTGCGCAGCGAGGGCGCGGACGGGAGAGCCGGACTCCGTGAGGCGGCGCTGGAGTTCGAGGGTGAAGAGCAGGTTCGCCAGCTTGGACTGGGCGTAGGCGCGCACCGGCGTGTAACCCGACGTCAGATTCAGGTCGTCGAAGCGGATGACGCCGTCGCCGAACCGGTAGGCGCCCGAGGACACCGTCACCACGCGGTCGGTGACGTACGGCAGCAGCAGGTTCGTCAGCGCGAAGTGGCCCAGATGGTTCGTGCCGAACTGCATCTCGAAGCCGTCCTTGGTCCGCTGCTCCGGGAGCATCATCACGCCCGCGTTGTTGATCAGCAGATCCAGCGGACGGGCCTCCCAGCCCTCCGCGAACGCGCGGACCGAGGCCAGGTCGGCGAGGTCGAGGCGGCGGACCTCCGTGCTGCCGTTCACGGCCGCGGCCGCGGCCCGGCCGCGCTCAGGATCCCGTACGGCGAAGACGACATGCGCCCCCGCCCGGGCCAGCGCGTCCGCGGCGGCGAGGCCGATGCCGCTGTTGGCACCGGTGACGACCACCGTCCGGCCGGTGAGGTCGGGAAGGCGGCTTGCGTTCCATTTCGCCGGCCGGGCCGGCTTACGCGTCGTAGCCATGCTCCCAATGTAGGCAGCGCCAACAATGCTGTCAATGACAACAATGGTGACGACATCAACAAAGGTGACACCGGCAACATCGAGATACGATGGTGCGCATGCCCGAGAGCCGCCCCTACCACCACGGAGACCTGCGCGCAGCCCTGCTCGCCGGCGCCGAGCGCACCCTGCGGGAGAAGGGGGCCGCCACCCTGTCCCTGCGCGAACTCGCCCGCGAGACCGGCGTCAGCCACGCCGCCCCGGGCCGGCACTTCAAGGACAAGCAGGCCCTGCTGGACGCCCTCGCCCTCACCGGCTTCGAGCGCCTGACCGAGACCGTGGTCACCGCGGACGACCCCGCACTCCCGATCGAGGAGCGGCTCACCCATCTCGCCAGGGCCTACCTCGGATTCGCCATCGAGAACGCCGCGCTACTGGAGCTGATGTACGCGCGCAAGCACGACCCGGACGTCTCCCAGCAACTCGCGGCAGCCGTCGAGCGAACAATCGAGCCGTTTGTGCGCCTCATCGAAGGCGCCCAGCAGCGCGGCGAGATCGTCGAGGGGGACCCCGAGCACATCACCCTCATCACAGGCGCCACCCTGCACGGCATCGCCGCCTTCGCCGCCAACGGCTCGCTCCCGGCCCGGGCCGCACTCGACGGCATCGGCGAACTGGTCCACCATCTCCTGCACGGACTCCGGCCCCGCCGACCCCTCGCCACCGAGCCAGGTCACACCGGGAGATAGCCTTCATCCGGAGAACATCGTCACGACCCTGTCACCCGACCGGCCGTCAAAAACGGCTCCGGGGCGCAGAAGAGCACAACGACGGAACCACATGACGGGTTTCGTTCCCACCTCGTTGCCCGGCGTGACCTGCCGTGATACACAGAGTGACGATACGAGGTGTTCGTACGAAACCCGCCACTCGATGACGCCAAGTCGACATACGACAGCGCCATTGTCGGCGAGAATGAGGCCTGACCTCTGCGCACCGCAGGGGACTGCGGAACTACCCACCAGGGGCGGTGACTTACATGCTCTTTGCGGCCGACGAGGGAGACATCAACACCATCATCGGCGGGATCGCTCCGGACTGGGGCCCCTTCGGCAGCCTGGGCAACGAGGCGAAGGTGATGATCGAGGTCGTGATGGCAGTGGCCATCCTGATCTGCCTCGGCATCGCCATCTGGGGCGCCGCCAAGCAGCGCATCGGCGCGACGGCCCTGCGCGACACCTTCAGCGCGGAACAGGGCAAGGGCCTCATCATCGCCGGCCTCACCGGGGTGTTCATCATCGGCTCACTCGGCACGCTCTTCACCATCGTGTACGGCATGGCCGTATAGGCCGCGTCCCTCCCCTCCGGGCACGCCCGGTCCGGTCCCCTCCACCCCACCCGCCCGTCGTGCCCACCGGTTGAGGTTGCGTTTCCCTGATGTCCCTGATGTCGAGTCACCACACCGCGCCCGCGCGGGAACCAGCACGGCTACCGTCGTACATCTACGCGTTCAGTCGGTACGACGGTTTCCGCTACGACGTCGAGGGGGCGTACGCGGCATGAGTCTCGGTGACGAACACGAGGCCTCCGGCGGTTACGGAGGTACGGGTCACACCCGCACCCGGCTGCCCGACAGCGACCCCTACGGGGGTGCGCGGCGGGGCGGCCGTTCGTCGTCGCGCAGCCTCGTGACGGTGGTGGGGGTGGTGGTGCTGCTGATCGCTGCGATCGCATTCGCCAACAGGGGAGGAGACGATTCCCCTTCCACTGACGCGAGCGGCGGCTCCGGCCCGGAGGCGGCGCCTACTGCGGCGAGTGGGGAGCGGCCGGTGGAGGGCAAGACGGGCGGGATTCCGACCGGGTACGCCCATGACGAGGAGGGGGCGCAGAGTGCGGCGGCGAACTATGCGGCCGCGCTGGGGTCTGACGGCATGTTCAATACGTCCAGACGCCACGAGATCGTGCAGACAATCGCCGATCCCGGTGCGGTGGGCCGACTCCAGTCCGGCTTCGACGCCGACTATTCAGCAGACCTCCTGAAGAAGATCGGCCTCAAAGGCGACGGCGCCGCTCCAGCAGGCAGCACCTTCGTCAACCGCACACTGCCGGCTGGCACCAAGGTCACGTCCTTCAATGATGGCGAGGCCACTGTCGAGGTCTGGTGCAACAGCCTGTTCGGCCTTGCCGGCGAAGGCTCGACCAATCCCGTGACCAGCGGGTGGTTCACCGTGACCATGAAGCTGAGCTGGAGCGGTGACTGGAAGGTCCTGGAGACCAGCCAGAAGACTGGCCCGACTCCCGTCGCCGGAGACAACCCCGTTTCCGGCGTCGACGAGATCGGCAAGGCGGTCAAGGAGTTCGGAGGGTTCACGTATGCCCGGTAGCCCGCACCGCGTGCTCAAGCTCACCGGCCTCGTGGCCGCCGCACAGGCAACCGCCGTGCTGGTGGCCAGCCGTGCCTTCGCGGCACCCACTCCCACGCCAACGCCATCGCCGACAGGCAGCGAGGATCCCTGCTCGCTGATCGCCGGCCCCGCGAAGGAATACTGCGAACGCGGCGACAGCGAACGCGGCGGCAGCTCCCCCACCCTCGACCCCACCTCCACCCTCGACCCCCTCTCCTCCCTCGCCCAAGGCTGCGCCGACGCCGCCTCCTGGACCATCGACAAGCTCAGCGAGGCCGTCAACGACACCGCGAACGTCGACTTCACGAACGCCAGGTTCCTCCAGCAGTACGCCGTCGTCTTCGCCGCGTCGACGATCCTCACCCTCCTCCTCTGGCTGCTGGCCGTGGCCAAGCGAGCCGTCCGCGGCGTCCCCCTCAGCACAGCCGTCGGCGAGGCGATCGGCTTCCTCTGGCTCACCGTCCTGGCCTCCGCCTTCACCCCGCTGATCCTGTACACGGTCGTCTCGGCGACGGACGGCGTCTCCGACGTCCTGGCGAAAACCACCGGCGACCAGACGGACGCCTTCTTCGGCAACTTCTCCGGCGCCTTGAAGAAGGGCGAGGACATCGGCGGCGGCCCGATCATGCTGATCGTCGTCTCCCTGGTCTCCATCCTCGCCGCCGGTGTGCTGTGGCTGGAGCTGGTCATCAGGGCCGCGCTGCTCTACGTCGGCGCACTGCTCGGCACCGTCGTGTACGCCGGCCTCGTCGACAAGAACCTGTGGGGTCACGTCCGCCGCTGGGCCGGCATCATGATCGCCGTCATCCTCGTCAAGCCGGTGATCGTCATCGTCCTCGGCCTCGCCGGCGCACTCTCCGCCGACGACGGCCCCGACGCCTTCTCCGCCGTCGTCTCCGGCCTTGCGATCATCCTGCTCGCCATCTTCGCCTCCGCGATGATCTACCGCTTCGTCCCCGGCTTCGGCGACGAGATCGCCGGCTCCCGCAACAACCGCATCATGCAGAGCGCCGAAGGAAAGGCCGCCGCCGTCATCAGCTCCCCGGCGACCCTGGTGGCCCAGGGCATCAAGACCCACAGCACCCGCGCCGACAACAACAGCGGCCAGTCCGGCGCCAACACCGCCCCCCGCCCCGCCAACCAGGCGTCCGGCGGGGTCGCCGCGCACAGCTCGCGCCCCTCGCACGGAGGCGGTGGATCTGTTCCGTCCGCCGCACCCGCGCCGCGCTCGTCCAGCCCGGTGAACACCCCGCACGCCAGCAACACCCGCAACAGCAGTCCCAACCGCACGGGAGGTGAAGGGCGTTGACGACCGAGTCCCACCTGTCCCATCCGGTCACGCCCCGCCGTACATATCTGATCGGCCGCGCCCGGCCGAACGCGATCGTCGGCCGCAACCGCGAGACCGGCGAGATCGCGCTGATCATCGCGGGCGCGTTCCTGGGCATGATGTGCGGGCTTCTCGTCCCGGTCCTCTCCCTGCGCATCGTGCTGCTGATGGGCTTCCCGCTGGTCGCGCTGGCGGTGGTCTACGTGCCGTACAAGCACCGCACGTTCTACAAGTGGTTCGAGATCAACCGCAGTTACAAGCGCACCCTCCGCTCGGGCGCCACCTACCGATCGGCCGCCATCGAGGCCGGCACGCGTCTCGACGGGCTGGAGCTCGAGATCGGCCCGCCCCCCGGCATCGGCCGCATCACCTGGCTCGCCGCACCCTTCGGGCCCGACGAGATCGCCGTACTGCTGCACGCGGACCGCAAGACGGTGACCGCCGCCATCGAGATCGAGGGCCCGGGCGTCGGTCTGCGCGACTCCGAGGACCAGGAAGCCCTCGTCGACCGCTTCGGCACCCTCCTCAAGCACGTGGCCAACGGCGACGGCTTCGTCACCCGGCTGCAGATGCTCGCCCGCACCCTCCCCGCCGACCCCGACGCCCACGCCAAGGACGTGGCCGTACGCGGCGACGACCGGGCCCCGTCCTGGCTGCAGCAGTCGTACGACCAGCTCCAGTCGATGGTGTCGACGAGCAGCGAGCAGCACCGCGCGTATCTCGTCGCCTGTATGCACTACACCCGTGAACTCGCCGCCGAGGCCCATGCGATGGCCCGTGCCGCCCGCCCCCACGGCGGCGGCAAGGTCGACCGGGACGCCGGGCTGGCGGTCGTCATGGCGCGCGAGCTGACGGACATCTGCTCGCGCCTCCAGGAGGCCGACATCCGCGTACGGCAGCCACTCGGGCAGGGACGGCTCGCCTCGCTCATCCACTCCATGTACGACCCGGACCACCCGATCGACCACATCCAGGCAATGACGAAACGCAATGCCTGGCCGGCCGAGCTGGACGCCATGGAGCCGACGTACCTCCAGGCGAAGACCCGCGAGTCGTCCACCCGCGCCCCCTGGTGCCATGCCACGGCCTGGGTGAAGGAGTGGCCGATGACCCCGGTGGGCGTCAACTTCCTGGCGCCCCTCCTCGTCCACACCCCGGACGTCATCCGAACGGTCGCCGTGACGATGGATCTCGAACCCACCGAGGTAGCCATCGAACGCATGCTGACCGAGAAGACGAACGACGAGGCCGAAGCCTCCCGCGCCGCCAAGATGAACCGTACCGTCGACCCGCGCGACGTCGCCGCCCACAACCGTCTCGACCAGCGAGGAGAAGATCTGGCGAGCGGTGCGGCAGGGGTGAACCTGGTCGGCTACATCACCGTCTCCTCCCGCACCCCGGAGGCGTTGGCGCGCGACAAGCGGACGATAAGGGCCTCGGCCGGCAAGTCGTATCTGAAGCTGGAGTGGTGCGACCGCGAGCACCACCGGGCCTTCGTGAACACGCTCCCGTTCGCCACCGGAATCCGAAGGTAGGGGTTGATGCCCTGATGCGGGACCCGCTCTCCGCCATCACCGAAGCCTTCACGTCCTTCCTCTTCGGCAAGGTCGAGACCACCCGGCTGCCCGTACGCACCTCCACGGGCCAGGCGCAGGCGGTCTACCTCCCCACCGCCGCCCCCGGCCTCGGCGACTCCGGCGTCATCATCGGCCGCGAGGTGTACTCCGGGAAGGGCTACATCTACGACCCCTTCCAGCTCTACGGCCAACAGCTCCCCGCCCCGCACTGGCTGGTCCTCGGCGAGTCCGGCAACGGCAAGTCGGCGCTGGAGAAGACATACGTCCTACGACAGCTGCGCTTCCGGGACCGGCAGGTCGTCGTGCTCGACGCGCAGGGCGAGGACGGCGTCGGCGAGTGGAACCTCATCGCCCAGGAACTGGGGATAACTCCCATCCGCCTGGACCCGATGGCCGCCCTCGACCACGGCATCCGCCTCAACCCGCTCGACCCGGCGATCACGACGACGGGTCAGCTCGCCCTGCTCCGGACCATCATCGAGGTCGCGATGGGGCATGGGCTGGACGAGCGGTCCGGCTTTGCACTCAAGGTCGCGCACGCCTACGTCAACGAGACCATCGTCGAGCGCCAGCCGGTCCTGACCGACATCGTGGAGCAGCTACGGCACCCCGAGCCGGAGTCCGCCGAGGCGATGAACGTCGACATAGACGACGTACGGGCGTGGGGCCTGGACGTGGCGCTGGTCCTGGACCGCCTGGTCGACGGTGACCTGCGCGGCATGTTCGACGGCCCGACAACGGTCGGGATCGACCTCGACGCCCCGCTGATCGTCTTCGACCTCTCCCACATCGACCGCAACTCCATCGCCATGCCGATCCTGATGGCGATCGTCGGCGTATGGCTGGAGCACACCTGGATCCGCCCCGACCGGAAGAAGCGCATCTTCCTGGTCGAGGAGGCCTGGCACATCATCAACAGCCCCTTCGTGGCGCAGCTGTTCCAGCGGCTGCTGAAGTTCGGGCGACGGCTGGGCCTGTCCTTCGTGGCGGTCGTGCACCACCTGTCCGACGTCGTGGACGGGGCAGCGGCGAAGGAGGCCGCGGCGATCCTGAAGATGGCATCGACCCGGACCATCTACGCCCAGAAGGCGGACGAGGCGAGGGCGACGGGCCGGGTGCTGGGTCTGCCGCGGTGGGCCGTCGAGATCATCCCGACCCTCACTCCCGGCATCGCCGTCTGGGACGTCAACGGCAACGTCCAGGTCGTCAAACACCTGGTCACGGAGACGGAACGCCCGCTGGTCTTCACCGACCGGGCGATGACCGAGTCCTCCAGCGAACTCGCCGACGACGCCCTGCGCGCCGCCGAGCTGGAGGCGGAGGAGCGGGCGGCGGCCTTCATGGAACAGCACCTCGGCGACTCCGAGTCGACGGTGGCGTAGGAGGGCGGCGTGAGACCGGACGACCACCGGCGGGACGGCCAGGGCGGTATCCCCGACGGCCTGCTGATCGGCATACTCGCGTTCCTGCTCGGCATGACGCTGCTGGTCTGGTCGGCCACGGGCCTCGCCGGCTGGTTCTCCCACGGCGCCTGGCCGTCCGGCGTGACCTTCACCCGCACGCCCCTGGCCATGCGCCACCTCGTCGCCGAGCCCCACGACATCACCGGCGCCTGGCCCCACACGCCGGGGACGCAGCTCTCCGGGTACGGGCTGTTCTGGGGGCTGTTCATCGGTCAGCTGATGGTGCTGGTCGTACTGACGGTGTTCGTGATGGGGACGCTGGAGCGGTGGAAGGCGGTACGGGCGAGACAGAGGTCTGCGCCGACGGGCCGCTCCGAGGACGACAAGAACGTCACCCCGGCCCCGACGATCGAGCCGCAACAGTCCCGGGCCCCGGCAGAGCAGGCACCCATCACGGACCGGGACCGGCCGCACGAGGTCCCCACCCCGAGAAGAGCCCCGGACCCGGATACCACGGCGCCACTCCGCCCAACGTCACCGCACCCGGAGCCCCTCACATCCCTGTTCGGCGGTGAACGGGTGGGCGGATGGGAGAAAATCCTCGTGATGCCGGCGGAAATCCGCCACTCCACCGCAGCCCAGGCCATCCGCGACGCGGAAGGCCCCGCCCTCGTCGTCACATCGAACCCCACCCTCTGGCAGGACACCAAGGACGCCAGATCAAAACTCGGTCCAGTCCTCCTCTACGACCCCACCCACCGCTGCGACACCCCGGCCCGCCTCCACTGGTCCCCCACCACAGGCTGCGAGGACAAGCCGACGGCAACAGCAAGAGCCGCCGCCCTCCTCACGCCGGTCCGCCCCACCGCCAAGATCGACCAGGCCGTCAGCGACACCGCCGAGACGCTGCTCCGCAGCTACCTCCACGCCGCCGCCCTCGACAACCGCACCATCCGCCACGTCCACCGCTGGTCCCAGGGCACCCAGATCCAGGAAGCCGTACGCACCCTGCGTACGCACGCCAAGGCGGCCCCCGGCGCCGCCGGCGAACTCGAGGCCGCCCTCACCGCGCACCCCGAACGCCGCGACATGGCTCACGAGTTGACCAGTCGCGCCCTGTCCTCACTGTTCACGGTGAACGTCCGCGAGGCATGCACCCCAAACCGAACTGATGCGCTCACCTTGGATTCCTTCATCGACGAAGGGGGCACGCTTTATATGGTCGGTGAATCCATCGAGGACCCCAGGACGAACCCCGGCGCGATGCCTCTCCTCACGGCCCTCGTCTCCAGCGTGGTCGAGCGCGGCCGGCGCATGGCCGAACGGTCATCCTCCGGTCGCCTCGACCCACCACTGACCCTCGTCCTCGACGACATCGCGGCCGTGGCCCCGCTCCCCCAACTCCCGTCCCTGCTCGCGTCCGGACCGGACCAGGGCCTCCCCACCCTGGCCCTCATCCGCTCCCGCGAACAGGCCCGTTCCCGCTGGCCGCACGACGAGCTGCCGGTCTGACGTCACCCTCTCTCGTTCACCCTCTTTCGAGAACGAACTCCCGCTCACAGCCGCCCGTTTGTCCGTCCAGCGGCACGGTCACCCCACTCGGCTCGAACCCCACCTTCCGGTAGAAGGCCTGCGCCCGCCCGTTGTCCTCGTGCACGATGAGCCGCACCCGCTCCAGCCCCCGCCTCCAGGCCCACTCCAGGGCCTCGTCGAAGAGCAGCTCGGTCAGCCCGCACCCACGGTGCTCGGGCCGCATGTACACGCCCACGACATGCCCCTGCCGCCGCTCGACGGGAAACCCGGCCCAGTCCGTCGTCCCCGGCTCCTCGACCAGCACGGTCAACGTCCCGACCAACTCCCCGCCAGGTCCCTCAGCAACGATCTGCTGCGCCGCTACCGCTCCCGCGGCACCCCTCGCCGCCCGTTCCTGCCAGAAGGAGTCGGGCCGGGCAGCGGCCTCCTCATACGTCTCCAGAAAGGCAAGATGCGCCACCGGATCCCGCAGCGCCCTCAACCGCAGCTCCTTCACCGCCGGCCACTCGTCAGCACGTATGGACCGGACGACGTACCGCTCATCGGTGCTGATGCTCATGGGCGCCACCGTAACGCAGAAAACCCCCGTGCCGGACGGCACGGGGGTTTTCCCAATGATTGTTCGGCGGCGTCCTACTCTCCCACAGGGTCCCCCCTGCAGTACCATCGGCGCTGTGAGGCTTAGCTTCCGGGTTCGGAATGTAACCGGGCGTTTCCCTCACGCTATGACCACCGAAACACTATGAAACTGTGAACTTTGCCGCGCCATACCCGTGACCTGGGTATGGGGCTGTTCGTGGTTTCAGAACCAACACAGTGGACGCGAGCAACTGAGGACAAGCCCTCGGCCTATTAGTACCGGTCAACTCCACCCATTACTGGGCTTCCATATCCGGCCTATCAACCCAGTCGTCTACTGGGAGCCTTACCCCATCAAGTGGGTGGGAGTCCTCATCTCGAAGCAGGCTTCCCGCTTAGATGCTTTCAGCGGTTATCCCTCCCGAACGTAGCCAACCAGCCATGCCCTTGGCAGGACAACTGGCACACCAGAGGTTCGTCCGTCCCGGTCCTCTCGTACTAGGGACAGCCCTTCTCAAGACTCCTGCGCGCACAGCGGATAGGGACCGAACTGTCTCACGACGTTCTAAACCCAGCTCGCGTACCGCTTTAATGGGCGAACAGCCCAACCCTTGGGACCGACTCCAGCCCCAGGATGCGACGAGCCGACATCGAGGTGCCAAACCATCCCGTCGATATGGACTCTTGGGGAAGATCAGCCTGTTATCCCCGGGGTACCTTTTATCCGTTGAGCGACGGCGCTTCCACAAGCCACCGCCGGATCACTAGTCCCGACTTTCGTCCCTGCTCGACCCGTCGGTCTCACAGTCAAGCTCCCTTGTGCACTTACACTCAACACCTGATTGCCAACCAGGCTGAGGGAACCTTTGGGCGCCTCCGTTACCCTTTAGGAGGCAACCGCCCCAGTTAAACTACCCATCAGACACTGTCCCTGATCCGGATCACGGACCCAGGTTAGACATCCAGCACGACCAGACTGGTATTTCAACGACGACTCCCCCTGAACTGGCGTCCAGAGTTCACAGTCTCCCAGCTATCCTACACAAGCCGAACCGAACACCAATATCAAACTGTAGTAAAGGTCCCGGGGTCTTTCCGTCCTGCTGCGCGAAACGAGCATCTTTACTCGTAGTGCAATTTCACCGGGCCTATGGTTGAGACAGTCGAGAAGTCGTTACGCCATTCGTGCAGGTCGGAACTTACCCGACAAGGAATTTCGCTACCTTAGGATGGTTATAGTTACCACCGCCGTTTACTGGCGCTTAAGTTCTCAGCTTCGCCCACCCGAAGGTGAGCTAACCGGTCCCCTTAACGTTCCAGCACCGGGCAGGCGTCAGTCCGTATACATCGCCTTACGGCTTCGCACGGACCTGTGTTTTTAGTAAACAGTCGCTTCTCGCTGGTCTCTGCGGCCACCCCCAGCTCAGAGCGCGAAGCTCATCACCGGATGTGGCCCCCCTTCTCCCGAAGTTACGGGGGCATTTTGCCGAGTTCCTTAACCATAGTTCACCCGAACGCCTCGGTATTCTCTACCTGACCACCTGAGTCGGTTTAGGGTACGGGCCGCCATGAAACTCGCTAGAGGCTTTTCTCGACAGCATAGGATCATCCACTTCACCACAATCGGCTCGGCATCAGGTCTCAGACTTAATGCAAGGCGGATTTGCCTGCCTTGCGTCCTACACCCTTACCCCGGGACAACCACCGCCCGGGATGGACTACCTTCCTGCGTCACCCCATCACTCACCTACTAACCGCTTGGTTCGGCGGCTCCACCACTCCCCTCAACTCCGAAGAGATCAGGGCGGCTTCACGGCCTTAGCATCACGATGCTCGATGTTTGACGCTTCACAGCGGGTACCGGAATATCAACCGGTTATCCATCGACTACGCCTGTCGGCCTCGCCTTAGGTCCCGACTTACCCTGGGCAGATCAGCTTGACCCAGGAACCCTTGGTCAATCGGCGCACACGTTTCTCACGTGTGTATCGCTACTCATGCCTGCATTCTCACTCGTGAACCGTCCACCACTGCCTTCCGGCGCGGCTTCACCCGGCACACGACGCTCCCCTACCCATCACAGCCGCCGTTGGGCGTATTGCTGCAATGACACGACTTCGGCGGTACGCTTGAGCCCCGCTACATTGTCGGCGCGGAATCACTAGACCAGTGAGCTATTACGCACTCTTTCAAGGGTGGCTGCTTCTAAGCCAACCTCCTGGTTGTCTGTGCGACTCCACATCCTTTCCCACTTAGCGTACGCTTAGGGGCCTTAGTCGATGCTCTGGGCTGTTTCCCTCTCGACCATGGAGCTTATCCCCCACAGTCTCACTGCCGCGCTCTCACTTACCGGCATTCGGAGTTTGGCTAAGGTCAGTAACCCGGTAGGGCCCATCGCCTATCCAGTGCTCTACCTCCGGCAAGAAACACACGACGCTGCACCTAAATGCATTTCGGGGAGAACCAGCTATCACGGAGTTTGATTGGCCTTTCACCCCTAACCACAGGTCATCCCCCAGGTTTTCAACCCTGGTGGGTTCGGTCCTCCACGAAGTCTTACCTCCGCTTCAACCTGCCCATGGCTAGATCACTCCGCTTCGGGTCTTGAGCGCGCTACTGAATCGCCCTGTTCGGACTCGCTTTCGCTACGGCTTCCCCACCCGGGTTAACCTCGCAACACACCGCAAACTCGCAGGCTCATTCTTCAAAAGGCACGCAGTCACGAGACACCAGCAAGCTGATGTCCGACGCTCCCACGGCTTGTAGGCACACGGTTTCAGGTACTATTTCACTCCGCTCCCGCGGTACTTTTCACCATTCCCTCACGGTACTATCCGCTATCGGTCACCAGGGAATATTTAGGCTTAGCGGGTGGTCCCGCCAGATTCACACGGGATTTCTCGGGCCCCGTGCTACTTGGGTGTCTCTCAAACGAGCCGCTGATGTTTCGACTACGGGGGTCTTACCCTCTACGCCGGACCTTTCGCATGTCCTTCGCCTACATCAACGGTTTCTGACTCGTCCCACGGCCGGCAGACCGTGGAAGAGAGATCCCACAACCCCGTATACGCAACCCCTGCCGGGTCTCACACGCATACGGTTTGGCCTCATCCGGTTTCGCTCGCCACTACTCCCGGAATCACGGTTGTTTTCTCTTCCTGCGGGTACTGAGATGTTTCACTTCCCCGCGTTCCCTCCGCATACCCTATGTGTTCAGGTATGGGTGACAGCCCATGACGACTGCCGGGTTTCCCCATTCGGAAACCCCCGGATCAAAGCCTGGTTGACGACTCCCCGGGGACTATCGTGGCCTCCCACGTCCTTCATCGGTTCCTGGTGCCAAGGCATCCACCGTGCGCCCTTAAAAACTTGGCCACAGATGCTCGCGTCCACTGTGCAGTTCTCAAACAACGACCAGCCACCCATCACCCCGAACCCTTACGGTCCGAGTGCACTGGGGCCGGCGACCGAGGAAAGTTCATTCCCTCAGACACCCAACAGCGTGCCCGACACACTCCCCGCTTCCCTCAACGTTCCACGCTCCGAAGAGCAGTACTAGAAGGAGAAGACGATCAAGTGTGCCGAGTAGTCAACGTTCCACCCATGAGCAACCAGCATCAGACGTTCGCCGATGTACTGGCCTCTGACCAACCGGAGTTGGTGAGAAGTGCTCCTTAGAAAGGAGGTGATCCAGCCGCACCTTCCGGTACGGCTACCTTGTTACGACTTCGTCCCAATCGCCAGTCCCACCTTCGACAGCTCCCTCCCACAAGGGGTTGGGCCACCGGCTTCGGGTGTTACCGACTTTCGTGACGTGACGGGCGGTGTGTACAAGGCCCGGGAACGTATTCACCGCAGCAATGCTGATCTGCGATTACTAGCAACTCCGACTTCATGGGGTCGAGTTGCAGACCCCAATCCGAACTGAGACCGGCTTTTTGAGATTCGCTCCACCTCACGGTATCGCAGCTCATTGTACCGGCCATTGTAGCACGTGTGCAGCCCAAGACATAAGGGGCATGATGACTTGACGTCGTCCCCACCTTCCTCCGAGTTGACCCCGGCGGTCTCCTGTGAGTCCCCATCACCCCGAAGGGCATGCTGGCAACACGGGACAAGGGTTGCGCTCGTTGCGGGACTTAACCCAACATCTCACGACACGAGCTGACGACAGCCATGCACCACCTGTACACCGACCACAAGGGGGCGCCTGTCTCCAGACGTTTCCGGTGTATGTCAAGCCTTGGTAAGGTTCTTCGCGTTGCGTCGAATTAAGCCACATGCTCCGCTGCTTGTGCGGGCCCCCGTCAATTCCTTTGAGTTTTAGCCTTGCGGCCGTACTCCCCAGGCGGGGAACTTAATGCGTTAGCTGCGGCACCGACGACGTGGAATGTCGCCAACACCTAGTTCCCACCGTTTACGGCGTGGACTACCAGGGTATCTAATCCTGTTCGCTCCCCACGCTTTCGCTCCTCAGCGTCAGTAATGGCCCAGAGATCCGCCTTCGCCACCGGTGTTCCTCCTGATATCTGCGCATTTCACCGCTACACCAGGAATTCCGATCTCCCCTACCACACTCTAGCTAGCCCGTATCGAATGCAGACCCGGGGTTAAGCCCCGGGCTTTCACACCCGACGTGACAAGCCGCCTACGAGCTCTTTACGCCCAATAATTCCGGACAACGCTTGCGCCCTACGTATTACCGCGGCTGCTGGCACGTAGTTAGCCGGCGCTTCTTCTGCAGGTACCGTCACTTTCGCTTCTTCCCTGCTGAAAGAGGTTTACAACCCGAAGGCCGTCATCCCTCACGCGGCGTCGCTGCATCAGGCTTTCGCCCATTGTGCAATATTCCCCACTGCTGCCTCCCGTAGGAGTCTGGGCCGTGTCTCAGTCCCAGTGTGGCCGGTCGCCCTCTCAGGCCGGCTACCCGTCGTCGCCTTGGTGAGCCATTACCTCACCAACAAGCTGATAGGCCGCGGGCTCATCCTGCACCGCCGGAGCTTTGCAGCCCCCGCCATGCGGCGGGGGCTCATATCCGGTATTAGACCCCGTTTCCAGGGCTTGTCCCAGAGTGCAGGGCAGATTGCCCACGTGTTACTCACCCGTTCGCCACTAATCCCCACCGAAGTGGTTCATCGTTCGACTTGCATGTGTTAAGCACGCCGCCAGCGTTCGTCCTGAGCCAGGATCAAACTCTCCGTGAATGTTTACCGGTGATCCGGTGCAACACCACGAGAGCGGTGCGAGGGGAGGAATAATCCCCTCGCACACAGCGTCCTCGCTGTGTTATTTCAAAGGAACCTCGCCCTCCCGAACGGGAGAGACGGGGTATCAACATATCTGGCGTTGACTTTTGGCACGCTGTTGAGTTCTCAAGGAACGGTCGCTTCCTTTGTACTCACCCTCGCGGGCTTTCCTCCGGGCTTCCCTTCGTTCTTGCGTTTCCGACTCTATCAGATCTTTTTCCGATCCGATTTCCTCGGTGCTTTCCAGGTTCCCGCTTTCGCGTTTCCCTTTCCGGCGGTTCCGACTCTATCAGACCCTTCGGGTCTGACTCCCAGTCAGCGGGGTTTGCCTTCCCGGCCGTTGGGCCGTTCCGACGCCTCAAACCTTAGCGGATTCTCTCGGTGATTCCCAATCGGGCCGCCGAGTCCCACTCGAATTGAATTCGGGCGCGCCGAAATCAACCCCGTCGGGAGATCGTGCTGGTGGTTTGAGTTGCCGCTTTCGCGGCGGGAGGTGCTGCCGCAGAACCGTTACGGCTCCGTGGCAACCCGAAGAACTTTACGGATCGGGTAGGGGACTGTCAAGCTCCCCCTGTCAAGATCTTTTACGCCCGCTTCAGTCCAGGTCGCTGAGGCGGCCGCCGGCGTCCGGCTGGGCGTGTTCCACCCTGCGCAGGAGCCTGGTCAGGACCTCGCCGAGGACTGTTCGCTCGTCCGGGGACAGGTCCTGCAGGAGGTCCTCCTCGAAGACCGACGCCAATCGCATGGCCTCGAGCCACTTCTCACGACCCTCGGGGGTCAACTCCACGATCACCCGTACGCGATTGGTCTCGTCCCGCTCCCGGGTGACCAGACCCTCGGCGACCATGCGGTCGATGCGATGGGTCATCGCGGCCGGTGTGAGACCGAGGCGCTTGGCGAGGTCGCTGGGGCCCATGCGGTAGGGGGCGCCGGAGAGGACAAGGGCCTTGAGGACCTCCCACTCGGCGTTGCTGATGCCGAGCGCGGCGGTCTGGCGGCCGTAGGCGACGTTCATACGGCGGTTCAGGCGGGAGAGTGCTGAAACGATCTTCTCGACCTGGGGGTCGAGGTCCCGGAACTCGCGCTGGTAGGCGGCGATCTGTTCTTCGAGTGTCGGCTCGGTGACGCCGGTGCCGGTGGTGTCGCCCATGGGGGAAGTATCGCACGGTCCTGCTTGGCGTTGAAGTCCTTCTGTATGTACTCTTTAGCTTCGAAGTTTAGGGGTGAAGTCTTCATCCCTAACTAGTGACGCTCGCAAGTACTTGAGAGAGGTGGACGTGACCAGGGCGATGGGCGCAGCAATGCGCCGGATCCACGTGGGCAACGCACTCAGCGCGTTCGGGCTCGGCTTCACCGTCCCCTACCTGTACGTCTATGTGGCGCAGGTGCGGGGACTGGGGGCCATGACGGCGGGGCTCGTACTCGCCGTCTTCGCCGTGGCCGCGCTGGTCGTGCTGCCGTTCGCCGGGCGGGCCATCGTCCGGCGTGGCCCGCTGCCGGTGCTGCTCGCCGCCCTGGTCACCGCCGCGCTGGGGGCGCTGAGCCTGGGGTTCGCGGGCCATGCGGTGGCTGTGCTGCTGTCGGCGGGGGCGCTCGGGGCCGGGCAGGCCGTGATGCAGCCGGCGCTGGCGACGATGATCGTGGACTGTTCGTCGGCGGAGACGCGGTCTCGGGCGTTCGCGATGCAGTTCTTCCTGCAGAACCTGGGGCTGGGTGTCGGCGGGCTCATCGGTGGTCATCTCGTCGACGCGACCCGGGTCTCGTCCTTCACGCTGCTGTTCGCGATCGAGGCGGCGATGTTCCTGCTGCTGGTCGTGGTGATGGCGACGGTGCGGATGCCGCACTCGCCGCGGATCGGGGATGCGCCGGGGCGGTCGGCGAAAGGCAGCTGGAAGCAGTTGCTGGGTAACCGGGCGATGGTGCAGCTGTGTGTGTTGGGGTTCGTGCTGTTCTTTGCGTGCTACGGGCAGTTCGAGTCGGGGCTGAGTGCGTACGGGGTCGAGGCGGCCGGGATTTCTACGTCTGCCCTGGGGACGGCGCTGGCTGCCAACACCGCGATGATCGTGGTGGCGCAGTTCGCCGTGCTGAGGTTCGTCGAGCGTCGGCGGCGGTCGCGGGTGATCGCGGTGGTCGGGCTGATCTGGGCCGTCGCGTGGGTCGTGGCCGGGTATGCGGGGTTGGGGCACGGTAGCCAGGAGATGGCTACGGCGGCGTTCATCTCGACGTATGCGCTGTTCGGGCTGGGTGAGGCGATGTTGTCACCGACGGTGGCTCCGCTGGTTGCCGATCTTGCGCCGGTGGGGATGGCTGGGCAGTACAACTCGGCGTTCGCGCTGGTGAAGCAGCTTGCGTTGGCGGTTGGGCCGGCGGTGGGTGGGCCGATGGGGGCCGCGCTGCACGGGCCGTATGTCGTGACGTTTCTGCTGTTCTCGTTGGGGATCAGTGTGTTGGCGGTGCGATTGGGGCGGCAGTTGACTGAGGTGCAGGATCGGCCGTGGCTGGGGCGGAGTCGGGTTGTTACGCGGGGTGGGGCTTCGGAGGCGGTTCCTGCGGAGGCGTGAGCTGTGGGCACGTGAGGCGGAGGACGCCGACGTTGTGGCTGGGCGGGGGTGGGGTGCGCAGCCGGCGCTGACGGGGTGCCGCCCGCGCCCACCCGTGCCACCCTGGGGGCCCCTCTGGGGGAGGCACGAATGCCCGCGGGCTGACGGCGGCGCGAATGCCCGCGGACTACGGCGTCGTTGTCAGGCCTTCGGGAGGGCGAACTCGCACCACACTGCTTTTCCGCCGCCCGGGGTTCGTCTGCTGCCCCAGTTGGAGGCGATGGTCGCGACGATGGCGATGCCTCGGCCCGACTCGTCGCCCGGTTCTGCGCGGCGGCGGCGGGGGAGGTGGTCGTTGCCGTCGGTGACCTCGACGATCAGGCGGCGGTCGGTGCGGCGTAGGCGGAGGCGCATGGGTGGGGTGCCGTGTTGGAGGGAGTTGGCGACCAGCTCGCTCGCCGCGAGGACGCCGAGGTCATGCAGGTCGGGTGGGAAGCGCCAGCTGGTGAGGACGCCGGAGGCGAACGCACGCGCGCGTGGGGCCGCTTCCACGCCGCCGAGCAGTTCCAGGGCCGCGTTGCGGAACAGGTCGCTCTCCGGGCCCGTACGGGCTGGATGCTGGAGAACCAGGACGGCGACGTCGTCGTCGTGGTCCGCCGTCACGCCCGCCGAGCGGACCAGGCGGTCGCAGATGACCTGCGGGGTGCCGGTCGCGCCTGCCAGGGCGCGCTCGAGGGCGGCGATGCCCTCGTCCAGGTCCTTGTCCCGGCGCTCCACCAGGCCGTCCGTGTAGAGGACGGCGGTGGAGCCGGGGCCCAGGGGGATCGAGCCCGAGGTGTGCATCCAGCCGCCCGTCCCGAGGGGCGGGCCGGTGGGTTCGTCGGCCTGCAGGACGTTGCCGCTGTCGTCGCGGACGAGGATGGGGAGGTGGCCGGCCGAGGCGTACACCAGCCGTCCCTCGTTCGGGTCGTGGACGGCGTACACGCACGTGGCGATCTGATTGGCGTCGATCTCCGCGGCGAGGCCGTCGAGGAGCTGGAGGACCTCGTGCGGGGGCAGGTCGAGGCGGGCGTACGCGCGGACGGCGGTACGGAGCTGGCCCATGACCGCGGCGGCACGGACGCCTCTGCCCATGACGTCGCCGATGACCAGGGCCGTGCGGCCGCCGCCCAGGGTGATCACGTCGTACCAGTCGCCGCCGACGGCGGCCTCGGTGCCGCCGGGCTGGTAGGTGGCGGCGATGCGGAGGTCGTCGGGCTGTTCCAGCTCCTGGGGGAGCAGGGAGCGCTGGAGGGTGACGGCGGTCTCGCGCTGCCGGCGTTCGCTGGCGCGGAGGCGTTCGGCGGCCTCGGCGTGGTCGGTGACGTCCGTGGCGAAGACGAGGACGCCGGGGTCGCTGCCGTCGCCCTCGGCGACCGGGGTGCAGGTGAAGGTGTAGGAGCGGCCGTCGGGGGCCTTGCGGGACTTGACCGTGCGGGGCTTGCCGCTGCGCAGGACCTGGTCCAGGAGGGGCAGCAGGCCCAGTTCATGGAGTTCCGGCAGGGCCTCGCGGGCGGGTGCGCCGGGCGGGCGTACGCCGAAGGCGGTGGCGTAGGCGTCGTTGACGTAGGCGAGGCGGTGGTCGGGGCCGTGGACCAGGGCGACGAGGGCGGGGACTCGGTCGAGGACCTCGCGTACCGGGAGGTCGTCCACGGCGGGGACCGGCACCGGGTCGTCGGTCAGGTGTTCGGTGCGGGCTGCGGGGACGGAGCCATCACCTCGCCGGTCCGGGGTGACCGTGTGTGCGGTCCGCGCTGCGGCGCGGCGCTGCGTTCCGGGGAGCCGGGCGCTCCAGCGCGTGAAGTTCACGAATCCTTGCCTCGTGTAGTCGTCGTCGGCCGGCTCCGGATCCGGCCCGGTCCCCCGGGGGTCGTACGTCGATGGCCGTACCTTGTCACGGCCCCTGGGAAGTACAGCACTTGGGAGAAGCCTCGTGGGTTGGTGGGCAGGGGCTCGCCCTGTCGCGGGGATCAGTCTGGCAGTGTGGCCGACCGTGCCGACATCCGTCAGACGCCGGGGTGGCCGCAGGAGTTCCTCGCGAGGGTCAGGTCGACCCCTTCGGGTCGTAAGGAGGCTTTCCACCGGCCGCGAGTTCGAACTCGGCTCGGGGATGTTCGAGTGAACCGAGCGAGACGATCTCCCGTTTGAAGAGGCCCGCGAGGGTCCATTCCGCCAGCACGCGCGCCTTGCGGTTGAAGGTGGGCACCCTGCTGAGGTGGTAGGCGCGGTGCATGAACCACGCGGGGTAGCCCTTCAGTTTGCGCCCGTAGACGTGGGCGACGCCCTTGTGCAGTCCGAGGGAGGCGACCGAACCGGCGTACTTGTGGGCGTACGTCTGGAGGGGTTCGCCGCGCAGGGAGTGGACGATGTTGTCGCCGAGAACCTTGGCCTGACGGAGCGCGTGCTGGGCGTTGGGGGCGCATGTGGTGCCGGGTGCGCCGACGGTGACGTCGGGTACGGCAGCGGCGTCTCCCGCGGCCCACGCGTGCGCGTGCCCCTCGATCGACAGTTCGGCGGTGCATTGCAGTCGGCCGCGCTCGGTGAGCGGCAGGTCGGTGGCGGCGAGCAGCGGATGGGGTTTCACGCCGGCCGTCCAGACGACCGTACGCGTGGGGAATCGTTGTCCGTCGCTGAGGACCGCGACCCGGTCGGCGCAGGATTCGAGGCGGGTGCCCAGGAGCACCTGGATGTTGCGGCGGCGTAGTTCGGTGACCGTGTAGCGGCCCATTTCCTCGCCGACCTCGGGGAGGATGCGGTCCGAGGCCTCGACGAGGATCCACTTCATGTCCTCGGGCTGGACGTTGTGGTAGTAGCGCGTGGCGTAGCGGGCCATGTCCTCCAGCTCGCCGAGTGCCTCGACTCCGGCGTACCCGCCGCCCACGAAGACGAAGGTGAGGGCCGCGTCGCGGATGGCGGGGTCGCGGGTGGAGGAGGCGATGTCCATCTGCTCCAGGACGTGGTTGCGCAGGCCGATGGCCTCCTCGACGGTCTTGAAGCCGATGCCGTGGTCGGCGAGGCCGGGGACGGGCAGGGTGCGCGAGACGGACCCGGGGGCGAGGACGAGTTCGTCGTACGACAGCTGCTCGGTGCCGGTGCCCTCCTCCTCGGTGGCGAGGGTGGTGAGGGTCGCGACGCGTTCGGCGTGTCGGATGGAGCGGACCTCGCCGATGACGACCCGGCAGTCGGCCAGGACGCGGCGGAGCGGTACGACGACATGGCGGGGGGAGATGGAACCGGCGGCCGCCTCGGGGAGGAACGGCTGGTACGTCATGTACGGGTCGGGCGTGACGACCGTGATCTCGGCCTCGCCGCGCCCGAGTTCCCGTTTCAGCTTCCGCTGCAGGCGCAGGGCCGTGTACATCCCGACGTAGCCGCCGCCGACAACGAGAATGCGCGCAGGTTCCTTCACCATCCCATGACGCACCCGGCGCTTGCGTTTGTCCACAGCTCCGGCAAATTGTGTGACCGCGCGCGGGGCATGCGCGGGGGTGGCCGAAATGTCGGCGCAGGCGACAGCCGTGCAGGTCAGCGAGGGTGAGCCGGGTGGCGTAACGGTGTGCAACCGGGACGTATACGACCCGTACTCCGATCGGGGGGCGCTCCGTGCGGAACCTGCCCCTTCTGAATTGAGCCCCTCTCAACTATGTTCGTGTGTCGACGGGGTGTAGGGGGATGCGCTCGCCGGGTTCCCGGGTGCCTGGGTTCTCGGGCTCGCGACGGGCAGGCTCGTGGTCCGGCGGGCGGGCTCGCGGTTCCGGGCTTGTTCCACACGCTCCGGCTTACCTATGGCGGGGAGAGTCTCCGGGGGGAGACGTCATTACCGGGGGATTTCGTATGCACATTCAGGACTCTCGTTGGTCTACCACTTCTGCCATCGCACCTGGTGGTGTGGTGGGCGCGGCGGCGGGCAACGGACGCGGGGACGGACCGCGGACGACGCCGCTGCGCGTGGACGCACAGCGCAATCTCGAGCATGTACTGCGGGCGGCGCGCGAGGTCTTCGGCGAGCTGGGCTACGGCGCGCCGATGGAGGACGTGGCGCGGCGCGCCCGGGTCGGTGTCGGCACGGTGTACCGGCGCTTCCCGAGCAAGGACGTCCTGGTCCGGCGGATAGCCGAGGAGGAGACCTCCCGGCTGACCGACCAGGCCCGGGCGGCGCTCGGCCAGGAGGACGAGCCGTGGTCGGCGCTGTCGCGTTTCCTGCGTACGTCGGTGGCCTCGGGTGCCGGGCGGCTGCTGCCGCCGCAGGTGCTGCGGGTGAGCGTCGCGGACGAGGCCGGCGAACGCGCCGGGCTCGACGAGGCGCGGGTGCCGCAGCAGCGGATCCAGCCCGGCGCCGGTGAGCTGCGGCTCGTGCCGGAAGGGTCGTCGACGGCCGAGGAAGACAGCGGGGCGGCGGCGCTGCTGGACGTCGTGGGCCAGCTCGTGGAGCGGGCGCGCACGGCGGGTGAGCTGCGGCCGGACGTGTCGGTGTCGGACGTCCTGCTGGTCATCGCCACGGCGGCGCCCTCGCTGCCGGATGCCGCGCAGCAGGCGGCGGCTTCGGCGCGGCTGCTGGACATCCTGCTGGATGGGCTGCGGTCGCGACCGGCGTGACGTGTGGTGCAGCGGGTCGGGGGCGGTGCGCCACCCCCGGCCCAACGCCTCCTCCGTGACCCCCCGTTGAGCCTTGCCCGAACGACTGACGACCGGTACCGGCGCACAACAGGTCCCCACGGACGAGTGGATGGTCCGCACTCCGCCTCCTGAACAAAAGCCAATATGGCACTCTGGCTCCTGTTCGGGGCTGGTTGGGCAGGCGGCGGGGGCTTTCCGCGATGGGCGTTGACGGGCGGGACGAGTCACTCGGTGGCGACGGCACCGAGGCCGAGGGCCTCACGCCACCCCAGGTACCGGCGCAGCGCGACGGGCGGCGGGACGGCTTCCTGACGCCGCCGACGTCCGACGCCGGCCTGGTCACACGGATGCGCGCGGGCGACGACACGGCCTACGAGGAGCTGTACCGGCGCCACGCGGACGCGGTCCGCCGGTACGCGCGCACGTGCTGCCGGGACGCCCACACCGCAGACGACCTCACCGCCGAGGTCTTCGCCCGCATGCTCCAGGCGGTACGCGGCGGCTCCGGGCCCGAGCACGCCGTACGCGCGTATCTGCTCACCACCGTCAGGCGGGTCGCCGCGAACTGGACGAACTCCGCGAAGCGGGAGCAACTGGTCGACAACTTCGCGGTGTTCGCCACACAGGCCGCCCGGTCGGACGGGTCCAACCCGGACACACTCGAACTGGGCGCCGATGTACGGGCGATGCACGAGGCCGAGCAGTCCCTGGCGATGCGGGCCTTCCGGTCGCTGCCGGAGCGCTGGCAGGCCGTGCTGTGGCACACCGAGGTCGAGGACGAGTCCCCGAGCGAGGTCGCCACGCTCTTCGGGCTCGACGCCAACGGCACCCGCGTCCTCGCCAGCCGCGCCCGCGAGGGCCTCAGACAGGCCTACCTCCAGGCCCACGTCAGTGCCGCCCTCACCAGCGACGAGGAGTGCGCGCGCTACGCCGACCAGTTCGGCACGTACGCCCGCCGCAGGCTGCGCACCCGCGCCGAGCGGGGTCTGCGCAAGCACCTGGAGGAGTGCGCCAGGTGCCGGCTGGCCGCCGGCCAGATCGAGGAGGTCGCCGGAGGCATCCCCGCCGTCGTGCCGGTTGCGGTCATCGGCTGGTTCGGAGCCGCCGGGTACGCCAAGGCGGCCGGGATCGTCGCCGGAGGCGCCGGAGCGGGTGCTGCGGGTGCAGCGGGCGCGTCGGGCGGTGGCTCGTCCGGCGGGGCGGGCGCCGGTGGTGCGGCGTCGGAGGGGCTGGGTGCGCCGGTGAAGGCCGGTATCGCGGCCGGGGTGGTCGCCACGGCGATCGCGGTGGTCGCGCTCGCCCTGGCCGGCGACGACAGCCCGCCCGAGGAGCCGGAGGCGAGGCCGCGCGCGTCCGCGCCGATCGTCCGGCCCGAGCCGCCCGCGCCCACTCCCACGCCCACGCCCACGCCGTCGCCCGAGGAGCCCGCTCCGAGGCCGCCGGCGATCGTCCCGGCGGCGGATCCGGCCCGGACACCCACACCGTCCCCCACGCCCACTGCGGCGCCCGCTCCGACGCCCACGCCCACCCTGGAGCCGACGCCCACCCCGACGCCTACGGCGACGCCCACTCCGACCCCGACCCCGCCGCCCCCAGGGACCGACTACCAGCTGAGCGAGCTGTCCTACGACCTCACCGGCGACGGCACCGAGCCCGAGATGCGGCTCAGCGGCAGCACCTGGGTGTGGCAGCGCAGCGGCCTGTCGATCGGCGGTACGTCGTACGCGCGCGGGGTGACCGTCCACGGCCGGTCCTCCGTCACCGTCGACCTCAACCGCGAGTGCGCCTCCTACGACGCGTGGGTCGGTGTCGACGACGGGATGCTGAAGCTCGGCCTGGTCTCCTTCTCCGTCCACGCGGATGGTGTCCAGCTGTGGAAGTCCGGGGTGATCAAGGGCGGCGACGCCGCCGTCCCCGTCCATGTGGACCTCACCGGACGCAGGACCGTACGGCTGGTGGTGGAGCCGCACAGTCCCCTCGACAACCTGGCACTCGCGGACTGGGCCGCGTCGAAGTTCACCTGCTCGTAAGGGGCGTCGAGGCGCGTTCCGCACGCGCGTCGGCTCACGCGCCCGAGGCCAGCGCCCCCCGGCGCGGTGTGATCCCCGCCGGTACCGCACGCGCGCGTGCCGGTGTTCCCGTCCAGCAGGTGCCGCGCCGGGCGAGCAGGCGGCGCAGCCACAGCTCCAGGGACACCAGGTCGGCGAGCCCGTCCAGGGGCAGGGGGTCGCCCTGTGCCGCCGCGCGCAGGGCCTTGCGGACGACCCGGGCCTCGACCAGCCCGGCCTCCGCCAGCAGGGGCGTGTCGAACAGCGCCATCAGGGAGTCCACGGCAACGCGCAGTCCCGCACGTGCGGCCGCCGCCGCGGGCGCATGCGAGGGCGCGCCCCAGCCGGGCGGGAGGTCGGCGACGCCGGCGCCCTTCAGGACCGTACGCAGGATCGCCGCCCGGGCCCCGGGCTGGACGCGCAGCGCCTCGGGGAGGGCCCGGCAGGCGCGCACGACCTGGTTGTCGAGGAAGGGTGTGTGCAGGCGCTGGAAGCGGATCTCCGCGGCCTGCTCCAGTACGCGGAGATCCGCGGCCGCCCGGGCCAGCGCCCCGCGCGCGCGGAAGTCGCCCGGCCGCTGCCCGGGTCCTACTCCGGAGCGATGGGTCGCCCCCTGCAAGCGAATCGATACTTCTGCCAGCGCCTCACCGGTCAGCCACCGGGCCGCCGGCCCCGGTCTGGCCCAGGTGAGCGCGGCGAGCGACGCCCCCACCGCTCCGCCGGGTTCGTCGAACCGCTGCTGGAGCAGCCGCTCGGCGAGCCTCTCCAGACCCGCGCCGTAGGGCGTCCGGGCGAGCCGGCGCGCGGCGGCGTACACGCGCGCGGGAACCATCACCGAGCCCTCGGCCTTCGCCAGTGCGGCCACCGGCCGCACCAGGTGCCGCCGCTGCCGGTCCATCAACAGGTCGGCCAGGCGCGCCGGATGGGCGTCCAGCACCTGTCGGGCGCCGTAGCCGGTGAGGTGGTCGGCGCTGCCCGCGGCGAGCCGCGTGCGATGCCGTACGGCGGTCACCAGGCTGGGGCCGGGCTCGTCCGTCAGCGGGCCGTCCAGGTTGCCGTACGGCAGGGTCTCCTCGCCGCCGGTCACCACCACGTGGTGCAGGCGGGGGTTGGCGGCCAGGGTGCCCGCCCGCTCCAGTTCGGCCTCCCGGCCGCCGACGGCCAGGTCGTTGAAGGTGACGGCCAGCAGCCGCTCGCCCGCGCCCGTGCCGTGCCCCAGCACGGTCCCCGGCATCCCGGGCAGCCCCGCCGCCAGCAGGGCGAGGGTGCCCGAGGCCGACCCGCCCGACAGATCCGCGCCGATGCCGGGCACCGGCGTCCCGCGTGCGGCACGCCGCTCGGCCGGCCCCATGCCGGGCACGGGCCCGGGGTCGATGTCGGCGCCGGGGACGTGCCGGGGCGCGGCGAGGCGGGCGCGTACGGCCTCGACGAGCGCGTCGCGCACGGCACCGACCGCGCTGTCGGGATCGGCGGGTGGCGCCGCGACGGCGAGGGAGGCCACCGGCTCGTACCCGGCGATCTCGCGCGCCCCGGCGCGCAGGATCAGTGCATGCCCCGGCGGAATGCGCCGCACGCCGTCGTACGGGGTGGAGTCCTGCAGCGCGGCGGGTACGTCGGGGGCGGCCAGCAGGGCCGCGAGGTGACCGAAGTCGAGGTTGGCCTCGATGAGGTCGGCCAGCGGCAGCGCGGCGGTCGCGTACGCCGTGCCGCCCGCCCAGGGGGTGTGGAACACCGGGCGGGCGCCCGCCAGGTCACCGCAGACCGTGATCCGCCGGCCGACCTGGACGACCGCGGTGTAGCTGCCCGGCCAGGCCGTCAGATGCCGAAGTGCCCCTCCGCGCGCGGCGAACAGCCCGACCCGCAGTTCCTCGTCCGACGCCCCGCACGTGCCGAGCACCGCGATCCGGCTCTGGGCGTCGGCCGTGACCACCCGTACCTCGTCGGGGCGCCAGTCGCCGACCGCCCACAGCGGATCGGGGTCGCCCCACAGGAGTTGGGAGCCGACCGGGTGCAGGGTCTCGCCGTCGTAGCCGGTGGCTCCCGCGGAGCCGAGGCCGACGGCCCCCGCGGCGGTGCTGCTCCATCCCACCAACCACCGCATCGACGCCTCCACAGGCTGGGGACAACCAGTGCACCGTACGAACCGGTTCCCCATGCTGCCACGAAGCGCGCGCCCCAGAGCGTCGACGGTGCCGCTTGTGATCCCCGAAATGCGCCCCGCGCACCGCCCCGTGCGACCCCGCAGCCGGCCCGAGAGCTCTCAACACCCGCCCCGCACAAGGCAACTGCGACGCGAATGCGCCCCCGATACGCTCCCCGAAAACCCCCAACGCGCCCTCAAACACCATGGTGGACGCGGTAATCACGCACAGACAGCCGGGTCGATTTTCGGCCAATTCGCTGCTACGCCACGTCGACCGCGAGCGCCCCGTACACGCTCCGTACAGGCTCTGCGCACTGCTCGGTCAGCGCACGGTCCGGGAGGCGGAGTTCGCCCCCCGGACCGGTCCGCCGCCCGCGGGGATTGAGGCGGCGGTGTCCCCCAGCCCACTGGTCCCAGTACAGCGGGCCGACCCACGCACAGCCATGGAACCGCTCCCGAGGTGGCCGGAGAAGAGCGCACGGACGGGCGCACGGCCACACACCGGGAGCACGTCACAACTGTGCGTACCGGGACCGTACTTGCGTACGGACCACAATCCCGCCATCCGGAAGAATGCCCCTTAACGCTTGGGATGCGGCGAACTACGCTGGGTTTACGAATGCCGCGTGGTTATGCCAGCGCGGCAGCCGTCTGTGTCGAGGGGTGGCGCATGTCCAGGGAGCAACGCGGGCCCAACGAAAAGCTCGGCGCCGTTCTCGCCCTCGCGGGAATCAGCAACGCAGGACTCGCACGACGGGTCAACGATCTCGGCGCACAACGCGGGTTGACGCTTCGCTACGACAAGACGTCCGTGGCGCGCTGGGTGTCGAAGGGCATGGTGCCGCAGGGTGCCGCGCCGCACCTCATCGCGGCCGCCATCGGCCAGAAGCTCGGCCGCCCGGTGCCGCTGCACGAGATAGGCCTGGCGGACGCGGATCCCGCACCCGAGGTGGGCCTCGCCTTCCCCCGGGACGTCGGGCAGGCGGTGAAGTCGGCGACGGAGCTGTACCGCCTCGACCTCGCCGGCCGCCGGGCAGGCTCCGGCGGCATCTGGCAGTCGCTCGCCGGATCGTTCGCAGTGAGCGCATACGCAACGCCCGCCTCACGGTGGCTGATAACCCCGGCCGACAGTTCGGTCGCGCGGGACGCGAACCCCGCCGAGGGCTCCGGCGCACCGCTCAAAGTCGGCCACAGCGACGTACAGAAGCTGCGGGAGGCAGCCGAGGACGCCAGGCGCTGGGACTCCAAGTACGGGGGCGGCGACTGGCGTTCGTCGATGGTGCCGGAGTGCCTGCGCGTGGAGGCGGCCCCGCTGCTGCTCGGCTCGTACTCCGACGAGGTCGGCCGCGCCCTGTTCGGCGCCTCCGCCGAACTCACCCGCCTCGCCGGGTGGATGGCCTTCGACACCGGCCAACAGGAGGCCGCCCAGCGCTACTACATCCAGGCCCTGCGCCTGGCCCGCGCGGCGGCCGACGTCCCCCTCGGGGGATACGTCCTGGCGTCCATGTCGCTCCAGGCCACCTATCGCGGCTTCGGCGACGAAGGCGTCGACCTCGCCCAGGCCGCGCTGGAGCGCAACCGGGGACTGGCCACGGCCCGCACCATGAGCTTTTTCCGGCTCGTCGAGGCACGCGCGCATGCGCGCGCGGGTGACGCCCAGGCGGCCGGAGCGGCCCTGAAGGCCGCCGAGGGCTGGCTGGAGCGGTCCCGCGAGGGCGACAGCGATCCGTCCTGGCTCGGCTTCTACTCCTACGACCGTTTCGCCGCCGACGCCGCCGAGTGCTACCGGGACCTGAAGGCGCCCCGCCAGGTCCGCCGCTTCACCGAGCAGGCGCTGTCGAAGCCGACGGAGGAGTACGTCCGCTCCCACGGCCTGCGGCTCGTCGTCTCGGCCGTCGCCGAACTGGAGTCCGGAAACCTGGACGCGGCCTGCGAGCAGGGCGTGCGGGCGGTCGAGGTCGCCGGGCGCATCTCCTCCGCACGGACCACCGAGTACGTGAAGGACCTCCTGCACCGTCTGGAGCCGTACGGCGACGAACCGCGCGTGGTGGAGCTGCGGGAACGGGCCCGCCCGCTGCTGATGGCACCGGCCTGAGGCCGAAGGGCCGGCTGAGGGCCCGCCCGGGTTTGAGCGCATTGTCAGTGGCGCAGTGCACTATCGAAGCCGGGAGGTGGAGCAGGTGCGGAAGATCGCCTACGACTGCGACGTGCTGGTGATCGGCGGCGGGATCGTCGGTCTGTCGACGGCGTATGCGATCACGCGTGCCGCGCCGGGCACGCGCGTGACGGTGCTGGAGAAGGAGCGGGGCCCGGCCCGGCACCAGACGGGGCGCAACAGCGGCGTCATCCACAGCGGGATCTACTACCGCCCCGGCTCCCTGAAAGCGCGGTACGCGGTGCGGGGCGCGGCCGAGATGGTGAAGTTCTGTGCGGAGTACGGCATCGCGCACGCCGTCACCGGCAAGCTGATCGTCGCAACGCAGCGGGCGGAGCTGCCCCGGCTGCACGCGCTCGTGCAGCGCGGCCGGGAGAACGGCATTCCGGTACGGGAGCTGGTCGCGGCGCAGATCGAGGAGTACGAGCCTGAGGTGCGGGGGCTGGCGGCGATCCACGTCGGTACGACCGGCGTCTGCGACTTCGCCGCCGTTGCGCGGCAGCTGGCGGAGGCGTCCGGAGCGGACATCCGGTACGGGGCACAGGTGCTGCGGGTCGACCGGCGGGCGGGGCTGGGGGTCGCCGTGCGGACCGCGGACGGGGCGGTCGTGCGGGGGAGGGTGCTGGTGAACTGCGCCGGGCTGTACTGCGACGAGATCGCGCGGATGACCGGGGACGACCCGGGGATGCGGATCATTCCCTTCCGGGGCGAGTACTACGAGCTGGGGCGGCCGGAGCTGGTGCGGGGTCTGGTCTATCCGGTGCCGGATCCGGCGTTCCCGTTCCTCGGGGTGCATCTCACGCGCGGGATCGACGGGGGTGTGCACGTCGGGCCCAACGCCGTGCCGGCGCTCGCCCGCGAGGGCTACGGGTGGGGGGTGATCCGGCCGCGTGAGGTGGGGCTGGCGCTGAGCTGGCCCGGGGCGTGGCGGATGGCGCGGCGGCACTGGCGGTACGGGGGTGGGGAGGTGCGGCGGTCGGTGTCGAAGGGGGCGTTCACCGAGGCGGTGCGGAGGCTGTTGCCGGCGGTGACGGAGGGGGATCTTGTGCCGGCGGCTTCGGGGGTGCGGGCGCAGGCGGTGCTGCGGGACGGGACGCTGGTGGACGACTTTCTGATACGGGAGGGGGAGCGGGCCGTGCATGTGCTCAACGCGCCGTCTCCTGCGGCTACGGCGTCTCTGCCGATCGGGAGGGCGGTGGCCCGGAGGGTGTTGTCAGTGTTGGGTGCGGTGAGCTGAGGGGGACCGGCGTGGGCTGAGCGGGGTTCACGGGACCGGCGTGGCACCTGGCGGGGGTGGGGTGCGCAGCCCGGCGCTGACGGGGTGCCTCCCCCAGAGGGGGGACCCCAGCGCCTACCCGTGCCGCCCCAGGCGGCACGACTGCCCGCGGGCTGACGGGCCGAGCCGGCGCAGTCTTTCGGCCGCGTAAAATCGACTCCACTGTGTCTGACTCTCTCCACACCCCCGAAACCCCCCACCCCACCCCCGGTGTCTCTGTTCGGCGTACGCGGGGGAAGGGGGGGCCGCGGTTTCCTGGTGGGCCCAAGGCGGATCCTGCGGGGTCGCACTTCGAGCGGCGGATTCGGAGTTTTCAGCCGCGGCGGAGCCGGGTGACCGCCGGACAGGCCGACGCGTTGCAGCGGCTGTGGCCCAAGTGGGGACTGGACATCGACGGGCAGCGGGTCATCGACCTGACGGAGTTGTTCGGCAACGCCAACCCCGTCGTGCTCGAGATCGGGTTCGGGATGGGCGAGGCCACCGCCCGGATGGCCGCCGCAGACCCGGACACCAACATCCTCGCGGTGGACGTCCACACGCCCGGCCAGGGCAATCTCCTCAACCTCGCCGACCAGTCCGGCCTCACCAACATCCGGGTGGGCAACGGCGACGCCATCATCCTGCTGCGCGAGATGCTCTCCCCCGACTCCCTCGACGGGCTGCGCGTCTACTTCCCCGACCCCTGGCCCAAGAAGCGGCACCACAAGCGGCGCCTGATCCAGCCGACCTTCCTCACGCTGGCCGCGACCCGGCTCAGGCCGGGGGCGATCGTGCACTGCGCGACCGACTGGGAGCCGTACGCCGAGCAGATGCTCGAAGTCCTCACGGCGCATCCCGCCTTCGAGAACACCCGGCCCGACGGCGGTTTCGCGCCACGCCCCGGCTTCCGCCCGCTCACCCGTTTCGAGGGCCAGGGCCTGGACAAGGGTCATGTCGTGAACGACCTGCTCTTCCGCCGCGTACAGCACGAACAGCACCCCGCAGAACACGCACACGCACAGCACGAAGAGCACCACCAGCAGGACCACGACCAGTCCTCCACCGGCGCCTGAGCCCTCGCGCCCTCGCGGGCGGCGCCCCTGCCTCGTTAGGGTCAATGCCGTGGCCACCAGTCCCCCGTACCCGACGCACCCCAGCGTTCCCACCGGCGGCGCACTGCGGCGGCATCCGCACTGGTGGCAGCGCACGTGGGTGCGTTACGGCGCGCTGATCACCCTGCTCGCGATCTCCGGCCTCGTCATCCTCGCCCTCGTCCGCGAACAGACCGGAACCGAGGGATTTCTGGTCGGCCTCGGCCTCGCGATCCTCCCGGTACCGCTCCTCATAGCCGCCTTCCGCTGGCTCGACCGCGTCGAGCCCGGCCCCTGGCGCAACCTCGTCTTCTCCTTCGCCTGGGGCGCCTGCGCGGCGGCGCTGATAGCGATCGTCGCCAACAGCTTCGCGACGAGATGGATAGCGACGGCGACCGCCGATCCGGCGAGCGCGGACACCCTGGGCGCCACCGTCATAGCGCCGATCGTCGAGGAGTCCGCGAAGGCGGCCGCCATACTCCTGCTCTTCCTCTTCCGCCGCCGGGACTTCACCGGGATCGTCGACGGTGTCGTCATCGCCGGGGTCACCGCGACCGGGTTCGCGTTCACCGAGAACATCCTCTACCTCGGCACCGCCTTCGGCACCGACCAGCTCACCGGCGGCAGCGGCATCGCCTCCGTCACAGCGGCGACCTTCTTCGTCCGCGTCATCATGTCGCCGTTCGCGCACCCCCTCTTCACCGTCCTCACGGGCATCGGCTTCGGCATCGCGGCGCTCGCCGGGCAGCGCCAGCATCTGCGGCGCGTTCTGATGCCGCTGTCCGGGCTGCTGCTCGCGATGGGCATGCACGCGTTCTGGAACGGCTCGGCGACCTTCGGCAACTTCGGATTCTTCGCGGTGTACGGCGGGTTCATGGTGCCCACGTTCGGACTGCTGACCTGGTTGGTGATCTGGACCCGGCAGCGGGAGCTGCGGACCGTGCGCGAGGAACTGCCGGCCTATGTCGCCGCCGGCTGGCTGGCACCGGCCATGCCGTTCGCGCTGGGCTCGATGCGGGCGCGCCGGCTGGCCAGGGAGTACGCCGGGCACCACCTGGGGAAGCCGGCCGCGCGGGCGGTGGCGCAGTACGAGGCGTACGCGACGTCGCTGGCGTTCCTACGGCATCGCGGGCGCCGGGGCCGGGCCGGCGCGGACTTCGTCGTACGGGAAGGCGAACTGCTGTGGGAGCTGTGGCGCCGACGGGAGGTGGCGCGGCCGGCGCTGGAGTATGCGGCGCGGGTCACGGCTCCGCCGGTACCGGTGGCTGTGCCGCCCTGGCCGATGACGGCACCGTATCCCGCATACCAGCCGTATCCCCAGTACCAACGGCATCCCGCGTACAACCCGTACCAGTCGTAGCGGCGCGCCGAGCGATCGGCGCCATGAGGTCCCGGCAACAGCCGTTCCGCACACACCGCGAACCGGCAGCCCTGACGTCGGGGGGGTTGCCGTCAGGACCGCCGGGGTTCGAAAGGAGCGGCTGTCAGGGGTTGAGGCCCTTGCTCTGCAGCCAGGCCAGCGGGTCGATGCCGCTGCCCGCACCGTCGGGGTGCACCTCGAGGTGCAGGTGAGCCCCGGTGACGTTGCCCGTGGCGCCCACGCGCCCGATGACCTCGCCCGTGGTGACCTTCTGGCCGACGCTGACGTTGATGGACGACTGGTGGGCGTACCAGATCTCGGTGCCGTCGTCGAGGGTGAGGACGGTCTTGTAGCCGTACGACCCGTTCCAGCCGGCCTCGGTGATCGTGCCGCTGTGCACGGCCTTGAGCGGCGTGCCCGTCGGCGCGGCGAAGTCGAGGCCGGTGTGGTAGCCGGAGGACCACAGGGCACCGGCCTGACCGAAGCTCGAGGTGATGGTGTACGAGGAGGTGGGCAGCGCGTACTGCTTGGCCAGCTGGGCGAGGCGCTCGGCCTCGGCCTTCTGGCGGGCCTCCTCCTCGGCCTTCGCCTTCGCGGCGGCGGCCTTGGCCTCGGCCTCCTTCTCGGCCTTGGCGGCGGCTTCGGCGGCGGCCTTCTCGGCGGCGGCCTTGGCGGCGGTGGCGGCCTTGGTGTCGACCTGGTCCTGCTGCTGTTCGGCCTGGGCGATGATGCGGGTGCGCAGCGCCTCACCGGCGTCGGTGGTGCCCTGGGCGGTGTCCGCGGTGGTCACGCCGAGGCCGCTGAGCGGAGCGGTGGCGGTCTCGGCGGAGGTGTCGGAGTCGGCGGAGTCGTCGGAGATCAGCGCGCCCACGGCCGGCAGGTCGGGCATCGAGATCGACACCGGCGGCTTGCCGGTCTGCGCGCTGGCCATGCCGCCCGCGCCGACCGCGGCTATGACGCCGACGCCGAGAACCGTGGAGCTGCGGGCGAGTCCACCGCCGCGCTGCTTGGAGACGCGATGCCGGCCGCGTACGGGGCGGAGGGACTCCGCGGTGGGGTTCCACTCCTCCCAGGGACCCTCGTCGGTGCGCTGCCCGCCGTAGACGACGGTGTCGCCGGAGCGCTGGGGCGGCACGAAGGGGGCTTCTGGGGCAGGCCGGTTGGACGCCACGTAGGCGTACTCCTTTCCTTCCTTCTCGCCTACCGGGTTAGCTGACGGGTTCGGAGCAGGAAGGTCTCCTACGCGCGTAAATCAGCCGTGCTACCACGGCGACTTACGCCCGATTCACCCCAAGTTGGTGGTTCCCCGGTTCCCTTACGGGATTCGGCGCGTGCGCACGGAGCCGACTCTTGTGACGGCTGGGACGACCGCGCTGCGTTATCGGACGTTAATAGAAGCGGGGCGTGAATTCCAAGCGGTTCCACTTGATCTTTAACGATTTCCGGCCGGACGTACAGGCCCATGAACGGCGAAAATCGGGCGAGTTGACCACGCTTCAAAGGCGTCACAGTTTCTGACTGTATGTCAGTTGTTATGCGGAGGGCGTTCGCCCGATCACGTCCGGTTACGGTCGTCGTACGGCGAGCAGAGCCATGTCGTCGGTCATCCCGCCCCCGGAGTGCCGACGCACTTCTTCGGCCAGAGCGCCGAGCAGCTCGCCGGGTCCGCGGAAGGTGCGGCCCGCCAGTCGCCCCGCGGGGTCGTAGAACCTGCCGTGCGCGTCGCGGGCCTCGGACAGGCCGTCGGTGTGCAGCAACAGCATCGCCCCGTCCGGAAAACGGGACTCCTCCACACGGGCCGGCCAGGCGCCCAGATCGCCCATGCCGAGCGGTAGCGCGGGTTCGCGGGCGGGCAGCGGACGTACGGCGCCATCGGCACACAGCAGCAGCGGCGGCGGATGACCGCGGTTGAGGATCCGTACGACCCCGTCACCGGGCGGCAGCTCGGCGAGTACGGCGGTGGCGAACCCCTCGGTGGCCTCGACGCCGTCGCGCCGCGCGGCCTCGCGCGTCAGCGCCCGCTCCAGCCGCTCGGCGACCCCCTGAAGCGTCGCCTCCTGCTCGGCGGCCTCCCGGAACGCCCCGATGACCACGGCGACGGCCCCCACCGCGCCCATCCCCTTGCCCCGTACGTCGCCCACGACGAGCCGTACGCCGTGCGGGCTGTCCTGCACCGCGTACAGGTCGCCGCCGATGAAGGCGTCCGCCTGGGCCGCCTCGTAGCGTGCCGCGATGTCGAAGCCGCCGATCCGCCCGAGGGGTTCGGGCAGCACCGCGCGTTGGGCGGCCTCGGCGATCTTCCACGCCGAGTCGAGCCGGGCGTGGCTGCGGCGTACCAGCGCATTGATGAGCACGGCCAGCACGGCGACCGTCGTCACGGTGACGAGCTCGGTGAGCGCGTCGACGCGCAACGCCGTGCCGTACCGGATGTGCAGCCCGAGCGCGACGGTGACGGACGCGATGCCGGTGAGGATCGTGGCCCGCCGGGACAGCAGCGGGGCGGCGACCAGGGGTGCGGCGGTGAACAGGGGGGCCGCGGTGTAGGGGCGGGGTGTGACGTAGTCGTAGACGCCGCCGGTGACGAGCAGCAGCGCGGGCAGCGCCCGGACGAAGGTGCGCGCGTACGAGATCCGCCGCGCCTCGCTCCGGCCGGCCTGCAGGCGCGCGGCCTCACCGCCGAGCCCGTGGCCAGGGACCGTCTCCTCAGGCAACCGCCCGCCCCCTCGGGCGTACGGCGCCTCTCCTTCAGCCTCCGCAGGCCGCACCCTCGTCTCCCGCCACGCACGTCCACGCACCGCCTCGTCCGTCCAGGTTTTCCGGAGCGGGGGCGGGGGGCGAGCCGGATGGACCGACCGGATGACATGCCGGTAACCCTCGGTCATGTCCGGTAACGCCTGAGGCCGGAATCCATGAACTGGATTCCGGCCTCAGACCTTCAGTAGCGGGGACAGGATTTGAACCTGCGACCTCTGGGTTATGAGCCCAGCGAGCTACCGAGCTGCTCCACCCCGCGTCGGTATGACACCAGTGTACGCCATCCGCGGGGCCGGTCGCGCCAGGGTTTGTGTCCGCCCGGCGACCCTCCCGCTCAGCCCGCGTTCAGCTCCGTCAGCTGACCGAGCGGCAGGGTGTGCTGCGTCTGCAGGACCTTGGCGCGCAGGTAGCGGACGTTGTGGGCGGTGGTGAAGACGCCCGTCGGGATACGGTCGCGGACCGTGAGGCCCAGCGTGCGCAGCTGGTCGGCCTTGTCGGGGTTGTTGGACAGCAGGTCCAGGTCCGTGACGGACAGGGCCTGGAGCATCTGGGCCGCCGACGTGTAGTCGCGGGCGTCCTCCGGGAGGCCGAGGGCGGTGTTCGCCTCGTAGGTGTCCAGGCCCTGGTCCTGGAGGGCGTAGGCGTCGAGCTTGTTGTAGAGGCCGATGCCGCGGCCCTCCTGGCGGAGGTAGAGCAGGACGCCGCCGCGGGCCGCGATGCGCTCGACCGCCTCGCGCAGCTGGGGGCCGCAGTCGCAGCGGGCGGAGCCGAAGACGTCGCCGGTCAGGCACTCGGAGTGCAGCCGGACCAGGGGCACGGGCCCGGGGTCGCCGAGGACGACGGCCACGTGTTCCTGGCCGTCGGTCAGGCCGTGGAAGGTGACCAGTTCGGCGTCGACGCTGTAGCCGTCGTGGAAGCGCAGCGGTACCCGGACGCGGGCGCGCGGCGTGGCGGCGGGGAAGTCGGGCATGCGGGCCTCCGATACCGTACCAGCTGCTTCAGTTTTGAAGCAGCCTCTCGATCAGGGACCCTACCCATGCTTGAAGTTTGAAGCAACGCGGATGAGGTGGGGCCGGCGATGTGTGACGCGGCTCACGAACAGGGCGACGAACGGCGCAGCCAGGGGACATCGGTGGGCGCACTCTGCGGGTCGTCACCCTGGAGGGCCCGGGTCACGCCCGTGAAGATCTCCTCCAGCTGACCCACCTGCTGCGGGGTGAGGTGGTCGAAGAGCAGGGCACGTACCGTCTCGACATGACCCGGCGCCGCACGCTCCAGGACCGCCATCCCCTCGTCCGTCAGGGCGGCGACGCTGCCCCGCTTGTCCCACTGGCATTCCTCCCGCCGCACCAGGCCGTCCTTCTCCAGCCGGGTCACCGCGTATGTCAGCCGGCTGCGGGTGATCTTCAGCCGTTCCGCGAGGTCGGTCATGCGCAGCCGGCGCTCGTCGGTCTCGGAGAGGTTGGCCAGGATGGAGTAGTACAGATGCGGCATGCCGGCCTCCTGCTGGAGCTGCCGGTCGAGCGCATCCTCCACGAGGTGGGCGGCCGCGATGTACGCGCGCCAGGCGCGCTGCTCCTCGGGGGTGAGCCAGCGAGTCGTCATACGACCAGTGTAGGTTTGCTTAAAACTTGAACCAAGCCCCGCCGTCTCCGGCCGTCCCGGCCGTTTCCCAGATGGGTGCGCCGATGCCCCTCCCCCACGTCCTGCTGTCCGCCGCCGTCTCCCTCGACGGCTACCTGGACGACACCGGCCCCGAGCGCCTCCTGCTCTCCAGCCCCGCCGACTTCGACCGGGTCGACGAGGTACGGGCATCCGTCGACGCCATCCTGGTCGGCGCCGGCACGATCCGCGCCGACAACCCCCGGCTGCTGGTCAACTCGCCCGAGCGGCGTGCCGCCCGCGTGGCCGCCGGGAAGCCGGAGTATCCGCTGAAGGTCACGGTCAGCGGCTCGGGAGACCTGGACCCGGCCGCCAAGTTCTGGCACACGGGCGGGGAGAAGATCGTCTACACGACGACGGAGGGCGCCCGGCGGCTCCGGGCGGCGGACCTCGCCGCGGACGTCGTGGCGCTCGGACCCGGCCTCGACTGGCGGGCGCTGCTCGAGCATCTGCACGACGTACGGGGAGTGCGGCGGCTCATGGTCGAAGGGGGCGGGACCGTCCACACCCAGCTGCTGCGGGACGGCCTCGCGGACGAACTGCACCTCGTCCTCGCCCCGCTGTTCGTCGGGGACCCGGACGCGCCCCGGCTCTTCGGGCCCGGCCCGTATCAGGGCGGGCGGCTGCGCCTGGTGGAGACGCGGGCCATCGGTGACGTCGTTCTCATGCGCTACGAGCCCACCGCACCGGGCGTCGGCGGGCTGCCGTCGGCTGCCGACCGGCACTGGCTGGCGCTCGCCTGTGAACTGGCCGCGCAGTGCCCCCCGTCGAAGACCGCGTTCAGCGTGGGGGCCGTGGTGGTCGCGGACGACGGCACCGAGCTCGCGCGGGGGTACTCGCGGGAGGCCGGGGATCCGGTCGTGCACGCGGAGGAAGCCGCGCTGGCGAAGATCGACCCCGGCGATCCGAGGCTGGCCGGTGCGACGGTGTACAGCAGCCTGGAGCCCTGCGTGCGCCGGGCCTCACGGCCGCGGCCGTGTGCGCGGTTGATCCTCGACGCCGGGGTGCGGCGGGTGGTGACGGCCTGGCGGGAGCCGGACACGTTCGTCGCCGGGGCCGACGGGAGCGGGGCGCTGGCCCGGGCGGGCGTGGATGTGGTGGTGCTGCCGGAGTACGAGGGGGCGGCGATGACTCCGAACGGGCACTTGCTGGGCTGACCGGCTGTGGGGGTGCGGGTACCGGGCAGGCGCGGTGTCGGCGCGCCAGGACGACGAAGACCAGGATGGAGACGATCTTGGCCACCGTCACGATCCGGCTGATCGCCGCGGGCCTGACACGGATCAGCAGGAAGAACCGTTCCTAGAGACTGAGCGGGAGTGGGTCCTGCTGCCAGGGCCCGTGCTCAGCCGAACGCCCCGAACGGTGTTGGGCGTTCTGGTTCCCCGCGTTCGCTCCGCACCCGGCGCGCACGGATCGTGTCCGTGGTCCGGGAATGCGGGGGCGGGGTCCCTCACGCCCAGGGACCTCCGGTCGGGCCTGGACGGTCCGATGCCCCGCACGATCGCTCCGGTCGTGTGGGGCGGTGCCGTCCTCCCCCAGTGTCTTAAGGGCCTGGGAGGTACCCCCAGCCGGATCGGGTGTCCCTGGGCGCGCCTGCCGATCGCCACGGCGGCCGCGTCGTGGCGGGTGGTGGTGCGGTTCTTGCTGGTGAGGGGCTTGTGCCAGTGCTGGGCGCCCCACTTCGAGGTGTACGCGGGGTCGACCGCGATGATCGCGATGCCGGTGGCGTCGGCCATCGAGGACAGCCGGGCGCGCAGCCTGCTGGTGGGCATGCCGGAGATGAGCTGTCGGAACCGCTTCTTGCGGCCGTGCTTCTCGCGGGTCTTCTCCGCCGCGAAGTCCAAGATCCTCGATGGCGATCGCGGCCACACCGCAGCCCTTGGCCCAGTGCAGCAGCCGGGTCAGGGCGTGCCGGACCTGGGCATCGCGGTGGCCGGCGGTGCCGGACAGGTCGTAGGAGAACCGCCGGGAGCGGTAGCCGCCCGGCGCGCTCTTCGATCCCTTCTGCCCGACCGGCTGCGCCAGCCGGTGCGCGATCGTGGCAATCCCGGCCTCCAGAGTGCGGATGTGAGCCGACTGGCAGCGGCGGGCGAGCGCCCACTGGTCGTGCGACGCCTTGGTGATCGCCCCGGCCCAGCGCGCCGACGAGAGCGGGGTCAGCTCACGCTTACGCGTTGCCCACCGGTCGGTGGAGTGCTCCAGACCGTCCGCGCACCGCGCCTTGAGGTCCCGCGAGGCGAGCGAACCCAGATGCGCGCCGACCAGCGCAAGAACCGTCTCGTCCTGCGCGGTGAGGTGCTTGATCCGGGTACGGATCGCCACCCCGGACGGGCCGGACACAACGAACGGCTCGGCGACCTTGCGCAGCCCGCTCATCCCCACCCCCGGCCCGGCTCCGCCCCGACGATCTCCTCCCCCACCCAACGAAGCCCGACCGCAGAGGTCACGCATTCGACGTCAGGATTTCCGTTCGCCCCACGGCGCTCTGGCGGACACGCGCGTCACGCCAAGCACACTCCCGCTCACCAGAACGCGCTTCACCGAGGCGCCCTCCTCGGTGAGCACCTTCCGGATGCGGAGGCCCAGCCGGTGTCGGATCGTGGAGGCGAGGTGGTGAGAGCGCGTGTCGGACTTCCAAGACCCGGAATCGCCCGCTCCGCTGCCCTCTGCCACCTGGTACGTCCTGGACGAGGACCTGCGGGTGCGGTGGACCAGTGCGGCGTACGACGAGCAGGCGGGCGAGGTCGAGCGGGAACTGCGGAAGGCGCTGGGCGACTCGTCACCGCTTCTGCTGGAGCATGCGTACCACCGGGCCGACGGGTCGCCCTCCGGCCGGACGTACAGCCTGTCCGCGCACCGTCTCGACGGTCTCGACGACCTCGGCGCAGGCTTCCGCGGCCTGGTCGTGGCCGTGCAGGACGTCACCGAGCGCGACCGGACGCGGCGGCGGGAGGTGGCGTCGGCCGCGGTCCGGGCGGCCGTCGGGCGGAGCCTCGATGTCACGGTCACCTGCCGACAGTGCGCTCAGGCCCTGGTGCCGGGGTTCGCCGACATCGCGGTGGTGGACGTCGTGGACGACGTCCTGCGCGGGGAGGAGCCACCTCCCGCCCCGCTGGGGCGCGGCGTCCCGCTCCGGTGCGCGGCCGCATGCGGGGCGGACACCACGCCACCCCGGCCGGAGGGGGAGGTGCGCAGCACGCCCTACCGCACACCGCAGGCGCGCTGCCTGTCCGATCTCCTGTCCCGGCTCGCCGACCTGAGCGACGCCACCGAATGGCTGGCCGCCGACCCCGCGCAGGCCCTGATGATCGAGACATTCGGCGCCCGCAGTCTGCTCACCGTTCCGCTGACGCTGCAGGGTGCGGTGCTCGGGCTGGTCAGCCTGTACCGCCTGCACGGATCCGATCCGTACGACGAGCGGGACGTCACCGTCGCCACCGACCTCGCCTCGCACGCCGCGCTCAGCCTGGACAACGCCCGCCGCTACGAGCGCGATCACACCATCGCGTCGACCGTGCAGCGCCGGCTGCTGCCCCATCGGGTGCCGAGCCCGCCGGCCCTGGAGACCGCCCATGTGCACGTGCCGGGCAGCAGCAGCGGATGCTGGTTCGACGCCATCGCCCTGCCCGGTGCGCGCACCGCACTGGTCGTCGGCGACGTGGTGGGCCACGGCATCGAAACCGCCGCCACGATGGGGCAGTTGCGCATGGCCATCAACGCCCTCGCCGTCCTCGACCTGGATCCGGACGAGTTGCTGGCCCGCCTCGACGACACCGTCACCCGGCTGGCCGCGGAGCGCACCGCGCACCAGGAGCCCGTCACGGCCGACTGCCTGTACGGCGTCTACGACCCGTTCGCGCGCACGTGCACGCTCGCGCGCGCCGGAAGCCTGTCACCCCTGGTCGTACACCCCGACGGCCACACCTTCCTTCCCGACCTGCCGGAGGGTCCGCCCCTGGGCGCGGGCGAGCCCGTCCCGTTCGCCGCCACCACGGTCCCGCTCGACGAGGGCAGCGTTCTCGCCTTCCGCACCGGGGCCTTCGGGTCGGAGGGCGCCGACGCGTCCGACCCCGTACGCCGGGCCGTGGCGCATCCCGACCGCCCGCTCAGGGATCTGTGCGACGCGGCGGTCTACGCTCTCCCCGCGGGCGGCGATGCCGACGGTGCCGTACTCCTGCTCGCCCGCACGGGGCCCTCCCGACCGACCACGCCGCCGCCGTGGAACTGCCCCACGACCCGACGAGCCCGGCGCGGGCCCGGAGCTTCACACGCGACCACCTGGCGGCCTGGCACGTCGACGGGGCCACCTCCTACGCGGCCGAACTCATCGTCAGCGAACTGCTCACCAACGCCGTCCGCTACGGCACACCCCCCGTACGCCTTCGCCTCATCCGAACCGACACCCTGACCTGCGAAGTCCACGACACCGGCGCCGCAGCACCACACCTACGCCACGCCCGCACGGTCGACGAGGGCGGCCGGGGCCTGTACATCGTCTCCCAGCTCGCCGCCCGGTGGGGGACCCGCTACACCCCGACCGGAAAGATCCTCTGGACCGAACAACCACTCACGGCGACGGGCGTGGGGTGGTGAGCTCGGTGGGTCCGTCGGTCGCGGCGTCGGAGTAACGGCGGGGCCCCGTGGGGGTGCGCGGGGCGATCCTGCGCGCGGCGCCGCGCAGTTGCGGCGAAGCCGGCGGGCGGCTCCCGGTGGAGATGCCGCACGACTGCGCCATCGCGTCGACGCCCGCCAAGTCACCATGGTGGAACTCACGGGGACTCAGCCGAATCCGCGGGTCGACCCGCACGTTCTCGTGACGCTCAGCGCAGCCGTCCGCGGCCCGCGATGTGCGGCCATGGCATGCCCAGGATGCCGGGGCGGGCAGCGGCGCGTGTAACTCCACTGGCGATCGGGTACTAATGCCGTGTTCAGCCCAAATGTTGCGGTTTGCCCTCTATGTCCCACACATGGAGCTGCATATGAAACACGGCTCGAACGTACGGCACTGTCCCTTCGAATTCGCCGAAGCCCTCGAATTCGATCCGCAGCTCAAGCAGCTGCTGACCGAGGAGCCTGTCGCCCGGATCCGCCTTCCGCACGGGGAGGAGGAAGCCTGGCTCGTCACCCGCTACGAGGACGTGCAGACGGTGACCACCGACCGGCGTTTCAGCCGGAATGCCATCATCGGCCGGGACTTCCCGCGGATGACCCCGGAGCCCATCGTTCAGGACGAAGCGATCAACTTGATGGACCCACCGGCCAGCAGCCGTCTGCGCAGCCTGATTTCCAAGGGGTTCGCACCGCGCCACATGGCGCACATGCGGATTCGCACCCAGCACGTGGTGGACCAACTGCTGGATGGGATGACGGAATACGGCCCGCCTGCCGACCTTGTCGAGCACCTCGCGAATCCCCTGCCCCTGACCACGATTTGCGAGGTCCTCGACATCCCCGAGGCCGACCGGTCGCAACTGCGTGCGCACGCGCGGACCATGATGGACATCGGCGTCGACAACCGGGACAAGGCCGTACGAGCCAAAGCCGACCTCCGTGCGTACTTCGCCACGCTGACCGCGCACCGGCGCCAGAATCCCGGGGACGACCTGATCAGCGCCCTGGCGACCGCCCGGGACGGGGACGAGATCCTCGACGACCGGGAACTGACCGTCATGGCGATGGTCCTGCTCATCACCGGCCAGGACACGACCACGTACGAGATCGCGAACATCGCCTACACGCTGCTCACTCGACCCGATGAGCTGGCCGTGCTGCGCGCCCGCCCGGAGATGCTCCCGCAAGCGATCAACGAGCTGTTGCGATTCATCCCCTTCCGTAAGGGAGTCGGCATTCCCCGCGTCGCGACCGAAGACGTGGAACTGAGCGGAGTGACCATCCGCGCAGGGGACATCGTGCACGTGTCCTACCTGACGGCCAACCGGGACGGCCGGAAGTTCGACCGGCCTGACGAGCTGGACCTGGAACGGTCCGGTCCGCAGCACATGACCTTCGGCTGGGGCGGGCACCACTGTCTCGGCGCCCCGCTCGCCGCCACGGAACTCGAGGTGGCATTCGGATCGCTTCTTCAACGCCTTCCCGAAATGCGGCTGGCGAAAGCGGCCGAAGAAGTGCGCTGGAACACAACGTCGATCTGGCGTTATCCCCTCGCACTGCCCGTCACCTGGTAGCGAGGTAATGCCGCCCCCGTCCCCGCGCGTGGAATTTCCCTTCCACGACAGGTCGTAGAACCTCACCCCGTGCAGAACCGCACCGTATGGATCCAGTCCGCGAGGAGGAGATTCATGGCTGTTCTCTGCAAACCGGCAATCGCGGTCCCCGAGTACGTCATCACCAACGACGAAACCCTCGAACTGGCTCGCAGGCTGCACAGCGACCATCCGCAACTCGACCTCGTCCTCGACCTGATCGCCCACACCGGGGTGCGGAAACGCCACCTCATACAGCCAATAGAAAGGGTGCTGCAGCACCCTGGCTTCGACGAACGCAGTGTCATCTATGAGGCCGAAACCAAGGCTCGCGTCCCCGCCGTGGTGACCCAGGCACTCGGTCACGCCGAACTCGAGCCGGAGCAGATCGACTTGATGATCTACGTCTCCTGCACCGGCTTCATGATGCCGCCGCCAACGGCCTGGCTCATGAAAACGATGGGCTTCCGGCCACAGACGCGGCAGCTGCCGATCGCCCAACTCGGTTGCGCCGCGGGCGGTGCGGCCGTCAACCGGGCCCACGACTTCTGCACGGCGTACCCCGACGCCAATGTGCTCATCGTCGCCTGCGAATTCTGCTCGCTGTGCTACCAGCCCACTGATGTCGGTGTGGGGTCGCTCCTGTCCAACGGCCTGTTCGGTGACGGTATCGCCGCCGCCGTGGTCCGGGGCAACGGCGGCACCGGAATCCGTCTGGAAGGCAACGGCTCGTACGTCATCCCGAACACCGAGAGCTGGATCTCCTACGCCGTCCGCTCCACCGGCTTCCACTTCCAGCTCGACAAGCGTGTGCCCGGCACCATGGAGCCCCTCGCCCCGGCCTTGAGCGCGCTCGCGGAAGAGCACGAGTGGAACGCCGGCAAGCTGGACTTCTACATCATCCACGCGGGTGGACCGCGCATTCTGGATGACCTCAGCCGCTTCCTCGACGTGCCCCCCGAAGCGTTCCGCTTCAGCCGTGCCACGCTCACGGAATACGGCAACATCGCGAGCGCGGTGGTGCTCGACGCCACGGCGCGCATGTTCGACGAGGCATCGGCCTTCGACGGCGACCGCGGCCTGATGGCCGGCTTCGGGCCCGGCATCACTGCCGAGATCGGGCTGGGCACCTGGACTTCGGGCCCTGACGCAGTGGAGTGAGCTCACCCCTGTCAACAACACCGCGGTCGGCCGGATCGAAACGTGTTCGGAACCATCGCCCTCTTCGCCCGCTGAACAGCGAACGCCCCCTGCGTTGCCACACGGCAATGCAGGGGGCGTTTCGTCATGCCCGTGGCCATTGACGGCCGCCGTACCCTGGCCCCAACGGCACCGGCACCCGAGGGGGCACGCGTGGATCTCTCAGCGGAACTCGGCGTCGGCGAACGGATCAGGGTCCTACGGGAGTCCCGCGGAATGTCCCGGGCTGCCCTCGCCCAGCTCTGCGGCCGTGGCGTCGACTGGCTGAAGAAGATCGAGGCGGGCGACCGCGAACTGCGCAGTCACGAGCTGCTGTTGCGACTGGCCGCCGCCCTCCAGGTGCACGATCTGTCCGTCATCACTGGCAACGACGACGGCCCAGCGAGCACAGTGCCGCTCGGCAGGCTCAACCACCCGGGCATGCCGGCCATCTGGGCCGCTGTCATGCAACGCACCCTCGCCACGCGCAGCTCGGACGCTCCGAGGGATCCGTCGATCCTCCAGGGCCGTGTGGACCAGACCTGGCGCCAATGGCACACGTCGCCCCACAACCGAACCGAGGTCGGCGCCCAGCTACCGGAACTGATCCGGGACGCCGAGGCGACCGTGCGCACGCTCGACGGCGACGAACGGCGGGCCGCCCTCGTCGCCCTGTCCGACGTCTACCGGCTCACCGGACAGGCCACCGCCTACGTCGCCCCAGCCGAGATGGCATGGGTCGTCGCCGACCGCGCCCTGTCCGCCGCGCAAGACGCCGATGCGCCGTCGGCCATCGCCGCAGCGGCCTGGAACATGGGCAACATCCTGCGCGAGACGGCGTACCCCGAGGAAGCGCTGCGCGTCGTCCTGGAAGCCGCCGACCTGATCCGCCCCCACCTCGACGACGCACCCGAGGACTGGCGCGGCATCTACGGCGCACTCCAGCTGCACGCCGCCGTCACCGCCGCCCGCGAGGGCCGTGAGGGCGACGCCTGGCGGTACTGGGACAAGGGCGACCAGGTCGCGAAGTCCCTGCCCGCCAGCTACGTACACCCGAGCACGGTCTTCGGACGGGCGAACGTGGACTTCCACGCCATCTCCGTCGCGACCGACCTGCGCAAGTCCGCGAAAGCCCTGGGCCTGGCCGACGACATCGACCCCGACACCATGCCCTCCGGCGAGCGCCGCGCCCGCCTGTGGGTGGAGGTTGCTCGCGGGCACCTCCAGCGCGGCGACCGCACGGCCGCCCTGCACGTCATGCAGATGGCGCACCGGATCAGCGCCGAGACCGTCTCGTACACGCCGTCCGCGCGGTATGTCGCCGCGGACCTGTGGCGCAATGCCCCACGCGCCATGCGCACGGAGGCCGGCCAGCTCGCCGAGAAGGTAGGCGTCGCAACGGGCTGACCAGGGGGACAGTCTGGGACAGGGGGACAATCTGTCCCCCTTCTCTCTTGCCCACGCCCCTACGGTGACGCTCCGCACTCAGTCACCTACCGAACGGGGCACGACATGGAGTTACTGCCTGCCCGCTTGCACGCCTCCACCCGCCGCCACGAGGCGCTCACCACCGTCAGCGCCACCGGCGAGGTCCGCGTGCCACTCGCGCTGTACGCGGTCGACGAGTTGCGCGGTACAGCCGACCTGGTCATGTCCCGCGCCGAGGCACAGCGGCTCTTCACCCAGCTCGCCGAGGCGCTCGGCTTCGTGTACCAGATGCCGACGCCGACACGCGGGTTGGAGGCCGTGCGATGAACACCACCAGCACGCCGGCTGCCAGTGCACTCGCCGAACCGCCTCTCCCCAGCCTCAACGGTCTGTCAGAGCAGCAGATCCGCGGCACAACGTGTGTGTGGGACGGCATCGCCCTCACCCCGGAGACAGCCGTCGACCTCGGCCCGCGAAAGACGAGGCGCCTCGACGGCGAATGCCAGTGGTTCCCCCGGGCGTGCCGAACGTGCGTCGGCCAGCAGGCCATGCGCGTCCTTTTCGATCACACAGAGGGCTGTGAGCAGTGCAGGCGCACCGAAAAGGACAGCGCCTGCGACACCGGCCGCGCCCTGCTCCGCCTGTCGATCCGAAAGGGACGCTGATCGCGGCCGGTGTCGCAACACCCCAGGCCTCGCTACCGACGAGTGCGGGCTGGAGCGCAGTCAGGGACGAACCGATGACGTGGCACCCGGAGCTCCCGGCCGCCACGGAGCTGACCCGCGCGCAGTACTCGGGATGGGCCTGCTGCTGGTGCAGCGCATCACTGATGAGTGGCGGTGTCAGCGCCGGGATCGCACAGGGCAAGTCCGGCGCCCATGTCCTCGACGTGGAGGTGTACGAGTGCGGGCCGCGCTGCCCACAACGCCCATGCCCCGCTACACGGGCTCCCGCCGGCCGGTGGATCCGGCAAGAACTCCCGGCCCGGGCGGGCCATCCCCATCCGCAACGAGCGATGGAGATCACCCATGAGCGTACCTCCCAACCCCGGCCCTGACCCGGACCCCAAGCCCGGCCCAGTGCCCGCGATCCCGCGGCTCCTCATCACCGACCAGCAGTTCTCCAGCTGCCGCGGCACCGTCCTGGACGCCAACCCGGACATGCCCGAGGAGATGGCCGGCCGCGTCGTCGAGGAGGCGCTGAAGTTCGTGACGGCCTGCGCGAAGAACCCCACCACGGGGCTGGCCCTCTCCCGCATCGTCGACGAGAGATGGCACGCACTGATCCTGCACACCGTCTTGTACGCGGAGCTGTGCGAGAGCCTCGGCAGCTTCGTCCACCACTACCCCGGCTACGACCCGACGCACTACGACCCGCCGATCCTGAACCGGACCCGCGAGAAGATCACGGAACTCGGCTGGGATGCGGATCCTGAGCTGTGGGGGCCGCCCTCTGACGAAACGCTCGTGTCTGTGGCGGCGAAGTGCCAGCACGCGCCCGAGTGCACGATCCGTCCCATGCCGAAGCCCCAGCCGCCCGTAGGCTGACGGCTGGAGGTGTCGCATGGCTGAGTGGATCGACCCGCGGTACGCGGAGCTGGTGGCGGCGTGGAAGCGCGCGCATCAGCCCGACTCCCGCGATCCGCAGCAGGAGCGGCCTGTGCGGGGTTTCGTCACCCCGCCCAAGCCCTGACGGTAATTACTAGTGCCGCGGCAGGCAACGTTCGCCCCGTCGCGACGCCCGGCACGCCCTCTCGCCGCACCGGCCGAAAGCCCAAGTACGTCCAGTACGAGGACTTCCGGCCGGCACGCCGAGAGCACGCACCGGACGCCGCTCCTTGACGGGCAAACGTTGCCTGCCGCGGCACTAGGTCTGGGCTCAAGCCCTGACCGAACCCGCGGCCCCTACCGGCGTCCCCCGTCGCTGGCCAGGGCCGCTTCATGTCCTGATCGTCTGCCCTTCGGGCCAGCAGCGGGCCAGCTAACGATCTCCAACGCCCCGCAAACACCTCGAGCCCCAGTCCAGACACGGTCTGAACTGGGGCTCTCCGGTAGGCCGTGTGGGACTCGAACCCACAACCAATGGATTAAAAGTCCACTGCTCTGCCAATTGAGCTAACGGCCCAGGCGATGTTGCCTCCCCGAGCATAGCCGGACGAGGCCGTGTCGCCGATCGGGTATCCGGGACACGGCCTCGTCGGGGCGCGGACAGGCGACCACGGGCGTTACGGATCAACGGGGTCGGGCGCCCCGGAACGCGACGCCTCACGGGCCATTGTGCGTTCATGGGCGGGGTTCAGGAACCAGTGCCGTGCCGACGCCAGCCACCACGTCGCGGCGAAGCCCAGGACGACGAGGACGGCGACGGGGGCGTAGTTGAACGTCTCCCAGGTGACCGGGGAGACCTGCGGCAACATGAACAGGACCGTGATCACGCCGACCCAGCCGACCGCCACGACTCCGACCGCCGTCGACCACCGGCCCAGATGCCACGGCCCCCGCTCGAACGCCGCCCCCTTTCGCAGTCGCAGCAGTGTCGGGACGACGTACGCGATGTACAGGCCGATCACGGCGATCGACGTCACCGCCGCGTACGCCGTGACATTGATCAGGTACGGCAGGCCGAGGACGAGCGCGCCCAGGGCCGCCAGCCACACCGCCGCGACCGGCGTCCGCGTGCGCGGGCTCACCGTGTGCCACACGCGCGAGAACGGCAGCGCGCCGTCGCGCGAGAAGGCGTAGATCATGCGGCTGTTGGCCGTCACCGACGCCATCCCGCAGAACAACTGCGCGCCGATCACCACCAGCAGGAACAGCTTGCCGGCGGTCGCGCCGAGCGCGTCGAGCAGGATCTGCGCGGGCGGCGCACCGGTCGGCGAGGTGCGGGCGCCGTCGTACGACTGGATGGCGAAGGTGAAGCCCAGCAGCAGCACGAAACCGGCTATCCAGGAGGTCCAGATGGAGCGGACGATGCCCTTCGGGCCCGCCGTGGACGCGTCGTGGGTCTCTTCCGTCATGTGGGCGGAGGCGTCGTAGCCGGTGAAGGTGTACTGGGCCATCAGCAGACCCAGCAGCACCACGTACGCCCCACTGCCCCAGCCCGTGTGGTTGACGAACTCGCCGAAGACGAAGGACGGCGACTGGTGCTCGTCCGGTACGAAGGTCAACGCGCCGACGATCAACGCGACGCCCAGCACGTGCCACCACACGCTGACGCTGTTGAGGAGAGCGACGATCCGTACGCCGAAGGTGTTCAGCAGGCCGTGCAGGATCAGGATGCCGGCGAAGAGCAGGATCGTCCGGCCGGGGGTGACCTCCCAGCCGAACTCCAGGTTCAGGTACGCGCCCAGGAAGGACGCCGCCCCGAAGTCGATGCCGGCCGTCACCGCCACCTGGCCGAGCACGTTGAACCAGCCCGTGAACCACGCCCACGCGGCGGCCGACCGCGCGGGCGCCAGCCGGTGGGCCCAGAAGTACAGGCCCGCGGAGGTCGGGTAGGCGGAACAGATCTCGGCCATCGACAGGCCGACGAACAGTGTCATCAGGCCGACGGCGACCCAGCCCCAGGTGATCACCGCCGGGCCGCCCGTGTTCATGCCGAACAGGTACAGGGTCAGGCAGCCGGAGAGGACCGAGATGATCGTGAAGGAGACGGCGTAGTTGGCGAACCCCGACATCCGGCGGGCGAGGACCTGCTGGTAGCCGAGTTGGGCCAGCCGCTCCTCGTCCGAGGGCGGCGCACTGCGTATGGCGTCATCTGTCATGCCCCCAGCGATTCCCTCACCAGGGGCGTGACATGCGTCACAGCTTGTTACAACAGGCGCATCAGAACAGGCCCTTGTAGCCCTGCCAGCCGGTCGCGATCTTCACACGCGACCCGAACGAGCCCTTGCCGGTGCCGGGGACGCGGTAGAGCACACCGGCGGTGTCGCGCGCGACGAGGTCGGCCGCGCCGTCCCCGGTGATGTCGCCGACCCCGACGACCGCGTTGTAGGACACGCCCCAGCTCGCAGACAGCTTCACCCGTGAGGAGAAGGTGCCCTTGCCGGTGCCGTAGTAGCGGTACAGCGCGTTGGTCCTGTCCTGCGCGACCAGGTCGCCGATGCCGTCGCCGTTCAGGTCCCCGGCGCCCACGACCTTCTTGTACGTCTTCCAGTTGTCGTACAGCTTCACGCGGGACGACAGCTTGCCGGTGCTGGTGCCCTTGTAGAGGTAGACCGCGCCGGTGGAAGCGGTGCGGGCGATCAGGTCCGGCCGCCCGTCCTTGTTCACGTCACCGGGCGAGGTGAGCACGTCGTACTGGTTCCAGCCGGTGCCCGTCGAGATCGTGGTGTACGGCGTCGACGGCGTCAGCGCGGCGTTGCAGGCCGGCCTGTACAGCCGCACCGTCCCGCTGCTGAATCTGACGAGAACGTCGTTGCAGCGGTCGCCGCTCAGGTCACCGACCGGCACCGCCCGCACGCTCGTCGCCCAGCCGCTGCCGGAGACCTTGCCGGAGAACGCGCCCTTGCCCGTGCCCTGCTGGAAGGTCAGGCCGCCGGAGGAGTTGAGGGTGAGCAGGTCGCCGATGCCGTCCGGGTACCCCGACGAGCCCACGTGGTCGTGGCGCACCGGGCTGCCGTCGCGCAGCCGCACCGTGCCGCGCACCTCCAGCGGCGCGCCGACGCCGTCGGCGGGTGTGACGGTGACCGTCCAGTCGTAGGTGCCGTTGGGCAGGAACGCGTCACCGGGCTGCGTGCCGTCGACGGCGAACCAGCCGACCTTCAGCTCGCCGCGGGCGGCCCCGCCGTCCCTGCCGTCGCTGTAGACCTTGCCGGTCGCACGGTTGCGGGCGGTCACCCGGTAGTTCGCGGACGGCTTCGACAGCAGCAGGGTGGTCAGGGTGTCCGGTGTCGTGTCGACGGTGTGGGGTTCGACGTACTCCGCGTTCCACCGCGGCGGCGCCAGCAGGCGCAGCGGCTGCTGCGGCACCCCGGACGGCACCAGGTGTACGCGCTCCTGGCCGTCCACGTACGCGGCGTTGGCGCCGGACTCGTCCACCGTCCAGCGCACGTCCCGCTGCGAGACGCCGGTGTCGGGCAGGTCACCGATGACCCGGCTCGCGGGCGTGCCGTCCGCGACCGTGGTGAGCGTCAGCTTCCCGGCGGCCTTGTCGTGCGTGACGACGTACCCGTCGCCGAGCTTCGCCTCGTCCGCCGGGACCGGCACGGACTTCTTCGCCGTACGGTCGTATACACCGGCGCGGCCGTCGCAGGTCCAGTACAGGTAGCGGCCGAGCGCCTGGAGTTCGGTGGGGGTGCAGCCGGCGTCGGTGGTGAGGGTTTCGGTGGTCTTCTTCTCCGTCAGGTTGTACGCGGTGACGCTGCCGACCGTCGCACCGGCGGTCCACAGGACGTCGCCGGAGAGGGCGGCTGCGCCCGAGGCGCGGGTGACGGCCGGGACGCCGGAGCTGTCGATCTTGAGGACGGTCAGCTGGTCCGCGGTCGTATGGATCAGGTACTCGCCGGACACGTCGGTGATCCGCCCGCCCGCGGGGACGCCACGCTCCCAGAAGTCGTACTGGCCGGGCCCGTTGACCCGGAGCCGGTCGTAACTCGCCGAGTCCTTCGACAGCCAGACCGCACGGTTGTCGGCCGTGCCGTACAGGGAGCAGCCGCCCTCCGCTGTCGGGCAGCTGTGGAGCAACATGTCGGTTCCGTCGTACGAGGAGCGCGCACCGAACTCGGGCGTGCCGGTCGGGGCGACGGTCCGGACGTAGGTGTCGCGGTACCCGCCCCAGCTGTCGTCGGCGACCAAGAGCCGCCCCTGGTCGAGGGCGAGGCCCTGGATCTTGTACGGCGGCTTCGGCAGCGCCTTGACCTGGGTGACGACGGGCGCCGCGCCCTCCGCACCCGGGGTGATGCGCTGGAACCCCCAGTCGTCGGCGGTCGTACCTCCGACGAACAGGGCCGTTCCGTCCGCGGGGGTGGAGACGCCCTGGTTGGAAGAGGTGAGCAGGGAGACAGAGGGGCCGCCCGCGATCGGCACCGCCTTCACGACCCGGCCCCCGCTGGGCCGGTGGACGAGCCAGTCCCCGACGACGGCCAGGCCCTCCGCCGGCCCCGGGCTGGTGCCGGCGTCCAGGCTGACCTCGACCGGGTCTGCCGACAGGTCGGAGCGCGGCACGACCAGGGCTTTGGGGCTGCTCACGCCGGCGTACAGCGCCACGTGGTCCGACGAGAACCTCAGAGAGGAGAAGCCCGAGGGCAGAGGCTGGGTCCAGCTGCGGACCCGGGCCGTCGCCCGGTCGACCTCGACGATGCGGTTGGTACCGTCCAGCCGGGCCATGAAGAAGATGGTGGTCGCGTCCGCGCCCCGCGGCATTCCCAGCACCATGCCCGCGGGTACGCCGATCTCGGTGTCGACCATGGCCCCGTCCTCACCCACGGTCGACAGACGCAGGTCCTGTGCCGTGGTCGTGCCGTCTTCGCCGGTGACGCTGCGGTAGGTGACCGCCGTACTGCCGTAGAAACGGAACAGGGTCCGTCCCTCGGACATCCGGACGGTGCGGCTCGTGCCCTCTGCGGCGTCGAACAGGTCGGTCCGGCCGTCGTTGTAGCGGTAGGCGAGGATGTCGCTGCCCGTGCCGTGGACGAGCATCGCGTCCCCGGTCGGCGGAGCGGCGACGGACGTGCCGTCCGCGTAGCGCGTCCACATGATCCCCGAGTGGCCCTCCATCCGATGGAAAAAGCCCTGGGCACCGGATGCGTCCGTGCCGTACTGGACGTCGGTGGTCCCGACGAGCGACCCCACCGTAGGCGAGCTCCGCAGCATCGCCGGCACCACGGTCTCCTGCGGTACCTCCACCGCCGACGCCGCCGGGAGCAGCCCGGCCCCGGCTGCCAGCGCCACCGATGCGGTGACGGCGACGGCCGCGCGTCTCGCGCGGGAACGGTGTACGGAGACACGACGAGCCAAGATGACCCTCCCCAGAAGTAGCGGAGGGTACCGACGCCCTCCCGGGTGGTCCCGGCCCCCGGCGTCACATCCCTCCCAGAAGTCGGCCGATCATACAGGGACCCCACAGCTCATGGGAACGCGCTTTCGACACCCCGTGCAGGTACGAAAAAGCGCCGTGGCCCCACCCGGCAAAAGGATGGGGCCACGGCGCTCACAGCTCAGTGGCTCAGTTGCCTACGGACGTCAGCCGTTGCGCTTCCAGCGCGGCTTGTCCTCGCGGCGGCCGAAGGAACCGCCACTGCGGTGGTCGTCGCGGCGGCCGTACGGACGCTCGTGACCGCCGGTGCGGAAGCCCGGGCGGTCGCCCTGGCGGTCCCGGTTGAACGGGCGGTCGCTGCCGCGGTGGCCGCCGCGCTCGTCACGGCGCCCGGCGGTGCGGTCGTCGCGGCGCTCGAAGGGACGGCCACCACGGTCGTTGTCCCGGCGCTCGAAGGAACGCCCACCACGGTCACCATCGCGACGCTCGAAGGAACGCCCACCACGGTCGTTGTCCCGACGCTCGAAGGAACGCCCGCCACGGTCATCCCGGTCGTCACGGCGGAAGCCACCACGGTCGTCGCGGCGCTCGAAGGAACGCCCCCCACGGTCGTTGTCCCGACGCTCGAAGGAACGGCCACCACGGTCGCCCCGGTCGTCGCGACGGAAGCCGCCGCGCTCGCCGTCCCGGCGCTCGAAGCCACGGTCACGGTCGCGGTCCCGGTTGAACCCGCCCCGGTCACCGTCCCGACGCTCGAAGGAACGCCCACCACGGTCACCCCGGTCATCCCGACGGAAGCCACCACGGTCACCCCGCTCCTCACGGCGCTCACGACGCTCGTACGACGACGAAGCCTCGGCCCGGTCCACGTCCCGCGCCACCGGCTGCTCGGGCACGGACACCTCGACGGCCTCCGCCACCGCGGCCTGCGCCTCGGCCACCGCCGCCTCGGGGTCCTCGCCCCGCTCGCGTGCGACCCGGGCGACCAGCCGGTCGGCCTCCTCGCGCAGCTCGGCGGCACGGCGCTGCGCCCGCTCCAGCTGCTTGGTGAGCTGGGCGACCTCACGCTCGGCCTGCTGCGCCGCGTTGCCCGCGGACTCGGCCTGCACCTCGGTCATCGAACGGGCGCCGGTGATCTCGGCGACCTCCGGGTCGAAGGCGCCCGCGCCCTGGATGATGTGGCGCGAGGCGTCGACGCCCGCGTCCTCCATCAGCCGGAAGATCTGGCGCCGCTGATGCGGCAGCGCGAGGGAGACGACGGTGCCGGTGCGCCCGGCGCGCGCCGTACGGCCGGCCCGGTGCAGGTAGTCCTTGTGGTCGCCGGCCGGGTCGACGTTCAGGACGAGGTCGATGCCGTCGACGTGAATGCCGCGCGCCGCGACGTCCGTCGCGACCAGGACGTTGACGTAGCCGTCCTTGAAGTCCGCCAGCGTCCGCGTGCGCGCGCCCTGCGTCATACCGCCGTGCAGCGCATCGGCCTTGGCGCCGGCGTCGCGCAGCTGCTCGGCGACCCGGTCGGCGCCGAGCTGGGTGCGGACGAAGATGATGGTGCGGCCCTTGCGGGAGGCGATGGCCGCCGTGACCGGCGCCTTGTCCTTGGGCTTCACGATCAGGATGTGGTGCGACATGGTCGTCACCGCGCCCTGCGCCGCGTCGACCTCGTGCGAGACGGGGTCGTTGAGGTACCGGTCGACGAGGGTCTTGATCTCGTTCTCCATCGTCGCGGAGAACAGCATCCGCTGACCGCCCGCCGGAACCTGGTCGAGCAGCTCCGTCACCTCGGGCAGGAAGCCCAGGTCGGACATCTGGTCGGCCTCGTCGAGCACCGCGATCTGCACGTCCTCGAGGGAACAGGCACCACGGTTGATGATGTCGCGGAGGCGACCGGGGGTGGCGACGAGGATGTCGACGCCACGCTCCAGGGCGTAGATCTGGTTGCCCATCGACGTACCGCCGCAGACGACCTTCATCTTCAGCCCGAGGACGTCCCCGTACGGCTGCAGCGCGTCGGCGACCTGCATGGCGAGCTCACGGGTCGGCGTGAGGATGACGGCGCGCGGCTTGCGCTTCTCGGTGCGACCGCCGGCCAGCGTGGCCAGGGTCGGCAGGCCGAAGGAGAGGGTCTTGCCGGAGCCGGTGCGGCCACGGCCGAGGATGTCCTTCCCGGCCAGGGCGTCCGGGATGGTCGCCGCCTGGATCGGGAAGGGGGTGGTCACGCCGTTCTGCGCGAGCTTGCGCACGACACCCTCGGGAAGGCCGAGGTCCGCGAAGGTCAGCTCGGGGGTTTCCTCGACGGCCTCGTTCTCGGGCACGACGACGTGATCAGTACTGGAAATGGACATGCGTATGCGAAACCTTCCGGAGTCTCGTCGGCACGCGCCCGTCAACTCCGTGATTCGCAATACGACCGCCTCAATGCGGTCCGCCACGGCAAGGGAGAGTACGCGCCACACGGCGCGCTCTGCGTTGGCGCCGGGCAAATGGGATCAAACGATCTGCCACCATACGCACCCACCACCCCCCATGGCAAACCGAGCCCATATCCCCAGCCCAGCGGCCCTGGGGCCGGTACCTACGCCGGCGCCCCGGCCTCCGGCGCCGGCTCGCGGTGCACCAGCTGCGGCCTCGGCTCCTCGTGCGCCGACGACGACGGCTCGGCAACCGTCGGCTCGGGAGACGCCGGAGGTTCCGGCGACGGCGGGGGCGGCTCCGGCGCCGGAGTGGTCCGCGTCGGGCTCGGCGGCGCAGGCGTCGGCGCGGGACCCCCGGGTCCCACGGTCCGCCCCGGCCCGCCCGGCACCGAAGCCGACGCACTCGCCCCGGGGACGTCCGCCGACTCCGACGGCGAGGCCGACTCCCCCGGCTTCGCCGTGCCGTGCCCCTTCCCGCCCTTGCCGCGCCCGTCCTCGGCCCCACCCGCGGCCTGGCCGTGCCCGGCTCCACCGTCCGGCCCCACCGAACCCCCGCCGGGCGCCGCACCGTCCCGCTGCCCCGCCGAATGCGACGGCCTGGCCCGCCCTCCGTCGTCGTCACCCACGCTCATACAGCCGGCGGCAGCGGCGAAGGCCACGACAGTGGCGGCCAGGCGGACGGGTACGAGCAAGGGGCGCACGGGCAGCCACCTCCGGGGAGGGTGAAGGAGTCAACATGCCCAACTCCCGCCGCCCACAAGAGGACACGCGCACGGTCATCCGTATCCCAGGGCGTGCAACCGCGCGTCGTCGATCCCGAAATGATGGGCAATCTCATGAACAACAGTGATTTCGGTCTCCGCGACGACGTCCTCCCGCGAGCCGCAGAACCTGAGCGTCGGCCCCCGGTAGATCGTGATCCGGTCCGGCAACACCCCGGCGTACCACTCGCCCCGCTCCGTCAGCGGAGTCCCCTCGTACAGCCCGAGCAACTCGGGATCGTCCGCCGGGGGCTCGTCCTCGACGAACACCGCGACGTTGTCCATCAGCCGCGTCAGCTCCGGCGGAATCCGGTCCAGCGCCTCGGCGACCAGTTCCTCGAACTCCTCGCGCGTCATCTCCAGCACAGGCCCATTGTCCGGTACGACACCCCCGTATGAGAGCCGCAGGAGCACTCCGTTACGACCTGCACAGCCCCGCATATCCACCCCGGGGCACGGGCATAGGGGACCAATGGCCCGCGTCCCAGCCGCAGTCCTGAACACGATCACCCGCATACGAAGGCCCCGCCGCCTCCGCCCCCACCCCGCAGTCGAACTCGTCTCCCAGCCCCACAACCCCTGGATCCGCGCCCTCGGCCTGATCGCAGTCGTCCTGCTGGGCGCCTGGCTCGGTCTGCTGGTCGTCGGCAACGTGCGCGTCCCGGTCGGCCCGATGGACACGACGATGACCCTGCGCCCGTCCCTCGCCGGCGGCACGAAGATCAACGTCTCTCCACTGGGCGCCCTCCACCTGGACAGCCACATCGCCCCGGTCCGCCTGGACGTGAACGTCGACCAGCTCGACCCGGACCGCTCCCAGGCCCTCGTCGACCACCCCGAACGCCTCTCCGGCCTCCAGGACGAGGTCGCCCAGGACGTCGGCCACGGCGCCCTCGACCTGGCGGTGCGCTCCTGCGTGGCCGTGGTCGCGGGCGCCACCGCCCTGGGCCTCGCGGTCTACCGCCGCCCGCGCCGGGCCCTGGCAGCCGGCGGCCTCGCCCTCACCCTGCTCGCCGCCTCCGGGGTGACCGCGTACGCCACCTGGAATCCCAAGTCCGTCCTGGAACCGAGGTTCTCCGGCCTGCTCTCCTCCGCCCCCTCCCTGGTCGGCGACGCCCGCAGCATTGTCACCGAATTCGACGTCTACCAGCAGGAGTTGGCCCGCCTGGTGACGAACGTGACGAAGCTCTACGACGCCACCTCCACGCTCCCCGCCTACCAGCCGGATCCCACCACCATTCGCGTCCTGCACGTCTCCGACATCCACCTGAACCCGGCCAGCTGGAAGATCATCGCCTCGCTGGTGGAGCAGTACGAGGTGAACGTGATCGTGGACTCCGGCGACACGATGGACCACGGCACAGCGGCGGAGAACGGCTTCCTGGACCCCATCGAGGACCTGGGCGCCCCGTACGTCTGGGTCCGCGGCAACCACGACTCCCTGATCACCCAGCGCTACCTCGAAGGCCTCAGGAACGTGCACGTCCTGGACGACGGCCGGGCGACGACCATCGCGGGCCTGCGCTTCGCGGGCATCGGCGACCCACAGTTCACCCCCGACCGCACCAACAAACCCGGAGCCGACGCCTCCCAGGAACTGGCCGGCGCCCGCCTGGCCTCGGCCCTGCGCGACCAGCGGGCCGCCGGCACCCCCGTGGACGTGGCCATCGCCCACGAGCCGCCGGCCGCCCGCCAGACCGACGGTGAGGTTCCCCTGGTCCTGGCCGGCCATGTGCACCACCAGGAAATGGAGGTCATGCGGTACGGCACCCGGCTGCGCATCGAAGGCTCGACGGGCGGCAGCGGCCTGCGCGCGGTGGAGGGCGAGCACCCGGACCCGATCGAGGCGTCGATCCTCTACTTCGACCGGGACACCCGGCGCCTCCAGGCCTGGGACGCGATCAGGCTGGGCGGCCTGGGCCTGACGACGGCGGAGGTCAGCCGCCACCTGGTCGAGGAGAACCAGCCTGGAGCCACCCCGTCTCCGACCCCGTCCCCCACTCCCTCGCCCACCCCGTCTCCATAAACCGTTTTGGCGATCCCTCCCGCCATCCCATATGCTTCTCACGTCCCCGACGCGCTGAGAAGCGCCCAGGCGGGCCGATAGCCCTCATCGTCTAGCGGCCTAGGACGCCGCCCTTTCAAGGCGGTAGCACGGGTTCGAATCCCGTTGGGGGCACGCAGTACGGTGTGCGACACTGTCGTACGTCATAGCTTGGTCCTGTGGAGCAGTTTGGAGTGCTCGCCACCCTGTCAAGGTGGAGGCCGCGGGTTCAAATCCCGTCAGGACCGCTGAGGCCCCTCGTAGGCCTCACGGCTGGGTAGCTCAGTTGGTACGAGCGTCCGACTGAAAATCGGAAGGTCGCCGGTTCGACCCCGGCCCCAGCCACAGTCAAGGCCCCGATCTTCGGATCGGGGCCTTCTCGTTCGTCTCACGGTCGCTGTACGAGCGATCGCGTCCGCTACCGGGCAAACACCCCCCGGCTCGCAGCTCGCCCCGCCGATGGCTTCGGCGGCGACGGCGCATCCAGCCCTACGCGATCAGCGTGAGGGCAGGGACCTGTGACTCGGCCCCGCAGACCCACGCCCACCAGCCGCGATCGCCGATGACGTGGGACGCATTCAGGTCCGCGTGCTCAACGAAGCCGCAGTTCCTGCAGGTGAATTCGGCCTGGTTCGGCCGGTTCCGCTTGTCGATGTGGTGGCACCGGGAGCACTCCTGGCTGGTGTATGCCGGATCGACGTACACCACCGGTACTCCGACCCTGCGCGCCTTGTATTCGATGAAGGCGCCGAGCTGGGCGAAGGCCCAGGAGTTGATCGTGACGCGTTGGGGCTTTTTCAGCCGTGCCCGTTCGCGGATGCCGCTCAGGTCCTCCAGAGCGATCCCGCGGCCGGTGCGTTGTGCCTCCGCCACGATGTGCTTGCTGATCTTGTGGTTGATGTCACGGACCCGCCGCGCTTCCTTCCCCGCGCGGCGTTTGGCCCGCCGCTTGGCGGACCGGGTCTGTTTCTTGGCGAGCTTGTCCCGATTACGGCGGTCGTTCTCCCTGCTCCGGTTGAGACGTCGGCCGCTGTGCCGGTGGCCGGTCGAGGTGGTGGCGATGTTGGCGATGCCGAGGTCGACGCCGATGAACCCGTGTGGGGCGGGGTTGCACGGGTCTTCTGGAATGTCGACTGTGGCCAGGAGGTACCACTGACCGTTCTGGCTGATGAGGTCGGATTCTCCCTGGCGGTGGCGGGCGAGCAGGCGGAGCTGCTGCTCTTCGCCGGTGAAGGGGAGGCGCTTCATGCGTCCGGCCACGGTCCAGATGGAGACGGTGCGATGTTCCATCTGCCAGGACAGCATGCGGTCGTCGTACGGCTGGGCGCTCTCGGGGCGGAAGGTGATGGGCTTTTCCGTCGCCCTGCGGTAGCGCTTGGAGCCTGGCCTGCCGAGGTTTCCGGCCTTGATGTTTCCGGCGAGGGAGGCGTAGGCGTCGCAGGTTTTCTTGATCACGTGTTGAGCTGCCTGGGCGCCGAGGGACCAGCGAGACTTGATCGTGGTGTAGGTGAGAGCGCGCAGTTCGCGGTTGCGTTTGACGTTGGTGGTGAATGCGGTGTGGGAGGCGTGGTCGGCGGCTTCGTTGCAGGCGTGCAGGGTCGCTTGCAGTGTCGACGCCTGTTGGGGTGTCGGCAGGAGCTTCACGCGGACCACGATCTTCACGAGCAGTGAATCTACGTCGCATCGTGGTGTCGATCAGGGAATCGATCTCCGATCATTCGATCGAATGATGCTTCGGACAGCTGAACGAGTTCGGCCGTCGTGCCCGGCAAAAGCGTTCGCCACGGATTTCCCGGGGATGAGATCCTGGGTCCCGTATGTCTACGCACCCTGCCACCGCCCTCGGCGCCCTCGCCCCCCGCCTCACCGAGCTCTCGCTGCGCGATGCGCACCGGCTCGGGCGGCGGCTCGAGGGTGCGCGCAAGATCCGCAACCCGGAGGCCCGTGCCGCCGTCCTCGCCGAGATCGAGGCGGAGGTCGCCAGGGCCGAGGAGCGGATGGCCGGCCGGCGGGCGCGCGTGCCCGCGGTCACCTACCCGCCCCAGCTGCCCGTCAGCCAGAAGAAGGACGAGATCGCCGACGCCATTCGCGACCACCAGGTCGTGATCGTCGCCGGTGAGACCGGGTCCGGCAAGACGACACAGATCCCGAAGATCTGTCTCGAGCTCGGGCGTGGTGTCCGCGGCATGATCGGGCACACCCAGCCCCGCCGTATCGCCGCCCGTACCGTCGCCGAGCGGGTGGCCGAGGAGCTGGACACTCCGCTCGGTGAGACCGTCGGCTGGAAGGTCCGCTTCACCGACCAGGTGAACCCGGACGCCACCTTCGTCAAGCTCATGACGGACGGCATCCTGCTCGCCGAGATCCAGACCGACCGCGAGCTGCGCGCCTACGACACGATCATCATCGACGAGGCCCACGAGCGGTCCCTCAACATCGACTTCCTGCTCGGATATCTCGCGCAGTTGCTGCCGAAGCGGCCCGATCTCAAGGTCGTCATCACCTCCGCCACCATCGACCCCGAGCGCTTCTCCCGGCACTTCGGCGACGCGCCGATCGTCGAGGTCAGCGGCCGTACGTATCCCGTGGAGGTGCGCTACCGGCCCCTCCTCGAAGAGGACGGCGACGACGCCGACCGCGACCAGATCACCGCGATCACCGACGCGGTCGAGGAGCTCCAGAGGGAGGGCCAGGGCGACATCCTGGTCTTCCTCTCCGGTGAGCGGGAGATCCGGGACACCGCGGACGCCCTCACCAAAAAGCAGTACCGCTTCACCGAGATCCTCCCGCTGTACGCCCGCCTGTCCCACGCCGAGCAGCACCGGGTCTTCCAGCCGCATGCCGGCCGCAGGATCGTTCTGGCGACCAACGTCGCCGAGACGTCCCTCACCGTCCCGGGCATCAAGTACGTCATCGACCCCGGCTTCGCCCGGATCTCCCGCTACAGCCACCGCACCAAGGTCCAGCGGCTGCCCATCGAGCCGGTCTCCCAGGCGAGCGCCAACCAGCGCAAGGGCCGCTGCGGCCGCACGTCCGACGGCATCTGCATCCGGCTGTACAGCGAGGACGACTTCCTCGCCCGGCCGGAGTTCACGGACGCGGAGATCCTCCGTACGAATCTCGCGTCCGTCATCCTCCAGATGACCGCGGCCGGCCTCGGCGACCTCGAGAAGTTCCCGTTCATCGACCCGCCGGACCATCGCAACATCCGCGACGGCGTCCACCTCCTGCAGGAGCTGGGCGCGCTCGACCCGGCCCAGAAGGACCCGCGCAAGCGCCTCACCGACACCGGCCGCAAGCTCGCGCAGCTCCCCGTCGACCCGCGCCTGGCCCGCATGGTGCTGGAGGCCGACAAGAACGGCTGCGTCCGCGAGGTCATGGTCATAGCCGCCGCTCTGTCCATCCAGGATCCGCGCGAGCGCCCGGCCGACAAGCAGACCCAGGCCGACCAGCAGCATGCCCGCTTCAAGGACGAGACCAGCGACTTCCTCGCCTATCTCAATCTCTGGCGGTACATCCGCGAGCAGCAGAAGGAGCGCGGCTCGTCCTCGTTCCGCCGGATGTGCAAGCAGGAGTACCTCAACTTCCTGCGCATCCGCGAATGGCAGGACATCTACACCCAGCTGCGCACGGTCGCCAAGCAGATGGGCATCCATGTCAACGAGGACGACGCCCCCGCCGACCGTATCCACGTCTCCCTGCTCGCCGGCCTTCTCTCCCACATCGGGATGAAGGATGTGAAGGAGTCCAAGGACAGCAGGGACTCCGGCGCGCGCAGGGAGCGCAACGAGTACCTCGGCGCCCGTAACGCCAAGTTCGCGATCTTCCCGGGCTCGGCGCTCTTCAAGAAGCCGCCGCGGTTCGTGATGTCCGCCGAGCTCGTGGAGACCTCCCGCCTCTGGGCCCGCGTCAACGCGAAGATCGAGCCGGAGTGGGTCGAGCCGCTCGCCGAGCACCTCCTCAAGCGGACGTACAGCGAACCGCACTGGGAGAAGGACCAGGCCGCGGTGATGGCGTACGAGAAGGTCACGCTGTACGGCGTCCCGATCGTCGCCCAGCGCAAGGTCAACTACGGCCGGGTCGACCCGGAGGGCTCCCGCGAGCTCTTCATCCGCAACGCCCTGGTCGAGGGTGACTGGCGCACGCACCACAAGTTCTTCGCCGACAACCGCAAACTCCTCACCGAGGTCGAGGAGTTGGAGCACCGCGCCCGCCGCCGGGACATCCTGGTCGACGACGAGACCCTCTTCGACTTCTACGACCAGCGGATCCCCGAACACGTCGTCTCCGGCGCCCACTTCGACTCGTGGTGGAAGCGCAAGCGGCACGAGCAGCCGGACTTCCTGGACTTCGAGCGCGAGATGCTCATCCGGGAGTCGGCGGAGGCGGTCACCAAGGCGGACTATCCGGACTCCTGGCGGCAGGGCCCGCTGAAGTTCCGGGTCACGTACCAGTTCGAGCCGGGCGCGGACGCCGACGGCGTCACCGTCCACATTCCGCTGCAGGTCCTCAACCAGGTCACGGACGAGGGCTTCGACTGGCAGATTCCGGGCCTGCGGGAGGAAGTGGTCACCGAGCTGATCCGGTCCCTCCCGAAGCCGATCCGCCGCAACTACGTACCGGCGCCCAACTACGCGAAGTCGTTCCTGGAAAGCGCCACCCCGCTCCAGGAACCCCTCACCACCACCATGGCCCGCGAGCTGAAGCGCAGGGTCGGCGTCCCCTTCACCGCGGACGACTTCGACTGGTCGAAGGTCCCCGACCATCTGCGCATCACGTTCCGCATCGTCGACGAGCGCCGCCGCAAGCTGGCGGAGGACAAGGACCTTGAGGCGCTGAAGCTCCGGCTGAAGCCGAAGGCCCGCAAGGCCCTCTCGCAGGCCGCCGCGGCCACGGCCGAGCGTCAGGGCGGCGAGTCCGTCGAGCGCAAGGGCCTGACCGACTGGACGATCGGCACGCTCACCCGCGTCTTCGAGACCCGCCGGGCCGGCCAGCCCGTGAAGGCGTACCCGGCGCTCGTCGACGACGGCGACACGGTCTCCGTACGCCTCTTCGACACGGAGGCGGAGCAGGCCGAGGCCATGTGGAAGGGCACGCGCCGCCTGATCCTCCGCAACATCCCGGTGAACCCTGCGAAGTTCGCATCCGAGAAGCTGACGAACGCCCAGAAGCTCGCCCTCTCCGCCAACCCGCACGGCTCGATCCAGGCCCTGTTCGACGACTGCGCGACGGCTGCGGCCGACAAGCTGATCGCGGACTTCGGCGGGCCGGCGTGGGACGAGGAGTCGTACCGAAAGCTGTACGACAGGGTGCGTGCCGAGATCGTCGACACGACGGTTCGTACGGTCGGGCAGGTGCAGCAGGTCCTGGCCGCCTGGCAGGCCTGTGAGCGCCGTCTGAAGGCCGTACGCAGCCCCGCGCTCCTGCCAAACCTCCAGGACGTACGGGGGCAGCTGGACGCCCTTGTGAAGCCCGGCTTCGTGGCGGAGGCGGGACTGCGGCGCCTGCCGGACCTGATGCGCTACCTGGTCGCCGCGGACCGCCGACTGCAGCAGATGCCGACGAACGTCCAGCGGGACACCACGCGCATGGAGAAGGTCAAGGAGATGCGGGACGAGTACGCCTGGCTCCTCGAGCAGATGCCACAGGGGCGCCCGGTCCCGTCCTCGGTGCTGGACATCCGCTGGATGATCGAGGAACTCCGCGTCAGCTACTTCGCGCACGCCCTCGGCACGGCGTACCCGGTCTCCGACAAGCGCATCGTGAAGGCGATCGACGCGGCGGCCCCGTAACGGAGTGGCCACCCAGGGTGAGTTCGACCAGGACCCCGCCCTCCTGTACAGTCTCTTCTCGCAGCGCAACGCAACAAACGCGCAGCGAAACCTGGTCCTGTGGAGCAGTTTGGAGTGCTCGCCACCCTGTCAAGGTGGAGGCCGCGGGTTCAAATCCCGTCAGGACCGCAGCAAACGAATGAGGCCCGCATCCGCTCAGGACGCGGGCCTCGCTCATGCCACCCACCACCCTGCCAAGGTGGAGGCCGCGCCCACGGCGCAGCCGCAATCGGGTACAGCAAATCCCGTCAGGACCGCAGCAAACGAATGAGGCCCGCATTCGCTCAGGACGCGGGCCTTACTCATGCCCCGGCGCACGCATCCGGCGCCGGTCGGCGAAATCTCAGCCCGTCTGGGGCCCCTTCTGGGGGAGTTTGAGGACGAGGCCCGTTCAGGGCCGAAGCGGGGGTCTGGGGGCCGCAGGTCCCCAGGGGGCGGTCACCGCAGCGCCGGGTGCCACGAAGCACCGTTACCGGCGGAGCCCCTCGCCACCTTGACGGCGTCACATTCGCTCGGTACTCAGAAACCAGGGCAGCGTTCCCGTACGACCCCGGAGGTGGCGTATGGCGGCATCGGTCAGGCACGAGACGCGGGCGTTGCTCCGCGCGCATCTGTCGGCCGCGTCGTCGTATCGGCATCTGACCCGGCACTGCCCGATCTGCCACCAGCTCCTGCGGCTCGCCATGGCCTCCGCGCCGCAGGCGACGGACGTACCGGAGGAGAGCGCCGAGGACGAGCGCCCCTCGAGCGCCTCCGTCACATGACCAACTCCCCTATCGCACATAGGTCAGAGGCAACAAGCACCCTGTCATGTGACGGGTGTCACCGCATGAGTTTCTGAAACCGCGGCACTTACCCATCCCCTACAACAGTTCAATTTAATATGTGCAATTGCACTACCAGGGAGGGTGCCCGCACAGCAGCTTCGACACCCCTCCCCAGACTCCGACAAGGCAGCCCACAGGGTCGACCTCCGGCGCACAAAAAGATCGCGCTGGACCCGGCGGAGTCCAGCGCGATCGGCGACGCACCCTGTCAGTTGCCTGAAGACCTTGGGCGTGGACCCTGTTGGGGCAGGATCCGCGTCGGTTGGAGCTTGGTTCGGACGCCGCGGCTGGTTGGGGGAACCGGCCGGTTTGCCCGGTTATTCAGTTGTTCAGGCCTCGCTGCGCTGCTGCGGGATGCCCGCGAGCAGTGCGCGGACCTCGGCCTCGCGGTAGCGGCGGTGCCCGCCGAGCGTACGGATGGAAGTGAGCTTGCCGGCCTTCGCCCACCGCGTAACCGTCTTCGGGTCGACGCGGAACATCGTGGCGACCTCAGCCGGGGTCAGCAGCGGCTCGGCATCAGGGGTGCGAGCGGTCATGAGCGGCCTCCTCGGGAGAACCGAACCTTCTCGGTTCTTTCCTCTAAATTCTGCACCTTGACCCGCGTTGCCCGAAATGGCGGACGCGAGTCGAGTCGGTTATAGGACGAACGGCTTGTCCTCGGCACTACAACTACACCATCTGTCCAGCCGCGTCGGCCAAACCGATGGAATTGCCCTCCCAGGTGTTCATCAGCGACGGAAGCCGATGGACCATGCCATAGCGGACAGTCACGCCGCTGTGACGATCAGTCACAGCGGCGATCCGGAGTCACCAGACCCCCCAAAGCGTGCAATGCTGAGATTCCGCCCATAGTTGAGCACATGGGACGGATGGAGTCCTCCCTGGACTCCTTGTCCTATTTTGGCACGAGGGGGGTCAAGGGGCGCAAGGGACGTGTACGTGCGGTCCGTCACGCTTGTCGCCTCCATCACACCCTTGACACAAACGCCCAGATCGCGCTCTAGGTCCGTTGTTGAGGCTCCGTAAGGTGCGTCACAGCACAGTACGTCAGTTCGCCGAACGCAGGTCGCGTACCGACCGCCAGCGCTCCACGAGCCGGCCGTACGCCTCGCCCGCCGCGGCCCCGTCGCCGTTGCGCAGCGCCTCGATACCCTCGGCCACGTCGGCCGCCGAGTGATCGCCCTCCAGCTCGCCGGCCGACAGGGCGTGCACCAACCCGCCGTAGTCCAGCTCCACCAGGGAACGCGGATGGAACTCCTCCAGCCAGCGCCCGACGTCCACGAGACCGTCGATGAGCGGTCCCTCGTCCATGGCGTTCCTGAGGGTGCGCAGGGCGCGGGCCACCCGGCGCCGGGCCTGCACCATGGGCGTGCGGTAGCGCAGCACCGGCGCGGAGTCCTCCGTGCCCCCGGCGCCCTTGCCGTACTGCCGCTCCTCGTCCGAGACCAGGACGAACCAGGTCAGCGGCACCTGCCAGGTCGCGGTGCGGATCCAGGGGCGGGCGTCCGGGTTGAGGGCGAGCCAGCGCTCGTAGTCCTGGGCGGCCTGGTGGCGGACCAGCGGAGGCAGGACGGCGTCCAACAGGGGCGGCGGGAACTCCTCGGCAAGATCGCCCAGGGCCTGCCAGCCGCGCAGCCGGGTGCGCCAGGGGCAGACGTGGACCACTCCGTCGGCCTCCAGCACGAAGGCGTCGCGGCTCTCGTGCACCGGCACCGCGACGGGCGGGGTGGGCAGCAAGTCGGCCAGGGAGCGGCGGAGTTCGTCCTGGTAGGAGGGGCGGTCGGGGCGGTGGGCGTAGCGGACCCACTGGCCGCGCTCCGGCTCCGGGAAGGCGGCCAGCGGCTCGTACACGCGCAGGTACGCCGCATACGGGACGATCACCGAGGACACCTTGGGCACGCCTGCTCCCTCCCCCGCCGGCTGCCGGGGAAAACTGCGGAACCCGCCCACAAACGCGCGGGAAAACTATGCAAATCGTCGCACGGACGTACTCCGTCCGGAGGTGATCCTGAGCACTGCTCGGTCGGCGGGGCCACAAGGCTCTAATCTCATGCTCACAGGCCCCGCCACCTCTACGGGAGCCCCGTCAACCGCCGCTACTTGCATCAGGAGTCACCACCGTGACCGACGTAACCGGCGCACCTGCTGATGTACTGCACACCCTGTTCCACTCGGACCAGGGGGGTCATGAGCAAGTCGTGCTCTGTCAGGACCGCGCGAGCGGCCTCAAGGCCGTCATCGCCATCCACTCCACCGCCCTGGGCCCCGCGCTCGGCGGTACCCGCTTCTACCCGTACCGGAACGAGGCGGAGGCCGTCGCCGACGCGCTGAACCTCGCCCGCGGGATGTCGTACAAGAACGCCATGGCCGGGCTCGACCACGGCGGCGGCAAGGCCGTGATCATCGGTGACCCCGAGCGGATCAAGACCGAGGAGCTGCTGCTCGCCTACGGCCGGTTCGTGGCCTCGCTGGGCGGTCGGTACGTCACGGCCTGTGACGTCGGTACGTATGTCGCCGACATGGACGTCGTCGCACGCGAGTGCCGCTGGACGACCGGGCGCTCGCCGGAGAACGGCGGCGCGGGCGACTCCTCCGTGCTCACCGCGTTCGGCGTCTACCAGGGCATGCGGGCGTCCGCCCAGCATCTGTGGGGCGACCCGTCGCTGCGCGGCCGCCGGGTCGGGATCGCCGGCGTCGGCAAGGTCGGCCACCACCTGGTGGAACACCTGCTGGCGGAGGGCGCCGAGGTCTTCGTCACGGATGTGCGCGAGGAGGCCGTACGGCGGGTCACCGAGCGGCATCCGAACGTGCTGGCCGTCGCCGACACCGACGCACTGATCCGGATCGACGGGCTCGACATCTACGCTCCCTGCGCGCTCGGCGGGGCGCTGAACGACGACTCCGTGCCGGTGCTGACCGCCAGGGTGGTCTGCGGCGCGGCCAACAACCAGCTCGCCCACCCGGGCGTGGAGAAGGACATCGCCGACCGCGGGATCCTCTACGCGCCCGACTACGTGGTCAACGCCGGCGGCGTCATCCAGGTCGCCGACGAGCTGCACGGCTTCGACTTCGACCGGTCCAAGGCGAAGGCCGCGCAGATCTACGACACCACGCTGGCCATATTCGCACGTGCGAAGGCGGATGGCATTCCACCGGCCGCCGCGGCCGACCGGATCGCGGAACAGCGGATGTACGACGCCGCCGCGTTGCGGGGATGGTGACGTTCGGCGAGGGCGGCTGACAGGTTTGGGCGGTACCTGCCGGTGGACACTTGGAGAGAACTCTCACTTCGACCGGCGGGTCGTCCGCCAATAAGTGGTTAAAATCGCCACTGACCAGCGAGGACGGGGCTCCTCGAAGGTTCTGTGCACACGCCCTTCCTGCGGGCGACGTACCGTATGGGCGCGGGCTCAGGTACCGTGGAAGCCCTACGGACCGGCCTCTCCACGGAGAGTCCGTTCCGGATCATGAACGCGTGTCAGACTCTGGGGCCGTCGAGCCCCGTCGTTGAGGGGGTCGAGCCATGGGGCGCGGCCGGGCCAAGGCCAAGCAGACGAAGGTCGCCCGCCAGCTGAAGTACAACAGCGGTGGGACTGACCTCTCACGCCTGGCTGAAGAGCTGGGCGCATCGACGTCGAACCAGTCGCCGAACGGCGACCGCTTCGAGGACGATGAGCAGGACGACGACCTGTATTCGCGGTACGCCGACCTCTATGAGGACGACGACGAGGACGACGAGGACGATCAGTCCTCACAGCATCGTCGCGGCGCGTGATGCCTGCAGCGGCTTAGCCGTGCCTTACCCGGTCCGGGGCTTCAAGCGCCGGACCGGGTTTCGTGCTGCCGCCTCAGGGCTTCGCCCGGACCCGCTCCTCGAACTCCCCCCACTCTCGACTGCGCTCGAGCAGGGGGATCCCAAGGGGTTCCGTTTACGCGTAGTCACCCACGAGGGCGGCACCGGTCGGGTGCTCACCCCGGTCCGTGATCTCGCCGGCGACCCACGCGTCCACCCCGCGGTCGGCCAGCGTCGCCAACGCCACCTCGGTGGATTCCTCCGGCACGATCGCGATCATGCCGACGCCCATGTTCAGGGTCTTCTCCAGCTCCAGGCGCTCGACGTCACCGGTCCGGCCGACCAGGTCGAAGACCGGGGCCGGGGTCCAGGTGGAACGGTCGACGATCGCGTGCAGCCCGTCGGGGATGACCCGGGCCAGGTTGGCCGCGAGTCCGCCGCCGGTGATGTGGCTGAAGGCGTGCACCTCGGTGGTGCGGGTCAGGGCCAGGCAGTCCAGGGAGTAGATCTTCGTCGGCTCCAGCAGCTCCTCACCGAGGGTGCGGCCGAGCTCGGAGATCTCCGATTCCAGGGTCAGGCCCGCACGGTCCAGCAGAACGTGCCGGACCAGTGAGTACCCGTTCGAGTGAAGACCGGAGGACGCCATGGCGATGACGGCGTCACCCGTACGGATACGATCCGGGCCGAGCAGCCGGTCGGCCTCCACGACGCCCGTACCGGCACCGGCGACGTCGAAGTCGTCCTCGCCCAGCAGACCCGGGTGCTCGGCCGTCTCACCGCCGACCAGGGCGCAGCCCGCCAGCACACAGCCCTCGGCGATGCCCTTCACGATGGCGGCCACCCGCTCCGGGTGGACCTTGCCGACGCAGATGTAGTCGGTCATGAACAGCGGCTCGGCGCCGCACACCACGATGTCGTCCATGACCATCGCGACCAGGTCGTGGCCGATCGTGTCGTAGACGCCCAGCCGACGGGCGATGTCGACCTTGGTGCCGACACCGTCCGTGGCGGAGGCGAGCAGAGGACGCTCGTAGCGCTTGAGAGCGGAGGCGTCGAAGAGGCCGGCGAAGCCGCCGAGGCCACCGAGGACCTCGGGGCGCTGCGTCTTCTTCACCCACTCCTTCATCAGCTCGACCGCGCGGTCGCCCGCCTCGATGTCGACGCCGGCAGCCGCGTAGGAAGCACCGGGCACAGCAGTCTCAGACATTGCCTGGGATCTTTCGGGTTGGTTTCTACGGGGCTTACGGGCGACGGATCGCGTCGACGGCAGCCGGGGCGGCCGTACCGGCCGCGAGCTCGGTCTCCAGGAGCTGCTTGCCGAGCAGCTCGGGGTCCGGGAGCTCCATCGGGTACTCGCCGTCGAAGCAGGCGCGGCACAGGTTCGGCTTGGCGATGGTGGTCGCCTCGATCATGCCGTCGATGGAGATGTACGCCAGGGAGTCGGCGCCGAGGGAGGTGCCGATCTCCTCGGTGGTCATGCCGTTGGCGATGAGCTCGGCGCGGGTGGCGAAGTCGATGCCGAAGAAGCAGGGCCACTTCACGGGCGGGGAGGAGATCCGGATGTGGACCTCGGCCGCGCCGGCCTCGCGCAGCATGCGGACCAGGGCCCGCTGGGTGTTGCCGCGGACGATCGAGTCGTCGACGACGACCAGGCGCTTGCCCTTGATGACTTCCTTGAGCGGATTCAGCTTCAGACGGATGCCGAGCTGGCGGATCGTCTGCGAGGGCTGGATGAACGTACGGCCGACGTACGCGTTCTTGACCAGACCCGCGCCGAACGGGATGCCGCTCGCCTCCGCGTAACCGATGGCCGCCGGGGTGCCGGACTCCGGGGTCGCTATGACGAGGTCGGCCTCGACGGGGGCTTCCTTCGCCAGGCGGCGGCCCATCTCGACGCGGGAGAGGTAGACGTTCCGGCCGGCGATGTCGGTGTCCGGGCGGGCCAGGTACACATACTCGAAGATACAGCCCTTGGGCTTCGCGTCCGCGAATCGCGAAGTGCGCAGGCCCTGCTCGTCGATGGCGATGAACTCGCCGGGCTCCACCTCGCGCACGAAGCTGGCGCCGACGATGTCGAGAGCGGCGGTCTCGGAGGCCACGACCCAGCCGCGCTCCAGGCGGCCCAGGACAAGGGGTCGGATGCCCTGCGGGTCGCGGGCGGCGTACAGGGTTTGCTCGTCCATGAAGGCAAGGCTGAAGGCGCCCCTGACCTGCGGCAGGACGACGGGGGCCGCCTCCTCGACGGTCAGCGGCTTGCCGTCGGCGTCGACCTGGGCGGCGAGCAGGGCCGTCAGGAGGTCGGTGTCGTTGGTCGCCGCGACCCGGGTGGTGCGGCCGTCCTGCTTGGGCAGGTCGGCGACCATCTCGGCGAGCTGGGCGGTGTTGACCAGGTTGCCGTTGTGGCCGAGCGCGATAGAACCGTGCGCGGTGGCGCGGAACGTCGGCTGGGCGTTCTCCCACACCGAGGCGCCGGTGGTCGAGTAGCGGGCGTGACCGACCGCGATGTGACCCTGGAGGGAACCGAGGGAGGTCTCGTCGAAGACCTGGGAGACCAGTCCCATGTCCTTGAAGACGAGGATCTGGGAGCCGTTGCTGACCGCGATTCCCGCGGATTCCTGGCCCCGATGCTGGAGGGCGTAGAGCCCGAAGTACGTGAGCTTTGCGACCTCTTCACCCGGAGCCCAGACACCGAAGACGCCACACGCGTCCTGGGGGCCTTTTTCGCCGGGAAGCAGATCGTGATTGAGTCGACCGTCACCACGTGGCACGGCTCCGAGTGTAGGCGAGATCGACCACTGGTCCGAATTGGTGATACTCGGCGGTAACCGGTCACTTCCCGGCCGTCGCGGTCACGGACTCGCCGTTTTCGCTGGTCAGCGTGAGGGTGCGGTGCTCCAGGCGGTAGCTGACCGTGCCGTCGAAGAGGCGCAGGAGGCGCTTTTCCGTATCCATGAGTGAGGCTTCGCACATCATGCGCGTGGTGGATGCGGTGCCCAGGGTGATCCGCCCGTCGCGCACGGTGGCCTCGGCGTTGACCTTGTTGCAGGCGAGGCGGCCGCTGACCTTGCCGGGCTTCTCCTCGAAGGTGAGGTACGCCTTGCCCTCGGCGCCCCTCGGGAGGGACTCGACCACCTCGCCCTCGCCCAGTGCCGTCACCGTCCACTTCGTGCCGTACAGCGGGGCGTCCTGCTCCTCGGTCAGCCGGACGGTGTCGCCGACGTCGGTGGTGAGGGTGAGGCGGTCGCCGCTGACCTCGGTTTTCAGCGGGCCGTCGGCGAGGGTGCGGGCGAGGTTCTCCTCGAAGGTCATGGGGGCGTCCTCGCAGGCCATCTCGGTCACCGTGGCGTCGCTGAGCCGGATGCGGTCGCCGTCGAAGGCGACCCGGGCGCTGAAGTGGTTGCAGCCGTAGTTGCCCTGGGCCTTGCCGCTGTCGTCGATGGTGACGTGTGCGTCGGTGGGGGCGTCGTGCTCCTTGCCGTCGACGGTGAGGCTGTCGACGGTCCAGTGCACGCCGGTGACGGGCTTCTGGGCGGCGGCCGACGTGCTGCCCGCCTGTTCACTGCCGCAGGCCGCGGCGAGGGGGACGAGGGCGAGGGCGGCCGTGAGGGTGATGCGCTGCTTCTGCCTGTACATGCCGATTCGACGGGACGGGTGGGGTGATTGGTTCCCGGTTTTCCGGTTACGACATCAGCGGAAGGAACTCCCCCAGATCTGCCCGCTCCCCGCTCGCGCTGGCCTTCGCCTCGCGGACGGCCTCGGTCCACTCCATCCGCCCGGTGGCGAGCCGGAGCCAGGTCAGCGGGTCGGTCTCGACGACGTTGGGCGGGGTGCCGCGGGTGTGCCGGGGGCCTTCGACGCACTGCACGACGGCGTAGGGCGGGATCCGCACCTCGGTCGCCCCGCCTGGTGCCTTCGCGGCGAGCGCGTCGGCGAGCAGCCGGGTGGCGGCGGCGAGGGCCTGGCGGTCGTAGGGGATGTCGAGGCCGGGGACGGCTGCGTTCAGGTCGTCGGTGTGGACGACGAGTTCCACGGTGCGGGTGACGACGTAGTCGGCCAGCGGGAGGGCGCCCGCGCTGGTGGGGAGCAGCCGGGTGCCGGGGTGCGCGGCGAGGTCGGCGGTGAAGCGCTGCTCGATGCCGGCGAGGTGGGCGTCCAGGTCGGGATGCTGTTCGGCCAGGTGACGGGTGGTGTCGGCGATGCCCGGGGCGTCGACGGCGATCGCGAACGGCCAGTCGAGCAGCCGCGCGTCCTGCCGCACGGGCGCGGGCTCCCGCACCAGCCGGCTCACCGCGGCAAGGGCCATCCCGGTGTGCACGATCAACTCCCGCACGGTCCAGTCACCGAGGCGGGTGGGAAGGGCCAACTGCTCGGGGGTGAGGCTGCGGACGGCCTCCCGTACGTTGCCGAACTGGGCGAGCACGGCTGCGCGGGTCTTGGCGGGGTCGTAGGTGCGAGGGCGCTTCTTGGCCGGGGGCATGGCCGGAGCCTAGTTCTTCCCACTGACCGTGCGGACACCAGAAGGCCCCGCCCGGCAACCGGACAGGGCCTTCGAGGTCGTGCGAGTGGTTACGCCAGCAGCGCCGGAATCGTCGCCTCGTGGGCCTCGCGGAGCTCCTGCAGGGAGAGCGCGAACTCGCCCTGGACGTCGAGCGCGTCGCCGTCGACGACACCGATGCGGGCGGCCGGGAGGCCGCGTGCGCCGCACATGTCGTTGAAGCGGACCTCCTCCGAGCGCGGGACGGCGACGATCGCGCGGCCGGCCGACTCGGAGAAGAGGAAGGTGAACGCGTCCAGACCGTCCGGCACGACCAGACGGGCACCCTTGCCGCCGAGCAGCGCCGACTCGACCACGGCCTGGATGAGACCGCCGTCGGACAGGTCGTGCGCGGAGTCGATCATTCCGTCGCGGGAGGCGGAGATCAGGATCTCGGCGAGCAGCCGCTCACGCTCCAGGTCGACCTCGGGCGGCAAGCCGCCGAGGTGGTCGTGGACGACCTGGGACCAGGCCGAACCGCCGAACTCCTCACGCGTGTCGCCGAGGAGGTACAGCAGCTGCCCCTCCTCCTGGAAACCGACCGGCGTGCGACGAGCGACGTCGTCGATCACGCCGAGGACCGCGACGACCGGGGTCGGGTGGATGGCCGCCTCGCCCGTCTGGTTGTAGAGCGAGACATTGCCGCCGGTCACGGGCGTGCCCAGCTGCCGGCAGGCGTCTGCCAGGCCCCGTACCGCCTCCGCGAACTGCCACATCACCGCCGGGTCCTCGGGGGAGCCGAAGTTCAGGCAGTCGGAGACGGCCAGCGGCTTCGCGCCGGTCGTCGCCACGTTCCGGTAGGCCTCCGCGAGGGCCAGCTGGGCACCCTTGTACGGGTCCAGCTTGGCGTACCGGCCGTTGCCGTCCGTCGCGATGGCGACGCCGAGGCCGGTCTCCTCGTCGATGCGGATCATGCCGGAGTCCTCGGGCTGGGCGAGGACGGTGTTGCCCTGCACGAAGTGGTCGTACTGCGAGGTGATCCACTTCTTGGAGGCCTGGTTCGGGGACCCGACCAGCTTCAGGACCTGGTCCTTCAGCTCCTGTGAGGTCTCCGGCCGCGGGAGCTTGCCCGCGTCGTCGGCCTGGAGGGCGTCCTGCCAGGACGGGCGGGAGTACGGGCGCTCGTACGTCGGACCCTCGTGGGCGACCGTGCGCGGGTCGACGTCGACGATCTTCTCGCCGTGCCAGAAGATCTCGAGGCGGTCGCCGTCGGTCACCTCACCGATGACCGTGGCGATGACGTCCCACTTCTCGCAGATCTCCAGGAAGCGGTCGACCTTGCCCGGCTCGACGACCGCGCACATGCGTTCCTGCGACTCGCTCATGAGGATCTCCTCGGGCGAGAGCGTGGAGTCGCGCAGCGGTACGTCGTCGAGGACGACCGTCATGCCGCCGGAGCCGTTGGAGGCGAGTTCGCTGGTCGCGCAGGACAGGCCGGCCGCGCCCAGGTCCTGGATGCCGACGACCAGCTTCTCCCGGAACGCCTCCAGGGTGCACTCGATGAGGAGCTTCTCCTGGAAGGGGTCGCCGACCTGGACGGCGGGGCGCTTGGAGGGCTTGGCGTCGTCGAAGGTCTCGGAGGCGAGGATCGACGCGCCGCCGATGCCGTCGCCGCCGGTCCGGGCGCCGTACAGGATGACCTTGTTGCCCGCGCCGGACGCCTTCGCGAGATGGATGTCCTCGTGCCGCATGACTCCGATGCAGCCGGCGTTGACCAGGGGGTTGCCCTGGTAGCAGGGGTCGAAGACGACCTCACCGCCGATGTTGGGCAGGCCCAGGCAGTTGCCGTAGCCGCCGATACCGGCGACGACGCCCGGGAGGACACGCTTGGTGTCGGGGTGGTCGGCCGCGCCGAAGCGCAGGGGGTCCACGACGGCGACCGGCCGCGCGCCCATCGCGATGATGTCGCGCACGATGCCGCCGACGCCCGTCGCGGCGCCCTGGTAGGGCTCCACGTACGAGGGGTGGTTGTGCGACTCGACCTTGAAGGTGACCGCATAGCCCTGGCCCACGTCGACGACACCGGCGTTCTCGCCGATGCCGACGAGGAGGGCGTCGGACTCGGGGGCCTTCTCGCCGAACTGGCGGAGGTGGACCTTGGAGGACTTGTAGCTGCAGTGCTCGGACCACATCACCGAGTACATCGCGAGTTCGGCGCCGGTCGGGCGGCGGCCGAGGATCTCGACGACCCGCTCGTACTCGTCCTTCTTCAGGCCGAGTTCGGCCCAGGGCAGCGCGACGTCGGGGGTCGCGGCCGCGTGCTCGACCGTGTCCAGAGGCGTCCTGCTCATGCGTTGACCAGCTTCTTGAGGATCGAGGTGAAGAAGGGGAGGCCGTCGGTGCGGCCGGTGCCGACGAGCGGCTCGACGGCGTGCTCCGGGTGCGGCATCAGGCCCACGACGTTGCCGGCCTCGTTGGTGATGCCGGCGATGTCCCGAAGGGAACCGTTCGGGTTGAAGTCCAGGTAGCGGAAGACGACCCGGCCCTCCGCCTCCAGCTGGTCGAGCGTGTACGAGTCGGCGACGTACCGCCCATCCATGTTCTTCAGCGGGATGTGGATCTCCTGGCCGGCCGTGTAGTCACTGGTCCAGGCGGTGTCCGCGTGCTCCACCCGCAGCTTCTGGTCACGGCAGATGAAGTGCAGATGGTCGTTGCCGAGCATCGCGCCGGGCAGCAGATGGGCCTCGGTGAGAACCTGGAAGCCGTTGCAGATGCCGAGGACCGGAAGACCGGCCTTCGCCTGCTCGATGACGGTCTCCATCACCGGCGAGAAACGGGAGATGGCCCCGGCACGCAGATAGTCGCCGTAGGAGAAACCGCCGGGCAGCACCACGGCGTCGACCTGCTTCAGGTCCTTGTCCTTGTGCCAGAGAGCAACAGGCTCGGCGCCCGCGAGCCGGATCGCACGCTGTGTGTCCCGGTCGTCGAGGCTGCCCGGAAAAGTGACGACGCCAATACGTGCGGTCACTTCGCGGCCCCCGCGGCGTGCGCCTCGTTGTTGTCCACCCTGACAGAGAAGTCCTCGATCACGGTGTTGGCGAGGAAGGATTCCGCAAGCTCGTGGATGCGGGCGAGCGCGGCCTCGTCGACCGGCCCCTCAACTTCCAGTTCGAATCGCTTTCCCTGACGTACGTCCGAGATCCCGTCGAAACCCAGCCGCGGCAGTGCGCGCTGCACCGCCTGGCCCTGGGGGTCGAGGATCTCCGGCTTGAGCATGACGTCGACTACGACGCGTGCCACTGGCACTCCCGGTGTGTGGTGCTGAGCAGGTTCCTTCAGACTACCCGCACAAAATTTCTACGCGGGTAGAGTTGTAGGAAGCTACGGGCCGATCATCACGATCCGGCATCGGAGGCGACCCGTTCACGAAAAGTTCCGGGAAAGATCCAGGATCCGCACGTGATGGCTATTGCGCCCACCCGCCTCCCCCACCACCCTCAATCGAAGTCGCCGCGCTCCCCCCCCTTGAATCCTGGACACGCGGGGAGATTTACTCGGGCTTCACATTGCTTTGCCGAGCACTGTACAAATGAATTAGCAATAGCCGATACTTTCTCCGATAACTGGCCGACAGCCGACATCTCCGCGGCATCTCCATGACGTCTTGGCACGTCATCACCGAGGTGCCGCACGAAGGGACCGATATTCGTGGCGCAGCGTGTCGTAGTCACTCTCTTTGACGACATCGACGGCTCGGAAGCGGCGGAAACGATCGCCTTCGGACTCGACGGCAAGTCGTACGAGATCGACCTGAACGAAACCAATGCCAAGAAACTGCGTAAGGCGCTCGAGCCGTACGTGGAGGCCGGCCGCAAGCGGTCGAAGTCGGGCAAGGCCTATCGGCAGACGGAGGTCGCCCCTCACCCGGCGGCCGTTCGGGCCTGGGCGCAGGCCAACAAGATGGACGTACCGGCGCGGGGCCGGATCCCGAAGAAGGTCTACGAGGCGTTCGCCGCGGCCCAGTAAGCCCGCACCGTGGAGCTGGACGGGCTCCGGGCTCGGCCGCTCACGCGCCCCTCGCAGGAGCCGACTTGCGCAGCACCCCTGGTGATCAGCTAGAGTCTGGAGCACGCCGAGGGGCGAGGCGGAAAAGCCCAGCCCACGGAGTCATGCGGGTGTAGTTCAGTAGTAGAACATCCCCCTTCCAGGGGGAAGGCGCAGTGTGCGATCCCTGTCACCCGCTCTGCATCGCCGTCTCGACCACTCAAGTGGATCGGGTAAGCTGGTGCCCGCACCGATCGGTGAAAGCCGATCGGGAGCAATGCGGACGTAGCTCAGTTGGTAGAGCGCAACCTTGCCAAGGTTGAGGTCGCGAGTTCGAGCCTCGTCGTCCGCTCCAGTCACAAAGGCCCCGGTCGATCGACCGGGGCCTTTGGCGTAGTGCGGATGGCCTCTGTCTGACATATGTCATTCCGAGTGGTCTGCTGCCGGGGCGCGGCCGCCGGGATGCTGTGGTCATGAACACGAGCGAACACGAGCACGTGACAGAGGTCACCGACCTGAGGCGTGTGTACGGGGGCGGGTTCAAGGCCGTGCGCGGGATCAGTGATCCCTACGCTGAGCGGGCCGTCGTACGGCCGCGGACCAGGGTGATGCTGCAGGAGGGCGGCTCTCCGTCGGAGCTGACCGTCGCCGAGACCGCGCGGATGTGGGCGGGGTGTACGTGTCGGGGTCAGCCCGAGCGAGAGCCGCACGGGTGAGCAGCTCTTGACTGAGAATCGGCCGTGTTTGGCCAGCGTGTCCCTCTTGCGGGTGAACGAGACCGACTCCGGAGATCATGCGAGCACATGGAACGCATGATCTGTGATGGCAGCTGAGTTCGCTGTGACCAGGGGAGGGGAGCGGTCGATGGCACGAGAGCGCACGAGGAAGCGTGAACTGCGTGTGCTGGCCGATCCGTTCACCGTCGCCGCCCCGTCCGGGGCGCGGATCAGGGACCGGCTTCGTCTGGAACCGGCCGATGAGAAGGTCCTCCGCCTGGTGGGCGAGCACCTCGGGCATCATCAGCGGGCCGACCTGGCCGACCGCGTCAGGGTTGGCAACGTCAAAGCGAAGGACACGAAGCGGGCAGAGCGGAAGAAGAAGCTCACCGCCGTGTCCTCCTCCCGATGGGCCGGGGCAATGACTCGCGCCAGCGAGGACCAGTACCAGCTGTCGATGCGCGTGTTGTACGACGAGCGTGCCAGCCTGCGCCGCGCCATCCGTGTCATGAGCGGTCGCCTGGCAGCGCCGTGCGGCAAGCGCTCCAAGAGCGGGACGCGCGGTTACACCGATCAGAACGAGCGGTTCCAGAAGCAGCGACGCCTCCACAGGCTCAAGTCCCGGCTCGCTGCCGTCGAGGAGCGGATCGCGTCGGGGCGCCCGTCGATCGTGGTCGGCGGGCGACGCCTGGCGGAACTGCGGCACCATCTCGCGGATGCCCAGCTCACCGAAGTCGAGTGGCATGACCGGTGGGAGGCCAAGCGGCTGTTCCTCACCGCGGACGGCGAATCCGGCGCCCCGCACGGCAACTACACCATCACCGTCGACCCCGTCGACGGCACGGTGACCGTCGTGCTGCCGGAGCCGTTGCGGCACCTGGCCAACAGCCCGCGGGGCCGGTACAGGCTTTCCTGCACCGTGCGGTTCTCGCATCGCCGCGAGGAGTGGCTCGATCGTGTCACCTCTCACCGAGCCGTCCGCTACGACATCAGCGTCGACCCGATCCGCGACCGCTGGTACCTGGACGCGTCCTGGGCTGCCGACGTCGCCGCACTGCCCACCCCGGACGAGATCAAGGCCTCGTGTGAGCGGCTGCTGGGCGTCGACCTGAACACCGACCACCTCGCCGCCTACGTGCTCGATGTACATGGCAACCCGATCGGCGAACCGATCACGATCCCTCTGGACCTGACCGGCCCCGCTGCCACGCGGGACGGACAGCTCCGCGCCGCGATCAGCGACCTGATCGCCCTCGTCAAGGAACACGGCTGCGCGGGGATCGCAATCGAGAACCTGGGCTTTGCCGAGGCCCGCGCCGCAGGCCGGGAGACGATGGGCCGAGGCAAGAGAGGCAAACGCTTCCGTCGCATCGTGGCCGGCATCCCCAGTGCGCGCTTCCGTGAACGTCTGCGCGGCATGGCCTACCACCAGGACTTGGTCGTCATTGCGGTCGACCCGGCGTACACCAGCCGCTGGGGCGGGCAGCACTGGAGGAAGCCCCTGCAGGACCAAGCGAAGACCACGGTCACTCGACACCATGGTGCCGCTGTGGCCATCGCACGACGCGCTCTCGGGCACGGGATCCGGCGTCGGCCAGGTGTGACCGCCCACCACCAGAGGATGGTGGTGCGGAGAGCTACCGGCCAGGCCGTGTCCCTCCCGCGGGCGCGTGGGACCGCGAGCCCACCCAGGACAGCGGGCGCGCCCAACCAGGGCGGCAAGACCCGACTGTGCCGAGGCGACCAGCTCGCGCTGTTCCCCGGCCTCGAAGACCGTTCGCGAGGCCACCGGACCACCGCTGGCCCGGATTACAGCGCTTCGGCCGGTACAGGCCGAAAACGCTAGGAACCGTATAGTTGCTCTCGCGCCACGCCCGGCCGCTCGCCGACCGCCCGTCGTGGAGATCGCCGAGTGGACCGTGCTGTCCCCCAGTGACCGATATGGAACCACCTCTTCTCGGCGTTCTCGGCGTTGGTCACGCGAGGAGTGGAGGTCCGTCTCCGCGGCGTTTCTTCGCCCACGAGCGAGATTGCTATAGTTGCTCTCGCGCCACGGCGCAGTGCGGACGTAGCTCAGTTGGTAGAGCGCAACCTTGCCAAGGTTGAGGTCGCGAGTTCGAGCCTCGTCGTCCGCTCTGGACAAAGACCCCGGTCATCGCGACCGGGGTCTTTTTCGTGGCTCAGCTCCAGGTGGTGCCCGTCAGGCGCTCGTACGCCTCCACGTACTTGGCCCGGGTCGCGTCCACGACCTGCTGCGGCAGCGGAGGCGGCGGCTGCTCGCTCGTGCGGTCCCAGCCCGACTCGGCGGAGGTCAGCCAGTCGCGGACGTACTGCTTGTCGTACGACGGCTGCGCGCGGCCCGGCTGCCACTGGTCGGTCGGCCAGAAGCGGGAGGAGTCCGGCGTGAGGACCTCGTCGGCGAGGACCAGGGTGTCGTTCTCGAAGCCGAACTCGAACTTGGTGTCCGCCAGGATGATCCCGCGGTCGCGGGCGATGTCGCGGGCGCGGGAGTAGACGGCGAGGGTGGCCTGGCGCAGCTGGGCGGCGGTGTCGGCGCCGACCTGGCGGGCGACCTCCTCGTAGGAGACGTTCTCGTCGTGCTCGCCGACCTCGGCCTTGGTGGCGGGCGTGAAGATCGGGGCGGGGAGTTCGGAGCCGTCGACGAGGCCTTCGGGGAGGGCGAGGCCGCAGACGGTACGGGACTCCCGGTACTCGGCCAGGCCCGAACCGGTGAGGTAGCCGCGGGCCACGCACTCCACCGGGATCATCTGCAGCGACTTGCAGACCAGGGTGCGGCCGGCCCAGTCGGCGGGGGCGCCCGGCGGCAGTTCGGTGCTCAGGACATGGTTCGGGGCCAGGTCGGCGAGTTGGTCGAACCACCACAGGGAGAGCTGGGTGAGGACGCGGCCCTTGTCGGGGATCTCGGTCGGCAGCACCCAGTCGTAGGCGGAGATACGGTCGCTGGCGACCATCACGAGGTCGCCCGCCTCGTTCTGGTACAGCTCGCGCACCTTGCCGGTGTGCAGATGCACCAGGCCCGGAACCTGGATCGGCTCGGGCTTTTCTACGAATCCGGACACGGTTCCTCCCCGTGGTTCTGTCCAATGGGTCGATTCTCCCGTATGCCGGGATGAGCGTGGACAGCGGGTCAGGTCAGTCACGTTTGCAGATGCGGTCCAGGAGGTTGGCCGTGGCCCGTTGGATACGGGGGTCCACGTGGCCGGGGCGGTCCAGGGCGGGGGACCAGGCGAACGTCCCGGCCGCGAAGACGAGGGCACCGGAGGGGGCGCGGTACAGGGACGTCTCCTGGTGGCGGAGCACACCCTCGCTGTCGGTGTAGGGGGAGTGGGCGAGCAGGACGCGCTCGTCGTGGTCGGGGAGCGGGGCGCGCGGGAAGTAGCGGTCGGCCTCCCCCGCGACCAGGCCCTCGATCTCGTCGCCCTCGTGCGCGCCGGTCGCCTCCCACAGCCAGTGGTCGGCGTTGCGCACGATCAGGGGGTGCGGCTCGGGGACGCGGCCCGCGTACTGGATGCCGATCAACTGCTGCTCCGGCCGGTCGACTTCACGCCACAGCACCGGCCTGCCCGGGCCCTTGCGCTTGCGGCAGGTGAGGAGACGGTCCGGGGTGCCGGACGGTGCCGGGCCGAGCTGCACCTGCCAGTACATGGTGTTGGAGGAGAGGAAGACCAGGGACGTGCCGTACTCCCGGGCGAGTTCCACGGTGCGGCGCATGCTCGTCGACCAGTACTCGTCGTGGCCCGGGAAGACCAGGCCCCGGTAGCGGGTGGGGTCGACACGGCCGGCGTGCAGATCGCGGGCGTCGGCGTACGCGAGGTCGTAGCCGTAGCGCTCGGCCCAGCGGATGAAGTCGTAGGCGTGGCCCACATGGAGGGGCAGGCCCGCGCCCGCGTACGGCCGGTCGAAGGAGACGGTGGTCGCGGCGTCGGCTTCGCCGAGCAGTCGGCCGTGCTCGTCCCAGGCGTGGTAGAGGCTCGCGCCCGTGCGGCCGTCCTCCGGGTAGAGGTTGTACGCCTGCCAGGTGATGTCCGGGAGCAACAGGAGCAGGTCGGCCGGGTGATGGTGGCGGACCGTGAAGGGAACGTGGGAGCGGTAGCCGTCGGCGGTGGTGAGGACGGCGACGTAGGCGCCGACACTCCAGTACGACGGGATCTGGAGCCGCCAGGACAGCCACCAGTGGTGGCAGGAGACCGTGCGGTCGGCGGTGAGCGGCGGGGGCTGCACGATGCCTGACAGCCGGGGGCTGGTGGTGATCTTGGCGGCGCCGTCACCGCCGTAGTGGCCGATGCGGTAGATGTCTACGGTGAACTCCTGGGGCGGGTCGACGGTGATGTGGAAGTCGACTGCCTCACCGGGGGCGGCCGCGCCGGTGGACGTGAAGCCCTTGATCTGACGGTGGACGTCGTCCGCGGAGCGGGGGCCGTAGGCGGAACGGGGGGCGGGGACGCGGGGGGTGCCGGTGGCGGTGAGCGGGGGCTGCTGGCCGGGGGCCGGGTCCACGTACCAGGGGACGACCTGGCCGGTGTCGTCGAAGTACGTCTCGCTGCCGCGCAGCCAGGGGACCGGGCCCTGGCCGAAGGGATCCGTCACGGCGTGTGCCAGTGCTCCCGACTCCCAGCGGCGGATCTGCTCCGACCCCATGGTCGCTTCCCTCCCTCGGGCCCCGTTTTGTTGTGTCGTGCTGTGTCGGCTGCGGGTGCGTGCTTGTCCTGCGGTGCTTGTCCTGCGGTGCTTGTCCTGCGGTGCTTGTCCTGCGGTGCTTGTCCTGCGGTGCTTGTCCTGCGGTGCTTGTCCTGCGTGCTCGTCTTGCGGTGCTCGTCCTATGTCGAGCGCTCTTGCCATGTGCGCGTTCAGTACCCAGCACATCACATTCCGCACTGAGCCCGTCACGGTTCGTTTTGAATTGACCGAAAACGGAAGCGGGGGCTCCATGTCGGGCTCCGCGTCGGGGGCTCCACGTCGGGGCTCAGACGAGCCGTACCGGCTTCTCCGGGCGTATCCCGACCTCGGCCAGCCAGGACCGCAGGGGTGCCGGGTCGCCGTCCTCTATGAGGCTCAGCACTCTGGGGGTCAGATCGGCTGCGCGTTCGCCGTTGACCAGGAGGGACGGGCCGTCGAGCCAGTCGAGGCCAGGGGTCGCGCCGGCCGTGTCCATCGCGGCGCAGCACACCATCGCGGTGACGTGGTCGGCGAGCAGTTCGCGGGGGGTGCGTGGGGGTTGGAGCGGGAAGAGGGGGAGCGTTCCGCCGTCCCAGAGAGCGATGTCGGGCGCGGCGGCCGGTGGGCCTGCCTGGGGGGCGAGACCGGAGGCCTCCTCCCGCGCCACCTCCGCACTGAGCCCGGCGGCCAGGGCGGCGCAGCGGGGGGTTGGGGGTGGGGGGTCGGCTATGGGCAGGGGCTCTGCGGGCTCGTGGGTGGGCGGGTGGGGGGGTGGGGGGTTGGCGGACTTGGTGGTGGGGGCGTTGGTGGGGGTGGGGGCGCCGGGCGCCTGAGGTAGGTGGGTGGTCGGGGTCGGGTGAGCCGGGGGGCGGGTCCTTTGGTCCGATGCGTCGGTCGGACGGTCCGGGGCCCCGGTCGGACGGTCCGAGGTCTCGGTCGGACGGTCCGAGGTCTCGGTCGGACGGTCCGAGGTCTCGGTCGGACGGTCCGAGGTCTCGGTCGGGCGACCCGATGTTCCAGTTGGCTGGTCCGATATGCCGGTTGGCTGGTCCGATGTGTGGGTCGGGCGGGCAGAGGTCCCCGTCGGCATACCCGATGCCCCGGTTGATCGGCCCGGGGCCCGCACCAGGGGTTCAGGTGTCGTTGGGTCGGGTGGGGGTGGGGGGGCCTGTGTGGGGGGTGGGTTTGTGAGGTGGTCGAGGACGCGGGCCAGGGTTGGGCCGCTGTCCGCGCCGCGGGTGACTCGGCGGACTCCGAGGGTGTCCAGGACGCGGTGGAGGCGGGCCGCGTCCGTGCGCCACTTGCGGTCCACGACCTCGTCCGGGTACTCCTGCCAGTCCACCGGCGACCAGGCAGGGCCGGATTCGGCCGGCCCGCCGTGGAAGAGGCGGGCGGCGAGCAGCGAGGCGGCCTCGTCGATCGCGCCGGGCTCTTCGAGCAGGTCGCAGGCGGGACGCTCACCCAGTCGGGAGGCGAAGCCCTCGGCCAGGCGGTCGCGTCGGGACAGTTCGGTGAGGGCCGCGACGACGCCCGCGTCCAGCCGGGAGGGCCAGCGGCCCATCCGCCAGGCGGGCAGCGCGACCCGGGTGAGCAGGCGGTCCCAACCGGCGTACGCCAGCCCGACCTGTTCCTGCGCAACGATCCGCAGCCCGTAATCCACAGCCTGTGCACGCTCGGCGGCCGCGGCGGCGACCCCGCGTTCCATCTGCGCCGTGTGCTCCTGGCAGCCGCGCAGCAGCAGGCGGGCCACCCGGCCGAGGCCCGCGCACACCGTGCGGACCACGGGACCACGGCCCGGCGTCGAGACGACGGCCACCGCCGCGTCCAGGCCCCGGACGAAGCGCCGGGCCGCGGCTATGTCGGGGTGTGCGGAAGGCCCCGTACCGGCGACAACCGGGGCCAGGACCGCGCGCAGCTCCCCGACGCGCATCCACCACAGGAACGGGGAGCCGATGACGAGGACGGGGGCGGCATCCGTACGGCGTTGGGCGTGCCGTTCGGTGCCCGACCTCCCGTCGGTGTCCCCGAGCGCGTGCGGGGGACCGTGTGCCGGATGGGTGCGGTCCTCCAGCCAGCTGTCGCAGTCCGGGGTGAGCGCTATCGCGGACGGGGCGGGGACGTCGAGACGGTCGGCGAGGTCGCGCACCAACCGGTACAGATCGGGGGCCGCCTCCTCGGCGATCGGCACCGTCGGACTCACCGCGGGCCGCGCCCGGGCGACGAGCAGCGCGAAACCGCCCGCGGCCAGCAGGAAGAGAACTGCGACCGCGCTCACCGCCCAGCGGGCGACGCCCCAGCCCTGGCCGACGAGATGGCCGGTGGAACCGCCCGCGAGCAGGACCACGGCGACCGCAGTGGGCAGCACGGCGACGGCCAGCGCCCGGCTGCGGATCCGCAGCACGGCCAGCGCCCGGGAACGCGCGGACTGCGCCCCCGTCTCCACACCCATACCGGTCACGACCGGACCTCACCCCCTCCCGTCCTGGCTGCCTTGGCGTTGCTCACTCCCCCACTGTGGCACCCACCACTGACATCGCAATGTCGATGGGCCAAGTGCCGGAACGCTTGCGCCGCACCCTAGTTGGGGCCTCGTCCCTCGTCAGCCGGATAGGACATCGGTCACTCGATGGAATGGCTCTGGGGAAAGGTGAATGACGGAGGGCAAGGATCAGGCCCCGGCTGCGGGATGCATCCGGGGCCTGCAAAGTGCCTGGTCAGGCGGTGGATCGTACGGGTAGTGGGGCTATGCGCCCGCCGCCTTCGCCGCGATGTCCGTACGGTGCTGGGAGCCGTCCAGACGGATGCGGGAGACCGCCCGGTAGGCCCGCTCCCGCGCCTCGGTGAGGTCACCGCCCGTCGCGGTGACGGACAGGACACGACCACCCGCGCTGACGACGGAATCGCCGTCGCGCTTGGTACCCGCGTGCAGGACGTAGGCGTGCGGGGCGTCGTACGCGGCCACCTCGTCGAGACCGGTGATCGGGTCGCCGGTGCGCGGGGTGCCGGGGTAGTTGTGGGAGGCGACGACGACCGTGACGGCCGCGTCGTCGCTCCAGCGCAGGGGTTCCAGGTGGGCGAGAGTGCCGTTCGCGGCGGCCAGCAGGAGGCCGGCCAGCGGAGTCTGCAGACGGGCAAGCACCACCTGAGTCTCGGGGTCACCGAAACGTGCGTTGAACTCGATCACGCGGACACCGCGGGAAGTGATCGCCAGCCCGGCGTAGAGGAGGCCGGAGAACGGGGTGCCGCGACGCCGCATCTCGTCGACCGTCGGCTGCAGGACGGTCTCCATGACCTCGTCGACCAACTTCGGATCCGCCCACGGCAGCGGGGAGTACGCGCCCATGCCGCCGGTGTTCGGGCCCTCGTCGTTGTCCAGCGCGCGCTTGAAGTCCTGGGCGGGCTGGAGGGGGACGACCGTCTCGCCGTCGGTGACCGCGAAAAGGGAGACCTCAGGGCCGTCGAGGAACTCCTCGATGACGACGCGCTCACAGGCGTTCGCGTGCGCCTTCGCCGCGCCGAGGTCACCGGTCACGACGACGCCCTTGCCGGCGGCCAGACCGTCGTCCTTGACCACGTACGGCGGGCCGAACGCGTCGAGCGCCTCGTCGACCTCGGCCTCCGTCGTACAGACATACGAGCGGGCGGTGGGAACCCCGGCCGCAGCCATCACGTCCTTGGCGAAGGCCTTGGACCCCTCCAGTTGCGCGGCCTCCCTGGACGGGCCGAACACCGGGATACCCGCCTCGCGCACGGCGTCGGCGACCCCCGCGACAAGCGGGGCCTCCGGGCCTACGACCACCAGCCCGACGTCGAGCTGTGCGGCCAGCGCGGATACGGCTGCGCCGTCCAGGGCGTCGACCGGGTGCAGCTCGGCGACCTCGGCGATGCCGGCGTTGCCGGGGGCGCAGTGCAGCGCGGTGACGGCGGGGTCGAGGGACAGGGAGCGGCACAGGGCGTGTTCGCGGGCGCCGCTGCCGATGACGAGGACCTTCACGGGGTCAGCCTAACGGCAGGCGGCGGGGTGTCCTTGTGCGGGCTTCCGAAGGGGTGGGGGGAGGCGGCTTGTGGGTTCCTCCAAGGAGGGCTTGTGCCGACTCGAAGGAAGGCCTGCTCGAAGGAAGTCGTGCTCGAACGAGATCCTGCCGAAGGGGTCCTGCGCTACTCGTTCGAGAGCTCCTCCACCACCGTCGCGCCCAGTTCCCGCACGATCAGTTCCTGGCCGGAAAGGGCCGACTCGTCGAGGTCGGGGTCGTCGTCCTCGGGGATGTCGTCCTCGGGGGCGACGGGGGCGGAGGGCGGCGGCTCCGGGGCGGATGGCGGCGAGGGGGTGGGAGCGGGTGCCGGGGTCGCCGGGGCCGGTACAGGGGACGTGGCGGCCTGTGTGGGTGCGGGGCGCTGCGGAGCGGCCGCCGTACCGCTGCCGTAGCCACCGGCGGCACCGGCACTGTTGTGACCGCCCGTGGCACCACCGCCGTAGCCACCACCGGCGTTGAAGCCCCCGGCCGGCGGCGTGCCTGAACCGCCCGACGGGTCGACGATCGCCTCGATCTTCCAGTTGACGTTGAACTGCTCGCCCAGCGCCTGGCGCAGCACGTCCTCGCTGCCGCTGCTCGCGAAGTTGTCCCGGGCGCCGGCGTTGACGAAACCGAGTTGGAGGGTGGTGCCGTCGAAGCCGACGACCTGGGCGTTCTGGCTGAGCAGGATCCAGGTGAAGCGGCGGCGGTTCTTCACCGCCTCCAGGATGTTGGGCCAGAGCGCGCGCGGGTCGAGGCCGCCGCCCGGGGCCGGTGAGGCAGCCGGCGGGGCGGCGGGCGCGGAAGGCGTGGCGGGCGTGGACGCGGACGGGGAGTCGCCGGGCGGCGGCGCGGGTCGGCCGCCGCCGCCCGCGGGGGCCGCGGTGGGCCAGCCGCCGGGCCGTCGGCCACTACCCGCGGCGGTCGCGGTGGGCCAGGCTCCGGGTGCGGAGGCTGCTGGTGCGGGAGCCGGAGGCTGGGCAGGCTCGCCCACGGCAGGAGCGGGCCCGGCGGGCAGGTCCTGACCACCCGGCGCACCCTGAGCGGCGGCCACGCGCCGTTCCCCGGGCCCGCCCGGGCCTCCCGGCGCTCCGCCCTGCTGGGGACCACCGGGCGGGGGACCAGCCGCCGTATCCGAGGTACCCGGCGTGCCAGGGCCGCCGCCGGCCCCCCGTACGGCAGCCCGAGCCGCAGCCACGCCACCGCCCGGCGGAATCGCCGCACCCGCAGCCGCTCCCCCGTGCACCTCGGGCCCGGGCACGTACTCCATGGCGGGCGCCCCGGCACCCGTCGAGAAGTTCACCCCGCGCTCCAGCCGATCAAGACGGGCCATCACGGACCGCTCGTCCCCGTACGCGGCCGGCAGCAGCACGCGCGCGCAGATCAGCTCGAGCTGGAGGCGCGGGGAGGTCGCTCCCCGCATCTCGGTCAGCCCCTCGTTGACGATGTCGGCTGCTCGGCTCAGCTCGGCGGGGCCGAAGGTGCCTGCCTGGGCCTGCATCCGCTCCAGCACGTCGGCCGGAGCGTCGATGAGCCCCTTGTCCACCGCGTCCGGCACGGCGGCGATGATCACCAGGTCCCGCAGCCGCTCCAGCAGGTCGGCGACGAACCGCCGCGGATCATTGCCTCCCTCGATGATCCGGTCCACGACCTCGAAGGCGGCGGCCCCGTCCCCGGTGGCGAAGGCCTCGACGACGGAGTCGAGCAGTGACCCGTCCGTGTAGCCCAGCAGCGAGGTGGCCATGGCATACGTCACACCGTCCGCCCCGGCGCCCGCGAGCAGCTGGTCCATGACGGACATGGAGTCACGTACGGACCCGGCACCCGCGCGCACCACCAACGGCAGCACGCCGTCCTCGACGGGGATGTTCTCCTTCTGACACACCTCGGCGAGGTAGTCCCGAAGGGTGCCGGGAGGCACGAGCCGGAACGGATAGTGATGGGTCCGCGACCGAATCGTGCCGATGACCTTCTCGGGTTCGGTGGTCGCGAAGATGAACTTCAGATGCTCCGGCGGCTCCTCGACGACCTTGAGCAGCGCGTTGAAGCCGGCCGACGTGACCATGTGGGCCTCATCGATGATGTAGATCTTGTACCGGCTGCTCGCGGGTCCGAAGAAGGCCTTTTCCCGCAGCTCACGGGCATCATCGACACCACCGTGCGAGGCAGCGTCGATCTCGATGACGTCGATGGATCCCGGCCCGGTCCGCGCGAGATCCCGGCACGACTGGCACTCCCCGCAGGGGGTCGGCGTAGGACCTTGCTCACAGTTCAGACACCGCGCCAGGATCCGTGCGCTCGTCGTCTTGCCGCATCCACGCGGACCGCTGAACAGGTACGCGTGATTGACCCGGTTGTTCCGCAGCGCCTGCTGCAGCGGGTCAGTGACATGCTCCTGCCCGATGACCTCGGCGAACGACTCCGGGCGATAGCGGCGGTACAGCGCGAGAGACGACACGCATACGAGGTTATAGGCGCCCACTGACAACAGGACCCGTCCAGGAAACCGCGAGCCCCCGCCCCGGCAACGCAAGCGCCCCCCACGCACCCGCCAGAGCCAACCTACCCTTGCTGCCTTCCGGCCCTGGGGGAGTTCAGTCAGATAGCGCCGCGTGAGGGGCTTCGCACAGCCTACCTGATGCTGAGGTGCGGGAACGAGTTCGCGAGCACTCCTCTCGGTCATGTAATGTTTCCGGCGGAGGATTCGCCTAGAGGCCTAGGGCGCACGCTTGGAAAGCGTGTTGGGGGCAACCCCTCACGAGTTCGAATCTCGTATCCTCCGCAGCCGCCTGAACAGGCGAAACGAAGTTCCGGACCGCAGCTCGCGGTCCGGAGCTTCGTCGTGCTCTGGTCTCAGTTTTGGTCTCATTTATCTCCGGCATTCGACCCATTTCGCTCGCACGGCAGACCGCTCCCCGGTGACCAGCGATCGCGCATCAACGTGCGCCTCGGGCCGGAGGCGAGGGCGCCGCGAAGTAGTCTGCTCACCTCATCCCAGCGGGTAGCCCAGGACGCGAGTGGCCTTGCGAAACGCCTGTAGCTGCTCGGGGGAGACCACGAGGTGGCGTTCGCCGAGCCGGGTGCACAACGCGCGTAGGCGGCGGTCGCTGACAACGAGGGCCGCCAGTGCCTCGTCCTCGCATTCGATGAGGTGGACCTGTCCTGTGTCACGGAGTCGGCCGGTGCGACGGGCGGCATCGTCCAGCAGCGTGGTGACGGTCTGGGGCAGAGGGTGCGAGGCTGCCTGGTCCGCGTAGCGGCGGAACTCGTCGAGAGTGTGCCCGCGGTCGAGGGCGCTCAGGAGGGACGCGGTGCTGAGCGTCCAGACCCGGTCGGATTTGCTGTCGGCGAACGTGCCCAGGAGAAGTGCGTCGGCCGAGGGCAGCCCGTCGAGAGCGACGATGTCGAAGTTCGCCAGGACGGTGATCCTGCCCGAAGGGACGGCCGGTGCGGGAGACGGGGCGTAGTCGTCGGTGAGGCCGACGGCGTAGGCACCGAGAGGGTTGAGGCGGACCGCGGTCAGGCCGTCGTAGCGGCTGAGCCGGTCGAGGTAGTCGCCGCCCCAGTTGTGCCGGTAGTCGTCGCGGGCGCCCTCCGGGGCGACGTGCTCGATGTCGATGAGGCCGAGCGTGGCGGCGTACTCGAAGAGCACCGTCAGGGTGTACCGGCCCTGGAGGAGTGACCAGCCGTGGTGGCCGTCGTAGCCGAGGCTGCCGTACTGGGGATCCTCCAGGTAGAGCTTCCACAGGGCACGTTCACTGCGGTGGACGACGGGATTCAGACCAGTCGCGCCCATCTCGGCGAACAGGCCGTCGATGGATGTCCACTCACCTGGGGTGAGGCAGGCCAGCGCCTGGCCGACGATCTTGCGGCGCGGTTTGGCGACGGTCAGGACATTCGCCGCGCGCTGGCCCTTGATCTCCTCCACGCGGGAGAACTCGTCCAGGAGACTGTTGTTCAGCCAGCGCTGCCACAGCGGGGCGATGGTCAGGTGCGCCGGCCGGGTAAGCGCGGCCCGTCCGCGCGGAGTCAGCCCCAGTCGGCCGCCGGTGAGCTGGGCGAGGCCGCCTGCCTGGAGCAGCATCGGCCAGGCGAAGGCGGCGATGGCCTCGTGCTCATAGAAGTCGCCGCCCTCCAGGGCGTCGGCGACCGCCGCGACAGTGGCGGCGCCGGGGCGACGGGTCTTCTCACTGCACCGGAGCTTCCCTGCGGCGCATAGACGCAGCACCGCCAGCAGGCTGGCCTGCGACTCATGCTCGGTGTGCCGGACCTGCGGAGCGTCGGTGGACTCCTGTTGCCGTTCGACCGGTATCACTTCTCGTGTTCCCCGCTTCGTGCCGCTCGCGTCTCGTTCCTACCGATGGGGAACGTGTCTACAGGTGGGCAACGTAGTCGTAGTTGCCCGGACCGCAGGTACGCTCAAGTGTCTGGACCACCTTGCGTGGGTCGTCGTAGGGACCGGAGAAGTAGAACGGCTTACCGTCCCGGCCGAAGCCGATGGTGGGCCGATCGGCTGGCGGGGTTCCCAGGTGTACGGCGGCGTCGGTGAAGCCGGCCGCGGGCTCGAAGCCGAGGCCGCGGGCGTAGGTGACCGCGTCGCGCACGATCGTCTGGGCCTGCTCAACGCTGATCGACAGCGGCGGGTGGGCGAAAGCCGAGTAGTACATCGGTACGTATGTGGTCAGGGAGCCGGAACCCATCACCTCCGGGTCGGTCTCGTTCTTCACCCCCAAGCAGTACACATCCACCAGGAAACCGGTGACGGTCACCCTGCTGGCCCGTTCCTGGCGGGCCAGCAGGATCTGGGCGAAGCCACCCGTGTCCGGATCCGGCTCCCGGCCGATCGGGTCGGCCGCCGCCCAGTCCGGGGCCCCGGTCATGTCCAGTCCCGCGCTCCAGCCCGCATTGACCCAGCAGCCCACCACTGGCCGCTCATCTGGTGGAGTGTGCGCCTGCGCCGCCTCGGCGACCTGCCGCACCAGCGCGGTGGCCTGGGCAGGACGCAGCCCCAGCGCCTTCGCGATCTGCTTCGGCGCGCTGCCGCGCTCCCTCATCTCCCGTACCCGGGCCAGCAGTTCCTCGTCGTGCGTGGTCACCGCCACAGTCTGCCACGCCAGCGTCATGCCTCATGACGGAGTGCACGTGAGCACATTCGGGCCCAGCTGCCCGCCGCCTGTCATCCTGGGCTCGGTGGCAACGGACGCAATCGAGCCGGAACGTGTGGATCAACATGGGTGAGGCAGTAGGCAGGACCGCAGAGCAGATGCGAGCGCTGGTCGGCTGGGTCGGTGCGGGTCGCAAGCTGACCCAGACCGGCCGTGTGACGCTCGCTGACGCGCGGGCACTGGTGGAGGTTCTGGGCACCGGCGACCGGATGGACCCGGTGATCGGAGACCGTACGTTCAAAACGAAGTCCAGCGAGGAGCTGTACCACCTCACACTGCTGGTCGAGTGGGCGAAGGCGGCACGACTGCTGCGGACCACGGGCGGACGCCTGCTGCCAGTGAAGAAGAATGCCAAGCTGCTGGACCGCCCCGACGAGCTGCGTCGCGCGCTGTTCGCCGCACTGCCGCACATCGGCCCGGCCGTGACGGTGTCCGGCTGGCTGGAGTCCCTGTTCGCGCACGAGTACGACCGGGGCCTGCGGGCCTTGCTGCAGCGGCTATATACAGCCACGACCCCGGTGCCGCTCAGTGACCTGTACGAGGTGGTGTGGCAGGCGGTCAGCCCGCTATACGTGCTCGACGACCTGTCCGCCGACCGTCTGAGGCATCTGCGCACCGCGGGCGACCACGACATCCAACGAGCCCTGAAGGCCCTCGCCTCCCTGGGCGCTGTCCATCTCACCAAGGAAAGCGCCGAGTTGACAGCGACCGGCCGCACCGAGACGGCCCGACTGCGCGGCGAGCCCGAGCCCGGCGACCCGGTGTTGCAGATCCTCGTCGAGCTGTCAGACGTGGACAGCCCCCGGGTTTGGCGGCGACTACTGGTGCCCGCTGGGATCCGCCTGGACCGGCTTCACTCAGTGATCCAGACCGTGATGGGCTGGGAGAACTGCCATATGCACGCGTTCACCATCGACGGCGTCCAGTACGGCCGTGCCGACGGCGAACTGGGCTTCCGCGACGAGCGCGCCGCCACACTGGGCGCCCTGCTCAAACCGGGCGCCGACTGTGTTTACACGTACGACTTCGGGGACTCCTGGGAGCATTTTGTCACTGTGGAGCAGTTCCAGACAGCCTCAGCCGGGCTCCACTATCCGCACTGTGTGGACGGTAGCGGGGCGTGCCCGCCCGAGGACTGCGGCGGCGCCCCCGGCTACAGCGATCTCAAAGTGATCCTCGCCGACCCGGCTCATGAGGAACACCACGCCATGCTGGCGTGGCTCGGACTTCGGTCCGCCACGGAATTCGCCCCTGGCCGTTTCGCGCCGGACGAGGCCAACGCGCGGCTGCTGCACCTCACAGCAGCGTGAAGGACGAGCCGTCCGGCGACGCCGCTGTTTGTGGAGCACCCTGGTAAGGGGGGTAACACCAGGAGTATGGTCTCTTGTATGGCGACAACCAAGAAGGTGACGGTGACGATCCCCGCGGATCTCCTGGACGAGATCCGCGGGGAGGCGGCGGAACGGGGCCTGTCGGCGTACGTCGCCGAGGCGCTGCGCTTCAAGCGCGACCGGGACCGGCTACGGGAACTGTCCGACTGGCTGCAGGAGGAACACGGCCCCCTCAGCGAGGAGGAGCGCACGGCAGCGTTCGAGGAGCTGGAGGATCTCGACGCCGAGCACGAGCGCCGCCGCGCCGCCGGAAAGCACGACGCCGGAGAGGCCGCGTGAAGAAGGCCGGTAAGCAAAGGCAGCGGCCACTGCGCGTCTTCGTACTCGACTGCGAAGCCCTGTCCCTGGCCGTGCGAGGCGACCGGAGGATGATCGCCTGGATCGACCTCGCGGCCCGAGGCGAAGCTGAGGTGGTGACGTCTCCGATGACGCTGGTCGAGGCATACGACGGCAGAACTACCGAGCAGCGATGGGACTGGGTGCTCTCCAGGCTCAAGGTCGCCGACATCGGAAAGGACGAGGCGCGCCAGGCCCGCCGCCTCCTGGCTGATGCCAAGCTGCACGGCCACAAGTACGCGATCGACGCCGTGCTCGCCGTCATCGCGCGACAGCAGAAGGGGCAGGTCACCGTCTTCACCTCGGACGTGGACGACCTGGAGCAGCTGGTTCCGGACTCGATCGTCGTCAAGAAGGTATGACCCGGCGCTCTGGTCTCAGTTTTGGTCTCATTCACCCCCGTCCAGCGCCGTTCGAAGCGCCCGCCACCACCCGCTCCACCGCAGGTCAGAATGGCCCCGGCCCTCCCCGAACCCCCAGACGATCATTTGGAAAGCGTGTTGGGGGCAACCCCTCACGAGTTCGAATCTCGTATCCTCCGCAGCCGCCTGAACAGGCGAAACGAAGAGTCGAGCCACAGTCGTGGCTCGACTCTTCGGCGTGGAGCGGTTGCATTTTTGGTTGCGTTTACAGTCGACATTCAGGACATCTCGGCGAACAGCCAGGTGCACGCTTCCGCATCCCACGGCGGGTGGCCGGCACCGGCTACGTGGCAGCCCCCTACGGAACCCGGCGGTAGACGTCGCGACGGTTGCCACCAGCGGGCGTTGTGCCCTTGGAGGGCTTTGATGTCGAACCCAGTCGCGTCCCCCGCGCCCATCGACTTCTGGAGTTCGGCGAGGCGGTACAGGATGCGCGGCGAGTCCCGGCGCGGGATCCGCTCGGGCCTCTCGCCCCGCAGTCGAGGCGGGCCACAAGCCGCCAACGCTCGCTGGAGGGAACCTGCCCTCATGCTGCACCCGCTGATCACGGAGATACGCCATTCTTGAACCCGGCGCCGAGACTCCGGCCCCCGCTGTGACCCCCTGGTCTGACGAGGTGCATCCCGCGTGAAGTCCCGACCCCCACTGGCGACATGGCTGGGCAGCCTCGACGGCTCTCGTCTGGCACGCGTGCTCGGAGCACGAAAGGACGCCATGTCCCCTCCGGAGCCGCGCTCGGTGGGAGAACTGGCGGATCGTCTTCAGCGCCCGGGATCGGTGGCACTGGCTCTTCCGCTGCTCGCGCTGCCGCACCTCCAGGTGGCCGAAGCGCTGGCGGCGCTCGGTGCGCGCGCGTCGCACGATGCCCTGGCGAAGCTGCTGGGTGCGACGGACGACGAAACCACTCGCGAGCTGGACGCCGTGCTGGAAGTGCTGGCCGATCATGCTCTGGTCTGGCCGGACAGCGCGGGCGAGCTCCGCATGGCCAAATCGCTGCGCCAGGCATGGGACGCCCCCCTGGGGCTGGATGCTCCGCTGGAGCAGCTGCTCGCGGGCGCGACCTCCGACGAGCTGCGCGGCATGCTGGCGGCACTGGGTGTCACGCCACCGGGCACCAAGCCGCAGCGACTGGACGCACTGGTGGAACACCACAGCGACCCGGAACAGGTTGTCTCGGTGGTCGCGAAAGCCCCTGCGGCGGCCCGGAAGCTGCTCGAACGCCGGGCGGAGGGTGGGCCGGGGCAACCGCAGTTCATCGTGCTCGGCACTCCCGGCCCCGGCCTCGAACCGGGCGCCCGGTGGGCACTGGACCGGGGACTCCTGATCCAGGACCGTCACGGTTACGGCCCGGCCCGTATGCCGGCCGAGGTGGCGCTCGCGCTGCGCGGACCGGGCTGGCACGCTCCGTTCGCGCCCGTCCCGCCTTCCGTGCGATCGGCGTCTGTCACCCCGGCGGAGGTGGACCATGAGGCATCGGCTGCAGCCACGGCGTTCGCGTCCCATGCCGTCTCGATCCTGTCGGCCTGCTCGGCGACCGCGCCGGCCCGGCTGAAGTCCGGTGGGATCGGTGCGCGTGAACTGGCCCGCATCGGCAAGGCCGCGCAGGCCGACGACGCCGTCGTACGCCTTGCCCTCGAGACCGCGTATGCCGCCGGGCTCCTGGGCCGGGACGGCAGTCGCGTGGCGCCCACCGAGGCGTACGACGCCTGGGCGGAACAGGAACCCCCGGAGCAGTTCGCCGTACTGCTCCAGGCATGGCGGAACCTGGCGCTCACCCCCACCCAGGCGCGCGACGAGGACAACAAGGCGCTCCCTGCCCTCGCTGACGCACCGCCCTGCAACGGCTGCTTGCAGGCCCGCCACGGGCTGTTGGCCGCAGCCGCACAGCTTCCGGCAGGGCAGGGCACGACGGTCACCTCGGATCTGGGGCCCCTGATCGCCTGGCACCGCCCGCTCGCCCACTCATCGCTCCCGAAGGGAACACCGTTCGCCACCGTGATCCGTGAGGCCGAAATCCTCGGCGTACTCGCTCGCGGCGCCCTGTCCGCCCTCGGCATCCATCTGCGGACCGGCGACATGGAGGGGCTGGGCATCGAGTGCCGGCGGCTGCTGCCCTCGGCCACCGCGACGGTACGGATCGGCGCCGACCTCACCGCCGTCGTCACCGGCACACCGTCCGCGCGGCTGGCCTCGCTCCTGGACTCCGCCGCCGACCGGGAGACCAGCGGCACGGCATCGGTGTGGCGGTTCAGCGCCGACAGCATCCGCCGGGCCCTGGACGCCGGCCGTGTCCCCGACGACATCGAAGCCGACCTGGCCGCTGTCGCCGCCGGGCCCCTGCCGCAGCCGCTGTCGTACCTGATCACCGACACCGCGCGTGGCCACGGGCGCGTGCGCATCACCCCCGCCGCCTGTGTCCTCCACGGCGACGAACCCGCGCTCTTGGCGGAACTCGCCGCCCACCGCAAGCTCGCCAAGCTTGGGCTACGCCAGCTGGCGCCGACGGTGCTGATCAGCCGCAGCCCGCTCGACACGACTCTCGCCACGCTCCGGGCCGAGGGTTACGCCCCCGTCGCCGAGACTGCCGAGGGCACGGTACGGATCGAGAAGACCCGGCCTCAGCGGGCCGCCGCTCCTGTGCCGACTCCGCGCGGCACCGGCGCGAGGGGTAGCGGCCGGATCACTGCCACAGGCGTGGCGAAGGCACCCGCCCCAGTTGATCCGAACATCTTGGCGGCCCAGCTGCTGAAGGCCCCGCCGACGCCTCCCGAACCCGCGCCGTTCGACGGAGGAGCGGCCTTCGCCACGGACACCGAGGAGATCGTCGCTGGGTGGGCGAAGCGCCTGCCGTACAGCGACGTCCGTCAGCTCGCCCATGCCATCGATGCCCGTGAACCCATCACCGTCGAGTACGTCGCCACCTCGGGGAACCGGACGGTGCGCACCCTCAGCCGCCTCATGCTCGACCCGCCCTACCTCGAAGCCTGGTGCCACCTGCGAGACGACGAGCGCGTTTTCACACTCTCCCGTATCCACAGCGTCATGAGCCTCATGCTCGAATAAGAGAGAGATGGTATCGATGGCGATAGTATCTCTGTCGAGACTATCTCCATCGGGAGACTTGCCATGCGTCGTTTCATCGGGCGGGACCGCGAGCTGAACGTGCTCGACAACGCCTTGCAGGCAGTTCATGAGGCCGTCGGGTCGGCGAAACCGGGACAGTGCATCCTCATGCGGGGAAGGCGGCGAGTCGGTAAGTCCAGCCTCGTCGAGGAGTTCCTCCGGCGTACCAAGAAGCCGTACCTCTTTTTCACCGCGGCGGGCGGCACGGCGGAGGACGAGTTGACGGAGCTGCTCGACGCCGTCGCCAGATCCACCCTCCCGGAGCGGGGACTGTTCCTGGAGGAGACCCCGACGCAGTGGAATGCAGCATTCAGGCTGCTCGCGGAAGTCCTGCCCGACGATGCTCCCAGCGTCGTCGTCATCGATGAGGTTCCGTATCTCATGGACCGCATCGACGCCTTCGAGGGCATGCTCCAGCGGGCGTGGGACCGCCTGTTCAGCCGCAAGCCGGTTCTCCTCCTACTGGTCGGATCCGACCTGTCGATGATGGAGGCGCTGAACAGCTACGACCGCCCCTTCCATCAGCGGGGCCGCGAAATGGTCGTGGGGCCGCTGAACCCGGCCGACATCGGCGAGATGCTCGGACTTCCGCCGGTCGCCGCCTTCGACGCCGCGCTGATCACGGGCGGTCTCCCGCTGATCTGCGCGGAGTGGCGGGCCGGAGCGGACGTCTGGGAGTTCCTCCGCGACTCGCTGGACAACCCGATCTCGGCGCTGCTGGTCTCCGCCGAGCGCTCACTGGCCGCGGAGTTTCCACCACAGGCGATGAGCAGGGAAGTCCTACGGGCCATCGGATCCGGGGAGCGAACGTTCACCAACATCGCGCGCGCCGCCGGCGGTATCGCCCACACCACTCTCACCCGAGCCACTGACGTGCTGACCGAGAAACGGGTGGTGGCCGCCGAACTGCCCCTCTCACTGAGACCGTCGAAGGAACGCCGCTACCGGGTGGCCGACCCCTACCTGCGGTTCTGGCTCGCGTTTCTGGATCCGCACATGGCGGAGATCGAGCGGATGCGGGGCGATCTCACACTGAGCCGGATCAAGGAGCAGTGGACGAGCTGGCGGGGCCGCGCGATCGAGCCCCTGGTCCGGGAATCCCTCGCCCGTCTCCTGCCGGACGGGCTCCTGCCCGCCGCCCCGGCGATCGGCGGGTACTGGACCCGCAGCAACGACGTCGAGATCGACCTGGTGGGCGCTGACAGGCAGCCGGTGGCCAAGCACTTGCTCTTCCTCGGCTCGGTCAAGTGGCTGGAGCACTCCGCGTTCGACAGCCACGACCTGGCCGCGCTGCAGAAGCACCGAGCCGCGATCACCGACGAGCCTGTACCGCTCGTGGCGGTCTCCCGCAACGGGGTCAGTTGTTCCGGGCTGCAAGCCGCGTACGGCCCCGAGGAACTGCTCAGCGCCTGGTGCAGGGCATGAACAGGAACTGAACCCCCGTGGTTGCAGTTCTGGTTGCATTCACCGGTGTTCAGCACCGTCCGGCACCTGCCCTCAGCACCATTGCGCCGCAGGCCAGGACACTCCTGATCACTCCCGAACCCCCGGACGAACATTTGGAAAGCGTGTTGGGGGCAACCCCTCACGAGTTCGAATCTCGTATCCTCCGCAGCCGCCCACCAGGGCAGATGAAAGGCCCTGGGGGCGACTGCGGTCAGGCGACGCCCCGCTGCGCGGACGGGCTGCAACACGGGCAGGGTCAATCGCGAAGCTGTGCTTCCTCCCGTGTCGGCTGCGGCGGGATGCTCGCCGTGAGTGGCGCGATCGGGTGCGAGGTGGTCTGAGGCGCCCCTTCGAAGCGGCTCGGGAACGGGTACTTGCGTTCCAGGAAGGTGCGGATCGCGGCCTGGACAGCCGCCCTGGCCGACGGGGCGGTGTCCACGTCGTTGAGGCAGAAGAAGTCGATGTCCTCCCCGGTTGCGAGGCGGGCCAGGCGCCGACGCATGTCCGGTGTGCCCAGTTGGACGTAGCGGAAGCGGTAGTCGGCGGGGACGGCTCGGCCGGTTGCGATCGCCCAGTGGTGGTGGAGTGTGGACGCCGGGGCCACGTCGGTGGTGGAGCGGAAGCGCGAGTAGGAGGTCCGCTCGAGTTCCTCGATTTCGAGGAACTCCATCTCCCGCATGACCGACAGCAGTTGGGGATGCGGGGTGTGCAGCGACTTGTTGGTGATGTGTCTGCCGTGGAAGCGTCTGATCACCTCGCGGGCATTCTTGCCGGCAGAGTTCGGGGCCGGCTCCAGCGGGTGCGGGGTGCCGACGCCGAGTTTCAGCGGGGACAGCGGGATCCGGGCGATGCCGTTGCCGTGGAAGAAGTTCTCGGCCCGTACCGGGCGGTTGATGAAGACGTCGTCGTTGAAGTAGAGGTAGTGCTCCGACAGGCCAGGGATGTGGTGCAGTCGGCTCTCTATCGCGTGCGAGTTGAAGACGGGGAGCGCGTCGGCCGGGAGGATGTCCCGGTGGTCGACCACGGTCAGGCCCTCCGCGTCCGGGTCCAGCCAGGCGGGGATCTGGGAGTCGGTCACCAGGTAGATGTGCCGGACGAACCCGGCGTACATCTCCAGCGAGCGCAGTGCGTACTTCAGTTCGTCGTGGCTGGTGTAGCGGGAGGCGCCGGTCTCGCGCGGGGCGATGACGTTGTCGGAGAGATCCTGATGGGCACGGCGCTTCGCGGCCATCGCCGGGTCGTCCCCGTCGACCCAGGTGTACACGGCGTCGACGGGGAAGCGCACCTCGTCGATGCCCGGCTCGGCGAACGGGGCGAACGTCGGCACGCTGCGGCGGCGGCACGCCACCGCGGCCGGCTGCTGCGCCACCACCGGGAGCACTTCCGACACGGGGTTGCGGCGGGGGGCGACGAGCGCCGGGCCGAAGACGTCCGGCAACCGGCTGCCGGGCACGGTGAGCCAGGAGGGATCCGTGCCCGGGGCAGCGGTGGCGAGGTCCCGGCCGTGCCGCCAGAACTCGATGTCGCAGCCCGTTTCGAGGCCGGTGAGGACCTGCCCTTTCGGGCCGAGGCGCACCACGCCGGTGCGGAGCACCGCTGCCCGCCTCAGCGCCCGCGGCAGCTTCCCGTCGGCCCACAGTGCCGCGTTCGTCACGGCGCCGTCCGGTCCGACGGCGCCGACATACCCGACGGTGCCGGCGAAGCGCTGAGCGGCCCGGGAGAGGACCGCGCCGCGGTACGTCTCCTCCACACCGATGACCTGCCGCGACGCACCGTACCCGTGGTCGGCGGGGACCAGGAAGTACGGGACGCCGAGCCCCTCCAGCAGGCTGCACACCCGCTCGAGATCGGCTTCGACGGCGTCCGCGGCGGTGTAGCCGGCGACCGTACGACCGTACAGCCGCATCGGTCCGAAGGTGACCCGGCGCGGTCCGGGGACGGCGGCCCGCAGGCGCCGTCGGGCCCGGGCCGCACGATGTCTGGCGAGCATGCCCCCGCGTTCACGCCGGGGAGGAATCGCCTCCCGAGCACGGCGATGCGGAGCATCGCCAAAGTGCGGACACGGAGCGTCCCAAGCGCGCTACAGTCAGTGCGTTCCGGGCGAGAACCAAGTCCGGCGCAGTGCAACACCTTTGTCTTTCAGGGCACCGGGCAGGTTCCGTCCCGGCTGGCGTTGATCGCGTCAGACTCCCCGCTCGCTGAGCGGGAGAGCAGCGTGAGTCAGGAATCTCCCTCGCTTTGCGGGGAAGAGGGTTCAAATACCGGAAGCTGTACTTCCCCGGCACTTTGCGGCCGGGGATCAGCGCGTACTGGTAGAGCAGCGGGGCCGTCATGGCGATGTCCTGCGGCGAGCGGAAGCGGGACGCCGTGGTACGGCGGACGTCCTCCTCGAACAGCTCCTCGAGCGCCTGCAGCGTGCCTCGCTGCTGCGGCAACGGGGTGTGCATGAAGTTGTTCGTCGTCATCCGCCCGAACTTCTCCAGCAGCAGCCGACGGACGTTCTTGCTGGCGGAGTTGGTGGCCGTCTCCTCGGCGTGCGGCTTGCCGACGCCGATCTTTAGCGGGGACACCGGGATCTTCATCAGACCACTGCCGTGGAAGAAGTGCTCCGCGGTGACCCGGCGGCCGACGAACACGTCGTCGTTGAAGTACAGATAGTGCTCCGACAGGCCCGGGATGTGGTGCAGCCGGGTCTCGATCGCGTGGGAGTTGAACACCGGCAGGACATCCTGCGGGAAGATGTCGCGGTGGTCGACGACCGTGATCCCCGGGGCCCGGTCGTCGAGCCAGTGCGGCTTCTGGCCGTCGGTCACGATGTAGATGTGCCGGACGAAGTCGGCGTACATCGCGAGCGAGCGCAGCGAGTACTTCAGCTCGTCATGGCTGGTGTAGCGGGAGGCGTTGGTCTCCTTGTCCAGGATCTCGGCGATGCCGTGCTCCTGGTACCGGGCCCGCTTGGCCCGCATCTCCGGCTCCTCGCCGTCCACCCACGTGTAGACGACATCGACGGGGAAGGTCACGTCGTTCACGGTCGGCAGGGTGAGCGGGACGAAGCTCGGCAGCTCCCGGTCGCCGACCCGCACCGCGGCCGGCTTCTGCTCGGATGCCGGCAGTACGTCGGTGATGCCGTTGTTCCGCGGCGCGATGAGGGACTCGGCGAAGATGTCCTCGGAGGCCTGCGGCTGCACCTTGGCCAGCCGGCGAGGCCCGTCGTCGGAGGCGAGGAGCTGTGCCCCGTCCTCCCAGAACTCGACGTCGCAGGCGAGCTCCGGCCCGGCGAGCAGCTGACCGGAGGGCCCGAGGTGGTTCTCCCCGATCCGCAGCGTGGGGGCCGTACGCAGCGGGGTCGGCAGTACACCGTCCATGAACAGTGCGGGATTCTTGAGCTTTCCGCCGGGCAACGGTCTGCCGATGAACACCGCCTTCCCCGCGTTCTGCGCCTCGAGGACGGTGAGGAAGCGCTCCCGGTCGACGGCGTTCACGCCGACCGTGTGGCGCGTACGGGAGGCCGGCACGAGGAAGTAGGGGATACCTTCCTGCTCCAGCGCGGCGACGACCAGGCCGAGGTTGGCGGCGGCCGCCTCAGCAGCGCTGAACCGGGTCACGACCCGTCCGTAGAGCTGCTGGCCGCGCACCGCCACCGGGCGGAGCACCGGGTCCGTGACCGCTGCCCTGCGGCGCCGCCGCATGGTACGCAGCTGCCACACCCTCTCGGCGGCCTTCCGCTCGACTCGCGGTCGCATTCGCCGGGCAAAGGAACGCACGGTCACGTTCTGAGCTCCTCTTCATGAACCCCTACACATCCCTGCGTTAGCCAGACAGATGCATGCGATGGAAGGTTGCAGAAGAGTTCTCCGAGAATTAACGAACGATGGGTCGTCCGCGCAACTGACCCGAAGCTGGACGTGGTATAGAGCTGTCGCCTACGCGGGCGCATCGTTGCTCGAAGTCCCGGCCTTCGGTTGCACTTCCGGTTGAATCCTGCTGCCGTGTGGCGCGCGCCGTCCTTCGATGCGCCATCCTTGTGCCCTGCCAGGACCGTCGCCGGTCCGGAAGACACATGGTGCTCTGTCACGGTGAGGTGTTCGCATCAGTATGCGCAGCGGATCGACTCTGGCCGCATGGCTGCACGGTCTTGACACCCCACGGCTGGAGCGGGTTCTCGCGGCTCGTGCGGACGCCGTGTCACCGCCGGAGCCGCGATCGGTCGGCGAACTGGCGGACCGTCTGCAGCGCCCGGCGTCGGTGGCGTTGGCGCTGCCCCGGATCGCGCTGCCGCATCTGCAGGTGGCCGAGGCGCTGGCAGCCGTGGCGTCCGTGCCGCGCGCCGGCCTGGCGCGGCTGCTGGGAGCCACGGGCGAGGAGAGCGCCTGCGCGCTGGACGCGGCGCTGGACGTGCTGGCCGATCACGCACTGGTGTGGCCGGACGACAAGGGCCTGCTGCACATGGCGGCCCCGCTGCGGCAGGCATGGGACGCACCACTGGGGCTGGACGCACCCCTGACCCGGCTGCTGGCGGACATGACCTCCGAGGAACTGCGTTCCATACTGGTGGCGTTGGGCGAACGGCCCGGTGGCACCAAGCAGCAACGGCTGGCGGCTCTGGTGGATCACCACAGCGACCCGGAACGGATCGCCGCACTGGTGGCACAGGCACCCGCGGCCGCCCGAAAGCTGCTTGAGCGGCGGGCGAGTTACGCGCCGGACCGGCCGGAGTTCACCGTCTTCGGGGCCCCGCAGGCCGACTCGGGGCCGGGTGCGCGCTGGGCGCTGGAGCGGGGACTGCTGGTCCAGGACCGTCACCGGTACGGAGCCGCCCGTATGCCGGCCGAGGTGGCGCTCGCACTGCGCGGAGCCGACTGGCGTGCCCCGTTCGAGCCCGTCCCGCCCGTCGTGCCTACGGTGCCCGTCGGCTCGGCAGAAGTGGACCGGGAGGCGGCAGCCGCGGCCACGGCGTTCGCCGCGCATGCCGCCTCGGTGCTGGCGGCGTGCTCGGCCGTTCCGCCGAAGCTGCTGAAGTCCGGCGGGGTCGGGGCACGTGAGCTGTCCCGGATCGGCAGGGCAGCGCAGTGCGACGACATCGCGGTACGTCTCGTTCTGGAAGCGGCGTACGCCGCCGGGCTGCTGGCCCGGGACGGCGACCAGGTCGCGGCGACGGAAGACTACGACGCCTGGGCGGAACGAGAACCTGCCGAGCAGCTCACCGTACTTCTCCAGGCCTGGCGGACGCTGCCGCTCACCCCGGCCCGGGCCCGCGACGAAGACGGCAAGGCGCTGCCCGCACTCGCCGGAGCACCGCCCTGCACGGGCTGTGTACAGGCCCGGCACGGGCTCCTCACCGCCGCAACGCACCTTCCTGCGGGCCGGGGAGCGAAGAACGCCGCGGAACTGGGGCCGCTGGTCGCCTGGTACCGCCCGCTCGCCGATCAGCTCCCCGAGGACACCACACCCTTCGCCACCCTGGTCCGCGAAGCGGAACTGCTCGGCGTCATCGCGCGGGGTGCCCTGTCCCGCATCGGTGCCGCCCTCGAGGCCGAAGACGCCGAAGCACTCGCCGCGGCCTGTCAGCGGCTGCTGCCGACGGCCACCAGGACAGCCCGCTTCGGCGCCGACCTCACCGCAGTCGTCACCGGCACACCGTCCGCCCACCTCGCCGACCTGCTGGATGCCGTCGCCGACAGGGAAGCCGGCGGCACGGCATCCGTGTGGCGCTTCAGCCCGAGCACCGTCCGCCGTGCCCTGGACGCCGGCCGGACACCCGACTCCATCGCGGCCGACCTGGCCGCCGTTGCCGTCGGCGCCCTCCCCCAGCCGCTGTCGTACCTGATCCACGACACCGCGCGCAGCCACGGCCGGATGCGCGTCACCTCCGCGGCCTGCGTGATCCACGGCGAAGAACCCGCCCTCCTCGCCGAACTCGCCGCCCATCGGAAGCTCACCCGCCTCGGCCTGCGGCAGCTGGCACCCACGGTGCTGGTCAGCCGGACCCCGCTCGAGAAGACCCTGGCCGCACTCCGGGCCGCGGGCTACGCCCCCGTCGCCGAGACCGCTGACGGAACCGTACGGGTGGAGCAGAACCGGCGCCCCCGCGCCGCCGGCCCGGTCCCGCCGCCACGCCTGCCGGGCGGCACGGCGGGCAGGCGGAACGCGAGCGCCCGTACACCGCAGGTCCCGGCGACCGTCGACCTGGGCGCCCTGGCCACCAGGCTGCGAGCCGCGCCGCCGAGCACCCCGCAGCCCGAACCGGGCAACGGAATCCCCTTCGACAGCGACACCGAGGAAATCGTCGCCGGGTGCGCGCGCCTGCTGTCCCTCGCCGATGTCCGTCAGCTGGCCCACGCCATCGACGAGGGGCGGGAGGTGACCATCGAGTACGTCGCCGCCTCGGGCAGCCGCACCGTACGCACCCTCAGCGAGCTCGAACTCGACGCGCCCTACCTGTATGCCTGGTGCCACCTGCGCAACGACGACCGCGTCTTCACCCTCTCCCGCATTCACGGTGTCATGCCCGCGTAGCCCCCGCCCTGGTCGTTCGGGCTCAGTGCGCGAAGGCCGTACTCGCCAGGAGCACGTGTACGGCCGTGCCGCCGAGGATGCTCAGGAGGGCGTTGCGGCGCCACAGGTGCAGGCCGACGGTGACGGCCAGGGCAGCCGGCGGGGCGACGGCGCGCGGCTCCGGCAACGGCAGGTCGCGCAGGCAGTAGACGACCAGGATCACCATGACGCCGGCGGGCATGCGGGTGCTGAGGTACTGGACGGTGCCGCTCGCGCGCAGCGGGGCGAGGGCCACGAAGGGCAGGGCGCGCAGGCCCCAGGTGACGGCGGCGGTGACGGCGATCGCGGCGATGGCATAGCGGGTGTCAGACATGGCTCGGCTTCCTGCCGGTCGTGTAGTGGCGGGCCAGGAGCCCGGCCGTGAACAGGGCGAAGGCGGCCAGGAGCAGATGGCCGGGGAAAAGGAGACGGGCGGCCAGGGCGCTGAGGAGGGCGAGCAGGGGGATGGGCAGGTCGCCACGCAGGTCCCGGAGGGCGTCGAGGGCCAGGACGGTGAACAGGGCGGTCAGGGCGAAGTCCAGGCCGGTGACGCTGTCCGGGATGAGGGAGCCGAGCAGGGCTCCGGCGGTCGCGCTGCCGGCCCAGTACAGGTGCATGAAGAGCTGCAGCCAGAGGATGCGGCGGCTGGGCCAGGTGCGGGCCTGGTCTCCGGCGGTCAGGGCATACGCCTCGTCGGACAGCGCGAAGGTGCTGTACGCCTGGCCGAGGCGGCCTGTCACGCGGTGCAGGGGGAAGGACAGCGCGTAGAAGACGTGCCGGACGTTCACCATGAAGGCGGTCACGGCGATCGTCGCCAGTGGGGCGGCGGCGGTGACCATGCCGATGAGCAGGAACTCGAACGATCCGCCGTAGATCAGTGCGGCGGACAGGCCCGCCCACCACCAGTCGAGACCGGACTGAACGACGAGCGCCCCGAAGGCGAGACCGAGCGGGAGGAAGCCCAGGCCCACGGAGGTGGAGTCCGCGAAGGCCGCCCGCATGGGGGCGGGCCTGGACCGACCGTCAGCAACGGCAGTGGTGGCGGTAACGGCGGGGCTTGTGCGCATGTCGACATTTTAGAAAGCTTCTCGCCTTATATGGTTGCCGATTGTGCCTATACGATCTCTTCATGAGCAATGAAATCAACCTCGACGCCCTGGACAAGGAAATTTTGTTTCACCTGCGTCAGGACGGGCGGCTGACCAACGTGGAACTGGCCAAGCGGGTCGGTCTGACTCCGCCGCCCTGTCTGCGTCGGGTCAAGCGGCTGGAAGAGGCCGGCGTCATCGCCGGCTACCGGGCCGTCATCGATCCCGAGGCCCTGGGACGCGGGCTGGAAGTCCTCATCGACGTCGAGATCTACGCCCAGGACCGCAGAACCGTCGAGGAGTTCGAGGACACCGTGGCCTCCTATGAAGAGGTCGTCGAATTCCGTCGCATGTACGGACGCCCCGACTATTTCGTCCGCGTCGCCGCCGCCGACCACGCCGCCTACGAAGCCTTCGTCACCGAGAAGCTCAGCGGCCTGCCCGCGGTTCTTCGCCTCCAGTCCCACCTCACCATGAAGAAGATCAAGGCTGACGGCAGCTGACGCTAAGGACCGGGCTGGCACCGCGGGCACCACATCGTGGTCCGGCCTGCCAGGCGGCACCGGCGCAGGGGGGTGCCGCAGCGTGGGCAGTGCGGGTCGGGGTCGTCGCGGTGGCCGGTGAGCCAGGAGTCACGCGGTGGTACGCAGCCGGCCGTGACCGAGGAGCGCAGGGTGCGGCGCATCTGTGTGTACAGGCGCCGACGGTCGGCCTCGGTGAGATCGCCCGCCCGGCCGGTGGGGCGCAGTCGCGCGCGCCAGAGGATCTCGTCGGCGAGCAGATTGCCGAGGCCGGCCAGGACGGACTGGTCGGTGAGAGCGGTCTTGAGGGTGCCGCGGCGGGAGGACAGCGCGGCCTCGAACTCCTTGCGGTCCACCGCCATCGCGTCGGGGCCCTGGCGGGCCAGCAACCGTGCGACCTCGGAATCGTCGGCCAGCCAGAGGCCCTGGAGCTTGCGCTGGTCGCGGTAGCGGAGCTGACGGTCCCGGCCCAGGGTGAACAGGACGCGGTCGTGGGGTTCGGCGGCGTCGTCGGGATGGCCGCAGACCAGTCGACCGGTCATGCCGAAGTGCAGCATGAGGATGTGGCCGCCGCCGATACGGGCGAGGAGCCACTTGCCGTGGCGCTCGAGGTCGGTGAACCGCCGGCCCTCGAGCGCGTCGCGCAGCCCCCGCGCGCTCACCCTGTGCAGCACGCCGGCGTCACGCACGTCGACGCGTCGGACGACCCTGCGCAGCGCGCAGGACTCGAACACTTTCCGGAATGCCTCGACGTCTGGCAGCTCGGGCATGGAGGGAGCCCCCCAGCAGTCGGCCGGGCACGGTGAGCACGCTCACCTCCATGGTGGCTCCCTCCAGGCAATGTGTTCCCGGTGTCAGGGGCTACTCTCGCGGCTCCCGTACCACCGCCACGCCCCCCGCCGGGACCGTGACCGAACCGTCCTCGGCCGGCTTGCCGGTGAGCAGTTCCGTCGCCGCTGCCGACACGGAGACCTCCGCGCCCCGGCCCGTGTGGTCGATCAGGAAGAGGTAGTCGGCGTCCGGGCCGCGGCGCAGCACCGCCTCGATTCCGTCCGGTGTCGTGCGGACCGGCGCCACGCCCGCTTCCGAGCGGATGCGGTCGAGCAGCGAACCGAGGGTCGCCGGGTCGGGGCGGGTGGCCAGGTACCACGTCGTGCCCTCGCCGAAGGTGTGGCGGGTCACTGCCGGGCGGCCGGTCAGGGGGCCGTCCGTGTACGAGGCCACGACCTGGGCGCCTTCGGTGCGCACCCGCTCCGACCACAGGGTCCCGGTCGCGTCCGGCGCCACCTCGCCGGTCAGGCCGACCGTCTCTTCCGGGAGGAGCGGGAAGAGTTCGTCGCTGCGGACGCCGAGCGCCTCGCGGAACGCGCCGGGGTAGCCGCCCAGCCGTACGTGGCAGTTCTCGTCGACCGCGCCGCTGTGGAAGCCGACCGCGAGGGTGCCGCCGCGGCGGGCGAAGGCGGTGAGGTTCGCGGCGCCCGTGTCGTCGACCAGGTACAGGTTCGGGGCCAGGACCAGGCGGTACGACGACAGGTCCGCGTCCGGGCGGACGAAGTCGACGGCGATGCCCGCGCGCCACAGTGGCTCGTACCAGTCCCGTACCAGGTCCTGGAAGCGGAGTTCGCCGTTCGGCTGGGAGGGCAGTTCCAGGGCCCAGCGGGCGTTCCAGTCCCAGACGATGGCCACCTCGGCGGTGCCGGTGCTGCCGCGGACTTCCGACAGCGCCTGCAGATCCGCGCCCAGTCGGACGACGTCCTGCCAGATCTGGCTGTCCGTGCCGGTGTGCGGCAGCATCGCCGAGTGCCACTGCTCGGCGCCCGCTTTCGCCGCCCGCCACTGGAAGTACGCGATGCCGTCCGCGCCGCGCGCGACGTGAGCCAGCGCGTTGCGGCGCAGCTCGCCGGGGCGCTTGGCGCGGTTGACGGGCTGCCAGTTGACCGCGCCCGTCGAGTGCTCCATCAGCAGCCACGGGCCGCCCGCCAGCGAGCGCATCAGGTCGCCGCTGAGCGCGATGTCGATCTCCGACTCGGGGTCGGTGGACATCAGGTAGTGGTCGTTGGAGACGACGTCCAGCTCGGGCGCCCAGCGCCAGTAGTCCAGCGCGTCGAAGTTCTGCATCACCATGAAGTTGGTGGTGGCGGGGATCGAGGGGGCCGCCTCCCGCAGCACGTCCCGCTCGGCGGTGCAGAGCGACAGCAGCTCGTCGGAGCAGAAGCGGCGCCAGTCCAGCTGGTGCGTCGGATTGGGAACGGCGCCGGTGGCGCGGGGCGGCAGGATCTCGTCCCAGTCGTAGTACCACTGGCTCCAGAAGGTGGTGCCCCAGGCGTGGTTCAGGGCAGCCAGGTCCTCGTAGCGGTTGCGCAGCCAGACCCTGAACGCCGCCGCGCTCGTGTCGCAGTAGCACTCCGCGTTGTGGCAGCCGTACTCGTTGTGGACGTGCCACATCGCCACCGCCGGGTGGTCGGCGTAGCGGTCGGCCAGGGCGCGGGTGATCCGCAGGGCCGCCCTGCGGTACGCCGGGCTGCTCGGGCAGAACGTCTGGCGGCTGCCGTACGACAGTCTGCGGCCGTCCCTGTCCACCGGGAGCGCCTCGGGGTGGGCGCGGAAGAACCACGCCGGCGGCGCGGCCGTCGGGGTGGCCAGGTCGGCGGCGATGCCGTTCTCCTGGAGCAGGGCGAGGATCCTGTCCATGCGGGAGAAGTCGTACTCCCCCTCGGCCGGCTCGAGCAGCGCCCAGGAGAAGATGCCGACGCTGACCATGGTGACCCCGGCCTCGCGCATCAGGCGCATGTCCTCGGCCCAGACCTCCTCGGGCCACTGCTCGGGGTTGTAGTCGCCGCCGTAGGCGATACCGGGGACGTTCAGCACCCGCTTCATCGGGCAACACCGCCCAGCAGACGGCGCGTTGTGGCCACGCCCCACTCGTCAAGCGACAGCAGGCGGTCGCTGGAGGCCATCAGGCCGCCGGTCGCCTCGACATGCGCGGCCCAGCGTTCTCGGGTCTCCACGGCCGGGCGGGCCATCAGGCAGTCGGGGTCGTTGATCCAGAGGCGGCCGTGCTGCCACTGGCGTCCGACGCCGGTGAACTCGGCGGGGTCCTGGCCGGGCTGGCTGTAGTCGTCGGCCTCGGGACGGCGGTGGGGTGCGGTGTCCGGGCTGACCCGCATCGCGTCGAACAGGCCGATCGACGCCAGCATCGGCGCGCCGCAGCCCAGCAGATACGCGTCCGGGCCGATCGCCTCGCGGATCAGCTCGATGCCCGAGCGGTACGCCGTGAGCGCGTCCACCGACGCGTGCCGTACGCCCTCCAGCGCGCCCGCGTAGAGGAAGTCGACCTTGAAGTAGTCGTAGCCCTCGGAGCGCAGGGTCGTGAAGACCTCCGTCAGGTACGCCGCCGCGTCCGGGTGGGTGGTGTCGAGGACGTACAGGTCGTGGCCCCAGTTGCGGCCCGCGTGCAGCGGGGCGCCGTCGGCCGACCGTACGAGCCAGTCGGGGTGCTCGGCGGCCAGTTCGCTCGCCGGGTCGACCAGGAACGGCGCCGTCCAGATGCCCGCCCGGCGGCCCCGGGCGCGGATGGCGTCCGCGATGCCGGCGCGGGAGCGGAAGCGGCCGGAGAGGGTGAGCCAGTCGCCGAGGGCCTTCTGGTAGCCGTCGTCGATCTGGACGACGTCGATGGGCAGGTCGAGCGTGTCCATCGCACGGAGGTTCTCGTGGATGTCGTCCTCGGTGACGGCGGTGAAGTACTCGTACCAGGAGCACCAGACGGTGGGTGCGGTGCGAGGGGCTTCGAGGCCGAGCCCCGAGGCCCAGTCCGCCAGCGTCGACCGGATGTCGGCGCCCGTCCACTCCTTCACCGGGCCGTTCGCGCTCACCTCAGCGGTGCCGTCCGTCACGACCAGCCGGATCGACGGTACCTCGCGGGTCGGGTCGGCCGCCGCCCACAGGCGGACCGGGGAACCGTCCCCGGGGTCGAGGGCGAGCAGGCCCTCGCCCTGGAAGGTGTCGTCCGGGACGGTGTGGCCGGGGCGGTAGCAGACCGTCGCCCAGTTGTCGTTGGTCGGGCGGTACGGCTTGTCGCCGAGGGCGTAGGCGCCGCTGGGGCTCCAGGACTGCCAGCCCTCCTCGTGGACGCGGGCGGTACTGACGTCCACGGGCACGGAGGCGAGCGGCGTGAAGGGGTGGGGCACGGTGGTTCTCTTTCGAAAAGGCGGGCGTCAGCCCTTGTTGGCGCCGAGCGTGAGGCCGCTGACGAACTGCCGCTGGAGCAGGAAGTAGACGATCAGCGTCGGGATAGCGGTGAGCAGGGCGCCGGCGGCGACCAGGTTGGGGTCGGTGAAGTACTGGCCGGAGAGGTTGTTCAGCGCCGAGGTGATCGGCATGTTCTCGCCGGTGGAGATCAGGACGAGGGCCCAGAAGAAGTCGTTGTAGATCCAGATGGACAGCAGCGTCGCCAGAGCGGCCATCGCCGGGCGGCACAGGGGCAGGGTGATCTGCCAGTACAGGCGCCACACCGAGGCACCGTCGACCAGCGCGGCCTCGGTCAGCTCGTGCGGCAGCATCTTCATGTAGTTGCTCAGCACGAAGGCGCAGAAGCCGGACTGGAACGCCACATGGATGAGGACGAGGCCGAGCGCGGAGTCGTACAGCTTGCCGCTCATCGTGATGCCCGGCAGGTCGATGAGCAGGTACAGGCGGTACAGCGGCGTGATGATGACCTGCTGCGGCAGCAGGTTTCCGGCTGTGAAGACCAGCAGCAGGAACAGGTTGATCCGGAAGTCGAAGCGGCTGACGTAGAAGGCGACCATCGACGACAGGAACAGCGTCAGCAGCACCGCCGGGACGGCGATCAGCAGCGTGTTCCCGAAGTAGTGCGTCATGTCCGACTGCGTGAACGCGTTGGTGAAGTTGTCGAAGTTCAGCGTGTCCGGGAGGGACACATAGCCCTTCTCGCTGGTCTCGGCGTACGGACGCAGGGCCGCGTAGATCGCCCACGCCAGCGGCGCCAGCCAGGCCAGCGCCATGCTGCCGAGGACGACATGCAGCAGGACCCGGGCGGGGCGGACCGGCGTGCGCTTCTTCACGGCAACAGTCGCGGTGCTCATGCTCGCCGCTCCTTCCGGAAGGTGGCCACCAGGTAAGGAATGATCACGACGAGCGAGATCAGCAGCAGCACGACGGCGATCGCGGAGCCGTATCCGATCCGGCTCGACTCCCCGACGATGTTGTTGGTCACGAGGATCGACAGGAGCTCGGTGCCCTCGGCACCGCCGTTGAAGACGTAGACGAGGTCGAACGCGCGCAGGGCCTCGATGATGGTGACGACCAGGACGATGGTGTTGGTGGGGCGCAGGGTCGGGAAGACGACGTTCTTGAACGTCTGCCACTCGCCCGCCCCGTCGATCGCGGAGGCCTCGCGCAGGGACGGGTCGACGCCCTTCAGGCCGGCCAGGTAGAGGATCATCATGTAGCCGGTGTGCCGCCAGGACGCGGCGACGAGGATCGCCCACAGGTTGAGGTCCGGGTCACCGATCCAGTCGATGTACTTTCCGGGCTCGTTGGCGCCGATGATGCTGTTGATCAGACCGGTGTCGGGGTTGTAGACGAGCTGCCAGACGAAGCCGATGACGGCCATGGACAGCACGACCGGCAGGAAGAACGCCGTCTGGTAGAAGCGGCTGAACCGGATCTTCTTGTCCAGCTGCACGGCCAGGAAGAGGCCGAGCGGGGTCGGGATCACGATCAGCACGACGAACCAGATGACGTTGTGCTGGACAGCCGGCCAGAACTGCGGGTTCTGCTCGAACAGTTCCTTGAAGTTCTGCAGCCCGACCCACTGGATGGAGTCGAAGCCGATGCCGTCCCAGGTGGTGAAGGCGAGCGCGATCGAGGCGAGCGCGGTCACCCACACCAGGGCGATGTGCAGGATCGTCGGCAGGGTCGCCATCAGACCGAGCGTGAGCCGGTCGCGGCGGGTGAGCAGGCGGCGGTGCCCCTGGGGCACCTTCTTCTGCTTGGCGGGGGCAGCGCCCGGAGGCGGCACGGTGGCCGCCTCCGGGATCTCCTTGGTGATGTCGGTGCTCATGAGGAGGCGAAGATCGTCTTCTTCTGGCGCTCGATCGAGGACAGCAGGCTGTCGACGCCCTTGGGATCGCGGATGAACTTCTGCAGCGCGGGCTGCATCACCGTGGAGGTGAAGTCCGGCCGGCTGTCGCGGTCCATGAACTGGGTGAGGCTCTTGGCGCCGCTGATCATGTCGTACGCCTTCTTCTGCAGGGCGCTGTACGAAGAGGTGTCGGCCTTGGTGGAGGCGTGGACCACGCTCGGGTCGGACTTGAGGTAGATGTCCTCGGCCTCCGGGGTGCCCAGGTACTCCAGGAGCTTGACCGCCTCGGCCTTGTTCTTCGGGTTCTTGCTCATCATGAAGCCGTCGGTCGGCGCCTCGACGGTGTCCTGGCCGTGCGCCGGGTCGATCTCCGGGAAGGCGAAGAAGTCGAGGTCCTCGAGGTCGTCCGGGTTGGTGAACTGCTGGGCCACGAAGGCGCCCATGAGGTACATGCCGGCCTTCTTCGACACCAGCGTCTGGGCCGCGTCCTGCCAGGTGCGGCCGACGGCGCCCTCCTGGTGGTAGGGGAGGATCTCGGCCCACAGGTCGAAGGCGGCGCGCACCTTGGCGTCGGTCCAGGAGGCCTTGCCTGCCATCAGGTCGACGTGGAAGTCGTAGCCGTTCTTACGGAAGTTGATCTGGTCGAAGGTGCCGAGCGCGGGCCAGGCGTCCTTGTCGCCGAAGGCGATCGGGACCAGGTTGTCCTTCTGCATCTGCTTGCACAGGGCGATGAAGTCGTCCCAGGTGGTGGGGACTTCGTAGCCCTTCTCCGCGAAGACGCTCTTCCGGTAGAAGACCGCCCAGGGGTACGTGTAGAGCGGCACGAAGTAGAACTTGCCGTCCTCGCCCTTGCTGAGCTTCTGCATCGCCTCGGGGAAGTTGCCGCTGATCTTCTGCCACACGTCGTCGATCGGGGTGGCGAGGCCCTTGGCCGCGAAGAACTGCATCCGGTACCCGGCGAACCAGGTGAACACGTCGTCCGGCGTGCCCTGGAGGTAGGAGTTGATCTGCTCCTGGAAGGTGTTCGAGTCCTTGGTGTTCACGTCGACCGTGATGCCGGACTTCTTCTTGTAGGCCGCGTAGATGTCGGCGAACGCCTTCTTCGGCACCGGGTCGGACGCCTTGGAGCCCAGGGTGACCGTCTTCGGGTCGGCTGCCGTGCCGCTGCCGCCGCAGGCGCTGAGCAGGGGTATGCCGGCGCCGAGAACGGCGGCGCCGCCGACGCCGCGCAGCAGGGTGCGGCGGCTCGGGCCAGGGAGCGTGAGACCGGAGGGAGTTGTGTGCATAGCGGCTCCTGAAGGGGGGCAGGGTCCGGTCCGAAAATTGGTCGAAACCAATCAGAAAACAACCTGACCGAACACGAGGGTGGCGTAATAACAGCCGCATGTCCGGGCATACGTCAAGGGTGGACGTCACCCTTTGTTGAAACGTAACCGTCACACTCGTACGCCCCAGCGATCACGCACAGGCTGTCACAGAAATAAACACAACCAATCAGACCCCAGGTCTGTCCTAGCCGACGCGCACGTCCTTCTCCACCGTGACCTGGTCGATCTCCGTGGTCCGGACGGTGATCCGCATCGTCCAGGTGCCCGCCAGCGGGAGCCGGAGCGTGTCCGTCGCCCAGTAGCCACCGCGGTCCTCCAGCCGGGCGTCGATCGGGCCGACGTCCTGCGCGCGCAGGGTGAACGTCATCCGCAGCTCGGGAACGGTGGACAGACCGCCGTCGGACCCGAAGACCACAGCCTGCACCTGGTTCCGGCCCACGCGGCCGGGGGAGAGCTCGACCTGCACCCTGCCCCGCCCGTTCGGCGTGCCGACGTCGAAGGGGACGACCGTGCTGGACGCGGCGGCCGCCCCGCCTGCCGGGGCCGCCTGCGCGGCGGCACTCTCGCTCGCGGCCCGGCCCGGCAGGGTGACCGTGAGGAGCGTGGTGATCACCAGGACGAGCACCCCGGTCACGAACTCGACGAGGACGGAGCGCCGCAGGGCGCGGCGGTGCGGGTCGCCGTCGGGGGGTGGGGTGGGGGTCGGGGTGGGGACGGGGGCACCGTCGACCGGTTCGCTCACGCCCGCCGCCCGGCCCCCCACCAGTTCCGGAACCCTCTCCGCGGCAGCGGTCCGGGCCGGCTGTGCCGCCCAGTGGGACGTCCAGCGGCGGGAGACGGCCGCGGCCGCGAGCAGCAGGGTCACCGCGGCCAGCTTGGCGAGCAGGAGGCGGCCGTACGTCGTGCCGGTGAGGGCGTTGAAGGAGCCGAGGCCGCGCCAGGACTGGTAGACGCCGGTGACGGTCAGGACGGCCACGCAGACGAAGGCCAGCCGGGAGAAGCGGGTGACGGCGGGGGCGGTGAGGTCCTGCGGGGCGCGGTACAGCACGGTGAGCAGGGCGGTCAGGCCACCCAGCCAGACGGCCATGGCGAGCAGGTGCAGCACCGAGGAGGTGATCGCCACGGGCACCTGAATGCCGGCGGAGGCGTGCTCGGCGGCGGCCCAGGTGAGGGCGAGGCCGAGGGCGAGAGGGACGCCCAGCACGGCGTGCGGACGGCGCCAGGACCGTCGTACGAGGAGGAACGCCCCCGCCAGCAGCGCCAGCCGGGCCAGCAGTGCCAGCCCTGGCCTGCTGGTGAGCGTGGCGCGCAGGACGGCCGGGTCGAGGGCGTCGGCGAGACCGGTGCCGCGCTCGTAGGGGCCGCGCAGGAGGAGCAGGGCGGTGGTGGACACCAGCAGGGTGAGACAGGCCGCGGGGATCAGCCGGCGCAGGGCCTTCGAGGGGCGGCCGAGGACCGCGGCCGTGAACACGAGGACGCCGATGAGCAGGGCCAGTCCGCCGTACGCGCAGTAGCGGGCGATGTTGTACAGCGAGGTCGCGGCCGGGTCCTCGGCCGGGGCGGTGACGGCGACGGTGGTCGCGGAGGGTTCGCCGACGGAGAAGATGAACGCGCCGGAGACGGGGTGGCTGTCCGCGGAGACCACGCGCCAGGCCACGGTGTACGTGCCGTCCTCCAGGTCGGCGGGCAGCCGCAGCCGGACTGTGTCGGAGCGGCCGTCCACGTGTGCGGCCCCGCTGGTGCGCAGCGGACGGTTGTCGGGGGCGATGACCCGGACCGAGTCGTCGAGCAGGCCGACGGACTCGGTGAAGGTCAGGGTGATGTGCCGGGGGGCGGAGTCGAGGACGGTGCCGTCGCGGGGGTCGGTGCTGCCGAGTCCGGCGTGGGCCGACGCGGGGCCGGCCCCGCCGAGGAGGAGCAGGACCAGCACGGCGCCCAGCAGCACCAGCCGGTGAAGTCGCCGGGGGTGTTCGTGCGCTCCGTGGTCGCCGTCGTCCCGTTGTCCGCCATCGCGCAGCCCCATCGCTTCTCCGTCGTCGGATGTGCCCCCCGCGATACGTACGGACGCGGGCGCCGGTGTGCTCACGCACACGCTTCACGGGCGGCAGAGGTCCACGATCCGGTCGGCCCGGTCCGGGTAGCGGGCGATGAGGTCGGCGGCGTCCCCGTGTTCGTATCCCTCGAAGGTGAATCCGGGTGCCATCGTGCAGCCGAAGAACGCCCAGGCGCCGCCCTCGACGACCCGCCCGCCCATCCAGGTGCCGGCCGGCACGGTGAACTGGGGGTGCTGGCCGCCGAGTACGTCCGGTCCGAGCACGGCGGTGCGGGAGGTGCCGTCGGGGGCGAGGAGCAGGAGCTCCAGCGGGTCGCCGAGGTAGAAGTGCCAGACCTCGTCGGTGGGCAGCTGGTGCAGGGCGGAGTAGTCGTCCCGTTTGAGCAGGGCGACGATGGCGGTGCCTTCCGGGCGCCCGTCGGGCCGCTGGGGCCCCGCCCAGGTCTCTCGGAAGAGGCCGCCCTCGCGGGGGATCGGCTCCATGGCGTAGTGCGCGACGAGGTCTTCGGGGGTCACGCGGGGAAGGCTACCGCCCGGCTGAGGAAGGCGAGTTGAGCGTGCTTCTCCGGCAGGTACACGTCGGGCAGGTCGATCTCCGGCAGTACGACCTTCGGCCCTGCTTCGAAGCCCTGCCGCAGGAAGCGGGCGATCGCCCTGTCGTTGCGCACGTCGGGGTCGACCACGATCCGCTGCCGGTCCAGGGTGAGCAGCACGTACACGGTGATGACGGACACCAGCAGCGCCGTCCAGCCGGGGCGTGCGCCGCCCGGTCCGGCGGGCGCGAGCAGCAGGTGGACGCCGATGTCGCCGGGCCGGACCTCGTAAGCCTCGCCGACCCGGTCCGCGCCGGGCTCGTACGTCTGGAGCAGCGCGACCGGTTCGCCGTCGCGCACGACCAGGTGGGCGTGGTGGGTGTCGAGGGTGTCCATGTGCGCGTAGATGTCGGCGACCTGGTCCCGCGTGAGGCCGTTCATGCCCCAGAAGGCGGCCCGTTCCTCGCTGACCCAGCCGTGGATCACCTCGGCGTCGCCCTTCGCGTCCAGGGGCAGGACGCGGACGGTGCCGAATCCGTCGACCGCCTGTTCGTGGACGGCGGTGCGGGCGGCGTACGGGTCAGACATCGTCGGTCTCCTTCGTCAGACGGGCCCAGTCGGTGACGACGGGCACGAGATCTCCCTTGAGCCACAAGGGGAGTTGGTCGCGGTGGTGGGGCGAGCCGGGGACGCCGGACGCGCCGAACGGCACCACCCACAGGCTGTCCTCGCGACGGGCCAGGTCCCACACGTAACGGGCGGCCGGACCGCGTGCGGCGCGGTCGGTGAGGCCGGGGACCGCGGAGGTGCACAGCACACAGTCGTGGTCGCCGGACAGGCCGGGTTCGTCGTACGACGTGCCTGCCAGAGCCCGCCAGGGGGCGAGACGGTGGGTGTCGCCCCAGGTGCGCTGCGGCTGCCCGGCGACCTCCCGGACCGCGTCCCGGACGATCGCGGCGCGGTCGATGCCGTACAACTCGTCCGCGCTCAGCAGATGTTCCAGGGCGAGGCCGATGCGCGGGACGAGCGCGAGCCACGGAAGCAGGACCTCCGGGTAGGCGGGCGGCTCGGTCAGCCGGGTGAACGCCGGGTGGGCGGCGAGCCGGCGGACCACCGCGCCGCGCAGCGCCGCGTAGGCGGCGGCCTCGGGGCTGGTCGCGTCCATACGGCGGTCCCAGTCCAGGAGGCGGTCGCACAGGGCGGCGGCGTCGGGGGACAGGTCGTCGAGGGCCTCGAGGTGGGCGAGGAGGGGCGCGGCGGAGGCGAGGTGGGTGTCGGTGTGGATCGCGGGCATGTCGGCCGCCGACCACTGGTCCTTCTCGCCCAGCAGCGCGGCGATCCGGCCGGCGCGGTGCGGCGCGGCGAACTCGACGCCGAGGGGGGTGGCGGGGCCGCGCTGGTTGGCCATCACCGCGATGCCGTCGGTCAGGCCCGCGCGGGGCATCTCGTGCCAGCCGCGCCACTCGTGGCCGGGCTCCCAGGCGGGGACCGGCCGGATGCGGTTGGCCTCGGCGCGCACCGGTACCCGACCCGCGACCCGGTGCAGGGTCCCGCCCTCGGTGTCGGCGGCCTGGACGACGTTGACCGGCTCCGCCCATACGTCAAAGGCGCGGTCGACGTCGGCGACCGTGCGGGCCCGCAGCAGCGGCAGCAGGGCGGCGAAGCCGAGGTCGCCGGTGACGCGGGGCGGGTAGCGCAGGCTGAGGGCGAGGGGGGTGCCGTCGTCGAGTCCTTCGGGTCCACCGGCGACGACCGGCCCCCGTTCGGTCTCGATCACCTCGACCGGCACCCGCTCCGCACCGCCGACCTCGACGAACTCCGTGTGCCGCGCGGCCCGTTGCCAGCGCCCGTCCGGGTCGAGCGCCTCGACACCGGCGCCGGTGCGCCGCAGCCGCTCCTGGTAGAGGTCCTGGTAGTCGGCCATGGCGTTGGTGATGGCCCAGGCGACCGTGCCGGTGTGGCCGAAGTGGGCGATGCCGGGGACACCGGGGACGGCGAGGCCGACGACGTCGAACTCCGGGCAGCACAGGCGGATCTGCTGGTACACGCCGGGGTCCTCGATGAACCGGTGCGGGTCGCCCGCGATGACGGCCTGCCCGGTGACGGTGCGTTCGCCGGCGACCAGCCAGCCGTTGCTGCCGGAGGTGCCGGGACCGTCGGTGGCGAACAGCCCCACCGCCTGCGGACCCAGGTGCCGTACGACCTGCTCGCGCCAGAGTTTCGCCGGGAAGCCCGCGAACAGGATGTGCGTGGCGAGCCAGACGCCGAGCGGGGTCCAGGGTTCCCAGTGGCCGGGGGCCAGTCCGGTCGCGGCGAACTCGGGCGTACGGCGGGCGCCTTCGGCGAGGCCGTCGTTGACGCCGTCGACGTAGGCCCGGACCCAGTCGGACGTGTCGGGATCCAACGCGTCGAAGCAACGTCTCGCCGTGTCGTCCAGCCGCGCGCGTCTCGCGAAGACGTCCCAGGCCACGGCGTCGGGACCGAGGAAGGACGCCGAGGTGCCCTGGGCGCGGTGGCGTTCGACCTCCAGTTGCCAGGCGCGGTCGAGGGCGGTGACCCGGCCCTGGGCGTGGGCGAGTTCGCGGGCGCCGGAAGCGCGCAGATGCGGGATGCCCCAGGCATCGCGGTGGATCTCGGTGGTCACCCTGTCGCCCTCCTGTGTTTTAGGTTAGCCTCACCTAAGTTAGTCGTGGTGGAATCGTACGCGAAGGGTGAAGACGCGATGGGGCAGGGGCGGAGTTGGGAGGGCGCGGTCCTCAGGCTGCTGCGGGCGAAGGACTTCGTGTTCACCGTGACGGGCGCCGAGGACGTCACCGCCGAGTACCGGCGGCTCCACCTCACCGACGGCGGGATGCTCGCCGCGACCGGCGTGCACCCGACGATGTGGGTCCGGCTGTGGTTCGACAACGCGGGAAAGCCGCACCAGCGGGCGTACACGCTGGTCGACCCGGATCCGGCGGCCGGCACCTTCAGCCTCGAGTTCGCACTCCACGAAGGGTGCGCCAGTGACTGGGCGCGGGCGGCGAAGCCAGGGGACACGATCGAGGCGACGGTGCAGGGGACGGGTTTCCAGCGGCCCCGACCCGAGCCCTCGCACGTCTTCGCGATCGGGGACCCGGCCTCGCTGCCCGCGCTCAACTCCCTCCTCGACGAACTGGGTTCGGCGTCGGCGACGATCTGGTTCGAGGGCGAGCCGGCCGGACTGCCGTACCGGGGAGACAACGACCGCCACGAGCTGCGCACGCTCCCCCGCGGACACCTGGTCGACGACGTGAAGACGACGCTGCCCGAACTCCTGGCGGCCACTGCGCACCCGTACGTCTGGATCGCCTGCGACACCGCGACGACCCGCACGCTGTCGGCGTACGTCCGCAAGGACCTGTCCGTGCCGAAGGACCGTATGCACGCGCTGGGGTACTGGCGCGCGACCTGACGCCGGACGCGGCGGATCCAGCAGCTGTGGCGGCCAAGGCCGCGAAGAAGTAGCTGTCAGCCGAGTGGCCCGCTCCGGGATGCGGGCCGCTCGTCCGCGTTCCCAGCATGGAGCATGACCGAGCCACCGAGCGGCTCCCCCTGGGGTCCCGAGTACGACGACCGGCGCGTGCACGCCACCCGTGCCCCGCACGCGCCGCGCCCGCCGTACGACGGCCCCGAACCGCCCTTCGAGGGACCGCTGCACCTGATCTCCCGCGCCGCCTGGAAGGTCGTGCTGGTCACCGGGATCGCCTCGCTGGTCCTGGGCATCCTGGTCCTGTTCTGGCCGGGCGCCACGCTGCTGGCCGCCGGCATCCTCTTCGGCCTCTACCTCCTCGTCAGCGGCGTCCTCCAGCTCACCTCCGCCTTCGGCACCCACAAGACGACCTCGCTGCGCGTGCTGGCCTTCATCAGCGGCGCCCTGTCGATCCTGCTCGGCCTGTTCTGCTTCCGCGGCGCCATGCAGTCGATCCTGCTGCTCGCGCTGTGGATCGGCATCGGCTGGCTGTTCCGCGGGATCACCCAGACCCTGGCCGCCGCGTCCGACCCGGCGGTGCCCGCCCGCGGCTGGCAGATCCTCCTCGGCATCGTCACCGTCCTCGCCGGCGTCGTTCTGATCGTCTCCCCGTTCGAGTCGGTCGCCGTCCTCACGATCGTCGGCGGCTGCTGGCTGATCGCGGTGGGCATCGTCGAACTCCTCACGGCGCTGCGCATCCGCGCCCTCACCCGCCACGTCCCCCGCGAGCTGTGACCGGGAGAACCTCATGCCCGTCATGCCCGAGCCCGGTACGCCGAGCGAGCGAATAGCGCAGGCCCTAGGGGCCTCGTCCGCCCGCCGGGGAGGTGAGCAGCCGTGAATGCCGTCCCGGCTCCGAGTCGCTGGGCACGGGTGGTCGTGCTGTTGCTCGCCCTGGTCGTGCCGGCGGCGCACACCGACGCGGTCGCCGTGCCCGCCGTGGCCGTGGTGGGCGAGGTGACCGAGGGCGACGTGCTGGACACCGCCGTACGGCCGCCGGGGCGGGCCGTGCACCAGCCCGCCCTGCCGCAGCGGCCGGTCCGCCCACCTGCCCCGGCGCCCCACGGGATGCCGGCCCGCCCCTGCCCGGCCCCGCCCTGGCCGCCGTACACCCCAAGTGCCCTGCGTTCCGTGGTCCTGCGCTGCTGATGCACCCGTCGTCCCCCAGGCCGGTCAGTACGACCCCCAAGGAAGACAGACGGACGCAAGGAAGAAGCAGCCATGCCCTCAGATCCCTACGCGGTGCTGCGCGCCCTGGTGCGCGCGGAGGCCGCCCGCAGTGCCCCGAAACGGGAAGCGAAGGAAGCCAAGCCGCAGCAACAGCCCGGCCACGTCGGGGAGGAACAGCGGCGCGGCTGACGTGAAGCCGGACGCCCCCGCACGGGGCGTCCGGCTCAGCGCTTTCCACGGGCCACCTCACCCATCGGCCCTGTCATCGACCGAGCTTCGGCGCGACCCAGGTGACGGTGGTTCGGCGGCCTGCGTCGTAGAGCTCCCACTTGTTCCCTCGCGACAACGCCTTCGCCACCTCGATGCGGTCGATGAAGCAGCGGAGAAATGTACGCCTGTCGGTCAGCGGCGCGGACCACCACTCACCGGCCTCATACGCCTTCGTCCTGACCACGAGATTCGCTACCGAGCCGAAACGAGCACCTGCCTCGACAAGAAGCTCGACCGAGCACGGCCGACCCTCATCGGCTCGGGAGACCTCGGTGAAGATCCGCTGGATCACGTACTCCTCGACGTGCACTCGCTTGATGCTGTTTCCGCCCTCATGTCCGCCCGTCGCCCCTTTGGGCCGGGAGCAGCGGTACGAGGCAGTGGCGTCAGCTGAGCCATTGCTGACCATGGTCGCCCCGCACACGCAACGCAGCACTCCCAGACCGCTCAGAAGTGAACTGGCCCGTCGCCCGTCCTTCTCCGCCCCGCGAGTGTCCAGCCATGCCTGAAGCTCCTCCCAGTCGGCAGTGCCGAGCACGGGTTCATGACTCATCACCGGCATCAGAGTCTGCGGATCGACCACGCTTCGGTACCCGACGACGGAGCGACGGGTACCAGGGGCGTCCGTCGAGTCCGGACCGTAGACCGGTTCCACCATGTGACCGATCAACCGCGGATCTCTCAGAATCCTCTTGAGCGTCGACACCTCCCACAGTGACGGCCCGCGTCGCTCTTTCAGCCCGTCAGGTCCCGTTGCCCGCCACTTGTCGGCGAGCCGTGCGGTCTTCGTCGGCACTCCCTCCGCATTCAGTTCGGCGCAGATGCCCGAGAGCGACCCGGGGTGTCGTCGGCCGACCGGTACTTCTTCATCCTTGTGTGTGAGGATCCTGCGTACGACGTCCCGAATGACCTCGGCTTCCTCCGGCACCACAACCAGCTGCCGAATCGTGAGTCCGTCCCTTCGCGCCTCGGTCACCGCGTATCCGAACGGCGGAAGACCGCCCACCCAGGAACCCGCTTCACGCAGGACCCTCTTCGTGTCGCTCACGTGACGTGACCGGTTCACGCTCTCCTGATGTGCCGCCTCCAAGCGCCGGGCCAGCTCCTCTGTGTCTGCGGGGCCGTACACGCCCTCGGTCACCGAGATCACTGTCACACCGAGCCCATGGAGTTCACCCGCAAGAGGCCGGACCGCGCCCACGTCCTGCCGGGACAGACGACTCAGATAGTTCACGACGACCACGTCGACACACCCAAGCCGCACATCGGCCAGCATGCGCTCGAACTCCGGAGGGGCGGAACCGGCGCGGTAGGCCGAAACGGCCTCATCCACGTACTCGCCCACATACCGGTAGCCACGTGCGGCCGCCTCGGCGCGGCAGGCGGCGAGCTGCGCTCGTACGGATCCAGCTGACCTGTCCGGTCGTCCGAGGCTCTGCCGCGCATACCCGACCGCTACCTTTCGATCATCCATAGGGGGAATGTGTCGGCAACCCAGCCACATCCACCCCCTTTGACCGATATTGGCCGTGGTTTGCACGTACTTGACTAGCGCGGCCCGAGCCGGGAGGCTGCGGCCGGGGAGGCTAGACGGGTAGGCTTTCCGTGTGATCTTCAAGCGCATCGGAAACGGCCGGCCGTACCCCGACCACGGCCGGGAAAGCACCCGGCAGTGGGCGGACGTCGCGCCGCGCCCGGTCCGCCTCGATCAGCTCGTGACGACCAAGCAGCAGCTCGACCTCGAGACCCTGCTGGCCGAGGACTCGACGTTCTACGGCGACCTCTTCGCGCACGTCGTGAAGTGGCAGGGAGACCTGTATCTGGAGGACGGCCTCCACCGCGCGGTGCGGGCGGCCCTCCAGCAACGCCAGGTGCTGCACGCCCGCGTACTCGAGCTGGACTGAGGCCCGCCCAAGGCACCCGCCGGCAACGGCTTGGCCCTTTCGGGTTCTCCTGAGCGGCGTCGAATGATCATCTAGTAGGCATTGCCGCCCGGGCGCACTACGCTGCGCCCATGAGCATGCTGACTCCCCCCGGCATGGGCGGCCAGTACCGCATCACGGGGGACAAGTACCCGCGGATGCGCCCGCCCCGGCGGCGCGGCAGGCTCGTACTCCTCGTCACCGCCTCCGTCGCCGTGCTCGGTGTCCTCGGCTGGGGGACCCTCCAGCTGATCGACGTCTTCACCGGCGGCGACAAGGCGTCGGCGGTCGGCCCCGAGGCGGACTGCGCGACCAAGGCGAGCCCATCGCCCAGCGCGGCCAGGAACCTGCCCGAGCCCCGCGCGATCACCGTCAACGTGCTCAACGCCACGACCCGCAGCGGCCTCGCCAAGCAGACCGCCGACGAACTGAAGAAACGTGGCTTCAGGATCGGCGACGTGGGCAACGCGCCGAAGGAGCTCGACAAGAAGGTCGGCGGCACCGGCATACTCCTCGGCCCCACCGCGTCCCTGAACACCTCGCTGCCCGTCCTCGCCACCCAGCTCACCACCGCCGAACGCCGCACCGACGCCGGACGCAAGGGCCCGGCCGTCGACCTGATCCTCGGCAACCGCTTCAAGGGGCTGACGAAGCAGGCGGACGCCGCCGCGGCGCTGGCCGCACTGGCCGAGCCGGAGCCGACGCCCACCGCGTCGAAGAAGAGCTGCTGAGCCTCGTACGAGGCTCAGCAGGGCCCTATTCGGCCGCCCCGTACATCCGGTCCCCGGCGTCGCCCAGGCCCGGCACGATGTAGCCGTTCTCGTTGAGGCGCTCGTCGACCGATGCCGTCACCACCGTCACCGGGGTGCCCGCCAGTTCGCGCTCCATGAGCTCGACGCCCTCCGGGGCGGCCAGCAGCACCACCGCGGTCACATCGTCGGCGCCGCGCTTGATCAGCTCCTGGATCGCCGCGACCAGCGTGCCGCCGGTGGCGAGCATCGGGTCCAGGACGTACACCTGCCGCCCGGAGAGGTCCTCCGGCATGCGGGTGGCATACGTGGACGCCTGCAGCGTCTCCTCGTTGCGGATCATGCCCAGGAAGCCCACCTCGGCGGTCGGCAGCAGCCGGACCATGCCGTCCAGCATGCCGAGGCCGGCCCGCAGGATCGGCACCACCAGCGGGCGCGGATGGGAGAGCTTCACGCCGGTGGTGGAGGCGACCGGCGTCGTGATGTCGACCTGCTCGGTGCGCACGTCGCGCGTGGCCTCGTAGGCGAGCAGGGTGACCAGCTCGTCGGCGAGACGGCGGAAAGTCGCGGAGTCGGTGCGCTGGTCGCGCAGCGTGGTGAGCTTGTGGGCGACCAGTGGGTGGTCGACGACGTGGAGACGCATGCCCCCAACAGTAGCCGCGCTTCGTGGCCGCCACGCCCTGGCGTCAAACCCCCCGTCCGGGGGAAGGTGGGAGGGACGGATGGGGGTGATGTGCCTGTGCCTGACCTGCCTGACCTGCCCGAGGGCGACACCCCGGGGGACCGGGATTCCGCCGGACGGCGCACGGCCGCGACGCCGCAGGAGACCGACGCCGAGCGGAGGCGGCGCCGGGCACGGTTCCTGCGTGAACTCGCCGAAGCGCGAGAACTTCGTGACCGCGTCCAGCCCCGGCGCGCCAAGACGGCCCGGCTGCGACACGCGATGCGCATGCGAACGTTCCGCTGGTAGATCCACGGCCCGTCCCGGTGGCGGGAAGATCCTCGCCTCGCACGGTCGTTGTCGGGGTGGGCGTGCGTGGCCGACCGCGAAAGCCGCGTACGATCCGCAGGTGGTGGCAACGAGCGTGCTGGTGAGTCGTTCGCGGACATGCGATCAAAACTGCCGGACACAGGGAGCCGAAGACGTCCCCTGAGCGCCTTGTTTCTGCCACGATTCCGAGTGGGTGGGACTCGGAGCCCGAGCTCTCCCCGCCCGCAGCCTCCGCCGGGGGGACCCCCAACCGGCACGCCTCTGACCAGTGGGAGAGTCACGGTGTACTTCGCCGCACTGCTCGCGCGCACCGAAGACGGGTGGGAAGCGAGCGACACAGAGCTCGACGATGTGGAGACCCTGTCGGATCTGGCCGACCTGGCCCGGGAAGCCTCTCCCGACGACGACACGGTGCTCGTCCTGATCGAGCAGGAGGACGCCTGGTTCGGCGTCGTCCGCATCGATGGCGAGGACGATCCTCGGATCTACGTCTCGGACGCCGCCGCAGCCGCCCGCAGCAGCTACGGCGAGATCCTGCTCACCGACGAGCTGCTCGGCAGGGAGCCCGGCGACGACAGCGCCGACCTGGACTCCCTGGACCTCGACGGCACCGAGGACGGTGAACCCGCCGACGACGACGCCGACACGGACGCCGGCGACGGCGGCTCCGCCGAGGCCGTGCCGCACGGCCCGGTCGGCGACACCGCCGTCCTCGACGACCTGGGCGTCAGCGAGAAGGAACTGCTGTCGCTCTCTGAGGACGCCCTGACCGCGATCGCCGAGTCCCTGGGCGCCTCGGAGGTCCTGGAGACCGTCCGCTGACCCCGCCCGGCACCGCACGGTCACCCGACCCGGTACGCGACCGCTGGCGGGCCGCGATGCGGCATGCCCTGGACGAGGCCGAACGGGCCGTCCGCGGCGGCGACGTCCCCGTCGGCGCGGTCGTGCTGTCCGGCGACGGCAGGACCGTGCTGGCCACCGGGCACAACGAACGCGAGGCCACCGGCGACCCGACCGCGCACGCCGAGGTCCTCGCCATCCGCCGCGCGGCGGCGAAGCTCGGTGAGTGGCGGCTGTCCGGCTGCACCCTCGTCGTCACCCTCGAACCCTGCACGATGTGCGCGGGCGCGATCGTCCAGTCCCGCGTGGACCGCGTCGTCTACGGCGCCCGCGACGACAAGGCGGGCGCGGCCGGCTCCCTCTGGGACGTCATACGCGACCGGCGGCTCAACCACCGCCCCGAGGTGATCGAGGGCGTGCTCGCCGAGGAGTGCGCCCGGCTGCTCACCGACTTCTTCCGCGACCGCTGACCGGCCGCCGTGGCAGGCGCGAATACCGATTTCGGACCATGCCCCACCTTGTTGTAAGGTCTCCCTCGGTAGCGTGTCCGAGCGGCCGAAGGAGCTCGCCTCGAAAGCGAGTGTGGCGCAAGTCACCGAGGGTTCAAATCCCTCCGCTACCGCTCGAGAAAGGGCCCCGTCGTCAGACGGGGCCCTTCGTGCATGCCGGGACATGCCAGTACAACGAATCCCGCCCGGCGAGGCGTTGGTCGTCAAATACGACGTGAAGTTACACTCACCGCCGGCAACAGGGGTCCCATCAGGCGCAGCAGGCACAGGGGAGGCCGCAGTGGCGGTGAATTCGAAGAAGATCGCCGTCTATGTGCTTGTGGTCTTCGCGCTCTACGTGATCATCACGGACCCGTCCAAGGCCGCCGACTACGTCCAGATAGGGTTCGAGGGCATATCGGACGCTGCCAAGGCCATCGGTGACTTCATGACCTGGGTCGCCAACGGAGGAGAGTCATGATCCGCCACCTGGTCCTGTTCAAGCTCAACGAGGGCGTCGAGCGTGACGACCCGCGCGTCGTGCAGGGCGTCGAGGCCTTTCGGGCTCTCGGCGACCAGATCGAGGAGCTGCGCTTCTGGGAGCTCGGCTGGAACGTCAGCGACCGGCCCATCGCGTACGACTTCGCGATCAACTCGGCCGTCGACGACCAGGACGCCCTCAAGCGCTATGTGGAGCATCCGGCGCACCAGGCGGGCGTCGCCCTGTGGCGGGAGTTCGCCACTTGGGTGATCGCCGACTACGAGATCTGAGGCCCACGGACTTCCGAGCCCTCCGCCGGAACGGCGGGGGACCCTCACGCGTCTTATGCCCCAACTTGCCTTCAACACGGCGTTATGCGGTGCTTGCACACGGTGCACATGTCTTGTGATGCTATGACCGCTTTTGACAGATGTGTTGATGGACCATGAGGTGGAGTTGACCGTGTCGGCCAGTACTGCGCCTCAAGCACCCCCCGAGGAGGAGGCCGCGCCGCAGCGCAGCCGAGGCGCCGACACACGGGCACTCACCCAGGTTCTGTTCGCCGAGCTCAAGAAGCTGGAGCCGGGCACGCCGGAACACACCCGGGTGCGGGGGGCGCTGATCGAGGCCAACCTTCCGCTCGTGCGCTACGCGGCCGCCCGTTTCCGCTCCCGGAACGAACCCATGGAGGACGTCGTCCAGGTCGGCACCATCGGGCTCATCAACGCCATCGACCGTTTCGACCCGGACCGGGGCGTGCAGTTCCCGACCTTCGCGATGCCGACCGTCGTCGGGGAGATCAAGCGGTACTTCCGCGACAACGTCCGCACGGTCCACGTACCGCGCCGGTTGCACGAGCTGTGGGTACAGGTCAACAGCGCGACCGAGGACCTGACCACCGCCTTCGGGCGCACCCCGACGACCGCCGAGATCGCCGAGCGGCTGCGCATCACCGAGGACGAGGTCCTGTCCTGCATCGAGGCCGGACGGTCGTACCACGCGACCTCGCTGGAGGCGGCCCAGGAGGGTGACGGCCTGCCCGGCCTGCTCGACCGGCTCGGCTACGAAGACCCCGCCCTGGACGGGGTCGAGCACCGCGACCTGGTCCGGCATCTGCTCGTCCAGCTCCCGGAACGCGAGCAGCGGATTCTGCTGCTGCGCTACTACAGCAACCTCACCCAGTCGCAGATCAGTGCGGAACTCGGGGTCTCGCAGATGCATGTGTCGCGGCTGCTTGCGCGGAGCTTTCAGCGGCTGCGTTCGGCGAACCGGATCGAGGCGTAGCGCTCCGCGGGGTGCCGGGACAGGCCGTCGGTCGTCTGCGGCGCCGTCTTGGCTGGTCGCTCCCCCACTCTCGGCTTCTCCCCCACGCTCGGCTTCGCTCGCGCGGGGGGACCCCCATGAGCGGGGGACCCCCACCGCGGCGGAGCCGCATATCGACACAGCCCCGCGCCCCTTGAGGGCGTTGCCCAACCGCAGCTGACAGATCCCGGCCGCAGAACCGGATCGTGCTGTCGCCGGGAATCGAACCGGCGCACAACCGAAAGCCGGATCGAGGCATCACCAGCACGGGCGAATCGCTCACCAGGGCCGTTGCCGTCGAATTTGTGCCGAAGAACCGTCAGACCCCCTTCTTCCAGGGCGGATTCGCATCTCATGTGTCGACATGTCTCTACAGCGTGTTGCCGACATGTGACATTCTGCGGGAAGAGCGTTTGCCGGTGCCCCGGCGCCGGTATTCAGGTGAAGGCTGACGTTCCTCATCGGGAGCGTTCGCCGCGACCGTCCCGCGACCCAAAGGGGGTGGCATGTCCGCAGACCAGGGCAGCTCGAAGGTGCTGACGCTCACAAAGAGCGAGGCAGCGCCGGAGGCTCTCGACGCGCTCGACGCCATCGGCGCCCTCAACGACGTATCGGCCCTCGAGGCCACGGCGGCCCCGGCCCTCGAGGCCACGCCCACCCCGGCCCCGTCGGCCTCGGAGTCCATCGACACCCGCACCCTCTCCCGCTCCCTGTTCCTGCGGCTCGCCGCGCTCGACGAGGACAGCCCGGAGCGCGCGTACGTCCGGGACACCCTGATCGAGCTCAACCTCCCCCTCGTGCGCTACGCGGCCGCCCGCTTCCGCTCCCGCAACGAGCCGATGGAGGACATCGTCCAGGTCGGCACGATCGGCCTGATCAAGGCCATCGACCGGTTCGACTGCGAACGGGGCGTGGAGTTCCCGACGTTCGCGATGCCTACGGTCGTCGGCGAGATCAAGCGGTTCTTCCGGGACACGTCGTGGTCGGTGCGTGTGCCGCGCCGCCTCCAGGAGCTGCGCCTGGCCCTGACGAAGGCCAGCGACGAGCTGTCCCAGAAACTGGACCGCTCCCCGACCGTGACCGAACTCGCCGCCGTCCTCGGCGTCTCCGAGGAGGACGTCGTCGACGGCCTCGCGGTCGGCAACGCCTACACCGCCTCGTCCCTGGACTCCCCGGCACCGGAGGACGACGGCGGCGAGGGCTCGCTGGCCGACCGGCTCGGCTACCAGGACACGGCGCTGGAGGGCGTGGAGTACCGCGAATCCCTGAAGCCGCTGCTGGCCAAGCTCCCGCCCCGTGAGCGGCGGATCATCATGCTGCGCTTCTTCGCCAACATGACCCAGTCGCAGATCGGCGAGGAGGTCGGCATCTCCCAGATGCACGTCTCCCGGCTCCTCACCCGGACCCTGGCCCAGCTGCGTGAGGGGCTCATCTCCGACTGAAGGCTTCCTATTTGACGGAGTGTCAGCCACTATGGCGCGATGCTTCCAGCGACCTGGACCCGTGGCCGCCGGGGCGCCGTGATCGGTGCGTCGGCGGCCGTCGTCTGCCTCGGTGCGGTACTCGCCGGGTACGGGGGCGGCGGCGCGGACGGCGGATACGTCGCGGTCGGCGCGGGCGGAGGCCCGTCCGGGCGTACAGCGGCGGAGCCGACGGGTGGCGTGCGGCTGGTGCCCCTCGACGGAGCGGAGGCGGCGGGCGAGGGCGAGGGCAGCCCCTCGGCCAGCTCTTCTGCCGGCAGGGGAAGTTCAGGGCAGCCGTCGCCGGACAGCACGCCGAGCGCAGGTAGCGGCCTCGCCTCCACGAGCGGCGATCACGGCAGGCCGGCCACCGACGCACCCTCGGGCGCCGACGCGCATTCCAGTCCTGCAGAGGCGGGTTCGCCGGCTCCGACGCCCTCCCCCACTCGTACGGCACCTCAGGGGCCGGCCGCGCTGAGTGTGGGCGAGCCCGTGCGGGAGGCCACCGACAAGCGCTGGTGCGAGAAAGTGACCCTCGCCCTGCACAACACCGGCGGAACCGCGGTGCGTTCGGGCACGGTGACCTTCGGGACGCACATCATCGGCGCGCTCGGCATCGACTGGGGGACGGTCGAGTCGAGCGGGAAACTTCCGGCGCCGATCGGAGCCGGCGCGCGGAAGGAAGAGACCTGGACGGTGTGCGTGGACGCGTGGCGGGTGCCGCTCGGCATGCACATCGAGACGCGCGACGTCGACGTGCGGTGGGAGTGAACTACTTCAGCGCGAGCCAGGCGACCGCGGCGACGATCACGACGGCGGCCACGATGCCGACGATCAGGCCGATGCGGGGGCCCGCCGGGGCGGCCGCCTGCTGCCGGGTCTGAGGGCCCTCGTCGACGAACGCGCGGAACATCTGGGTGCTGCCGGCGGGGTCGTGGTTGCCCTGGGGGTTCTGGGTGTTGGCCATGGCCCGAGACCCTAGCGAAAACATCGGGGCTGCCCAAGTGCGGGGTTCGTCACGGCACCGGTAGGCCCGACCTGCACCTTTACATCCGCCAATACTTGCCTTTGCCAAGTTTTTATGCCCGGTACACCCGATTTAGTTTGCCTGCGGCAACCAATAAATCTATGGTTGCCCTAAGCAACAAACACGGGAGATGCCATGGCCGAGCAGGCGCAGTACGAGGAGCTGGCCCGCCAGCTCAGTGGCGTCGGGGTCGTGAAGCGGGAGATGGCCCGGATTCTGCCGACCGACTGCCCGGGCGGCTCGGCCGCCGTACTGACGCTGCTCGACCGGCACGGCGACATGCGCATCGGCAGGCTCGCCGAGCTGCTGGCCGTCGACATGTCGGTCACCAGCCGTCATGTCACCCATGTCGCGGAGCGGGGCTGGATCGAACGCTCCCCCGACCCGGCGGACAAGCGCTCGCGCATCCTGCGCCTGACCCCGGTCGGCCGCGCCAAGCTCGACGAGCTGTCCCGGCGGACCACCGACCTGCTGGCCGACCGGCTGAGCGACTGGACCGACGACGAGGTCGGTGAACTCACCCGGCTCATGGCCCGGCTCCGGACCAGCTTCGGCGACTGCCGGTCCACCGCCCGGTCCGCCCCTCCCGCCGACCCGACCACCCGTACACCCGCACGCACCTAAGAGATGCACGTAAGAGATAGGAAGCCCATGGCAACGACCACACCAGCCGGTGTGCGGGCCCACGCCAAGCACGGGGGAGGCTCGCACGGCTCCGCCGACGGCGCTCCGATGTCGCACCGGCAGATCATGGAGGCGCTGACCGGCCTGCTGCTCGGCATGTTCGTCGCGATCCTGTCGTCGACGATCGTCTCCAACGCGCTGCCCGACATCATCAGCGACCTCGGCGGCGGCCAGAGCGCCTACACCTGGGTGGTGACCGCGTCGCTGCTGGCGATGACCGCGTCCACTCCGCTGTGGGGCAAGCTCGCCGACCTCTTCTCCAAGAAGCTGCTGATCCAGCTGGCTCTGGTGATCTTCGTGGTGGGCTCGGCGGCCGCCGGTCTGTCCCAGAACCCGGCGACGCTGATCACGTTCCGCGCCGTCCAGGGCATCGGCATGGGCGGTCTGTCCTCGCTGGCCCAGATCATCCTGGCGGCGATGATCTCGCCGCGTGAGCGCGGCCGGTACAACGGCTACCTCGGCGCCACGTTCGCGACCGCGATGGTCGGCGGCCCGCTGATCGGCGGTGTCATCACCGACACCGACTGGCTGGGCTGGCGCTGGTGCTTCTACGTCGGTGTGCCCTTCGCCGTCATAGCCCTGATCGTGCTCCAGCGCACCCTGCACCTGCCGGTCGTCAAGCGGCGGGTCAAGGTCGACTGGGCGGGCGCCTTCTTCATCACGGCCGCGGTCTGCCTGCTGCTGGTCTGGGTGACCTTCGCCGGTGACAAGTACGACTGGGTGTCCACGCAGACGTACGCCATGGTCGGCGGCACGCTCGCGCTGCTGGTGATCTTCCTGCTGGTCGAGGCGAAGGCGTCCGAGCCGATCATCCCGCTGCGGCTGTTCCGCAACCGCACCATCACGCTGGCCTCGCTCGCCTCGCTGTTCGTCGGCATCGCGATGTTCGCCGGCACGATCTACTTCAGCCAGTACTTCCAGCTGGCCCGGAACGAGTCGCCGACCATGTCCGGCGTCCTGACCATCCCGATGATCGGCGGTCTGTTCCTCTCCTCCACCGTCTCCGGCCAGGTCATCACCCGCACCGGACGCTGGAAGGCCTGGCTGCTGGCCGGCGGTGTGCTGGTGACCGGCGGTCTCGGCCTGCTCGGCACGATCCGGTACGACACCGAGTACTGGCACGTGGCGGCCTACATGGCGCTGCTGGGCCTCGGCGTCGGCATGATGATGCAGAACCTGGTGCTCGCCACCCAGAACCAGGTGGACCCGACCGACCTGGGCGCCGCCAGCTCGGTGGTGAACTTCTTCCGGTCCCTCGGCGGTGCGGTGGGCGTCTCCGCGCTGGGTGCGGTGCTGAGCACCCGCATCACGCACTACGTCGAGGAAGGGGCGTCCGACCTCCCCCCGAAGTACGCGTCCGCGCTCTCCGAGTCCGGCTCCTCCGGCAGCATCCCGGACATGGACGCCCTGCCCGGTCCGATCCGCACCCTCATGGAGAGCGCCTACGGCCATGGCATCGCGGACGTGTTCCTCTACGCCGCGCCGATCGCCCTGCTCGCTCTGCTGTTCTCCCTGTTCATCAAGGAGGTTCCGCTGAAGACCCAGGGCGCGCTGGCGCAGTCCGCCCAGCAGTCCGCCCAGCAGTCCGCCCAGGCGGAGACGCCCGCGGACGTGTCCGCGCCGGCCGGCGAGCAGGAGCGGGTCCCGGCCCTCGTCGCCGCGACGCCTCTGGCCGGTCCCGAGGGGACGCAGCGGCTGGCGGCGGTCGCCACCGCGGCAGCCGAGCCGGGTCCCGCCGGCGACGGCATCCCGGTCCGCGGCCAGGTCCGCGGCGCCGAGAGCGCACCCGTCCCGCAGGCCGCCATCACGCTGATCTCCCTCTCGGGCCGTCAGCTGGGCCGGTCGGTCGCGCAGGCCGACGGCTCCTACGCGGTGGACGCGCCGGGCACGGGCTCGTACGTCCTGATCGCCTCCGCCGACGGGTTCCAGCCGCAGGCGTCGACGATCGTCGTGAACGGTGAGCCGCTCACGTACGACATCCTGCTCAGCGGCACCAGCGGGCTGACCGGTGTCGTGCGGGCCGCCGGGAACGCGCTGCCCGTGAAGGACGCGATGGTCATCGTGACCGATGTGCGCGGCGACCTGCTGGCCAGCCAGACCACCGGTGAGCACGGCGAGTTCGGCTTCGCCGAGCTGGTGCCGGGGACGGTGACCGTCGCGGTGAACGCCGCCGGCTACCGGCCGCGTGCACTGCCCGTCGAGGTGGGCGGCACGGGCGTCACTCGCATCGAGGTCGACCTGGACGCGGGCGCCCAGGTGCAGGGCGTCGTACGGGCGCCGCACGGGCCGCTGGCCGACGCCCGGGTGACGCTGGTCGATGCGGCGGGCAACGTCGTCGGCACCGCCACCACCGGGACGGACGGGGCGTACGCCTTCACCGATCTCGACAGCGGCGACTACACGGTCATCGCAACCGGCTACCCGCCGGCGGCGACGGCACTGACGGTCACCGGCACCGGCGTCGACGGCCACGACATCGAACTCGCCCACCCCGGCGAGTAGCAGACCCCGGCCCGTGGCGGGCGGCGCGCTCTGAGCGGAGGTGCGCCCCGCCACGGGCCGGTTTCTTTGAGCTTCTGAGGAGTACGTGAGATGGGACTGACCGCGAGGATCCGTACCCGGGACGGATGGGCCGTGTCGCACGCGGTCGTCACGGTGACCGACATGACCGGAACGCAGGTGCTGCGGGCGGAGGCGGACGCGGAGGGAGCCGTACGGGATGCGACCCCGCTGGAGCCGGGGGCGTACACCGTCATCGTCACGGCCGTCGGCTACGCGCCCGCCGCCGCGAGCGCGATCGTCACGGCAAGCGGCCGGGCCGAGGTCGGCATGGTGACGCTGGCCCGGCAGGGCGGGGCCGAGCTGCCCCCGCCGGGGCCGTGGACGATCGATCCGGCGCACTCCAGCGTGGGTGCCGTCGCCCAGCATCTGGGGATCTCCAGTGTGCACGGCCGGTTCACCGACTTCACCGGCGCGATCGAGATCGCCCCGGACGACATCGCCAAGTCCCGGGTGGAGGCGGTCATCCGGGCCGCCTCCATCGACACGGGGAACGCGATGCGGGACGGACACCTGAAGTCGCCGGACTTCCTGGACGTGGAGAACCACCCCGAGATCACCTACCGGTCGACGGGGCTGAGGGCGAACGGCCCCGACCGCTGGACCGTGCACGGCGAGCTGGGCATGCACGGGGTCGTACGCCCGGTAGACCTGGACCTCGCCTACCTCGGCACGGGCCCCGACCCCTGGGGCGGCACCCGCGCCGCCTTCCGGGCGACGACGGAGCTGCGGCGGGAGGACTTCGCCATGAACTACAACCAGGTCGTCCAGGCGGGCATCGCCGCGATCGGTACGACGCTGAAGGTGGAGCTGGACGTCCAGGCGGTGCAGGGGGAGGCACCCCTACAGGCAGGGAGCTGACGGACGGCACAGCTGTCCACCGGGCCGCCTACTGCGGCTGTGTCGCGATCTGGATCAGGTTGCCGCAGGTGTCGTCGAAGACGGCGGTGGTGACGGGGCCCATCTCCACGGGCTCCTGGGTGAATCGGACGCCGAGGCCGCGCAGGCGCTCGTACTCCGCCTTCACGTCGTCGACGGCGAACTGGGCGAGCGGGATGCCGTCCTGGACGAGCGTGTCGCGGTAGGTCCTGGCGACCGGGTGACCGACGGGCTCCAGGAGGAGTTCGGTGCCGCCGGGCTCCTCGGGCGAGACGACGGTCAGCCACCGGTCCTTCTCGCCCACCGGGACGTCGTGCTTCTTCACGAAGCCGAGGATCTCGGTGTAGAAACGCAGGGCCTTGGCCTGGTCGTCGACGAAGACGCTGGTCAGATGGATCTTCATGGGGTGCTCTCCTCCGGTCCGGATGTGCCGGGCACGTGCCATCGCTCGGCGATCTGCCGCAGCGGGGCTGTGTTCAGGTCGTGGAACTTGTAGCGGCCCTCCCGCCTGGTCTCGACGAGCCCGGCGGCCTCCAGCACGGCGAGGTGCTGGGAGACGGCCTGGCGCGAGATGCCGAGCTGATGCTTCATGCTCAGTCGCGAGCAGATCTCGAACAGTGTCTGTCCCGACTTCTCCGTGAGCTCGTCGAGGATGGTGCGGCGGGTGGGGTCGGCCAGGGCTTTGAAAAGTTCTTCGGCCACGATCACACCATAGGCAAGTGCACACTTGCCTATCAAGTCGAGGTGTGCGTGTGCAGGACCGCGGCCGACTCGGCCGCCGGGTTCATGGACGTCGACGCTACGCCGTGGGCGGGGCGCGCTGCCCGTCGGCGGGAGCCCGGGCCGCCGCAGTCCTAAGCTGACGCCATGGCACCGAACATCGCGACCAACACCCGTGTCTCCCTGGACGAACTGCTGGAATTTGTACGTCCCCGGCACCGGGCCATCCTGTTCACCCGGCGGGCCGATGGCAGTCCGCAGGCATCCCCGCTGACCTGCGGCGTCGACGACTCGGGGCGGATCGTGGTCTCGACCTACCCGGAGCGGGCCAAGACCCGCAACGCCAAGCGGGATCCGCGGGTCGGCGTTCTCGTCCTGAGCGACGACTGGAACGGGCCGTGGGTCCAGATCGACGGGACGGCCGAGGTCATCGACACGCCCGACTCGGTCGAGCCGCTCGTGGAGTACTACCGGAACATCGCCGGTGAGCACCCGGACTGGGACGAGTACCGGCAGGCCATGGTCAAGCAGGGCAAGTCGATCATCCGGGTCACACCGGAGCGGTGGGGTCCGGTGGCGACAGGGGGCTTTCCGGCGCGGCTGGTGTCGGGGACCGGGGACTGATCGGTCAGTCCCGCTCCACCATCGCCTCGATGCCCGCGACCAGCAGATCCAGGGCGAAGGTGAAGTCCCGGTCCAGCATCTCCGCGACCGTGTCGCCGCCGCGGGCCGCCATGATGTCCTTGGACTCCTGGATGACCTCGGCGGCGTCCGGCGCCTCGGTCACCGTGCTCACGGCTTGCTGGAAGTAGTCGTCCGGGGTCATGCCGGCGTCCGCGACCCGGGTGAAGAAGTGGCCCTCGATCGTGCCGTACCCGTACACGAACTGGAAGACGGCCGAGATGGCGCCCGTGACGCCGCGCGCGGGCAGCCCGGTCTTGCGGATCACCCGCTGGACGACGCGGGAGAAGGCGAGGCTGTTGGGGCCGATGTTGAGGTACGTCCCGGCCAGCGGCGACAGCCAGGGGTGGCGCACCAGCAGCGCACGGTACTCGGTGGCGAGCGCGCGCAGCTGGTCGCGCCAGTCCTCGTCGGCGTCCGGGTCGGGCAGCCGGAGCTCCCCGTAGGCGGCGTCGAGGGCGAGTTCGAGGAGGTCGTCCTTGGTGTCGACGTACCAGTAGACACTCATCGCGGTGACGTTCAGCTCGGCGGCGAGCCGGCGCATCGAGAACTTCGCCAGCCCCTCGGCGTCCAGCACCCGCACCGTCACCGCGGTGATCCGCTCCCGGTCCAGCCCCGACGGCTGCCCGCCCCCACGCCCGCCGCGGGGTGCCTTGCCCTCCAGCCAGACACTGCTCCGCGCCGAACGCTCGCCCGCTGCCCTCGCCATGGGCGCACCTTCCTGAACACTCCGGTAACTGCTCACAAGGCTAGGCTGCAACGCCGTGAACAGGGGCGCGGGGCTGTATCGATATGCGGCTCCGCCGCGTGGGCGCGACAAGCCACAACGATTCCGCACCCGCCGGACGACAGAGCCACCCTAGTTCCTAGGCATCAGCCCGCTCCGCCCTGCGCAGCAGTACCGCCGCAAGCAACCCACCCAGCAACACAGCCACCGCCCCCACCAACTGACTGCTCTCCAGTCCGGAGGAGAACGCGTCCAGGATCCGGCCCCGCTCCGCCTCGCCGTCCGCCGAGGACAGCGCTGCCGGCAACGAACTCGCCGCCACCGGAATCAACGCGGCGAACCGCGAGTTGAGCACCGCGCCGAGCACCGCAACGCCCAACCCGTTCCCGAACTCCGCCAGCGTGCCGTTGATCCCCGCGCCGACACCCGCCTTGGCCGGCGGAATCGCGCTCATGATGGCGTGCGCCATGGCCGGGTTGGCGATGGCGCACCCCGCGCCGATGAGCAGCAGTCCGAGCAGCGTGCCGGCATATCCGCCGGAGGCCAGCGTCGCGATCGACACCAGGCCGCCGGACATCAGCACCATGCCCAGCGCGATCGACACCGGCATGCCGAGCTTTGTCGTCCACTTGGCCGCCACACCGGTGAAGTTCAACGCCACCACGGTCAGCGCCAGGGGCGCCGTCCGCAGCCCCGCCTCCAGGGGGCCGTAGCCGAGCACGAACTGCAGATGCTGGGTGAGCAGGAACAGCGCCCCGCCCATCCCGAAGGTGATCAGCACCGCGCCGGCGACCGCGCCCGTGAACCGCTGGTTGCGGAAGAAGTGCAGGTCGAGCATGGGATACGGGATCCGGCTCTCCCAGTAGGCGAACGCGGCCAGCACCACGACCGCGACGGCCCCGCTCACCAGCACCTGGTCGGACGTCCAGCCGTGCTCGGGCCCGGAGATGATCGCGAACACCAGTGACGACATGCCGATGGTGGACAGCAGCGCACCGAGCAGGTCGGGCCGGTCGCCCTGCGGATTCTTCGACTCCGGTACGAGCGCCACGACCGCGGCCAGGCCGAGCGCCGCGACCGGCAGGTTGATCAGGAAGATCGCGCCCCACCAGAAGTGGTCCAGCATGAAGCCGCCGATCAGCGGACCGCATGCGAAGCCCAGCGCGTTGACCGCGCTCCAGATGCCGATCGCCTTGGCGTGCTCCTCCGGCGCGAAGATCTGCATCGCGACGGCGAGAGTCGTGGTCAGCAGCAGCGCACCGCCGACGCCCATACCCGCCCGGGCGGCGATCAACTGCCCGGTGGAGTCGGCCAGTCCGGCCACCAGCGAGCCGATGCCGAACAGGGCCAGGCCCGTGATCAGCATCTTCTTGCGGCCGTAGCGGTCGGCGGCGCTGCCCGCGGTGAGCAGCAGACCCGACTGGACCAGCGAGTACGCGTTGATCATCCACTGGATGTCGGAGGTGGCCGCGCCCAACTCCTCGGTGAGGGAGGGGATCGCCACGTTCAGAACGGTGTTGTCGAGCAGCACGGTGAGCTGCGCGAGGCAGATGACGCCGAGGATCAGCCAGCGCTGCGGGTGGCCGCCCGGGGCTTGCTGCGGGGACTGCGTCTGGGAGGTCGTCGACATGCTATACACCGTAGAACATCTCCCATACGGTGTACAACACGGATTCCCGCCGCACGGAAGCGGAGAGCCGGTACGGCGGGAATCGGTTTGGCGTAGGTCAGCTGCTGCTCGAACTCGTCGGCTGCGTCAGGTCGTAGAAGGTGGCGGATCCCACCGTGACCTCCTTGAAGTTCTCCTCGACCCACGAGGTGATCTGCGAGGACGTGCCGCTGTCCGCGCCACCGCCCATGCCTCCGCCGGCGATGAAGTAGTGGATCCTGCCGTCCGCCACGTACTCCTTGAACTCGGCCGGCGTCGGCGACGGGTCGGTGCCGTTGAAGCCGCCGATCGACATCACCGGGTCGCCGGTGGACAGCTGGTAGCTCGCGGCGTTCTGGGCGCCGATGGCGGCGGCGACCCAGGTGTAGTCGCCGGAGTTCTCCTCCAGCAGCTCCTTGGCCTCCTCGCTGACGGAGGCGCCGTTGAGCAGGCCGCCCATACCGCCGCCGTCACCGGTCCCGTTCTGCTGGCCCGGACCGCCCTGCCGGCCCTGGCCCTGCTGACCCTGCTGGTTCTGGCCGGGGAAGCCGCCGGTCGGGGGCTGGGCCATGCCGCCGCCCTGCTGGTTCTGTCCGTTCTGCTGGTTCTGCGGGCCCGGCATGGCGCCGCCACCGGGGCCGCCGCCCATGCCGCCGCCGCTGCCCGGGCCGCCGCCCATGCCGCCCTGGACGGACGGGCCCGCGGTCACGATCGACCCCGTGTGGCCCTCGCCCAGCGTGGTGAGCGTGTACGCGGTCGGTCCGGCCAGCCCGGCGACGAAGCCCAACGCGACGACAGCCAGGGCGAGTTGCCGCCCGAGCCGGCCCACGAAGACCAGGCCGAGCGCGGCCACCAGGCCGCCGGCGAGGACGAGCCACTTCAGCCACGGGTAGTAGTCGGAGGAGCGGTTGAGCAGGACGTACCCCCAGGCCGCGGTGGCCGTCATCGCGGCCGCCAGCGTCAGCGACACCCACATCCGGCCGCGTTCCTGCCAGAGCAACGCGGCGCCCATGCCGATCAGCGGGGCGATGCAGGGGGCGAGGGCGACGGTGTAGTACTCGTGGAAGATGCCCTGCATGAAGCTGAAGATCACCATGGTGATCAGCAGCGAGCCGCCCCAGAGGAGGAAGCCGGCGCGGGTGGTGTCCGTCCGCTGGAGCTTCCGGGTCATGACCAGGGCCGCCACCAGCAGGATCAGCGTGGCCGGAATCAGCCACGAGATCTGGCCGCCGATGGACGAGCTGAACATCCGGTCCCAGCCGGTCTCACCCCAGCCGCCGCCCTGGCCGTCGCCTCCGACGCTGCCGGTCTCCTCGCCGTTGATGCGGCCGAGCCCGTTGTAGCCGAAGGTCAGCTCCAGGAAGGAGTTGTTCTGCGAACCGCCGATGTACGGGCGGGAGGACGCCGGCCACAGCTCGACGATCGCCACCCACCAGCCGCCGGCGACGACCATGGCGAGGCCGGCGAGGAGCACCTGCCCGATGCGCTTCTTCAGGGTCGTCGGTGCGAGGACGACGTACACCAGGGCGAGCACCGACAGGATCAGGAACGCCTGCAGCGTCTTGACCAGGAAGGCGAGGCCGATCGCGGTGCCCGCCCACACCAGCCATTTCGTCTGCGCCTTCTCCAGGGCGCGCTGGGTGCAGTACACGGCGGTCGCCATCAGCAGGGCGAGGGCCGCGTCCGGGTTGTTGAACCGGAACATCAGCGCGGTGACCGGCGTGAGCGCGAACACCGCCATCGTGACGAACCCGGCGCCGGCGGAGAACCGACGGCGCACGGACGCGTACAGCACGCCCGCCGTCGCGACCGCCATCAGCACCTGCGGGAACAGGATCGCGAACGAGTTCAGTCCGAAGAGCCGCACCGACAGGGCCATCGGCCACAGCGAGGCGGGGGGCTTGTCGACGGTGATGGCGTTCGCCGCGTCCAGCGAGCCGAAGAAGAACGCCTTCCACGACTGGCTGCCTGCCTGGACGGCCGCGGAGTAGAAGGAGTTGGCGTAGCCGGAGGCGGTGAGGTTGTAGGTGTACAGCGCGCCGATGGCGAGGAGGGTGGCCAGGAATGCGGGGCGCACCCAGCGCGGATCCTCGGGCCGACCGCGCCAGAGCCGTCGTACGAAGTTCTGCCCGGGTTCGTCGGGCGCGGGCGGCGTCGGTGTGTCGACCGGCGGAGCCGGCACGGTCGTTGTCGTCATCGGAAGTCCCTCGGGTCGGTGTCGTTCGGGCGCACCGGCTGCAGCTGCAGGGTGGCGTCCCGCCAGGTGGTGCGGTCCGCGACGGAACCGGCGCGGAAGTGGTCTGTGCCGTACGGCTGTTGGGCCCCGGTGGGGATGTGGTGCAGCGGCGGGTGCGGTTGGTACGGGGTGGTGGGCGAGGCGACGGCCGTCGACGCGTCCTGCTCACTCCGGTCCGGGAAGACCCACGCCCGGAAGAACAGGAACCGCAGCACCGTCGCCGCGAGGTTGGCGGCGATCAGGACGGCGAGCTCCGTGGAGTGACCGGGGTGGGAGGTCGCCGCGTTCAGGGCAGCGAGGGAGCCGCTGGTGAGGACCAGGCCGATACCGAGGACGACCAGGCCCTGCGCCTGGTGCTTGACGGCACCGCCGCGGCCGCGCACGCCGAAGGTGAGCCGCCGGTTGGCCGCGGTGTTGGCGATCGCGGAGACCAGCAGGGCGAGCGCGTTGGCGAGCTGCGAACCGGTGAAGCCGCGGAAGGCGGTGTAGAGCAGCAGGTAGAAGAGGGTGGACAGACCGCCGACGACACAGAAGCCGAGCAGCTGGCGGGCCAGTCCGTTGGGGACGTCGGGCAGCTCGCGGTCGCGCGGGTCGTCGCCGAAGGGGCGGGTGAGCCGGTCCAGCGGCAGCGAACCGGTGGCCAGCGCCTTGCCCACCCGCCACACGCCCTTGAGGTCGTCGGTCGCCGACTTCACGATGTGCACGGTCGAGTCGGGGTCGTCGACCCAGTCGACGGGCACCTCGTGGATCCGCAGGCCCGCACGCTCGGCGAGCACCAGCATCTCGGTGTCGAAGAACCAGCCGGTGTCCTCCACCAGCGGCAGCAGCACCTGGGCGACATCCCTGCGGATCGCCTTGAAGCCGCACTGCGCGTCCGAGAAGCGGGCCTGGAGCGAGCTACGCAGGATGAGGTTGTACGAGCGGGAGATGAACTCCCGCTTGGCGCCGCGCACCACGCGTGAGGAGCGGGCCAGCCGGGAGCCGATCGCCAGGTCCGAGTGGCCGGAGATCAGCGGCGCCACCAGCGGCAGCAGCGCGTTGAGGTCGGTGGACAGGTCGACGTCCATGTACGCGAGGATCGGGGCGTCCGAGGCCGACCAGACGGTGCGCAGTGCGCGCCCGCGGCCCTTCTGCTCCAGCCGGAAGGACCGAACCTCCGGAAGCTGCGCCTCCAGCCGTGCCGACACCTGAGGTGTGGTGTCCGTCGACGCGTTGTCCGCGATCGTGATGCGGAAGGGGTACGGGAAGGTGCGCGCGAGGTGCTGGTGCAGCCGCAGCACACACGGCTGGAGGTCCTTCTCCTCGTTGTAGACGGGAATCACTACGTCCAGGACAGGCGTACCGGCTGGTGCGGCCGGGAGGTGCTCCCGCGCCGGCAGGGTGCCGGGAGAAGAGTCGGTTCGCATGGGAACGACTCTTGTCAAGCCCCCTGTTGCACCCGTGTGTTGACGCTGTGCTGTGCCTGTGAGTGCTGTTGCCAGTTCATTTCGGCGACCGGCTGGGGCGCCGACGCCGGCAGATGCACCGTGAACACGGTCCGTCCGGGCACGCTGTCCACGGTCACCGCTCCACCGTGCGCGCTCGCCACCGCCTGCACGATGGCAAGGCCCAGGCCGGTCGAGCCGGTGGCGCGGGAGCGCGCGGAGTCGCCGCGCGCGAACCGTTCGAAGACGTGCGGGAGCAGGTCGGCCGGGATGCCCTGGCCGTTGTCCTCGACGTCCACGCACATCCAGGGGCCGCGCCGCTGCACGCGCGCGGTGACCGTCGTACCCGGCGGGGTGTGTTTGCGGGCGTTGCCGAGCAGGTTGATGAGCACCTGCTGGAGCCGTGCCGCGTCCCCGGCGACAAGGGCCGGTTCGTCGGGCAGGTCGAGACGCCAGTTGTGCTCCATGCCGGCCGCACGGGCGTCGCTGATGGTGTCCACGACGAGCGGTACGAGATCGGTCTGCTCGAACTGCAAGGGCCGCCCGGCGTCCAGGCGCGCGAGCAGCAGCAGGTCCTCGACGAGCAGGGTCATCCGGCCCGCCTCGGACTCGATACGGCCGAGAGCGTGCCGGGTGTCCGGCCCGACCTCTTCTCTGCCACGTCTGGTGAGCTCGGCGTACCCACGAATGGACGCCAGCGGCGTCCGCAGCTCATGACTGGCGTCCGCGACGAACTGCCGTACCCGCGTCTCGCTCTGCTGCCGTGCGTGCAGCGCCCCGTGGACGTGGTCCAGCATCCGGTTCAGCGCGGCGCCGACCTGGCCGACCTCGGTGTACGGGTCGGTCTCGGACTCGGGGACCCGCTCGCTGAGGTTGACCTCGCCGGTGTGCAGGGGGAGTTCGGAGACTCGGGTGGCGGTGGCGGCGACCTTGCGCAGGGGCCGGGTGGCGACGCCGACGAGCAGATACCCGGCGATGACGGCCGCGCCGAGACCGGCGGCGGTGACGCTGATCTCGACGAGGATCAGGGTGTTGATGGTGCCGTCGACCGTTTCGGTCGGCAGGGCGACGTAGTAGTTGTCGCCGTCGTTGCCCTGGACGTACTGCACCAGATACTCACCGAGGCCGGGGACGGTCACGGTGTGGTGGCCCGTCGTGGGCACATCGGCGAACACGGCCCGCTGGGCCGCGGTCAGCTCCGTGGCCTTCATCCGCTTGAAGCCGTCGGACTCCTGCTCGGCGACCACCGCCCTGCTGATCGCGCCCTTCGCACCGACCTGCACGGCCACGGTGTCCGGCTGCGTCGGACCGGTGGTGATGAAGCCGTCGATCCGGTCCTGACCCAAGGCGAGCTCCGCGTCCAGCTTCCCGGGCGGGGGCCCCGAAAGTCGCTTCCCGGCCTCGAAGACCTGCCCGTTCAGCTGGTCGTACAGATGGGACCGCAGCGCCAGCGTGGTCACCGTGCCGATCACCGAGCAGACCACGGCGATCAACACCAACGACGCGACGACGAGCCGCGTCCGCAGCGTGCGCGGCTTGCCTGCGCGCTTGCCCGCCCGCGGCCGTCGTCGCCGACTCATGACGCCGCGGGCTTGATCAGATAACCGGCCCCACGCCGGGTGTGGATCATCGGCTCGCGCCCGGCGTCGATCTTCCGGCGCAGGTACGAGATGTACAGCTCGACGACATTGGCCTGCCCGCCGAAGTCGTACGACCAGACCCGGTCGAGGATCTGCGCCTTGCTCAGCACGCGCCGCGGATTGCGCATGAGGAAGCGCAGCAGCTCGAACTCGGTGGCGGTGAGGTGGATGTTCTCGCCGGCCCTGGTCACCTCGTGACTGTCCTCGTCGAGAGTGAGGTCACCGACGACGAGCATGGAGTCGGACCGCCGGTCGGCGGCGCCGGACCGCCGTATCAGCCCGCGCAGCCGTGCGACGACCTCCTCGAGGGAGAACGGCTTGGTGACGTAGTCGTCGCCTCCGGCGGTGAGCCCGGCGATGCGGTCCTCGACGGCGTCCTTGGCGGTCAGGAACAGCACCGGCACATCCGGCAGCTCCCGCCGAAGCCGCCCGAGAACGGTCAGCCCGTCCATGTCGGGCAGCATCATGTCGAGGACGACGGCATCGGGCCGGAACTCACGCGCGGTCTGGACGGCACCCTGGCCGTCCCCCGCGCTCCGGATCTGCCAGCCCTCGTAACGCAGGGCCATGGACAGCAGCTCGGTGATCGACAGCTCGTCGTCCACAACAAGCACCCGGACGGGGCTCCCGTCCGGCCTCAGCAGTTCGGTGCGCCCCTGGGGCGAGGTCGTGGTCATGATGGACACCATGAAGGCGCGCTCTGAGAGCGCCCTTTCGACAACCTGTGATTTCCCTGAGAAACACACAGGCACCTCTCAGGAGGCTCCTGGGAACGCCGGCGCGGGGCGCCGGGGGGGGAGGAACCGCGGAGACCGCTTGTGAGCGGATCACCACGAGCCATCACAGTCCGCCTGCACCATCACAGGTCCGCCCGCATCAGAACAACCCGTCCTGCAACCCACCCCCTCCCCCTCCCTTGAGCTCCCGCACCGGCACGGACGTCTCCCCGCCCGCGCCCCCGCCACCGACCGGAACCAGCTCCCACCCGGTCATGAGCCGCGTGTCCAGAACGACGACGCCCCGCCCTCCGGTCGCCAGATGCAGATCAGGCCCGGCGGCAGCCACCAGCTCCCCACTCACCACCCCACCGGCGACGAGCTCGCTCACCTCCCCGACCGCGCGCGGCGCCCCCTCCAGCCCGAACGCCCGCACATGATCCACCGCTCGGAACGGCTCCCGCGCCAGCGACTCCGGCCACCCACCGAGCGTCACCGCCCGCCCGTGCAGCTCTTCGATCTCCGCCGCCCGCTCCGCCTCCGTCCCCGGCAGCACGGCCCGTACCGCCCGCTTCTCGGCGTACGGAATCCGGTCCGGCACCCGCAGCGCGGCCCGCAACAGCTCCTCGGCCCGCCGCGCCGCCATCAACGGCCCGGCACCGAGCCAGCTGAAACAGACCGCCCCCTGCTCCAGCAACCGGGCCGACCCCCGCTCGACAGCAGTGATCCCCACCTTCGCCATCCCCGGCCCGAACCACGCGAGATACACGTGATACGGCCGCGGATCGTCGGGAACCGCATCGGCCGCCACGGAGTGCGCCCGATCCAACCGCGCACACTCCCCGCACCGCGCCCCGGTACTCCGCCCCGGCACGGCGGCCCTCCCCGGACACGCATGCCCCCGCGCACCCACACACGTCCGCACACCCCCTTCCACGACCCCGAAGGCCACCCGTTTCCCCCAGGTCAACGCACTCGCACGCCCCCCGCTCCACACCAACTCGGGCCCACCGGCCGCCCACCGCAGCCCCGAGCACCTCCACATCTGTGCCATTGCCTCCGAGCGTAGGGGCAGCCACTGACAATGCCCCTGTTACGCCCTCTGACCAGCTCTGACCAGCGAAGCACCTGCTTTGCCATCTCTTTACAACCTGCTCCGCCGCCGCCTCGTCTCATGGGCTGCAGCGGCCGGGCCACGACCGCAAGTCCCCGGAGCTCGCAGCAGCGGCCCACTGTGAAGTCGGCGCAGGTGCTGGGGCGTTCGGCGCCGGTCAGGCTGCGGATCCCGGCCATCGGCGTCGACACCCCCGTGATGCGGCTGGGGTTGGCGCCGGACGGCAGTGTGCAGGTGCCGCCCATCACGGCGGACGACCGGGCGGGCTGGTACCGGCACTCACCGACACCGGGTCAGGTCGGCCCGTCGGTCATCCTCGGCCATGTCACGGTCGGCCCCTACGGGGACGGGGTCTTCCGTCACCTCGCACGCCTGCACCGGGGCGACCGGATCGTCGCGCGTCTGGAGAACGGCACGGCGGCGGTGTTCACCATCAGCACCGTACGGACGGTGGCCAAGGCGGACTTCCCGGCCGACGACGTCTACGGGAACGTAGACCGTCCGGAACTACGTCTGATCACGTGCGGCGGCCCCCGTACCGGCGACGAGTACCGCGACAACGTGATCGCCTTCGCCACGCTGAGCGCCACGACTTCCTGAGCACGCCTGCCCACAACGACGTGCCCTCACGACCATGGAGAGCGTTGAAACGGTCCCGCGACAAGGCAGCGTCCGAGCTGTTCGCCGCCCTCTACCCGCGTCTCGCCGGCTGGTGCCGCCGTCTCGTCGACGACGACGAGACGGCCCACGAGATCGCCTCGGAGGCGTTCACCCGGCTCTGGGCCCGCTGGACGTCCGTGGAGGAACCCCGCGGTTTCCTCTACGTCACCGCGGCCAACCTCGTCCGGGACCACTGGCGCAAGCTGGAGCGCGAGCGCAGGGCCATGCGCCGTGCGACCACAGAAGCCGCCGTCCGCCCCCACCTCGAACAGGCCGACCCCTCCGTACGCCTGCTCGTGCAGTCACTGCCGGAACGACTCCGCGCCCCGATCCTCCTCCACTACTACGCTGACATGCCGATCCGGGAGGTGTCCGTGCTGACCGGACGCAAGGAAGGAACCGTCAAGGCCGACCTCCACGCGGCCCGCGAACTGCTCCGCGTCCACCTGAGGAGAAGCCTTGACCACACGCTTTGACGACGGCCCGGAGTTCGACCCCCACGACCCCCTCGCGGTCATCCTCCGGCCCCCCTCCGACCACCTCGGCCCACCCCCCGGCCGATACGAGGCGATCCGCCGCACCGCGGCCCGCCGCCGCCTGCTCCGCACCGCGGCCGGGGTCGGCGTGTCCTGCGCGGTCGCCGCCCTCATCGCACTCCCCCTCCACCTGGCGGCACCCGAGACACCCCGACCCCCGACGGTCCCTCTCGCCCCCCCCACCCGCGAGCGGCCCTACGACGCCGCTTCCCTCCACTCCCTCGCCGTCCCGCACCCCGTCGACGCGGCCCGAGCCCGCCACCCCCCGCCCCACCACAAGCCCTCTGCCCGACGAGCCCGGCACCCCGACCAGCCCGGCACTCCCCACTCAGGAACCGTCGGTGACACCAACCGCAGCGCGGGTCGAACCGTCAGCGAGCCGGCCCCGGACCTCCTTGGGCTGGCACGGAGGATTCAGCACACCCGCTGGCCCTGGCGGTATCCCGCTCTGAAGCCGTCCCTGAAGCCCCGCCGATAGTCCCGATAGTCCTGGTACCGATCCGGAACAGCGGCGGCTCGTCGATAGTTGTCGTCGTACCGGTCGCGCCAGTCATGCCGGTCGTACCGATGGCAGTCCCGCAGGCCCACGCGGAATCCGAATCGGAAGCCGTCCCTGAAGCCCCGCCGGTAGTCCCGGTCCCGGTACTGCTCAGGGACGGCGGAAGCTGTACTGACCTGAGTCTCGCTCGGTGTGGCCGCAGCTGCTTGCTGAACGCTGACCGGAGTGAGGACGACGGTTGCGGCGATGAGAGCCGAGCTCAGGGCGACGACCCGTCGTCTGTTCGCAGCGGGCATACCTACCCCCTCTTGGGTGGAGTTCACATACGGTCAAATCCCACTGTAACCACCCATATGGGGTACGCAACCGGTGCCAGACGGGTGATCCTTGCGCGCCGAGTTGCCGCGGAGCGGCGCGTCTGATGGGGACCCTTCCCGGGCCCGTGATGGGACGATGCCCCTGCGGATCCGCGAGCCGGAGGAGACCGCGCCTGTCCGCTGTGGAGACAACGGCCCGCGACGGGAGCTGACCCGATGAAGCACCGCACTGCCACTGCTCCTACGACCCTCCTCGCCGCCGCCCTCCTCGCCCTAGTGGCCGCGTGCGGCTACGAGGAGGGACCGCCCGGACGCGTCATCGACAAGGAACGCGCGTACACGGGCATGGGGGCCGAGATCAACGAGCTCACCGTACGCACGTCGGACGGCGAGGAGGAGACGTTCTTCGTGACCCGTGACGACTACGACACCTGCTATCGCGGCTCCTCCTACCCTGCCTGCACCGAGCGCTGACCGAACAGCGGGGACAGCCAGTCGACTTGCACTGGTGTCATCGCGGATCTCCTCGTCCTGCCTGGGTGACTGACGGCTCATCACCTACGAGCACCGCCGGAACCCCTCCCGCTCCGGTCGGACGACCTGCGAGAGACGGCAAGGGAAGCCGACGTCCTGCAGAGCGTACGGATTGCGGGGCACCCGGGCCGGCGGGACGCTGGTCATGTCAGCACCGCGGTGTGCGGTGGGCGGATGCCGGGCCATGGCGGCCGACCGACCAGTGAGCCGGGTGGGGAGATTTTCATGAACACATCAACTCTGGAAACCATGAGGACCGCGCTGCGTGGCCCGGTCACAGGGCCCCAGGACCCCGACTACGACCAGGACCGCAAGGTCTACAACGCGATGATCGACAAGCGTCCGGCCGCGATCGCCCGCTGCGTCGATGCCGGGGATGTCATCGCCGCCATCAAGGTCATCCGCGATCAGGGCCTGGAACTGGCCGTCCGTGGAGGCGGGCACAGCGGCCCCGGCCTCTGCCTCGTGGACGGCGGTGTCACCGTCGACCTGTCCCCGATGCGGTGGGTACGTGTCGACCCCGCCGCCAGGACCGCCCAGGTCGGCGGCGGCACCCAGCTCGGCGACCTCGATCACGCCACCCACGCCTTCGGGCTCGCGACACCCTCGGGCATCATCTCGATGACGGGCGTCGGGGGCCTGACGCTGGGTGGCGGCCACGGCTACCTCACGCGCAAGTACGGCCTGACGGTGGACAACCTGCTCGCGGCGGACGTCGTGCTGGCCGACGGCAGCTTCGTCACCGCGAGCGAGACCGAACACCCGGACCTGTTCTGGGCCCTGCGCGGTGGCGGCGGCAACTTCGGGGTCGTGACCTCGTTCACGTACCGCCTCCACCCGGTGGACACGATCGGGTTCGGAATCACCGCATGGCCCGTCGACCGGGCCCGTGAGGTGCTGACGTGGTACCGCGACTTCCTGCCGCAGGCACCGGAGGACGTCTACGGCTTCTTGAACATCTTCACCATCCCGCCGGCCCCGCCGTTCCCGGAGGAGATCCACGGCCTGAAGGTGTGCGGCGTGGTGTGGTGTCACACCGGTGACCTGAGCCGCTTCGAAGAGGCACTCACACCGGTGCAGGAGCCGGGGCAGCCTGCCTTCCACTTCACGTCACCGATGCCGTATCCCATGCTGCAGACCAGCCTCGACGAACTGATCCCCACCGGATACCAGTGGTACTGGCGCGGCGACTTCTTCGACAGCATCCCGGACGCCGCCATCGACGTACACCTCAAACACGGCGAGAATCTCCCCACCCCGCTGTCGCTGATGCACCTGTACCCCGTCGACGGCGCCGCCCACCGAGTGGGCCCCGACGACACCGCATGGGGCTACCGGGACGCCGTCTGGTCCGGCGTCTTCGCCGGTGTCGACCCCGATCCGGCCAATGCCGAGACCATCAGACGGTGGTGTGTCGACTACTGGGAGGAGATGCACCCGTACTCCATGGGCGGCTCGTACGTGAACTTCCTCGGCGAGGGCGAGGCCCCCGGCCGGGTCCGTGCCACATACCGCAACCACTACGACCGCCTCGCCCAGGTCAAGCGCACATACGACCCGGACAACATCTTCCACGCCAACCAGAACATCACCCCGGCCGCACAACCGGAATCCGCTTGAAGCGCCGCCTCCGTGCGGCCTTTCCTCGGTGGCGCCGGTGAACGCGTACCGGCTGGTTCCGAAGGCCCACAGGACCGAAGGCCGTCGGGCGGCAGCGGAACGGTTCGGTGTCTGCCGGCGTCGTCCCTCTCCGGGGCACGGTGGCCGTGTCCCAGAGAGGGGTGACCGGGTGCATACGGGCGAGTTCGCCAAGTGGACACAGCGGTTCGAGGACGAGCGGGAGCGCAGGCACGCCCGGAGTGACCCGGACTGGGGGCGAGGGGCGACGCTGCATCCGGCGGTGTGGGCCAGTATTCAGCGCTTCCAGGTCGGCGAGGACGGTGACGGCGCGAACCTGGTCGGCAAAGCGGACCAGGCCGGCGACGCCGACTACGCGCAGGCGGTCCGGCTCTTCGTCGCCGAGGAACAAAACCACGCCCGTCTGCTCGCCCGGCTGCTGGCTGCGGGAGGCATACCGCCGTTGACCGGCCACTGGAGCGACACGGTCTTCGTACGGTTGCGGCGTCTCATGGGCCTGCGCATGGAACTGCTGGTGCTGATGATCGCGGAAGTGGTGGCGCTGCGTTATTACCGGGCCCTGCGCGATGGTGCCCGGGACGAGCTCACCTCGGATGTGGCGGGCCGGATTCTGTCCGACGAGCAGCACCACGTCCCGTTCCACTGCGAGCGGCTGCACGCCTCCATGGCAGAACTGCCCCGCACCATGCGCCGTCCGGTGACGGCCCTGTGGCGACTTCTTCTGCTCGCGGTCTCCCTCGTCGTTGCTGCTGACCACGGCCCGGCGTTGCGCCGGCTCGACCTCGGGCGCCTTCGTTTTGTGCTCGATGTCATGGCATCGTCCGACGCGGTGGTCTCCGCGGTGCTGGTGCCCCGCCCCGATGCATGGTCGAGCATGGGTTGACGACCGACAGCCCTGCCTGCCCACCTCCTGGCTTGCCGGCACAGCCCTCCGCGCCGCACCGTGACGTTTGAGCATGCAGGTGCGCTGGGTATAGGGGACCGCCTGTGTGACGGCTGTGCCTAAGTCATCGCAATCGAACAAGGGGATGAGAGTGGCACCGCGGGCAGCACATCATCGGCGTTCGCTGAAGCGTCGTGTCTTTGCCGGGGTTTCTGTCGCTGCGGCGGCCGGGACCGCGGCACCGTCGCCGCCCTCGGTCTCGGCGACCGGCCCGACCTCGCCCTCGACGATGACGGCGACGGCGACGGCATGCTGGTCTTCCACACGGTCGTTCCCACGTCCACGATCCCGTCCAGCTACACCAAGACCAGCGCCCGCCTGATCAGCCGTTCCGGCGCCTTCGGCACCACGAAGACGCTCACCTCGGACGGCCGGGTGCCCCAGGTCGACGCCCGCCCGAGCTCCCGGTTCACGGTGATCTGGCAGCAGGCCACCCACCCGTACACGATCAAGTCCGTCGCCGGTCCCTGATCGGCTTCAACCGCCCCGCCGCGCCCCGTTCGGCGGGTTCCAACTCATCGCTCCGTGAAGGAAATACATGCGCAAGCGCGCTGCTTATGCCGTGCTCACTGCTGTCGCCGCGCTGGCCGGCTTCGCCGTCCCTGGTGCCTACGCTGACGAGACCGTGGGCGATATCCAGGTCACCAGCGTCGCCGTCAACGGTGGTAAGAGCATCGTGGTCGACACGGCCGACAAGACGATCACGGTCTCGGTGACCGCCACCGACCCGTCGGGCATCTGGGACGCGGACTTCTACCTGTGGCGGGGCCCGGACGGCTCTGACCCGTATTACAGCCCCGACGGCTACATCCTGCCCAACGAGGACACCACCCCGGCGGACTGCGTCGCCTCCAGCAGTACGACGTCCACCTGCTCGAAGACCTTCACCTTCGAACCGGACTGGTGGCTCACGAACGCCGACGCCGGCACATGGAAGGTCGGTGTCCAGGTGTGGGCGAACGACGACAGCTGGACCGAGCGGTGGGCCTACACCACCACCCGCCTCCAGCGGCACTCCAAGCTGACCGCCAACGCAAGTCCTGAGCCGATCGCCAAGGGCAGGACACTGACGATCACCGGCAAGCTCACCCGGGCCAACTGGGACACGCTCGATTACCGGGGCTACGCCAACCAGCCGGTCAAGCTCCAGTTCCGCAAGGCCGGTACCACGACCTACACCACCATCAAGACCGTGAACACCTCCAGCACCGGCAGCCTGACGACCACGGTCCCCGCGTCCGAAGACGGCTACTGGCGCTGGGACTTCGCAGGAACCTCGACCACTCCGGCCGTCAAGGCGACCGGCGACTTCGTGGACGTGCAGTGACCCGAACGCCGCTCTCGACGGCTGTCACATGGACCGCCTGCTCAGGAGGCGCCCCGGTCGTCAGTGATCGACACAGTTGATGTCAGACCGAAGTCAAAGGCCCCGGACCATGATCGGTCCGGGGCCTCTTGGCTGGTGCCCCCGGGCGGGATTCGAACCTACGACACCCAGCCGTCACTTCCTGTCGAGTTGGAGCAAGCCGCTGTAGTCGGCCGTGATCGTGTGGCCGTAGAAGGGATCCGTGCCGGTGGTACGGCCGATCACCGTGGCCTCGCCGCGCTGGAAGGGCACGGTGCCCGTGGGCGTGGCCTGCGCGGTCCACGGCGTGGGATCGCCCGGCACGCACGCCACCTCCGTACGGTACGACCCGCGGACGGTGGCGCCCTCGACGGTCTGGCTCACCGTGCCGTACGACTGCACCGTCACAGGCGAGTTGCAGGTGACCGTGCCGTGCACGACAGCCTTCCCGCTGGTCCTGTCGGCGACGCCGTCGGCGGCGACCTGTAGCCCCAGCACGGTCTCGGCGGGCGGCTCCGGATTGGTCAGGCGAACCTCGCCGCGCACCGACTCCGTTGCTCCCGGACAGTGCTGCTCGAAGGAAGCGTCGAGAGCCTTCACATAGCCATGAGTCCCGAACTCCACGGAACGAATGGTGAAGGAGCCCTCGGCAAGACAGTCCCGGCCGTTGCCCCTGAGCTCGATCCGGGGCTCGCCCGGAGCCGGATTGGCCTTGGCGCCGGTGTAGGTGCCGGGCACCAGCGGCTGCGACGGTCCCCACGGTGCCTCCAGGTGCAGGGACCAGGTGTCGCCGCCCGCACTGTCGACGAAGACGCCGACGCCGGTTCCGACGCCGTTGCTGGTGTAACCCTGGACGGTCATCCCGTCCAGGGAGCCCTCGCCATCGGTGTAGGAGTACGACTGACCGGCGCTGATGTATTCACCGGCATCCCCGCTGAAGGCGAAGGTTCCGTACTCGACCTCATACGCCTGCGCCATGCCGCCGCCCAGCAGGCCCGACGCGACAGCCGTGAAGGCCAGCGCCGTGGCGAGGCCGGTGGTGATGCGCGTATACGCGTTGTTGCGTGCGCGAAGTCTCAAGGAAAGCTCCACAGGTCCATGGATCGATAGGAAGAGACAGGTAGAGAGATGAATGTGAAGTACGGCAGCCGCTTCAGCTCTTGCGGAGGGACACGGGGGCCGTCTGGGGCTCGGTGACGACCGTGTGCCCGTACACCGGATCAGTCGCCTGCGCCTTGAACTCGACCATGGCATCGCCCTTTTCGAAGGGGACGGCGCCGACGGTGCCCTCCGCTGCCCACGTGGCAGGCGTGCCCGGTGTGCAGTCCACCCGTGTGTAGTACGAGGCGGTCGCGAGGGTGCCCTTGGCCACGACCTGGTCGATCCTGCCGTTCACCAGCACATTGACCGGCTCGGTGCAGGTCACGGTGCCGTGCACGGCGGGCTTCCCGTCGGCTCCGACCGTGCCGGAGGCGGCGATGTCGACGCCCAGCGACAGCTCCGCGGGCGGCGGTGGGTTGGTGAGGTGGACCTGGCCGGTGAGGCCGGGGGTACTGCCCACGCAGTTCTGCTGGAAGCTCGCGTCCAGTGCCTCCACGTAGCCGCGCGGTCCGAGGACCATACGGTCGATGGTGAAGGATCCCTCGGACTCACAGCCGTAGAAGGTGCCGCTGACGGAGAGCCTCGGCGCACCCAACGCCGGTGTGTCGGAGGCGCCGGTGTACGTTCCCGGGGCCAGCTGCTTCCCGTACTCGGCTCCCATGACGACATCCCACCGATCGCCGTTGGCGCCCAGAACGATGACGGTGAGCCGGTTGCGGTCGTCGTCCCAACCGGCGTACATGGCGTCGGCCGAACCTTCGCCGTCGGTGTACGAGTAGGAGTAACCACCGCCGACCGGGTCCCCGACCTCGCTGACGACACCGAACGTCCCGGATTCCACTTCGACGGCCTGCGCCGGGGAACTCACCAGAAGGCCCGCTGTCACCACCCCGATGCCCAGGGATACACCGACGCTCCTGGCAAGCCGGGTGAACGCACGCGATCGAACACGCATACTCATGCTGCCCCAAGAGTGAGGGATGAGCTCGTCAAGAGCTCCTGCCGTGGGGGGCGGCGGGAGGAGTATGCCAACCCCGCAGCGATCTTGACAACCTTGCGCTCACTCGCCGGTCCGCTGATCAGCGGCCTCGCCGACCAGCAAGACAGAACGAGCACACGGCTCTGACCGGCTCAGACCAGCGCGGCCTGTGGGCTGACGATCGCCATGACGATGGAGGTCCACGCTGCTGTATGTCCAGAAAAGTCAAAGGCCCCGGATCTCTCCGGGGCCTCTCACCTGTGCGCACTCGGCAGGATTCGAACCTGCAACCTTCTGATCCGTAGTCAGATGCTCTATCCGTTAAGCTACGAGTGCTTGTCTTTGTTCTGTTTTCCCGCCGCTCCCGGCCCTTCTGGCCCGCTCGCGGCGACAGGAAGAACATTACATGACTGCCGCCGTCATGTGAAATCCGTTAGCCGTACCCCTTGTGACCTGCGAAAACGCGCTCTGAGGGGGTGAAACGGCGAAGCCCCGGTCGGGATGGACCGGGGCTTCGGTGATCGCGCGGAGGCGGAGGGATTTGAACCCTCGATGGGCTTTAAGGCCCAAACCGCATTAGCAGTGCGGCGCCATAGACCGGACTAGGCGACGCCTCCAGCACAACCGCCCGCGCGAGCGCGAGTGGTTCGTGCAGATGATGACACAGTCGAGCGTGCTGTCACCAATCGCCCCCCACGGTACTAGGCAGGCGGGTCGCAGAGCAAAGGGCTTAGCCGCGCGTCCGGTGGGCAACGGCGGGCGCGCAACATCCGGGGGCGTACAGCGTTAGTCAGGTCATGTTGCAGGTCACCCCCCTCACCCTCGCCCGCCCGGCGCTCCGGCGGCTCGGAATCGCCGCCGGTGCCTCCTTCGCCGCGCTCACCGCCCTCGCCGCGGCCCCGGCAGCCGCCGCGGCCACCGACGCCTCCTTGGGCACACCGGCCGCGCCTTCCCCTGCAGCACCTCCGCCCGTCCCTGACCGCGGCCGGGACGGTGATCGCCTCACCGTCACCGTCCGGGATTCCGGCGGGCGGGCGGACGGGACGTATGAGCTGCGGTGTCATCCGGAGGGCGGCGGTCATCCGGATGTGAGCGGGGCGTGTCGGGTCCTCGACCGGGAGACGCGGTGGGGGGTGGGCGCCTTCGCGCCCGTGCCGTCGGACAGCGTGTGCACCATGCAGTACGGCGGGCCCGCCACCGCGCACGTCACCGGGACGTGGGCCGGACGCCCCGTCGACGCCACGTTCGACCGCCGCAACGGGTGCGAGATCGCCCGCTGGGACCGGCTCGTGCCGCTGCTGCCGGAGGTGCCGTCGGAGGCGGGGACCTAGCGGCACTGCGTAGCGGCTGGTTCCGGCAGCAGGGGCGGTCGGCGGAAGCAGTGGGAACCGGCGGAAACGACAGTGCTGTAAAGGTCTCGCGGAGGGCGCGTGCCGTGGGCGTGCACGGGCGGGGGACCGCGCTGGTTCGTCGTCCGTTGGGCGTCGCCTCGTCGTGCGAGCTCTCTCTCATCCGGCGTCGCGAGCGCAACCCCAGCCCTTAGACTCCCTCGCGTGACACGTCGCGGGCAGGTTGGCAAGATGGCCCGAGCGGTCGGCAAGGTGCGGTAACAGGGAGGAAGCGTCTCGTGAGCAGCAGGCCATCCCGAGGCGCTGCTCGCCTCGCAGCCATACTCGACGCGCTGCCCGACGCGTTGGTACTGGTCAACGCCAACGGGACCGTCGTCAACGCGAACACCATCGCGCTCGAGGCCTTCGAGGCGCCGGGTACCGCGCTCGTCGGGCGCGGGCTGCTCGATCTGCTGCCGCAGTTCGACTCGAAGCTCATCCCGGGTTCGATGCGGCGGCCCGATCACGTCGATCCCCCTGGGCGCACCAAGCCGACCCGGATGATCGCCCGGCGGACGGACGGGAGCGAGTTCCCCGTCGAGGTCACCAGCGCGAATCTGGAAAACGGCCAGCAGGCCTACGACAGTTACGGCTACAGCAGCGACGAGCTGCTCATGCTCGTCGTGCGGGATCTTTCCGGGACCGTCGACACGGAGGCGGAGCTCGCCCGCTCGCAGCGGCAGACCGAAATGATCCTGCGGGCCGCCTCCGAAGGCGTCGTGGGGACCGACACCGACGGGCGGATCGTGCTCGTCAATCCGGCCGCCGCGCAGATACTGGGCTACCGCGCCGGCGAGCTCGGCGGCAAGGAACTGCACACGCTCGTCCTGCACTCGCGGGCCGACGGCTCGCCCTTCCCGTACGAGGAGTCCCCGCTCGCCGACACCCTGCGTTCCGGGCGCAAGCACCGGGTGCGCGGGCAGGCGCTGTGGTCCAAGAACGGCAACAAGGTGGCCGTGGACCTGACGACCGCACCCGTTCGCGACGGCGACCAGCTGGTCGGCGCGGTGATGACGTTCACCGACCGGCGGCCGTACGACACACTCGCCGAGGAGAAGGCAGCCGCGGAGAAGCAGCACGCGGAAGAGCTCGAGCGGCTCTCCGAGGAGCATGCCTCCGACCTCACCGCCCTGCGCCAGCAGCACGTCACCGAGCTCGAGGAGCTGCGCGAGCGGCACGAGGAGGAACTGGCGGCCGGCGAGGACCGGTACGCCGCGCTCGCCGAGCGGGAGAAGGACCGGTACGAGGCCCTGGCCGGGCGACATGAGCAGTTGCTGACGCTGCTCGGCGGGTCGCTGCGCGGGCCGCTCGACGAGCTGCGCCGCGAGCTGGCGGCGCTGGCCGCGGACGACGCCGGGCAGCTGTGGCCCGAGGCCAACCAGGTGCTGCATCACCTCTCGGCCGGGTACTCGCGGATCACCCAGCTCATCGACAACGTCCTCGGCTATCAGCGGCTGGACGCCGGGACCGAGGACATCGCCCGTACGAAGGTCATGCTCGACAGCGTCGTGGCCGCCGGTGTCGACGGAGCCGTCGAGCTCATCGGGCCGGGGCGGATGCAGTTCGCCGTGCACGCGCCGCCCATCGAGGCCGAGGTCGACCCGAAGCTTCTCGCCACCGCCCTCGCGCACCTCGTCGCCGATGTCGCCGGGGTCGACGCGACCGGCAACTCGCCCGTCTCGGCGGGCGGTTACATGGACAACACCGTCGTGGTGGCGGCGGCGCAGCGCGGTGAGGTCGTACGGATCGAGGTGCGCGGGCCGTACGCCGGGGGAGACCCGGTGCACGAGCCGATCGTGCGCGGGATCGTGCGGGCGCACGGTGGTGTGCTGCAGACGCACGAGGTGCCGGGGATGAGCGGCAGCGCGTACGTCCTGGAGGTTCCGCTCGGGGGTGGGGCGGGGGCCGTTTCCGCGCCGGCCGCGCCCGAGGCCGCCGGTGACGAGGCCGGTGCCGGCTCGTCCGAGCAGACCTCGGGCGGGGGGCGGCGGGCCCGGCGGGCCTCCGTGGACGCCTTCCTGGAGAGCGACGTACCGGGATCCGGGCCCGAGACGGAGGCGGCCGCGCCCACGGGGCGGCGGCGCAGGCGTGCTGCCGCACCCCAGGCCCTGAAAGCGCCGGTCGAGGCGAGCGAGGTCGTCGGCGGTACGGGACGCAGGCGCGGGCGGCCGGCCGAGGACGCCGGCGGGGTGGACGGTGCGCCGGAGGCTGCGGCGGGCGGTGTTGCCGAGGGTGCCGTCGTCACGGCTGCCGAGCACGCCGCGGGCGCCGCGGCCGTGGGCACGGGGCTGGGCGGGACCGTTCCGCCGCAGGGCGTGCCCGCGCCCGGTGGCGGACGGCGGGCCCGGCGCGCGGCGGGGGAACAGCACGCCCTGCCGCCGGCGCTGCCCGCGGCAGCGGCATCACCGGCCCCGGCCGGCTCGGGTGTCGAGGACCAGCAGCCGACCGGGCGGCGGCGGCGTGCCCTCGCCGCCGCCCAGGAACGTGCCGCCGCGCAGGAGGCAGAGCCGCGTACGGTCTTCGCGCTGCCGCCGGCGGAGGCGGACCGGTCGTCGTCCGACGAGCAGCAGCCGGCTGCCGTCGCCCAGGTGCCGGATCAGCCACAGGCCGTGCAGGTGCCGGGGCAGGGCGCCTCTGGTGCCGGACACGCCGATGACCACGGCCGGCACGACGCCGTGCCGCACGACCAGTCCGAGGACCACACGCCGCCCCAGCCGCACCCCGCGAGCGCACCGACGGGCCGACGCCGACGGGCCGTTGCCCAGCCGACGGAGGCGGCGACCGTGACGTCCCCGCAGGCCATTCCGGCCCAGATGACCCCGGGTCAGGGGACTCCGGGCCAGGTGACGCAGGCAGTCCAGGCGGCACCTGCAGCCCAGAGTGCTCAAGCGACCCAGACCGCACCCGCCGGCCTGCGCCAAGCCGTGCCCGCACAGCACGCGCCCGCTCAGGCCCCGGTCCAACCCGTTGCCGCACCGGGCGCCCAGCCCGTCGCGCAACCCCTCCCGGGCCAGGCCGCTCCTGCGCAGAACGGTACGGCGCAGGGCCAGCCCCTCCCCGCCGAGGCGCCCCCCGGTCACGGCACCCCGGCCCCGCAGCAGTGGCCCGGCACGGCCGACTCCGACGACACCGCCGGCACGGGCGCCTCGGTACCTCCGCAGGGCACGGGCGCCGCCGTACCGCCGAACGCCGCGGGCCCCGCCGTACCGCCGAACGCCGCCGGAAACCCCGTACCCCCGGCTCCCGCCCCCGCTCCGCAGCCGACCCCTCAGCCTCAGGCCGCAGCCCAGCCCCAGACCCCGCCCAACGGCGCAGCCCAGCCCGCGCCGCAGACCCCCGCTTCCGGCACTCCCCTCCCCCCTGAAGCGGGGCAGGCGGCTCCGGTGCAGCAGGCGCGGGTCGCGCAGCCGCTGCCCGCCGAGGCCGCCGCCGCGCCCGCGGATTCGAACTCCACGCAGGGCCGGGCGATCAGTGTGCGGACGTTGGGGCAGGGTGTGCCGTTCACGCGGCAGGCGGCGCAGGTGCAGCAGCCGTCGGGCGGCGCCACGCCTCCCCCGCAGCAGTCCACCAACGGCGGACGACGCCGCAAGCTCGGTACACCGCCGGACCCGGCCGGCGCGCGCCCGGAGCAGCCCGCCCGCCCGCATCCGCCGGCCGAGCAGCCCCCCGTACAGCAGCAGCCGCAGCCGTCCCTCGCGGGGCAGTCCCGGCTGGCCGCGGGGGCGAGTGAGGGTGCCGGACGCTCGTACGCGATAGGCGCACCGGACGAGAACGCCGCCGAGGGACCCGAACCGCTGGACGGTCCGGGCGGCGCCGTCGAGGTCGCCGACACCCCGCGGCCGCAGCCGATGGACGACGAACTGCCGCCCGAGCCGCTGGACAACCCGCGTCGGCTGCTGGTCTGGCCCGCGCCGGACGTGTCGACCCAGCAGGCGCTCAGCGACCGCGGCTACCGGCCGGTGATCGTGCACTCGCGCGAGGAGGTGGACGCGCAGATCGCCGCGTTCCCGGCGGCGCTGTTCGTCGACCCGCTGACCGGGCCGATCACCCGGACCGCACTGCAGTCGCTGCGGCAGGCCGCCGTGGCCGCCGAGGTGCCGGTCATGGTCACGGCCGGGCTCGGGCAGGCGACGCGCGAGGCGGCGTACGGCGCCGATCCCGCCGTCCTGCTGAAGGCGCTCGCGCCGCGCGACAGCGAGCAGCACCCGCCACGCGTGCTGCTCATCGAGGAGCACGCGGAGATCGCACTGGCGCTGACGGCGACGCTGGAGCGGCGCGGGATGCAGGTGGCGCGGGCGGCGAGCGACACGGACGCGGTGACGCTGGCGGGGCAGTTCCGACCGAACCTGGTCGTGATGGACCTGCTCCAGGTGCACCGGCACCAGGCCGGGATCGTCGACTGGCTGCGCGCGAACGGGCAGCTCAACCGCACCCCGCTGGTCGTCTACACGGCCGCCGTCGACCAGGCCGACCTACCGCGGCTCGCGTCGGGCGAGACGGTGCTGTTCCTCGCCGAGCGGTCCACCAGTTCCGAGGTGCAGAGCCGGATCGTGGACCTGCTGGCACGGATCGGCACGAACTGAGGCTGCGGTTCAGCGTGCCGTCAGCCGACGCGCCGCCTCCTTGATCGATGTGCGCAGGCGGTCGCGGTCGGTGTCGTCGGCGCCGACGAGGATGCGCTTCATCTGCGGGACGACGACAGCCCAGTTGGCGAGGGCGGTCAGCAGGAAGAGCAGGTCGGGGGCCGGGATGGCGTCGGTGATGACGCCGCGGTCCTGGCCGTCCTGGACCAGGGCGACCTTGCGGGCGTAGTGGTCCTGGCGCTCCGTCTCGTCGGGGAGTTCGGCGCTGCCGTACTCCAGCCCCTCCCAGAAGAGCAGGCGCAGCAGTTCGGGGTGGGCGGCGTGGTAGTCGATCAGGCGGTCGATCCAGCCCTCGATGTCGTCCGGGTCGACGGGGACGGAGATGGCGAGGTCGAGCATCTTCTTCTCGAGGACGTGCGCGAACAGCTCCGCCTTGTTGCCGAAGTAGGCGTAGATCAGCTGCTTGTTCGCCTTGGCCTCGCTCGCGATGCGGTCGATGCGGGCGCCGGCGATCCCGTGGCGGGCGAATTCGGCGACGGCCGCCTCGAAGATGCGGGCCTTGGTGGCCTCGGGGTCCCTGACTGCCATGGTGACAGGGTAGCGGAGGTAACCAACTGTTTGGTTGACGGGAATGCATGCACCTCGCAGACTGTTGGGCGGGAAGTCAACCAACCAGTTAGTTGCTAGAGCGGGCTCGAACGAGTCCGACTCGAAGGAGTCCTTCCGCTCATGCCCTCGGCAACCACCACCCACCAGGCGACGTCGGCCCCCGTACGGAAGCCCGGTTCCACCGCCCCCGCCCTCTTCCTCACCCTCATCGCCGTCTGCAGCGCGGTCACGGCCGCCAACATCTACCTCGCCGCCCCGCTGCTCTCCCTCATCGCCCGCGACTTCGGCTCGGCTCCCTCGGCCGTGGCGTGGATCGCCTCGGTCGCGCAGTTCGGCTACGCGGTGGGCCTGCTGCTGTTCGCCCCGCTCGGCGACAGCGTCAACCGGCGTCGGCTGGTCACCGGCCTGACCGTGGTCACCACGGCCGCGCTGGCCGCCTCCGCCGCCGCCCCCGGCACTGCCGCCCTCGCGGCCGCCGTGTTCGTGACGTCCGCGGCGACCGTCGTCCCGCAGCTCCTCGTCCCGCTGGTCGCCGAGCGCGCCCCCGCCGATCGCCGGGCCCGTCATGTCGCGGCGGTGATAGCGGGGCTGTTCGCCGGCGTCGTCGCGGCCCGCGTGGTCGGCGGACTGGCCGGTCAGGCGTTCGGCTGGCGGGCGGTGTTCCTGGGCGCGGGCGTGCTCACCCTCGTCCTCGGCCTGGCCACGGCCCTGGTGCTGCCGTCGGAGCGCCGACCCCGGACCGGTCATCTGTTCTCCGGCATCCCCGCGCTGCCCGGACTGGTCCGCCGCTCCCCCGACCTGTGGCGGGCGTGCGTGCGGCAGGCGGGAATGTTCGGCGCGTGGAGCGCCCTGTGGACCTCGCTCGCGCTGCTGCTGACGGGGCCGGAGTACGGCCTGTCCACCGCCACCGCCGGGCTCTTCGGCCTCTTCGGGCTCGCGGCCAGCGTGGTGGCTCCGCTGGCGGGCGGTCTGGTGGACCGTTTCGGCGCCGCCAGGGTCGTACGCTCCGCGTATCTGCTCGCCGCCGTCGCCGTGCCGCTGTTCTGGCTGGGCGGGCAGGTGATCTGGGCCCTGTTCGTGGCGGCGGTCGTCATCCACGCCGCGCTGGTCGCCTCGCACGTCGCCAACCAGACCCTGGCCCTGACCACCACCTCCACCCCGGCCACCGCCAACACCGCCTACGTGGTCGCCGGCTTCGCGGGCGGCGCCGTCGCGTCCGCCCTCGCCGGCTCCGCCTTCAGCCACTGGGGCTGGGGTGGCGTGTGCGCTGTGGCAGGGGTGTGGCTGGTGCTGGGGTGGACGACCACGGCGGTACGGCGGTGAGTGACCACCGCGGCGGTACGGCCCTCAAGGCCGCCGTACCGCCGTGGCCGTCGTCCGTCAGAGCTGCGTGACGTCCAACTCGCCCTCCGCGTACTGCCTGCGCAGCACCTTCTTGTCGAACTTTCCGACGCTCGTCTTCGGCACGGCCGGGATGATCGTCCAGCGCTCGGGGAGCTGCCACTTGGCGATCTTTCCCTCGTCGGCGAGGAAGGCCCGCAGCGTCTCGAAGTCGGCGGTGGCGCCCTCCCGCAACACGACCGTGGCCAGCGGGCGTTCGCCCCACTTCTCGTCGGGGACGGCGACCACGGCGGCTTCCGCCACGTCCGGGTGGGACATCAGGGCGTTCTCCAGCTCCACCGACGAGATCCACTCGCCGCCGGACTTGATGACGTCCTTGGCGCGGTCGGTGAGGGTGAGGAAGCCGTCGGGGGAGATCGTGCCGACGTCCCCCGTCTTCAGCCAGCCGTCCTCGCTGAACTTGTCGGCGGGGCACAGGGGTTCGGCGTCGGGGCCGTTGTAGTAGGCGCCGGCGATCCACGGGCCGCGGACCTCCAGCTCGCCGGCGGACTCGCCGTCCCAGGGGAGGCGTTCGCCGCCGGGGCCGGTGAGGCGGGCCTCGACGCTCGTCGGGAAGCGGCCCTGGGTGAGCCGGTAGGCGAACTCCTCCTCCGTACCGACCGCGTGGGCCGGCGGGCGGGCGACCGTGCCGAGCGGCGAGGTCTCCGTCATGCCCCAGGCGTGGCAGACCCGCATGCCCAGCTTGTCGAAGGCCTCCATCAGCGAGGGCGGACAGGCGGAGCCGCCGATGGTGACCTGGGTGAGGGAGGAGACGTCGCGGGGACGGGCGGTCAGCTCGGCGAGCAGGCCCTGCCAGATGGTGGGGACGGCGGCGGCGTGCGTCGGCTTCTCGCGCTCGATCATCTCGGCGAGAGGGGCGGGCTGCAGGAAGCGGTCCGGCATCAGCAGGTTGACGCCGGTCATGAAGGTCGCGTGGGGCAGGCCCCAGGCGTTGACGTGAAACTGGGGGACCACCACCAGGGAGGTGTCCTGGTCGGTCAGGCCCATCGATTCGGTCATGTTGACCTGCATGGAGTGCAGGTAGACCGAACGGTGGCTGTAGACCACGCCCTTGGGGTCGCCCGTCGTGCCGGAGGTGTAGCACATGGCGGCGGCCTGGCGCTCGTCCAGCTCCGGCCAGTCGTACGCGGTCGGCTTGCCGGCGATCAGGTCCTCGTACTCGTGCACCTGGACGGTCGCGTCGGCGAGCAGCGAGCGGTCACCGGGGCCGGTGACGACGATGTGCTTGACGGTCTTCAGGTGCGGCAGCAGCGGGGCGAGCAGCGGCAGCAGGGAACCGTTGGCGATCACGACCCGGTCGGCGGCGTGGTTGACGATCCAGGCCAGCTGCTCGGGGGGCAGACGGAGGTTGAGGGTGTGCAGGATCGCGCCCATGGAGGGGATCGCGAAGTAGGCCTCGACGTGCTCGGCGTTGTTCCACATCAGGGTGGCGACGCGGTCGTCGGCGGCGACGCTGAGGTCGTCGCGCAGGGCGTGCGCCAGCTGGGCCGCGCGGGTGCCGGTCTCGGCGAAGGAGCGGCGGTGTGGTTCACCCTCGCCGGTCCAGGTGATCACCTGCGACGATCCGTGGATCGTGGATCCATGGGTCAGGATCCTTGAGATCAGCAGCGGTACGTCCTGCATGGTGCTCAGCACGGTTCCTCCCGGGGCGACATTGCCTACGCGGCGGTAAGGGTTGCGCTGATTCTGCGCACATACCGCGCGGTATGTCACTAGATCCCGGTGATCGATCACGGCACGTTGCCGCACACAACAGCGCATTGCTACCGGACACGACGCTGCGCTATCGAACAAGCCCCAGCTCAGGATCCTCACGCAGCTTGCCGAGCGCCCGCGACACCGCCGACTTCACGGTCCCCACGGACACGCCGAGCACCTCGGCCGTCTGGGCCTCGCTCAGATCCTCGTAGTACCTGAGGACGACCATCGCCCGCTGCCGCGCGGGCAGCCGCATGATCGCCCGCCACATCGCGTCGTGCAGCGCCTGCTGCTCGGCCGGATCGTCGCCGCCGGGCACCGGCTCCGGCTCGGGCAGCTCGTCGCAGGCGAACTCGTCCACCTTGCGCTTGCGCCACTGCGAGGTGCGGGTGTTCAGCAGCGCGCGGCGGACATAGCCGTCCAGCGCGCGATGGTCCTCGATACGCTCCCAGGCGACGTACGTCTTGGTGAGCGCGGTCTGCAGCAGGTCCTCCGCGTCGCTCGGGTTCGCGGTGAGCGACCGGGCGGTACGCAGCAGCACCGGCTGGCGGGCCCGTACGTACGACGAGAACGACGGGTACGTCGCGCACGGATGGCTCTGCCTCGCTGAAGCAGCGGCGGTCGAAGCGCTGGTGCAGACGGGTGTGGTCATGGCTCAACGCTAGGTTCGCGACCGCCTCGGGCGGATCGGCCGCAGGTGCCGAAGACGAGTCCCCCTCAGGTTGTAGGGGTGGTGCCGGCTGCACCTCCTGGAGGTGGACGAGGGGAGGAGACGTACTGCGGGTTTACCCCTTGGGGACTCACCCGTCCGCGGTGAGGACCAGCCCCGAGGTCGGCACTCCCGTCCCCGCCGTCACCAGCGCCCGTGCCGCACCCGGCACCTGGTTCACGGATGTGCCGCGCAGCTGCCGTACCGCCTCCGCGATGCCGTTCATGCCGTGCAGGTAAGCCTCTCCCAGCTGGCCGCCGTGCGTGTTCAGCGGCAGCCGGTCCGCGGCGACGAAGCCGGCCGCCTCCCCGGGGGCGCAGAACCCGTACTCCTCCAGTTGCATCACCACGAACGGTGTGAAGTGGTCGTAGAGGATGCCCACGTCGATGTCGGCCGGCCCGAGTCCCGATGTCCGCCACAGTTGCCGGGCCACCACCGCAGCCTCCGGCAGGCCGGCCAGGTCGCCCCGGTAGAAGCTTGTCATCTGCTCCTGCGCCCGGCCCGCGCCCTGGGCGGCCGCCGCGATCACGGCCGGGGGATGCGGCAGGTCGCGGGCCCGCTCCACGGACGTGACAACAAGGGCCTGGCCGCCGTCCGTCTCCTGGCAGCAGTCCAGCAGCCGCAGCGGCTCGGCGATCCAGCGGGAGGCTGCGTGGTCGGCGAGGGTGATCGGGCGGCCATGGAAGTACGCCGCCGGGTTGGTGGCGGCATGGCGGCGGGCGGTGACCGCCACCGGCCCGAACGCCTCCTGAGCAGTCAGCCCGTACGTGTGCAGATAGCGCTGGGCCGCCATCGCCACCCAGGAGGCCGGGGTGAGCAGCCCGAACGGCATCACCCAGCCGAGCGCCACGCCCTCCGCCGACGGCTCCCGGTGCCGTACGCCGGAACCGAAGCGCCGGCCCGAGCGTTCATTGAACGCCCGGTAGCAGACAACGACCTCCGCCACGCCCGCTGCCACCGCCAGCGCCGCCTGCTGCACGGTCGCGCACGCCGCGCCGCCCCCGTAGTGGACGCGGGAGAAGAAGGACAGCTCGCCCATGCCGCAGGCCTGGGCGACGGTGATCTCCGGGCTGGTGTCCATGGTGAACGTGACCATGCCGTCCACGTCGGCCGGCGTCAGTCCGGCGTCGTCGAGGGCCGCCCGCACCGCCTCCACGGCCAGTCGCAGCTCGCTGCGCCCGGAGTCCTTGGAGAACTCGGTGGCGCCGATACCGGCGATCGCGGCGCGCCCGCTCATGCGGGGCCCCGAGCGGGAAGCGTGACCGTCACCGTGCCGGTCACATGTCTGCCGATGCCGTTGTCGCCGGTCACCCGCACCACGGCCGTGTCCGCGTCGACCGCCTCGACTCGGCCGGTCAGCACCATCGTGTCGCCGGGGTGGTTGGGCGCGCCGAGCCGGATGGCCACCTTGCGGAGGGCTGCCGTGGGGCCGAAGTGGTCGGTGATGTAGCGGCCGACCAGGCCGTTCGTCGTCAGGATGTTCATGAAGATGTCGGGGGAGCCCTTCTGCCGGGCCGACTCCGGGTCGTGGTGCACGTCCTGGTAGTCGCGCGAGGCGATCGCCCCCGCGACGATCAGCGTCCGGGTGATCTCGATCTGCAGCGGCGGCAGTTCGTCGCCCACGCGCACGCTCACCCCATCACTCCTCGGAACACGGGAAGCACCAACTCCTCGTCGTACCGCTGGAATTCGAGCCGCACCGGCATCCCGATCCGCACCTTGTCGTACGGCACCCCGATCACGTTGCTGACGATCCGCACGCCCTCCGCGAGCTCGATCAGCCCCACCGCGTACGGCGGGTCGAAGGCCGGGAACGGGGGATGGTGCATGACGACGTACGAGTGGACCGTGCCGTCGCCGACCGCGCGGACAGTGTCCCAGTCGAGGCAGCCGCAGGCGTTGCAGCCGGGCAGCCAGGGGAAACGCAGGGTCCGGCAGTCCGTGCAGCGCTGGATCAGCAGCTCGTGCCGCTCGACGCCCGCCCAGAAGCCGGCGTTGTCGCGGTTGACGACGGGGCGGGGGCGGCGGTGCTGCGGCGGGGGTTGCTTCTGCCGTGCGGGCGCGTACTTGAGGATGCGGAAGCGGTGCGTGCCGGCGAGTTCGCCGGCCGTGCGGATGTCCGTGCGGGTCGTGACGAAGTACCCGGCGCCCAGTTTTGTCGTCTTCCGATCCGAGACCGACTCGATCACCGTGTCGAAGGTGAGCTCGTCGCCGGGTCGCAACGGCCGCAGATACTCCTGCTCGCAGTCGGTGGCGACCACCGCGGTGCAGCCCGCCGCGTCCAGCAGGCCGAGGAGTTCGTCGTACGCCGTCGTACGCGCCGTGTGCCCGGTGAGGCCGCCCATGGTCCAGGCCTGGAGCATGGCGGGCGGGGCGATGGCGTCGGGGCCGGTGTACGCCGGGTTGGTGTCGCCGAGGGCCTCGCACCAGTGGCGGATCATGGGCAGGTTGACGGGATCCTTACCCTTCCCGGCGACGGTGGCGGGCATGCCTTCGTAGGCCTTGAGGCGCGTGGACAGGTCGGCGGCGTCGTCCTCCACGGTCGTACCCCCTCCCGCACTTCCGTTCCTTGCGGGCGCTTCTCGGTGCTTCCCGCGACGGGTTTCTGACTGTCCGTCAGATGGGGCCCGGTGTCAAGGTCGGCGCACACGCCTGCGCGGCGGCGCCGAAGCACCGCCGCGCGGACGGACCTTGCTCACCCACAGAGCACACCCCACACAGGAGTCGAGGGGGCCGGCGCCGGCCCCCTCGCGTCACCACCAGAGGGGGGTGAAGTTGACGGCCGTGTTGTCGTTGCCCTGGTTGATGGCCGTGAACGCGGAGCCGTCGACCTGCGCGGTGTTGGACTGGTTCGAGGCACCGGAGCCGACGGCCTGCTGCTGGGTGGTGGACGAGTTGCCGTTGTTGTCGTCGCCGACACCGCTGCCGACGACGCCCGCGACGGCGGTCGAGGCGCTCGATCCGTTGTCCGCGAACGAGCCGTTGTCCGCCGTCGCGACACCGGCGAAGAGGGCGGCTGCGAGCGGAAGGGCGGACAGTGCGGCGACAACGCGGGCGGTACGGATGTTTGCCATGTGTGTTCCTCCAGAACCAAATACGCACCGGCCGGGCGGCCAAGAGCGCTGAAGTACGGCTTTCACCAGGGCAGTTGGCCGACCGCCCCGGTGCTGTGAGCACGACGTCGCGAGACCAGAGTTGCCCACCGAATCCCCGGCGAACCACCCAGGAAGCCGTGATTCGTCCTCAAGCGTGATGACAAGTCGATAAACCCCTTTTGCCGCGTTAGCCCCACAGGTCAGGACGGGACAGACGGATCCAACCCAAGCACCGCAACAGGTAAAAGGTTCCGCCACATTTCCGGCCAACCTCCCGGCGAGCGGCGCGCCGCGCCCACCCCTCTTCCCTTCTTCGAACGTACGCACGAAAATAAAGCCATGGCCACCACCGACCGGCAGGCCACGACGCTGGCCCTCGCACACGCCCTGTCAGCCGCCGAACGCGGACTGGCCGTCATCCCCCTGACCCGGACGAAACTCCCGGCCCTGCGCTCCCCGCACCGGGGCGACCCCACCGCCCCCGTGTGCCACGGTGAATGCGGCCGCTTCGGACACGGTGTGTACGACGCCTCGACCGACCCGCGCCGCATCCGCGAACTCTTCGCCGCCGCCCCCTGGGCCACCGGCTACGGCATCGCCTGCGGCCTGCCCCCGTACCACCTGATCGGCATCGACCTGGACACCAAGTCGGGCACCGACTCCTCCGCCGCCCTGCGCGAACTGGCCCTGCGTCACCTGTTCACGATCCCCGCGACGGTGGTCGTCCTGACGCCCAGCGGCGGCCGCCACCTGTGGCTGACCGGACCGCCCGACGTGGCCGTCCCCAACTCGGCCGGCCGCCTCGCCCCCGGCATCGACGTCCGGGGCGCCGGCGGCTACCTCGTCGGCCCCGGCTCACGCACCGACCACGGTGTGTACGGCACCGCACCGGGCACCGCCCACCTGGCGCCGGCCCCGTGCCCGCCGGCCCTCCTGCGCCTCCTGCTCCCACCGCCCCGCCCGCCCCACCGCACGGCGGGGCCATCGACCGCCGGACACGGCCAGGGCCTGGTCCAGTTCGTCCTCGCAGCACACGAGGGCCAGCGCAACACCCGCCTCTTCTGGGCAGCCTGCCGCGCCTACGAGAACGGTCTGGGCCTCGAACTGGTCCCGGCCCTGATCGAGGCGGCCCGGGGGACGGGCCTCAGCGAACGGGAGGCACGGGCGACGATCGCGTCCGCGGCACGGTTGACGCAGCAGCGGCAGTGAGGGCCGTACCGACATCCGGGGCGATGAGATGTGCCGCGGCCCCAAGGTGTGCCCATGACGGGCACCCCGAGCGCCGGCCGGGCGCGGAACGTCCGGGCATGGGCAAAGCAGGCCTGCGTGAATCTCGTGCTGGGCTGCATCGCCGTCATCCCGCTCTGGCTGCTCCTGCTGTTCGCGATCAACTTCCCCCTCGCCTCACTGGGCGTGACCCGGCGGGAGCCCACGGAGAACGACGGCATGCTGCCCTGGCTGATCCTGCTGGTGCCGCTCCTGTCAGGCCTTCTCGCCCTGTGGTGGTCCCTCAACGCCCTGATCCGCCGAAGGACCGACCTCCCCACCCGCATCTACTGGCCCCTCGGCGCGGCAACGGCACTCCTCCCCACGCTGACGACGTGGGCACTGGTCGCCGTCATGTGAGGCGACCGTGCCTCCCACGGCGGCCGGCGCCGGGCAGCAGCACGGCCCCTGACCGATTCACCCGGTCAGGGGCCATTTCTGCGGGCGGTGGGTGTGGGATTTGAACCCACGGTGACTCGCGCCACGACGGTTTTCAAGACCGTTCCCTTAGGCCGCTCGGGCAACCCACCCCGCGCCGCCGATCACGGGCTGCGCGGGACAAGAGTAACCGGTTGGCACGCGCGCCGGGTGGGTCAGTTGTCGCCGACTCGGGAGCCCAGGGTGAGTTCGACGGTGTCGGTCCTGCCGTCGCGCTCGTAGGTGATCGTGACCTTGTCGCCGGGCTTGTGGGTCCAGATCTCGCCGATCAGGGTGGGGCCGCTGTCGATCACCGTGTCGTCGAGCTTGGTGATGACGTCGCCGGGCCTCAGGCCCGCCTCGTCCGCAGGGCCGCCCGCCTCGACGGGGTCGGAGCCGCCGGCGCCCGTGTCGGTGATCTTCGCGCCGTCGCCCGAGTCCTCCAGGGAGACGGACGCGCCGATCTTCGCGTACACCGGCTTGCCGGTCTTGATCAGCTCCTGGGCGACGTACTTGGCCTGGTTGATGGGAATGGCGAAGCCCAGGCCGATGGAGCCGGACTGGCCGGTGCCGAACCCGCCGTTACTGCTGGACTGGATCGCGGAGTTGATGCCGATGACATTGCCCTGCGCGTCCAGCAGCGGGCCGCCGGAGTTGCCGGGGTTGATCGAGGCGTCGGTCTGCAGCGCGCTCATGTACGACGCCTGGCTGCCGGTGCCGTCGCTGGAGGCCACCGGGCGGTTCTTGGCGCTGATGATGCCCGTGGTCACCGTGTTGGACAGGCCGAAGGGGGCGCCGATGGCGATCGTCGAGTCGCCGACGGCCACCTTGTCGGAGTTGCCCAGAGTGAGCGGCTTGAGGCCCGAGGGTGCGTCCTCGAGCTTGATGACCGCCACGTCGTAGCCCTGTGCGTTGCCGACGACCTGGGCGTCGTACCTCTTGCCGTTCGGGAAGGTGGCCGTGAGCTTGCCGCCGTCGACCGCGTCCGCCACCACATGGTTGTTGGTGACGATGTGGCCCTCGGTGTCGAAGACGAAGCCGGTGCCCGTGCCGCCCTCGCCGCTGCTGCTCTCGGCTTCTATGGTGACCGTGCTCGGCAGCGCCTTCGCGGTCACGGCCGCGACCGTACCGGCGTCCCGCTTGAGGTCGCCGCCGCTGTCGGACGCGGAGACGGTGGTGGAGCTGGTGTCGTCCTCGTTCTTGGCGAGCGTGTAGCCGAGTCCGCCGCCCAGACCGCCCGCGACCAGCGCGGCCACCAGGACCGCGGCGAGCAGACCGCCGCGCCTGCGGCCGGGCTTCGGTGCGGGCTGCTGGTACGAGGATCCCCAGCCGGAGCCGTCGCCCGCCCCGCCGCTGCCGGCGGCGTACGCCGGGGTGGGCGGGGGCGGCCAGCCGCCCTCGGGTGCGGAGCCGGAGGCCGGAGGTCCGGGGTGCGGGTTCGAGGAGCCGCCCTCGGGGGTCGCCGACGCGTACGCGGGCGCCCCTTGGGCAGGGGCTCCGGGAGCAGGGGCCTCGGGCGCGGCCGGCGGCGCGGCCGGGATCGGGGTCGTCGGCGCGTCGGCGGCGGGCGGGGCCGGCTGCGGGGAGGCTGCGGGGGTGTCCACCGGCACGGGGGGTGCAGACGGGGCCGGGGGTACCGCAGTGCCCTCGTTCTCGGTGCTCACAGCTTTTCTCCTCGGTCCACGGCTGTTGTTCTGTCGATGCAGCTGTGCATCTGCTCGCTGGTCCTTTTGTATGCCGTCAGCTTTTCCCACAGGCCGTCAGGGCACCATAAGCGGTTGCTGTGGGTGTTCGATTCTCCTTTATATAGGACCTATCTGACCAATGGGATGCGTTCCCACCGCCGCCGAAACCCCTCCGACCCGACGGCTACCCCCTCCCGGTGGCACCATGACGCGGTGACCCACGCACGACAGCACCGGATCCAGGTCGTCGCCCACCGTGGTGCCTCCGAGGACGCCCCCGAGCACACCCTGGCCGCGTACAAGAAGGCGATCGAGGACGGGGCGGACGCCCTCGAGTGCGATGTCCGCCTGACCGCGGACGGCCATCTCGTCTGCGTTCACGACCGCCGCGTCGACCGTACGTCCAACGGTCGCGGCGCGGTCTCCGCGCTGGAGCTCGCCGACCTCGCCGCCCTGGACTTCGGCTCCTGGAAGCACCGCGGCTCCCCACGTCACCGGGACGAGGAGCCCGACTGGGAGCACCGCCCGGAGGACCCGGCCGAGACCTCCGTCCTCACCCTGGAGCGACTGCTCGGGCTCGTCGCCGACGCCGGGCGGCGGGTGGAGCTGGCCATCGAGACGAAACATCCCACGCGCTGGGCGGGGCAGGTCGAGGAGCGGCTGCTGCTGCTCCTGAAGCGGTTCGGGCTCGACGCCCCGGCAGCCCCCGAGAAGTCGCAGGTACGGGTCATGAGCTTCTCGGCGCGTTCGCTGCACCGCGTCCGGGCGGCCTCGCCGACGCTGCCGACGGTCTATCTGATGCAGTTCGTCTCACCCCGGCTGCGCGACGGACGGCTTCCCGCGGGCGTCCGGATCGCGGGCCCCTCGATCCGGATCGTGCGCAATCACCCGATGTACATCAAGCGCCTGAAGCGGGCCGGTCACCAGGTGCACGTGTGGACCGTGAACGAGCCCGGGGACGTGGATCTCTGCGTCGGCCTGGGCGTTGACGCCATCATCACCAACCGCCCCCGCGCGGTACTGGGGTGGCTGGGTCACTGACCCATGAAACCAACCTTGACCCGATCGTTCACCTGCACCATTCTCCCGTCTCGGCCACACCGTCGAAATCCAGCCACACGCCGACCGGCTCATCACGGGGAGTGCACCGGCGCGTTCGGTCCGTGTTCGATCTTTGCGAATGCGTCACCGGACGTGGATTGGCCGGTTTCCGGTACAGGCCATTGGGGCATCCACACCGTGGCGTGGGGCGAAGGAGGTCTCGGGGGTGGCGTTGGTGGTGGCACAGGAGGTGCCCACGTCGTCGAGCATGGCCGTACCCCATGACCCTGCGGGCGTGGGGGAAGCAAGACACCGAATGCGTGATCAGTTGCGCAGGGGTGGCGTTGCGGAATCGGTCATCGACGATGCCGTACTGATCCTTTCCGAACTTTTGAGCAACGCGTGCAAACACGGCCGACCACTGGGCGACGCCCTGGCCGGTGACGGCGACGTCCGGGCCGCATGGCGCGTGGACCCGGGCGGCCGGCTGGTCGTCGAGGTGACGGACGGCGGCGGACCGACGCGGCCGGCCCCGGCGACCCCTTCGGTCACCGCACACGGGGGCCGCGGGCTGAACATCATCACGGCACTGGCCGACGACTGGGGCGTCCGGGACGACACCCGGGGCGAGGTCACGGTGTGGGTCGTGGTCCACGACGACGTACACGATCCCGACGCGGCGCACCGACGCGACGACTTCGCTACGCGTGTCACGGCCCCGTCGGTCACGGCCATCCCGGACCTGGACTTCGCGGACACGTTCGACGACCTGGACTGAACGCTCCGCCGACGGGGGCGACCCGGGCCGCACCTCGCACCGGGCACCCGCCGACAGCTCCCGTTGTCCACAACGCCCCCGTCATCCACAGGTTCCCGTCACCCCGCGTACGAACGGCTAGGCTCCCGCCAGTACGAGACGAGCCGTAACCGGGAGACACCCACCATGGCCAAGAAGCGACCCCAGACGAAGGCCGCACGCCCGCAGCTCACGGACGGAGAGATCCCGGTCGTCGGCGCCCGTGAGCCCTGCCCCTGCGGCAGCGGACGCCGGTACAAGGCCTGCCACGGCAGGGCCGCCGCACAGGCCGCGACCGAGCTGGTGCACCGCCCGTTCGAGGGCCTGCCCGGCGAGTGCGACTGGGTGGCCCTGCGCGAGCTGGTCCCGGCGGCCACGGCCGAGCTGACTCTGAAGAGCGGCCTCCCCGAGGGCGTCCCGTCGGTCACGCTGGCCACCGTTCTGCCGATGGCCTGGCCCGCCCTGCGCCGCGACGACGGCTCGGTCCTGCTCGGCCTGCAGAACGACACGGCGTCCGGTGACATCAGCCGTGATCTCGCCGACACCCTGCAGCGCGCCCTGGAGGCCAGGCCGGGCACGCCGGTGCAGGGCCGCCGCGCCCCGGCCGAGGGCCCACGACTGCAGGACCTGCTCGACCCGAAGGGCGCCTTCGAGCCGGTCGTGCACCCGGGCTTCGAGTTCTGGGTCCCGGACCCGGAGAACGCCACGCCGGAGGTGACCGCCTCCCTGGAGCGGGCCAACGCCGCCGCCATCCCGACAGTGAAGCTCCAGGGCGTCGACGCCGCCTACTGGTGCGAGACCCCGGAGAAGAACCACCTGCGCTGGGTCATGCCGCACCCGGAGGAGCAGCTTCTGGACGCCCTCGCGCGACTGCACGCGGCCGGCCGGTCGAACCTCGGGGAGGGCACCCGGCTCGTCGGCTCCTTCCGGGCGCACGGTCTCACCGTCCCGGTCTGGGACCTGCCGAGCGGTGTCACCGCCGAGGCCATCGAGAAGCCGGCGGTCGAGTTCGCCGAGCGTCTCGCCGCCGCCCTGGCCACGGACGCGCCGCTCACGGCGGACGAGCGCCGCGCACGCGGCGGCCTGACCAACCGACAGGTCACTCTCAGCTGACGCACAGCGAAGTCACAGGGTTCGGCTGACCGGCCGGTCAGCCGAACCACCCGGCGAAACGGTGCATCGGCCCACAACTCCCGTTCCTAACAGGCCAGTCGGTGTCCGGATTGCCGAGGAAAACCGGAGATCGAATTTGCGAACAGCCGATCTCTTGTTACCGTTCCAGTAGCCCGGTTGCTGGTGCATCCCCCGTCGCCAGCAACCGGGTCCTTTCATGTGCGGTCTCGTTCACGGAACGCCGCCACGCGTCAACTGCCCCTAGGCGCACCGAAGTTGCTGCCCGAGCGCAGCAGCAGCGGCCCCCGTCCGCCGCGCGCCGCGTACTCCGCGACCGCCGAGTAGTCCCCGGGGTCCCCCTGCGTCCGCTCGCGGGGCGTCTCGCAGCTGGCCGGCTCGTCCTCCGCGCCCACCGCACACCGCATCTGCACCGTGCGGCCACCCGGCCCCATCAGGCTCAGTACGGCGTCCAGGGCGTCGCCGGTCGCATTGCGGTAGTAGGTGCGCGCCCAGGTCTGCTCGCCCTGCGTCAGGACACAGGTCTGCGCCTCGATGCCGTCGGGGGAGGTGAGTTCGGGACCGCAGCGGGCGGCGGTCGCCAGGCCCAGGCCGAGCAGGAACGGGGAGCGCCTCGGCGCGGGCCGGTCGGCGGACGCCGCCGCGCCCTCGCCGACGGCGGCGGCGTCATCGTGAGCAGCACCGGCGTCAGGGCGGGAACCCGCGGCGCCGTCACGGGAACCCACGGCGCCGGAACCTTTGGCGTCGCCGCGCGGGGACAGCCGTACGGTCACGGGGTCCGGTTCGCCCACGGGGCCCGCGGACGCCACGGCCAGTGGCAGCGCGACCGCGCACGCCACGACGCCCGCGAGGGCGAGCAGGCGGACATTCATGAAGGGACGATAACGAGCCGGCCGGCGCGCCCGGTTCCGTGCGCGCCCGACACCCCTAGAACTCGGGCGCGCTCACACCCGTACGAGTGAGAGCCTCGACCACTGCGTCCACCACGGCCTCCACATCGGGCACCCAGGGAGCGGCCGAGCCGGGCAGCGGAGCCCGCTCCCAGCGAATCTGGCCCTGGCCGGTCTCGGACGGGGGCAGCGCGAGATAGCCGCCCTCACTGTGAAAGCGCAGCGAACCGGGGACGAAGTCCTTGGCGTAGAGCAGTTCGCCCAACTGCTCCATGGAGTACGGCCGGACGAGCAGCGCCCAGCGCGTGCGGGAGGCGAGGACCGGGCCGAGGCGCATTCCCTTGTGGTCCAGCGCGTCGAGGGCGCGGGCCGCAGCGGGGACGGGGAGGCTGACCGCGCAGGGGGACCGGCCGCCGGTGGCGAGGATGATGGGCGCCGCGGGCCGGTTGGTCCACCACCAGCGCACCATGCGCTCGTCGGTGGTGGCCGCGAGCAGGCCGGGGTCGAAGGGGTGCGCTCCGGGCACCGTGCACTCGGGGTCGGGGCAGCCGCAGCGGTCCCGTCCCTGCGGGTCCGCCGTGACGCCCGGGAGTACCGGCCACTTCCATTCCGTCGCGAAGGTCAGGGCCGCGCTGAGCACCTCAGGCCTCCCGTCGTTCCGCCTGGACAGGAGCCTGCGTCGCCTTCCGAGGATCTCGCGCATGAGCGCTCGTTCCTTTCCGTTGCACGCCTGGCAACACCGTGGACCACATCACACCATGTGTCGATCACTTCACTGTGCGTACCTGTTGGCGCATCACACCCGCGCTCTCCAAGCACGGGGAACCCCTATGGGCCGAGCGTTGGCTGCGTCCGCGTCCATACCGCGTCTGTCAAAAGCATGGGCGTGGCGTGGGGTGGCGAAGTGTGGCGTTTGCCGTCCCGAGTATTTCTCTCCGCCGCCGCCACGGGAGGATGGGGCTCGGTCGTCGGTGGTTAAGACGCCCGGGTCCGTCGCCAGGTTCCGGGTGACTCCCAACCACCCCTGGCCTTCTCCGAGTACGTACCCATCACGACCGCTGTGACGCTCCGTCGAGCAAGCCCAGTCGACCGCAATAGGCCCTTACCCGAGGCAGTTTTCAGCCAACTTCCGCTTTTCGCAAGAGTTCCCAGGAGATCCGTCCCGAGACCACGGCAGCCCCACGGACACCAGGAATCCCGGCAGGACAATGCTGGACATCTCCTCACGAGTGCGTGTACATGTGGAGACACTGCTAGCGGCGCAGAATGACATGGGGGTTCGCGATGGTTTTGCGCAAAACGCACCGGTCGGAAAGCCGGACGCCATGAACGCCCCGCACCCTCCGAAAGTGGCCGGAATCGATTCAACGGTTCCGGCGCCCGCGCACACTGTCGCCCCCTCCGCCCCCACCACGTCCGCCGTCACCACCGGCCCGGGAGCCCTTCTCCAGGACCGGCTCGCCGGCTGGGTCTCGGACCTCACGACCCTCCACGAACTCACCGAACGCCTGGCCCGCACGGACGCACTGCCCGCAGCGCTCCAGGAACTGCTGCGCGCCGGAGCCGCCCTGGTGGGCGCCTCGCGCGGGCTCGTCGTTCTGGAACCGGCCGACGGACTCGGCCCCCGCACGACCCTCGGGCTCGGCCTCGGCCAGGCCGACCTCGGTCACCTCGAGACCGTGCCGCGCGCCTCGATGCCGTACGGCGAACTGCTCGACACGCCGCCCGGGCCGCCCGCCGAGGTACGCGAGATCGTCCGGCCCGACCTGTTCGCCGAGGACGGGCTCGACCCCCGCCACCGCGAGGTGGCCGCCCGCCTCGGCTACGCCGCCAGCTACGCACTCCCCCTGTCCGCCGAGACCGCTGGGCGGGTCGGCGCCGCCATGTGGGTCTACGACGAGCCCGCCGAACCGGTCGAGCGGCAACGGCACCTCGTCGGCCTGTACGCCCGCTACGCAGCCGAACACCTCGCGCGGCTCCTCGAAGTCGAGCGCACGCGGGCGTGCATGGCGACGATCTCCGAGGAACTGCTCCCCTCCCGGCTGCCCCGCGTCTCCGGCGTCCAGCTCGCCGCCCGGCACCGCACCGGCCCGCGCGGCGGCGGCGACTGGTACGACGCGCTGCCGCTGCCCGACGCGGCCCTCAGTCTCGCCGTCGGCTCGGTCACCGGGTCGGGGCCCAGCGCCGTCGCCGCGATGGGGCGGCTGCGGGCGTCTCTGCGGGCGTACGCCGTGATGGAGGGCGAGGACCCGGTCGCCGTCCTGTCCGACCTGGAGCTGCTGCTGCGGCTGACCGAGCCCGCCCGCTCGGCCACCGCGCTGTTCGCCTACTGCGAGCCCGACCTTCACAAGATCACGCTGGCCGGTGCCGGGCACACCCCGCCGCTGCTGATCGGGGAGCGGCGCACGGAGTTCGTGGAGACCTCCGTCTCGGCCCCGCTGGGCATGCTCGCCTGCTGGGAGGCACCGAGCGTGGAGGTGCAGGCGACGGCGGGAGAGACGGTTCTGCTCTACACCGACGGGCTGCTGCAGCGCACCGGCGATCCCGTCGACCGCGCCTTCGCCCGGCTTCATGCGGCGGCGGCCGGACTGTCCCGGGCCAAGCGGCGCGACCCGGAGGCGATCGTCGACCACATTCTGCGGACCGTCCTGCCGGACGGGCTGGACGCGGGGGACAGCGAGGAGGACGTCGTCCTGCTGGCGGCGCGTTTCGAGTGAGGCGGTAAGAGGTCTTTCGGCCCTGGGCCCCCTTCCGTGCGACCGTACGATGGAGGGGGTCCAGTGCCGTATCTAGGAGGATGACCGTGGCCGAAGAGCTCCCGGAGACCCCGGTGGAAGCTTCTGAGGAAGAGCCGATCAAGCAGCGGAAGAACGGCCTGTACCCGGGCGTGTCCGACGAGCTGGCGGAGAACATGAAGTCCGGCTGGGCCGACACCGAGCTGCACGACCTGCAGCCGATCGCCCAGGCCGCCGAGACCTCCGCCCGACGTGCCGCGCTGTCCGCGCGCTTCCCCGGCGAGCGTCTGGTGATCCCCGCGGGCAACCTGAAGACCCGCTCGAACGACACCGAATACCCCTTCCGGGCCTCGGTCGAGTACGCGTACCTCACCGGCAACCAGACCGAGGACGGCGTCCTGGTCATGGAGCCCAAGGGTGAGGGCCACCAGGCGACGATCTACCTTCTGCCCCGCTCCGACCGCGAGAACGGCGAGTTCTGGCTCTCCGGCCAGGGCGAGCTGTGGGTCGGCCGCCGGCACTCGCTCACCGAGGCGGAGCAGCTGTACGGCATCCCGGCCTCCGACGTGCGCGAGCTGGCCGACGCCCTGCGCGAGGCCACCGGCCCGGTCCGGGTCGTCCGCGGCTACGACGCCGGCATCGAGGCGGCCCTGACCGACAAGGTCACCGCCGAGCGCGACGAGGAGCTGCGGGTGGTCCTCTCCGAGATGCGGCTGGTCAAGGACGAGTTCGAGATCGGCGAGCTGCAGAAGGCCGTCGACTCCACGGCGCGTGGCTTCGAGGACGTGGTGCGGGTCCTCGACAAGGCCGAGGCGACCTCCGAGCGCTACATCGAGGGCACGTTCTTCCTTCGCGCGCGCGTGGAGGGCAACGACGTCGGCTACGGCTCCATCTGCGCGGCCGGCCCGCACGCCTGCACGCTGCACTGGGTACGCAACGACGGGCCCGTGCGCTCCGGTGACCTGCTGCTGCTGGACGCGGGCGTGGAGACGCACACGTACTACACCGCCGACGTCACGCGCACGCTGCCGATCAACGGGCGCTTCAGCGAGATCCAGAAGAAGATCTACGACGCGGTGTACGAGGCCCAGGAGGCCGGGATCGCGGCGGTGAAGCCGGGCGCGAAGTACCGGGACTTCCATGACGCCGCACAGCGCGTGCTCGCCGAGAAGCTGGTCGAGTGGCGGCTCGTCGAGGGGCCGGTCGAGCGGGTGCTGGAGCTGGGGCTGCAGCGGCGGTGGACGCTGCACGGGACCGGGCACATGCTCGGCATGGACGTCCACGACTGCGCTGCCGCGCGGACCGAGACGTATGTGGAGGGCGTCCTGGAGCCCGGGATGTGCCTGACGGTGGAGCCGGGCCTGTACTTCCAGGCCGACGACCTGACGGTGCCGGAGGAGTACCGCGGTATCGGTGTCCGCATCGAGGACGACATCCTGGTGACCGCGGACGGGAACCGGAACCTGTCGGCCGCGCTGCCTCGTCGCTCCGCCGAGGTCGAGGCGTGGATGGCCTCGTTGAAGGGCTGACGTCGGACTGACGGCCGGGTACCTACGGGGTGCCCGGCCGGAGGTCCGCTCCCCGGCCGGCTTCAGGACGCCGTCATCAGCGGGGAGTTGTCACGCCACTTGAGGATCTTGTCGAAGCTCACCACCGCCCCGCCCGGTCCGGGCCTGTTGCCGATGTGGACGTGGTCGGCGAGCTCCTCGATCAGGCACAGGCCACGGCCGTGCTCGGCGTCTGGGCGGGCGGGCGCCGGACGGGCCTGGGGACGGGCGAATCCCGGACCCGAGTCGGCGACCTCGATACGGCACTTCTCGCCGTCCAGGTAGGCAGTGACCCGGTACGCCTCCGAAGTGCAGCCGTGCACGGTGTCCCCGCCGTGTTCCACGGCGTTCGCACAGGCCTCGGTGAGCGCGACGGAGAGGTCGTACGAGACGTCGGGGTCGACGCCCGCCGTCTCCATCGTGCCGAGCAGCAGGCGGCGGGCGAGCGGAACGCTTGCGGCCTCGCGCCGAAGATGGAGTGACCACCACATGCTCATGCTCCAGCCTCCTGGCCGCGGCTCGACATACCGTTACGTATTACCGCGCGTACCCGGGTGTAAGCGCGAAACCGACGTGATGCCGCCCATATGGTGGATGCGCCAGGGTGGCAGGTGGTGTATGTGAGGCCTGCATACACCAGTCGGGTCGGTCCGGGCATCGGGTGATCTTCCGGATGGTACGGAATCTTGCGGACCTGCCGTACGGCGGCAACACGGCCAGTGCGATGATGAGCCCGCCATGACTGCCCCCCAGCCGCGCACGGTGCGCTCCGGAACCGACCTCCGGATCCTGCGGGCCGCGGTGTTCGCCGCGGTCTGCGTCGTGCTGTCCGCGGGCGGGCACGCGCTCGCGTCCGGCGGGGTTCCGCTGTGGACGCTGGGCGCGGGATTCCTCGCGATGCTCGTGGTCGCCGCGCCGCTCGCCGGTCGCGAGCGCTCGCTGCCCGGGATCGCGGCGCTGCTCGCGGCCGGACAGATCGCCCTGCACACGCTCTTCGGACTGGGACAGCACGGCTCGGCCCCGCTCACGGCCTCCGCCACGTCGGCGTCCGACGCCTCCCTGGTCGAACAGGCCGCGCGGCTGGTGTGCGGGACCACGGTGGCGGCGATCAGCCCGGCGCAGGCCCAGCGGATCCTCACGGACGCGGGGATCTCCCCCGACGCGGGAGCGCAGGCCGCGCACCACCCGGCGGACGCCATGGCCACCGCCTCCGGTTCCCCGGCCGCGCTGCTGCCGTCCCTGCCGATGCTGCTCGGCCACGTCCTCGCGGCGATCGCCGCCGGCTGGCTGCTGCGCCGCGGGGACCTCGCCCTGCTGCGCCTGGCGGAACTCTCGGCGTACTCGGTCACGGAGGGGGCCCTCGTGCGGTCCCTGCGCGGGGCGCTCGCGCTGGTGCGCGCCCTGTGCGCGGGGCTCCCGGCGGCGCCCGAGGCCGGCCCGCGCTTCCGGCGCGCCGCCGCGCCCACCTGCCCCCAGCCCCGTACGACCGCACTCCAGCACACGGTGATCCGGCGCGGCCCGCCGTCCGCCGCGCTCGCTCTCGCCGCCTGACGCGACGCGACCGCCACTTCGTTCGGAATCCGGCCGAAGGGTGAGTGCCGCCGTCGCGCGGCACACGCGCGTGCAGCCCTGTCCAGGGTCGTCGAGGAATCAACCCGCACGCGCGCGTACCCCTCTTCACCACCACCGGATCCTCACTCGAAGTGGAGTGCTCACCGCCCATGAAGGCTTCCCGTATCGCCGCCGTCGGCGCCGTTGCCGCCTCGGCCGTCGTCGTTCTGTCCTCCCCCTGCTTCGCGCACGTCACCGTGCAGCCCGAGGGCGCGGCTGCCAAGGGCGGCTACGCTGTCGTCGACTTCAAGGTCCCCAACGAGCGCGACAACGCCTCGACCACGAAGCTCGAAGTCAACTTCCCGGCCGACCATCCGCTGTCCTCGGTGATGCCGGAGCCGGTACAGGGCTGGGACATCGAGGTCACCAAGTCCGAGCTGGACAAGCCGATCGACTCGCACGGCCGGCAGATCACCGAGGCCGTCAGCAAGGTCACCTGGACCGCCAAGGGCGACGGCATCAAGGCCGGCTTCTTCCAGAAGTTCCCGGTCTCCGTCGGCGCGCTGCCCGAGGACACCGACGAGCTGGTCTTCAAGGCCATCCAGACGTACTCCAACGACGAGGTCGTCCGCTGGATCGAGGTCCCGCAGGAAGGCCAGGAGGAGCCGGAGAACCCGGCGCCGGTGCTCGCGCTGTCCGAGGCCGAGGAGGACGGCCACAGCCACGGCTCCTCGACGGCAGAGGAGACCACCGACGACGCCTCGGCCGCCGCCGCGAACACCGCGTCCGACACCGCCGAGCCCGCCGACAGCACCGACACCACGGCCCGTGTCCTCGCCGTCGTCGGCATCGTCGTCGGCGCGGCAGGTGTGGCGTACGGCGTGCTGGCCGGCCGTCGGCGCAGCAACGCCTGACGCCTTCCGATCCGTCGGTGCGCGCCGGGTCCGGACGACGCGTGAGGCGTCGTCCTGCACTCCGGCGCGCACCGGAGACCTCACATCTGGGACTTTTCCATGCGTAAGAAGACCTTCGCGGCGGCTGCGCTGCTCGCCGCCGCCACCCTGACCCTGTCCGCCTGCAGCAGCGGTGACGAAGGCGGATCGCCCGTCACCATGGTGTCCGAAGAGGCCGGCTCCGACCGGGCCGCCACCGTCCTCGACCAGCCCTTCGAGAAGCCGGACCTGGTCCTGACCGACACCCGGGGCAAGCAGTACGACCTCCGCAAGGAGACCGCGGGCAAGCCGACACTGATCTACTTCGGCTACACCAACTGCCCCGACGTCTGCCCTCTGACGATGAACAACATCGCCGTCGCCAAGAAGCAGCTGCCCAAGGCGGAACAGGACGAGCTGCAGGTCGTGTTCGTCACCACCGACCCGGAGCGGGACACCCCGTCCGCGCTCGGCAAGTGGCTCAAGGGCATCGACCCCCAAGTCGTCGGATTGTCCGGCGACTTCGACACCATCCAGGCCGGCGCCCGCACACTCGGCATCTCGATCGACCCGCCGAAGAAGGAGAAGGGCAAGATCGTCTCCACGCACGGCACCCAGGTCGTCGCCTTCTCCCCGAAGAACGACGCGGGTTACGTCCTCTACGGCGAGGACGCCACCGTCGACGACTACACCAAGGACCTCCCCAAGCTCGTCAAGGGGGAGACGCCGTGAGGCGTCTCGCTGTCGCGGCGGCGGTGACGGCCGGAGCGCTGGCCCTCACCGGCTGCGGCGCCGACTCCGACGACGCCGAGGGCGCCCTCTCCGTCAGCTCCGCCTACATGCCGCAACCCGTCTCCGACTCCATGGCGGCGGGCTTCCTGACGATCGCCAACACGAGCGGCAAGGCAGCCGAGTTGACCTCGGTCACCAGCGACATCGGTGAGGTGACCGTGCATGAGACCGTCGGGCAGGCGATGCACGAGGCCCAGGAGGTCGCGGTGCCCGCACACGGTCGACTCGTCCTCGAAAGCGGGGGAAGCCACCTGATGTTCGAGAAGCTGAAGCGCAAGCCGAAGCAGGGTGAGACGGTCTCCGTCGAGCTGCACTTCGCCACGGCCGTGGTCACCGTGGACATGCCGGTGAAGTCGGCGACGTACACCCCGAAGACCGGGCACTGAGGGAGGGACCCCCTTGACGCAGACCATCGCCCCCCGCGTCCGAAGCCTGGTGCTGCTGCTCCTGGCCGCCGCCGGCCTGCTCCTCGCCGGCGCCGCACCGGCCTCCGCGCACGCCGCGCTGACCGGCAGCGACCCCCAGCAGGGAGCGGTGGTCGACAAGGCCCCGACACAGGTCTCGCTCACCTTCTCCGAGACCGTCTCGCTCTCCGACGACTCGCTGCGTGTGCTCGACCCCAAGGGCAAGCGGGCCGACACCGGCGCGGCGAGAAACGTCAGCGGAACGACGTACGCCGTGAAACTGCACTCGGGTCTGCCCGACGGCACCTACACCGTCACCTACCAGGTGGTGTCGGCCGACAGCCACCCCGTCGCCGGCGCCTACACCTTCTCCATCGGCGCCCCCTCCTCGACCTCCGTCACGGTGTCGGACCAGACGGCGGGGGGCGGGGTCGTCGGCTGGCTGTACGGGTTCGGGCGGTATGTGTCGTACGCCGGCTTCACCGTGCTGGCCGGCGGCGCCGCCTTCGTCCTCGCCTGCTGGCCGCGCGGCTCGGGCGTACGGGCCGTGCAGCGGCTCGTCGTCTCGGGGTGGGTCGCGCTCACCGCGGCCACCCTCGGCCTGCTCCTCCTGCGCGGCTCCTACACCAGCTCCGGGAAGTTCGGCGACGTCTTCGACCTGGACCTGCTCGGGCAGGTGCTGCAGACCAAGACGGGCGCGGCCCTGGTGTCCCGGCTGCTGCTGCTCGCCGCGGCGGCGCTGTTCATCGCCGTGCTCTTCGGGGCGTACGACAAACGCGAGGAGGAGGAGAAGCGCGACCTGACATTCGGACTGGCCGTCGGCGGAGGTGTCGTGGCCGCCGGGATCGCCGCGACCTGGGCGATGGCCGAGCACGCCTCGGTCGGCCTCCAGGCCGGGATCGCGATGCCCGTCGACGTCGTCCACCTGCTCGCCGTGGCAGCCTGGCTCGGTGGGCTGTGTGCGCTGCTGGTCTCGCTGTACTGGGCACCGGCAAAGGCTCCGCTGGATGCGGGTGCCGTACGGCGGTTCTCGCAGATCGCGTTCGGCAGCGTGGTCGCGCTGGTCGCGACCGGCCTCTACCAGTCCTGGCGGCAGGTCGGCTCCTGGACGGCACTCACCGGCACCCGGTACGGGCAGCTGCTGCTCGTCAAGGTCGGGCTCGTGATGCTGCTGGTCGGCATCGCATGGATCTCTCGGCGGTGGACCGCCCAGCTGACGGACCCGGTCACCGCGACCGGCGGGAAACAGCGGGAGTGCACGAAGGAACGGGTCACGGCACGTGCCGCTTCCGGTGACGGCAAGCGGGCGGATGCCGAGGACGGCAAGCAGGCGGCCTCCCGCTCCAAGCGGACGGATGCCGCAGATCCGAAGCGTGCCGCCCAGCTCGCCCGGCAGCGGGCCGCCATGGATACCGCACACCAGAAGCGCGTCCGGGACGCCGACCCGATCCGCCACGGACTGCGCCGCTCGGCGCTGGCCGAGGCGGGCGTCGCGGTCGCCCTGCTCACGGTGACCACCCTGCTGACGTCCACCGAACCGGGGCGCACGGTGGAGGAGGCCGAGGCGGCCACGTCGGCGTCGTCGTCCTCGTCCTCCGACGCCGGGGCCGTGACCCTCGACATGACCTTCGACACCGGCGGCGCGGACGGCAAGGGCGTCGTACGGCTCGACATCGACCCCGCGCGGGTCGGCGGCAACGAGATGCACGTCTATGTGCAGCGGCCCAACGGCCGCGCCTTCGACATCCCCGAGGTGAAGGTCGCCTTCACCCTGGAGTCCAAGGACATCGGACCGCTGCCCGTCGTCCCGGACCACATCACCACCGGACACTGGTCGGCGAACGGAGTGCAGATCCCCATGGCGGGCGAGTGGAACATCGCCGTCACCGTGCGGACCTCCGACATCGACCAGACCACCGTCTCCAAGAACGCGCAGATCGGCTGACCCCACCATGGCTGACCAGTCCATTCCGGAGGCCCGTACTCCCGAGGCGAGCCCCAAGGGGGCGGTTTCCCCGGAAGCCGCCCAGAAGGAAGGCATCTCACGGCGCGCGCTGCTCGGTACCGCCGGCGCCACCGGGCTCGTGCTCGGCGCGGCGGGCGGTGCCGTCGGATATGCCGCCGCGCCCGCGCAGGCGACGCCGCTCACCTCGCTGGGCGCCGATCAGGTGATGTTTCACGGGAAACATCAGCCCGGCATCACCACCGCCCTGCAGGCCCGCGGCCACCTCGTCGCCTTCGATCTGGCCGCGGGCGCGGGCCGCAAGGAGGCGGCCGCGCTGCTGCGCCGCTGGTCCCAGACGGCCCGGCGGCTGATGGCGGGCGAGCCGACGACACAGGACGACACGGATGTGGCACGTGATGCGGGGCCTTCGTCGCTGACCATCACCTTCGGCTTCGGGCACAGCTTCTTCGGCCGTACGGGCCTTCAGAAGCAGCGCCCGGTCGCCCTCGACCCCCTGCCCGACTTCTCCTCCGACCAGCTCGACAAGGCGCGCAGCAACGGCGACCTGTGGGTGCAGATCGGCGCCAACGACGCCCTGGTCGCCTTCCACGCCCTGCGCGCGATCCAGAAGGACGCGGGCAGCGCGGCCCGGGTCCGCTGGCAGATGAACGGCTTCAACCGCTCGCCCGGCGCCACCGCCCACCCCATGACGGCACGCAACCTGATGGGCCAGATCGACGGCACACGCAATCCGAAGCCGGCCGACTCCGACTTCGACCAGCGGATCTTCGTGCCGGCGTCCGGCTCGAACGACCCGGCCTGGATGGCGAACGGCTCCTACGCCGTTGTACGGCGCATCCGCATGCTTCTCGACGACTGGGAGCAGCTCTCGCTGAAGGAGCAGGAGAACGTCATCGGGCGCCGCAAGTCCGACGGGGCGCCGCTGTCGGGCGGCACCGAGACGACCGAGATGGACCTGGAGAAGACGGACGCCGAGGGCAACCTGGTCGTCCCGATCAACGCGCACGCGCGGATCACCCGGCCCGACCAGAACGGCGGTGCGGCGATGCTGCGGCGCCCGTTCTCGTACCACGACGGCTTCGACACCGACGGCGTGCCGGACGCCGGTCTGCTGTTCATCTGCTGGCAGGCGGATCCGCTGCGCGGGTTCGTGACGGTACAGCGCAAGCTGGACCGGGGGGATGCCTTGTCGCAGTTCATCCGGCACGAGGCGAGCGGGCTGTTCGCGGTGCCGGGTGGGGCGGCGGAGGGGCAGTACGTGGGGCAGAAGTTGCTGGAGGGGTGAGGGGCACCCGGTGGAGCGGCGATCGTGAGACACGTAAGCCGGTTTTCGGGGTGCCCATTAGGGTGAGGACATGCCAGCGAGCTATGCGTATCTCGGCCCCGAGGGCACCTTCACCGAAGTCGCTCTGCGCACGCTTCCGGAGGCGGCGACCCGGGAGCTGGTCCCGTACGTGTCCGTGCAGTCCGCGCTCGACGCGGTGCGCGTCGGCGAGGCCGAGGCCGCGTTCGTGCCGATCGAGAACTCCGTCGAGGGCGGCATCACCACCACGCTCGACGAACTGGTCGCGGGCCAGCCGCTGATGATCTACCGCGAGGTGCTGCTGTCGATCACCTTCGCGCTGCTGGTCAGGCCGGGTACCAAGCTGTCGGACATCAAGACGGTCACCGCCCACCCGGCCGCGCAGCCGCAGGTGCGCAACTGGCTGAAGGCGAACCTGCCCGACGCGCTCTGGGAGTCCGCGGCCTCGAACGCGGACGGCGCCCGTCTGGTGCAGGAGGGCCGGTACGACGCGGCCTTCGCAGGTGAGTTCGCAGCCGCCCGGTACGGCCTCGAGGCCCTGGAGACCGGGATCCACGACGCGGAGAACGCCCAGACGCGGTTCGTGCTGGTCGGCCGCCCCGCCCGGCCCGCGGCGCCCACCGGCGCGGACAAGACGTCCGTCGTGCTGTGGCAGCGCGACGATCATCCCGGCGCGCTGCGCGACCTGCTCGGCGAGTTCGCCACCCGGGGCATCAACCTGATGCTGCTGCAGTCCCGGCCGACCGGCGCCGGCATCGGCAACTACTGCTTCTGCATCGATGCCGAGGGCCATATCTCCGACCGACGGGTCGCCGAGGCCCTGATGGGGCTCAAGCGGATCTGCCTCCAGGTGCGCTTCCTCGGCTCGTACCCGCGCGCGGACGCGACCACGGCGGACGTACGGCCGCTGCTGCCGGGCACGTCGGACGAGGAGTTCTCGTCGGCGGCCGATTGGGTGGCTAGGTGCCAGGACGGCCGGTTCTAGCGCTCTTTCGGCCAGTCCTGTCCAGTCCCTCTTCCGGTCAGTCCTACCAGCATATTTTCGTCATCCACAGGTGTTATCCACAGGTACGCTTCTCGACCTGGGGACAAGTCGACAGGGGAGCGCCACTCGGTCGACAAATCGGCCAGCATGCCCTCATCGTGTCCACCCGGGCGCAGGTCACCCTTCGTCCACGCTTTTCCTTCGGGCAACCCTTCGGGGCGAAGTATTTCCACTCGAAAGTGGGCGTAAGTGACGTTTACCCCGGGAATCCTGAGCTTCATCCACGAGTTCCGGAATGATCAACTCCGACATCCACAGATCTTCACACAGCCTGTGGATAACTCTTCAGAGGGTGTGGATCCCTGTGGACAACCGAACCCCCAAGTCCCGTACTTCTCAAGGAAATCCAGTCAACCGACCCTCCCTCGCATGCCTCCATCAAGGGAACCCGAAGATCATTACTGACAGCATGGCAATTTACTCACACCTGTACGTAAGCCGCATCTCGGAATAGTGAGTCGTGGGCCCTCACCCCGCACCGGTAGCCTTGACCGCGTGATTGACCTTCGCCTGCTCCGTGAGGACCCCGACCGTGTGCGCGCCTCCCAGCGCGCCCGTGGAGAGGACGTCGCGCTCGTCGACGCTCTCCTGTCTGCCGACGAGCGGCGCAGGTCGTCCGGCGTCCGCTTCGACGAACTGCGCGCCGAGCAGAAGGCGCTCGGCAAGCTGATCCCCAAGGCCACCGGGGACGAGAAGGCCGAGCTGCTGAAGAAGGCGAGCCAGCTCGCCGCCGACGTCAAGGCGGCCGACGCCGAGCGCGACGCGGCCGACGCCGAGACCCAGGAGCTCCTCCTCCGGCTGGGCAACCTCGTCCACCCGGACGTCCCCGTGGGCGGCGAGGAGGACTTCGTCACCCTGGAGACGCACGGCACGATCCGTGACTTCGGCGCCGAGGGCTTCGAGCCCAAGGACCACCTGGAGCTCGGCCAGCTGCTCGGCGCCATCGACGTCGAGCGCGGCGCGAAGGTCTCGGGCTCGCGTTTCTACTTCCTGACGGGCGTCGGCGCGCTGCTGGAGCTGGCCCTGGTGAACGCCGCGCTGGCGCAGGCCACGGCGGCCGGCTTCACGCCGATGCTGACGCCGGCGCTGGTCCGCCCGCAGGCCATGGGCGGTACGGGCTTCCTCGGCCAGGCCTCGCAGGACGTCTACCACCTGGACAGCGACGACCTGTACCTGGTCGGCACCTCCGAGGTGGCGCTAGCCGGCTACCACATGGACGAGATCCTCGACGCCGACCGCCTCCCGCTGCGCTACGCGGGCTTCTCGCCCTGCTTCCGCCGCGAGGCCGGCTCGCACGGCAAGGACACGCGGGGCATCTTCCGCGTCCACCAGTTCGACAAGGTCGAGATGTTCTCGTACGTCGCCCCCGAGGACTCACAGGCCGAGCACCAGCGCCTGCTGGAGTGGGAGAAGCAGTGGCTGACGTCGCTGGAGCTGCCGTTCCGCGTCATCGACGTCGCCTCCGGTGATCTCGGCGCCTCGGCCTCGCGCAAGTTCGACTGCGAGGCGTGGATTCCGACGCAGGGCAAGTACCGCGAGCTGACCTCGACCTCGGACTGCACCGAGTTCCAGTCCCGCCGTCTGTCGATCCGGGTCCGCGAGGACAAGAAGGTGCGGCCGCTGGCCACGCTCAACGGCACACTGTGCGCCGTACCGCGCACGATCGTGGCGATCCTGGAGAACCACCAGCAGGCCGACGGCTCGGTCCGCGTGCCCGAGGTGCTGCGTCCGTATCTGGGCGGCCGGGAGGTCCTGGAGCCGGTGGCCAAGTGACCACCGGTTTCCCCTACCGCCTCATCGCGACCGACCTCGACGGAACGCTGCTGCGCTCCGACGAGTCGGTCTCGCAGCGCACCCGTGCCGCGCTCGCCGCGGCCACCGCGGCGGGCGCCGCGCACATCGTCGTCACCGGCCGTGCGGTCCCGTGGACCCGGCACATCCTCGACGACCTCGGCTATCACGGGCTCGCGGTCTGCGGGCAGGGCGCGCAGGTCTACGACGCCGGCGAACACCGTCTGCTGACGTCGGTGACCCTGGACCGGCAACTGGCCGGGGTGGCCCTGGCCAAGATCGAGGCGGAGGTCGGTCCGCTGTATCTGGCGGCCAGCCGCGACGGGCTGGACGGCGAGGTGCTGGTCGGGCCCGGCTACTCGGTCACGGGCGCCCTTCCGGCCACTCCGTTCACCGATGTGTCCGATCTGTGGGCCGCCCCGCTGAACAAGATCTACATCCAGCATCCGACGCTGACGGACGACGAACTCGCCGAGGCGGCCCGCCGGGCCGCGGGCGGCTTCGTCACCGTCGCCATGGCCGGCCAGGGCATCGTCGAACTCCTCCCCCTCGGCCTCTCGAAGGCCACGGGGCTGTCACTGGCCGCCCGCCGCCTGGGTATGAAGGCCGCAGACACCATCGCCTTCGGCGACATGCCCAACGACATCCCGATGTTCGCCTGGGCGGCCCGGGGGGTGGCGATGGCCAACGCCCATGAGGAACTGAGGGCGGTGGCGGACGAGGTGACCTCCTCGAACGAGGAGGACGGCATCGCGGTGGTGCTGGAGCGGCTGCTGGCGTAGCTGTTCTCAGCCGGCGTAGCTGCGAGCAGTCGTGCCGCTGGGGCGGCACGGGTGGGCGCAGCGGCACCTCGTAGCGCCGAGCTGCGCATCCCGCCCCGCCCGCCCCAGCGCAGGGTGCCTCTCAAAGAGGCGACACCTGGGAAGGCGGCCCACGCAAACGCAGTGCATCCGCGTGCTCGAAGCGGCCGCCCCGGGCGCCCCCCGTGCGGAACGGGCTCGACGGAGCGTTGGGGCTACTCCGGAGCCCGCCGCGGGCTGCCCTGTCGGGAGCTGGGCGCACTGCCGTGCATGGGCATCGCCCAACTCCTCTCCCAGAACGTGGCGCCGGCTCGATCCGGCGTCGTGGACACAACCACTGTGCCGGTACGACGAGTTGGGCGCCACTGATTAAGGGCGGGCCGCACGGTGGCTACCGGCGGCGCCACCTGCGCCGACGCACCTTGCTGAAGAACCACCCCGCAGGCGGCTCGTCGGAGCGCCAGGGCTGCGGCTCGGGCTCCTCGCGGCGCCAGCGTTCGGCAAGCATCCTGGCCCGCGCGGACGGCTCAGACGTCTCGGCGGCGCGTATGAAGTCCTCGTCCAGGACGAGGTCGTCCCAGGTCTCGGACCCGGCGCCATCCCCGGCCTCGTTCCCGGACCGACCGCGACCCTCGCTCTCCGGCGTCTGCCCTGCCATCTCCGTTCCTCTCAGCCGTGCTTCCCCCGTACATTCCGCTTTGCCCAGTGTGCCCGGACAGAGGTGAAGCCCGCGTCAAGGCCGAGCCGCCGGCCGTGCGGCCCCGGTCACTCCTCCCCGGCCAGGGTCAGCGACCGCAGCTTCTGGCCGGCGTACCAGGTGGCGAGCACCGTGACCGCCACCAGCAGCACCGTCGCGGTCGGCAGCCCGACGTCGGAGGTCACCAGGTCGCCTTCGCCGACCCGGTGGGCCACCGCCAGCGACCACTGCTGGACGCTCAACGTGCGCGCCCCGGCCACCAGGGAGCCGAACAGGGCCTCCCAGACGAGCGCGTAGACGAGGCCGAAGACGACCGCGTGCCGGGACACCGTGCCGAGCAGCAGGAACAGGGCCGCGTAGGCGATGGAGGCGACCAGCGCGGCCACCGTGTAGGCGACGGCGATCTGCTGGCCGTTACCGTTCAGGATCAGGCCCGCGATGAGCGTGGGCACCGCCGAGAACACCATGGTCACGGCGATCGCGACGATCAGCTTGGTGAAGATGATCGTCGGCCGTTTCACCGGCTTGGACAGCAGGTACACCACCGAGCCGTCGTCGATCTCCGGCCCGATGGCGCCCGTGCCCGCGATGACGCCGATGATCGGCACCATCGTGGCGAGCGCCAGCCCGCCGAGCAGGTCAGCCGCGGTCTGGTCGTCCGCGCCGGCGAGGCCGCGCACCACCACGGAGATGGCGATCAGCAGCAGCGGCAGCGCGCCGAGGATCAGGGCCCGGCGTCGGCCGAGCAGGGCCCGGTAGGTGAGGCGGGCGACTGTGGGGTCGTACATCTTCGGCCTCCTACGCCGCGACCAGATACGAGAACACGGACTCGAGGGACTCGTCGGACGGCGAGACCGTCAGCAGACGGATGCCGTGGTCCCGGGCCACCCGCGGCAGCAGGGCGGTGAAACGGCCGAAGTCGACGGCCTGGATACGCAACGCGCCCTCCGTCAGGTCGACTTCGATGCCGGACGTCGACGGGTCGGCGATCAGCGCGGCCGCGAGGGCGCGGTCGTCGCTGGAGCGCACCAGGTAGCGGTGCGGCCGGTCGGTCATCAGCCGGCGGATCTTGCGGAAGTCGCCGCTGGCCGCGTGCCGTCCGGCGACGACGACCTCGATGTGCCAGGCGAGTTGCTCGACCTCTTCGAGGATGTGGGACGAGAAGAGCACCGTGCGGCCCTCGTCGCCCATCTTCCGCAGGAGGTCCATCAGCTGCATGCGCTGGCGTGGGTCCATGCCGTTGAAGGGCTCGTCCAGGAGGAGGAGTGACGGGTCGTGGACCAGGGCGGACGCCATCTTCACACGCTGGCGCATGCCCTTGGAGTACGTCTGGATCTTGCGGTCCTGGGCGTACTCCATCTCGACCGTGGCCAGGGCCTTTTGCGCCGCCTTCGCGCCCAGGCCGTGCAACTCGGCATTGGCGACGACGAATTCGCGGCCGGTGAGGAAGTCGTACATCGCCTCGCGCTCGGGGACGATGCCGATGTGCTTGTAGATCGACTCGTTGCGCCACACCTGCCGGCCGTCGAGGGTGACCGTGCCGGTGGAGGGGGCCAGGAAGCCACCCATCATGTTGATGAGGGTGGACTTTCCGGCGCCGTTCGGGCCGAGCAGGCCGGTGACGCCGGGGCCGATCGTCATGGTGATGTCGTTGACGGCGACCACGTTGCCGAACCAGCGGGAGACATGGTCGATGGAGAGCGTGGTCACAGTCCGACCTTTCGGTAGCGGCGCATCAGGAGGCCGTAGCAGGCGGCGATCAGGCCGAGGGCGACGAGGACGTAGACCACGCCCTCCCCGTTCGTCGGGCCGGCGCCTCCGGGGAACACCGAGGTCGCGCCGAGGAACGCGGACTGCACTCCGTCGATGAGCGTGATCGGCGAGAAGAGGCCGATCCAGGCGATGGATCCGGTGCTGTTCTGCACCTCGGCGATGGCCTGGAGGGTGGAGACCGCGCCGTAGGAGATGGTCAGTACGGCGATCACGGCCGCGATGCCGAAGCCGCGGCGCGGGGTGACCGCCGCGATGACCAGGCCGAGGCCGGCGAAGAGCAGCGAGAGCAGTGCCACGGAGACGAGTCCCTGTGCGAATCCCTTGGTCTGGTCGGCGAAGTCGAGCTTGGCCAGCAGAGCGCCCACATAGAGGACGAGCAGTGGGGCGGCGGTCAGGATGAACATCGCCGAGGCCAGTGCCGCGTACTTCGCGCGGACGTAGTCGGCGGTCTCGATCGGCCGTGAGAAGTACAGCGGCACGGTCTTGAAGCGCAGGTCGCGCGAGACGGACTGGGGTGCCTGTGAGGCGACGTACAGGCTGATGACGGCCTGCATGACGATCGCGTAGCGGGTGTACTCGACGGGCAGGTCGTTCGCCTTGGTGGCGACGGCGACGGCGACCATGATGGCCGCGGGCACGCACATCACCACGAACAGCAGCATCGGCAGCACCTTGGACTTCACCGAGCGGCCGAGGCCGTAGGCGCCGCGCAGGGACTGCGAGTAGAGGGAGCGGCGGGCGTAGGAGCGGCCCAGGCGCGGGCCGTCGTAGGTGCGGTAGCCGATGTTGTGGATGCGGGTCTGGTCACCCGGCGGGGACGCTACGGGGTGCTCAACTGCCATGGCCGACCGCCTCCTTCCGCTGCTCGTCGGTGTCGGTGTCGGTCGTGAAGACCTCCGAGATGTGGTGCCGGCGCTGCTCCATGCGGACCAGGCCGAGACCGAGGTCGGCGACGGTGTCCCGGACCAGGTCGTAGGTCTCCTCGCCCTGCGCGGTGAGCAGCAGGACGTGTCCGGCGCCGGGCAGGCCGCTGCCGGCGTCGACGGTCACCCCGCGCGCGTGGAGCGCTTCGCGCACCGCGCGGGTGCCGTCCGGGTGTTCGTCGGTGTCGGTGACCTCGATTGCGAGGGTCGTCGTGGTCTGGGTGAAGTCCGTGGTGGAGCTGGAGCGCAGGAGCTTGCCGCCGTCGATGACGACGACGTGGTCGCAGGTGCGTTCCAGTTCGCCCAGGAGGTGGGAGGTGACCAGAACCGAGATGCCGAAGTCGGTGTGGATGCGGCGGATCAGGCCGAGCATCTCGTCGCGGCCGACCGGGTCCAGGCCGTTGGTCGGCTCGTCCAGGAAGACCAGCTGCGGGTCGTGGACCAGGGCCTGCGCGAGCTTCACGCGCTGCTTCATACCGGTCGAGTAGCCGCCGATGGGGCGGTACCGCTCCTCGTACAGGCCGACATGGCGCAGGGTGTCCGCGGTGCGCTCACGCGCGGCGGTGGGCGGCAGGCCGGACATGCGCGCCATGTGGACGACGAACTCGGTGGCCGAGACGTCGGGCGGCAGACAGTCGTGCTCCGGCATGTACCCCACGCGCTCGCGGATGGCGGCGCCCTTGGTGGCGACGTCGAGGCCGAGCACTTCGGCACGGCCCTCGGTGGCAGGGGACAGACCCAGCAGGATCTTGATCAGTGTGGACTTGCCGGCCCCGTTGGCTCCGACGAGTCCGGTCACACCGGGCCCGACGTCCGCGGAGAGCCGGTCAAGCGCGGTCACCCTGGGGAACCGCTTGCTCAGGCTTTCGGTCGCGATCACAGTCACGTCCCAGACGGTAGTGACGCGGGCCACGCCAGTCGTCAGACCGCAGAGCCGTCTTGGAGTCACTCTCGAGTAGTACGGGACCCTGAGGATCCCCCTGAGGTCGAACGGCCACGCCTGTTGACGCGGCCTCTAACAAGTGTCAGATTCGCCGATGTCTCGTGACGAGCACGTACCTCAACCGGACGACGATGTGCCGCACGTCAGGCGCTGAGCGGAGGAGAAGTGACGGTGCTGAAGGGCGCGCGGGAGCGCCGGGTGCGTACGGGCGGGGTCGAGCTGTGCGTGGCCGAGCTGGGGGACCCGGAGCAGCCGACGGTCGTGCTCGTGCACGGCTACCCGGACAGCAAGGAGATCTGGTCCGAGGTGGCCGCCCGCCTCGCCGACCACTTCCACGTCGTGCTGTACGACGTGCGGGGCCACGGCCGGTCCACGGCGCCGCAGCCCCTGCGCGGCGGATTCACTCTGGAGAAGCTGACGGACGACTTCCTCGCCGTCGCGGACGCGGTCAGCCCGGACCGTCCGGTGCACCTCGTGGGGCACGACTGGGGCTCGGTGCAGTCCTGGGAATTCGTCACCGTTCGGCGCACCGAGGGCCGGATCGCGTCCTTCACCTCGATGTCCGGTCCTTCGCTGGACCACTACGGCCACTGGATCCAGCGGCGCGTAAAGCGCCCGACCCCGCGCCGCGTCGGCCAACTCCTGAGCCAGGGCGCCAAGTCCTGGTACGTGTACCTGCTGCACACGCCCGTGCTGCCCGAACTGGCTTGGCGAGGCCCCCTCGGCAAGCACTGGCCGCGCATCCTGGAACGCGTCGAGAAGTTCCCCGGCGGCGACTACCCGACCTCGTCGCTGCCCACCGACGCGGCGCACGGGGCGTGGCTGTACCGGGACAACGTACGGCCCCGGCTGCGCAGACCCCGCCCGGACGCGTACGCGCACGCGCCCGTGCAACTCATCACGCCCCTGAGGGACGCGTTCCTGTCCGAGAAGCTCTACGACGAACTGGAACGGTGGGCTCCTCAGTTGACCCGCCGCACGCTCCCGGCCAAGCACTGGATCCCGCGCACGCGCCCCGATCAGCTGGCCGCCTGGATCGAGGAGTTCGTGCTGGCGAACGAGTCGGGCAGGCCGGTGATCGAGGCGACCGGACGGTACGCCGACCGCTTCGGCGGTCAGCTCGTCCTGGTCACGGGGGCGGGCAGCGGCATCGGGCGGGCCACGGCGTTGGCGTTCGCCCGGTCCGGCGCGCGCGTGATCGCCGTCGACCGGGACGCGGAGGGGGGCGGCCCGTACGGCGGAGACGTCCCGCCTGATCGGGGCTCCGGCGGCCCGGGCGGAGACCGTCGACGTCTCCGACGAGCAGGCCATGGAGAAGCTCGCGGAGAAGGTCGCGGCCGAGTACGGCGTGGTGGACGTCCTGGTGAACAACGCCGGAATCGGGCTGTCCGGCCCCTTCCTCGACACCACACCGGAGGACTGGCGCAAGGTCCTCGACGTCAATCTGTGGGGCGTGATCCACGGCTGCCGGCTGTTCGGCCGGCAGATGGCCGCGCGCGGGCAGGGCGGCCACATCGTCAACGTCGCCTCAGCGGCGGCGTACCAGCCCTCCAGGGCGCTGCCCGCGTACAGCACCTCCAAGGCCGCCGTGCTGATGCTGAGCGAGTGCCTGCGCGCCGAACTCGCCGGGCAGGGCATCGGCGTCACGGCGATATGCCCCGGCTTCGTCAACACCAACATCACATCCACGGCTCGGTTCGCGGGCGTGGACGCGGAGGAGGAGAAGCGGCGCCAGAAGAGGTCCGCGCGCCTGTACGGGCTGCGGAACTACCCGCCGGAGAAGGTCGCCGACGCCATCCTGCGGGCGGTCGTCCGCAACGAGGCGGTCGTTCCGGTGACGCCCGAGGCACGCGGCGCCTATCTGCTCGCCCGGTTCATGCCTCGGGCGTTGCGGAGGATCGCACGGGTGGAACCGCCGTTGTGAGCGGGAGCCGGGCACGAGGCGCCTACACCCTGTGAGGTTCCGGGCCGGTTGTCCACAGGAGCGCCCATTCCCCTGTGGAAAACTCACGATGCTTGTGGATCAAACATCCCGAGCAAAATAATGTGCGTGATCCACGTCTCGCCCGGCACGCTGGTGGGATGGATGAAAGACGCACCGTGAAGGTGTCGAAGTACCTCTCGAAGCACCTGCGCCACCAGCCCGGACGGATCGGGCTCACTCTCGACGAGGGCGGCTGGGTCGAGATCGACACGCTGATCGCCGCGGCCGCCGCGCACGGCTTCCGGTTCACCCGGGAGGAACTCGACCACGTGGTCGCCGCCAACGACAAGAAGCGCTTCGCCATCGAAGGCACGCGGATCCGCGCCAGCCAGGGGCACAGCGTCGAGGTGGACCTCGGACTGCCCCCGGCGACCCCGCCGTCGTACCTCTACCACGGCACGGTGGCCGGCAACCTGGACGCGATCCGCGCCGACGGACTCAGGCCCATGAACCGCCACGACGTGCACCTCTCGGCCGACCGCGAGACCGCGACCCGGGTCGGCGCCCGCCGCGGCCGTCCCGTCGTGCTGTCGGTGGACACCGGCGCGATGCACCGAGACGGCCACATCTTCCGGGTCAGCGCGAACGGCGTGTGGCTGACGAAGGCCGTCCCACCGCAGTACCTGCACTTCCCCGAGCCGCACTGAACCGCGCTGGTCGCACCGATGCCCGGCGACCGCACCCACAACGAGTGGATCCCGATGACCACGCTCACCCCGCGGCTGAGCAGCCGCGCGCGTACGGTGAGCGTTTCACTTGAATCCTCCCCTCCCTGAAGGGGAGGGGATTCCTGGCTCAGGCCGCCACCTGGGCCAGCGGCCCGGGAGGTCTTACGCCCTCGGCACCAGCCGGGTTGAGACCAGCCCGGACCAGCATCACGCGGGCGGAGTTCTTGTCCCTGGGGGACACGGCTCCGCACGCGGTGCAGGTGTAGGTGCGTTCCGACAGCGGCAGTGCGTGCTTGGTTCTCGCTCCGCACGATGCGCAGTCCATGGTGGTGTGCGCGGGATGCACCAGGCGGACGTCGCGCCCGTGCTTGCGGCCCATCTCCAGCAGAGCCTTCTTGGTGGCGCCGATCGCCGCGTCGGCCGCCTTGCGCGCCATCGACGTCCTGGCGAGGAACTTCGGGCGGAAGTCCTCCACCGCGATGGCGTCGTGGTCACATACGACGCGTTTGGCCCATTTACGGCCGGTGTCCTGCCGCTGCCGGGCCACCTTCTTGTGCGCCTTCGCGCGCAGCTTCTTGGCCGCGCGGTAGCCCTTGGAGGCCGCCTGCCCCTTGGCGGGTTTGCGGCGGGCCATCATCCGGTCGTACCGCGACAGCTTCGCCTGGGCCTTCCGGCCGTGCTCGGCGTGCGGGAGGTCGTGGGCGTCGCTGGTGGTGGTTGCGGTCTCCTTCACGCCCCAGTCCACGCCGATCACCTGGCCGGTCTCCGGCAGCGGCTGGACTTCGACGGGCACGACGAAGGAGGTCCACCAGTGGCCGACGCTGTCGCAGTACACGCGCACGCTGGACGGGGCAGCGGGCAGGGCCCGCGACCACACCACGGTCAGCACGATGTTCCCGGCGAGGTGCAGGCGGCCGTCCTTCAGACGGAAGCCGCGCCGGGTGTAGTTCAGCGTCGGGTCGCTCTCGCGCTTCTTCTTCCACCCGGGCATCCCGGCCCGCTGTCTGAGGGGCAGGCGCTCCTTGATGTCCTTCTGCGCCTTGGCGCGGGCCTTGCCGAAGTCCCGGACGGTCTGCTGCTGCGGCACCGAGCTGCCCGCGCGCAGCCACGGGGTGCGCTCGCGGGCCTCGGTCAGCATCCTGTCGAGCCGGGCCGGGCCGCACGTCAGCCTGTCCTCGGGGTGCGCCGTGTTGTGCGCGTGCACGGCCTTGGACTTGGCCACGCACTCGTTCCACACCCACCGGCACCGGTCCCACTCGGCGAGCAGCGCGGCGCGGGCGGTCGACGACACGCGCAGCCGGTAGGTGTACCGGGCATGCCCGCCCTCCCCGACCTCCCTCACCACCGGCACGACATCACCCCCGCCCCGCCCGCTCATCCCGGCTTCCACGAGGAGACCGTACGTGCGACACCCGCACACCCGTACCCTCATCACGCCACAGTCACCACAACCAGCGAACACAGGCACGCGCGTTCGCTTCCCCCCGGCGGCTCCGCCGGGGTCTTGCGGGCGCTCCGCGCCCCGGGAGGCCGGACACGGCGACGCTCCGCGCCGCCGTCACGGGATGCGATTCCTCCCCGGCGTGAACGCCGGGGCATCCTCGCAAGAATCAAGGTGAAACAGCTCGGGCCGCTTAGGCTCGGTGGCATGAGCTTGCGCCTGAGCACCGTGATCCTCCCGTACCGCCGCTGGCACGAGGGAGGCCGTACGACGTGGCAGCGCGCGGAGCAGCTCGGCTTCCACGGCGCCTTCACCTACGACCACCTGTCCTGGCGCAGCTTCCGGGACGGCCCGTGGTTCGGTGCCGTGCCGACGCTGACCGCCGCAGCCGTCACCGACTGGCTGCGTCTGGGCACCTTGGTCACCTCAATCAAGGCTTTTTCGCCTATCGCAGCCTGACCAGGAGGAATCGACTCCCCCGCTGTCCTCGACCGCTTGTCGGTGGGTAGTGCGAAGATCTGCACAGCCGGTCGCCGGTGTCTCGGCGAATGTCTTGTGGGTGGGGGTTCATGATCTCGGGCAAGCGATGCGATGAGCGCGGAGCGGTCGGAACCGGCCGGCCCCGACGGAACGATCCGCATCTCGTGGTCTGCGACGACTGTTGGCCACAGGGACGTTGTGCTGTCGCAGCCAAGTTGCGCTGCGATGCCTGCGACGATCCGCGTGCCCGATGGATCGCAAGCCTTGGGATGGCTCTCTGCACCGCGTGTGAGGAGGCGGGTTCCGGCCACCCGAGTCGCGAACCGGTGCTGGTGGGCGAAGTGCTGGCGACCACGGCTGAGGCCCTGGCCTATGCGGCTCACTCGGCCACGGCCGTGCCGGACGCCAGTACATCGAGGTCGACGACGTGCGACGCATGCGCCGGAGAAGCCGAATGGTATCGGACGGTCCGAGGACGCTGGGTCATGATCGAGCCCGGTGACTGGCCAATCGGGCGCATCCCCGTCGGCAGGCGCTGGCGCGTCGCGGATGACGGCACTGCGGTCAACCTCGGCCCGGCCTCACCGTCCGACACCTGCCGGATCAGCCACTTCGACGTCTGCCCATCACGACCTGCCCCGTCGGACTCCCCTGTGCTTCTCGCCCTTTGGCGACGAAACGCTCAGCGCGTGATCCGCTCGTGAAAGCGGTCTGTCGTGGGGTGCTCAGTGACGTGACCTGATCACCTGCCTCTGACTGCCCCGGACCCATGATTCTCAGGAGATCCGTCAGGCCAGCTGCGCGACTGCCTCCGTCGCAATGCGCTCGAAGACTCCTTCGTCCGCGGCGAAGTCCGAGTCGGGGATGGGCCAGTGGATCACAATCTCGGTGAAGCCCAGTTCCTGGTGCAGGCCGGCGAAGTCCACGAACGCGTCGAGGGACTGCAACGGCCGGCCACGGTCCGGGGTGAAACCGGTGAGCAGGACCTTGTCCATGGCATCTGCGTCACGGCTGGCGTCCGCACACGCCTTGCCGAGTTTGTCCACCTGATCGCGCAGAGCCTGGCGCGACTGCTCAGGCGTACCCGACTCGTACAACTTGGGGTCGCCGGTGGTCACCCACGCCTGCCCGTACCGCGCGGCGAGCCGTAGCCCGCGCGGGCCGGTGGCAGCCACCGCGAACGGCAGCCGGGGGCGCTGCACACAGCCCGGGATGTTGCGCGCCTCGTGCGCCGAGTAGAAGTCGCCCTCGTACGACACCGCGTCCTCGGTCAACAGCCGGTCCAGCAGCGGCACGAACTCGCCGAACCGGTCGGCACGCTCCAGCGGGGACCAAGGGTCCTGCCCCAGGGCCGTGGCGTCGAAGCCGGTGCCGCCCGCGCCGATGCCCAGCGTGACCCGGCCACCGGAGATGTCGTCCAGGGAGATCAGCTCCTTGGCGAGGGTCACCGGGTGCCGGAAATTGGGCGACGTAACCAGGGTGCCCAAGCGTATACGCTCCGTGACACCCGCAGCGGCTGTCAGCGTCGGTACCGCCCCGAACCACGGCCCATCCCGGAACGAACGCCAGGAGAGATGGTCGTAGGTGTACGCGGTGTAAAACCCGAGCTCCTCCGCGCGCTGCCATGCGACACGGCCCTCTTCGTGCCAGCGGCGGTACGGGAGGATCACGGTACTCAGGCGCACACTCATGGCTCAGAGCCTACGACGCTGCTCGGTCAGCCGAAGAAAGAGCCGACCTGGGGCCGGCTCGGAGGCTGTGCAGTCGGTGTCGAGGCCGCGAGCAAGCGGCCGCCACCTCGCCGGAACCGCTCCGGCCATGAGTCACAGTCCAGAAGTCCGGCGCAGCCTGGAGCGTACGACCCCCTCACGGCCGCCGGGGCGGCAGTGCAGTGCGCTGCGGCCTTGGTCGCCGAGTACGTCGGGGTGGCCGGCAGGGGCGCGAACGCGAGCCCGGAGGAGACGTTGATGACCACCGCGTCCGCCTTGTCGACCAGCAGGGGCAGGAAGGCGAACGTCATGCGGATCGTGCCCAGCAGGTTGACGGTGACGTGGTCCTCGGCGACGGGCAGGGAGGCCGGGTCGAGGAGGTTCTCGGGCAGCATGATGCCCGCGTTGTTGATCAGGCGCCTGCGCAAAGAGTGTGCGGTCATGCCGCGCGAGAACAGGATCAGTCGCGCCCAAACGCTTGGCGAACCCGTGCCGGCACGGCGGGAGCCTGTGCGGCGGCCGCAGCCTGCACATCGGCGAGGCTCTGCTCGGCCAGCGCCTTCCGCCAGGCCGCTTCGGCTCGCCCCATGGCAACCTTCACCGCGCACGACTGGGCGAAACTGGCCTCGGGGCATCGCTCCCCGATGGTGCCGCACCGACGGATCTCAGTGCAGCGGAAGAGGGGCTCATCCCCCTCCACGGCAAGGACAACATCCAGTGCCGACATCGCCTCCAGGGGGCGGGCCAGCCGAAAGCCGCCCCGCGCACCCGGCACGGACTCCAGCAGACCGGCCTTGACCAGCAACTGCAGCTGCTTGTTCAAGTAGGACGCCGACAGGTCATGGGCAGCAGCCAGTTGCGCGGTCGTCACCGGCTCGCCGTCTCCCAGCAATGCAAGGTTGAGCAGCGTATGCATCGCCCACTCAACACCCTTACTCGTCCGCATAACTGGATACTAAGGATCCAGTTATGCGGTCCGTCAAGAAAGCTCGCGGCGTCCGCGCTCCACCCTGGCATCGCCGACCGGCCCTCCCTTGGCGCGGGCGCCGACGGCGGCGCTGGCGATCCCGGCCGGGTACTTGCCCTGGCACTGCCGGCGAAGCCCGGTGGTTAACGTCGTCCACGGTCAGCCGCGTGATCCGCACCTCGCCGTTTTACAACCTCTCCGCATCTGCTGCATGACGGGTCGTCGCGGAAGCGCGGTGCCGAAGCCGGCGCAGGCGACCGTCTGCCGCCTTTGCCGTCCGGATCGCTGAGGATGGTGGAGGAGGCGCGGTCGGGGTGCGGGCCGGCCGTCCTCACCGGCGGCCTCGTCGTCCTGAGTGCGTGGTATGCCGGGCGCGCCCTGGCCTGCCCCTGCGCAGAAACCTTGACACTAGATATCCAGGATAAATAATATCCAGAAAATCCTCGCCTGCAGCACCGTGCTGCACATGAGTCCTGTCGAAGTCGAGTGCCCGCAGTGCCGGTTCGACCGGGGTCTCGATGGCAGAGCCGGAAGGAAAATCTGGATGAAAAACATCCTGGTAATTGGTGGCGGTTTCGCCGGCGTGTGGAGCGCTGCCAGCGCCGTGCGCACCGCCCGTGAGAACGGGATCCCGGAGTCGGAGCTTCAGGTCACCCTGGTCAGCAGCGGTGACGACCTGGTGATGCGGCCGCGGCTTTACGAGGCCGATCCCGAGAAGATGCGCGTCCCGCTCGACCGGATTCTCGGGCCGGTCGGTGTCCGCCGCATCGCTGCCACAGTGACCCACATCGACACGGCCGCCCGATCGGTCACCGCCACCGGCAGGGACGGCCGGACCGACATCATCTCGTACGACCGCCTGGTCCTGGCGACCGGCAGCCAGTTGGTCCAGCCGAAGCTCCCCGGGGCCCAGCGGATGTTCAACGTCGACACGCTTTCGGCAGCCGCCGCGTTCGAGTACCACTTGCAGCGACTGCCGGAGGCAGAGCCGCGGCAGGGGCGCTTCACCGCCGTGGTGGTGGGGGCGGGATTCACCGGTGTGGAGGTCGCCACAGAAATCGGTGGTCGTCTCAAGGCGGTCGCCGACGCTTGGGGTTGCACGGATCCCGTGCGCGTCGTCCTGGTCGAACGAGCGGATGTCGTGGGCCCGGAGCTCGGGCCCGGACCGCGTCCTCACATCGAGAGTGCGCTGGAGTCCCTCGGGGTCGAGCAGCGGCTGGGCCGCACGGTGGAGTCGCTCACCGAACACGAGGTCCGCCTCTCCGACGGGGAGGTCATTCCCGCGGCAACGGTGGTGTGGACGGCAGGCATGACCGCCAGTCCGCTCACCGCGTTCATCCCCGGCGAACGCGACCGCCTGGGCCGACTGCACGTCGACGAGTTCCTGCGCGTCGTCGGCACCTCGGACGTCTACGCGGCCGGTGACACGGCAGCTGCGATGGCGGAGGAAGGCCACACCGTGACGCAGAGCTGCCAGCATGCCATGCCGCTGGGCAGGTTCGCCGGCCACAACGTTGTGGCCGATCTGCTTGGTCTGAAGCAGGTTCCCTTCGCTCCGGAACCGTACGGCACGGGCCTGGACCTGGGGCCGACCGGAGCACTTATCACCATGGGGTGGGACCGCGAGGTTCAGATGACAGGCCAGGCGGCCAAGGAGACGAAGGTCCTGATCAACACCCAGCTCATCTACCCGCCGGTTGACGATGCCGACGCCCTGCTGGCGCAGGCTGACTACGCCGCCAAACCGGTCGGCGAGGTGGTCTGACAGGGCCGGGGCATGTCACCGGCGGTCCTCGGTCGCCAGGGCCTTGAGAACTGTGAGTCGGTGGTTCCCTTCGCAGGCGGGCTCTTCTCCCGGCGCGGAGTCGATGCCCCGAGGGCCGAGCGCGCGTTGGCAGGTGGGCCGTTTCGCTCTGGAGACACCTGGTCCGGCGATGCCCTCGTCGGGGGATCAGCCTGGGAGGGCGGCCTCTGTCCGCTCTCCCGGACGATCCCTGGACCGCCGGTGAGGAGGCCATGTGCGCGGACAGGTACACGGCTGTCTCGTGCAGGGCGACTCCGGCGCCACCGCGTCATGCGGTCCACCATTCAGAGAGGGGTCGCCGCGGGGTTGAAGTGTGCGCCCGACACCGGACCCAGGAGCGCGGGCGGCATGCTGAGTCCGAAGACCGCCGCGGTCGAGTTGGCGAGCAGCGCAGACCAACGTCCTGGGTCAGTTCGGCGGCCTGGATGTGGGGCCCACCATGATGCGACCAGGGGCCGTCCGGCCAAACTCGGTCACTTCCTGTCCGAGAAATATTCGGACAGGAAGTGACCGAGTAAAGGGGTGGATGAAGCAATGAAGACGTCCAACGGCGTCGAGTGGGCGCTGCACTGCTGCGTTGCCCTCACCACGAGCAGCAGACCCGTCCCAGCGGTCAGACTCGCGGAACTGCACGACGTCTCCGGCAGCTACCTCGCCAAACAGCTCCAGTCCCTCGCCCGCGTCGGCCTCATCCACTCCGTGCAGGGCAAGTCCGGCGGCTACGCACTGACCCGCGCCCCGGAGAGCATCGCCCTGCTCGACGTGGTCGAGGCCATCGACGGGACGACCCCCGCCTAAGTGTGCACCGAATCACGGTACTGGTGGACACCAAGAACGCCATCAAGGATTCGGTGGACGTCCTCGGAGCTCAACTGGACACAAGCCATCAGCAGCTGAGCCAGCAGGTATCCGATGCCGTATCACTCATCCGGCAGGACCACAGCGAGACCCGTGACCGGGCCGGCACTGCCTCCTCCCAAGCCTCCCAGGCGGCTGTGGAGGTTGCGGCGCTGAAGCGGGAGGTCAATGCGCTCCGCAGGACGATCGAGGACCTCACCGAACTTCCGCCACCCGGTGACCCTCGCCAAGGAGCTGATCTCCCTGGACGACATCTCCGGTGGCCGGGTCACGCTGGGCATCGGCGCGGGCGGCACCGGCTTCGACGCCACGGCCCTGGGGCAGGACCCTTGGTCCCCGCTGGAGCGTGCCGACCGGTTCGGCGAGTTCGTGCCGCTGCTGGACCGGCTGTTGACCGAGGACGCGGTGTCGTACGAGGGCGACTTCTACTCGGCGCACGAGGCGCGCAACATCCCGGGCTGTGTGCAGCGCCCCCGGCTGCCGTTCGCGGTGGCTGCCACCGGCCCGCGCGGGCTACGGCTCGCCGCGCGGTACGGGCAGGCGTGGGTGACCACCGGCGACCCCAAGTTGTACGAGTCGGGCACGCCTGAGCAGTCGCGCCAGGCTCTGCGCGATCAGGTGGACAAACTCGGCAAGGCGTGTGCGGACGCCAGCCGTGACGCAGATGCCATGGACAAGGTCCTGCTCACCGGTTTCACCCCGGACCGTGGCCAGCCATTGCAATCCCTCGACGCGTTCGTGGACTTCGCAGGACGGCACCAGGAACTGGGCTTCACCGAGATCGTGATCCACTGGCCCATCCCCGACTCGGACTTCGCCGCAGAGGACAAGGTCTTCGAGCAGATCGCCATGGAGGCACCGGCTCAGCTGGGCTGAGCCCGCCGATCGCAACGACACAGGTGAGGGCGGTATCCACTCACCTGCGCGGACTCCTGCACGCCAGTGCGGGCATATGCGCGAGAATGGCGCGGTGACCTCAGCGACTCGACAGCCCGAGACCCCGGCCTCCCCCATGGTTCCGCCCCGGCTGATCGCCACCGACCTCGACGGCACGCTGCTGCGGGACGACAAGTCGGTGTCGCCGCGCACGGTCGCCGCCCTCGCGGCCGCCGAGGACGCGGGCATCGAGGTCTTCTTCGTCACCGGCCGCCCGGCCCGTTGGATGGACGTCGTCAGCGACCATGTCCATGGTCATGGCCTGGCGATCTGCGGCAACGGTGCCGCGGTGGTCGACCTGCACGGCGGCCCCGGCACCCACCGGTTCGTGAAGGTCCGGGAGCTTGCACGGGAGAACGCCCTGGACGCCGTACGGCTGCTGCGCGACGCGGCCCCGGGCACGGTGTACGCCGTCGAGCAGACATACGGCTTCTACCAGGAGCCCGCCTATCCGAAGCTGCACATGGAGACGCCGGACATGCTCGCTCCGGCCGAGCAGCTCCTGGCGCCCGACGCGTCCGGCGCCGACGAGCCGGTGCTCAAGATCCTCGCCTATCACCCCGAGATCGACCCGGACGCCTTCCTCACCCTCGCCCGGCTCGCCATCGGCGATCGCGCCAATGTCACCCGCTCCAGTCCCAGCGCCCTGCTGGAGATCAGTGGGCCGGGTGTCTCCAAGGCCAGCACACTCGCCTTGTGCTGTGCCGAGCGTGGCATCTCGCACGAGGAGGTCGTCGCCTTCGGTGACATGCCCAACGACGTCGAGATGCTCACATGGGCGGGCCAGTCGTACGCCATGGGCAACGCGCACCCGGACGTGATTGCCGCGGCCTCGGGGCGGACGGTCGCGAACAACGAGGACGGGGTCGCGGTCGTGATCGAGCGGATGCTGGCGGAGCGGGTGTAGCAGTCGTTCCCGTACGCGCAACCAGCTGCCTCGTGACGCTCTGCGGCGCGGACGGGCGACCACGCCACCGGGTCACAGATTCACACCCCGTGCGGCCAGCCAAGGCACCGGATCCACCCCCGAACCCAGCTCGGGGGCGACCCGCACCTCGAAGTGCAGGTGCGGGCCGGTCGAGTTGCCGGTGTCGCCCGACTGCCCGACCCACTGCCCCGGCAGCACGCGATCCCCCTGGTCGACGGCGACCGAGGCGAGATGCGCGTACTGCGTGTAGTAGCCGCCGCGGTGCTCGACCACGATCTCGATGCCGAAGGCGCCCCCGCACGACACCCTCACGACCCTGCCCTCACCGACCGCCCGCACCGGCGTACCGATCGGCACCGCGAAGTCCTGCCCTGTGTGCCGGTTCGCCCATCGCGCACCACCCGTGCCGAACCCGGCGGACAACACGTACTTCTCCACCGGTGCGACCCAGTCGCGGGTGAAGGACAGCTTCGGCTGGTCGAGCCGCACCGCACCACGGCAGATGCCCGCCATGGCGGAGGCGTTCGCCTGCCCCTGCAGCCGCCACCGCGCCTCTTCGAGCTTCTGCTCGATGCTCTTCTTCAACTTGGCTAGTTCAGCGTTCCGTTTCTCCAGGTCCTGCCACGCCGCCGCAGCCCTCGCCTCGTCCGCCGCGAGCCGGATCTCCGCGCGGCGGCTCTTGTCGATCGCGTTGTCGACGACGAGATCCGCCTTCCTCACGGCATGCTCACGCTCCATCAGTTTTTCCGGGTCGTCCGCGAGGATCATGCGCGCGGTGAGGGGAAGGTCCCCGCCGGTGCGGTACTGGGCGCGCGCGAGTCGACCCAGGTCCTCGCGCAGCACTACGATCTCCCGCCGCTCACGGTCGAGGAGCCCTTCGAGCCGCCGGGCCCGCGCCCGCTGCACCCTCGCCTCCCGCCACCCCTCCTCGTACTGCTGCGTGGCCACGGCCGCGTCCTCGTACAGCTGCGCCACCTCGGTGCCGACGCCGACGTCCCCGCGGCCGTCCTCCGGGCTGCGCCGGGACTCCTCGGCGGGCCGGGCCGCGAGCAAGGCGAAAGCGCAGAGCAGCACCGAAACAAGCAGCGGACAGCGGCGAGATGAACGCATGACAGCGATCGTGGCCCGCGCGGGCAGCCCGATCCCGTTCCAGTCGTACGCATGGCGCGCAAACGCCTACGGATGGAGCAGCGCAAATATGGCGAATGGCTACAGGATCGACGCTGCTTCGGTCAGCTCCGACTGCGCCTCTCGCGTCGCCATCGCCCGCAGCGGCCCGTCCACGGCGACCAGCTCCGCGTAGGCACCGCGCTGCACCACCCGTCCATCGTCGAGCACGATCACCTCGTCCACGGTCTCCAGCCCGGCCAGCCGGTGCGTGATGAGCAGCGTCGTACGGCCCTCGGTGGCGGCCAGCAGATCGGCGGTGAGCGCGTCCGCCGTCGGCAGGTCGAGGTGCTCGGCGGGCTCGTCGAGAACGAGGACGGGGAAGTCCGCCAGCAGCGCCCGGGCCAGCGCGAGCCGCTGCCGCTGCCCGCCGGACAGCCACGCCCCGTACTCACCGACCAGCGTGTCGAGCCCCTCGGGCAGTGCGTCGGCCCAGTCGAGCAAGCGGGCCCGCGCGAGCGCGTCACGCAGCTCGCCCTCGGTCGCGTCCCGCTTCGCGAGGAGCAGGTTCTCCCGCACCGAGCTGTCGAAGAGGTGCGCGTCCTGCGCGCACAGTCCGACGAGCCGCCGTACGTCGTCGCTGTCCAGGGAGTACGCGTCCACGCCGGCCAGCGTGTACGAGCCTGCGTGCGCGTCCAGGAACCGCAGCAGTACCTGCGCCAGCGTCGTCTTGCCGGCCCCGGACGGGCCGACCACCGCGATGCGGCGGCCCTTGTCGAGCGTCAGGTCGAGCCCCGCGAGTGCGTTCCGGTCCTGTCCCGCGTGCCGGGCGGCCAGGCCCTTGAGGACGAGCGGGAACGGCGATACGGGCGCCTGCCGGGGCTGCTCCGGTTCGCGTACGGGCTCGGGGGCGTCCAGCACCTCGTGGACACGCTCGGCGCTCCTGCACACCCGCTGCCGGAACTGCACCGCGAGCGGCATCCCGAGCACGGCCTCGAAGGCCGCCAGCGGGGTGAGGACGACCACGGCCAGCGCCACGCCGCTCAGCCGTGCGTCGGCGACCGCCTGGATGCCCACCAGGGCGGCTCCGGCGACGGTCAGGCCGGAGATCAGCGCGGTGAGTCCGTCGCCCAGGGCGGTGGCGGTGGCGGCGCGCGAGGCGATCCGGGTGAGTGTCGCGTCGGCCCGCCGGGTCTCGGCGGTACGGGCGGGCAGCGCCCCGGCGACGGTGAGCTCCGCGGTGCCGGTGAGCAGATCGGCCACGCGGGTCGCGAGTACCCCTCGGGCGGGGGCCAGCCTGCGCTCCGCCCGCCGCGCCACCGCGCCGGTGACCAGCGGGACGCCGGCCCCGGCCGCGAGCAGCCCGACGGCGAGCACGGCCCCGGCCTCGGGCAGCAGCCAGGCGGTGAAGCCGACGGAGGCCGCGGAGACGGCGACCGCGGCGCCGGCCGGGAGCAGCCACCGCAGCCAGTAGTCCTGCAGGGCGTCCACATCGGACACGAGCCGTGACAGCAGGTCACCCCGTCGGGCCCGGCGCAACCCGGCGGGCGCAAGCCGCTCCAGTCGGCGGTACACGGCGACCCGGGTGTCGGCCAGCATCCGCAGCACGGCGTCGTGCGACACGAGCCGCTCCGCGTACCGGAACACCGCCCGACCGATCCCGAAGGCCCGCGTGGCCGTCACGGCAACCATCAGATACAGCACGGGCGGCTGCTGCGAGGCTCGGGAGATGAGCCATCCGGACGTGGCCATCAGCCCGACGGCGCTGCCCAGCGCGAGGCTGCCGAGCAGCAGGGCGAGTCCGAGTCGGCCGCGCCGGGCCCCGGACATGGCCCGGACGCGGGCGAGTACGCCGCCGCTGTGCGCCGCAGGTTCGGACGCGGGCTCCTCCTGCGCGGCCTCGGGTGCCGGGGCGGACTCGATCGGACGCGCCGCGGACGCCCGGGGCCCGGTTTCCACGCGCGAGGCGAGGGCGGGCTCCTCGAGCCGCACCACCCGGTCCGCCACGTCCAGCAGCGCCGGCCGGTGCACCACCAGCAGAACGGTCCGGCCTGCCGCCAGTCGCCGCACCGCCTCGACCACCTCGGCCTCGGTCGCTCCGTCGAGCGCGGCGGTCGGTTCGTCGAGCAGCAGCACAGGCCGGTCGGCGAGGAAGGCCCGCGCCAGCGCGAGCCGCTGCCGCTGCCCGGCGGACAGCCCGGCCCCGTCCTCGCCCAGCACGGTCTCGACACCCTGGGGGAGGGCGTCCACGAACGTGAGCGCTCCCGCGTCCTGAAGCGCCTGCCGTACCGCTGCGTCGTCCGCGTCGGGACGGGCGAGCCGTACGTTCTCGGCGATCGTCCCGGCGTACAGGTGCGGCCGCTGCGGCACCCAGGCGATGCGCGACCGCCACTGCTCCAGGTCGGCCTCGGTGAGATCGACTCCCCCGATCCGCACCCGGCCCTCGGTCGGCCGCACGAACCCCAGCAGTACGTTCAGCAGCGTCGACTTGCCCACGCCGCTCGGCCCGACGAGCGCGACGGTCTCCCCGGGCTCGACGGTGAAGGTCGCATCGGACACGGCCTCGGCGGTGCGGCCCGGATAGCGGACCGTCACGCCCTCGAAGGCCGCCGCGCCCGCCGGCACGGCCCTGGTTCCCGACGCCGGTACCGGAGTCTCCAGAACCGAGAAGATCTCCTCGGCCGCGGCCAGCCCCTCGGCCGCTGCGTGGTACTGCGCGCCCACCTGCCGCAACGGCAGATACGCCTCCGGCGCGAGGATCAGGATGACCAGCCCGATGTACAGATCCATGTCGCCGTGCACGAGCCGCATGCCGATGGTCACGGCGACCAGCGCGACCGAGATCGTGGCGAGCAACTCCAGCGCGAACGACGACAGGAACGCGATCCGCAGCGTTCGCATCGTCGCCTGCCGGTACTCGCCGGTGATACGCCGGATCGACTCGGCCTGCGCCTTGGCCCTTCCGAACACCTTCAGGGTCGGAAGCCCGGCGACCACGTCCAGGAAGTGCCCGGACAACCGGGACAGCAGCCGCCACTGACGGTCCATCCGGGACTGGGTGGCCCAGCCGATCAGCATCATGAAAACGGGGATGAGCGGCAGCGTGCCGACGATGATGGCGGCGGAGACCCAGTCCTCGGTGACGATCCGGGCGAGCACCGCCACGGGAACGACCACCGCGAGCCCCAACTGCGGCAGATAGCGCGAGAAGTAGTCGTCGAGGGCGTCGACTCCGCGCGTGGCGAGGGCAACCAGCGATCCAGTGCGCTGCCCGCTCAGCCATCCGGGCCCCAGTTGGGCGGAGCGCTCCAGCAGCCGCCCCCGAAGCTCCGACTTCACCGCCGCGCTCGCCCGGTGTGCGGCGAGCTCCGTGAGCCAGGAGACCAGCGCGCGGCCACAGGCGACGGCCACCAACAGCAGCAGGGGAGTGCGCAGTTCGGCGGTTGACATCCCGTGCTGGAACGCGCCGACCACCGTCTCGGCGATCAGCATCGCCTGCGCGATGACCAACCCGGCACCGACGGCACCCAGGCCGACGACCGCCACCAGGAAGAACCGGGTGGCGCGGGCGTATCGGAGCAGTCGCGGGTCGATCGGTTTCACGTGAAACACACCCTCTTCTCAAGAGGCCTGAAGGGGTCTCAAGGGGCATGTTTCACGTGAAACATGCCCCTGTCGGACTCAGTGTGCGGAGCCGGCGGCAGCATCCGCGGCGATGTGCTGTGTTCCGATCCGCTTACGGAACACCCAGTAGGTCCACGACTGGTACAGCACGACGATCGGCGCGGCGATGCCCGCGCACCAGGTCATGATCTTCAGGGTGTACGGGCTCGACGAGGCGTTGGTGACCGTGAGACTCCACTCCTCATTGAGCGAAGACGGCATGACGTCGGGGAAGAGCGACAGGAAGAGCATCGCGACGGCGGCCACGATGGTGACGCCGGACAGCGCGAACGCCCAGCCCTCACGCCCGGCCTGGTTCGCCACCAGCGCCGCGACCAGGGCGGCGACCGCCACGATCATCGCGACGAGGCTCTTGCCGTCCCCGCTGTCGACCTGGGTCCAGAGCAGGAAGACCGAGGCCAACCCGGCCGTGAGCAGACCGACCTGGAGCGCCAGCTTCCGTGCCCGCTCCCGAATCCCCCCGACGGTCTTGAGCGCCGTGAACACCGCGCCGTGGAAGGTGAACAGCGTCAGTGTGACGAGGCCGCCGAGAAGTGCGTACGGGTTGAGCAGGTCCCAGAGATTTCCGACGTACTCGAAGTCCTGGTCGATCTTCACGCCGCGAACGATGTTGCCGAAGGCCACGCCCCACAGGAACGCGGGAATCAGCGAGCACCAGAAGATCGCGTTCTCCCAGTTGCGCTGCCAGTTCTCCTCGGGCCGCTTGGCCCGGTACTCGAAGGCGACACCCCGGACGATCAGGCAGACCAGGATGAGCAGCAGAGGCAGGTAGAAGCCCGAGAAGAGCGTGGCGTACCACTCGGGGAAGGCGGCGAAGGTCGCGCCGCCGGCCGAGAGCAGCCACACCTCGTTGCCGTCCCAGACCGGGCCGATCGTGTTGATCAGCACCCGCTTCTCGGGCCGGTTGCGGGCGAGCAGCTTGGTGAGGACGCCGACCCCGAAGTCGAAGCCTTCGAGGAAGAAGTAGCCGATCCACAGGACGGCGATCAGGACGAACCAGACGTCGTGCAGTTCCATGACTGTGCAGCTCCCTCGGCCTAGTACGAGAAGGCCATCGGCTTGTCGGCGTCACGGGAGTCGCCGCCGATCTTCGTGGGCGGGTTGAGGTCGGCCTCGGTCAGCTCGGGCGGGCCGGCTTTGACGTACTTCGCGAGCAGCTTGACCTCGATCACGGCGAGGATCGCGTAGAGCGTCGTGAAGACGATCATCGAGGTGAGCACTTCGCCCGTGGAGACACCGGGGGAGACCGCGTCGCGGGTCTGGAACAGGCCGTAGACGACCCACGGCTGCCGGCCCATCTCGGTGAAGATCCAGCCCCAGGCGTTGGCGATCAGCGGAAACGCCATCGTCCAGAGGGCGAGCAGCCAGTACAGCCGGGTGAGCCTCGACCCGAGCGGCTTCTTCAGCAGCACCAGATGCGGCACCTCGTCCTCCCCGGTCCGCAGGGCGGCCGGCAGCAGGAACTTCTTCCGCGTGAGCCACAGCCCCAGCAGGCCCAGGGAGAGGGACGCCATGCCGAAGCCGATCATCCACCGGAAGCCCCAGTAGGCGACGGGGACGATGGGCTTGTAGTCACCCGGCCCGAACTTCTCCTGCAGGGCCTTGTTGGTGTCGTGGATGCCGGGCACATACGACTCGAAGTCGCTGTGGGCCAGGAAGGACAGCAGCCCGGGTATCTCCAGGGCGACCTTGTTGTGCCCCTTGTCGACGTCCCCGTACGCGAAGACGGAGAACGGTGCCGGGCTCTCGCCCTCCCACAGGGCCTCGGCGGCGGCCATCTTCATCGGCTGCTGCTCGTACATGACCTTGCCGAGGGTGTCCCCGCTGACCGCGGTGAGCACACCGCCGACCGCCAGAGTGACCAGGCCGAGCCGGAGCGACGTCCGCATCACCGGGATGTGCTTCTTGCGCATCAGGTGGAAGGCGGCGATGCCCACCATGAAGGCGCCACCCGTCAGGAAGGCGGCCGAGAAGCTGTGGAAGACCTGGTTGAGTGTCGTGTTCTGGGTGAGGACCAGCCAGAAGTCGGTCAGCTCGGCGCGGCCCTTCTCCTCGTTGATCCGGTAGCCGACCGGGTGCTGCATCCAGGAGTTGGCCGCGAGGATGAAGTACGCCGACAGAAGCGTGCCGATCGAGACCATCCAGATGCAGGCCAGGTGGATCTTCTTCGGCAGCTTGTCCCAGCCGAAGATCCACAGCCCGATGAAGGTGGACTCGAAGAAGAAGGCGATCAGGGCCTCGAAGGCGAGGGGAGCACCGAAGACATCGCCGACGAAGCGCGAGTAGTCGGACCAGTTCATGCCGAACTGGAACTCCTGCACGATGCCGGTGACGACACCCATCGCGATGTTGATCAGGAAGAGCTTGCCCCAGAACTTGGTCGCCTTGAGATACTTCTCCTTCTCCGTACGCACCCACGCGGTCTGCAGGCCGGCCGTGAGGGCAGCGAGGGAGATCGTCAGGGGGACGAACAGGAAGTGGTAGACGGTGGTGATGCCAAACTGCCAGCGCGCCAGCGTCTCCGGCGCCAAAGCCAATTCCACGTCGTCTCTCCTTACGTCGCCGTGGGGGCGCTTGTGAACGCGTTCACATTCACAAGCAATTATGGCGCACTGGCTTTCGATGCCTCGAAGGGGGGTCCCCTACGGACCTACGCCGGGCTCGCGAAGCGGCGAGAGTCACCTCGCGAGCCCGTTCAACACCGTCGGCGACCGCCTAGAACTCCTTACGGAATCCTTCCGCCACCTTCAGGAGGATGTCGTTCGCCTCGGTCTCCCCGACCGTCACCCGCACACCCTCGCCGGGGAACGGCCGTACGACCACACCTGCCGCCTCACACGCCTCCGTGAAGGCGACCGCGCGCTCCCCCAGCGGCAGCCACACGAAGTTGGCCTGGGACTCGGGCAGCGTCCAGCCCTGGCCGCGCAGCCCGTCGACCACGCGGTTGCGCTCACAGACCAGCGAACCGACCCGGCCCAGCAGCTCGTCCTCGGCACGCAGCGAGGCGATCGCCGCCTCCTGGGCAATCCGGCTCACTCCGAACGGCACAGCCGTCTTGCGCAGCGCCGCCGCGACCGGCTCGTGGGCGATGGCGAAACCGACGCGCAGGCCGGCCAGCCCGTACGCCTTCGAGAACGTCCGCAGTACACAGACGTTGGGCCGGTTCCGGTACAGCTCGACACCGTCCGGCACCTCGGGGTCGCGGATGAACTCGCGGTACGCCTCGTCGAGCACGACGACCACGTCGCTCGGCACGCGGTCGAGGAAGCGCTCGAGCTCGTCCCGTCGGACGACGGTGCCCGTGGGGTTGTTGGGGTTGCAGACGATGACCAGGCGGGTCCGGTCCGTGATCGCGTCCGCCATCGCGTCCAGGTCGTGCACCGCGCCCGGGGTCAGCGGCACCTGCACGGACGTCGCACCGCTGATCTGCGTGATGATCGGGTACGCCTCGAAGGAGCGCCACGCATAGATCACCTCGTCACCGGGACCGCTGGTGGCCTGGACCAACTGCTGGGCGACACCGACCGAGCCGGTGCCGGTGGCCAGATGCGAGACAGGGACACCGAACCGGTCGGACAGCTCGTTCATCAGGTCCGTGCAGGCCAGATCCGGGTAGCGGTTGAAGGACGAGGCCGCCGCCGTCACCGCCTCCATCACGCCGGGCAGCGGCGGATAGGGGTTCTCGTTGGAGGACAGCTTGTAGGCCACGGGGCCGCCGGCCGCGGCCGGCTTGCCCGGCTTGTAGGTGGGGATCCCCTCCAACTCGGCGCGCAGCTTCGGGCTCGTCTCGCTCACCGCAGTCCTCCTCGCGACCACCGGCAGCCCTGACTGCCGCCGGCTTCCAATGCTTCTCACCTTATGAGGATTCGGCACGGCTGCGTATGGCCCGGCACCAACTGCGCGCCCTCCGCGTGCGGCCTCCGGGTGCGCGGGACGAACCCCATCTGCCCCACTGGCATCAGGGGCATCATCGTATGAAGGGTGTGAATCGGGGGGCGTGCTGCACATATATCTACGCGCCGGTGGCTCACGCCGTAGCGCGCATCACCCGTGCAGGTGAGTTGAGACCTCTTCGAAACATCGACCACTTGGCAGGCCTGTGCGCTCCGACAAGTCAAGTACTACAACAGGATGGGTCAACTCCCTTTCATACCAAGGTATTTGACCCTTAATGACCTTGCAGAAACGTGCCTGTCAACGGGTGCATATGCGTCCGCACTACCCCACCACGTGAGCCCTACTATCGGCTCGCCATGACAGCAGCAGGGAAGCACCAGGTGAGCCGCGCGGAAACCTCACGTCGAGGCAGCCGACCGGGCCGGGCGGGCATCAGAGATGTGGCCGCCGCCGCCGGGGTCTCCATCACGACCGTCTCCGACGCCCTCAACGGCAAGGGCCGGCTCCCCGACGCCACCCGACGCCATGTCCGCGAGGTCGCCGACCGACTGGGGTACCGCCCCTCGGCCGCCGCCCGCACCCTCCGTACCGGCAAGTCCGGACTGATCGGTCTGACCGTGACGACATACGGGGATGAACCTTTCACCTTCACGGAGTTCGCGTACTTCGCCGAGATGGCCCGCGCCGCCACCTCCGCCGCGCTCGCCCGTGGTTACGCCCTCGTCATCCTGCCCGCGACCTCGCGTCACGACGTGTGGTCGAACGTCGCCCTCGACGGGACCGTCGTCATCGACCCGTCCGACCAGGACCCGGTCGTCAGCGAACTCGTCCGGCAGGGTCTCCCGGTCGTCTCCGACGGCCGGCCGGCCGGCACGCTCCCGGTCACGGCCTGGGTCGACAACGACCACGAGGCCGCCGTCCTCGGCATCCTCGACCACCTGGCCGAAGCGGGCGCCCGGCGCATCGGCCTGCTGACCGGCACCACGACCGACACGTACACACACCTGTCCACCACCGCGTATCTGCACTGGTGCGAACGCGTCGGCCAGGACCCGGTCTACGAGGCCTACCCGGCACACGACCCGTGCGCGGGTGCCGTCGCCGCCGACCGGCTGCTGGCCCGCCCCGACCGACCGGACGCCGTCTACGGCCTGTTCGACCCGAACGGCACCGACCTGCTCGCCGCCGCCCGCCGCTACGGACTGCGCGTACCGGACGATCTGCTGCTGGTCTGCTGCAGCGAGTCCACCGTGTACGCCAACACCGAGCCGGCCATCACCACACTCTCCCTGAAGCCGCGCCGCATCGGCACGGCCGTGATCCAGCTGCTGATCGACGCCATCGAGGGCGTGGAATCGGACCGTCCGGTCGAGCAGGTGATACCGACCGAGCTGATCGTGCGAACCTCGTCGCAGCGGCGTTCCCCGCGCACGACGGTCAGCCCGCCGCGGTCGCCCGACAACGGGTAGAGCGAGGCGGTCACCCGGGAGGGGATCTGCGCAGGGCGGTCACCAGGCGGGCAAAGCCCTGCCCAATCGGGGCGAAAGCCGCGATGAACTGGAGTCTTGCTCCGATTCACTACCCCTGGGTCATCACACAGCGCGATCCGCATTCCTATGATGGGCCCACGACACCGCGGGCCGCTGCGACCAGGCAGTCCGAAGCGGTGCAGATGCGGCGCGATGGTGGAGGGGTCGATGACTCAGGGGGCCGGTCAGGGACCCGAGGTGAAGCGGACGGCGACGCTGCGCGACTTCCGGGTGCCCGCGTATGTGCACGAGACCGGTCCGTACGTCCACAGCACGCATCCCGGCGAGGCCATCAGCCCCGTCGCGGAACCGGTCGACCACCCGGAGGGGTACACCCCCACGGAGCGCGACCTGCCCGTCATCCGTCGGGGTGACACGCTTCAGGTGACCGTCGACCCCGCACCCACGCTGGCCCCGCAGCCCGGCACCGGCCCCGGCCCCCTCTACGTCGTGGGTGACGTTCACGGCTACCTCGAGGAGCTGGTGGCCGCCCTGCAGGAGAAGGGCCTCATCGACGCCGCCGGCCAGTGGTGCGCCGGCACCGCCCGGCTGTGGTTCCTCGGCGACTTCACCGACCGCGGTCCGGACGGCATCGGCGTCATCGACCTCGTGATGCGGCTGTCCGCCGAGGCCGCCGCGGCCGGCGGCTACTGCAAGGCCCTGATGGGCAACCATGAACTGCTGCTGCTCGGCGCCAAGCGATTCGGCGACACTCCCGTCAACTCCGGCGCGGGCACCGCCACCTTCCAAGCGGCCTGGCTGCTCAACGGCGGTCAGAAGACCGACATGGACCGCCTCCAGGACCACCATCTGCAGTGGATGGCCCGCCTCGACGCCGTCGAGGAGGTCGACGGCCATCTGCTCGTCCACTCGGACACCACCGCCTACCTCGAGTACGGCAACTCCATCGAGGAAGTCAACGACAACGTCCGCGAGACCCTCACCCGTAACGACGCGAACGAAGTCTGGGACTTGTTCCGCAAGTTCACCAAGCGCTTCTCCTTCCGCGACGAGGGCGGCGCCGACGCCGTACGCTCCCTCCTCGATACGTACGGCGGCACCCGCATCGTTCACGGCCACAGCCCCATTCCGTATCTGCTGGGCGAGGTCGGCTCCGAGGACGGCGAGGACAGCTCCGGTCCCGTGGTCGAGGGACCGCACGTCTACGCCGACGGCCTCGCCATCGCCATGGACGGCGGAGTGACCATGGCCGGAAAGCTACTGGTCCAGCAACTTCCCCTGGATATCTGAGGGTTTACCGGGCAGGCGTACCGCGACGGCGGACCGGCGCACGACGGCGCAGGCCAGGGCCCAATTTCTGGAAACCCCCTGTCACGGCGCACCGTCACCGCTCTACCATCGGCTTATCCGTAGCAGGCTCCCCTCCGTTTCTGCCCAACGGCTCGTCAGCGTGCGAGCCACCAGCCCTACGGAGCATCGGGGGATGCACATGAACAGCGTTCCGCAGCACCTGTTGAGCGAGGACCGCCAGGAATACGAGCGGATCCTCGATGAGGCGCTGCGCTCCGCACCACAACGCCCGGAACTGGCCGCTGTCGGACAGCGGCTCAACCCTGAACAGCTGCGCACCATGGCGCTCAACGCCACCGCATTCATCACGGCGGCCGCGGCGACCGAGTACCAGCACTACGTGAAGGTCCGCGAGGAACTGCGCCGCCCGGCGCCGTCCACCCCGTCGTCCACTCGCGAGTCCGGCTCCGCGGAGCCCGGCACGGGCGCGGTGGGGCTCGCCACCACCATGGGAGAAGTCGCCGAAACCTCCGGCGCGGGTGCCGTCGCCATCGTCGCGGTCCTCGCCCCCGTCCTGGCCGGAACGGCCGCGGCGATCTTCCTGCTCGTCGGCTACATCCTGAAGATGCTGGACCCCGAGCCGGCTTTCGCCGAGACCATGCTCACCACCGGGTGGGTGTTCGGCGCCGTCACCGCGGTCGCGATCCTGGTCGCCGCCGTCGGGTTGCTGCTCACCGCACTGCGCAACCGGCCCTCGCTGGAGGCCGGTCCGTACGGCGAGCTCAGCGGCGAGGTGGCCAAGGCCAGGGAAGCCTGGCACGAGGCCCTGCTGGAGAACGGCATCCTGCCGTTTCTGCGCGAGGCGCTCGCCGACCCCGGCCCGTCCGCACTGCACCATACGGCCCCGTCGGCGTCGACCAGTCGTATCCCGCACCTCGGCTACGACCGCCCGGGCTTCACCAGCCCCGGCGACGGCCCGGAATCGCGCTCGCGCCCGAGCTTCACGAGCCCGGACTACACGAGCCCGGAGTTCGGGGGGCCCGAGCACCAGCCGGAGTAATCCTCGGCTTGCGCCCCCACCCAGGGGAGCGCAAGCCGAACACACCCCGCTGTACGTGCGGCTGTGCGTGGCCATGCCGACCGCACGGGCCACCCACCCGTGGTGCTCTGCGCGCCGGGCTGCGACATCCGGTCAGAGGATGCCCGCCTGGCGGGCCGCGGCCATCCAGCTGGGAAACTCCGACAGAAGCCGGTCGTACAGCTCCTGATCGGGGACCGTGCTGATGTCGTCGACCGCGAAGAAGCCCACGTTGTCGACACGGCGGCCGGGCAGGGTGTCGAACCGCTCCAGCACGCCGTAGTTGGACCGCCCCAGACCCACGAACTGCCAGAAGACCGGTTCCTCCACTGCCTCCCGCAGCTCTCGCTCGATCTGGGCGTTGCGGTAGACGCCTCCGTCGGAGAAGAAGAGCACGAGTGTGGGAACCGCGGCCGGGTTCTCCCGGACGTATGTACGAACCTGGGCGATCACCTTCTGTTCCTCGTTCTGGATACCGATCATCCGCATGTCGACCTGACCTGCCTCGAGGCCCTTCCTCGCCTTCTTGCGGCCAAAGAGGCTCAGCTCACCGACCCGGACATGCAGCCGCAGCCACTCGGGCAGCTCCCCGAGCCGGAGATCGGGCAGCCGGGCCGCGTTCGAGGCGAACGTCCAGGCCTGCATCTCGCCGTCGTCGTCGAGTTGTGCGGCGACAGCGGCCATGCGCTCCACCACGTCCCTCACGATGCCGCGGGAGTACAGGGACGACATGGAGCCCGAGGCGTCGAGAACCAGGATGACGCGCGCGGTGGTTCCGGCGACCCCGTGCTTGGTCAGGCTCACCGCCACCTGCTGCTTGCGCAGCGACAGCCGCTTGCGCATGTCCACGGGCAGGTGTTCCTCGCCCTTGGTCAGGCGGGGGGCGGGGGGTGGGGTGGGTGAGGGTGGTGTCGTCGGAGGTGCGGTGGGTGGCACCATCGGTGGAGCTGGCGATGCGGATGGTGTCGGCGGGGCTTGAACAGGTGCCGTCGGCTGGGTCGGTTGGTCAGGCTGGACCGGCACGGCCGGCGGAGCGTCGTCGACCGTGATGCCGAAATCGGTGGCCAGGCCCGCCAGCCCGGAGGCGTACCCCTGCCCGACCGCACGGAACTTCCACCGCCCCTGCCGTAGGTACAGCTCACCTCCGATGAACGCGGTCTCCGCCCCGGCCGCCATCTCGAACCGGGCGAGCTCGGTCCGCGTCCCGTCGTCGAGCAGCCTCAGCATCAGTCCGGGCACCTGCCCGAACGTCCCGCCGTCGGCCGACGCACACAGCACGATCCGTTCGACGGCCGGCTCCAGTGAACCGAGGTCCACCGCGATCGTGTCGGAGGTGGCCCCGGCGGCACGCTGTTTCCCCAGGTGGGTCACAGCATCGGACGCGTGGTTCGGCTGGTTGTAGAAGACGAAGTCACCGTCGTCCCGAACGCGTCCGGCCGCGGTGAGCAGCAATGCGGAGGCGTCGACGTCGGGCACGCCCGGCTCTTCGGACCAGGAGAGCTCGACGCGTACCGCCCGAGCATCGACGGGAAGGTTGGCACCCTTGCTCAGTGAAGTCGCTGCCATGAAGTCAGTCTGCCGAGCCGAGAGAGCCGAGGCGCGGCTTTCCCGAGGACCGGGCTGACCGGGGTGACCGGGGTGACCGGGGTGACCGGGGTGACCGGGGTGACACGGTGCCCCGGCGGACCGGGGCACCGCAACGTGGTCTCGGCCTGAAGGTCTTCAGTCCGCGATCGGCAGATACACGCGGTTACCCGCGGCCGCGAACTCCTTCGACTTCTGTGCCATCCTCTCCTCGACCTCCGCCCGCGTTCCACCGTGTTCGCAGCGGATGTCCTGGGAGATCTTCATCGAGAACAGCCACGGGCCGGACATTCCTGTCACGAGGGAACCGCGCTACTCACAGGACTCGCAGATCGGGAAGGTACCCGCACTCGACTACGACGGACACCAATTTTCCGGACTCCGAGCGCCCCAGCCAAACCGGGTACGTGCCGTCTCCACCGGTGTAGAAGGACACGAGATCGCTGCCGGTCATGTCGTCAGAGGTGCGTATGAAGCCCTCACCGACGTTCTCTCCGGCGTCGCGCTGCCGGTCCACGACATAGCTCCGGTACTTGTGCGCGAGCACTTCCCAACCGGAGGAGTCGGCGAAGCAACCTGCTGCGCTGTCGGTGTCGAAACCGAATATCTCGCGGTCCCGCAGAAGCCTGGCATCGTCTCCCTCCGCGAGCGCCAATTCCCAGGAGACCGGCGGCTCCGCGTCCACAAGAAGACGGATGGCCACGTCTTCCTCCACCGGGAACCGCTCGTCCTCGTACCGCCCCTCGTAGGCGACCACAGCGGCCTGCACCGGATATGCGCCCGGTGGAATGCGCTCGGTCAGCTCGCGGCCGGCGGTATTCCCCGTCATCAGCGGATCGGCGACGGTAAGTCTGCCACTGGGCACACGCAGCACTGCGATGTCACGCACACCGTCGACTGTCATCTCCGGCTCGAAACGCGTCGCCATGCGAGTCCCGGGCTCGAACAGCTCGCGCAAGTGCTCCGGCTCGGCCGGGCGAGGTGGCAGCCAAGGGGTCTGAGCGGCAGGTGCGCCATCGCCTACAGCCCCGGATGAATCCCGATAAGTGACGTGCCGGCCCACCAGCGCCTCGTGAGGAAAGAGCAGATTCCTGACGCCTCGTACACCCAACGTCGACCTGTCGCGCCATCGATCTGTTTCAGGAATGTCCGCAAGGGTGTGCAGCGACGAGCCTCGGCGGCCTTTCGGCTCGGACACCTTGCGTCCCTTGCCATCGGGAAACAGGTCCGTGCTCGTGCGCCAGGCGTCCTCCGCGAACTCGGCCTGCGTTGGAGAGCCATAGCGCCATTCTTCGAAGTGGCGCAGGAACAGACGCCCCGGTTCGATCAGCCGCCAGTCCATCTCCCGAGTCCGGCGCGTTTGATCGTCGTACGCCCACGCACCCACATAGTGATCACCCCAGGCCACCAGGTGCACCTCGACCGGTGCGGACCGGCCTTCCACTCGATGCACCATCACATACGGCTCCCCCGCGCGGTCCCGCGCCTCGGCCTCAGAACCTGAAAGAGGACCCAAGGCGGTACCGGAAGACAGATCCCATCCCGTCGCGTACGACACCACCACTGTCCGTCCATCGCCGCCCATCACGATGCCCCTCCCACCCTGCAATGGCTCCTTCCTTGATCTACAAGCGAACCGTAGCGGCCGCCTACGACAAACAGCCGGGGCCCGACACCGAGGGCGCCAGAGCACGCCAAAACGACGGGAGGCAGTGCTCTGGTCACCGACCGCGAGCACCGCCCCCAGAGAACGTCAGTCCGCGATTGGCAGGTACACCCGGTTCCCACTCTCCGCGAACTCCCTCGACTTCTGGAGCATCCCCTCCGCGACCTCATCGGGCGACGCCCCCTCAGCCACCGCACCACCGAACCGCTCTGTGATGCTTTGGCTAATCTTCATCGAACAGAACTTCGGCCCGCACATCGAGCAGAAGTGAGCCGTCTTGGCGGGTTCGGCCGGCAGGGTCTCGTCGTGGAACTCCCGTGCCGTGTCCGGGTCGAGGGCGAGGTTGAACTGGTCCTCCCACCGGAACTCGAAGCGGGCGTCGGACAGCGCGTCGTCCCATTCCTGTGCACCGGGGTGCCCCTTGGCGAGGTCGGCTGCGTGGGCGGCGATCTTGTAGGTGATGACGCCGGTCTTGACGTCGTCACGGTTGGGTAGGCCCAAGTGCTCCTTGGGCGTGACATAGCAGAGCATGGCCGTGCCCCACCAGGCGATCATCGCGGCACCGATGCCGGAGGTGATGTGGTCGTACGCCGGCGCGACGTCCGTCGTCAGCGGGCCGAGCGTATAGAACGGAGCTTCATCACAGATCTCCTGCTGAAGGTCGATGTTCTCCTTGATCTTGTGCATCGGGACATGACCCGGGCCCTCGATCATGGTCTGAACATTGAAACGCTTCGCGATTCGGTTGAGTTCCCCGAGAGTTCGGAGTTCCGCGAACTGCGCCTCGTCGTTGGCGTCCGCGATCGAGCCCGGCCGCAGGCCGTCGCCCAGCGAGTAGGTGACGTCGTAGGCGGCGAGGATCTCGCAGAGTTCCTCGAAGTTCTCGTACAGGAACGACTCCTTGTGGTGCGCCAGGCACCACGCGGCCATGATCGAGCCGCCGCGCGAGACGATGCCGGTCTTGCGGTTCGCCGTCAGCGGCACGTACGGAAGGCGCACTCCGGCGTGCACCGTCATGTAGTCCACGCCCTGCTCGGCCTGTTCGATGACCGTGTCCTTGTAGATCTCCCAGGTCAGCTCCTCGGCCCTGCCGTCGACCTTTTCGAGGGCCTGGTAGAGCGGCACCGTGCCGATGGGGACAGGGGAGTTGCGCAGCACCCACTCGCGGGTGGTGTGGATGTTGCGGCCGGTGGACAGGTCCATGACCGTGTCGGCCCCCCAGCGGGTAGCCCAGGTCATCTTCTCGACCTCCTCCTCGATGGAGGACGTCACCGCGGAATTGCCGATGTTGGCGTTGACCTTGACCAGGAACCGCTTGCCGATGATCATCGGCTCGATCTCCGGGTGGTTCACATTCGCGGGGAGGACCGCCCGGCCCGCCGCGATCTCCTCGCGGACCACCTCGGGCGAAACGTTCTCCCGCAGGGCCACGAACTCCATCTCGGGCGTGATCTCGCCCCGGCGGGCATACGCCAGCTGCGTGACCGCCTTCTCGCCACGGCTGCGGCGCGGCTGGCGCGGCCGGCCGGGGAAGACCGCGTCGAGGTTGCGCAGGCCGCCGCGCGGCGAGGTGTGCTTGATTCCGTCGTCCTCGGGGCGGACGGGACGGCCCGCGTACTCCTCGGTGTCTCCGCGGGCGATGATCCAGTTCTCCCGCAGTGGCGGCAGCCCCCGGCGGACATCGGTGTCGACGAGTGGATCGGTGTACGGGCCTGAGGTGTCGTACAAGGTCACCGACTGCCCGTTGGTGAGGTGCACCTGACGGACCGGCACGCGCAGATCGGGGCGTGAGCCTTCGACGTACGCCTTGTGCCAGCCGATGGACTTCCCGGCCTCCCCGTTGCTCGCGTCGTTGGTCGCGTTCTGCGTGGAGGCAGGCGTGCGTGCGTCCTTGTTGGTCATGAGACCGTCTCCCTACGCCGGCATTACCCGGTAACAGGTTCGGCGGTCGACGCAGCGATTTCCGTTTGCCGACGTTTCATGGGAAACATCACTCGTGCACAGTGATGTTCCACGTGAAACATCGCGAAGACGGAGGTCAGCGCCCTCTCAGCCCGGTGCTCCGAGCTCCCGCGTGTACAAAGGTCCCCCCACGCTAGCGTCAATTCGGGCGCGGTGAACAGAGGGGCCCTGTCGTTCTTGCGATGATCGGTCGGTGACCACGAATCAGCAGCCCCCGTTCCCGCCGCCCGAACCCCCGCGCGGAACCGGCCCCGGCATGGGCCCCGGAACCGGCTCTGGAGCGGACAACGGCCGTGGCGACGGCCGTGGCGCCGGTGGCGGGCACGGTTTTGGTGGCGGGCAGGACTTCGGTGACTTCGGTGCCGGATATGGGGCCGGGGCCGGTGGTGAACACCGGTCCGGAGCCCGTGGTGAGTACAGGTCCGGAGCCGGTGATGGATACGGATCCGGAGCCCATGGCGGATACGGGTCCGGGGCCGCGGGTGGACAAGAGCGCGGGCCGGGTTCCGGGGTCGGCGACCGGCAATCCGGGGCCGGCGGCGGCCACAACTCGAGGGGCGGACCGAGACGGGGATCTGGCGGAGGGCCGGGGAACGGCTCTGGAGGCTGGCCCGAACAAGGCTCCGGTGGCGGACCGGCACAGGACTCCGGTGGCGGACCGGGGCGCGGATCCGGTGGGCCGGGACAAGGATCAGGAGCCGGATCCGGTGCCGGGCACGGGCACTCCCACAGCCACGGTCATGGGCCCGCGGCTCCCGTCTCCATGCACCTGCGCAAGGTGATCGCGGCGGTAATCATCCCGTTCGCCGCTGCCGTGGTGGTCGGCCTCGCGGTGCTCTGGCCCGGTGGCGCACCACCGCACGAGCGCACCGGCGTCGGCTTCGACCGGCAGACCCAGCAGGCCACGGTCACCAAGATCGAGGAGTTGCCCTGCGACTCGGTCAATGCCTCGGCGGACACACCGAACGGCGACACTTCCACCGCCGAGGGCTCCTCCGCACAGCAGCAGGCGAGCGGCCTCTGCAAGAGGGCGACGATCCGGATCGACACCGGCAAGGACAAAGGCCGTACGTTCACCGAGATCGTGCAGCCGGACCAGTCACGGCAGTTGCACGAGGGCCAGAAGGTCGTGGCCGCCTACGAGCCCTCCGCCCCTGAGGACCTGCAGTACTCCGTCACCGACGTGAACCGCAGGCTCCCGATGGCACTGCTCGCCGGCATCTTCGCGGTGGCCGTCGTGGCCGTCGGCCGGATGCGCGGCTTCATGGCGCTGATCTCGCTGGCCATCAGTTTTCTGGTGCTGAACTTCTTCATCCTGCCCGCAATCCTCCAGGGTTCGAACCCGCTGGTCGTCGCGGTGGTCGGGGCGAGCGCCATCATGCTGGTCGCCCTGTACCTGTGCCACGGCCTGTCGGCCCGAACCTCCGTTGCGGTGCTCGGCACCCTGGTCTCGCTGCTGCTGATCGGGGTGCTCGGTTCGCTGTTCATCGACTGGGCCGCGCTCACCGGCAACACCGACGACAACACGGGTCTGATCCACGGCCTGTATCCGTCGATCGACATGAGCGGTCTGCTGCTGGCCGGCATCATCATCGGTTCGCTCGGTGTGCTCGACGACGTGACGGTCACGCAGACCTCGGCGGTCTGGGAGTTGCACGAGGCCAACCCGACGATGGGCTGGCGCGGGCTGTACCGGGCGGGCATCCGCATCGGCCGCGACCACATCGCCTCGGTCGTCAACACGCTCGTCCTTGCCTACGCGGGCGCCGCACTGCCGCTGCTGCTGCTCTTCTCGATCGCGCAGAGCAGCGTGGGGACAGTCGCCAACAGCGAGTTGGTCGCCGAGGAGATCGTGCGCACGCTGGTGGGGTCGATCGGTCTGGTGGCATCGGTCCCGGTCACCACGGGACTCGCGGCCCTGGTGGTCTCCACCGACCGGCACAGGGCGGAGTCGGCGACACCGGCGACGGCCGAGGGTGGCCCGGCTGCGGCGGCACGCGGTGGGAAGGGGCGGCGACGCAAGCACTGAAGCGGATGGCGGGAGACGTCGCCGCGCGGCAGGCGTGAAAGCACGAATCCCAGCCGCGCGGCAGGCGCTAGAGCAGGAGACACCAGCTTGAGAGGCCGCCCCGGCTCCTCCGAGGAGACCGCCTCCTGAGGCTTCTCGAGGGCCCTGGAGAGCCCAGGAAGAAGCGTTCCTGCCGCAACCTCCGCACGCGCCTCCTCAGCCCCCGCCCGTGCCACCCACTGCCTTACAGAGCCTCAGGCGAAGCGTTACACCACCCACCCCGTCGCGCACGCGTCAGCCCGCGCTCTGCTCCTCGGCCAGGATGCGGTCCAAGGCCTCGTCGAGATGGGCGTCGAAGTCGGCGAGCGCGCCTTCCTGACCCAGCGGAACCAGCTTGTCCGTACGGTCGAGGAAGGCGACCAGCGGCGCGGTCGACGATCGGAACAGCGCCTGGTCGCTGCCGACCTGAAGCCGGATCAGGACGTCGCCCAGCGACTCGGGTGCGACCGGCGAGACGCGGACATCGCCCTCCCCGCACGGCCGGCCCACCCCGTCGATCAGCAGCTCCCGGCCGAATGCCCAGGTCACCGGAGCGTCTCCCGGCAAATGGAAGGTCAGCCGCACGGCGTAGGGATCGCACGTCTCGTAGCGCAGCTCCACCGGAATGCGGAAGGAGAGCTCCTCGGACACGAGAAAGCTCATCATGACCTCTGCCTGTACGGACTCGCGCATCGCCTACCCCGTCATTTGCCGTCGACTGGCCGGGAACGAACTTCGGACACTGGTGGCATCTTGCTGAACGTACACACCAGATCACAAGGAGTGAGTTTTCAGATACTGATAGAGAGCGCGAGCGACCCCAGAAGGCGTCCGATCTCGCTCTGCAGCTGCCGTGCCGCGGGCAGCAGTCGGTCGGCCTGGTGGCAGGGCAGGGAAATGGCCATCGTCCCGGCCGTGGTGCCCAGCGTGATCGGAATCGCCGCGCAGACGGTACCCAGCGCGTACTCCTGGCGCTCGATGACCGGTTGCATCCGGCCCATCTGGTCGAGGCGTTGCAGCAACGTATGACTGTCACGGACCGTGTACCGGGTGATGGACTGCACGGGGTAGCGGTCGAGGTGGGCGCGACGGGCGTCCTCGTCCAGCTGGGACAGCAGGCACTGGCCGATGGCGTGCGCATGTCCGGTCTCACGGAAGTCGGCCCATTCCTCGACCGCCGGGTTGCCGGGGGTGTCGGAGACACACACCACCTCGATCTCGCCGTCGCGGTAGATCGCGTAGTACACGGGGACGCCGATCACATCCCGCCAGTGTGCGAGTGCCTCGGCGATCGTGCCGCGACGTTTCTCCTGCGCCCCGCTGCTGCTCAGCCGCTCAGCCGCCTCGCCGAGGAAGAACAGCCCTTTGTCGCGGCGTAGATAGCCCTCGTGCACCAGGGTGCGCAGCAGGTGGTACGTCGTGGGCAGGGCCAGGCCGGTCTCGCGGGCCAGTTGCTTGGCGGGTGCGCCGTGCTCATGCTCGGCGACGCATTCCAGCAGGCGCATCGCGCGCTGCACGGATCCGATGAGGGTCCCGGACTGCTGGGGAGCGGGAGGAGTCGACGGGGAGGCCGGGCCACTCGCCGGTCGGCGCGCCGCGCATGCCGTCGGGCGCGCTGATGGAGGGGAGTTCGTCGGGGAGTCCGAGATCGGGCGTGATCGCTCAGGCCTGGTCCGGGGCGGTGCGGGCTGTTCGGGGGGCCTGACGCGGAGCGCCGAGGCCGGGAGGGGGGTCCGGGTGGGTGCGGGGGATGCGGGGGGTGCGGGGGGTGCGGGGGATTGTGCTGGTGCGGTGTCAACCGTGGCCAAGGGTCACTCCCGAAGCGCGAGAGGGCGGGCCGTGCGGGGAACACGGCTGGGGGTGTACGGAGGTGTACGCCGCTCGCGGGGTCATCGTCCCCGCGTCGAGTTCCGGACTCTAACCGTCTGCCACCGCTTGCAGACGCTCCGTACGGAAACTTCCCTCGCCCGAGGGAACCGGTGATTCCTGTTACCGGTTCCCGTCACCCACTCCTGTCACCAGTCGCTGCGCGACGTGGAGCTCGTCGTGAACTTCCGTACGACGTAGATGAGTCCACCGACCAGCGCCACGAAGACCAGTACCTTGAACAGCAGCCCGATCACGAAGCCCACGACGCTGGCTATCAGGCCACCGAACACGACCAGGGCGATGACCGGCACCGCGATCCACTTCACCCACCACGGCAGACCCGTGAAGATCTCTCGCATCGCCCTTGTCCTTCTCTCTCCACCCGTCAGCCGCACCGGCTCCGCTGAGCCCGCCGGTCCTGCCGGCTCCTGTGATGTCCTGCCTCAAGGCTAGGGCCGGCAGGGACCCGGCGGGGGCCTGGCAGCCCTTGTCCTCCCCTGACTGATCCCCTAGGGAACCCCGAGCCGGCGCATCAGCTCTCGGGCGGAGAGAACACCACGAGCACCCGCAGATCCTCGCTGATGTGGTGGAACTTGTGGGCCACTCCGGCGGGCACGTACACCACGCTTCCGCGGGCCACGTCGGTGGTCTCCAGGCCGACGGTGATCGAAGCGCGTCCGCTCACGATGAAGTAGACCTCGTCCTGGTTGTGGGGTTTCTGTGGATCATGCTCGCCCGCATTGAGCGCGTACAGCCCGACCGACATGTTCCGCTCCCGCAGAAACTGCAGGTAGGCCCCTTCGTTGGAGGCGCGTTCCGCCTCCAGTTCGTCCAGCCGGAATGCCTTCATCGCCACTCGTCGCCTCGCGCCCGTACTCGTAACCGATCTCGTCTGCCACGATCAGACACATGAAGAATTTCGTAGTCAAGACGATCGCCAACGCGGGCGCCCTGGCGGTCGCCGTATGGCTGCTCGACAAGATCACCCTGACGGGTGACAGCACCGGCAAGAAAGTCGGCACGCTGATCCTCGTCGCGCTGATCTTCGGCCTGGTGAACTTCATGGTCAAGCCGATCGTGAAGCTTCTGAGCCTTCCGCTGCTCATCCTGACGCTCGGCCTGTTCACCCTGGTGGTGAACGCGCTGATGTTGCTGCTGACCTCGTGGCTGGCCGACAAGCTCGACCTGAGTTTCCACGTCGAAGGCTTCTGGACGGCCGTCCTGGGCGGCCTGATCATCTCGATCGTCTCCTGGGCGCTCAACGTCGTCCTGCCCGACGGGGACTGAGCGCCGATGACGTACCGCGTCTGTTTCGTCTGCACCGGCAACATCTGCCGCTCCCCGATGGCCGAGTCCATCTTCCGCGCGCGGGTGGCGGAGGCCGGGCTCCACGGCCAGGTCGAGGTCGACAGCGCCGGCACAGGCGGCTGGCACGAGGGCGATCCGGCCGACCCGCGCACCGTGGCCGTGCTCCAGGAGCACGGCTACGACGGTGACCACACCGCACGCCAGTTCCAGCCGTCGTGGTTCTCCCGGCTCGATCTCGTGATCGCCCTCGACTCCGGCCACCTCAGGGCGCTGCGCCGCCTGGCGCCGACCGAGCAGGACGCGGCGAAGGTCCGCCTGCTGCGCTCGTACGTCCATCCGTCGCCCGGCCACCACTCCTCGACGAGTGCTTCGCACGCCCATTTCGATGCCGCGGGCGACGGCGACCTCGACGTCCCAGACCCGTACTACGGGGGCATGGACGGCTTCGAGGAGTGCCTTGAGATGGTGGAGGCGGCGAGCGAAGGGCTGCTCGCCGCGGTACGTGAGCACGTGGAAGGACGGGCAGCATGAGCGGTACGGGTGGGAGCAACGGTGTCGGTGACGGCACGCGCGCGGTGCGGGCCGGTCTGCCCGAGCCGGTGAAGCACGAGCCGACGCTGCCCGGTCCGGTGTTCGCCGCCCACTACCACCTGCCGGGTGACCCCACTGGCCCGTACACCTACGGCCGCGACGAGAACCCGACCTGGACCCACCTGGAGCGCGCGATCGGCGAGCTGGAGGCGCCCGGGCAGGACGACGTGGAGACACTGGTGTTCGCGTCCGGCATGGCCGCCATCTCGTCGGTGGTCTTCTCCCAGCTGCGCGCCGGGGACGCGGTCGTCCTACCCAGCGACGGCTACCAGGTACTGCCTCTGGTGCGCGCCCAGCTGGAGGCGTACGGCATCGAGGTGCGCACCGCCCCGACCGCCGGTGATGCCCAGCTGGACGTCCTCGACGGCGCGAAGCTCCTGTGGATCGAGACCCCGTCGAACCCCGGGCTTGACGTGTGCGACGTCCGGCGGCTCGCAGAGGCGGCACGCGCGCGTGGCGCCCTGGTCGCGGTCGACAACACGCTCGCGACACCGCTCGGACAGCGCCCGCTGGAGCTCGGCGCCGACTTCTCCGTGGCCAGCGGAACCAAGCAGCTCACCGGGCACGGCGACATCCTCCTGGGCTACGTCACCGGCCGCGACCCTGCGGCAATGGCTGCCGTACGCCGCTGGCGCAAGATCGTCGGTGCGATTCCTGGGCCCATGGAGGCCTGGCTCGCGCACCGTTCGATCGCCACGCTCCAGCTGCGCGTGGACCGGCAGAACGCGAGCGCCCTCGCGGTCGCCGAGGCGCTGCGTGACTGGCCCGAGGATCTCGGAGTGCGCTACCCGGGACTGATGAGCGACCGCTCGTACAAGATTGCCTCGCAGCAGATGCACCGCTATGGGTGCGTGGTTTCCTTCAGCCTGCCCACACGCGCGCGTGCGGACCGTTTTCTCGACGCGCTACGGCTCGTGGACGACGCGACGAGCTTCGGCGGGGTGCGCTCCACGGCCGAGCGGCGCGGGCGCTGGGGAGGGGACGCGGTTGCGGAGGGCTTCATTCGGCTGTCGGTCGGTGCCGAGGATCCCGGGAATCTGGTGGCGGATGTGCTGGCCGCGCTGGACGAGTCGGCGAAGTGACCGCTTTCCGGACACCCGGTGGGTGCGCGGCTACGTAGAACGGACGGTCCGAGCCTCCCCCCTCGTGGCTCGGACCGTCCTCGGTTCTGCGCGCGAAGAACCGCGCGAACAAGGCTAGTTGACTCTGTGTCAGTGTCCAATCACAGTAGCGACAGAGACCTATCGACTTATTTATAGTTGGGCCCTGCCCGGGGGCGGGAGACAGGCAGGGAAGGGGAGGGCGTTCCATGGATCTGGCCTTGCTGCGCACGTTCGTCACCGTGCACCGGGCCGGTTCCTTCACTCGCGCCGCCGCCCTGCTGGGCCTCTCCCAGCCGGCTGTCACCTCGCAGATCCGGACGTTGGAACGACAGCTGGGCCGCCCTCTGTTCCTGCGGCAGGCCCGGGGAGTGACGCCGACGACCATCGGCGACGAACTCGCACACAAGGCCGCTCCGCATCTGGACGCCTTAGTGGAGATAGCCGAGAGCGGACTCGACGACGAGTCCTCGTTACGCACCCTGCATCTGGCGGGGCCCCCTGAGTTCACCGCCGAGCGGGCACTGCCCGCGCTCGTGGAACTGACCGGCGAGGACGGACAGGGCTTCGCGCTACGCGCGTCCTTCGGCAACGCCGAGGAGACCCTGGAAGGGCTGGCCGCCGGCCATCACGATCTGGCCATTTGCACAGCCCAGCCGCGCGGCGGACTGCTCACGGCGACTCCGCTGTGCGACGAGGAGCACGTCCTGGTCGCCGCCCCGCACTGGGCCGAGCAGATCGGGACCGGAGCGCTACGAGAAAAAGGCGCGTCCGCCCTGGAGAACCTGCCTGTCGTCGAGGTGCACGAGTCGCTGCCCTTCGTCTCCCGCTACTGGGCCTCTGTCTTCGACTCCCGCCCCGCCGCCTCCGGCACCGTCATCGTCCCGGACCTCCGCGCCGTCCTCGCCTGCACGGCCGCCGGTGCCGGGCTGGCGGTCCTGCCCCGCTATCTCTGCGAGACCGCCCTGGAGCGTGGTGACGTCGTCGCTCTGCATGATCCGGCGGTGCCGCCGCTGCGGACGTACTTCCTGGTCGTGCGCACCGGCACCCTGGCCATGCCGCACATCGCACGGGCCCATGAGTGGCTGCAGCGCGCGGCCGCCGAATGGTGCTGAGCCGAGCAATCGGGAGGCCTCACGCGCTGGGCTCGACCGATGACGTTTCGCGATGTTTCACGTGGAACCAGCCGGGCCACATTTCTCCCATGACCGTCCGACCCGTGGTCAAGCGCACCGCCCGCGCCGTTCTCCTGGACGGCGACGACCTGATCCTGATCAAGCGCACCAAGCCCGGCGTGGATCCCTACTGGGTCACTCCCGGTGGCGGTGTCGAACCAGGAGACCCCACCGTCGTCCATGCTCTGCATCGCGAGGTGTACGAGGAGCTGGGCGCCAAGATCACCGATGTTGTGCCGTGCTTTGTCGACACCGTCGAGCACATCGGCGAGGACGGCGGCGCGACCGGTGTGAAGGTGCAGCACTTCTTCGTCTGCCGACTCGAGTCCATGGATCCGTCCCTGCGGCACGGTCCCGAGGTGGACGAGCCCGCGGGCGAGTACGAGATCGTACGAGTGCCGTTCACCCGTGTCGGGATCGCCTCCGTCCATCTCGTACCTCTGTCGCTGCGGCACTACCTCGACGGGAACATCGAGGGCGTCCGGGCCATGCACGCTCCCGATCTGGGCTGACCCGGCCAGTGGCCGGCGCCGGGTCAGCTTCCGGCGGCGACGAGTTCCTCCACCGAGTCGTGGCGTATGCGCTCCGAGGGAATGCCGGCGTCCCGCAGGGCGTCCACGCCGCTGCGGATCATTCCGGGCGGGCCCGAGAGGTAGGCGTCGTACTCGTTCCAGGGGCCGTACGCCCTTATGGCATCGGGGAGCTGGAGATGTGCCTGCTGGTCGATGATGGCGCGGACCGAGAGCCAGGGGTGTGTCTGCTGGAGCCTGAGCATCGTGTCGATGTCGTACAGGTCGTGGTCGGTGCGGGCTCCGTAGAAGACCTCGACGGGGCGCCGCTCGCCGTGCTCGGCGACGTCCTCGACCAGCGCCTTGATGGGCGCTATGCCCGTGCCACCGCCCAGACAGAGCAGTCCGCTGTCGGTGGAGTGGTCCACGGTCATCGAACCGGCAGGCGGGCCGAGGCGGACGACGTCACCGGAGCGGGCGCGGTGCACCAGGGCGTTGGAGACCCAGCCCGCGGGGACCGCCTTCACATGGAAGCTGAGCAGTCCGTCGGAGCGGGGCGCCGACGCGAAGGAGTAGTGCCGCCATATGCGCGGCCACCACGGCGTCTCCAGGCTCGTGTACTGCCCGGCGAGAAAGGGATACGGCTGGTCGGGGCGGATCGTGATGACCGCGACGTCCGGGGTCCTCAGGTCGTGCGAGACAACCTCGGCGTACCACCAGGCCGGTGCGCGCAGCTCGTCCGCAGCCGCGGCGTCGATCATGACCTGCGAGATGGTCGTGTACGCCCGCACCCACGCCGCCTCGGTCTCCCCGTCCCAGACCGACTCCGCGTACCGGCTCAGCGCGCCGATCAGACACTCGCCGACGGCCGGATAGTGCTCGGGGCGCGTGCCGTACTTGCGGTGGCCGCGGCCCAGGTTCTGCAGATACGGGACCAGGACGTCGGCGTTGTCGATGTGCTCGGCGGCAGTGAGCAGCGCCTTGAGCAGGCGGTCCCGCTGGGCGTCCATCGCGGCGGGGAAGAGGGGCCGCAGATCGGGGTGGCGGACGAAGAGCAGCGCGTAGAAGTACGAGGTGACCTTGTCGGCCACGGGGGCCACGGTGGTCATGGTCCGGCGGATGAGCACGGCGTCCGGGGAGGCGTCCTCGTGGGCGGTGGGCTGATCAGCGTGCGGGGCGGGTGGCTCGGCGTGCGGAGCGGGCAGATCGGCGTTGGAGGCGGGGCCGGCTGCGGGCGCCGTGCCGGCAGCGAAGAGAGACGGCTCCGTGTGTTCGGCCGCGGTCCGTTGCGCGGGCACGCGGTGAGCGGGGGGCGGTGGCGCGGTGGGGGTGGGGGCGGGCTGCGCGGGCGGTACCTCATTAGGGAGGGGGGCCCGCTGGGTGGTGGGCCGCTCCTGTGTGGTGGTGGAAGGGCCTTGAGCAGCGGGCGGTGCTTCAGCGGGGGCGGTCACGTGCTGAGCGGCGGACGGTGCCTCGGTGCGGGCCGGGGCGGGTGCAGGCGTGGATATCGCGGGTGCCGTTATTCGCTCACGGTCCGTCCCGGCGTCGGCTGCGGCCGGCTGGGGGCCAGGAGCTCCGTAGCCGCGCGGCTCGGGGTGGGTGGCTGAGGTCGGCGAGCCCGTGCCCTGCGCTTGTGTGTGCGGCTCCATCACCTGCGGTGTGGCACCCTGTGCGACCTCGTCCAGCGGCGCCTCGGGATCAGTCCCGGTGGTTGTCCTGCCCACCGGGCGCATCGCTGCCAGGCGCCGACCATCTGCCGTCTCCCGCTCGCTGCCCGGGGTTGGCATCGGCTTCTTGCGCGGCGTGAACCAGCCGCCCCCGCCGTCTGAAGTGCCGTTGTCGGCCGACGTGGTGGTCGGAGCGTCCATGGTGTGCCTCGCCTCGAACATCTTTCGGTCGGTCTGCGCACTTCCTCGGTCGGAAGGTGCCTGCTTCCCCGTAGTCGGCTGCTTTCCCCGTTCGCTGTTGCAGTCAACGCGGCCCTATTCAACTCGTGTTCCCACTTCGTACGGACAAGTAGGGCGAGAATGTGACATTGGCCGCAATACTCTCCCCGCAGCATCCCACTTCACGCGGAAACCTCAGCCGCTTAACCCAGAATGCGGGTCGTCGATCTCTCCCTCCCGTTAGGCTCCCTTGCCCCTCTTTCCGCCCGTATGGGAAGGGCGCACCACATCCCGGACGGCAACCGGAGTCGACCATACCGGCCCCCGCGCCCCACACAAGTCCCCCCTTGACCCACCACTCTTTTGACCAAGGGGCGAACCAGCAGTTCCCTCAATTACCGGGCGGCGCAGACCAATTCATAGGCATCCCACAGATCCCTCCCCGTATAGGAGTGAGTTGCGAGAGCCCCCAGATGGTGGTCCGCGTTGACCGCGACGGATACCGGAACGGCACCGAAGAGATCCCGGTCCGATGACGAGTCCCCGTACGCGACGCAGTCCGCGCGCGTCACGCCGAACTCCTGGCACAGCCGGTCGGCGATGAGGACCTTGGCCGCGGCACTGAGGACTCCGGCGGGGTCCACAGGCTCGGTGAACGGCACCGCAGGGAAGCGGGATCCGTGTGCCGCATGCGCACCCCACGCCGTGAGCCGCTCCACGAAGAACGATGGAGACAGTGACACGACAGCGCAGTAGTCGCCCGCGCGCCTGATCTCCGCCCAGACGTCACGGATACGCCCCAGCCAGGGTGCGCCGTCGAAGGCTGCGGCCACGTGCGCCTCCGTGAGATCCGCCCAAAGCGCATGTACCCGCTGCGCATATTCCGGTGGGCCGATCAACCCGGCCGCGATCTCCTGGTCGAGCGCCACGGTCTCGGACTCCAGCCCGAGTTGCCGCGAGATCTCCACGGGCGCGGAGGTGCCGTGCAGCAACGTGCCGTCGAGATCGAAGAGATGAAGTCTCGCCATGGCATGCGAGGCTAGCGAGAGGAGTGTTCCCGCCGCGCACTGAGCCAGATGGATGCCCGCAGTTCTCCGATGTTTCACGTGAAACACCCCGCGCTTGTCCACCCACTCCGCTGTTCGCCACGACAATGGCCAAAAGCGCTTACGTCTCTCCCGAAACCAGTGGACGTCGGGGGCACCGGTCGGCCAGCCTGACCTGCGTGCCTACTCCTGCCCTCGCCGCTCTGCCGATCCGCCGTCTGACGCTCCGCGACCTCACCGCCTGCGCCGACTTGTCCGAGGACCGGGGGTGGCCGCGGGAGGAACACAAGTGGGGCTTCCTCCTCACCGCTGGCAGGGGATACGGCATCGACAACCCCGACGGAGGGCTCGTCGCCGCATGCACGGTCACCGAATACGGGCCACCGGAACGCCCTGAGCTGGGAGCCGTCGGCATGGTCCTGGTTGCCGAGCGGCACGCCCGCCAGGGTGTCGGACGGCGACTGATGCGCCATGTGATCTCGATCATGGGCGCCATACCCCTGACTCTGCACGCGACCTCGAACGGCCGCCCGCTCTACGAGGAACTCGGCTTCAAGGTCACCGGCCGGGCGGAGATGCTGCGCGGCCCCTTCATGCCGGGCGGCGCCGAGCTCGCGGTGGCCACCCGACCTGCGACCGCCGAGGACCTCACCACGCTCCTGCGCCTCGACCTGGAGGTGTTCGGCGCCGATCGCACGCACATCATCACCCGGCTGCCGGCCTTCGCCGACCAGGTCCGCGTCGCTGAGGAGGACGGCCGGATCATCGGGTACGCGGCCGCCTGGCCCAATATGCACACCCATGTCGTGGGCCCGCTCATCGCCCGGGACACCGAGACGGCGAAGGCGCTGATCGCCTCGCTCGCCGCCCACACCGACCGCCCGCTGCGCACCGACATCGACGTACGGCACGAGGAGCTGCTGGCGTGGGCGAAGGAGCGAGGGCTGGCGTCGGTCGCCTTCAACGCGGTCATGACGTACGGGGTTGCGGAGCTGCCCGGTGACTGTAGCCGGCGCTTCGCTCCGCTGACGGTGGCTGCCGGCTGATACTCCGGCACGGGTAACGCCGGTCCCTCCAGGGAACCGGCGTTGCCCGCTGATCGGAGCCAGGTCAGGCGAGTGCCTCTGCGGCGGCCGTGGCGAAGCCGTGGTCCTGATCCGGTGCGCCCCCGCCGACACCGATCGCACCGATCAGTCGCCCGTCGCGGTGGATCGGCAGACCGCCCGCGATGAACAGCAACGGCCGGTCGAGCGCGGTGGGCAGGGAGTGGAAGGGCCCGTCGGGCTTGACCGCGTCGACGAGGTCGGCGGTCGGCGCGTTCAGTTGGAGGGCCGTGTACGCCTTGCGGGTGCTGGTCTCGCCGGAGATCAGCACGGCCCGGTCGTCGCGCCGGAACGCGAGCAGGTGGCCGCCGGCGTCCAGGACGGTGACGCTGACGGTCGCTGCGGCGGCCTCGGCGGCGCGACGGGCCGCGGTGACGAGGATCTCGGCGTCCTGGATGGTCAGGGGCGCGACGGCGGTGGACGTGGTCATGCGGGACTTCTCCTTGCGGGTATGACTGGCGAGGGGGTTCGGCGGGTCAGTGGTGGACGGCGGCCCGCTGCTCGGTGGGCGCACCGGACGCCACCACGGCACTGGGGGTGCTCTCGCGGCGCTCCAGAGCGGCCGAGAGGAAGGCGAGGACCAGAGCAGCCGCGGCGAGGACGGCGCCGACCCAGTTGGGGGCGGTGTAGCCGAGACCGGCCGCGATGACGAGGCCGCCGAGCCAGGCGGCGAGGGCGTTGCCGAGGTTGAAGGCGCCGATGTTCACCGCGGAGGCCAGGGTGGGAGCGCCGTGCGCCTGGTCGAGGACGCGTTTCTGCAGCGGCGGGACGGTGGCGAAACCCAGGGCACCGATCAGCGCGATGGTCACGGCCGAAAGGATCTTGTCGTGTGCCGTCAGCGTGAAGAGCGCGAGCACGACAGCCAGGGCGCCCAGGGAGACGTACAGCATGGGCATCAGGGCGCGGTCGGCGAACCTGCCGCCGACCAGGTTGCCGCCGACCATGCCGAGGCCGAAGAGGACCAGCAGCCAGGTGACGGAGCCGTCGGCGAAGCCGGCGACGTGGGTCATCATCGGCGCGATGTAGGTGATGGCCGCGAAGACTCCACCGAAGCCGAGGACGGTCATCGCCATGGCGAGCAGGACCTGGACGTTCTTGAAGGCAGCCAGCTCGTGGCGCAGGTGCACGCCCTCGGGCTTGGGCATCTCCGGGACGAGCTTGGCGATGCCGGCCAGACCGACGACGCCCAGCACGGCCACGATGGCGAAGGTGACCCGCCAGCCGACGGACTGCCCGACGAGCGTGCCCAGTGGGACGCCCACGACATTGGCGACGGTCAGACCCGTGAACATCATCGCGATGGCTCCGGCCTTCTTGTCAGGGGCGACCAGCTCGGCCGCGACAACCGAGCCGATACCGAAGAAGGCACCGTGGGCGAGGGAGGCGACCACGCGGCCGACGAGCATCAGCCCGAAGACGGGAGCGATGGCGGAGAGCACGTTGCCGACGATGAACAGGCCCATCAACACCATCAGCATCCGCTTGCGGGAGACCTTCGTGCCGAGCACGGTCATCAGCGGGGCGCCGAACATCACACCGAGCGCATAGCCGGTCACGAGGAAGCCGGCGGTCGGGATGGAGACCCCGAAGTCGGCCGCGACCTCGGGCAGCAAGCCCATGATCACGAATTCGGTCGTGCCGATTCCGAAGGCCCCGATCGCGAGGGCCAGAAGCGCGAGAGGCATGGGGGTGTACACCTTCCCAGAGATTGCAGGAGCACTTAACGTGCGTCCACAATAGTTGCAGACGCGGGCTATATGCAACCGCAGGCTATTGCGGCCCTGCTCTATTCTGGATTCCAGCCGCTCCGGGACGGAGGAAACGCCAATGACAGCGTCGGACCCCGCGCTCACCGCCCTAGCCCAGGGCTGGTGCGCCCTCTCCCTGCTGCACGGGAGGATCGAGGCGCACATCGAGCGCGCCCTGCAGGCCCAGCACGGCCTCAGCGTGCGCGAGTACTCCCTGCTCGACGTGCTCAGCCGACAGCACGACGGTGACGGCGGGCACCTGCAGATGAAGCAGGTCGCGGACGCGGTCGTCCTCAGCCAGAGCGCCACTACGCGCCTGGTCACCCGGCTCGAGGACCGCGGTCTGCTAGAGCGCTACCTGTGTCCCACCGACCGCCGGGGCATCTACACCAACGTCACCGAGGCGGGCCTGAAGCTGCTGGAGGAGGCGCGGCCGACCAACGACGCGGCCCTGCGTGAGGCGCTCGACGAGGCCGCCAAGAACCCCGAACTTGCCCCGCTGGTCCGGGTCGTGGAGTCGGTGAAGGTCCCCGCATAGGGTGCAGCCATGGGAGATCTTGAGATACGAGCCGCAGTCGCCGACGACATCCCCGCAATCGTCGGCATGCTCGCGGACGACCCACTGGGTGCCCGGCGCGAGTCACCGGACAACCTGGCCCCGTACCTCGCGGCGCTGGAGCGGCTCAGCGCGGACCCGAACCAGCATCTGATGGTCGCTGTTCGCGAGGGCGGCGTGGTCGGCACGCTCCAGCTCACGATCGTTCCCGGGCTGTCCAGGCGCGGCGCCACCAGGTCGATCATCGAAGGCGTACGGATTCATGCCGATGAGCGCGGCAGCGGGCTGGGCACCCAGCTCATTCAGTGGGCTATCGATGAATCCCGGAACCAGGACTGCCAGTTGGTACAACTGACCTCCGACTCCTCACGTACGGACGCCCACCGCTTCTACGAACGGCTTGGATTCACGGCGTCCCACGTGGGCTTCAAGCTCGCGCTCTGAACGAACGAGGGCTGTGTTTCACGTGAAACACAGCCCTCCTCATGTCGCGGGACGGTGACGCTACCTGATCCCCCGCCACCCCTCCGGGTCCACTCCGCCCGGCACTTCCGCGTTCTCGTCGTACGGCTGACGCGTGAACACGAACGAACCGAGGTCCAGATGACTCACGGACCCGTCCGGGCGGCGCACCGTCCGCAGAAGTTCTCCGGCGTAGTAGCCCTCCAGGCCCGTCCAGGTGCCGTCACCATTGGACCGGAAGCGCGAACGGCGGCCATTGCCAGACAGTGGCTCCAGCGACACACCTCCGTCGCCGGTCAGCCGCAGGGCAAACGCGTAAGTCCCCCAGTACCACTGCCCCGCCAACTCCAGGACGGAAGTGTCCACGTCCGGCAGCGGGCGCCATGGTTCGGGAATCCGCGGTTCTGCCTCGGCCACGATACGCACGAGATCCGCACCCACGGCGGCCAACAGCGGACCGGAGGTGCAGTTGGCCAGCACCACCACCGCGACGTCGTCCGCCACGCTGATGGTGAGGTTCGCCAGGAAGCCCGGCAGCGACCCGGAGTGGCCGACGAGCAGACGCCCGTCACGGTGCTGAATCTGGAGCCCGAGCCCGTAGGTGACCCCGTCCGCGACATCAGCGGCCTCTGCCGGCGCAGCGGGCATCCGCATCTCCCGTACAGTCTCCGCGCTCAGCACCCGATCGTCGCCCTGCGCGAGGAAGACCGCGAATCTGGCCAAGTCTCCCGTGGTGGACCAGAGTTGACCGGCCGGGGCCATCCGGCCGAGATCCTCCGCAGGCTCCGGCAGCAGCACATCGGCCCAGGGATGCACCGCCCAGCCGCCCGCGTGCGGGGCTGACGGCTGTGCGCTCGTTCGGTTGAGGCCCAGGGGTTCGAGCACTTCGCGCCGGAGTACCTCCTCCCAGGAAGCCCCGCGCAGCTGCTCAACCAGGGCACCCAACAGCGTGTAGCCGGGGTTCGAATAGTGGAACCGGCGCCCGATCGGATGCAGGAAAGGATCATCGCCGAGCACATCGGCCAGCTCCGGACGCAGCGACCCCGGGCTGCGCTCCCACCACGGGGCGGGTGATTCGGCGGCCAGACCACTGATGTGCGCCAGCAGTTCGGCGATGGTGGCCACGCCATGTCGACGAACCGGCTGTAATGCCCCTGGAAGGCCACCGTGACCGTCGCCGTGGGCCCGTTGCGGTGCTTGGCCACGATCAGGTCGGCCTCGCCCGAGCGGGCCGACTCCTTCTCGTACGCGTCCTCGCGGTGCAGCAGGATCACCATGTCCGCGTCCTGCTCGATCGAGCCGGACTCGCGCAGCTCGCTGATCTGCGGACGCTTGTCGGTGCGCTGCTCCGGGCCGCGGTTGAGCTGCGAGAGCGCGATGATCGGGATCTCCAGCTCCTTGGCCAGCAGCTTCAGGTTGCGGGAGATGTCGGAGACCTCCTGCTGCCGGTTCTCCGCGCGGCGGCCGGCACCGGACTGCATCAGCTGCAGGTAGTCCACGATCAGCAGGTCCAGGCCGCCCTTGGCCTGCTTGATGCGCCGGGCCCGCGAGCGGATCTCGGTGAGCGACAGGTTCGGGGAGTCGTCCACGATCAGCGGGGCGCCCTCGATGGCGGGCGTGCGCTTGGCCATGCGGGTCAGGTCGTCCTCGGTCACCGTCCCGGACCGGATGTGGTGCAGCGCGACCCGGGACTCGGCGCTGTAGAGGCGCTGGGTGATCTCGGAGCGGCCCATCTCAAGGGAGAAGAACGCCGAGGTCAGGCCGTTCTTGATGGAGGCCGCGCGGGCGATGTCCAGGGCGAGCGTCGACTTGCCCATGGCCGGGCGGGCGCCGATGACGATGAGCTGCCCGGGCTGCAGGCCGTTGGTCATCGCGTCCAGGTCGACGAAGCCGGTCGGCACGCCGGTCATCTTGCCGGTGCCCTTGATCCGGGCGTCGAGCTGGTCCCAGAAGTCGGGGACGTCCTCGCGCACGTACGCGTAGCCGGCGGTCTGCTCGCGGGTCGCCAGAGCGTCGAGGACCTCGGCCTCCACCGCGCTGCGGACGTCGTCGATGTCGCCCTCGCCGGAGTAGGCGACCTGCGCAATCCGGGTGCTGGCCTCGATCAGGCGGCGGCGCACGGCCCGCTCGTGGACGATCTCGGCGTAGTACGACGCGTTCGCCGCCGTCGGCACCGTCTGGACCAGGGTGTGCAGGTAGGAGGCCCCGCCGACCTTGGTGATGTCACCGCGCTTGGTCAGCTCGGCGGCCACCGTGATCGGGTCGACCGGCTCCCCCTTGCCGTAGAGGTACAGGATCGCGGCCTGGATCGTCTCGTGCGCGGGACGGTAGTAGTCGCGCTGCTGTAGCGGGGTGTCGAGGACGTCGGCGATGGCGTCCTTGCTCAGCAGCTGGCCGCCGAGCGCCGACTGCTCGGCGTCGATGTCGTGCGGCGGGACCCTTTCGAAGGACGAACCTCCGCCGTACCGGCTGTGCAGAAGAAAAACTTTCCCAGTCGGCCCAAGATCGCTTCGAACTGTGTACGACAGCACACACCGCGAGACGAAAAGTAAGGGGCGCTATTGCTTTGCATCTCTTACCTGTGGACGATTAGATTGGTGCTCATGACACAGGCTCCCGCGCCCCTCAAGGCCGTCCGACGCCGGCACGATCGAGAGATCATCTCGCTGGCCGTCCCCGCCTTCGGCGCACTGGTCGCCGAGCCCCTCTTCGTACTCGCCGACAGCGCTATCGTCGGCCACCTCGGTACGGCGCAGCTCGCCGGCCTCGGCGTCGCCTCCGCCCTTCTCACCACCGCGGTCAGCATCTTCGTCTTCCTCGCTTACGCCACCACAGCGGCCGTGGCCCGGCGCGTGGGCGCAGGCGAACTCCCTGCAGCCATCCGCCAGGGCATGGACGGCATCTGGCTGGCATTGCTGCTCGGCGCCGGTGTCATCGCCATCGTCCTGCCCATGGCCCCGTTCCTCGTGGAACTCTTCGGCGCCTCCGACACGGCGGCCCCGTACGCGACCACCTATCTGCGGATCTCTGCCCTCGGCATACCCGCGATGCTCGTCGTACTCGCCGCGACCGGTGTCCTGCGTGGCCTGCAAGACACCAGGACACCGCTCTATGTCGCCGTCGCGGGCTTCGTCGCCAACGCTGTCCTCAACGCGGGCCTCGTCTACGGCGCCGGCCTCGGCATCGCGGGCTCCGCCTGGGGCACCGTGATCGCTCAGTGGGGCATGGCCGCGGTCTATCTCGTGGTTGTCGTCCGCGGGGCCCGAAGGCACGGCGCCTCTCTGCGTCCCGACGTCGCCGGGATCAAGGCGTCCGCACAGGCCGGCGTACCGCTGCTGGTCCGCACGCTCTCACTGCGGGCGATCCTGATGATCGCCACGGCCGTCGCGGCTCGCCTCGGTGACGCCGATATCGCTGCGCACCAGATCATCCTGTCCCTGTGGAGCCTGCTTGCCTTCGCGCTCGATGCCATCGCGATCGCCGGACAAGCCATCATCGGACGCTATCTCGGTGCCAATGATGCCGAGGGAGCCCGCGACGTCTGCCGCCGTATGGTGCAGTGGGGCATCGTGGTCGGCCTCGCACTCGGCGTCCTGGTCGTGGTGAGCCGCCCGGCCTTCCTCCCCCTGTTCACGAGCGACTCCGCCGTGAAGGACGCCGCACTCCCCGCCCTGCTGGTAGTGGCGCTCTCCCAACCGCTCTGCGGCGTGGTTTTCGTCTTGGACGGCGTCCTCATGGGCGCTGGCGACGGGCCTTACCTTGCCTGGGCAATGCTCCTCACCCTGGCCGTCTTCACGCCCGTGGCGCTCTTCGTCCCCACCCTCGGCGGCGGGCTCACCGCGCTCTGGATCGCCATGACGCTGATGATGACGATTCGGATGCTCACGCTGTGGATCCGCGCCCGCTCGGGACACTGGCTCGTCACGGGCGCCACGCGCTGAGCGAGCCGCGAGGAGATGCGCCCGTTCTGCTCGGTTTCACGTGAAACACAGCAGCGTTTGACGGTGTTTCACGTGAAACACGCCGCCATGCCCCGGACATACCAGTGGGGCCGCACCCCAAAGGGTGCGGCCCCACTGACTGCTTCAGCGAGCGCAGCGCTTACGCAGCGATGACCTCGATGTTGACCTTGGCGGCCACCTCGGGGTGCAGACGCACGGACGTCTCGTGAGCGCCCAGCGTCTTGATCGGAGAGCCGAGCTCGATACGACGCTTGTCGACCTCGGGGCCGCCAGCGGCCTTGATCGCCGAGGCGATGTCGGCCGGGGTGACGGAACCGAAGAGACGGCCAGCCTCGCCAGAGCGGACGGCCAGACGGACCTTCACACCCTCGAGCTGGGCCTTGACCTGGTTGGCCTGCTCGATGGTCTGGATCTCGTGGATCTTGCGAGCACGACGAATCTGCTCGACATCCTTCTCGCCACCCTTGGTCCAGCGGATAGCGAACTTCCGCGGGATGAGGTAGTTGCGAGCATAACCGTCCTTGACGTCAACGACGTCGCCCGCGGCGCCGAGGCCGGAGACCTCGTGGGTGAGGATGATCTTCATGTCTTGGTCACCCTTCCCTTAGCGCGCAGTGGAGGTGTAGGGCAGCAGCGCCATCTCACGGCTGTTCTTGACGGCCGTGGCGACATCACGCTGGTGCTGCGTGCAGTTGCCGGTCACGCGGCGGGCACGGATCTTGCCGCGGTCGGAAATGAACTTCCGCAGCATGTTCGTGTCCTTGTAGTCCACGTACGTGACCTTGTCCTTGCAGAAAGCGCAGACCTTCTTCTTCGGCTTGCGCACAGGCGGCTTCGCCATGGTGTTTCTCCTGTGTGATCAAGAAGTTTGGGTACGACCCACCCTTGAAGCCGTACGGCTCAGAAGGGGGGCTCGTCCGAGTAGCCGCCGCCGCTGCCGCCGGAGCCACCGCCCCAGCCGCCGCCACCCTGCTGGCCACCGGCGGGTGCGCCGGTCGCCCACGGGTCTTCGGCAGGAGCGCCGCCACCCTGCTGACCGCCACCGGGGCCACCGCCCCAGCCGCCGCCCTGCTGGCCGGCACCGCCGCCGTAACCGCCCTGGCCACCACGACCGGTGGTCTTGGTGACCTTGGCCGTGGCGTTGCGCAGGCTGGGGCCGACTTCCTCGACGTCCAGCTCGAAGACCGTGCGCTTGACACCCTCACGGTCCTCGTAGGACCGCTGCTTCAGCCGGCCCTGCACGACAACGCGCATGCCTCGCTGGAGCGACTCGGCGACGTTCTCCGCCGCCTGACGCCAGACCGAGCAGGTCAGGAAGAGGCTTTCGCCGTCCTTCCACTCATTCGTCTGGCGGTCGAAGGTGCGGGGGGTGGACGCGACACGGAACTTCGCGACCGCCGCACCGGACGGGGTGAAGCGCAGCTCGGGGTCATCGACAAGATTGCCGACGACCGTGATGACGGTCTCGCCTGCCATGGGGGAACCTCTCGGCGGGTGTGCTGCTGGCTGCTTGTGCTGCTACTCGAATCCCGAGATCAGCTGAGCGGAAGAGCTCAGTGGGTCTCGGGACGGAGGACCTTGGTCCGGAGGACCGACTCGTTCAGGTTCATCTGGCGGTCGAGCTCCTTGACGACCGCAGGGTCGGCCTGCAGGTCGATGACCGAGTAGATGCCCTCGGGCTTCTTCTTGATCTCGTACGCGAGACGACGACGGCCCCAGGTGTCGACCTTCTCGACCTTTCCGCCACCGTCACGGACGACAGAAAGGAAGTTCTCGATCAGCGGGGAGACAGAGCGCTCCTCGAGATCGGGGTCGAGGATGACCATCACCTCGTAGTGACGCATGTGGAACCCACCTCCTTTGGACTCAGCGGCCACGGTCGTTCCGTGGCAGGAGGGTTGTGATGCGTACGCAACGGTATCGGCCGCCACTGACAATCGGGGACCCGATCGGGCTTCCCGGCTGCGGCCTGGGCAGACACCGGTGCAGAGGGTACAGAGTACCCGCACACCGGCTTCCGGTTGAAATCCGGCCGTGAGGACCGTCAATCTGTACACATCGGGTGTGTATGGCGCTACGATCCGCCGTCTTCCGCAGGAGGTGCCCCATGGCACAGGCATTGCGACCCAACACCGCCGGATCCCTTTTCGCCACGGACGACAGGCCCCACCCCGTCCAGGACGCCCTGCTCGCGGTGACCCTGGTACTCGGAGCGGTCTCCTTCATCACGGCGATGTCCCACAGCCTGCATCTGCTGAGCTCGTGGACCGGTCTGGTGGGAATCTTGACCGGCGCGTACGGGCTGTGGATCTCGGAAACGACCCGCGAACGCTCCGGACTGATCCTGGGCCTCGGCGCCTCGGCCATCGGCTTCTTCCTGGGCATGGCCCACGGTGGCCTCTTCGGCGGCCTCTCCTGACCGGCCGACACTGCACAAAGCCCCTCGGGGCACGCTGATCACCGCCCCGGCCGCGACAGGCCGGGGCGAAGTCCCGTGTGCCCAGTCGGGGCGCTCGCAGGGCGCAGTAGGCTTCGGCGCGAGAGCCGGAGCCCCTGTACCCATGGGGACACACCAGCCCGAGGAGCGCCCCGAATGAGCCTGACCCTGAGGACCATCAGTCGCGAGCAGCATCTGGCCTATATCCAGAGCCTGCCGTCGGCGAGTCACATGCAGGTCCCGGCCTGGGCGGACGTCAAAGCGGAATGGCGCTCGGAGAACCTCGGCTGGTTCGACGAGCGGACCGGCGAGCTGGTCGGTGCGGGCCTGGTTCTCTATCGCCAGCTTCCCAAGATCAAGCGCTACCTCGCCTATCTCCCCGAGGGTCCGGTCATCAACTGGTTCGCGCCGAATCTCGACGACTGGATTCAGCCGATGCTGGCGCACCTCAAGCAGCAGGGCGCCTTTTCCGTGAAGATGGGCCCGCCGGTGATCATCCGGCGCTGGGAGGCCTCGTCCATCAAGCAGGGCATCCAGAACCCCGACGTCAAGCGCCTGCGTGACATCGAGGCCGACTTCATCGAGCCGCGCGCCTTCGAGGTCGCCGACAAGCTGCGCCGCATGGGCTGGCAGCAGGGTGAGGACGGAGGCGCCGGCTTCGGCGACGTACAGCCTCGTTACGTCTTTCAGGTGCCGCTGGCGAACCGCTCGCTGGAAGAGGTGCACAAGAACTTCAACCAGCTGTGGCGCCGCAACATCAAGAAGGCCGAGAAGGCGGGTGTCGAGGTCGTCCAGGGCGGCTACCACGACCTCGAGGAGTGGCAGCGGCTGTACGAGATCACCGCTGTGCGCGACCACTTCCGGCCGCGCCCGCTGGCGTACTTCCAGCGCATGTGGACGGCCCTCAACACCGAGGACCCCAACCGCATGCGGTTGTACTTCGCCCGCCACAACGGCGTGAACCTGTCGGCGGCGACGATGCTGATCGTCGGCGGGCACGTCTGGTACTCCTATGGCGCCTCCGACAACATCGGCCGTGAGGTCCGGCCCTCGAACGCGATGCAGTGGCGGATGCTGCGCGACGCCTACGCGCTCGGTGCCACCGTCTACGACCTGCGCGGCATCTCCGACTCGCTGGACGAGACCGACCACCTCTTCGGCCTGATCCAGTTCAAGGTCGGCACGGGCGGGCAGGCCGCCGAATACCTCGGCGAGTGGGACTTCCCACTGAACAAGCTGCTCCACAAGGCGCTCGACATCTACATGTCGCGCCGCTGAGCCCCGGACGTTTGCTTCGATAGCTTCCACACCTCTGATACACCGCAGCCACGAGAAAGGTTCCAGGTCCGGCCATGGCGCTCACGCTCTACGTCGACACCGCGCGCTGGCGGGCGCACCACAAGCACGTGCAGGAGCAGTTCCCGGGGCTCGTCCCGGTCTGCAAGGGCAACGGCTACGGGTTCGGGCACGAGCGGCTGGCGGAGGAGGCCACGCGGCTGAGCGCGGACATCCTCGCCGTCGGCACGACGTACGAAGCCGCGCGCATCAAGGACTGGTTCGGCGGTGATCTGCTGGTGCTGACGCCGTACCGGCGCGGCGAGGAGCCGGTGCCGCTGCCCGACCGGGTCATCCGCTCGGTGTCGTCGGTGGACGGCGTGTACGGCCTCGTGGGCGCCCGTGTGGTCATCGAGGTGATGTCCTCGATGAAGCGGCACGGCATCAGCGAGCGGGACCTGCCGCAGCTGCACGCCGCCATAGAGAACGTCCGTCTCGAGGGCTTCGCGATCCACCTGCCGCTGGACCGCACCGACGGCTCGGACGCCGTCGAGGAGGTCATCGGCTGGATGGACCGCCTGCGTGCGGCCCGGCTGCCGCTGCACACGATGTTCGTCAGCCACCTCAAGGCGGACGAACTCGCCCGGCTGCAGCAGCAGTTCCCGCAGACCCGCTTCCGCGCCCGTATCGGCACGCGGCTGTGGCTGGGGGACCACGAGGCCACCGAGTACCGCGGCGCGGTCCTGGACGTCACCCGCGTCACCAAGGGCGACCGCTTCGGCTACCGGCAGCAGAAGGCGGCCTCCGACGGCTTCCTGGTGGTCGTGGCGGGCGGTACGTCGCACGGGGTGGGCCTGGAGGCCCCGAAGGCGCTGCACGGCGTCATGCCGCGCGCCAAGGGCGTCGCCCGGGCCGGCCTCGCCACGGTCAACCGGAATCTGTCGCCCTTTGTATGGGGCGGCAAGCAGCGCTGGTTCGCCGAGCCGCCGCACATGCAGGTGTCCATCCTGTTCGTACCGGCCGACGCCCCCGAACCCAATGTCGGCGACGAGCTGGTGGCTCATCTGCGGCATACGACGACGCAGTTCGACCGGCTTGTGGACAAGTAGGCCAACAGACTCTCTTCAAGCGAGTCTGTTCCCGGTGACAGAGTGAGATTGAGTCACTCTGCTGCCCGCCGGTGTACACAACGAGGTCTCACCAGGCCGGAGGGGCTTGCCGCAAATTCGCCTTGCGGCAAGCCCCTCCTCTTTCCTGCGCTCGTGTTCAGGCGGCTGCGTTGAGCAAAAGCGTCTCCAGTCGTGCCCCCGCGTTCCAGGCCGCGAAGAGTTCACGTGGCATGACGGTGATGCCGTGCCGGGCGGCGAGGACCAGTGCGCTCTTGGTGAACCGGCAAGTCACGGTGTAGAGCGCGATGTCGGCGCGGTGTTCGGGCCGTGCGGCTCCGATGAACTGCTGCATGTCGGCGGTGGTGACGGCGCGGTGGGCGGCCTGCCGCTTGCACTGGATCACCAGCCGCCTTCCGTCCGGCAGCAGGGCGATGACGTCCGCGCCCAGGTCGCCCTTTCCACCGGTGACGACGACATCCGTACAGCCGTCCCGACGGCACAGCTCAGCGACGCGCTGCTCGAACTGCTTCCAGCTCATGACGTCGACAGCGGGCATCAGACTCGCCAGTTCCGGCCGCGGCGTACCGGGCGCCGCCTCGTACAGGGTCGCTTTCATGGCGTCGACGTCCTCCCGAAGCCGGTTCACGTCGCGGCGCAGTTCCGAGCAGGTCTCGATCATCGCGTTCTGCATCGGGATGACGGTCCGGGACAGGATCGAGGAGACGGTGCGCTCGGTGATGCGGACGATCCGGGCGTCCAGGCTCTCCTCCCCGCTCGGCACGGTGGACAGGTTTTCCACAGGCTGTGGGCGGGCGTCCTGGGCGTCGTTGAGCAGCTCGTACCGCACCTGACGTGCGATGACGCTGTCGCGCAGCAGCATTCCGGTGTTCAGGATGGTGCGGCGTGTGAACAGGGCGAGGGAGCGGGCGCGGGACCGGATCCCACTGACTTGCTTGAAGTAAGTCAGTTGCGGGCCAGTCACTGTGTGATAGCCGTTCGATTCGAACTCATCCCGGTGGTCGTGAACCATCGCCCAGATGACGTTCCCACTTACCTCGTAGTACTCCGCGACCATGGCACTCGTCGCGTGCACCCCGTCCGGCAGCAGCCGGAGTTCCCCGACCCGCTCCAGGACGTCCGTCCGCTGCGCCATCTGGCTGCGTAGCGTCGGGGATTCGAGGAGTACGCCCTCGATGGCCTCCTTGTTGTCCTTCCACTGGGCGAAGACTTTCGGGTATGCCCCGCTCGCGTGGTCCGCGTGGTCTTCTTCGGCCGTCCTGGTGGACGACCAGCGCTGTTCGCTCACAGCGATCACCTCCGTAGCAGAAAGTAAGATCGACGGAGGCTCATCTGTGCGAGATTTGCACCGGTTCACTCATTGGTGGCGGAACGACCCGTTCTGCTGGAATGTGCACCCCACTGGACGTAGGAGCCGTCGTTCATGTGCGCAGTGTGGCGCGGGGGATGGGCCGCGGGGCCGAGCACGAACACGTCCTGCGCCCCGTCGAGCACCCCGCCCGAGGGATCGTCCCCGCCGGCCCGCCGCACCGGGTCCCGGTCCGGCATGAGGATGTCGCGCACCACCATGACGCACAGGTACAGAGTCCCCAGCAGGTGCACCCCGATCGCCCAGTGGTAGCCGTCGGTCGGCAGCCCCTTGTGGGCGTCACCGCTGGTCGTGTACGCGAGGTACAGCCAGATCCCCAGGAAGTACGCGACCTCACACGCCTGCCAGATCAGGAAGTCCCGCCATTTGGGCCGGGCCAGCGCGGCCAGGGGGACCAGCCACAGGACGTACTGCGGCGAGTAGACCTTGTTGGTGAGGATGAACGCCGCGACGATCAGGAAGGCGAGCTGGGCGAACCGCGGGCGGCGCGGCCCCGTGAACGTGAGCACGGCGATGCCGACGCAGCACAGCAGCATCAGGAGCGTGGCAAGGGTGTTGACGGTCTCGGTGCTGAGCGGGTCACTGGAGTTCTGGGCCATGATCAGCCAGAAGGACCCGAAGTCGACGCCCCGTTCCTGGCTGAACGTGTAGAACTTCGACCAGCCCTCGAAGGCGAAGAGCATCACAGGACCGTTGACCACCAGCCAGGCGACGGCCGCGCCTCCCAGCGCCTTGCCGAAGTCCCGCCATTTGCCGGCGCGCCAGCACAGCACGAACAGAGGTCCCAGCAGGAAGACAGGATAGAGCTTGGCGGCCGTGGCGAGCCCCAGGAGGACGCCGAAGGCGAGGGAGCGACCCCTGGACCACATCAGCATCGCCGCGGCCGTCAGGGCGACCGCCAGCAGGTCCCAGTTGATGGTGGCGGTCAGCGCGAAGGCGGGCGCCAGGGCGACCAGCAGGCCGTCCCAGGGGCGCCGGGCGTGGGTCCGGGTCACGCACACGGCGATGACGGCCGCACAGACCATCAGCATCCCGGCGTTGGCCATCCAGTACCACTGCTCCTGGTCCTGGATGCTGCCGCTGCCGGGCGTGAGCCAGGCGGCCACCTCCATGAACACACCGGTCAGCACCGGGTACTCGAGGTACTCCATGTCGCCGGGGAGCTTGTCGAAGTACGGCACGAGCCCATCGGCGAAACCGCGCCCGTTGTAGAGGTGCGGAATGTCCGAGTAGCACGCGTGCGTGTACTGCGAACTGGCGCCGAAGAACCAGCCGCCGTTGTAGCAGGGCGCCTTCTGGACCAGTCCGAGGACGAACATCCCGATCGCCACGAGAGCGATCACCCGTACGGGCATCCACCAGGACGTCCCGAGCAGGGCGCGCCGCCCGATGGGGCCGCCGATCAGCTCACTGCCGCTCGCAGCGACCTCGTCGGCCGTGGTGGGCCGCACCTGGTCCGGCTCATGCGCGCTCGCTTGCGTCGTTTCTGCACTGGGCATGGGGCACATCCTGCCGTATCCGGCTGGGAGTGCGCCGGGGCGGCCGTCGCACCTGATGGACGTATCGCACAGCGGAAGCACAGGAGTTTTTCAGCCACGCGACCCATCTCCCTGTTAAAAACGCTTTTTAGATCCAATTCCACAACAAAATGAGACCCCGGAATTGCCCGGATCACCGTCCTTGCGACGGAAATATGAAATCAGACGAACACTGCGCCACCGTCGAGACTGAGCCAGAAGAACAGGGCACCCTGGCGGAAATCACGATCACTGGGTTACTTTGATCCGGCCAGCAAGATCAAATCCGGTCGGCACGCCGATCTAGGAACAGCTAAGGGATGGTAATGAAGGCAAAGTATCTGCTCGCGGCCGCGCTCGTGAGCACGGTCGTCTTCACAATCGGCTCGGCCGGCACTGCCATGGCGGACAGCGCGCAGGATTGCCCCGACCAGTCCGCCTGCCTCTACTACAACTCCGACCTGGGTGGCGCGTCCGCCATTGACAACGGCGATGACATTGCCGACTACGGCACGTGGAAGTTCTACTACACCCAGTCGGGCACCGGCGGGCAGAACGGATACCTGCAGTACGTGAAGAACAACGCCGCCTCCATCAGCTCCGGAAATGACCCGGGTGGCTACCGCGTCTACTACAACAGCAACTACGCAGGCGTCTACCAGACGATCGGCGGCAACAGCTGGGCAAACCTGAACAGCCAGCTGAAGAACGAGAACGCGTCCGGTCGACACCTCTAGTCCAACCCGGCTGACCTCGTCAGCCACTGCACTGCCAGCGGCCCTTGGATTCCCCAAGGGCCGCTTTCCACTGCCATGAAGCCCTGGGAATGGACCATGCCCGCTCCAGAAAGAATCCGCCCCCGCATACGCGCCCGGATGAAAGACGCGTCGATCGGCCTTCTGCTGATCGCTTGCTGCGCCTGCACGGCTGACCAGAAGGAACCCCAGGCGTCGAAGCCCACGACGGTGCCGAAGATCACGACGGCAACGCGCATGACGCTGCCGATCGAGTCGTACATGTTCACTGACGCCCAGCGGCAGCGGATAGTCGCAGCGAAGGAACAGGTGATCACCGACTGTATGAAGCGCTTCGGCTTCACCTACGAGGCGCCCGCGCCGGAATCATCCTTCCAGCCCGAATCCATGACTGCTCTTCGCTATGGCGTCACCAGCGTCTCGGACGCGACGCGCTTCGGATACCGGCCCAAGGGAAGTGAGGAGGTCGCAGCCGCTGAAGCGACGCGGGCGCCGACGACAAAGACATTCAAGAAAATTCTTCAGGGCACCGGCAAGCCTTTCGCATACAAGAGCAAGAGTGTGCCGAAGGACGGCTGTGTCGGCGAAGCCCGACGAGCGCTGCACGACACGGAGAAGGACGGAGGCGGCGGGGACGCGGAAATCTCCAACGGCATCAACGCGGCAAGCTGGGACTACTCCTACAAGAGCAAGGAGGTACGGGCGGTCTTCAAGGAATGGTCGGCATGCATGAAGCAGGAGGATTACCGCTACACCGACCCAATAGCGGCCAACAACGACCCGGAATGGAAGCAGAGCACATCCGCCACGGAAGCGGAGAAGCGGGTGGCGACGGCCGACGCGAAGTGCAAGAAGGAGTACAACGTCGTAGGAACCTGGTATGCCTCCGACAAGACCTACCAGCAGAAGATGATCGCCGAGAACCTCAAGCAGCTCGAACCCGTGCAGCGGAAGATCAGCGCCCAGGTCCGCTTGGCCGGAGAAATACTGGGGAACTGACGCCGCATGGCAAGGGCCCCGGTCGTGTCATCGCATGACCGGGGCCCTTGCCACGTACGCCTCAGGCGTCAGCTCTCCGTACCCCCGAAGATGCCCCCTCCGTTGCCGTTGCCGTTGCCGTTGCCGCTGTCCCCGCCCGTATCCGTAGGCGTCGGTGATGTGGTCACACCGCCGTCCGTGCCTCCGACATCGGCACCGCCGTTGTCGTTGCCTCCATCGGTTTCTTCACAGCCGAAGAAGCCGCAGGTCTCCGTCACCGAAGGGGTGGGAGTGATCAGCGACTCGCTGGGCGTCGGGGTCGGCGTCGGGCTCTCCTCCTCCTCGGTCTCGGTGACCGTGGGAGTGGGGGTCGGGGGCGGAACGTCGTTGACCACCTCGCCAATGGGCTCGGGGGTCGGGAACTTCTCGGCCTTCTCGCCCTTCAGCGCCTGCTCCATGTAGTCGTGCCAGATCTGGGCAGGGAACGAGGCACCGTGAATCGACTCCTGTCCACCCGTTCCGTACATCTCGAGGAACGTGCGGTTCTTCATGGTCTCGTCGTCGGGATACCGGAACATGCTGATCGCGGTCGACAACTGCGGGGTGTAGCCGACGAACCAGGCCGACTTGTTGCCGTCGGTGGTACCGGTCTTGCCGGCCACCTCACGACCCGTCAGCTGGGCGTTGGTACCCGTACCGTCCTCGACCACGGTCTTCAGCACGTCGGTGACGTTGTCGGCCACCTGCGAGCTGAAGGCCTGCTCGGCCTTGTCCTCGTGCTCGAAGAGCGTGCCGTCCTTGTCTGTGACCTTCGTGACGGAGAACGGATCACGCTGCTTGCCGCTCGACGCGAGGGTGGCGTACGAGCCCGCCATGCGGATCGCGCTGGGGTCGGAGGTACCGATCGAGAACGTCGGGTAGTCGGTGCCCGACAGGCTGCTCTCCAGGATGCCCGCGTCCAGGGCGGCCTCCTTGACCTTGTCCAGACCGACATCCATGCCGAGTTGGACGAAGGCAGAGTTCGCCGAGACCCTCATCGCCTCACGGAGGTCGATCTGGTAGTTCGGCGGGCTGCCCTCCGACTTGTCACCGTCGTTGACCTGCAGCCACTCCTCACCCTTCTCGTTCCGCCAGACCGACCCGTCGTAGTCCTTGATCTTGAGCTTGTTCTTGCCGCTGTACAGGCTCTTCGGGGACACCTTGGTCCGCTCGTCCTGTGCCTGCACCTCTTCCAGATCCGGATCGCGCACGCCCCACTTCATCGCCGCCGCCAGCACGAACGGCTTGAACGTCGAACCGACCTGGGCACCGGTCTGGTCGGCGTTGTTGGTGAAGTGCTTGGTCGCGTCCTCACCGCCGTAGATGGCCACGATGGCGCCTGTGTCCGGGTCCACGGAGGCTCCGCCGAACTGGACGTGCGTGTCCGTCTCGGGCCGTTCCTTGGGCTTGATGTTCGCCTTTTGGACCTTCTTCACCGCGGTCTCGAGCTCCTTGACCTTCTTCTTGTCGAAGGTCGTGTAGATCGAGAGCCCGCCCTCCCGCAGCTTCCGCTCGGTGACGCCGGTCGTGTCGCTGTTGTTGACGAGGTAGGCGTTGGCCAGGTCGACGAGATAGCCGATCTGGCCGCTCAGCGCGGTGTTGAAGCGTGGGTTCTGGACCTTGGGAAGCTTCGTGTGCTTGGCACGTTCAGCGGCGTCCAGGTGGCCGTACTCGACCATCTTGCCCAGGGTGTCCTGCATCTGGCGCAGTGCCCGCTTCTGGTTGGCCTCGGGGGTGGCACCGACCGGGTCGATGGACCGCGCGCCCGCCGGGTCGTAGTACGTGGCGCCCTTGAGCGTGGCCGCCAGGAACGCGCACTCGCCCGCGTTCAGCTCGATGGCGTCCTTGTTGAAGTACGCGCGCGCGGCGGCCTGGATGCCGTAGGCGTTGCGGCCGTAGTAGGCGGAGTTCAGGTAGCCCTCCATGATCTCGTCCTTGTCGACCGAGGCGCCCACCTTGATGGAGACGAACAGCTCCTTGAACTTACGGGTGATCGTCTGCGTCTGGTCGTCCAGCATCGCGTTCTTCACGTACTGCTGGGTGATGGTCGAGCCGCCCTGCGTGTTGCCGCCCCGAGCCATGTTGTACACGGCTCGTGCGATGCCCATCGGGTCGATGCCGCTGTCGGTCAGGAAGGTCTTGTTCTCCTGGGAGATGACGGCGTTCTGCATGTCCTTCGGGATCTGCGACAGGTTGATGATCTGCCGGTTCGTCTCGCCGCCCGTCGACACCATCTCGGTGTCGTCCGCCCAGTAGTAGACGTTGTTCTGCGCCTTCGCGGTGTCCGCGACGTTCGGCACGCCCACCATGGCGTATCCGATGCCGGCCACGGCCACCAGGCTGCCGAAGAAGGCAAGGCACAGCCCGGAGACCAGCTTCCAGGAGGGCACCCAGCGGCGCCAGCCGTACCGTCCCGCGCGCGGATAGTCGACGAGCCGTTTTCTGCCGGGGGCCTCCGCGCGCCCACGCCCCGGTCCGTTCGGACCGCCGGGGCCGGCACGTCGGCTTCCCCGGCCGGGGTCCGCCGCTCTGCGGCGGCCACCAGCGCTTCTCTGTGTTGCGCGCCGGGCCTCGGCGCGGCCGCCGTACGGCCGCTCTTCGCCTCCCGGCCCGGGGGAACCCGACCCGTAAGAGTCGGATGGGGACCCGGTGGCGCCTCGCGGTGCCGCACGGCGGCCGGAGGACGCACCGGACTGGCCGCGTCGGGCCGCGGCACGTCCGCCTTCCTGCGGCTGCGGCGGTTTGCGACGGTGCTCGCTCATCGAACGACTACTCCTAGGGCAGGCGCACCCTGGCGCGCCTGGAAACGGCGGCTGGTTTCCGGTCCCCCCGAAGTACGGATGTGGTCGGTTCCGCATTCACCCGTACTGCACCGAGGACGAGGACGCCCCCAGACGCAACTCGGTTCCCGGTGGTGTGCATGCCGCACAGACTACGCAGCCACAAAACCGACCTAGCCCTGAAGTTCACCCCAAATCAGGCAACTTACTTGCAACGAATCAGTGATGTGATCCCGTTCACCGTCCACGCTCTTGTCGCATCCACAACACCGTTCTATCGTGCTGATGTATCGAGTCGATACATCAGCACGGCATAAAGACCGTGACGGCCCGACCGCAGCAGAGAGGGGGCGACGATGAGCCGGCGTTCCGGGATCCTCGAGTTCGCCGTACTCGGCCTGCTCCGCGAGTCACCGATGCACGGCTACGAGCTGCGCAAACGACTCAATACGTCACTGGGCGTGTTCCGTGCGTTCAGCTACGGGACGCTCTATCCCTGCCTCAAGACGCTGGTGGCCAACGGCTGGTTGATCGAGGAACCGGGGAACACATCCGAGGACGCCCTCGCCGCCCCACTGACCGGACGCCGCGCCAAGATCGTCTATCGGCTGACGGCGGAAGGTAAGGAGCACTTCGAGCAGCTGCTCGCGCAGACGGGCCCCGACGCGTACGAGGACGAGCACTTCGCCGCCCGGTTCGCCTTCTTCGGCCAGACCTCCCGTGACGTACGCATGCGCGTACTGGAGGGCCGCCGCAGCCGGCTGGAGGAGCGGCTGGAGAAGATGCGGGCCTCCCTGGCCCGCACCCGGGAGCGCCTCGACGACTACACCCTTGAGCTCCAGCGCCACGGAATGGAGTCCGTGGAGCGCGAAGTGCGCTGGCTGAACGAGCTCATCGAGAGCGAGCGGGCCGGGCGGGACCTTCGTGGTTCCGCCACCGGGGGGCCCGCTCAGCAGGACACCACATCTGGAGCGTCGGGCGACCTGCCCCGGCCCGGGGACACCTCCCGGCCGGATTCGCCCGACGACACCGCCATGTGAGGTTCCCGTCAGGGCCTCACCGAGTACACACAGGGAGCAACCGGAATGGGTTCGGTTCGCGTAGCCATCGTCGGCGTCGGCAACTGCGCCGCGTCGCTGGTGCAGGGAGTCGAGTACTACAAGGACGCCGACCCGGCGTCCAAGGTCCCCGGCCTGATGCACGTCCAGTTCGGTGACTACCACGTTCGTGACGTGGAGTTCGTCGCCGCGTTCGATGTCGACGCGAAGAAGGTCGGCCTCGACCTCGCGGACGCCATCGGCGCCTCCGAGAACAACACCATCAAGATCTGCGACGTGCCGAACACCGGTGTGACCGTCCAGCGCGGCCACACCCTCGACGGCCTCGGCAAGTACTACCGCGAGACCATCGAGGAGTCCGCCGAGGAGCCGGTCGACATCGTCCAGGTCCTCAAGGACAAGCAGGTCGACGTCCTCGTCTGCTACCTGCCCGTCGGCTCCGAGGACGCGGCGAAGTACTACGCCCAGTGCGCCATCGACGCCAAGGTCGCCTTCGTCAACGCCCTCCCGGTCTTCATCGCCGGCACCAAGGAGTGGGCGGACAAGTTCACCGAGGCCGGCGTCCCGATCGTCGGCGACGACATCAAGTCGCAGGTGGGCGCCACGATCACGCACCGCGTCATGGCGAAGCTGTTCGAGGACCGGGGCGTCATCCTGGACCGCACGATGCAGCTGAACGTCGGCGGCAACATGGACTTCAAGAACATGCTCGAGCGCGAGCGCCTGGAGTCCAAGAAGATCTCCAAGACGCAGGCCGTCACCTCGCAGATCCCCGACCGGGAGCTCGGCGAGAAGAACGTCCACATCGGCCCGTCCGACTACGTCGCCTGGCTCGACGACCGCAAGTGGGCGTACGTCCGCCTCGAGGGCCGCGCCTTCGGTGACGTTCCGCTGAACCTGGAGTACAAGCTGGAGGTCTGGGACTCCCCGAACTCCGCCGGTGTCATCATCGACGCCCTGCGCGCCGCGAAGATCGCCAAGGACCGCGGCATCGGCGGCCCGATCCTCTCCGCGTCGAGCTACTTCATGAAGTCCCCGCCGGTCCAGTACTTCGACGACGAGGCACGCGAGAACGTCGAGAAGTTCATCAAGGGCGAGGTCGAGCGCTAAGTCGACCCCTTTCGCGGTCAGTTGAGGGTCCCCGGGGCACTTCCCCGGGGACCCTCCCCGTATGTGAGGCTGTGCCCATGGCCGTCGTGCGCGATCTGCGCATCCTGCTCCGATTCCGGGACTTCCGGCGCCTGCTCGCCGTACGGCTTCTCTCCCAGGGCGCCGACGGCGTCTACCAGGTCGGGCTCGCGACCTACGTCGTCTTCTCCCCGGAGAAGCAGACCTCGGCCGCCGCGATCGCCTCGGCCATGGCGGTGCTGCTCCTCCCGTACTCCCTGGTGGGCCCCTTCGCCGGCGTCCTGCTGGACCGCTGGCGTCGCCGGCAGGTCTTTCTGTACGGCAACCTGCTGCGCGCCCTGCTGGCGTCGGCGACGGCGGTGCTGATGCTCAGCCACGTCCCGGACTGGCTCTTCTACGTCTCCGCCCTGTGCGTCACCGCCGTGAACCGCTTCGTCCTCGCCGGCCTGTCCGCCGCGCTGCCCCGCGTGGTCGACAAGGACCGCCTGGTCATGGCCAACTCCCTGTCCCCGACGGCCGGTACCCTCGCCGCGACCGCGGGCGGCGGCCTCGCCTTCGTCGTACGGCTGCTGATCGCGGACTCGGATGCCGTCGTGGTACTGGTGGGCGCCGCGCTGTATCTGTGCTCGGCGCTGGCGTCCCTGCGCATCGCCCGGGACCTGCTGGGTCCGGACCGTGATCTGGTGCAGCCACGCCTGGCGGCGGCGCTCTCCGGAACCGCCCGTGATCTCGTGGCCGGAGTACGCCATCTCGCCGCGCCGATACGCCGGGACGCCGCCTGGGCGCTTGCGTCGATGACGCTGATGCGGTTCTGCTACGGCGCCCTGACGGTCATGCTGCTGATGCTCTGCCGGTACGCCCTGACCAGGAACACGGACGACGGACTCGCCCTGCTGGGGCTGGCGGTGGGAATCTCCGGCGCCGGCTTCTTCGCGGCGGCCGTGCTGACCCCCTGGGCCGCGGGACGGTTCGGCCCCGGACGCTGGATCGTCGTCTGCGCGGCATCCGCTGCCGTCCTGGAGCCCGCCCTCGGCCTCCCGTTCGCCACCGCCCCTGTCCTGGTCGCGGCCTTCGTCCTGGGCCTCACCACGCAGGGCGCAAAGATCTCCACGGACACGATCGTGCAGTCGTCGGTCGACGACGGCTTCCGCGGCCGGATCTTCTCCCTCTACGACGTCCTCTTCAACATCGCCTTCGTCGGCGCCGCCGGCATAGCTGCGCTGATGCTGCCGCCGGACGGGCGCTCGGTGCACCTGGTACTCACGGTGGCCGCGCTCTACGGAGCGGTTGCAGTGGCTATGGCCCGCTTTGAACTCCGGTAAGTGTCACACCAGTGCCACAGAGTCACGCCCGGCTGCGGAGTTGTCAGTGGGGCCCGATAACTTACGTGAGGCTTATGCGCGCGCCTGCTGCGCGCCGCACACCTACGTTCTAGGGGGACCCCCAAGTGACAACTCCGCCGCCCCAGGGCAACCCGTTCGCGCAAGGCCAGCCGCAAGGCCAGAACCCTTACGCGCAGGGCCAGCCCCAGGCCCCGTACCCGCCGCAGGGCGGCTACCCCCAGCAGCCCGGCCAGCCCGGCTTCCCCCAGCAGGGGGCCCCGTATGCCCCGGTCCCGCCGGAGCAGCCCCGGCGCCGGTTCAGCTTCAAGACGATCAAGAACGTCGCCATCGTCATCGCCGTCCTGACCGCAGTCATCGGCGGTTGGATCGCGAGCCGGGACGACGCCGATCAGGCCGCGGTGGGCGACTGCCTCAAGTCCGCATCGTCGTCCTCGGACCGCATGGAGGTCGTGGACTGCACCTCCTCGGAGGCCGAGGTCAAGGTCCTCAAGAAGGTCCCCGGCCACTACACGGAGCTCACCGCCGAGACCGAGTGCCGCAAGGTTGACGAGGCCACTGGCTTCTACGCCGAGACGGGCGACGGGGAAGAATTCCTCCTGTGCCTCACTGAGGTCTGATCTGAAGCAGCCGGTTCCACGGAACGATGTTTCACGTGAAACATCGTCGGGACTGCCGCACGGCGCCGCATCAACACCACGATGCGGCGCCGTTTCCCGTAGGGCTCGTCCGCAAGGTTGCGGGGTCATGTTTCACGTGAAACATGACCCCGTTTCACCACCTCAGCCCTGCGCGGCCCACCACTCCTTGAGCGCCGCGACAGCCGCATCGTGCTCCATGGGCCCGTTCTCCAGGCGCAGTTCCAGCATGTGCTTGTAGGCGCGACCCACAGCAGGACCAGGCTTGATACCCAGGATCTCCATGATCTGGTTGCCGTCCAGGGCGGGCCGGATGGCGTCCAGTTCCTCCTGCTCCTGCAACTGGGCGATCCGCTTCTCCAGACCGTCGTACGCCCGCGACAGCGCCGCCGCCTTGCGCTTGTTCCGCGTCGTGCAGTCCGAGCGGGTCAGCTTGTGCAGACGGTCGAGAAGGTGCCCCGCGTCCCTTACGTAACGCCGGACCGCGGAGTCGGTCCACTCCCCGGTCCCGTAGCCGTGGAAGCGGAGGTGGAGCTCGACCAGGCGTGAGACGTCCTTCACCAGTTCGTTGGAGTACTTCAGGGCCGTCATGCGCTTCTTGGTCATCTTCGCCCCGACCACCTCGTGGTGGTGGAACGAGACCCGGCCGTCCTTCTCGAAGCGGCGGGTCCGCGGCTTGCCGATGTCGTGCAGCAGCGCAGCCAGGCGGAGGATCAGGTCCGGGCCGTTCTCCTCCAGCGCGATCGCCTGCTCCAGGACGATCAGGGTGTGGTCGTAGACGTCCTTGTGGCGGTGGTGCTCGTCACGCTCCAGCCGCAGCGCCGGCAGTTCCGGCAGCACATGATCGGCGATCCCGGTGTCGACCAGCAGAGCCAGCCCCTTGCGCGGGCGGGCGGAGAGGATCAGCTTGTTCAGCTCGTCCCGCACCCGCTCGGCCGAGACGATCTCGATGCGCCCGGCCATCTCCTTCATCGCCGCGACGACCTCGGGGGCCACCTCGAAATCGAGCTGGGCCGCGAAACGGGCCGCCCGCATCATCCGAAGCGGGTCGTCCGAGAAGGACTCCTCGGGCGTGCCCGGAGTGCGCAGGACCCGCGCCGCCAGATCGTCCCGCCCGCCGTACGGATCGATGAACTTGTTCTCCGGGAGCGCGACGGCCATCGCGTTCACGGTGAAGTCACGCCGGACGAGGTCCTCCTCGATGGAGTCGCCGTACGACACCTCGGGCTTGCGCGACGTCCGGTCGTACGCCTCAGACCGGTAGGTGGTCACCTCGATCTGGAAGCCGTCCTTCTGGGCACCGACCGTGCCGAAGGCGATGCCCACGTCCCACACGGAGTCCGCCCACGGCCGCACGATCTTCAGAACGTCCTCGGGGCGGGCGTCGGTTGTGAAGTCCAGGTCGTTGCCGAGCCGGCCCAGCAGCGCATCCCGGACCGAGCCGCCGACCAGGGCAAGTGAGAATCCCGTCTCCTGGAAGCGGCGGGCGAGGTCGTCGGCGACCGGGGCGACCCGCAGCGGCTCACTCACCGCGCGGTGCCGCACCTGGCTCAGGGCACTGGTGTCATCGTTGGCGTTCGGCACAACAGAAGAGGGTACGTGGCCCGGACGACCGCGAGCGCCTCGATTGATCGCACGCGAACACCACCGTCGATACGGGCACAAGGTCATCCCTCACGACGTACGCAGGCGTTCCTCTTGATACGCGCATTTATACGCGCACATACGGGACGCCGCCCCGCCTTCCCCGATCCTGTGAGCAGTCCGCGGCACTTCCCCTCAGCGCGCATCGTTACCATGCGTGGACGCACATTCCGACGACCACTGACGACGACGAGGGACGGACCAGCGCGTGGCCGAGGCGGCAGACTTCCAGGGGATGAGTCCCTCACCTGCCCGCCGGTGGATGAGGCGCACCGCGGCGCTGCTGGCCAGTGCGCCCCTGCTGGCGGGCCTGCTCCAGCTCCCCGCCGCCCCTGCCGCGGACGCCGCCGGACAGACCTCCGCGCGGGCTGCCTCCGGCTCCCGCACAGTGACCGTCGCCCTCGATTCGCTCAGCCCCAGCTCACCCACTGAGGGCGACACGCTGACCGTCTCCGGCACCGTGACCAACAACGGCAAGCAGGCGGTCACCGACGCCCATGTGGATCTGCGTGTGGGCCCCGAGCTGACCACCCGATCGGCGATCGACACCGCTGCCAAGCGCACCGGGTACGTACCAGGCGCCGACGGCACGGCGATCGGCGGCTCGTTCACGCAGGAGTTCGCCAAGCTGACTCCAGGCGTCGGCGAGCGCTTCAGCATTTCCGTACCGGTCGACGACCTGGACCTGGGCGGAAGCGGTGTCTACCAGCTCGGCGTCTCGCTGTCCGGCGAGACGGCCGCGCAGCCCTGGGAGCAGGTGCTGGGCATCGAGCGGACGTTCCTGCCGTGGCAGCCCGACGAAGCGGACACAAGGACGAGGACCACGGTCCTGTGGCCGCTGGTGTCCACCCCCCACATGACGGCGGAGACGGGTTCGAACGAACAGCAGACGCGGGTCTTCCGCGACGACGACCTGGCCAGGGAGATCTCCCCGGGCGGCCGTCTGGAGCAGCTCGTGTCGCTGGGCAGGGATCTCGACGTCACCTGGGTGATCGACCCGGACCTCCTGGCCTCCGTCGACGCGATGGCCCGCGGCTACCGCGTACAGGGCGAGGGCGACGCCACCGCGGCGGGCACGCACCAGGCGGCCGCCAAACAGTGGCTGGCCGATCTGCAGAAGGCGGTGGCCGACAAGGAGGTCGTCGCCCTGCCCTACGCCGACCCGGACCTGGCCTCCCTCGCCCACAACGGCACGAACGTCACCGGCTCGCTGAGCCGCCTCAAGGAGGCCACGGACGTCGTCGCCAACACGGTGGAGCCGATTCTCCACGTGAAGCCGAACACCGACTTCGCCTGGCCCGTCGACGGCGCCGTGGACCCGTCGATCGTCAAGGTCGCCACCTCCGCCGGCGCCGACAAGGTGATCGCCCGCAGCGACAGCCTGGAGGAGACCGACGGCCTGCCGTACACGCCCTCCGCGGCCCGTCCCATCGGCGGCGGCACGACGGCGGTGGTCGCGGACGCGCGGCTGTCGACAGCTTTCCAGGGCGACCTGACCAAGGCGTCCGCCAACACACTGGCCGTACAGAAGTTCCTCGCCCAGAGCCTCGCCCTCAACCTCCAGACGAATCAGCAGCGCAGCATCGTCATCGCCCCGCAGCGCATGCCGACCGCCAGCCAGGCCCGGGCCACGGCCGAAGCGGTCACGGCCCTGCAGGCCGGCACCTGGACGGAGGCCCAGGAGCTCACCGCGGCCGCCAAGGCCAAGCCGGACCCCGGCGCCACCACGAACGTGCCGTCGCCCTCCGACTACCCGTCCTCGCTGCGCAAGCAGGAACTGCCCCGCTCGGCCTTCGAACAGATCGCGCAGACGCAGGACAAGCTCGACAGCTTCAAGGTGATCCTCACCCAGCAGTCCCGGGTGGTGACCCCCTTCGGGCGGGCCATAAACCGCGAGATGTCCACGTCGTGGCGCGGCCTGGCCACCGAGGCCCGGGGTTACCGCGATGGCGTGGAGTCGTATCTCGACGACCTGTCCGAAGGGGTCACGCTGATCGACAAGTCGGAGACCAAACTCTCCGGCCGCAGTGCCATGATCCCGGTGACCGTGCAGAACAACCTGGTCCAGGGCGTCGACAACCTGGTCCTGCGGCTGACCTCGACCAGTCCGACCCGCCTCGAGATCGACGGCAAGGCCTATGACGAGCAGCCCGTCGCCGTCTCCGGCGGCCACAGCCAGTCCGTGAAGTTCACCACGTCCGCCAACGCCAACGGCCGGGTGACCGTCTACGCCCAGCTGTTCACGGAGGACGGCCATCCGTACGGGGCACCCGTCCGCTTCGACGTGAAGGTCACCGAGATCACGGCCACGGTGATGCTGGTCATCGGCGGCGGTGTCCTGCTGCTCGTCCTGGCCGGCTTCCGGATGTACACCCAGCGCAAGCGCGCGGCCGCCCACGAGGCCGACGGGGACGCCCCCGAGACCGCGGACGAGCCCGACGACGGTCCGCAGAACCCCGAAAGCCCCGAACACCGTCTCAAGGAGGAGTCGGGCACCCGGCCCGGGGCAGGCGCCCCGGAGCAGCCGAGTGACCCGACACCGGACACCTCAGCGGAAAGCGCCGACCCGTCCGGGACGGGTGAGAGAGTGGACCGTTGACATGTCGTGGCCGGTGGGCCCGGGACGATGAGGTGGGGTAACCATGAACGCGCCGTACGACGGTGACCGCGGCCAGGCCGCGGGCAGCTCGGGCCACCCCGAGGGCCCGCCGCCCGAGCACGGCCAGGCGCCGCCGCAGCACCCCGCGGACATGTACCTCCAGGACGCCTACGACCAGGACCCCTACCGGGACCGGGACCTCTCGGCCCAGGACCCGGTCGTCGAGGCGCTCTACGACCGCGCCGCACACCCCCCGCCGCCCCCCGGCACGTACCAGTCGCCGCAGCAGCTGTACGCCCAGCCGCCCCAGTCGCCGTACGCCCCCGACCCCCGCGTGTGGGCCCAGACCCCGCCGCCCGAGCCGGAGGGCCCCACCCAGTACCTGCCGTACGGCGACGATCCCCGCACGACCCAGTACGTCGGCGTCGACGACCTGGTCACCCAGGTCGGCGGCGAGCGCCACGAGCCGGACGCCTTCGCGCATCTTTTCCGGGACCAGCAGCAGGGCGGTGCCCATCCGTCGATGCAGCACCCCGGTGTGCCGGGTCCGAGCGCCGCGCCCCGCACGGACCAGGGGCCGGCGGGACAGTACAGCGGGCCCTACGCAGCAGCAGGGCCGTACGGCGGTACCCAGACGTCTCCGGAGCAGTACCAGGCACCTGCCGGGCAGTACGAAAAATCGGCCGATCAGTACCAGGCACCCACGTCCCCGCCCGCGGACGAGACGCCCGCAGCAGCGAAGAAGAGTGGACGTGCTGGAGGCCTGCTGAAGTCCAGCGCCGTCATGGCGGCGGGCACGATGGTGTCCCGTCTCACGGGGTTCGCCCGGTCGGCAATGATCGTTTCTGCGCTGGGACTCGGACTGCTGGGCGAGTCGTTCCAGGTCGCGTACCAGTTGCCGACAATGATCTACATCCTGACCGTCGGCGGCGGCCTCAACTCGGTCTTCGTACCCCAGCTCGTGCGCGCCATGAAGGAGGACGACGACGGCGGCGAGGCCTACGCCAACCGGCTGCTCACCCTGGTCATGGTGATCCTCGGTGGCCTCACCGTGCTCGCCATGTTCGGCGCCCCGCTCCTGGTCCGCGCCCTGTCGAACCCCCTCGCAACGGATCCCGCGGCCAATGAGACCGCCGTCACCTTCACCCGTTACTTCCTGCCTTCGATCTTCTTCATGGGCATCCACGTGGTGATGGGTCAGATCCTCAACGCCCGCGGCCGGTTCGGCGCGATGATGTGGACTCCGGTCCTGAACAACATCGTCATCATCGTGACGCTCGGCTTGTTCCTCTGGGTCTACGGCAGCGCGGCCGACTCTGGGATGACGGTCCAGAACATCCCCCCGGAGGGCGAGCGGCTCCTCGGTATTGGCATCCTCCTCGGCCTTGTCGTCCAGGCCCTCGCGATGATCCCGTATCTGCGCGAGACCGGGTTCAGGCTCCGCCTGCGCTTCGACTGGAAGGGCCACGGCCTCGGCAAGGCCGCGATGCTCGCCAAGTGGACGATCCTGTTCGTACTCGCCAACCAGGCGGGCGCGCTCGTCGTCACCCAGCTTGCCACCGCCGCGGTCTCCGACACCGGGATCCCCGGCACCGGCTTCAGTGCCTACGCCAATGCCCAGCTGATCTGGGGTCTCCCGCAGGCCATCATCACCGTCTCCCTGATGGCGGCCCTGCTGCCGCGCATCTCCCGCTCGGCCGCCGAGGACGACACGGGCGCCATCCGCGACGACATCTCCCAGGGGCTGCGCACCACGGCCGTCGCGATCGTGCCCATCGCCTTCGGCTTCCTCGCTCTCGGCGTCCCGATGTGCACGCTGATTTTCGGATCCTCCGGCACCAACTCGGCCACCAACATGGGCTACATGCTGATGGCCTTCGGCCTCGGCCTGATCCCGTACTCCGTGCAGTACGTCGTCCTGCGCGCGTTCTACGCGTACGAAGACACCCGCACGCCCTTCTACAACACAGTGATCGTGGCCGCGGTCAACGCCGGCGCCTCGGCCCTGTGCTTCTTCCTGATCCCGTCCCGCTGGGCCGTCGTAGGCATGGCCGCCTCCTACGGCCTCGCCTACGCGATCGGCGTCGGAGTCGCCTGGCGCCGACTGCGCAAGCGGCTGGGCGGTGACCTCGATGGCACCCGCGTGCTGCGCACGTACGCGCGGCTGAGCATCGCCTCGGTCCCCGCGGCGCTGTTGAGCGGTGCCGCCTGCTACGGCATCACGCAGGCCCTCGGCCAGGGCGTCGCCGGTTCCTTCGCCGCGCTGCTGGCCGGCGGTGCCATCCTGCTGGGCATCTTCTACGTCGCCGCCCGCCGCATGCGGATCGCGGAGCTGAACTCGCTCGTCGGCATGGTCCGCGGGCGTCTGGGTCGCTGAATCGGGGGGTACGCGCACAACCATCGTCCGCCACCGTGTGTCGTGCATAGCGGCGGACTGTGGGCACAATTGGTTTCGGCGTCGGACGGCGCGCAACGGAGTCGGCCGGCGCGCAACGAATGGGGAGGCAGGAACGACGGTGGCGGAACGGAGCACGGCTGCCGTCGACGTGGCAGACAACAGCGGCGATGAGCCGCTGACCGCCAAGGCGGACCAGTCCACGGCCGACGGGGTGGCCAACAACCGGGAGCGGGACACGGAGCGCGACGAGGCACAGGGGAGTAGCGGGGCCGAGGATCCGGGAACGAAAGCCTCGCCGCCCGAGCTGCACAGCGGCCACAAGCTCGCCAGACGCTACCGCCTCGAGGACTGCGTCACCCGTCTGGACGGTTTCAGCAGTTGGCGTGCGGTCGACGAGAAACTCCGCCGCGCCGTCGGCGTGCACGTGCTGCCCGCGGACCACTCCCGGGCCCGCTCCGTCCTGGCCGCAGCCCGTTCCTCCGCGCTGCTCGGCGACCCCCGCTTCGTGCAGGTCCTCGACGCCGTCGAGGAGAACGACCTCGTGTACGTCGTGCACGAATGGCTGCCGGACGCCACGGAGCTCGCCACGCTCCTCTCCTCCGGTCCCCTGGAGCCGCACGACGCCTACCAGATGGTCAGCCAGGTCTCCGCCGCCATGGCCGCCGCCCACCGTGAGGGTCTGGCCCACCTACGGCTGAACCCCAACGCCGTGCTGCGCACCTCCTCCGGGCAGTGGCGCATCCGCGGTCTCGCCGTGAACGCCGCGCTGCGCGGCATCAGTTCCGATACCCCGCAGCGCACCGACACGGAAGCCATCGGCGCCCTGCTCTACGCGTCGCTCACCCAGCGCTGGCCGTACGAGGACGACGCCTACGGACTGGCCGGGCTGCCCAAGGACGTCGGTCTCATCGCCCCCGACCAGGTGCGCGCCGGCGTCCACCGTGGCCTGTCGGAGCTCGCCATGCGCGCGCTCGCCAACGACGGCGCGACCGCCTCCCGGCACGAGTCCCCCTGCACGACGCCGGAGGAGCTGGTGAAGGCGATCGGCGAGATGCCCCGCATCCGTCCGCCGGAGCCCGCGTTCACCGCACCGCCGGAGTATCAGCGCACGACGTACCAGCAGGGCACGTACGGCCGCCAGACGTCCCACCCGAGCGCCACGCGGCCGGTACCCACCCCACCGCCCCCGCTTCAGAGCCGCACCGGCAAGGCACTGAAGTGGGCGGTGTCGGCCCTGCTGATCGCCGCGCTCGGGCTGGGTAGCTGGCAGCTCGCAGACGCCCTCATGGAGCGGGGCGGCACCTCGTCCGACGACACGAACCAGCCGCAGAACCCCGAGGGCAACGACAAGGACAAGAAGCCTGAGACACCGAAGCCGATCGCCATCCAGGGTGCTGAGGAGTACGTGGCCAAGGGCGGCTCCCAGCATCCCGCCGACGTGGACAAGACCTACGACGGCGACACGTCCACGGGCTGGCGGACCAGCAGCTACCTGGATGGACCGAAGATGGTGATAAAGCCCGGCGTCGGCATCGTCTACGACCTCGGCTCCACCAAGGAAGTATCCGCCGCTACGTTCTCGCTGCGGTACGGCGGCGACCACACAACGGTCGGGCTGTACGCCACCGACTCCCTGAGTTCCTCCACGCCGCTGAGTTCCATGACGAATCTCGGTACCACGACAACGAGCAGCACCTCCGCGAAGGTGACGGTCGACAAGCGGGTCAAGAGCCGGTACGTCCTGGTGTGGCTGACGGCGCTGCCGTACTCCGGTGACGATCCGGCCAACTACAGCAACCCGGGCTACAAGCAGGCCATCACCGAAGTGAAGTTCACGGGCTGACGTCTCACCGAAGGGGGAGGGGGCCGATGGCGGAAGGCGCCGGGTACGACGCGGTGAGCGATCGGGATCTGCTCGCCCGCCATGTGGAAGGCGACCCCGACGCCTTCGGTGAGCTCGTGCGGCGGCACCGCGACCGGCTCTGGGCGGTTGCGCTGCGGACGCTGGGGGACCGCGAGGAGGCCGCTGATGCGGTCCAGGACGCCCTTGTCTCCGCCTACCGGGCCGCCCACACCTTCCGCGGCCAGTCGGCCGTCACAACCTGGCTGCACCGGATCACGGTGAACGCCTGCCTCGACCGCGCCCGCAAGGCGGCCTCCCGCAAGACCTCGCCGGTGGACGACACCGAGCGGCTGGAGCAGTTGCTGGAGCCGCACGAGTCGGCGTCGGCCCCCGCCGAGCGAAACGACCTGCATCGCCAGCTCCTCGAAGCACTCGGCACGCTCCCGCCCGACCAGCGCGCCGCCCTCGTCCTCGTGGACATGCAGGGCTACCCGGTCGCCGAGGCCGCCCGCATGCTCGACGTCCCGACCGGGACGGTGAAGAGCCGCTGCGCACGCGGCAGAGCCAGACTCCTCCCGCTGCTCACCCATCTACGTCCGGAAAACGCCGGTCGCGGCGAAGAGCCGGCCGCGGGACGGAACCGGGCGCAGGGGACATCCGTCCCACCGGCAGCGGGACCGCACGGTGCGGGACCACGGAGTGCAGGGCCAAGCGATTCAGCTGCTGTGAAGGGCGGAGGTGGGCGAGCGTGACATCCACGACGGACACGGCCGGGCACCCGGACGTCACGGAGATCTCCGACCTCGCCGAAGGCCTGCTCCCCCCGAACCGGACCGCAGACGTACGACGGCATCTGGACGAGTGCGAACTCTGCGCTGATGTCTTCGCGTCGCTGGAAGAGATCCGGGGGCTGCTCGGCACACTGCCGGGTCCGCCGCGTATGCCCGCCGACGTCGCCGAACGGATCGACGCTGCTCTCGCCGCTGAGGCTCTCCTCAACGCCACCGCACCCGACGCGATGAGCGCCTCAGCACCCGTCGACGCGGCCCGCGCGACCTCCGACACGGACGACGGCACGCGTGTTTCACGTGAAACATCGGCAGCCACGGTTCGTCCCTCTGGCCACGCAGGCACCTCCACCACCGGTCCCGGGCGTAAGAACCGCAGGCGGGGCGGGCGCCGCAGGGTGGCTGTCCTGGGTGCGGTCTTCTCTGCCGCCGCTCTGGGGCTCGGTTCCGTCCTCGTGTCCTCGCTGACCGGGTCAGAGCCGGGCACCACGGCCCACGAGCAGCAGTCCGCCTCCACGGACACCTTCTCCGAGGGGAAGCTGGAGCAGCAGGTCGTGGATCTCCTCGCCAAGGGCCAGAGCTCCGGGAACGGCTCCCGCACTCCCGACGACTTCGGTGTGGAGTCCACCCCCAGCACCGACCGGAACCGCGTCCTTCAGCAGCCCACGGTCCGGGTCCCCGAGTGCGTCCAGCAGGGCATCGGACGCAGCGATGCCGCCCTGGCGACCGAGCCCGGAACCTATCAGGGCACGAGCGCCCTGCTCGTGGTCCTGCCCGACGCCTCGAACCCCGCGCGGGTCACGGCCTACGTCGTCGACGCGACCTGTGTGGATCAGTCGTCGTCCGCTACGGCCAAGGTTCTGCTGGAGCAGTCCTACACTCGCCCCTGAGGACACACCGTCTCCTCCTGTCGCCCGGCCTCTGCTCCCGCGGGTATCTCCTCGAGGGAGCACTCCGTGTGCCCGGGCACAGCGGGAATGCGCGCCCCTTAGGATCCGTTGGGTGGGGTGAGAGTTCTGAAAGGGGCTCCCCCCGGTCTAACGACGCAGTCCAGAGACGAGGAACCAAGCCGTGAGCGACGTCCGTAACGTGATCATCATCGGCTCCGGGCCCGCCGGCTACACGGCGGCGCTCTACACCGCGCGCGCGTCGCTGAAGCCACTGGTCTTCGAGGGTGCCGTCACCGCAGGTGGTGCGCTGATGAACACCACCGATGTGGAGAACTTCCCGGGCTTCCAGGACGGCATCATGGGCCCCGAGCTCATGGACAACATGCGCGCCCAGGCCGAGCGGTTCGGCGCCGAGCTCGTTCCGGACGACATCGTCTCCGTAGACCTGACCGGTGAGATCAAGACCGTCACCGACACCGCGGGCACGGTACACCGCGCGAAGGCCGTCATCGTCGCCACCGGCTCCCAGCACCGCAAGCTCGGCCTGCCCAACGAGGACGCGCTCTCCGGCCGCGGTGTCTCCTGGTGCGCCACCTGCGACGGCTTCTTCTTCAAGGACCAGGACATCGCCGTGATCGGCGGCGGCGACACCGCAATGGAGGAGGCCACCTTCCTCTCGCGCTTCGCCAAGTCCGTCACGGTCGTCCACCGCCGGGACACCCTGCGCGCCTCCAAGGCGATGCAGGAGCGCGCCTTCGCCGACCCGAAGATCTCGTTCGTCTGGGACAGCGAGGTCGCCGAGATCCAGGGCGATCAGAAGCTCTCCAGCCTGAAGCTGCGCAACGTCAAGACCGGCGAGCTGTCGGACCTCGCGGTGACCGGCCTGTTCATCGCGATCGGCCATGACCCGCGCACCGAGCTGTTCAAGGGCCAGCTGGACCTGGACGAGGAGGGCTACCTGAAGGTCGACGCGCCCTCCACCCGCACCAACCTGACGGGTGTCTTCGGCTCCGGTGACGTGGTCGACCATACCTACCGACAGGCGATCACGGCGGCTGGCACCGGCTGCTCCGCCGCCCTCGACGCCGAACGCTTCCTCGCCGCCCTCGCGGACGCGAAGAAGGCCGAGCCCGAGAAGACCTCTGTCTGAACCCTCAATCCGCCCCACGCACCAACCAGTTAGGAGCCCGCCGTGGCCGGCACCCTGAAGAATGTGACCGACGACTCCTTCGAGCAGGACGTCCTCAAGAGCGACAAGCCCGTACTGGTGGACTTCTGGGCCGCCTGGTGCGGTCCGTGCCGCCAGATCGCGCCGTCCCTCGAGGCGATCGCCGCCGAGTACGGTGACAAGATCGAGGTCGTCAAGCTGAACATCGACGAGAACCCGGGTACGGCCGCCAAGTACGGTGTCATGTCGATCCCGACCCTGAACGTCTACCAGGGCGGCGAGGTCGCCAAAACGATCGTCGGTGCCAAGCCGAAGGCCGCGATCGTCCGCGACCTCGAGGACTTCATCGCTGAGTGACGCTGTGCCGTCGAGCAGACGGCACCATGTTTCACGTGAAACACGAATGGGCCAGCCCGAGAGGGCTGGCCCATTCGTTTGATGCGCGGCGTTCTAGAGCGGCCTCAGGACTGGCTCCTTCTGCACCGCCCCCAGCAGCCGGTCCAGGGCCAGCTCCACGTCTTCCTTCCAGGAGAGCGTCGTGCGCAGCTCCAGCCTCATCCGCGGATACGTGGGATGGGAGCGGACGGTCTTGAAACCGACCGCGAGCAGATGATCAGCGGGCAGCACACAGGCGGGTTCCTTCCACTGTGCGTCCCCGAACGCCTCGATCGCTTTGAAGCCGCGCCGCAGAAGATCCTTGGCGACTGTCTGGACCATCACTCGGCCCAGCCCCTGCCCCTGGTAACCCGGCACGATGAACCCGGTCATCAACTGCACGGCGTCGGGCGAGACGGGGCTCGTGGGGAACGCCGTGGAACGGGGAGCATAGGCCGGAGGCGCGTAGAGCACAAAGCCCACCGGTACCTCATCGACATAGACGACCCGCCCGCAGGATCCCCAGTCCAACAGCACAGCGGAGATCCAGGCCTCCTTCTCCAGCGCGGACGTGCCCGCCTTTACCGCGGCCTCACCGCTGACTGGATCCAACTCCCAGAAGACGCACGTGCGACAGCGCTTGGGAAGGTCCGGAAGGTTGTCCAGCGTGAGCGGTACGAGCCGACGCCCCATGAAAGCTGTTCCTCGCTTCCTTCGCCCGCCGCATCGCGGGCGGCCGTCAGTGCGCTCCGTTCCCTGAGCAGGCTGCCGACGAACCCGCCGACCGCGCCCAGTCCCAGTCCCACACTCACCAGTCCGGTCCGGCTCATCGGTCGCATGACCCCGCCTCCCCTTAGAGCCTACTCCCAAGTGGATGCGCCATATCCGAACGCATCGTATCCACGATGCGATTCCATCGATACCGCCAAAAAGCAAAGCGCGGGCCGCGTTCCGGCACACACCGGACACGGCCCGCACTGATGGCACTGCTGGGCGGAAGCACCCCGCCACCCGAGGCTCAGTCCTCTGTCTCCTCGGAGTCGTCCTCCAGAAGGCTCTTCTGCAGGACTGGCCCCTCACCGGGCGCGAGCGAGCTGAGGATCCGCTCGAGGTCCTCCATGGAGGCGAACTCCACGGTGATCTTGCCCTTCTTCTGCCCCAGGTCGACCTTCACCCGCGTCTCGAAGCGGTCCGAAAGACGAGTGGCGAGGTCGGTCAGTGCCGGAGAGACCCGGGTCCCGGCCCGGGGGCCCTTGGAGCGCTGAGCCGCCTTGGGCCGCGATCCCATCAGGGTCACGATCTCCTCGACGGCACGCACCGAGAGCCCCTCGGCCACGATCCGGTGCGCCAGCCGGTCCTGCTCCTCCGAGTCCTCGACCGAGAGAAGGGCCCGCGCATGTCCAGCGGAGAGCACTCCGGCGGCCACCCGGCGCTGGACCGCCGGCGACAGCTTCAGCAGACGCAGCGTGTTGGAGACCTGCGGGCGGGACCGACCGATGCGGTCCGCCAACTGGTCATGCGTGCAGTTGAAGTCCTTCAGCAACTGGTCATAGGCGGCCGCCTCTTCGAGGGGGTTCAGCTGGGCCCGATGCAGATTCTCCAGCAGGGCGTCCAGGAGGAGCTTCTCGTCCTCCGTGGCCCGCACGATCGCCGGGATTGCCTCAAGTCCCGCCTCACGGCAGGCCCGCCAACGCCGCTCACCCATGATGAGCTCGTAGCGGTCGATGCCCAGCTGCCGTACGACGACCGGCTGGAGAAGTCCGACCTCCTTGATGGAGGTGACGAGCTCGTGCAGCGCATCCTCGTCGAAGACCTCACGCGGCTGCCGCGGGTTCGGCGTGATGAAGTCGAGGGGGATCTCAGCGAAGTGGGCGCCCATGGGAGGTGCAGGCGTCTCCACGGCGCCGCTCACCGACGGCTCCTCGGTTTCACGTGAAACAGGCGGCAGCGTGGCCACCTTCGCCGCGGCCACCCCGCGCTCATTGTTCAGCACCGGCACCGCCGTGGGGGACGTGGAAGCAGCGCCTCCCACCGCAGTCTGCGCCGGCGTCCTCTCGGTCGGGGCCGCAGGGATCAGCGCGCCGAGACCACGTCCCAGCCCTCTCCGTCGCTCGCTCACTGGATCCCCTCCACCATGCTCTGGTCGCTCTGAGCGCCGATATGGGCGTGCGTCCCGTCATAGCTGACGCCGACACCCTTCAGCGCGATTTCTCGTGCCGCCTCAAGATAGGAGAGGGCACCGCTCGATCCTGGATCATAAGTCAGTACCGTCTGCCCGTAGCTCGGCGCCTCGGAGATACGGACCGAGCGGGGAATGCTCGTCCGCAGCACCTCGTCGCCGAAGTGGTTGCGCACCTCGTCCGCGACCTGTGACGCAAGCCGCGTCCGACCGTCGTACATGGTGAGCAGGATCGTCGATACATGCAGCGAAGGGTTGAGGTGTCCCCGCACCAGGTCGACGTTGCGCAGCAGCTGACCCAGCCCCTCCAGCGCGTAGTACTCGCACTGGATCGGGATGAGGACCTCCTGGCCGGCCACCAGCGCGTTGACCGTGAGCAGACCGAGCGACGGCGGGCAGTCGATAAGGATGTAGTCCAGTGGCTGCTCGTAGGACTGGATCGCTCGCTGGAGACGGCTCTCCCGCGCCACCAGGGACACCAGCTCGATCTCCGCACCGGCGAGATCGATCGTGGCGGGCGCACAGAAGAGACCCTCGACATCGGGGACCGGCTGAACGACCTCCGAGAGCGGCTTGCTCTCGATCAACACGTCGTAGATGGAAGGAACTTCGGCGTGATGGTCGATCCCCAGAGCAGTGGACGCATTGCCCTGCGGGTCGAGGTCGATCACCAGGACACGGCCACCGTGCAGAGCCAGCGAAGCGGCCAGGTTGACGGTCGTCGTCGTCTTGCCCACCCCACCCTTCTGGTTGGCGACGACGATGACACGGGTCTGTTCGGGTCGCGGCAGACCCTCACCGGCCCGGCCCAGAGCCTCGACCGCCAGTTGGGCAGCACGACCGATGGGAGTGTCGTCCATCGGGGGCGGTGTTTCACGTGAAACATCCTCCCCCGGCGACTCGGTACGGGGACCGGGGACCGGATCGGTCATCGGTCCCGCGATGTTGGCGTCGGACCGCAAGGATTCACTCTCCTCGACTTCAGGCTCGCAATGAACAGAGCCTCCCATGTCTTCGGGGTCGCGAACCAGTGAGGCCTGTCGTTCTGTGGAGAAATCCACCTCTGTGGACAACTCCGTGCCCCTGGAGGGGGGCGGAGTGTCATCCGAATCGGGAGGAGCCTCCCCGCCCAGGGAACCGAGAGGCTTGCGGTCACGAGGTTCGGCCGCGGCGCGGCCGCGGCCGATGATGCCGTGGAGCAATGAGCGACGTTTCACGTGAAACACGATGCACAGCGGTCGGGGCCGGACCGTCGCGACACTCCGTCATGCATAGGCTTGGCAGCTTGTGTGGAGTACGTCTCGTCCTCAGGAGGGATCTGCAAGCACCTCAGGCGGACGGCACCACGGACCAGCACACGCTCCACGGCCCAGCACCCACCGATCTCAGCGCCGCCGCCGCGCCCGCCCCATACGTGCCGCCTTCGCACGCTTCGCCGCGAACCGCACACCGCCCGGGCTCTCCCCGACCTCCACACGCACGACCGTGGACATCGGATCCACCACACCCTCGCCGACATGCAGGATGGACGTCTGAACCGCACCGAGCTTACTCAGAGCAGTGGCCGCGCTCTTCAGCTCCTCCTCCGCGGTGTCGCCCTTGAGCGCGAGCATCTCGCCGTACGGGCGCAACAACGGAATCCCCCAGGTGGCCAGCCGATCCAGCGGGGCCACGGCCCGCGCCGTCACCACATGGACCGGCGGCAGCTTGCCCATGACCTCCTCGGCACGGCCACGCACGACGGTCACATGATCGAGGCCCAGCAGCTCCACGACCTCGGTCAGGAAGTTCGTTCGCCTGAGCAATGGCTCGAGGAGCGTGATCTTCAGGTCGTCCCGCACCAGCGCCAGGGGAATCCCAGGCAGACCGGCACCGGAGCCCACGTCGCACACAGTCACGCCCTCGGGGACGACCTCCGAGAGCACAGCGCAGTTCAGCAGATGCCGCTCCCAGAGACGGGGCACCTCACGCGGGCCGATGAGCCCACGCTGCACCCCGGCCTCGGCCAGGAGCTCGGCGTACCTCACCGCATCCGCAAAGCGCTCACCGAATACGTCGCGTGCCTGCTCGGGCGCAGGGGGGAGCTCCGCTGCCTCCATCACGGGGACCGTCCTTCCATACCGCAAAAGCGCACTGGGCGCTGACCACCAGGCTGACAAAGTTCGGCCCCGTCTGCGCAACAGACGGGGCCGGTGGAGCGTAGGAACCGATCAGGCGGGCAGCACGACGACGAAGCGCTCCGGCTCCTCGCCCTCGGATTCGCTGCGCAGACCTGCGGTCTTGACCGCGTCGTGGACGACCTTGCGCTCGAACGGCGTCATCGGCTTGAGCTTCACGGGCGAGCCGCTGCTCTTGGCCTCGGCGGCGGCCTTGGCGCCCAGCTCGGAGAGCTCGGAGCGCTTCTTGGCCCGGTAACCAGCGATGTCCAGCATCAGCCGGCTGCGATCGCCGGTCTCCCGGTGCACGGCCAGTCGCGTGAGCTCCTGAAGCGCCTCCAGCACCTCACCGTCCCGGCCAACCAGCTTCTGCAGGTCACGGCTCCCCGTGTCGCTGATGATCGAGACAGCAGCGCGGTCACCCTCGACGTCCATGTCGATATCGCCGTCGAGATCGGCGATGTCCAGCAGACCCTCGAGGTAGTCCGCCGCGATGTCGCCCTCCTGCTCCAGGCGGGTCAGGGTGTCTGCACCCTCGGCAGCGGCGGAGGTGGTGCCTTCCGTCACGGGATGGACTCCTTCTTACTTCTTGGACGAGGACTTGGGCCGCTGCGGACCCTTGCGCTGGCCGGACTGGGCCCGGCTGCGGGAACCGCCTCCGGACTTGGGATTCGCCTTCCCGGCGGACCCCGCCGGCTTGGCGTCCTCCGGATCACCCGACTTGCTCAGCGAGGTCGACGGCGAGGAGGTCTTCTCGGCGCCGCCGGCAGGCTTTGGTCCGCCGGACTGACGCTTGGACTTGGGCTGCCGCTTGGGCTGCTGCCGCCTGGGAGCGGTGATGGCCGGCGTACCGTCTTCGGTCACGATGGCCACGGGGGCCTCGCTCTTCACAACGGAGCCGTCGGCCTGGGCCGCGAGGCCCGCCTTGCTCAGTCCGTTGATGAACTTGCGCTCGTAGTCGTTGCGGTCGCGCCCCTTGGCCACGATGGCCTTCACGATGGCACGCTCACGCCGGTTGCGGGCCTTGCCGTGGTGCGTGACGTGCTTGTACAGGCGGTCCAGGTAGGCGGCCTGCGCCTTGGAACCCGGGGTCGGGTTGTTGCGGATGACGTACATCTGCTGGCCCATGGTCCACACGTTGGTGGTCAGCCAGTAGACGAGGACACCGACCGGGAAGTTGATGCCGAAGACGGCGAAGATGACGGGGAAGACGTACATCAGCATCTTCTGCTGCTGCATGAACGGCGTCTTCACCGAGGTGTCGACGTTCTTCGTCATCAACTGGCGCTGCGTGTAGAACTGCGACAGCGACATCAGGATGATCATGATGGCGGTGACGACCCGCACATCGGTGATCGAGGAGCCGAGCGCCTCGACCGTGCTCGAGCTGTCCGTGAACTTCGCAGCCAGCGGGGCACCGACGATGTGCGCCTTCTGCGCGCTCTGCAGCAGCCGCTCGTTGATCACGCCGATGGTGTCGTTCGACGCGATGCTGTTGAGCACGTGGTACAGGGCGAAGAAGAACGGCGACTGCGCCAGGATGGGAAGGCACGAGGAGAGCGGGTTGGTGCCCGTCTCCTTGTACAGCTTCATCATCTCTTCGGACTGACGCTGCTTGTCGCTCTTGTAGCGCTCCTGGATCTTCTTCATCTCGGGCTGGAGCGTCTGCATGGCCCGGGTCGCCTTGATCTGCTTCACGAAGAGCGGGATCAGGCAGATACGGATCAGGACCACCAGAGACACGATGGACAGGCCCCAGGCCCAGCCCGTGTCAGGGCCGAAGATCGCACCGTACAGCGAGTGGAACTGAACGATGACCCACGAAACGGGTGTGGTGATGAAGCTGAAGAGGCTGGCAATCGTGTCCACTAATCATGCTCCTTGGGCATGGGACGGGGTCTCTGCGGCCGGGCTCGAAGGAACGTTGCTCGAAGGAACATTCTCTTCGGTGGCCGTTTCGGCGGCGGAGGGCCCGCCCTTGCGTGCGCGCCATGCGTTGCGCAGCAGTTCGTGCCACCGCGGACGCTTGCGCGGCGGGACATGGTCCACACCACCCAGCGACCACGGATTGCAGCGCAGGATGCGCCAGGCCGTGAGTGCGGTGCCCTTGAGGGCACCGTGCCGGTCAATAGCCGTGTAGCCGTAGTGGGAACACGACGGGTAGTACTTGCACACCGGCCCGAGCAGCGGGCTGATGGTCCACTGGTACAGCTTGATCAGCGCCAGCAGCGGGTACTTCATCGCGCGCCCCCTCCCAGCAACCGCTGAAGAGCGGCATCCAGGTCTCGGGCCAGCTGTGCATGTTCAGCGTCACCCGCACCGGGCAGCGCTCGTACGACTACCAGGCTACCGGGGGGCAGCTGGTCGACTCGCTCACGCATCAGATGGCGAAGTCTGCGCTTGACTTTGTTGCGCACGACAGCGCCACCCACGGCCTTGCTCACGACGAAACCCGCACGCGTCGGGGGAGCGCTCTCCCCAGGCGCGTGCGGGTCCGTGGCACCGCTACGAAGGTGAACGACGAGAAGTGGGCGTCCAGCCCGGCGTCCTCGTCGAACAGCGGTCGCGAAGTCCTCGCGCCGCCTCAGCCGGTTCTCGGTGGGCAGCACGACGTCATGACCTGACCGGGATCAGGCGGACAGACGGGCGCGACCCTTGCTACGGCGGGACGCGAGAATCGCGCGGCCGGCACGGGTGCGCATACGCAGCCGGAAGCCGTGGGTCTTCGCGCGACGACGGTTGTTCGGCTGGAAGGTGCGCTTGCTCACTCGGGGGCTCCAGAAAGAAATCGGTGGTGGCGGGGTGCCGTCCTGGCTGTCACCGTGCGCCCACGAGTAGCTCGCGTTACGCCCGAGTGCACCGCTTTCCGATCACCTTGACGCGATCTGTGCCCATCGGAGGCAGGCGGCAGCAGCCATCGACAACTCGACCTGGTTACGGTACGCGGGGCTACGCCATCCGGTCAAACCGACGGCCACCGGGAGACACTATCCACAGGCTGGGGACAATAACTTGAACCACAGCGGTCGCCCTGACTACCGTGGCTGGACTCCGATTCGTTCCCTTATCCCTGCGGAACCCGACTTACATCCCGACCCGTCCCACAACCACACGTTCGTGGGACCCGTGAGAGAGCGTGCCCTGTGGCTGACGTACCTGCCGATCTTGCCGCAGTGTGGCCACGAGTTCTCGAGCAGCTTCTCGGTGAGGGCCGCGGGCAGGGCGTCGAGGCCAAGGACGAGCACTGGATCCGGCGCTGCCAGCCCCTCGCGCTGGTCGCCGACACCGCCCTGCTGGCCGTACCGAACGAGTTCGCGAAGGGCGTGCTCGAGGGCCGCCTCGCCCCGGTCGTGAGCGAGACGCTGAGCCGTGAGTGCGGCCGCCCGATCCGCATCGCGATCACCGTCGACGACTCCGCCGGCGAGACCCCGGCCCCGCCGGCGCCCCCCACCCAGCCCCAGCCGCGCTACGAGGAGCCGGAACTCCCCGCTCCGTCCGGCCAGTACGAGGGCTACGGCCGGCGCCGCTCCGAGCAGCGCCCCGGAACGTCCGGCGACCAGCTCCCCACGCCCCGCCCCGCCTACCCGGCGGAGTACCAGCGCCCCGAGCCGGGCGCCTGGCCACGGTCGGCGCAGGACGAGTACAGCTGGCAGCAGCCGCGGCTCGGCTTCCCGGAACGGGACCCCTATGCAACGCCGTCGCAGGACACGTACGGCTCACCGTCGCAGGACACCTACGGATCACCGTCCCGCGAGTCCTACGGCTCCCCGTCGCAGGACTCGTACGGATCGCCCTCGCAGGAGTACCGCCAGCAGGGCAGGGAGCGCCCGTCGTACGACCAGCAGCGCTCCGACTACGAGCCGTCACGCGGCGACTACGACCAGCGCGACGCCCGGCGGGAACTGCCCGAGCCGCAGGGCGGCGCCGGGCCCGCGCACCGCGGCCCGGCGGGCACCTCGCTGCCCGCGTCCAGTGGCGCGCCAGGCCCGCTGGCGGCGCAGCCCGCGCCGGCGACCGGCCCCGGTGAGCCGACCGCGCGGCTGAACCCGAAGTACCTCTTCGACACGTTCGTCATCGGCGCCTCGAACCGCTTCGCGCACGCGGCTGCGGTGGCCGTCGCCGAGGCGCCGGCCAAGGCGTACAACCCCCTGTTCATCTATGGGGAGTCGGGTCTCGGCAAGACGCACCTGCTGCACGCGATCGGACACTACGCGCGGAGCCTCTACCCGGGCACGCGTGTGCGGTACGTGAGCTCGGAGGAGTTCACCAACGAGTTCATCAACTCCATCCGCGACGGCAAGGGCGACAGCTTTCGCAAGCGGTACCGCGAGATGGACATCCTGCTCGTCGACGACATCCAGTTCCTCGCGGACAAGGAGTCGACGCAGGAGGAGTTCTTCCACACCTTCAACACACTCCACAACGACAACAAGCAGATCGTGCTCTCCAGCGACCGGCCGCCCAAGCAGCTGGTGACACTGGAGGACCGGTTGCGGAACCGTTTCGAGTGGGGCCTGATCACCGACGTCCAGCCGCCCGAGCTGGAGACGCGGATCGCGATTCTGCGCAAGAAGGCAGTACAGGAGCAGCTCAACGCCCCGCCGGAGGTACTGGAGTTCATCGCCTCGCGGATCTCGCGCAACATCCGCGAGCTGGAGGGCGCGCTGATCCGGGTGACGGCGTTCGCGTCGCTCAACCGGCAGCCGGTGGACCTGGGCCTGACGGAGATCGTCCTGAAGGACCTGATCCCCGGCGGCGAGGACACCGCCCCCGAGATCACCTCGACGGCCATCATGAGCGCGACCGCCGACTACTTCGGCCTCACGGTCGAGGACCTGTGCGGAACCTCGCGCGGACGCGCGCTGGTGACGGCCCGGCAGATCGCCATGTACCTGTGCCGCGAGCTGACGGACCTGTCCCTGCCGAAGATCGGCGCGCTGTTCGGCGGCCGCGACCACACAACGGTGATGCACGCCGACCGCAAGATCCGCAATCTGATGGCCGAGCGGCGCTCCATCTACAACCAGGTCACCGAACTGACGAACCGCATCAAGAACGGCTGACGACAGCCGTCCTACGCCTCTGAGGGCGCCCCGGGACGAGGTCCCCCGGGGCGCCCTTCGTCGTTCGCCGGCCACCCGCGGTTCGATTACGAGCCGAGTTACGGCCGCTCTCCACAGATTCGGTGACTTTCTGCCGTCCACATCCTGGGGACTGCGAAGTTGTCCAGATCGCGTCCACAGACAGACCTGTTGAAGAACCATCAGACCAGGTCAGGTGGTTGTGGATCGGTGGACGAAGGATCTCCACAGACTGTGGACAGGCAAGTGATCCACAGACTGTGCGCGGAGTTGTCCACCGGCAACCCACAGGCCGGGGCAGGTTGTCCCCAGTGACGCCTATCTTCTCCACAGCTCTGTCCACTGTTCGGCAACGCGACGCGCCTGGTCACCGGGCCGAGTGAAAGGCGTCACACAAAGCTGCCGGGTTGGGCTGTGGGAAACATGGGTAAAGCTGGGGACGGCGCTGGGGAGAACTCGCCCCACCCTGTGCATGGGGTGTGCAGAACTTTCCGTTCTCCACAGAAGCGCTCAGTTGTCCACTGCTCCCGCCCACAGGCCCCGTGGACAAAATTTCCGCCCTGAGCTGGGATAACGTAGTTATCCACGGTATCCACAGGCCCTACTACTACTCCCAACTAGAGAGAGCTGGGAATCCGTTTCGAAGAGGGCCCTGTGCACAACTCGCTCTTCGGCGCCCTGCTGCCCCTCGTCACGACTTGACCCCGAGAGGCACCTACTGTCAGTGCAGTGCGTCAGACTGTTCCCCGGTGTCCTTCCCGTCCCAGGGGCCTGCGACACCGAGACAGACGACGAAGCCAGGCAGGGCGAGAAGCGCCGGCAACAGCAGGAGGCGGCAACAGTGAAGATCCGGGTGGAACGCGACGTACTCGCGGAGGCAGTGGCCTGGGCAGCGCGCAGCCTTCCGGCCCGTCCGCCGGCGCCTGTCCTCGCCGGCCTGCTGCTGAAGGCCGAGGACGGCCAGCTGAGCCTGTCCAGCTTCGACTACGAGGTCTCCGCGCGCGTGTCGGTGGAGGCGGAGGTCGATGAGGAGGGCACGGTCCTCGTCTCGGGCCGACTGCTCGCCGACATCTCCCGCGCCCTCCCCAACCGGCCGGTGGAGATTTCCACAGACGGTGTACGGGCGACGGTGGTCTGCGGCTCCTCGCGCTTCACACTCCACACCCTGCCCGTGGAGGAGTACCCGGCGCTGCCGCAGATGCCGAACGCCACGGGCACGGTCCCCGGCGAGGTCTTCGCCGCCGCGGCCGCCCAGGTCGCCATCGCCGCCGGTCGTGACGACACGCTGCCCGTCCTCACCGGTGTGCGCATCGAGATCGAGGGCGACCGGGTCACCATGGCCTCGACCGACCGCTACCGCTTCGCGGTCCGCGAGTTCCTCTGGAAGCCGGAGAACCCGGACGCCTCTGCGGTCGCCTTGGTGCCCGCCAAGACGCTCCTGGACACGGCCAAGGCGCTGACCAGCGGCGACAGCGTGATCCTGGCGCTGTCCGGCTCGGGCGCGGGCGAGGGTCTGATCGGCTTCGAGGGCGCCGGTCGCCGTACGACGACCCGCCTCCTGGAGGGCGACCTCCCGAAGTACCGCACGCTGTTCCCGACCGAGTTCAACTCCGTCGCCGTGATCGAGACCGCGCCCTTCGTGGAAGCCGTCAAGCGTGTGGCCCTGGTCGCCGAGCGGAACACCCCTGTGCGGCTCAGCTTCGAGCAGGGCGTGCTCATCCTGGAGGCCGGCTCCAGCGACGACGCACAGGCTGTGGAACGGGTGGACGCCCAGCTGGAGGGCGATGACATCTCGATCGCCTTCAACCCGACGTTCCTGCTGGACGGACTGAGCGCCATCGACTCCCCGGTGGCCCAGCTGTCGTTCACGACGTCCACGAAGCCCGCGCTGCTCAGCGGCAAGCCGGCGCTGGATGCCGAGGCGGACGAGGCCTACAAGTACCTGATCATGCCGGTGCGCCTGAGCGGCTGACGCTGCCGACGGTTGTCCACAGGCTGTGAGGTCCGAGTGGACGACCGGGCCGCCCGTCCGTCGAAAGCCGCAGGTGAGGGGCTACGTATGAGCACGTATGCCCACAAGTGTGCGTGACAGTCCGGGTTTAGGCTCGGACATGGGTACGAAGGTGCCTCACACGCCACAGCAACCTAAGGAACACAACTGATGGAGCTCGGTCTCGTCGGCCTCGGCAAGATGGGTGGCAACATGCGCGAGCGGATCCGCCGCGCGGGCCACACCGTCGTCGGATACGACCGCAACCCGGACCTCGCGGATGTCCACAGCCTCGAAGAGCTCGTGGGCAAGCTGACGGGCCCGCGGGTCGTGTGGGTGATGGTCCCGGCCGGTGCACCCACCCAGTCGACCATCGACGAGCTCGCCGAGCTGCTGGAGCCCGGTGACGTCGTCGTGGACGGCGGGAACTCGCGCTGGACGGACGACGAGAAGCACGCCGAGGAGCTGGCCGCCAAGGGCATAGGCTTCGTCGACTGCGGTGTCTCCGGCGGCGTCTGGGGCCTGGAGAACGGCTATGCGCTGATGTACGGCGGCGACGCAGAGAACGTCGCCAAGGTGCAGCCGATCTTCGACGCGCTCAAGCCGAAGGGCGACTTCGGGTCGGTGCACGCCGGCAAGGTCGGCGCGGGCCACTTCGCGAAGATGGTCCACAACGGCATCGAGTACGCGATGATGCAGGCCTACGCCGAGGGCTGGGAGCTGCTGGAGAAGGTCGACTCCGTGACCGACGTCCGGGAGGTCTTCCGGTCCTGGCAGGAGGGCACTGTCATCCGATCCTGGCTGCTCGACCTTGCGGTCAACGCCCTCGACGAGGACGAGCACCTGGAGCAGCTCAAGGGTTATGCACAGGACTCCGGCGAGGGCCGCTGGACTGTGGAGGCCGCCATCGACAACGCCGTGCCGCTGCCCGCGATCACGGCTTCCCTCTTCGCGCGGTTCGCGTCGCGCCAGGAGGACTCTCCGCAGATGAAGATGATCGCGGCGCTGCGGAACCAGTTCGGCGGCCACGCGGTCGAGAAGAAGTAGCGAATAACACAGGACACCGGGGGAGGCCGGCGCACCACCATGCACGTCACGCATCTGTCGCTGGCCGACTTCCGCTCGTATGCCCGGGTCGAGGTCCCGCTCGACCCGGGCGTCACCGCCTTCGTCGGGCCCAATGGGCAGGGCAAGACGAATCTCGTCGAGGCCGTCGGCTACCTCGCCACTCTCGGCAGCCACCGGGTCGCCTCCGACGCCCCCCTCGTCCGCATGGGTGCCGACCGCGCGATCATCCGCGCGCAGGTCCGCCAGGGCGACCGGCAGCAGCTGGTGGAGCTGGAGCTGAACCCCGGCAAGGCCAACCGCGCCCGCATCAACAGGTCCTCGCAGGTCAGGCCCCGTGATGTGCTCGGCATCGTGCGCACCGTGATGTTCGCGCCCGAGGACCTCGCCCTGGTGAAGGGCGACCCCGGGGAGCGGCGCCGCTTCCTCGACGAGCTGATCACCGCCCGTTCGCCGCGCATGGCCGGCGTGCGCTCCGACTACGAGCGTGTCCTCAGGCAGCGGAACACGCTGCTGAAGTCGGCCGCGCTGGCCCGCCGACACGGGGGCCGCTCGATGGACCTGTCCACCCTCGACGTATGGGATCAGCACCTCGCGCGCGCGGGCGCCGAGCTGCTCGCCCAGCGCCTCGATCTGATCGCCGCGCTTCAGCCGCTCGCCGACAAGGCGTACGAGCAGCTGGCCCCCGGCGGCGGCCCGGTCGCCCTGGAGCACAAGGCGTCGTCTCCGGGCGACGCGCACACCCGCGAGGCCCTCTTCGAGCAGCTGATTGCCGCGCTCGCCGATGCCCGTAAGCAGGAGATCGAGCGGGGCGTCACCCTCGTAGGACCCCATCGGGACGATTTGATTCTCAAACTCGGTGAGCTGCCTGCCAAGGGGTACGCCTCCCATGGGGAGTCCTGGTCCTACGCGCTGGCACTGCGCCTCGCGTCGTACGACCTGCTGCGCGCCGAGGGCAACGAGCCTGTGCTGATCCTCGACGACGTCTTCGCGGAGCTGGACACCCGCCGCCGCGAGCGCCTGGCCGAGCTGGTTGCGCCCGGCGAGCAGGTGCTGGTGACGGCAGCAGTCGACGACGACGTACCGCATGTGCTGGCGGGGGCGCGGTACGCGGTGTCGGACGGGACGGTGGAGCGCGTATGAGCACCGATGAACCGGCACCCAAGGGGACCCCTTCCGGCGTCGACCTCGCGCGGGTCGCGCTGCGGGCGGCGAAGGAACAGGCACGCGCGCGTGGGGACGCGGCGCAGCAGAAGAAGCAGGCGCGGCGTGGCGGCCTGCGCTCCGGGGCGCGCGCCGACGGCCGCGACCCGATGGCGCTCGGCGCGGCGATCAACCGGCTGATCAGCGAGCGGGGCTGGGAGGCCCCGGCCGCGGTGGGCGGCGTGATGGGCCGCTGGCCGCAGATCGTCGGCGAGGACGTGGCCAAGCACTGCGTTCCGGAGAAATACGACGAGGATGAGCGGGTGCTGATCGTGCGCTGCGACTCCACGGCCTGGGCGACGAACCTGCGGCTGCTCGCGCCCGCGCTGGTCGCCCGCCTCAACGAGGACCTCGGGCACGGCGCGGTGAAGCAGATCAAGGTGTACGGGCCCGGCGGCCCCGCCCGCCGCTACGGCCCCTTGCGTGCGCCCGGCAGCACGGGCCCCGGCGACACCTACGGGTGAGCCGGCCGACCAGGTCTGCCGGGAGTGACCGACATCACGTCGGTGCCGTCGGCGGGGCGGTCGTACGTGCGTCGGTGTGACCGCGGGACGCCTACTGCCGCATGACCGGACACAGTTGCGAATATCGGCCTGCCCTCGGAGTAGCAAAGGGTTGACATCCGGAAGCGCTGAGTGCCTCTGTGAGCCTCTTGGAGCCCCCTTCCGCATATCGGGACCCGGCCGAGGATGGTTCAGGGCGGCACATGCGGACTCAGGTACCGGCAAACCCCCATCACTGTCGGCGCTACCGGTAGACTGGGAGACAATCCCGCCCCGATCGTGGGGACCGTCCGGGAAAAGCTGAGCAACGCTGAACAAGGCTTACCAACGCAACATGCCGCAGCCGCTCCGGCAACCCGCCGACGAGCCCGGCTCGTGCTGTGCCAGAAAGGGCGCTTCGTGGCCGATTCCGGCAACCCCAACGAGAACATCCCATCCACCGACGCCGGCGTGAACGCCGTGGCCAACGCCTCGAACGGCGAGGTCACGGCCTCGTACGACGCCAGCGCCATCACCGTCCTCGAGGGTCTGGACGCGGTCCGCAAGCGACCCGGTATGTACATCGGCTCGACCGGTGAGCGCGGACTGCACCACCTTGTGCAGGAGGTCGTCGACAACTCCGTCGACGAGGCGCTGGCCGGGCACGCGGACACCATCGATGTCACGATCCTCGCCGACGGCGGGGTGCGGGTCGTCGACAACGGCCGTGGCATCCCGGTGGGCATCGTTCCCTCCGAAGGCAAGCCGGCCGTCGAGGTCGTGCTGACCGTGCTGCACGCGGGCGGCAAGTTCGGCGGCGGCGGCTACGCGGTCTCCGGTGGTCTGCACGGTGTCGGCGTCTCGGTCGTGAACGCCCTGTCGAGCAAGGTCTCCGTCGAGGTCAAGACCGACGGCTACCGCTGGACGCAGGACTACAAGATGGGCGTCCCGACCGCCCCGCTCGTCAAGCACGAGGCCACGGAGGAGACCGGCACGTCGGTGACCTTCTGGGCCGACCCGGACATCTTCGAGACCACCGACTACTCCTTCGAGACGCTCTCGCGGCGCTTCCAGGAGATGGCGTTCCTCAACAAGGGTTTGACGATCAAACTCACTGACGAGCGCGAGTCGGCCAAGGCCACGGCCGGTGCGGACGAGGCGGGCGCGGACGAGAAGGCCGAGCCCAAGACGGTCGCGTACCACTACGAGGGCGGCATCGTCGACTTCGTGACGTACCTCAACTCCCGCAAGGGAGATGTGGTGCACCCGTCGGTCATCGACCTCGAGGCGGAGGACAAGGAGAAGAACCTGTCCGTCGAGGTCGCGATGCAGTGGAACAACGGCTACACCGAGGGCGTGTACTCGTTCGCCAACATCATCCACACCCACGAGGGCGGTACCCACGAAGAGGGCTTCCGCGCCGCGCTGACCTCGCTCATCAACAAGTACGCGCGCGACAAGAAGCTGCTGCGGGAGAAGGACGACAACCTCACGGGTGACGACATCCGCGAGGGTCTGACGGCGATCATCTCGGTCAAGCTGAGCGAGCCCCAGTTCGAGGGCCAGACCAAGACCAAGCTGGGCAACACGGAGGCGAAGACCTTCGTCCAGAAGGTGGTCTACGAGCACCTCAACGACTGGCTGGACCGCAATCCGAACGAGGGCGCGGACATCGTCCGCAAGGGCATCCAGGCGGCCACCGCGCGCGTGGCGGCCCGCAAGGCCCGCGACCTGACCCGCCGCAAGGGGCTGCTGGAGAGCGCGTCGCTGCCGGGCAAGCTGTCGGACTGCCAGTCGAACGACCCCATCAAGTGCGAGATCTTCATCGTCGAGGGTGACTCCGCCGGCGGCTCGGCCAAGTCCGGCCGCAACCCGGAGTACCAGGCGATCCTCCCGATCCGAGGCAAGATCCTCAACGTCGAGAAGGCGCGGATCGACAAGATCCTGCAGAACCAGGAGATCCAGGCGTTGATCTCCGCCTTCGGCACCGGGGTCCACGAGGACTTCGACATCGAGAAGCTCCGCTACCACAAGATCATCCTCATGGCGGACGCCGACGTCGACGGCCAGCACATCAACACCCTGCTGCTGACCTTCCTGTTCCGCTTCATGCGGCCGCTGGTCGAGGCGGGCCATGTGTTCCTGTCCCGTCCCCCGCTCTACAAGATCAAGTGGGGCCGGGAGGACATCGAGTACGCGTACTCCGACCGCGAGCGCGACGCGCTGCTGGAGATGGGCCGCCAGCGTGGCAAGCGGATCAGGGAGGACTCGATCCAGCGCTTCAAGGGTCTCGGCGAGATGAACGCCGAGGAGCTGCGCATCACCACGATGGACCAGGAGCACCGCGTCCTCGGCCAGGTCACCCTGGACGACGCCGCCCAGGCCGACGAGCTGTTCTCGGTCCTGATGGGCGAGGACGTCGAGGCGCGCCGCCAGTTCATCCAGCGCAACGCCAAGGACGTCCGCTTCCTCGACATCTGAGTCGGTCTCAGCTGACCGCACCAGGAAGGATCTTCACCAGCTATGGCCGACGAGAACACTCCAGTCACGCCTGAAGAAGAGGGCCTGACCCTCCGCGTCGAGCCCGTCGGGCTCGAGACGGAGATGCAGCGCTCCTACCTCGACTACGCGATGTCCGTCATCGTCTCCCGCGCGCTGCCGGACGTCCGGGACGGCCTCAAGCCCGTCCACCGCCGCGTCCTGTACGCGATGTACGACGGCGGCTACCGCCCCGAGCGCGGCTTCTACAAGTGCGCGCGTGTCGTGGGCGACGTCATGGGCAACTACCACCCCCACGGCGACAGCTCCATCTACGACGCGCTGGTCCGCCTGGCCCAGCCGTGGGCGATGCGCATGCCGCTCGTCGACTCCAACGGCAACTTCGGCTCCCCGGGCAACGACCCGGCGGCGGCCATGCGCTACACCGAGTGCAAGATGGCGCCGCTGTCGATGGAGATGGTCCGCGACATCGACGAGGAGACCGTCGACTTCACGGACAACTACGACGGCCGCTCCCAGGAGCCGACCGTCCTGCCCGCCCGTTTCCCGAACCTGCTGATCAACGGCTCGGCCGGTATCGCGGTCGGCATGGCCACCAACATCCCGCCGCACAACCTGCGCGAGGTCGCGGCCGGCGCCCAGTGGTACCTGGAGCACCCGGAGGCCAGCCACGAGGAGCTGCTGGACGCGCTCATCGAGCGCATCAAGGGCCCCGATTTCCCGACCGGCGCCCTTGTGGTGGGCCGTAAGGGCATCGAGGAGGCCTACCGCACCGGCCGCGGCTCGATCACCATGCGCGCGGTCGTCGAGGTAGAGGAGATCCAGGGCCGCCAGTGCCTGGTGGTCACGGAGCTGCCGTATCAGGTCAACCCCGACAACCTCGCGCAGAAGATCGCCGACCTGGTGAAGGACGGCAAGATCGGCGGCATCGCGGACGTCCGCGACGAGACGAGCTCCCGCACGGGCCAGCGCCTTGTCATCGTCCTGAAGCGGGACGCGGTCGCCAAGGTCGTACTGAACAACCTCTACAAGCACACCGACCTGCAGACGAACTTCGGCGCCAACATGCTGGCGCTGGTCGACGGAGTGCCGCGCACGCTGTCCCTGGACGCGTTCATCCGCCACTGGGTGACGCACCAGATCGAGGTCATCGTCCGCCGTACGCGCTTCAGGCTGCGCAAGGCCGAGGAGCGGGCGCACATCCTGCGCGGTCTGCTGAAGGCGCTGGACGCCATCGACGAGGTCATCGCGCTGATCCGGGCCAGTGACACGGTCGAGATCGCGCGTACCGGCCTGATGGAGCTCCTGGAGATCGACGAGATCCAGGCCAACGCCATCCTCGAGATGCAGCTGCGCCGACTGGCCGCCCTGGAGCGCCAGAAGATCGTCCAGGAGCACGACGAGCTCCAGGCGAAGATCAACGAATACAACGAGATCCTCGCCTCGCCGATCCGCCAGCGCGGCATCGTCAGCGAGGAACTCGCCGCGATCGTCGAGAAGTACGGCGACGACCGCAAGACCCAGCTGATCCCCTACGACGGTGACATGTCCATCGAGGACCTCATCGCCGAGGAGGACATCGTCGTCACGGTCACGCGCGGCGGTTACGTCAAGCGGACCAAGACGGACGACTACCGGGCGCAGAAGCGCGGCGGAAAGGGCGTACGCGGTACGAAGCTGAAGGAAGACGACATCGTCGACCACTTCTTCGTCTCGACGACCCACCACTGGCTGCTGTTCTTCACCAACAAGGGCCGGGTGTACCGGGCCAAGGCCTACGAGCTGCCGGACGCCGGCCGGGACGCGCGCGGCCAGCATGTCGCCAACCTGCTGGCCTTCCAGCCGGACGAGGCGATCGCCGAGATCCTCGCGATCCGCGACTACGAGGCGGCGCCGTATCTGGTCCTGGCCACGAAGGCCGGTCTGGTCAAGAAGACGCCGCTGAAGGATTACGATTCGCCTCGCTCCGGCGGCGTGATTGCGATCAACCTCCGTGAAAAGGAGGACGGTTCCGATGACGAACTGATCGGAGCCGAACTCGTGTCGCCCGACGACGATCTGCTGCTGATCAGCAAGAAGGCGCAGTCGATCAGGTTCACCGCGACGGACGAGTCGCTGCGCCCCATGGGCCGCGCGACCTCGGGTGTCAAGGGCATGAGTTTCCGTGCGGGAGACGAACTGCTCTCGATGAATGTTGTTCGACCCGGTACGTTCGTGTTCACTGCCACCGACGGCGGGTACGCGAAGCGGACCGCTGTTGACGAGTACCGCGTCCAGGGTCGCGGCGGCCTCGGCATCAAGGCCGCCAAGATCGTCGAGGACCGTGGATCGCTCGTCGGCGCGCTGGTGGTCGAGGAGACCGACGAGATCCTCGCCATCACGCTGTCCGGCGGTGTGATTCGCACGCGAGTCAACGAGGTCAGGGAGACGGGCCGTGACACCATGGGCGTCCAACTGATCAATCTGGGCAAGCGCGATGCCGTGGTCGGTATCGCACGTAACGCCGAGGCGGGACGTGAGGCGGAGGAGGTTGACGGCGCCATTGCCGTCGACGAGACCGTCGAAGGTGCCGCGACCACCGGCACGGACGAGGGTGAGGCGCCCTCGGCCGAGTAGCACGAGGAGTGAGTCAGCGTGAGCGGAGCCACGGGCGCCGGATCTGCCGGTATCCCTGCCGGTACCTCGACCGGTACGGAAACGGACGGCGGCGGCCGTGGCTCCGCCGCGCCTGCGACGGACTCCCACACGACCAACCTGCAGGCGATCAAACCCCACGCGACCGACTCGCACTCGCCTGACACTCATGGATCCCAGGGGGGAACTGTGACGGACACCCGAGGCCCGCAGACCCAGCAGTACGCGGCTGGAGCGGGCTCGGCCGCTCCGGGCGCCCAGCCGCCGGCCCAGTCGGCCGGGGCACAGCAGGCGGCGTCCCCGCTCCCCGGGGAGCGCCAGCCTCAGCAACCCACCGGGCCCTACCACCCGCCGCAGGCGTACCAGACGCCCGCTCCCGCCGACGCGGTACGACGCCCGCGCACCGGCGCACGCACCACACCCCGGGTCCGCAAAGCCCGGCTGCGGGTGGCCAAGGCCGACCCGTGGTCCGTGATGAAGGTCAGCTTCCTGCTCTCCATCGCGCTGGGCATCTGCACGATCGTCGCGTCCGCCGTGCTGTGGATGGTCATGGACGCGATGGGCGTGTTCTCGACCGTCGGCGGCACGATCTCCGAGGCGACCGGCTCGAACGAGTCCAACGGCTTCGACCTGCAGGCGTTCCTGTCGCTGCCCAACGTCCTGCTGTTCGCCACGATCATCGCGGTCATCGACGTCGTCCTGGCGACGGCCCTCGCGACACTCGGCGCGTTCATCTACAACCTCTCCGCGGGCTTCGTCGGCGGAGTGGAGCTGACACTGGCCGAGGACGAGTGAGGCCGGACGAGCCGGTTCGTTGACGGGCCGCTTCAAACCTCCACCGATTATCGATTTTGGGACTGCCCCGGTCGTGCGCTAATCTTCAGGAGTCAGCGCGCGGGACACACACCGCAAAGCGCGGCGGGGCTATAGCTCAGTTGGTTAGAGCGCATCCCTGATAAGGATGAGGCCACAGGTTCAAATCCTGTTAGCCCCACAGACACAGAACGAAGGCAGAGGGCGTCTCCCCAGGTGGGAGGCGCCCTCTCCATGTTTTCGGTCGGTCGTCACGGAGCCGTCCGTGATGCGCCCGCGCTCGGCGACGCGAAGAGCGGGCACCTCCAGGGGAAGCGCCCGCTCCTGGCCGACGAGGGTCAGGCGACCAGCTGGGGTTCCTGCGGGGCGGTGGCCTCCGTCGGCTGCTGCGGCTTGCGGTCGCGCATCACCAGCGTGGCCAGGACGGCGGCGGCCAGGACGCCGATCGCGCTGAGTGTGAAGGTGGTGGTCATCGAGGCGGTGAAGGCCTCGCGGGCGGTGCCGATCAGGGCGCTGTCGGTGGTGGCCAGGGCGCCGGTGATGGACTGCCTGGCCTGCTCGGGGGCGTCGGCCGGCATCTCGGCGGCATAGCCGCTGGTGAGGAGGGAGCCGAGGATGGCGATGCCGAGGGCGGTGCCGGCCTGCTGGATGGTGTCGTTGCGGGCCGAGCCGACGCCCGCCACGACCACTTGGCAGCCGCGCAGGACGACGCCGTCGTCGCCACCACCGATCCCGTCGCCCTGCGCGACGCCAAGTTCTCGTGCGGCCTGGAGGTCGTCCTCGACGGGCTGGCGCTACGGCTGCCGGATGCCTGACCGGCGGATCCGCCCGAGACGGGCGCGGAACGCGTGAAGGCCCGGCCACTGATCCAGTGGCCGGGCCTCGTCATGAGGGCGGTGTACGCAGGTTCGCCGTGACGACAGGGTTGACGGAGTCCAGAGGAACTCAGGTGAAGGGGACTGATGAGAGAGGGAGCGTGACGGGATCGTCCGGGGCCGACGTCCGGGAGCCGCAGTCGCCGGCCGTCGGATCAGCGCCGGTCTGGTCCGTGTCCGTCTTTGTGAGCGGGCGGTGGCGGCAGGTCGGGGCCTTGCCGTGTGCCTCGGCCTGGATGCGCTGTTTCATCGTGGGGGGCAGGGCCGTGGCGTGGGGCCGGGCCCAGCGGGACATCGTCGGCGCCGTGTTGGGTCGTGCGGTGCTGTTGCGCGAAGCCTCGGTCTGCGGTACCGCCGCGCCGGCGGTCGTCGTGGCGAGTCCGAGCGCCGTGCACAGCGCGAGGAAGGCGGTGATGATGACGTTCCACAGCTTCATGACCTTGTTCCGGGCCATGGCCCCTCACTTTCGGGTTGGGCGATTTGCGTACTTTGCCCATCATGTGTATGAGGCTCGGGAAGTGGTGGACCGACGCCCGTGGCGCAGCGATCTTCAGATCAACACCACCCGGATGGTCGCAAGAGGCCCGAAAAATGCGGGGGTGTGAGCACCGTCAGATCGGAGCGGCGCCGTCCGCGCGGAGTGGGCTGCGCCGCCGGGGAGTTGGGGCCCGGCGCAGGTCACCGATCGATATCGGGCGGTGTGTATAGTCGGGCGCCAGAGGTCCCCTACGTCAAGGAAAGACGAGGTCGCGCGGTGAAGAAGCTTCTCCTGGTCGCACTGGCCGCCATCGGCGGGCTCCTCGTGTACCGCCAGATCCAGGCGGATCGCGCCGAGCAGGATCTGTGGACGGAGGCGACTGACTCCGTGCCCACGGGTTCGTGAGTACCGACATCCGATACTGAACAGACCCCGGCCGCCTTTGCGGTCGGGGTTTTGCGTGTCCGCGGACTGTTTTTGGTACGGACGCTCTCGGTACGGACGCTCTCTGGCACGGGCGGTTCCGTCGTGGGCTTTCGGACGCTCGTACGGATTGCGCCGATGAGCCGTGGCCTTGCGGGGCAGGATGGGCCAGGGTACGGACGGTTCGATGATTCGGCACTTCCAGGGGTGGCGCGTGATGGGGCGACGTACGGCAGGGTCTGAGGCGTACCGGCGCCGTTTTCCGTCGGCACGTGCGCGTGCCGCCCTCCTCGCGGCGACGGTGGTGACGGCGGCCGCCCTGCCCGGTCCCACGGCGATGGCTGACGGTACGGTGAGCGGCACCGCCTACGCCTTCGCCGAGGACGCCCGGTCCGTACCGGGCGCCACGGGCACCACGGACGCCGCACGTCTCCAGCCCGGCAGGACGTACAAGAGCACCCTGCCGAGCAGCGGAAAGGCCTACTACCGCCTCGCACTCGATGCCACCTCGAACACGTACGTCTCCGCCACCGCCGTACCCGCCCCGGACGCCACCGTCTCCGCCGTGGAGGGGATCAAGGTGACGGTGCAGGAGACGGACGGCAGCTCCTGCTCTTTCGACACGACGACCTTCGGCGCCGGCCGCAGCCCGCACCCGATCGCCGCCTGGGGCGCGCGCGAGTCCGGCACAAGCCGGTGCCAGGCCGAGGGCATGTACTACGTGGTCGTCGAGCGCGTCGGTGCGAAGGACCCCGCGCCGGCTGCCTGGGACTTGGAGCTGGCCGTGGTCGAGGAGCCGGGCCTTGCACAGCCCGATGCCACCAGGGCACCGCTGGCCTGGGACTCCGCCACGCCCGCGCCGCCCACCGACGAGCCCGAACGGCGGCCGGGCGGCGCCGGCTTCGCCACGGCGACCTCGCTGGACCAGGGCGTCTGGACCGACGACATCGAACCCGGACAGACCCTCTTCTACGAGGTTCCGGTCGACTGGGGCCAGCAGCTGTACGCCACCGCCGAACTCGGCACCGCCGGTTCCGGTTCCGGTTACGTGGTCGGAGCGCTCGACGTGTCCCTCTACAACCCCGCGCGCGGGCCGGTCGAGGACGCGGGCGTCGGTTACGACGGGAAACAGCGATCGGCCGCACTCGATCCGCTTCCGCCGGTCGCACACGCCAACCGCCACTCCTTCACGGACCGGGTGGCCGGCATGCGGTTCGCCGGTTCGTACTACCTCGTGGCGCATCTCTCCGCGAAGGTGGCCGAGGACTTCGGCGACGGTCCGTTCAGGCTGACGTTGCGCGTACGGGTGGCGGGGACGGCGCAGGAAGGGCCCGCCTATGCCGGGCAGTCCGTGCCGGACGACGTCTTCGAGGTCACAGGCCAGGATCGTGGAGCTGCCGGCTCCGGCGGTGCGGCGGGCGGCGACGCCGCGATGACGGCGCTCGCGGCGGGCGGGATCGGCGGCGGCACGGTGATTCTGGTGGGGCTCGGGGTCTGGACGGCGGTGGCGCGGCGGAGGGCCGGCCTTGCCGGGTAGTCAGACCTGGGTCAACGCCCAGAAACCCACAGCGTAGCAGGCCAGGGCCAGCAGGACCAGGGGGACCGCCACCTTCGCGGGCGGGCCGGGGCGGCGTCGGCTGGGTTGGCGGTGGCCGGGGTGGCGGCGGCTGGAGTGAGGGGCGCTCGGCTGGGGGCCGCTCGGGCTGCCGGTGAGCGGGTGGTGGGCGGGCTGGTCGGCAGGGTGCCGCGAAATTGGTGGTGCGGAGGGTGGAACCTGCGCGTCCTGAGCGGTGTACGAAGCAGTAGAGGCGTCAGCGCGCTGGGGCATCGCCGGGGGCGGTGCCGGAGTGGGGTACAGCGGTGCTTGCGGCTGGGGGGAGGACAGCACGTGCGTGGTCTCGTGAGGGGAGGTGAGGAAAGGTTGCTGTGGAGGCAGCTGTGGCTCTGGCTGTTGCTGTGCTTGTGGAGGCCGCTGATGCTGTGGCTGTGGTGTGCCCTGCCGTGCCGGTGCGGGTGCCTCTGCGGACCGGGCCTCGGGGGCGGTCGCCCGAGGGGAGCCGACCGTGGGCTGCGGAGGCGGGAGGTGAAAGCTGCCGGTGTCCGACATGCTGGCCGGCTGCGAAGGAGTGGAGGGCTGCTGACGGGGATCCGCGACCACGTCCTCCCCGCGCGCCCCAGAACGTACGGAGCCCGTGCCGGACCGCGAGGACACCGAGTCGGCTGCGTTCCCGGCGCCCGGAGGGACTGCCCCGATTCCGGACCCCGCACCCGCCGGCGTGCGCGTCCCGGACGCCGAAGCGAGTGGCCCCGCGGGCCCGAACCCCGAGGGAAGCGGCCCGAGTTGGTCGAAGATCTCGATCTGCTCGTCGTCGGGGCCGGGGTCGGGCAGGAGCTCGGCTGCCGAAGCGAGCGCCTTGCGCGCACCCGTGGCGGTGCGGAAGCGGGCCTGCGGGTCCGGCTGCAGCAGTGTGGCCACGACCTGCCACAACGGCTCCGGAATGCCCGTGGGCGCACTCGGAGTCCCGTGCGCCGCGAAGTACTGCACGAGCGCCTTGGCGTCCGGCTTGGCGCCCTCCAGCAGATACAGCGCGACCAGTCCCACGGCGAACAGATCCGCCGGGAAGTCCGGCTCGGCACCCATCATTTGCTCCGGCGCCAGATACCCCGGCGTTCCCACCACGAGGTTGGTCTCGGTCAGCCGGGGCTCGCCCAGCCGCATCGCGATGCCGAAGTCGGACAGGCGCAGCTTGGGCCTGCCCGTGCCGGTGGCTTCCAGCAGCACGTTGGCGGGCTTGATGTCCCGGTGGACGACGTCCTCGGCGTGCACCGCGGCCAGCCCCGACAGGAGCTGGTCGAGGAGGGTGCAGACGAAGGACGGCGGCAGAGGGCCGTAGTCCCCGACGAGATGGACCAGCGAACCGCCGGTAACCAGATCCATGGTGAACAGGACCTTGTCGTCGTCGGCGGCCCAACTGGCCGGCGCGAGAACATGGGGGTGATCGATCCTCAGCGCCTGTTCGCGTACGAAGCGCAACAGCGAGTGCGCGTCGCTCTGCTGCAGGACCTTGGCGGCCACATAGCGGCGTCGGCGGTGGTCCCAGGCGCGCCAGACGGCGCCGACTCCTCCGCGCCCGATCGGGTCGACCAGTTCGTACCGTCCGGCGAAGACCTCACCCATCGCTGTGCGCCGCTCCTCCCCTTACGATCCCAGGGCTTCCCCCTTGCCTGCCCCTCGACGAGTGATACGACCCCTCTCGCGACCTCTCCTCGCGCCGCTCTCACGGCCGCCATGCACAGGCCCGACTGCCGCACCCCCATGCGGCGACCGGGCCGTGCGGTCAGCTCTGGTGGGCCTGGTAGTGCGCGACGGCGTCGGAGGTGCGGCCCGCGCCGTACACCCGGAGGAACTCTGCCAGTTCCGGATGGGTCGGGGCGAGGGTGTCCGCGGCCTCGATGATGTCTCCCGCGGCCGCCACCGAACGCAGCAGCGACTGGATCTCGCGGACCACCCGCTTGACCGTGGGCGCTCCCGAGCTGTTCGTCGTCTGTGTGCTGTTGCTGAGCACCGAGCCCCCCTGCGACTTCTTGATCTCCTCCATCCGATCGGTGGCCTCCGCCGCGCTCACACTGCCGTCCGCCACCTGTGCGGCCAGGTCCTGCAGCAACTGCACCCGCTGGACCACGGCAGGGTTTCCGATCTTCGCCCGCTGACCGCTCATCAGCTGGGACAGCATCGGCGCGGACAGTCCCAGCACCCCCGCGAGACGAGCCTGGTTGAGTCCAAGATCGTCTATGAGCTTACGGAAGAGCGCCCCCAGCGGCTCCCCATACCAGTTCCGCTGCAGTTCCCGCGCTCTTGCGGTGGCTTCCTGCTGTGCGGCGTCCATTGCGTCTCCCCATCGCTTTCCCCAAAACCGCGGTTCGCTGTAGCGAACCACGCCGAGCATCTTACGGAGAGTGGTCGTTCACGGGGACCCCCCAATCTTTTTGCGAGATACCGGGGGTCACCCGCTACTCTGGTCTGCGGCGCCCGCCGGTACGCGGTTCTTCCGGCCGGACGTCTCCCTTCCGGGGCCTTAGCTCAGTTGGTAGAGCGCTGTCTTTGCATGGCAGATGTCAGGGGTTCGACTCCCCTAGGCTCCACTGGTAAATGCCCTCTGACCTGCGGAAACGCGGTTTCAGGGGGCATTTTTCGTGTGTCGGGACACGCGGAACACACGTGTGCGCACGGGGAGCGGCAGCGGCGCCTCGAAGCACGCCGACCGGATCGGTCAGGCTTCCGCGCGTCCCGCTTCAGCCCAGGCGGACGCACCCCGGCCCTCGACGTCGCGGACTCTGCCAGTCTGTGGGACGTCGACCTGCCCGACCCGGCCCAGGCGCTGCGGCCGGCGGATGACGGATCCGGCGTGGCGGACCCGGCTGAGCCACTCACGCCGGGGGATCGGTGCCCCGGTGGATGTCCCAGCTCAACTGTTGACGGCCGGTGCACCTGCGACAGCTCATTGCAGGCGCAACCGGACTCATCCTCGTGCGCAGGGATGAACGGTGCCCCCACGCTTCGGACGCACGGTGCCGTTCTTGGCATTCAGCGCCGCAGCTCGCGCATGTGACAGGTGGGGTACGGCTGTGCCACGTGATCGTCAACCAAGTGCAATAGCAAGCAAGTTACGGCCGTACGGCGCAGGGCGCGCGCCGCTCGCCGGTTTCCCGTGAAACGCCGTTCCACAGGAAGCATCCGCGTGAATCATCACCGTGGGGCGGGAGACCCACGAGTCTCCCGCCCCACGGTCAGGCGGCTCAGCCACGGTCCTCGCGGTCCGCGGCCTCCTCCTCGGCCTCCTTGGCCTGCACCTCGGGATCGAGCACGGACTGTCCGCTGCCGTCCACCGACGTGAGCCGGCCCGACTCGGAGACCTCGGTCGCGGCGGGCGGCTCGACCAGCCAGTCGGGGTTGGCCTGCTTGTCCCACCACTTCCAGGCGGCGAAAGCGCCGCCCGCGAGAACGCCGAGAACCGCCAGCACCTTCATGGCACGGCCGGCCTTGGCCCGCCGTTCATGCTTGCGGACCAGCTTGTGAATCTCCTCGGCCGAGACCTGGCCACGCAGCGCGGCCAGCGCGGCGGCACCACGCGACGCCGCCTCGTCCTTGACGGGCCCGGCCGCGGCCACTGCCTGCTCGATCCTCGGCCGGGAGTAGCCGGCAGCCTGCCGGGCAGCCATACGGGTACGGAAAGCGGCCTCGTGGGCGGCGTGGTCCACCCTCGGCGGCACATGCGAACGGGCCTGTTCCAGGCGCGGCGCGAGATGCGACTCGTACTGGACGCGGGCCTGCCCGGCGGCCTGCGACACCCTGGGCGCGAGCCGTACGCGTGCCTCATGTGCGTAGTGCGCGGCCCGGTCCTTCGCCGTGTCGGCGTACGGCGCCACCACTTCCGCGGCGTGCAGCACGCTGTCCTTCGCCGAGCCGGTCGCGGCGCGCACGCTGTCGATGCGGGTCACGGGTTCCTCCTCCTCGGTGGCGTACGTATTTCGACTTTCCACCCTTTTGCGGATCATGCCTGCCCCAGCATGACGTGGCATGTGAGGGCGGGCATCCGGGTCATGGTCGGCGCGCAATAGCGGATGAATACGGCAACAGGAGCTTGTCATCGACAATGCCACGGATCGCCGCTCCGCGCTCCCGCCACGGAACGACTCATCGGGAAATCTGCAAGCCCTCCGCCCGGATTCCCGCCCGAAACAGCACGTCGGGCGACGTACGGCGCAGGCCGTGCGAGGATCGTGGAGTCACAGGAAGACAACGGAAGGCAGATCGTGGCTGAGCAGCTTTACGCCACCCTGAAGACCAACCACGGCGACATCCAGGTTCGGCTCTTCCCGAACCATGCGCCGATCACGGTCAAGAACTTCGTCGAGCTCGCCAAGGGCGAGCGTGAGTGGACCCACCCGGCCACGGGCCAGAAGTCCACGGACAAGCTGTACGACGGCACGGTCTTCCACCGGGTCATCAGCGGCTTCATGATCCAGGGCGGCGACCCGCTGGGCAACGGCACGGGCGGCCCCGGTTACCAGTTCGCGGACGAGTTCCACCCGGACCTGCAGTTCGACAAGCCCTACCTGCTGGCGATGGCCAACGCCGGCCCGGGCACCAACGGCTCGCAGTTCTTCATCACCGTCGCCCCGACGGCCTGGCTGAACCGCAAGCACACCATCTTCGGCGAGGTCACGGACGCGGCCAGCCAGAAGGTCGTCGACTCGATCGCGAGCGCCCAGACCAACCCGCGCACCGACCGCCCCCTCAACGACGTCGTCATCGAGTCGGTCGTCGTGGAGACCCGCGAGGGCTGAGCCGGAAGGCCCGCGAGGACCGAGTCGGAGGACCCGCAAGAGCCGAGTCCGAGACCTCCCGTAGGGAACCAAACGCCCCGCTCGTCCGTAAAGAGAGCGGGGCGTTTCTGTCGGACTCGACGATGAGGGGACCTCATGGACCAGGCGCCAGGCAGCCCGAACGGCCCGCACAACCACGGCCCGGACAACCAGGGTCCGCAGGGCGCCGCCAGCACGCCCGTCTGCTACCGCCACCCCGGCCGCGAGACCGGCGTGCGCTGCACCCGCTGCGAACGCCCGATCTGCCCCGACTGCATGGTCAGCGCCTCCGTCGGCTTCCAGTGCCCCGCATGCGTCCGCGACGCCTCCGGTACCGGACACGCGCCGGGCGCCTCCCGCCCCCGCACCATCGCAGGCGGCACCGTCGTCGCCGACCCTCGACTCCTCACCAAGATCCTCATCGGAATCAACCTCGCGGTATTCATCGCCGGCCGGGCCGAACCATCCCTCCTCAACCACATCGTTCTCATCGGCGAATGGCCACCAGCGCCCTGGGGACCGACAGAGGGCGTCGCAGAGGGCGAGTGGTACCGCCTGTTCACCTCGATGTTCACCCACGAAGCCATCTGGCACATCGGCTTCAACATGCTCAGCCTCTGGTGGCTCGGCGGCCCCCTCGAAGCCGCCCTCGGCCGCGCCCGCTACCTCACGCTCTACCTCGTCTCGGGCCTCGCCGGCAGCGCCCTGACCTATCTGCTGGAAGCCCCGACGACGGCCTCGCTCGGTGCCTCGGGTGCGATTTTCGGCCTCTTCGGCGCGACAGCCGTGCTCATGCGCCGGCTCAACTACGACATGCGCCCGGTCATCGCCCTGCTCGCGATCAACCTGATCTTCACGTTCAGCCCGGGCTTCGACATCGCCTGGCAGGCCCACATCGGCGGACTCGCCGCCGGCCTGGTCATCGGCTACGCCATGGTCCACGCCCCGCGCGAACGCCGGGCACTGGTCCAGTACGGCACCTGTGCCCTGGCCCTGGCGGTCGTGGTGGGGATAACGCTGCTGCGGACCGCCCAGCTCAGCTGAGCCGGGCGGTTATCCACTGAGCTGTCAAGTTGTCCACAGTGCGTGGTGAATCTTGTGCACGCTGTGTGGGAACAACTGCGCCCTCTGTCGGTGACCCGCGTTTCCGCAGGTCAGACAGGGGATGAACAAGGTTTCGGGGATGGTGTGGCTAACGTACCGGTGTCAACGTCCGATGCGTTATCCACAGATCGTCGTCTTTTCCCCAGGTTGGCTGTGGAAATTCTCACGGCTGTGGATAACTCAGCGGATAGCCGTGGGCAGAGCTGTGTTCACCGCCCGCTCGCCTGGTCTTCGACCGGCCTACTTCCACTGGGTGGAGACGCCGAATCCGGCCGCGATGAAGCCGAAGCCCACCACGATGTTCCAGTTGCCCAGGGAGTCGATCGGCAGTGAACCGTCGGTCACATAGAAGACGACGATCCAGGCCAGCCCGATGAGGAACATGGCGAGCATGACCGGTGCGACCCAGGCGCGGCTGTTCAGCTTGATGCTGGTCGCCTGCTTCGACGGCGGCGGCGTGTAGTCGGCCTTCTTGCGGATACGTGACTTCGGCACGAGGGTCTCTCCTGTCGATGCGCTGCGTGGCCGCGCAGGGAACTGGGTCGGGCTCGGGGCAACGTCCGGGGGCGTGTGCAAAGGGGCTCAGAGCGCTCCCCCGGGCGTCCGTTAGCGTAGTGCTTCCGTGGCGCCGAAGGAGATAAGGGTACGTTGAGCAATTCTGCCGACTCCCCCGGGACGGGATCCAGCCCTGCCCGCCGGTGGGCTTTCCGGCCCGTGCGGCTGCTCACGGTGGGCGTCTTCGCTCTCGCGGGGCTCATTTTCTTCACCAGTTTCCATACGGCCAAAGGCACCAATATCCGTACGGATGCGTCTCTGCTGAAGCTCTCCGACCTGATTGAGGAGCGCAGCCGTAACAACGGCGAACTGGACGAGTCCAACGCGGCTCTGCGTGAGGACGTCGAGTCCCTCGCCGAGCGCGACGACGGCAGCACCAAGGCGGAGGACGACAAGCTCGCCGCCTTGGAGAAGAACGCGGGTACTCAGAAGCTCACTGGTGAGGCACTCACGGTGACGCTCGACGACGCTCCGCCGAACGCCACCGCCAAGCTCCCCGGTTATCCGGAGCCGCAGCCCGACTACCTGGTCATTCACCAGCAGGACCTGCAAGCCGTGGTGAACGCCCTGTGGGAGGGCGGCGCCGAGGGGGTCAAGGTCATGGACCAGCGGCTGATCTCCACCAGCGCGGTGCGCTGTGTGGGCAACACCCTGATCCTCCAGGGCCGGGTCTACTCACCGCCGTACAAGATCACGGCGGTCGGCAACCCGGAGAAGCTGCAGCAGGCGCTTTCGGCGTCGCCGGCGATCCAGAACTACATGGTGTACGTCAATGTCTACGGTCTGGGCTGGAAAGTGGAGGAGAACGGGACGGTGACTCTGTCCGGCTACTCGGGCACAGTGGACCTGCACTACGCGAAGCCCGTGGAGTAAGCGCCGCTCAGGAGCCGCCGGTGCGCGTGATCGTCAGGACCGTCAGCGAACTGTGCATCACCGTCGGCACTGTGATCGTGCTCTTTGTCGTCTATGTGCTGTTCTGGACCGGCGTGAAGGCCGACAACGTCATGGACGACGAGATCGACCGGCTCCAGGAGCAGTGGTCGCAGGGGGCCGTGCAGCCGGGCGCAGCCCCCGGCGCCTCCGCGAGCCCCCCGAAGCCGGCGACGTACGAGAACGGGAAACCGTTCGCGATCATGTACATCCCGCGTCTTGGTTTCACGTGGAACAAGCCCGTGCTCGAGGGCACCGCCACCGACACCCTGAAGAAGGGCCTCGGTCACTACGCCGGCACCGCGCAGCTCGGTCAGAAGGGGAACTTTTCGGTGGCGGGTCACCGGCGCACGTACGGTGATCCCTTCAAGGATTTCCCCCGGCTGCGTCGCGGCGACGCGGTGGTGCTGACCGATGGGGCGACCTGGTTCACGTACCGGATCGGCAAGGGGCCGTACAAGACGGTGCCCACGGATGTGGCGGTGATCGACCCCGTGCCCCGCTCGTCCGGGTACACGCGTGCGGGCCGCTATCTGACCTTGACGACCTGCGAACCGGAGTGGGGTCACAGCCACCGGTTGATCGTCTGGGCGCATCTCGATTCCACCCAGCCTGTGGAGGCCGGGAAACCAGCGGCCCTGCGCCGTTAGTCTGGTGCAGTACGGCGTAAGTCTGGTGCCGTGGTGCGACGGAAGGGACGGCATGTACGGCTGGATCTGGCGGCATCTGCCGGGGAACGCGTGGGTCAAGGCGCTGATCTCGCTGGCATTGATCCTGGCCGTGGTCTACGTCCTGTTCCAGTACGTCTTTCCGTGGGCCGAACCGCTGCTTCCCTTCAACGATGTGACGGTGGACAACCAGTGAGCGCGCGCATTCTCGTCGTCGACAACTACGACAGCTTCGTCTTCAACCTGGTGCAGTACCTGTACCAGCTGGGTGCCGAGTGCGAGGTCCTGCGCAACGACGAGGTCTCGACCGCGCACGCCGATGACGGTTTCGACGGTGTGCTGCTGTCGCCCGGTCCCGGCGCCCCCGAACAGGCGGGTGTCTGTATCGACATGGTCCGGCACTGTGCGGCCGGCGGGGTGCCCGTCTTCGGTGTCTGCCTCGGTATGCAGTCCATGCAGGTGGCGTACGGCGGTGTGGTGGACCGTGCGCCGGAGTTGCTGCACGGCAAGACGTCGCTCGTCGAGCACGAGGGCAAGGGCGTCTTCGCGGGTCTGCCCTCGCCGTTCACGGCGACTCGCTACCACTCTCTCGCCGCCGAGCCGGTCACTGTGCCGGCCGAGTTGGAGGTCACCGCGCGGACGCACGACGGCATCATCATGGGCCTGAGACACCGTGGACTCCCGGTCGAGGGTGTGCAGTTCCATCCCGAGTCGGTGTTGACCGAGCACGGTCACCGGATGCTGGCCAACTGGCTGGTGGAGTGCGGCGACCACGGCGCGGTGGCGAGGTCGGCGGGGCTCGCCCCGGTGGTGGGCAGGGCCACGGCGTGACCGCGGCGCCCGGTACGGACTGGTACGGCACGGAGGGGTATCCCCCGTCCCAGGAGCCGTATCAGGCGCCGTACGAGCCTCCCGTCGACGAGGAGACCGTCGCGCTGCGGATACCCGAGCCGCCGGGCGAGGTGCGTCCCGACGGCGAGTCCATATCGGCTTCTCCCGCCCCGTCGGCCCCTTCCGCCGCCGGACCCGCCACCGGTGGCCGTGCGGCCCGCAGAAAGGCCGCCAAGCGGCGTCACGGACGGCACGGAGGCTCCCGTAGGCCCGCCGACACCGACGCCATGACGCGTCCCCTGTCCCGGGTGGAGGCGCGGCGGCAGGCGCGGGCGAGCAGACCGAGCCCGGCGGTGGTCGCCAGCCGGGTGATCGGTGAGGTGTTCATCACCACCGGCGTGCTGATGCTGCTGTTCGTCACCTACCAGCTGTGGTGGACGAACGTCCGGGCGCACACGCAGGCCGGCAACGAGGCGAGCCAGCTCCAGGACGACTGGGCGAGCGGCAAGCGCAACCCGGGCACCTTCGAGCCGGGCCAGGGCTTCGCCCTGCTGTACATTCCCAAGCTGGACGTGGTCGTGCCGATCGCCGAGGGCACCAGCAACAAGAGGGTGCTCGACCGCGGCATGGTCGGCCACTACGCGGAGGGCGCGCTGAAGACGGCGATGCCGGAAGCGAAGACCGGTAACTTCGGGCTGGCCGGCCACCGCAACACGCACGGCGAGCCGTTCCGGTACATCAACCGGCTCGACCCGGGCGATCCGATCGTCGTCGAGACGCAGGACACGTACTTCGTCTACTCGATGGCGTCGATTCTTCCGGTGACCTCGCCGAGCAACGTCAGTGTCCTGGATCCGGTCCCCAAGGACTCGGGTTTCAAGACGCCCGGCCGGTACATCACCCTGACGACCTGCACGCCGGAGTTCACGAGCAAGTACCGGATGATCGTCTGGGGCAAGATGGTCGAGGAACGGCCGCGCAGCAAGGGCAAGCCGGATGCGCTCGTCAGTTAAGGGCAGGGGCAGGGGAACAGTGGCAGCGACCACCGATCGCGAAGAGCACACCGACACCGGCCCCGCTGCGCCCGCGCCGCGGCGCCGCGGCCCCGGCCGGATCGCCATGGCGGTCAGCTTTTTCGGTGAACTCCTCATCACCGCAGGTCTCGTTCTCGGCCTGTTCGTCGTCTACTCGCTGTGGTGGACGAACGTCCTCGCGGACCGCAAGGCGGACAAGGAGGGCGACAAGGTCCGCGACAACTGGGCCAGCTCCGCGCCCTCCGGCCCCGGCGCGCTGGACACCAAGGACGGCATCGGCTTCCTGCACGTACCCGCGATGGACAAGGACGAGATCCTGATCAAGAAGGGCACGTCCACGGAGCTCCTCAACGACGGCGTCGCCGGCTACTACACCGACCCCGTCAAGGCGGCCCTCCCCACCAGCGGCAAGAACGGCAACTTCTCCCTCGCCGCCCACCGCGACGGCCACGGCGCGAAGTTCCACGACATCGACAAGCTGAGGAAGGGCGACCCGATCGTCTTCGAGACGAAGGACAAGTGGTACGTCTACAAGGTCTACGCCGTCCTTCCTGAGACCTCGAAGTACAACGTCAAGGTCCTCGACGCGATCCCCAAGGAGTCCGGGAAGACGAAGGCGGGCCGGTACATCACGCTGACGACGTGCACGCCGGTGTTCACGAGCCGGTACCGGTATGTGGTGTGGGGGGAGCTGGAGCGGGTGGAGAAGGTGGACGGGGAGCGGACGGTGCCGGAGGAGCTGCGTTAGCGTGACGTGCTGGCACGCTTAAAATTAGCGGGCCCGAAGCCGCAACTATCTCTTGCGGCTTCGGGCCTCTTTGCGTCATGCCATGCCCTACTCCAGGATCTTCAGCGGTTCACCGGCGCTCCACTCCTCCAGCACGCCGCGGTGTACGGCGGTGATGCCGGCCTCGGCGGCGATGCTCAGGGCCTCAGGGGTGAAGGGGCACGTCGCCACATAGAGCGCCACGTCCGCGCCGTACAGAACCTTCGCCGACCCGATGAACTTCTGGACGTCCGGGCTGGTGATGTTGAGGTAGGGCGCGAACCTCTTGCACTGGGCGACGAGGCGTCGCCCGTCGGCCGTGAGCGCGATGATGTCGACGCCCCGGTCTCCGTGACCGCCTTGTACGACGACGTTGGTGCAGCCGTCGCGTTGCAGCAGTTTGGCGATGTGGCGCTCGAACGCGCGGCCGTTCATGGCGTCCATGGCGGCCATGACTCCGACGGCGGGGCGGTCGTCTCGCACCCCTTCGAGCCGCTTCAGCCGGGCGTGGTGCTGGTGGAGCCGACGCTCGATGCGCTGGACGCCTGCGCGGAGCGCGATCAGCTCCCTGCGGTGCTCGCCCGATGTCTCGATCAGGGCGTTGAACATCGGCACGACCGTCTTGCCGAGGATGTGGGTGATGCGTTGGTCGATGCGGTCGTCGAGGGAGACGCCGTCGGCGTGAACGAGGTTATCCACAGGTTGTGTACGCGCCAGGTACTCCATGTCGAGGAGGTAGACACGCACCTGACGTGCGACTTCGCTGTCGCGGAGCAGCATGGCGACGTTGAGGACGGCGCGGCGGGAGAACAAGGCGAGGGATCGGGAGCGCGATTGGACCCCACTGACTTCCTTGAAGGAAGTCAGTTCTGTACCTGTCAGAACTCGGTAGCCGCTGGCTTCCAACTCCTGACGGTGATCATGCACCAGAGAGGTGATGGCGGTCAGACCCACCTCAAAGTACGCCGCCACCATCGCCGTCGTCACATGCATCCCGTCCGGAAGCAGCGACAGCGCCTTCACCCTGTCGAGCACGTCGGTTCGTTCCAGCACGCTGTCGCGCAGGCTCTTCGATTCCAGCAGCACCGATTCGTTGATCACGCTCTGCCCTTCCGTTCGCGGGTTGGCCGTATGGACGGGGCAGGGTTCTGACTCCCCACCCCACCCGATCAACGAGTCGTGAAAAGTGAAGACACGATCTACGCACGTGTGGGTGTGCGGTTGTGGTGCTTCGTCGAAGCGTCGGCACACCCACATTGCACATCAGCGACATGAGACGGACGGCCGTCTCAGGGCCCGGCTAGCGGGCGCGCGGGCCGTACCCGGTGCGGCAGTGCGGGCACTCGCAAGGGGGCCAGGCGAGGGAGTCGGCGACCCGTTCCGGGTCCGGGGTGGCCTTGATCGTGCGCCGCCGCGTCCGGCCGACGCGTTCCCCGTCCGGGGTGAGCCGGTAGGTCTCGATGGTCAAATGCGACTTGCCGAGCTCCGGCGGAGTGCCGGCGTTCACCTCCCACCCCCAGCCGTGTGGCAGTGGCAGCCGCAGCGACGCACCAGCAGCAACCCCAGGCTGTGGGGCAGAGGCACATCCTTGGTCTGTCGGCACTTGCGGTGCAGACCTCGGTACTCCGGCATCTGCGCCAGCGTGCATTCCGCCGACAGCGTGGTTTCCATGGCGTGGGTGCTCATCACGCCACCCCCGCAGCGGGGACGACGTGCCGGTCAAGGTTGATACCGAAGTCAGCAGAGAGCACTAGGGCGACAAGGTGCCGGTTCTGCCGCGCCAGCTCACTCTCGTCCTCGATAACGAAGGGGCGCAGGAGCCGCAGGGCGTCACTGTCGATGGGCGCGTAACACCCGCATGGATAGCGGGGCGGTAGGGACCACGGTGTAGGCGTACGGGGGGCCTCCGGCCTGCGTGCGGCGGCCGGTCCGGCGGGGCGCTCGCCCCGCCGACACCCGCCGGTACCGGGCACAAATACGCCCAACATCCGCCGCAGGGACGCGTGGATAATGCTCACCGTCGTCAGCTCCTCTACAGCTGGTGGCCACGTCCCGGACCGGTCGCACGGCCGCGGGGGTCTGGACGCTTCAAAGTTCCACCGCTGCAGGGCTGTTGACTTCCCTCTCTTGGGTATCCCTCTCATGGGTGCTCTGGCAGTCAGGTCAGTTCGGCACGCTGTCACTGGCAGGCGCATCGGGGCATCTCATGACCACTTACGAACCGCCGACCGCGCTACCTCGTGCTCTCTTGGACCGCGCGGATATGAAGGCAGCGATCACGGCTCACGACTTCGGCACGGTTTTCGCGCTGGCCCGCCGCGAGGCTGGGATCAGCTACTCGCAAATCGCAGCTGAGTGCGACATCAAGCCAGAGCGCGTAGGGACCCTGGCGCGTGGCCATGGCAACGTGACCACCTTCGAGAAGATCACACGCATTTCTGACGCGCTGCGCATCCCAGGGCACATGCTTGGTCTCGCTCCGCGCGAGTGGGAGACACAACCACCGATGTTCCGCGTTCTCTCCGCTCCTGCGTGTGCCACCGCCACCGATGGAGACGGAGACGACGTGCAGCGCAGGGAATTCTTCAAGGCATCAGCCGGGGGCCGGGCTCGCCGTAGGCCTTCCTGACTTGACCCGTCCTCTGACGGGCCGTCGGATCGGGAGCGACTTCCCCCAGCGGTTACGGGAACGTACAGCTCGTCTGCGTCGCCTTGACGACTCTTGGGAGGCGGGGACACGTACAGGGTCTACCTCGGGGAGTACCAGGTCACGAAAGCTCTCATTCGCGAAGCCACTTACACCCTGGAGACCGGCCGTGCTCTGCTCTCCGTGCTCGCCGAACAGGCGCAGCAAGCCGGTTGGGCCGCGTTTGACAGCGGCATGCACGCCGACGCAACCGAGCTGTATGAGGAGAGCCGCAAGGCCGCCGTGGAGGCTGGGGACGCGGCTCTCGTGAAGCTTCCCCTTGATCGCGGACACCTGGAGACTGGGACGTGTGAGCCCAGAGGAAGCAGTGCCAGGTGGGAAGTAAGTACACGAAGCGGTACTCGGAGGAGTTCAAGCGGGACGCGGTCGCGCTCGTGGCGTCTTCGGGCCGGACGGTGACCGAGGTCGCCCGGGAACTGGGCATCAGCTCGGAGAGTCTGCGGGGCTGGGTGAAGAAGACGAACGGCACCGGGCAGACCGGAGCGGGGACGTTGGTGGCCGCCGGGAGCGGGCTGGATGCGGCCGAGCGGGAGGAACTCAAGCGACTGCGCAAGCTCGCCGCCGACCAGGCCAAGACGATCGAGATTCTGAAAAAAGCGACGGCCTTCTTCGCGAAGGAGAGCGACCGGTGAGCGAGATATACCGGTTCATCCGCGTGGAGAAGGCCCACTTCACCGTCGTCCTGCTGTGCGCCGTCCTCGGCGTGGCCCGCTCCTCGTACTACGCCTGGGAAGCCGGAGAGCAGGCCCGCGAGGTACGCGAGCGCGAGGACCTCGCCCTGGTCCACGAGATCACCGTCATCCACGTCGCGTCGAAGAAGACGTACGGCGTTCCCCGGGTGCACGCCGAACTACGCCGCCGGGGGCGCCTGGTGAACCGCAAGCGCGTCGAGCGGCTCATGCGCGAACACCGCATCGCCGGTCACAGCCGCCGCACCGGGCGTCGCAGCCTCACCCGCGCCGACCGCAAGGCCGCTCCCGCTCCGGACCTGATCGGGCGCGACTTCACCGCTACCGCCCCGGGCCTGCGGGTGGTCGGCGACATCACCTATGTCCCTACCGCCGAGGGCTGGCTGTACCTGGCGACCTGGCTCGATCTGGCGACCCGTGAGGTGATTGGCTACTCCATGGCAGATCATCACCGCGCCGGCCTGGTCGTCGACGCCCTGGACATGGCTGCCGGCCTGGGCCTCCTGGAGGACGGCTGCATCATCCACACCGACCGCGGATCGGAGTACACCTCGGCCCAATTCCGGGACAGGCTGGGCGAGTTGGGGCTACGGCAGAGCATGGGGCGGACCGGGATCTGCTTCGATAACGCCGCTGCCGAGAGTTTCTTCGCCGTCCTCAAGGAGGAGATCGGCACCCGCATCTGGAATGACCGGGCGAGCGCGCGAGCCGACATCTTCACATTCATCGAGACCTACTACAACCGCAGGCGCCTGCGCAGACATCCCGACTGGGGCTACCTCACGCCCCACGAGACCCGCCAGCGCCACCACGGAACGAAACCAGAGCACGCCCTCGCCGCGTGACAGAACCGTGTCCAAGATCACGGGGAAACTTCAGTTGTGGATGACCCCGTTCAACGTGACGCAGCGGTTCGCGGTACCTGTGACAGAGCGGGGTCCCGCGTACCACGTGTAGTTACCGGAATCCGAAGTGTACTGATCCTGACTGCATGCGCTGCCAGGAGTGCTGCCAGCAGCGCACCGGCCGATGAAGATGGCCATATGCTTGGTGGTGCTGGTACCGAAGTAGGTGTCCACCGTGACGGCACAGTTGGTGCCGCCGTCGGCAGTGCTGTAGTACAGGTAAACCACCCCGTACTTGACGACGCTACTGGTCTTGACATTGTAGGTGTCGATCAGGTTGCCGGAACAGCCGTAGCCTGCTGCGCTGGCCGTGGGGGCGATTGCCATTCCGCCGATGAACAGCGCGAATGTGGCGAGCACTGCATTGCCTGCTTGCTGTCGCAGCGTAGCTCCGAGGGGACTGACGGCAGCTGCTGCACTCGGCAGACACGGCGGGTGGTAGGTCCGCCACCGCAAGGTGATCAATAGGAGCCGGTGGTTACCGGGCACTCGGGTCGGCCCAAACCTCGGCCGACCCCAGCCTGAGGGTGGATGGCGAGCGCACCCTGCCGAAAAAACTCGGCTGAGATGACGGAGCCCCGGTACCCCCTTCGACGAGGGTGCCGGGGCTCAGTGGTGCCCTGGATCGGTAGGAGGTCAGTCCTCCGTGCGGGCCGCCGTTGCGGCGAGGTCAGTCGGAGTTGTTGCCTCCGATGATGCCGCCATTGTTACCGCCGTTCTGCTGGCCGCTTCCAAAGGCGAAGAGGGTGACCTTGTCGCCCGTCTTGACCTCCTGTCCTTCCTGCGGGTTGCTCTGGAACACAATGGCGTTGTCGTCGTCTGAGCCCTCGACTTTCTCGAGTTGTAGACCGCTCTGGGCGAGGACCTGCTTGGCCTGAGCGACCGTCATCTGGGTCACCTTCGGCATCGGGAACTTCTGGTTCTGCGGTGCCTTGGCGATCTTGACGTTGATCGTGGTGCCGCGGTCGACGTCCTGACCGGCGACGAAGCTTTGCTCGAAGATCGTGCCCTCCGCCTGGGCGGTGGACTCCTCCTCCGTCTGGGTGCCTAGGACCAGGCCCTTGGATTGGAGCAGGGTCTGCGCCTCCTCGGGAGTCTTGCCCGACAGGTCGGGGACGGTGACCTGGGCCGTCTCCTTCGCCACCGTGAGGGTGACGGTGGAGCCCTTCTCCAGCTCCGTCCCGCCCTTGGGGTTCTGGGCGAGCACCGTACCCGGCGTTTCGGTGGACTCCTGGGCCTGCTGCTCGACCTCAAAGCCCTTCTCTGTCAGCGTCGACTTCGCATCGTCGAAGAGGAGGTCCTCAACGTCCGGGACTTCGACCTTCGGCGCACCCGTCGACACCACGATGTTGACGGTGGTGTTCTTGTCGACCTCCGTCTTGGGCTGCGGGTCCTGCGAGCAGACGTTGCCCTTCTTCTCCTTCTCGCAGGGCTCCTGCGTGACGGTTCCAACCTCCAGATCGCTGTTGGCCAACAGCCTTCTGGCATCGGCTTCGGTCTGGCCAACGAGGTTCGGTACCGGCACCGTGTCGTTCCCCACACCCCCGCCCTCGAACGCCCACCGCCCGATCAGGATCGCGCCGACCAGGACCAGGACAGCTGCGACGACCAACAGGATCGTGGAGGTGTTGGACTTCTTCTGGCGGCGCCGGTCGGGGCGGTCGTCGTAGCCGAAGCTGCCGTCGTCCGGGTTGGCCGGGGGGAGCAGGGTGGTGGCGCCGGCGTGGCCGTCGGAGCGCAGGGCGGTGGTCGGCTGGTCGTCGGGGTAGCCGCCGTAGCCGACCGAGCCCATGGCTGCCGTGGCCGCGACCGGTTGGCCGTCGAGGCAGGCCTCGATGTCGGCGCGCATCTCGTCGGCGGACTGGTAGCGGTAGTTCGGGTCCTTGACCAGTGCCTTCAGGACGATGGCGTCCATCTCGGGCGTGATCTCGGGGTCGAACACCGAGGGGGGCTGGGCTTCCTCGCGGACGTGCTGGTACGCGACGGCGACCGGGGAGTCGCCGACGAACGGAGGACGGACGGTCAGCAGCTCGTACAGCAGACAGCCGGTCGAGTACAGGTCGGATCGCGCGTCGACCTGCTCGCCCTTCGCCTGCTCCGGGGAGAGGTACTGGGCGGTGCCGATGACGGCCGAGGTCTGGGTCATCGTCATGCCGGAGTCGCCCATGGCGCGGGCGATGCCGAAGTCCATCACCTTGACCTGGCCGTTGCGCGTCAGCATGACGTTGGCCGGCTTGATGTCGCGGTGGACGATGCCGTTGCGGTGGGCGTACTCCAGGCCCTGGAGGATGCCGATGGTCATCTCCATGGCGCGCTCCGGCAGCAGCTTACGGCCGCTGTGGAGGAGCTCACGGAGCGTGGAGCCGTCGACGTACTCCATGACGATGTACGGGATCGAGACCCCGTCGATGTAGTCCTCGCCCGTGTCGTAGACCGCCACGATTGCGGGGTGGTTGAGCGAGGCGGCCGACTGGGCCTCCCGGCGGAAGCGGGCCTGGAACGACGGGTCGCGTGCGAGGTCCGCGCGCAGCGTCTTCACCGCCACGGTGCGGCCGAGGCGGGTGTCATGCGCGAGGTAGACCTCCGCCATGCCACCACGGCCGAGCACCTGGCCCAGCTCGTACCGGCCGCCGAGGCGACGCGGCTCTTCCATAAGCTACCTACCAGCCCTCTCCGTCGGTCCCGACCGGCACGTCGTGCGGCCGGAGGCTGCCGTCCGGGCCTACCGTACCCGGCTCGCTTTGTGTGACCTGGCCAAGCCCGTCAGCCGATACAGGACCGGTATAGCAACGTGCACCGATGTGAAGGTGACGTGACGGGACTCTCACTGCTTGCTCTTGATGACCGCCTCCATCACGCTCTTGGCGATGGGCGCCGCGAGGCCGCCGCCGGAGATGTCGCCGCGGTCCGCCTGCTCGTCCTCGACGACCACGGCCACGGCGACCGGCGAGCTGCCGTCGTCGAGCTTGGCGTACGAGATGAACCAGGCGTACGGCTTCTCACTGTTGTCGACGCCGTGCTGGGCGGTACCGGTCTTGCCGCCCACGGTGACGCCGCCGATCTGCGCGTTGGTTCCCGTGCCCTTGCTGACGACGGTCTCCATCATCGACTGCAGGATCTGTGCGTTCTCCGGCGACATCGGCTCGCTCATCGGCTCCGGCTCGGTCTTCTCGACGGGGTCGAAGTCCGGTCCCTGGAGCTCGTCGACCATGTACGGCTTCATCAGCGTGCCGTCGTTGGCGACGGCGGAGGCGACCATGGCCATCTGCAGGGGGGTCGCGGCGGTGTTGAACTGGCCGATGGAGGACAGCGCCACCTCGGAGGGGGCCATGTCGTCGGAGAAGACGGACGCGTTGGCGCGGACCGGGGTGAACTGCTCGGAGGTGAAGCCGAACTTCTTCGCCGTCTCGAGCATCTTGTCGTTGCCGAGGTCGGAGCCGACCTTGCCGAAGACGGTGTTGCAGGAGTACTGCAGGGCGACTCGCAGAGTCGCGTTCTCGCAGGGGATGTTCCCCTCGTTCTTCAGCGGCCTGGTGGTGCCCGGCATGGTCCACGGCAGCGGGGTCTTGGTGGCGGCGTCCGGGTCCGTGTACAGGCCGTGCTCGAGGGCCGCGGCCGCGGTGACCACCTTGAAGGTGGAGCCCGGCGGGTAGGTCTCGCGCAGCGCCCGGTTGAGCATGGGGTCGTCGGCGTTGTTCTTCTTCTGGAGCTTGTTCCAGGCCTTCGCGTCGTCGCCGGAGTATCCGGCGATTGTCGAGGGATCGTACGACGGGTAGGAGGCCAGCGCGAGGATCTTGCCGGTCTCCGGGTCGAGGGCCACCACCGCGCCCTTGCCGCGCTTGGCGAGGCCGTCGTAGGCGGCCTTCTGGGCGGCGGAGTTGAGGGTGGTGACGACGTTGCCGCCCTCCTTCTTCTCGCCCGTCAGCATGTCGAGGGTGTTGCGGAAGAAGAGCCGGTCGTCGTTGCCGGTGAGGATGCCGTCCTCGAGGTTCTCCAGCTGGTTGGTGCCGAAGGCCTGGGAGGCGTAGCCGGTGACGGGCGCCCACATGGGGCCGTCCTTGTAGGTGCGGACGTACTCGAAGTCGCCGCTGGAGGCCTGCTTGGAGCCGGTGACGGCCTTGCCGTCGACGATGATGTCGCCGCGTGGGGTGGCGTATCGCTCTATGGCGACGCGGCGGTTGTCGGTGTCGCTGGCCAGCTCGTCCGAGCGGAGGTACTGGAGCCAGTTGTCGCGGATGAGGAGTGCCAGGACGAGGAGTCCGCAGAAGATCGCGATCCGGCGCAGGGGCTTGTTCACGGGCGGACCACCTGGGTCATCTCGGCGTCGGGGTTGGGCGCGGGGGCGGGCGCCGGGCGGCGTGCGGTGTCGCTGATGCGCAGCAGGATGCCGATCAGGGCCCAGTTGGCGATGACGGAGGAACCGCCGTACGCCACGAACGGCAGCGTCATACCGGTCAGCGGGATGAGGCCCATGACACCGCCGGCCACGACGAAGACCTGGAGGGCGAAGGCGCCGGACAGGCCGACGGCCAGCAGTTTCCCGAACGGGTCGCGGGCCGCCAGCGAGGTACGGATGCCGCGCTCGATGATCAGGCCGTAGAGCAGCAGGATCGCCATGACGCCTGCCAGGCCCAGCTCCTCGCCGAAGGTGGCGAGGATGAAGTCGGAGTTGGCGGCGAAGCCGATGAGGTCGGAGTTGCCCTGCCCGAGGCCGGTGCCGAGGGTGCCGCCGGAGCCGAAGGCCCACAGGGCCTGCATGGCCTGCTCGGAGTGGACGATGCCGTCCTGGACGCCGGCGCGGGAGAGCTCGAACTCGCGCATCGGGTCGAGCCAGGCCTGCACACGCGTCTGGATGTGCGGCTCGAAGCTCGCCACGCCGACGGCGCCGACCGCGGACATCAGCAGACCGAAGACGATCCAGCTGGTCCGCTCGGTGGCGACGTACAGCATGATGACGAACATCCCGAAGAACAGCAGGGACGTACCGAGGTCGGTCTCGAAGACCAGGATGAGGATCGACATCACCCAGACGACGAGGATCGGACCGAGGTCGCGGCCGCGCGGCAGGTACAGGCCCATGAAGCGGCGGCTGGCCAGAGCCAGGGCGTCTCTCTTGACCATGAGGTAGCCGGCGAAGAAGACCGCGAGGGCGATCTTCGCGAACTCACCGGGCTGGAGCGTGCCGAGGCCGGGGATCTTGATCCAGATCTTGGCGCCGTAGACGTTCGCGCCGAGTCCGGGCACGAGCGGCAGGATCAGCAGGAACAGTGCACTGGCCATGGAGATGTACGTGTAGCGCTGGAGGACGCGGTGGTCCTTGAGCAGCATCAGCACGCCCACCAGCAGGGCGACGCCCATCGCCGAGTACAGCAACTGGCGGGGTGCCGCCTCGACGTAGGTGCTGCTCTGCTGGAGGAGCTTGGACTGGTCCAGACGCCAGATGGCGACCAGGCCGAGCCCGTTCAGCAGGGTGGCCAGCGGCAGCATCAGCGGATCGGCGTACGGCGCGAATTTCCGGACGACGAGGTGGCCGACGCCGGCCAGCAGGCCGAGGCCGAGGCCGTAGCTCAGCAGGCCGGTCGGCACCTCGTCCTTGATGGCGAGTCCCACGTTGGCGTAGGCGAAGACCGGGATGAGGACGGCGAACACCAGGAGTCCGAGCTCGGTGTTGCGCCGGCTCGGTGTGCCGATCGAGCCGATCGTGGAGGTGTGCTGTGTCGACGTGTTGGTAGTACTGCTCATCGTGTGACGGGGCCTCTCACGGCTTGCCTACTGCTTACCGCACAGCGAGACGACCTTCTGCTCTTCCTCCGAGAGGCTGGGGCCGGGGCTGGGAGTGGCGGTCGCGGACGGGGTCGGGGTCGGGGTCGGGGTCGGTGATCCGGAAACCGAAGGACTCGGCGTGGCCTTGGACGTGAGGGAGGTACGGGTGGTTCCCGTGGTGCCGCCGGCTTCGCCCTGGCCGGTCTGTGCGTTGTTCTCGGTTTCGGCGGTGCGCCGCTCCGCCTCCTTCCGGCACGCGGAGGTCTGCACAGCCAGCTCGTCGATCTTGGCCTGGGCGTTCTTCAGGCCGCCTTCGGCCATGGTCGCCTTGACCAGCTTCTGCTGGTACGGGGGCAGGTACTTGAGTTCGATCTCGGGGTGGTCCTTCTCGACCTTCGACAGCGAGACCCAGGCGAGGTCCTGGCTGATGCCCCGGTAGAGGGCGATGTGTTCGCCGTTGGTGCCGACGTAGTACTGCGTCTGTGTCCAGCGGTAGCCGCCGTAGAGTCCGCCGCCGAGCACGGCCAGGGCGAGTGCCCCGTAGACGGATCTCTTCAGCCATTTACGGCCGGGCCGGGGTTTGACGAAGTCGTCGTCGTCGTAGGCGCCGAAGCCGCTGGTCGGGATGTAGCCGGTGGTGTCGCCGGAGCCGGGCGGGCCGAACTCGCCGCCACCGCCGCCCTGTCCGGGCACCTGGCGGCCGAGGCCGGAGGCGCGGCCGGCCGGGGTCTGCATGATGCCGTTGTCGTGCAGGTGGTTCTGGTTCTCGGCGACGGCGCCGACCACGACCGGGGTGTCGGACAGCTGCCCGGCGAGGGTGTCGCTGGTGTCGAGGTCGAGGACGTCGGCGACGATGACGGTGATGTTGTCGGGGCCGCCGCCGCGCAGGGCCAGCTCGATCAGCTGCTGGACGGTTTCCTGGGGGCCCTGGTAGCTGGCGAGGGTGTCCTCCATCGTCTGGTGGGAGACGACTCCGGACAGTCCGTCGGAGCAGATCAGATAGCGGTCGCCGGCCCGGACCTCACGGATGGACAGGTCGGGCTCGACGTGGTCGCCGCTGCCGAGCGCGCGCATCAGGAGCGAGCGCTGCGGGTGCGTGGTCGCCTCCTCCTCCGTGATGCGGCCTTCGTCGACGAGTCGCTGCACCCAGGTGTGGTCCTGGGTGATCTGGGTGAGGACACCGTCGCGGAGCAGGTACGCGCGTGAGTCGCCGACGTGGACGAGGCCGAGGCGCTGGCCGGTCCACAGCAGGGCGGTGAGCGTGGTGCCCATGCCTTCCAGGGACGGGTCTTCCTCGACCATCTGCCGCAGCTGGTCGTTGGCCCGCTGGACGGCGGCGCCGAGTGAGGTGAGCACGTCGGAGCCGGGGACGTCGTCGTCGAGCTGGACGATGGTGGAGATCGCCTCGGAGGAGGCGACCTCGCCGGCCGCGGCGCCGCCCATGCCGTCGGCGATGGCGAGCAGACGTGGGCCGGCGTATCCGGAGTCCTCGTTGCCTTCCCGGATCATGCCTTTGTGCGAACCGGCGGCGAAGCGCAGTGACAGACTCATGCGCACCTCGCCCGTCGGCTCCGGGTACAGCCGATCGTGTCGAGCCACACTGCCCACCCTCCGGTCGGGAGCGCGCCGGGGCCCCGGGTGTGGACCGCCGCTGCGTGCTCGCTCCGCTCGCTCATTGTCGTACTACTTCCGCAGCTCGATGACGGTCTTGCCGATGCGGATCGGTGCGCCGGGCGCGATCGGCGTGGGGGTCGTGAGGCGGCTCCGGTCGAGATACGTGCCGTTGGTGGACCCGAGGTCCTCCACGATCCACTGGCCGTCCCGGTCCGGGTAGATCCTGGCATGCCGGCTGGAGGCGTAGTCGTCGTCCAGCACGATCGTGCTGTCGTGTGCCCGGCCCAGGGTGATGGTCTGTCCCTGGAGCGCGACGGTCGTGCCGGTGAGTGTGCCTTCGGTCACGACCAGTTTCGTCGGGGCGTTACGACGCTGGCGGCCCTGGGCGGGCTGCTGGCGCTGTTGCGGGGGTGCCTGGCGGCCGGCCTGCTGTGGCCGGCCGGCCTCCCGGCGGGACCCGCGCTGGGTGACCCGCGTCCCGAACAGGTCGCTGCGGATGACCTGCACGGCCATGATCACGAATAGCCACAGTACGGCCAGGAAACCCAGCCGCATGACCGTGAGGGTCAGCTCTGACATTGCCCCCGGATCACCCTTCGGCTTGCCTATAGATAACGGTGGTGCTGCCCACGACGATCCGCGAGCCGTCGCGGAGCGTAGCGCGGGTGGTGTGCTGCCCGTCCACCACGATGCCGTTGGTGGACCCGAGATCCTGGATCGTCGAGGGCGTTCCGGTCCGGATCTCACAGTGCCGGCGCGATACGCCGGGGTCGTCGATCCGCACGTCGGCTTCGGTGCTGCGGCCCATCACCAGGGTCGGGCGGGAGATCTGATGGCGGGTGCCGTTGATCTCGATCCAGTACCTGGTGCGCGCGCCCGGCGCGGCGCCGGGGCGCTGTGCGGCGGGCTGGGTCGGCTGCGGGTAACCGTAGCCGCCGGGGCGGGCGCCGGGCGGTGGCGCGGCGGGCATGGGGGGAGCGCCGGCGGGCTGCGCGGAGCTGCCCGGCTGCGGGTAGCCGTAGCCGCCGGGGCGCGCGCCGCCGGCGGCGGGGGCGCGGTTCGGGGCCTCCTGGCTGCTGGAGGAGGCGAGCGTACGGCTGCGCACCCGGTACAGGCCGGTGTCGAGGTCGTCCGCCTTCTCCAGGTGGACCTTGATCGGTCCCATGAAGGTGTAGCGCTGCTGCTTGGCGTAGTCGCGGACCATGCCGGCGAGCTCGTCGCCGAGCTGGCCGGAGTACGGGCTGAGGCGCTCGAAGTCGGGGGCGCTCAGCTCCACGATGAAGTCGTTGGGGACGACCGTCCGGTCGCGGTTCCAGATGGTCGCGTTGTTGTCGCACTCGCGCTGGAGCGCACCGGCGATCTCCACGGGCTGGACCTCGGACTTGAACACCTTGGCGAAGGTGCCGTTGACCAGACCTTCGAGACGCTGCTCGAACTTCTTCAGGACTCCCATGGGGCACCTCCTCCGTCGTTGCCGTCCTGTGTACTGCAGGTACTGCTGGTACTGCTGGTACCGGCGGTACTGCCGTCCGTACTGCTTACCCGGTACTGCTTACTGATCGTATCCACGCGCCGGTGAATCGGCTGGTTCCCCCTGTCAGCCCGGTCGACGGGTGTCGACGCCTGACGAAGTTCCCTTCGGCGCTCCCCTTCGAACTCCATGGATCGTAGAGGGGGCCGTAAACAAGTGTCCCGCACCAGACTGTGGACTCCGCCCCTCTCCTGGGCAGACGGACCGGACCGGTACGAGGTTGATACGGACGGAGGGCCGTCGATGCTGACGGAGGGCTCACGGGGGCTGACGGGGACTGCCCCTGCCCCGAACAAAGGGATGTGAACCCACCCCGTCCAGCGTGCTAATGTTCTGGGTGTCGGAGGGCGCCGAACCCAAGGGAAAGCAGCCCGATGACACACCCAATGCGCGGGTGGCGGAATAGGCAGACGCGCTGGATTCAGGTTCCAGTGCCCGCAAGGGCGTGGGGGTTCAACTCCCCCCTCGCGCACCAGACCGATGAACGGGTCTCTGCAGTGACGGAAGTCACGGCAGGGGCCCGTTTCTCGTTGTGCCGTGCGGTGTGAGGCGATGCACAGCCCGGGGATGTATGCGGTGGGCCCCGCCCGTGAGCTATCTCACGGGCGGCGCATGTCCACAGGTGAGGAGTTGTCCACAGGGTCTGACGGGATTCGGCGGCCGGTTGTACGGTCGGCACGAGTTGATGTTCGTGCGAGTCGCGGGGGAGGCGGTCGTGGTGACCGAGGTCGGGGCGCAGGAGGCGGGTTCCGGGACGGTGCGGATTCCGCGAGTGCGGGGCTTTGCCGAGTGGCCGCTCGGGAGGGCTTCGGTCTCCGGACCGGCCAAGGGGTCGCCCAAGGAGGAGGGCAAGGCCCTGCGGGAGAGGGTTCCGCGGCGTGCGCACGCCTCCCTCGATGTCGACGGCTCCCGGCCCGATGCGGTGACCGCGGTCGAGGAGTCGAGCCGTGGCCGCATCCCCGAGCTCCCGCCGATACGGATCGGCAGGATGGCGGCCACCCCCTTCGCCTTCCTGCGCGGTTCGGCGGGCCTCATGGCGTACGACCTGGCCCGCACCCCCATGACCAGGATCCGCGCCCAGATCTGCGGCGACGCGCACGCGGCGAACTTCGGCCTGTACGGCGACGCCCGCGGCGGCCTGGTCATCGACCTGAACGACTTCGACGAGACGGTCGACGGCCCCTGGGAGTGGGACCTCAAGCGGCTGGCCGCCTCCCTGGTGCTGGCGGGCCGGGAGGCCGGCGCGGACGAGGACACGTGCCGGGCGGCGGCGCACGACACGGTGGGCGCGTACCGCCGCACCATGCGGCTGCTCGCCAGGCTCCCGGCGCTGGACGCGTGGAACGCCATCGCGGACGAGGAGCTCGTCTCCCACACCGACGCCCATGATCTGCTCGGCACCCTGGAGCGGGTCAGCGAGAAGGCGCGGGCGAACACCAGCGGACGCTTCGCCGCCAGATCGACGGAGCCGACCGAGGGCGGCGGCCGCCGCTTCGTCGACGCCCCGCCGGTGCTGCGTCGCGTCCCGGACGCGGAGGCGGCGGCCGTGGCGGCCTCTCTGGAGCAGTACCTGACGACTCTCTCCGAGGACCGCCTCCCGCTGCTGGCCCGCCATGCGGTGCACGACGTGGCGTTCCGCGTCGTCGGCACGGGCAGTGTGGGCATGCGGTCGTACGTCGTGCTGCTGCTGGACCACCGGGGCGAGGCGCTGATACTCCAGGTGAAGGAGGCCCGCGCCTCGGCTCTGCTGCCCCATCTGCTGACCGCCGGCTTCGACGTTCCGCCCGTCGATCACGAGGGCCGCCGGGTCGTCCTCGGCCAGAAGCGTATGCAGGTCGTCAGCGACATCCTGCTCGGCTGGACGACCGTCGACGACCGCCCGTTCCAGGTCCGTCAGTTCCGTAACCGCAAGGGGAGCGTCGACCCCGCCGCCCTGTCCACCGACCAGCTCGACGACTACGCCCGCATGGCGGGCGCGCTTCTCGCCCGTGCCCACTCCCACAGCGCCGACCCCCGCCTGATCGCCGGCTACTGCGGCAAGAACGAGGAGCTCGACGAGGCGATGGCCATGTTCGCCGTCGCCTACGCCGACCGTACGGAGGCGGACCATGCGGCGCTGGTGTCGGCGGTGCGGGCCGGGCGGGTCGCGGCTGAGCTGGGCGTATGAGGGTGAGCCTCCGAGGCCGGTCCGCCCGTGGCCTACGCTGGTCGGGTGACGACCCCGGATGCTCAGCAGGATGGTGTCGCCGGTGAGGCGCAGGCGACGCCCGAGGACGGCGCGCCCCGGCCCGAGGAGCGGCTGGAGCGGGCCGTGCGGGCGGCCGAGCAGGCGCTGATCGAGTACGAGATCGCGGTCGAGACCTTCCGGGTCGAGATCGAGAACTTCTCCCGGCTGCACCACCAGAGGCTCGGCCCGATGTACGCCCGCCTCGAGGAGCTGGACGCGCAGATCGCCGAGGCCAGGGCCGCACAGAGCGGTGACCCCGAGGACCTGCGCCGTGCGCAGGAGCTGCGTGCCCGGGTGCTGCCGATGCCCTCCGTGGAGGAGCTGTTCCACGGCTGGATGGACAGCGACGGCCTGTTCCCGGAGGCCGTGGCGATGCTCACGGACCAACCCGTGCAGCCCCCGCAGCGGGTGCGGCCCAGCGAGGAGGCCCGCAAGCTCTACCGCGAGCTGGCCCGCAAGGCCCACCCCGACCTGGCGCAGGAGGAGGGTGAGCGCAAGCGGCGTGAGGAGTTCATCACCCGCGTCAACACCGCCTACGCCCGTGGCGACGAGGCGCTGCTGCGAGAGCTGTCCGAGGAGTGGGCCGCCGGGCCGGTGCCCGAGGAGCGGCGTCCGAGCCGTGGCGAGGAGCTGTACGCCCGCCTGGAGTGGCTGGCCCAGCGCAAGGAACTGCTCACCGTCGTCGCCCGGGAACTGGAGGAGAGCGCCATCGGCTCCATGCTCCGGCTGGCGCCGGACGACCCGGACCGTCTCCTCGAGGAGATCGCCGAGCAACTGCTGGCGGACGTCGCGGCACGCGAGGCGGAGCTGGCGGCGCTGGCCGGGCAGGCGTGAGCGGTGCATACCGGGCGGGCGTGAGCGGTGTGTGCCCGGCGGGCGTGAGGCGTCCGACCTGTCGGGCCTGAGCGGTGCCGACCGGTAGGGCCTGAACGCCCGGTGTTGCGTCGGGTAGCGTCGGGAGCATGAATTTCGGAGCCGGTGTTCCCACGGTCGAGGTCACGGACCTCAAGGACGACGACTTTCTGCTGGACGTCCGCGAGGACGACGAGTGGCAGGCGGGTCACGCCGAAGGGGCGCTGCACATTCCCATCAGCGAGTTCGTGGCGCGCTACGGCGAGCTGACCGAGGCCGCCCCGCAGGACGGCCGGGTGCATGTGATCTGCCGCTCCGGCGGGCGTTCGGCCCAGGTCACGATGTACCTCGTCCAGCGGGGCATCGACGCTGTGAACGTCGACGGCGGTATGCAGGTGTGGGCGGCCACCGGCCGTCCCGTGGTGACCGACGCGGGTGAACCGGGGCACGTCCTCTAGCAGCTCTCCGGGGGCGTCAGGCCGGCGGATGGGCTGCCAGCAGGTCGCCCAGCGCCTCCTCGTGCGCCGCGGCCGGGCCGAGCGACAGCTCCAGGTGCTTGGCCCAGGCGTGGTACCGGTGCAACGGGTAGTCGACGTCGGCGCCGAACCCCCCGTGCAGGTGCTGCGCCGTCTGCACGACCCGGCGTACGCCGTCCGCCGCCCAGATCTTGGCGACCGCGACATCCCCGGAGGCGGGCAGCGCACCCTGGGCACCCGAGGCGATGCGCCACGCGGCCTGCCACAGGGTGGCCTCCATGGCGCGCAGATCGATGTACCGGTCGGCGGCCTGCACGGCGACGGCCTGGAAGGTGGCGATCGGGTACCCGAACTGCTCCCGCTTGCCCGCGTACTCGCTGGTCATCCTCAGCACCCGCTCCCCGAGCCCGAGCGCCAGCGCGCACGTCCCGGTGGCCAGCAGCTCACGCAGCCACTCCCAGGCGCCGTCGGCCGTGATGACGTACCGGTCCGGAATCCGCACGGCCTTCAGCCGCAGCTCGCCGAGCCGCTCGCCGGTGGTGGAGACCTGCTCGGCGAGAACCGCCCCTTCGTGACCGCGGGGCACCACGGCGAGGATGCTGCGGTCGGCACCGGTGTGCGCCGGGACGAGCGTGAAGTCGGCGTCATACGCCCAGGGCACCGCCGTCTGCACCCCGTCGAGGATCCAGTCGGCTCCGTCCGGCCCGTCCTGCCGTGCGCTGACGGCACGTTCGGCGGGATCGTGACCCCCGGTACGGCCCTCGCCGGCGACGGTCAGCACGATCTCACCGCGCCCCGCCCTCGCGAGCACGGCCGACTTCAACTCCTCGCCGCCGTAGGCCTGTACGGCCGCCAGGGCCGCGCTGCTCTCCAGCAGCGGCACCCGCGCCAACACCTTCGCCGACTCGCGCAGCACCAGGCACAACGCGATGGCGTCGAGGCCCGCCCCGCCGTACTCCGGGTCGAGGAGCAGGCCCAGCAGGTCGGCGTCGGCGAGCCTGGCCCACAGCGCCCGGTCGAAGTCGTCGGCCACGGCGCCGGTGGTGAGCGCCGGGCTCGGCACGGCGTCCGGCGCGATGTCGGCGAAGACGCCCCGCGCCGCCTCGGCTGCCGCCTGTTGCTCCTCGGTGAAGGTGAAGTCCACGGTCCCTGTCCTTCCGGGCGGCTCCGCTGATCTGACGGAGCGTCAAGATAGAACAGGTTCTAGAAGAAGGGAATGACCGGGGACGCCGGTGCCGCTCACCGTGCGCCCCGCGCTCTCAACGGTCGAAGTCCAGCTCCACCCGCTCCGTCACCGGATGCGACTGGCAGGCCAGCACATACCCGGCTTCCGTCTCCTCCCTCTCCAGCGCGAAGTTGCGGTCCATGCGCACCTCGCCGGAGACCAGGAACGCCCGGCAGGTGCCGCACACCCCGCCCTTGCAGGCGTAGGGAGCGTCGGGCCGGTTGCGCAGCACCGCCTCCAGGAGCGACTCGCCGTCCTGCACGGGCCAGGTCCCGCCGCGGCCGTCGAGCCGAGCGGTCACCGTGCTGTGCGCGGGCGCGGGGACACTCGGCGTGGCGGGCGCTCCGGCGTCCACGTGGAAGATCTCCTCGTGGATCCTGCTGCGCGGTACGTCCAGCCCGCGCAGCGCCCGCTCGGCCTCCTGCACCAGCCCGAACGGCCCGCACAGGAACCACCCGGCGACCTCCGTCACCGGCAGCAGCGCCGGAAGCAGACCCGTCAGCCGCTCCCGGTCGAGCCGCCCGGAGGGCAGTCCGGCCTGCTGTTCCTCCCGCGAGAGAACCGTTACCAGCTGGAGGCGTTCCGGGTAGCGGTCCTTGAGGTCGGCGACCTCCTCCAGGAACATCGTCGAGGCGGACGTCCGGTCGCTGCGTATGAGGCAGAAGCGGGCCTGCGGCTCGCGTGCCAGCAACGTCGAGACGATCGACAGCACCGGTGTGATCCCGCTGCCGCCGACGATCGCGGCGTACAGACCGGGCGCGGGATCGAGGGTGAAGCGTCCCGCCGGTGTCATCACCTCCAGCTCGTCACCGACGTTGATCTCCTTCAGTGCGTACGTCGAGAAGGCCCCGCCCTCGACGAGCCGCACCCCCACCCGCAGGGTGCGCGGCCCTTCGCCGTTGTCCGGAGCCGGGGAGCAGATCGAGTACGTTCGCCGGATCTCGACCCCGTTGACCACGCGCCGCAGGGCGAGGTGCTGCCCGGCGGCGTGCCGGTACTCCGCGCGCAGTTCCTCGGGGACCGAGAGTGTGACGGCGATGGAGTCGTCGGTGAGCCGGTCGACCGCGGTCACCGGGAGTGTGTGGAAACGGGCCATCACAACTCCTTGAAGTGGTCGAACGGTTCACGGCAGGCCAGACAGCGCCGCAGCGCCTTGCACGCGGTGGAGGAGAAACGGCTGAGCAGCTCGGTGTCGGCGGATCCGCAGTGCGGGCAGCGGACGGGATCCGTCTCCTCGGTGAGCGTGCGCGTCGGCCCCAATTCCAGCGCCACCGGTCCGGAATCCCGCCGCACGCGCGGCGGCGCGATCCCGAACTCCCTGAGTTTGCGGCGCCCTTCGGGCGTGATGTCGTCCGTGGACCAGGCCGGTGTGAGCACCGTGCGGACGGTCACGTCCCGTATGCCGTGCTCGTGCAGCGCCCGTTCTATGTCCACGCTCATCGCCTCGAGGGCGGGGCAGCCGGTGTATGTCGGGGTCAGCTCGACCTCGACCGCGTCTGCGTCGCGCAGGTGCACCGCGCGCAGTACGCCCAGTTCCTGCAGGGTGAGCACGGGCAGCTCGGGGTCGGGCACCGAGCCCGCCACCCGCAGTAGCTCCGCTTCCGGAGTCGTCGTACCGGTCACCATGTCGCCCCCGGGTGGCTGCGATGCAGATGCTGCATCTCGGCGAGCATGCGTCCGAACGGCTCGGTGTGCAGGCCCTGCCGGCCGGCGCCCGCCGTCCAGGCCCCGGACTGCGGTCCCTCGGGGGGCGTGAGGGTCGCGCGGCGCAGGACGTCCCCGACCGACTCCAGCCAGTCCGCCCGCAACTTCTCCTCCTCGACGTCCAGGCCCTCCACCGGCTGGAACATCTCACCGGTGAACCGCCACAGCGCCGCGCACGCCCGCTGCATCCGCTCATGGCTCACCTCAGTGCCGTCGCCGAGGCGCACGGTCCACTGCTCGGCGTGGTCGCGGTGGTAGGCGACCTCTTTGACGGCCTTCGCGGCGAGGGGGGCGAAGGGGCCGTCTCCGGCGGCCAGCCGGGCGTACAGCAGGTGCTGGTAGGTGGAGAAGAACAGCTGGCGGGCGATGGTGTGGGCGAAGTCGCCGTTCGGCTGTTCCACCAGCTGGAGGTTGCGGAAGGCGCGCTCCTCGCGCAGGTACGCCAGCTCGTCCTCGTCGCCGGCCAGTGAGAGCAGCACACGGGCCTGGCCGAGCAGGTCCAGCGCGATGTTGGCGAGGGCGACCTCCTCCTCCAGCACGGGGGCGCGGCCGGCCCACTCGCCCAGGCGGTGGGAGAGCACCAGGGCGTCGTCGCCCAGGGCGAGGGCGGCGGTGGTGGGGACGGTGGTCGTCACAGGTGCTTCACCCCCTCCGGGATCTCGTAGAACGTCGGGTGCCGGTAGGGCTTGTCGGCCGACGGTTCGAAGAAGGGGTCCTTTTCGTCGGGCGAGGACGCCGTGATGGCGGACGAGGGGACGACCCAGATCGAGACGCCCTCGCCGCGCCGGGTGTACAGATCGCGCGCGTTGCGCAGGGCGAGCTCCGCGTCCGGGGCATGCAGGCTGCCGGCGTGGGTGTGGGACAGGCCGCGGCGTGAGCGCACGAAGACCTCCCACAGCGGCCAGTCGGTGTTCGTCATGCTCGCGTCGCTCCCGTCGTCTCCGTGGTACGCGGGCCCCGGGCGGCGCGCTTGGCCGCGTGGGCCGCGGCCGCCTCCCGCACCCAGGCGCCCTCCTCGTGCGCCTGCCTGCGCTGCGTCATCCGCTGCTCGTTGCACGGGCCGTTGCCCTTGAGCACCTCCCAGAACTCCGTCCAGTCGATCGGGCCGAAGTCGTAGTGCCCGCGCTCCTCGTTCCACCTCAGGTCCGGGTCCGGGACGGTGAGGCCCAGGGACTCGGCCTGCGGGACGCAGATGTCGACGAAGCGCTGGCGCAGCTCGTCGTTCGAGTGGCGCTTGATCTTCCAGGCCATCGACTGGGCCGAGTGCTGGGACTCGTCGTCGGGCGGGCCGAACATCATCAGGGACGGCCACCACCAGCGGTCCACCGCGTCCTGCGCCATCGCGTGCTGCTCGGGGGTGCCGCGGCTGAGGGCGAGCAGCAGCTCGTAGCCCTGGCGCTGGTGGAAGGACTCCTCCTTGCAGATGCGGACCATCGCGCGGGCGTACGGGCCGTAGGAGCAGCGGCACAGCGGTACCTGGTTGGTGATCGCGGCGCCGTCCACCAGCCAGCCGATCGCGCCGACGTCCGCCCAGGTCAGCGTGGGGTAGTTGAAGATCGAGGAGTACTTCTGGCGGCCGCTGTGCAGCTTGTCCAGCAGTTCCTCGCGGCTGGTGCCGAGCGTTTCGGCCGCGCTGTACAGGTACAGCCCGTGGCCCGCCTCGTCCTGGACCTTGGCCATCAGGATGGCCTTGCGGCGCAGCGAGGGCGCGCGCGTGATCCAGTTCGCCTCCGGCTGCATGCCGATGATCTCGGAGTGGGCGTGCTGGGCGATCTGCCGGACCAGCGTCGCGCGGTACGCGTCGGGCATCCAGTCACGCGGCTCGATGCGCTCGTCGGCGGCCACGGCGGCGTCGAAGGCGCGCTCGTACGCATCGGTGGCGTCGTCGTCGGTGCCGTATGCCGCTGTGCGGTCCGTCTCGTGCGCGGCTGCTGTCGCCATGAGGCCCCCTCGACCTTGGGCTCTGTCCGGAGCTACTCCCGACCGATCGTTCGGTTCATGCGATTCCATGGTCGGTCGAGCGCCGTAAGGTGTCAACCGCTGTGGATAACCTGCGGGCGGGCCGAGGGAACGGGCTGTGCCGGGTGGGTCGGCCTGAGTACCGTTCGCGTGCAAGGGGGCTGCCGGGCGGCGGAGACGGACAGGGATCGGGGCGGAATGGACGCGCATCGCGCGAAGGACGCGTACGGCGGAGCTGCGAGCGTTCCGCACGGGCCGGGCGAGCAGGGCGGACCTGATGGGATGAGCACGCAGCAGGAGCCCCGCACCGGCGTCGCCGCCCTGTCGCCCCCCTACCAGATCGGCGTCGCGCTCGCCCTCGCGGTCGTCGCGGTCGCCGTCTGTGTCCACATCGGGATGGTCTTCCTGCACGTCGCGCCGTCGAACACGGTCACCAAGAAGCACGGCGAGGCGATCGACGAGTGGATCTACCCGGAGTTCGAGCAGAACTGGAAGCTGTTCGCCCCGAACCCGCTCCAGCAGAACATCGCCGTGCAGGTGCGCGCCGAGATCCACACGGCGGGCGGCGAGATACGCACCACCCGCTGGTACGACCTGTCCGCGCAGGACGGCCGGGCCATCGACGGCAACCTGCTGCCCAGCCACACTGAGCAGAACGAGCTGCGCCGCGCCTGGGACTTCTACGTCGCCACGCACGACGGCGACAACCGCCCCTCCGGCCTGCGCGGCGCGCTGAGCGAGACCTATCTGCGCCGCATCGTGGTGCTGCGCCTGGACCGCGCGGACGCGGCCGGGCCCGGTGATGTCGTCGACCGGGTGCAGGTCCGCTCGCAGACCACCAACGTCCGCCCGCCCGACTGGAGCGAGGAACAGATATCCCTCAAGCCGACGTACCGGCTGCTGCCCTGGTGGTCGGTGCCGCAGAACGAGGCCGAGGGAGGTGTCCGGTGAGCCGTCTCGCCCTGGCCGTCTCCCGCGGGATCGCCCGCGTCACCGAGTCCGCCCTCGGCCCGTACCAGACCGCGGTGATCCGTATCGGATTCGCCGCGACCTGGCTGCTGTTCCTGTTGCGCGAGTTTCCCCATCGGCAGGAGCTGTACGGCCCCGACGGCCCGTGGGGCTGGGACCTCGCCGAGCAGTTGATCGGGGCCAACGGCGCGTTCACCGCCCTGATGTGGTCCGACGGGCAGTTCTGGTTCGAGGCCGTCTACGTGCTCGCCGCTCTGTCGAGCCTGCTGCTGATCGTGGGCTGGCGCACCCGCACCATGTCCGTGCTGTTCATGGTCGGCGTGCTCTCGCTGCAGAACCGCAGCGTCTTCATGGGGGACGGCGGCGACAACGTCCTGCACCTGACGTGCATCTACCTGGTGTTCACGCGGTGCGGCCAGGTGTGGTCGCTGGACGCGCGGCGTGCCCGGCTCGCGCGGGCGGCACGCGCGCGTGGCGAGCGGGTCACCGACCGGACCGGCCCGGTGCTGTGGGGCGTGCTCGGTCTGGCGCTGTTCGCGGTGACCGCGGTGGGGCGGCTGGACGGCGACTGGTTCGTACCGGCGCTGCTGTGGGCCGTGTGGGTGGCGCAGGCCCTGTGGTGGATCGTCGGGCGCCTTGCGCGGACGGCTCAGCCCCGGATCATGCTCGACGTGATCGGCAACATCCTGCACAACGGTGCCCTGCTGGTGATCATGGCCGAGGCCTGTCTGATCTACGCCACGGCCGGCTGGTACAAGATCCAGGGCTCGCGCTGGCAGGACGGCACCGCGGTCTACTACCCCCTCCACCTCGACTACTTCTCGCCCTGGCCCGCGCTCGCCGATCTCCTGTCGGCCAGCGGAACCTTGGTCATGCTCGTGACGTACGGGACGGTGATCGTGCAGGTCGCCTTCCCGTTCACGCTGCTCCACCGGCGGGTCAAGAACGTCCTCCTGGCCATCATGATCACCGAGCATGCGGTGATCGCCGTGGTTCTCGGGCTGCCGTTCTTCTCGCTGGCGATGATCGCGGCGGACGCGGTCTTCCTGCCGACGCCGTTCCTGCGCCGGCTCGGCGACGGTGCCGCACGCGCGCGTGCCCGCCTGTTCCCGCGCGCCGGCGGAACGGTGCCCGCTCAGCGGGACATGGACGACGCCCCCGAGCACACCGGGAAACCCGAGCAGACCCACGTAGGCTTCAGGGCATGACGGAGTCCGCGAGCCAAGCCCCGCCTGGTCCGGCAAGCCTCGGTGCCGCCGGTCCCGCTCATCGGCAGGCCGTCGACCCCGTCGGCGTCTGGCGGCGGTTCGTCGGTAGCTCTGTGCTGCTCGATGGGTTCCACGCGCTCAAGCACGCCGTGCGTTTCGGGGCCGAGGTGCCCCTCGCGGTCACCGTCGACCGGGCGGCCGCGCTCGCACTCGCCGACGAGCTGGCTCCGGACGTACGGGAGACGCTGGACGCGCTGCTCACGCAGGTCACGGAGTCGACGTACACGTCCCTCGTGCCGCGCCCCCATCCCACGGCCGTGGCCGCCCTGGCCGTACGGCCGTCCCGCGAGGTCAACCTGCGGACGCTGGCCCGCACACCCCGCAGCGCGCCCGTCGTCGTACTCGACCAGCCGCGCAACCTGGGCAACGCCGGCGCGGTGATCCGGCTGGCCGCCGGCTTCGGGGCGACCGGCGTGGTCACGACCGGCACGCTCGACCCCTGGCATCCCACGGTGGTACGCGGCGGAGCCGGGCTGCACTTCGCCACCGCGGTGGAGCGGCTGGCCGTCGACGAACTCCCGCCGGGGCCGGTGTTCGCCCTCGACCCGGAGGGCGAGGACATCCGCGGCCTGAAGCTGCCGGACGACGCGCTGCTCGCCTTCGGCTCGGAGCGCAGCGGCCTGTCCGCGGACCTGCGCGCGCGTGCCGACCATCTGGTGGCGCTGCCGATGCGCCCCCAGGTCTCCAGCTACAACCTCGCGACCAGCGTGGCCATGGCGCTGTACCACTGGAGCGCCACCGGGGGTGCACCGATCAAGGACTAAGCCTCGCGCCGCACCTCCACCATCCGGAACCGGTTCGCCACGAACGCGCCGTCGGTGAGGGCCGCGTTGGCCGCCGGGTTGCCGCCCGAGCCGTGGAAGTCGGAGAACGCGGCCGTCTGGTTGACGTACACCCCGCCGGTGAGGTTCAGGGACAGCTGCGCGGCCTCCTCCAGGCAGGCCTCCTCGACCGCACGCTCGACCTCCTCGTCGGTCGTGTACGCGCCCACCGTCATCGCGCCCTTCTCCCTGATGGTCCGCCGCAACAGCTCCACCGCGTCGGCCGCGGAGTCGACGGCCACGGCGAAGGAGACGGGCCCGAAGCACTCGCTCATGTACGCGGCCTCGTCGTCCGGCTTGGCGCCGTCCAACTTCACGATCACGGGCGTACGGACCACCGCGCCCGGGAACTCCGGGTTGACGACCTCCCGCGAAGCGAGAGCGACCTCGCCGAGGCCGGCCGCGGCCTCGAGGCGGGCCTTGACGTCCGGGTTGACGATGGCGCCGAGCAGGGCGTTCGCGCGCGTGTCGTCACCGAGGAGCCCGTCGACCGCCTTCGCCAGGTCGGCGACCACCTCGTCGAAGGACCGGGGTCCCTGGTCGGTGCGGATGCCGTCCCGGGGGACGAGGAGGTTCTGCGGCGTGGTGCACATCTGGCCGCTGTACAGCGACAGGGAGAACGCCAGGTTGGCGAGCATGCCCTTGTAGTCGTCGGTGGACTCCACGACCACCGTGTTGACACCGGCCTTCTCCGTGAAGACCTGCGCCTGGCGGGCGTTGGCCTCCAGCCAGTCGCCGAACGCCGTCGAACCGGTGTAGTCGATGATCCGGATCTCGGGGCGGGTGGCGAGCGTCTTGGCGATGCCCTCGCCGGGCCGCTCGACGGCCAGTGCGATCAGGTTCGGGTCGAAGCCCGCTTCGGCGAGCACCTGGCGCGCGACCTGCACGGTCAGCGCCAGCGGCAGCACCGCGCGCGGGTGGGGCTTGACCAGGACGGCATTTCCGGTGGCGAGGGAGGCGAACAGGCCCGGGTAGCCGTTCCACGTCGGGAAGGTGTTGCAGCCGATGACCAGCGCGATCCCGCGCGGCACCGGCGTGAACCGCTTGGTCAGCGCGAGCGGCTCCCGCTTGCCCTGGGGTTTGGTCCACTCCGCGGTGTCGGGCGTGCGGACCTGCTCCACGTACGCGTACGCCACCGCCTCCAGGCCGCGGTCCTGCGCGTGCGGGCCGCCCGCCTGGAACGCCATCATGAAGGCCTGGCCGCTGGTGTGCATCACCGCGTGCGCGAACTCGTGCGTCCGGTCGCTGATCCGCTTGAGGATCTCCAGACACACCATCGCCCGGATCTCCGCGCCCGCGTCGCGCCACGAGCGCTGTCCGGCCTTCATGACGGGCAGCAGGACGTCGAGGTCCGCGTGCGGGTAGGTGACGCCCAGCTCGATGCCGTACGGCGAGACCTCGCCGCCCGTCCAGTCGTCCGTGCCGGGCTGGCCGAGGTCGAGGCGGGTTCCCAGGAGGGCGTCGAAGGCGGCCTTGCCCGCTGCCGCGTCCAGGCTGCCGTTCTCCCCGTAGGCCTTGGGGTGTTCGGGGTGCGGGGACCAGTACGCGCGCGTGCGGATCGCTTCCAGCGCCTGGTCGAGGGTGGGCCGGTGCTGGGCGATCAGCTCGTGGGCGGTGAGTTCGGCGGCCATGCTGGACCAACTCCTTGTCTCAGAACTCTTCGTCGAGCTCATGACCTGGGCAGAGACATGGGCAGAAACAGGCAGTCAGAGTTAGAGTAACCGAACGATCGGTCGGGACAAGGGGGTCCGCCGCATCTGTGGAAAACCCCGTGCGGGAGGATCGCGCACATGACAGCACTCGACCTCAGCAGCCCCGTGGCCGTCGTCGGCACCGGCACCATGGGCCAGGGCATCGCCCAGGTGGCGCTGGTCGCGGGCCACTCCGTACGGCTGTACGACGCCGTCCCCGGGCGGGCCCGGGAAGCGGCCGACGCGATCGGCGCCCGGCTCGACCGGCTCGTCGAGAAGGACCGGCTCACCGGCGCCGACCGGGACGCCGCGCGCGCCCGGCTGCTGCCCGCCGAGAGCCTCGCCGAGCTCGCCGACTGCGCGCTGGTCGTCGAGGCCGTCCTGGAGCGGCTGGACGTGAAGCAGGAGCTGCTGCGCGCGCTGGAGGACGTCGTCGCCGAGGACTGTCTGCTCGCCACCAACACCTCGTCGCTGTCGGTGACCGCCATCGGCGGCGCCCTGCGCTCCCCGGGCCGCTTCGTGGGCCTGCACTTCTTCAACCCCGCCCCGCTGCTGCCGCTCGTCGAGGTCGTCTCCGGGTTCGCCACCGACGTCACCTCGGCCACGCGCGCGTACGAGACGGCACGCGCCTGGGGCAAGTCCCCGGTCGCCTGCGCCGACACCCCCGGCTTCATCGTCAACCGCATCGCCCGGCCGTTCTACGCGGAGGCCTTCGCGGTGTACGAGGCGCAGGGCGCCGACCCCGCCACCATCGACGCCGTCCTGCGCGAGTCGGGCGGCTTCCGGATGGGCGCCTTCGAGCTGACCGACCTCATCGGGCAGGACGTCAACGAGTCCGTCATGCACTCCGTGTGGCAGTCCTTCTTCCAGGACGTGCGCTTCACGCCGTCGCTCGCCCAGCGGCGGCTGGTCGAGTCCGGCCGGCTCGGCCGCAAGAGCGGGCAGGGCTGGTACGCATTCGTAATCGGCGGGGAGCGGTTGAGGCCGCACATCGCAGCCTCAACGCAGCTCCCCGCCTACGCCTTCAGGGGGAGCGTGGCCGCCCTGGGGAGGGCCAGCAGACACCTGGGCGTCAACTACCGTTCCTTGGCAGCGGGCGGAGACAGGTCCGCGCGCTGGCACGCCCCGAACGGTCTTGGGCGCACTGGTCGTCCGCTTTCGCATCCCGGGCGGCGACACGGATCCTGTCCGTGGTCCGAGCCGGGCGGGCGGAGTCCCTCACGAGCTGGCCATATGGACGCGGCCAGAGGCGACGGGGAGGCCCTGAACCATCACTCTGGTGGAACAGGGGCCCCGCGCGCCGGCACCGCACCCGGCGTCCCAGATCGCACGGCGACGCTACCCCGGTGCCTGCAGATTGCTGCAAGCCGGAAGGTCGACGATCACACGATCGGGCGAATTCAGCCACGTGGGTGCTCCAGAGGGCATAGCCGTAACCCCCTCGGCCCCTTCGAATGGAGCCGCCGCCTCGGCCGCAACTGGGCGTACGCCCTCCTCGACGACCTGCACCTGCGAGACCCGTCCGGGCGCTACGCGCCGTCCCTCGCGCTGTACCGCCATGCGTACGCCACCGACAAGCGGGAGGGCAGCACCTCATGACCACCGCCAAGCGCGACACGTACACGCCGGAGACGCTGCTGTCGGTCGCCGTCCGGGTCTTCAACGAGCGCGGCTACGACGGCACCTCCATGGAGCACCTGTCCAAGGCGGCCGGCATCTCCAAGTCGTCGATCTACCACCACGTCACGGGCAAGGAGGAGCTGCTGCGCCGGGCCGTGAGCCGGGCGCTGGACGGGCTCTTCGGGATCCTCGACGAGGAGCACGCGCGCGTGGGGCGGGCCGCCGAGCGCCTTGAGTACGTCGTACGGCGCATGGTCGAGGTGCTCATAGCCGAGCTGCCGTACGTGACGCTGCTGTTGCGCGTGCGCGGCAACACGGACACCGAGCGGTGGGCCCTGGAACGGCGTCGCGACTTCGATCACCGGGTCGCCGAACTGCTGAAGGCGGCCGCCGCGGACGGGGACGTGCGCGGCGACGTGGAGGTGCGGCTCGCCACCCGGCTGGTCTTCGGGATGATCAACTCGATCGTGGAGTGGTACCGGCCCGACGGCCGGGGCATGAGTGAGCGTGAAGTGGCCGACGCGGTGGTGCGGTTGGTGTTCGGCGGGCTCAGGCAGGACTTCTGACGTTCAGCCCTGCGGCTCCAGGTCCTCTTCCTCGAACACCAGCAGTGTGCGCGTGCTGAGCACCTCCGGGATCGCCTGGAGCCGGGTGAGCACCAGCTCGCGCAGCGCCCGGTTGTCGGAGGTGTGCACCAGGAGCAGCACATCGAAATCGCCCCCGACGAGGGCGATGTGAGAGGCGCCGGGCAGCTGTCTGAGCTGCTCGCGCACCGTGCGCCAGGAGTTCTGGACGATCTTCAGGGTGATGTACGCCGACGTCCCCTGGCCGGCCCGTTCATGGTTCACGCGGGCACCGAAGCCTCGAATGACGCCGTCCTCGACGAGGCGGTTGATCCGCGCGTAGGCGTTGGCGCGCGAGACATGGACCCGTTCGGCGACGGACCGCACCGACGCACGGCCGTCGGCCTGGAGCATCCGGAGGATGTCCTGATCTATGGCGTCGAGCGGGCGCGGTGGCGGCACGGCGGAACCGGCCTCCGGGCCCTCGGCCATTTGTTCAGATGCCATGTCCCCCCGCCTCCCTACCATGGACGTAATGCGTCCATCTCAGGTTGTGGAGAACCGTTTGTCCACAGCCCGCGGGGGCCTGTAGCCAAAATGTGCCGTCGACCGAACAATCGGTAGGTGAGGCGCATCACAGCCGACGCGCCTCTCGTAGCCGCTCCCACGAGGAGGTGCCGTCATGACGGTCATGGAGCAGCGTGGCGCGTATCGGCCGTCGCCGCCGCCCGCCTGGCAGCCCCGTACCGACCCCGCGCCGCTGCTGCCCGACGCGGCTCCGTACCGCGTCCTCGGCACCGAGGCGTCCGCCAAGGCCGACCCCGAGCTGCTGCGCCGGCTGTACACGCAGCTGGTGCGCGGCCGCCGGTACAACGCGCAGGCCACCGCCCTGACCAAGCAGGGCCGCCTCGCCGTCTACCCCTCCAGCACCGGCCAGGAGGCCTGCGAGGTCGCCGCCGCACTGGTTCTGCAGGACCGCGACTGGCTCTTCCCCAGCTACCGCGACACCCTCGCCGCCGTCGTACGCGGCGTGGACCCCGTCCAGGCCCTCACCCTGCTGCGCGGCGACTGGCACACCGGCTACGACCCGTACGCCCACCGCGTCGCCCCCCTGTGCACCCCGCTCGCCACCCAGCTCCCGCACGCCGTCGGCCTCGCGCACGCCGCCCGCCTCAAGGGCGACGACGTGGTCGCGCTCGCCCTGGTCGGTGACGGCGGCACCAGCGAGGGCGACTTTCACGAGGCGCTGAACTTCGCCGCCGTGTGGCAGGCCCCGGTCGTCTTCCTGGTCCAGAACAACGGCTTCGCGATCTCCGTCCCGCTCGCCAAGCAGACCGCCGCCCCCTCCCTGGCCCACAAGGCCGTCGGGTACGGCATGCCGGGCCGCCTGGTCGACGGCAACGACGCCGCGGCCGTGCACGAGGTCCTCGCCGACGCCCTACGGCACGCGCGCGCGGGAGGCGGCCCGACGCTCGTGGAGGCGGTGACGTACCGCATGGAGGCCCACACGAACGCGGACGACGACAAGCGCTACCGGCCCGACTCCGAGGTCGAGGCCTGGCGAGACCATGATCCGATCGCGCTCCTGGAGCGGGAGTTGACCGAGCGCGGCCTCATCGACGAGTCCGGCATCCGGCACGCGCGCGAGGATGCCGAGGCCCTCGCCGCCGACCTGCGCGCGCGTATGAACCAGGACCCGGTCCTCGACCCCAGGGACCTGTTCGCCCATGTCTACGCCGAACCCACGCCGCAACTGCGCGAGCAGCAGGACCAGTTGAACGCGGAGCTCCAGGCCGAGCAGGAAGGGACGCACCGATGACCACGGTCGCCGTGAAGCCCGCCACCATGGCGCAGGCCCTCACGCGCGCGCTCCGCGACGCGATGGCCGCCGACCCGGCCGTGCACGTCATGGGCGAGGACGTCGGCACGCTCGGCGGCGTCTTCCGCGTCACCGACGGGCTGGCCAAGGAGTTCGGCGACGACCGCTGCACGGACACGCCGCTCGCCGAGGCGGGCATCCTCGGGACGGCCGTCGGCATGGCCATGTACGGACTGCGCCCGGTCGTCGAGATGCAGTTCGACGCCTTCGCGTATCCGGCGTTCGAGCAGCTCATCAGCCACGTGTCCCGTATGCGCAATCGCACCCGCGGGACGATGCCGCTGCCGATCACCATCCGCGTGCCGTACGGCGGCGGAATCGGCGGCGTCGAACACCACAGCGACTCCTCCGAGGCGTACTACATGGCGACTCCGGGGCTCCATGTCGTCACGCCCGCGACCGTCGCCGACGCCTACGGGCTGCTGCGGGCCGCCATCGCCTCCGACGACCCGGTCGTCTTCCTGGAACCCAAGCGGCTGTACTGGTCGAAGGACGCCTGGAACCCGGACGACCCGCAGACCGTTGAACCCATTGGCCGCGCGGTGGTGCGGCGCTCCGGCCGGAGCGCCACGCTCATCACGTACGGGCCGTCCGTACCCGTCTGCCTCGAAGCCGCCGAGGCGGCACGGGCCGAGGGATGGGACCTCGAAGTCGTCGACCTGCGCTCCCTTGTGCCGTTCGACGACGAGACGGTCTGCGCCTCGGTACGGCGGACCGGGCGAGCGGTCGTCGTACACGAGTCGGGCGGGTTCGGCGGACCGGGCGGGGAGATCGCGGCCCGAGTCACGGAGCGCTGCTTCCACCACCTGGAGGCACCGGTGCTGCGCGTGGCCGGGTTCGACATCCCCTATCCGCCGCCGATGCTGGAGAAGCACCATCTGCCCGGCGTCGACCGGATCCTGGACGCCGTGGCGCGTCTGCAATGGGAGGCCGAGAGCTGATGGCACAGGTGCTGGAGTTCAAGCTCCCCGACCTCGGCGAGGGGCTCACCGAGGCGGAGATCGTGCGCTGGCTGGTGCAGGTCGGCGACGTCGTCGCCGTCGACCAGCCGGTCGTCGAGGTCGAGACGGCCAAGGCGATGGTCGAGGTGCCCTGCCCCTACGGCGGCGTGGTCACGGCCCGCTTCGGCGAGGAGGGCACGGAACTGCCTGTCGGGGCCCCGCTGCTGACGGTCGCGGTGGGCGCGTCGGCCGCCGACGGTGCGACCGACGGCTCGGGCGAGGGCTTGGGCGAGCGGGGTGCCGAGGGCTCGGACGCGGGCTCCGGCAACGTCCTCGTGGGCTATGGCACGGGTGCGCCTCCGGCGCGGCGCCGGAGGGTGCGTCCCGCGCCTCCGACGGCTCCCGCGCGGTCGGGGACCTCGCGGGAGGCTCCAACGGCTCCATCGGCTCCGAAGTCGCCGGTCAGGCCCGCGGAAGGCCACGCCAACGGCGATGCAGCCCACCGCGACGGCACCCGCGGTGACGGTCCCGTACCGGTGATCTCACCCCTCGTCCGGCGCCTCGCCCGCGAGAACGGGCTGGACCTGCGGGAGCTGACGGGCTCCGGCCCCGACGGGCTGATCCTGCGGGCGGACGTGGAGTACGCGCTGCGGGCCGCCGCCGCACAGGGACGCACAGCCCAGCCGACCGAGCCGCACGCGCGCGTGTCGGCCGTTCCGGCCGCAGCCACCGAGCCTCACGCCCCTACTCCCGTCTCCGCCCCCGGCGGCACCCGCATGCCCCTCAAGGGCGTCCGGGGCGCGGTTGCCGACAAGCTCTCCCGCAGCCGGCGCGAGATACCGGACGCGACCTGCTGGGTGGACGCCGACGCCACGGAGCTGATGCGGGCCCGCACCGCCATGAACGCGGCCGGGGGACCGAAGATCTCCCTGCTCGCCCTGCTGGCGCGGATCTGCACGGCGGCGCTCGCCCGGTTCCCCGAGCTCAACTCCACGGTCGACATGGACGCCCGGGAGGTCATCCAGCTCGACCATGTGCACCTCGGCTTCGCCGCACAGACCGAGCGGGGGCTCGTCGTGCCCGTCGTACGGGACGCCCACGCGCGGGACGCCGAGGGGCTGACCGCGGAGTTCGCCCGGCTGACCGAGGCGGCCCGGGCCGGGACGCTCACGCCCGCGGAACTCACCGGCGGTACCTTCACGCTGAACAACTACGGCGTGTTCGGCGTCGACGGCTCCACACCGATCATCAACCACCCCGAGGCGGCCATGCTCGGCGTCGGCCGTATCGTCCCCAAGCCCTGGGTGTACGAGGGTGAGCTGGCGGTGCGGCAGGTCGTCCAGCTGTCGCTCACCTTCGACCACCGGGTGTGCGACGGCGGCACGGCGGGCGGCTTCCTGCGGTATGTCGCGGACTGTGTGGAACAGCCGGCGGTGCTGCTGCGGACCCTGTGATCGGCCGGTTCGCCCGCGTTCCCTGAGGTGGCGGAGGCACGCATACTCAGGGGGTGACAGAGAACCAGCCGCCCACGAGCCCCGCAGCCGGTGACGCCGGCGGCTACGACGCCGTCGTACTCGCCGGCGGTGCCGCGCGGCGGCTCGGCGGTGCGGACAAGCCCGGCGTGCGCGTGGGCGGGCGGGCGCTGCTCGACCGGGTACTCGCCGCCTGCGCCGACGCACGGACCACGGTCGTCGTCGCCGATCCCCGTCCGACGGCTCGGCCCGTGACCTGGGCGCGCGAGGACCCGCCCGGCGGCGGTCCGCTCGCCGCCCTCGCAGCGGGCCTGCAGCACACCGCCGCCGACCGGGTGCTCGTGCTCTCCGCGGACCTGCCCTTTCTTGATGGACGAACCGTCGACCGCCTGCTGTCCACCCTGGACACGGCGGGTGAGGAAGCCGAGGGCGGAGCCGACGGTGTCGTCCTCACCGACCCCACCGGCCGGGACCAGCCGCTCGTGGCCGCCTACCGCGCCCGGTACCTGCACCGGACGCTCGCATCCCTCGGGACCGAACACGGTGGCCTCACCGGGCTTCCTCTGCGGCTCCTCACCGCCGCACTGAATCTCACGCGTATCTCCGACCCCGTCGCGTCCTTCGACTGCGACACCTGGGACGACATCGCCACCGCCAGGGCACGCATCAGGGAGCATGGTCACGTGTTGGATGAATGGATTTCCGCAGTCAAGGACGAACTGGGCATCGACCTCGAGGTCGACACCGGTGTGCTGCTCGACCTCGCCCGCGACGCCGCCCACGGCGTCGCGCGGCCCGCGGCACCGCTGACCACCTTCCTCGTCGGCTACGCCGCGGCCCGCGCCGGCGGCAGCCCCGAAGCCGTCGCCGAGGCCTCCCGCAAGGCGGCGGCCCTGGCGCAGCGCTGGGCGGAGGAGGACGCCGCTGCCGACGACGCGAAGTCCGCCCCCGCGACCGACCCCCGCCCGGACGCCGGATGACCGGCCGCGGTATCCGCCACAGCGAGGACGACGAGGACCTCGGCGTCGAGGAGGTACTGGCTCTCGTGAAGGAGGACAGGGACATCGCGGCCGTGCCCTCCCCGCAGGACGGCACCGGAGCGCACGACAGCCCAGCCCCGGGCTCCTCCGCGCTCCGGCACCAGACCGCCCCGCGCGCAGCGGACGGGCGCCACAAGGCCACCCCATGGCCCGAGGCCCGCGAGACCGCAGCCCGCGCCGCTCGCGCCGGCGTCCGCCGCGCTCCCGTCTCCGTGCCCCTCGACGCCGCCCTGGGTCTCGTGCTGGCCGCTCCCCTCTCCGCGCTCACCGACCTCCCTTCCTTCGACACCTCCGCGATGGACGGGTGGGCGGTTGCCGGACCCGGCCCTTGGGCGGTACGGGACGAGGGCGTGCTGGCCGGGCACGCGGAGCATGAGCCCCTCGCGGACGGTGAGGCCGTCCGGATCGCCACCGGCGCCCGTATCCCCCTCGACACGACCGCGGTCCTGCGCAGCGAGCACGGCCGCACGGACGGCAAGGGCCGACTGCATGCCAGTCGCGAGCTGCCGCACGGGCAGGACATCCGCCCCCGCGGACAGGAGTGCCGTAGCGGCGACCACCTCCTGGCCCCCGGAACCCTCGTGACCCCTGCCGTGCTCGGCCTCGCCGCAGCCGCCGGATACGACACCCTCACCGCCGTTCCCCGCCCCCGCGCCGACGTCCTCGTGCTCGGCGACGAACTGCTCACCGAGGGCCGGCCGCACGACGGACTCATCCGGGACGCGCTCGGCCCCATGCTGCCGCCCTGGCTGCGCGCGCTCGGCGCCGAGGTCACCGCGGTGCGCCGACTCGGCGACGACGCCGAAGCCCTGTACCGGGCGATCACCGGAAGTGACGCCGACCTCGTCGTCACCACGGGCGGCACCGCCGCGGGCCCCGTCGACCACGTCCACCCCACCCTGCGCCGCATGGGCGCAGAGCTCCTGGTGAACGGGGTCGAGGTGCGCCCCGGCCACCCCATGCTGCTGGCCCGCACCAAGGAGGACCAGCACCTCGTCGGCCTGCCCGGCAACCCCCTCGCCGCCGTCTCCGGCCTGCTCACGCTTGCCGAGCCCGTCCTGCGGACGCTGGCCGCCCGCCCGGCGCAGGAGCCGTACGCGCTGCCGGTGACGGACGCGGTGCACGGGCATCCGTACGACACCCGGCTGATCCCCGTCGTTCTGCGCGGCGACCGTGCGGTGCCGCTGCACTACAACGGTCCGGCCATGCTGCGCGGGGTCGCGGCCGCCGATGCTCTCGCGGTCGTACCGCCGGGCGGTGCTCGGCCCGGTCAGGAGGTGGAGATCCTGGATCTGCCGTGGGCGGCAGCCGGGATCGGGGTGTGTTTCACGTGAAACGTCGCGCCGGGCCCTACTCGGCCGCCGCGGACACGGGTCGGCTGATGGTGATGACCCGGTCTTCCGGCCGGAGTTGGGCGCGCCGGCCCTCGTCGTAGTCCAGCACCTTCTTGTCGCGTACGACCGCCACGACCAGGTCCGCACACTCGCGGGGCGTCCGGCCCACCTCGTCCTGGGTGACCGCCCGCTCGATGAGGTCCATCCCGCTGCCGAGGGTCATGAGGTCCTCCAGGGTCCGGGCCACGGGCGGGCTGGCCATGAACGTCCCCAGCAGCCGCCCGGCCGAGCTGGAACTGGTGACGACGGTGTCCGCGCCGCTCTGCTTGAGCAGCGGTACGTTCTCGTCCTCCCGGACGGCGGCGACGATCGTGGCGTGGCGGTTCAGCTGGCGTGCGGTGAGCGTGACCAGAGTGGCCGTCTCATCACGCTGCGGGGCGATGATCACGCGGGCGGCGCGGTGGAGCTCCGCCTTCAGCAGGGTCTCGGAGCGCGTGGCGTCGCCGGTGACCGCCACCAGGCCGTCGTCGCCGGCGGTCTCGGCCGCCTTGCCCTGCGTGTCCACGACGACGATCCGCTCCTTGCCGACGCCCTGTCCGATCAGCGTCTGCACGGCGTGCCGGCCCTTGGTGCCGTAGCCGATGACCACGACGTGATCCCGGATGCGGGCCCGCCACCGGTGGATGCGTACCTGCTGGCGGGTGCGCTCGGTGAGCACCTCCAGGGTCGTGCCGACCAGGATGATCAGGAACAGTACGCGCAGCGGCGTGATGACGAAGATATTGGTGAGCCGGGCGCCGTCGCCGACCGGGGTGATGTCGCCGTATCCGGTGGTGGAGAGCGTGACGGTGGCGTAGTACGCGGCGTCCAGCAGGTCGACGGAGCCGTCGGAGTTGTCGGTGTAGCCCTCACGGTCGACGTAGACGATCAAGATGGTGATGACCAGCACCAGTATGGCCATGGACAGGCGCTTGAGGACCTGCTGGAGCGGCGGTACGACACCCTGCACGGGCATCGCGATCGAACGGCCCGCCTCCGCGTCGTCGCGTGCCTCCTTGCGTGAGCGGCTCCAGAGGGACCGCAGGATGGAGCGGGTCACCCTCCGGGAAGATGGCTGCTCGTCGTCCCTCATCGTCTGCCCCCTGCGGCCGTGATCCTGACGGTGGCCTCCATGGTTCCGCACAGCATCCGCAGCAGTCACCGAGCCCCCCGGCCCGACACGCCGCCCGGCCGGGCAGTCTCCGGGCGCGGTAGCGTCGGGCCCGGTGCCGGACGGGCACCCGACTTCTCTGACACCGCTGGAGGTCTCCCTTGCGCGACCACACCGTCGTCGTCGGTTTCGGCACGAAGGGGCGGGCAGCGATCCAGGCCGTCTGCGCCAAGGGACTGAAGAAGGAACAGGTCGTCGTGATCGACCCCAGCAGCAAGGCGATCGCCGCCGCGACGGACGAGGGCTACGCCGTCGTGATCGGGGACGCCACCCGCAGCGATGTACTGAAACGGGCCGAGGTGCAGCGGGCGGGGCAGATCGTCATCGCGACCGAGCGCGACGACACGGCCGTCCTCGTGGCGCTGACTGCCCGGCAGCTCAACTCGGGCGCGAAGATCGTGGCCGCGGTGCGGGAAGAGGAGAACGCGCCGCTGCTGAAGCAGTCCGGCGCCGACGAGGTCATCACCAGCGCCGGAGCGGCCGGCCGTCTGCTGGGCCTGTCCGTGCTCAGCCCCGCCGCCGGCCTGGTCATGGAGGACCTCATCCGGCAGGGCAGTCGGCTGGACGTCGTCGACCGGCCGGTCACCAAGGCCGAGGTGGGCAGGAGCCCGCGCGACATGGACGACCTGGTGATCAGCGTCGTACGCGGGCACCGGGTCCTGCACTACGACGATCCGGCCGTGGGTGCCCTGGAGCTGACGGACCGGGTGATCACCATCGTGCCTCGGGCCGCACCGGACAACCGGCGCGGCCCGAGGATCTGAGCGATGCCTACTTGCGGTTGTACAGCCGCATCGTGATCGGCCCGAAGACGAGCACGAACAGCCCGGCCCAGCCCAGCGACCAGGCGATCTCGTCGGCCGGCCAATCGCCCCCCATCAGCCCCCGTACCGCCGAGGACAGGTGCGTGACCGGGCTGTTGTTGACGAACGCCTGCAGCCAGCCCGGCATCGTGCTCGGGTCGACGAAGACGTTGGACAGGAAGGTCAGCGGGAAGATCACCATCATGCTGACGCCCATGACCGACTTCTCGGTGCGCAGCAGCAGCCCGAACATCGTCCAGATCCACGAGAACGCGAACGAGAAGACGATCAGCAGCGCGATACCGGCGACCACCCCGCCGGCCCCGCCGTCGGGCCGGTAGCCGAGGATCATGCCGACGGTGAGCATCACCGCGGACGCGATGGTGTAGCGCAGCGCATCGCCCAGCAGGTAGCCGACCATCGTCGACGGCCGCCAGATGGGCAGGCTGCGGAACCGGTCGAACACGCCCTTCTCGATGTCGGTGTTGACCGAGACCCCGGTGTACATCGTGATCATCACGACGGACATCACCAGAATGCCCGGCAGCAGGAACTGGATGTACTCCTTCGGCGAACCGGCCAGCGCCCCGCCGAACAGGTACGTGTACATCAGCACCATCATGATCGGGAACGCCGTGACGTCGAACAGCTGCTCCGGCACGTGCTTGATCTTGAGCATCGCCCGCCAGCCGAAGGTCAGCGACGCCGACAGCGCGCTCGGGCGCGGCGGCCGCTCCTTGGCGACGAGCAGCTCGGCCAGCGACTCGGTGCTGACGGGGGCCAGTTCCTTGGTCTCGGTGGGGGTCACGGTACTCATGCGGCTGCCCCGTCCTTCACGTCGTCGTGGGCCTGGTCGTGCACCTTGGTGTCATGTCCGGTGAGGGCGAGGAACACCTCGTCCAGGCTGGGCTGGCCCAGCGAGAAGTTGTCGACGACGATGCCGCCGCGGGCCAGCTCGGCGAGCGCCTGGGCGGCCTGCTCAGCCGCGCCCTGACCGTTCGCCGCACCGGCGCCGACCCGGGCCGTCAACGCCACGGGATCCGGTTCCAGCTGTACGTCCGCCTGCAGCACCAGCTGCAGCACCCGCGAGGCCTCCGGCCGCTGCTCCGGATCCCGCAGCCGCAGATGTACGGACCCGGCTCCGACCGACGACTTCAACTCGCCCTTCGTCCCCTCGGCGATCACCCTGCCGCGGTCGATGACGGCGATCCGCGAGGCCAGCTGGTCGGCCTCGTCCAGATACTGCGTGGTCAGCAGCACGGTCGTGCCCTGAGCGACGACCGCGCGCACGATGTCCCACACCTGGTTGCGGCTGCGCGGGTCCAGGCCGGTGGTCGGCTCGTCGAGGAAGAGCAGGTCGGGCGTGTTCAGGATGGACGCGGCGATGTCGATACGACGCCGCATGCCGCCGGAGTAGTTCTTGACCTGCTTGCCGGCCGCGTCCGTCAGTCCGAAGGCCTCCAGCAGCTGGGCGGCGCGCTCACGTGCGGCCTTCTTGCCGTGGCCGAGGAGCCGGCCGAGCAGGACCAGGTTCTCCGTGCCGGTCAGGTCCTCGTCGACGGACGCGTACTGACCGGTCAGGCTGACCCGGCTGCGCACCTCGTCCGCCTCCCGGACGACATCATGGCCGAAGACATGCGCTTCTCCGCCGTCCGGCCTGAGCAGGGTGGCGAGCATCTTGACGGTGGTCGTCTTGCCGGCGCCGTTCGGACCGAGAACGCCGTACACCGTGCCGGTGGGCACGGCCAGGTCGACGCCGTCGACGGCCCTGGTCTCGCCGAACGTCTTCACCAAGCCCGCTGTCTCAATGGCCAGACCGGGCGTCTGCTGGCTCATATGGGGTGTCCTTCCGCGTACTCCGGTTACGCATGGGAGACCTCCACGGTCGCGCAAACTCATCGGTCGCGCACAGGGATTTCACACGGGTTCGGCCCAGCGACTGAGGGGAGTTCGGCCGGATGACTGAGGAGGCTCGGTCCGGCGACGGGGGAGGTTGCGCCGGGGGACCGAGGAGTAGCGTCCCCCTCATGCATGCGATCACGATTCCCGAACCCGGTGGGCCCGAGGCGCTGGTGTGGCACGAGGTCCCGGATCCCGTGCCCGGCGAGGGCGAGGTCCTGGTCGAGGTGGCCGCCAGTGCCGTCAACCGGGCCGACATCCTGCAACGGCAGGGCTTCTACAACCCGCCACCCGGCGCGTCCCCCTACCCCGGCCTGGAGTGCTCCGGGCGCATCACCGCGCTCGGAGCGGGTGTCGCCGGATGGGCCGTCGGCGACGAGGTCTGCGCGCTGCTCTCCGGAGGCGGCTACGCCGAGAAGGTCGCCGTCCCGGCCGGTCAGCTGCTGCCTGTTCCCCAGGGCGTAGGCCTGCAGCATGCCGCTGCGCTGCCCGAGGTGACCTGCACGGTCTGGTCGAACGTCTTCATGATCGCCCACCTCCGCCCCGGCGAGACCCTCCTCGTGCACGGCGGGTCCAGCGGCATCGGCACCATGGCGATCCAGCTCGCCAAGGCCGTCGGCGCCAAGGTCGCCGTCACGGCCGGAACCGAGGAGAAGCTGGAGCGCTGTGCCGAACTGGGCGCCGACATCCTGATCAACTACCGGGACCAGGACTTCGTCGAGGAGGTCAGGAAGGCCACCGACGGCGCCGGAGCCGACGTCATCCTCGACAACATGGGCGCCAAGTACCTGGACCGCAACGTCCGCACCCTCGCCGTCAACGGCAGGCTCGCGATCATCGGCCTGCAGGGCGGTGCCAAGGGCGAGCTGAACATCGGCGCGCTCCTGACCAAGCGGGCCGCGATCAGCGCGACCTCGCTGCGTGCCCGCCCGCTCGACGAGAAGGCGGCGATCGTGGCGGCCGTACGCGAGCACGTCTGGCCCCTGCTCGCGGCCGGCCACGTCCGCCCGGTCGTCGACCGGGAACTCCCGATGCATGAGGCCTCCGCGGCCCACCGCCTGGTGGAGGAGAGCGGCCACGTCGGAAAGGTCCTGCTCACCACGTCCTGATCGTCAGCCCTGGCTCCGGCGCACCCGAAGGGCGAGGAAGGCGAGCCCGAGCCCGAGTCCGATCAGCACCAGACCGCTGCCCAGCGGCAGGATCTTCAGCACCGGTTCGCCGGTGGCCTCGGAATCCGCGACGGCCTGCCGCACGGGCTCTTCCCGCCCCGGCGGCGCGGTGGATGCCGGTGGTGATGCGGATAGGTCGTCGGCGGCGCTGTCCTCTGTGGGTGTCGCCGTCGTGGCCCCGGTCGCCGGCTCCTGCCGCCCCGGCCGCGCCCGTCCCTCACCCGCCCGACTCCCGGCCCGCGTCGGCTCACCGGCCGACGCGGAGCCGGAGGGCGAGACGCTCGGCGAGGGCGGCTTCGCGTCGTACGTCGATACGACCCCGGACGACGAAACGCTGCCGTACGACGAAACGCCGCCGTACGACGCAACGGACCCGCACGAGCCCACGACCACCCCCACCCCGACCCCCACAACCACCCCCGTCGCACGCCACAAGCGCAGCCATGGAGTCACGTCGGTGACCCCCTCCCGCAGCCAGGTCGCCACAATCGGAACGATCAACGGAACAAGCCTCACATCCGCTATCGATCCCGGCATTTCGGATACCGCCAAGTGGTCGTAATCGGTGGATCACCCACCACAGGGGGCGCCGCGGTGATGAGGTGTACCGGTGCGAGAGAATGGCGGCATGGAGATGCCGAGGAACGAAAGGTCGCCGGAGAACGCCCAGAAGATCCTGGTCGTGGGCCAGGACGGTATGGCTCTCGGTGGCGGCACGGACGAGGACTCCCACGAGCTCCCGGTGACCGAGCAGGTCGAGCAGCCGGCCAAGGTCATGCGGATCGGCAGCATGATCAAGCAGCTGCTCGAGGAGGTGCGTGCTGCTCCTCTGGACGAGGCCAGCCGGGTCCGGCTCAAGGAGATCCACGCCAGCTCGGTGAAGGAGCTCGAGGACGGCCTGGCACCGGAGCTCGTCGAGGAACTGGAGCGGCTCTCCCTGCCGTTCGCGGACGAGGCGACCCCCAGCGACGCCGAACTGCGGATCGCGCAGGCCCAGTTGGTCGGTTGGCTGGAAGGCCTCTTCCACGGGATCCAGACGACGCTGTTCGCCCAGCAGATGGCCGCGCGGGCCCAGCTGGAGCAGATGCGCCGCGCCCTCCCGCCGGGCGTCGCCCACGAGGGCCACGACGACCCGCGCGCGGGTGGCCGCTCGGGCGGGCCCTACCTGTAGGCCCGCCGGGTCCGCCAGGTCCGGCAGACAGCCCCACCAGCAGAAAGGCCCGGCACGTGCCGGGCCTTTCCCTTCATGCGCCTTCAAGCGCCTTGAGCACCCGTCCCGTCAGGCCGACGGCGGATTGCCCGTCGAGACCTTGAGGGTGATCTCGGGCATCTCCTCGGGGGCGACGTCCGTGCCGGCCGGCGGGAACTGTTCCTGGACCGAGCCTTCACCGTACGTGTTTTCGTCGACCTTCACTTCCTTCATCTGCCAACCGGCGGCCTGGAAGCACTCCTTGACCGACTTGATGTACTTGAAGGTGAAGTCCGGAACCTGGATCTTCTCGGGGTCGTTGTACGACTCCTCCGGTTCCGTGCACTCCTCCTTGTCGATGGTCTTCGACGTGTCGGGCCCGCGGTAGCCCGCCACCGTGGTGGCCGAGGCGGACGCGCTGGCGTCGCCGCCCCCGCCCTCGTTGTTGCTGTCGCCGCCGTTCAGCGTAAGCGCCGCGATCAGGCCGCCGACCGCAATCACCGCGACGGCGATCGAGCCGATGATCACCGGCTTGTTGCTCTTGCCCCCGCCCGAAGGTGCCGGGGGCTGCGGCGTGATGTTGTACGGCGGCGGCGTGGACGGGGTCGGCTGCGGCGAGTACGCGGACGGGTTCGGCGTCTGGTAGCCGCCCTGTTGCGGATAGCCGTACCCCGGGGAGGGCGTCGGAGTGCCGTACGGGTTCGGAGTCGGCATCGGCTGGTACGGCGTCTGGACGCCCCCCGTGGGCGCGGGGGTGGACTGGTCGACCGGCGGGAACACCGCGGAGCCGACGCCCGCACCGCTCTGCGTCTGGGTGCCCGGCACGATGCTCGGCGGGGTCGCCTGGAAGGACGCGGCCACGCGCAGGCACTCGTCGCGCATGGACGCGGCGGTCGGGAAGCGCTCGTTCGGGTTCTTCTTCAGCGCGCGGGTGACCAGCGCGTCGACGGCCGGCGGCAGGGAACGGTTGATCGAGGAGGGCGCGACCGGCTCCTCCTGCACGTGCGCGTACGCGATGGCCAGCGGCGAGTCCGCGTCGAACGGCAGCCGCCCGGTGACCAGTTGGAACAGCATGATGCCGACCGAGTACAGATCGGACCGGGCATCCACCCCGCGGCCCAGCGCCTGTTCCGGCGAGAGGTACTGCGGGGTGCCGACGACCATGCCGGTCTGTGTCATCGAGGTCACGCCGGACTGCATGGCACGGGCGATGCCGAAGTCCATGACCTTGACGACGCCGCGCTTGGTCATCATCACGTTGCCCGGCTTGATGTCCCGGTGGACCAGGCCCATCTCGTGGCTGATCTCCAGCGCCGCGAGCACGTCCGCGGTGATCTTCAGCGCCTTGTCGGCGGGCATCGCGCCGTACTGCCGTACGTCCTCGTCGAGCACCGAGCCGAGCGGGCGGCCCTCGACGTACTCCATGACGATGTACGGCGTCGTCATGCCTTCAAGATCGTCTTCGCCGGTGTCGAAGACCGAGACGATGTTTGTGTGCGTGAGTTTCGCCACCGCCTGTGCCTCGCGGCGGAAGCGCTCGCGGAAGGCCTGTTCGCGGCCCAGTTCGGTGTGCAGAGTCTTGATCGCGACCTGGCGGTCGAGCACCGAGTCGTATGCGAGGTGCACCGAGGCCATCCCGCCCTGGCCGAGCAGATCACGCAGTTGATAGCGACCGCCGGCGAGCGCCCGTCCCGCGTACCGGCCCTGTGCGCCGTCCTGGCTCATCTTTCTGCGTCCCCCATAGGCGCGGCGGCAGCGGTGCCGCTGTGCTCCCGCGTTGATCGAATGCCTTGATCGAATGTGTTATTCCCGGCCAAGTCTGCCCCAGGGCACTGACACGTCAAGCTCGGTGCCCGTTCCGTGACCGTACGCGAAAGAAGCGTCGCGGAAGCGTTACAGCGGCCGTACGGCCGGTACACAGGATTTGCACGCCGCCACGGCGCGAGGGTTTGATGACCGGTTCGACGGGCGGTCCGTCCCGGGCCGGTCCCGGTATCCATCTGGGACCGGCGGCTTGCGCGGAGGCTGTAGCGTGGCGGACGGAGACCGTAACAACACCGCGCGCACCGCGGGCAGAAACGACGGCGAGGACTGATGGCACAGCAGCAGCGCGCTCAGGGCCCGTCCGACCCCGAGGCGACTGGCGGCGGGATGTCAGATGCGCCGGAAATGTGGGGTAACGGAGGGCTTGTCGGGGACGGCCGGTATCGGCTGACCCGCAGACTCGGCCGGGGCGGCATGGCCGAGGTGTTCGCGGCCGAGGACGTGCGCCTCGGGCGCACCGTGGCGGTCAAGCTGCTGCGCTCCGATCTCGCCGAGGACCCGGTGTCCAAGGCCCGCTTCACGCGCGAGGCCCAGTCCGTGGCCGGCCTCAACCACCACGCGATCGTCGCCGTGTACGACTCCGGCGAGGACTTCGTGGGCGGCCAGTCGGTGCCGTACATCGTGATGGAGCTGGTCGAGGGCCGCACCATCCGCGATCTGCTGCTCAACGCCGAGGCGCCCGGCCCGGAGCAGGCCCTGATCATCGTCTCCGGTGTCCTGGAGGCGCTCGCCTACTCGCATCAGCACGGCATCGTGCACCGCGACATCAAGCCGGCGAACGTCATCATCACCCACAACGGCGCCGTGAAGGTGATGGACTTCGGCATCGCCCGCGCCCTGCACGGCGCGTCGACGACGATGACGCAGACCGGCATGGTCATGGGCACCCCGCAGTACCTCTCCCCGGAGCAGGCCCTCGGCAAGGCCGTCGACCACCGCTCCGACCTGTACGCGACCGGCTGTCTGTTGTACGAACTCCTCGCGCTGCGCCCGCCGTTCGTCGGCGAGACCCCGCTGTCGGTGGTCTACCAGCACGTCCAGGACATCCCGACGCCGCCGTCCGAGGCCTCCGACGCCACGCCGCCGGAGCTCGACGGCCTCGTCATGCGCTCGCTCGCCAAGGACCCCGACGACCGCTTCCAGACCGCCGAGGAGATGCGCGGGCTGGTCCAGTACGGCCTGCAGATGCTGTACGACCAGGGCGGCCACACCGGCACCTGGAACACCGGCCCGGTGAACCTGCGCGAGGGCGGTCAGACCCCGGCGAGGGGCATGGCGGGCACGACCGTGCTGCCGCACTCGGCCGAGGGCACCACGCAGATCCCGCAGCCGATCCTGCCGCCCTACGGCGGTGGCGACGACGGCGGTTTCGAGGGGCACGGCAACAAGGGCAGTGGCCGCGGCAAGCTGTGGATTCTCGCCGCCCTCGCCGTGGTCGCCGTCGTGGCCGGTGTCGCGCTGGCGCTGCAGAACACCGGCGACGGCAAGGGCGGCGGTCCTGGCACCACGCAGTCGCCCACCACCTCGCAGACCACCGAGGACGACAAGGCCAGCGAAACGCCGAGCGAGGGCACGTCGGAGAACCCCACGGACACCTCGACGGAGGAGGACGACACGGGCACGGGCGGCGAGTGGGGCTACACACCGGAACCCACGCCTTCGTACACGCCGTCCGCGACCCCGAGTGGTGAGCCGACGGAGACCCAGCCGACGGACACCGAGCCGACGGACACGGAACCGACGGACACCGAGCCGACGGACACGGAGCCGACGGACACGGAGCCGACGGACGTGGAGCCGACGGACAGTACCGCGGGTACCGTCAACGGCGGCACCGAGGGCGGCGGCCTCTGAGCCGCAGCCGGTGATGCGGGGCGTACGTCACTGCACGAACGCCCCGCACACCGCGTCGTACGCCCGCGTCCACCACACCGCGAGCGCCGAAGCGGCCGGGAACTGGGAGTCGGCGCGGGTGTCGCCGCGCTCGTAGTGCCAGCGCAGCATCCAGAAGTCGTTCAGGCGCTCCCACCACACGCGGTGCACGGCCGCCGCGAGCTCCGAGGGCGTCGCCCCGGCGGCACGCCGGTATGCGCGCGCGTACGCCCGCACCTTGGGCAGGTCGAGGGTGCCCGCCGGGCGTACGAAGAAGATCGCGGCGGCTCGTACGGCCTCTTCCGCGCGGGGCTGGACGCCGAGCCGGTCCCAATCGACGATCGCGGCCGGGGCGTCCCCCTGATAGAGCAGGTTGAACGGGTGGAAGTCGCCGTGCACCCAGCCCACCGAGCCACCGCGCGGGGGACGCCGGTCCGCGTGCCGCTCCAGCAGCGTGCGCCGTTCCAGGAGCCGGTGCCGGGCGAGTTCGTCGAAGGAGTCGGCGGGGCGGTGCCGGCGTACGCGCGCGAGGAGGTCGTCGATGAGGTCGAACGTGTCGGCGGGGTCGGCGCTCTCCACAGGGTGGGGGCTCGTGGCCGGGGGCGTGCGCCCCTTGGGTGGCATTACGCGCTCCAGGCTCGCGTGGACCGCCCCCAGCAGCGCGCCGAGCCGTGCGCACTGGCCGGTGCTGAGCTGGCCGCCGTGCCGGTGCCGGCCGTCGATCCACGGGTGCAGGGCGTACGCGTGGCCGCTGACGACCGCGACCGTGCGCCCGTCCCGGCCTGCCAGCGGCGGGGCCACCGGGACGCCGAGGTCGGCCAGGCGCTGGGTCGCCCGGTGCCGGCGTTCGATCGCGGCGGGGTCGGCGGTGTCGGGGTCGAAGTGGTGCTTGAGGAAGTAGCGGCCGCGGGTCGTGCACAGCCGGTAGCCGCGGTTGAGCAGCCCCTGGTCGACGGGGTCGCAGGTGAGGGCGGACCCGGCGGAGTACTGGCGCAGGAGGGCGCTCAGCGGGGGCGCGTGGAGCGCAGGGGGTGGTACACATGGGCGCGGCACGCGCCAGATGCTAGGGCACCTGGCGAGCCTGTGAGCTGGGCGTTGTCACAGGAAGTCGTCGATGGTCGCTTTCGGTCACAAGTGGGTGATCCCGCTCGCGCACTCTCGTGATCGTCGAGGATAAATAACCTGATTTACCCTTTTTCGGGCATGAAGTCGGTGTCGGACACGAACTCTTCCCGTGAGCCGGGTGCGCGGGATAACGTGCCGGTGTTCCGGCCCCCTGCAAGGCTGTGACCTGGGCCCCTTCCCGACTTTGCGATTTACTTGGATTTCCAAGCAAAAACGCAGGTCAGGAGGGGTTACACAGAAATGTGGAGCACTGGGTAACGTGCTAGTTGCAGGGCGCTCGCCGGGGCACCTGTCACGCCTGTTCCCGGCCGAGTGGCACCCACCCCGTGCCCGAGGGTCGGATCAGGTGAGCCGCACTGGCCTACCGGCAACCCCGGGGGCCGGACCGACGGAGGAGCACACGTGACCGTGGAGAGCACTGCCCCGCGCAAGCCGCGACGCAGCGCCGGAAGCAACGCCGGGTCCACCGGCGCCGACGCAGCCGACGCCACCGGCACCCAGCGCACCACCCGCACGACCGCCAAGAAGACCACTGCCAAGAAGGCCACGCCCGCCAAGCGGGCCGTCGGCGCCAAGAAGGCCACGGGCGCCGCGCAGACCGCCGGCCCCCAGTTGGTGCAGCTGCTGACGCCCGAGGGCGAGCGCGTCCGGAACGCCGACACCGCCGCGTACGACGAGCACGTCGCCGACATCACCCCCGAAGAGCTGCGCGGCCTGTACCGCGACATGGTGCTCACCCGCCGCTTCGACGCCGAGGCAACCTCCCTGCAGCGCCAGGGCGAGCTGGGCCTGTGGGCCTCACTGCTCGGCCAGGAGGCCGCCCAGATCGGCTCCGGCCGGGCCCTGCGCGACGACGACTACGTCTTCCCGACCTACCGCGAGCACGGCGTCGCCTGGTGCCGCGGTGTCAACCCGACCAACCTGCTCGGCATGTTCCGCGGCGTCAACAACGGCGGCTGGGACCCGAACGGCAACAACTTCCACCTCTACACGATCGTCATCGGCTCCCAGACGCTGCACGCCACGGGCTACGCCATGGGCATCGCCAAGGACGGCGCCGACTCCGCGGTCATCGCCTACTTCGGCGACGGAGCCTCCAGCCAGGGCGACGTCGCGGAGTCGTTCACGTTCTCCGCGGTCTACAACGCCCCCGTGGTGTTCTTCTGCCAGAACAACCAGTGGGCGATCTCCGAGCCGACCGAGAAGCAGAGCCGCGTCCCGCTCTACCAGCGCGCGCAGGGTTACGGCTTCCCTGGCGTCCGCGTCGACGGCAACGACGTGCTGGCCTGCCTCGCCGTCACCAAGTGGGCGCTGGAGCGGGCCCGCAGCGGCGAGGGCCCGACGCTGGTCGAGGCGTACACGTACCGCATGGGGGCGCACACCACCTCCGACGATCCCACCCGGTACCGGGGTGACGAGGAGCGGCTGGCCTGGGAGGCGAAGGACCCGATCCTGCGCCTTCGCCGCCACCTGGAGTCCTCAAACCACGCGGACGAGGGATTCTTCGCGGAACTCGAGGCGGAGAGCGAGGCGTTGGGCAGGCGAGTGCGCGAAGCGGTCCGTGCCATGCCGGACCCGGACCACTTCGCCATCTTCGAGAACGTGTACGCGGACGGGCATGCGCTCGTCGACGAGGAGCGAGCCCAGTTCGCCGCCTACCAGGCGTCGTTCGCGGACGTAGAGGGGGTCTGAACATGGCCGTGGAGAAGATGGCCCTGGCCAAGGCGATCAACGAGTCGCTGCGCCGCGCCCTGGAGACCGACCCCAAGGTCGTCATCATGGGCGAGGACGTCGGCAAGCTCGGCGGTGTGTTCCGCGTGACCGACGGACTGCAGAAGGACTTCGGCGAGAGCCGCGTCATCGACACCCCCCTCGCCGAGTCGGGCATCGTCGGTACGGCGATCGGCCTGGCCCTGCGCGGCTACCGCCCGGTCGTGGAGATCCAGTTCGACGGTTTCGTCTTCCCGGCGTACGACCAGATCGTCACCCAGCTCGCGAAGATGCACGCGCGCTCGCTGGGCAAGGTCAAGCTCCCGGTCGTCGTCCGCATCCCCTACGGCGGCGGCATCGGCGCGGTCGAACACCACTCCGAGTCCCCGGAGGCGCTGTTCGCGCATGTGGCGGGCCTGAAGATCGTGTCGCCGTCCAACGCCTCGGACGCCTACTGGATGATGCAGCAGGCCATCCAGAGCGACGACCCGGTGATCTTCTTCGAGCCCAAGCGGCGCTACTGGGACAAGGCCGAGGTCAGCACGGAGGCGATCCCCGGCCCGCTGCACAAGGCACGGGTCGTCCGCGAGGGCACCGACCTCACTCTCGTCGCGTACGGCCCGATGGTGAAGCTCTGCCAGGAGGTCGCGGACGCGGCCGCCGGGGAGGGCCGCTCCCTGGAGGTGCTGGACCTGCGCTCGGTCTCCCCGCTCGACTTCGACTCGATCCAGGCCTCGGTGGAGAAGACCCGCCGCCTGGTGGTGGTCCACGAGGCGCCGGTGTTCTTCGGTTCGGGCGCGGAGATCGCCGCCCGGATCACGGAGCGCTGCTTCTACCACCTGGAGGCCCCGGTGCTCAGGGTCGGCGGCTACCACGCCCCGTATCCGCCGGCCCGCCTGGAGGAGGAGTACCTGCCCGGCCTGGATCGGGTGCTGGACGCCGTCGACCGCTCGCTGGCGTACTGAGGAGAGGGTCGTGACGACGATGACGGAAGCTTCCGTACGCGAGTTCAAGATGCCCGATGTGGGCGAGGGCCTGACCGAGGCCGAGATCCTCAAGTGGTACGTCCAGCCCGGCGACAAGGTCACCGACGGCCAGGTGGTGTGCGAGGTCGAGACCGCGAAGGCGGCCGTCGAACTCCCCATCCCCTATGACGGAGTCGTCCGCGAGCTGCACTTCCCCGAGGGCACGACGGTGGACGTCGGCACGTCGATCATCGCGGTGGACGTGAGCGGCGGCGCACCGGCACCGCCGGCGCCCGCCGAACCGCAGCAGGCGCCGGCGCAGGAGGAGCCGAAGCCGGAGGGCCGCCAGCCGGTCCTCGTGGGGTACGGCGTGGCCACGTCCTCCACCAAGCGCCGCCCCCGCAAGGGCCCCGAGGCCCCGGCCCAGCAGGCCTCGGCCGCGATCCAGTCTGAGCTGAACGGCCACGGGACGCCAGCGACGGCCACCCCGGCGACGCCGCCCACGGCTCCCACCACGCCTCCGCAGCAGCGCCCCCTCGCCAAGCCGCCGGTGCGCAAGCTGGCCAAGGACCTCGGCGTCGACCTCGCGACGGTCACCCCGACCGGCCCGGACGGCATCATCACCCGCGAGGACGTCCACGCGGCGGCGTCCCCGCCGAAGGCGCCCGAGCCGGTGACGACGGCCCCGGTTGCGGTCCCGGCGCCGGTGGCCACGTACGACTCGACCCGCGAGACCCGGATCCCGGTCAAGGGCGTCCGCAAGGCCACGGCCGCCGCCATGGTCGGCTCGGCCTTCACCGCGCCGCACGTCACGGAGTTCGTGACGGTCGACGTGACGCGCACGATGAAGCTGGTCGAGGAGCTGAAGGCGGACAAGGAGTTCACGGGCCTGCGCGTGAACCCCCTGCTGCTCATCTCCAAGGCCCTCCTGGTCGCGATCAAGCGCAACCCGGACATCAACGCGTCCTGGGACGAGGCCAACCAGGAGATCGTGGTCAAGCGCTACGTCAACCTGGGCATCGCCGCGGCCACGCCGCGCGGCCTGATCGTCCCCAACATCAAGGACGCGCAGGACAAGACCCTGCCGCAACTCGCCGAGGCGCTGGGCGAGCTGGTCTCGACGGCCCGCGAGGGCAAGACGTCCCCGTCGGCCATGCAGGGCGGCACGATCACCATCACCAACGTCGGAGTCTTCGGCGTCGACACCGGCACGCCGATCCTCAACCCCGGCGAGTCCGCGATCCTCGCGGTCGGCGCGATCAAGCTCCAGCCGTGGGTCCACAAGGGCAAGGTGAAGCCACGTCAGGTCACGACACTGGCGCTCAGCTTCGACCACCGGCTGGTGGACGGGGAGTTGGGGTCGAAGGTCCTTGCCGACGTGGCGGCGATCCTGGAGCAGCCGAAGCGGCTGATCACCTGGGCGTGACGCGTCGGGTTCGGATACGTCGAACCGTTCAGGGGCGGCCGCAAGTTCGGATTGCGGCCGCCCCTTCATTTGTGAGATTCAGGTCTCTACCTGCCCTCAAGGGGGCCCACTGCTCGCCAGCAGTGGGCCCCTACTGCGGTACCGGTGTCCCGTCGGGTCAGTCCCGCTGGGCGCCCGACGGCAGCGTGCGCAGTTGCATCGTGCTCGCCGTGCTGCTGCCGAAGGCGTAGTCCATCAGCTTCGCGGCGTCCGTGAAGCGGTACTGGTCGTTGAGGAGTACGCCGACGACCGTCTTGCCGTCGCGGGTTCCGGCGAAGACGAGGCAGGGGCCGGCCGGGGTGTTGGTGCCCGTCTTCACGCCGATCGCGCCGCTGTAGGAGCCCAGCAGCTGGTTGGTGTTGTACCAGGTGTACGTGCGGGTGGCGCCGGTGCTTGACGTCGCGTACTGCACGGTCTTCGTCTTCTTCACGATGCCCGCGAACGTCGAGAACGTCATCGCGCTGCGCGTGAGCTTGGCGAGGTCGCGCGGAGTCGTGTAGTTCGTGTTCTGTGTCGAGTTGCCGTCGAACGAGTCGAAGTGCGTGTTGGTCAGGCCGAGGGCCTCGGCCTTCTTGTTCATCTTGGCGATGAAGTTCTTGGTGCGAGCCGCGACCGTCGTGCCGGTGCCGAACTTGTCCGCGAGGGCCATCGCGGCGTCGCAGCCGGACGGCAGCATCATCGCGTGCAGCAGCTGGCGCACGCTGACCTTGTCGCCCGTCTTCAGGTCCGCGGTGCTCGCGCCCTTGGCGGCGACGTAGTCCCGGTAGGCCTGCTTGATGGTGACCTTGGTGTCCAAGTTCACGTCCGGGATGGCCAGCACGACGCGGGCCGTCATGATCTTGGTGGTGCTCGCCATTGGCCGCTTGGTGTCGGCGTACTTGCTGTAGAGCGTGGAGCCTGTCGCACTGTTGAGCATGAACGCGCCCTTGGCGCTGACCGTCGGGGCGGTCGCCGCCTGGGCGGGTGCGGTCAGGGCGCCGCCCGCGACCAGCGCGCCGGTGGTGGCGACGACGGCTGCGGCTCTGCGGAAACGTACGCCCTTGATGCCGGTTATCACTATGAACGCTCCGAGTGGGCGAAATGCCTGGTGAGGCATCTGCGATGTGAGGGGGGAGGCTATGAGGAGACTCGCGAGAAGCGTTCAGGGATGTACGGACCGGCATAACGAAATCGCGACGGTGGCGCGGAACTTCCAAGGGGGCGGCCGCCGTCGAGCGTCCGCCCCCTTGCCGGTGAGCCGGTGAGCCGGTGGGCCTCGGCGTCAGCCCAGGCTGGTGAAGCCGTAGTTCATGAGCTTCTTCGCGTCCGTCTCGCGCTGGGCGATCGAGGAGGAGGCGAGCACCGTGCCGATGACCGTCTTGCCGTTGCGGGTGGCGGCGAAGACGAGGCAGTACTTGGCCTCCGGGCCGGAACCGGTCTTCACGCCGATCGCGCCGCTGTAGGTGCCGAGCAGCCCGTTGGTGTTCTTCCACGGCGCCATGGTGCGGACGCTGCCGGTCTTGGTGATCGTCTTCGCCGTGTACTGCTTCGTCTTGACGATCGTGCGGAACGTGGAGTTCTTCATCGCGCTGCTGGCGAGTTTCGTCAGGTCGCGCGGCGTCGAGTAGTTCGCCCCGTTGCCGATGCCGTCGAAGGAGTCGAAGTGCGTGTTCGTCAGGCCGAGGTTCCTCGCGGTGGTGTTCATCTTGCCGATGAACGACTTCACGCGCGCGGCCCGCGTCGAGCCCGTGCCGAACTTGTCGGCGAGCGCGTACGCGGCGTCGCAGCCCGACGGCAGCATCAGGCCGTACAGCAGCTGGCGCACAGTCACCTTGTCGCCGACGATCAGCTTGGCGTTGGAGGCCCAGTTGTTGTCGACGATGTAGTCGCTGTAGGCCTTCTGGATCGTGACCTTGGCGTCGAGGTTGAGGTTCGGCTGCGAGAGCACGACCTTCGCGGTCATGATCTTGGTGGTGGAGCCGGTGGAACGCCTGGTGTCCGCTGCCTTTGTGTACAGCGTCTTGCCGTTCGCGTTGTTCATGACGTAGCCGCCCTTGGCCACGATCGAGGGCGCGGCGGCGGCCTGCGCGGGCGCAGCGGAGAAGGCACCGGCCGCGAGCATGGCGCCGGTGGTCACGGCGACGGCAGTGGCTCTGCGGATACGGATGCCCTGAATGCCGGTTGTCAACTGAAGTACCCCGATTGCGTTGAATGCCCCTGGTGTGCGGCCGAGTTGTGGTCAGTGGTCCGAAGGCGAAAGAGGCCGCACGTGTGTGACGAGTAAGTAGCACAGAAGGTTGTGCGGCGGATGAGGCGGGTCCGCTCACGTCCGCATGCTGGACGGGACTCCGTATGCGTACGTGATGTATCTATCCTGTGGGCATGTCCCTGGTCGTGAAGCAACCGCCCGCCGCCGACCGCGTCTACCACCACGTCAAGCAAGGGGTACTGGACCGCCGTTACGAGGGCGGAACCCTGCTCACCGAGGGCGAGCTCGCCGATGCCGTCGGGGTCTCCCGCACCCCGGTACGCGAGGCGCTGCTCCGGCTGGAGGTCGAGGGCCTGATCAAGCTGTACCCGAAGAAGGGCGCCCTCGTCCTGCCCGTCTCCGCGCAGGAGATCGCGGACGTCGTCGAGACCCGGCTGCTGGTGGAGGAGCACGCGGCCCGCAAGGCCGTACCCGCACCGCCCGGCCTCATCGAGCGACTCGAGGAACTGCTCGCACGGCAGAAGGAGCAGGCCGCCGCCGGGGACTTGGCCGCGGCCGCGGTCACCGACCGCTGCTTCCACGCCGAGATCGTCCGCAGCGGCGGCAACGAGATCCTCTCCCGGCTCTACGACCAACTCCGCGACCGGCAGCTGCGGATGGGTGTCGCCGTCATGCACTCCCACCCCGACCGGATCGCGAAGACCCTCACCGAACACGAGGAGATCCTGCAGGCACTGCGCTCCGGGGACGCCGACGCGGCCGTCGGGGTCGTCCACCGGCACATCGGATGGTTCTCGCACCTCGCCCGCGGTGAGGTCCGATGAGCGGGGCCACCCTCCCGGGCGATCCGCCCGGCGGCCGGCGTGCCGTCGCCGTCTGGGGCATAGGCGTCGCCGTCTACTTCGTCGCCGTCATCTTCCGTACGTCCCTGGGAGTCGCCGGCCTCGATGCCGCCGACCGCTTCGACGTGGGCGCCTCCGCGCTGTCCACGTTCTCGATCCTCCAGCTCCTCGTCTACGCCGGCATGCAGATACCCGTCGGCCTGCTGGTCGACCGGCTCGGCACCAAGAAGGTGCTGGGGATGGGCGTCGTGCTGTTCACGGCGGGCCAGCTGGGCTTCGCGTTCTCCCCCACGTACGGGATGGCCCTCGCGTCGCGGGCGCTGCTGGGCTGCGGCGACGCGATGACGTTCATCAGCGTGCTGCGGCTGGGCAGCCGGTGGTTCCCGGCCCGGCGCGGGCCGCTGATCGCGCAGCTCGCCGGGCTGGTCGGCATGGCAGGCAACCTCGTCTCGACGCTCGTCCTCGCCCGGCTGCTGCACGGCATCGGCTGGACGGCCGCGTTCGCGGGCAGCGCGCTCGCGGGGGTCGTGGTCTTCGTCCTGCTGCTGCTGTTCCTGAAGGACCACCCCGAAGGGCACGAGCCGGAGCCGGTACCGCATCAGGGGGTGGCGTACGTACGGCGGCAGATCGCCGCGTCCTGGCGCGAGCCGGGGACGCGGCTCGGTCTGTGGGTGCACTTCACGACCCAGTTCCCGGCGATGGTGTTCCTGCTGCTGTGGGGGCTGCCGTTCCTGGTCGAGGCGCAGGGGCTGTCCCGGGCCGCGGCCGGAGAGCTGCTGACCCTGGTCGTGCTGTCGAACATGGGGTTCGGGCTGGTGTACGGCCAGATCATCGCCCGGCACCACGGGGCGCGGCTACCGCTAGCGCTGGGCACCATCGGGGCGACCTCGCTGCTGTGGGCGGCAACGCTCGTGTATCCCGCCGAGCATGCGCCGATGTGGCTGCTGATCGTGCTGTGCACGGTGCTCGGGGCGTGTGGGCCGGCCTCGATGATCGGGTTCGACTTCGCACGGCCGGCGAATCCGCCGGAGCGTCAGGGGACGGCGTCCGGGATCACCAACATGGGTGGTTTCGTGGCCTCGATGACCACGCTGTTCGCGATCGGCGCGCTGCTCGACGCCACGGACGACGACTACACGGTCGCCTTCTCGTCCGTGTTCGTGCTCCAGGCGTTGGGCGTCACCCAGATCCTGCGCCTGCGCGGGCGAGCGGCCCGCCGGGAGCGGGAACGGCTGGTGGCGAGCCGGGTGGAGACAGTGCACGTGCCGGCGTGAGCGGTCAGCGGGTGACGACCGGTACGAGGGTGAGGTAGACGAGGCCGAGGATGCCGCGGTACGTCAGCCAGCGCGCCCGGTGCCGGTCGACGCGTTCGCGGGTCTCGGCGGCCAGCGGATGGTCGGGGTGCTCGGCGAGCCACACCTCCACGTCCGCCTGATAGGCCGACTCGAACTCCTCCCACTCGTCCATGCTCGCCGTCTCGATCCACTCCGGCCGGAACCCGGCCTCGATCGCGAGGTCGACGAGGGTCGCGAGATCGTGGTGATGGGTGGTGGAGGCGCCCGGCCACATGCCGGACAGTTCGGCGGGGGTCGGGGTGCGCTGCCAGAAGCCCTCGCCGAGCAGCACCCGGCCGCGGTCGGAGACCAGGCCGCGCAGTGCGCGCAGGGCCTCGGGGAGGTGGGCCGGCGGCTCGGCCGCGCTGAGGGCATGACTCGCGCCGACACAGAGGACCAGGTCGGCGGGGCCGCGCGGGGTTCCCACCGCGGACTCCTCGACAAACTCGACCCGCCGCGCGAGCCCGCGGGCCACGGCGAGGCGGCGCCCCCGCTCCAGATCCCGGGCACGGACATCGACGCCGACCCCGGTCGCCCCTGGCGCGGCGGCCAGCACGCGCAGCATCAGCTCGCCCCAGCCGCAGCCGAGGTCGAGCACGGTCGTGGGCGCGGTCCCGGCGAGCCGCTCGACCAGCTTGTCCGCCCGCGCCTCGGAGAGCGGGCCGTGGAAGGTCAGCCGGGTGAGGCTGGGCGGGCCGTCAAGCTCCGGAAGGCTCGTATCGGCGGCGGTCTGGGCGTCAGTCATGGCGGGCACGCTACTTTCCAGGGCCGCCGCCCGACACCGAATAACCCGGGCCTCCGCAATAACGGGGAGCCGGGCGCCCTACGGCGTCACCGTGAAGTTCCGCAGGATCGCCGCCGTCAGGTCCGGGTCGCCCTCCGTCTTCACCCGGTCCGCGACCGCCTCCGGCGTCACCCGGCCGCAGGCCAGGCGGACGTACGTCTCCCAGTCGAGGGTGAGGGTGGCGGCGGGGCCGAGTGCGGGAGCCGTCTCCAGGGTGCCGCGGCCCTGGATGTCGACGCGGATCGTGCGCAGGAACTCGACGGGGCCGTGAACGTCGAAGACGATCGCCGAACTGCGGGGAGCCCCGGCCTTGTTCGCGACGATGCCCGGGAGGGCGGCCAGCAGGACGTCACGGGTGACCTGCGCGCCGGGGGAGTCGAGGTTGCCGGGCCGGCCGACGGCGACGCGCAGGTCCTGCTCGTGCACCCACACGTCGAACGCGTGGCCCCGCATGGCCTCCTCGAGGGTGAGCTCGGTGCCCAGCGGCCCGCGCACCTTCGTACCGGGGTCGCGCGACTCGTTGCGCAGCTGCCGGTTGCGGCGAATGATCGTGTACTCCAGCTCGGAGGTCATCTCGGGCGCCGTGTGGTGCCGGCGGACGTCGACCTGCATCTCCATGTAGCGCTGGTGGTCGCTCGTGACGTGGAACAGGTCGCGCGGCAGCGTGTGGATGGGGCGCGGGTCGCCGAGCATCTCGCAGTCGAGGCCGATGACATGCGAGACGACGTCACGCACGGACCAGGCCGGGCAGGGGGTCCGCCGGTTCCAGTCGGCCTCCACAAGCGGCTGCACCAGCTCGGATATCGCTTCGATGGAGTGGGTCCAGGCGTCGGCGTAGGGCTGGAGGGTGGGATGCAGACTCACGGAACGGGACCCCTCGGCGGTCGGGACACGGGCAGGTTGTGGCGGCATTGCCAGTGGGCGGTGGCTGCGGTCGGCGGGCGTCTTGAGACGCTAAGTTACGCTGCTGTGAGGCACCCCGGCAGTGCTTTCGTGTGACGATCGTAGGCCCGTGTGGACGGCTCGAATGCCAGGACGGTGGTAGTGTGCGCGCCTCTCTGCTCCAGATCGCCGTAGACGAGGGCGAATCGGTCGATTCGCGCCGGCGCCGGGTCGCCTCGCTCGTTCGGGAACAGGCCGGTGCCGATCTCGTCGTGCTGCCCGAGCTGTGGACCACCGGGGCGTTCGCCTACCAGGAGTTCGCCCGGGAGGCCGAGCCGCTCGAGGGGCCGACGCACGAGGCCATGGCGAAGGCCGCGAGCGACGCGGGCGTGTGGCTGCATGCGGGCTCGATTCCGGAGCGGGGCGAATCCGACGGCGTCCCGGCCGCGGGCGAGGGGCCGCTGTACAACACGTCGCTCGTCTTCTCTCCTTCCGGTGATCTGGTCGCCGCCTACCGCAAGATCCACCGCTTCGGCTTCGACAAGGGCGAGGCCGTGCTGATGGGGGCGGGCGACGAGCTGGTGACGGTCCGCATGCCGGGTGTGACGACGCTCGGTCTGGCGACCTGCTACGACCTCCGTTTTCCCGAACTCTTCCGTGGGCTCGTCGACGCCGGTGCCGAGACCTTTGTGATCCCGGCGGGCTGGCCGGAGCGCAGGCGCTCCCACTGGACGCTGCTGGCTCAGGCGCGGGCGGTGGAGAACCAGGCGTTCGTCCTCGCGTGTGGAACGGCCGGGACGCATGCGGGAGTGCCGCAGGCCGGTCACTCGATCGTGGTCGATCCGTGGGGAACGGTCCTGGCGGAGGCCGGCCGCGGCGAGGAGGTCCTCCATGTGGAGCTCGACGACGGCAAGGTGGCTCAGACCCGGGAGCAGTTCCCGGCCCTGAAGGACCGCGTGCTCGGTCTCGCGACGCCGCTCCACCGCCGTTAGTCGTCCTCCTCGCGTTCCTTCTCCGCCAGGTGGATCACGCACACCGTCACCGCGATCAGCAACGCCGGATCCGCGTCGTCCCGGACGACTTCCACGCCGTACGTGTCCCGGACGTGCAGCCACCGCCGGGAGATGACGGCGAGCAGCTCACCGTCGTACTCGACGGCGAACTCGCGGTCGGCGATCTTGCCGCTGACGTCGAGCACCGTGCCGTCCACCAAGGTCACCCGATAGTGGTTGCGCAGTAGCGACAGCCGTTTCCGCCTGATCCGCGCGAGCGGCTCGCCGTCCCGTTCGATGAGCATCGTGTCCCGCAGGGCGAACATCTTCTGACGGATGTCGATCAGTACCCGTCCCTGGGTGTCCTTCAGCTCGAAGGTGTCCCGCAGCCGGATCGCCTTGCCGTCGACGAGGAACACCTTGTTGCCGTGGTCGTCCTCGATCCAGTAGTCGTCACCGAAGGAGAGGAGCCGGTCGCGTACGAGGAATCTCATGACATGACCGGTTCCCCGCCGGCCGGCCCGAAACGCCGCTGGTAGGCCGACGGGCTGAGCCCGGTCTCCCGGCGCAGCCGCTCCCGCAGGTTGGCCGCCGTCCCCAGCCCGCTCCGCGCGGCCACCACCTCCAGCCGTTCCTCCCCGCGCTCGATCAGCCGGCACGCCAGCGCCACCCGCTCCCCGGTCAGCCATGCCAGCGGCGTCGTGCCGAGCTGGGCGCGGAACCGCCGGTGCAGCGTGGCCGGGGACACCGCCGCCCACGCCGCCAGGTCCGCGACCGTGAGCGGCTCGCCGAGCCGTTCCTGCGCCCATGCCAGCAGTGGCCCCAGGGACTCGTCCCGCACCTGCGGAACCGGCCGCTCCACGAACTGCCGCTGACCGCCGTCCCGGTGCGCGGCGAACACCAGGCGCCGGGACACCGCATTCGCGATCTCGGCGCCATGGTCCCGGCGCCAGATGTACAGCCCGAGGTCGAGCGCGGCCGCGCTGCCGGCGGCGGTGAGGATGTCGCCCTCGTCGACGAAGAGCACGTCGGGCTCCAGGACCACCTTCGGGTGCAGCTCCCGGAAGGAGTCCGCCCAGCGCCAGTGGGTGGTGGCCCGGCGCCCGTCGAGCAGCCCGGCCTCGGCGAGCGCGAAAGTGCCCGTGCAGAAACTCACGACACGTGCCCCGCGCGCGTGGGCCCGCCTGATGGCGTCGAGGACGGCGGCGCCGCGAGGTACGACGTTGTCGGGCCGACCTGGAACGACGAGGGTGTCGGCCTCGTCCACGGCCGCCAGGCCGGGCACCCCGGTCAGCGTGAAGAAGCCGTGATTCATACGGATCCCGGGCGTGGGCGTGCACAGGGTCACCTCGTACAGCGGACCCGGCAGACCGAGCTCCGGCCTGGGCAGACCGAACAGCTCGGTCGCGACGCCCACCTCGAACGGGTTGGTGCCGTCGTCGACGATGACCGCGACGCGGTGCGGACGGGTTGGCTGAGAGGATCCTTGCGCCATATGCGATTCCTAGCACTCGTCCAGGTGCGCCACTACGGCCGACGATGGCCTCATGGAACCCATCGCCCTGGGCAAGGCCCTCGCATCCTTCACCGACCAGTGGAGCCCCCGCATCGTCACCGCCGTCAACGACTACGACGTCCGTGTCGCGAAGGTCGAGGGGGAGCACGTCTGGCACGTGCACGACCACACCGACGAGTTCTTCCTCGTCCTCGACGGTGAACTGCACATCGCCCTGCGCGAGGCGGCCGGCGAGCGCACGGTCGTCCTCCCCAAGGGCTCGGTGTTCACCGTTCCGCGCGGCACGGAACACAAGCCGTACGCCCCCGTCCCGACCGCGATCCTCCTCTTCGAACCCACCGGCACCCTCACCGTCGGCGACCACCACGACGCCGTCCCCGACCACGTGGATGCGACGACGGGGCACGCGCTGGGGTGATTGTCAGTGGCGGGTGGCACTCTTGATCCATGACCGATTCCTCCCCGGGCCCGACTCGCCGCCGTGCCCGTGTCCGTGCCCCCGAGCTGATCGGCAAGGGTGGCTGGCTGAACACGGGCGGGAAGCAGTACGGCCTCGCCGACCTGCGCGGACGTATCGTCCTCCTCGATTTCTGGACGTTCTGCTGTGTGAACTGCCTGCACGTCCTGGACGAGCTGCGGGAGCTGGAGGACAAGCACCGGGACACGGTGGTCGTCATCGGGGTGCACTCGCCGAAGTTCGTGCATGAGGCGGAGCATCAGGCGGTGATCGACGCCGTCGAGCGGTACGGCGTCGAGCATCCCGTGCTCGACGACCCCGAGCTCGCGACCTGGAAGCAGTACGCGGTGCGGGCCTGGCCGACGCTCGTGGTGATCGACCCCGAGGGGTATGTCGTTGCGCAGCACGCCGGTGAGGGGCATGTGCACGCCATCGAGCAGCTGGTGACCGAGCTGGAGGCGGAGCATGCCGCGAAGGGCACGCTGCGGCGCGGGGACGGGCCGTACGTGGCGCCGGAGCCGGAGCCGGCGGTGTTGCGGTTCCCGGGGAAGGCGCTGCTGCTGCCGAGCGGGAACTTCCTGGTCAGCGACACGACACGGCATCAGCTCGTGGAGCTGGAGGCCGATGGTGAGTCCGTTGTACGGCGCATCGGGTCCGGTGTCCGCGGCCTCTCCGACGGCACGGCGGACACGGCCACCTTCAACGAGCCGCAGGGTCTCGCCCTCCTCGACGACGGCTCGGTCGTTGTCGCCGACACCGTGAACCACGCCCTCCGGCGGCTGGACCTCACATCCGGTGAGGTCACGACCCTCGCGGGCACCGGCAGGCAGTGGATGCAGGGCGACGCCACGTCCGGCCCCGGCCGCGAGGTGAACCTCTCCTCTCCCTGGGACGTCGCCTGGTGGCAGGGCAGGGTCTGGATCGCCATGGCCGGCGTCCACCAGCTGTGGACGTACGACCCCGCCGCCGGCAGCGTCTCCGTCGCCGCCGGCACCACCAACGAGGGTCTCGTGGACGGCCCCGGCGCGGAGGCCTGGTTCGCGCAGCCGTCCGGCCTCGCGGCCACGCCCGACCGGCTGTGGCTCGCCGACTCCGAGACGTCGGCGCTGCGCTGGGTCGACCCCGACGGCACCGTCCACACCGCCGTCGGCACCGGCCTGTTCGACTTCGGTCACCGCGACGGCGCCGCCGAACAGGCCCTGTTCCAGCACCCGTTGGGCGTGACCGCGCTCCCCGACGGATCGGTCGCCGTCAGCGACACCTACAACCACGCCCTGCGCCGCTACGACCCCGCCACCGGCGAAGTGACGACGCCGGCCACGGATCTGCGCGAGCCGAGCGACGCGGTACTGGTCGGCGACGACATCGTGGTCGTCGAGTCGGCCCGTCACCGCCTGACCCGGCTGCGCCTCCCGGAGGAGGCGGTCCGCGTCGAGGCGGTCGTGCACCGCACCCAGCGCGCGGCCACCGATGTCGCCCCCGGGCGTCTGAGGCTGGACGTGATCTTCCAGGCCCCGGCGGGCCAGAAGCTCGACACCCGGTACGGCCCCTCGACCCGCCTGCTGGTCTCGTCCACACCTCCCGAACTGCTGGTGGACGGTGAGGGTGCGGGAACCGATCTCTCCCGCGCCCTGGAGCTCAACCCCGCGGTCCCGGAGGGCGTCCTGCACGTCTCCGCGATGGCGGCGTCCTGCGACGACGACCCTTCCAACGAGTACCCCGCCTGCCACGTCCACCAGCAGGACTGGGGCGTCCCGGTCCGTCTCACCGAGACGGGAACGGACCGCCTGCCGCTGGTCCTGGCCGGCTTGGACGCCTGACCCTGCGGGCGCTCACACGCCGTACCCGTCGCTGTACCCGTCCCGCCGATGGTGGTGCCGCTCCTCCACGACCGGTGTCGCGGGTGGCATCACCACTCGCCTGCGCCGGGCGATGCTGCTGAAGGTCGTCACGCCGATCAGGCCCACGATCATCAGGATCACGCCGACCAGGTCGAGGTTGACCCCCTCCATGTCCCAGTCGGTAGCGAACGTGAGGATGGCTCCCACGGCGATGAGGATGATGCACCCGCCGAGGCCCATGAGTTGTCGCCTCCCTGTCCGGTCCAGTCGTTCCGGTCGGGGGCGGGTACCCGAGGCTCCACCGGACATGCGGGTGGGGAATGTGACCTGGGGATCCGGCTGCTGCGGCCTCACCCCTCCAAGAACGCCACCAACGAGTTCGCCAGCAGATAGGGATCCTCCACCCCGCACAACTCCCGCGCGCTGTGCATCGACAGGATCGCCACCCCGATGTCCACCGTCCTGATGCCATGCCGCGCCGCCGTGATCGGGCCGATCGTCGTGCCGCAGGGCATGGAGTTGTTGGAGACGAAGGACTGGAACGGGACGTTCGCCTTCTCACAGACCGCCGCCCAGACCGCGCGGCCCGAACCGTCGGTCGCGTAGCGGTTGTTGACGTTGACCTTCAGGATCGGCCCGCCGTTGACGCGCGGGTGGTGCGTCGGGTCGTGGCGCTCCGCGTAGTTGGGGTGGACCGCGTGGCCCGTGTCGGAGGACAGGCAGACCGTTCCCGCAAACGCCCTCGCCCGGTCCTCGTACGACCCTCCTCGCGCGAACACCGAACGCTCCAGCACGCCGCCGAGCAGCGGCCCGTCCGCGCCGGTGTCCGACTGGGAGCCGTTCTCCTCGTGGTCGAAGGCCGCCAGGACCGGGATGTACGGCAGCCCCCCACCGCCCGTGGCCACCGCGGTCAGTGCCGCGACGCCCGCGTGCACCGACAGCAGGTTGTCCATGCGCGGGCCCGCCACCAGCTCCTTGTCCCGGCCCAGGTACGCCGGCGGCTCCACGGAGTGCACCATCAGGTCCCAGCCGGTGACCTCGCCCGCCGGGATCCCGGACTCGGACTCCAGGAAGGCGATGAGGTCGCCGTCGCGGACGTCGTTGCCGAGGCCCCAGATCGGCTGGAGGTGGCGCTGCTTGTCGAGCTTGAGGCCCTCCGACGACACCGAGCGGTCCAGGTGGATCGCGAGCTGGGGGACGCGCAGGAGCGGGCGGTCGATGTTCACCAGGCGGGTCGTGCCGTCGCGCAGGGTGAGGCGGCCGGCCAGGCCCAGGTCGCGGTCCAGCCAGGAGTTCAGGAGCGGGCCGCCGTAGATCTCGACCGCCACCTGCCGCCAGCCGTGCGCCCCTGTGTCGGGCAGCGGCTTGACCCGCAGGTTGGGCGAGTCGGTGTGCGCGCCGACGATGCGGAACGGCGTGTGCGGGGCCGCGCCCTCGGGGACGTACCACGCCACGATCGCGCCACCGCGCAGCACGAACCTGCCGCCGCTCCCCGCGGCGGAAGCCGCTGATGTCACCGCGTCCCAGGCGTCCGTCTCCGCGACCTGCCGGAAGCCGGCCTTCTCCAGGCGCTCGGCGGCGTTCGCCACGGCGTGGTACGGCGAGGGGCTCGCCGCCAGGAAGGACATGAGGTCGTCGGTGTGACCGCGATCGAAGCGGAAAGGTTCGCTCATGGATTCACCTTAACGACGTACGAGGGCCCCCTCCCGGCAAAGGGGAGCGGGCCCTCGTGAGGAAGGTGTGGACGGGGACTAGAACGCGGCCTCGTCCAGCTCCATCAGGTCCAGGCCGACGTTCTCCGACAGCTTGCGGGCCAGCGTCACGCCGGGCAGCACGGTGGCCGCGAAGAACTTCGCCGCCGCGATCTTGCCGGTGTAGAACGCCTTGTCCTTGGCGGAGGCGTTCGGCAGCTTCTCGGCGGCGATCGCGGCGCCCTTCAGCAGCAGGTAGCCGACGATCACGTCGCCGGAGGCCATCAGCAGGCGGGTGGTGTTCAGGCCCACCTTGTAGATGTTCTTGACGTCCTGCTCGGTGGCGGCGAGGTCGGTCAGCATCAGACCGACGATCGCCTCCAGCTCGACGGCCGCCTTGGCCAGCTGCTCGCGGGCGCCTGCCAGCTCCTCGCCGCCGGTACCGAGGGCGAGGAACTTCTTGATGTCCTCGGCGAGGGAGTTCAGCGCGGCGCCCTGGTTGCGGACGATCTTCCGGAAGAAGAAGTCCTGGCCCTGGATCGCCGTGGTGCCCTCGTACAGGGTGTCGATCTTGGAGTCGCGGATGTACTGCTCGATCGGGTACTCCTGCAGGAAGCCGGAGCCGCCGAAGGTCTGCAGCGACTGGGCGAGCTGCTCGTAGCCCTTCTCGGAGCCGTAGCCCTTGACGATCGGCAGGAGGAGGTCGTTGAGCGCGTGCTCCGTCGACGCGTCCTCGCCCGCCGCCTCCTTGACCGCGATCGCGTCCTGGACGGAGGCCGTGTAGAGGACGAGGGCGCGCATGCCCTCGGCGTACGCCTTCTGCGTCATCAGCGAGCGGCGCACGTCGGGGTGGTGCGTGATGGTGACCTTGGGCGCGGTCTTGTCCATGAAGTTCGCCAGGTCGGGGCCCTGGACGCGCTCCTTGGCGTACTCGAGGGCGTTGAGGTAGCCCGTCGAGAGCGTGGAGATCGCCTTCGTGCCGACCATCATGCGGGCGAACTCGATGATGCGGAACATCTGGCGGATGCCGTCGTGCTTGTCGCCGATCAGCCAGCCCTTGGCGGGGTGCTGGTCGCCGAACGTCATCTCGCAGGTGTTGGAGGCCTTCAGGCCCATCTTGTGCTCGACGTTGGTGGCGTAGACGCCGTTGCGCTCGCCCAGCTCGCCGGTCTCGAAGTCGAAGAGGTACTTCGGGACGAGGAAGAGGGACAGGCCCTTGGTGCCCGGACCGGCACCTTCCGGCCGCGCGAGCACGTAGTGGAGGATGTTCTCCGACATGTCGTGCTCACCGGACGTGATGAAGCGCTTCACGCCCTCGATGTGCCAGGAGCCGTCCTCCTGCTGGACCGCCTTGGTGCGCCCGGCGCCCACGTCGGAACCCGCGTCGGGCTCGGTGAGGACCATCGTCGAGCCCCACTGCTTCTCGACGGCGATCTGCGCGATCTGCTTCTGGACCTCGTTGCCCTCGTCGAAGAGGATCCCGGCGAATGCCGGGCCCGAGGAGTACATCCACACGGCCGGGTTGGCGCCCAGGATCAGCTCCGCGTACGACCAGATCAGCGACGGGGGAGCCGTCGTACCACCGATGGCCTCGGGCAGGCCGAGGCGCCAGTACTCGGAGTCCATGAAGGCCTGGTAGCTCTTCTTGAACGTCTCCGGGACCGGAGCGGTGTTGGTCTCCGGGTCGAAGACCGGCGGGTTGCGGTCGGCGTCCGCGAAGGACTCGGCCAGCTCGTTCTCCGCGAGCCGGGTGAGCTCGTCGAGGATGCTCTTGGCGGTGTCGACGTCCATCTCCTCGAACGGGCCCGTGCCGTACAGCTTGTCGCGCCCGAGTACTTCGAAGAGGTTGAACTCGATGTCGCGGAGATTCGACTTGTAGTGCCCCATGGCGACGGCTCCGTAGAGAGATCGGCGAGGCACTGGATCCTCGCGCTAGTTCACGTACCAACAAGTAGCTACGATGATGCTACCCGCCAGTAATAAGACGCAACCCCGATCCCGTCATCTGTGACGGGTCACACCGGCACCGTGAGCGTCGCCGTGTAGCCCTTCTCGACGCTGCCCGTCACCGTGGCCAGCTGCTGGTCGTGGCCGTCGCTGAAGATGTTGTCCGTCTCCAGCGAGAGCCGACCGAGGTTCTGCACGCTCTGGCTGTAGCCGTCCGTGGCGTACACCGTGTCGCAGACGTCCTTCGGCAGCGCGAGCTGGGAGGTGTTCGTGATCGAGGTGGCGGCGGTGGCGTCGTCCAGGCTTCCGTAGACCTCGAAGTGGATGTGCGGCCAGCGGCCCGGGTAGCAGGCCGGGAAGATGCTCCTGAACGTGACCTGGCCCTTGTCGTCGGTCTCCTGGACGCCGCGCAGATAGTTCTCGTCGGTGACGCCCTCGGAGTACAGGGAGTAGTTGCCGTCCCGGTCGCAGTGCCAGAGGTAGACGGCGGCGCCCTGCTTCGGGGTACCGCAGCCGGAGGCGGCGTCGACGACGGTGAGCGTGATGGCCAGGGGCACGCCCTCGGCGGTGCCGCCGGCCGAGTCGCCGAAGCTGGAGGTGATGTCGCTGCGGACGACGCCGCTCTCCTTCAGGACGTTCACCCCGTTCGAGCCGTCGCCGGGGTAGGGGCCGGCGGTCTCGTTCGGGATGGTCGCGCACTCGGCGGACGAGGAGGACGAGGAGGAAGAGGAGCTTCCGGCGGAGGCGGCCGAGGAGGACGAAGGGGAGGACGCCGAGGTCTCCTCTTCCGAGCTGCAGCCCACCAGCGGGATCAGGCTCGCGCCCGCCATCAGCCGGATCATGCGGCGGCGGGCGAGGACGGGAAGGTCGTACGAGAGCCCTCTGTCGTGCTCGTGGACCTCGTCGTCGTGGTGTCGGTGCATGGCTGTCTCCTTGCTGGTGTGGTGCCGCTTCCGGTGCTCCCCTCGGCGCGACCGACGCTATGAGTGGCAGCTGTGGGAAGCCAGGGCGACGGCTGTCAAGTCGCTGTCGAGTCACTGTCGGTTTGCCGGGGCACCCGTACCGGCCCGCCGTCCCGGCCGCTCTCGGTACGCTTGCGCCCATGTACGGCTACGACCAGAACGTCGGTGCCCAGCAGGGCTACGTCCCCCCGCAGCAGATGCCCGGCGGGTACGGACAGCAGCAGGCGCCGCTGTACCCCGAGCCGTCCCCGCCCTCGCTCGCGGACGCGGTGCGTGCCTTCACCACCGGGCAGATGTCCGCGGAGGACTTCCAGCAGGTCTTCGCGACGTCGAAGGTCTACTGCCCGCGCGGTGACAACCCCGGCTTCCTCGCCCTGCACAACACCCAGCAGCCGGTGATCCCGATGTTCAGCTCGCTGAAGGAGCTGCGCCGGTACGCGGGCAAGGAGTCCAAGTACTTCGTGATCACCGGCGCAGAGGTGATCGACCTGCTGCCGACCGGCTACGGCTTCGTCCTCGACATGGAGGGCGAGCACCGGATGGTCTTCGACGCGAAGGCGGTCGAGGAGATGGTCGATTTCGCGATGCGGCGGATGTACGGCTAGTCGACGTCCGGCGGTCCGGAAACCCCTCCCTGATTGTCACAGCCATGCCATAGGCTGCCCCCGGCTGCCGCGCCCCGTGCGTCACCGCGTTTCCGCGTTTCCGCCGGGTGCCGCGCGGCGCTTTCGTCTCCCGGTGAACACCGGGTTCTTCTGTGGGGGTTCCATCACTGTGCGCATGCGCAGCACTTCGACCGCGACGGCGCTCGCGGTCCTCTTCAGCTCGGCGGCCCTGACCGTCGTGTCGGCCGGCTCCGCGTCGGCCGCCTCCGCCGTGGTCGGCTCGCCCGGCGGCATCGTCGTGGACGGCGCCCTGCAGCGTGTCTTCGTCGGTGACAGCACGGCCGGGGCGATCGTGGCCGCCGACTACTCCGGCACCGTCGTCGACGAGGTGAGCGGCATCGGAGCGATCTCCGACCTGGCGCTGTCCGACGACGGCAGCACCCTGTACGCGGCGGCGCCCGACCTGCACGAGATCGTGGCCCTCGATCCGGCCACTCTCGACGTCAAGCACCGCTACACCGTCGCCACCAACACCGGCCCGCGGTACGTGGCCTTCGCCGGCGGCAAGGTCTGGTTCTCGTACGGCGATCAGTGGGACGGCGACCTCGGTACGGTCGACCCGGCCGTGGACCCGGCGAGCGGGGCCGACCCGGTGGCGCTCGGGCAGTACTCGAACAAGGTCTGGGGCCAGGCGCTCCTCGACACCGACCCGAACAACCCCGGTCTCCTGGCCGTCGGCGAGACCGGCCTGTCCACGGACTCGATGGCAGTCCTCGACGTGTCCGGCGGTACCGCGCAGCAGGTGGCCTGGCACAACGGCGACTACACGCTGAACGACGGCATCGGGGACATCGACCTGGTGCCCGGCGCCGCGCAGGTGCTGGTCAACGGCCAGGACCGGGACGCCTACGCGGACGGCAGGTTCACACCCGCCGGTTCCTATCCGTCCGGCCAGCGCGCCGACATCGCCACGAACGGGCTGGTCGCCCAGGTGACCGGCGGCAAGGTGGCGGTGTACAAGCCGAACACCACAGCGCCGCTGCGCACGTACACCACCAGCAGTTACGGCACGGGCGACCTGGCCTGGTCCCCGGACTCTGCGCGGGTCTTCGCCCTGGTCGGCACCGGCAGCGGCTACACCCTCAAGGCGCTCACCGACCCGACGCTCAACGTCCCCACCCTTACGGTCAACGCCCCGGCCACGGCCACCCGCGCCAAGCAGCTCACCGTCACCGGCAAGCTGTCGGCGACGGTGCCCCTGCCGAGCGGGGTCAAGCTGGCGGTCACCCGCACCGACCTGGAGAGCCCCAACGGCAAGGCGCTCCCGGCCGTCACCGTGAAGGCCGACGGCACCTACTCCTTCACGGACACCCCGCCGGCCGGCGGCAAGGTCACGTACAAGGTCTCCTACGCGGGCGACGCAGAGCACATGGCGGTCAGCGCCTCCGACAACGTCGAGGTCTCCCGCGCCTCGACCGCGCTGAGCCTGAACAACAACGGCAAGCTCTACAACTACGGCACCGATGTCCGGTTCACCGCGCACCTCGGTACGACGTACAAGAACCGCTCGGTGGAGATCTGGGCCAACCCGTACGGCGCCGACCGGCCCGACAAGCGGATCAAGGTCGGGCAGGTCGACTCCGGCGGCAACATCTCCGCCTGGGTGGACATGACCCGGGACACCATCGTCACCGCGGTCTTCAAGGGCGACGCCCGTTACAAGCCGAAGACCGTGAAGGTCACGGCGTACGCCCGGGTCAAGGTCTCCACCGCCGTCTCCCGGCACTACAAGACGGGCAAGATCGGCTCGACCACGTACTACTGGTTCCACAAGAACACCGACCCGCTGCTCACGACGACGATGACCTACTACCCGGGCCGTCAGCAGCGCTTCGACCTGCAGGTCTACTACAACGGCTCCTGGCACTCGGCGGGCTCGCAGTACTTCGCGCTCGGTACGAACGGCAAGTCGGCCGTGTCCCTGGAGGCGCCGGGCGAGTCGGGCATCCGGGCGCGGATGCGCTCGGTGTACGTCAACGGCTCGTCCGGCGACAACGTGAACTCCACGACGTACGGCTCGTGGAAGTACCTGTACTTCAGCAACTGACGCAACTGACGCAACTGACGCCACTGACGACGCACCGTGCAGCGGCGCAGGCCCGGAGGGAATGTCCTCCGGGCCTTCGGCGTTTCGGGTGGCGGGAAGTTCAATATTCAACTAGACTCGAAGCACAAGGAGGTACCGACATGCCTGCAGTGACCGTCGAGAACCCGCTGACGCTGCCCCGCGTGACCGCGCCGGCCGACGCCGTGGCACGCCCCGTGCTCGCCGTGACGACCGCGCCGAGCGGTTTCGAAGGTGAGGGCTTCCCGGTGCGCCGGGCGTTCGCCGGGATCAACTACCGCCACCTGGACCCGTTCATCATGATGGATCAGATGGGTGAGGTGGAGTATCAGCCTGGGGAGCCGAAAGGGACCCCGTGGCATCCGCACCGCGGCTTCGAGACCGTCACCTACATCATCGACGGGATCTTCGATCACCAGGACTCCAATGGTGGTGGCGGCACCATCACCAATGGCGACACGCAGTGGATGACGGCGGGCGCGGGCCTGCTGCACATCGAGGCGCCGCCGGAGCACCTGGTCATGTCCGGCGGTCTCTTCCACGGTCTGCAGCTGTGGGTGAACCTGCCGGCCAAGGACAAGATGATGCCTCCGCGTTACCAGGACATCCGCGGCGGCAGCGTTCAGCTGCTCACCTCCCCCGACGGCGGCGCGCTGCTCCGTGTCATCGCCGGTGAGCTGGACGGCCACCAGGGCCCCGGTGCCACGCACACGCCGATCACGATGATCCACGCGACGCTTGCACCGGGCGCGGAGATCACCCTGCCGTGGCGCGAGGACTTCAACGGCCTGGCGTACGTGATGGCGGGCAAGGGTGCGGTCGGTGCGGAGCGCCGCCCGATCCACCTGGGCCAGACGGCGGTCTTCGGCGCCGGCTCCTCGCTGACCGTCCGCGCGGACGAGCAGCAGGATTCGAACACGCCGGACCTCGAGATCGTCCTGCTGGGCGGTCAGCCGATCCGCGAACCGATGGCGCACTACGGCCCGTTCGTGATGAACACCCGCGACGAGCTCCAGCAGGCCTTCGAGGACTTCCAGAAGGGCCGCCTGGGCACGATCCCGGCCGTGCACGGCATGACGGAGAGCGGACCGAAGGGCTGATCCTCAGCCGGTTGCTGACGCCATGTCACCCGGGCGGGCTGTTCGCGCAGGACAGTCCGCCCGGGGCGTGATCATCTGGATGGGTGCAGCTGCTTCCCGACCCCGTGCGACGGCTTGCCGCCTGGTGTGCCGTCATCCTGCTCGTCGCCGGGGTGGTGTACGTCGGGATCCTGCTGTGCGCCCATCTGCGGGCGGCCGTGGTGCCGGTGCTGCTGGCGCTGCTCGGCACCGCGCTGCTCGGGCCCTTCCACCGGCGGCTCGTCAAGGCCCGGGTCAACCGGTCCGTCGCCGCCGGGCTCACCTGTGTCGCAGTCGTGGCGGTGGTCGGCGGGGCCGTGTACATCGTCGTCGCGGCGCTGATCGACAGCGGGGACCAGATCATCGCCTCGCTCAGGGACGCGGCGCGGGGGCTCGCCGAGCACTTCGGGGCGGCCGGGACCTCGCTGGACGACATGGCGGCCAACGCGCGGGAACTGCTGGGCAGGTTCGGCGGGACGGCCGCCTCCGGGGTCATCAGCGGGGTGAGCGTCGTCGGCGAGACCATCGCCATCGCCGTACTGGCGCTGCTGCTGGTCTTCTTCTTCCTACGGGACTCCGACCGGGCCACCGGCACCCTGCGCGCGCTCGCCCCGCACGGGACCGCCGACACCCTGGAGGCCATGGCACGGCGCGCCTACCGGGCCGTCGAGGGGTTCATGCGCGGGACCACCTTCATCGCCTTCATCGACGCCGTGTGCATCACCGTCGGCCTGCTGATCCTGGACGTGCCGGGCGCCGTGGGGCTGGGGGCGCTGGTCTTCGTCGGCGCCTACATCCCCTACCTCGGCGCCTTCATCTCCGGGGCGGTCGCCGTGCTGGTCGCGCTCGCCGACCGGGGCTTCGTCATCGCGCTGTGGGTGCTCGGGGTGGTGCTCGCCGTGCAGGTGCTGGAGGGGCATGTGCTCCAGCCGATGATCCAGAGCCGGACGGTACGTATGCATCCGGCGGCGGTCATGCTGGCCATCACCGCGGGCGCGTCCGTTGCCGGAATCCTCGGGATGCTGCTGGCGGTACCGCTCACCGCCGCCGCCTTCGGGGTACTGCACGAGCTGCGGGCGCGTTACGAAACGCCGCCCGAACCGGAGCAGTTGGAGACCTAGCATGCACGATCACACGGGCGGCACACCGGCCGCCGTCGTAGAGGCCGCGTTCCGGTACTACCGGGCGCAGGACCGCGAGGCGGCCGTTCTCCTCTACGCCGACGAGTTCACCTTCACCAGCCCGCAGGACGACCACATCGACAAGGACGCGTTCTTCGAGCGGTGCTTTCCCACCGCCTACCGGGTCAGGCAGCAGCGGCTGCTGAAGGTGACCCCCGCGGATCCGGAGCTCGTGTTCGCGTACTACGAGTACGAGCTCCCCACGGGCGAGAGGTACCGCAACGTGGAGGCGATCACCGTACGCGACGGGCTCATCCGGGAGGTGCGGGTCTTCTTCGGCGGCCGGGAGTGACTCAGGCGGGTTGCCCGTCGGACTCGTACACCTCGAACCAGGTGCTCTTGCCCTCGCCCCGCGGGTCCACTCCCCACGCGTCCGCCAGCATCTCGATCAGCATCAGCCCCCGCCCGGAGGACGCCAGCTCCCCGGGCCGGCGCTTGTGCGGCAGGTCGTCGCTCGCGTCGGTGACCTCCACCCGCATCCGCCGCCCGGCCGGCCCCCCGGTGACCTCGGCGACCAGGAGCGCGTCGGCGTCGGTGTGCACGAGGACGTTGGTGAGCATCTCGGACAGCAGCAGCACCGCGGTGTCCACCTGGTCGGCCGAGGCCCAGTCGTGCAGAAGGTCCCGCAGCTCCTGCCGGGCCACGGCGACGCGTTCCGGCTCGTCCTGGGCGACGGTGAGCATTGTGCGGCGCACGGCCGGCCGCCGGTCGGTCACGGTGTCGCCGTAGCTGTATTCATCGCCCTGCCGGGACAGCAGCAGCACGGCGATGTCGTCCTCGCGCCGGTCGGCCAGCGGGCCGGCGGTGTGGTGGGAGGACGGCCCGTGCACGGCCTGGAGCAGGGCGTCGGCGAGTTCCTCCAGTTCGTCGCCCTTGTGCTCCTCGAGGACCGTCCGGATGCGCACCCAGCCCGACTCCAGATCGTGCCCGCCGGTCTCGATGAGGCCGTCGGTGCAGATCATCATGGTCTCGCCCGGTTCCAGGACGAACCGCGTGGTGGGGTAGTCGGCGTCCGGGTCGATGCCGAGCGGCAGCCCGCCGGCCGTCGGTCGTTTCAGCACCGTGCCGTCCGCCAGCCGGATCGCCGGGTCCGGGTGCCCGGCGCGGGCGATGTCCAGGACGCCGGTCGCGGGGTCGGCCTCGACGTAGAGGCAGGTCGCGAAGCGCAGGTCGGCGGGGTCCTCGTCGACGGTGGAGATGCCGTGCAGGAAGCGGGAGGCGCGCGAGAGCACGGCGTCCGGGCGGTGGCCCTCGGCCGCGTACGCCCGCAGCGCTATCCGCAGCTGGCCCATCAGGCCGGCCGCCCGCACGTCATGCCCCTGCACATCGCCGATGACGAGGGCGAAGCGCCCGTTGGGCAGCGGGATCATGTCGTACCAGTCGCCGCCGACCTGGAGTCCGCCGCCGGTGGGGATGTAGCGGGCGGCGACGCTCATGCCGGGGATCTCGGGGCCCAGCGTGGGCAGCATGGAGCGCTGCAGGCCGTCGGTGAGCTCCCGCTCCGACTCGGCGGCGCCGGCCCGGCCGAGGGCCTGGGCGAGCATACGGGCGACCGTCGTCAGCACGGATCGTTCGTCCGGGGTGAACGCCACCGGATAGGCGAAGCCCGCCATCCAGGCGCCCATGGTGCGTCCGGCGAAGCTCAGGGGCAGGAACGCCCAGGACTGGCGGCCGAACTGCTCGGCGAGCGGCCAGGTGAGCGGATAGCGGGACTTGTACTCCTCGGGTGAGGAGAGGTAGACGGCCCGGCCGGTGCGCACCACCTCGGCCGCCGGATAGTCGGTCTCCACCGGCATGTGCGTGAAGCGTTTCTCGTCGCCGGGCCGGTAGCCGTGGTGGCCGATGACCGTCAGCCGGTCGGCCTCCACGCCGAACACCGCGAGCCCGTCCGGTGAGAAACCGGGCATCGACAGTCCGGCCGCGACCCGCAGCACCTCCTCCGTGGACCGCGCCTCGGCCAGCGCCCGGCCCGCGTCCAGCAGGAACGCCTCCCGGGAGCGCCGCCAGTCGCCGGTGACCGCACGGCGCCCCGCGGGTGTGCCCGGCGACGGGTCGGTGACCTCCTGGAGGGTGCCGATCAGCTGGTACGCCCGGCGCTCGGGGTCGAAGCTCGGTTTGGAGCGGCTGCGCACGGTGCGGATCACCCGGCCCCGCTCGTCCATGATCCGCACCCGCACCTCGGCGAGCGTCCGCTCGGCGACGGCGAGACCGATGACGCTGACGATCTCGTTCCAGTCGACCGGGTGGAGGCGTGCCCGGGCCTGGGATTCGGTCAGAGTCGACTGTTCGGGGGGCAGCCCGAGCAGCCGAGCGGCCTCGGCGTCCACGGTGACCAGCTTCGTGGCGGTGTCCCAGTGCCACAGGCCGGTCGCGAGGGCGGCGAGGACCTGCCCCACAGCGGGAAGGGGCTCACCAATGCGCATTGGCCCACTCTAAGAAGAGGTGAATGAACGGTGCCACTGGTGTCGCACGTGCCTAATGGTGAGGAGGCCGTCACGGGTGGCCGGTACCCTGGGGAGAAGTTTCACGTGAAACACGCCCCGATCCGCGAAGACTGGATGAACGACGATGCATCGGTACAGGTCCCACACCTGCGGCGAGCTCCGCGCCTCTGACGTCGGCACCGACGTCCGGCTGAGTGGCTGGCTGCACAATCGGCGCGACCTGGGCGGCATCCTCTTCATCGATCTGCGCGACCACTACGGCATCACGCAGCTCGTCGCCCGCCCCAACACGGTCGCCTACGAGGCGCTGGACAAGCTCTCCAAGGAGACCGTCGTACGGGTCGACGGCAAGGTCGTCTCCCGCGGCACCGAGAACATCAACCCCGATCTGCCGACCGGCGAGATCGAGATCGAGGTCGGCGAGGTGGAGGTGCTGGGCGCCGCCGCCCCGCTCCCCTTCACGATCAACACCGAGGACGGAGTCAACGAGGAGCGGCGCCTGGAGTACCGCTTCCTGGACCTGCGCCGCGAGCGCATGCACCGCAACATCATGCTGCGTACGGCGGTCATCTCGGCGATCCGGCACAAGATGACGGCGCTGGGCTTCAACGAGATGGCGACCCCGATCCTCAGCGCCACCTCCCCGGAGGGCGCCCGCGACTTCGTCGTGCCCTCCCGCCTCCACCCGGGCAAGTTCTACGCGCTGCCGCAGGCCCCGCAGCAGTTCAAGCAGCTGCTGATGATCTCCGGCTTCGACCGTTACTTCCAGATCGCGCCCTGCTTCCGCGACGAGGACGCCCGCGCCGACCGCTCGCCGGGCGAGTTCTACCAGCTCGACATCGAGATGTCCTTCGTCGAGCAGGAAGACGTCTTCCAGCCCGTCGAGAAGCTGATGACGGAGCTGTTCGAGGAGTTCGGCAACGGCCGTCACGTGACGTCCCCGTTCCCGCGGATCCCGTTCCGCGAGGCGATGCTGAAGTACGGCTCCGACAAGCCGGACCTGCGGGCCCAGCTGGAGCTCGTCGACATCACCGACGTCTTCGAGGGCTCGGAGTTCAAGGCGTTCGCAGGCAAGCACGTGCGCGCGCTGCCGGTGCCGGACGTCTCCGCGCAGCCCCGCAAGTTCTTCGACCAGCTCGGTGACTTCGCCGTCTCGCTCGGCGCCAAGGGCCTGGCCTGGGTGCGCGTGGCCGAGGACGGCTCGCTGACCGGCCCGATCGCGAAGTTCCTCACCGAGGAGAACGTCGCCGAGCTGACCAAGCGCCTGTCCCTGGCCGCCGGTCACGCCGTGTTCTTCGGCGCGGGTGAGTTCGACGAGGTCTCCAAGATCATGGGCGCGGTGCGGGTCGAGGCCGCCAAGCGGGCCGGGCACTTCGAGGAGGGCGTCTTCCGGTTCTGCTGGATCGTCGACTTCCCGATGTACGAGAAGGACGAGGAGACCGGCGCGATCGACTTCTCGCACAACCCGTTCTCCATGCCGCAGGGCGGCCTGGAGGCCCTGGAGACCCAGGACCCGCTGGACATCCTGGGCTGGCAGTACGACATCGTCTGCAACGGCGTCGAGCTGTCCTCCGGCGCGATCCGGAACCACGAGCCCGAGATCATGCTGAAGGCCTTCGAGATCGCGGGCTACGACCGGGAGACCGTCGAGGACAAGTTCGCCGGCATGCTGCGCGCGTTCCGCTTCGGCGCCCCGCCGCACGGCGGCATCGCGCCCGGCGTCGACCGCATCGTCATGCTGCTCGCCGACGAGCCGAACATCCGCGAGACCATCGCCTTCCCGCTCAACGGCAACGCCCAGGACCTGATGATGGGCGCGCCGACCGAGCTGGAGGAGGCACGGCTGAAGGAGCTGCACCTGTCGGTGCGCAAGCCGCAGCCGAAGTAGTCCTGTTGAGCGCGGGTGGCCCGGAACCGACGTCGGTTCCGGGCCACTTTCGTATGCAGGGCTCTCACCCAGCCCTTACTCATGGTGCTGACAGGTGCGCTCGCTGGCGTCCCGCCTCGATCTCCTCGTCGTCCCGCTCCTCGATTCCCACACGCCGGCTGTCGCCGGTCACAGTCGCACCCGCTCAGTGCTGCTCGCCGGTCCTGTTCCCATAGCGCGGCAGGTTGTCGGTCGAGATGGTCCAGTCGCCGATGGTGACGTCCTCGCCGTAGACGAAGTCCTTGCGGGTCGCGTAGCGGGGGCCCTCGGGGGTGGCGTTCTTCGGCGTCTCCTCCAGCGTCTTGACGATGACCCGCTCGACATCGGCGTCGGTGATCTTCCGCGGGACGCCGGGCCTGGGTTCGTCGCACAGGCCGTCCAGCCCACGCTCAAGGAAACGCCGCCGCCAGGTGCGGACCGTGTCCGGAGTGATCCGCAGCCGGCGCGACACCTCCATGATCGAATGGCCCTCGGCGCATTCCAGTACGATCCGCGACCGCTGGGCCAGCGCCTGAGCCGTCGTGCGGCGACGCACCCAGCCTTCCAGCACGGCCCGCTGGGCATCAGTCACCGACAACGGCGGAATCTTCGGACCCGGACGACTCATACAGAACCAACGACGAATCTCCGACTCAGATCACTAGGCGGCCTCCGGGAGATCGGATCGGCAGTCGCGGCAGCGGCCGGGGGCGGGGGCACGGAAGGGGCGGTCGCAGCCGTCGCAGGTCTGGAACGGGTGTCTGGGCTCCGGGGCCGGTGGCGCCGAGGGCCGGAACGGTGGCAAGGGCGGGAGCTGTGCAGCCAGGCGGTGGGCGAGGAAGGCGGCCGGGCGGATCAGTGGTTCCGTCGGCAGGTTCTCGGTCAGGGCGTGGCGTACGGCGGTGGGGGTGAGGTCGCGTTCCAGCCAGGAGGCGACGCCCGGGGCGAGGTGCTCGGCGTCCGTGGCGGAGAGGAGGAGGCGGGGGTCGTGGCGGCGGAGGCCGGCGAGGACGTCTACGGCTGTCTGGAGGAGGGCGGGGGAGGTGTACGAGGGCTGCGGTACGGCGGGGAGGCGCTTGCGGGGAGGTGGCTTGTCCGGTGCCGTGCGTCGGGCGGGCCTGGTGGAGGTTTCGTCCGGGGCAGTTCGGTGTCCGGGCTTGTTGCAGGAGACCGTGCGGGTGACGATCCGGCCGCTGGGGGTGCGTTCGCGGGTGCGCCGCAGGTAGCCGTGGGCTTCGAGTTCACGCAGGGCGGCGGCGATGCGGGTGGGGCCCTCGGGGAAGCGGTCGGCGAGGGTCTTGATGTCGACGGCGGTACCCGGTCGCACCGACTGGATGTAGCACGCCAGCCCGATGGCGAGCAGGGAGAGCTCCTGGTGCTGGATGAGGTAGTTGCCGATCACCGTGAAGTTCTCGGTGTGGCGGGCGTTGTCGTGGACGACGCCGGAGTGTGGCCGCGCGTGGGGGTGGTTTTTGCCCGGGATGCGGGACTGGGCGCGCGGGGGCGCGCTAGGGTTTTCGGTGTCCATCAGGAAGGGCCTAACTTCCTCGGTGGTCAGGCCCCCGCACTGGGATCGCTAGTCCCGGCGGGGGCCGTCGCATGTCTGCGGTTGTGTCTTGTCGCGGTGAGCGTAAGGCAGGCAACCAGTCCCGAATCCAGCCGAGTTGGGCATATTCACCCAGGCGAGTGAGTTTGCCCGGCGGGAGGGAGGGGTGGGGCTTGGTGGGGTGCTTTCTCCCCAGTGGGCAGTGCATAGGGAGCGCAGGTCGGGCCGGAGTGTGGGGCGCCAGGCTTCGGTGGTGGAGGTCTGGAGAGTCCGGGTGCAGCTCCGGTACCCGGTGTGCTGTACTGGGAGACAAGGCGGGCCCCCGCACCGGACCGGGAAGAATCCAGGCGGAGGCCCGGGCTCAGCAAGAGCGTGTCGGATGTCCCCACTGGGTATGGGGACATCCGGCTACCTGCTGAGCCACCAGAGCAGCCACCTCCTCGCGCACTTCGCCGCCCGCTCCGGCAGGAGCTGGATCAGACGCATGACGAGAGTCGGTTTCTGCTCCTTGTGACCGCCCATGTGGGGGCGTCCTCCCTTCGACGTGAGGCGGCCTTTACCCAGTCCCGGGACTGCTCTCGTCGGGCCGGGCCCCGACGAGGGTGGGGCCCGGAGTGAAGGGAGGACGCACCCACCGGGTGCGTCACATCTCGATGTTACCGGGTGAACTCACTTGCTGTGACAGCTTGTTCACGTACGGTGCGCTGCGCGCTCCGCCCACACTGTCTTGCGTGGGGGTAGGCCTTGGGTCACTCCCCAGCGGTCGGCAAAGGCGTCTACGAGGGTCAGGCCGCGGCCGGCTTCGCTGTCGGGGGTGGCGTGTTGGGGGTGCGGTAGCCGGTTACCGCGCGTGTCGGTGACCTCGATGCGGAGGTTTCGCCGATCACGTAGAGCAGGAGCTGGAAGTTGCGGCCGGGGATGCGGCCGTGGGTGGCCGCGTTGTTCGCCAGTTCGGCCACGATGTGCGCCGCCGAGTCCAACGGGAGGTCCCAGGCGCGCAGTTGCTCGGTGGCGAGCAGGCGTGCGAGGCGGGCGCCGCGTGGTGTGGAGGACAGCAGGACGCTGAAGCTGCGGATGGGGCAGTCGGGTTGGGCGGTCTGTGCTGTGGCCTCGGCGAGTTTCTGATTCACGTCACTCGGCGTGGTCGGATGTGCTTACCGTGAGGAGTGACTATGCCGTTGCTTACGGTGACTGCCCGCGGGTTGTCCGGTGGTGTACGGGCTTGTCGGGGCGGTGCGTACGGGTAAGGGCGTAGCTGGTAGGAGGCGGCGTTACGGAGGAGGGGCGCGCATGTCGGTGGACGGCGAGGTACGGCGGCTCAGGACCGAGGCGGACGAGCCGGGGTGGGAGGTGGATCCGGACGACGAGTGGGGTGTAGCGGTTGTCGCCACTGTCGGGCGGCAGTTGAAGCTGCGGCGGGAAGCGGTGGGGATGCGGGCCGCCGACTTCGGTAAGGCGGTCGGGTACGGCGAGGACATGGTCTACAAGATCGAGGGTGGGAAGCGGATTCCTCGGCCTGAGTATCTGGACAGGGCGGAGGAGGTGTTGGGGGCGGGTGGGTTGCTCTCGGCGATGAAGGAGGACGTGGAGAAGGTCCGCTATCCGAAGAAGGTCAGGGATCTGGCCGACATGGAGGCGAAGGCTGTTGAGATCGGGGTCTACGTCTGCAACAGCATCAATGGGCTGCTGCAGACGCCGGATCATGCTCGTGCCGCCTTCGAGTCGCGGCAGCCTCCTTACTCGCAGGCGGAGGTGGAGCGGTTGGTGGCCGCTCGTGTGGCCCGGCAGTCGATTTTCGAACGGGACCCGGCACCTGCGCTCGGTTTCGTGCTGGAAGAGGCACTGCTGCGGCGGCCTCTCGGAGGCACAATGGTCTGGCGACGACAACTCGAACTTCTGCTGGAGTTGGGGCGGTTGCGTAACGTCACGCTTCAAGTGATGCCGACGCACATCGAGTACCACCCTGGTCTGGACGGCCGGATCGAGGTGCTGAAGTTCGCGGACGGTACGGCGACGGCACGCTCCGACGGCGCGTTCAACGGCCGGCCGGTCTCCGACCCGAGGCAGGTACGAGTCCTTGAGCTGCGGTATGGCACCATCCGAGCTCAAGCTCTCCCGCCGCGGGAGTCGCTGACCTTCATTGAGCAACTGCTGGGAGAAACATGATCCGCAAGCCCTTCGCCGGGGACGCCTCCGAACTGGCGTGGTTCAAGAGCAGCTACAGCGACGGCAACGAGGGCGACTCCTGCGTCGAGGTGGCCACCGCTCCCGGCACCATCCACGTCCGCGACTCCAAGTACCGGGACGCCAGCCCCCGCCTCGCGCTGGCGCCGGAGGCCTGGGCGGACTTCGTGGCGTACGCGTCGGGGAGCTGACTCCTCGGGAAGAGCCCGCCGTCGTCAGATCACCTCGAGCAGTCCGTTGCCGCCCACGAGTGTGCCGTTGGCCTGGGTGAGGCCGATGGAGCGGGCCGTGAACACGCGGCTGCCGGAGGCCGTCGGGCGGGAGGTGCCGCCGGGGAGGACCCAAACGCCGCCGGTGTAGTTGTTCTCGCCCGCGGCGCTGACGAACAGTTCGGGCTTGCCGTCCTTGTTCACGTCCCCGGCGGCGACCGTCGTACCGAAGAAGTCGTCGGTCTCGGCGCCGCCCGGTACGCCGGAGGTGTTCTGGGTGAAGGCGTACGAGCCGGTGCCGAGGGCGTCCGAGGCGCGGCCGGGGATCACGGTGACCATGCCCGCCCGCTGCGTGCTGCCGAGGTCCTCGTACGGCGCGCCGACCACGATGTCCGCCAGCCCGTCCCGGTTGAGGTCGGTCACGGCGAGGGCGGCGCCGAACGCGTCGCCCGTCTCGCTCCCGCCGGGCACACCCCCGGTGTTCTGCGTGATCTCCACCGGCTGCACGTCGCTCGCGATGCCGTCCGCCGATCCGTACCAGACGAGGACACGGCCGCCCTTCGTGCCGTCCCTGCCCTCGACCTTGGGCTCGTCCGGGTCACCGGCCACGAGGTCGTCGTAGCCGTCGCCGTTGATGTCGCCGGTGGCGGTGATGAGGCCGTTGCCCCGGAGCTGCTTGCCGTAGGCGAGTTCTGTGTAGATCTCGCCGCCGCTGATGTCGTGCAGGCGGACGGTGGCGACGGCCGGGTCCGGCACAGTGTCGCCGTCGAGGTCACCGAGCGCGACGGACCCGACGGAGGCGGTGTTCTGGTTCAGCTCGGCGGAACCGACGCTGCTGCTCTTGCTGAACGGGCCCTTGACGTGCACCAACGCGTCCCAGCCGGCGACGACGACCTGGGTCCTCGTCCCGCTGCCGGTGCTGAGGGCGGCCAGGTCCAGGCCGTAGCGCCGCGGGCCGTCGCTCGGCGTCGGCAGGTTGGTGACTCTCGACAGCCCGCTGCTGCTGCCCCAGAGGATCGTCACCGTGCCCGCGTCGGTGCCCTTCGTCGTGTCCTCGAAGGGTGAGGAGACCAGCAGGTCGGCATATCCGTCCCGGTTCAGGTCGGCCGTCGCGGTGGCGGTGCCGAAGCCGTCGTAGGCCTCGGCCGCGCCCGGCACCCTGGCGGTGTTCTGGGTGATCGTCTTGCGACGGCTCGCGGCAAGGCCCGACGACGAGCCGTACAGCACGACCACCGCGCCCGCCGCCTCCTTGCCGGACACGTTCGTGCCCGGTGCGGGCAGCACGGCGTCCTTGTAGCCGTCGCCGTTGAAGTCACCGGGGACCGCGCCGTGCACGGCGGCGGCCGGTACGGCGGGCAGCAACGTTCCCGCGATCAGTCCGGCGACGACGACGCCGCCGCGCCCCAACTGCCTCTCCTGCCTGCGGACATGGGTGCCCCCCTCATTTCGTTGTCAGTGCGCGCTCTATCATCCAGTGATCTTGCGGGTACGGCGGCGCAGGGCCGGGCCGAGGCGGACCAGGACCCGCTTCTCCATGCCGGTGACGCGCCGCTCCAGGGCGGCCAGCTGCTTGCGGCTGGCGGCGAGTTCCTTGGCCGTGGCGTCGAGCTGTGCGGCCGTCTTGGCCGCGCGCTGCTCGGCGGCGGCCAGCTTGCGCCGCAGCTCGTCGTTCTGCTTCTTGACGTTGGTCTCGGACACCGTGATCCGCTCGCGCAGGTGGCTGATCCGGTAGCGCATCTGCCCGTCGTCGGAGCCGTCCCAGACCCGCATCGAGGCGGGCAGGTCCAGGGCGGCGAGGCGGGCGTCGTAGGCGGCGCCGCCGTCGCCGCGCCGGTAGGTGTTCTGCAGGCCGTTGCGGGCTGTCGAACCGCGGTGGACTTCGCCCGACCTGCTTAGCGCGCGACGTACTGGGTGAGGATCGCCTGCACCTCGTAGATGTCCACGCCCTTGGTGAAGGTCTTCGTGATCGGCATCTGGGTGCCGGAGATCCAGATCTTCAGCTCGGCGTCCAGATCGAAGGTGCCGGCGGTCTCCACCGCGAAGTGGGTGATGCTGCGGTACGGAACCGAGTGGTACTCCACCTTCTTGCCGGTGATGCCCTGCTTGTCGACCAGGATCAGCCGGCGGTCGGTGAACATGATGACGTCACGCACCAGCTGGTACGCCGCCTGCACCTGCTCCCCCTGCCCGAGCAGCCGCGCGAAGTCCTGCGTGGCCTTGCCCGGGTCCACGGTGCTGGCGTTGCCGAAAAGTGCCATGGATGTGCCCCCCACATGTGGCTGGGAAATCAGTCATGTCCCAGTAAGTCACTGGCTTCACATGATCTTCGGAATGTATAGCGCCTTGGGGGTGGGTATGCCTAGGGGGTATACACATCGGGGCCCAGGGCGGCAGCGCTGCCCTGGGCCCCGAGTGCGCGAGCGGGACGACTACTCCTCGGATCCGCCGAAGCGCTCCTTGTACGTTTCCAGGTCCTCGTCCGTGAGCTTGGCGAAGAGGACCGGCGGGACGGTGAAGGGGGTGCCGGCGGGGACGGAGGTCAGGGACTTGGCCTCCTCCTTGGTGACCCAGGTCGCCGTGTCGTCCTTGAGGTCGAACGCCGAGCGCATGGCCGCCGAGGAGGTCGGGATGAAGGGCTCCGAGACCACCGCGTAGAGGTGGATGAGGTTCATCGCCGTACGGAGGGTCAGGGCGGCACCCTCCGGGTTGGTCTTGATCTCCAGCCAGGGGGCCTTCTCCTCCAGGTAGGAGTTGCCGGCCGACCACAGGGCGCGCAGCGCAGCCGCGGCCTTGCGGAACTGGATGGCCTCCATCTGCTCCTCGTACTCGGTGAGCAGGCGCGCGATCTCCTCGCCGAGCTTCGTCTCCGCCTCGCCGGGCTCCGCGCCCGCCGGGACCTCTTCGCCGAAGCGCTTCTTCGAGAAGGACAGGACGCGGTTGACGAAGTTGCCGAGGGTGTCCGCCAGGTCCTTGTTCACCGTGGCCGTGAAGTGCTCCCAGGTGAAGGACGCGTCGTCCGACTCGGGGGCGTTGGCCATCATGAAGTAGCGCCAGTAGTCGGCGGGGAGGATTTCGAGGGCGTCGTGGGTGAAGACGCCGCGCTGCTGCGAGGTGGAGAACTTGCCGCCGTAGTAGTTCAGCCAGTTGAAGGCCTTGATGACGTCGACCTTCTTCCACGGGGCGCGGGTGCCCAGCAGGGTCGCCGGGAACATCACGCTGTGGAAGGGGACGTTGTCCTTGCCCATGAACTGCGTGTAGTGGACGTTCGCGTCCGACTCCCACCACCAGGAGCGCCAGTCGCGGTTCTCCGGGTCCTGGTCCGCCCACTCCTTCGTCGCGCCGATGTACTCGATCGGGGCGTCGAACCAGACGTAGAAGACCTTGCCCTCGGCCGCGAGGTCCGGCCAGGTGTCCGCGGGGACCGGGACGCCCCAGTCGAGGTCGCGGGTGATGGCGCGGTCGTGCAGGCCCTCGGTGAGCCACTTGCGGGCGATGGAGGAGGCGAGGACGGGCCAGTTGTCGGCTCGCTCGTCGACCCAGGCCTCGACCTCGCCGGCGAGTGCCGACTGCAGGAGGAAGAGGTGCTTGGTCTCGCGGACCTCCAGGTCGCTGCTGCCGCTGATCGCGGAGCGCGGGTCGATGAGGTCGGTGGGGTCCAGGACGCGGGTGCAGTTCTCGCACTGGTCGCCGCGGGCCTTGTCGTAGCCGCAGTGGGGGCAGGTGCCGATGATGTAGCGGTCCGGGAGGAAACGGCCGTCGGCGTTCGAGTACACCTGGCGGATGGCCCGCTCCTCGATGAAGCCGTTCGCCTTCAGCTCGCGGGCGATCTCCTGGGTGATCTCGCGGTTCTGGGGGGAGGAGCTGCGGCCGAAGTAGTCGAAGGCCAGGTTGAAGCCGTCGTAGACCGCCTTCTGGGCGCCGTGCGCCTGGGCGCAGAACTCGTCGACCGGCAGGCCCTGCTCCTTGGCCGCCAGTTCCGCGGGGGTGCCGTGCTCGTCCGTGGCGCAGATGTAGAGGACGTCGTGGCCGCGCTGGCGGAGGTAGCGGGAGTACACGTCCGCCGGGAGCATGGACCCCACCATGTTGCCCAGGTGCTTGATCCCGTTGATGTACGGAAGGGCGCTGGTGATGAGGTGTCGAGCCATCGCGGGCTGCTCCCAGGTTGTTACAGGGGGTGACGATCGTCGTTTCTCTGGTCGTCTCGGAACCTTGAAATCGTAGCCGACATGGGCGGGCCGCCCGCTTCCCGTTTTACGGGGTGGGAAGCGGACGGCCGGGTTACGGGGTGGCGCTACGGGCGCCAGTTTGCGAGGACGCCCTCGTAGAGCTCCGTGTCGGTGAGTTCCTTCGGGGCCGGGCCCGCGTGGAAGAACGACGTGTTGTCGGTCTTCAGCTTGCGGAGGTAGTCGAAGGCCTTGTTGTCGTGCTCACCGAAGGCGACGAAGGAGAAGAAGACGGTCGGGTGGCTCTTCGCGGCGGCCGTGAGGGCCTGGGTCGCGGGGGTCTTGGCGTCGGGGGCGCCGTCCGTCTGGAAGATCACCAGGGCCGGGTCGCCGGTGCCGGACTTTTCGTAGTGGGTGAGGACTTCTTCCACGGCGGCGTGGTAGCTGGTACGGCCCATGCGGCCGAGGCCGGCGTGGAGGGTGTCGATCTTGTTCTCGTGGTCGGTGAGGGTGAGTTCGCCGGTGCCGTCCACTTCCGTGGAGAAGAAGACGACGTGGACCTTGGCCTCGGGGGCGAGGGCGGCGGCGAGGGCGAGGGTTTGTTCGCCGAGGGCCTGGGCGGAGCCGTCCTTGTAGTACGGGCGCATGGAGGCGGAGCGGTCGAGGACGAGGTAGATCTTGGCGGTGGTGGGGGTGAGGTTGTGGGTCTTGAGGGTGGTTGCGGCTGCGGTGTAGGCGGTGCGGAGGGTTGGGGGGACGGGCACGGCCCGGCCTTCGGCCGGGTCTTCGTTCCCACCCGCACCACCCGTGCGGCTTTCGTCGTCGGGTGCGGGTGACCCCAGTGGGGCGTCCTCGCCGCTGGCGGCAGCGGGTTCGGGGGTGGGGGCGGGCTGCTCGGCCTGCGGGCTTGACTCCGGGGTCGGGTCCGGGGCCGGTTCCGGCTGCTGGGTCGGCTCAGGCTTCTGGGTCGCCTTCGGCTCCGGCTTGGGCTCCGGTTCCTGAGCCGGTGCGGGCTCCGGGGTGGGTTCCGGTTCCTGAGCCGGTGCGGGCTCCGGGGTGGGTTCCGGTTCCTGAGCCGGTGCGGGCTCCGGGGTGGGTTCCGGTTGCTGGGCTGCTTGCGGTTCCGGGGTCGGCTCCGGAACCGGGGCTGTTTCCGGAACCGGGGCTGTTTCCGGCTCCGGCTGCTGGGTCGGCTCCGGCTGCTGGGCTGATTCCGGCTCCGGTGTGGGCTCGGGTTCCTCGGAGAGTTCCGGCTGGGGCTGGGGGTCGGCTTCGGCCTCGGTGGGCTCCTGCTCCGGCGTGGCCTCGGCCTCGGGGGCCGAGGCTGCCTCCGGCTCCGGCTCGGGCTGGGGCTCGGCGTCGGCGGCCGTGTGCGGCTTGGGGGCCGGCTCCGTCACCGGTTCCGCCGCCTCCTTTGCTGTGGGCTCCGTCACCGTGGGTTCCGTCGCCGGGGCGGGCTCTTCCTCTGCTGTGGGCTCCGTCGCCGGCGCAGGCTCCTGCTCCGCCGTCGGGTCCGGCACCGGCGCGGGCTCTTCCTCCGCCGTCGGGTCCGGCACCGGCGCGGGCTCTTCCTCCGCCGTCGGGTCCGGCACCGGCGCGGGCTCTTCCTCCGCCGTCGGGTCCGGCACCGGCGCAGGCTCCTGCTCCGCCGTCGGGTCCGGCACCGGCGCGGGCTCTTCCTCCGCCGTCGGGTCCGGCACCGGCGCAGGCTCCTGCTCCGCCGTCGGCTCCATGGCCGGGGTCGGCTCTTCCTCCGCCGTCGGCTCCATGGCCGGCGTCGGCTCCTGCTCGGGTGCCGGGTGCTCCGAGGGCTTCGGTTCCTGCGTTGGTTCACCCTTGTCCGGAAGGGGCGCTTCCGCAGGGGGTGTCGGACCCGGGACCGTGATCTTGTCGAAGGCGGCCGAGACCAGGTCGTGTTCGTGGCGGGGTTCGGGGAAGTGGGGTGTGGGGGTCGGCTCCGTGGACGGGCTGGGGAGGGTGACCGCCTCGGTCGCTGGCTGCGTGGGTACCTGTTCCGCACCCTCTGCCTCGGCGGGACGCCCCTTGCGTGACCGGCCGAATGCGTTCCGCAGGAGAGTGAGAATGCCCATATGCGCAACCCTTCGCGTGAGTTGATGCCCGTTAATTCCTGGCCAGGACGGACACGTAAGGTTAGCGGCCCCGGATGGGGATCTTGAGGAGGGGCGACGGACGGTGCCCTCCGTCGTCAAGGTCTTCATCGAGACTTTCGCGGGTTACGTCCACCCGAGCACGGCAACTTCCTTACAGATACCTCCAGTTCACCTTCCGTTCATTCGGTCGCCCCGCTCCCGCACAAACGTGCTCCTACCGTCCGTCACGCTGGATTCAAGGGGAAGCAAGGGGAGTAAAAGGTGCGCAATCTGCTGCCGATCATCAGAACGAACGACTCACACCCTGGCGGCCGGTCCGCCCTGACGTGCCGTTTCCGCTGTGGTGACGCCTGCTTCCACGAGGTGCCGAACACCACCGCCAACCCGTACGTCGGCGACGTCATCGCCGGCGCCCTCAGCCGCCGTTCCGTGATGCGTGCCGCCGCTGTCGTCACCGCGGCCGCCGCCGCGGGCACCGCGGCCACCGTCGCCGCCGCCCCGCAGGCCGAGGCCGCGACCGCCGACCGCGGGCACCGCCCGAGCAGCAAGGGCGCCCGAGGCCTGCGCTTCACGCCCGTCGCGCCGAACACCAACGACGCCGTGACCGTCCCCGACGGTTACGGCCAGAACGTCGTCATCCGCTGGGGCGAGCCCATCCTGCGCGGCGCGCCCGCCTTCGACCCGGAGAACCAGACCGCCAAGGCCCAGGCCGGTCAGTTCGGGTACAACTGCGACTTTCTCGCGCTGCTCCCCCTTCCGGGTGAGTACGGCCGCCAGATCCTCGTCGCGAACCACGAGTACACCGACGAGATCCTGATGTTCCGCGGCTACGACGCCGCCAACCCGACCCGCGAGCAGGTCGAGATCGCCTGGGCCGCGCACGGTCTGTCCGCCGTCGTGGTGGAGGGTGAGCGCAAGACCGGCAAGCTCGTCCCCGTGCCGCGGCACCCGCTGAACCGGCGGGTCACCGCCACGACGGAATTCCGGGTCACCGGTCCCGCCGCCGGTTCCGACCTCCTCAAGACCTCCGCCGACCCGACCGGCACCAAGGTGCTCGGCACCCTCAACAACTGCGCCGGCGGCACCACCCCGTGGGGCACCACGCTGCACGGCGAGGAGAACTTCAACCAGTACTTCGCCAACGGCACCCGCGCCACCGACAAGCGCTACGGCGTCACCGCCACCGGGACCGAGCGCAAGTGGGAGCGTTTCGACAAGCGCTTCGACGTCGCGCAGGAGCCGAACGAGGTGCACCGCCACGGCTACGTCGTCGAGCTCGACCCGTACGACCCCCACTCCACGCCCCGCAAGCGCACCGCGCTGGGCCGCTTCAAGCACGAGGGCGCGACCGTGCGGCTCACGGAGGACGGCCGACCGGTCGTCTACTCGGGTGACGACGAGCGCTTCGACTACTTCTACAAGTTCGTCGGCAGCAAGCGGATGAAGAAGGGGTCGGGCCGGGCCGTGCGGGAGCACAATCTCTCGCTGCTCGACGAGGGCACGCTGTACGTCGCCAAGCTGACCGGTGACTCCCCCGCGATCGAGATCGACGGCACCGGCAAGCTGCCGGGCGACGGCGAGTTCGACGGCTCCGGCGAGTGGATTCCGCTGGCCACCGCCACCACGGACGGTGCCGTCTCGCACGTCGAGGGCATGACCGCCGAAGAGGTGTTCGTCTTCACACGGCTCGCCGGTGACAAGGTCGGCGCCACCAAGATGGACCGGCCCGAGGACGTCGAGCCCAACCCGCACACCGGCAAGGTGTACGTCGCCCTCACCAACAACACCAACCGCGGCAAGACCGGCTACGCCGGCGTCGACGAGGCCAACCCGCGCAACAGCAACAAGCACGGCCAGGTCCTGGAGCTGACCGAGCGCTGGAACCGCGCCGACAGCACCGAGTTCGCCTGGAGCCTCTTCCTGGTCGCCGGCGACCCCAACGACCCGGCCACCTACTTCGCGGGCTTCCCGAAGGACCAGGTCAGCCCGATCTCCTGCCCGGACAACGTCGCCTTCGACCCGTACGGCAACCTGTGGATCTCCACCGACGGCGCCCAGCTCGGCTCGCACGACGGTCTCTTCGGTGTCGCTACGCGCGGTGAGCGGCGGGGTGAGCTGAAGCAGTTCCTGACCGTGCCGACGGGGGCCGAGACCTGCGGGCCGATCGTCCAGGACCGTCGTGTGCTTGTTGCTGTGCAGCACCCGGGGGAGGTCGACGGGGCGTCGGTGGAGAAGCCGGCGAGTGCGTGGCCGGACGGGCCGGGCAAGTTCGTTCGGCCGGCGGTTGTGGCCGTGTGGCGTAAGGACGGGTGCGACATCGGGGTCTGAGCCGGTGCGGTGGGGCGGGGATGGGTCGCGCTGCCCGGCGCTGCGGGGCGCCGCTGCGCCCACCCGTGCCGCCCTGGGGGCACCTCCCAGGCCCTTAAGGCACTGGGGGAGGCACGACTGCCCGCAGCTGAGGCTGTCAGCGCGGTGACGCGATCGCCCTCGCCGCCGCCACCTCCTGGCGCAGTGGTTCAAGGACGCTGCCCGACGGGCCCGTGAGGTCGGTGCGGACCGGTACCAGGACCTCGGCCTCGCGGACGCCCTCGGAGAGCTCGCACAGTTGCCGGGCGACCTGAGAGATCTCCGCCTCCGACGGCGGCGTGGCTCCGTGTTTGACGCGGACCCGCGCCGCCGTCGTCGCGTCCACGATGCGTTCCACGGCGACGACCAGCGGCCACCAGCCGGCGGCCCGGCGGCCGGTGGGCGGCGGTTCGGTCAGCGCGCGCTGGAATTCCGTACGGATGCCGGACAGGTCGCGGTAGAGGCGGCGGCGCATCCGGGCACGGGCCGCGGGGTCCGTGGTGTCTCCGAAGGCGGCCTCCACATAGCGGGCGGTGTCGGCCACCGCGTCGGCCAAGCGGTCGCCGACGCGGGTGTGCCAGCTCTCCGGCCAGAGCAGGTAGCCGACGACCAGCGCGATGGCGCAGCCCATGAGGGAGTCCACCAGGCGGGGCAGGAGCAGGCCCGTGCCCTCGCGGTTGAGGACGTCGGACAGGACCAGGATCACCGGGGTGATGGCGGCCGTCTGGTAGCCGTAGCCGCGCGGGGTGAGCGCCGGGATCAGCGGGGCGAGCAGGAGCAGCACCGGTACGTCCCACCAGCCCCGGGGCACCTCCGCCAGGACCGCCGCCGCGACGACCAGCCCGGCGACGGTGCCGAGCGCGCGCAGCAGTGCCCGCGAGAACACCGAGCCGAAGTCGGGCTTGAGGACGAAGGTGATGGTCAGGGCGACCCAGTAGGAGCGCGGGACCGGGACGATCGAGACGAGGGTCTGGGCGAGGCCGATGCAGAGGGCGAGGCGCAGGCCGTAGCGCCAGGAGCCGGCGGACAGCAGGACGGTGCGGGCGGCCCCGGCGGTGCGGATGCGTGCGGCTGCCGGGCGGCCCAGGCGGTCGTCGATGCCGTGGGGGTCGACGTCCGGGGCCGCGACGACGTCGGCGGCGTGCCGCAGGGCGTGGTCGACGGCGCGGCCGGTCTCGGTGGTCGGTACGGGCAGGCGGAGTTCCACGGGTGTGGTCGAGCCGGTCTCCACGGCGTCGGCGAGACGGCGTACCGCGTCCGGTACTTCCGGTGGCAGCGGGCGGCCGCTGAGGTGGACGGCGGGGGCGGCCTCGACGACCGGGGTGACGGCGTTCAACCGGGCGACCAGCCGGGTCAGTTCGGGGCTGCGGCCGTGGTGGCGGGCGCGATGGCCGAGGACCAGGTCGTACGACTCGTTGAGCGCCCGGGTGGCGTCGTGCCGTGCGTCGTCGTACGTCACCTCCGAGTCGCCGCCGCAGGCCGCGAGCAGGTCGGCGACGGCCCGGTAGGTGTCCGCGACGGCGGTGCGTTCCGGCACCCCGGAGCGCAGGGGCCAGGACAGCAGGGCGAGGAAGAGGACGAGCAGCCCGCCGCCGGCGATCAGCAGCGCCGGCAGCCACCACTCGCCCGGCATCGGCAGCCCGGCCCCGATCACGGCGTTGAGCAGCAGGAGCAGCCCGGACACGGAGGCGACCGCGCCGATCGTCGAGATCATGCCGGACACGAGGGCGACGCCGGTGACGGCGGCGACGGCGACCCAGCCGTGGCCGTACACGAGGGAGCCCAGGGTCACGCCGACGGCGCCGAAGAGCTGCGGTACGGCGATGTTGAGGATCCGCATGCGGTAGGCGTCCGCGGTGTCGCCGATGACGCCGGACAGGGCGCCGATGGAGGCGAGGGCGCCGTAGGCGGGCCGGCCGGCCGCGAGCCCGAGGGCCAGGGGCAGGGCCATCGCGACAGCGGCGCGGACCACGGCCGGCCGGTTGACGGGCGCCTGTTGCGGTTGGAGGTTCCGTACCAGCCAGTCGGGGGGTGTGAGGCCGATGGGGAACTCGCGGGGCATGGCCCATTATGGCCACGCCGGTCAGGTGTGCCCGAGCCGACGACGGTCGACGCGGGCCAGGAGCCCGGACAGCGCCGTGTTGAACTCCTCGGGGCGTTCCAGGTTGGGCATGTGGGCCGCCGAGTCGATCACGTGGAGGGCCGCGTCGGGGAGGGCCGCGTGCATGGCCCGGGCGTCGGAGACGGGCGTGTACTCGTCGTCCGCGCCGACGACGACCAGGGCCGGGACGGTGACGCGGGTCAGCAGGTCGCGGTAGTCGGGGCGCTCGGCGCGCCCGCGCAGGGCCGCGGCGGCACCCTCGGGCGGGGTGCCGGTCATCATGCGGTGGACGTGGGCCTTGACCTCGGCGGACGCGTACGGGGCGACCATCTTCTCCAGGACCTCGTCGGCGTAGCCGTGCATGCCCTCGCACAGGAGGCGGTCCGCCATGGCGTGGCGGGTGCGCCTGCCCTCGGGGGTCTCCGCCGCGGGGAAGGTGTCCGCCAGCACCAGGCCGCGGATGCGGTCCGGGCCCCACTGGCGGTAGCACTCCATCGCGATCTGGCCGCCCATCGACAGGCCGGCCAGCGCGCAGGACTCCACCTTCAGCTCGTCCAGCAGCGCCCCGATGTCCTGCGCGAACTCCGACAGGAGCGTGCTGCCCGGGGTCACCGGCGATGCGCCGTAGCCGCGCAGGTCGGGGGCGACGACCCGGCGGGCGGGGGCGAACGCCTCGATCTGCGGGGCCCACATCGTGCGGTCGAAGGGATGGCCGTGGACGAGGACAAGCGGGACCAGGGAGGAATCGGTGCCTTTGTCCTCGTATGCAAGGAAGGGTGCCATGTGCTCGACCCTAGGCCGCTCCAACTCCTCGGTGCAATAAGATCTTTGCTCTCGGTGCAATCCGGCAGGGGGACTTGTGGACGCATACGTGCGGCTCGCCGACCGCATCGCCGACGACATCGCCGCCGGCCGGCTCCGGCCGGGGCAACGGCTGCCCCCGCAGCGGGTGTTCGCACGACGGCGTGGAATCGCCCCGTCGACCGCGGGGCGGGTGTACGGCGAACTGGTGCGCCGGGGCCTGGTCGTGGGTGAGGTCGGGCGCGGCACCTTCGTCCGCGCCGCCCCGCCCGCACCGGGCGGACGGGCCCTCACCGAGCCCGCGACCACCGCTCCCGTCAACCTGGAGCTCAACTACCCGTCCGCGCCCGGCCAGTCCGAACTCCTCGCCCCCGCCCTCACCCCCCTCCTCCGCCCGGACGTCCTGACGGAAGCCCTCCGCCCGGCCGCCGCCACCGGCAACGCCGCCGCCCGCGAAGCGGCCGCCGCTCTCCTCGGCTGCCCCGACCCCGCCCGGCTGCTCTTCACCGGCAACGCCCGCCAGGCGATCGCCGCCGCACTCGCCTCCCTGGTCCGGCCCGGCGGCCGCGTCGGCGTCGAGGCGCTGACGTACCCGCTGGTGAAGGAGATCGCCGCCCGGCTCGGCCTCACCCTCGTCCCGCTCGCCACGGACGACGACGGGCTGCGCCCGGACGCCCTTGCCGCCGCCCACCGCAGCGCACCCCTGTCCGCCCTCTACGTCCAGCCGACGCTGCACAACCCGACGTCGGTCACCATGAGTGACCAGAGGAAACACCAACTCGCCCGCACCGCCACCGACCTGGAGATACCGATCGTCGAGGACCGCATCTGGTCCTTCCTGCGCCCCGGGGCACCCCTGGCCGTCCACGCGCCCTGTCTCACCCATGTCGTCGACGGCCTCTCCAAGCGGGTCGCCCCCGGACTCACTGTCGGCTTCCTCGTCGTACCGCCGCACCGGGTGGACGCGGTGGCGGGCGCCATCCGCTCCGGCGGATGGAGTGCGGGGCGGTTCGCGCTGGAGGCGGCCGTGCGGTGGATCGGGGACGGGACCGTCGAGCGGCTGGTCGCGGCGAAACGCGCGGACGCCGAACGGCGGCAGCACCTCGTACGCCGGCACCTGCGGGACTTCGCCGTCCGCACCGACCCGCACGCCTACTACACCTGGTGGGAGCTGCCCCCGCCATGGCGGGCGGACACCTTCACCGCGGCTGCCGCGGCACACGGCATCGCCGTCACCCCGGGCCCCGCCTTCGCCGTCGACCCCGGCCGCACGCCGGACGCCGTCAGGCTCGGGCTCGCGTCGGCCGCTGAGGCGGAGCTGGAGCGGGCGCTGCGGACGCTCGCCGACGTCGCAGCACGGGGCCGTACCGGCCGGTGAGCCAGGCGCCGAGGGCCACCGTGAGGCCCAGCGCGAGCAGCAGCCAGGACACCGTGCGCAGGGTCTCGGTGAGCGCGTCGTAGACCGCGCCCGCGGCCGGCCGGGAGACCTCGGCGGGCAGGCCGGCCAGCGTGACGTGCCGGCCGATCGCGACGGCCACGCCGAGCAGCGCGCCGCCGAGGGCCGTGCCGAGGCCGGTCGCGGTGACCGCGCGGCGGCGACAGGTCGCGAGGGCGATACCGGCGACGGCGAACACGACCGCCCCGAGCGGCAACCAGAGGGCGGCGACTTCCAGCACGTGGTAACCCTTCCGGAGCCCGTCCAGCTCCTTTGCCGGGAGGATGGCGACCTGCGTGTGCCGGACCGGGATGTGGCGGGCCAGCAGCACGTTGTCGGCGGCGAGTTCGTGTTTGATCCGGGTCGTGACCGGCGCCAGGTCGACCGTGACCGCGCCGCTGCGGCCGCCGTCCTCGCGCAGGGCGCGGAGCACGGCGGCGTGGCTGGCCCGCATCCCCGCGTCCCAGCCGGCCCGGAAGGCCTCGGTCTGTGTGAACGAGCGCACCGCGTCCTGCACGAACGGCCCCATGGCGCCCGCCTGCGCGCCCATACCGACCTCGTGCAGCACCTCGTCCCCGACGGTGTCCGCGACCACTTCCCGGACCGCCGGATCGGTGGCCAGCGGCGCCATCGTGCGGGCGTAGCGGCCGGTGTCGGCCAGCCCGTACGCCGCCCAGGCCGCCAGCGCCGCGAACGGGACCAGCAGGCAGCACAGCGCGATCAGCGCCGCCGACAGGGCGCTGCGGAGACGGAGGAAACGTGCGGACCGGGACGACACCCTTTCAGGCAACGGCCTGGGCGCGGGCGGGGCGAGCGGGGCGACTGCAATCGGGTGCATCCCCGGCCCCCTGGCGGAGCTGGGGATTCCGCTCTCCGGTGGAGGGCTCACCCGAACGGGTGTTTCCTGGTGGTGGGGAACACTTCCGGAACCTCGCCGGGCGGCTGGGTCTGGCTCCGCGTCGTCCGGTGAGTGGAGGGATGAGGGATAGCGTGGACCCCGGCGATCGTGCCGGGGTCCACGCGTCACGTCCGGGGTGCCGTACAGGAGACGTCCGGGGCCCTGTCAGGAGACCCGGTGGCCCTCGGCGTCCTCACGCGTGTAGTAGCGGTAGAACAGGATGGCGAACACGGTCGCCGCGATCGCCAGCGCCATCACCGTCGAGCGCAGCACGGTCGCGCCGGTCTGGCTGTACAGGAAGCCGAACGCGATACCGGCGAAGGACATCCACGCCAGCGCGTGCACCTCCCGCTTCATACGCGGCGCCAGTTGGCGCAGGGCGACGTACACCACGGCGAACGCGAGCGCGGCGACGAAACCGAGCAGCAGGTTCCAGCCGGTGATGGGTCCGCCGTCGCGCCGGTTGGCCGCGGCCCAGTAGCCGTAGACGAGCCCGAGCACGACGGGCACGGCCCATTTGGCGATCATGTGGGTGCGCGCGCTGAAGATGTCGGGTGTACCGGCGGCTCCGGTCGTGCCGCCGGACGCGGGTGCCGCATGAGCCATGAGAGCACTCCTCTCTCCTCGCCCCGCCTTCCAGGGCACACCTCGGGCCGACCCCTGGCAAGTCGGCCGGCCGGTCCCACCGGGAGGGGATGCGCGGGGCGCGGGGCCGTGTTTCGCTGGGGCCCATGGACCCCGTGAGCGTTGCCGGCGGCGGGGGCGAACGGCTGCTCGACCGGTATCCCCGGGCCCGGCGCCGGGAGGCGCTGCACCGGCAGCAGATGTTGCGCGTACGGGGACGCAGCGTCGCCTGGGTGCCGCCGCTGCTGCTGCTCATCGGGATCGCGCTGGTCGACGTCTACGCGGAGTTCCGGATCGTTTCCTGGAGCGTGCTGGTGCCCGGGATCGCCGCCGCGATCTGCGGGGTGTGGGGCACGGCGATGTACGGGGCGCTGGCGCTCGTGACGTACCTCGTCCTGGACAGCGCCTGGCCGCATGAGTTCCGGGCCGGGCTGCCCGACTTCGTCCTGGTCGCGATCGGCGGTGTGCTGGCCTTGCTGGCGTGTGCGGTGCGGGTGCGCGGGGAGGCGCACATGGTGCGGATGCGGGACATCGCCGAGACGACCCGGCGGACCGTGCTGCGTCCGCTGCCGGTGCCGTGGGGCGGGCTCGACCATGCGGCGGTGTATCTCGCCGCGGACGTCGACGCGCGGGTCGGGGGCGACTTCTACGACATCCAGCCCGGGCTCCACGGCACGCGCGTCCTGGTCGGGGATGTGCAGGGCAAGGGGCTCGGGGCGGTGGAGACGGCGGCGGCGCTGCTCGGCACGTTCCGGGAGGCCGGGTATCACGAACGGGAGCTGCGGACGGTCGCCGAGCGGCTGGAGGTGCGGATGCGACGGCATCGGGAGCTCATTTCCGCGCTGGGGCGGACGGACGGGGACCGGTTCGCCACGGCGGTGCTGCTGGGGTTTCCGGCGGATGCGGGGGATGCGGTGGATGTCATGAACTTCGGGCATGAGCCGCCGTTGGTTGCGGGGCCGGGTGGGGTGCGGGTGCTGCCGGTGGGGGACGGGCTGCCGCTGGGGCTCGGCGAGCTTGTGTCGACGGGGGCGTCGGGTGCGTCAGGTGGGTCTGAAGCGTCCGGTGCGTCGGGTGGGGAGTCGCTGCCCTCTGTGCGGCGGTTTCCGCTGGCGGACGGGGAGACGTTGCTGGTGACGACGGACGGGGTGACGGAGGCTCGGAACGCGGGCGGGGAGTTCTATCCGCTGGCCGAGGAGGTGACGCGGATGCTCGCGGCGGACGCGCGGGGGGTACGGCCACGGAGGTTGGTGGTGTTCGTGCGGGACGGGGTGCTGCGGCACAGCGGTGGGCATCTGGCGGACGACACGACGGTGTTTGCGGTGCGGCGGCTGTAGGGGAATGCGCTTGTTCGCCGTTCCGGCGCCGCACTACCGTGCCGATGTGGATCTCTTCTCACGCTCGTGGACAGCGCTGCGCGCGGCGGTCGCCGGGCTTGCGGACGAGGACTTCGCACGGCCGTCCGGCTGTACCGGCTGGCTCGTACGGGACCTGGTGTGCCACCTGGTCATTGACGCGCAGGACATCCTGATCACCCTTGTGACCCCCGCCGAAACGGAACCGACCCGTGACGCGGTGACCTACTGGGAGGTGGCCGAAACGCCGCCGACCGGTGAGGATCCGCTCGATGCGCTGATCGTTCGGCTGGCCGCTGCGTACGAGGAACCGTGGCTGCTGAAGTTCTACCTCGACGATGTCGGCTCCGCCGCGGGGCGGGCTGCCGAGCTCGCCGACCCGGGGCTGCGGGTCAACACCCGCGACGTGGTCCTCACCGCGGGCGACTACCTCTCCGCGTACGTCCTGGAGTGGACGCTGCACCACCTCGACCTGATTGCGCACCTTCCGCATGTCGCGGGACCGTCCGCGGAGGGGCTGGCTCGGTCGCGCGAGATGCTGGAGAAGATCGCCGGGGGTGCGTTCCCCGTGTCGTTCTCCGATGAGGATGCGTTGCTGGTCGGTACGGGGCGGCGTGCGCCGAGTGAGGCGGAGAAGGGGGAACTGGGGGAGCTGGCTGGGAAGCTTCCGCTCGTCCTTGGGTGAGCGTCCGGCTGACCGGCGTTGGGGCTGGCGCGGGGTGGGTCGCGCAGCCCGGCGCTGACGGGGTGCCTCCCCCAGAGGGGGGACCCCCAGCGCCCACCCTCCCCCGCTCTCGGCTTCGCTCGAGCGGGGGACCCCCATCGCCCCAGCGGCACGACTGCCCGCGGGCTGACGGCGTACCTGCCCGCGGGGTTACGGCGTGGCTTACCGTGCTGGGGTGCCTGATCGACTGGGAGGGACCATGCCGGGGACCGTGTTGTTGGTGGCCGGTTCGCCTGTGGGTAAAGGGCGGCTGGTGGATGCGGCGGGGGTGCTTCCTGTGCTGGCGGCTGTGGCGCCGGGTGTGTTGGCGGGTGCGGAGACCGCGAACGTCGTCGAGCTGGCCGACCCGTTGGAGCCGCAGGCCGTGCTGACGCGGTTGCGGGCGGCCGCGGCGGCGCCGGGGCCGTTGACCGTGTACGTCACCGGGCAGATTCAGCTGGACCGGCGGCAGCGGTTGCCGCATCTGGCGTTGGCGCGTACGACGCCGGCCACCGTGCGGTACACGGGGTTTCCCTGGCACTGGTTCCGGGAGGAGCTGCGGTTGCGGGCGCCGGGGACGACGACGCTGTTCCTCGATCTGCACGCGGACGCGGAGAGCTGGGAGCTGTTGCGCTCGGTCCCGCTGGACTGTGGCCGGGAGAGCGCCGTGTACGGCAGGATCGCGCCCCCGCCGCACCGGCGGTCGCTGGGCGAGCCCTCGTACATGAAGGCCGTCGCGACGATCCTGCGCAGCGGGCACCGGCCGCCGCTGGACCAGCTGCACCAGCAGGCACTGAGCCGGATCACCGGTGAGGACGTCGGTATCGTGCTGGCCGCGCAGCCGCCGGCCGTGAGCGATCCGCACGCCGCCGTCTCCGCCGCGGTCCGGGCCGGCCGGCATGCGGATGCGGACGGGCTGGCCGCGCGGTGGGAGCAGGCGGCCGTACGGGCGCACGGTGCCGCCTCCGAGGAGGCGCTGCACTGGACGGAGGTGCGGGCGGATCTGGCGATGCTGGCGGGGGACGCGGCCCGCAGCTGCCGTACGTGGCTCGCGGTGGCCGCCGCGCGGCTGGCCGCCGGACAGGCCGAGGACGCGCCCGCCGTGGAGGCGGCCGTGGACCGGGCCCACCACCAGTGGGGCGAGGTACGCGATCCGGCACGGGCCCGCGAACTCGGGGCCGCGCTGGCGGAGTTGCGCGGCCGGGTGCCCGGTCGGCGGGCCGGCGCCCTGGACCACGTACAGCAGCAGCTGCGGCGGCTTCAGCCCCAGGCACAGCACTGAGCGCCGGCGCGAACTGCCTGCGGAAGCCGCCGTCCGGACCCTCCCCAGTCCGCAACCACGGTGCCATGATGGTGAGTTATGGCTGAGGGGGATGGAGTGGCCGACCGAGTCATCCGGGTCCGCTTGGACGAGACCGCGACCGAGAGCGATGTCGGCGCGCTGCGCAAGTGGCTGGAACGGGAGCAACGGCTCGACGAGAAGGTGCGTGCGGGCGAGCTCCGGATCCATGAACGGCGCCGTACGGACGAGTCCGGGGCCCCGATGGGCATCGCCATGGAGATCATCGTGGCGATGATCGGGGGATCCGCGTCGGTCGCGTTGAACCAGTTGGTGGTGCAGGTCGCGCATGCCGTGGAGGCGTGGCGGGAGAACCACCGCGAGGTCGAGGACGGTGATCCGCCCGAGGCCAGCGTGGACCCCGTGGACCTCGACGGGTAGGCCGGTGACCCGTTTCGATCCGCGCGGGCGGGTGAACCGGGCACTGCTGGTGGGTGTCTCCACGTACGACTTCACGGAGCCGCCGCACGGTGTGCCGGGCGATCTGCCGGCCGTCGAGGAGAACCTGAACCGGCTGCGCGAGGTGCTGTCCCGGGGCGGGGTCTTCGGCGAGCACCAGATCATCGTCGCCCGGTCGCCGTCCCTGGACGACTTCGAGCGTGAGCTGCGTACGGCCGCCGAGGAGGCCGAGGGGCTGCTCCTGCTGTACTTCGCCGGGCACGGCGCGATTCCCAGCGCGGGCGACGAACTGTTCCTGCAGATGCGCAACGCGAGCGTGATCCCGGGCGGGCATGCCGTCTTCCCCGGCGCGGAGATGTTCACGACCATGCTGACCTGGCTCGCCAGCAGCCCGGCCGAGCGGATCGTGGTGATCCTCGACTGCTGCTTCGCGGGCAACGCGGCCTGGATCTGGGAGACCTTCCGGGACAAGCGTCGTGTGCTGCTGCTGATGAGCGTGCAGGCCAACCACCGTATCGACGCGGGCGACGCGGCCACGCCCACGCCGTTCACCGGGGAGCTGCTGCAACTCATGGGCGAAAAGGGCGAGTTGGGTTTCCGTCAGGTCTCGGACACGCTCCGGGTCCGGATGGCCGCGGGCCGCCACGAGACGCTGCGCGGCGAGCCGTGGACCCCGCAGAGCCGGGCGGAACCCGATGAGGACGTGCTGCTGTCGGCCCGTGGGGACGGGGTGGATCAGGGGGCCTGGAGTGTCTGGGCGGCCTGGCGGGCCGGCGACGACGGGGAGCACGGCTCGCAGCGGCCCCTGCCGCTGCGGCTGCTCCCCGCCCGGGCCGCCCGCCTGCGGTGGCCCCGGCTGACCCGCATCCCGGTGCGCCCGGGTCGGCGGCACGCGCGCGGCCTGGCCCGGCGGGCCCGTGTCCGGGTCGGCGTCCTGGCCGCCCTCGCCGCCCTGGGCCTCGGCTCGTACGGCCTCCTCGGCCTGGTCGGCCTGGTCGGCGGACCCGGCGACTGTGCGCCGCCCCTCGAGTTACGCGTCCTGACCGACCCGGACCTGGAGGCGACCGTCGGTGCCGCGGCCGACGCGTATCTGACGTCGGACGCGAACACCACCGGCGACGGCTGCCGGCGCAGCGGCATCACCGTCTACAGCGCGGGCTCCGCCGACGCGGTCACCGCGCTGCGCCGCGATTCCGGCGCCTGGCACGAACCGCGCGAGAACCTCAATCCGCAGCGTGACATCGGCCCGCAGCCGGACATCTGGATCCCCGCCACACCGGCGGACGTCGCCCGGGTCACCACCGGCCAGGACACGGACGCGCTCGCCCTTCTGGAGCCGGACAACCGGGCGTTCGCGTACTCCCCCATCGTGCTGGCCGTGCCCCGCCACCTCGGCGTCCTCTCCCTGGACGAGCGGGCAGGACCCGCGCTCTTTGAGATGATCGGCGCCCTGCGCGAGCGGGACGACCGTGCCGAAGTGCGCCGCCCCGACCCGGAGTTCGCGGACAGTGCGCTGCTCGCCACGACGGCCCTGTACGGCACGCCCGGTGCCGATCCGAGCCGCGTCGAGCAGGAGATTGCCCCGGCGGGACCGCCCGCCCGCACGGCCGCCGACCTGCTGTGCGCGCTGCCGGACGACAAGGCCGTGGACAACCGCACCGCGGCCCTGGTGCCGGAGTTCCTGATGAAGAGCGGGGTCGGCTGCGACCGTACGACCCGCAGTCCGCGGCTCGCCCAGTACCCCGGCGACGTATGGGGGCTGGAGCCCGTGTTCGTCCGGGTCCGCTGGCAGGGCGCCGACCTCGACCGGGACGCGCGCGACGCGGCGGCCGACGACTTCCGGGAGTGGCTCACCGGGGAGGGCGGACGCACCGCCTTCGCCGCGGACGGTTTCCGCGCCGCCACCGGTGACCGCGCCCTGCTGGACACGGGCGGCACGGTCCCCGAGGGGGTGCTGAGGGCGCCCTCCCCGCTCGTCGAGTCCGCGGGGCGGGACGCGATGGAGACGGCGCTGAGGAAGTACCGCGACGCCCGCGGGCCCGGCCGCGTCCTGTTCCTGCTCGACAGCTCCGGTTCGATGGCGTCGCGGTGGAAGGGGGCCAGTGGCGGCCCCGGCCTGCTGAAGCAGTCGCTGGGCGGGCTCGGCGAGCAGGACGAGTACGGCGTGTGGGCGGTGGCGGACACCGCCGGCAACTCCTCGTACGACACCCTGCTGCCCTTCGGCCACCACACCCGCAAGGACGCCGAGCGCGCCATCGACGGCCGGGCCCGGGTACGGGACGCCGAGGCCGACCCGTACGCCGCCCTGCTCGCCGCCCTCGACGACATGGCCGGGCGGGGCGCCGACGACGACCGTCCCCAGCTGATCGTCCACATCACCGACGACGAGGACGCCGACCGGCTGACCGGCGCCCGCCTCGACGACCTGCTGAGCAGGGCCCGGTCGGCGACGGTGCCGATCGCCGTGGTGTCGCTGGCCGGCGGCGGCTGTGCCGCGGGCGAGCCGGGCGCCCGGATCTCCGCCGCGAGCGGCGGCCGCTGTCTGGACGCCGACGACGAACTCGGCGCGGGCCTGAGCGACGAGGTCGCGCGCACCGGAACGGGGGAGGACTGATGGTCCGACGGCTCGCCGCCCTGCTGGCCCTTCTGCTGCTGGCCGCGTGCACCGGCGGCGGGGACGGCACGAACGCCGCGCCCTCCCCCGACGTGCCCGGCGACATCGTGGTGGCCAGCGGCCGGGACGTCACCGGCAAGAACGGCATCCGCCAGCAGCTGATCGACGTGTGGAACCGACAGCAGGAGAAGGAGAACACCAACTACCGCGCCCGCCTGGTGGAACTCCCCGGCAGCGCCGACGAACAGCGCAGCCAGCTCCTCGGCGCCCTCCAGTCCGGCAGCGCCTCCTACGACGTGGTCAACCTCGACGTGACGTGGGTGCCGGAGTTCGCCGCGGCCGGCCTGGTCCGCCCGCTGCTCGAGGAGGTGATCGACACCGACGTGATCGAGTCCGTCGCCGGCACGGCCCGCTGGGACGACAAGGTGTACGCGGCGCCGTTCAACAGCGACGTAGGACTGCTCTACTACCGGCGCGACCACCTCCGGGACGGCGGCGTCCAGCGCACCGACCTGAGCGGCGGCCTCGACTGGCGGGAGCTGGAGGAGCTGGTCGACACCCTGTACGAGCATCCGCCCAAGGGCTACGAGAAGGGCTGGACCACACAGCTCGCCGCGTACGAGGGCCGGACCGTCAACGCCGTCGAGGCGTTCGCGTCCGCCGCGCAGGACCTCACGCTCACCGACGGCGACGGCCACTACAACGCCACCGTCGCCCAGCTGACACAGGGCATCGGGGAGCTGCGTCGGCGCACCCAGACGCCGTACCTGCTCCAGGACGCCGTCCACTCCGACGAGGCGGCGACGCTCGGCGACTTCGCCGACGGCCGCACCACGTTCCTGCGGCACTGGCCGTACGCGTACGGCACCCTGCACCAGTCGTTCACCGACGAGCAGCTCGGGGTGGCCCCGCTGCCCGGCCGGGCGGTGCTCGGCGGCCAGAACCTCGCGGTGACCGCGGCCTCGCAGCGGTCGGCGAAGGCGGTCGAGCTGATCAGGTTCCTCACCGGCAAGGACAGCGAACGCTGCCTGCTGGACGCGGGGTTCGCGGCGACACGGGAGTCGGCGTACAAGGACGACGCCGTACGGTGCACCGCCGCACCCACGTCTCCCTCCCCGTCCGGCGAGAGCGCCGACCGCATGCCCCGCGACCCGGCCGGCCGCCCCGCCTACGCCCGCCGCATCCTGCTCCCGGCCCTGCAGAACGCCGTGCAGCGGCCGCGCACCGCGCTGTACGGCGCGTTCACACAGACGTTCACCGCGCAGCTGGGCGCGCTGTTCGGCGACAGCCCGCCGAGCGACACGGCGCTGGCGACGAGCCTGGACGAGGCGCTGAAGAAGGCGCTGCCGGACTGAGGAGGTCGCTTTCGGCTAACGCTTCTCGTAAGGATTCGCCGGCTCCTCCACCGTCCACACGCTGCCCGCGTCGAGGACCGGCGGCCACGCCGTGTCCGTGCCCAGGGTGCCCTCGGGGCGCCACGTACCGGTCACCGTCACCCATGTGTCCGTCGCCGGCGCATCCGCGCCCCGCACTTCGACCTTGCTGGTCGTCGCGTCGGCGGCGCAGCAGGAGACCAGGAGCCGCGTGACGTACCACGTGCCGTCGTCGTCCCGCGTGACGAAGCCGGTCAGGCGGACCGTACGGCCCTTCAGTGACCGCTCGCTGTCGTAGACCGCCCGGGAGCCGAACTCGGCGAGCGTGAGGTCGAGCGGCTCACCCGAAGGCAGCGCCGGGAACGTCCCCACCCCCTGTGCCGCCCGCTCCGCCGCTTCCCTCTCCGCGCTGTAGGAGCCCAGGGCGGGCGGCGGGAAGAGCAGCAGGGCGAGGGCGGGCAGGGTCAGGAGCCGGGCGACGCGCGGACCGGCGGGGCTGTGCTGGTGCCCGTGGCCGTCGTCATCGTCGTACTCCTCGTGCCGCCTGCCACCGGTACGGACGCGCACTCACAGCCGGGCAGCACCACCCCCGCCGCGCCCGCCACCGGCACGGCCAGCGCCTGGTTGCGAGGGAGCAGCCGGCTGAACACCCGCTCGGGCACGAACGCGCCGATCGCCGCCGACACCACCGTGCCCAGCAGCAGAAACGGCACGCCCTGCACCGCGACCGCCGTGAACACCGTCCACCAGGCCGCGACCGGCGGCGTGTACAGGTCCAGCGCGAGGAGTGGGCCGAGCACCGAGGCGACCGTCGCGATGGCGATCAGGGCCGCGCCGCCGACGACCGCGTAGACGAGCGCGCGCACGCCGAGGCGCAGGCCGTCGGCCAGTGTTCGTTGGTTCTCCACGCGTCTGTCCTGGTAGTCCGTCCCCGTACCCGCGCAGGTTAACGGGGGCCGCTGTGCGCCACCTCGGCTTCGTCAAAGAGGCGGCTGTGCGGGGGCGGGCCCGAGGGTGGTGGTGCCGGGGGCCGTACGGTGGCCCAGCCCCGTACGGTACGCGTCCAGAGCCGCCTCCACCCGGCCGGTGCGGCGCAGCAGATCGCCCAGCAGCCGGCACAGGTCGGCCAGGTCGCCGGCGGCGCCCGCGCGTTCCAGCAGGCTGAGGGCGCGTACGTAGTGCTCCTCGGCCGCGTCCGTGTCGTGGGCGTCCTCGGCGATCCGGCCGAGCAGGCGGTGCGCGGCGGCGGCGTGCACGGCGCCGCGCTCGGAGGAGAGGTCGCCGAGGACGTCGTTCAGGAGGGCGGCGGCCTCGTCGGACTTGCCGCGCCGGTGCAGTACGTCGGCGAGTTCGACGGAGACCTGGCTGCTGTAGAGGGCGGCGCGCTTGGCGGACAGCATCGCCTGGGCGGCCCGCAACTCCTCCTCGGCGCGCTCCAGCCGGCCGTTCTGGGCGTAGACGTAGCCGCGCATCCAGTGGCAGTTGGCGAGTTCCGTACGGATCTGGAGCTGGCGGTACATGTCGGCGGCCTTGGCCAGCGAGGCGTCGGCCTCGGCGAGCCGGCCCTCGGCGACCAGGGTGCGGGCGACCTGGCGGTGCATCCGGGCGACCAGCGCCGGATCGCCCGCCTGCGGCGCGAGGGCGAGCGCGAACTCGGCGGCCTGCGCGGCGCGCGCGTGGGCGCCCATGTCCATGTACGGGCCTATGACCCCGGCGTAGAGCAGAAGCAGCGCGTCCGGATCGTGCAGTCCACCGCGGTTCAGCTCATCGAGAGTCGACTCCAGGAGATAGACGGCGTAACGGAGCTCTCCGGCCAGATAGTGCGACACCGCCCGGCCGCGGATCGCGGGCACCCGCGCCGGGAGCGGAGCGTCGGCCTCGGCGATGGACTTCTCGGCACGCTCGAAGTGCCGGCGGGCGGCGATCAGATCACCGGTGTCCAGACCGCACTCGCCGAGCCCCAGCAACGCGGTGGCCTGCTCCTCCACCAATCCGTACCGCTCCGCCTCCACGAGCAGCGTGGCGTACTGCTCTGCCGCCTCCTCCGCGGCCCCCGTGGCGAGGGTGCGCTGCGCCTCGGTCAGCCGCAGCCGCAGATCGGTGGCGAGACGGGCCGGGCGTCCGGTGGCCAGCTCGTCGAAGGCGACACCGAGCCGGTCGGCGAGATGCCGCAGCGCCTCGTCGGAGGGGCGGACCCGGCCGGCCTCGAGAGTGGAGATGTATGCCGGGGTGTAGGCAGGCTCGGCCAACTGCCTCTGGGTCAGCCCACGTTCATGCCGCAGCTGCTGCACTCTGCGCCCGATGGTCTCGGGGTCGTCCCGGTTCGCCATGCGCTTCATCATGCCAGTAAGCCGACTTACACAAGCGGTTGTTCAACTCTCCTTGCCCCTCTTCCGATTGAGGGCCTCGACCCCCTAGGTTATGAATGAGATTAAGGCCGCTTAATCCGTCGCTGTCGTTGCGAGGTTCCCGTGCCCGGACCCACATCCGCCCCCCACGGACGCCCTTCCGCCCGTTACGCCAGGGCAGCCGTGGCAGCCGTCATCGCGGCCGCCGCACTGATCACCGCGGCGAACGCGGTTCCGGCGCGGGCGGCGGAATCGGCACCTGCGCAGTCGGCTGGAGACAGTCGGCACGGTTAGCGGCGGCGTATGTCCTTCGCGCCGTAGGCGTGCCGGGGAACGGCGGTTTCGCGTGGGCTCGTGCGGGTAGTCGGGCCTCGTTTCCGGGCGGGTGGTGGTGCTGGTGGTGAGGGCCCGCCGCGTCGTCGGAGGAGGGAGTCACCGTGCGGCCCAGGGACGAGCCGGAGCCGGCGTGGGCCGCCGACGCGATCGCCCACGGGGTCCGGGGCGCCGATCCCGGAGAGATCCCGAGAAGGGTGTGCCGTGTCGCGGTCCGGCTGCTGCCCGTGACCTGCGCGGGAGTGTCGCTGTGCAGCGACGGCATGCCCGTGCCGCTCAGCGCCAGCGACCCGCGGGCCGCCTACCTGATGGAGATCCAGGCCACCCTCGGCGAGGGCCCCTGCCTGCACGCCGCACGCATCGGCGCCCCCGTCATCGCCGCCGACCTGGCGGGCCGGGACGCCGACCGCTGGCCGGTGTTCGCCCAGCAGGCGACCGCGGCCGGCGTACGGGCCGTGTACGCACTGCCGCTCGGCGACGACTCGGAGTGTGTGGGCACGCTCGACCTGTACCGCGACAGCCCCGGCGGCCTCAGCGCCCGCGAACTGCACACGGCGTATCTCATGGCCGGCGTCATGACGGTCGCCCTGATGGCCCTGCCGACCGGCGAGGAGAACGGCAGCCGGCGGGCGGACGGACCCTGGCTGAGCGAACTGGCCACCGAGCACGACGAGGTCTACCAGGCCGTCGGCATGATCATGGCCCAGCTCGGCGTCGGCTCCGACGAGGCACTGGCCCGACTGCGGGGGCATGCGTTCGCGCACGGCAGGACCGTCCTCGACATGGCGCACGACGTGGTGACCCATCGGGAGCGGTTCGAGCGGGACTACTAGGGCCTGTCCGGCGGATCACCCCGCGTCTGCGGCATGATCCGCCGGACAGGCCCTGGGGCGAACGGGCCTCACACCAGTGCCCGGCCCTGCTTCCTGACTTCCGCGAGCCGTTCGGCGCCCAGTTCGGCCGCCTCATGGGTGACCTCCATGTACACGTTCCCCAGGCCGCCGTGGGTGAGGGTGAACGCGTCCTCGCCCACCCGTACGGCCGCGACGTCCAGGGTGAGGGTGACGGGCTCGTAGTCCGTGTCGTCGGTGACGGTGATCCGCAGGCCCTGCCGCGCGTCCCCGACCTCCGGCAGCTCCGCGTCGGAAACCTCCACCCTCCGCTCCACCCCGCCTGCGGTCGTCGCCGTGAACTCCCCGCACTTCTCCGGCAGCGTCCCCAGCCAGGCCAGCGTGCGGTCCACGTCCTCCGCGCGCTGAGTGGTCACCTGGTGGCGCAGCTGGGCACCCTCGTCCCCGTCGTCCAGGCCGGTCACCGCGCGAGCCGGGGCGCCGAACAGTTCGTCGGCGTAGAGCCCGTCGAGGAGACGCCCGCAGTCGCGCCGGTCGGCGGGAGCGGAGGCCTTGAGGAACGCGTCCCGCCAGGTCGCCGTGCCCTGCGTCGGCGCCCATGGCTCACCCAGGTCGGCCTCCGTGATCAGCGTCGACCGGGCCTGGGCCTCGGTGAGGGCGGGCACCCCGGTGGCGGACGGGGGCGTGGCGGAGGCGACGGGCGATGCGGAGGCGGCGGCCTGCCGGGCCGCCCAGGGTTGCGCACCGGAGCAGCCGCCCACTGTCAGCAGCGCGCCCGCCGAAAGGGCGGAGGCGAGGAAGGCGCGGGCGGCCGGGGGTCGGGTCATAGAGGTGCCTCCAGGGGGGACTTTCCGACAGTCGTACGTCCACGGCACCACCGGCTCCCACCGGGCGCCAGCGGTGCCGGGCCGTACGGGTGAGCGGCGCTGTGGGTGCACCGGAAACGCACGCCTGACCGCGTGTGCATCGGCGTGCGCCCGTGTCTGTGGCGATCGACCCTGGATAGGTGAGCTCGAACGACCTGGAAGGTGAACGTCACCATGAAGACGCCCCCGATCGTTTCGCCGCAGGAGTGGGAGGCCGCGCGCCAGGAGCTGCTGGAGGAGGAGAAGAAGCTGACCCACGCCCGTGACGCACTGGCCGCCAGGCGTCGCAGGATGCCGTGGCAGGCGGTGGAGAAGAAGTACGAGTTCGACGGACCCCAGGGCAGGGTGAGTCTGCTCGACCTGTTCGAGGGCCGCCGTCAGCTGATCGTCTACCGCGCGTTCTTCGAGCCGGGCGTGTTCGGCTGGCCGGACCACGCGTGCCGCGGCTGCTCCATGCTGGCCGATCAGGTCGGCCATCCTGCCCATCTGAACGCCCGCGACACCACTCTCGTCTTCGCCTCCCGCGCATCGCAGCCCGAGATCGAGCGGGTGAAGGCTCGGATGGGCTGGGTGATGCCCTGGTACACGATCACCGACGATTTCGACATCGACTTCGGTGTGGACGAGTGGCACGGTACGAACGCCTTCATCCGCGAGGACGACCGAGTGTTCCGCACCTACTTCATCAACGCCCGTGGCGACGAGGCCATGGGGAGCCTCTGGAATTACCTCGACATGACGGCACTCGGGCGGCAGGAGACATGGGAGGACTCGCCCGAGGGCTATCCCCAGACCCCGCCGTACGAATGGTGGAACTGGCACGACGAATACGGCGAGGAAGCCGATCCGGCGCAGGAGTGGGTGGACACAACGCGTCGAGGTCCCCGAGGCCGGCAGGACTGAGCGCTTCACGGAAGGGTACGCGCCGCCTGCCGCGCAGGTACTGCCGGAGTGCGGGCAACCGCCCGCAGACGTCGGCCGCGCCGGGTCGGTCCCCATGGCTTGAGGATCGAGATCACCGTCATGAAGACGTAGGCGGACAGGGAGACGACCGGCCCGAACAGCACGTCGCCGGCGTCGGGCAGCGGCCCGCCCGTGGCGACGGCGGTGACCGCCGAGTTCACGCCCGGGCGCAGCGCGAAGACCGTGGCGGTGGTCGTGGCCAGAGTCAGCCAGAACTTGGTGTAGACCCACCGGTGCCGCGCCAGCCCCCACGCCGTGCCCAGCGACAGGAGCAGGCCGCTGAGGAGGGTGAGGAACGCGACGGGGAGCAGCAGCCAGTCGGCGAAGAGCTTCATGGCCCGGACGGAGGTCTCCACGGTCACCGCGGACCCGGTGGTGGTCGCGGTGACCCCGAGCGCGAGCAGCCCGAGCGTGAGCCCGAGCCAGCTCGCGGAGGCGGCCACATGGACGACGAGGGAAGCCCGCCGTGCGGGCCGGTTCAGTTTCATGCCAACACCGTGCCGGGCGGGAGCGGCGCGGACGTCTGACGGCGGGAGCAACCGCGCGTACTGGTCTCGGCGTACGGACGGCGTACGGGCGTACATCGGCGTACGGACGCGCGGAGGAGAGCCGAGCGCCCACCGAAAATCCTTCGCGCGCATCGCCGACCCCCGTTACCGTCACCCCATGAAGCGCGCCCACCCGTCTCTCACGACGACGCCGGAGAGTGTCCCGGCGCGCTGACCACTGACGTAGACGACGCAGAAGTCGAAGCCCCGGGGCGAGTGCCCCGGGGTTTCGTCGTCCCCTGGCGGTTCCTCGCCCCCGAGCGAGGGAGAACCCCGTGCACGACCACCGCCGCCTCGGCCGAGATCTCGACCTGTTCGACACCGATCCACTGATGGGTGCCGGGCTGCCGTACTGGCTGCCCGACGGGGCGGTCGTACGCCACACCCTGGAGGAGTACATCCGCGAGGCCGAACAAGCCGCCGGCTACCGGCACGTGTACTCGCCCGTCCTCGGCAAACGGGAGCTGTACGAGATCTCCGGCCACTGGTCCCACTACAGCGACGACATGTTCCCGCCGATGAAACTGGGCGCCGAGGAGGTCGTCCTGCGCCCCAGCCTCTGCCCCCACCACGCCCTGATCTACCGCTCCCGCCCCCACAGCTACCGCGAACTACCCCTCCGTATCGCCGAGTTGGGCGGCATGTACCGCTCCGAGCTGTCCGGCGTGCTCGGCGGCCTCACCCGGGTCCGGGCGATCCACCTCAACGACGCGCACATCTTCTGCACCCTGGAGCAGGCCGTGGACGAGGCCCGCGCCGCCCTGGAGCTGATCTGCCGCGCCTACGCCGACCTGGGCATCCGCGCGGCCCGCCACCGCCTCTCCCTGCCCGCCGAGGGCGGCAAGTACGTGGCCGACCCGGCCCTGTGGCGCCGGGCGACCGCACTGATCGAGGAGGCCCTCGACGCCTCCGGCCTCCCCTACGAGTCCGCACCGGGCGAGGCGGCCTTCTACGGCCCGAAGATCGACGTACAGATCGCGGACCCGGCCGGCCGCGAGACCACCCTCTCCACCGTGCAGATCGACTTCCACCAGCCCGCCCGCTTCGACCTGCACTACACCGGCCCCGACGGCGCGAAACACCGGCCGGTCATGGTCCACCGCAGCATCATCGGCAGTGTGGAACGGGCGGTCGCGCACCTCGTCGAGCAGCACGGCGGGGCGTTCCCGCCCTGGCTGGCGCCCGTGCAGCTGGCGATCCTGCCGGTGTCCGAGGCGCAGGAGGAACGAGCCGTGTCCGTCCTGAACCAGACCACCGCGCAGGGCATCCGCGCGGAGCTGCACGGCCCGGGGGAGGGCAGCCTGGGGGCCCGGGTCCGGGCGGCGCGGCTGGTGCCGTACCAGGCGGTGATCGGGGCGCGGGAGGCCGACGGTGACCTGGTGGCGGTACGGCTGCGGGACGGCCGCCGGCCAGGAGCGGTACCCGCCGCTGAGCTGCTGCGGCTGATCGCCGCCCGCGTCCGGGACCGGCGCTCCGAGCTGTGGGAATCCGCGTAGGGTCACTGCCGTAGGGCAACAAGGCCCGGGTGAGAGGAGCCTGGACGTGACCGGTCAGCCCATCCCCGTGATCATCGACTGCGACACCGGCGTCGACGACGCTCTGGCCCTGCTGTTCGCCGTACGGCACCCGGGCCTGGACCTGCGCGCGATCACCTGTGTCGCCGGGAACACGGACGTCGACGGCGTGGTCCGCAACACCCTCACCGTGCTCGAACAGGCCGGCGCCCCCGGTATCCCCGTCGCCCGGGGCGCCGAACGCCCGCTGATCGAGGCACCGCGCTCCGCCCGGCACGTCCACGGCCACGACGGCATGGGCGACCTCGGTCTGCCGGCGCCCACCCGCAGGCCGGTGGACGTGGACGCGGTGACCCTCCTGCGCCGGGAGATCCTCGCGTCCCCGCGCCCGGTCACCCTCATTCCCACCGCGCCCCTGACGAACATCGCCCTGCTCCTGCGCACCCACCCGGAGGTGACCCGCAACATCGAACGGATCGTCTTCATGGGCGGCGCGGTGACCACCGGGAACGCCACGCCGGTCGCCGAGTTCAACGTCTGGCACGACCCGGAGGCCGCGGCGGTCCTCCTCACCGCCGGCGTGCCGATCACGATGTACGGCCTGGACGTGTTCAAGCGGGTCGTGGTGCCGGGGTCGGACGTGGCACGGCTACGGACGAGCGCGGAGCCCGGCGTACGGCTCGGCGGCGAGCTCCTCGCCCACCGCGACCCCGCCGTCTCCGGCGACCCCACCCCCTCGGGCGGCCTCGGCGACGCGGGCGCGGTCTGCGCGGTCGCCGACCCGGAAGGCCTGACCACCGAGCGGCTCCCCGTCGAGGTGAGCCTCGCCCCGGGCCCGACTCGCGGCCAGACCGTCGTCGACCGCCGCCCCCGCCCCGGCGAGTCCGAAATCCACGCCGGCACACGCGAACAGCCCCTCGTCGACGTCGCGTTGGACGTCGACGAGGGGCGGTACGTGAAGCTGTGGCTGTCGGCGGTGGAGGGGTAGACGAGCTGGACCTCGATTTGGCGTGCGCCCTTGTTGATCAAAAACTCAAAGGGTTCTGTTCGAGGATGTAGCGGATGTGTGGGTCGCCGAAGTAGCCGCGGACGGTGTGTGGCTGACGTTGGCGCGCCGGTGGAAGAACCGGCGGCTCTCGGCGGCGAGTTGGGTCTGAGGGGGGCCCGGCTGTGCATCGGAAGGCTCTGTTCGAGGTCGGCGTTGATCAGTTCGTCGGGGTTCGGTTCCGGTGAGTACGACGGCAGGAAGTGCAGCTCGATGCGGTCGGGGTGGTCGGCCGGCCAGGTGCGGACCGTGCGGGAGCGGGGCGCGGAGTGGCCGTCCTCGACGAGGTGCGCCTTGCGGTCGAAGTGGCCGGCGAGCCGGTCCGGGAAGCGGCACATGGCGTCGGCGTCGAAGGTCTCGGTGAACGCCATGAAGTGCATCCGGCCCTTGGTGCTGATCGCGGACATCGCGTTCACCGGGAACCGGTGACCGGTGCGGCGGATCACCGGGGTGCGTCCTTTGGCGTCCCCGGTGCGGTCGGTGACCTGGTCGGAACGGATGCCGGCCTGGTCGGCGGAGAGCACCTCACCGCCCTCGGCCTTCGCCTTCGCGCGGATCGCCGGCCAGGTCTCCTCCCGCCAGAGGCGGACCGCCTCCTGGTCCTGCTCGACGGCTGGCTTGTCCGGGCGCTGGAAGGACAGGCCCCAGCGGCGCAGGTACGTGCCCACGCCCTGCTCGGTCAGCCGCACCGGTACGGCTTCGCGATCAGATCCCCCATCCCGGCCCGCGTCCACAGCTGCCCCGCCACCAACGCGGCCACCGCCCGCAGCCGAAGGGCCTCCTGCGCCGACGGCGACAACTGCCGTGCATCCCCCGCCAGTTCACTCACGTAAGGAACAACGACCCTGAACCCCTACCGTTTCGGATCAATACAACCGCAGGCGCCTACGCAGGCACCCCGGGTGGGGCTACCTCACACCACACGAGACCCCTCAGCGCCACCAAGGAACGAAACCAGACCACGCCCTCGCCGCGTGACGGAAACGTGTCCAAGATCACGGGGAAACTTCGGTTCTTGTGTGTGTCGCACGGCGAGTCATCTGCGAACAACTGGATGACCACCGTCCGTGGCGGGCGGAACTCGTGCTGGCCGCAGCGAAGACGGCGAAGATCGCACTGCGGAGGCATGGCCTCACCGATCGCCCGCGGAGGGGTTCAGTTCCCTGCCGAACCGGGAGGGTTCAAGTCGGTGGCGCCCGGTGCGGTGTGGCGCGTTGCCGTGGGCCTGCTGACTTTGGGCCGGCTGGAGTCGTGCTCGAGGTCGTACTCCACTTCTCCGTCCGGAAAGAGGGAGGGCGGCGTCTTTGCGTGCCATGACGTTTTCGTACTGGCGGATGAGCTCAGCCACGTGTGTTTTGTGTTCTGCGGATCCTTCGCTGAGCCGTTGTTGTGCTCGCAGCAGTTCGCCGTGGATTGTTGCGTATGAGCCGCACAGTTTGATGGCCTCTTCGGTCCGGTCGCTCAGCCCGGTGACGTGTGGGGCAGCGATCGCGAGTGCGGAGACACCTGAGAGTGCGGAGAGGACGACCTGCGCGGTGAGCGGCGAGGCATGGGAAATGAGGGGCCATGCCATGAGCCCTGTGCTGAAGATGATCGCCGTTGCCACGACGTTGCGCAGCTGGACTTGTTGCGTCAGGCGCACAGCTTCCCTGGGCATTCTCGTCGCCCAGTAGCCGGCACCTCCGATGCTTTGCTCGAGCCGCCGTGACAGTACTGCGTCAGACGAACTCTTCGACCTTCGAAAAATCTTGGACAGCAGTCCCATGGCACTCTCGCAGGTGTAGGGAAGGTCCTCAAACGATGACTGCTGCCGGGCGTGCTTCCCGGGCACCGACACTCCTATTTCCGGATAACTGATCCGTATGGAGCAGTCAAAGTCGTGTCAGCTGATGCGTCGGCCGCCGGTTTCGCGCCTTGAAACTGGCGCAGGGAATGCTTAGGTTTGCGGGCAGCATGGAGGGCCTCCGGCGCGTCTTTGCGATCATGTGTGCCGGAGTGCATAGTGAAGTACGAGGCGTATGGGTTATCGGCCGCACAGTCATGGAGCCATCCGGAGCTGGGCGCCCCGCGAGGGGATGACCCAATGCCGGGAATCCCCGGCCCGATTCAGGCGGGCCGGGGATTCCGGTGCCGCGTGGGCGGCCGTGTTGCTCTTCTGTGTCACTGCTTCTTCGTGGTGTGCCTTTTCGGCTGGTGTCAGTGGCCGTAGTCCTCGTCGTGGTCGTCGTCGTAGCCCTTGTCGTCGTGGCTGTCGATCACCTTGAAGCTGCCCACGATCACATCGCCTTCTACGTTTCCGTCGACCACGAACTGGGAGGACTTGGGCGGGAGAATGGCCTCCGGTGTGTTGCTGCAGTTGGCGGTGTCGAAGAACTCGACGATCTTCTTGCTGAGGTTTTCGACGTTGAAGGTGTCATCGGCGACGGGGCCGTCGCCGTTGGGGATCTGGACGCTGGTGACGGGGAAGCACTGGTACTTGTGAGCCGGGTACTTCTGCCCGTTGACGATGACCTTGCCCTTGTCGTGGTGCTTGTCATCCTCGCCGTGGTCCGACTTCTTGTCGTAACCCTTGTCCTCCTCCTTCTTGCCGTTGTCGCCGCCGTAGGGGGCGTGGGCCGGAGCAACCTGCGGGGCGGACTGAGAGGAACCGGTGGCGGAGGCGTAAGTCATTCCGGTGAGAGTCAGGGCCGCGACGCCGATGGCGGAAGTCGCCAGGGCGACAGTACGCGTCTTCATTTCTTCTCCTCGATTTCAGAGATGTCGACTGGGGAGTCGACCCGTGAATGAACGTACTGATCGCATTTCTGGCTGTCATCTCGGAGAGGTCCAAGGGGTAATCACAGGGGGCTGACCGGACGCAGTCTGAGGCCGTGTCATACGGCCTTCTGATGGACTGATTGCCCGTCAAGGGCCCAGTAAAATCAAGGGTGTCCGATCGTGGCTTTGGACTGGCCGGGTGATTAGTCTGACCGACCGCCGGGCCGTCACCCTGTCGGCCGGTCCTCCGCGTGATTTCGATACCCAGACGAGCATGGGCCCGCAGGGCATCTCCGTGCGGAGCTGCGAGTGCCTCGGCCGGGCCTCTCAGCGGCCCGGCGGGCCTGCTGCCGGGGCCGAACTGCATTACCCACCTGAGCTGTCTCGTCTCCATCTGCTCCGAAGACATGAAAGCTGCGATGTGCCAGTTCCGGCGCTGTCGAATGGTGACAGTGACAGTGGGTCAGCCGGAACTGCCTCTGGTCCGGCGACGCGCCGGAGGCTCCGCCGGTCCCGCTTTTCGGGCTGCGTGTGTGGCACAATTCCCGTGACCAGCCACTTGGTGCTCGCCTGGCCTCGATCGTTCATGAGGGACCGTCAGCTTGCTGACGGACCCCTTTGTGACTGGAGGCAGTGAGCCCTTTCAGCGTTGCCTCTCCAGGGTGAGGACGGCTTTCGTGATGGACGTCATCCGGTTGGGGCTGATACGTGACCTGCGGAAGATTCGCCAGGACTTCAGCCGCGCCATACCGCGTTCGACGGGTGCTCGTGAGCGGGCGAGTGCTCGGTTCATCGTGCGCTGGGTTGGGGTGAGTTCACCGCCGGGCGGGCGCTTGCGACCGGTGGTCACCCAGGGGCCGGCGCCCTGGTAGGCGCGGTCGGTCGCTGCCGAGCTGGCTGGCCAGGTAGCGGCGCGCGGCCGGAGCCTGGTCGCCGAGGCGATCGTCGAGGAAGGGCTGAGGCTGCCGCATCACGCCGTGCTCGCGGCAGTGTCCGAGTACGGCCCGGTCGCCCAGGCGGATGTGGTGCGCCGAGCGGGCTTCGACGCGAAGGACGTGGTTCTCCCGCTCAACCACCTGGAGGAAGCCGGGCTGGCGGTGCGGGAACCCGATCCGCGGGACCGCCGCAAGAACGCAGTGACGGTGACACCAGCAGGCGTGCGGACCCTGGAGCGGTGCGCGGAGCTGGCGGAGCGGGCCAACGCCGAGCTGCTGGCGCCGCTCAGCGCGGCGGAAGGCCAACATCTGATGGAGCTGCTGACCCGGGTGTACGAGGCGTAGTGCCGCTCCACGCCCGGGCCGCCCTGTCACCAGCCACCGGTCAACGGCGCTGTGGCGCCCCCGCGCAGCGGGCGTGGATCCGACCGGGCAGTACGGCGCGTCCGCAGGGGCTGACACGGTCGTACGGCCTCCACGCGTCAACCGCCTCGATGGGCTTGTCGCAGGCCAGGCACATCAGGACCCCGGTGAGGCTGTCGTGGTGGTCGCACAGGGCCGTGACGGATCGGGCGAGCCGTTTGACGCGTTCGACCTCGCCGTGCAGTCCCGCGGCCTCAGCTTCTTCCAGGCGCCGTCGAGCCTCGCCGACACCGGCCAGTGCCACCTTCGCCGGAACATCGTCCGGATGCAGGGTTTCAGCGAGCCGCTCGATCTGCGGGATCAGCTGCTTCAGACAGCCGTGGAAGTCCTGGCTGAAGCCCTTCACGGTCTGGTGGCGGGGGAGCGAGCGCTGGTCGATGAACCAGGAGGCCTGGGCGCGCATCAATCCGGCGGACGGCGAGGGTGCTTCGGTCTTGTCGGTCACCTCGTCGCCGGATGGGCATCCCGCAGGCGAGGCGGTGTCGTTCGACACGTCGACACTCCCTGTCTGGTTCGAGAGTTGGCCGCACCACTTCCAGCAGACGAGCCTCCTCGTCGGTAGCCGGCCTCACCGTTGTCACATCCACTCCCTCTACAGGGAAGCGGCCTGTCTGGCGCCGCACGTAATGCGTCGTACCTTCGGCGATCGGCCCCTTCATCGCCAGGCGGGGGGCGGCCTCCGAAACGGCGGGCGGGAACCATGCCGTGACCAAGCTGTGCGGGGAGCCGTCGTCGAGCAGCACCAGCCGGATGCGCAGATCCTCGGCAATCTGCTCGTACTTCAGCAGGGGCGTGTGGGCACACTTCCGATCACTGGACTGGTCCACCGGTGAGCCCACCAGAATGCCCGCATGACGAGCCCTGAAGCAGCTCCGGAGATCGTGAGGTTCTACACCGAGACCATCGACGAGGCGGACCGGCTGACCACGACCGTCGACGGACGCCTGGAGATGGTATGCACGCAGGAATTGCTGAGCCGTCACCTCCCCACCCCGCCCGCACGCGTACTCGACGTCGGCTGCGGTCCCGGCGCCCACGCCGGGTGGCTCGTCCACGACGGCTACACCGTGCACCTCGTGGACCCGATCCCCGCCACATCGAACGGGCCGAACAGACCGGCGCCACCGTCGAACTCGGAGACGCTCGCCACCTCACGGCCGAAGACGCCTCGTACGACGTCGTGCTCATGCTCGGTCCGCTCTATCACCTGCTCGAGCGCGCCGATCGCGACCAGGCTCTGGCCGAGGCCTACCGCGTACTGAAGCCGGGCGGTCTCCTGGCCGCGGCCGGCATCAATCGGTACGCGTCCCTGTTCGAGCACACCGCGTTCGCTCACCTCTACAAGGAACCGATGCGGCAGAGCATCGGCAGCATCCTCGCCACGCAGATCCATGACGGCAGGAAGGCGTTCACCGCCGCCTACTTCCACAGCGGCGACCGAGCGGCACACCGGCGAGTCACTGATCGACTCACCGATGTTCGAGTCGGCGCTGACCGCAGCGCGCATGGCGGAGCCGTACCCGGAGCTGCTGGCGGCGAGCTCGCACCTGCTCGCGATCGGACGTCGCCCAGCCTGATGTGCCCTTTCCTCGCGAGCCGGAACGGAGTCCCGGCCGGGGTCTGGGGCGGGGCCCCAGTGGCCCACCCTTCAACTGACCGAGTCGGGTGGGTGGGTGGGCCAAGGGGAACGTCAGGAGCGGACAGCGCGCCGGCGACGCGTGACGAGCACGATCCCCGCGCCGCCCGCCAGCAGCACCGCCGCGCCGATCGCGATCGGCATCGTGTTGCCGTCCGCGCCGGTCTCGGCGAGGTCCCCGCCGCCGCCCGCAGCGGAGGGCTCGCTCGTCGGAGCTGTCGTCGACGCCTCAGCGGACGGCGTCTCGGTCTCCACCGGCGTCGACTCCTCCGGCTCCGTCGCCTCCGGCGTCGTCTCAGCCGGAGCCGACGGCTCCGAGGACTCCGGGGTGGACGGCGTCGGTGTCGACGGCGGCTCCGTCTCGGTCGCCGTGCAGTCCTTCGTCCCGCCGTTCCACGCCGCGATCAGCTTGTCCTTGATGACCGGGCGGTCCGGGCCCTTGGGCAGGTCGCCGTGTTCGAAGCCGTCGCCGATGTCGGGGTCTTCGCCGTCGTACTTGACCGCGCCCCGGTAGAGGTCGATCTGTGCGAAGCAGCCCGCGTCCGGGACCGCGATGTCGAGCGAGTCGGTCTGTCCCGGCTTCACGGTCACGGTGTCGAAGTCGACGAACACCTGCTCGCCGGAGGTCGCGAAGGTGGCGCCGTGGGCGAGGTACGAGGCGAGGGAGGCCGTGCAGGTGGTGGCGTCACCGGCGGTGCGGACCTGGATGTGGACCTTGCCGTCGTCGCTGGGCCGCAGGCTCACGTCGTCGACCTTGACGGAGTCGTAGAAGTTCGTGCCGTCGAGCGAGAACTGGCAGCGGTCGGTCTCCGTGACCGTTCCCGCCCCCGTTCCGGGCTTGTACTGGCCGCCGGCCTCCCAGCCGTCACCGCCGCCGGGCGAACCGGTGGCCCAGGAACCGGAGGCGGAGGCCGCGCAGAGGGCGAGCGACGCGGCGCCCGTCCCCAGCAGGCGGCGCATGGTGACACGTCTCGCTATGGACATGCGTATCCCATCGTGCGTGTACATGGGTGTACACAGAGTGAGTGGTCGTCGTAGGAACACTGGGCTCACTGGTCACATGGGCCACAGTGTGAGCACATGGTGGGTCGACCGGCAGAACGCTGTCAACCTGCGGGAACGGAAGGGGAGTTCAGCGGTTCTCCCGATGGCCCTCACCAATTCGTCACAGGGGGAATCCGGCACTCCGCCGCGTGCCGACGTTCGCTTTTCCGGCCAACTGGACAGCCTCCTCCTGTTGCCCGAAAGCACAGCCGCCCTCCCCACAGCAGAGGAGACCGAGTGACCAAGCCCGACCTCTCCCCGAAGAACCCCGACTGGTGGCGCCAGGCCGTGATCTACCAGGTGTATCCGCGCAGCTTCGCCGACGCGGACGGCGACGGGCTGGGCGATCTGAAGGGCGTCACCCAGCGCCTGACCCACCTCGCCGCTCTCGGCGTGGACGCCCTGTGGCTGAGCCCCTTCTACCCCTCCGAACTCGCCGACGGCGGCTACGACGTCGCCGACCACCGCGACGTCGACCCGCGCCTCGGCACGCTCGACGACTTCGACACGATGGTCGCCGAGGCGCACCGCCTGGGCCTGAAGGTCATCGTCGACATCGTCCCCAACCACACCTCTCACCAGCACGTCTGGTTCCAGGAGGCGTTGCGCGCCGGGCCCGGCTCCGGCGCCCGCGAACGCTATGTCTTCCGGGACGGCCGCGGCGCACACGGTGAACTCCCGCCCACCGACTGGCAGTCCGTCTTCGGCGGCAGCGCATGGCGGCGGGTACCGGACGGCCAGTGGTACCTGCATCTCTTCGCGCCCCAACAGCCCGACCTCAACTGGGAGAACGAGGAGGTCCGCACCGACTTCCGCACCACCCTGCGGTTCTGGTCCGACCGCGGCGTCGACGGCTTCCGCGTCGATGTCGCCCACGCCCTCGCCAAGGACCTGAGCGAGCCGCTGCGCGACCTCGGTGCGCCCGAGCTGAGCGACGAGAAGGCGCTGAGCGACTTCGCCCCAGGGACCCACCCCTTCTACGACCGCGACGAGGTCCACGAGATCTACCGCGACTGGCGCAAGATCCTCGACGCCTACTCCCCGCCGCGAATGGCGGTGGCAGAAGCCTGGGTTCCGGGCGCCCGCCGCGTCTTGTACGCCCGCCCGGACGAACTCGGCCAGGCCTTCAACTTCGAGTACCTGCAAGCGGGTTGGGATGCCGAAGAAATCCGCCGGGTCATCACCGACTCGCTGGCGGACGCCCGCGCGGTCGGCGCGTCGGCCACCTGGGTGCTGTCCAACCACGACGTCGTACGCCACACCTCCCGCCTCATGCTCCCGCCCGGCACGGACGACAACGCCTGGCTGTTGTCCGGCGGCCACGCGCCCGCGATCGACACGGTGGCCGGACTGCGGCGTGCGCGGGCGGCGACCCTGCTGATGCTGGCGCTGCCCGGGTCGTCGTACGTCTACCAGGGGGAGGAGCTGGGCCTGCCCGAGGTCGCCGATCTGCCCACCGCGGTCCTCCAGGACCCGATCTGGGAGCAGACGGGCCGGGTCCGCAAGGGCCGCGACGGCTGCCGGGTGCCGCTGCCGTGGACGACGACCGGTCCCAGTTACGGCTTCGGCGCGGGCGGTGCCTGGCTGCCGCAGCCGGCGAACTTCGCGTCGTACCCCGTCCAGGCCCAGGACGGGGTGGAGGGCTCGACCCTGGAGCTCTACCGCAGGGCCCTCAGGCTGCGCCGCAAGCTGGTCGAGGGCGAGACGCTGACCTGGGCGGAGGACACCCCGCCCGGCGTCCTGCAGTTCACCCGTTCCGACCGCTGGCGCTGTGTGGCCAACCTGTCCGGCACGCCCGTACCGATGCCGCCGGGGGAGCCGCTGCTGACCAGCGCGCCCCTGGAGCCCGACGGACGTCTGGGCCCGGACACCACGGCGTGGCTGGGACTGTGACCCGGGCCTGCCCCGCCTTCACCGACCCGCAGCAGCCGCTCCGTCGACGACGGCCAGCTCGTGCGGGGTGTCGTTCAGCCGGCGGCCGCCGTGCTCCGTGCAGGTCACGATGTCCTCGATCCGGACGCCGAACCGGCCCGGCAGACAGATGCCGGGCTCGACGGAGAAGCACATGCCCGGCACGAGCGGCTGCTTCTCGCCCGCCACGAGGTACGGCGGCTCATGGGTGGTGACGCCGATGCCGTGCCCGGTGCGCTGGACGAAGTACTCGCCGTACCCGGCGTCCTCGATCACCGACCGGGCCACCCGGTCGATGTCCTGGCAGGCCACGCCCGGCCGTACCGCGTCGACCGCGGCCTGCTGCGCGACCCGCACGATGTCGTGCACCTTGCGCTCCTCGACGGTGGGCTCGCCGACATGCACGGTACGGGAGGTGTCGGAGCCGTAGCCGTCCTTCAGACCGCCGAAGTCCAGGACGACCATGTCGCCGTCCACGATCAACCGGTCGCCCGCCTCGTGGTGCGGGTTCGCGCCGTTCGGCCCGGAGCCGACGACGGTGAAGTCGACCTGGCTGTGCCCGTGCTCGCGCAGCAGCCGGGCCAGGTCGGCGGCCACGTCCCGCTCCCGGCGCCCGGCGAACCGTACCGACAGGATGTCCCGGTACGCCGCGTCCGCGGCCGCCCCCGCCGCGGCCAGCCGCTCCACCTCGTGCGCGTCCTTCACCGCCCGCAGCATCGGCAGGGCGACGCTCAGCGAGCGGAACGTGGCCAGCGGCAGCGTCTCCTGGAGGCCGAGCAGGTGCATCGCCCAGGTCGCGTCGCCGACGCCGTACCGCCCGTTGGGGCGCAGCAGCCCGGTCGCCGCGGCGTACGGGTCCTGGCCGTCCCGCCACTCCGTGATCCGCAGGGCACCGGCGCCGGGGGCCGCCGTCGCGTCCGGGCGTTCCAGCGCGGGGACCAGCAGACGGGGCTCGGAGTCCTGGGTGACGACGAGCAGGGTGAGGCGCTCGGTGATCGCGGGGGGCCGGTAGCCGCACAGCCACTCCAGGTCCGGGCCGGGCGTGACCAGCAGCCCGGACAGCCCGGCGGCGGCCGCGTCGCGCGCCGCCCGGTGCATGCGCGCGGCGTAGTCCTGCTCGGTGAAGGCCACCGCGGTCGCCGTCTCGCCCATGGTCAGTACCGCACTGCTCGTGCGACCTCCGCCTGTACGTCGCCGGACAGCTTGTGGGTGCTGCGGGCGGTGGCCTCGCCACTCCCGCCGGCCCGGACGTCGGAGACGGTGACGACGACGGTGTCGAGGAAGTCGCCGTGCCGGTTCTTGAAGTCGACCTGCACGACGAAGGATTTCGTCGAGTCGGTGGTGTTCCGGGCGGTGACCTCGACGGTGGTCCGTCCGTCGTCGGCGGTCGTCGGCCTGCCGAGGGTCACGTCGTCCCTGACGTCGATGCCCTTGGTGATCTCGTCGACCCTGCGCTCGGCCTCGGCGGTCGCCGACGCCCAGAAGTCCGAGGCCTGCGAGGCGGCCGACTCCACGGCCGAGGCGGCATCGGTGGGTCGCGGCTCGGTGTCGTTGCCGTCCGTGCAACCGGTCAGCCCGGCGCCCACGGCCACCACCAGCGCCGCTCCGACCGCCCACCACCGGGTCCGGTAACCGGCCATGTCGCCTCCCAGAATGCGTCCTCCACTCCAGTGAAGGCCCACCCGCGCGACCCCGCATCCGCATGGCCTTCACCCGGATGGCGTACGTCCCGTGGTGACGGCCGGGACCGGCCCGGATCATCGAAACACGAGCCTTTCAGGGCAGCGCAGGACAGAGACGGAGCCCGGCCATGACCGACCAGCCGCACGCGAACGAGCCGCCGGTCTGGGACACCGCGCACCGGAGGGCCGCCCCGACTCCTCCTCCGCCCGGCGCCCCTGGCGCACTCACCGGCGGCATCCACTTCGCCGGCGTCCTGATGACGCTGAACGGCATCCTGGCGATCTTCCAGGGCATCGCCGCGATCGCGGAGGACGACGTGTACGCCCGGATCGGCTCCTACGTCTACGAGATCAACCTCACCGGCTGGGGAGTGATCCTGCTGGTCCTCGGCGTCGTGGCCCTCGTCACCGGCTGGGGCATCCTCAAGGGCGCCGGCTGGGCCCGCGTCGCCGGTATCGCCCTGGCCTCGCTGAGCCTGATCGCCCAGTTCCTCTTCCTGCCGTACGCCCCCCTGTGGGCGCTGATCCTGATCGCCATCGACTTCTTCGTCATCTGGGCACTGGCGACGCAGTACCCGCAGCACCAGCGGTTGTGACGCAAGGTTCGGCTGCTGACGCCGCCCGGCGCGGTCAGCCGCCGAGGCAGATGACGAGCAGGCAGAGCTCCGGCCGCGACGGCGAGTCCGGCGACGACGGCGAGGTCGGTGCCGGTGCCGGAGTCGACGGGGTGGTGCCCGGGTCCGTACCGCCGCTGTCAGCGGGGCCGGACGTCGGAGCGGTCGTGGCGGGGGGCGTCGCGCCGGAGGCCGGGGAGTCGGCGCGCTGCTGCGGAACCAAGGGCAGGGACGGGACGACGGACTCCGTCTGCGTCGTCGGACCTGTCGGGCGGGGCGTGACGGGGGCGTCCGGCCGGGTGCTCTCCGGCGTGGTGCGGGGCGCGTCGGGCCGCTGCCGCGCCGGGTCGGATGCGGGAGCCGTCGGGGAGGAACGCGGTGTCTCGGGCGGGGCGGTCGACGGGCGGTCGCGCTCGGCCGTGGGCCGCTCCGCGGCACCCAGGCTCACCTCGTCCTGCGCCGTCGCCGCCTGGGCCCCCTCGCCGGAGTGCCGGTCCATCGCGGCGAGGGTCAGTCCGCCGCCGACGAGCGCGACGGCGGTCGCGATCACGGCCTTGCGCCGGCTCTTCTTCCAACGGGCCCGTTGGCGCCGCCGCGCCGCCCGGCCCTGCGGCGCGGGTATCGCGCCGCCGGCCTCGGCGGGCGGGACGGTCTGCGGGGGCGGGTCCGTGGGAGCGGTGTCGGCCGGGTCCGGAGCGATGTCCGGGGCGTAGGCGCCGCAACCGGGGCACACCAGGGCGCCGTTGAGATGCCGACGGCACGAGGAGCAGTAGTCCATCCGTTGCCAGTAGTCCATCTGCGGTCTTCCTGAGTTGACAGCGAGCCCCGAACGGCCAGCAACGCTAACGAGGGATTCCTGCGGCTGTGTGCAGCCTGTGTGACGCTCCTGCACAGATTTCCCGCTCACAGGTTTCCGGTGCCCTGCATCCGGAGGACAACCCGCGCATGGCGCCACGAGGCGGGCCCATCGCGCGCAAGGCGACGGGCCCACTTCTCGTACGGCTGTCCCATGGCCCTAGGCCAGGTGCACCTCCAGCGCGGCCCGTACCCCCGACTCCACGGCGCCCTCGATCCAGGACGGCTTGACCGAGGTGTGGTCCCCGGCGAAATGCAGCGGTCCCTCGGGGGCGCGGATGGCCGCCAGGAGCTCCGTGTGCTGGCCCGGGAGCAGGACCGACGCCTCGCCGTACGCGTACGGGTCGCGCAGCCAGCTCTGGGTGCGGCCGGCGCCGGTGTAGAAGACCTCGATGCGCTGCCCGTAGACCTGTTGCAGCCCCCTGAGGGCGTGCGGGTAGCGGGCGTCGTCGTCGAGGGAGTCCCAGCGGGAGGCGTCGTCGGCCCAGCTGTAGGACGCGAGCACGACACCGCCTCGGCTGCCGGCCACCGGATGGGACGGGTTGATCATGAAGCGGTTGGAGTTGTCGGAGACCGAGCCGCCGCCGATGATGTCCGCGGCCTCGGGCTGCTCACGCGTGGCCCAGCGGTTGGCGGCGTAGTGCACGCGCTGCGCCGGGGTGATGTGTCCGGCCGGCACGGAGTGATGCGCGCCGAGCAGACTCCCGTCGGCGGGTGCCTTCCCCTTCCGGTACTCCTCGTACAGGCCGGGCCGTACGGCATCCAGCTCCCGCTTCCACTCATCCTCCCCGAACTCCCACCACCGGCGGCTGAACTCGAGCAGCACCTTGGTCGCGCTGTCGTAGTGCAGCTCGGCGACGGCACGCCGTTTGCCGTACGACATCAGCGGCCTGACCTGCACCTGCCGCAGCCCGGAGAACGGCACCGTCACGATCGCGAGGTCCCCGGTGAACTCCTCCCGTACGACCTTGCCGTCCCGCCCTTCGGACACCGTGTCCACCCACACGTGCGGCCCGCCGGCCCGGACGTGGGAGACGTCGCCGCGCCGGTCCGGGTCCCAGTACTCGATGTGCGTGACCCGCCGGTCCATCCGCACGACGTCCTTCACCTGCCGCAGCAGCGCGTCCGGCAGCGTCGCCGTACCGCCCACCAGCTCCCAGAACGCGGTGTCCGGGCTGATCAGCGACTGGCTGATGAAGCTGTGGACGAACGACAGGGGCAGCCGCGAGGTCAGATTCTCCAGCGTGCCGACGAGATCGACCGTGCGCTCGTCGAAGCCGGCCTGCTCGGTCAGGAACCGGTACATGGACCAGTCTCCGTACCGCTGGATGACCCGCGCCCACCCCTCGACCCGTTCGGGCAGGGGTTTGTCGACGCGCCTGCCGTCCGGCCCGACCGTGCTGAACTCGTCGCGCACCGGGTCCAGGGCGGTGCGCAGGATGGTCGCGGACGGTGTGTCCCAGTACTTGCGCGGCACCCCGAAGGACCGGTTGACCCTGCGCGGCGCCCGCGCGTAGGCGGCGCGGCGCACGCGGATGCCGTTGACATGGAGCCACGCCCGGTTGACCGGCTTTCCCTCGCCGTCGACGTCCACGAGATGGAACGGCCGCCGTTCGACGCCCAGTCGGTCGATCAGGGACATCACCAGCGGATGGCTCCCGGGGATCCGCATGGCCCCGGCCTCCGCGTACTGCCGCGGATCGGCGAACGGCTGCGCCGCCTGCTCATGTCCGCCGGTGCGGAAGGTCTTGATCCGGCCGCCGACCCGGTTGCCGTTGGCCTCCAGCAGCGTCACGCGATGCCCGGCCCGCTTCAGCAGCCAGGCCGCCACAAGACCCGCCGGCCCCGCACCGACGACCAGGATCTTCTTGGCGTTCCCGGTCCTCGGCCGGGGCAGACCGGTGTCGAGGATCTTCTTGTACGCCGGCACGAGCAGCCGGTTGTCGTCGTCGACGACCAGCAGCGCGCGGGCGACCGCGAGGCAGGTGGCCCAGTCGGCGGTGGATCTCGGCGGGCAGGGCGCCTCTCGGGGACGGGCGGGTGCGGCGACGGCCGGTCCCGCCGCGCCGATCCCGACGGCCGCCGCGGTCGCGGCGGTGAACTTCCGCCTGGAGAAGGGAGAATGACGGTCAGCGATGCGCACTTCATCCATACGTCCTGGATAGGGTGCGCCGCCGGACGCCGACAGGACGATCAACGGCGATCACCGGAACGTGCGAGCGTGAAGGGGGCGGTCGGGCAGCCCTGCCGACCGCCCGAGCGCTCCTGCCACGTCCACGCGCCCCCACCGCCCCGGTGTACGGATCACCGCGGGCGATGCCGAGGCCGCACTGCGGGTGAACGCGGCGCCGCCCAGCTCGTACGCCGTGCCCGCGGGGTCAGAGGCCGAACTCCTGGGGGGACACCCCGAGCACCGAGCACGCCTCGCGCAGGACCTGCTCCTCGGCCGGGGCGACGTATCCGTCCGCACCGGCGATGACGAAGCCGGTCTGCACGACCGCTCTGGCCTCCGTCGGCTTCTTGGCCGCCTTGGCGATCTCCTGCATGACGTCCCTCTTGCCCTGCGGGAAGTCGAACGCCAGCTGGTCGACATGCTTGTTGAACCGCTGGCGCAGCTGCTCCGGCGGGAAGTTCTGCAGGACGTCGTTGTGCAGGATCAGCGACTCCACATGCTGGCGCTCGGTCGGGTCGACATGCCCGTCCGCCGCCGCGACCAGGGCGCACATCGCCATGCTGGCGTCCCGGTAGGCACCGCTCTTCAGCTCCGTCTTGAGCGAGGTGAGCTGGGACTTGAGCGTGCTCACCAGCTGGGCCCGGGATCCTCCGGACGACCCGGTACCCGGCCGCCCGTGTCCGCCGGAGCCCCGCGTTCCCTGCGACTGCTGCTGCAGACTCTTGGCCTGGTCCTTGATCCGATCCCACATTGCCATCCGTGCCACCTCGGCTTCAGCCCATGTCGTTCCGGTCGCCCGCCAGCATTCCCGGGCCTCCCACTGGCAACGCCTCCCGGGCCCCCGAAGTTCCGCGAACGGCTCAACGGCCGGCCTGTCCGTGTGCGCCACTCGGCCGCTCAGGCGAACGCGGGCGTGATCCCGTCGTGGATCAGGCGGAGCTGGGTGTACACGTCCGTCACCTCCGCGAGGTCCCGGCCGGTGAACGCCCTGGGCCTGCCCGGCGGCCGTGGCGAAGAGCAGCCACAGGTCCTTGTGCCAGGTCTCGTTGGCGGCGTAGCAGGCGTGAAAGTCCAGTTTGTCGGCGAGTCGGATGGAGTCCAACAACTCCGCGAGCGGATAGTCGGGGAGCATCGCGTAAGTCAACTACCCGTCGCTAAGCGATGGGCTTGCACAACGGGCGTCACTGGCGGTGACGCTGCGTTTGCGTCCAGTCCCGCCGCCACGCTGGCGTGGTGGTGGGGCAGGGGCGATTGACTGCGCCCCGCTTCGCCACAACTCCCACGCTCTTGCGCGGATGTTGCGGGAGCCGTTCCGGTCTGCATGATCAACGAATCCGCAGTTCCGGCACGCGAACCAGGCCTGGGAGACCCGGTTAGCCTTGTCGATATGCCCGCACTCGGCGCAGGTGCGCGAGGTGTACGCCGGATCGACGTACACCACCGGCACCCCCGCCCGGCGGGCCTTGTACGCGATGAACCCTCCGAGCTGGGCGAAGGACCAGCTGGAGTGGGTGGCCCGTTGGGGCTTGCGAAGCCGTACCCGCTCGCGGATGCCCGTGAGGTCTTCCAGGGTGATCCCGCGACCGGTGCGTTCCGCCTCGGCCACCACATGTTTCGCGATCTTGTGGTTGATGTCCTTCGCCCGCCGCGCCTCCTTGCGCCTGCGCTTCTTCAGCCGGCGCTTGGCGGACGGGGTGTTCTTCTTCTGCAGCTTGGTGCGCAGCGTGCGTTCCCGCACCCGTACGCGGTTGAGGTCGCGTCCGGCCATGATCTCGCCGTCGGACGTGGTGGCGATGTTCACGATGCCCAGGTCGATGCCGAGGAAGTCCGCCGGTTCGGTGTTCAGCGGTGCTTCGGGCACCTCACAGGTGGCCAGGAGGAACCACACGCCGTCCCGGCACACCAGGTCGGACTCGCCCCGGCGGTACAGGGCCAGGGTGGCCAACTGCTCGGGGGCGGCGGTGAACGCAACGTCCCTGACCCGGCCCCGCACGGTCCAGATGGAGACCCGGCGCTCGGCGATCTGCCAGGACAGCATCCGGTCGTCGTAGGGCTGCGCACCCTCCGGCCGGAAGGCGACCGGCTTCTCGTGGCCCTGCGGTACCGCTTCGAGCCGGGTTTCCCGAGATTCCCGGCCTTCAGGTTCGCCTTCAGCGTCGCGTAGGCATCGCAGGTCTTCTTCACGACGTGCTGGGCGGCCTGGGCCCCCAGCCGCCACCGCGCCTTCACCTCGTCATAGGTGAGCTTGCGCAGCGCGAAGTTCTTCTTCACATCGTTTTCGAAGGCCATGCGACTGGCCCAGGTGGCCGCCTCGTTGCAGGCGCGCAGGGTTGCTTCAAGTGCCGCCGCTTGTACGGGCGTCGGCAGCAGCTTCACCTGCACCACCAGCTTCACATCCGCGACGCTACCCCGCACTCGGCGGCCCCCGCATTCGAACACGGAAAACCGGCCATCCGACTCGAGGCCTCTCCCAGCGCCGGATGCCGCCGCGGTGCTCCGCACCGCTCACTCAGGATGCGATTCCTCCCTGGCGCCACCTTCCGAGGATTGACCGCGGCAACTGGATGTGTCGTGCACCTTTCTCCATCGAGGATGTTGACGCCGACCGTCAACTGTCCAGGGCCCGGACGGAGTTGTCGTCCGCTCTACCGTCCCCGGCTGCCTCCGGACGACCGGCGTCGACAAGTCCGTCGGCGGCCCTCCATCGTCTAATCAAGTAGTGAAATGGTGGTGGAGGGCTTGGAGTTCCGCATCGACAGGCGGAGCGGGGTCCCCGCTTATCAGCAGATCGTCCAGCAGACGAAGCAGGCGCTGCGGCTCGGCGTTCTGGAACCGGGGGACCGGTTGCCGACCGCCAAGGAGGTCGCCGAGACCAGCGCGGTCAACCCGAACACCACGCTCAAGGCGTACCGGGAGCTGGAACGCGAGGGCCTGGTCGAGCCACGGCCGGGTCTCGGCACCTTCGTGCGCCGCTCGCTGGCCCGCCCCCAGACGGGCGCGGACTCGCCGTTGCACGGGGAGCTGGTGGCGTGGATGGCGCGGGCGCGCGAGGCGGGCCTGGAGCAGGAGGACGTGGCTGCGCTGGTCGCTTCGGCCATGGAGAAGCAGTACGGCGCAATGACAGAGGCGAGGAGCACAGGTGAGTGACGGTACGTACGCCGGCGGGCCGGCGTTGGAGGCGGTCGGGCTGGGCATGCGGTACCGGCGGGGCTGGGCCCTGCGGGACTGCTCCTTCCGGCTGCCGGCGGGACGGATCTGCGGACTCGTCGGACCCAACGGGGCGGGCAAGACCACGCTGCTGGGCACAGCGACCCATGTGCTGGAGCCGACAGAGGGCGACCTGCGCGTCTTCGGCGCCGCCCCGGGATCCACCGAGGCCGTCCGGCGCACCGCGTTCCTCGCCCAGGAGAAGCCGCTCTTCCGCCGCTTCACCGTGGCCGAAACCCTGCGTCTGGGACGTGAGTTGAACCCCGGATCCTGGGACCAGCGGGCCGCCGAGAACATCGTCCGTGCAGGGAACGTGCCCCTGAACGCGAGGATCGGCACCCTCTCCGGCGGACAGCGCACCCGCGTCGCCTTCGCCCTCGCCTTCGGCAAGCGCCCCGACCTGCTGTTGCTCGACGAGCCCATGTCCGACCTCGACCCGCTGGTGCGCCACGAACTGATGGCCACCCTCATGGCCGAGGCCGCCGAGCACGGCACGACCGTGCTGATGTCCTCCCACATGCTCGCCGAGCTGGAGAGCGTCTGCGACTACCTCGTCGTCATCGCCTCGGGCGGGGTACGTCTCGCAGGCGGCGTGGACGAACTGCGCGAGGCGCACACCCTGGTCACCGGAGTCCGGGACGGCGAGGGCACACCGAAGGACCTCGCGCACCACACCGTCGTCGAATCCCGCCCCAGCGGACGGCAGTACACCGCCCTGCTGCGCCCCGACGGACCCATCGGCGGCCCCTGGGAGACCGACACCCCGAACCTGGAGGAACTCCTGCTCGCCTACCTGCGCACACCCGAGGCCCCACCCCTGATCACGCCCAGCGCCCAGGTCCCCGGCCAGGCGCACGGCATCCGGGCGGTGGCCGCGTGAGCACCGTGACCGACACCCCGACCACCACCTCGCCGGCCACCGGCTCGGCCCGCGGCCCTCGGCTCGGCGGAATGACCTGACCCTATGAGGGCCGGGCCCCCTACTGGACCATCCTCGTCGGCACGGCGATCGGCCTGGCCTGGATGGTCTACCAGCGCGCCCAGTTGACGGACTTCCTCACCGGCTACGGCTGGCCCGCCAAGGACATACCGAGCCTGGGCCCGGAACTCGAGCCGTACACCGAGGCCTTCGGCCGCGCCTCCATGGCGCTGGGCCTGATACCCATCCTCCTCGGCGTCTTCGTCGGCGCTCCCTTGCTCGCGGGCGATCTGGAGCACGGCACCGCCAAGCTCGTCACCACCCAGTCCACCGGTCGCCTCCGCTGGCTGGCCACCGAGCTCGGCCTGACCGCGCTGCTGATCGTGGTGAACACGGTCGCGCTGTCCGTCGTGTTCGGCTGGTGGTGGAGCCCGGTCAAGGACCAGAACACGGTCATGGACTGGACCTCCGGATCCGCGTTCGACACCACGGGCCCGGTGCCCGTCGCCCTCACCCTGTTCACCGTCGTGAGCGGTGTGGCCATCGGCATGGTGCTGCGCCGTACGCTGGCGGCCATGGTGGTCACCTTCGGCTTCGCCGTCGTCGTCCAGCTCGTCTGGGGCCACTTCCGGCTGGCCCTCGGCGACACCGTCACCACGAACAAGGGCGTCCTCGCTGAGAACGCCTTCCCGACGCTGCCCGACGCCGCATACCAGATCGACCAGTCGTACCTCACCGGCAGCGGAGAGCTCCTCGGCTGGAGCACCTGTGTGCACGAGGAGACCGAGCAGGCGCGCGAGCTGTGCCTGAAGCAGGCCGACGTCGTGGGCTGGTCGGTGGACTATCTCCCGATCTCCCAGATGAACGGCATGCAGTGGTTCGGCGCGCCGATCCTCCTGGCCCTGACGGCCGCCGTCACGGCGTTCCTGTTCCTCTGGAGCCGTAAGCGGCTCGTCTGAGCCACCGCCCCCGGCGCACGCGTGAGTGTGCGCCGGTACGGCACCCTTCAGGGCTTGGTTTTCCCCTGACTGCCCACGGCGTGCCGAGGCCTGCGCTTCGTCGAGACCTGGCCGACGAGCTCCCAGAAACACACCAGAGCGGTGACCGGCGGAATTCCGAAGATCACTAACGACAGGATCGAGCGTGACGAGTGGCCGACCGACAGCGCCACCGCCAGGGCGGACGCGGCGAGGATGACACACCAGGACCGCCGCGCGCTCCGCTGCTGAACGGTTGCCCGCACGATGGACAGCGCCGCCACCAGCCACGGCCCGAACACCGTCATCGGCCACCATTGCGCAAATCTCATGGGCAGCACGGACGAGGCGATGGCGCGCAGTTGGTCATAGGAATAGGAGAGCGACCATCCCAGCATGCACACCGCGCTCAACGTGATCGCCGCGATCAGGAGCGTGACGTGAGTGACACGCTGACCGCCGTCAAGGAAATGGGATTCCGGGTGGGGCCGCCGCCGGTTGCTCCTGCGATGCGGTCGCCCGGCCAGCCGGTCCGGAGTGGGCTCGGCGGACGCGGTGGACAGCATCTGGGCCAGTTCCTCGACCGGGTCCCAGTCGTTCGGCGGGATGTCCGGTTCCGGGGCCACGCTCCACAGCTGCTGGGTATCGACCGAGGTCTGAAAATCGTAGAGCCCGGACTCATCGCGCATCGTGGTCATACAGCCCCATCATCGCCCGGAGGTATTCGCTTTCCATCTGTCTGATCTTTTTATGGAAATCATCAAGCAGGTCCGAGCAGTACATGAGGCGCACATCGACATTCGTCTCGAGGTCGCCGGTGTCGTGCCCGAAAAGCGTCTTGGCCACGGGCCCTTCCTTCCAAGTCACGATCACCTAACGAGCCCAACAGTGGGAGAGATGTCGGGCATTCGGGGGATGCGAGTCACTCGAAAGGGGCGCACGGAGTGTGAATAACGGCACGCAATCGGCGATGTTCAAGCGCCGAAGAACTTATATTCCTGGATTACCGTCGTTTGTTTGCGGGCCCGTCTGCTGTTCCATGTGCTGCAGGATCAGCGCCGCTTCGGTGGTCCGGCACAGCGCCTGGACGGCCTGGCGCAGTGACCGCCAGGAGGCGAGGCCCAGCACGATGCCGACCGGCGCCTTCAGCGCCCCTGCCGCTGCACGCGGCCCAGTGCACCTCGCGCGACTGCGAACTCGACGGCTGCGGCGCCGCACTCGACGCCGTGGTGTCGTCGTACGTTCCCGGTCTGCAGACCCTGGCGTACGTCCGCACCAGGGCCAGGGACCGCGACAGCGCCGACCACGGTGTGCCCTGCTGGTCGCCGCGCCGGAGGATGAGGTGCCCGGCGTCGCCGCGGCGGCCGGCTACGCGGCGGAACTCCTCGGTGAGCGCTAGCCGTTGGTGGATGCCGCGGCTACCCCTGAGGCCGTGCAACTACTGCTGTATAACCGGATCATGATTTATCACGTCGTGTCGCGTGACGAGTGGAACGCCGATCCCGACCGGCCGTACACACCCGTTTCCCTCGCCGAGGACGGTTTCGTCCACTGCTCTCCCGACGAGGAGACCACGCTCACCATCGTCAACGCGTTCTACCGCACCAGCCCCCGGCCTCTGCTGGCGCTGGTCCTCGACGAGGACCGGCTCACCGCGAACTGCGAGTGGGAGGCGGCCGCTCCTGCTCCGCCTCCCGGCGTCGCCGAGAGCACTTTGTTCCCGCATGTGTTCGGCCCCGTCAACCGCGACGCCGTCGAGCGCGTGCTCGAGGTCCGCTGGGACGACGAAGGCCGGGCCACGGGGCTGGTGGACGCCGACTGACGGATCGGCGTATCCCGATGGACTGCCCGATGACGGCTTTCGCGCTTGCTCATGCGTCCCGGGGTGCGGGGCCGCCGAGGAGTTCCGTCGCCGCCTGGAGCGGAGTGGGGACACGTACGGGCGTGGCGTCGGGGTGGTCGTGGCAGGTGAAGCCGAGGCGGGTCATGGCCCGGACGACCTCGCCGCTGGTGAAGTCGCGACGGTCCTGCCGGGTGATGACTTCGCCCACTTGCTTGACGGGGTAGCGGCGGCGGCCGATGGTCACGGACTCACCCGAGATGAGTTCGGGTGTGATGCCCTTCATCGAGGCCAGCACTTCGTTCTTGGTCAGTTCGAACGGGTATCGGGCGATGACACAGCGCATGATGCCTCACAGAGAGAAGGAGAACGGTCCGGCGAGGACGTCCCGTAGCCGGGTCCGGTCCGTGTACGTGCTGCTCCCGCGGTGAACGGCGAGCTCGGACCGGGTGATGGACCCTGTGCGCTGATCGTCCCCGTCGCACAGGAGCAGATACTCGACACGGGCACCGGCCATGACGGACAGAGCCACCTCGACGGTCATGTCGTCACGGACCCGCGGCCAGGACGCGTCCACGTCCTCGGCCCCGGTCACGAGGGCGGGAGCCAACTGAAGTTGCTGCACCTGAACCGGCGTCAAAGCTGCCTCCTCCGAGATGGGTGAGCTTTCTGGTCCGATGGCTCTACGCCGCCGGGTCGAGCGTGGACTGCCGCCGCGTCCTGCGACCTGACGTCTCGCCGGCGGGTCGACCCTGAGCAACGCGGCCGCGGCGGCCGCGGAACGAAGAAGATGAAGAAGACGAAGCAGCTGAAGAAGACCTGGAAGACCTGGAAGACGCAGCGCGGCGGGGACGTTCCGCCACGGGCGCGGTGATCACGACGGGGACACCGGAAGGCGCCTGAGCCCCGGTGATACGGCTGAGCTCCGCCTCACCCGAACGTACCGAGGCGATCCGCGGGGTGATGCCGGCCGCGGCCATCAGCCGGCTGATGCCGCGGCGCTGGTCGGGGGTCACGAGCGTGACGACGCTGCCGGACTCGCCCGCGCGGGCCGTACGACCGCCTCGGTGCAGGTAGTCCTTGTGGTCGGTGGGCGGATCCACGTTGACGACCAGGTCGAGGTTGTCGACGTGAATCCCGCGCGCGGCGACATTGGTCGCCACCAGCACTGTCACATCCCCGCTCTTGAACTGGGCGAGGGTCCGCGTGCGCTGCGGCTGGGACTTGCCACCGTGCAGGGCCGCGGCGCGGACGCCGCTCTTCAGCAGGTGCTTGGTCAGCCGGTCCACCGCGTGCTTGGTGTCCAAGAACATGATCACCCGGCCGTCTCGCGCCGCGATCTCGGTGGTCGTCCGCTGCTTGTCCGTGTCGTGTACGTGGAGCACGTGGTGCTCCATCGTGGTGACCGCGCCTGCGGACGGATCGACGGAGTGGACCACCGGGTCGCTCAGATAGCGGCGGACCAGCAGGTCGACGTTGCGGTCCAGGGTGGCCGAGAAGAGCATCCGCTGTCCGTCCGGGCGCACCTGGTCGAGCAGCGCGGTGACCTGGGGCATGAACCCCATGTCGGCCATCTGGTCGGCCTCGTCGAGGACGGTGATGCGGACGTCGTCCAACCGGCAGTCGCCCCGGTCGATGAGGTCCTTGAGCCGTCCCGGCGTCGCGACGACGACCTCCGCCCCGGCCCGCAGCGCAGCGGCCTGTTTGCCGATCGACATCCCGCCGACCACGGTGGCCGCCCGCAGCTTCACAGCGCGGGCGTACGGGGTGAGCGCGTCGGTGACCTGCTGGGCAAGCTCGCGGGTGGGTACGAGGACGAGGGCGAGCGGCTGCCGTGGCTCGGCGCGCCGACCCGCTGTACGGGCCAGCAGCGCGAGGCCGAAGGCAAGGGTCTTGCCCGAACCGGTGCGGCCACGGCCGAGTACGTCACGACCGGCCAGGGAGTTCGGCAGGGTCGCCGCCTGGATCGGGAACGGTACGGTCACGCCCTCATGGCCCAACGCGGCCAGCAAGGGCGCCGACAGGGTGAGATCGGCGAACGACTCGACGGCGGGCAACGCGGGCGTCGTCGTCACCGGCAGCGCGAAGTCGCCCTGCGGCGCGGTCTGTCGGCCTCCGTAGCCCTTGGAGCCCTTGGAGCCCTTGGAGCCCTTGGAACGGCGCGGGGCGCCGGAGGAGCGGTTGGTGGCGGAGCCACCGAAGCGGTCGTATGTGCGCTTTGTGCGTGCACGGCTCATGCGGAACCTTCACACTTTCCTTGATGCGGCACGTATCAAGGAAATGGCGCAGTCATGGAACAGCGCCGAGAATCGCGAGAACGAGCCGAAAATGATGGGGGGCGAACCGAGAATCCTCTTCTGCGGCGCCCTGAAACATAGCGAGCTGGGGCCCGCACCCCAAGGTGCGGGCCCCAGCTGCGAAGCAAGCGTCAGTTCTGGTGTCAGGCGGGAACGATGTTCTCGGCCGTCGGGCCCTTCTGGCCCTGCGCGACGTCGAACGTCACCTTCTGGCCTTCCTGCAGCTCGCGGAAGCCCTGGGTGGCGATGTTCGAGTAGTGGGCGAAGACGTCGGCGCCGCCGCCGTCCTGCGCGATGAAGCCGAATCCCTTTTCCGCGTTGAACCACTTCACGGTACCGGTAGCCATTTTTTCTCCTTCGGGACGGTGTTCGGAGTTCGCCCTGTGCGGACTCCGGTCGCCGTAATGATCGACCCGTCGGAAAAACCTTCTGGCAACCACAACTGCAACTGATATGGACAGTACCACGGCGTCATCGTCCAGGCGTGGTAAATAATTCCGCCCGGTCTGTCGGCTGGGGAATATTCCTCGCACGCCGCGTCGATTTCTCACGTCACGACCACAGATATTGCTCCGCCCGGCCCCGCCGTTGCGGTCGGGCGCCTCCGGCAACAGCGCCCCTGACCTCCTTCGATGGGCCCGCGTTCGGCTGCCGTCGGCGCCGGCGGACGAGACGCCGGGGAACGCGCCGAGACCCGCACTGTGATGAAGGTCACATCCGAGGTTACGGGCGGGAAGAAGTGGGGTCCTGGTCGCCGCGGGTCACGAGCGCTGTGTCGGCACAGTGGCCGCGCGTGCCCGGCCGAGGACATCTGTGCCCGCGGCGGCAGGAATTCCGCACGGGCGACTAGAGTTCCCCTACGGGGAACCCGCTCCCCTGGTGCGGGCCGCGACTTCGGTGGTCCGCAGGAAGGTGCCCATGCCCTCGCAAGACCGGTCGCACACCGCCCACCGGCTGGAAGACGACCACCACCCGGCGTACACCATGGGTCGTGCCGCCGAGGTGATCGGTGCCACGCCCGGCTTCCTGCGGGCCCTCGGCGAGGCGGGACTGATCACGCCGACGAGGTCGGAGGGCGGCCACCGCCGCTACTCCCGCCACCAGCTGCGCCTCGCCGCCCGCGCCCGCGAGATGGTCGACCAGGGGACCCCGATCGAGGCCGCCTGCCGGATCATCGGTCTCGAGGACCGGCTGGACGAGGCCCTGCGCGCCAACGAGGAACTGCGCCGCCCGGAAGGCCGTCCGGACGAGGGGCCTGACAGCGGCGGCGAGTGAAAATCTGACGGCGCCGGAGAAGAAATTCGACCGGTACTGGAAGAGGCTTTTCCCTGCACCCGGCCGTCGTATGGTCCGGGATTTTCTCCCCCTCCCTTCTCGCTTCCTTGTCGCCGATTTCTTCCGTGCTAGACTCGACGTGAATTGCAGTTGTGGTTGCCGTTTTTCGGGATTCCCGGGCAGGTGATCATCACAGCGATGAGGGAGCCCGCGAGGTGCGGGCCTCCAGCACTGCCTCAGGAGAATTGACATGGCCACCGGTACCGTTAAGTGGTTCAACGCGGAAAAGGGCTTCGGCTTCATCGAGCAGGACGGCGGCGGCGCCGACGTCTTCGCCCACTACTCGAACATCGCCACCCAGGGCTTCCGTGAGCTGCAGGAAGGCCAGAAGGTGACCTTCGACGTGACGCAGGGCCAGAAGGGCCCGCAGGCGGAGAACATCGTTCCCGCCTGACACTCGCGTCCGAACGCGTCTGAATTTCGTACACACATACGACGAAACAGGGGCCCGCACCTTGGGTGCGGGCCCCTGTTCCGTTTCCCGGGCCAGGATCCTCCGAAGACACCCGCCGCTGTTCCACCCCCTCCCGCCATCCCGACTCCTGGTGAGGCACCATGCGCTGTGTGATCGCCCGTTATCCCTTCGACCTCTTCAAGAGCGAGGTGGAGACATCGATGGAGAGCGTCCGACCCGAGCCCGTCACCGCCGTCTGCGTCGACATCGGCGGCCGCGTGTATCCGGTCAAGCAGGTGGGCGAGGTGATCACGGGCCAGGACCGCCGTGACTTCACCGTCGGGGAGATGACCAGGGCACTGACTCGTCTCGGCTTCACCTGCCACGCCGCGCCCCCGCAACTCCCGTCCGCCGTCGCCCCGGCGTACGGACCGCTCGCCCAGTGGGGCGACTGACGGAGGGGCAGGTGACTCAGGTCACTTCTGTAGGTCGATTACTTCTCCTGTCCCCGCCGGTCATGACCGACAACACGCGCAGGAGTACCTCGCAGCCTTGCGTGACGGCTCCGGCGGCGCTGACCGCGACATGAAGTCGTTTGATCGACTGAAGGAAAGGATGCGACTGACGTGACCGCACCTGTGAAGGGCCCGGCCGGCTACTTCCCTTCGATCGAGAAGAAGTACGGCCGTCCGATAGCGGAGTGGAAAGCCCTGATCCGCACCTCACCGCTGACCAGGCACATGGAACTCGTCTCCTGGCTCAAGAGCGAGCACGGCCTGGGGCACGGCCATGCCAACGCGCTCGTGGCGCACACGCTTGCCGAGCACGCCGGCCACTGAACCTGCCGACAACGGACCAGGCCCAGGTCTCCGACCTGGGCCTTCAGCTGGAGCAGGTGACGAGAACCGAACTCACGCGAACTCGATCCCGGCCGGCACCCGCTGATCGTCATGGCGGACGTCGGGTCCCTCGGGCGGGGAGATGGAACCGCCCGAGGGACCCGACGTGATGCAGGTCAACTGTCGGTCTTGGCGGGTGCCTTGCCGTGCTGGTCGACGACCGTGCGCTTCATGATCGCGCTGGTTCTGAACAGTGTGTCGGAAGTGAGCCTCTTGGCCTCGTCATGGGTGATGTACGCGCGCGAGCCGAGGAAGGCGAGGGTGTCCTTGTCGAAGATCCATTCGTAACGGGTCGCGGAGGAGGCGTCCTCGCGTGTGATGGCGATGCCGTGCCGGCCGGCGGCGTCGACGGCGTCGGGGATCTCCTGCACGCCGGGGATCTTTGCGGCTGCCTTGTAGAACGCGGAGGCGTTCGCCGGCGGCATGATCGTTTCGCTCACCAGGTCGCCGATCACGTTGAAGACGGCCTGCTCCTTCGACTCGCCCTCCTCCACCCTGGTCTGGGTGTAGAGCAGGTCGAGCAGCGCGTCGGGGTCGGTGGGCAGCGAGGCCAGCCACTTGTACGTCGGGTGGTCGATGCCCGCCGAGAGGGGGGCGGTGGACTCGATGGGGCCCAGCTGACCGGGCATCACGGCGTCCTTCCCGGATTCGCGGATCCACCCGGTCTTCGTGACCGGGCCGGGGTTCTGCGACATCCAGACCTCCCGCTTGTGCAGGGCGCCGAGCCGTACGGGACCCTCGAAGGCGCCCTTGTTCTCGCGGACCAGGCTCTCGACGTACACGAACTGTCCGTCCTTCACCGGTGTCTCTTCGGTTGCCATGGCGGCGACTGCGATCCGGTTGAGAATGGCGGAAGCGCTGTTGGCCTCGGCGGCTCGGGTCGCCGGCGCGGGGGTGTCGTCTCCGCCGGAGAGCGTGACGATCAGCGCCCCGGCCAGTGCCATCGACGCGAGGGGCAACAGCACCACTCCACGCGCCGGCCGGCGGCGGGGCGCCGGGCGAGCCTGGGGGGAAGGGGTGCGGTCGTGGTCGATCTGCTGCATCAGAACGTCCTTGTAGTGGAGGTGTCTGCTCGGCGGGAGGTCCCATTCGGCCGGAGCCGACAGCAACTCCTCGGCCTCACTCCGGGCGGAACCGGCGTGCTGCGGATTGTTGTTGTTCATCCGGTTTCCTCCTGCAGAAACTTGGCCGCGAACGCGGCCTCACTCTCCTTCTCTCCGCGAGGGCCCCGCGGTTCCGCCTGTGCGCGGTCGAGTTGACCGGAGCTGATCCGGGCAAGCCGCGCCCGGGCGCGCGACAGCCGCGACCGCACGGTGCCGACCGGGATGCCGAGCGCGTCGGCGGCCTGCTGGTAGTCCAGCCCGGCCGACACGCACAGCGCGAACACCTCCCGGTCCTGGCGGCGCAACCGGCCCAGCGCCTCGTGAACCACCGCGAGACGGCGGGCGTCGTCGATTCGGCCGGCCGTCTCGTCCGCGAAGTCCTCGACGGGACGTGGTTCCGGGCTGTGCGCCAGAAAGGCGAGCCGGCGGCGCAGACCACGGTTGGCGTTGTGCGCCTTGTGCGTGGCGATGCCGAGCAGCCAGGGCTTGAGTGAACCGCCCTCCGGCTCCACCGTCTCCCGGGTACGCCAAGCGGCGAGGAAGGTCTCGGACATGGCCTCCTCCGCCTCCGACCAGTTGCCGGTCAGGCGCAGGGCATGGTTGTAGACCGCCCTCGCGTGCTCGTCGTACAGGTCGGCGAATGCCGCACGGTCCCCTGCCCGTACGCGCGCACGCATCGACTCCGCTGGTTCTGTATGCCTCACACTCTGTACGCTCCGCCGTCCCACCCGGGTTCCTGTGGCCTGTGCCACAGCACTTCCTGTGGCCTGCGCCACGCCTCGACGTTCATCCCGTTGACAGCCCGGCCACACCTCCACCATGCTTGTGTTAATTCATTAATGGAAGCCCACTGGAGCCATGGAAGGTGACGTGGTCGAGTACCGGATCGACCGTGGCAGCGGCGTACCCGCCTACGTGCAGATCGTCGAGCAGACCGAACGGGCGCTCCGGATGGGCACGTTGAAGGTCGGGGACAAGTTGCCCACGGCGAGGGAGGTGGTGGCGGCGACCGCCATCAACCCCAACACCGTGCTGCGGGCCTACCGCGACATGGAGCAGGCCGGCCTGGTCGAACTGCGCCGTGGGCTGGGGACCTTCGTGACGCGGTCGCTCGCGCGGCCCGGCGCGGAGAACGACTCGCCCCTGCGCACGGACCTCACCGACTGGACGGCACGCGCCCGCGCGGCGGGATTGGAACGGGCCGACATCCTCGCAATGGTCACCGCCGCTCTGGACGCCCACGACAACGAGCAACACGAGCACACCCCGGGCGACCGGGAGCGCGAAGAGGAGGACGCATGACCGGGCCTGACGCGCCGGCCGCACTGCGCGCCACGGGACTCGGATTCCGTTACCGGGCGCGGAGCGGCTGGGCCCTGCGGGACTGCGAGTTCACCGTGCCCAGCGGACGTATCACCGCCCTCGTCGGACGCAACGGCGCCGGCAAGAGCACCCTGCTGCACCTGGCCGGCGGCCTGCTGCACGCCGACTCCGGGGAGATACGCGTGCTGGACGCCGTACCGGGCACATCCGAAGCCCGCGCCCGGGTCGCTCTGCTCACCCAGGACAAGCCGCTCTACCCCCGCTTCACCGTGGCGGACACCCTGCGGATGGGCGAGAAGCTGAACTCCACGTGGGACCAGGTGGCCGCCGAGCGGACCGTCTGCGAGGGCGGCATCCCGCTCACCGCCCGCGTCGGCGAGCTGTCCCCCGGACAGCGCACCCGTGTCGCGCTCGCCCTGGCGCTCGGCAAGCGGCCCGAACTGCTGCTGCTCGACGAGCCGATGGCCGACCTCGACCCCGTGGCGCGAGGCGAGATCATGGCGGCGCTGATGGCCGAGGCCGCCGACCGCGGTATGAGCATCGTGCTGTCCTCGCACGTCCTGCCCGAACTGGAGCAGACCTGCGACTGGGTGC